>NZ_CP047186.1:0-3214120 GCF_009834165.1 Rathayibacter tanaceti | reverse complement strand
CTGTCTCCGGTCCTCGGTCGCTCTGTGAAGTCGCTGTCGTGAGTCGCCGGCTCCAGCTGCTCGCCCGGCGCCCGTCGCAGGGTTCACCCGGGCCACGGGCGATGCGTGCGGAGCGGTCGGTTTCGGGTCGACTTCTCCACAGACTCATCCACTGGTCCCTCGTCGGATCCCGCGTGGGCGCGGGAGGACGCGGATGCAGCCTGTGGATAACTCCGGCTCAACACGGTAACGAACGGAGCCGATGGGAGACAAATCCATCACAGCGACACCCGCGTGTCAATGCGCGGAAGGTGGCGACCCCTGTGCAGAATCGAGGTTTAGCCCGGACGACATTTGACCGGTGACCGTGCAGGCCGTAGTTTTAATCAGTTGACGCCTGCCCGGTGTCGTCCGCCCGGCCTTCGCGGGCCGTGCAGAGTCGGAGTCGGGCACCCCTTCTTCCCGGAGGATCCGGAGTCGCCGCTCACGCGCGCGGCCTCGATCGTGTCGTGGAACCCGTACGTGGAGATCTGATTATGAGCAAGCGAACCTTCCAGCCGAACAACCGTCGTCGCGCCAAGGTGCACGGCTTCCGTCTGCGCATGCGCACCCGTGCCGGCCGCGCCATCCTGAGCGCTCGCCGCGCCAAGGGGCGCACCGAGCTCTCCGCGTAGTACCGAGCGGTACCGACCAGCGGTGCTGGCCAGAGCCAATCGCATCGTCCACGGAGGCGAGTACCGGACAGTCGTCCGTCGCGGTGTGCGGTCCACAGGACCGCACACCGTCACGTATGTCCGCAGGTCCTCCGGCGCGGACACCCCGCGGTTCGGTTTCATCGTCGCCAAGACCGTCGGCACGGCAGTGACGCGCAACACCGTGCGTCGTCGTTTGAAGGCCGTGGCGTTCGAGCTCGTCCCGCAGATCGACCCGGGCACCGAGGTGGTCGTTCGCGCGCTGCCCAGTAGTGCCACCGCCCCCTGGTCCGAGCTCCGCGCGGAGGTCGTTGCCGCGATGGCGCGGACGCGAGCCATCCGAACGACGGGAGTGTCCTCGTGACCGCGGTGCTCCCCCGCACCTCCGGCTGGCCGACTCGGCTGGGCTGGGGCTTGATGTTGCTGCCGCGCAACCTCGGCATCCTCTTGCTGATCGTCTACCGTGCGGTCATTTCGCCCCTCTACGGCGATGTCTGCCGCTACTACCCCTCGTGCTCCGCGTACGCGCTCCAGGCGGTCCAGCTCCACGGGCTCGTCCTCGGCTCCGTCCTCGCGGCCCGTCGACTCATCCGCTGCCACCCGTGGGCTGCCGGCGGCGTCGACGACGTCCCGACCTCGATCCCCCTGCACCGACCGGCTCCCGGCCGGATCCGCTTCGCTGTGACGCGAGCCGGATTCGTCGTGGGTCCTCGAAAGGACTGACCCCACCCCATGGACCTCCTCGGCACGATCCTCTGGCCCCTCAAATGGGTGGTCGAGCTGCTCCTCGTCGCCTTCCATCAGTTGCTGACGTTCACCGGTATGGAGGCGGCCGCCGGCATCACGTGGGTGCTCTCGATCGTGGGCCTCGTCATCGTCATCCGCGCCGCGCTCATCCCGATCTTCGTCAAGCAGATCAAGAGCCAGCGCCGGATGCTCGAGGTCGCTCCGCAGCTCAAGAAGATCCAGGACAAGTACAAGGGCAAGCGCGATCAGCTGTCTCGCGAGGCGATGTCCCGCGAGACCATGGAGCTCTACAAGAAGACGGGGACGAACCCGCTCGCCTCGTGCCTGCCGCTGCTGATCCAGATGCCGATCTTCTTCAGCCTGTTCTCGGTGCTCAACGCGGCGCAGCACAGCCAGAAGGGCGTCGGTCCGCTCGACGAGACGCTCGCCCGCCAGTTCGGTGAGGCCGACCTGTTCGGAGTCGCACCGCTGCACCAGTCCATCCAGGGTGCGCTCGCGCAGGGCGGCCAGGTGCCGGTCATCGTCATCGCCGTGATCATGGTGGTTCTGATGACCGCGTCGCAGTTCATCACGCAGCTGCAGATCGTCTCGAAGAACATGTCGCCCGAGGCCAAGGCGTCGCCGACCTTCAAGCAGCAGCGGATCCTGCTCTACATCCTTCCGCTCGTGTTCGCTTTCTCGGGTTTCGCGTTCCCCCTCGGCGTGATGTTCTACTGGCTGACCTCGAACATCTGGACGATGATCCAGCAGTTCATCGTCATCCGGAACATGCCGACCCCGGGCAGCGAGGCAGCCAAGGCACGTGAGGAGCGCCTGCGTCGCAAGGGCAAGCTCGTCGAGGGCACCACCGATGCCGGCGAGGTGACCCTCGTCGAGAAGAAGGCCGTGCAACGGCAGCAGCCCGTGGGTAAGAACCGCGCCAAGAAGCAAGCCGGAAAGAAGTAGAGCCGCCATGACCGATCCGATGCAGACCTTCACTGAGGACGAGACCCGCGCTGAGACGGGCTCCGCTCCCGACGAGTCCGTTTCTCCGGATGAGTCCGGTGCCGCCGTCGAGGCCCCGGAGTCAACGCTCTCGCAGCTCGAGGACGAGGGCGACGTCGCCGCGGACTACATCGAGGAGTTCCTCGACATCTGCGATCTCGACGGCGACATCGACATCGAGGTGCGCAATGGCCGCGCCTACCTCTCCGTCACCGCATCGGGCGACTCCAACCTCCGTGTGCTCTCCCGTCCGGACGCCGTGCAGGCGCTGCAGGAGCTGACGCGCCTTGCCGTGCAGACCAGGACCGGTGCGTTCTCGCGCCTGATCCTCGACATCGGTGGGTCCCGCGACGCCCGCGAGGCCGAGCTGGCTCAGTTGGTCGACCGCGCCATCGAGCGGATCGAGGAGGGGGCGACCTCCGCGTCCCTCCCGCCCATGTCGTCGTACGAGCGCAAGCTGGTGCACGACATGGTCGGTGAACGCGGCTTCGTCTCGGAGTCGCGGGGCGAGGCGCGCGAGCGCCACACCGTCATCACGCGCGGCTGAGCACCGTGGAGCCGACTCTCGAGCCGGAGCCCGCCGCTGCCGCCGCGATCGCCGGCGACCGGTTGCCGGTACTCCGTCGTTTCACCGAGACCCTGGCCGACCAGGGTGAGGAGCGGGGTCTGATCGGCCCGCTCGAACTCCCCCGCCTCTGGACCAGGCATGTGCTCAACAGCGCCCTGGTGGCCCCTCTGCTGCGTCCGGGCCTCGTAGGAGACGTGGGGAGTGGTGCCGGCCTCCCGGGGCTCGTGCTCGGCATCGTTCGTCCCGATGTCCGATTCGTGCTCATCGAGCCGATGGAGCGGCGCATCGTTTGGCTCCAGGAGCAGCTCGATGCGCTAGGACTCGAGAATGTCTCGGTTCTGCGAGCACGGGCTGAGGAGGTTCGCCTGGCAGAACCGCTCGATCAGGTCACGGCCCGCGCGGTGAGCGCTCTCTCGAAGCTGATCCCCCTTGTCGCCCCGCTGGTCCGTCCCGGTGGCGAACTCGTGCTGCTCAAAGGGATCAACGCCGAGAGGGAGATTGAGGCCGCGTCGAAGCAGATACGCCGCTTCCGCGTCTCTCCGCCCGAGGTGCTCGTGCTCGGTGACGGCGTGCTCGCGGAGGTGACCCGTGTGGTCCGGGCTACAGTGGGATGATCGCCACGACGATGCAGTGATCCCCCGCCTCCTAGGTCGTCGACTCGTCGGTGTTGCCCACCGTCCCACCCGCTGAGCGAAGGTTTCACGTGAAACAATCCGATTCCGCCGGACTGACCGGGGGCTTCGACTCCTCGACCCCCCTGGCTCGCGAGATCGCGGACATGACGCGACGGCGCGCGCTGTTGAACGCTCAGCCGCTGCCGAAGCCGGAGTCGACGCGTGTCATCACGATCTCGAACCAGAAGGGTGGCGTTGGCAAGACGACGACGACGGTCAATCTGGCGGCGGGCCTGGCCCGCGGCGAAGCGAAAGTGCTGGTGATCGATCTCGATCCCCAGGGCAATGCGTCGACCGCACTCGGGATCGAGCACAGGGCAGAGACCGCCAGCGTCTACGACGTGATCGTCAACGACACTCCCCTGGCCGATGTCGTGCAAAAGAGCCCCGAATTCGCGTCACTCTATGGGGTCCCCGCCACCATTCACCTCGCCGGTGCCGAGATCGAGCTCGTCTCTCTGGTGGCGCGCGAGCAGCGGCTCCGCCGCGCGCTGGACCGGATGCTCGAAGCGATGTCTGAGCCCTTCGACTACGTCTTCATCGACTGCCCGCCCTCACTCGGCCTGTTGACCATCAATGCGTTCGTCGCCGCACGCGAGGTGCTCATCCCGATCCAGTGCGAGTACTACGCGCTCGAAGGGCTGAGCCAGCTGCTCAAGAATATCGACCTGATCGAGCGCCACCTGAACCCGAATCTCGGAGTCTCGACGATCCTGCTGACGATGTACGACGGGAGGACGAACCTCTCGCAGCAAGTTGCTGCGGACGTCCGTGAGCACTTCCCGAAGGAGGTGCTGCAGGCGGTGATTCCGCGGAACGTGAGGATCTCGGAGGCACCCAGCTACGGCCAGAGCGTCATCACCTACGACCCGCAGTCGTCTGGATCGCTGGCCTATCTGGAGGCAGCAGCAGAGATCGCGCGCCGAGGGGCGCGGAAGACTCCCGAAGCAGCTCATGAAGGAGAGGCACGCTGATGGCGACCAAGCGCACAGGACTCGGCCGGGGGATCGGGTCGCTGATTCCGACGGGAGATGAGACGCGATCGCGGCCTGTCGACGTCTTCTTTCCTGATCAGGTCGGCGATTCGGCTAGAGCTGATGAGCTGTTGGAGGTTCCGGGCGCTCGTCTTGCCCGTCTCCCCCTCGACGAGATCGTCCCCAATACCTCGCAGCCGCGTTCGGTCTTCGATCACGACGACCTGGCCGAGCTCGTGCATAGTGTGCGGGAATTCGGTGTGCTCCAGCCCATCGTCGTCCGCCCGGTGATGGGTCGTGGCGGAGCGAAGTACGAGCTCGTCATGGGCGAGCGTCGTTTCCGCGCCTCGAAGGCGGCCGGTCTTACGACGATCCCCGCGGTGGTCAAGGACACGGCTGACGAGAACATGCTCCGAGACGCCCTGCTCGAGAACCTGCATCGGGCCGACCTCAACCCGTTGGAGGAGGCATCGGCCTATCAGCAGCTGCTGAGCGACTTCGGGATCACCCAGGAGGCGCTGGCGTCGAGGCTCGGCCGCTCGCGCCCTCAGATCTCGAACACTCTGCGTCTGCTCCGCCTGCCGGCAGAGGTCCAGTCTCGAGTGGCGGCGGGAGTGATCTCGGCCGGACACGCTCGCGCGGTGCTCTCGCTCGAGGATGTCGAGCTCATGCGCCGGCTCGCCGACAAGATCGTGAACGAGGACTTGTCGGTGCGTGCCGCTGAGGCCGCGGCGGCGCAGATGAAGGCGCCGAAGACGGCGAATCGGGCTCGGCCGGAGGAGCAGGGAGGCCACTCCGGACATCTGTCATCGATCGCCGATCACTTAGGTGATCGCCTGAACACTCGGGTGAAGGTGACTCTGGGAGCGCGCAAGGGCCAGATGGTGATCGATTTCGCGACCATTCAGGACCTGAATCGAATCCTGGCGGAGATTGGCGAGCCGACTGAGGTCTCTCTGGCTCCATAGAGCGTTTCACGTGAAACGGTGAATGTCGTAGGCGTCCTCGGTAGCGGGTCCTTGCGGCGGCAGGGCGGACCGTCGTGCGCAACCCGTCCCGCCCTCGTGGCGCCGAGTCAGGCCGGCACGCTCAGCGCTGACTCCCCCGCGCTGTCGCCGCAATGGCCAGTGGCGGGCCACGTGCTCGTCACGACAGCTCCGGCCCGATCTTCACGAGCGCAGCGAACTTCTATCCTCGCTGGAGGAAGGTGCCTCCCGATGAGCACGAGCGGGGTGCGGCTGGCGCACTCCCGGTCAACTCTGCCCGGCACAGCAGGCCCGCGTCGACATGCCTCGCCTATCTTCGTCTGGCCGACCGTTTCACGTGAAACGGTCGGAACTACTCCGCCGCGGCGAGTGTGGCCAACGTCGAGTAGACATCGCCGAGGTAGCGACCGGACGCCTCGATCGCCTGCGGCACCAAGGATGTCTCCGTCATCCCCGGAAGCACATTGGCGTCGAAGAACCAGGGCGTGCCGGAGTCATCGACGATGAAGTCGATCCTCGAGAGATGACGTAGTCCGAGGATGTCATGGATGGCGACAGCGACTCGAGAGACCTCCGTCGTCGCGTCGTCCGAGATGCGCGCAGGAGTGTAGAAGTGCGTCTCTCCCGCGTTGTAGCGAGCCTCGAAGGTGTAGCGCCCCGCGACAGGGGCGATCTCGACCGGGGGGAGAGCGAACGGTCCGTCCCCCAGGTCGAGGATTCCGACGGAGACTTCGGTGCCGCCTATCTGCTGTTCGATGAGGACGACGTCGCTGTAGGTGTAGGCCTCGACCATGGCGCGGGGGAGTTGCGACGATTCGGACACGATGCTCACGCCCTGTGCAGAGCCTCCCTGAGCAGGCTTCACCACCAGCGGGCCTGGCAGATGTGCGTCGACCTGCTCGAGGATTCCGGCGGCGCCGAGTTCGCGGAATGTCTCGCGGGGGAGTGTGACCGAGCGGGGCGTCGAGAATCCGCCGCGACCGACGAGCGTCTTGGCGGTCGGCTTGAACCAGGCGAGCCGTGCTGCATCGGTTCGGGACCCGACGTAGGAGAATCCGGCGGCCTCGAGAAGTCCGAGCAGCGCGCCGTCTTCTCCACTCGCTCCGTGCACCGCGGGCCAGACGACGTCTGGCTGCTTATCGAGCAGCGTCGAGAGGAGAGCGGCGTCAGGCTCGTGGTGCGAGACTCGGTGGCCCATGGCTGACAGGCGGTCTCCGACGCGACGCCCGGAGCGCAACGAGACATCGCGCTCATGGCTGATGCCTCCGCTGATCACGACGATGTCGAGGGAGCGGTCGAGCGCAGAGAAATCGGTCATGACCAGGGCTTTCTTAGAATCGAGGTGCGCGGAGTCAGGAGACGTTCGGGGGCAGGACGGCGTCACGCCTGGTTGCGTCGGCGCCATTCAAAGCTCCTGTGCCGGCGAAGGTGGACAGCAGATCGAGCTCTCCGTTGATAACGGTGGCGAGTCGGCGGATGCCGTCGCCGATCCGCTCCGGTGTCGGATAGCAGAAGGAGAGCCTGATGTTCTGACGCCCCTGGCCGTTGCCGTAGAAGGCTGTGCCGGGCGTGTAGGCGACGAGCTCCTTCACCGCGCGCGGGAGCATGGCTTTCGAGTCGAGTTCGTCGGGCAGGGTGAGCCAGACGTAGAAGCCGCCGTTCGGGTCGGTCCAGCTCAGCTCGGGGAGATGAGCCTGCAGGCCTCGCAGCATCGCCTCCTTCCGCTCGCGATAGACACCGCGGAATGTGTCGATCTGTGCACGCCAGTCGGCGGTCTCGAGGTACTTCGAGATCACGAGCTGGCTGAAGGAGGAGGGGCTCAAAACGGCCGCCTCATTCGCCAGGATCAGGCGTTCACGGATCGCGTGGGGCGCCAGTGCCCAGCCGACCCGGAAGCCGGGGGCCAGGGTCTTCGAGAAGGTTCCGAGATAGATGACTCCGTCCTCCTCGAGTGAGCGCATGGCCTTCGGTGGCACGTCCTCGAAGTACAACAGGCCGTACGGGTTGTCCTCGAGTACGAGGATCCCCTCGGACTTGCAGATCTCGAGGATCTCGACCCGCCGCTCCCAGCTCAGGGTGACTCCGGCCGGGTTGTGGAAGGTCGGGATCGTGTAGAGGAACTTGATCGTCTTTCCGGCCGCCCTGACTCTCGCGATGTGCTCGCGGAGCGCGGCCGGGATGAGGCCGTGCTCGTCCATCGGGACATGCTCGATCTCGGCCTGGTAGGAGCGGAAGATCACCATCGCAGTGACGTAGCTGGGTCCCTCCGAGAGGACGACGTCTCCGGGATCGAGGAACAGCTTCGAGACGAGTTCAAGCGCGTGCTGCGAGCCCGTGGTGACGACGACGTCGTCGGCGCTGGCCGAGATCCCCTCGAGCGCCATGACGTCGAGGATCTGCTCGCGGAGCACCGGGACGCCCTGCCCTGACCCGTACTGCAACGCGACCGGGCCCTGCTCGCGCATCACCGATTCGATGGCGCCGGTGACGAGGTCCTGGGGGAGCGCTGAGACGAAGGGCATGCCTCCTGCGAGAGAGACGACCTCGGGGCGTGAGGCGACCGCGAACAGGGCTCGGACCTCGCTGGCGGCCAGTCCGGCCGTGCGCTCCGCGTAGGAGTTGTACCAGGGGTCGAGATTGGTGCCGCGGTTGGTCACGATGGTGTCGCTTCGCTCGGTGGACAGGATCACCCGATGACAACCGGGTCGTTCCACAGTACCGGGAGCCGCTGAGGCCCGGCGGGAGCTCACGACTCCACTGCCGTCACGGTGGCCTGGGGTGTTTCACGTGAAACACAGGCGGGGACGGCGAGAACCCCCGGCGCGAGGCGACAGGGGTTCTCGAGGGCGGCTCGGCGGCCGTCAGGCGTTCGGACTCAGAGGAACGCGGCGAGGTCGGCTTCGAGAGCCGGCTTCGGCTTGGCGCCGATGACGGTCTTGACGACCTCACCCTTCTGGTAGACCTTCATCGCCGGGATCGACGTGATCTGGTACTTCGCGGCGGTCTGCGGGTTCTCATCGACATTCAGCTTGACGATCTCGATCTTGTCACCGTGCTCGGCCGAGATCTGGTCGAGGATGGGCGAGACCATGCGGCAGGGACCGCACCACTCGGCCCAGAAATCGACCAGCACGGTCTTCTCGGAGTCGAGGACGTCGGACTGGAACGATGCGTCGGTGACGCTCTTCGCGGTGGACATGGATGTTCTCTCCTTCACGAGCCGGAGAACCGGCTCCTGTGTGTTGACCGGAGGGTCAGCGGGTGATGAGTTCGGCCCGGGGTGAGCCTTCGGTGTGGGCGGTGCCATCGGCGAGTGAAGCCAGGTAGTGCTCCGCGTCGAGGGCTGCGACCGTTCCGGATGCGGCGGCGGTGACGGCCTGACGGTAGGTCGGGTCGATCACGTCGCCCGCGGCGAAGACGCCGGGAACGGAGGTCTGTGAGGAACGGCCGACGACCGAGATCGTGCCCTCGTTCGTGAGGTCGAGCTTTCCGTGCACGATGTGCGTGCGCGGGTCGTTGCCGATCGCGATGAAGAGGCCGTCGAGCGCGAGGTGCGATTCGGTACCGTCGGCGGTGTCGCGCAACGACACGCCGTCGACGTGGTTCTCACCGGTGATTCCGACGACCTCGGAGTTCCAGAGGAATTCGATCTTCTCGTTGTCGAAGGCCCTCTTCTGCATCACCTTCGAGGCGCGGAGGGAGTCCTTGCGATGGATGACATAGACCTTCGCGGCGTGCTTGGTGAGGAAGGTCGCCTCTTCCATGGCGGAGTCGCCTCCGCCGACCACGGCGATGGTCTTGCCCTTGAAGAAGAAGCCGTCGCAGGTCGCACACCATGAGACACCGTGTCCCGAGAGACGGTCTTCGTCGTGCAGGCCGAGCTTGCGGTAGGCGGAGCCGGTCGCGACCACGACGGTCTTCGCCTCGATGCTCTCTCCGGATCCCAGGTGGACGGTCTTGATCTCCCCCTCGAGGTCGAGGGAGGTCACGTCGTCGTAGAACGTGTCGGCACCGAACTTCTCGGCCTGCGCCTGCATGGCCGTCATCAGCTCGGGGCCGAGGATGCCGTCGGGGAAGCCCGGGAAGTTCTCGACATCCGTGGTGTTCATCAGGTCGCCGCCGATCTCGACAGAGGACGCGACGACCACCGGGTTCAGCTCGGCACGCGCCGCGTAGATGGCGGCGGTCCAGCCGGCGGGGCCGGATCCGATGATGACGATGTCGCGCACGGCAACTCCTCGGTTCTGTACGAGCGGTAGCGGGTGGCGCGCAGGCCGTGCCCCGGAGTCGCTCGCTCGGACGTACCGCGGCTCCGTGGGCTACAACACATCCTAGGTGGGCGCTATTCCGCGAGCCTGGGGGAGCGCGGCCGCCCCGCCGGGCACCGCCTCGGGAGGCTGGTCAGCGCCCGAGGCGGCGCAGGACAGGGGCGGCGAGAGCGCGCAGCTCGGGCACACGGAGGAACCAGAGGATCGCGAAGTAGACGACCGCCATGACGGTGCCGATGGCGGCCATTGAGAGCAGCGGCTCCACGTAGTTCGAGACGGCGAAACCACCTGAGCGGGTTCCGCCGAGCGCGACCAGGAGTCCGTAGCCTGCGGCCGCGGAGGGCGCCGCGGCGACCGCGAACTGCACGAGACGTACGAGGATCCGCCTCCCGCCCCTCCCGCCGAGACGCCGCCGCAGCAGGAGCGCCGCCACGACGGCCTGCACGCAGATGCCGAGGGAGGTGGCGGCCGCGATGCCGACGGCCACACGGTCGGCCGGGAGACGCAGGACGACCAGGTAGCCGGCGACCGCCACCACGACCTGCACCAGGGTGAACAGAAACGGACGAGCACCGTCGCTGAGCGCGTAGAAGGCGCGCTGCATGATCGCGATGGACGAGAAGAGCGGGAGGGCGACGACGTACGCCATCGCGATCGCTCCGATGGCCTGCGCATCGGCGAAGGTGTCGGTGAACACTGAGCCGAAGGGCACCGCCACGACGACGATCGCTGCCGCGGCGAAGACCAGCATCATCAGCACCAGGCGGAGCGACGTGGAGACGTCCGAGCGGAACTCCTTCATCTCGCCGCGCGCCGTGTGACCGCTCATCTTCGTGAAGTAGGCCATAGCGATCGAGATCGCGATGACGGAGTGGGGCAGCATGAAGATCAGCCAGGCCTTCTGCAGCGCGGCGGCCGACGGCCCTTCTCCGGAGGCCGTCGACGAGACCTGGCTCTCGACGATTCCGGCACCGATGGTCAGCAGAACGGTCGCGAAGGACCACAGCGACATCCGTCCGGCGGTGCCCAGGCCGACCCCGCGGAAGCGGAAGTCGGGGCGGTAGCTGAGGCCGACCCTCCGCCAGAAGAGCATCAGGAAGAGCGACTGAACGACGATGCCGAGCGTCGCGCTCCCGCCGAGGAGGGTGACCATCGCCGGGCTCCACGAGTCCACTGGCCGGTTCCCCTCGGGGTCGGCGCCGAACAGCAGCATGAAGGCGACGAGTCCTGCGATCACGACGACGTTGTTGAGCACCGGCGCCCAGGTGAAGGGGCCGAACGAGCCGCGGGCGTTGAGCACCTCTCCGAGGATGGTGAAGAGCCCGTAGAAGAAGACCTGCGGGAGGCACCAGAACGCGAAGGCGACGGCGAGCTGGTACTGCTCCGGTCCGTAGCCGGGCGCGTACAGGCGCACGAGCAGCGGAGCGAGGACGGTCGCGGCGACCGTGGTCACCAGCAGCAGGCCGAGCGCGAGGGTGAGCAAACGGTTGATGTAGCCGCGCCCGCCATCGGCTTCGAGCCCAGCGCGCACGATCTGGGGCACGAGGACGGCGTTGAGCGCGCCTCCAGCGATGATCGAGTAGATGGTGTTCGGCAGCAGATTCGCCGTGGTGAAGGCGTCGGCACCGGGAGCGACCGCGGCTCCGATCGTGTTCGCCATCACGATGGACATGACGAAGCCCAGGATCCGCGAGACCATCGTCCCGGAGGCGAGAACGGCGCTCGCGCGTCCGAGGGAGAAGCTAGCCACGCGGGTCCGATCGCTGGTCGTCGAGGCCGGGCTGGACCGCGAGCACGGCGTTCGGATCCTCCTCGTCCTCTGGGGTGTCGCCGCGACGGCGACGGCGGATGTTGCGGAGGATGCCGGCGCCGAAGACGATCACCAGCAGAATGCCCAGGATGAGCGTCCCGAGGGTCTCCCAGTCGGCGCGGACGCTCGTCACGACGCTCGTGGGTGCTCCGATCGCGGTGCCGTCGAGTGCGCTGAGCTGCATCCGCACCTCGGTCTCGCCGTTGCCGACGCGGGCCTTCACGGGGATGGGGACGCGACCCTGCGAGCGGGCGTCGACCGCGGTGGACTCGATCGAGCCCTCGTCGATGTCGAGGACGGCGTTCGAGGTGGAGGCGTCGATCCGCACCGAGACCGGCCACGGCAGATCGTTGCGGACGTAGACCGGGATGCTCGAATCGCGGGAGAGCTGCAGCACGCTGCCCGAGGACTCGATGCTGACGGCGGCCAGCGTCGTGGCGGCGCGCTCGCGGCTCGTGCCGACGGCCTCCTCCCACCCCGTCTCGTCGCCGCGCCAGGTCACGGAGAGCAGCGCGAGGAGGTCGTTGCGGCTCTTGCCGCGCAGCAGATCGGGCTCGGTCAGCACAGCGGCGAAGGAGGAGAGCCGCGATGCGGCGGACAGCAGGTCGGTGACGGCGGAGAGCCGCTCGGACGACTCCGGGGTGTCGACGATCGAGACGTCGTCGGTGACGGGAGCCGTCAGCGCGTCGCCCAGCGAGGCTCCTCTGGCCCAGGGGAGGCCGTCGAGGGCGTCCAGGGTCTGCGCCAGGCGGGCGCCGTCGATGGCGGAGCCGCGGTCGAGGGCGAGTACGACGTCGGGGGTCTCGCCCTCGCGCTGCACCTGGGCGAGCCCGGCGGTGATCGTCGTCATCTGCGCCCGCCATTCGGAGTCGGTGGTCGCGCTCACCGCGGAGTCGAGGCTCGCCGAGAGGCTGCTGTCAGCGACGACGAGCTCGTGCCCGTCGACGCTCGCTCGCGTGGCGGTGTCGACGTCGTCCGGGAGGGCGAGGTTGGCCGAGGAGACGACCGTGCGTGTCGATCCGCTCGCCGTGTAGACGTCGAGGTCGGTGGCGCGGACGGTTCCCGCGTCGGGCCAGGCGAGCGCGCCGACGCCCGGCGTCCAGTCGAAGGAGAGGAGGGACTCGGTGCTCGGACGTTCGGGGAGGTCGGCTGACTCGGGCTGCGCCGGGGGAGCGTCAGTGGGGTCGGCGGTCGCCGTGCCGGGCGCATCGGCGAAGAGTGTGTCGTCGATGCCGTACTCGAAGGAGCTCGGGGCGAGGAGGGTGTCGAGACCGGCCTGCGCCTGAGCGGCGACGTCGGCGTCGGCGTACTGCAGCGGAAACACCTCGTTCGGCGCAGACTGGAGGCGCTCCAGCCACGACACAGCCGACTCCGGAGCGGCAGTGCCGAGCACCCGGATGGAGGCGAGGATGCGCGGGTCGACGCCGATGGCGACCGCGCGGCCGGAGACCGAGTCGAGCTGCCGCGAGAGCGTGCCGGTGGACTGGGTGTAGTCGCGCAGCGTGTCTGCCGGGAGGAGCCCGTCGGTCGTGTCGGGGACCGTGAGCGGCACGAGGACGCTGACTCCGGTCTCGCTCGGGGTGGGGACGCCGTCGGTCAGCTCGACCGCCGAGCGAGCGGTGGCGACGACTCCGCCCGGGCTCGTGACGGCGATGCTGACGGCGTGGGCGCCGCGCGCCTCCGGATCGTTGGAGAAGGGGATCGCGGCGACGGGGACGGTGACCGTCGCCTGCGCCGCGCTCGAGGGCAGGAGACGGAGGTCGGCGCCGTCACCGGCCCGCTCGGTGTCGTCGTCGGCCTCGCCGTCGAGCCACTCCTCCAGCTCGGCCCGTGAGTCGAGCGTGCCGGAGTCGAGGGAGACCTCGATGCGGGCACCGTCGATCGATTCGGTAGTGCCGTTCCGCACCGAGATCGACAGTTGCAGATCTTGGTTCGGCAGGAGGAGGCCGTTGTTCGCCGCGCCGACCGTGGCCGTCACGGTGCCGGTCGTGACGGTGGCTGCGCGCAGTGCCGTGGGCGCCTGTGCGCCCAGGGCCGGGGTCGCCAGGAGAACGGTCGAGAGCACGGCCGCGCCGAGGGTGCGGAGCAGCCGGGGGCGCCGGGGAGGGATGAGGTCGCGCCGATGCATCGAACTCACTCGGCCTCCATGCGGGTGATTCTACGGGCAGGCCTCCTCCGGGCAGACGGTGCGTCGTCTGAGCGCCGGTCGAGTCCTCGTAACCTCCTGAGACGGTGACGGCCTTGCGCTCTCCCCTGGCCGGTCACGCGCCCCCACTAGGATCGTGCGAATGCACAGCGTCCAGACCGCTCTCGAGACCCTTCGCACACTGGCGGGGACGCCCACTGTGGCGAGGGTGGCGGAAGCGTTCGCGGCGGAGGGCCACGAGCTCGCGCTCGTCGGCGGGCCGGTACGCGATGCGTTCCTCGGTCACGCGGTGCACGACCTCGACTTCACCACGTCGGCTCGGCCCGACGACATCCTGAGCATCGTCGCTCCGATCGCCGAGGCGCACTGGGACATCGGCCGCGCTTTCGGCACGATCGGAGCCCGGGTGGCCGGCGAGACGGTCGAGATCACCACCTACCGCAGCGACAGCTACGACGGAGTGAGCCGCAAGCCCGAGGTCGAGTTCGGCGAGTCGCTCGAGGGCGACCTGGTGCGGCGCGACTTCACCGTCAACGCCATGGCGCTCCGGCTGCCCGAGGTCGTCCTGGTCGATCCGTCCGGCGGCGTCGAGGACCTGCTCGCCGGCCGGCTGCGCACCCCCTCCGAGCCCGACCTCTCGTTCGGCGACGACCCCCTCCGGATGCTGCGGGCCGCCCGGTTCACCTCGCAGCTCGGCTTCCGCACGACCGAGGAGGTCGAGTGGGCGATGGCCGAGCTCGCCGCGCGGATCGGCGACGTCTCGGCAGAGCGGGTGCAGGAGGAGCTGAGGAAGCTGCTCGCGACCGCGTGTCCGCGTGCCGGACTCGAGCTGCTCGTCGACACCGGTCTGGCCGGTTACTTCCTCCCGGAGCTGCCCGCTCTGCGCCTCGAGCAGGACGAGCACCACCACCACAAGGACGTCTACACGCACAGCCTCACCGTGCTTGAGCAGGCGATCGCGCTCGAGCAGTCGCGGCATCCCGGAGCTGAACCGGACGTGGTGCTGCGGCTGGCCGCCCTTCTGCACGACATCGGCAAGCCGGCGACGCGGCGGCTGGAACCCGGCGGAGCGGTCAGCTTCCACCACCACGACCTCGTCGGGTCGAAGCTGGCGATCAAGCGGATGCGCGCCCTCGCGTTCGACAAGCAGTCGACTGCCGAGGTCGCACGTCTGATCGAACTGCACCTGCGGTTCTTCGGTTACACGGACGGGGCGTGGACCGACTCGGCCGTCCGCCGCTACGTGACCGATGCGGGGCCGTTGCTCGAGCGTCTGCACATCCTGACCCGCGCCGACGTCACCACCCGCAACCGGCGCAAGGCCGAGAGGCTCGCGCACGCGTACGACGACCTCGAGACGCGGATCGCGGAACTCGCCGAGAAGGAGGAGCTCGCCTCGAAGCGGCCAGACCTTGACGGCACGCGGATCATGGCGATCCTCGGCCTGCCTCCCGGCCCCGAGGTCGGAGCGGCGTACCGCTTCCTCCTGGAGCTGCGCCTGGAGGAGGGGCCGCTCGGCGAGGAGGTCGCGACGCAGCGCCTCCGCGAGTGGTGGGCGTCGCGCTGAACGGAGCCGTCGACATCGCGCCGAACGGACGCGACCGGCGCGTCGGAACCCTCCTGTTGTAGTCTGTACAGGTTGTCCACGACCAGACGCGCTCGCGTCCGCGGGAGTGGGCAGATGCTACATACCCTCCTGTCACGGAAATACCGTGGCCGTTCAGTCCGAAGGAGGTGGGTTAGTGACGCATCAGTACGAGATCATGGTCATCCTGGACCCCGAGATCGATGAGCGCACCGTCGCTCCGAGTCTCGACAAGTTCCTCAACGTCATCCGCACCGATGGTGGATCCATCGACAAGGTCGACGTCTGGGGCCGCCGTCGTCTGGCGTACGAGATCAACAAGAAGTCCGAGGGTATCTACGCCGTCGTCGACTTCACGTCGACCTCGGCCGCCGCGAACGAGCTCGACCGTCAGCTGAAGCTGTCCGAGGCCGTCATGCGCACCAAGGTGCTGCGGGCCGAAGAGGGCATCGCCCAGGTCGCGGCCGCCGCGAAGCTCGCCGACGAGAAGGCCGCCCGCAAGGCTGCCAAGGCCTCGGCCGCTCCCAAGGCCTAGCGCTCATGGCCGGCGAGACGATCATCACCGTGGTGGGGAACCTCACCGCAGACCCCGAGCTGCGCTACACGCAGGGCGGGCTCGCGGTCGCGAACTTCACCATCGCCTCCACGCCGCGCACCTTCGACCGGCAGGCGAACGACTGGAAGGACGGCGAAGCGCTGTTCCTCCGGGCCTCCGTCTGGCGCGAGTTCGCCGAGAACGTCGCGGGAACGCTGACCAAGGGGAGCCGCGTCATCGCGACCGGCCGTCTGAAGCAGCGCTCGTACGAGACGAAGGAAGGCGAGAAGCGCACCAGCATCGAGCTCGAGATCGACGAGATCGGCCCCTCGCTCCGTTACGCGACCGCTCAGGTCACGCGCACCTCCGGAGGAGGCGGACGCGGCCAGGCCGGTGGCGGTCAGGGCAACGGCGGGCAGATCGGCGGCGGTCAGGGCGGCTTCGGCGGCGGCAACCAGGGGGGCTCCGGCAACGCCGGCGGCAACCGCGGCGGCCAGGCCGAGGAGCCGTGGGCGCCCAGCGCTCCGGCCGGTGGCGACGTGTGGAGCACGCCGGGCAGCTACAACGACGAGACGCCGTTCTGAGCCTCGGCTCGGACGCTCTCCTCACCTGAATCCCGCCTCTCCCGTACCGCGACCGCTCGCGGCGGGTCGGGGGCGAACCAGAATCTAAGGAAACCACTATGGCTGGAAAGAGCAGCGGCGACCGCCGCAAGCCGATCCGCGGCAAGGGCGCGAAGAACGCGGCCCCCGCGAAGTCGGTCCGCGTGGGTGTCATCGACTACAAGGACGTCGCGACCCTCCGCAAGTTCATCTCGGAGCGCGGGAAGATCCGCGCCCGTCGTATCACCGGCGTCTCCGTTCAGGAGCAGCGCCTCATCGCCCGTGCCGTCAAGAACGCCCGCGAGATGGCGCTCCTGCCCTACGCTGGCAGCGGAAGGTAGGTAACGGTATGTCCAAGGTCATCCTGACCCACGAGGTCGACGGGCTCGGCTCTGCCGGGGACGTCGTCGACGTGAAGAACGGGTTCGCCCGCAACTACCTCATCCCGCAGGGCTTCGGCGTCGCCTGGACCCGCGGCGGCGAGAAGCAGGTCGAGCAGATCAAGTCGGCGCGAGCCGCTCGTGAGCACAAGACCATCGAGGAGGCGCAGCACACCAAGCAGGTCCTCGAGGCCAACCGGGTGAAGCTCACCGTCAAGGCCGGCAAGGACGGCCGCCTCTTCGGCTCGGTGAAGACCTCCGACATCGCGAGCGCGGTGGCGGCGGCCGGGTTCGGCGAGCTCGACAAGCGCAAGATCGTGATCGCGAACGCGATCAAGCACGTCGGCGAGCACGAGGCTGTGGTGCGTCTGCGCGACGACATCCAGGCCACCGTGAAGCTGCAGGTGGTCGCGGCCAAGTAGGGCCGCGAGAACGCCGCAGAGGGCGGTGCGACGGGACTCATCGGTCCCGCCGCACCGCCCTCTGTCGTCCCCGTTGTCCACAGCTCCATCCACATACACCCTCCGGCGCGACCAACCTTCAGCGTGCTCTTGAGACTCTTTTCCACGCACAGCTGTGGAAAGAGGAAAAAGCCAGGTCAGAGGGTCGAAAAAAGTCGCTGATCACTCGAGTTCCCACAGGGTTCTCCACATGTTGCCCACAGTGGGTCCGGCGTTTCCCCGATGTTGTGCACAGCTCTCTCCACAGGGCGGTTTGCATGCCGAGGCGAGCGGTCCGTAGGGTGGCGCAGCGCCCCGAGAGGGGAGCGGGCGGAGCGCTGCGGTGCCGCTGTCGGAGGTCGCTGCTAGACCTGGAGCCGACGCGGATCGGCCGGCCCTCACCCGCTCTGCACCCGACACGCTCACCCGCTCTGCGGGCCACCCGACAGAGGAGCCGAAGGCATGACGATCGCGCATCTGGCGGTACCCGGCTCGGACGGTCGCGGCGACCACGGCCGCGGCGAGTCGCGCGGCGAGCGGACGCCTCCGCACGACCTGCTCGCCGAGCAGTCGGCCCTCGGCGGCATGCTGCTCTCGAAGGACGCGGTCGCCGATGTCGTCGAGAGCGTCAAGGGCACCGACTTCTACATCCCGAAGCACGAGATCGTGTTCGACGCGATCCTGGCGCTCTACTCGCACGGCGAGCCGACGGACGTCATCGCGGTCACCGACGAGCTCACCAAGCAGGGCGAGCTCCAGCGGGCCGGCGGCGCCGACTACCTGCACACGCTCACCTCGATGGTCCCCACCGCTGCCAACGCCGGCTACTACGCCTCCATCGTCGCCGAGCGAGCCCTGCTGCGCCGCCTCGTCGAGGCGGGCACGCGGATCGCCCAGATGGGCTACCAGGGTGAGGGCGAGGTGCTCGACCTCGTCAACACGGCGCAGGCCGAGATCTACAACGTCACCGGGTCCGAGACGGCGGAGGACTATGTGCCGCTGACCGATGCGGTGACCGTGGCGATCGACGAGATCGAGGCGGCCGCGCACAAGGACGGTGCATTCACAGGGGTCCCCACGGGATTCGCCGACCTCGACGACCTCACCAACGGCTTCCACCCGGGTCAGATGATCATCGTCGCTGCGCGCCCCGCGCTCGGAAAGTCGACGCTCGCGCTCGACTTCGCTCGCGCTGCCGCGATCAAGCACAACATGGCGACGATCTTCTTCTCGCTCGAGATGGGGCGCAGCGAGATCGCAATGCGCCTCCTGTCGGCAGAGGCATCGGTGCCGCTGCAGCACATGCGCAAGGGCACGGTCGACCAGCGCGACTGGACGACCATCGCCTCCACCCGGGGCCGGATCAACGACGCCCCGCTGTACATCGACGACTCACCCAACCTCACGCTCGTCGAGATCCGCGCGAAGTGCCGGCGGCTCAAGCAGCGCATCGGGCTCAAGATGGTCGTCATCGACTACCTGCAGCTGATGACCTCGGGCAAGAAGGTCGAGAGCCGCCAGCAGGAGGTCTCGGAGTTCTCGCGAGCGCTCAAGCTCCTCGCCAAGGAGCTCCAGGTGCCGGTCATCGCCCTCTCGCAGCTGAACCGTGGCCCCGAGCAGCGCGCCGACAAGCTGCCCGCCATCTCCGACCTCCGCGAGTCCGGCTCGATCGAGCAGGACGCCGACATGGTGATCCTCCTGCACCGCGAGAGCGCCTACGAGAAGGACAACCCGCGCGCCGGCGAGGCCGACCTGATCGTCGCCAAGCACCGCAACGGTCCGACGCGCACCGTGACCGTGGGCTTCCACGGGCACTTCTCGCGGTTCGCGGACATCCCGGCGGTGTAGCTCCCGTGACCGATCCGGCTCCGATCGACGAGGTCCCGATCGGCGGGGAGACCATCCGCCTCGGGCAGTTCCTGAAGTTCGCGGGGATCGTCGACTCCGGTGGCGAGGTGAAGGAGGCTGTCGCGGAGGGCTGCGTGACGGTGAACGGCGTCGTGGATCGCCGTCGTGGGCGACAGCTGGTGGTCGGCGATGTCGTCGGATTCGGCGGGCGCAGGTTCAGCGTCGGCGCCTGACGCCTGGTCGTGGCTGAACAGGTGCTCGGAGCAGCCGAACTCTTCGCGATCTTCGACCGCCGCGAGTCGCGCTCGATCGAGCAGGACGCTGACACAGTGATCCTGGACACCGCGAGAGCGCCTACGAGAACGACATCCGTGCGTGCGAGGTCGACCGGATCGCTGCCGAGCCCTGCAAGGGACGGCAGGCTTGTGTCCGGTCGCGTCTCGCGGTTCGCAGCCATCCCGGCGCCTCCGCGGGAGCTCCATCAGGTTTTCGCGTGTCGGTTCGCCGCCGCGGGGGGCCCGGTGCCGCGATGTGTGCTGCGGTCCGTCAGGCGGGATCTTCGGAAGGCACGACGTAATGCGCGGTTCGGCGCTCGCCGCGGAGTTCCAAGGCTCCCGAGACGACGAGCCGTCGCAGCACGACCCGAGCTTGTTCGGGGCTCAGACGACAGAGCTCAGCAGCCTTGCTGCGAGTTATTCGACCGTAGTGCTCGGCGTAGGACACGATCAGGCGTTCTTGCTGCAGGGGATCGGTGTCCTGCAGTCGTACGTACTCACTCGACTCGGCAAGACGGTAGAACGCCGCCGTCAGGTGATTGCGGCGGTTGCGGCCAGTCCCCCGAGCCTCGGTCAGTCCGAGTTCTGCCAGTCTCGTCAGCTGGGAGCGCACCTTCGCCTCTACCTCCGAGAGGCCAGCGACGAGTTCACCCACCGATTGTGGCCCCGTCGCCTTCAATTCGTGGAGGAGACGCAACTGGAGCAGGGTCAGTGTCGTTCTCGTCGAGTCCTCGAACTCGAGGATGAATCGAACGGTCTCGATGTCGGTGTCGCTCGTCGGGACCGAGACGACGACTGATGAGGAGGTCGATCGGGAGTAGTCGGGTTCGCCGCGGCCCGCGCGGAGGACCTGTTCGAAGATCTCCCGGATGCCACGGCCCGCTCTGTCCACGATGCCGGCGCGCTTGAAGGCGTCGGCCAGGATCGGACTGCGCGGGCGTGAATCGTCGAGCAGGTTGTCGAGGGTGATCCCGCTCGGGAATCCTCCGGGACTGACGACACGGAAGGCGAGATCATCGAGTTCGACGGTGACCGGGCCGAGCAGCGAGTAATCCCGGTGGACGAGCGCGTTCGCGATCGTCTCCCGGATCACGATGTCCGGCACTCTCCTCACTCCGACACGGTGCAGTCCAACGACCACTTCCTGCTCGGAGTTGCGGGAAGCGATGAGCTCCTGCAGGTGTGCCGCCGTCTGAAGGAGCGGGCGCCGCAACGTCTCAGAAGAGGTGATCGCACGCCCGGAGAAATGGGTGAAAACTGTTTCCGCTGTAGGCACGAATCGCTCCAGAGCCTCCGCCGTGCCGAACAAGAGGATCGCGCCGAGAGTCAGATCATGACTCGGTTGCATCAGTCTCAGTGCCCGGAGGATGTCCGCATCCGTCGCAGCTGAGAGCGCGGCGTCACCTCGGCCGGTTCCGCACAGCGCTCGGAAGCGGTCGAGCTCGGCCGAGTCGATGTCGTCCCACGTGGCACCACGTGCCACCGTCGCGGCGTAGTCCCGGCCTTGGGCCGAGAGTCCGGCCGACATCATCTCGTGGAGCGGGTAGGGCGTGCACTCCGGCTCGCCCCTCGCGTCCAGGCGACGCCTGACGTACTTGCCGCTGGACGTGCCGACGGGAGCCTCGAGATCGGGGACCTCGATCACTGCAACGGGATGTCCTTCGGTCACGATGATCTCGACGCCGGTCGCTACGGGAGGATCCGTTCGATTGAGGATCATGGCCTGGAGGAGGTGCGGCTGAGTGGCTTCACCATGGCGGGGCGCGAGACCCGTCACTCGCCCGTCGTCCTCTACTCCGAGAAGGAGTGTGCCGCCGGCGCCATTCGCAAGGCACGTCACAGCCTCGACGATGGCGTCGTCGTTCAGCGCGCGTGTCCCACGCGTGAACTCGACCACGAGGGTCTCACCACCATCGATCAGCTGCTGTACTCGCTCTGGTGTCACCGGCCAAAGCTATCCAAAACTATGGCTGTATGCATCGCGTGGCGTGAAAACCTCATAAGTTTGGAATACTTTGGACGGCACAGTACTCGTGCCTGTGTCAGCAGGGAAGGATCTCCGAGGTCCGACCCGACCCGTGCAGGCGTGACAGGCTCGGACGACACGGGCGCCGAGAGCCCCCGTGCAGCCACACTTGGGCATCGCGCGATGTCCGAGTCGTGCTCGCTTCAGACACCAGGAGGAACCATGCAGGTCGGCATTCACTTCATGAACTTCACGCTGCCGGGGGGCAGCGCCGGGATCGCTCCGATCCTCGGGGCCACGGCGAGGACGGCGGAGGACGTCGGCTGCGAGTGGTTCACGCTGATGGACCACTACTTCCAGATGGAGCAGTTCGCGACGAGCGAGGACCCGATGCTCGAGGGGTACACCTCGCTCGGGTTCATCGCGGGGCGCACCGAGCGCCTCCGCCTGGGCCTGCTCGTGACCGGGGTGACCTATCGGCACCCGGGGCTGCTCGCGAAGATCGTGACGACGCTCGACGTGCTGTCGGGCGGGCGGGCGATGCTCGGCATCGGAGCGGCCTGGTACGAGCGCGAGCACCTCGGGCTCGGTGTGCCGTACCCGCCGCTGAAGGAGCGGTTCGAGCGGCTCGAGGAGACGCTGCAGATCTGCCGGCAGATGTGGAGCGACGACGACGGACCCTTCGCGGGCGAGCACTACCGCCTGGCCGAGACGCTGAACCACCCGGAGCCGATCCAGAAGCCGGGCCCGCCGATCCTGATCGGGGGCGGCGGCGAGAAGAAGACTCTGCGGCTGGTCGCCGAGTACGGCGACGCCTGCAACCTGTTCGCGACGGGACGCGACGACATCGCGCACAAGCTCGATGTTCTGCGACGCCACTGCGACGACGTCGGACGAGACTACGACTCGATCACCAAGACGATCATCGGTGGCGGCGACCCGATCGGCGACCCCGACGGGTTCGTGAGCGCGATGGAGGAGTACGCGGCGCTCGGGATCACGCTCGTCGAGCTCTCGCCGCAGGGGCCGGACCCGGAGGGCTTCGTCGCGACGCTGGGCGAGGGCGTGGTCGGGCGGCTCGCGGCCCTCGCCTGAGGTCCGCGTCTCAGGCGCACCCGCAGGTTTCGCCGAGGACCAGCGTCGTCGGCGGCACCCGCCGCTCCGGGCGTCCGCAGGGCTCGCGGCCGCCCCCGGCCGGATCGGGTCGGGCGGGCCCTTCCGCGATCCTGCTGATCCTCGAACGCCGACGCCGTCGGCAGATGAGGAGCTGATCCGCGGCTGAACGACACGGAGCGCCGGATCCCGAGGCACTCGGCGCCTCGTCGTCCCCAGCCGGATCGACGACGAGCAGACATGTTTCACGCTGCCGTAATAAACGAGCACGGCACGGAAACACGGCGCGACTATGGTCACACGCTAACCGCTGAGACCCTCCGCGCCTCCCCCCGCGCGCGACCGGTGGCGGAAGTACCCGACCCCTGGAGCACCATGTCCGCCACCCTCACCCCGCTGCGTCGCGAGCGCGCGAGGGCCCTGCTGGAGCAGCGCGGCGCGCCGGAGTCGGCCGACGCCTCCGCCTCGCGCGTCGTCGCGACGCTCGCCCGAGCTGCGTGGGCCCAGGCGGTCCTGCGGGCGACGGCTGCCGCGAGCAATCTCTCCGTCGCGCACACGCGCGTCGCGGTCATCGGCTCGGGGCCGCTGGCACGAGAGCTCGCGACCACGACCGCGGCGATGGGCGCGCGCGTCGTCGTCGTCGGCGACGACCCGGTCGAGCTCGTCGAGCTCGCGCAGGCCGGTCTCGCCGTCGCCGAGCGGAGTGGGGCACGGCTCGACGACGCCGTCCTCGCCTTCGCGACCGGCGAGCTCGACGCGCCCCTCGGCGCGCTCGAGCTCGGCACCGGAGGCGCGCTGCTCGTCGTCGACGCGTCGGAGGAGGCGCCCGCCGTGAGCGCGGACACCGATCCCTCCTCCGGTCGCCCGGGCATCGCCCGGATCGTGGGAGCCGGCCGCGAGGCGTTCCTGCTCGTGGCGCGCGAGCTGGTCGACGGCTCGACGCGGCGGACCCGCGAACAGCTCTCCTCCTCCTTCGCCCTGGCCCTCGCCCGGGCCCGCGCGGCCGACCCGGCGGCGGGCGAGGGCGAGCTCGTCGCCCGCGCCGACCGCGCCCTCGCCCTGGAGGTGCTCGCGTGACCGGGCGGATCCGCGACGCCTCGCTGTGGAACCAGGGTCAGGCCAAGATCGACTGGGCCGCGCGGTTCATGCCCGTGACCAGGGGAGTCTCGGCGCAGCTGCGCGAGAGCGGATCGATCGCAGGGCTGCGCATCGGCCTCGTGCTGGTGCTCGAGCCCAAGACCGCCACGCTCGCGCTGGAGCTCGCGGCGGCCGGCGCCGACGTCAGTGTGATGTGCGGCGCCTCCAACACGCACGACGACACGGCGGCGGCTCTCGAGCACGCCGGGGTCGCGGTGTTCGCCCGCTCGGACGCGACGACGGCCGACGACCACGCCTTCGCGCTCGCGCTGCTGGACCGCCGTCCCGACATCCTCGTCGACGACGGCTCCTCGGTCACTCGCCTCGCCCACGCCGAGCGGCCGGTGGCGTTCGAGACGCTGCGCGGGGCGACGGAGGAGACGACGAGTGGGCTCCGTCCGCTGCGGGTGATGGAGCGCGAGGGAGCGCTGCGGATCCCGGTGCTCGCCGTGAACGATGCGCGCTGCAAGACGCTCTTCGACAACCGGCACGGGACGGGGCAGTCGACGCTCCTCACGATGCTCGACCTGCTCGCCACTCCGCTCGACCGCGCGCACGTCGTCATCGCCGGCTTCGGGCCGGTCGGCCGCGGAGTCGCCCAGCACGCCCGCGCGCTCGGAGCGCGGGTGAGCGTGGCCGAGGTCGATCCGGTGCGCGCGCTGGAGGCGGTCTTCGCCGGCTACGACGTCGCTCCGCTCGAGGACGCCGCCCGCACCGCCGACCTGCTCGTCTCGGCGACCGGCATCGCGCACACCATCGACGTCGAGCACCTGCTCGCGCTGCCCGAGGGAGCTGCGGTCGCTGTCTCGGGAGGCGTCGCGCAGGAGATCGCGATCGACGAGGCCGTCGAGGCCGGCGCCGTCCGCGAGAGCATCGGCCACGCGCTCGAACGCTTCGTGCTGCCCACCGGCCGCTCGATCGTCGTCCTCGACGACGGCGGCTGCATCAACTGCACGGCGGGAGAGGGCAATCCGATCGAGATCATGGACCTCTCCTTCGGCGTGCAGGCCGCGGCGATCGACCTGCTCGCTCGGGAGGCGGAGAGCCTCGCGCCGGCGGTCCACCTGCTCCCTCCCGAGGTCGACGACCGGGTCGCGCGCGCCAAGCTCGCGGCCCTCGGCCTCTCGATCGACCGCGCCAGCCCCGCTCAGCGGGACTTCCTCGGCAGCTGGACCTCGACCGGGCGCCGCGCCGCGCCGCTCCGTGATGGAGCCCGCTCGTGACCGCGCTGCTCCGCCTGGAGGGTGTCGGCGTCACCTACCGCAGCGCCGAGCTGCCCGCGCTCGTCGAGGCGTCGTTCGAGGTGTCGAGCGGCGAGGTTGTGCTCGTCGCCGGGCCCTCCGGGTGCGGCAAGAGCACGCTGCTCCGAGTGCTCAACGGTCTCGTGCCCCGCTCGTACCGGGCGGAGGTGACCGGCCGGATCGAGGTGGAGGGTCGCGAGGCGGGACCGCTCGCCCTGCGCGACATCTCGGAGGTCGTCGGCACGCTCCTCCAGGACCCGGCGAAGCAGGTCGTCGGGCACAGTGTGCTCGCCGAGATCGCCTTCGGGCTCGAGAACCGCGGGACACCGCCGCGCGAGATCCGCGAGCGCGCGCACCGCGTCGCCGAGCGGCTCGGGCTCACCGCGCTGCTCGCGACTGCGCCGCACGAGCTCTCAGGCGGTCAGCTCCAGCTCGTCGCGTTCGCCGGGATCCTCGTGCTCGAGCCGAAGATCATCGTGATCGACGAACCGTTGGCGAACCTCGACCCGGATGCGGCCGACGTGCTACTCGCCGCGGTCCGCTCGTACGTCGACGGAGGCGGGGCGGCCGTGATCGTCGAGCACCGTGTCGACGAGGTGCTCGCGCTCGATCCCGACCGGGTGGTCTACCTCGAGGAGGGGCGTGTGGTGTACTCGGGCGGCGTCGCCGGGTTCCTCGAGGTCGCGTCGCCGGAGTCGGTGACGCTGCCGTTCTCGGCGTTGCTCGCGAGCGCGTCGGGCGAGGAGGAGGCGGTGCCCGCCGCGCCTCCGATCGCCCCGGGGGCCGCGGCCCGCCTGCACTTCGAGGGAGCCGAGCTCGGCTACGGCACACGGACCATCCTGGCCGTCGAGCGCCGCTTCGAGGCGGGGGAGCGGGTGGCCGTCCTCGGCCGCAACGGCGCGGGCAAGTCGACCCTGATGCGCGCCGCCGTCGGACTTGTCGCTCCGACCCGCGGCCGGGTACTGCTCGACGCGCGGCCCGTGCACGAGCTGAGCGCGGCCGAGCTGGTCTCGACCTGCGGCTACCTCTTCCAGAACCCCGGGCAGGCCCTGTTCAGCGAGAACGTGGCGGCCGAGCTCGCCTTCGGGCCCCGCAATCTCGGGGTTCCGGAGGAGGAGATCCCCGCGATCGCCGACGCGGCACTGCGCGCAGTCGCTCTGCACGATGTGCCGGGAATCCTTCAGCGCCCGCCGCGGACGCTCTCGTTCGGGCAGCAGCGCCGGCTCGCGGTGGCGCTGGCCCTGACCCTCCGCCCGCGCACGCTGATCCTCGACGAGCCGACCGCGGGCCAGGATCAGCGCTCGTCCCGCCACTTCCTCGACGCGGTCTGGGCGATCGAGGGCATCGACAGCGTCTACTTCATCACCCACGACATCGACATGGCGCTCTCGCGGGCCGACCGGATCGTGGTCGTCGACGGCGGCGGGATCGTGGCCGACGCGACTCCTGCCGAGATCGTGCACGACCACGGGCTGTGGCACGCGCCCGGCACCCCGGCCCACGAGCGGGCCGTGCTCCGCGAGACCGACTTCGTGCGGGCCGCGCGCAGCCACGGACCCGCGGCCGGCCGCCTCCCGCGCCCCCTCGATCTGGCCCGGCGGCTGCGCCGGGCCGAGAACACTGCTCCCCACCCCCTCGAAAGGACACACCCGTGACCACCACCGCGACCTCCGCACGGACCGGTCCCTGGACCGTCTCGTCCCGCACGATCGTGTTCGGCGCCGTCGGCGCCGCGCTCTACGGGGCCCTCGGTGCCCTGAGCTTCGTGCTGCCCGGCACCATGATCTCGATCCGACCGGCGATCGCGATCATCCCCTTCGTGGGTCTGCGGTTCGGCCCGATCGCCGGGTTCTTCACCGGTGCCGTCGGCAACGCGATCGTCGACCAGATCCTGGGCTACGGGTTCCTGACCTACTGGAACTGGAGCATCGCGAACGGACTCGTCGGCCTGCTCGCGGGACTCATCGGCTACTACGCGAAGGAGCCGCGCACGACCGGCCGCCAGGTCGTCTGGTCCGCCGCCATCGCGGTCGCCGCGGTCGTCGTCGGCCTGCTCTTCACCGTGACCGACCTGCTGCTGGGCGTCACCGTCGAGTACTGGTTCTTCGGCTCCTACCTGCTCGCGATCGTCGCCACGGGCATCACCGCGGTGATCCTCGTGCCCGTGCTCGACCGGGTCTGGAAGCCGCTCCAGAACCTCGCCGGGCGCTGACGGGCGCGCGAGATGGAGGTATCGCCTCGGTATCTCGGCGGCGACTCCTTCCTCGGTCGTCGGGACCCTCGGGTGCTCATCGTCGTCCCGGTGATGCTCGTCGTGACCGCGACGCAGGTGAAGGACCTGCGCTGGATGGCGGTGCTCACCGCGGTGGCCTTCGCCTACTACCTCAGCGCGCGGATCCCGTTCAGGGAGGTGCGCTCGAACTGGGCCGTCGTGGCCGTGTTCGTCGTCGTGTTCGCGGGCATCAACGGGATCATCGTCGGCGCGACGAGCTCGGGGGAGTCGGCGACGGGCACGACTCTGCTCACGGTGCCGCTGATCGGGCTGCCGATCACGGAGGGGGCGGTGTCGTACGCCGTCACCATGCTGCTGCGCTTCCTCGCACTGGTCGCCGTCGGCTTCCCGCTGGCCTTCGCGATCCGCCCCGGCGATCTGGCGGTCGCCTTCGCTCGCCTCGGAGTGCCGGCGCGCTTCGCCTACGGGATCGACCTGACGTTCATGTTCCTCCCGAGCGCGGCGGCCAACCTGCGGGAGACGGCGGCGGCGCAGCGGTTGCGCGGCTACGAGCGCGCCGACACCCGCAACCCGGTGCGGCGGCTGCGCGAGATCGCTCCGCTGATGGTGCCGGTGACCATCACCTCGTTCGTCGACGCGGAGGACACGGTCGACGCACTCGATCTGCGCGGCTTCGGAACCGCCAAGCGCACCTGGCTGCGTGAGATCCGCTACACCCCGGCCGACTGGACGGTGACGGCGCTCGCCGTGCTGCTGGCCGCAGCCGCCTCGGTCGCGAGCCTCGCGGGCCTCATGCCGTCGGCGTGGATACCGTGACGGGCGTCGAGGTCCACCTCGCCCCCTGGGTCGTGCCGGTGCTGGGTGAGCCGATCCGCGCGGGCGCTGTCGCTGTGCGGGGTGAGCGGATCCTCGCGGTCGGTCCGCGCGCCGAGGTGCTCGCTGAGACGGGCGGCGCGGAGCAGGTGCACGAATGGCCCGGCGTGATCGTGCCGGGCCTCGTCAACGCGCACTCGCACCTCCAGTACACCTGCATGTCGACCGTCGGCGCCGGCCGCTACCTCGGTTTCGAGGACTGGTCGCGGGCGTTCCAGGTGGTCTACGAGCAGCCGCACGACTGGCGGGCCTCGGCAGCGGACGGCCTCGCGATCGCGGTCTCGACGGGCACCACCGCCATCGCCGACATCGTGACCGACCTCGACGCGCTCGACGTGCTCGAGGCGGGACGCGTGCACGGCATCGCCTACTGGGAGCTGATGAGCCTCCTCGAGGACGACTGGCGCGGCAGCGGCCGGGCGATCACAGCCGAGCTGGTGCGCACCTCCGGGGTCGCTCGCATCGGGCTCTCGCCGCACGCCCCCTACTCGCTCGACACCCCCGTGCTCAGCGATCTGACCGGGCTCTCGCAGGAGCTCGGCGTGCGCCGGCACCTGCACCTGGCCGAGTCGGCGTGGGAGGCGGAGTACACGATGCACGGCCGCGGTGACCTGGCGGAGCAGTGGCGCCTCTGGGGCTACGACGGCTTCCACCTGCTGCGCAATGGCGGCAGCGCGCTGCGGCCCGTGGCCTACGCCGAGACCATCGGAGCGCTCGGCGAGGACGTGCACATCGCGCACGGCATCTACGTGGATGCGGAGGACCGGGCGACGCTGCGGCGGGCGGGCACCTCCGTCGCGCTCTGCCCGCGATCGAACGCGGTGATCGGGCTCGACGAGGCCCCGGTGGCCGACTACCTGCGTGAGGGCAATGCGATCTCGGTGGGCACGGACTCGCTCTCGTCCACTCCCTCGCTCGACCTGCTCGGAGACGTCGCCGAGCTGCACCGGATCGCACGGGCCCAGGGGTACACCGCGCGCGATCTGCACGCGCGGCTCCTGCACGCGGCGACGCTCGGCGGGGCGATCGCGATGGGCTCGGCGGACTCGTTCGGCGCTCTGACCGCAGGTTCCCTCGCGGACCTCGCGGTGCTCGATCTCGGCGGCTCGACCGCGCACGACGTGGTCGCTGCGATCGTCGAAAGCGGCGAGGGATCGGCCCTCGCCACGATCATCTCGGGGGAGGTCCGATGGACGCGAAGCTGACGGGCGGGCTGGTGGAGCGGCGGAGCGTGGACGGGCGCGTGCTCGAACGTGTGCGACGACCGGCGCTCGCCGCGGCGATGGGGCTGGAACCGCATCCGGAGGGTGGCTGGTACCGGCGCACATGGACCTCACCGGAGCGGTTGTCGCTCACGGGAGACGACGGAACGGTGCGGGAGCGGCCCGCGGCCACGCTGATCGTGTTCCTGCTTCCGGCGGGAGAGACGTCGGCCTGGCATCGGGTCGCCTCGCCCGAGACCTGGATCTGGAACGGGCTGGGCCGCGTGGCGGTGCAGTACGGCGGAGTCGGCGACCGGCCCGTGGACGCCGAGACGGTGCTGCTCGGGTCGCCGGTCGACGGCCTCGCGGTGCAGGCACTCGTGCCGGGAGACGTGTGGCAGCGGACGCTGCCGTCGGCGGAGGACGCGGTGGTGAGCTGCTTGGTGTCGCCGGGGTTCGACTTCGCGGACTTCTCGATGCCGGAGGCGTGAGGGGCTGTGGCGACGCCCCCACGACGAAGGCTGAGCGGCCCGAATCCCACCCCCTAGGGGCGGGCCGGGCCGCTCAGCCTTCGTTGCGCGGTCAGACGCCGCGGCTTGCCCAGACCGGGCGGCCGAGTCCGTCGTACTCGACCAGGTTGCCGTCGTCCTGCATCACGAGGCGGAAGGGCTGGACCTGACCGTTCGGGCCGGAGGAGAAGGTCGTCTTGGGTCCGTTGCCCCAGATGCCCTCGCCCTCGCCCGAGCCGGGCGCGTAGACGACGAGGTCGCCGAAGAGATCCAGCGCGATGACGCTGTCCGGCACCGAGGTGCCCGTGAACCAGTCGGCACCGCGGGCGCCGTAGACGACGAAGTTGCCGTCGTACTGCATCTCGGCGCGCCATGCGCCGCTGGCCGAGGTGAGCTGCTCACCCGCAACAAGGGAGTCCTCCTGCTGCAGGGTGTCGCGTCGGAGCTGACCGCTGCTGCTCCAGAGCGGCTCCGTCTGGCTCCCCCCGATGACGAGGACTCCGCGCGGGGTGAGAGTCATCTGGGCGCCGGGGTTGCCGGCCGTTCCTGACGACCACTTCACCGAGCCGTCGGCGCCGTAGATCACGGCGTTGCCGTCGCGCTGCATCTCGAGCCGGTTTCCGGCGCCCGTCGTCTCCGTCGACCACTGCGGCTGGCCGGAGGTGTAGATCACGAAGTTGCCGTCGGACTGCATCGTCGCACGGCTCGCGTCTGCGGTCAGCTGCTGCCCGGCGGTCAGCGACTGTCCGGGTTCGAGGACGACGACATCGGGTGCAGTGATGCGGCTGTTCACGCTGCTCGCCCACGCGGGCGAGCCGCTAGCGCGGTAGACGACGAGGTTGCCGTCGTCCTGGATCCGGAGAACGGAACCGGGCTCGCCGTCGGTGCCGGTCGACCAGACCGGGCGGTTCGCGGCGTCGTAGACGACGACGTTCCCGTCCGTCTGCACGACCAGGCGATCACCGCGGCCCTGCGTCCCCGTGTTCCAGCCGCCGCGGACAGCGCCGGAGGAGTAGACCACGGCGTTCCCATCGTCCTGCATGCGGAAGGTGGCCGTGGCGGACTGGATCGACTGCCCCCGCTTGAGCTCCTCGCCGCCGACCAGGACGTTCGAGGACGCCGCGGTGGGCTGAGCTGACGAGTCCTGAGCAGACGTCGTCGGAGCGATGTCCTGCGCGAACGCGCTGGGCGAGCCCAGGAGCAGGACGCCCGTCATCGCGATCGCAGCGAGCCCTGTGGCGAACGGACGGGAGGGGGGAGGTGTCATGGAGGTTCTCTTTCGAATGGTGGTGAGTCGTCATCGGGCGTCTCCGAGTGCCGATCGGCAGTCGTCTCGCCTCTCGTGGCGACCGCTGGCGATCAGCCAGGGTCACGCCCTCGAGATTTTTACCAGAACGGAGCCTGCCTCACTATTCGTTCCGATACCGATCACATCTCGAAGTGGCGGGGATCGAATCCCGTCGCCCGCCGCGGCACACCTCCTGCTCGTCGCGTAGGGAGCCCCTATGCCGTGATGCGGGCGTTCGACAGCGCGAGCAGCCTCACCGAGCGCAGGCGCGCCTCCGTCTGCAGCGATGCGTGCGCGACGATGACCTCGTCGGCATCGGCCGAGCGGGCGAAGCCGGTGACGTAGTCGGCGACCTGGTCGCCGGTGCCGACGCCGGTGTAGTGGGTCATGCTCGCGACGTGCGCGCCGATCGGGGCGCTGAGCAGGGCATCGAGCTCCTCGTCGTCGAAGGTGCGGTCGAGCGGGATCTGCCCGCTCTGGCGCAGCAGCATCATCAGGCGGGCCCGCTTCATCTGCGCGAACTGCTCGCGCGCGTCCTCCTCGGTGTCCGAGGCGATGGCGTTCACTCCGGCGATCACGTGGGGGGCGTCGAGCTGCTCGGAGGGGCGGAAGCCGCGCCGGTACTCGGCGACGGCCTGGTGCAGCGCCTCCGGGGCGAAGTGCGAGGCGAAGGCGTAGGGCAGGCCGAGCGAGGCGGCGAGCTGCGCGCCGAACAGCGACGAACCGAGGATGTACAGCGGCACGCCGGTGCCCGCGCCGGGGGTGGCGCTGACGCCGGGGACGCGCGACCGCCCGGCCAGGAACGCCTGCAGCTCGAGCACGTCCTGCGGGAAGCGGTCCGACGACTCCGGATCGCGGCGCAGCGCGCGGAAGGTGGCCTGGTCGCTTCCGGGAGCGCGGCCCAGCCCGAGATCGATGCGTCCCGGATGCAGGCTCTCGAGGGTGCCGAACTGCTCGGCGATCGTGAGCGGTGAGTGGTTCGGGAGCATGACGCCACCGGAGCCGAGGCGGATGGTCGACGTCTGCGAGGCGACGTGGGCGATCAGCACCGAGGTCGCGCTGGAGGCGATGCTGGCCATGTTGTGGTGCTCGGCGTACCAGACCCGGCGGTAGCCGGCGCGCTCCGCCTCCTGCGCCAGGGCGACCGACGCCGCGAAGCTCTCGCGGGCGGTCTCTCCGGGGGCGATGGGGGCGAGGTCGAGGATCGAGAGGGGAACGCTCATGCAGGGGTGAACGTTCGCGGAGGCCGCGGTGTTCCCGTGGCGGACGCCTTCCTCACGCTTCGGGGATGTCGCGGCCGTAGGCCTCCAGCGTGACGGCCTCGGGGTCCGGCCCGCCGCGCACGCCGGCCTCGAGGGCGTCGATGCGGGCGAGCTCCGAGCCGGAGAGCGCGAAGTCGAAGACGTCGATGTTCTCGGCGATCCGCTCGGGTCTGGTCGACTTCGGGATGACCTGGCGGCCCTCCTGCAGGTGCCAGCGCAGCATAACCTGCGCCGCCGTCTTGCCGTGTGCGGCGCCGAGCTCGAGGAGCACCGGGTCGTCGAAGCTGCGGCGAGGGGAGTCGCGGTAGGCGGTGATCCCGCCGATCGGCGACCAGGCCTGAGTGAGGATGTCGTTCTCGCAGCCGAAGCGCTCGACGCGCCGCTGCTGGAAGTACGGGTGCACCTCGAGCTGGTTCACCGCGGGGACGACGTCGGTCTCGGCGATCACTCGGGTGAGGTGCTCGACCAGGAAGTTGCTCACTCCGATCGCCCGCACCCGCCCGTCGGCGAGCAGCCGCTCGAGCGCCCGGTAGGCGTCGAGGGTGCGCTCGAAGGCGCCCGGCAGGGCCTGGTGAAGGATCAGCAGGTCGATCCGTTCGACGCCGAGCTTGCCGGCGCTCTTGTCGAAGGCGTGCAGCGTCTCGGCGTAGCCGTAGTCGCTGATCCACACCTTCGTCTCAAGGAACACGTCGTCGCGGCCGGCGATCGCCTCGCCGACCTCGCGCTCGTTTCCGTAGGCGGCCGCCGTGTCGATGTGCCGGTAGCCCGCGTCGAGCGCGGCGGTGACGGCGGCGCGGGTCTCGTCGGGCGGAGTCTGGAAGACGCCGAGTCCGAGGGCGGGGATCTCGACACCGTTGTGGAGAGTGAACGTGTTCATGGGGCCACGCTACGTCCGCGGGCGCCGAGTCGCCCGAGAATTGCGGCGGGGCTCCGGCGGCGGCCGGATCGTCCGGTCTAGCGTGACGGGATGCATCCGAAGCGGGAGTCGACGACCGTCGAGCGTTCCGCGCTCGTCCGCCATGCTCGCGGGTTCCTGGTGACCCCGCTGGAGAGCGGCCGTGGTGAGGCCTGAAGCGGGGGCCGAGTGCCCCGGCCTCGATGAGCTGGCCCGGCGCGCCCTCGCGCTGACCGGGCCGGGCCGCCGCGCGATCGTCGCGATCGCAGGCAGCCCCGGAGCCGGCAAGACCACGCTCGCCCGCGCCGTCGTCGCCCGGGCGAACGAACTCGCGGAGGAGGGGACCGCCACCGTCGTGCCGATGGACGGCTTCCACCTCGCCAACGCGATGCTGGACGAGCTCGGCCGCCGCGACCGCAAGGGCGCGCTCGACACCTTCGACGGCTGGGGCTTCCTCGCTCTGGTCCGGCGGCTCCGGATCGAGACCGACCATGTCGTCTATGCGCCGACCTTCGAGCGCACGGTCGATGAGGGAGTGGCGGGGGCGCTCGCCGTGCACCCCGCCGCCTCGCTCGTGGTGCTGGAGGGCAACTACCTCCTCGTCGATGAGGGTCCGTGGGCGCTGCTGCGCGCCGAGTTCGACGAGGCCTGGTTCTGCGCGACGCCCGAGACCGAGCGCTTCGAGCGCCTCGTCGACCGGCACGTCTCCTTCGGCCGGGCCCCGGAGGCGGCGTCCGCCTGGGCCTCCGAGGTCGACGGCGCGAACGCGGTGCTGATCGAGGCGACCCGCGGGCGGGCCGACCTGATCGTGTCGGGAACGGCGGCGGGAGTCGTCTGACGCTCGACGTCGGCTTCACGAGGGCCTCGTCCACGACGTGGAGGAGGTTTCTCATCCGATGACCTGCCCGTGCGCGCCGTGCCCCGCGGACGGTGCCCCGGGGAGCCGCCGCTGAGGACGGAATATGGTCCCGCGCTCGTCCGCTCACAACTGTCGCGTGGTGGAGTCTCGTGTGCATCGCCAGGAGCACCTCCGATTGCCCGAGTGGTTTTCTTCTCCAGCACAGTTCTTCCTGAGGTAGATAGTGCAGTCGTTCTTCAGATCTCCCGGAACTCCGCGATGTGCTCGCTCGACGGGGGATCGGAAGATCTCCAGGAGGGGAAAGGATAAGTCGATGACGCAGAGGTCGGTCGCCGGCGTTTCGAGTAAGAATGCCGCACTCATCACGCTCATCATCGCTACCTTCGTGCTCGTCGGGAGCATCTTCTTGACGACCTCGGGCGATGTCCCGCTCGGTGCCGTCGCCGCGGTGGTGGGCATAGCGCTGCTGATCGCCGGGTTCATGCAGATGTCGAGGACACGCTCCCAGCGGTAGTCGGCGCGGCGCATCCGGCTCCGGGCGCACTGATGTCTGTCGTTCTCGTGAGCGTTGGCAAGCGTTCCGCCTGCTGTTCGGCGAACCCGCGTCCACCGCGCCGGTACCGCGTGATCGCGCCGATGCTCTCCAGCCGTTCGAGAGCCAGAGAGGCGGTCGAGGTCGGCGCGCCCGCGTCGGAGGCGATGTCACCGACGTTGTTCCAACGCCGACGCCCCTCGAGCGCCTGGTCGGCCAGGGTGCGCCACGCCAGTTCGTTGCCCTTCACGCGCGGCGTCCTTCCGCAGGTTTTCCTGTACTCGAGGTTCCAGTAAATCCTGCAACCGCGATGCCAGGATGTCCTGAAGACCCCCCGCGCCCCCGGGGACAGCAGTGGCTGGAGCCTGAAAAGGGGGTCGGCGCGGGGATCGCGACGCGCGGTCCGTCGAACCGCGTCGTCGCCACCGCATCCCGATCGGTCACGAGGAGCCCTGCCACTCCGGGCGCGCTTCCTCAACCCCTCCGTGCTCCCGGCCGGAGGCCCGGGCCCGTCGCGTACCGTGATTGCCGAGTCACGACGCCCACGAGGGAGACACCATGACGGAGCAGATCGGAATCCCCGAGGCCACGGCGCTGGGGAGCGAGCAGCGGAGCATCGCGATCCTCGGGGCGGGCGGCGACCTCACCGAGCGGCTGCTGCTGCCGGGCCTGGGCCGGGTGGCCGAGCTCGCGCGTGATCTCGAGCTGACGATGATCGGGGCGGCGCGCACGCCGCAGAGCGACGAGGAGTGGCAGGGGCTCGTCCGCCGCAGCCTCGAGGAGGCGGGAGTCGCCGCGCACACGGTCGAGGCGCTCGCGTCGCGGGCGCGCTTCGTCGCCACTGACGCCTCCGACCCGGAGCAGCTGAAGGCCCTCCTCGACGCGTGCCCGTCGACTCCGGTGCTCTACGTTGCTCTGCCGCCGGCGATGGGGCACGTGGTGGCCGCGTCGCTCGCCGAGCTCGACCTGCCCGAGGAGCTGGTGGTCGCGATCGAGAAGCCGTTCGGCGAGGACCTCGACGACGCGATCGCTCTTAACGCGGCGTTCGCGAGGGTCCTCCCCGAGAGACGCCTCTGGCGCATCGACCACTTCCTCGGCAACGCGACCGTGCTGGGCATGCTGGGCCTGCGCTTCGGGAACCGCCTGCTCGAGGCGAGCTGGAGTGCCGAGCAGATCGAGAAGGTCGAGATCGTCTACGACGAGACGCTCGGGATCGAGGGGCGTGCGGCCTTCTACGAGAAGACCGGCGCGCTGCGCGACATGCTGCAGAGTCACCTCCTGATGGTGCTCGCGCTGACCGCGATGGAGCGCCCCGACGAGGTCACCCCGGAGGAGGTCCACGCGCGGATGGCCGAGGTGCTCGGCACCGTGCGGCTCTGGCGGGACGACCCCTCCTCCGCTCGCCGCGCCCGCTACACCGAGGGGCGCGTCGACGGCCGCTTCCTCCCCTCCTACGCGGACGAGCCCGATGTCGACTCCGAGACCGGCACCGAGACGCTCGCGCAGCTGCTGCTCCAGGTCGACACCCCGCGCTGGGCGGGCGTCCCGTTCGTCCTGCGCTCCGGCAAGGGGATCGGCGACCCGCGCCAGGAGGTGGCGATCCACTTCCGGGCGGCCACGCCGCCGCGCGGACTCCGCGGGGCCGAGGCGGGAACGGTCCTTCGGATCGGCCTCACCGCCGGCGACGTGCAGTTGGATGTCGTCGTGAACAGCGCCGATGAGCTGACCGACCTTGAGCGCACCACTCTGGCGGCCGAGCCCGGCGCGGCCACGCTGGACCCCTACGCGCAGGTCCTCGCCGGCCTCCTGCAGGGCGACACCCTGCTCTCGGTCCCGGGCGATGTGGCTGAGCAGTGCTGGCGCATTGTGAGTCCGGTGCTCGCGCACTGGGCCGGCGGTGATGCTCCGCTGGACGAGTATGAGGCGGGGACCGCTGGGCCGGAGGGGTGGTGAGGAGCGGTCCAGCGACGGCAGGTAGCCGGAATGTAACGGGAGTCTCGTTAGAGATGAGCATTTCCTGAGGATTTATACTCGCCTTATGGAACTGCTCGAAATATATTCGAGGTGACACTATGACCGACGACATGCACGCTGACACGACCCTTATGTGCATGATGTCCATCGTGCTCGATACGGCATCCCTGGGCCGCCATACCTACACCGGCATCGCCCAGGCCGGCGGATCAGCCACGCAGCGCCGAATCTTCGTCGACCCCCTCATCACCCGCTGGCGGTCCGAAGAAGCGGACGGCACGGTCGTCTGGGACTACGCACCCGACACTCGCACGCTGACAGGCCCCGACGGCGCCCGCGTGCTCGAGTTCGCTCCGAGACCGCGCATCCCCGAGCCGGCCGCGAGACTCGCTTTTCCCCTCGCCTTGGACATCTGGGGCCGCGCCGGCGACAGCCTCCGCCCCGTCCGTGTCGAGGACGTTCGCGAGGACGTCGCGACGGTGCTGTTGCGGCACGTCAGCGACTTCTCGCAGTTCGGATCCGTCACCATCGATATCACGCAACGCCTTATCACCGGTCTCACGACGCCGACTCAGGTCCTCCGCGCCCTCGACATCGCCCGACATCCCGCTACGTTCTGATCGGACAGTCCCTCGGTGCTGCCGCCCAGTCCGCCGCCGGGGACGATCACGCCCCGGGGACCTGTCGAGGATGTGATCGCCCGCCGCGGTGATTCAGGCCCGCGAGAACTTCGGCAAGGCCGCGGCGATCGCCTGGCTGCTGTTCCTCCTGATCGTGCTGCTCGGGCTGCTGAACTTCGCGGTCTCGCGGCGGATCGCCTCCGTCGAGAACCGCGTAGCCGCTCGCCGCTCGCCGCCGGCCCGCCTCCGCCGACACCGGCAGCTGATCGCGGGGATCAGGAGCGGAGCGGTCAAGGGCTGAGCGGAGCCCTCGGGCGGTGGGGGCGGAGGGCGGCCGATCTCCGATCCGGCGGCCCGGGAGGCGCTGCCAGCCGGCACGCCGAGCGCTCGGCTAGCCTCGGACCCACACACTCCGAGAGGCCTTCATGACTGACGACACCTCCTCGGCCGCGCCGACGCTCGAAGCCGTCGCCGCACTCGCCGGAGTCTCCCGCGCCACGGTCAGCCGAGTCGTCAACGACTCCCCCCGCGTGAAGGACGGCGCCCGTGCCGCCGTGCTCGACGCGATCGAGCAGCTCGGCTACGTGCCCAACCGTGCCGCACGTTCCCTCGCCAGCCGGCGCACCCAGACCGTGGCGCTCGTGGTCCCGGAGTCGGCGGCGAAGGTGTTCGCCGACCCGTTCCTCGCCTCGGTCGTGCAGGGCGCGGCGATGGCGCTCGCCGACACCGAGTACACGCTGACCCTCGTGATCGCGTCGGAGGCGACTCCCGAGAAGACCCGCCGCTACCTGCTCGGCGGCAACGTCGACGGCGCCCTCGTGGTCTCGCACCACAGCGGCGACCACTCCTACGCGCACCTCGGCGCCTCCCTCCCGATGGTCTTCGGCGGGCGCCCGCTGACGGAGGCGGCGGGCAGCTACGTCGTCGACGTCGACAACACCGGAGCCGCGCGCGAGGTCACCGAGCACCTGCTGGGCCTGGGGAGGCGCGCCCCGGCGATGATCGCCAGCCGCCAGGACATGCCGGCGGCCATCGACCGGCTCTCCGGCTGGCGGGCGGCGGTCGAGGCGGCCGGCCTCGACGCCTCGCTGGTGGAGTTGGGCGACTACTCGCCCGAGGACGGCGCGTCCGCAATGCGGCGCCTCCTCGACTCGGGACGCCCGATCGACGCCGTGTTCGCCTCGAACGACCAGATGGCCGCCGGCGCGCTGACCGCGCTGCGCGAGCGTGGGCTCTCGGTGCCGGGCGATGTGGCCCTCGCGGGTTTCGACGGCGACTACTTCGCGGAGGCGAGCGAGCCGCGCCTCACGACTGTGCGGCAGCCGACGAACGGCCTCGGCGAGGCGATGGTCGACGTGTTGGTGCGCCTCCTCGCCGGCGAGGAGGTCGACCGCCTGACGTTGCTGCCGACGCAGCTCCTGATCCGCGGCTCCACCGTCGCGGGAGCCTGACCGCCGCCTCGCCGTGAGGCCGGCGGAGGGTGCTCAGAACTCCTCGTAGTCGTACGGCTCAGGGTCCTCGTCGAAGAGGGGGCGGGCGATGGTGGCACGGTTGCTCTTGATGCGCGAGCGGATGTCCTCGACGGCGGCATCGACGGCGTCGGTCGTCGACTCCTCGTCCTTGATCGCGACCTCGACGGGCACGGCCACCAGCTCGCTGCTCGCGTCGAGGGTCATCTTCGCCTCGATGAGCTCGCCGTCCTCGGTGAAGGCCGGGACCGTCACCGCCTCGGAGTGATCCTGGCGGTCGATCGCGGTGACCAGGTCGAGGAGCGCCTCGGTCACGGCATCGGTCGTCACGAAGCTCTTCGAGGCGTAGGTCAGCTGCTGCATGCCCTCCACTCTCGCGAACCGCGGCGACGGATTCGCGGGCTTGCGCGGCGGGCGAGGAGCGCCTAGCTGTACTGAGCCGTGACGTCGGTGGCGCTTCGGGTCGTGTGACGCGGTCAGGCCTCCTGGCTTCATGGAGCGGTCTCGTTCAACCACCGCCAGGAGGCCTCGATGTCCCACGCTAACGCGCGATTGACGGTTCACGGGAGGCTGCTGCTCGTCTCGCGTGTGCTCGACGACCGCCGGCCGGTCGCTCACGTCGCGAAGGAGCCCGGGGTGTCGAAGGAGTTCGGGGTGTCCCCTTTCTTCGTGGATGGTCAGAAGGGTCCGGCCTCTTCGCGCTCCTGCCGTGGATCTAGACTTCGTGCAACACCTACCGATGGGAAGAGAGGCAGATCCTCTGCTGGAATTCGTCTCCCGCCTCGAGAGAGTGCGGTCGTGGAACGCCGACACTTCTTACGGGGTCATGGCTGCCCGGTCTCTGACAGATCTCACAGAGGTGAGCCTTGCTTCGGTGGGGTTCGTGGAGAGTCCCTATCCGGAGGGCCTGGCCGGTCAAGAAGTTCTCGAATCCGGTGTTGATCCAGAGGTTGTAGACGAGTATGCGGCCCTTCCCGCTGTTCTGACTGTCCTCGACGGACATGTCGAGGGACTCCGAACAAGCGGTGGATATCAGCGCCACCTGTCGCAGCGGCGCAATCCGTCGGAGTTCGAAGCACACGACATGGACTCGACAAGGTGGGGCAACAAACCGAGGGGTGCGATAGTCACCTCGACGGCCGATGATCATTTTCCCGGCATGTGGTTCGCGCATCGTGCTGCACGGGACACTCTCGATGGCGTCGACGCATGGCGGGTAGAAGCGGACATCGGCCCTGGATTGGTTATCGGCTCCGCCGTGGAATGGTGTGATTGTTCGATTCGATTTGCGGCGGAGGACGGTGGGATTCGCTGGCAGAACGTGGCCCACGAATACTCGCGAGTGTCTGTGACGGCTCTCGCTGTAGCCAGAATCGATTGTTGTGAGTTCTCGTACCGCGGAGCGGTCGTATCACCGGGGTTCTGGGGGGGGTGGAGACGACGGTGTGGCTTCGAGCGGGTGTCGCCCTGAAACGCGAACGGACCACCTCCTAAGAGGTGATCCGTTCACGTAGCGTCGCTGCGGGTCGGCATCAGTGCTCGGCGCGGCCCGAGTCCTCGACGAGGCGGACCTTCACGTTCACGGCGAAGGGGCCAGGGACCGTGGGATCCGCGGCGAGCAGCGCGTGCATCCGCTCGCCCACGAGGCGGAGGGTCTCGGGCGCGGGCAGGGCGGCGGAAGCGGCGATGTGCGCGGTCACGGTGGTGAACCCCTCTGACCGGTCGATGTCGACCAGGACGTCGGGCAGACGCAGGGCCAGCGACACCGCGACCGCGTCGGCGGCCGCCTCGACGATCGGCTGCGCGGGGTAGACGCCGGTCACTCCCTCGGTGTCGCGGATCTCGTCGGTCAGCCGCCGCGAGAGCGCGGTGTCGTCGGTCACTTCTGCTCCTCCCGCCGGGGGTAGACGTCGTCCACGGTCACGTCGATCGCGCCGATGGTGAGCTCGGTGTGGCGTTCGAGGGCGTAGCGGATGCGCTCGCGCAGGCGATCGGCCGCGGCGTCGACCGGCAGGCCGAACTCGAGAGCGCAGGTCACGTCGATCCGCACCACGGCACCCGGAGTCGAGACGTCGCCGTCGAGCGTGCACCGGCCCATGATGACGCCGCCCATGGTGTCGCCGGCCCGGCGGACCATCCCGCGCACGGCCGCCTCCGTCAGGGCCAGGCGGAGGGTCGGGTCGGGGTGCTGGACCGGGATGTCGCGGCCTGAGCGCACCTCGGAGCGGATCGCCTCGAGGAGCCCGGCGATCCAGATCTCGTCGCGGTCCGGCTCGCGATCGGCCTCGCGGCGCAGTGCACGCGCCGAGACCTCGGCGAGCCGGGTCAGGTTCGCGAGCGCGAGTCGGCAGGCGGCCGAGCCCTCGATCGAGGGGTCGTAGGGCTCGCGGCCGCGGTCGAGGTACTCGCTCAGCTCCTCGAGGGTGTGGCCGTCGAGGTCGTCCGCGGGCACAGTGTCGTCGACGGTCATCGCCATGCCTCCAATTCGTGGAGCAGGAATCGTCGTGCCCGGGCGAGGAGCCCGCGGACCGTCGAGACGGGGAGTTCGAGAGCGTCGGCGATCTCCTGGTAGCTGTAGCCTGCGGTCTCGCGGAGTAGCCAACAGCGTCGCTGATCGGCAGGCAATCGGTCCAGCGCCTGCCAGACGGCGTCCAGTTGGAGGCGCGCTTCGACGATGCGCTCGGGCGAGCGTTCCGGAGGCGCGGGAGGGTCCCAGTCGTCGATGTCGTCGTGGCGGCGGCGGACGCGGATCCGGTCGATCGCCTTGTTCGAGACGATGCGCATCAGCCAGTTGCGGATGTGCGCGGGGCTGTCGAGGTCGGCGAGGCGGCGCCAGCCGGTGAGGAACGCCTCCTGCACCACATCCTCCGACTCGGCCTCCGAGCCGAGGAGCTTCGCCGCATAGACCCGCATCAGCGCGCCGTGCCGGCGGGCGAGCTGCTCGAACGCCTGCACGTCGCCGTCGACCGCTCGGGAGGCGAGGGTCGCGTCGGACGCGCTCAGCAGCGGGTTGTCGTCGATGAGCGCCTCCTCCGCTGCTCGGGCGCGCGTCGGGACGCGCACAGTGCCCTCAGTGTGGGCGCCGCCCGGCATGACTACCAGCCTTGACAACCGGCCGCCGAATCCGGTGGCCGGATTCCGAGTGCCGCCGATCTGTGACGATCCGCCGCTCCGACCCGTCTTGATGACGTACGAACCTGTCGCGCGACCTGCGTGGCTCCCGATCCGGAAGAAGAACCGCCATGCACTGCTCCCTCCGTCGTCGCCCCGGGCGGATGTCATGAGCGAGTCGACCTTCACCCTCGGCAGTCCCTTCGTCGGTGACGAGCGCGCCGACCGGCGCTACGAGGTCTCGGGGGACGACCCGGCCGCCGCCTCCGCGGTCTACGCCCAGGCGTACGGGGGAGGCGAGTTCCGCGTTGCGCCGGCGCAACGCGCCTTCTCGTACCGCTACGCCGTCCGCGGAAGCGAACGGGTGACCCTGCGGACCTCCGACTGCGCGGGCGCGCTCACCGGTCACGTCCCGCACCTGAAGGAGTACGTGGTCGGCTGGTTCCGCGCCGGCGGCGGTCGACTGGACGTGCCGCCGTTCACCCGGACCGGCTCGCTCTCGAAGCCGTTCCTCTTCCCGGCGGAGCGGCACTTCGGGCTCGAGTTCGAGCCGCACCGGCAGAACCTCATCCACTTCGCCCCGGGGTTCCTCGAGGACGTCGCAACCGAGACCCACTCCGGCCCCCGGCAGCCCGTGTCGTTCGACCACGGGGCCGACGCCGACCCCGGCGTCCTCGCGCGCTGGCGGGCCGCAGTGACGGAGGCGAGCGCCGCACTCGCGACGGCCGCGATCACTCCGCTCGTGCGCTTCACCGCCGAGCTGGACCTCGCCCGCGCGCTGCTGCTGCTGTTCCCGTGGCGCGCGTGGGACGTGCCCGCCGTGCTGCGCCGCCCGTCCGCCTCCCGCACCCGGGTGGCGCTCGACTTCCTCCAGCACCACGCTCACGAGCCGATCACCCCGGCCGACGCGGCCCGCGCGGCCGGCCTGCACACCCGCACGCTGCAGCAGGCGACCAAGCGGCACCTCGGCGTGTCTCCGTCGGTCTACCTGCGCGACGTGCGCCTGGACCGCGCCCGCTCGGACCTGGTCGCCGGCGACCCCTGCTCCACCACCGTCGCGGCCGTCGCCCGCGAGTGGGGCTTCGGCAACCTCGGCCGGTTCGCGAGCGCCTACCAGGTGCGCTTCGACGAGAAGCCGAGCCATACGCTGCGGCGGTGACACGCGGAGTCCGTCCGCTGGCGCACCCGCACGTCCTGCTCGTCACGCCGCACACCACGGCGTCCTTCTTCACGGCCGACCGGCGTCTCCGCGGTCACACCCAGCGCACCCCGCTGCCGGGATCGAGCCCGGCCCGTTCGTCGGCCGCTGCGTCCTCGACGCCTCCGCCGGTCGGGTCCGAGACATCGTCTGTGAAGGCGATGTCGGCGAGCCGTTCGGGTGAGGAGCCGACGTCGAACAGGGCCGCATAGTCCTGAAGGCGGTAGCGGCGCCCCACCACGGGACCGCCGGGGCTCTCGCGGTAGAGGATGACCGCGTCGCCGTCCGCGTTCTCCACCCCACGGACCCACACGAGCTGCGCCGAGCGGGGATCGAGGTTGTCCTCGACTCGCGAACGCAGATGTCTGACGAAGCGGGCGACTGCTGTGGAGTCCATGCCCTCCTCCTCCTCATGTCGACACGTCAGGCCCGAGGCGAGTAGCTCATGTCTGCTGTGGTGGTAGTCGCGGATTCGCCGTCGAGAGAATTCGTCGACGAGCTCGTCTCGGCGAAGGCCAGATCTACCCAATCGGGACAGTCGCCCGCCCGATCGTCCGAGATGCAGTAGCTGGTTTTCACTCCGAGCGTACCGTTGATGTCAACGCCGTAGTACGTGGTCACGTACTCGAAGGCCATGACGAGTCTGACGGGAATGCTCTCCGTATATGTACACTTCCCGTCTGTGCACACCTTCTTATTGGCGTAAGCACTCATACAGTGCATCAGACCCTTGAAAGATCGCGCCCTTCGGGTTGTTCGAGATGAAGCGGAGGGTTTCGAACTTGTGGATGTTGTGCTTGGTTTGAATCTTCACCCAGCCGAAGCCCTTATTGCCGTTCCATGCACCTGATCGAACAAAAAGGTTTCGTTTCTCTGAATTCTTCCACTGAAAGACTATTGTGCTTCCGTCGCCTGTAGAGGCCGTCGCGGGTGGCGCGATGCAGCCCGTCACAATTGAGAGTAGTAAGGAGACGAGAAGAACTCCGTACCTCACACTTTTGGAGTTATTCTGTGCCACTTCGAAGCCTCCATTTCATGAGCAGTGCTCGTCTTCTACGAGAGGGACTCCAGGGGTCACCTCCCCGAATTGGCGCAAAACTTCTTCTAGGAGGCGTCTTCGACTCTGATCGCCGGGGATCTGTGGTCGAATGCGGCCGCGCGCGAGCGGGGCTGGGCGACCCGACCGTTTCGCGAGCGCCTACCAGGTGCGCTTCGACGAGAAGTCGAGCCATACGCTGCGGCGGTGACGGGAGGGGCGGGCGGGTGTCGAGTTAAAGGCGAAACCGCCGTGATCGATGATCTACGGCGGTTTCCGAAACCCGCTACGGCCTCTGCCGGGGGAATATGAGCACGACTGTACCCTTACCGGTGTGATTCCACAACTCAGCCCCGCCGAGCAGGCCGCCTTGATCCACAGCCTCGCGAAGCAGCGGTTGCGGCGCTTCCGCGCGGCCACAGCGGGGGACCGAGACGCTATCGCCCTGTACCTTCTCGACTCGGAACTCGCGGCGAACCTCCACGCTGCGGTGCGTTTCGCCGAAGTCGCCCTTCGTGAGGCCATCCACCGCTCCCTCGCGGCCACGTACGGCGAGCGCTGGTTCCAGACCCATCGAAACCGGCTCATCGCATTTGACGGTGTAGCCGTACGGGTGTGAGGTTGGCGCGTCGGAGTCGGAAACGAGGTCGAGGTCTTCCCAAGATGGAAGTTCTCACACTCACCGTCCGGAAGACCTCGACATGCCCCACGCTACCTTCACTGACCCTGACCTCACGACCTTTTGCCGCCTCGACGAGCTTGGTCTGCGTGCTGTTGGCCAGCGCCTGGAACCCGACCGGGCGGTGCTGGAGTGCCGCGTCGTCGACGCCGATCGGTGGTGTCAGAAGTGCGGCGCGCTGGGCGTCGCGCGTGACACGGTCACGCGGCGTCTCGCGCACGAGCCGCTCGGTTGGCGTCCCACGATCCTGCTGATCCGCGTGCGCCGCTACCGCTGCACCGGCTGCGACCGGATCTGGCGGCAAGACACCACCGCGGCGGCAGAACCTCGAGCGAAGATCTCCCGCCGCGGGCTGCGGTGGGCGTTGGAGGGCCTCGTCGTTGGCCACCTCACCGTCGCCCGCGTCGCAGCCGGGCTTGGAGTGTCCTGGCACACCGCGAACGACGCCATCCTCACCGAAGGGCGACGGATCCTGATCGATGACCCGACCCGGTTCGATGGGGTCACCACGATCGGGGTCGACGAGCATGTCTGGCGTCACACCCGCCACGGTGAGAAGTACGTCACCGTGATCATCGATCTCACCCCGATCCGCGCCGAGTCGGGCCCAGCCAGGCTGTTGGACATGGTCGAGGGGCGTTCGAAGGCCGTGTTCAAGCGGTGGCTCTCTGACCGTGCGGACACCTGGCGCGCCGGAGTGGAGGTCGTCGCGATGGACGGCTTCACCGGCTTCAAGACCGCCGCCGCGGAAGAGCTGCCCGACGCAGTCCCCGTGATGGATCCCTTCCACGTCGTCCGGCTCGCCGGCGACGCCCTGGACCGCTGCCGGCAACGCATCCAACAAGCCACGATGGGGCACCGCGGCCGCTCCGGCGACCCGCTTTACTCCGCCCGGCGCACCCTGCACACCGGCGCGAACCTCCTCACCGACAAAAAACGCGCCCGCCTCGAAGCAGTCTTCGCCGCCGACGACCACGTTGAGGTCGAAGCGACCTGGGGGATCTACCAACGCATGATCGCGGCCTACCGCGACCCCGACCGGGCCAGCGGTAAAACCGCAATGCAAACCCTGATCGACTCAATCAGCAGCGGCGTCCCACGGGCCCTGAAAGAGCTCGTCACCCTCGGCCGGACGATGAAAGCCCGCACTGCGGATGTTCTCGCCTACTTCGACCGCCCTGGCACCAGCAACGGGCCGACCGAAGCGATCAACGGCCGCCTCGAACACCTCCGCGGCTCCGCCCTGGGCTTTCGCAACCTGACCAACTACATCACCCGATCACTGCTCGAAGCCGGCGGCTTCAGGCCCCGGCTACACCCTGGATTGCGATGAGCCTCGAAACCTCTTGGACAACGAGGCTTATGCAAAACCCTCAGCACACCCCACGAAAGGCCTGGTCGGGGGCGCCATCCGGGTCGACAAATCGGAGTTTTGCATAAGCCTCAACAAAGCGAACGAGGCGTTCGCGAATGCAGAGGGGGCTGTAGGAATCGGAGCTCCCGCCGGGAAGATCGTGGCTCAAGTCATGCTCGGGACATGGGTGAACCTTCTCGGGAAAGGTGGGGAGAGGTTCGACGGCACTCGATCCTCTTACGTCGCCGACCTCTGGGAGCCGGCGTTGAAGCAGTGCTTCTCTGCGCCACGGAAGGACGTCGCCCGGCTCGCACAAAGGATGAATTGGGCGCGCAATCGGATCAGTCACTGCGAACCGGTCGTCTTCGGCCTGCCGATGCCCGGGCTGGGAACGCCTGTCATTCAAGTCCGGCGAGCTCCGCAGCTCATCTTCGAGGACACTCAAGAGCTGCTGCGGGTCGTTTCCCCGCTCTTGGCCAGTTGGCTCGACCGGTGGGGTGGCACCCGGGCACTCTGCGCACACCGTCTCGCTCTGCGGGCCCTGGACCACATCGCCCAGGACGCGACAATTCAGCTCGACCGTTGATCGCCCCTGGATTCGTTCTTCTTTGCGAGCGATCGTGCGAATCGGGTCTACCGGCCCGCCTGCTCCCGCGCGACGGGCGCTGCCGCGACCTCGGACGTTTCGAGAGCGCCGGCGCGATTTTCGCACGGTGAGGCATCGGTGCCGCGGTGCTGACCGCAGCTGCACGGCAGCTCCTCCGACCCTGTGCACACCTCTGGCCGCGAAACGCATCCGTGCGCGGTGTTCCCTGCACCTTGGCTGAACCAGCGGGACGTCCGGGCCCCGGGCCACGTCTTCATCATGTGCCACGGATCGTGAGCACCGCGGCCGAAGGGCCGCGACCACTGCCCTCAGGAGAAGACCATGACCACCGTCACCCCCACCAGCATCGCCAACGGCTCCTCCGCCAAGCACGGCACCGCCACCTCGGCCGGCAAGAACACCATCGCCGACGGCGTCGTCGAGAAGGTCGCCGGCATCGCCGCCCGCGAGGTCCCCGGCGTGCACGACCTCGGCAACGGAGCGGCCCGCGCGATCGGCGCGATCCGCAGCGCGATCAACGCGCAGGACCGCGGCCAGGGCATCTCGGTCGAGGTCGGCGAGAAGCAGGTCGCCGCCGACATCACCGTCGTCGCCGAGTACCCCGTCGCGCTCCAGAAGCTCGCTGACAGCATCCGCTCCGCCGTGTCCGAGGCCATCTCCTCGGTCGTCGGCATGGAGGTCACCGAGGTGAACGTCACCGTCTCCGACGTGTACATCCCCTCGGACGACAAGGACAAGGACGACGAGACCGAGAGCCGCGTCAAGTGACTCCGTCCCACCTCGGCCTGGTCCTCGGCGCTGTCCTCGCGCTGACGGCCCTCGTCTTCGGCTTCTGGGCGCTCCTGTGGGTCGCCCTCGCGATGGCGATCGGCTACGGCGTCGGGAGGGTCGTCGAGGGCAAGCTCGATCTGCGCTCGCTCGGCGACACCCTCCGCGGGCGGCGGTCGTCATGACCGCGGCGGTGATGGCCGACGACGCCCGCCGCGGCCGCACGACGATCAGCTCGCGCGCTGTGCGCCGGGTCGTCTCGGTCGTCACCGCGGAGGCGCTGGACGTGGCCGCGTCCGATGTCGCGGTCGAGCTCGACGACGACGGAGGACGCCTCCACGTCCTCGCGCAGGCACCCATCCGCGTCACGCCGCTCGGTGAGACGGGCCGCCGCTCCTCCGGGACGCTGCTCGAGCGCCTCAGCACGGCGCAGACGACCATCCGCTCGCGGTGCCTCGCACTCACGGGCTCCACGATCGGCCGCGTCGACCTCCGGATCACCGGTGCCGACCTCCGAGAACGAAGGAGAGTGTCGTGACGACTCCCAGCACTGCCGGCCGGGCGCTCTACCCGCGCCTGGTGCGGCGCGAGACCCACTCGTCCCGCTCCGGATCGGCGATCGTCCTCGCCGTCCTGCTCATCCTCCTGTTCGCGTGGCTCGGCACGGAGGCGGTCCTCGCCGTCCTCGCCCAGCCGGCGCTGCTGGTGGCTCCGCAGGACGGAGCGTCGGCGCTGCTCACCGCGGCATCCGCTCCCATCGCGCTCACCGCGGCGGCGGGCGCCGTGCTCGCGCTGATCGGGCTCGCCCTGGTCGTCGTGTCGTTCGCCCCCGGCCGTCGCGGCCGTCGCGCGGTCGGCATCGACCGCACGGCCGCTGTGGTCGACGACCGCGTGATCGCCCAGGCCGTCGCCAGGACGGCGAGCCACGCCGGCGACATCGACCCCGATCAGGTGTCGGTGTCGGTGGGCGCCCGCACCGTGGGAGTCACCGTGTCGCGCACCTCCGGCCGCAGCACCGACGTCGGCAGCATCCGCGAGGCCGTCGACGCCGAGCTCGCCACCTACGACTGCACCCCGCGCCTGCGCTCGCGGGTGCGCCTGTCCGAGAAGGGGACCGTCCGCTGATGACCACCACGAACCGATTCCTGAACCGGCTGCTCCTGTTCGTCGTGGGCCTCGTGCTCCTGGTCGCCGGTGGTGCCGTCGCTGCGGGGTCGCTGCTCCCGCAGATCCAGGAGTCCGTCTCCGCTGCCGCGCAGGACGCCGTCGATCCCACCGGCGAGGCCCTCTCGGGCGGCGCACCGTGGATCCTCTGGGGGATCGCGGCCGCCGCGATCGTCCTGATCCTGCTGCTGGTGCGCTTCATCGTCCGTCAGGGACGGGGCCGCACCGGGACGCTGATCCGCGTCGGCTCTGGTGAGGGAGCGGGGACGCCCACGGGCGGCTCCGTGAGCATCGACGCGGCCGTCGCCGAGCAGGTCCTCGAGGAGGCGCTCGCGCACGATCCGGCGATCGTCGCGGTCGACGTGACCGCGTTCGACATCCGCCACCAGAAGGTGCTGCGTGTCACCGCGCACACCCGCCGTGGCGCCTCCCCGGTCCGCGCCCGGAAGACGGTCGACGAGGCCGTCCGCCGCTGGGACGCCCTGCTCGGTCAGGAGATCCCCGTCGTCATCCAGATCGTCAGCGGTCTGCGCACCAGGATGAGCGGCACCGCCCGCGTGCAGTAGCCGCGGCACCACCGTTCGGCCCTCTCGATCGGGAGGGCCGGAGAGCGCCCGCCCCGGCGGGTCGACAGCTGAAGGAGCATCCCATGTCCGATCCGATCCAGCTCGGCACCGTCGAGCGCACCCGTCCCCGGGGCGAGTCCACCGAGCCCGAGTCGACCGAGCTCCGCGTGGCCACGGCCGCCGCCGAGAGCGCTGCCCGCGTCGAGGGCGTCCACCAGCTCGGCGGCGCCGTCGCCCGGGGCCTCGACCGCGCCTCCCGCCGGGTGCTGGGCACCAGCACGCGCCCCGGCGTCACGGTCTCGACGCCCGACGGCGTGCTCACCGTCGACATCGACCTCGTCATCGAGTACCCGCACCCGGTCCGCGCGGTGCTGGACGCCGTGCGCGAGCAGGTGCAGCGTGTCGCCGAGCCGGTCGCCGGGGGTCACGTGGTCGTGAACGTCGCGGCGACCGACGTGCTCGGTCCATTCGACCCGGTCGAATCGGAGGAGGACGAAGCCGAGCCGCTGATCGACACCGCGAGGAGAGCGGCGGCCGATGCGCGCGACTCCGCGTCGGAGGCGGTCGCCTCGGCCCGCTATCGGGTCTCGGGAACGGTCGCCTCGGCCCGCGGAACGCTCGCGGACGCCGCGGACGACGCCGCGGACGCGCTGGATCGCGCGGCGGACGAGCGCGTCGAGCGTGCCGCTGACCGCGAGGAGGAGCGGGAGCACGACGGCGTTGACGAGGCCGAGGACGGCGGGCCGAGGCGCTCCGTCCCGGTGCCGGCCGCCGTCGAGACGACCGAGTTCGTCGTCCGGGTGAAGGTCGAGCCCGTCGACCAGGAGGCGGACCCGCGCACGACCAGCGTCGAGATCGCGCCAGCGGAGGATGCCGGCGACTCGAACGCCGCCGCCGATTCGCAGGAGGGCGACCTGGACGACGCCGACGCTCGCGCCGATCGACCCGCCCCGGCCCCCGCCTCCGGTCGGGAGTAGCGCCGTGCGCACCCGCTCGTCCGGCGGTGCGCGACGCAGGCCGCGCGCCGCCTGGGCCGCGCTCGCCACGGGTGTCGTGCTCTGCGTCGTGGTCGTCGTCGCCGTCCTCCTGCCCGTGCTCGGACTGATCGGCGCGGCCGACGGCAGCACGGCGGGCGCGCTCGACGTCCCGGTCGGCGCGATCGTCTTCTCCATCGTCGTCGGCTACGCCGTCGGCCTGGCCTTCCTCGGTCTCGCGCTCCTCTCGCGGAACGCGCCCCTCGCCTGGGTGTTCGCGGTCGCCGCGGTCGTCGCCACACTCGTCGGCTCCGTCTGGCCGCTGTTCGCGACCGCCTTCGCGAGCGTCGACCAGGCGCGGGACGCGATCCCCTTCATCCAGGATCTGATCGCCCGCGTGACAGGTTGACCGCCTCCCGCTAGCCTGTGCCGGATGAGCACCGACGGCCTCCGGGCGATCGACTACCTCCGCGCCTACGACGAGCAACTGCGGTCCGACGCCGAGACCCCGAGCGCCGTCTCCGTGACGCGCGAGGGGCCTCTGCGTCTGGTGACCTTCGCGGGCGGCCGCGGCTTCGTCACCTACCGCGACCTCGGCGGAGCCTGCACCGCGCGCGTCACCGAGCTGGTCGCCGCCGCCCGCGCCCACTTCGAGGCCGACCCGGGCATCCTCAAGGTGGAGTGGAAGACCCGCGGCCACGACGTCGCTCCCGGCCTGCACGACGCGCTCGTGGCCTGCGGCTTCGCCCCGGAGGAGCCCGAATCGATCATGATCGGGCCGGTCGAGGCACTCCTCTCTGACCACCCGGTCCCGGAGGGGGTCGAGCTGCGACGGGTCGTCGACGAGCCGGACGTCCGGGCCTTCAGCGCCATGATCGACGACGCCTTCGAGGAGGAGGTCGACGTGGCGATCGCCGATTCCCTCGTCGCCCGTCTGGCGCGCGGCGACGGTATGGAGCTGTGGGTCGCCGAGGTCGACGGCCGCATGGTTTCTGGTGGCCGGCTTGAGCCGGTCCCCGGCACCGACTTCGCGGGCATCTGGGGCGGAGCGACGCTGCCGGCCTTCCGCGGACGCGGGCTCTACGGCCTGGTCACCGCCGCACGCGCCGCCTCCGCCCAGAGCATGGGGAAAACCCTCGTGCACAGCGACTCGACCGAGTACTCGCGGCCCATCCTTGAGCGCGCCGGCCTGGTCCGCGTCTCGACCACGACCCCGTACCGTTGGCGCCGCCTGCACAACGAAGGCTGAGAGCCTGGATGCGCGTCTTTCCGGCGCCTGGCGGTCCCTCAGCCTTCGTTGTGACGGCCGATCAGCTCGGCGACGTGATCTCGAGCGCGATGTTGTCGGGGTCGCGGAACTCCAGGATGCTCGCGCCGCCCGTGTCCTTGATCGGCTCGTGCTCGATGCCGAGGTCGTCGAGGACGGCTGCGGCCGCCTTCAGCGCATCGAGGTCGGGGACCGCGAAGCTGACGTGATCGAGTCCGATGCGGTCCTCGTCGAAGTGGTCTCCACCCTCGGCGACGGGGCGCAGGCCGAGCAGCCCGCCCGGGAACTCGTAGATCACTCCACCGAAGACGAAGGCCAGCTTCTCCTTCTCCTCCTGAGGCGCATCCGCGGCCGGCGCCTCGAAGGCGACGTCGAAACCGAAGACGGAGTCGTAGAAGGGTCGCGAGACGGCGATGTCGCGGACGGTGAGCCGGATGTGGTTGTAGTCGACAGCGGGGATGGGCACGGGGTTCCTCTCGGAGGGACGGGCGGAAAGTGCCCGTCATCAATGATTCGGAGGCGGTGGTCGGCCGGTTCGGGGCTGGCGCTGCTCCCGCTGGTCGGCTAGTGCCCGCAGGCCGGCTCACGCTCGCCCCGATCGGCTCACGCCCGCCCGGGTCGCCCGTCCCTCACTCGAGCTCAGCGGCCCGCGCCGGCTCCGCCAGCAGCGCGCGCGCTGCCATCCCGATGACCGCGCTGTACGTCGGGTACGCGAAGCGGACGTTCGCGAGGGTCGCGAGGTCGACTCCCGCGGCCATCGCGGTGGTCACCGACTGCACCACCTCGATCGCGTTCTCACCGACGGCGTGCGCACCGAGCAGCAGTTCGCGGCGGCGGTCCGCGATGAGCGTGAGGAAGCCGCTCTCGCGGTCGTCGATCACAGCGCGGTCGAGGTGCGAGAACGGCACGGAGGCGACGACGCAGAGCGGATCGCGCTCGCGCGCCTGCTCCTGCGTGAAGCCGACGCCGGCGTAGTCCGGATCGGTGAAGCCTCCGGCGGGGAGCAGGTGCTGCGGGGTGCGCCGGTTCGCGCCGAGCACGGCGTTCTCGGCCGCCGCCTCCGCCTCGAACTGCGCCGCCTGCACGAGCATGTCGCGTCCGTTCGCGTCGCCGACCGCGAAGATGTGCGGCACGACCGTGCGGAAGTACTGGTCGGCGGGGATGGCCGAGCGGACGACCTCGATGCCCGCGTTCTCGAGCCCGAGGTCCTCGACGTCGGCGGGCCAGCCGGTCGCCATGATCACGGCGTCGACCTCAGTGCGCTGTTGCTCACCGCCGTCGCGCCAGGTCAGCCCGAGCGAGCCGTCGTCCTGCCGCTCGATGCCCGACACCGTCTCGATCCCGGTGCGCACGCGGACGCCCTGGCGGTCGAAGGCCTCTGCCACGTGCTTCGACACGCTGGAGTCGGAGGTCATCAGGATGCGCGGCGCCACGTCGAGCAGCGTCACCTCCGAGCCGAACGCGTTGAACACGGTGACGAGCTGCGCGCCCGTGTTGCCGCCTCCGATCACGGCGACTCGGCGGGGCAGCTCGGCCAGCCCGAGCACGTCCTCGGGCACTGTCGCGAGCTCGGCCCCGGGGATCGGCAGCCGGCGTGAGTGCCCGCCGACGCAGATCAGGATCGAGCGGGCTCGGATCCTGCGGTCGCTGTCGAGCACCAGGGTGCTCTCGTCGACGAAGCGTGCGCGCCCCTCGTGGATCAGGTCGACCCCCGCCTCCTCGAAGCGCTGTGCCTCGCGCTTGATCGAGCGCACCAGGTCGACGCGCTCGTGCACGTGCCGCACCGTGGCGGTCCAGTCGAGGGAGGGCGTGCCCACGTCGATCCCGTAGTCGCCGGCGGAGCGGGTCTCGCGCATCATCCGCGCGGTCTTCGCGAGCACGCGGGTGGGCACGCAGCCGGTGTTGACGCAGGTGCCGCCGACCCGAGCCGCCTCGAGCACGACGACGCGGGCCCCGAGTTCGGCGGCGCGCAGGGCCGCCGCCGTCCCCGCCGGTCCCGCGCCGATGATGGCGACGTCGTAGTCGAGCTGCTCTGGGGTGCTGACGGGCACGGGATCCTCCGGTGATCGATGTCCCTGCATCCTGCCGGGCGGGGCCGGGCTCCGCTCGGAGGCGCCCCGGCCGTGGCGCGCGAGTGGGCCCCGTGCTCGCGCCTCCGTCGCTGACGATCGGCCGATGGTGCTTGCCCCGCGGGTCCGCGGCGCGATGGGATGACCGGGTGGGCTGCAGCGCGACCGGGCGACGACTCCTCCGACGAGGGACGGGGCGCTGATCGTGCGCACGTTCGGGGTCGAGGAGGAGTACCTCCTGGTCGACGCCTCGACGTTCGTCCCCTCGCCCGTCGCGCCGCTGCTGCTCCGGTCGGCGCGCGCCTCGGCGGCGGTGACTCTGGCCGCCGAGCTGAAGGTCGAGCAGATCGAGGCCGTGGGTGCTCCGGCCACGACCCACGACGAGCTGCTGGCGGGTCTGGTCGACGGGAGGAGGCTGGCCGACGACTCCGCGGGTGCGGCGGGCGCCCGCGCCGTCGCCGTCGGCACGAGCCCCGCCGCCTTCGTGCCGCACCTCTCGGCCGACGAGCGCTACACCCGCATCGCCGAGCGCTTCGGCCTGGTGGCGCGCGAGCAGTTCACCTGTGGGCTGCACGTGCACGTCGGAGTCACGTCGCCGGAGGAGGGGATCGCGGTACTCGATCGCCTCCGCGGCTGGCTGCCCGCCCTGCTCGCCCTCAGCGCCAACTCCCCGTTCTGCGCCGGAGCCGACACCGGCTTCCAGAGCTGGCGCTACCAGTCGTGGGGGCGCTGGCCCACCGCGGGACCGGCCGAGGTCTGGGGCGACGTCGACCGCTACCGCAGCGTCGTCGCTGCTCTCACCTCGTGCGGCGTCCTGCTCGACGAGGGGATGCTCTACTTCGACGCGCGGCTCTCGAGGGCCCACCCCACCGTCGAGGTGCGGATCGCGGACGTGCCACTGCACGCCGAGGACGCCGCGCTGATCGCGGTGCTCACCCGGGCGCTCGCTGAGACCGCGGTCCGTGACCAGAGCGTGGGAGTCGCGCCGGCGCCGCTGCCGACGCCGGTCATCGCCGCCTCCTCCTGGCTCGCCAGCCGCCACGGGACGACCGGGGATCTCGTCGACCCGCTCGACGGCCGCCCGGCGCCGGCGCGGGCGGTGCTGGCGCGCCTCCTCGACCACGCGGGCGATGCACTGGAGGAGGCGGGGGATCGCGACGTCGCCGTGCTCGGCATCGAGCGGGTGCTGTCCCGCGGGACCGGCGCCGAGCGGCAGCGTGCGGTCTGGGAGCGCACGGGCGAGGTGGCCGCGGTGCTCGCCGACGCGGCGCAGGCCACCCGCGCGTGAGGCCGCTGCTCGCGGCCGCCGGTCGGAGCTGCCGCGACAGCGCGTCGGAGCGGGTGAGCGCATCCAGTCGACGCTGCCCCCGTCCTCGGTCGCCTCACCGCGCCGTCGTCACGGCTCTCCGTTCGTCGGGACGACCTGGTACCCGCCCTCGATCGAGCCGTCGGGGTGGAGCGTGATCTGCGTGTACACGGGCGAGCCGTCGACGAGCGCGGTGCCGCTGACCCGCAGAGGCTCTCCTGCCCAGAAGGCGTCCGCGCCCGTGCATCCGGCGATGAAGGTCGCGTCCGGGCGCTGCACCGCGAGGCAGACCTGCGTCTGGTCGGGCGCGGTGATCAAGAGGCGGTCGTCCTGCGCGGTGTCGAAGCCGGATGCGTAGACAGGAGCATCGCCCGCGAGGAGGGCGAGGCCGGCCGGGACATCGGTCGTCGGCTCCCAGGTCTCGACGAGGGCCGCGAAACGGTCGGCGGGAGAGGCGGAGGGAGAGGCGGAGGGGGCCGTGACCGGGTCAGCGGTCGGCGGGAGGAGGAGGGCGGTGGCGGCGAGGGCGCCGAGCGCGACGCCTCCGACAGCGGCGAGGGCGATCACGGGAGTCCGGCGTCGGCGAGACGGAGGCGTCTGCGCTGCGGCGGGCGGGCCGGCCTGCACAGGAGCGGCCCGCGTCGGAGCTGCCTCTGGGGGACTGACCGGCGCGGGAGCGTCCTCGCCGTCGGCTGCGGTGCCGGCGGGGGCCTCGTCCAGGTCGCGGAGCCGTCGCAGGGCCCTGCGCCGCTCCTCCCGGTCGTCGCCGTCGTCGCGGGGCCGGGCCGACAGGATCCGCTCGAGGTCCCTGCGCTCGTCGTCCTCGGCCTGCACTCCGCCAGTATGGCGGCGCCGGACACGGGAACGGCCCACCGCCTCCCGAGACGCCGCGGTCTCAGCGGCGTCCCGGCAGCAGCGGGCCGTTCTGTGGCCGGGCTCAGCCCGACGGGTTCTCGACCGGGTCGCCCTCGGGGTCGGTGGCCGTCTCGGGATCCACGTGCTCGGGATCGGTGGTCTGCGGGTCCTCGGGAGTGTTCTTCTCGGTCATCAGATCCTCCTTGTCGCTGGATGCGGAACGTGCGGACGTCTCCCACGCTACGACCCCCGGCCGGCGGCCGCGCCCGGTTGACTCCGCCGCCCGCACCGCCCCACCCAGCCGGCCACCTGCCAGGACGGCGTGGTCACCGCAAGGCCTGGCAGCGGTCGCGCCCGGTTCGTAGGGTGAGCGCACCGAGCCGAGGAGCCGCAGCGCCACATGATCCGCACCACTGTCACCATCGAAGGGAAGACCTACGGCCTGTCCCAGGGGACCGACGTCGACGATCTGAAGCAGTCGGCGACCCGGGCCACTCAGGCCGGAGGCGGTCTGATCGACTTCGTCATCGTCGGGAACCGCCAGGTCAGCGTGCTGATCTCGTCCGGCGTCCCCGTGATTTTCGAGGAACTCGAGGTCCTGGACGACGACCGCGATACCGGCGATGTCCACCGGCCGTGGGACGATATCGACTACCTCGACTGAGTGGTCTTCCCGTCGGCGCTCTCGCGTGGACGGGGCGCAGACGCCTGAGGGACGCCGCCGGCTGGACCCGGCGTCTCTCGGGCACCTTCTCCGACGCGAACGGGAGGCAGGCCAGAAGGCTGGCCCGCCTCGCCCGCGACGAGGGCGCGCGCCGTGGCGGAGAGGGCCGAGCGCACCTGCTCGTGGCGCCGATGCGTGCGCAGGGAGATCTCGCCCTCCAGGAGCGTCGGGGGGAGGAGAAGCGCTCTCACTCCCGGGCGGAGAGGATGCAGAACTCGTTGCCCTCCGGGTCGGCCAGCACGACCCACGAGCGCTCGCCCTGACCCACGTCGACCCGCGTCGCCCCGAGGCCGACCAGCCGCGCCACCTCCGCCTCCTGGTCGTCCGGCACGAAGTCGAGGTGCAGCCGGTTCTTCAGCGTCTTGCGCTCGGGGACGTCGAGGAACAGCAGGCTCGGGCCGCGGCCGGAGGGAGCGAGTAGCTCGATCCCGTCGTCGTCCTCGTCCACGACGTCCCAGCCGAGCGCCTCCTGCCACCAGTGGCCGACGGTGCGGAAGTCGATGCAGTCGACGATGATCTCTTCGAGTCGGAGGCCCATGTGCCGACGCTAACCGGCGCGAGCGGCGCTGGGGAAGTGGCTCCGTGCCGGAACGGCACGATCAGTGGCGTGCCGGCCGATCGAGCGGCATCCTCGACGCGGGCGCCGTCCCGCCCGAGACGAGGAACCGCATGAGCACCGCACGCGAGCATTGGGAGGCGCGCTACTCGGACGCCGACCGGATCTGGTCGGGCCGCCCCAACGCCACCCTGGTCGACCTGGTCGGCGAGCTGCCGCCTGCCAGTGCCCTCGACCTCGGCGCGGGCGAGGGCGCCGATGCGCTCTGGCTCGCCTCGCGCGGCTGGCGGGTGACGGGCCTCGACCTCTCCGAGACGGCCCTGGGTCGGGCCAGGGCGGCGGCCGCCGAGCAGAACGCCGACATGGCCTTCGTGCAGGCCGACCTCGCCGACCCATGGCCGATCGAGGGCGGGTTCGAGCTGGTCACGGCCGGCTTCCTGCACTCGATGGTCGAGTTCCCGCGGATCGACGTGCTGCGTCGCGCTGCCGGAGTCGTCGTGCCGGGCGGGCACCTGGCCATCGTCTCGCACGTCGCCCCTCCGCCCTGGGCGAGCGGCGAGGAGCACCGCCACGGCGCGGTGCGCCTGCTCGGCCCGGAGGAGGAGTTCGAGGCCCTCGCGCTGGACCCGGCCGAGTGGCTCCCCCGCATCGTCGAGACGCGGGAGCGCTCGGTGACCGCGCCCGACGGAGGTGCGGCGACGCTCCTGGACGGCGTGCTGCTGCTCCAGCGCACCGCCTGATCGGAGGTGTCCGCTTCAGACGCTGCGGCTCGCCGAGAGGCCGGCCGCGACGTCGAGCAGGGAGTCGCCGGTTCGGGCCGCGTAGGCCTGCATCGCGAGCAGTGACTCGGCCTGCGACAGTCCGGTGAGGCGCGCGAGCGTCTCGGCTCCCTCGTGCACCCGGTGGGGCGCCGCGACCGGGTCGCGCCCCTCGGCGTGCCGGGCGAGGATCGAGCGCGACACCAGCACGGCGAGGTCGGCGGCCAGCCGCAGGTGGTCCTCGTCGAACGCGGCGTCGCTGCTGCGATAGACCGTGAGCGCGCCGATCTCGAGCGGTCCGAACCGCAGGGGCAGCGCCGCGACGACCGCGATGCCCTCCTCCCGCAGTGGCGCCGCGAGGAGGGGCCAGCGGAGCCGGTCGGCCGCACGCGCGGCCCGCAGTTGCACCGGCAGGGCGGTCTCGAACGCGTCCCAGCTCGGGCCCTGGCCGAGCCGCACCTGCTCCGCATCGAGACGGGAGGCGGCCGGACTGCTCGCCGCGACCGACTCCTCGCCGAAGAGGCCGCCGAGGCTGGCGACCGCGGCTCCTTCGGCGTCGATCAGGCGCGGGAGCAGCCGGAGGAGGGACGCGAGGTCCTGGTGAGGCGCCTGCGGTCGCAGGAGGGCCGGAGGTCGCACTGTCACCTTCGGAGCGGTCGGCCCCGGTGGGCGCGGGCAGATGGTCGGTGGAGTGAGCATGGCTGGGCCGTTCTCGGGAGGCGGCGGAGCGCGGACGCCGGCGGGCGACGGAGCAGCGTTCGGCGAGGACGGGAGGCGGGTGCGGTCGAACGCACCGGCCGTGGGTGGGCGGCACCCGTCGGTCGGGCACCGACGCGGCTCAGCGGGCCTGGACCGACCGGGTGCGGTCGTTCATGGCGGCGCCCACGAATCCGGTGCTGCCGGCGTAGCCGAAGCTGGCGCCGCTGAAATTCGTGTTCTCCCAGATCTTGACCGTGCAGCCGCCGAAGGTGGCGAACGAGCTGACCCGCCCGTACCAGCTGGAGCCGATGTCACCGACCGACTTCACGGTGCTGCCGTTGCAGGGCGTGCCGCTCGTGACCTCGTAGGAGCTGCCGCCCTGGTTCAGGTCGTCGTACAGTCGCGTGATCACGTAGGTCGCCTGCGTGGTCAGGGCGGCTCTGCTCACCGAGCGCGCGGCCGGCTGCTCGACGACCCGCAGGCCCGTCTCCTCGAGGACCTTCTGGTGCAGGTCCTCCTGCACCGGAGCGCAGAGCTCGCGATCGAGCTCGATGATGCGGATGCAGTTCTCGGCGCCGCCCTCCTCCGCCGCGGCAGGAGGAGCGACGGCGCCGCTCACGAGAAGGACCGCGATACCGGCGGCGACCGCGAAGCGGCGCGCTGAAAACATCTCTATCGTGAACATGAGTCATCTCCCCAGATGAGTGCGGACGTCTGACAACGCGCGCAGGGTCAGCTTGGCCAGGCCCGGGGGAGGTGTCAAGGAAGTGTTCCGACGATCTGCTGCGGATAGTGAGACGATCCGCCTCCTCCGGACACCACTAAGCATGGACTCACCAGCGGATGCGATGTCGGCGACAGAGGCGCCCGCCGCTTCCGCCGACGGTGATGCCGCTCTGCTCGAGGCCGCGCGGCGCGGCGATCGGGCGGCCTTCGGGCGCCTCTACGATCGGCACGCGCCCACCACCTACCGCTACGCCCTCAGCATCGTGCGCGAACCGATCGATGCCGAGGACGTCGTCCAGGACGTGTTCCTCACGACCTGGACCCGGATCGCCGACGCCACCGTGGTCGACGCCTCCGCCCTGCCGTGGCTGCTGACGACCGCACGCTTCACGGCGCTCAACCTGGTCCGCAGCAGGACGCGGGCGCGCAACCGCACCGACGACGCCGATCTGTCCCTCCACCCCGATCACCGCGAGAGTCCGGAGGGCGAAGTCGAGAGACGCCTCCTGGTCGCGGCCATCGAGGACGCGGTCTCCGAGCTCTCTGAGACCGATCAAGCGCTCTACTACCTGTGCATCGAGCAGGGCAGCAGCTACGCCGACGCCGCCAGTGCGCTCGGAGCCTCGCACGGCGCGGTCCGCAACCGCCTGAGCAGACTCCGCGCGACGCTCCGCGCCGCACTGCGCCCCCTCGATCTGCACCCCTCCGAAGGGGAGAACCGATGACCATCGACCTCGGGCCCACGCCCGAACAGCTCGCCCGCATGCGCCACGCCGTCTTCACCGGGATCGCTCTGCGGCAGCGCGTGGCCAGGCGCCGGCGCCTCGCCGGCCTCGGCGTCGCCGCCGTCGTCGCGATCGGCACCAGTGCCGCGGCGATCGCGGTGACCCAGGCCACGAACGACGAGGCGAACACCCGCTTCGACTGCTACTCCGCCCCCGATCTGCGGGCCGAGCGCATCACGACCGCGCTCGCCGACGACGACCGTGACGCGTTCGCCCTCCTGCCGCTCGACGCCCGCGTGGACGCGGCGCTCGACACGTGCCGGGCGAGCTGGAGCGCGGTGCCGGACGGAGCCGTCTCGGGCGGAGCACCGATCGAGGTCGAGAACCCGACCGTCTGCGTGCTCCCTGACTCCCGCCTCGGCGTCTTCCCCAATCCGGAGGACACCGACACCGACCTGTTCTGCGAAGGCCTGGGTGCTACGGCGCCGGCCGACGGAGGACGCACAGACTGATCCGGCGAACGGAGGGGTGCGGAGGAAGGGGAACGCCGCATCCGTCCAAGGGAAAGGGACGGCACCCGTCGCGTACTGGGCTCTGGGGAGAGTGACCCGCGGCGGGTGCCGGACCACTGGCCCCGTGTGTCAGCACGGGAAAGCCGCCAGCGTCGCGCTCAGACTCGCACGAAGGGGCGTCGGGCGACAGCCCGACGATTCGTCGGTTGCGGCCGTCCCTGGTCAGGCCCGGTCGTGCAGCGTCACGTGATAGCCGTCGGGGTCGGCGAAGGTGAACGTGCGGCCGAAGGGGCCGTCGATCGGAGCGGCGACGATCTCGTGCCCGTCGGCGGTGAGGGCGTCGTGGATGTCCTGTACGTCCGTGGCGTGGAGCCAGATCGCGGCTCCGATGCCCGGGCGGGCGGCGGAGTCGAGATCGGTGCCGGGAGCCGGGTCGCGGAGGGCGAAGGGGATCGGGGTCGTGTCGAAGACGACGGCGCGCGGCGGCCCGGCGGGCGAGCGCACAAGGCCGAGATACTGCTCGTAGAACGCCCGGGAGGCGTCGAGGTCACGACGCCCACCCCACTGCGTTCTTCGTGGGATTGCGTCTTCTCGCCGAGGAGTCCAGCCCGTCGATCGAACCCTGCGTTCGCCTTCGCGCCCGGCACAGAGCGGGACCGCTCCCGGCCGGTCCGCACGCCGGGCGCTGAGCCCGGTGCTCAGGCCACCAGGTGTTGCGTGATGCGGCCGCGCCCCTCCGACAGCACGACCTCGGCGAGGGCGCCGTTCACCAGCGGTGCCTGCGGAGGCACGTGCCCCGTGTCGACGTCGAGGATCACCGGGAGGCCGAGATCGCCGAGTGCGCGCCGCACCGCGTCCTCCTGACTCAGCCCGGCGGCCTCCGGGCCTGAGGTGCGCCCGATGAGGATTCCTGTGGCTGCGTCGAACCAGCCGGCCAGCCGGAGGGACCGCAGCAGGCGCAGCACCGAGACCGAATCGGACCCGGACGCCTCGAGATACACGATCGTCCCCTCCGGAGCACAGCGGCGTGCGAACTCCGGCACGTCGCCGAACGGCGAGCCGGCGAGCAGCGAGACCGTCTCGAGGCAACCGCCGATCAGCCGACCGCTCATCCAGGTTCGCGCCGTGCAGCGTGGCCAGTCCGGTCAGGAGCGTCAGGGGCAGGAGCAGGGTCGAGATGTCCGACCAGCCGACGAACCAGGCCCGAGACGCGGCGAGCTCCTCCCAGTCGAGCAGCTCGAGCAGCTCGACGGCCAGCTCGCCTCCCCACGGCGGTACGACGGCGTCGGCGCCCCGGAAGGCGGCCTCGAGGTCCTGAGCCCGCTCGGCCGCCGGTGCAGGGGTCAGGCCCTCAAGCGTCGCGTGCGGACGCAGGTGGACGTCGAATCCGCGGCCGGTCAGCGCGGCCACGGCTGCGTGCAACCGCTCGTGCAGCTGCTCCGGAACCCCCATCGACGGCGCGGGCACCTCGATGCGCCCGCCGCGCAGGAGCGGTCGTGGATACGTGATGCCGACCATCCGACGACGCTAGCAAGGCCTCGTGACGCACGTGCGCCCGGCTCCGCCCGGACTCACACCGAGGGGGCGAAGAACTCCTCGATCACCCGCGTCAGGGCCGCGAGATCGTCGATGTGCGCGAGCTCGCGCGCCGAGTGCATCGAGAGTAGCGGCACGCCCACATCGACGGTCGCGATCCCGAGCCGGGTCGCGGTGAGCGGCCCGATCGTGGATCCGCAGGGGACGGTGTTGTTCGAGACGAACTCCTGGTAATCGACGCCAGCCCGCGCGCAGAGGCCCGCCCACAGTGCGGCCCCTCGCGCATCCGTCGCGTAACGCTGCGTCGCGTTGATCTTGAGCAGCGGCCCCTTCCCCGCGACGGGCTGGTTCGCCGGATCGTGCTTCTCGGAGTAGTTGGGGTGCACGGAGTGGCCCGCGTCGGCCGAGAGGCACCAGGAGGAGGCGATCGCCCGGGCGCGCTCGTCGACGCCGGCGCCGAGGGCCGTGCCGATGCGCGAGAGGACGTCCTCGAGGAACGGGCCGCTCGCTCCGGACCGGCTCGCGGAGCCGAGCTCCTCGTGGTCGAAGGCCGCGAGCACGCTGATGTGCGCGGGCGACGTCTGCGGCCCGGCGCTCGCCGCGAGGAGCGCGACGAGGCCGGCGTGCACCGAGCTGAGGTCGTCCATCCGACCGGCGGCCAGGAACACCTCGTCGAGGCCGAAGCGGCGGGGCTGCTGCGTGTCGGCGGTGACCAGGTCGTAGCCGGCGATCTCGGAGGCGTCGTCGAGCCCGGCGTGCGCGGCGAGCAGCCCGAGCAGGTCGACCTCGGCGGCGTCGCCGACGCCGAACACCGGGACCGTGTGCTTCTGCCGATCGAGGGTGAGCGCGTCGTTCGCCGAACGGTCGAGGTGGATCGCGAGCTGAGGGATGCGGAGGAACGGCCCGGTCCGCAGCAGCCGGGTCTCGCCGCCGCGCGTGACCACGCGGCCGGCCAGCTCGAGCTCGCGGTCGAGCCATGAGTTGAGCAGCGGTCCGCCGTAGATCTCGACGCCGGCCTGGAGCCAGCCCTTCGAGCCGATCGTCGGCTGCGGCTTGAGCATGAAGCCGGGCGAGTCGGTGTGCGCGCCCAGGATGCGGAACGGCGTGACCGCGCCGGCTCCTTCGGGCAGGTGCCAAGCGATGATCGCGCCGTCGCGGACGACGTAGTAGCGCCCGGGCGCCGCGGGCCACGCGTGCGTCTCGTCCAGCCCCGTGAATCCTGCCTCCTCGAGTCTGCGTGCCGCCTCGGCCGCCGCGTGGAAGGAGGAGGGGGAGGCGTTCAGGAACTCGGCGAAGTCGGCGATGTGGTCGTCACGCGTGGTCATCCGTCCAGTGAAGCACGCGGCGTGCGACGCCTGCCCCGCGCCTGCCCACCTCGCGTCGAGACGTCGGCGGGCGCGCCGAGACACCGCAGCGGGGGCGGCGCCTCGCCGCGCGAGCGGCGCCTCGAAGCGTAGCTTCGACGGGCTCCCAGGGATGCCGTGTGAGCGGGCGTGCCGTTTCCTGGATAGCTGATCTGAGTGCCTGTACCGGGTGTTTCCAGCAGATCCATACTTTCTCGTTGCCGCGCGGATGAGAGCGCGATCACGTTTTCCCCGCGCACTCTCACTCTTGCGTTCGCGGAATCCGGAGCGTACACCAGCGGGTGAGACAGTGGTCGAGGCGCCCTGCTTGGATTGCACAGTGAACTCCAACAATTCGGGGGTCTTTTCATGCTGAAATCAAGAGTTCTGATGGCCATGGGTGTTTGTATGGCGACACTGCTTGTCGGCGCGATTGCCGGGGCTCCAACCGCCGTGGCTGCTGATTCGAAGGCGTCCGTTCGTTACTATCTGCCAAGTGCTCCTGAGACTTCTTCCGCGGAAAACGACTCCCTCGGGACCAGCCTCTTGGATCCTGGGACAATCGGTCTTTGCAATGCTGGTTTCGGAGACGTGAGCGTCAAGTCGTGGGACGACACTGTCCTGGGGTATGTCGACCTGTTCTGTGGCGACAGCGCCAGTGGCTACATCCACATCCGTGACGGGGATGGGTCGCTCAACGATGTGGGCCACGAAGCAGATTGGCAGGATGTCGTCGACTCGTTCGGTGGAGGATTGTGGGACGACTTCATGCTCTACGCCACAGGCGAGGCCATCGTCGACGACAAGGCGCCAGACGACCACGGAAACGACAAGCTCTGCTTCACGACTTCCATCGATATCTACAAGTCTGACGGCACCTACATCACCACCTATCAGCCCACCGTTATCGTCTCCGCGAACAACAAGAGCGTCATAACGAGTTACCCGACTCACTACCAGTCGGACTGCTGATGATGGCGTCCCGATGGTACGTCGACGGGCCGGTGCCCGCTCGTGGTGAGCCGGAGGGCAGACTCACCCTGCGCCTCCGCGTCGACTATGGGCAGCGGTGGCCGCTGAACGATCACATCGGGGCGACGCCCGCCGACCCGATCGACTGGCGCAGCATCCTCTCGCCCCAGCTGTACGACCGCCTGGTCGCCTGGGCGGCGTTCTTCAACAAGTACGCCGACCATCGCACCGGCCTCTACGGCAGCGAGGAGCGCCGCAAGTGGTTCGATCAGGAGGGTCGCCGGCTGCTCATCGACCTGCGGCGCGAAGCCGGAGACCGGTTCGACTTCACGCTGCACCTCTGGTTCTGAGACGCCGGGAGGCCCGCCGCACCGGTGAGGTGCGACGGGCTCCCCGTGCTCAGCGTCAGCAGCTGCGCGTGGTGTACCGCGCGGTGGCCGCGGCCGTGACGACCGTGCCGCCGACCGTGGCTGTGCCCGTGACCGTCGCCTGGCCCGCGGCGAGCTGCGTCGAGCGCACCGTGTAGGCGGCGGACGCGGACGCGCCCGGCTTCACTCCGGAGAACGTCTTCACGCCCTCCGAGGTGCTGACCGAGACGTCCATCGGCACGGTGTCGCCGTTCTTGGCGACGACCGTCAGCACAACCTTGCCGGCGAGGCAGCGCGACGAGGCCGTCGCACTGACCTTCAGCGAGGACTGCACGGTGACGGTGACCTGGACCGGCATCCGCGAGGCGTCCTGTGCGACTCCCGAGACCGTGAAGGTCCCGGCCGCGGCGTAGGCGGCGGGGGCGACCGCCTCCCACGCCACGTCGGCGGTGCTGGTGGCACCGGCCGCGGTCGTGATGGTGGCGCGGGGCAGCACGGGCGCGGTGCCCGCCGTGGTCGTCGCGGTCAGCGGAGCGACCGAGGCGACGGCCAGGCCCGGGGCGTAGCCCTCGAGCACCTTCTGGTACTCGGCGCGGGTCACCGGGACGACCGTGCCGTGGCGCGGCTTGCCGCCGTCGGCGTTCTGCGGCAGGCCGGCGCGCAGCTTCGCTCCGAGCGGCTGCCAGGAGTCGCCGTTCGCGAGGTCGTCGGTGCCGAACGGGATGTAGTGGTTCGGCCCGTCGTGGTAGTTCGGCTGGTCGATGAAGAGGAACCAGTCGAGGCCGTTCACGTCGCCCTCGTTGGCGGGGAAGACGTTCGGGCCCTCACCGCTGGTGAAGGTCTTGCCGGGCTCGCCATTGGGCAGGCCCGAGGCGACCCGCTCCTTGACCAGAGACCACTCGTCCGCGGGTCCGCCGGCGCCGGGTAGCGAGCCCGTGATGGTGGCCAGGAGGTCGGTGCTCTTCTCCTCCCGGAGCGTCATCGAGGCTTCGTCCTTGGTGAAGCGGTAGTAGGTGTCGCCGTCCTTCGCGACGGTGGAGTCGATGGTCCCGCGTCCGGTGCCGCGCTTGACGTCGATCCACGGCGTCGCCTCCGAGAAGGTGACGAAGTCGTCGGTCGTCGCGTACATCATCTGGTTGTAGGTGACGGCGGTGCGGTCGGCTGCGTTCGTGGTCGGGTACATGTTCGAGGCCCAGAACACCACGTAGGTGTCGAGCTCCTCGTCCCAGAACGCCTCGGGGGCCCAGGTGTTGCCGGCGAAGTCGGTGGACACCTTCACGTGGCGCTGCTCCGACCAGTTCACCAGGTCGGTCGACTCCCACACCTCGATGTAGGTCGAGCCGGACTTCTGGGCGGTGTCGAAGCCGCCGGGGAGTCCGTCGATCTTCAGGTCGGTGGCGAGCATGAAGAACTTGTCGCCCTCGGGGGAGCGGATGATGAACGGGTCGCGCAGGCCCTTCGTCCCCAGGTTCGAGGTGAAGACCGGCTTGCCGTCGTTGAGCGTGTTCCAGCTCAGCGCGTCGTCGCCCTTCGAGGCGGCGAGGCTGATGCGCTCGGCGCCGTCGCCCTCTCCGGTGAAGAACGCCCAGACGTAGGCCTCGGTGTCGTCGGCGCCGGCGGGGAGCGGCTGCACGCGGAGGGTGACGTCGCGGGTGCGGGTGGCGGCTCCGCTCGTGGCCGTCGCGCGGACGACCACGTCGATGGCGGGGCTGCCTGCTGCGGGGCGGTCCACGTCGAGCGTGCGGGTGCCGGCGGCGCTGCCGTCGCGGACGGTCGCTCCGCTCGGGCTGACGACGCTCCACTCGATGCTCGAGCCGAGCGCACCGGTGGAGGGGACCGAGACGTTCGTGCGGATGTCGCCGACGTTCGGGATCGCGATCGCGGCGAGGTCGCGCTGGACCCTGGTGGCGTCGTCGAGCTGTGCGGCGACCGTCACCACGTAGTCGACCGAGCGGGAGTCGGAGCCGACCGTGTACGTCGCGGTCAGGGTCGCGGAGGCGTCCGGCTGCCCCGCGGCCGGCCGCGTGACGGTCGCGGTGCCACCGGTGATCGCGACGGCCGGGCTGCTCGAGCGCCAGGTGATGCCGACCCCGCTGGCGGTGGTGGGCACCGTGAATCCGGCGGTCGCCTCCGTGGGCACCGTGACCGACGCGACGGCGCGGTCGAGGGCCTGCGAGGAGTAGAGCGCTTGCACGGCCGTGCTGCTGAGGGCGCTGTCGTAGACGGCGAAGTCGTCCATCTCGCCGTTCCAGCCCGGATCGTTGTACGTCGAGCGCGCGATGTACGCGACGAGGGACGAGCCGAAGGAGGAGACGTCGCGGGCGATGGTGCTCTGCGAGATCTGCGCGCCGTTGACGTAGACGGTGAGCTTCCCGGTGGTGCCGTCGATCACGGTCGTGTAGAGCGAGAGGCCGGAGGGGGTGCGGGCGCCGAGGGTCGGGGTGCCCGTGGCTCCGGCGCCGACCTCGGTGCTGTAGGGGGCGCTCGCGTTGACGGAGTTGGTGACGACGGACTTCGTGTAGCCGGAGAGGTTGCTCGGGTTGAGCAGCCAGTAGCCGGAGGAGAACTGCGCCCCGGCGGCGACGGGCGCCCCGACGAACGCGGCGGCGACGTTGCCGGTGCCGCCCTTGTTCGCGAGCCAGGTCGAGAAGGTGAGGTTCTTCTTGCCGACGAGGCCGGCGGTGGGGATCTCGAGGGAGGGGGCGGCCGAGGCGGACCCGCCGGGGAGGCTGATCAGTCCGTTGCGGAACTGGGCTCCGGAGCCGCGCAGCGTCGCGCTGTAGCCGTTGCCGCTGCTGTCGGCGACCGTGGTGCCGGAGGGGGCGGTGTCGAAGGTGTAGTGGAGGAGCGGGGTCTCGGTGGCTCCGAAGGCGGAGCTCGGAATCGTGGCGCCGAGCAGCGCCGTGGCGGCGACGGTCGCGACAGCCAGGGCGGTCCTCACCGCCGTTCGTGATCGTCTCATGCGGATGGCCCTCGTGGTCGGTGCGGCGTCGAGGCACGATCCGCAGGGCCGCGGAGGTGTGCGTCTTCGCACGGAATGTGAACGTGAACACTCTATGCGCGGGAGTGCTTTCCTGACCAGGGGCTGTGCGTGTGTTCAGGCCCGCGACGGGGCCCGGCGCTGGCACGATGTCCGCATGGCCTCCGATCGCCCTGTCCTGCTCGTCGTCGACGTCGCCGACGGCGGCCGTGACGATCCGGAGTACGAGATCGAGCTGCAGCTGCTCACCGCGAGCGTCGTCTCGGCCGCCACCGCCGCCGGCTTCGTCGTCGACCGCGTCCCCGCCGCGCAGGCCGGGGCGCCCGAGCTCGAGCGGCGGCTCGCCGCGGCCGATGCCGTCGTCGTCACCGGCGGCGAGGATGTCGATCCGCAGTTCTACGGCGGCCGGCCGGACGACCCGCACCGCGGCCAGTCCTTCCCCGAGGCCGACCGCGCGCAGATCGCGCTCGTCCGCCGGGCTGTCGAGACCCGCACCCCGCTGGTCGGCATCTGCCGGGGCATGCAGCTGGTGAACGTCGCGCTCGGCGGCGACCTGCTGCAGCATCTCGGCGGACACGTCGGCCGCTCGGTGCCGGGCGAGCACCTGTCCGCGATGGTCGAGCACCGTGTAGCCCTCGATCCCGCGAGCGCCCTTGCCCGCATCCTCGGCGCCGTCGAGCTCGATGTGCGCAGCGCTCACCACCAGGCCGTCGACCGCCCGGGCGAGGGGCTCGTGGTGGTCGCCCGTGCCGACGACGGCACCGTCGAGGCCCTCGAGCACGAGTCCGCGCCGCTCTGGTGCGTGCAGTGGCACCCGGAGGAGGCGGGCTCGCGCGGCACCGTGCTCACCGACCTGCTCGGAGCGGCGCTCGCCGCGGTCCGCTGACGTCGCGTTCCGACCGGACCGGCGGCAGAGGCCCCGGGCGGTGACAGTCGAGGCGCGTCTCAGGAGGGCAGGTCGGGAGCCGGGTAGCCGTCCCAGCCGCCGTCGATACCGCCCTCGCTCGACTCTGCGGCGATGCGGCGGCGGATGTAAGCGCCGAGGTAGGGGAGCGAGAACTGCACGTACCCGTGGCCGGCGGGATGCACGTAACCCGAGTCGATGAGCCGCTTCTTGTAGACCTGCACGTAGGCGTCGGACACCCCCATCCGACGCACGATGTCCGCGACTCTGCTCCGATCCTCGTCCTCGGCCATCGCGCTCATGAACTTCTGGTCGACATCCGAGAGGTCCCCGTACACGCGACTGATGACCCGGCTCTCGACGGCGCGGATGGCTCGATCGTGCGCGACGGTGGCGTCGGCGAGCGTGATCGACGGGGCGGTGCTGTCGTTGCGCCAGGCGTAGTCGCCCGCAAGCTGGACGAGGTAGGGATAGCCCTGGGAGAGGGAGACGAGGGTACGCAGCGCTTCCTTGTCGATGCTGCGCCCGCCCAGACGCGCTGTCTCGACGAAGACGCGCTGCGTCTCGGAGGCGGAGAGGCGTTCGAACTGCACCTCGCGGGAGCGTCGGAGGAAGGTGGTGTGCTCGGCCGCGAGGAGGGCATCGAGGCTGACCCTCACCCCTGCGAAGACGATCATGACCGGGGCGCCGTCCTCGAGGGCGTGCGAGACCTGCAGGGCGAAGGAGCTGAGCTCGCGCAGGCGGACCTTGCCGGAGGAGACCTCGTCGATGGTGATGAGAATGCCGCCGCTGCCGGCGAGCGCCGAGGACAGGGCGACGAGGTCCGTCCGGAGTTGCGGCTTGACCGTCCGCTGGCGATCGACGTACTGGACCTCGGCGTTGAACTGCCAGACGCCCAGCGTGGTGAGTCTCGCCCGGGTGGCGGGAGCCATCCCGTTGATGAGAGTGGGGATGGCGGAGTCCATGATCCGCCCGGTGAGGCCTGCGCTGGCGTCGTCGCTGATGACCACCCAGCCCGCGTCGCGAGCGGCGTCCTGCAGTGTGGTGAGGAACGAGGTCTTTCCCGCTCCGCGGAGTCCGGAGACGAGCACCGAGTGGTTCTCGCCGAAGTCGAGGGTCTCGAACACCGACTGGAGTTCGCGGAGCTCTTCCCCGTGACCGCCGAAGACGGCAGGCTTCTTCCCGTACCCGGGTGTGAAGGGGCTGGGCGCGCTGTCGGTCATGAAGGCCTCCAAATCGTATTCATTTTATTCTATTCTGCGCCGCGCAGCCCCGCGGGAGTCGGCGGGGACGGCCGCTCGCCGCCCCCCGCCCCGCCTACTTGATCGACCCGCGCATCACTCCGCTGACCACCCAGCGCTGGGCGAACAGGTACACGATCAGCAGCGGCGCCATCGCCATCAGGTAGGACGCGAAGGCGACGGTGTAGTTCGTGTTGAACTGCCCCTGGAAGACGTACTCGGCCAGCGGCAGGGTGCGCGCGGAGGGATCCGAGAGCACCACGAGCGGCAGGATGAAGTCGTTCCACGCCCACACGCAGGTCAGGATGCCGACGGTGGCGTTCATCGGGCCGAGCAGCGGGAAGATCACCTGCCAGTAGGTGCGCCAGGTCGAGGCGCCGTCGGTGCGGGCCGCCTCCTCGAGTTCGATCGGGATCGAGCGGATGAACGCGGTGTAGATGAACGTGTTGATCGAGAGGCCGAACACGGCGTAGAGCAGGATCAACCCGGCCTGGTTGTCCAGGCCCAGCAGCGCCGTCTCCTTCACCACCGGCAGCATGATGATGGGGAACGGCACGAAGACCGCCGCGAGCAGGTAGAAGTAGACGCCCTTGAAGAACGGCTTGTGCATGTTGCGGGCGACCGCGTACGCGACCATCGAGTTCGAGAACAGCGTCAGCACGACGGCTCCGACCGTGATCAGCGCCGTGTTCACGAACGCCTGAGGGAAGCGGGTCGCCGTCCACGCCTCGGCGAAATTGCCCCACGAGATCGAGGTCGGCAGCTCGAAGCCGGTCCCGCCGAGCTGGTCGGGCGTCTTGAGCGCCGTCACGACGGCGAAGTAGAGCGGCAGGAGGATCGTCAGCGAGCAGACGGCGATGAGCGCGGTCGCCCACCAGTTGATCCGGTGCGTGTCGCGTGAGGGTCGGCGCCTGCCCTCGGGCTCGCCGAGGGCGATGGCGGTTGTGGGAGTGGTGGTCGATGTCATCAGAACGAGGCCTCTCTGCGGCTGAGGACTCGGAACTGGATCAGCGAGACCACGATGATGATGAGGAAGTAGAGGACGGCGTTGGCCGTCTGATACGCGTATTCGCCGCCCTGGAATCCGCCGCGGTAGATCAGCAGCGTGATCGACTCCGTCGAGGTGCCGGGGCCGCCGTTGGTGAGGGCGATGATGTGGTCGAACACCTGGAGGAAGTTCTTCATCGAGATGACCATGTTGATCGTGAAGAACGAGGCGATCAGTGGGAACGTGATCGAGGTGAACTGCCGCCACTTCCCCGCCCCGTCGAGGGATGTCGCCTCGTAGAGCTCGCCCGGGATCGTCTGCAGCCCCGCGAGGTAGATGATGATCGAGAAGGCCGAGGCCTGCCAGACCGCCAGCACGACGATCGCGACCCACGCCCAGTCCGCGTTCGCCAGGATGTTCTCGCCGATCACCGGGATCGAGCCGAGGATCTGCGGCAGCGAGTTCGCGAACAGGTACTGGAACACGTAGCCGATGACGAGGGTCGAGAGCACGTAGGGGATGAAGTAGATCCCCCGGAAGGCCGTCTGGAACCTGATCTTCGCGTTCAGCGCCACGGCGATGGCGAGCGAGATCACGTTCACCAGCACGGTGGCCACGATCGCGAAGCCGAAGGTGAACCCGTAGGCCTTCCAGACCCGGTCGTCCTGGAGGAGCGCCAGATAGTTGGAGGCGCCGATCAGGTCCCAGGAGCCGTAGCCGGCGTAATCCGTGAAGCTGAAGAAGACGCCGGTGAGCACCGGCACGGTGTGCAGCGCGAAGAAGAGCAGGACGGCGGGGACCGTCATCCAGTAGAACGTCGTGGAGGTGCGCCCGATGGTGCGCTTCCTCCGAGGCGGCGGAGGCGTCGTCGCCGCCTGCGCGGGGGCCGTCGTGGTCGTGGTCATGGGGGTCACTTCCTGGTCGTGCGTGCCGCGACTTTGCGCCACTCACTGTCGAGGGTCCGGAGCGCCGCGTCGGCGTCTCCGCTGGCGAGGAACGCCTGGAGGGTGGGGTTGAGCGGGATGCTCGCCGGGATCTGGTGGTCGACGAAGCCGATCAGCCGCCCCTGCTCGAAGTAAGGCTGCAGCTCGGCCAGCGTCGGATCCGCGTTGGGCGCGGCGTCGACCAGCGGCGAGAAGGCGGCCTGGCTCTCGACGTACGGCTCGACGACTCCGGGGGTCAACAGGTAGTCGACGAACCGGCGGGCGGCCTCGAGCTTCGGGGTGCCGCGGCCGATGGCGACGGCCACGTCGACGCCCGAGGTGACCCGGGTGTCCGCCGGGTCGTCGAGGACCGGGTAGGGGAAGACTCCGAGATCGATGTCGGGGTTGTTGGTGCGCACCGGGTTGACCGCCCAGATGCCCTGCGGGTACATCGCCGCCTCGCCCGCGGCGAAGGCCTGGTTGCCGTCGTCGTAGCCGCGGCCGAATGAGCCCTCCTGGGTGTACGAGAAGAGCTGCCCGAGTCGTTCCATCACCACGGCGTAGTCCTTCGAGAACGAGACGGGCGAGTCGGGCCCGAGGGCCGCGCCCTCCTCGCGCAGCGCCTCGAAGAAGCCTTCCGGCTGCAACTGGCCGCCCAGCGCGTTGAACGCCGGCGCACCAGTCCAGTTGTCGAGCAAGGCGCCGTAGAACGGAGTGACGCCCGCGGCGACCAGCGCGTCGCAGACCGCGATCAGCTCGTCCCAGGTGGTGGGCACCTCGATCCCGTTGTCGGCGAAGATCCTGCGGTTGTAGAGGATGCCGTCGGCGTTGTTCGCGAAGGCGAGGGCGTTCACCTCCTCGTCGTTGTAGCTGCCGAGGTCGGCGATGATCTCGAGCGCCGCCGGATTCACGCGCTCGACCAGCTCATCGCCGGTGAAGTCGTGGAACACCCCCGCCTTGGCGAGGTCGGCGTAGTAGCCGCTGCCGTTCAGAGTGAGCACGTCGGGCACCTTGTCCTTGACGAGCAGGGTGCGGATCGCCGTGTCCGGGTCGGGCACGTTGTTGGCGATCACCCGGATGTCCGGGTTCGCCGCCTCGAAATCGCGGATGATCCGTGCGAAGTCGTCGACCGCCTCCGCCTTGAACTGGAAGAAGTCGAGCGTGGTCACGCCGTCGGCTGCGCCGGGGGAGGCGCAGGAGGCGAGGGCCGCGGCGGACGCTGCGGCGAGCGGCACCGAGAGGAAGACCCGCCGGGAGAATCCGGGGGGAGGGGGATGGGGGGACATGGAGGCGCCTCCTTGCGCGTGGGGAGCAGGATTTCGGGCGCGCTCGACCGCGGTGGGGGCGGTGCGAGTGCAGAAGCGGCGACCCGTCGCCGGCGGAGCGACGGGTCGGGAGGGCGGGTCAGATGGCGGTGAGGACGAGCATCACGAGCTGCTCGGGATCGAGGACGGGGGCCTGGAGCCCCACGGTCGCGAGCACGCGCCCGCTGAGCACGGTCTCCCGCTCGGTCCAGGCGAGCGGTGACTGCCCGGGCCCGCCGAGCGGCGTGGTCACCGGCGCGAGCCGCACCGAGTAGGCGGTCTCGGGGTTGAGGCCCGGGAGGGTGATCCGGCCGGGCGGGTAGCTCTCGCCGGTGCGCAGCTGAGCGAAGGTGAACAGGGCGCTGGAGCGGTCGGCGGCGACGACCCCCGAGAGCGAGGCCGCGTCGTCGGCCAGATCGGCTCGAACGGCGGTGCCGGTGTGCAGCAGCGCGCGGTGCTCGCGGTGGAAGGCGACCCAGGCGGTCAGCTCCTCCTCGACGGCGGGGTCGAGCCTGGAGATGTCCCACTCGATGCCGAGGTGGCCGGGCAGGGCAGTGCCGGCTCGGAACGCGAGCGAGTGGGTCCGTTTCGTCGAGTGCGACTGCGGGCCGCCGATGTGCTGGCCCATCAGCTCGGGCGGGACGACGAGCTGGGTGAAGGGCTGGATGGTCTGGCGTTCGAGCGGGTCGATGCAGTCGCTGGTCCAGATGCGGTCGGTGCGGGCGAGGATCCCGAGGTCGACTCTGGCGCCCCCGGAGGCGCACGACTCGATCTCGACGCCGGGGTGCCTCGCCCGCAGCTCGTCGAGCAGCCGGTAGAGCGCGAGCACGTTCTCGTGCACCGCGGCGCGGCCGGTGATGGGCGAGACCGCCTCGATCACGTCGCGGTTGTGGTCCCACTTGAGGTACGAGATCGGGTACTCCGTGAGCAGCGCGTCGAGCGCGCCGAGGATGTGGTCGAACGCTCCCTGCTGCGAGAGATCGAGCACCTGCTGCTGCCGCCCTGAAGGGGGGAGGTGCCCGCCCGGCCCGAGGATCCACTCCGGGTGCGCGCGGGCCAGCTCGGACTCCGGGCTGATCATCTCGGGCTCCACCCAGAGGCCGAACTGCATCCCGAGTCCGGTGACGACATCGGTCAGCGGCGAGAGGCCCTCGGGCCACACGGTGGGATCAACGCTCCAGTCGCCGAGCGCCGTGGTGTCGTCGCGACGGCCGAGGAACCAGCCGTCGTCGAGCACGAAGCGCTCGACGCCGATCCGCGCGGCCCGCTCGGCGAGGGCCGTGAGCCGGGTCAGGTCGTGGTCGAAGTAGACCGCCTCCCAGGTGTTGAGGGTGACGGGCCGTGGAGTCGCGGGATGCTGCGGCCGAGCGCGGACCGCGGCGTGGAAGCGCGCCTGCAGTTCCGTGAGACCGTCGCCCCAGGACCCGTACGCGACCGGCGTCTCGTAGCTCTCGCCCTGCGCCAGCTCGATCTCGGCGGGGCGCAGCAGCTCGCCGACGGCGAGGAACGCGACCCCCTCGACCGTGCGTTCCGCGCGCACCGCCGCGTCGCCGCTCCAGCCCAGGTGCACGCCGTGCACGAGGCCCCGCTCCCAGCCGAAGCCGGGAGTGCCGGCGGCGAGGAGGAGGGTCGCATCGGCTCCCGGGCGCCCGCGCCGTGTGCTGCGCGAGTGCTCGCCGATCGTCAGCGCATGTCGCTGGGGGTGGCGCTCGCGGAGGTGGTGGCCGGTGGTGTCGAGGATCTCGCGTGCCACCGCCGGCAGCGGGAAGCCGAGTTCGAAGCGCTCGAGCCGGAAGGGGCGGGCGTCGAGGTTCTCGACCCGCGCCCGCTGACTGAGCAGTCCGGCCGAGTCGAGTTCGAGGTCGACGGTGAGGCGTACGCCGGCGCCGACGGCGACGACACGGAGGGCCGTGCCGACCGCCTCCGCGCTCTGCACCTCGAAGCGCGCGGAGGCCGCGCTTCGCTCGTGGGTGCCCGCGAAGCTCGGTGCGTGCTGCCAGCCGTCGGCTTCGACGGCGACGAGCCCGAGCGGGGCGAAGGCGTCGAGCCCGCCCGAGACGCGCTGCGGCAGCGCGGCGTCGGCGAGGGCGGATAGTTCGGCCGTGGAAAGATCTCCGAGCGCGGCGCCCCAGTGGACGATCGCGGGGAAAGTGGCCAGTCGAGCGTCGACGACGACGCTCGTCCCGCCGTCCTGGAGGTGGAACAGCGGCGACTCCCGGCCGGAGAGGGTCTGCGGATCGTTCGTCGAGGCGATGCTGCGATGCATGAGTTCTTTCTAGGGTAGAAGTAATAGGGGTGTCAAGAGCAATCAGTATCGGCCGGGGTTCTCCTCCGTGCCGGGTCAGCCGATAGCTTCGTACCAGCCCGGAAAGAAGGAGCGCTGTGACCGACGCCGTCGTCGCCGAGGATGCGTCGGGGAGCTCCTCCGAACTCCTCGCCCGCGAAGTCCTCATCCATGGCCCCCTCTCGCGCTCCGAGCTCGGCCGCCGCCTCGGCCTGTCCCCGGCCAGCCTCACCCGCCTCGCGCGCCCCTTCCTCGACGGCGGGCTCGTCGTCGAGGGCGCCGAGCAGAGCACCGGAGTCGGCCGTCCCGCCCGCCCGCTCGACATCCGGGCGGAGGCGCTGCGCTTCGCCGGCGTGAAGATCACCGGCACCGAGATCCTCGCGGTCCGCACCGATCTCCGCGCGCAGACCGAGCTCGAGATCGTGCGCGCCCTGCCAGGGACGCAGCCCTCCGAGGTCGTCCGCGCGATCGTTGCCGTCGTCGACGAGCTCGGCGGCGCCTCCGCCTTCGCCGGCCTCGGCGTGACCCTCGGCGGCAGTATCGGTGCCGACGGGCGGGTCAGCCGCGCGCCCTTCCTCGGCTGGCGCGACGTCGACCTCGCCCGTCCACTCTCCTCGGCCCTCGACCTCCCCGTCGCCCTCGAGAACGACGTCGTCGCACTGACCGGCGCTGAGCACTGGTTCGGGAGGGGCCGCGGCATCCCGCACTTCGCCGTTCTGACGGTCGGTGCGGGCGTCGGCTACGGCCTCGTCGTGCACGACCGTGTGGTGGCGCCACCGTCGGCGGGCCTCGGGCTCGGTGGGCACTACCCGCTCGATCCCGCCGGCCCGGTCTGCGAGTCCGGCCACCGCGGCTGCTCCACGGCGATGCTCAGCCTGCCCTCGCTCACCCGGCAGCTGTACGTGGCCACCGGCCACCAGATGACGCTGGCCGAGGGCTTCGCGGCCGCCCGCGCCGGTGACGCCGGAGCGGCCCGCGTGCTCGGCGACTCCGCCCGCGCACTGGGCACGATGATCGCTGCGATCGCCAACCTGTCGATGGCGGGCACGGTGATCCTCGCCGGCGAGGGAGTCGCGCTCTACTCCGAGCAGGCGGGCGTGGTCGAGGCGGCGATCGCGAGCACGCGCGACCCCGATGCGCCCGCGCTGGAGCTGCTGGTCGACGACGGCGGTCTCGTCGAGTGGGCGCGCGGAGCCGCCGCCACGGCGATCCAGCGCCTGCTGCCCCGCATAGCGCTCGGCACGCTGCCCTGACCACGGCACGCTGCCCTGACCACGGACGCTGCCCTGACCACGAGTGCTTCTGCCGAGTCGCCGCCGACGGAGCGGTCTGATCAGCCGGTGAGGCTCGGCTCGCCGCCTACGCCCGCCGGACGGAGACGGCCGTCGAAAGGATCGACGCAAGGACCAGTTCGCTCGCGCGCAACGCGTCTGCCGAGTGGGAGACGGCCGGATCTGCGCCGATCAGCGCGTTCGCCAGCACCCGCGCCGGCCCCCAAACCGAGGGGGCGGCCGTGACCGAGCTACCGACGGCCGCCCACATCTCGGGGGTGGTGAGCATCGACGACCGGAACCGCCAGGCGTAGTGGGCGGTCGGCCGGGTGACCTCGACTGTCATCGGCAACGCGCCGTCCAGCACGAGAAGGCGTCCGGTTGAGAAGCCGGTGGTGACGTTGCCCTGGTGCACCACGCCGGAGCCCTCGACGACCAGCATCGCGCAGATGCTGTCCGGCACGACGTCGCCGTCGTACGTCCCGACCGGCGAGAGCACCCGCCCGAACTGGTAGTCGGGCGCGCACACGCCCTCGGGCGAGGAGCCGGTGGGACCGGCGGGCTCGCGATGCACGGTGAACTGCTCTGTCACGACCTGACTCCTCACGGGCGAGTGGTACTTGCAGACGTTCTTCGGAGACGCGAGGCACGCCGGATCGCCACACCGAGGAGGTGCGCTGGTGTGGCGAGGTCGCGGTCAGCCGAGCCGCGCGGCCGGTACCGTCTCGAGGTGACGCAGATCGCGACGCAGTCGCTGCGAGCGGACGTAGCTGCTCAGCGCGTGCTCGGGGGCCGGGGGCGCGTCGCTTCCGCCCAGGAGCGCACGCGCGGTCGTGAGGCGGGCGCGGCGGATCTCGTCGAACACAGTGGTCCCGTTGCGGGCGAAGGTGCGCTGGAGGGTGCGCTTGGGCACGCCCAGGCGCTCGCAGATCTCCTGCACCGAGAGGCGGGAGTCGGCGGACATCGCGGCGATCAGGGCGAGCGCGCGCGTGTAGACGTCCTCGCTGCTCTCGCGCGGGAGCGAGGTGGCGAGCACGGCTCCGGCGAGCTGCTCGACCGCCGCGCGCACCAGGGGGAACGCGGGCGAGTCGGCGTCGAGCGTCGAGCCGAACGTCGAGTTGACGGTCGAGAGGAGGATGCCGCGGCTGGCCGGCTCTGCCTCCGTGACGACCGCGCCCCGGTCGCTCGAATCGACCAGGCCCAGCAGCGGCCGGTCGAGAGCGATCTCGGTGCGCGCGCTCGGGGTGTCGGTGACCAGGGTGAACGACGAGTCGCACTGGAGGAACGCGATGTCTCCAGGGCCGAGCTGGACCTCGAGCGCCGACGGGTCGTCGGGCTGGATCACGAGCACGCCCTCGAGCGGGATGATCAGGCGGATGCCGGCACCCGCGCGGGCGGTGCGGTGCAGGCGGCCCGGGGTGTGCCAGATCCGCAGGACCTCGACGCCGTCGCTCCGGAGCGTATCCGCGACGATGCGGAAAGCCCCGGTCGCGCGGACATCCACCCCGCCTTCAGCGAGCCAGGCGGCGGCGGCCGTGTCGCGACGCGACACCCCGCGATCGACGGTCGGTCGGCTGCCTTCTGCAATACCCATCACGGCGGAGTCCTTTCTCTAGCGCGTCCTTCGGGAGACGCGACACCCCTAGCCTGACTGATGAGGGGCCTTGATGAGAAGTCTTCAGGCGGATGATCCGTCGATCACCGCCAGCGGAGGGTCCCGGACCCCGCGATCGAGGGGGTGAACCGGACTTCGGGGGTGCGCCTCGGATCGAGTCGGACCTCGAGCGATGCGGCGTCGGTGAAGGTCCGCCCCTCTCCTGTCCTGCCCCGGAGGACGACCGAGTGCCGCAGCGTCCTGGGCGCGCGGAGCGGCGCCGCGGTGTAATGCGCGACGGCGACGAAGCCGGCCCCCGGGGCGACCCGCTCCGGCCTGCCGACCACGGTCGTCGGCGCCTCGTCGTACTCGAGCTCGGTTCCCGAGCCGTCGGTGAACGAGCCGCAGTGCAGGGCCAGATCGTGCAGTGCAGCCGGGCCGGCGTTGTGGAACTGCATCCAGAACGTGATCACGGCGACGTGCTGGCGCTCCGAGAGCAGGTGCGACGCGGTGCCGTCGAGGACGAGGTGCGGGAAGGTCGAGGGCGCCGGGCGCCGGAGGATCACCCGTGCCTCCGAACGCTCTGTCCGGGAGGCGTCGCGGGGCCTCGAACCCGGCCGGCGAGTTGCAGGAGGCTGCATGCTGCGAGCACTCCGACGAGAGCTGCCGCCCAGCTCAGATCGCGGTGGTCGAAGAGGCCGAGGTGCGCCGGGACGCCCGTGAATCCGAGGATCCCCTGTGCTGCGGCGGCCGTCGCGAAGGCGAGCAGAGCGGCGGCCGCGGCGACCGTCGCGGGGGTCTGCGCCTCCTCTTCGGGGGCCTGGGCGAAGGCGCGGAGGGCCCCCAGGAGAGCGAGTGCACAGAGCAGCGCGGCGACCAGGGCGGCAGCCGTGTACGTGGGTCCGGAGCTGACCAGGAGGAGCGCGCCGGCCGCGATCCGCAGTGCGGCGAGAGCGATGGCCGGACCCCGCGCGAGGCCGGCGTCCCCGAGTCCGGCGGCCAGAACGGAGCGGGCACGGGCTGCGCTCGTGCCACGCGGGGAGGTGCCCCGCTCGGAGCCGCGCAGGACGCTCCGGACGGTGATGATCCCCGAGACGAGCAGGGCCGCACCGACGAGAAGGGGGAACACGAGGGCGGCGGCGGGAAGGATCGCCTCGGGTGCGGCGGGGGTCATTGTGAGGTCTCCTTGAGAGGCAGGGGGCAGCGCGGAGCACCTTGATGATCGGGTCTGTCGAGACTCTCTCGACCCCCTCGGCGCGAACGCTTCGGAGGCAGGCGCGCGCATCCGTCAGAACGCGCCGCCGAATGCGCCAAATAAGACCGAAAAACGCGCCACGCTCTTCGCGCGGGAGGGCGCCGTGGCGAAGATGACAGAGCTTCGGATCATCGACGTCAGCACGTCGCCGGTCCGGCCGAGCGCCGTTACCCCCCTGCGCCGGCCGACCAGTACGAAGCACGCTGTCGCGCCATCCCGACCGACGGCACCGCACCATTCGAATGCGAGCCACCCATGACGGCACCCGTGCGCCCACGGACCCCCACCCTCACCGAACGGATCGATCGCTCCCTCCTCTCGCTCCATGCAGAACCGGGCCTCGACGCCCGCGTCGTTGCGCGCACCCTGGGCGTGCCGGCGCTGGCGGTCACAGCGAACCTCTGGCTGCACCGCCGTAGCTCTGTGCGTTCCGCGCTCGCACGGATCCGCGTCGACGTCGCCCAGCGGATCATCCGAGAGCATGCGGCGTCGGCGCCGATCGTGCTCGTCCGGCGCCGCGCGGCGGAACGGGCCGGCTTCCGCTCGCTCGACGAGATGGACCGTGCCTTCCTCCGCTACCGCCGCCGCACGAGCTTCGACGTGCTGCTGACCAGCCGCGCGACGGTGGCGCGGCCGGTCTGAACGATCGGTCGGTCGCCTTCCGACGCGCGCGCCACTCGGTGACGCGGGAGCCGGAAGGCCTACCGGTCCGCTATAAGGGCGGAGAGCCGACTGATGCCCGACGGTCGGCCGACCGTCGGACTGATGTCGTCAGTGCGGTGACGGGCCGTTCCGCAGTACGGTCGTACGGGGATGACGAGGTCCCCCGTATCACTGGAGACATTCGATGACCAGTACCTCCGCGAAGCAGCCGATGGGGCGACGCGCCCTGTTCCAGAGTGCGCTCGGCGCCGGGATCGCCGGCGTGCTCGCCGTCGCCTCCGCGCCGCCAGCCTTCGCGGCCGTGAACTACTACGGCCTCACCACCGACGAGTGGAAGTCGCTGCAGCGCCTGTTTAGGGACAACGGCATCTCACCGGGAGCGATCGACGGAGTCCCGGGCACGAACACGTGGAAGGCGATGCAGCGGTTCCTCATCCTGCGCGGGCAGAACCCCGGCGTCGTCGACGGCCAGCCTGGCCCCAACACCTGGCGCGCCATCCAGCGCTTCCTCACCCAGTTCCCGTGGTACTCGGTCGGCCCGGTCGACGGCATCCCCGGGCCGCAGACCCGGGCGGCTCTGAAGCAGTGGGCCAACCTGGCCGCCTGACGGCTGTCGCGGCGGAGGGCGGCCGTCAGAGCCGGTCGGCCCGCCACTCCGTCGCGATCTCGACTCCGGTGCGGAACGCCTCCTCCTCGCGCTCGCGCAGCTCGACGCGGCGGATCTTGCCCGAGATCGTCTTGGGCAGCGGATGGAACTCCAGGCGGCGCACCCGCTCGAACGATGACAGCAGCTCGCGGGCGTGCGCGAAGATCGCGGCGGCGGTCTCGGCGGTCGGTTCCCAGCCATCGGCGAGCTCGACGTACGCCTTGACCGCGCTGTGGCGCAGCGCATCCGGAGCCGGCACCACAGCCGACTCGGCGACCGCCGGATGCTGGAGCAGCACGCTCTCGACCTCGAACGGCGAGATCGTGAAGTCGGACGACTTGAAGACGTCGTCGGTGCGTCCGACGAACGTGATGGTGCCGTCGAGGGCCCTCGCGGCGACGTCTCCGGTGTGGAACCAGCCGTCGGCGCGCGAGAGCGCGGTGCGCTCGTCATCGCCGAGGTACCCGGACATCAGGTTCACGGGCTCGGCGGAGAGGTCGAGGCAGATCTCGCCGGTGGCCGCCGGCTCGCCAGTCAGCGGGTCGATCAGCGCGACCGCGACGCCCGGCAGGGCGCGTCCCATGGCTCCGGGCACGATCGGGGCGCCGGGCGGGTTGCCGATCATCGCGGTGGTCTCGGTCTGGCCGTAGCCGTCGCGCACGGTGAGGCCCCACTCCCGCTCGATCGTCGCGATCACCTCGGGGTTCAGCGGCTCCCCGGCCGAGAGGATCTCGGCGAGTGCGCGTGGTCTCGCGCCGAGCTCCGACTGGATCAGCATCCGCCAGACCGTCGGTGGGGCGCAGAACGTGGTCACCTCGGCACGGTCGAGTTGCCGGTGCAGCGCGGCGGGCGAGAAGCGGCTGTAGTTGTAGACGAAGACGGTCGCCTCGGCGTTCCACGGCGCGAAGAAGCAGCTCCACGCGTGCTTGCCCCAGCCGGGCGAGCTGATCGCCATGTGCACGTCGCCGGGGCGGACGCCGAGCCAGTACATCGTGGTGAGGTGGCCCACGGGATACGACTGGTGGGTGTGCACGACCATCTTGGGCTGCGAGGTGGTTCCCGAGGTGAAGTAGATCAGGCACGGGTCGGAGCTCTCGACGACCACCGTCGGGCTGATCCCGAAGGGCTCGAGGGAGTCGTCGTAGTCGAGCCAGCCCTCCACCGGACCGCCCACGGCGATGAGCCCGACGTCGCCCGCGATCCCGTCGAACTTCGCGGTCTCGGCGGCGTCCGCGATGACGTGCGCAACCCGGCCGCGCTCGAGCCGCCCGGCCAGGTCGGTCGGCGAGAGGAGGGTCGTCGTGGGCAGGATCACGGCGCCGAGCTTCATGATCGCGAGCATCGACTCCCACAGCTCAAGCCGGTTGCCGAGCATCAGCATCACGTGGTCGCCCTGCTCGACGCCGACCGAGTGCAGCCAGGCCGCGACCTCGTCCGAGCGCCAGCGCATCCGGTCGAAGGAGTACTGCTGCTCGGAGCCGTCCTCCTCGACGATCCAGAGGGCGGTGCGCTCGTTGCCGATCGCGATCGCGTCGAACCAGTCGACCGCCCAGTTGAAGCGGGGGCCGACGTCGGGCCACTGGAAGGCCTCGTTCGCGGCCGCCGCGTCGGTGCGGTGCTGCAGGAGGGTGTCGCGGGCGGCGCGGAAGCTCCCGGTGGGGTTCATGCATGTCTCCGTAGCGGTCGAGGTCCGGCCGCTGGCAGGACGTCCCCATTCTCCTCCCGCGAGGATGCCGAAGGCCCGCGCGGCCGGGACTGGGGGTTCCCGCGGAGTGCCGGCTGCGCGCCGATGCGGGATCATGTCACGGGACCGGAGAAGGGCTGCATCCGTTCGCGCGGAGGGCGGGTCGGTGACAGCGCACGCAGCGGGGAGCACGAATGCCGACACGGATCGCTCGCATCGGCTCGGGCGCCTCCGTCCGTGCAGCTCTGGTGCTCGTGGCCGTCGGCGCGGTGATCGCGGTCGTGACGACACTGGTCCTCCTCCTGCTCTCGCCTCCCGGAGGAGGCCGGCAGCCCGTCGAGACGGTGAGGCCCGTCGTCGTCATGACGTCAGCGACGGTCGCCGCCCTCGCCGTCGGTGCGGCTCCCTACTCCGTGCTCCGCGGGCGGGCACCGTGGCCAGCCCTGTGGCTCGCGTCCGTCGTGTGCGTGCTCGCTCTGGCGCTCGCGGTCGTCGTCGTGGTCGACTGGTGGGGCGCGGGCGACGGGACCACGGCCCTCTGCGCGATGGTCGTCATGGTCCCGGTCTGCTGCTACTGCGCCGTCGCGGTCGTCGTGACGGAGGCGCTCCTCCGGCGACGCGAGCGCACGGGCCGCTAGCGTCGGGATCGGGCGGCTGCGTGTCTTCCAGGAGCGGTCGCGTGACCGCGGCGACTCGGGTAGACCGGAAGGACCGAGTGGACAGGGGAACCACCGTGACAACCACCACGACCACCGTGCGGACCACGACCAAGGGCGCGATCGCGGCGCTCGGGATGCTGATGGCGTTCGCGCTGGGCGGGTGCACTCCGAGCGAGGACGCGCCGGGCGCGACGAACGGGGCGACGACTGCTCGGACCCCGACGGCGACACCGACTGCGAAGCCCCTCGGGGCCGTGACGCTGCCTGACGGTGCCTCGGCCGCCGTCCGCTGGACCGATCGGATCGGAGCGGTGCCGCCGCAGTCCGTGCACCTCAGCGGCGAGCCCGTGCACATCACGGTGTCGGTCGACTGCGACACCGAGGACGCCGAGGTGACGATCGAGGTGGTCGGAGTGATGACCGGCGGCTCATCGTGCTTCTTCAGTCCGAGCACGACCCGCACGAGGACCGGAGGCGGCAACACGGCCACCATGGATGTCGCGGTCGAGCAGAACGCCGAGATCAGGGTGACCACGGAGCCGGCCGACGCGCACTGGTCGGGCGCTGTCTCGACCGGCGCGCGCACGGCTCAGTGAGTGGTCGGCGGCGCGTCAGCCGATCGGCACGCCCAGCTCGGCCATGAACGGCTCGGCGTCGACGGCCTCGCCGTCGACCCGGGTCTCGAAGTGCAGGTGGCAGCCGGTGGAGGCGCCGGTCGACCCGCGCAGAGCGATGACCTGACCCACGGTGACGGTGTCGCCGACCGAGACCATCAGCTCGCTGTTGTGCGCGTAGCCGGTCTCGATGCCTCCGCCGTTGTCGAGCAGGATCCAGTTGCCGTAGCTGCCCTGGAAGGACGCCTCCTCGACGGTGCCGCTGGCCGCCGCGAGGACGGGGGTGCCGCACGCGCCGGCGAGGTCGGTGCCCTTGTGGAACAGGTTCACGCCCGCGACGGGTGCGTCAGGGCGCGGGCCGTAGCCGCTCGAGACACGGCCGGCGATCGGGACGACCCAGGCGCCCGAGACCCCCTCCGCGGCGGCGGTCGATTCTCCGGCCGTGGCGGTGATCGCCTCGAGCGAGGCGGTGGGCACGAGGACCTCGGGCTTCGCCTCGGCGGCGAACGAGTCGCGCGTGACGCTCTTCTGCACGACTCCGGCGGCGACGAAGCTCTGCGGGCGGGCCGCAGCGACGGCGCTCGCCGAGTCGCGGGCCATCTCGGAGTCGGCGGTGCCGCCGACGGCGAACGCGGGCATCGTGGTCGTGATCGCGATGCCGGCCACGAGGGTCATCGCGGCGACGGCGGAGGCACGGGGCCGCGAGGGGCCGCGGGGCGTGCGACGCCGGGACTCCTGCTCACGCAGGGAGCGGCGGGTCGGGAGGGCGGACGGGGTGCCGGTCTCGGCTCCTGCGGGGGAGGGGGTCGAGGCGCGATCGGATCGGTGCATGCAGAGGGGGGTTCCAGGTCTGCCGACGCTCGAGGGGGAGGCGGGAGCGGCGGGTGGGGCGCGGGGGATCTCGCGCGGCCAGGCCGACGCGACCCTCTAAGCTACCCGCGTTCCTCCGGACTGCGGCTGAGAGAAGGCTCCGGAGTCGAGCGGGCGCAGAAGAGATCGGCGGGCGCGGAAGAGATCGACGGCCGCGGCGAAGGGGTGGGCGCTCAGCGCGGCGCGGTGAAGACGAGGAGCGCGATCAGGCCGGCGGCGGTCGCGGCGGCTCCGGAGCCGAGGCGCCACCACATCCACCTGTCGCGCTTGGGGCCGCGCACCGGCCGACGCCGAGGCGTGTGTCCGAGGAGATCGCCGGGGTTCTGCTGGAAGACCATGCCCCCAGCTTGCCGAACGCGGGCGTCGCGCGGGCGCACTCTGCTGCGACTCCCAGGCCGTCGCGCACTACCGCGGGCGGAGGCTCCTCGCCAGCCGGTCCCCTCCGGCGCGTCGGTCGCTAGCGTGGAGGGGACGGCCGAGCGGCCGACGAGCGGAGGAGCGGGACATGGCCGGGACTGGCAAGGGTTCGCAGGACAGGGCGGCGCAGGACAGGGCGGCGCAGAAGCGCGCGAAGAAGGCGCTGAAGAAGGCCGAGAAGTCGGTGCGTGCGGCGCACGAGGCGGTCCGCGACTCCAGCAAGAAGCTGCGCGTGAAGGCCCGCAGGTTGGCGGAGCAGACGGAGAAGCTCCGGCGCACGCAGGAGAAGGCGCTGGCGAAGGCCGCGGCGGCCGAGCGTCCGTCGGCAGCGAAGCACGCGGCGGCGCCGACTGCTCCCGAGGCTGCGGTGGACCTGACGCCCCCTCTGCCGAGTCCTGCGGCGGACGAGGCACCCGGCGATGCGACCGCGGACAGCGCTCCAGGCGCCGCTCGTGCCGCCTCCGAGGCCGCGACCCCCGACTCCGACCCCGCGCACACCCCCGACCTCACGCCTCCGCTGCCGCGCGCGGAGCGCTGACGCCCCGCGCCTGAGAAAGCGCACAGGATACCCGGGCGCGCGGCTCCGGCGAGGTGAACACTCGGTGAAGCATCGCCGGCAGGCCGCTCGAGCGCTCTGCGCGGGAGCATCATGTCTGCGTGGATCCCTTCATCCTGCTCGCTCTCGTCGTCGTCACGGCCCTGGCCTTCGACTTCACCAACGGCTTCCATGACACGGCGAACGCGATGGCCACGTCCATCGCGACCGGCGCGCTCAAGCCCCGCACCGCCGTCGCGCTCTCCGCCTCACTCAATCTGGTCGGCGCCTTCCTCAGCATCGAGGTGGCCCTCACGGTCACCAACGCGGTGGTCAAGATCCAGGACTCGACCGGCGCACCGGACCCCGCTCTGCTTGAGGGCGGCGGATCCGCGCTGCTGCTGATCGTGCTCGCGGGGCTGATCGGCGGGATCGTCTGGAACCTGCTGACCTGGCTGCTGGGTCTGCCGTCGAGTTCGTCGCACGCCCTCTTCGGCGGGCTGATCGGCTCAGCGCTCGCCGGTCTCGGCGTCAACGGCGTCAACTGGGCGGGAGACGGCACCAAGCTCGACGGCGTCGTCGGCAAGGTGATCCTGCCGGCGCTGATGTCGCCTCTGCTTGCCGGAGCCGTCGCGGCCATCGGCACGTGGCTCGTGTTCCGCGTGATCGGCAACCTCGCCGAGAAGAGCCTGCACCGCGGGTTCCGCATCGGCCAGATCGGCAGCGCCTCCCTCGTCTCGCTCGCGCACGGCACCAACGACGCGCAGAAGACGATGGGAGTGATCACGCTGGCGCTGATCGCGGCCGGTGGCTGGAGCGACACCGCGTCGGTCCCCTTCTGGGTGAAACTCAGCTGCGCGCTGGCCATCTCGCTCGGAACGTACATCGGCGGCTGGCGCATCATCCGCACCGTCGGCAAGGGCCTGGTCGAGATCGACACTCCGCAGGGCATGGCGGCGGAGAGCTCGTCGGCCGCGGTGATCCTCGCCTCGAGCCACCTCGGCTTCGCCCTCTCGACCACGCATGTGGCCACCGGCTCGATCCTCGGCTCCGGAGTGGGCCGACCCGGCGCCCAGGTGCGCTGGCGGGTCGCACTGCGCATGGTCGTCGCCTGGGTCATCACCCTCCCGGCGGCCGCCCTGGTCGGCGCCGTGATGTGGTGGATCGGCCACCTCGTGCAGGGTGCGGCCGGCGGTCTGTTGATGGCCGCGGTACTCGTCGTGGTCGCCACCGCCATCTACGTCCGCTCGCGCCGCGACAGCATCGGCGCACACAACGTCAACGACGAGTGGCAGGACGCGGGCCGTCCCGCGCCCGAGACCGCCGACGTCTGAGCGAAAGGAACCGCACCGTGCTCTCCCTCTTCCTCTCCGCCGCCGGCCAGGTGGCCCTCGTCGCCGTGCTCCTCGGAGCGGGCCTGCCGGTGCTCTTCGCACTCGGAGTCCGCTCGTTCGCCGTCGCGGGTGCTCCCGACGGGGCCGGCGGGCTGCCCGCCCCGATTCTCCGCGGGGTCGGCGTGCTGTGCTTCGCGCTCGTCCTCGCCGCCGTGGCCATCGGCCTCAGCATCATCATCGCCACGGGCCTCGGCCAGTCGGTGAGCTTCGAGCACCTCCTCCCGACCTTCACGCCCAAGGGCTGAGCATGGACTCGACCGATCCGATCGCGGCGCGCGAGGGGATCGTCTCGCGCGTCGTCGCCTGGCTCCGCGCCGGCTACCCCTCGGGAGTGCCCGAGCAGGACTACCTTCCGCTGTTGGGCCTGCTGCGCCGGAGCCTGACGACCGATGAGGTCGAGCAGGTCGTCGCGCGGCTCCTCTCGGAGTCGGAGCGGGCCGAGACCGTCGTCTCGCCGACCGTCGTGCGCGAGACCATCGAGCAGTTGCTGCTCGGGCCCGCCCTGCCCGAGGACATCGCGCGCGTCTCAGCGCGTCTCGCCAGCGCGGGCTGGCCGCTCGCCGGTCCGGAGTCGCTCGCCGAGCCGGACACACGGGCGGGCCTGGTCACCCGCATCGTCCGCTGGCTGCGCGCGGGGTACCCCTCCGGGCTGCCGGAGCAGGACTTCGTGCCGCTGCTCGCGCTGCTGCGCCGTCGGCTCAGCGACGAGGAGGTGGCGGAGGTGGCCGCAGGGCTCGCCGCCGACGCCTCCGCGAGCCGAGCCGATGTGGGCACCGCCATCGCCGGAGTCACCTCCGAGCTGCCCTCGGACGAGGACATTGAGCGCGTGCGCCGCTCGCTGGCCGAGCTCGGCTGGCCGGAGGAGTTCGCGAGCTGAGGCCGTCAGCGCCAGAGGTTCGCGGAGGCGATCTCGGCGCCGCGGGCGAGAGAATCGAGCTTCGCCCACGCGATCTGCGGATGGATGCGCCCGCCGAGCCCGCAGTCGGTCGCGGCGACGACGCGCTCGCGGCCGACGACCGAGGCGAAGCGCTCGATGCGCTGGGCGACCAGCTCGGGATGCTCGACCACGTTCGTCGCGTGGCCGACCACTCCGGGGACGATGACCTTTCCCTCGGGCAGGGCGACGTCCTCCCAGACCGTCCACTCGTGCTCGTGCCGGGCGTTCGCGGCCTCGAAGGAGTAGGAACCGGCATCGATCTCGAGCATGAGGTCGACGATGTGCCGGAATTCGATGTCGGTGGTGTGCGGTCCGTGCCAGCTGCCCCAGCAGAGGTGGAAGCGGATGCGGTCCTGCGGGAGGCCGCGCAGCGCGTGGTTGAGCGCCTCGACGCGGATGCGGGTGAAGGTGCGGTAGTCCTCGAGGGAGGGCTCCGGGTTGATCTGGTCCCAGTTCTCGGCGATCGAGGGGTCGTCGATCTGGAGGATCAGCCCGGCGTCGATGACGGCGCGGTATTCCTCCCGCAGCACGTCGGCCCAGGCCCAGATGTGCTCCTCCTCGCTGGCGTAGTGCGCGTTGTGGATGCGCGCACCGCTGCCCGGGGAGAGGGAGGTGAGGAAGCCGTCCGCGATGCCGGCGGCGTCGAGGGCCGAGCGGAGGTTCCGCGCGTCGGCAGCGACCGCCTCCTGACCGATGTATGAGAGGGGGCCGGTGGTCGACGGGAACGCGGTGGCGTTCTTGCCCGTCGAGATGCCGCTGTCGGGGTCGGTGTAGGCGTCGCGGAAGATCGTCCAGTCGCGCCGGTCCGGGAACGAGGTGAGCCGCACCCGGCCGGGCTCGGAGCGCACCGGCTGCGAGCTGAAGATCGACTCCTCGGTGACCGAGAGGCCGGCGACCCGCTGGAACGAGTAGGACCACCATGCTCCGTAGTCGACCGCGCTCGACATCGCCTTGCCGAACTCGCCGTCGCCCGGGATCGTGATGCCGGTCTCGACCTGGCGGCGGACGAGCCCGTCGACAGCCTCGGCCAGCAGGCCGTCGAACTCGGGCGTGCGCTCAAGGGTGAAGCCGTCGGCCGCGATGCGGCGCGACTCGTTCGCCGCGATCAGCTCCGGCGTGCGGGGAAGGCTCCCGGCGTGCGACGTGGGGATGCGGTCGGGACGAGAAGTCATGGTGCCTCACGGGAGTCGGGGTGCGCGATCGCACTCGTGTCGGATCGTTCTCACCGTAGCGGCGGTGCGGAGGCGGGCTCCGGCGTGTGAAGGCTCGTGACGTCCGGGCCGCGGCGTCCGCAGACGGGGTGGCGGGGCCTACGCCTCCCGGGCGAGCGCACCGACGAAGCGGGCGATGCTCCGCGGCCCCGACACCGGGGCCACCGCCTCCACCGCGGGGTTGTAGTTCGTGTTGGTGTTGACGTCGTAGACCACCGTGCGGCCGTCGGTCGTCTCGATGAACTCCACTCCCGCCACATCGATGCCGAGGGCGGGCAGGAGCGGCGCGAGGCGCGCGATCAGCGGGTGCTCGGCGGTGATCTCCGGCCGTAGTTCGAATGGTTCGTGAGCGGAGCCGGATCCGACCTCGCACGCGTCGGCGGGGCACAGCTCGAAGCCGCCGGCCGAGGTGTCAACCCGGACGGCGTAGACGAAGCGGCCGCCGACGAACTCGGCACGGGTGACGAACGACTCGACGGGCAGGAGCCGCTCCTGCACCAGGGTGATGCCGTCGACGGAGTCGTCGAGGTCGGCGTCCACGGCGTCGGCGGGAGTCTCGTAGGCGCGCACGCCGAGGCCCTTGCCGCCCTGGTTGTGCTTCAGGATCAGCGGACCGCCGACGCGCTCGGCCGCTGCAGCGAGCTGCTCGCGGCCCAGGACGGCGATCGTGCGGGGCACGTCGATGCCGGCGGCCTTCAGCGCCGCGTGCTGCGCGCTCTTGCTCACTTCGAGCTCGAGAGCACGGCGTCCGTTGACGACGCGGTGCCCCGAGGCCTCGGCCCACGCGAGGAGGCCCCGACCCGTCTCCTTCGCCCGCGGCCGGCCGCGGGTGTGCGCCGACGCGCTGAGCCGAGACCAGAAGACTCCGGCCGGAGGCTCCTCCGAGAGCTCGATCGTCGCGGAGTCGTCGAGGAGCCACTCGCGCAGCTCGACCCCCTCCTGCTCGAACGCGCGGCGGAACGGCGGCAGCCACTCCGGGTTGTCGTGCAGAACATGAACGGTCATGGTGCCCTCTCGATCGTTCCTCCATCGTGGCGGGTGACGGGCGCGGGCGGAGCGCGGAGCCGTCATCCAGCGCAGTCTCCCAGCGCAGTCCTCCGCGCTGCCTCTCCACGCGGCGGCTGTCCGCCCGGAGGTTCGTCACGCAGCGACGTCTGCGGCAACGGCTCGTCACAGTCGAGCGCGGGTCGCGCCGGCCGAGCAGGCTGGGACCGAGGCCACACGGCAGACAGACAGCCACACGGCAGACAGACAGGGGGGATCATGGCGGCGATCATCCGACGGGGCGGTGGGGAGGCGCTCCTCGCGCGTCTCCGAGCCGTCCGGCTCCTCGGCGGGGCCCGCACCGCCTCGGGCGATCGAGCACGGTTCCGCCTCGAGGTGTTGCAGATGGCGCACGCGGTCGAGAACGGTCCGCCGCTGAGCGCTGCGGCGAGCGGCCGCACCGCGTTCCCGGGCGCCACTCTCGACGGCACCGCGGAGCCTCCCGCCCCGCACCCCGGCGCCCCGTAGGCGCCGACGGGACCGCACCGGTCCCCTCCGCGGCGTGCCCGAGAGGCCAGGGAGCGGTCTGCAACACCGCTGACGCGGGTTCGAATCCCGCCGCCGCGTCCACGAGGCACCGCCCGCCTGCGGCAGCGAGTCCCGCGGCATCGCGAGGACTCGCCGCACGTGATCCGTCTCGGCGACCCGAGCGCTGACCGTCCCTGGGCGGCATCTCCACGCGCCGCTGCCGGGCCGGTCGTCAGTGAGCGAGTCCGACCGGCCACGCCGTTCCGCGGCGTCGGAACGGGGCGCCCCAGCCGGAGCGCCCCGCGGTGTGCCGCCGGCTCAGCTGTTGTCGAGCGGGAGTCCCGGCGGGTTCACCAGAGCGTCGTCGACGGCCTCGTCCTGCAGGCCGTAGGCCGACAGCCAGCTCCCGTACTGTCCGTTCTCTCTCAGAGAGTCGATCGCCTGCGCGATCGGCTCGGCGAGACCCGAGTCCTTCTTCACCGTCGCGGCGATCAGGCCGTCGAGGGTCTCGCCGGCGCCCGAGAAGGTTCCGGCGCTGCGGGTCGGGTTCGCCCCGGTCTCCGAGATCCGGTTCTGGTAGACGGTGGTCGGGTTGGGGCCGAAGTACGCGTCGATCTGACCGGAGCCGAGGGCGAGCGTGACCGAGTTGGCGTCGGGCAGGCGGGTGATCTCGAGCGACTTGCCCTCGGCCTGGAGCCGCGCCTGCCACTCGAGCAGGATCTTCTCCTGATTCGTGCCGCTGCTCACGGCGACGGTGAGGCCGTCGAGGTTCTCGTAGTCCCCGTCGAACTCCCACTCGTTGGAGGCGAGCACCTGGAACGCCAGCTCGTCGGCGCGGTAGGAGGCGAAGTCGTACTTCTCCTTGCGCTTCTCGGTGACGGTGATGTTCGAGAAGCCGACATCGGTGCCTCCGGTGTCGATGCCGACGAAGAGGTTGTCCCACGTGGAGTTCTTCACCTCGGGCCGGAGGCCGAGGACGGCGGCGACGAGGCGGCCGAGGTCGGGCTCCGACCCGGTGAGGGTCTCGGTGTCGGTCCCGGTGAAGGCGAGCGGCGGGAAACCCGCCGGCAGGGCGCCGACACCGATCGTGAGCGTTCCGCGGTCGAGGATCTCCTGCGGGAGCGTGTCGCGGATCGTGTCGACGACCGGCACGTCGAGAGCGGTCTCGGTCGCGGCGCCGTTCGAGAGCGCTCCGACGGTGACGGTCGTCGTTCCGGAGGCGGCTCCGGGCGACCCGGGGGCGGAGGCGGCAGGGCCGGAGCAGGCCGCGAGGCCCGCCGTCAGCGCGGCGGCAGCGAGGGCCGCCCCGGCTCGGGTCCAACGGGTGCTGTGCGGTCTGGTCATGGTCCTGATCCTGTGTCTGTCGTGCCGGTGGTGAGGGAGTCAGCCGAGTACGCGGCCGAGGAAGTCGCGGGTGCGCGGATGCTGCGGCCGGTCGAGGACCTCGGCCGGCGTGCCCTGCTCGATCCCCCGGCCGTCGTCGACGAACACGACCTGGTCGGCCACCTCGCGGGCGAAGCCGATCTCGTGGGTGACGACGAGGAGGGTCCGCCCGCTCTCGGCGAGGGAGCGGATGACCTGGAGCACCTCGCCGACGAGCTCCGGATCGAGCGCCGAGGTCGGCTCGTCGAAGAGGATCACCTCGGGGTCGAGCGCGAGCGCCCGCGCGATGGCGACGCGCTGCTGCTGGCCGCCCGAGATCTGGCGCGGGTACGCCGCCTCCTTGTCGGCGAGGCCGACCCGGTCGAGCAGCTCGCGCGCACGCTCGCGGGCCTCGGCGGGCGGGCGGCCCTGCGAGATCGGAGCCTCGCTGACGTTCTCGAGGATCGTCAGGTGTGGGAACAGGTTGAAGTTCTGGAAGACGAAGCCGATCCTCGCCCGCTGCCGCAGGATCTCCTTCTCGGGAAGCTCCTTGAGCCGGTCGCCGCGCAGACGCACGCCGATCAGCTCGCCGTTCAGCGCGACGACGCCCTCGTCGAGCTTCTCGAGGTGGTTGATCGCCCTCAGCAACGTCGACTTGCCGGAGCCGCTGGGGCCGAGGATCACGGTGACGGTGCCCGCCTCGACGCGCAGGTCGACTCCGCGGAGCACCGCCCTGCCTCCGTACGACTTGGTCGCGTTGTGGATCTCGATGGCAGCGGTCACCGGGGGCTCCTCAGCCCGGCGAGCGCGCGCCGCACCCGCTCGAACGGGGTCGGCGGCATCTCCCGGTGCGCACCCCGGGCGTAGAAGCGCTCTATGGAGAACTGCACGACCGAGATCGCCGAGGTCAGCACCAGGTACCAGATCGTCGCGACGACGAGCAGGGGGATGATGTCCGTCGGATGCGTGCTGCCGAGGTTCTGAGCGACCCCGAACAGGTCGAGCAGCGAGACGTAGAAGAGCAGCGAGCTGGCCTTCAGCAGGCCGATGATCTGGTTGACGTACGCCGGCACGATCGACCGCAGCGCCTGCGGCAGCACGATGCGGGTGAACTGCCGGCGCTGCGGGATGCCCAGCGCCTTGGCCGCCTCGTGCTGCCCCTGATCGACGGCCAGCACACCCGATCGGACGACCTCGGCGCTGTACGCGATCTCGGACAGGCTCAGGCCGATGACGCCGAGGGCGAGCGGAGGCAGCAGCGAGACGGTGGGCACCGACCACTGCGGTCCGAACGGGATGCCGATGCCGATGGTCGGGTAGAGGTTGCCGAGGTTGAACAGGAAGATCAGCACCAGGATCAGCGGCACCGAGCGGAACAGCCAGATGTAGCCCCAGCTGAGGGTGCTCAGCACCGGATTGCCCGAGAGCCGCGCGATCGCGACGAGGACGCCTCCGACGAAGCTCACCACGGCGCTGATCGCCGTCGCGAGCAGGGTGAGCTGGAGGCCCTTGAGGATCGCGGGGCTGAAGAGCCAGGTGCCCACCTTCGCCCACTCCCACGAGGGGTTGGTGACGAGCGTCTGGGCGGCGTTGAGCAGCAGCACAACGACCAGCGCCGTGACCACCCAGCGCACGGGATGCCGGAGCGGGATCACCGGCCGTTCGCCCAGCCGTGCCAGGTCGCCGACCGGGAGCGGCTGCGCGGCGCCCTTCGGCGGCGCGATCGTGCCGGTCACGAGGCTCGTCCGAGGATGCCGGCCCGCAGGCCCGCTCCGCCGTCGGGCAGCGAGGCGGCGAGCTCGGCGAAGGAGGCGTCGTGGGCGACCTGGATCCGCGCGACGTCGAGCGGCTGCTCGGTCAGCGTCTTCGCGAAGCCGTGCAGCAGCACCACCTCCGGAGGCTGGGTCACGTCGTAGAGCGGGGTGTAGCCCGCGGTGAGGTAGAGGCGGACCGCCTCCGGCTGGAGGGGGCCGGTCGTGAGGTAGACGGTCGAATAGCCGAGCCGGCCGGCCTCCTCCTCGAGCTCGGTGACGACGCGGAGGGCGAGACCCTGGCGCCGGTGCGCCGACGAGGTCCAGATGCGCTTGAGCTCGGCGGTCGTGGCGTCGAAGGCTTTCAGCGCGCCTCCCGCGATCGTCGTGCCGTCGCGCAGCAGCAGCACGAACGCGCCGGTCGGAGGCGCGAAGGCCTCGACCGGGTAGCGCGCCAGCTCGGCCGACGCCGGCTCGCCGAGGGCCGTGCCGTAGCGCGTGTCGTATTCGCGCTCGAGCTCGTCAAGGAGAGGCCGCGCGCGCGGATCGTCGGCGCGGACGCGGACGAACTCGTCGCGCGGACCGTCAGACGCCGGCATGCGCGGCCTCAGCGGAGACGGAGGCAGCGGCGGCGTCGCGGCGCGCGACCTCCTCGCGCACCAGCGGGATCACGTGCCGCCCGAAGTCGAGGGTGTCGTCGATGTAGTCGTAGCCGCGCGCCGAGATGATGTCGACGCCGAGATCGACGTAGTCGAGCAGGGCGGCCGCCACGGTCTCGGGAGTGCCGACGAGGGCGTTCGAGTTGCCGCGGGCGCCCGCCGCGGCTCCGGCCTTCGTCCAGAGGGCGCGGTCGAACCGGTCGCCCTCGGCCGCGATCGACAGCAGACGCTGCGATCCCGTGTTCTCGGGAGCGGTGAGCCCCGCCGGTGCCAGCTCGCGGGTGCGCGCCTGGATGCGGCCGAGGATCGACTCCGCCTTCTCCCACGCCTGCTCCTCGGTCGCGCCGAGGATGGGGCGGAAGGCGACCTGGATGCGCGGCCGGTCGGCGCGGCCGGCCGCGGCGGACGCCTCCGTGACGCTGCGGATCTGCTCGGCCGTGTTGCGCAGCGGCTCGCCCCAGAGTGCGTAGATGTCGCTCTCGGCGGCGCCCACGGCGAGGGCGGCGGGGGAGGAGCCGCCGAACGAGATCTGCGGCCGCGGCTGCTGCGCGGGCGGGATGTCGCTGACGAATCCTGTGAAGCGGTAGTGGTCGCCCTCGTGGTCGAAGGGCTCGGGCGAGCTCCAGACCTTCTTGACGATGCGGATGTACTCGGCGGTGCGCGCGTAGCGTTCGTCCTTCGTGAGGAAGTCGCCCTCCGCCGCCTGGTCCGCGTCGGAGCCTCCCGTGATGAAGTGGACGCTCAGGCGCCCTCCGCTGAGCTGGTCGAGGGTCGCGAACGCCTTCGCCGCGACCGTCGGATAGGAGACGTTGGGCCGGTGCGCGAGGAGAAGCTGGATGCGCTCGAGCCGCGATGCGATGAAGGCGGCGGTGATCGCCGGGTCGGGAGCGCCCGAGTGGTAGGCGAAGAGGATGCGGTCCCACCCGCTGTCCTCGTGGGCGGCGGCCAGACGCAGCGTGTACTCCGGATCGAAGCTCGCTCCGCTGCGCGCTCGCGTCTCGCTGCCGTCGTTGAGCGCGGCGATGCCGAGGAATACGATGGGCACTGGGTCTCCCTGCCGTCGGGGCGGGCGTCGTCCGGCCTGCCGTGGGCCTCGACGCTAGGCGACGGTCCGACGGCGGTCCAGCAGGGCCGGACGCACTTCGTCACCGGCCGTCACAGAGCGACCCACTCGGGGTCGTTCCGCGCCGCGGGCGGGCGCTCTCGCGCAGAGTGGAGTCATGACAGCAGCGGAGGAGGTCCGATCCCTCGTGATCGTCGGCGGTGGACCGCGGGCGGTGGGCGTGCTCGAACGGCTCGCCGCGAACGCTCCCGAGCTCGGCACCGGGCGGCTCATCGTCCACCTCGTCGATCCGTTCCCGATCGGCCCCGGCCGCATCTGGCGCTACGAGCAGTCGCCGCTGCTGAAGCTCAACTCGCTCGCCGCCGACGTCACGATGTTCACCGACGCGAGCTCGACGATCGAGGGCCCCGTACGCCCCGGCCCGTCGTTGATCGAGTGGGCGGAGGCCGTGCGCTCCGGCGAGGTGGTCCTCGACGCCGGAGACGCCGCCGTCCGCCGCGAGATCGACGGGCTCCGAGGCGACAGCTTCCCCACTCGCCGGCTGCAGAGCCTCTACCTCCGCTGGTTCTACCGGGAGGCGGTCGCCGCGCTCGGACCGGACATCGAGGTCAGAGAGCACCGGGCGCGCGCCACCGAGGTCGTCGGCGACCACGACGGCCGGCAGCTGGTCGTCCTCGACTCCGGCGACACGCTCGCCGCCGATCTCGTGCTGTTCTCGCTCGGTCACAGCGGCGCGCTGCCGACGGAGGAGGAGGCGGGCCTGGCCGCTTTCGCCGCGCGGCACGGCCTCGACTACCTCCCTCCGTCGTTTACCGCCGACGCGGACCTCAGCGCTCTGGCCCCGGGCCGGGATGTGATCGTGCGCGGCTTCGGACTCGTGGCCGTCGACCTGGTGGTGCTGCTCACCGAGGGCAGGGGCGGCCGTTTCGAGCGCGATGAGGCCGGTGCCCTGCGGTACCTGCCGTCGGGCCGAGAGCCGCGGATCGTGATCAGCAGCCGCCGCGGCGTGCCGTACCACTCCAAGATCGGTTCGACCCTGCAGGGGGCGGCGCCCGAGCTCCGCTGGTTCACCGCCTCCGTCGCCGATCGGCTGCGCTCGCGCGGCCGAGCCCTCGACTTCGCCGAGGACGTCTGGCCGCCGATCGCCCAGGAGCTGCTCTGGGGCTACTACCGCGAGCTGTTCACCGGCCACCCCGAGCGGGTGAGCGCCGACTGGTCGCGGTTCGCGGAGGCGTTCTCGCGGCTCGATCCGCGCGCATCGGTGCTCGCCGCCTCCGGCGGGCCCCGTCTCGAGGCCGCGCAGGGCTACGCCGTCCCGGCACTCGGGGCCGACGCCCCGCGGGTCCTCGACGATGCGCGGGCGCTCGCGGCGCTGGTCGCCGAGACCGTGCCCGACGAGACCGACCGGCTCTTCCTCCCCGACCTCGACCGTCCGCTGGCCGGCACCCGGTTCGAGGACGCGGCCGCGGTGCAGGAGGCGGTGCGCGCCTACGTCCGGGGCGACCTCGCCCTGCGCACCCGTCAGGAGCACAGCGCCACAATGGGCCTGTTCCTCGCGGTGCTGCGCAGCCACCTCCTCCTCGCCGACCTCACCGCCTCGGCCGAGTGGACGCCTCGGTCGCGCATCGAAGATCTGCACGGCTGGTGGCTCGGCTGGTTCAGCTTCCTCGCGAGCGGCCCGCCCGCGCACCGCCTCGACGAGCTGCTCGCACTGTCGGAGGCGGGCGTCGTCGACTTCCTCGGCCCCGGTATCCGCGTCGTCGCCTCCGAGGAGGAGGGCCGCTTCGTCGCGAGCAGCGCCTCGGCCGATCGCGTGGTCGCTGCGGGCGCGCTCGTCGACGCCCGCCTCCCGCAGGCGGGGGTCGCGACGAGCGACGACGCCCTGCTCCGCGCCCTCGTCGCCTCGGGCGAGGCGGTCGAGGACCTCGTCGACCTGGGCGACGCGCTCGTCTCGACCGGCCGGCTGCGCGTGCACCAGGGCGACGCTCTGCTGCGTTCGGCGAGCGGTGACCGCTTCGGTAGGAGGTACGCGATCGGGCCCTACACCGATGCGCCGTTCGTCGGTGCGTTCTCTCGGCCGGGGACGAACGCGGTGTCGTTCCGCGAGAACGACCGGGTGGCGCGCGCGCTGCTGCGACGGCTCCGCGGGCTGGGGCACGCGCAGCGCTCGGACGAGGGGGCGCCGCGTGTCACCTCGGGAGCGCCGTCCCGCGCCGACTCCCGGGAGGAGCCCCGCGTGGGTTCAGCAGGTGCGTCCCGGATCGGCCGGAGCGCACCTGCGAACCGCGCTACTCCCGGATGAAGGCGAGCAGGTCGGGGTTGATGACGTCGGCGTGGACCGTCAGCATGCCGTGCGGGTAGCCCTCGTAGACCTTGAGGGTCGAGTTCTGCAGCAGCTCGTGCTGCTTGAGCGCGGCGTCCTTGTAGGGCACGACCTGGTCGTCGTCGCCCTGGGTGACGAGGACCGGGACGGTGATGGCCTTCAGGTCGTCGGTCTGGTCCGTCTCCGAGAAGGCCTTGATGCCCTCGTAGTGCGCCAGCGCGGATCCGGTCATGCCCTGGCGCCACCAGTTGTCGATCACGGGCTGCGAGACGTCGGCGCCGGCCCGGTTGAAGCCGTAGAACGGGCCGGAGGCGACGGCCTGGAAGAACTCGGCGCGATTGGCCGCGAGCGCGTCGCGGAATCCGTCGAAGACCGAGATCGGCGTGCCCTCCGGGTTCGCCTCGGTCTGCACCATGAGCGGCGGCACCGCCGACACGAGGATCGCCTTGGCGACGCGGCCCTGCGGCTCGCCGTACTTCGCGACGTAGCGAGCGACCTGTCCGCCACCGGTCGAGTGGCCGATGTGGATCGCGTTGCGCAGGTCGAGGTGCTCGATCACGGCGTTGACGTCGCTCGCGTAGTGGTCCATGTCGTGGCCGGTGCCCACCTGGCTGGAGCGTCCGTGGCCGCGCCGGTCGCTGGCGATCACGCGATAGCCCTGCGCGTGGAAGAACAGCATCTGCGCGTCCCAGTCGTCGGAGGACAGCGGCCAGCCGTGGTGGAACACGATGGGCTGCGCGTCGGTGCTGCCCCAGTCCTTGTAGTAGATCTCTACGCCATCGTCCGTGGTCACAAACGGCATCTTCGAACCTCCGTGCTCGCGTCGATCCCGAGCCCCGCCCGGGTCGAATTCAAGGTGGTGACTCCCCGAGTGAGTGGGGAACGGCTCCACGATAGGGGCGTGGGAGCGCTCCCAGGGGCAAAACCGTGTTTCCACGATCGTCCAGATCCTCTCGGTCGAGCCCGGTCGATCGCGGGCGGCCGGAGCGGAGCCGGGTCGGACGATTCGTGACGGGCTCGCCGCGATCTCGGCGCCCGTCTCTCGTGCCTGATCCTCGATCGTCGCCGGTCGGTCGAGAGCTCCGGCGAGGTCGTCGGCGAGGTCCTGCAGAGTCATCGGCGGGAATCGGCGTGGTGGGCCGTGTCGCGATCCTCCTGGAGGGGGCGCTTGCGAAGGGTGGCCCTTCCCGGCCCACCCTCCCCGTTGCGCCCGCTCTGTCCCGCCCGGTCTCGCGGCATCCTCCTGCGCAACGAAGGCTGAGAGCGGCCGGGGAGCGGTTCTCGGCCGGGATCGGGCGCCCAGCCTTCGTTGTGCAGGCCCGCCGCCTCCGAACAGGCCGCGAGGAGGAGGCCGAGGGCGGCGCTGCGGAAGACGCTCGGCGAGGACGTCCGCGACCCCGTACCCGTTCACCGGGTCGGGTGCCGGAGCTGAGCGTGGCCGCGCCCCGCGTCACTTCTCCGGACGGACCACCAGTCCGACGCCGCCGCCGCGCCGCACCGGTTCGGCGACCGCCGTCATCCGGCCCGAGGGGTTGACCTCGATGGCCGCCACCGCGCCGATCTGCGCGGCCGAGGTGAAGGTGTCTCCCGAGGGGGTCAGCTGCTGTCCGTAGGGGGCGAGGTCGTCGGCGTACGCCTCGATGAACTCGGGCTCGGCCGAGGTCGCTGCGGCGTTGCGCTGGGAGGCGCGGGGCGCCGCCACCGCCTCCGGGAGCGTCATCCCGAGGTCGATGCGGTTGACGAGCGTCTGGAGGACCGTCGTGATGATCGTCGATCCTCCCGGCGAGCCGACGACGAACCGGACGTCTCCGTCGTCGAGGACGATCGTCGGCGACATCGACGAGCGTGGGCGCTTGCCCGGCTCGATCCGGTTCGGGTCGCCGTCGACGAACGTCGTGGAGAAGTCGGTGAGCTCGTTGTTGAGGAGGAAGCCGCGCCCGGGGACGGTCATCGCCGAGCCGCCGGTCTGCTCGATCGTCAGCGTGTAGGAGGCGGCGTTGCCCCACTTGTCGACGACGGAGAGGTGGGTGGTCGAGATGTTCTCGGTGTCCGACTCGGTCGTGGCGGGTGCGGTCGAGCATCCGGAGCCGTCGAGAGCGCCGGGCGCGACCGGACGCACGGAGGCGGTGGTCGGGTCGATCGTGCAGTCCCGCGAGTCCGCGAACTCCTGGCTGAGCAGCGTCTCGGTGGGCACGTCGGTGAACGCCGGGTCGCCCACGGAGGCGCCGCGGTCGGCGAAGGCGCGGGCGGACGCCTCGAGGTAGAGGTGCAGGGCGCTGCCGGTGTCCGCGGCGGAGAGGTCGTGGTTCTCGAGGATGTTCAGCGCCTCGCCGACCGCGATCCCGCCGGAGGAGGAGGGCGCCATGCCGTAGACGTCGAGCCCGCGGTAGGAGACGTGCGTGGGCGCCTGCTCCGCCACCGAGTAGGCGGCGAGGTCGGCGGCCGTCAGCGAGCCGGCCGGGGCGGGCAGGTCGGAGCCGGGCGCGACCCGCGGATTCTGGACCGTGTCGGCGATCTCCGCGGCGAGCGCGCCTTCGTAGAACGCGTCCGGCCCGTGGACGGCGATCGAGGTCAGCGTTTTCGCGAGGTCGAGGTTGCGGAACGTGCTGCCCACCTTCGGCGCGTCGCCGCCGGGGAGGAACAGCGCGGCCGTGTCCGGGAACGCTTCGAACCGCTCGCGGTTGTCGAGCGTCTGGCTGCGGAACGTCTCGTCGACCCGGAAGCCCTTCGCCGCGAGCGCGATCGAGGGCGCCAGCACGACCGGGAGCGGCAGCGTGCCGAAGCGGTCGACGGCGGTGTCCCAGGTCGCCACCGTGCCCGGAACGCCGACCGCGACTCCGGAGGACACGAGGTCCGGACTGAACGGGTACGGCGTTCCGGTCGCCGGGTCGAGGAAGGCGTCCGAGGTGATCCCGGCCGGAGCGGTCTCACGCCCGTCGATGGTGCTGACCTCGCCGGACGCCTTGTCGAAGTAGACGAAGTACCCGCCGCCGCCGATGCCGGCGCTGTAGGGCTCGCTCACCCCGAGAGCGGCCGCCGTGGCGACCGCCGCGTCGGCCGCGTTGCCGCCGCGCTTGAGCACCTCCATGCCCACCCGGCTCGCGTTCGCGTCGACGCTCGAGACCGCCCCTCCGTAGCCGACCTGTGTCGACGGCGAGATGAGCGGCCCGCCGAGGACGTTGCGGATCTTCTCGGGCCCGGCATCCTTGAGATACCCGGAGATCGGCTTGTCGAGCGCGGTCGCGGGCGCGGCACCCGCCGCCCCGAGTGAGACGACCGCGACGAGAGCGATCGCGAGCCTGCGGAGCACGGGTGTCGTGGCCATGGGGTTCCTCCAGCCTCAGTGGTGCGCGGTCGGCGATGCGGATTCCACCAAACCTACGGGTGGGGCGGGGTGCGGGGTAGGGGGCGGAGGGTCGCCGCTGCCCGTTCGGGCCTGGTAGCCGCTCAGCCGTCGCTCGGTGGTGAACCCCTGCCTGGAGGCGTCGGCAGTGGGTCGGCTTCGGGGATTCCGACCCACATGATCCCGTCGGCGAGCCGCGCATGCCCAGCGAGTGCGCCGAGAGGCTCGGCCATGTCCTGCGCTGCGTCGGCCCCCGTCGATGCCGGGTCATCATCTCTGGCGTGGGGAGGGAAGCGCACTCGCCGACCGATCACCTGGTGCCCGCCGGCCGCACGTCGATAGAGGACGCACACGCTCCCGGTGTTCTCGATCCAGATGTGGACCACTTCTACGTCTGAGGCGAAGCTCTCCCGGACCTCCTTCACGAGCGCGTCCCGAACGAGCTCTGCATCGGTCGTCTCGGTCATCGACGGTCGCCACCAGCGTCGGCTACTCCGCGGAGATCGTCTCCGCGAGGGGCTGGGCTTCCTGTCGTTGAGACTCACGTCGTGCGTGCTTCGAGCGTGCGGCCCAGCCGTACGGCAGGTCCTGAGGAGGTCGATCGCCGGCGATGGCCGCGAGTCCACGGAGGTAGTGGTCGCCGATCCGGACGAGGGCGATGGTCCGGGGTCGGTAGCCGAGCGGCCGTTCGTGCCAGACCGCTGTCGCGTCCACCTCCCACAGTGAGAGCCAGTGGCGAGTGAGCGCGTACGGGACGCCCACCCACAGCGCGCTGTACTTCTTGCGACGTTCCATCCCGACCAGGGCGTCCGGGTCGAGGAGGGTGGCCAGCATCCCCGAGGTGGTGTCTAGATCGATCGCCGGACGATCGGCGGGCGGGCGAGGGGGCCACTCCGGCCGGGTTCGCGAGAATCGCGCTTCCCACGACCGATTCGGCCGCGCTCGCTCGATCTCCTTGAGACGGACGGCGACGTACCCGTCGAAGAAGCCGCCGGTCATCGTCGCCGCGAGGAGTGCCCACTTCCGGCCTGTACCGATGATGAACCCGTCGACCGTCTCGCGGTTCCCGAAGGCGAGACGGAGCTTGATGTTTGTCTCCTCACGTTGGGCCCTGGTCAGCAGTGCTCGGATCTTCGTCATGGAGGACACCAGCACAGTCTGTCAACCGAGAGGCACCCTCGCTCGGATCATCGTGCTCGGGCACAGCGTCTCGAAGAAGGACGGCTCATCGAGTCCATCGGTGCGGAGAGCCGGGCGCCGCAGGTCCCGACAGCGCTCCTCGATCTCACTTTTCGCGCAGATCCGGGTGCGGGTGAGTGTGATGGGTCGGTTCGTACAGTGCAGGTATGAGTGCGCTGAGGAGACCGGGACCGCACGACAGGCGGGCCGCGGATGGACGCGAGGTTCATTGAGGCTGGGCGTTCTCGCCGTAGCGCTACCTCCTCGCGTCGGGAGACGCACTCGTCTCCTCACGTGAGCGAGCCTGTCTCCTCGCGGACGACTCGCCCGTCGAAGACCCGCCTGGTAGCGGCCGTTGGGAACTGTACGACCCGTGAGACGACGGGATCCGCCTCCACGTCGTTGCCGGCTTCGACATTGACGTACACCGCGCCGTCGTCGCCGACGCGCCGTGGCCAGATGTGCTCGACGGCGGGTCGCAGTCCCTTAGGAAGCACGTCTCTTGGATCCCGAGCGTCAGTATCGGAGCCGATGTCAACGACGCTCCAGCCACGCACGTCGAGAGATCGACCCGCATGCAAGCGCTGCACCCGCAGCACTTCTCTTGCGAGGGCCTCATCCGCCGATGCCTGCCGGGAGGGAGTCATTCACCCATGGAGGCTTATGCAAAAATCGATTGACCCAGTATAAATTAGTGCGTGTCGGTCACGAAAAACACCGGCTGATCCGCTTTGCTTGAAGAGCAACTTCCAACAGAAACTCTTCGCAAAGGAACCAGCCGGTGCACAAGCAGACTACTACAGGGATGACGACCGAGCAATATGCGATTCTCGCCGAACGGATCGAAAACGAATTCCTGTGGCAGCGGCGGCGAGGACGGCCACGCAGACTGTCGCTCGCCGGGGCACTACAGGTCACTCTTCTCTACTATCGCCACAACGTCACCGAACAGTTGATCGCCGATGTGGTCGGTGTCAGTCAGTCGACCGTGTCGCGAACAATCGCGCTAGTGGAAGCGATGCTCACTGTCGTGACCGACGACGAGCAGCCGGACGTCGAGGCTGCGGTCGGCGAGACGACGGCCGTCATCGACGGGACCCTCCTCCCGTGCTGGTCCTGAGCAGACGCGCCCGAGCTGTACTCCGGCAAACACAAGACCACGGGGCACACCTGCCAGGTCCTCGCCGATCTCTCCGGTCGGCTGATCCACATTTCGGATCCGATTCCGGGCAAACACCATGATGCTCACGCATTCCGAGAATCACACTTGGCCGACATCATCAACCTCTCGAATACTTTGGCCGACAAAGGCTACCAAGGCGCCGGAATGATCACACCAATAAAAAGGAGACCCGGCGAAGAACATTTGCCAGAGCACGCGAAACAGCACAACCGTTTCGTGAACACTCACCGCTACGTGATCGAGAGAACAATCGCTAACATTAAAACCTGGCGAATCTTCCACACCGACTACAGACGACCACTGCACACTTTCCCAGACGCCTTCAACGCCGTCCGCGGACTAATCTTCTTCACCCAGAACGAAACCAATTTTGCATAAGCCTCATTGAGGGCACGCCTCTTCGGGGTCTTGAGTGCCAGGGCCCTTGCAGTAGGAGGTGACGACGCCCAACTCGAATGAGTCAGGGCTCGCAGAGGAGGGCTGCCGGTCATGAATCGTCTCGAACCGGATCTGAGGCTCGCCGTCTTTCAAGAAGACCGCCCCGTAGAGGTAACGGCCGTTCGCCTGGAGCTGCCCTGCCGCACTGCCGGTCACGACCGCATCGATCGTCTGTTCCTCCACACCGTGGTCGATCAGCCCGTGAAGGTAGCCGAAAGCCGACTCGCCCGACTGCCCCTGGCGCAACACGACCTTCTCGCCGCTCTGATCCTGGAACACGGCGAGACACTCGTAAGCGGGCGCCTGCGGGTAGGGCGTCGTTCCTGCCGCGTACCCGACGTCCGCTCGCGCTTGAGCGACACGATCCCGGCTTCCGGGGCTGTCGAGAACCCACGTCCCGTCGGCCGGCTGGAGTGCGGTGACCGAACTCCGCGAGGAAGCCTCGTCGGCCGCCGTGGCCGAGGCCGCCCCGCCCGAGAGCCCAGCGGTGATGATTGCCGCCACCGTGATTGTGAGAATCTTTTTCATCCTGCATCCCCCGATGTCCGTAATGATGACTGGCAATGTAGGATGTGTCGCTAATTTAGGACGTGTCGCTTCTGATCGAGAACCTCTCTCCGGGCCTTTCGCAGGCTTCTTGTCATGAGTCGGGTGGAGCGCTACGGTACGCCGGATGACGTCCTTTCGAGCTCTAGACTCCGAGTTCCTCGTCAGCAGGGTGGACGACGAGGCGCTTCTCCTTCGGCCCCGCAGGGATGGCCGCGCGATGATCCTCATCCTCAACGAGGCCACTCGCCGCTACATCTCGCAGAGTTCCGACGACTCCGCACTGCTCGCCGCCGTGAAGGAGGCAATCAACCGCGCTCGCGGAACAGAGCGCTACCTCTTCGCATCGAGAGATGCTCTTGTCTCCTCCCGTGAGCGAGCCGTCCTCGTCGCTGACGATGCGCCGGTCGAAGGCCCGGCAGAGGGCGGGAGCTGGAGGTTGTACGAAATGTGATCGACTGACACGACCCGGCAGCCTCCTTCACGCCCGGCTACGACCTCGTCGGCCGACCCCTGGCGGTCGGCTCCGGCGGTGATGCGTCGCTCGAGGGCCGCAGTGTCGCCGCCCTCACCAAGACCGGAGGCTGGACCGCGCACGCCGGTGTCACCGGCGGCGATCGACTACCCGCAAAGGCTTGTTTGGTGGTATGTATGACAAGGCCCTCGGAGTACGTGGAGCTGTCGACAAGTAGCCACAGAAGAGCGAGCACGCGCATGGACGCAGAGACTCACGTGAACTACCTCACTGTCCTGCGCTTGCCGCACGTTGTGCGCGTGCTCGCCCCGACGATCGTGGGCAAACTTTCGTTCGCGATGGTGTCGTTGGGGCTGTTGCTGCTCCTCCAGGCCGGGTCGAACGGGTTCGCGATCTCAGGCGCTGTCGCGGGCGTGTTCGGCGTTGGCAACGTCGTCGTCGCTCCGCTTCGTGCTCGGCTGGTTGATCGTTTCGGGGCTCGTCGGGTGCTTCCACTTCTGGCGCTGGGATACGCGGCAGGTCTGGTCAGCATCGTCTGCGTTGCGCAGAGTCCAGTGCCGGTCTGGGTCCTCGTACTCCTGGGCGCACTGAGCGGCGTGTGCACACCTCCGTTGGGTGCCGTTGTCCGAGGAATCTGGGCGCTGCTGTCACCGACGGACGAACACCGGAGGAGGGCATACAGTCTGGACGCGGTGATCGAGGAGCTCGTCTTCATCATCGGCCCCCTGCTGGTGGGGGTGTTCATGCTGCTGCCGAACGGGCCAGTGATCGCCGTACTGACTGCTGCCGCTACTGGGCTCCTGGGCACGCTCTGGGTCGCGTTGGGTCCGACGCCGACGCCGGTGGAACGCCTTGGTCGCGGCCTAGACTGGCGCAGTTGGATTGGCCCTCTGCGTCACCTTCGGTTCTGGCCGGTGCTCCTCGTTCTCGCCGCTGTCGGCTTAGTCCTTGGAGCGGCGGAGCTGCTTGCCACAGCCTACGGGCAAGCCATCGGAGACGCTGGTTCGGGTATTTTGCTGGCCTGCTTCGCGATTGGCAGCGCGATCGGAGGCCTTGTCTACGGCGCTCGAAACTGGAGGTGGCCCGCTGTGCCCAGGATGGTGGCGCTCGGGCTGGCGGGCTTAGCGACGCTTCTGGCGATGGCATGGATCACCCATGTCGGTGCTCAGCTGGCAGTATTCGTGGTGATGGGCCTGTTTGTGGCTCCCTCACTGATCGCCGGGTATGTCGCCTCGGACGACCTCGCTCCCGCTGAGGAGCGCACGGAGGCTTCCGCTCTCATCAACACGGCCGTGAACGCCGGAGCTGCCCTTGCCCTTGCCCTGGGAGGTGCGCTGCTAGACGGCATCACGTTCGGCGCTGCGGCAGCATACCTTTCGGCCGTGGGTGCGGTCCTGATCGCTGCCGCTATCGTCGTGCACGTCTGGCGTCCAGGTGCAGCCGCAGCAGCCGTGAAGGGTTGACCTCGCATACAGCTGTGATGCCGGCGTTTACAGTTGAGGCTCGGTAGGGCGTGCGGCGTCGCAGCGATATCGGAGGAATTCACGGATGAACGACCAAGACAGCGCTGATGTGAAGGGACTGCGGTTGGTGGCGCACCCGCTCCGGCTCCGACTGCTCTCACTCCTGACCGGGCGCACGATGAGCGCGGCAGCGGCGGCACGTGAGCTCGGGGAGACCCAGGCCAACGTCAGCTACCACATACGGCGTCTTGCCGAAGGCGGACTGCTCGAGCTCGTCGACGAAGTTGCGATCCGAGGTGGGATCGCAAAGCGATACACTCATAACTCCGACAGCGGCGAGGCGCTCACCGACTCGGATCGCGAGAGCTTCCTGGGCTTGATGCAGGCGCTTGCCTATCAGCTCACGGCACGCGCGCCCCTCTACCGCGAGAACACCACCTTCGCCTTCACCGACGCCCACGTGTCTATCCCCGCCGAGGAATGGCCCAGGGTTCAAGGGCTCGCTCGCGAACTCGGACGAGTGATCCACGAGCTGGCCGAGCGCCCTGCAGGTGACAGGGCTGTGAGCGCATCGCTAACTGTCGCCGCTTTCGAAACGGCGTAGATTCCGTCGAACCGTCGAAGCGAGACTCCGGACTCGGCGCTGGGATGAGCCGAGTAGGTGTGGATCTGTGTTGCAGCCGCCGGGAGTGCAACTTTAGCGGTGCAATCCGCACCCGCTTCCTCAGACGCGACGGACCACGTGCGAACGCTCAGGTCCACGCCATCGGAGGCGAGGGTGCTCGCGAGCCAACCGAGAGGCCGCCCCACTCGCGGTCCCTCGACCGTTCAAGAGGGAGTCCCGGGCCACCGCACTCCCTCCGCCGGCCGGTTCCACCCCCCCCACCAGGACGCTCCGAGCCGCCGGGATTCAACGGCGTTCCCGCCGCAGCGCGTGCCTCGTGTCAGCTCGTCGCGCTGAAGTTCTGAGCGAGGGCCTGGAGTTCCGGGACGTCCTCGGCTTCTCGGAGGGCGCGCCGGAGCGCTGTGTCGTGGTGGGGTCGAGCGTGGTCGAGCAGGGCGTGACCGGCTGGGGTGAGCTCTGTGTAGATGCCGCGGCGGTCGTCGACGCAGAGGTAACGGGTGAGGAGGCCTCGCGCTTCGAGGCGGGCGACGAGGCGCGTGGTGGCGCTGGGGGAGAGCGCGGTGGCGCGGGCGACCTGGTTCATGCGCAGGTGGTGTTCCCCGACCTGGCGGCTGAGGACGTCGAGGAGCGTGTACTCGACGACCGAGAGATCGGCGTGCTCGTGGAGCGCCCCTCCGAGCTCTGCTGCGATGAGGTCGTGGAACAGGGCCAGCGTGCGCCAGCCCTGGGCGCGGACCTCGGTCGCGTCGTCGGGGAATGCCATGGGTCGACCGTACCGGCGCCCTAGCGGCCGAACGCCGGGTAGTCGATGTATCCGACGGCGGGATCGGTGTCGGGCTGCGGGTAGAAGGTGGCGGGGTTCTGCTCGTTCCACGGCTGCCCGGCGCGGATGCGCTCGGCGAGGTCGGGGGTGGCGATGTAGTCGCGACCGAAGGCGATCGCGTCGGCGGTCCCCGCGTCGATCAGCCTGCGCCCATCGCTGTGATCCATCTCCTCGTTGGCGATGACGGGGCCGGCGAATCGGTCTCGCAGGTGGCCGAGCAGGCTGTCCTCGCCCTCGATCTCGCGGACGAACAGGAATGCGATGCCGCGCCGCCCGAGCTCGGCCGCGACGTGTCCGAAGATCGCGCGGGGGTCGCTGTCGCCCATGTCGTGCTCCTCGCCTCGCGGGCGCAGGTGCACGCCGACACGGTCGGCGCCCCAGACGTCAGCGACCGCATCGGCGATCTCGAGGAGGAACCGGGCGCGGTTCTCGACCGAGCCGCCGTAGCGGTCGGTGCGGTGGTTCGTGCTGTCCTGGAGGAACTGATCGATCAGGTAGCCGTTCGCCGCGTGGATCTCCACGCCGTCGAAGCCGGCGGCCTGCGCGTTGACGGCGCCGCGACGGAAGTCCTCCACGATGCCGGGGATCTCGTCTGTCTCGAGTGCACGCGGCGGCGTGTAAGCCCGCTTCGGGCGCAGGACGCTCACTCGTCCCGCTGGGGCGATCGCGCTCGGTGCGACCGGCAGCCGCCCCTCGAGCAGTTCCGGATCGGAGACGCGACCCACGTGCCACAGCTGCAGCATGATCCGGCCACCCGCCGCGTGCACCGCGTCGGTGACGAGCGTCCACCCCTCGACCTGCTCACGTGACCAGATGCCGGGCGTGTCCGGGTAGCCCACGCCCTGGGGGCTCACCGATGTCGCCTCACTCACGATGAGGCCCGCGCCGCTGCGTTGGGCGTAGTACTCCGCCATCAGCGCGTTCGGCACTCGACCCCGGCTCGCGCGCCGCCGAGTCAGCGGCGCCATGATGACGCGGTTCGGCACCTGCAGGGCGCCGAGGGCGACGGGCTTGAACAGCGGGGAGGCGGACATGTCGGCAAATATAGTTGCAGACGCGCACTATTGCAAACAGTCATCGTTTCGTGGAGCCGCCCTGTCGTTCTCGAGGGATGGCCGCCGCAGTCGACGCGACCCATGCACGCGATCCCGACCGCCACCGCACGGCCGCACCTTCCGTTTGCGGCTCTGCCCTCCTGTAGGGATACTAAAACCACACGGTGCGTGGTTTTCGACTCCGATCATCCACGGCATCGGCACTCAACGGTGAGAGGAAACGACAATGACGATGTCGAGCGGATCTGCGGCGGGGATGCCTTCGGGCATGACCACGTCGACGGCGACAGTGCGGAAGAACAGCGGGTTCCCTGAACCGATGGAGCCCGCGACGCGGGGCTACGTCTTCTGGCTGCTCGCCGCGCAGCTGATCTTCTTCATCGCGCTGCTCGGGCCCGCGATCGTCGGCATCGGCCTGAAGATCGAGTCGCTCGTCGTCGCGGGCGAGATCGCGCAGAACGGCGCGACCGGAGCGGCCGCGATCCTCGGCGGTTTCGGCGCGCTGTTCGCGACCGTCGCGAACGTCGTCTTCGGCAGGCTCTCCGACCGCTCGACGAGCCGATTCGGGCGTCGCCGCGTCTGGATCGTCTCCGGCACGGTCATCATGACCGTCGCCTTCGCGATCATGGCCCTCGCTCCGACGCTCCTCATCGCCACCATCGGCTGGTCGCTCGCCCAGCTCGGCGCGAACATGACGCTCGCACCCTTCATCGCCACGCTCGCCGATCAGGTGCCGAAGTTCCAGCGCGGCAAGATCAGCGCCGCCCTCGGGATCGCGCAGAACGTCGGCATCCTCGGCGGCACCTACGTCGCCCAGGCCTTCGTCGACCAGCTCGTCATCATGTTCGTGGCGCCGTCGATCCTGGCGATCATCGTCATGGTCGTCTTCGCCGTCGTGCTGCCCGACAAGCGGCTTCCCGTCGCCCCGCCGAAGGCCACCCTGCGTGACTGGGCCGAGACGTTCTGGGTCAGCCCGGTGAAGAACCCCGACTACGCGCTGGCGTGGTGGTCGCGCTTCCTGATCACGTTCGCGAGCTTCGGCTTCACGACCTTCCGCTTCTTCTACCTCCTGAACCACATCGGGGTCGAGACGGAGAACATCCCCGGCGTCATCAGCACCAGCGTGCTGATCTACACGGTGGCGCTGATCGGCGCGAGCTACTTCGCCGGCTGGTTGTCCGACAGGATCGGACGCCGCAAGGTGTTCGTCTGGAGCTCGACCGCGCTGTTCGCGGTCGGCACGTTCGCCCTGATCTTCGTGCAGGACGTCGGCGCCTTCTACGTCCTCGAGGCGATCCTGGGCATCGCCTACGGCATCTACGTCGGCGTCGACCTGGCGCTCGTCGTCGACGTGCTGCCGAACCCGGACGACTCCGGCAAAGACCTCGGCGTCTTCAACATCGCCAACGCACTGCCCCAGACGCTCGCCCCGCTGATCGGTGGCATCCTCGTCTACGTGAGCGACCCGACCGGCAACAACTACGGATTGTGGTTCACCGTCTGCGCGGTGGCCGCGGTCGTCGGCGCCCTCGTCATCTTCCCCATCAAGAAAGTCCGATAGACCCGGCCGCTCCGACCCCCTCCGGAAGCGGCGCGCGACGTCCGCCGCCCCGGACGAACGGCACTCCCGCTCCAGCCTGTCCTCCCTTCGAACGAAAGCGACACCGACCATGACCCTCCCCCTGGCTTCCGTCCAGCTGTACACGCTGGCCAAGGAGTTCTCCGACGACCCTTACGGGTCGCTCGACAAGCTCGCGGCCATCGGCCTGAAGAACGTCGAGGCGTTCGACTTCGTGAGCCGCCCCGCCGAGATCCGCGCGGCCCTCGACGCGAGCGGCCTCGCCTCGCCGACCGGTCACGCTCCGCTGCTCTCCGACGAGCTCTGGACCCCGGACGGCTCCATCCCGACGCCCGCTCCCGAGGTGGTCTTCGCGGCCGCCGCTGAGATCGGCATCACGACCGTGATCGATCCCTTCGTCCCGGTCGAGCGCTGGCTGACCGAGGACGGCGTCGCCGACATCGCCGACCGCCTCAACAGGGCTGCCGAGATCGCCGCGACCTTCGGCCTCAAGGTCGGTTACCACAACCACGCGCAGGAGTTCATCGCCTCCTTCGACGGGCAGACTGCGTACGAGCGCTTCGTCGCGACGACCGACGAGCGCGTCGAGATCGAACTCGACCTGTTCTGGGCGCTGACCGGCGGGCAGGACGGTGCCGCGCTCGTGTCGAAGCTGGGCTCGCGCCTGGTCGCCGTGCACGTCAAGGACGGCGTCGCGCCGGCCGAGAACCCGTTCGCTCCTGGCGCCGCGGCGTTCGGCTCGGACACCCTCGATCAGCGCCGTCCGGGCGAGGGCCACGTTCCTCTCGTCGAGGCGCTCGCGGCCGGCGAGGGTGCGATCACGTACGCCGTCATCGAGTACGACAACGCCCCGGGAGACGTCTTCGAGGACATCCAGGCGAGCTACGACTTCCTCGTGAAGGGCGGGTACGCGGCATGAGCGGTCCCATCGGAGTCGGCGTCATCGGAGTCGGCGTCATCAGCGACACCTACCTCGAGAACCTGAAGTCGTTCCCGGATGTCGAGGTCGTCATCGTCGGCGATCTGCTGCTCGACCGGGCGAAGAGCCAGGCCGAGAAGCACGGAGTCCCCGCCTGGGGCTCCGCCGAGGACGTCCTCGCGCACCCCGACGTGCAAGTCGTCGTCAACCTGACCATCCCCGCCGCGCACATCGAGGTCTCGGCCGCGGCGATCGCCGCGGGCAAGCACGTCTGGAGCGAGAAGCCGCTCGGCCTCGACCGCGCCGGAGCGGCCCGGCTCCTCGAGGACGCCGCCGCGAAGGGGCTCCGCGTGGGTTCGGCGCCCGACACCGTCCTGGGCCCGGGCTTCCAGACGGCCAAGCGCGCGATCGCGGAGGGCGTCATCGGCGAGCCGATGTTCGCGTCCACCACCTTCCAGACCGTCGGCCCCGACCTGTGGCACCCGAGCCCGGCGTTCCTCTTCGCCCAGGGCGCCGGACCGCTGCTCGACATGGGTCCGTACTACTTCACCGGCCTCGTCAGCCTCTTCGGTCAGGTCGAGCGGGTCGCCGCCCTCGGGCGCAAGAAGCTCGAGGAGCGGGTCATCCGCTCCGGACCCGACGCCGGCACCACGTTCCCCGTCGAGGTCCCCACCTCGCTGCAGGTCCTCACCTCGTTCGCCGCGGGCCAGCAGGCATCGAGCCTGCTGAGCTTCGACTCCGCGCTCGAGCGCCACGGCGTCTTCGAGGTCCACGGCACGGAGGGATCCCTCGTGATCCCCGACCCGAACCAGTTCGAGGGTCGCACCGCGTTCGTGAAAGCCGCGACGTCGATCGCCGACGGCGATTGGGGCGAGCAGGAGTGGACCGAGATCGAGCAGAAGGGCACGGTCGTCGGCCGAGGCCTCGGTCTTCTCGACATGGTCCGGGCGATCGCCGAGGACCGCCCGCACGTCGCCACTGGTGAGCTCGGATTCCATGTGCTCGACGTCATGCTCTCGGCACAGGAGTCAGCCGAGACCGGCGAGTTCGTCGCGATCGGCAGCACCCTGTCGACGCCGGTGCCCGCTGTCCCTGTCGATTTCGACCCCTTCTCACCGACCCTCTGAAGCAGCGACGGCTCCCGGCGTCCTCCCCTCAGTTTCCGCGCTCGGGGTCCGAGTGCCAGGGCTCGTGGGAGCGACCGGTTCCTCTGATCGGCCCGTGACACTCGTTGCAGGAGTCACGGGCCGTCGACCGGGATCTGGTCGAGGCGCATCCGATGCTGGCGGAGATCGCGGGCGAGGAGGCGGCGGCCCGCTCCGGGGGTCGGCGACGCCGGATCGGTGAAGAACGACGGAAGGATCGCTCCGGAGGTCCGTGGATCCGCGGATCCCGGCGTCCGGACAGCGATCCGTCCTTCGTTCTTCACGCACACTGCCCGTGCGGAACGCTCTCCGCGGGCGCCGGCTCTGCTGATCCCGGTCCGCGTGCGGAGGCACCCTGCCGCGCGACGGGCGCTGGCGCGACCACGCGGGGCGCGGCAGGCTGGGGGGATGAGCGACGACGCGAAGCAGACCCTCCTCCGGTACCTGCAGGAGGGGCGTGACGCCCTGCTGCAGAAGCTCGACGGGCTCGACGAGTACGACGTGCGTCGGCCGCTGGTCGCGACGGGGACGAACCTGCTCGGCCTGGTGAAGCACGTGGCGGGCACGGAGGCGGGCTACCTCGGGGCGGTGTTCGGTCGGCCGTTCCCCGAGCCGATGCCGTGGATGGAAGAGGAGTCGGAGCCGAACTCGGACATGTGGGCGACGGCCGACGAGTCGCTCGCCGATGTGGTCGCGCTGTACCGCCGCGTGTGGGCCCACTCCGACGCGACGGTCGCGGCCCTGCCGCTCGACGCGCCCGGCGTCGTGCCCTGGTGGACCACGCGGGAGGTCACGCTGCACCGGATCCTCGTCCACATCACCGCCGAGACCCACCGGCACGCGGGCCACGCCGATATCGCCCGTGAGCTGATCGACGGGCGCGTCGGACTCCGAGCGCCCGGCGACAACCTGCCGTCCGTGCCGGAGATGTGGTGGCCGGAGTACCGGGCGCGCCTCGAGTCGCTGGCGCGCGCCGTTCTCGACCGGAGCTGACCTGCCGGTACCCGTCGACCTCGGACATCGGGGCGCAGAAGAGCTCCCGACTGGATCCCCGCTAACGGCACGGCACGGGGCCTGTGCGACAGCGCCTCGGCGCGGGGCGGACCCTCACCCCTCGGCCCCACCCCCGTCAAGGGGTGGGGCGCCCGTTCGGCGCGGTCCTAGCGTCGGAGGACAGGTCGACCGGGAGGGACGGCTCGGGGGTCCGGGAGGGGCGAGATGCAGAAGCTGTACTACGCGAGCGGATACGTGCTGCTGGGGGACGAGGTCTGCGGAGCGGTCGTCGAGTACGCGCAGGCACTCGCGAACGTGAGCAAGTCGGACTTCGTCGTGGTGCCGTCGCTCTCGGACGAAGGTCTGCGCGGCGAGACGCGTTTGTTGATCGGACCCGCGAGCCAGCTCTTCAGCGGTCCGGTCCTCGACCGCGGCGTCGACCTCGACGACCCGGCGGTCGTCGAGTCGATGCGCGAGAAGACGCGGCGCCTCCAGCCGGCACGGCCGACGATCCAGGCGCGGTCCGAGGACGACGACGACGAGACGGACTACTTCTGATCCACGCCCGCTCGCCCGCCCTCACGAATCCAGCGTGGTGCTCGGCCGTTCCCCGAAGCGGTGGGCGTAGGAGGCCGAGAACCGCCCCAGGTGCGCGAAGCCCCAGCGCCGTGCCACCTCGCTCACGCTGACGACTCCGGAGTCGCCGGCGCGCAGCTCCTTCTGCACCCCGTCGAGCCGGATGCGGCGCAAGTAGTCGACGGCGGTGAAGCCGAACTCGCGGCGGAACTCGCTCTGCAGCGTGCGCAGGCCGATGCCGGCCGCCTCCGCGATCGCCTCGGTGCGCAGCGGTTCGTGCGCGTGCTCGTACATGAACTCGATCGCCAGGCGCAGGCGGCCCGAGCGGGGGACGGCGAGATCGCCGGGGGTGTCGAGTGCGGCGTGCGGGAAGGTCTCGAGCAGGGCCACGGCCACGGCGCGGTCGGCCTCACTGCGAAGCAGCGGCGAGCTCTCGGCGTCGTAGATCACCCGCGCGACGGTCGCGACGGTCGCCGACCAGCGCCGCAGCGCCTCCCCCTCGGGCCGCGCCGTGGTGTCGAAGAGGAGGGGGCCGCCGCCGGTGCCCTCGACCTCCTCCGCGATGCGCTCGAGGTAGGAGCCGTCGAAGTGGATGAGATTCTGCCGGTAGTCGTGGAACTCGAAGCGGCTGGGCCGACCGTTGACGAACACGGCGGGTTGCCCGAATCCGAGCTCCACCGTGTCGCCGTCGAGGTCCGTCACACCCTCGCCGGCCGTCAGCCACGAGACGACGTACTCGCCCTGGGTCTGGATCGAGCCCTGCACCGAGCCGGCGAACTGGCTCCCGCGCAGGGTGACGTCGCCGTCGCCGACGGCCGTGTAGCGGTAGGAGAAGTCCGCGCTCGGCTCCACGACGAAGCGGTGTCCGTTGTAGGAGCGCTCGAGGAGCGCCCGCGCCTGCTCGATGTCCCGCCCGCCGATGTCGGAGCGGACGACTCCGCCGTTCTGTTCCATCCTCCACAGACTCGCACGCGGAGCGCCGACAGGCCTGTCACCCGTCCGGGGAATTCGCTCAGCGGACAGGACTGGACGCAGGTCCGGCCGCGCGGGTCATGGCCTGCACGGTGGCTGCCTGGAACTGTGCGAGCAGCACCACGGTGTGCCGGGCTCGGGCCTCGACGGCGAGCGAGAAGGTCGCACCGGTCGGGGTGGCCTGCCACGAGCGGATGTCGCGGGTGCCGACCCTGGTCGAGGCGCCGCCGCCCCTCAGCACCAGCGCGTCCTCGGTGAGGCAGAGGCCGCCGCTGACGCCGCCGACGGTCGACGAGCACTCGAAGCCCGCGCCGTCCACGGACCCGGCGAGCTGCACGAAGTCGACGACGTCGGTCGCCCCGGTCGCACCCGGAGGAGCGCTCGGCAGTCCTGCGTGGCGCGTCATCAGCTGCTCAGGCCGCGTGCGTGAGCCCGGACGACTCCTGCTGCTGGGCCGGCTCAGCGACGATCCGCAGGCCGCGGCCGCTGTTCGCCTCCTCCATGAGCGCGCGCACCCAGCCGGCGTTGATAGCCGGCATGCGGCTGCCGTGGAACGAGAACTGCAGAGGGATGGTCGGGTGCAGCCAGAGCGTCTGCCGGCCGGTGCCGTGCGCGCTGGAGGCGTCGAGCTGGAACGCGAACGCCTCGTCGCGCCGGAACTTGTTGATCATGACGATCTGGAGGTGCGCGAGCGCCCGGTCGTCGATCTCGTGCGAAGTGGGAGGAGTGCCGTAGAGGAGTGCGCCCATGGTCGGTGCCGCCGTTCTGTGCTGACGTCGCGGTGCCGGCCGCGACTCGGGGAGGATCCCCGACGGGTGTCGTCGGGGTGAAGAGATGGCGGGGGACTGCGCCGTACGGACCGCGCTGGAGGCGGTGCAGCCGGTGGCCGTCCCTCGTGCTGTTCTGCGACCGTACGCGCCTCGACCGGCGCGCGCGTGCGGGTATCCGCAATGCGAAACGCGTGGTGCGGACTCCCAGGAGGGCGGTGTCGGAGGTGGGGATTCCTCGGTGCCGAGGGGCTCGGACGTGGGTGATGCTCGGTGATCGCGGCGAGGGCGGAGGGATTCGTCGGCGGACGCGGAATCGGGCGCTGCGCCTCCTCCCGCAGGATGGAGGCATGACCTCCACCGCCGAGCGCTACCGTCGCGCCGCCGTCGAACTCGCGCAGACCTCGCAGCGGCAGGTGGAGTGGGCGCTCGCCGTGGCCGGAGACGCCCGCCTCCTCGACCTGATCGACGGCCTCCCGGTGCAGCACCGGCAGCCGTCGCTTCTGTTCTCGGTGGCGCGGCTGCTCGGAGTGCCGGACGTCGACGGTGCCGGTTTCGCGGAGTGGCTCCGGGTGGAGTGGGCGCGAGTGGCGCCGGTCGCCTCCGAGCGGAGGACACAGACGAACGAGGCCCTGCGCTGCACCGCGCTCGTGGCGGCACTGGAGCGGATCACCGAGCCGAGCGAGCCGGTCGCGCTCGTCGAGATCGGCGCCTCGGCAGGGTTGTGCCTGGTGCCGGAGCGGTACTCCTATGCCTTCGAGGCGGCGGGCGGGGAGGTGCGGCTGGGGGCCGGCGCGCCCCTCCTGCGCTGCACGGTGACGGGAGGTTCGGCCCCCTCACGGCTTCCGGTCGTGGCCTGGCGGCGGGGCCTCGACCTGCGTCCGCTCGACGTGCGCGCGGCCGGTGACCGTGCCTGGCTGGAGGCGCTGCTGCCACCCGACCGGCCGGAGCGCACCGCGCGGCTGCGCGAGGCGCTGGCGGTGCTGCGGGAGGATCCACCCGTGATCGCCGCGGGCGATGCCGCGGCCGGGCTGCCGGCCCTGCTCGACGCGGTGCCCCGCGGGGTGCGCACGGTGGTCGTCTCGCTCGGCACGCTGGTCTACCTGCCGTGGGACGCGCGCGAGAGCGTGCTGGCGACGGTGGCCGACCGTGGCGTGAGCCTGGTGACCCTCGAGGCGGAGGCGCTGCTCCCGCACCTGGTCGAGGCGCGCGGTGGTCGCGTCGCTCCCGACCCGACCCCGTTCCTCCTCGCCGCCGACGGTGTCCCCCTGGCGAGCGCCGCCGCCCACGGCGGCACCCTCTCGTGGCTGGCCTGAGGCGGACTCTCGCGGGCGTCGGGGACGGCAGCGTCGGGGTGAACGGGCGCAGCGTCGAGACCCTGCTCGTCGTGTCGGATCCCGCGCAGCCCGAGAGGGCGAGCAGCACCTCGCCCACCAGGGCGCCTGACGCCGGCAGAGCGCCGGCGGCGCGGCGGTGCCTGCATAACGAAGGCCAGGCGGCCGGATCGACGCCGATTGGCGTCCCTCGACGCTCCCAGCCTTCGTTCTGCAGGTCAGACCTCGGTGTGCCCCAGCTCCGCGCGGGCCAGCAGCCGGATCTCCGGCTCCGCGACCCCCTCGAGCTCCAGCATCACCACGCGGTTGCGTCCGGCGCGGGTGACCGGTGAGGGCACGATCAGCGTCCGCTGCGGTCCGCGCCGCCAGTAGCGGCCGAGCAGGAACCCGTTCACCCAGACGAGCCCCTTGCCCCAGTGCAGCGTGTCGAGGTACAGGTCGGCGGGCTCGTCGAGCTCGACGACACCGGAGGCGAGCTGCGGCCCCGCGGCGAACGCCGTCCCCGCCGCGCCGGCCTCCACCAGCTCCGGCACGCAGTCCGGTACGAGCGCCCGTGCCGTCCAGCCCTCGAGCTCCACCTCGTCGAGCCGCACGCCGCCGACCAGGCCCTTGTGCTCGCCGATCCGCGCTCCGTAGTTCACCCGGCCCTGGTTCTCGACCAGGATCGCCAGCTCGCCCCTCCCCCTCGGGAGCATCAGCGCCCGCTCGTGGTGGTCGCGTGCGAGCACGCCGACCGGCGCGCCGTCGAGCAGCACCCAGGCGCGGTCGCGCACCTCCTCGCCCACCACGAGGCGGGCGGGTGCGGAGGAGCCGTCGAGAACGGTCGTGAACAGAACGAACCCGTCGTCGTGGCCCAGATCGTCGAAGGTCGCCATCGCGTCGAGGCGGGCGGGCGGCCCGAACGCCGAGTCGAGGCCGAGCAGCGCGGGCCCCGGGACCAGCGGAGCCGTGAGGGCGGGGGCGGGACCGCTCACGGCGGGCACCTCCGCGGGGACCGGTGCGTAGCGCGCGATCACCTCGCGGAACGCCCAGAACTTGGCTGTCGGGTCGCCCGCCTCGTCCAGCGGAGCGTCGTAGTCGTAGCTGGTCGTGATCGCTGCGTAGCGGCCCTTGTCGTTGGCTCCGCTGGTGAGCCCGAAGTTGGTGCCGCCGTGGAACATGTAGACGTTGACCGACCCGCCGGCCGCCAGCAGGGTCTCGAGCTCCCGCGCGGAGGCGTCCGGATCCGTCGTGTGGTGCTGCGTTCCCCAGTCGTCGAACCAGCCGCACCAGAACTCCATGCACATCAGCGGCCCGGTCGGCTGGAACTCGCGCAGAGTCGCGAGGCGTTCGGCGGCGCGCGAGCCGAACGATCCGGTCAGGTGCAGGCCGGGGAGGCTGCCGTCGGCGAGCATCTGCGGCGTCGGCTGGTCGATGGTGGTCAGCGGGACCGTGATCCCGGCGTCGCGGGTGACGCGCACCAGCTCGGCCAGGTACTCCTTGTCCGAGCCGTAGGCGCCGTACTCGTTCTCGATCTGCACGAGGACGACCGGCCCGCCGAGGTCGATCTGGCGCGGCGCGACGATCGCGTAGACCCGGCGGAGGTACTCGCTCACGGCAGCGAGGTAGCGCGGCTCCGACCGGCGCACGCCCACCTCGGGGTCGCGGAACAGCCAGGCGGGGAGGGCGCCGTTGTCCCACTCCGCGCAGATGTAGGGGCCGGGCCGCACGATCGCGTGCAGGCCCTCGGCGGCGACGAGGTCGAGGAAGCGGCCGAGGTCGAGCCCTGCGTCCTCGCGCCAATCGCCGCGGTGGGGCTCGTGCGCGTTCCAGGCGACGTAGGTCTCGATGGTGTTCAGGCCCATCAGCCTGGCCTTGCGGATCCGATCGGCCCACAGGTCGGGGTGGACGCGGAAGTAGTGCAGCGCCCCCGACAGGATGCGGTGCGGGCGGCCGTCGAGCTCGAAGTCGTCGGCGCCGATGGCGAAGCGGCTCTCGGGAACGGTGGTCATCTGGATCCCCCTCGGGGTCGTCGGGCTCGGGCTCATCGGGCTCGGGATGCGTCGAGCGCGAGGTCGTCGAGCCCGGGGTGGGACGAGGCGGGGCCGACCGGAGCGATCCGGCCGGCCCCGCCTCGGGCAGTGGGTGCTACTCCGAGACCGTGAAGCCCTGCGCGTTGCCGTACTGGACCAGCGTGCTCTGCCAGTCCGCGAGGCCCTTCTCGAGGCTGGTGCCGTTGGCGTAGGACTGGCCGACGGTGTCACCGAAGACGCTGTTCGCGTAGACCTGGTAGGGCAGGTACGACCAGCCGGAGCGGACGTCCTTCGAGGCCTGTGTCAGCACCTCGTTGATCTTCTGACCGCCGAAGTACTCCGACTCCTGGCCGGTGAAGTCGGGGTTGTCGAGGTCGGCCGTGGTCGCCGGGAAGCCGCCGCTCTCGAGGAACACCTCGACCGAGGCCTGGTCGCTGTTCAGCCAGCGCAGGAACGCGGCGGCCAGCGCCGGGTTCTCGCTCTGCTTGGTGACGGACTGGCCGCCTCCGCCGTTCTCGGCGCTCACCGCGGTGCCGTCGTAGGTGGGGATGGGCGCGACGGCCCAGTCACCGGAGGCGTCGGGGACGCTGGACTCGAGCACGCCGGGCATCCAGGCGCCGGTCACCAGCGAGGCGATCGAGCCGTCGGCCAGGCCCTTGTACCACTCGTCGCCCCAGGAGGGGGTGTCCGAGAGCAGCTTGCCCTCGACGAGCTTGTCCCAGACTCCGGTCCACTTCGCGGTGCCCTCGTCGGCGAGGTCGATCGTGACGTCGGTGCCGTCGGTGGTGAAGGGAGTGCCGCCCGCCTGCCAGATCATGCTGGTCGCGAAGCCCGCGTCGCCGGTGTCGGCGGTGATGTACTTCGAGGGGTCGGCGGCGTGCAGCTTCTCGGCGGCCGCGACGTACTCGTCCCACGTGGCGGGGACCGCGATGCCGTACTGGTCGAAGACCTTCTTGTTGTAGAACAGCGCCATGGGGCCTGAGTCCTGCGGGAGGCCGACGAGCTTGCCGTCGATGTTCACGCTGCCCCAGGTGGAGGCGGAGTACGTGTCCTCGAGGTCGCCCATGCCGTACTGCGACAGGTCGAGGAGCGAGTCCGAGAGGGCGAACTGCGGCATGGCGTAGTACTCGATCTGCACGACGTCGGGAGCACCGGAGCCGGCCTTGATCGCGTTCTCGAGCTTGGTGTACTCGTCCTTGTTGGTGCCGGCGTTGACGAGCTCGACGTCGACCTCGGGGTAGGCCTTCTCGAAGGCGGCGACCTGCGCCTCGGCGCTGGGGGTCCAGCTCCAGTAGGTGATCTTTCCGCCGGCCTCGAGGGCCGCGTCGAGGTCGGCGGCGGAGCCGGCGCTGGTCGTGCCGCCGCCGGAGGTGGACGAGCAGGCGGCGAGGGAGCCGGCGGCCAGGGCCGCGACGGCCGCGACGGTCAGGGTCCGCCTGAGGGCGGAGCGGGCGGTCTTCACGGTGCCATTTTTCACAGTGTCATTTTTCACTGGGGTGTTTCCCTTCACTTCTTCGTGCTGCGGGTGCTGCAGGTGGTGCGGGGCAGGACGCTCCGACCGGGGTAGGGGGGGGCTCAGCCCTTGACGCTGCCGGCGCTCAGGCCGGACTGCCAGAAGCGCTGGAGTCCGAGGAAGGCGACGACGATGGGGATGATCGTGAGCAGCGAGCCCGTGATCACGAGGTTGTAGATCGGCTGGGCGCTGACGCCGGTGGCCTGCGCGTTCCACTGGTTGAGGCCGACGGTGAGCGGGTACCAGGTGGGGTCGCTCAGCATGATCAGCGGCAGGAAGTAGTTGTTCCAGGTCGCGACGACCGAGAACAGCAGTACGGTCACGATGCCGGGGGCGAGGAGCCTGATCGAGATGGTGAAGAAGGTGCGGAACTCGCCGGCCCCGTCCATCCGCGCCGCTTCGAGCAGCTCGGTGGGAACCGACTCCACCGCGTAGACCCAGACCAGGTAGAGGCCGAACGGGCTGATCAGCGAGGGGATGATGATCGCCCACGGGGTGTTGGTGAGGCCGAGCTGGCTGAACAGGAGGAACGTCGGGACGGCGAGGGCCGTGCCGGGCACCGCGATCGCTCCGAGGACCACGGCGAAGACCGCCTTGCGGCCCGTGAAGCGGAACTTCGCGAGGCCGTAGCCGGCGAGCGTGGCGAGCAGCGTCGCGCCTCCGGCACCGACCACGACGTAGAGGAGGGTGTTGCCCAGCCAGCGGAGGAAGATGCCGTCGCGGTAGCTCAGGGTGTCGGCGATGTTCTGGAAGAAGACGACGTCGCCGTCGAACCAGAGGCCGAAGCTCGAGAGCAGGCCCGCCTGGGTCTTCGTCGCGTTGATGACCAGCCAGGCCAGCGGCACGAGGCTGTAGAGGATGAAGACCGACATCAGCAGGGTGAAGGCGATCGACTTCTTCGGCTGCACGGAGGAGCCGCGGCGGGGCCTGGGGGAGGCGCCTCCGGCTCGGGGAGCGGTCGCGAGGGCCATCAGTTCTCCTTCCGTGCGCCGCGGAGCTGCACGACGTAGGCGATCACCGCGGTGATCACTCCCATGACGATCGCGACCGTGGCCGACGCGTTGTACTGCTGACCGGCGAAGGACAGGTTGTAGGCGTACATGTTCGGGGTGAAGTAGGTGGTGATGATGTTCGGCGCGAGCGTCCGGAGGATGTTGGGCTCGTTGAACAGCTGGAAGCTGCCGATGATCGAGAAGATCGTCGCGATGACGATCGCGCCGCGCAGAGCCGGCAGCTTGATCGAGCGGATGACGCGCATCGGGCCGGCGCCGTCGATCTCGGCGGCCTCGTAGAGCTCACCGGGGATCGTCTTGAGCGCGGAGTAGAAGATGAGCATGTTGTAGCCCACGAACTCCCACGTGACGATGTTGCCGATGGAGGCGAGGATCCAGTCGCGCGAGAACGGCTGCACCACGTCGGAGCCGAGCAGGTCGTTGACGTTCGCGGCGAGGCCGAACGTGTCTCCGTAGATGAAGCCCCACATCAGCACCGCGACGACCGCGGGGACGGCGTAGGGGAGGAAGACCACGATGCGGAAGAAACCGGTGCCGTGCAGGCGTCCGCTGTCGATCGCGAGGGCCGCGACGAGGGCGAGCACGAGCATCACCGGCACCTGCACGACCAGGAACAGCAGGACGCGGCCGAAGCCCTCCCAGAAGTTCGGGTCGCTGAAGATCGCGGCGTAGTTCTGGAATCCGACGAAGGAGTTGCCGCCGACGAGTTGCTCGCGGAACAGGCTGAGGTAGATCGAGTAGACGACCGGGGCGATGAAGACGAGGAGGAACACGACGAGGAAGGGGGCGACGAACGCCAGGCCCTTCCACTCGCTCTTCGCGCGCGAGCGGGGAGTCGCGAGCGGCGGCGCTGGAGGTGCCACCTCGCTCAGCGGGACGGGGGGAGACGTCGTCGTCATGGGTGTCCGTTCGGGAGTCGTGCCGGTTGGTCATGTTCACGTCAACATGGCAGAGCGCCACCGTAGCATGTCCACGTCACCACCCGCGACTGCTCGCGTGGCACGGTCGCTCGACGTTGCACCACTGGCGAGGGAGAGCGCGGGAGAGAAGGAACCCCATGGCACTCGAAACCAACCGCACTCCCGCCTCCGCGAGGCCGCGCCGCGGAGTGTCGATGGCCGATGTCGCCCGGCGCGCCAACGTCTCGGGGCAGACCGTGTCGCGGGTCTCGAACGGCAAGCAGAACGTCGACGGCGAGACGCGGGAGCGCGTGCTCGAGGCCATGCGCGCGCTCGGCTACCGGCCCAACAGCGCCGCCCGGGCCCTGCGCACCGGCCGCTTCCACAGCATCGGCGTGATCATGTTCACGCTGTCCTCGTTCGGCAACATGCGCACCCTCGACGCGATCGCGATCGCCGCAGCGGATGCCGGCTACTCCATCACCCTCATCCCGGTCTCGCACCCCACCCAGGGCGAGGTCACGGTCGCGTTCCACCGGCTGAGCGAGGAGGCGGTCGACGGCGTCATCATCATCGTCGAGGCGCACCTGCTCGACGAGGCCGACATCGTCCTCCCGCCCGAGCTGCCTGTGGTGGTCGTCGACTCGGCCGGAGGCGACAAGTACCCGGTCGTCGACACCGACCAGGTCTCGGGGGCGCGCCAAGCGGTCGAGCACCTGCTCGGACTCGGCCACCGCACCGTGCACCACATCGCCGGCCCCGGTCGCTCCTACTCGGCCGAGCGCCGCCACGAGGCGTGGGAGTCGACGCTGCGCGCCCACGGCGCTCCGGTGCCCGAGATGCTCGTCGGCGACTGGTCCTCCGACTCCGGATACCGCCTCGGCGGGCGACTGGCCGCCGACCCGGAGGTGACCGCGATCTTCGCCGCCAACGACCAGATGGCGTTGGGCGTGCTGCGGGCGCTGCACGAGGCGGGCCGCGCGGTGCCGGGCGAGATCAGCGTCGTCGGCTTCGACGACATGCAGGAGTCGGCGAGCTTCTGGCCGCCGCTGACCACCGTGCGGCAGTTCTTCGGCGACACGGGCCGCCGCTCGGTCGACATCCTGCTGCGCGAGCTCGAGTCGGGCGAGCGTTCGGGTGTGACGCTCGTGCCGACCGAGTTGATCGTGCGCGAGAGCACGGGGCCGGCGCCGACCTGAGTCGCGCTGACGTGCGAGCTGCGGGGCTTCCGCGGTCCTCTCGGACGGGTCGGCCGGGCAGAGTGCTCTCGCGCTCCGCTGCCGCAGGTCGCTCGGAGCTCCGCAGGTCGCACGCGCGGAGCCGTCGTCGGAGGAGTCCCGGCGCGCGATACTGTGAGCCTCCTCACCCCGGAAGCACAAGGAGACGCACATGTCGGTCGGCCTGCTCGCGGTTGTCGATGACATCCTCACCGCCGCACTGAAGGCGAGCGCCAAGACGGCGGGCGTCGTGATCGACGACGCGGCCGTCACCCCGCAGTACGTCCAGGGGCTGACGCCGGCCCGCGAGCTGCCGGTCGTCTGGCGGATCGCGCTCGGCAGCCTCTTCAACAAGTTCGTCATCATCATCCCCCTGGCCCTGCTGCTCTCGGCGTTCGCGCCGTGGGTGCTGCCCTACCTGCTGATCCTCGGCGGCACCTTCCTCTGCTTCGAGGGCGCCGAGAAGGTGCTCGAGTGGTTCGGCGTGGAGCACGGCGGCCACGAACCGGAGGCGCGCGACGAGAAGAAGCTCGTGTTCGGCGCCATCCGCACCGACCTCATCCTGAGCACCGAGATCATGCTGATCGCGCTCGACGGGCTCGACACCGACGGGGGTATCGGCCCGACGCTCGGTGCCCTGGCGATCGTCGGCCTCGGGATGACGCTGCTCGTCTACGGCGCCGTCGCGCTGCTGGTGAAGATCGACGACATCGGCCTGCGGCTGATGAAGAACGCCGCGCGGGGTGTGCGCCGGGCCGGAGCCAGAGTCGTCGCGTCGATGCCCGTCGTGTTCCGCGCGATCAGCATCGTCGGAACGCTCGCCATGCTCTGGGTCGGCGGCCACCTGGTCATCTCGAACCTCGCCGAGACGTTCTGGCACGGGCCCGAGGACGTCGTACACGTCGTGACGCACGCGGTGGAGGGCGCCGGACCGGTCGTGGTGTGGCTCGCCGACACCGCCGTCTCGATGGTGTTCGGGCTGGTGCTCGGCCTGATCGTCGTCGCCGTGATCACGGGCGTCTCGCGCCTGCTCAAGCGCGGTCAGCCGGCCGAGGCGCACTGACTCCACAGCTGAGTACGCACAATGAAGGCTGGAGGGTCGAATCCCCTCGAATTCTCGAGGATTCGGGCGATCCAGCCTTCGTTACGAGGCCGTGGACGATGTGACCGCCCCCGGCCCGAGGGGCGGAGGCGGTCACGAGGAGTCGCGCGTCAGCTGCATCTGCGCGCGGCGTACGCGGCGGGGATCACCGTGGTCACGGTCGTGCCGCCGGCGGTCCCGGTCGCGGTGACGGTCGCCTCGCCGGCGGGCACCGAGGCGGCACGCGTCGAGAAGGCGGCGCTGGCGTTCTTGCCGGGGGCGACTCCGGTGAACTCCTTCGAGCCGTAGGCCGAGGCCACGGTCATCGACACCGGGACGCCGGCGTTGTTCAGCGCCGTGACCGTGAGCGTCACCGTGCCGGTGATGCAGCGGGTCGTCGCGGTCACCGCGACGGCGAGGGCGGCGGGCTGCTTGAGCGTCACCGTCACCGTCGTCGTGGTGGTCGACGTCCCGTCGGCCGAGGTCACGGCGACGGAGGCGACTCCGCCGTTCGCCGTGGTCGGCTGCGTGACGCGCACCCGGGCCGCCGAGTCGGTGGCCGCCGCGGTGATCACCGGCATCGTCGTGCCCTTGACGGTCACCGCGTAGGAGGTGCGGGCCGGGTCGAAGGCGGCGACGCCGACTCCGTTCACGCGCAGCGCCCCGAGGGCGCTGACCGCGGCGGGCGACGCGACCGACTCGAACAGCTTCACCTCGGACACGATCATGTGTGTGTTCGCGTTGGCGTTCATCACGATGCGGAACGCGGTCGCTGTGACCGGCGCGAAGCTCGCGACGAGCGTGGGCGCGGTGCCGTCGGCGGGGGAGGCGACGGGCTGCGCCGTCTCCCAGCCGGGGACCGAGGTCCACGTGCCGTCCGCGGCGCGGTACTGGAGCTGCGCGCTCTGCGCCCAGCTGTTCGTGCCGTCGCGGAAGAACTGCACCGACGCCCGCTGCACCTGGCGGGCTCCGGGGAAGGTGTAGGTCAGCGTGCTCTGCGCGGCCTTGGTGCCGCTGACCCAGTTCGACCAGCCCTTGTCACCGTCGACTCCGTTGCGGGTGCGCTCCGGTCCGTAGCCCGACTCGGCCGACGTCGCGCTGGCGACGATGCCCGCATCGGGGTTGACGTTGCGGAGCGTGCCCGCGGTGACGAGCACCGTGAGGGTGGCCGGAAGCGTGGCGCCGTCGGCGGTCGCGGTTCCCGTGATCGGCACGGAACCGGGCTGGGCGAGGGAGGCCGTGGTGAGCGGCGTCCAGTCCCAGGTGACCGGCACCGCGAAGGTGCTGGTCGAGGCTCCGACGCGAGCCGGCACGGTGGTGGGTGCGGCGGCCTTCACCCCGGCGACGCTCGCTCCGGAGGCGACGGTCACCGAGACCGGGTCGGTCGCGGTGAGTCCGCCCACGTCGACGAGCGCGGTGACGGGGATCGACTGGCCGAACAGGTCGGTCGCGGTGCCCTTCACCTCGACGCGGCCGGCGGTGCCGTAGGCCGCGTCGGCCGGGCGCTGCCAGGTGACGGCGACCGGCGAGCCGGCGCCCCACGAGTACTGCGGGGTGATCGAGGCGGGCAAGGTCGGAGCGACGCCCACGGTGGTGCGGACGGCGACCGTCTGCGTCGCGGCCGGGGCGAGGTCGCGGAGGGTCCACGACTGGTTCGCTCCGCCGTTCGAGCCGTAGACGCCCACCGCGGTGTTCTCGGCGCTCGACTGCCCGTTGACGTCGAGCGACTGGGCGATCGACTCGTTGACGAGGGTGACGTTCACTCCGTCGGTCGAGTTCACGATCCAGCGCGTCGCCGCGGTGGCCTTGGCGGAGTCGACCGATACGGAGCGCAGGTCGGTCCCGGCGGTCGTCGCGCCGAGGACGCGTCCGTCGGTCGTCTGGAGGACGACGCGGCGGGTGGCCTCGCGCTCGCCGGCCGGAACTTCGTGCACCGTCCAGTTCTGCTTCGCGGCGGCGGCGGAGTCGGTGGCGAGCGTCGTGATCGTCGTCGCGGCTCCGGTCGTCGTTGCGGTCAGAGCCTTGCCGCTCTGCGTGCCGACCAGCTGGTAGTGGTAGCCGTCGCGCAGGGCGGGGGCGGAGTCGGCGACTCCCGACACTCCGTCGATCGCGAAGGTGGTGACCGACTTGGCGGGCACGGTGACCGTCGCGGTGCGCGACTCCCGATCGATGACGACCGCGGTCTTCTGCACGAGCGCGTTGCCGGTGGGTGCGGCGGCCGAGGAGGCCTGGGTCGTGACGGAGGGCGTGACCGTCGCGCCGTCGGCGATCGTGCCGAAGCGCGAGAGGTCGAGCGTGATGGTCTGCGAGGCCGTGGCCGTGTTGCTGTGCACGATGGTCGCGCCCGTGCCGTCGGCGCGGATCGCGGCGGTGCTGGCGGTGTCGTTCACCGACATCAGGCGGTCGCCCTCAGAGATGAACGTTGTGAAGTTGCGGATCGTGTTGAACTTCGAGTTGGTCTCGACTCCGCAGACGGGGGCCTTGGTGGAGTCGCCTCCGGCGTCGGCGACGCGGCGGGCCGACTTCCAGAGCTCGCCGCCCGCCTCCTGGTACGGCTGGCAGTCGAGGTCGATGAAGATCGAGCCCCAGTTAAGGTTCTCGCCCTTCGGGCTCATGTTGTAGAGGTCCTCGACCGGCTGCCAGAGCACCCAGGCCTTCGGCTCGAGCTCGCGCAGGTCGTCGTGGATGCGGCCCGCGATGCCGAGGCCGTTCTCGATGTTGGCGGGGTCGTAGCCCTGGACCCAGTTGCCCTCGATCTCGCTCATCCACAGGTCGGTGTCGGCCTGCTTCGAGAGGTCGCGCACGGCGAGGCGGTCGGAAGTGCCGTAGGTGTGCACGTTCATCCGGTCGACCTCGGCGCGGATCGCCGGGGAGTAGGCGGCCCAGTTGGTCGTGAAGATGCTGGGGTTGGTCTCGTCCATCGCGGCGAGGCCTGCGTCGGTGGTCGAAGCCTCGAGCGCGGCGGCGACGTCCGGGATCAGATCGGCCTGTCGGGCAGGGCCCATGTGCATGCCCTCCTGCCGTCCGCCGGTGGGGACGCCGTTGGTGAGCTGCGTGCCCCAGTAGTTCGTGTTGGGCTCGTTGAAGGGGTCGAGGGTGTCGAACTCGATGCCGTACTCGTCCTCCACGTGCTCGGTGACGTTGACGAGGTACTTGGCGAACTGCTGCTCCGCGGCCGGTTTGAGCTGCTCGCTCGTGGCGGTGAAGCCTCCCGAGACGTAGCCGCTCTCGGTCATGAAGTACGGGGCGGAGTTGGCGAACGCCTCCCAGTGCGAGATCTGCTGCTCCGCGGCGAGCTTCTCGACCCACCAGCGCTGCGTCTCGTCGGCGGTCCAGTCGTAGGAGGCGGGGTCGTCGGCGTTCCACTTGGCGAGCAGGGCCGCGCGGTCGGCGTAGTTCGTCGTGGTGCCGCCGTACGCGGCTCCCGTGGTGTCGGGCTTCCACCAGCCCTCGACGGCACCGCCGGGGCGGAGGTAGTCCTGCACGTCGGAGGCGTTGCCGCCGCCGATGTTGTAGCGGGCGATGTTCAGGTCGAGGCCGTCCTCGCCGAACACCTTCTGGTAGAGGTCCTCGCGGAGGGCCTCGGGGTAGTTCCCGGTTGCGTTCGCGAACCAGACGAGGCTGGTGCCCCAGCCCTCGAACGCTTCACCGGCGAAGGCGGGGTTCGGCGTGATGCGGAACGTGTCCGCGGCCTGCGCGGGTGCCGCTGCCGCGGGGATCGCGAGCAGGGCTCCTGTGGCCAGGGCGGCGCTCGTGGCGAGCGCGGCGACCCTTCTGAAGGACATCGACATTGATGCGTTCTCTCTTTCGCCATCGAAATAGGAGGGTGTTCACGTGAACACGCTCTGCTGGCCGACCCTACATGTCCACGTCAACAAGCGGAAGGCGCGGGCTCCGCTCGAGCGGGACCCTTGCTGCCGCGACGATCCAGCAGTCGTCGCACGCGGCCCTCGAGCGCGACGACTGCTGGATCGTGGGGCGCCGCTCAGAGGCGGTGCGTCGTCTCGGGGAAGGACTCCGGCTCGCACTGGATGGTGGCGTGCTCGATGCCGTGGCGCTCGCGGAGGACGGCGAGCACCCGACCGAGAGCGGTGCGGTAGTCGGCGTCCGGGGCGACCACGATGTGGCCACTGGCGGTCTCCATCCCAGAGGTGATGGTCCAGACGTGCAGATCATGCAGCGCCAGAACGCCGGGTACCGCGCAGACGTCGCGCTCCAGCGCCTCCAGGTCGATGTGCGCGGGAGCCGACTCCATCAGGATCCCGAGCGCCTGCCGTGTCAGAGACCAGGTGCGCGGCAGGATCATCAGGCCGATCAGCACGCCGACGATCGGGTCGACCCATGCCCAGCCGGTGGTCAGCAGCACGATGGCCGCGACGATCACGCCGACCGAGCCGAGCGCGTCCCCGAGCACCTCGAGCGAGGCTCCGCGGAGGGTGATGCTCGTGCGGGCGCCGGCCGCGAGCAGGCGCAGGCTCACCAGGTTCACCAGCAGGCCCACGATCGCGGTGATCAGGAGGGGCCCGCCGGGCACTGCGGGTGGCTCGGCGAAGCGACGCACCGCCTCGACGATCACGAAGCCGGCCACGGCGAACAGCAGGAGGCCGTTGGCGAGGGCGGCGAGCACTTCGAGGCGGTAGGAGCCGTAGGTGCGTCCCTTCGCGGCCGGGCGTGCGGCGAGTGTGATCGCAGCGAGCGACATCCCGAGCGCGAGGACGTCGGTGCCCATGTGTGCGGCGTCCGAGAGCAGCGCGAGCGAGCCGGTCGAGACTCCGACCGCGAACTCGACGACCATGAACGCCGCGGTGAGGACGAAGGCGGCCACGAGAGGGCGCCGGTGCTGTGCGGCAGCGGAGCCGGCGGGCGTGCCGTGTGCATGGGCCATCAGATCCTCGAATCCCTGTTCATATGCGTAGTCTTGCATATGTCGAGCGGGAGTGCCTCCCCTCCGGGCGACCTGTCGAGAAGTGCGGGCGCTGAGCCGCGCGCAGCGCGGGCGGGTGCCTGCGGCGCGATGCCTGGTTGATCCACGTGCCCCGGGGTGACCCCGGAGAGGACGGAGCAGCGCGTGCCCCGTCCGCCTCGCCCGGAGGGGCGACGCCTCCAGCCTAGGCATCGCGGGCCGATCTCGGCTCGGTGCCGATCTAGGCTGGGCGCAGTGCGGAGGGGGCGCGGTGCAGGGACGCGAGGTGCTGGTCGAGACGCTCGTGCACGCCTTCCTCGGCGCGGAGTGGACCGCCGATGCGCTCTCGGCGGCCGCGGTCGACGCGCTCGGCGCCCGGCGGCGCTGGCGCGGCAGGGTGGTCGCCGGGGTGCTCGTCGCGTTCCCGCATCCTCCCCTCGACGCCCCCCGTGAACTCGCACGCTGCCTCGACGCTCTGCTCCCCGACCGCGCCCAGCCCGGAGTCGCGCACCTCGCTCCTGTCGCCGCCCGGGCGAGCGCCTCCTCCTCCCCCGTGCCGCGGATCGACGGCTGGGGCGACCTCGCGCGGCTGCTCGCCCTGACACCCGGCGAGCTGGAGGCCTTCGCCGACGTGCAGCACTGGAACCGCCGCGCCCCCGAGGGTCCGGTGCAGCACTACGACCACGTCTGGCGCGAGCGGCCCGGCCGTGCCCCGCGGCTGCTCGAGGTGCCGCGGCCACGGCTGCGCGCGGTCCAGCGGAGCGTCCTCGACCAGCTGGTCGGACTCGCCCCCGTGCATCCCGCCGTGCACGGCTTCGTGCCCGGCCGCAGCGCGATCAGCGGTGCCGCGGTGCACGCCGGTGCCGCGATGGTCGTGACGCTCGACCTCCAGCGCTTCTTCGCGCAGGTAACGGCGCCGCGGGTCTTCGGCGTGCTGCGCGCCGAGGGGCTGCCCGAGGGCGTCGCGCACGCGCTGACCGGGCTCTGCACCCACGAGGTCCCCGTCGCGGTGCTGCGTCGGATGCCCTCCGGCGGAACCCCGGAGGAGCGGGCCGCACTGCGCCGCTCCCTCTCGCTCGCCCACCTGCCGCAGGGCGCCCCCACGTCTCCCGCGCTGGCGAACGTCGCGCTACGCCGACTCGTCGCGCGCCTGGCGGGGTACGCCGAGGCGGCGGGCGCACGCTACACGCGCTACGCCGACGACCTGGCCTTCAGCGGTGGGCCCGCGTTCGCGCGCCGGGCGGACGCGTTCGCCCGCGGAGCCGCCCGCCTCGCCGCCGAGAGCGGCTGGGCAGTCAACCCGCGCAAGACCCGGCTGCGCCCGGCCTCGACGCGGCAGACCGTGACCGGAGTCGTGGTGAACGCGCACCCGAACGTGCGGCGCGCCGACGTCGACCGGCTGCATGCGATCCTGCACAACTGCGCCGTGCACGGCTCCGCGGGGCAGAACCGTGCGGGTGTCCCCGACTTCCGCGCGCACCTCCTCGGCCGTGTCGCGTGGGTCGCGGCGGTCAACCCCCGGCGGGGAGCGGCGCTGCGGGCGCTGTTCGACAGCATCACCTGGACCTGAGCGCTCAGTCCAGCAGCGGATCCAGTGCCCGGCCGAGAGCGGGTGCGAGCGTGCGCGCGTACGACTCGGTCAGATGCCCGAGATCGCGGTACACCTTCACTCCGCCGATCACGAGCGGGCAGCCCTCGGCGTCGCAGAACCAGCGGGTGAGGTCGACGGAGGCGGCGCCGGGCCAGCCGTCCGCGGCGGCGGCCATCAGCTCCCTGTCGGCGAACGCCTCCGCGAGCGGAACCCGGCACTTCTCGGCGCTCCCCGGGCGCTCGGCGCACGCGAGCAGCGAGAGCGAGGGGAGGACCGGGTTGTCGCGGATCGCGACGACCGTGGATCCGCGCGCGATCAGCGGAGCCCACGACTCGCGGAAGCCGTCGATCCCGGCCTGCTCGTCGGGTTCGCCGGCGGCATCGACGAACACCGACTTCTTCGCGGAGTAGGCGGTGACCACCAGATCGTAGGGATCCTGCGCGGCCAGCTCCTCCTGGAGCTCGGCGACCCACTCGGTGCACGACTGGCGTGAGGCGGCGGAGTCGTCGCGGCGCTCCGCGGTCGAGAAGACGCAACCCGTCTTGTAAAAGGTGTGCAGGTCCCAGCCGCGCTCCTCCGCGACACCGCGCAGCGCGGGGAAGAAGGAGGCGGCGTGCGAGTTGCCGATGAGCAGCACGCGGCGGCCGGTCGGGTCGCCGAAGCGGCACTCCTTGAGCTCGGTTCCGGAGTTGCCTGTGCTGCACTCGTCGGTGTTGAGCACCGAGCCGTCCTCGGAGGCGTCGAGAGCGGGGAGGCTCGTGGTCCACGACGCCGGGCAGGCGTTGTCGAGGGCGGCGGCTCCGACGCAGCCCTCGGTCGAGACAGGGAGCGCGTGGGCGCGGGAGAGGTCGGCGGCGATCGCGGCGTTCGTGCCGGTGAGGCCGGCGACTCCGGCCAGCGCGGCGACGCTCAGCAGGGCGGCCGGGGCTAGCGAGCGGAGGCGTCGGGGCCGCTCGGCGGGCGCCCGACGGTGCAGCGGATCCTCGAGGAACCGTTTCGAGGCGGCGGCCAACAGCACGGCGGCGGCGATGATGCCCAGTCCGGCGAGCGCGCCCGGATCCTCCCCGGTCCGCTCGCGCCAGAGCACGAGGAGCGGCCAATGCCAGAGGTAGAGGCCGTAGCTGATGCCGCCCAGCCAGACGAGCGGGCGCAGGGCGAGCAGACGGGCGACTCCGTACCGGGGGGCGGGGCCGGTGCCCGCGACGAGCACGAGCACGGCCGAGAGCGTTGGCCAGAGTGCCGCCGCGCCGGGGAACGCGGTCGAGACCTGGAGCAGGAGGCCGCAGGAGACGACTCCGATCAGCCCCAGCCAGCCGGCGACCGCCCTGAGCGCGGCCGGCAGTGTGCGGCCCGGCAGGAGAAGGGCGGCGAGCGAGCCCAGGCCGAACTCCCACGAGCGGGCGAGGGTGCTGTAGTAGGCGGTCGGCTGGTCGATGCCGACCAGGACGACTGAGAACGCGAACGAGAGCACGGTGAGCGCGGCGACGAGGAGCAGCAGGATGCGCGGCAGCAGCGCGCGCGTGCGCAGCAGCACGGCGACCAGGGTCGCGACGAGCACCAGGGCGAGCCAGATCAGGTAGAACTGCCCCTGCACCGACATCGCCCAGAAGTTCTGCACGGGCGAGTGGAAGTCGTCCTGCGCGAGGTAGTCGACCCCGGCGCGAGCGAGCGCGATGTTCTCGACGTAGAAGGTCGAGGCGAGCACCTCGGTGAAGGTCTGCAGCAGTTGCGACGGGCGCAGCAGGAGCGGCGCGAGCGCGGCCACGGCGACCAGGACCACCGCCGCCGCGGGGAACAGCCGCGAGGCGAGCCGGGTGAGGAAGGAGACCGGACGCACCCGCCCGTAGCGGCGGACCTGCCCGACGAGGGTGAGCGTGGTGAGGAAGCCGGCGACGACGAAGAAGACGTCGACGCCTCCCGAGACGCGGCCGAGCCAGATGTGGAACGAGGCGACCAGCAGCGAGGCGACGGCCCGCAGGCCCTCGATCTCGGGGCGGTAGCCGGAGGCGTCGGCCTTGCGCACGAGGGCGGGCCGGCCGGTGGGGGGAGGCGAGGGGAGGGGCACGAGGGGTCCTTCCGGAGGCGGTCGGCGGAGGTGCGATCGCCGTCGACCGTCGCAGTCAAGGATCGTCCGCTCCGGCGCCGAGGGGAACCCTGCGCGAGATGCTCGCAGGGGCGCGAGCACGCAGACGTCGCGTTCGAGCACGGCGACCTGCGGGGCTCGGCAGCTCGGCGGGTGAGCCTGGGAGGCGCGCGGGCGGCGGCTCCCGACGCCCTTGTCAGACGACCGTTGATCAGTCAACGTCCTCGTCCCCGGCGCGGAGCCCGTTCTACGGTCTGTCGAACCGGCTTCAGACCTCACAGGTCATATCCCTTTCGTGACGCACGAGGGTCTCTCCTGCGGAGGGTCTGCGACTCGCCGGTAGGACGAGGGGAGTCGAGATGTCCACAGACGACGTGTCACCGGGACGGTTCGCGCGGTTCGTGAGGTGGGTCAAGAAGGACGACGGCTGGGAGCCGCAGTACCTGCGCGGACGGGTCGTCGCGAAGGAGGGCGGCGACTGGATCGTCGCGGTCGACGGCGAGGAGCGCCGCATCGTCAAGAAGGAGTGGAGCGTCTACCGCTGAGCTCCGGGGGAGGACGCCCGATGCCGCCGAGCCGGCGCCTCCCCCGGGGATGGTCCTCGACGCGCCGCAACGGAGGAGCCTCTCGCGCACGACAGCGCATCGGGGCAGCGGGCTCACCGCCCTACAGGTGGCGGCCCGGGCCCTGCACGCCGAGGACGGTGACGGTGAGCGTCGTCGAGGTTCCCTGTGCGTCGGAGGGCGCCGACTCCGGCAGGCGCAGCGTCAGGCGGAGGTGGTCGGTCGCGCCGACCGTGAGCGCCGGGGAGCCGGGCAGATCGACGCGGGCGGACGCGGGTCGGTCGGCGGCGACGGTGCTCACTGTGCCGCCGCAGGTCGCGGCGTCGGCCGACCAGGGCTGCGAGCAGCGCTCGAGAGCGAACTGCACGCCGTCGGAGGCGCTGGCACCCGCGGTCGTCGTCAGCTGGAGGGCAGACATCGGCACGGTGCCGGCATGGGTGAGGTCGAGGAGGCGGCGGGCGGTGCCGCCGGGGAGCAGACCGGTGACCGCGACGGGCACGGTCGTCGCTCCGGTGGCGTCGAACTCGGCGATCACGGTGCCGGACGCGACGCGCGCCCCGGCCGCGGCGCGGTCGAGGAACACGGCGGAGGCCGCGGCCGCTGCCCCGAGCACGAGCGCCCCAGCGAGGATCGCGGCCAGGCCGGCCCGCGAGACGCCGCGGCGGCCGGACTCGGGCGCGTGCTTGGGCGCAGGCCGTTCGCCGCGCGTGCGCCGCGTGCGCCGGCCGTGCTCCTCAGCGGGTGGTTCCTGCTCCGGTGCGCCGTCGGGCGGGCAGTGCGCGCCGCTCACGGGGTCACCTCGGCGGGGCGGCGCCAGATCGCGAGGAGCAGCGAGCCGACGACCGCGGCGCCTCCGGCCGCGAAAAGCGCGAACCGGGCCTCGGGATGCGCGAGCGCGATGCTCGGCCAGCCCAGGAGCGGGACAACCGACTGCTCACGCCAGATCCGCTCGTCGGCGATCGTGACGATCCACGGATCGGCGGACTGGTTGTTATCGCCCTTGGTGGTGAGCGCCAGCTCGCCGGGCTCACGGCCGCGGAGGGTCGCCGCCTCCGCCTCGGGGTAGACGAACGTCACGCGGTGGATGACGCGCAGGCTCGGATCGTCGGGATCGGTGAAGACGATCACGTCGCCCGCCCGCACGTCGGCCTGCGCGACGGGGAGGGTGACGGCGAGAGAGCCGACGGGCATCACGGGCGCCATCGAGTTCGAGAGCACGGGCACGAGCCGCACCATGCCGAGGGCAGAGAGCACGAAGACGGCGACTCCGGCGACGGCGACGAGGCCCACCAGGGTGCCGAGGAGGATGCGGAGGAGTCTCATGCCCGCGCCTTCCGACGGCGGCGGGCCGCTGCGGCGAGCAGGGCGCCGGCTCCGAGCGCGAGCACTCCGCCGAGCAGGGCGGCGCCGAGGTCGCGGCCGGTCACGGCGAGCCCGCCGGAGGGAGGGGCGGCGGCCGGCGGAGCCGCCGCCCCGGTGTCGCCGACGACCACGCGCAGCGAGGCCGTCGAGTTCTCGAGCTCGGTGCCGGCCGATTCGGGGAAGAGCACCCGCACGCGGAGCCCGGCCGTCGCTCCGCGCTCGACGGGGCGCACGCCGTCCAGGCGTCCGAGCGCCGCGGCCGGGCCGGCGCCCAGGGGCGTCGCGCCGCCGGGGCACAGGTAGCGCTCCACGCTCCGGCCGCCGCCGACGGCGACCTCCGAGACCGTGAAGGCGGAGTCGCAGAGCTCGACCACGAGCTGCAAGCCGTCGCGAGGGTCTGCGGCCAGCGCGCCCGGCGCGTCGACCGCGAAGCCCACCGACACGCCGCGAGGAGAGGCTCCGGAGTTGGTGACCTCGACGGCCCACTCGGCGCTGTCGCCCGGCGCGAGATCGGTGAGGGAGCCCGGCGCCGAGAGCTCGCGCACGTCGAGAGCGGGTCCGGCGCTCGCCGCGGGCGCGAGAAGCACCGCCGCGAGGACGGCGCCGTACGCGCGGGCGTGGGGCATGGGGTGACTCCGGGGGAAGAGGGGAGCCTCCGCCCCGCGCCGAGGGATCGGCGGGAGCGGAGGCGGAGGGGTTACTGCTGGATGCCGGCGCGCTGGATGGCGGCGGCGGTGAAGGTGACGGTCGCGGACGCGTTCTCGTAGGCGTTGTCGGCCGCGGTCGGCAGGACGAGCTCGATCAGCGTGTTCAGCGCGACATCGCCGCCGTCCGAGGGGAAGGTCCCGGTGTCCGTGGGGGTGATGCCGAAGTCCGCCGGGGTGAAGTCGGCCGCGTTGGCGACTCCGCCGATCGTCGAGAGCTTGCCGGTGCCGGTCACCGTCTCGGCGCCACCGCAGGTGTAGGGGCCTGCCTCTGCGGGAGCGGCGGCGGGGACCCAGGCGACGGAGCAGGTCAGCAGGCGGTAGTCGAGCCCGTTCGCACCGGTGACGAGCGAGGCTCCGACGCGGCCCGGGTCGGTGGTGTCCGAGCCGACGACGTCGTTGGTGACGTCCTGGTAGAAGCGGACGCTCGAGACGAGGTCGCCGTCGTTGGTCGCGTCCGGCAGCACCAGGCTGATCGGGCGCTGGACGGTGTCGCCGGGAGCGATGTCCGCAACGGTGAAGGCTCCGGTGACCGAGATGTCGGTCTGGCCGGCGTCCACGTTGCCGACGGCGGTTCCCGAGTCGGTGAACACGGCGAAGGCGCCGGCGCCGGCGAGAGCGCCCGCGGCCAGGAGGACACCTCCGGTGAGTGCGATCTTCTTCCAGGGGGTGCGGCGGGTGGGTGCTGTGGTGGTCATGGCGACCGTTCCTTTCAGGTGGGTGGTGCCCGAGGCGGGCGGGGTCTCCCTCACGAGGACAGGTGCAGGACGAGAGGGGAGGTTCTGGGGGTGGGGGCGCATCAGCAGCCCCTCGCCGAGGTGGCGGCCGGCTGGGCGACCGCGGTCGAGGCGGCGGAGGAGACTCCGAGCCAGCGCTGGAGATCGGGGCGGACCCGCCACTGGTAGCTGAGGCCCTCGCCGACCCGGTCGTCGGTGATGCTCGTGGCGGAGGCGGCGGGCGTCGCCACGACGGTCCACGGGCCGGGCGTGGTCCCCGCGAGGCGGCGCTCCACGGTCCAGGCCGTCGCTCCGACGACCGGCGCCCAGCTCACCAGCGTGCTCGGCCGCCCGACCGTGCAGCTCGCGACCGGGGTCGCCACGACCGAGGAGCGCGTCCAGGCGCCGAGCCCGATCGCTCCGCTCGTCGTGTCGGTGCCGGTGAAGCCGCGCCGGGTGAGCGGGGCCGGGTCGACCCAGACCGTGATCGTGCCGCCGGCCGTGAGTGCGCCGTCGCTCACGGTGTAGGTGATCGGGATGCTGCCGGTCCAGCCGTCGGCGGCGGGCGTGTAGGTGCACGTCGAGCCGGAGCAGGAGAAGGTTCCGCGCACGCCGGTCGGGGTGCTGGTGCCCGCGAGTGTGAGAGTCGTGCCGGCGTCGTGGTCGGTGTCGTTCGCCAGCGGCGCGACGGCGACGGCCGCGCCCCCGGCGGTCGCGACCACGCGGTCGGGGCGGGCGACCGGGGCGTGGCCCACCGCAGTGACGCTCACGCTCACCCGCACGTTCCAGGTGCCGGCGGGGCCGGAGAGCGCGTAGTCGAACACATCGGTGCCGACGAAGGCGATGATCGGCCGGTAGGTGCACTGACCACGCGTGCTGCCGCTGTCGATGCAGGCGACCGATCCCTGAGTAGGCGCGGCGGGTGCGGGCGACGCGGCGCCTCCGACGACCTTCGGCGTGGCCGAGAGCTGCGCGCGCGACAAGGTCGCACCCGAGGCGGCGGGACCGTCGTTGGCCAGCACGTCGATGACGACCGAGCCGCCCTGCACGACCGTCGCGGTGTCGGCCACCGGATCCGGGATCACCGAGATGGTCACCGAGGCGGTGCGGGTGAAGGCTCCACCGACCGGGCCCGTCGCGGTGGCCGTCGCGGTGTTGGCGATGGAGCCCGCGCTGACGTCGGCGGCGGTCGTCGTGTAGGTGGCGGTCGCGGTGACGACCTGGCCGGGGAGGAGCCTCCCCGGTGTGCCCGGCCAGCTCGAGCTCAGTGCCGACAGGCCGCTCTTGGGGTCGCTGATCGCGACGGCCGTGAGGGTGGTGGTGCCGGTGTTGGTGGCGCGGAAGGTGTAGGTGACGACGGAGCCGGCGGTGCTGATGAAGGCGGGGTTCGCGGTCTTGGTGAGGGCGAGATCCGTGGTGCGGGCGACGGTCACGGTCGCGGAGGCGGTGGCCGTCACGGCCGCGCCGGTGGGCGGGGTGCCGGTGGCGGTCGCCGTGTTCAGCACCGAGCCCGCGTCGATGTCGGCCTGGGTGAGCGTGTAGGTCGCGGAGGCGGTGACCGACTCGCCGAGGCCGAGCCGCCCGGTGGTGCCCGGCCATGCGCCGTAGGCGATGGTGACGCGCGGGTCGCTGAGGGCGACTCCGGTCAGCGCCACGTTGCCGGTGTTGGTGACCGTGAAGCTGTAGGCGACGGTGCCGCCCACCGTCGAGCCCGCGGTGAGGGCGCCGCTCTTGGCGAGGGCGATCGACGGGGCGTAGCGGATCGGTGTGGACGCGGTGGAGGTGGCGCTGACGGTGGCGGGCGTGGCGGCGAGGGTCCGCCCGCTCACGGTCGCCGTGTTGGTGACGGGAGTGCCTCTGTCGATGTCGGCCTGGGTCACCGTGTAGGCGGCGGAGGTGAAGGTCGTCGAGGCGCCGGGCGCCAGTTGCGCCGTCGCGGGGGTGATGCCGCTGACCATCGGGTCGGTCACGGCGACTCCCTGCAGGCTCACGGTGCCCGTGTTGCGGGCGGTGAACGTGTAGGTGATCCGCTCGCCGGCATCCGCTCTCGTGTTGCCGTTGGTGTCGGTGAGGGCGCCGGCCTTGCTGAGCGAGAGGGAGGGGGCGGGAGTCGCGATCGCTGCGGTCACCGACGAGACCTTGCTGGTGACGGTGACGGTGGGTTGGCCGGGAGTCGTCTTCGTCGCCGAGGCCGTCGCCGTGTTGACCAGGGGCCCCGAGACGGCGTCCTGCGCGGTCACGGTCCGGGTGCCGGTGCAGATGACGGAGGCGAGGGGAGCGAGCGTGGTCGTCGGACACGAGACGTTCGAGACCTTCGGGTCGGACACGGCGACGCCGCTGAGGGTGCCGGCGACCGATCCGTTCGTCACGACGAACTGGTACGGGACGACCGAGCCCTCGGAGTAGGTCGCGGGCTGCGTCGTGCTGCGGTCGATCTGCTTGACGAGCGAGACGTCGTCGAGGTCGTTGATCGACGAGACCTTCACGTTGCGGACGAGGTGGGTGTCGGTCGATCCGCCGGTCGACGCGGTGAAGCCGAGCTTGTAGGTAGCGGGGGCCGCGGTGGTCATCGTGAACTGCATCAGCTGCGTGAGCGAGGAGGCGGGCAGGCCGGCGGAGGTGCCCCAGTAGACGGTGACCACCGGGAGAGCGGCGTCCGAGACCGTGACCCGCACCGTGCGGCCGTAGCTCGCGGGAGGGTTGGTGGCCGAGAGCGAGATCGCCGTGCGGACCGAGGTCAGCAGGGGCGGAGCGGCCGACCTGATGAAGCAGTAGCCGGACTTGCCCTGCCCGGGGCCGCGGGCGACGATCTGGTTCCCGGTCCGCCCGGGGGCCGCGGGCGTCGCCGGGCAGCCGGTGCCCAGGCCGACGTTGGGGGTGTCGGTGGCGGCGGGCGGAGCGGCCGAGAAGTTGCCGAAGGCGTCGATCCCGATGCCGAGGTAGCCGCCCGTGACGCCGTCGACCGTGGCCGACTGCCCGTAGCCGAGGGAGCCGCCCGGTGCTCCCGCCGCGGTCAGCGTCCTGGAGCCGTCGGTGAGGAAGAAGCCGATGCCGTCGGCACCGAGGAGCCCGAGCGCCGAGCTGTACTGGTACTGGTCGAACTGCACGTCGAGGCCGCCGGTCGCCGGGATCGGGCGGTTGAAGATCGCGCCGCCCTTGGCGTTGGCGCTGTTGTCGGTGAGCTGGAGGAAGCCGCTCGTCGTCGATCCGCTCGTCGGGGCGTTCGCGGACTTCGTGCAGGCGCCGAGCCGTGACGCGCCGGTCGGCGGCGCCGTGCTCGCCCGGGTCAGGCAGGCGTCGTCGAGGGGCTGCCAGGCGGAGTCGGTGACGCTGGTGCCCGTGAAGGCCTCCTGGACGAGGACCGTCGCGGCCTGTGCCTTCGAGGCGGGGAGGACGACCAGGATGCTCACGATCAGGAGCAGCACGAGGCCGAGCGCGAGAGGTCGCCCCGGGTGTTCGAGCACGTCGGCGTTCGCCATCGATCGACCTCCCCCCGGAGCGCCTCGCCGGGCTTTCCGGGTGGAGCGGAGTTCACGATAGGTCGGGGTCGGCGCGTGCTCTGCCCCCCTCATGCGGCACGTCGGAGCCGGCCGGCGGCCGGAGCTCCCTGCCGGCGCGCAGTCGCGGGTCGGGTCACTGGGGACGGACGCACAGATGCCATCCAGGAAGGGGACGCGGGGGAGGGACGTCGACGCGGGTGTTGACGTCCGCATCCCTCCTCTTGTGCGGATCGGGAGCTGCGCGCCCGGCCGCGTCGGCTCCTGCCGTTCCACGCGCCTCTGCTCCTGCGGCCGTCCGCACAGTGGCGGGGAAGCGCCGCCCAGTGACGCGAGATCGCGCTCTCAGCGCACGCCACGGCGCGATTCGTTGGCGCGTTCGCCGCTTCGAGTGGGAGTGGCGCGATCCGTGTCCCCAGAAAGGGTCTGGTGCCGGACACGGAGCAGAAGGGATGATTCTGGTGCGCCTGACCGAACCACGCTCGATCCGATGGCCTCTCCGCTCAGCCGTTCCGACCGGATCACCGCGTCCCCGCTCTCCCGATCCGGCATCCGCCCGGCTCGGCCGCCCTCCTCTCCGACAGGTCCCCACCCCATGCCTGGAGCATCGCGGCACAGCCGTCGCCTCGTCCTCACCGGAGCCGCCCTCGGCCTCGGGTCCGCCCTCGTCCACGCGGTCTCCGCCTCCGCCGCCCCCGACTACAGCGCGATCCCGCCGCTGCCCGACGAGCTCGGCCGCGGCGCCACCGTGCTCTCGCGTGTGGGCCGGAAGCCTTACCAGATCATCGACGTCTCGATCAGGGGCGATCGCACCCGCCTGTTCGTGCCGCACTCCGCGGCTCCGTCGCTGCACATCGGAGCCGTTCTGCACTGGTACTTCCACGCCAACGGCAGCTCGTACGCGGCGCTCTCCGGCGCCTTCCAGTACGCCGCCGACCAGGCCGTCGACGAGGGCGTCATCAGCATCTGCCCGCAGTACGGAGGCAGTGTCTGGGTCAGCCGCGCCGCCGTCACCGCGCACACGAACGCGGCCGCCTGGGTGCAGAAGAGCTGGCGGATCGGCGCGAGCTTCCTCCGCTCCAACTCCGGCGGTGGCGCGCTGCTGTGCTGGGTCTACGGCAACCGTCTCCTCCCCGAGATCCGCGGGGCCTACCACGCCAGCGGCGTGTACGACATGAGCGAGGCCGCCCGACGCGACCCGCTCCGCGTGCTGCCGGCGTACGACGACGACTCCGCGGCCGTCGCCGCGACCGATCCCGCACGCCTGCCCCAGTCGGCGTGGGCGGGCACGCGGCTGCGCATCACCGGCTCGTCCGAGGACCTCCTGGTGCCGCTCGCCGTGCACGGCGCGCGCCTCCACGCCCTCGCGCGGCCGGTGGCGAAGGAGGCGGTGCTGCTGGACCACTCCTCCGAGGGCGCCCCTTCCGGCCACATCGTGCCGACCGCCACCCAGAAGGACATGCTCGACACCTTCCGGCGCTGGCTGGTGGAGCAGCCGGTGGTCGCTCTGCCCGCCCCCGTGGTCCCGGGAGCCGGCACCTACCAGAACGACTCCGCGTTCGTGACGACCCAGGGCACCTGGTCGACGCTGTCGTCTGCGGCCGACAGCGGCGGGAGCGTCGGCTACTCGAACTCGGTCGGCGCCGCGGCGTTCCTGCGCTTCTCGGGCACGGGGGTCAGCTGGGTGAGCCGACTGTCGCCCTCCTCCGGGATCAACGAGGTCGTGGTCGACGGCGCCGTGGTCGCCACGGTCGATCGCTACAGCCCCACGACCCGCGCGGGAGTCACCGTGTGGACGAGCGGGCCGCTGCGGGCCGGCGAGCACACCGTGACCATCCGGCGCGGAACAGCGAAGAACCCGGCGGCGACGGGATCCACGCTCGTGCTCGACGCCTTCGTCGTGACGAGCGGGCCGCCGCCCGCGCTCCCCGGAGCCGGCACCTACGAGAACGGATCCGCCGCGATCACGACCGTCGGCACCTGGGCGACCCTCTCGAGCACGGCCGACAGCGGCGGCAGCATCTCGTACTCGAGCACGGCGGGCGCCTCGGCGACCCTCCGCTTCCGGGGAACGCGCGTGCGCTGGGTGGGCCGCCTCACTCCGTCCTCAGGGATCAACGAGGTGCTGCTGGACGGCGTGCAGGTGGCGACCGTCGACTGCTACAGCGACGTGACCCGCTCCGCCCGCCCGGTGTGGACGAGCGCTGCGTTGCCCGCCGGCGACCACACCGTGACGATTCGCCGCGGCTCGACCCGCAACCCCGCGGCCACCGGAGCGACGCTGATCCTGGACGCGTTCGTGGTGGTGTGAGGCGGGGGTGAGGCGGTCGCCCGTCCGCCGTGGCGGGCGGTCCCGTGGCAGCATGTGGGCGTGCGATTCCTCCTCCTCGGCGGCACCGCCTGGCTCGGCGGCCACCTCGCGTCGGAGGCGCTGCGGCGCGGCCACGAGGTGACGTGCGTCGCCCGCGGCTCGGCCGTGCCCGCGGGGGCCCGGTTCGTGCGGGCCGACCGCGATCGCGACGAGGCGCTCGCTCCGGTGGCCGGGACCCGGTGGGACGCGGTCATCGACGTGGCGCGCCGGCCCGACCATGTGCGCCGTGCCGTTCGCGACCTCACGGCCGGCCGGTATCTGTTCGTCTCGACCACGAGCGTGTACGCCTCGCACGCCGATCCCGGAGCCGATGAGGACGCGGAGCTGCTGCCTCCGCTCGAGGACCCGGACGAGTACGGCTCGGCGAAGGCCGCCTGCGAGCAGGCCGTGCTCGCCGGATCCGCGCCTGCGCTGATCGCCCGCGCGGGTCTGCTGGGCGGCCCGGGCGACCCGACCGGCCGCTCCTCCTACTGGCCGTGGCGTTTCGCCGTCGGAGGCGCTGTGCTCGTCCCCGACGCTCCGGAGCTGCCGACCGCCGTCCTCGACGTCCGCGACCTCGCGGCGTGGCTGGTGCACTGCGCGGAGGAGGGCGCGGGCGGAGTGATGAACGTCGCCGGGCGCAGCATGCCGCTCGTCGAGCACCTGGCCCTCGCGCGCGGCGACTCGCCCGCCGAGCCCGTCGCGGTGGCCGAGGAGTGGCTGCTCGCGCGCGGCGTGCAGCAGTGGGCGGGCCCGGATTCGCTGCCGCTCTGGATCGCCGACCCCGCGTGGCGGGGCATGAACGCCCGGTCGACGGCCCGTGCCGAGGCGGCGGGCCTGGTGCGGCGCGAGCCGGCCGAGACGCTCCGGGAGGCGGCCGCGGCGCGCGGGGCCGGCGGCGCGGGGCTGGGCGAGGATCGGGAGCGGGAGCGGACGCGCTGAGCGGTCGCCCCGGATCCGGCTGCTCACCCCAGCCGCTTCACCATCCGGTAGTTCGTCAGCTCCACGCCCGCGCGCACCGGATGCTGCTCCGCGACGACGCCGAAGCCGCGGCTCTCGAAGAACGGGCGGGCGGTGAGGCTCACGTCTGCCGAGAGTTTTGGAGTGCCGGCTGCCGCGGCCCTCGCCTCCGCGTGTCGCAGCAGGAGGGTCGCCACGCCGCGCCGCAGGAACCGCGGCGAGACGAACATCATGTCGATCCAGCCGGTCGCGCTCACGTCGGAGAAGCCGGCGAGCGCGCCGGGAGCGACGGCTACGAACGCGTCGCGCGCCTGCATCGCCACGTGCCACGTCGGGAGTTCGCGCTCGCCGGCCCACGCTCGGACCTGCTCCGGGGAGTAGTCGGCGGAGGCGGTCTCGGTCACCGCCGCGAGGAACACAGCGAGCGTGTCGGCGGCGTCGGCGGCGGTGTAGGGACGGATCGTGAGCGCTTCCACCGGAGGAGTCTGGCAGAGGGAGGAGTCTGGCCCAGGGGTGAGCCTGGCCCAGGGGCGCGTCTGGCCCAGGGAGGAGCCTGGCCCAGGGGCGCGCGTCGCCGCCTATTCGAGCACGAACGCCCGCCCGTCGATGAGCAGGGTGTCGGCGTCTGCGGTCCAGAGCCCGCCGGTCGAGCGCGCGGAGCCGTCGGCGGCGTCCGAGGTCGCGGCGACAGCGGGAGTGGCTGCGGCGGCGGAGAGCAGGAGCCCGCAGACGAGTGCGGTGATCACGGTGGTGCGGTTCATCGGCGTCGTCCCTGGCGTCGGGGCGGGCCACTTCTCGTGGCGGCGGCGGGAACTGGTGTCGAGCCTCGGCGGCGGAGCCCGTCAGCGCCCTGGGTCGTTCCTCTGGCTCCGCTCGTGAAGTACCGTGCAGCCATGACCTGGGGACGCCTGTACTTCGCCGTGCAGGCGCTCGGTGGTGCGACGTGGTGGGTCGCTGTCGCGCTCGTCCCCGCGGTGCGGACGGCGACGCTCGGCAGCCTCGATCCCGCTCCTGTCGCGGTTCTCGACCTCCCGCTGTTCGTCGGCGCCTCCGCGCTCGCGGCGGCGGGGGTGCGCTGGGCGGCCGTCACGGCGACGGTCTGGACGATGCTCGTCGCACTCGCGTTGGCCGGGTGGGCCACCCTGACGGGGGAGGCGGGCTGGGGCGTCGTCGTGATGCTCGCGGCGGCCGGCGCCTCCGTCGTCGCAGCCTGCCTGCTCCTGCTCGACCGCGTGCCCACGCGCTGGATCGCCTCCGGTCCCTTCGCCTTCCGTGTCGCGACCGCTGGGCGCCGTCCGGGCTCGCACCTCGCGGCGACCCTCGGCCAGATCGCGGTGTTCTGGGGAGGCGCACTGCTGGTGATCCCCGTGGGGATCGCTGCGCTGGAGTCGCGCTGGGGCGTGGGGCTCCCCGCGGTGCCGCCCGTGGTCGTCGGCGCGGGCGCGCTCCTGCTCGTCGCGGCGAGCATGCTCGGGATCTGGTCGGCGCTGACGATGTCGCTGCTCGGGGACGGCACGCCGCTGCCGATCGCGATGACCAACCGGCTGGTGATCGCCGGCCCCTACCGCTGGGTCCGCAACCCGATGGCGGTCGCCGGGATCGCGCAGGGGGTGGCGGTTGGGATGCTGCTCTCGTCGTGGCTGGTCGTGCTCTACGCCCTGCTCGGCGCGGTCGTCTGGAACCAGGCCGTCCGTCCGCTGGAGGAGGCGGACCTCGTCGCCCGCTTCGGCTCCGACTTCGAGCGCTACCGCTCCCGGGTGCGCTGCTGGGTGCCGCGCCGCCCGGAGCGGCACCCGCCCGCCTCCTCGCTGCTGCCGTCCCGGTGAGAAGCCAGAAGTCGTCGCACTCGACGTCGAGTGCGACAACTCCTGGACACTCGCGTCCGCCCGGGCGGACGCCCACCAGGGGCCGGGCCGCGCCGGGGCAGGGCCCGCGCACGAGGCCCGCCTACGATGGTCGCGATGACGACCGATCGCGCGCTCGCCGCCCCGACCGGCGCGTCCCCTCCCGCAGGGACGCCGCCCCGGACGGGACTCCGGGTGACCCTCGGCCTGGGCCTCGTCGCCGTCCTCGTCGCGACCCGTCTCCTCGCCCCCGATGCCACCGGCGACGCGCTCTCGGACGCGGTGCGAGACTTCCTCACCCTCTCGATCAGCGTCGTCATCGAGTCGCTGCCGTTCGTGTTCCTCGGCATCGTGCTCTCGATCGCCGTGCAGCTGTGGGTGCCCGAGGCCGTGCTGCTGCGGATCCTGCCGAAGCGCGCTCTGCCGCGGCGCCTGGTGATCTCGCTGCTCGGCGTGCTCCTCCCGGTCTGCGAGTGCGGCAACGTGCCGCTCGCCCGCGGGCTGATCGTGAAGGGCCTCTCGGTCTCGGAGTCGATGACGTTCCTGCTCGCGGCGCCGATCGTGAATCCGATCACGATCGTCACCACCTACCAGGCGTTCGGCTGGTCCGACGGGATCCTCGTCTGGCGCATCGTCGGCGGCTTCGTGATCGCGAACCTCGTCGGCTGGATCTTCAGCCGCCACTCCGAGCCGATGGCGCTGCTGACCGACCGTTTCCGCGCGGCCTGCGAGGCGGGCGAGCGGCCGTCGCGCTCCCTCCGCGACCGCTCGCGCCGCAGCGTGCTGCTCTTCGCCGAGGAGACCGGAGCGATGATGCCGGCCCTTTTCGTCGGCTCGGCGATCGCGGGGCTCATCCAGGTCGGAGTCTCGCGCGACGTGCTCACGACGCTCGGCGGCGATCCGCTCTGGTCGGTCCTGGCGCTGATGGTGCTCGCCTTCGTGATCTCGATCTGCTCGAACGTCGACGCCTTCTTCGTCCTCTCCTTCGGCTCCACGTTCCTGCCGGGAGGCATCATCGCGTTCCTCGTCTTCGGTCCGATGATCGACGTCAAGATGCTCGCCCTGCTCCGCACCACCTTCTCGGCGCAGACGCTCGTGCGGGTCACCGTGCTCGTCGCGCTCGCCTCGGCCGTGCTCGGACTGGCGGTGAACTATGCGCTCTGAGCGCCTCCTCACCCGTTGGAAGGGCGTGGTCCTCAGCCTGATCGGCGTGGTCTCGACGCTCTGGCTCGCGGCGACGGGACAGCTCGGCCTCTACATCCACCCGCGCTACTTCGAGTTCTCGGTGGTGCTCGCGGTGATGGCCGGCGTGCTGCTCGTGCTCGCCTTCGCGATCGTGCCGGGCTCCGACGAGGATCCGCACGGCGGCGTCGAGGATGCGCACGGCGGCGTCGAGGAGGCGGACGCGCACGGCCACCTGCACGATCACGCCCCCGGCGGGCCGTGGCGCCGGTGGTCGGCGGTCGTGGCGGGAGTCGCGGTGATCGCCTCCGCGGCCGTCGCCCTGCTGGTGCTGCCGCCGGCGGCGCTGACTCCCTCGACCGCGACCCAGCGCGAGGTGAACACGAGCGCGGTCGACGCCTCCGTCACCGCCGCTGCACCGACCGGGGACACCGCCTCGTTCAGCGTGCGCGACTGGGCGACCCTGCTCCGCCAGGGCGCGAGCGAGCAGTTCCTCGCCGGGCGCACGGCGACGGTCAGCGGATTCGTCACGCCCGACGCCTCCGACCCCGAGAACGTCTTCTACGTGGCGCGCTTCGTGGTGACCTGCTGCGCCGTCGACGCGCAGCCGGTCGGCGTGCCGATCTACCAGGAGGACTGGGCCTCGACGTACACCGAGGGGCAGTGGCTGGAGGTGTCCGGCGGCTTCGAGGCGAACCCGAGCGTGACGAGCGCCGAGGCGGTCGTGCTGGAGCCGGCGATGGTCACCCCGATCGACGAGCCGGCGATGCCGTATGTCTACTAAGCCCTTCATAACCAAGGCTGAGAGCGGCCGAGCGGCCGGAAACGGCGCTCGGCGGGCTCCTGGCCTTCGTTCTGCAGGCGCCGGCGGATTCCCGCGCCTCTTCTGGGCCGTCGTGCTCGTGCTCGTGCTCGCGGTCGGCGGGCTGACCGCCGCGACCGTCGCGAAGGGCCCGCGCGTCGCCTCCCTCGAGGTGAGCACCGACGGCATCGTCGAGCGCGACGGCGGCCGTGTGCGCCTGCACCTCGACCAGGCGGTCGAGCCGGACGCTCTCGACCGCCTCACCGTCACTCCCGCGGCGCCGCACACCGCCGCGCTCGACGGTGGTGTGCTCACGCTGACCTTCGCCGAGACCCTGCGCTACGCCACCACCTACGAGATCGGGATCGACGACGCGCGCAGCGCCGCGACCGGTTCCGCCGCCGACCTGCGCGCCTCCTTCACCACGAAGGACCCCGACCTCTTCACGCTCGACCGCACCGCCGATGACCCGTCCCAGCCCGACGCCGTCCGCGTCCGGCCGCTGTCCGGAGGCGAGACCCGCGTCCTCTTCACCGCCGACCGGATCCAGGACTACGTCGTCGTGGGCCCCGTGCTGGTCGTCGTCACCCTCGAACCCGACGGCACGAACCTCGTGCGCACCCTCACGCTGGACACCGGGTCGGAGGGGATCATCCCGCTCCCCGGGCGCGGCACCGTGCGCGAGCTGCACGCCTCGCCCGAGAAGGGCGTGCTCGGCTGGACCTTCAGCGGTGAGTCGCCGACAGGGCCGCTGGACCGCGCTCTTTACTCGTACGACCTGACCGACCAGAAGGGTGAGGCGGTGCCGGTGCTCGGCTTCGACGGCGGGCCGCTGCGGGCGCGCGACTGGCTGTTCGTGCCGGGCACCACCTCCGTCGTCACCCACTCGCTCGACGACACGGTGCTGCTGGTCGACCTGCTGACGCCGGGCTCGATCAGCCCGCTCGGACAGCATGCCGAGCTGCGCGGCTTCGTGCCCGGCGCGAACCGCCTGGTGGTCGCCGACCCCGACTCCGGGTCGCTGATCGACCTGGCCGACGGCTCGGTCGAGACGCTCGCGCTGCCGCCGGCGCAGGTGAGCGCCACCGCCTCGCCGGTGCAGATCCTGCTCCTCGACTCCGGCAGCTACGTCGAGCTCGAAGCGGAGTACTCGGCCGAGACCGGCGCGACGCAGTACTCGGTGGTGCGGGTCGACGCCTCCGGTACCTCCGAGGTGTTCCGCACCTCCCCGACGGGACGGATCCGCAGCATCTGCCTCTCGCCCAACGGGCAGTACCTCGCGGTGGAGGCGGTGTCGGTCGAGGGTGAGCCGGACGACTACCCGGACGTGCCGGGGTTCAGCGCGACGTCGACGGTGCTCGTCGACCTGGGCGCGGGCGACACCTCGCGGAGCGTGAACGGGGTCTCGCGCGACTGGTGCGCGTAGCGCGGCTCGGTCGGACCGCGCCCTCGACGGCAGCGACCCGGACCGGCGGGAGCACGGTGCCGGCGATCGGCGCGGCGAACCGCGGGCCGCTGCCGTTCACGTCGTGCGGCCTCCGCCGGATCAGCGAGGGCGCCAGGGTGGCTGGGCCGCGTTCGGTGAACAACGCAGGAGGGATGTCAGGAGCCGAGCCTGTTCTCGCGGGCCCGGAGGGCTCCGGAGCAGATCCTTCCTTCGTTCTTCACCGGACGGCCCTCAGCGGACGCCGCCCGCCTCCGCCCGCCCCGCCGCGGCCGCCCGCGCGTCGACGAACAGGCTGACGACCAGCCCGAGCGCCACGATCACGATCGCGACCCACGGCAGCACTTCGAGCCCGTTCGCGTCGATCGCCAGACCGCCGACGATCGCTCCGCCACCGATGCCGATGTTGAACGCCGTGGTCTGCAGGGCCGCCGCGAGGTTCCGCAGCCGGAAGGAGGAGGTGCGCAGCATCCGGGTCTGCAGCATCGCCGGGATGCCGCCGAACGCGATGTTCCAGACCACGGCGGCCAGCACGATCGCCGCTGTGGCCTCGCTGCCGGCCGCGACGGCCAGGCCCGCCAGCGCGAGCACGACCGCGATCGCTGCGACGACGAAGCCGGAGCGGGGGAACCGGTCGCTCGCGAAGCCGGCGAGCACGAGCCCGACGGCCCCCGCTCCTCCGAAGGCGAAGAGCACCAGCGGCACGGAGTCGGGGGCGAAGGAGGCGTTCTCAAGCCACGGCGTGATGTACGTCGAGAGGGTGTTCTGGCCGATCAGCACGAGCAGGATCACCACGCAGACGCCGATGATGCGCGGCAGAGTGCGGTCCTTGCGGGCGGGGAGGCGGATCTCTCCGGTGCGCAGGGGGATGTGGTGGTCGACGGCGGGGAGGAATCTGACCACGAGCAGGGCGAGCACCAGGACGATGCCGCCGAGGATCGCGAAGGTCGGACGCCAGCCGAACGCATGCCCGAGCGCGGTGCCCAGAGGGACTCCGAGGACGAAGGCCGCCGAGCCGCCGCCGGCCGTGATCGCGGTGGCGCGGCCGAGGTACTCGGGGGCGACGAGGTGCGCGGAGTAGGCGGAGACGACCGCCCAGAAGAGGCCGTGCGCGAGCCCGCCGAGGATCCGCGCGCCGACGAGGAGCCCGAACGTCGGCGCGAGGGCCGCCAGGACGTTCGCGAGCGCGATCGTGCAGAGCGCCACCAGCACCAGGCTCTTGCGCGAGACGCGCTGCGTGACGAGGGTCAGCGGAGTCGTCGCGACGACGACGGTCGCGGCGAAGATCGTGACGAGCTGGCCGGTCAGCGAGATGCTCACGCCGAGGTCCCGTGACATGTCCGGGATGAGGCCGGTCGGCAGGAATTCGCTCGTGACCGAGACGAAGACGGCTCCGGCGAGCGTGAGCAGGCCGATCCAGGGGAAGGAGGGGGCTTTCGAGGTGTCCTGAGGGTTCACGGTGTCCTGAGTGGGAGGGGCGGGAGGCGACCATCAAGCCTCGCACGCCGGCGTGGCCGCGGACGAACGCAGGCCCAGGCCCCGGCCTGGTCTTAACGTCCACATCGACTGCGTGCCCGCGGCGGAACCGCTGTGTGAGTGCATCACCGAAGCAGCGAAACCCGAACATAGAGTCGGTTTAGCTGGCATCCGTGCTGACCAATCGTGTTCAAGCCCTCTCCGCCGTTTCGCTGCACCCCGAGCAGCGTAAGACCGCCACTCCGCATTATCCGGCCATCCAAAGCGACTAGGTGCTCCGCGTTCGGGTAATTACCCTCATCGACCTGACCGCCGATCGCGCCCAACGTGCTGTCCTCGTGCGCCGATCCGAAACTAACCTCAGGGCGCCCGAGCGAGCAAAAGTACGAAGGCGTAAAAATTCAGTCGTCAATCGAGCGTCCGAATCGAGCATGAATGAAGCCCGATGGAGGGGCGCCTCATTGAGGCGGCCCCTCCATCTTTTTTGGAGTGCTAATTCGGCCGATAGATGGTCGCGGACGAACTAGTCAACTGTGCGGCCCGCGGTGAGTCAGTGCACTCTCCCACGCGGCAGATATAAGCATCATCCCCAAGACCACGCAGAATAGATTGCGTTCGGATTATTTGTCAGAATTGCAACCAGCGACTTATTGCGATTATCGAAGGTGTGGTACGAATAGAGCGGAACCCCACTAGGGGCAATCGCGGTAACGATGGAAGCATGATCGAATGTATATTTGACACCAGGCTCGTCAGCCCAAATCCAGAAGGTTAGATCGCCTGCTGAGGGTCTCGAACTGTTCTGGACCAAGCGCAAGCGGCCGGTGGTGTGGTAGCCGTAATCAAAAAGCTCCTGCGCTTTTCCCCAACTGTCTGACACAACCAGGGGGCCTCCAAACCACGCATTCTCATTATCTTCGTTGCCAGAGTGCATTGGCCAACCGCCAGCGAAGAGAGCTTGAGAGACAAAATTTGCGCAATCATTCGGCATGTTCTTGTAAGCTAGCCAGCTGGCCCGATTCCTTGCATGGTCGAGCGCGTATTGAATAGCGGCCGCACGATTAGGGGCGTACCCGGTGTTGTCTACGCTTCGGGACGTGGCTTCTTTCCCTGTCGCAGAGTCCAATGAACTATTTTTCTGCACTGACCCCGCTTCCTCAGATTTCTGGGTTTGTAGAGATTCAGCGACATCTGCGTTCTTGAGGGCGTCGGGCGAGTAGGAGAGATGCTGTTGAAGCTGATTCAGTTTTGCAGAAACCTCGCCACTGGCTTGTTTAGCCTGCGCGGAACTACTTGGAAGAATTGTCACGGGTATGACGTCGTCTGAAATCGACTCGTGCCCTAGGCTGTCGAGTTTCCACAGGCCGTCTGAGAATTGAAAGGCGCCTTTCTGCTCGAGGGTGTAGAGGTTCGTTGAGCGAACATCCGCCGCGGCATAGCCCGACCGATTCACAGTTGTGGCCTCCTCGATAGTTGCAGTAGCGGAAGACGCGGTAATTACGATGTCACTGAGGGTGATCGTAGTTGAGAAGCTCGTAAAAATCTCTCCACCCTGGACGTAGAGGTCACGCTGAAGATTGAGCTTCGGATCTTCGTTGTCCACGACGCTTCTGCGATTGTTCGTTATAAGTCCTGTCGGCACAGGGTTGGAACTAATCTGCGGAGATGCCCGCTGAAGCGACTGGGCGTTTCGATGATTGAGATCCGCAGTTGCTGATTTACTCATGAGATCCTGTGCGACGAGTCCGAGTCTCGATGACCATACGACCACAGTCGATGACGCCAGAATTACGAGTTCACCATCATCCCTGAGGCGCAGCGTTGGACTCGACGTCGTGCCTTGGGTTGATGTCGTCCATAGAACTGCGTTATTCCCTCCGTAAATTACTAGGTTGGCATCGCCCTGAATCGCGAGTCGAGGAGCCCCGTTCGAGTTACTGCTCTTCGTAGAGAAGACGGGCGTCGACCCGTCTGAGACGACAAGGCTGCCGCTCGCCTGAAGTTGAGCCTTGTAGCGATTGTTGTACGAAGACAGATACTGACCTGATTTTAGCTCTCGCCCGGGCACAAGCAGATCCTGGTGGGCGCCAGTCCGTCCGCCTCGAGATGACCAGATAGCCACATTGCCTTCGGAATAAAGAACGAGATTGCCGTCATTTTGCATTGTGAGCACTGACTTCGATGCGGTAGCATCTGTTCCAGATGACCAAGTCGGGGCGTTGGTGCTCTTGTAGACGACTAGGTTGCCGTCGGTCTGCACTGCAAATTTCGCCCCTGGATTGCCATTTGTCCCGGAATTCCAAGTCGGTGTCGATCCTTGGTAGACGACGAAATTTCCGTCCGACTGCATTTTGGCACTGTATGCCCCGTCGGGCGAGGCTATTTCTTGGCCCGCAACGAGGTTGCTACCGGATTGAGCTGTATTCTTGTTGGCTGCGTAGCTAGGCGTCGAAATTATGCCGAGGAGCGATGCTGCGACTACAGCGATCGCCAAGATCGTTGGCTTTTTTGACGTGAATTGATGCTGTGGTGCATTTTCCCCCGTAATAGTTCGGCTAGAAATTCGGAGCATATCGTGATGTGTATTTTCTGTCGCGGGTTCTGGCGCAAAACATCGAATTGTGGCACGCTGGCGATAGATTCTTACGGGTCGACTTGAAGAGCGCACCCTTTGGGGTTACATGGATGATGAACGTATTCACAGACAACCGCGTTGGTGTCCCGAAGATGCTCGGAGGCAAACCGGCTCATCGCAATTGAGGGTGTAGTTGGGGTCTGAAGCCGCCGGTTTTGAGGAGGTTGCGGGTGATGTAGTTGGTGAGGTTGCGGAAGCCCGGGGCGGAGCCGCGGAGGTGTTCGAGGCGGCCGTTGATTGCTTCGGTGGGACCGTTCGAGGTGCCGGGTTGGTCGAAGTAGGCGAGGATGTTTGCGGCTCGTTTCTTCATCGTGCGGCCCAAGGTGATGAGCTCGGCGAGTGTTGTCGGGACGCCGCTGCTGATCGTTGTGATCAGGGCCTGCATCGCGGTCTTTCCCGCGGCGCGGTCGGGGTCGCGGTAGGCGGCGATCATGCGCTGATAGATCCCCTAGGTCATCTCGACCGCGACGTGTTCCTCGGCGGCGAAGAGGGCTTCCAGGCGGGCGCGTTGCTTTTCAGTGAGCAGCTTCAGCCCGGTGTGCAGGGTGCGCCGGACCGAGTAGAGCGGGTCGCCGGAACGACTACGGTGACCCATGGTCGCGTGTTGGATGCGTTGGCGGCAGCGATCCAGAGCGTCGCCTTTGCGCGGATCGGGGTGAGGTCGATGATCACGGTGACGGACGTGTCACCGTGGCGTGTGTGTCGCCAGACGTACTCGTCGACCCCGATCGTGGTGACCCGTCGAACCGGGTCGGGTCATCGATCAACACCCGTCGCCCTTCGGCGAGGACGGCGTCGTTCGCGGTATGCCAGGACACCCCCAGACCAGCTGCGACGCGGGCGACGGTGAGGTGTCCCACGACCAGGCCCTCCACCGCCCACCGCAGGCCGCGGCGGGAGATCTTCGCTCGCGGTTCGGCCGCCGCCGCCGTGTCGTGCCGCCAGACCTTCCCGCAGCCGGCGCAACTATAGCGGCGAATCCGGATCAGCAGGATCGTGGGCCGCCAGCCGAACGGTTCGTCCGCGAGGCCCCGCGTGACAGTGTCCCGAACGACGCCCTGCGCGCCACATTTCCGGGACCACGGGTCCGGTTCGGCGACGCGGCATTCCAGGACCACCCGGTCCAGTTCCAGGCATTCGCCGACGGCGCGTAGGCCGAGCTCGCCCAAGCAGCAGAAGATCATGAAGTCAGGGCCGCCGAAGGGAGCGTGGAGCACGTCCAGGTCTTTCGGATGGGTGTGTAGGAACTTCCATCTTCGGGAGACCTCGACCTCGTCCCCGGCCCCGACGCGCCAACCTCACACCCGCACCGCTACACCCTCAATTGCGAAGAGCCACCAAACCATCCGGATCGATATTTTGGCGCCAAGATAGTCGAGTGCACCCGGGTGCGATCATTGAGGCCTATTCAAAATGCTTCCCGGTAGAATTCTGCGCCGATGATTGCTGCGATGGTTTCGGCGAAGGGTCTGTAGGGGCGGCGGTAGTCGGTGTGGAGAATTATCCAGGTCTTCAGGTTCGCTGTCGCCTGCTCGATTTGGTAGCGGATGCGGTTGATGTGGGTGTTGACGTGTTTCTCTTCTTCGGAGAGTTAGCCGCCAGCAAGGTTCTTCTTCGGGGAGAAAATCCCGAGTCTGTTCTAGCCGCGGTCTCCGAAGTGGCGGGGTTCCTCGGCCGGGTCATCGAGGAAACCGGATTCTCGGAGCGCTTTTACGTCGCGGACACCGCCGGGAAGCTGGGTCGGAAACCCAGACACGGTGGCCATCGAGGGTGCCGGCGACGTGTAATTCATGCCCGTGCACTTGTTCTTCCCGGAGTACAGCTCGGGCCGGTCTCGCCGGGCCCAGCAAGGGAACAGCCTGCCATCGACGATGTACTGGCCGTTCGGGTCGAGGTCATCGACCGTCGGCATGCAGTCGACCAATGTGGCCGTCACAAGGGGCACGAACGCCGCGATGGTCCGCGAGATCGTCGGCTGCGACACGCCGACCATCTCCGCCAACTGAGGCTGGACGCTATTGCATCGCAGACAGGCCAGAGTGACGGCAACGGAACGGAAGAGAGCCACCGTCGGCTTCTTCCCCACTATCCGTTCCGCCCTCGACATCAATAGCGCTACCCTCGCGCAGAGATTCTATATTTCCGCCACAGTGAAACCTGTCCCGTGATACATCCGTGATGGTTCTTGCCGAAGATCGATTGTGTTAAATCAATTCTCTTAGGAGAATCGTCACTTTCAGTTATGCCACGTGTGCCCGAATCGACTCAATACAGGTGTTTTGAACGAATCTCATGAAAGGGTAAAGCGGTCTTTTATCCGCGGCAACGGAAACGGTTCAGGAATTCGGTGGCGGTAAAGGTGGAATTCGCTGTCAGGAATTGCAGATCCGGACACATGTCTTCTCGTAGCGATGCTGGCTGAGGTACGCATCCGAAATCCTCGGATCCGTTTTCGCGAATGCGAATTTGGCCGGTCTCTCCTGGGGAAAGCGTGAGGTGCGACCATGAGCATGCCCAATCGACAGGGCTCGCCGTGTCGTTGACGATGTTCACGTCGTGGGACGGGGCCTCGAGCAGCGTTCCGTGGATCCAGAATCCGACGAGGATAATGGAGGTCACGACTGACAGCGCAACGGCCGGCCATCGGCGGCGGCGAGATCCCTGGCGGCTCCTTCCGACAGCCTCCGTCTCGAAGATCCGAAAAAGGTTTCGACTAGTCATGGGGTGTCAGATCCCTCGCGTCACGATCGCGGCATCCGATGGAGGTGGGGCGATGAGATCTCGTTTGGTCACACTGGGACAATACGGGTGGAGGGTTCGGTGAGCGAGTACCTGAGCGAAATTTGTCGTACAGGACGGTCCTGAACCTCGATCGAAGCGCCCCGCAGCGTCGAGCCGCGGTCGCTGCGAGCCTCCGGGATGCCTCAGCCGGGATGCGCTGACGCCCCGCCGTGAGGAACCGCGCAGCGGCGGTACGATCACGGCGGGGCGCCTCAGCGCGACGCCACCGCGATCTCGATCGGTGCGCCCGGCAGCGTCGTCGAGGCGAGCACCGAGCCCGTCGCGATGTCGACGGCGTGCACCGCGGAGGAGGCCGGCTCGGTCACGTACGCGACGTCGCCCAGGACCGTCAGCGCGGGGTGCGCGTCCTGCCACTCGATCGGGCCCGTCCACGGGTCGATCACGGGGGCGGAGGCCGTGATCGCCCCGGTCTCGACGTCCATCGTGTGCAGGGCTCCGTCGGTGCCCAGGATCACGGCGTTGTCGTCGGCCGTGCGCGCGATGTCGCGCCAGGTGTAGCCGAAGTCGAGGTCGATCACGCGCGAGGTCTTCGCGACGGTGTCCGTCAGCACGACCTTCGAGAGTTCGACCCCCTCCTTGTCGGGATCGTCGTTGTAGTCGCCGACCGTGATCGGCGAGGTCTCGCTCACGTACTGGTTGCCGGTGCGGCCGTAGGGGTCCGGGGCCGTGATCTTCGTGAAGGCTCCGTCGTCGTAGACGAGCACGCCGTTGCTGCAGCCGAACACGGCGATCTCGTCGGCCGCCGCTCCCTCCCCGTGCACCGAGGGGCAGTCCTCGCTGCGGGCGGTCTCGGTGCGCGAGGCGTCCAGGGCGCGGACGCCGGTGCGCGACTCGCTGTCGCCGATGGTGGTCAGCAGGGTGCCGTCCTCGAGCTCGATCGAGACGCCGTGGTGCGCGGCGGGAGCCGGCACCGTCTCGGTCTCGGGCAGTCCGCCCGCGAGCAGGTCGTCCGAGGTGTAGATCGTGGTGTCGCCTGTACCGTCCGAGAAGAGGATGGTCTTTCCGCCGTGCCGGACGACGTGCCCAGGCGTCGGCGCGTCGAAGACCAGGTCGGTGAGCTCGGGCTCGCCGCCCGTGTCGAGCACCTGGAAGCCGGTGTCGGTCGAGACGAGCACGTGCCGCCCGTCGCCGGCCGAGTTGAGGCGCACGAAGCCGGAGTGGGCGATGTCGCCCTCGGTCTCGAGCGTGGCGGCGTCGAGCACGACGAGACCTCCGTCGTAGCTGAGGGCCACGCGGGGGCCGGTGTCGGCGGAGGCGGCGGGCAACGCGGGCGCCGCGCCTCCCGGGCCCGAGCAGGCGGTGAGCGCGAGGGCCGCGGAGGCGGCGAGTGCGGTGCCGACGAGGGCGCGGCGGTGGCGGTGGTTCATGGGTTCCTTCCGAGGTGGTGGTCGTCGATCAGGGGGACAGCCCCGAGACGAGGAGACGCTCGTTGGCGCGCATCATCTCGAGGTAGGTGGGGGCGCCTCCGTCGGCGGGGGTGAGCGACTCGGTGTAGAGGGCGATCACCTCGACGTCGACGTCGGCCTCGTCGGCGAGCACCTGCACGAGGCGGTCGGGCTGGGAGGCGTCGGCGAAGATCGCGGGAACCCCCGCCTCCTCGATCGCCTGCGTCAACTCCTCCAGGTCCGAGGCGCTCGGCGCGGCGAGCGTGGTCCCGCTCGGCAGCACGGCGCCGATCACGCGGAAGCCGTACCGCTCGGCGAGGTAGCCGAACACGTGGTGGTTGGTGACGAGGACGCGGCGCTCGGCGGGGATCGCGGCGAACGCCTCCGCCAGCTCGCCGTCGAGGGCGACCAGCTCGGCGCGGTAGGCGGTCGCTCGCTCGCCCGGCGCGGCTCCCGCGGCGGTGAGGGCAGGGCCGAGCCCGTCGACCACGTCGATCATCCGCTGCGGGTCGGTCCAGAAGTGCGGGTCGGTGGCGCCGTCGGAGTAGGCGAGCGGCTCGATGAGCTCGCCCGCGGCGATCACGGGCACGCCCGCCTCCGCCGCCGCGTCGACCTGCTGCTGCAGCCCCTCCTCCAGCCCGAAGCCGTTCGACACGATCAGGTCGGCGTCGAGGATGCGCGCCGCCTCCTGCGCCGAGATCTCGAACGAGTGCGGGTCGGCGCCGGGCGGCATCAGGGTCATCACCTCCGCCTCGTCGCCCACCAGCTCCTCGACGACATCGCCGAGGATGTTCGTGGTCACCACGATCAGCGGCCCGTCGGCCGAGGCGGTGCCCGAGCAGCCGGCGGTCAGTGCGCCGAGCGCGAGCGCGGCGGAGACGGCGACGGCGCGCACGACGCGGCGGGCGGCGGCGGGCGCCCCTGCCCGCCTCCCGGCCCTCATCGGCCCGTCTCCACGAGGTGCCGCGCGCCGAGCTCGAGACTCCGCGCCACGCGGGCGGAGTCGCCGTAGTCGATCTCGTGCACCAGCCCGGTCGACGGCGAGTTCACGGAGGCGCGGGCCGCGTCGATCTCGATCGTCACGCCGTCGGGGAGGCGGCCGTCGACCAGGTCGGCAGCCAGCAGCGGCTCCGTGGCGGCCACTCCGTCGGGCCCGAGCACGACCACGCGGCCGCTGCGGTCGACCCCGACGACGGTGCCGTCCGCGTCCGAGACGGCGCTCGCCGCGAGCAGCGGCTCGGGCGAGGGGAGCAGGGCCCAGCTGCGCTCGCGGGTGTCGAGCAGCCAGGCGCCCCGCTCGCCGGCGACGGCGGCGACCTCTGGCCGGCCGGGCCGCCCCGAGAAGGCGGTCGCGATGTCGGCGGCGGGCGTCCCCTCCGGGTAGGCGATGCGCTCGAAGGCGATGCCCTCGCCGGACTCGGTCGCGAGCACCGCTCCGTCGGAGCAGCCGAAGACCGCGCCGACGCGGGTGAGGGCCGAGCCGTGCAGACCCATGCACGGGGCGGTCGGACCGCTCGGCTCGCCCTCGTCCTCGCCCTCGCCCGAGGACGCGGTCAGCGTGGCGCCGTCGATGCTCCCTACGACCTGGTCGCCCAGCGGCAGCAGTGCGCCGTCGTGGGGGGTGCCCTCGAAGCGCCCGAGCTCCGAGATCTCGCCGCGGCTCAGCGCCTCGGCGTCGAGCACCACTCCGGTGCCGGAGCCGGGGAAGTACAGCGCCGTGAGCGACGCGGACGACGCGACCCGCGCCTCTCCGCCGCCGCCGTCGAGCTCGCCGACCACGCGCGGCTCGGCGACGTAGTAGTGCGAGTGGTCGCCGTGCGGGACCGTCCAGGCTCCGCCGTCGACGATCGTCAGGGCGCCCTCGGTCGAGGCGAAGACGTAGCGGCCGTCGGTGCTGAGGCCGGTCGCGTCGAGTGTGGCGAGCGTCGAGGACTCGCCGGTCGCCGGGTCGAGCGCGGTGAGCGCGCCGTCGTCGGCGAGTCCGACGAGCCGCAGCGGCGCCTCCTTTACCTCGCTGGCGCCCTCGGTCCGGCCGAAGGTGTCGCCGGCGGGCGTGCCGGGGGTGGCGGGCGCGGCGGTCGAGGAGCAGGCGGTCAGCGCGGCGAGTGCGGCGGCGCTCACGAGCAGGGTGAGGCGGGAGGGGTACGTCACGGCAGGGAGGGCTCTTCCTTCAGGAGGCGGGCGGGGGCGGAGGCGCGCAGCCGGTCGACGCCGACGCGCACGCCGGACGAGACGACGACGAGCGCGACGGAGGCGGCGGCGATGCTGGCGCCGGCCGCGGTGGAGGCGTGCCACGAGACGAGCAGGCCCAGGAGCACGGCGACGGCGCCGACGCCGGCCGCGAGGGCCATGGTCGACGGAATGCTGCGCGCCCAGTGGCCGGCCGCCGCGGCGGGGGCCAGCAGCAGCCCGACCACGAGCAGGCTGCCGACGGCCTGGTACGAGGCCACGACCGCGAGGGTCACCAGCCCCACCAGCACGACGTGCGCCCGGCGCGGATGCAGGCCCAGAGTCGTCGCGACCCGCTCGTCGAACGCGAGCGCCACGAAGGCGCGGTGGAACACTGCGACCACGACGAGCACCGTGGCGAGCGCGGCGGCGAGCAGGAGCAGATCGCTCTCGCCGATCGCGAGCACGTCGCCGAAGAGGATGGCCGTGAGGTCGGTGGCGAAGGAGCGTGAGCGCGAGACGATGATCACTCCCAGCGCCAGCATCCCCACGTAGAACAACCCGATCGTGGTGTCGGGGGAGGAGCGCCGGCGCCGCCCGAGCACGCCGACTCCCGCGGTCATCACGCTCGCGCTGACGGCTGCGCCGATCACGGGAGGCAGGCCCAGGAGGGTCGCGATCGCCACGCCGGGCAGAAGTCCGTGGCCCATCGCCTCGCCGAGGAACGCCATACCGCGCTGGACCACCCAGGTGCCGACCACGCCGCAGAGCGCGGCGACCAGCACGCCTCCGAGGAGCGCGCGCAGCAGGAACCCGGAGGCGAACGGATCGAGGAGGAACGGCACAGGAGGAGACCCTACATGAGAACGATTATCGTTATAGTTACAGCATGACGACCGTGACGCCCCCTCCACTCCGGCACGTCGGTGTGCACGGCGTCTCGGCCGCCCACGCCGGGATCCCCGCGCTCACCGGCGTCGATCTGGACCCGTCCCCCGGCCGCCTGACCCTCCTGATCGGCGCGAACGGATCCGGTAAGTCGACGCTCCTCTCCGTCCTCGCCGGCGCGCATCCGGTGACCGCCGGGCGTGTCGAGAGGGCTCCTGGAACAACGATCGGCTTCGTCGCCCAGAGCAGCACGGTGCCCGATCGGCTGCCCCTGAATGTGCGCGAGACGGTGACGATGGGCCGCTGGGGGACGGGGCGCCTGCTGCGCGCCTCCGACCGCGCGATCGTCGACGAGTGCCTGGAGTCGCTCGCGATCGCCGACCTCGCCCGCCGCCCCCTCGCAGGCCTCTCCGGCGGCCAGCGCCAGCGCGCACTCGTCGCCCAGGGACTCGCCCGCCGTGCCGATCTGCTACTGCTCGACGAGCCCTCCGCGGGCGTCGACTCCGCCGCGCACGCCCTGATCCGGGCGGCCGTCGCCGCCGAGGTCGCCCGCGGTGCGACAGTCGTGGAGGCGACCCACGATCCGACCCTGCGCGGGCCCGCCGTCGACGTGGTGCACCTCGCCGACGGTCGCCGCGTGCTCTGACGCCGCCCGCGCCGCCCCGCCGGAGGCCGGGCTCAGCGCGCGAGCGCCGCCAGCTCGGCCCGGGTGCGCGCGCCCGCCTTCCGGAGCAGGTTCGACACGTGGAACTTCGCCGTGTTCTCGCTGATCCCCAACTCCGAGGCGATCCCGTGGTTGGAGGCGCCGAGCGTGATCAGGTGCAGCACCTCGCGCTCCCGCCCGCTCAGCGCCGCGAGCTCGAGCCCGTCCGGCTGCGCCGGCGGATCGAGCGGCAGGCGGATCGACAGCGTCGATCCCCAGCCCGCCGTCGAGGCGATCTCGAGGTCGCCGTCGAGCCCCCGCACCCGCTCCGCGATCGGGCTGAGCGCCTCATCGTGGGCGGTCAGTTCGCCCCGGCCGTCGTCGCGGATCTCAATCAGCAGGTTCACGCCGTCGCAGTCCCACTGGATCCGCACCCGCCGCGTCTCCTCCGCCTCGACGAACGCGAGCACCGCGCGCCGCACGATCGCGCGCGCCGCGTGCGCGACCTCGCCCGGGAGTGCTCGCCCGTTCGCGGGCGGCTCCACGAACTGCACGTCGAGGTCGGCGAACCGCACCAGTGGGCGCAGGTCGCCGCGGAGGCGCGCAAAGGCGCCGATCACCGGTTCCAGCATCGCGCTGCGCTGCTCGTCGGTCGTGGTGCGCAGGTCGACCAGCGCGTTCGTCGCGATCTCGGTCGCCTCGGCGCGCGCGGCCCGATCGTCGAGCCGTGGCGACCGCAGCGCGGCCAGCATCGACTCGAGCGTCACGGCGTGCCGGTCGGCCTGGTCGGCCACGAGGCGGGCGTGCTCGAGCAGCACCGAGCGGGAGGCGGGGGAGTCCATGCCTTCGAACCTACCCGGCACGCCTACCCGTAGTGGTCCGACCCACCCGACCGGGTAGGTCCTCCTGGCCCATCAGGGGGCGGCCCCGTGGCGCCGCTCGGCGCACGCTGGAGGCATGAGCGACACCTCCGATCCGACCGCCGACCCCGCCGCGGCCCTCACGGCGATCACGGCCGAGGTCTCGGCCGCCGCCGAGGCGCTCGCCCGCGACGTCGAACCGCTTGAGCGGGTCGCCTCGCTCCTCGCCGGCGCCGAGCGCGTCTTCGTGCACGGGGCCGGCCGCTCCGGCCTCGCCCTGCGGATGACCGCGATGCGCCTGATGCACCTGGGCCTGCGCGTCCACGTCGTCGGCGACGCGACCACGCCCGCGATCGCCGCCGGAGACGTCCTGCTCACCGCCAGCGGATCCGGCGCCACCGCCGGCATCGTCCGCGCCGCACAGAGCGCGGTCGACGCCGGAGCCCGAGTCGCCGCGCTGACGACCGACGCCTCCTCGCCGCTCGCCGAGCTCGCCTCGGCGGTCGTCGTCGTGCCCGCCGCCGACAAGCTCGACCGCTCCGGCCGTGCGTCCGCGCAGTACTCCGGCGGCCTGTTCGAGCAGGTCGTCGTCGTCACCGGAGACGCTCTCTTCCACGCCCTGTGGAAGCGCAGCGGGGCCGACGCCGACGAGCTCTGGCCGCGCCACGCGAACCTCGAGTGACGCGCCCACCCCTTTCGGGACCGCACCCGCGCTCCCGCCCCACCGATCAGGAAGAAGCACCCATGAAGCTCCAGTTCGCCATGGACACTCTCAGCACCGAGGCCGCCCTCGAGCTCGCCGCCGCAGCCGCGCCGCACGTCGACATCCTCGAGCTCGGCACTCCGCTCGTTAAGAGCGCCGGAGTCTCGGCCATCACCGCGATCAAGCAGGCGCACCCCGACAAGATCGTCTTCGCCGATCTCAAGACCATGGACGCCGGCGAGCTCGAGGCCGACCTGGCCTTCTCGGCCGGAGCCGATCTCGTCACCGTCCTCGGCGTCGCCGGCGACAGCACCATCGCGGGAGCCGTCACCGCCGCGAAGAAGCACGGCAAGGGCGTCGTCGTCGACCTCATCGGAGTTCCGGACAAGGCCGAGCGGGCGAAGCAGGTCGTCGCGCTCGGCGCCGTGTTCGTCGAGATGCACGCAGGCCTCGACGAGCAGGCCGAGGACGGCTACACCCTCGACTCGCTCCTCACGGACGGAACGTCCTCCGGCGTCCCGTTCTCGGTCGCCGGAGGCGTCAGCACCGACACGATCGAGGCGGTCCAGCGCTCGGGCGCCCAGGTCGCCGTCGCCGGCAGCGCCATCTACAGCGCTCCCGACGTCGGAGCCGCCGCCGCAGCCCTCCGCGCCGCGATCTCCTGACCTCGCTGGGCGCCCGCCCAGGGCGATCCGGCAGACTGGAGCTAGCCGACGACTGCGACCGGACGAGGGAGCAGTACCCGGAACGCGACAAGACTGACTCGAAGGAGCTGTCATGTCCTGGACCGTCCTCATTCTCTCCGGTGTCCTCGAGGCCGTGTGGGCCACCGCTCTCGGCAGGTCGGAGGGGCTCACCCGGCTCGGCCCGTCGGTCGTCTTCGGAGTCGGCGTCGTCGCGAGCATGGCCGGCCTCGCCTTTGCGATGCGCGAGCTGCCGACCGGCACCGCCTACGCCGTCTGGGTGGGGATCGGCGCCTCGCTGACGGTGCTCTACGGCATGTTCTTCGGAGGCGAGGGCTTCTCGCTCGTGCGGACGCTGCTGGTGCTCGGGATCGTCGGGTGCGTCGTCGGCCTCAAGCTCGTGCACTGAGCGCGCCGGTTGCACGAGAACGGGCGTTCCCCGTAGGCTCGGACCATCGGGGGAGAACGATCGTTCTACGGTTCTCCCCGCCCGCCAAGGAGGACTCATGCCCACTCGTACCGCCCGCACCGCCTGGAACGGCTCCCTCGAGACCGGCGAGGGCCAGGTCGAGCTCTCGAGCTCGAAGCTCGGCACCTACGACGTCTCGTTCCCCAAGCGCGCCGCCGACGATGCCAACGGCTCCACCAGCCCGGAGGAGCTCCTCGCCGCCGCGCACTCCGCCTGCTACGCCATGCAGTTCTCGGCCGTCCTCGGCCAGGCCGGCGGCACCGTCGAGGCGCTCGACGTCCGCGCCGATGTCTCGCTCGGCCCCGACTCGGCCGGCGGATTCACGCTGACCGGCATCGCGCTGATCGTCAGCGGCGAGGTCAGCGGCATCGACGAGGCCGCCTTCCTCAAGGCCGCCGACGAGGCCAAGGCCACCTGCCCCGTCAGCAAGGCCCTCACCGGAGTCGAGATCACCCTCGACGCCACCTTCGAGGGCTGAGCCCCTCCGGTCTCACGCAGAAGTACCCCGTCGCTCACCGCGGCGGGGTACTTCTGCGTCCGAGCCTGCGTCGCCGGCCGGCTCCGGTCGCCGGTCGGGTCCGTCCTGTCAACAACGAAGGATGGATGTCCCAAGACGGGCTCGGATCCGCGGATCCACGGTGAGTGCCGGACGTTCGTCCTTCGTTGTTGACGGCACGACGCACGCGGACTCCGACGTCAGGCCTCCGCGCGCGCCCGGTAGCGGAAACCGGCGCCCAGGTGCTCCTCCGGCAGCCGGTCGCCGCGCCCGTGCAGCTTGTGGCGGAGGCTCCCCTCGACGTACTCCTCGGGGTACGCGCCGCGGCGCCGCAGCTCCGGCACGATGAACTCCACCACGTCCTCGAAGGTGCCGGGCGTGATCGCGTAGGCGAGGTTGAACCCGTCGACGTCGGTGTCCTCGACCCACTCCTGCAGGTAGTCGGCCACCTCCGTGGGCGAGCCGACGACGAACGGTCCGAGCCCGCCGATCACGCTGAGCTTGGCGATGTCGCGGACCTTCCACTCGCTGCCGTCCTCGTTCGCCTCCTGGAAGTTGGCGACGGCCGACTGGATCGCGTTGCTCTTCACGTTGCCGATCGGCTCGTCGAGGTCGTACTGCGACAGGTCGATGCCCATCCAGCCCGACATGAAGACGAGCGCCCCCTCCTCGCTGCCGTAGGAGAGGTAGTCGCGGTGCTTCGCGTGCGCCGCCTCGCTCGTCTCTGCGGTGATGATGGTCAGCAGGGTGTAGATCTTCGCGGAGTAGCGGTCTCGGCCCGCCGCCTCCAGGGCGTCGCGGATGCGCGAGACGGTCGCCTTCAGTCCGGCCTTCGTCGAGGAGGCGACGAAGATCGCCTCCGCGTTGCCCGCCGCGAAGCGGATGCCGCGCGGTGACGCGCCCGCCTGGTAGATGACGGGGGTGCGCTGCACCGACGGCTCCGAGAGGTGGATGCCGGGGACGGTGAAGTTCGGGCCGCGGTGACCGATCTCGTGCACCTTCGCCGGGTCGGTGAAGACTCCGGAGTCGCGGTCGCGGATCACGGCGTCGTCCTCCCACGATCCCTCCCACAGCTTGTAGAGCACCTCGAGGTACTCGTCGGCCACGTCGTAGCGGTCGTCGTGCTCGAGCTGGTCCTCGTGGCCCATGTTGCGGGCGGCGCTGGGGAGGTATCCGGTGACGACGTTCCAGCCCACGCGGCCCTTGGTCAGATGGTCGAGCGTCGACATCCGTCGCGCGAAGGGGTACGGGTGCTCGTAGGCGGTGCCGGCGGTGATGCCGAAGCCGAGGTGCTCGGTCGCCGCGGCCATCGCCGACACGAGGAGGATCGGGTCGTTGACCGGGACCTGTGCGCCGTGTCGGATCGCGGCCTCGTTGGAGCCTCCGTAGACGTCGTAGGTGCCGAGCACGTCGGCGATGAAGATGCCGTCGAACGTGCCGCGCTCCAGCAGCTTCGCGAGGTCGGTCCAGTACGAGAGGTCCTTGTACCGCCACGACTGGTCCTGCGGGTGGCGCCACATGCCCGAGGACTGGTGGGCGACGCAGTTCATGTCGAAGGCGTTGAAGCGGATCTGGCGAGTCATGCAGTCGATAGTGCCGAGCGGATCCGGGAACTGGCGCCCCCGTCGACTCGCGGCGTCACAAAGCGACGCCCGTCGGGACGCCCCGCACCCCGAATCAGTGCGCACGCTGATTCGGGGTGCGGCCCTCACCCGAAAGAGCGCGCCGGATGCCGGGCAGGGCAGTCGGCTCGCAGCCCTCCGGGGGACTGCTCATCCGGACCGAGGCGGTCTCCTCCTCGACGATCGAGGACGTGTCCGCGCGCCTGGAGGACTCCGCCCCGGCGCTTCGTCTCCGGTGATCGGAGTTGTCCTGCACGGCGCGTGATCTCGCGCCGACCGAACGCGCGGTGCTACCCGACGAGTACTGTTCCAGAGGATTACTCAGGGATGGTGAGCATGGAGACGATCCGCTTCGACGACGAGACCGCTCGGCGGTTCGCACAGACGCTGATGACGGCGGCGGACGTGCTGCGGGGGCAGTCGGTGGTGCGCGGGGCTGCCGCAGAGCAGGCGATGCAGGATTTCGAGGGGCCCTCTGCGCAGGTGTTCTGGCTCGCCCACCTCACTCAGGTGTCCAATCGATCGCGTCTGGACTCGGTGCTCTTCACCCTGTCGGAGGTGGTGCTGGTGGCGATCGCCGCAGCCGGAGCGGAGCGGGAGCGGTTGGCGCAGGTGGCGGCGTGGGAGGCGCGTCAGGAGGAGCGGCGTCTGGATCCGATGGGCGTCGCCGGTTCGGATCTCTCGGACATCTTCCGGAGGCCTCCGTCCGAGGACCGGATTCTTCCTCCGACGATCGCGGCCTCCTACTGGCCGCAGGAGCCGGAACGCACGACGGCGGGGGTGGGTGTCGCCCCGGGCGGCACATCTGCCGACCCGGAGCGTCTGGACGTGTTCGTGTCGGACGCGCGTCAGGCGGATGAGGCGCTGCGGGTGGAGCTGGACAGTGTGTCGAAGGCCTTCGCCGCGTTCAGCGACCTGTGCTCGTGGGTGCCGCTGGAGTCCACCACGGTCTTCGCCGGGTTCCAGCAGCTGCAGGAACTCAGCCGGTCGCTCGTGGACTGGGTCGATCAGGTCTCCCGCGCGTTCGAGGCGGCGGGCGGGGGCCGGCTGTCGAGCGCGACCCTCGAGATGGCGGTGACGGCGGGGACGTCGAGGACGGACCGGAGCGCGCTCGATCTGCTGTCGACGGTGCCCGCCGACCAGCTCGCCGTCCTGCTCGTGATCACGCCGGAACTGGGCGCACAGCTCAAGCGGATCCCGCCGACCGACGCGCACACATGGTGGACGCAGCTCGCGCCCGCCGACGGCGGAGCCGGGTTCTCTGCGCGTCAGGAGGCGTTGATCGGGGCGCTGCCCGGGGTGGTCGGAAATCTCGAGGGGGTGCCGTACGGGGCGAGGGCGCAGGCGAACAAGAAAGCGCTGACCGAACGGATCACGGCCCTGTCGGAGGAGCTCGCGCAAGAATCCGCCGACGGCGATCCTGCGAGGCTCCGGACCATCGAGACGGACTTTCAGGCGCTGGAGAACATTCGGAACTCGCTCGACACTCGGGCCGGCCAGGATCCGCGCTTCCTCGTCTCCCTGACCGAGGATCATCCGCCTCTGGCTGCCGTGTCCATCGGCGACCTCGACACCGCGACGAGTGTGACCTACGCCGTCCCCGGGATGGGCCAGACGACGGAGACCGCGGACTCGTGGGTGAAGGCCTCGCAGAATGTGCGATCGGTGCTGCCCGACGGGAGTGCCGTCATCGCGTGGATCGGCTACGAGACGCCTCCGCCGGCCGTCGAGAACGTCGACGCGTCGGTCCTCGACATCGATGACGCTGTCGCGGGGGCGGCGGCTCTCGCCGCCTCCCTGCACGGTCTCTCCGCCGTTCGGGGGGATTCGATTCCGAAGCCCGGTGCGGTCGGGCACTCTTACGGAACGACCGTCGTGGCCATCACCGCTGCCCGGTCCGACGTCGAGCTGGGGACGTTCGTCTCTCTCGGGTCGGCCGGGTTGCCCGACAGCGTCGATGCGGTCAGCGATCTGCACGTCGAGGACATGTATGCCGGGCAGGCGCGTGACAAGCTGCCGTTCGAGACGGAGAGCGGGGATGAGGCGGCGTGGATCGGGCGCCGGTTCAGCCGTGACCACCACGTGAATCCCGCCGATCCGGGCTTCGGCGCGCACGTGTTCGGTGTGGAGACCGGCGGAGACGAGGGGCGGATCGTCACGAACCACGATGCTACGAAGAGCGATGACGGCCCCCTGGCCGGCTATCTGGATCAGGGCACGGAGTCGCTCGCGAACGTCGGTCGTGCTTTTCGGGGCGAAGTCGATGCTCTGACAGAGGACGCGCCGCTTGGCCCGACCGATTTCCAGAAGTTCATGAAGGGGATGATCGCCGGTGAGACGGGAATTCTGCCGTAGGTGCCGCGCCGGTCTGTGTGCGCTGATGCTGGTGGTGATGGTGATGATGTCCGCGTGTTCGGAGGAAGGAGCGGCTTCGGTGACGGAGATGAGTGCTCGAGAGGGACGGGACGAGGTCGTTCGGCTGGTGATCGAGACGACGAAGCAGTTGGATCTGGAGGGGTGGTGGCCGCGGAACGGAGAGGCGGCGCCGGATGTCTGTTCTCGGGCTGATGGGCAGGAGGGGGCGAGTTACAGCTATGAGCGGTGGGCTCCGAGGGGAACGGACTTCGCGGGTGACGCGCGCAAGGTCGCGGCGTATTGGGAGTCGTTGGGGATGAGCGTGAGGATCGCGGATTCGACCCCGTGGCCGAGTGTCTACGCCGAGGGTGGTCCTGTGCTGCGGGCTGCTTTCGATACGAGCGCGGCTGACGATTCCTACCAGATCGTGGCCGTCGCGCCCTGTGCTGAGGGCGACTACTACGACCTGCTCCTGGAGGACAATGCTCAGCGCGCTGCGGGCGAGGTCCTCCCCGGCGACGAAGGAGTGAGGGTGAAGCCGGACCCCGACGAGATGCCCCCGCCGGCCGAGCTTCAGCCCTCGGATTTCTAGATGGTCATCGAGGAGGTGGCCGCCGGTGAGACGGGAATTCTGCCGTAGGTGCCGCGCCGGTCTGTGTGCGCTGATGCTGGTGATGACGGGGACGATGTCCGCGTGTGCGGAGAAAGGAGGGGATTCGGTGGCGGAGATGAGTGCTCGAGAGGGACGGGATGAGGTCGTCCGGTTGGTGATCGAGACGACGAAGCAGCTGGATCTGGAGGGCTGGTGGCCGCGCAACGGAGTCGCAGGGCCGGATGGCTGTACTCGTAACGGAGGGAAGAAGGGGGCGAGTTACAGCTACGAGCAGTGGGCTCCGAGGGGAACGGACTTTGCGGGTGACGCGCGCAAGGTCGCGGCGTATTGGGAGTCGTTGGGGATGAGTGTGAGGATCGCGGATTCGACCCCGTGGCCGAGTGTCTACGCCGAGGGTGGTCCGGTGTTGCGGGCTGCTTTCGATACGAGCGCGGCCGACGACTCGTATCAGATCGTGGCCGTCGCGCCCTGCGCGGAGGGCGACTACCACGATCTGCTCCTGGAGGACAATGCTCAGCGCGCTGCGGGCGAGGTGCTCCCCGGCGACGAAGGGGTGAGGGTGAAGCCGGACCCCCGCGAGACTCCCCCGCAGGCCGGGCCGACGCCCTCGGAATGATCCCTCCGCCCCGACCGAGCGTGCCCACCCGCCGACCGGCGGCGTCCCCTAGGCGAGCTCGCGCGCCAAGAAGTGCACGTGCTCGCCGATCTGGAACTCCTCGCCGCCCTCGTGCCCGTTGAAGGGGTAGACGCGGATCTCGCGGGGGCCGGCGTAGCGGTTGTAGGACGCGTAGACGGTGGACGGCGGGCAGATGTCGTCGCGGAGCGCCACGGAGAACATCGCCGGGGTCTGCGCGTGCGGGGCGAAGGAGGTGCCGTCGAAGTAGGAGAGCGTGTCGAACACGCGGGCTTCGGCGCCGCGATGGGTGTGCAGGTACTCCACGATCTCGCCGTACGGCATCGAGTCGACGAGCCGCACGGCGTGCGGGATGTGGCTGAGGAACGGCACATCCACGATGGCGGCGCGCGCCGACTCCGACTCGCCGAGCAGGCCCAGGATCCCGGTGACGGCGAGCGCGATCCCGCCGCCCTGGCTGCGGCCTGAGACGGCCACGCGGGAGGGGTCGACGGCGGGGTGCGCGCGCAGCACGTCGAGAGCGCGGACCGCGTCGGTGAAGACGCGGCGGTAGAAGTGCTCGGCCGGGGACTCGATGCCCTGCGTCAGGAAACCGGCGGCGTGCGGACCGCTGCCGACCGGGTCGGGCGTGACTCCTGAGCGGTGCCCCGACCCCTGCCCGCGGGTGTCCATCACGAGGTGCGCGTAGCCGGCCGCCGACATCGCTGTCCACTCTGCGAGCTGCCCGCGGCCTCCGCCGTAGCCGATGAAGGTCATAAGGCCGGGGAGGGGGCCCTCGATGCCGCGGGGGAGGACCAGCCAGCCGCGGATCGGGTGGCCGCCGAAGCCCGAGAAGGTGACGTCGTAGGTGTCGAGCAGTCGGTAGCCGGCGTCGACCGGGTCGAAGCGGGGCTCGGTGGCGACGGCGCGCGCCTCGGCGACGGTCTCGCGCCAGAACTCGGCGAAGCCGGTGGGCTCCGGCAGATCGGGGGCGTACTGCTCGAGGAGCTCGAGCGGGAGGTCGAACTGCGGCATCAGGCTCTCCTTCGTCGGGGGCGTTCGCGCCCGAAGACCGAAACTACTGCAGCGGGACTGAGACCTGGATGATGGGTGGGAGTCCGCCGAGCTGCGGAATGTGGCCTGGCGGAGAGTGTTGGGCCCAGTATGACGACGTACGGAATCATCGGAGCAGGCAACATCGGCAGCCAGGTCGCGCGGGCGGTCATCGCCCTCGGGGACGAGGTGGTCATCGCGAACTCGCGCGGACCCGAGACCCTCGCCGACCTGATCGCGGAGCTCGGCCCGAAGGCCCGCGCCGCCACGGCCCAGGAGGCGGCGGAGGCGGCCGAGATCGCAGTGGTGACCGTGCCGCTGAAGAATCTCGCCGAGGTGCCGGTCGAGCCTCTGAAGGGCAAGATCGTTCTCGACACGAACAACTACTACTTCGAGCGCGACGGCCGCATCGAGGCCCTCGACAGGGGCGAGACCACGACGAGCGAGATGCTGCAGCAGCACCTCCCCGAGTCGAAGGTCGTCAAGGCCTTCAACCACATCATGGCCGCCGACATCAGCACCGGAGGGGCACCGGCGGGCACCCCCGATCGGCGTGCGCTCGCGACGTCGAGCGACTACCCGGAGGCGATCCACTTCGTCACCGACCTCTACGACCGGCTCGGCTTCGACACCGTCGCGATCACGCCGCTGAGCGAGTCGTGGCGGGTCGAGCGGGACCGCCCGGCCTATGTCGTGCGCCAGAACCGCGACGAGCTCGAGGCGAACCTCGCGAAGGCTCCCCGCACGGTCTGAGCCGGAGCGGTGGGAGGGGGAGCGGCGCTGCGGCGCGGCTCCCCCTCTCTGCGTGCGCGATCGGTGCTCCGCCCCGCACCGCGGAGGCTGCTCGCCGGGTCCGTCCCCGCGGGGCGGGTCTGCGCGCGCGAGGCCCCAGGCCTGGGATAGTCGAAGGGAGCAGCCACGCACGAGCGAGCCCTCCGGGGCTCCGAGAGGAGAGGTCCGCCATGCCCTCGTCGTCCCGCCCCGTCCCGCAGAGGCGGGGGCTCTCCCGCCGCAGCGTCGTCGTCGGCGGGCTCGCGGTGATCCCGCTGCTCAGTGCCTGCACACCCGATGCGTCCGGGCCCGACGGCTTGCGGCAGGAGGCGCCCCGCACCCGTACCGCGGCTCCGGACGGACCGGTGGCGCTCGCCGCCGACGCCCTCGCTGCGAGCGCCGCGCTGTTCACGTCGGCTCCGCTCGTCGTGCTGGTCGAGGACGTGGCCCTCTCGAGGCTCCGCGCCGCGCAGGTGAGCATCGCGTGGGGCGTCCCGCTGCTGGTCGGCTCGGCGGACGACAGCGCGGCGACGGGAACGACCGGCAGCCCGACTCCCGGCAGCCCGGATCCCGGCAGCGCGACGCCCTCGGCGGCGCCGACCGCCTCCGCTCTCGCGGCGGAGTTCGCCCGCCTCGGCGTCACCCGTGTCGTCGCCATCGGCGATGTCACCGCACCCGAGGGCGTCGACGTCGTCGTCTCGGCGCCCGACACCGCCTCCCTCAGCACCGCGACCGGCGTCGGCGTCGCCGACCTGGCGCTCGCCGATCTCGCCGCCTACGCTCCGGTCGTCCCCTCCGAGACCCCCTTCGGAGCGCTTCCTCCGCGTGCCGATCCGCTCAGCGGCCTGCACGGCCTCGCCCGCGCCGCCGACGATGACGTCGCCGCCCTCGCGACGGCGCGGGCCGCCGGGGTCCCCGTCACCGTGGTCGACGGCGACGACCTGCTCGCCTCGCCGGGCGCCGTCACCGCGATCGCCGACGCGGACGCCTCCTGCACGGTGCTGCTCGGGCCGGCCCTCGCCGCCCAGCCCGAGCCCGAGTGGGCCGTGCGCGCCGCCGCGAGCGGCTGGCAGTTGCCCGGCGGCGGCCAGCGGCTCTTCGGCGGCCATCTCTTCGTCGCGATCTACGGAACGCCGGGGGCGCCGGTGCTCGGTGTGCTCGGCGAGCAGAGCCTCGAGCCCACGATCGCGCGGGCGGAGACGGTAGCCGAACCGTACCGCGCCCTCACCGACAAGAGGGTGGTGCCGAGCCTCGAGATCATCACGACGGTCGCGGCCGGCGACCCCGGCTCCGACGGCGACTACTCGAACGAGCTCGACGCCGCCGACCTCCGCCCCTACATCGACGCCGCGCAGGAGGCCGGGATGTACGTGGTGCTCGACCTGCAGTCGGGGCTCACCGACTTCCTCACCCAGGCGAAGCGGTACGCGGATCTGCTGCGCCTGCCCAACGTGGGGCTCGCCCTCGACCCGGAGTGGCGCCTGATGCCGGGGCAGAAGCCGCTCGAGCAGATCGGCCGCGTCTCAGCGGCCGAGGTCGACAGCGTCTCGGAGTGGCTCGCCGACCTCGTGCGGAGCGAGGGCCTGCCGCCCAAGATGTTCGTGCTGCACCAGTTCCGGCTCTCGATGCTCCAGGACCGCGATCGGATCCGCCTCGACCGCCCGGAGCTGGAGTTCCTGATCCATGTCGACGGCCAGGGCTCGCAGCCCGACAAACAGGCCACCTGGGAGGCACTGCACCAGGGCGCCCCCGAGGGCCTCGCCTGGGGGTGGAAGAACTTCTACGACGAGGACCGGCCGATGCTGACCCCTGCCGAGACCATGGACGAGGTCCGCCCCCTCCCCGACCTCGTCACCTACCAGTAGCCCGCCCCGTTCCCGCCCATGAGGGCTGGAGCGGTACGGCGAGGACGGCGGTCAGGAGTGGTGGCGCGCCTGGAGGATCGTGGTGTGCGTCAGCGGCGATGGACACGAGCCGGCATCGTCGATGCGGCGCGACCACGCTCCGGCCAGCGCGTGCGGTCTCGTCGTGCCTCTCCCGTCGTGATCGCCGTGCTGCTCTCGACTCGTACCGGGTAGGGAACCCGTCGAGGCCTCCGCCGTGTGCACCGTGGCCCCTCAAGGCGGGCATGCGGTCTCCGGCGAGGGATCGGCCGGGGTGCACGGCACCGTCGCACCGCGGGGGCTCAGGCGCCGGAGCGGGCGCCCTCGCGCAGGCCCTCCTCCTTGGCCTGCTGCACCAGAGTGGCGATGCGGCGTCGGGAGCGGGCGCGTCCGGCGAGCAGGGCGGCGAGGACCAGACCGACCCCCAGGAGCGCGAGCAGCTGCGGGAGCGGCACGGCCGTCACAGTGACCGATTCCGTCACCGGCGACACAGTGGCCTCGGCCTGGTCGGGCGCGACGACGGTCGGCGCGACGGTCAGGTCGGCGCCGACTCCGAACAGCGGCCAGACGCCGTCGAGCTGCACCGAGACGCTGCGACGGTCGCCCGGCAGCAGCTCCTGCTGCACGCCCTCGGCAGCGACGAGCGGAGCGGAGGTGCCCTGCGCGCTCGCCGTGCCGTCGAGCAGCAGGCGCACGTTGCCGGTGTTGACCACGTCGGTCACGAGCGAGAGGGAGCCGGGCTGGAACGGGTTCCACGAGAGCCGGTAGTCGCCGGCGACGTTCTCGACCGAGAGGGCTGGAGCGACCTCGCCGGTCACCCGCGTCATCACCCGGAAGCCGATGCGGCTCTCGACTCCGATGCTCGAGCCGCCGGTCTCTGCCCCCTGCGAGACGACGGACGCGGCGATCCCGGCCGCGTGGTCGCCGGGAGTCGCAGTGTCGGGCACCGTGACCGTGAACGGCACGACCCCGCTGCCGCCCGGGTCGACGGTGACCGTCTCGGGAGCCGAGATCCAGGTGCCCGCGTCGACCGACTCCTGGTCGGAGTTCAGCATGGTGAAGCGGCCCTTGTCGGTGAAGTAGCCGTCGGCCGCGCTGATCCTGAAGGTCACGGGCTGGTCGCTGAGGTTGCGCACGACGGCCTCGTCCGAGGCCCCGGTCCCCGGTGCGAGGTCGAGCTCGACCCACGAGCGCTTGTCGGGTACGCCGTCGGTCGACGGGCTGACCGCCCAGGTGATGGCCCCCTCCTCGGCCGCGGACTGCGGGGCGACGCCGATCGCGAGCAGGGCGACGACCAGCGCCAGCAGCGCGGGCAGGACGGGGCGGCGGGGAGTGGCGGAGCGGCGCGGAGCAGTCATCAGAACCTCATGGTGGCACGGGGAAGCAGGACGCGGCCGGGCCGGCGAGCCCGGCCGCGACGGCCGTGGAAGCCGGGCGCGGGGAGGGCCCCCGGTGCCCGGCCGCGGGTCATTCGAAGAGCGACAGGGTGACGGTGGAGCTGTAGGCGCCCGCGTCCACGTTCACCGGCGTGCGCAGGAACAGGTCGGCGTCGGCGCTCCAGGTGCCTTCAGCGTTGATGTCCTGCGAGTCGATGGCGAGGGCGAGGAGCTCCTCGCCCTGCAGGCCGACTCCGTTGACTCCGCCGTCGATGGCGGTGTCGACCTGATCGCCCGCGGCGACGAGTCCGGACTCGCCGCCCTCGACCAGGGCGGGGGTCCAGCCGAGGTTCTCCGGGCCGATGACACTGGTGCTGTCGGGCGAGGTGAACGGGCTGGCTGTTCCCAGGACGTACCAGCCGGCGTCGTCGGGAATGTCGGCGGCGTCGCGCGTGTCGGTGACGGTCACGGTGGGGAGCTTGCCCGTGAACTGGCGCCGCACGTTGTCCGACCCGGACTCGGTGAGCACGGTGGAGGTGCCGGCGACGGTCATCGAGAGGGCGCCGGTCCCGGGGAGCTCGGCGATGTCGACGTTCACGTCGACGTCATCGCTGCCGTAGGAGGTGGGGTCCTCGGCGGCGACGGCCGTTCCGGCGACTCCGAGCAGGAGGACGCCTCCGGCCAGGCCTGCGGCGCCGCGGATCAGAAGGGATCGGGTGTTCATATCGGGTGTTCTCCGTTCTCCGGCCGGCGTCGTCGCCGGCTCGATCTCAGTGGGTGTCGGGTGGAGCGCAGTCAGCCGCAGTGGGCTGCTGAGTAGGGGGCTGTCGTGGAGGCGGTGGCCGGCGCGCCGCCGACGAAGGCGGTCGCCGTCGTGGTCACTGCGTCGCCGGTCACGCTGGTCGTCCGGGTGCTGAACGCCGCCGAGACGGTGGCGCCGGGGGCGACGTCGGCGACGCTCTTCGAGCCCCAGGGGGAGCGGACCACGATCCTCGCGGCGAACGCGTTGGTGTTCGTCGCGACGGCAGTGACGACGATCTTCCCCGCGATGCAGCGCGTGCCCGCGGTGGCGGTGACCGCGATCGGCGCAGTCGGGACGACCTGCGGCGCGACGCTCTCGAGGGTGGGCGTCACCTTCTGCATCAGGCCGGTCGCCGGATCGAAGCCGACTCTGTCGATCGTCGTCTCGCGATGGGTGCCGTCGCCGCCGGGGATCGCGAAGCGGTGGTAGGCGATGTACCAGTCGTCGGTGCCGGGGACGTTCACGATCGAGCTGTGGCCGGTGGCGAGGATCCCGAGCGAAGGGTTCTTCTCGAGGATCACCCCGCGGGAGGTCCATGGTCCGCCGATGCTGGTGGACGTCGCGTAGCCGACCCGGTAGTTCTCGGAGCCGGTGTCGTCGATGGAGTAGGTGAGGTGGTACATCCCGTTCCGATAGTTGACGAAGGTCCCCTCGCGGAAACCGGTCAGACCGCTGATCCTCTCGGTGGTGCCTGCCCTGATCGAGAGCATGTCGTCGGACAGCTCGGCGTAGACCGGGGTGCCGTTTCCCCAGAAGAGGTAGCTCTTCCCCGTCTTCGGGTCGGTGAACGCGGCCGGGTCGATGGCCTGGCCGGAGTTCACGGATTCGCCGTTGGTGATCATCGCGGTGGGCTGCGCGGTGAACGGGCCGAGCGGGTTGTCCGCGACCGCGACTCCGATCGTCTTGCGGTTCAGCGACGCGTTGTGGCCCGAGAAGTAGAAGTAGTACTTCCCGCCCTTCTCGATGATCGTCGGCGCCCACGCGTTGCCGGTCGCCCACGGCACGTTCCCATTCGCGCCGTCGAGGGTGAGGATCGGCGTCGCCGAGCGGGTCCAGTCGACCAGGTTCTTCGACGACCAGACGAAGAAGTCCTTGCCGCCCCAGCCGGGGGTGCCGTCGGTCGTCGCGTAGACGTAGTAGGTGTCTCCGAAGACCGCGATGTTCGGGTCGGCGTACAGGCCCGGGATGATCGGCGACCCCATGGTGACGGCCTTCAGGGTCCAGGTGGTCGCTGTGCCTCCGCCGGCGGGCGTGAGCACGACGGTCTTCGGGCTGGAGAGGTCGCGGACAGTGCCGGAGGCGGGACTCGCCGTGACTCCGCCGGCGGTGACGAAGGCTGGGGCGAGCCTCGTCAGGTCGGTGCCCGGCTTCACCGGGAAGGTGACGGTGCGGGAGGCCGGGTCGACGATCGGAGCGGTCTTCAGCACGTCTCCGCTGAGCGTCACGTCGACCAGAGCCGTCGTGTTGCCGGAGGCGGCGAGTACCTCCGACGCACTGAGCGCCCGGTTGTAGATCGCGAACTCTCGGATCTGGCCGCGGAAGCGGTTGTCGGCGGTGTAGTTCGAGCGGCCGATGGCGTTGGCGGTGGTGGTGCCGCCTCCGATGTCCTTCGGGTCGGTCGTGACGGTGCCCGAGCCGACAGTGACGCCGTCGAGGTAGATCGTGGCCGTCGTGCCCGAGAGCGTGTAGGTGAGCTGCGCCCACCTCCCTCGGGGCAGGGCCGAGCCCGACGTGACGGTCTGCTCGGTGGTCCAGTTGCCGGTCGCGAGGCTCGTGCGGTAGTTGTTCCCCGAGGTGAAGAGGTAGCCGTCCCCCGCACCCGAGGTCGTGTTGCCGAGGCCGTAGATGAAGTACGCGCCGCTCTGCGCGGAGTCGATCCAGACGTCGGCCTGGACGCTGACGTCGGTGACCCCGGCGAGGAGGTCGTTCGGGAGCGCGATGTAGTCGTCGGTGCCGTCGAGCTTCACCGAGCCGTTCTGCCAGGTGCCGCCAGAGACGATCGTGCCGTTCTGCCCATTGCCCGAGACGTCCTGCACGGTCGTCCCCGATCCTCCGTCGAAGGAGTAGCGGAGGATCTCGCCCTTCGTGTTCGCCGGTGTGGGTGTCGGTCCCGTCGAGGTGCCGTACGCCGCGAGCAGCCGCGTCTCCTCCGCGCTCGAGAGCCGCAGCACGGAGCCGTGCCGGAAGGGCTTCGAGAAGGAGTACGTGTTCGCACCCGTGGCGCCGGTGGGCAGCGCCGTGAAGCGCAGGCTCGCGAGCGAGTCGGTCACGGAGGCGCGGTAGCCGCCGGAGTCGCCCATCACGACCCAGCGGCCGTCGGGCAGCTGGTAGACGGTCAGTCCTTCGATGTGGTCCGACAGGCCGTGGGCGGTGTCCTCGCCGCGGGCGATGACGCGCGTCCACGGGCCGGCGAGGCCCGAGGCCGTGTCGACGACGGTGCGCCAGTCCGAGGTGGAGAAGCGGTAGTAGGTGTCCCCCTCCTTCGCGAGGGTGGTGTCGATGATGTTCGGGCCGTCGGCGTCGTTGGTCGACGAGTTCTCGTCGAGCCAGACGGTCGGAGTCGAGAAGTGCACGAAGTCGCGCGTCGTGCTGACGTAGACGCGCAGCGCCCAGTCGTCGGTGCCGACCTGCGTCTTGTCGCGACCGGACCAGTAGACGTAGTACTGGCCGGTCGTCTCGTCCCACGTCGCCTCGGGGGCCCAAACGTTGCCCGCGTTCGGGGAGCCGGCGAAGACGAGGCTCTGGTCGCTCCAGGTCACGAGGTCGGTGGAGCGCCAGACGACGAGCTTCTGGCTGGCGTTCACCTGGTCCCACGAGCCTCCGCCCGCGGTTCCCTCGGCGTGCAGGTCGGTGCCGAGGATCCAGTACTCGTCGCCGGTGGCGGAGCGCACGAGGTGCGGGTCGCGGACGCCGAGCGTGCCGGCGAGGTTGGCGAGCACCGCCTTGTCGCCGTTGAGCTTCGACCAGTGCAGGCCGTCGGTGCTCGAGCCGAGGTAGATCTTCTCGTAGTCGGTCGAGGCGAAGTGGGTCCAGAGGTAGCCCGCGTCGTACGCCGTGTCGAGTCCGGCGGGAGCGGCGGTGACGGTGACGGGCAGCTGCCGGGTCGCTGTGGTGCCGGCGATCGTCGCGGTCAGCGTGACGGCGGTCGAGGCGGCTTGGCGTGTCACGACACCGGTGGTGCTGAGCACGGCCGCGTTCGAGGAGGACCAGGCGACGTCGTAGGCGCCCGCCGTGGCGGGCAGCGTGACGTTGCCGCGGATGTCGTCGGCGTGGACGATCGAGAGGGCGTCGAGCGCCTCCTGCGGGGCAGTGTTCACCGCGGCGGCGGCGGTGCTCGTCTGGCCGATGGTGGGGCTCGCGGTCGCGCTCGCGGGCTGGGCGGTGAGGAGGGGGACCGTGAGCGCGACGGTCGTCGCGAGGACGAGTGGTCGCAGGAAGGGCTTCATCGCGCTTGCTCCTAGGTCGGCACCATTGCAGAGGGAGGGGAGGCCGACGTCCGAGCCAGCGATGTTCACGGTAACACGATGGTGAGGTCGCCGTGAAGGGCCTCGCCGGCGGTCTTTCCGCACGGCGGCATCGACGACGGCTGTTCGCTCGCTCGGCCGGATCCTCGGTTCAGCGGGTGAAGACCTCGGGCAGCGGGCCGGTGTCGCCAGAGGTGCCGACGATGGATCCCGTCGCTCCGTCGATCATCACGACGAGCCAGTCGAGGTCGATCGGCTGTGCGCCGAACGTCGGCCGCCGGAGCGACCGACCCGGGGACCGTGCTGATCACCGCGGTCGCCACCGCCGTGGTGCTCCTGGTCGGATGGGCAGCGCTGAATCTCCGGCCTCGGCGTGGCGGTGACCGCGACTGACGGCGGCGCGACGGCGTCGGCTCGGAGGCGTCGGCGCTGAGGCGGCCGCGCAGCCCTCAGCGGTCCGCGAAGCCTCCCGAGCGGGCCGACACCTCCCAGCCCTGATCCGCCAGCCAGCGCAGACCGAGCGTGCACACCGCGCGCGAGCCGTCTCGTCGCGAGTGCCCGCGGACCTCGGCGCCCACCCGTGTCGGCACCAGGTCGTCGTGGACGTCGATGGACCGCCCGTCCGGCGCGATGTCTCCGCAGCTGCGCACCACCTGCTCGCGGAGCTCGGTCGAGGTCGCCGGGACGACTCGACGGAGGGCATCGGGGTCGGACGCGTCCAGCGCGCCGAGGATGTCGGTGACCGTGCTCCGGTCGGCGCCGACCGGAGGCACCGTGCCGGCCGTCGGGTCGTCCCCGATCATGACGGCCGCGCCCACGATCGCGACCAGCAGAAGCAGCAGCAGGCCGAGTCCGACGACCCGCCGGGCGAGGCGACCACCCCGGGTCCCCGGCCGGTGGAACTCGGCGTCGGGAGAGAAGAACCACTCCGAGCTCATGGCAGTCGCTCCGATCGGGGAGGCGGCGCCTGGCTCCCGGGCGGGACCGGCTCCTTCGAGCATCTCTCGATGCTGCCCACCGTAGGGGAGCCGGTGCCCTCTGAGCACAACCTCAGCAACAACGACCGGTGCCCCCTCGTCCGTGGGGACGAGGGGGCACCGGTCGGGGCGGTGGGCCCGGTCAGGTCTTGCTGCGGGCCATGACGGCGCGCTGCAGGAGCACGAAGACCAGGAGGATGCCTCCGGTGATGATCGTGGTCGCCTCCGGCGGGATGCCGCCGTCGCGGGTAATGAGGACGTTCATCAGGCCGAGGACCAGGGCGCCGACCACAGAGCCGAGGACGAAGCCGACGCCGCCCGTAAGTAGCGTGCCGCCGATGACCGTCGCCGCGATCGCGTCGAGCTCCCAACCGGTGCCGGTGATGTTCTGCGCGCTGCCGAGGCGGGCCGTGTAGACCACTCCGGCGAGACCGGCGAGGGTTCCGCTGACGGTGTAGATGAACAGCTTGGTCCGCACGACCGGCAGTCCCATCAGGGCCGCCGACTGCTCGGAGCCGCCCATCGCGTAGACCGTGCGGCCGAGGCGCGTGCGGTGCAGCACGAAGAACGCGCCGGCCACCACGAGGATCGCGATGATCACGCCCGGGCTGATCACGAAGTCGTTCACCTTCGGACCGTCGATCAGCTTGATCGGGGCGGCGAGGCTCAGCACGGCCGAGTCCTCGGGGAGCCGCTCCGGCACGGTGCTCAGCATCGAGGCGAGACCGCGGGCGAGGAACATCATCGCCAGCGTCGCGATGAACGGCTGGACGGCGAAGTACTGGATCAGCACGCCCGAGATCACGCCGAAGAGCGCACCGATCAGGACCATCACGACCATCACGAGCCACGGGTTCCAGCCGGCGTTGATCAGGAGCACCCCGCTCACGCTGCTGAACGCGATCACCGCGCCGACCGAGAGGTCGATGCCGCCGGTGAGGATCACGAAGGTGAGTCCGACGGCGAGGATGATCAGGTGGGCGTTGTTGACCAGCAGGTTCGAGAGGGTGCTGGCCTGCAGGATCCGCCCGTAGGCGGACTCTCCGTAGACGATCATCCCGAAGAAGATGATCAGCGCCGCCAGCGTGGGCAGCTTGTCGAGGTGCTGGCTCAGCCAGCCGCGCGCCCCGGAGGCGCGCTTCGTGCTCGCCGGAGGGGCGGAGCGGGTCATCACGGCACTCATGCGGGGATCGCCTCTTTCTGCGGGACACTGCGACGTGCCTCGCGACGGGACGTGAAGGCGGAACGGACGCGCTCCGACTGGAGCAGGCAGAGCGCGACGATGACGATCGCCTTGAAGGCGGGCGTCGCGGAGGACGAGACTCCGAGGAACACGACGGTCTTGTCGAGGGTGGCGATCAGGATCGCGCCCACGGCCGCTCCGGTGATGGTGAACTTTCCGCCGGCGAGCGAGGTGCCGCCGATGACGACCGCGAGGATCGCGTCGAGTTCGAGCTGGTAGCCGGTGCGCGAGACGTCGACCGTCATCACGCTCGCGGTGGCGAAGACGCCCGCGACACCGGCGAGGATGCCGCTGCCGATGTACGCGGTCATCAGGAGGCCGCGGCGGTTGATGCCCGCGAGGCGGGCCGCCTTCGGGTCCATGCCGATGGCCTCGATCATCAGGCCCAGCGCGCTGCGGCGCACCAGGACTCCGACGACGACGACGATCGCGATGGCGAGGAGGAACACGACGGGGAGCCCGAAGACGTACCCGTTCGCGAGCCAGCGGAACGGCTCGTTGGTGGCGGCGGTGTTCTGCCCGCCGGTGATGACCTTCGCCAGGCCGCGGCCGGCGAGCATCACGACCAGGGTGCTGATGAAGGGCTGGAGGCCCACCACCGAGACGAGGACGCCGTTCACGGCTCCGAGCACGGCGGCCACCAGCAGGGCGACCGCGAAGGCCCCCGCCGCGGCGCCCAGCGAGTCCGGCGCACCGGCGGAGTTGAGGAACTCCATCGAGACCGCGCCGGCGACCACCATGATCGAGCCGACCGAGAGGTCGATGCCCCCGGTCGCGACGACGAGGCACATGCCCACGGCGATCATCAGGATCGGAGCGGCGGCGCGGGCGATGTCGATGACGTTGCCGACGAGGTAGCCGGTGGTCGGGCTGACCGAGACGGCGAGGTAGCCCGGGTCCTTCACGACGTTGACGAGGAGGAGCAGGGCGATCGCCACGACTCCCCAGAAGTATTGGCGGCGGATGATCCCGCCGAGGACGGATCCCCGGGCGGGTCGGGTGTCGCTGCTCATGATGCGGCCTCCTGCGTGGCGCTCTCGAGGACGACGACGTCCTCGTCGACGACTCCCTCTGCGGCGATGGTAGTGACGATCGACTCCGCAGTGACAGCGGGACCGTTGAGGATCTCCGCGATCACGCGGTGGTCCTTCAGCACGATGATGCGATCACTGAGGCGGACCACCTCGTCGAGCTCGGACGAGATGAACACCACGGCGACGCCCTCGCCGGCGAGGGCGACGACCTTCTCTTGGATCTCGGCCTTCGCTCCGACGTCGATGCCGCGGGTCGGCTCGTCGAGGATGAGGATCTCGGGGGCGGTGGCGAGCCAGCGGCCGAGGAGGACCTTCTGCTGGTTGCCTCCGGAGAGCTTGCTGATCGGGCGGTCGGGGTCGGCCGGGCGCACGTTGAGCTCGACGAGGTACTTGCCGACGATCTCGTCCTTCTCCTTCTTGGAGAGGGGGCGCGCCCAGCCGCGCTTGGCCTGCACGCCGAGGATGAGGTTCTCGCGGACCGAGAGGTCGCGGATGATGCCCTCGTCGCGGCGGTTCTCGCTCGAGAACGCGATCTTGTGCGCGAGGCCGGCGGTGGGCGTCGGCACGTCGATCTTCGTGCCGTGCATCGTGATCTCGCCCGTGTCGGGCTTGTCCACGCCGTAGATCAGGCGGGCGAGCTCGGTGCGCCCGGAGCCGAGGAGCCCGGCGAAGCCGACGACCTCGCCGCGGTGCAGCGTCAGGTCGGTGCTCTCGATCGAGCCCTTCTTGCCGATGCCCTTCGCCGTGTAGAGCGGAGCGTCGCGGTAGAGGTGGTCCTGGCTCTCGCGCTCGGAGTCGAGGGAGCGCAGCGCCGCGATGTCCTTGCCGATCATCTTCGAGATCAGCGAGGTGCGGTCGAGGTCGTGGGTCAGGTACTCGCCGACGAAGGTGCCGTTGCGCAGCACCGTCAGACGGTCGCTGATCGCGTAGACCTGGTCGAGGAAGTGCGAGACGAAGAGGATCGCGACGCCCTCCTCGCGGAGGCGCCGGATGACGACGAAGAGGTTCTCGACCTCGTTCGCGTCCAGGCTCGAGGTGGGCTCATCGAGGATGAGCACCCTCGAGTCGCTCACCGTCGAGCGGCTGATCGCGACGAGCTGCTGCATCGCGATCGAGAGCGACGCGAGCGACTGGCGGGTGTTGAGGTGGCCGAGGCCGAGCTTCTCGAGCGCGACCTTCGCCGCCTGGTGGGTGGCCCTCCAGTTGATGCCGAAGGGTCCGCGGATCTCGTAGCCGAGCATCACGTTCTCGCCGATGGAGAGGTTCGTGACGAGGTTGACCTCCTGGTACACGGTGGAGATCCCCGCGGCCTGCGAGTCGGCCGTGCCGGTGAGGCGACGGGTCTCCCCGTCGACCACGATGTCTCCGCTGTCGATGCGGTAGACGCCGGTGAGGGCCTTGATGAGCGTGGACTTGCCGGCGCCGTTCTCACCCATGAGGGTGTGGACCTCGCCCGGGAACAGGCGGAAGTCGACGCCGTCGAGGGCTTTCACGCCGGGGAAGCTGATCGAGATGTTCTTCATCTCGACGATCGGAGGCGAACCTGTCATGTCGCGTCGTTTCCGTTCTCGAGCGGGGCGCAGCCGAGCGGGTGCGCCGGGGGGCGGAGCGACCGGGGCCGGCGGGAGCGCCGACCCCGGTCGCTCCGGGGGAGTGGTGCCGCGTCGGTGACGACGCCGGGCGACCAGTGGAGCGGAGCGGCTAGAACGTGCGGTCGGGCAGCACCGTGGCCGCGGCCTCAGGCGAGTCGAAGGTCTCGCTCGGGACGACGATCGAGGACTCGACCGTCTCGCCGGCGAGGGTCTTCTCGACAGCGTCGAGCGCAGTGTCGCCGAACAGCGGGTTGTACTCGGCGACGAAGCTCAGCTCGCCGTCGGCCAGCGCCTGGAGGGCGTTCTTGGTGCCGTCGATCGTGGCGATCTTGACGTCGGTGCCGGGGGTGAGGCCGGCCTCCTGGACGGCCTGGACCGCGCCGAGGCCCATCTCGTCGTTCTGGGCGAAGACGAGCTGGACGTCGTTGTTGTTCGACTTCAGGACGGTCTCGAAGACGCTCTTGGCCTCCTCGGTCGACCAGTTCGCGGTCTGCGCGCCGACCTTGGTGAACGTCGAGTCGGCGCCGATGACCTCGTCCCAGCCCTCGTTGCGCTCGTTGACGACCGAGACTCCCGCGGGGCCCTCGAGCGTGAAGTACTTCGCGCCGCTCGGGAAGGTGGTCTTGGCCCAGTCGGCGACCGAGGTGCTGACTGCGATGTTGTCGGGCGCGATGCGGGTGACGTAGAGGTCGCTGTTGTCCGGCTCGATGCCGCGGTCGATCAGGATGACCGGGATCTCGGCCTCCTGGGCGCGCTCGAGCGAGTCCTCCCAGCCGGAGCCCTCGGTGGCCGAGAGCAGGATGATGTCGACGCCCTCGTCCACGAAGGAGGTGAAGGAGTCGATCTGCGACTTCTGGTCTCCGTTGGTGGCGGGGGCGTACTTGAGGTCGAAGCCGGCGTCCTTGGTGAACGTGTCCTCGATGTTGGTCTCGTTCGCCTGGCGCCATGCGCCCTCGGGGCCGACGGCGACGAAGCCGATCGTGGTGAGGTCACCGCCCGAGCCGGAGCCCGAGTCGGAGCCGCCGGAGCAGCCGGCGAGGCCGAACGCGAGTGCGCCGACTGCTGCGAAACCCAGGAACTGGCCGATACGTCTCGTCGTGGACATAGATCTCCTCCTTGAGATCGCGGGCGCGGTAGAGCGCCCGAGATGGTGGACCGCGTCGGGCCCTGAACACGGGCCTGGCGGCCCGAGGTGCGGTGAGTGCAGGATGTGCAGTGGGCGCCGGCCGAAGCAGCGCCGCCCCCGAATGTTACCGTGAACAAAATGCGACCCGCAACAGCGTGCCCGTCGGTCTCGGTAACGATCCGGTCGCGGAGGCCGGCTCTCCCCACCTCGGCTCCGAGTGCGCGACCCCTCGTGGGCGAAGAGGAACGTCAGTCGTCGGAGTCGTCGTCGCGGTCGGCCGCGATCATCTCGACGATCGTGTCGACCGTCAGCCACGGGCCGTTGCTGACCTCGCCGATCTTCTCGCGGTCCTTGAACACCACGATGCGGTCGCTCAGGCGCACCACCTCCTCCAGCTCGGAGGAGATGTAGACGACCGAGACGCCCTCCTTCGCGAGCTGCGAGACGTGCGCCTGGATCTCGACCTTCGAGGCGACGTCGATGCCGCGCGCCGGTTCGTCCAGGACCAGCAGCCGCGGCCGGGTCGCGAGCCAGCGCGCGAGGACCACCTTCTGCTGGTTGCCTCCCGAGAGGTACTTCACCGGCAGGTCCGAGTCGCCCGGGGCGATGTTCAGGGCCTCCACGTAGGTGCGCACGAGAGTCTCGGTCTCGGCCGCCGACAGCGGATGAGCCCAGCCGCGCAGCGCCTGCAGGCCCAGCACGATGTTCTCGCGGACCGAGAGGTCGCCGATGATGCCGTCCTCGCGGCGGTTCTCGCTCGAGTGGGCGATGCGGTGGCGGAGGCCGGAGACCGGGTCGACGATGTGCGCGGGCTCGCCGTCGATGAGAACCTCGCCCGTGTCCGGCTTCTCGACTCCGCTCACGAGCGAGGCGAGTTCGGTGCGGCCCGAGCCGCGCAGGCCCGCGAAGCCGACGATCTCGCCGCGGTGCAGTTCGAGATCGGTCGGGCCGACGGCTCCGCGGCGGCCGATGCCGCGAGCCCGGTAGATCGCGGGGCCGACGGGCTGGCGCCGGTGCTCGCGCCGGTCGGAGCCGATCTGCCGCAGCGCGTCGATGTCCTTGCCGATCATCTTCGCGATCAGCTCGGCCCGGTCCATGGTGTGCGCCGGGTACTCGCCCACGGTCCCTCCGTCGCGCAGCACCGTCAACCGATCGCTCAGGGTGAGGACCTGCTCGAGGAAGTGCGAGACGAACAGGATCGCGACGCCCTGGTCGCGGAGCCTCCGCAGCACGGCGAAGAGGCGGGCGACGTCGCCGAGGTCGAGGCTCGAGGTGGGCTCGTCGAGCACCAGCACGCGCGGCCGGTCGACCATCGCCCGCCCGATGGCCACCAGCTGGCGGATCGCGGGCGAGAGCGAGCGCAGCGGGAGGTGCGGATCCAGGTCCTCCAGGCCGAGCTCGGCGAGCATCTCGGCGGCCCTCCGGTGGGTACGGGACCACGAGATGCCGAAGCGGCCGCGGATCTCGTGGCCGAGCATCACGTTCTCGCCGATGCTGAGGTTGTCGGTCAGGCGCTCGTCCTGGAACACCGCGGTGATGCCCGCGGCCTTCGCTTCAGCGGGACCGCTGAACCGGCGCGTGACGCCGTCGACCACGATCTCGCCCGCGTCCGGCTGGTGGATGCCGGTGAGCGTCTTGATCAGCGTCGACTTGCCGGCGCCGTTCTCCCCCATCAGGCCGTGAATCTCGCCGGGTACCAGGCGCAGATGCGCCTCGCGAAGAGCCGGTCCGGAGGCGAAGGACACGCGGATCCCGATCATCTCGACGACGGGGGCCGCGGGACTCCGGGTCGTCCTCGATGCGATCGCCACGTGCCGTCCTCGGTTCGTGTGCGGCACGCCGTCAGGGTCGACGCGCCAGGGGCTGCCGCCGATGATACGCGAGCGCGGGCCGCGGGATCACTGCGGGCGGATCACGATCGAGGCGGGGCGGTGGAGGCGCGCACCACCAGCTCGGTCGGGATGCGGGTGCGCTGCGGGATCTCCTGCCCGCGGATCCGGGCGTGGATGACCTCGGCGACGGTCGTGCCCAGCTTGTCGAAGTCCTGCCGCACGGTCGTCAGCGGCGGGAGGAAGTGCCGGGCCGTGGGCAGGTCGTCGAAGCCGATGACGCTGACGTCCTCCGGCACGCGGATACCGCGTTCGACGAGGCCGTGGATCACTCCGAGCGCCATCTCGTCGTTCGCGACGACCATCGCGGTGAAGTCGGGCACCGACTGCAGGCTCGCCGCGAAGTCGTAGCCGGAGTCGGGTGTCCAGTCGCCGATGACGATCGGGCGCTCGTGCATCCCCCACGACTTCGCCCGGCTGTGGAACGCGCGCTCGCGAGCGCGCGCATCGAGCCAGTCCAGCGGGCCCGAGAGGTGCAGGACGTCGCGGTGGCCGAGGCCGCCGAGGTGGTCGACGGCCTGCGACATCCCTGCCTGCTGGTCGACCGAGACGGTGAGGAAGGTGGGGTCCTTGTCGCTTTTGACCACCAGGGTCGGCACGCCGATCTCGACGCTGCGCAGTGTCGCGACGGAGGAGGAGCGCGGCGCGATCACGCAGAGCGCGTCGATCCCGAGCCCCATCAGGTGCTCGATCGCATCTCCCGGCGTCATCTCGAGGTCGGGCCGCAGCGCGACGGAGGTGATCGAGTAGCCCTTCTCGCGGGCGGCGCGCTCGATCGCGCGGAGCGTGCTCGACGGGCCGTACTCGGAGCCGCTCTCGATCATGACGCCGATGCGGTCGGTGCGCTGCGTGACGAGAGAGCGGGCGGCGATGTTCGGGCGGTAGTTGAGCTCGTCGACAGCCTCGAGGACCTTCTGGCGGGTCGACTCCTTGATGTTCGGGTGCCCGCTGAGCACACGCGACACGGTCATGTGCGAGACGCCCGCCACCGCCGCCACATGGCGGAGGTTCGGCCGATCGGCCATGGTGAGGACCTCCTCCGCTCCCCGGGCGGGTGAGCCGCGCCACCCCGGCACGGACGAGGCGGAGAAGGCTCGGCTGCCGAGGGTGGGACCAGCATAGCCAGGCAGTCCCGACCGGCCGGTGGGGGACTCCTGAGTGAGCTGCCACGCTCCTCCCGCGCCGTCAGGACCGGTTCCCGATCCGAACGGTGCGCCCGACCTCCTCCACTCTGACGACCGACGACCCCCCCGACACTCTCAGCGGTCGTGGCGCGTCACTTTCTCGAATCCCCCGAGTGATAGCCCTTCATGCATCGACGATGCGCGCATGCAGTCTGATTGTCGATGCGCTGACAACCAGTTACCTCGGGTCTTACGGCGAAGGATGCACCCGCTCGGCGAGGGTCTTCTGCTCGTGATGGGACTCGGACATGAGGTTCACTGGCATCCTGCCCTCCATTACGGCTCGCTAGTAGGTTGCTTGCCCGTGATCGCGTGAATTCTGGGGTGCAACGAGTCCGCGCCAGAATCCCTTATGCTGAGAATGCTCAGCGACTATCCCCGGCAGGATCGGCGCGGCATCCATTCCTCGAGAGAGAATGTCGTCTAGCGAAGCGATGACGTCCAGCGCCGAGCGTGGACTGAATTGACCCGCGAGACGTTTTGCTTTCGCGCGAACATTATTGGGTGTGGGGCCGGCGTCGATGATGGAGTGGTTCCAAAGCCGACTGTGGTGGGCGCACCTATTTCGCAGATATACGAGGGCGCGCACCCGGTAGGCGAAACCGGCCTGAGCGACTCCGAGGCTGGATGCCACTGCACCAGCCAGAGAGCCTGTGCCGCCGCGCTCGATGCATTTGGACAACGTTCCGAACGACCAGACCTCGACCGCGGACCATACCGGCAGTTCTCCGAACCTCGCCGCTCCCGTCGCACCCTCGGTCTCTGTGAAGCGCAGGATATGTCGCTCCTTGCTGCGCTCGATGTCCCGCAGACACGAATTGACTGTGGGCTCGGCGCTCGGTGCGTCTGAGTAGAAGCTCTCTGCGAGGTAGGTCTCGTAGGGTCCGTGTTCTCGGGCTATGACGTGAGCGGTGTGGCTACGCAGAAGGAGCTCTGCGCGCCCAAGCTGTTCCCCAAGAGTGTGCCTGAGCGCTTCGTCTGCATCGTAGATTGCTTGGATTTCTTCGAACCAGGTTCCCTGCATGAAGGTATCGTCGCCGTGATGCGGGGCGCGCTGGAAGTATCTGACATATCCGGAGAATCGGTAATAGTTCTGTGCTGCCAAGAATCTTTTGCACGCTTCTTGGTCGACAATGCAGAGGCCGCGGTCGAGAAGCAGCTGAATCTGCCGCGTCCATGACAGGGTCGGCTTCTGTGCCATCGTGATCCCCGGATACCCAGAAAAGAGGAAGGCCCCTCCCATGTGAGCATCGTGGAGAGGCTTGGGAGGGGGTCAATCGATCCCAACATACCAGACGTTCGCCGCGGCCACCGTGCCCGCTTCCGCGCGTCCGTCGTGGTCGTTCCGTCCTCGCCGCGGTCGGAGGGGTCCGGTGCGGGTGCGGCTCGCGGTGCGGCGGAGACTGCGGTCGGGCGATGCAGGCGGGTACTGTCGGGATCCACATGGCACGCGACAACGAACCGACCGTCATCCTCACCGACCCGCTCGAGGAGCGCCTCCGAGCGCAGGTAGCCCGCGAGGGGGAGCGCGCCGTCGCTCTGCGCTCCGCGGCTCTGCTCAGCGGCGGCTACGAGGGCGAGGCCTTCCTGCTCACCGTCGGCGGTGAGCACGCAGCGGGTGTCCTCCAGGGCGCCCCCTCCCTCTACTGGCCCGAGCTCTGGGGCGCCCGTGCCCTGCTCTACGTCTGGGACGAGGCGGCGGCCGACGCCGTGACCGCCGGACTCGCGAATCCGTCGTGGCGCGTGCGCGAGATGTGCGCGCGCGTGTGCACGGAGCGCGTGCTCGGCGGGCAGAAGAAGCTCGCGCGACTCACCACCGACGAGCATCCGCGGGTGCGTGCCGCCGGGGCCAGGGCGCTGGTCGCCGCTGCTCTCGCGGGGATCTCCTCCGGCCGGGACGCGAAGGGCGAGTTCGCGTCGAGCGTCGAGGGCACGCTGACGGCGATGCTCCGCGACCCGGACCGCGACGTTCGCCGCGCCGTGCAGCAGGCGGCCGACGCTCTACGGGCGGCGCGCTCGGCGTGAGTCCTCGGCGCCGTCGGCCCAGCCCACGCCGCCCGACACCGCTGCACCCCGGTTCATCCGCCGTGAACGATCCTGCCGGCGCGGTGGTGTCGAGCCCTCCGTGGGCGCCGTGCGCGATGAACCGGAGGCGGAGCCCGGGTCTCAGCCGCCGACGTGGGAGCCGAAGCCGGACTTGCCCGTGCCCCCGAAGCCGCCGGAGAGGGTCGCGCGGGAACCGACCGTCGATCCGGCGGGCGCCTTCTGGACGACGTCGGGCTGCGTCGCTCCGCGGGCCGCGAAGCCGCCGGAGGGGACGGTCGCCCAGCTCGTCGCACGCGTCGAGCTCCAGCGCGACCCCGGGAAGATGATCGGGCCGAGCCAGAAGCCGCCCGCGTAGTGGCCGCGGTACTCGTCTGTCGACTCGCACAGCTGCTCCGGGTCGTCGCCCACGGGCTCGCCCTGCGCCTGGAGCTCGGCGACCTGCTCGCGGACGTCGGCGAGACAGTCCTCACGGCTCGCGTAGACCGGGCGCTCGGCGTTCTCGGGGATCACGTAGTCCTGGCCGTCGGCGCCGGTGGCCACGATGCCGTCGGAGGACGGGCTCGCCGAGTTCAACGCGACGGCCAGGCCGATCGCTCCGACCGCGACCGCGCCTCCGATCAGGAGGCCGCGGCGCTGAGAAGCGATGCCGCTGACGCCGACGTCGCGCGACCGGCGCCGAGCGGTGCCGGTCCCTCTCTCGTCGCCGGTGTCGTCGTGCGCGGAGTGTTCGGGCCCGGTCATCGGATCTCCTCGTCCTGGGGGCGGTGCTCGCGGACGTCCTGCGGCCGGAACCGCTCGGGGCTCCCGAAGACCGGAGCGGCATCCTTGACCCGACCGCCCTCGATGAAGTGAGGGACGAACTCGGCCAGGTCGCCGGTGATCGGGCCGCTGGTCTCGCGGACGTCGATGCCGGCCGGGGTCTCGCCGACGATCCAGCTGCCGATGACCACGGTCTTCCCGTCGATGCGGGCCAGCTCGGCGCGCGCCTGGTGCACGAATCCCTCCGCGCCGTAACCGCCGCCGTTCTCGGCGACGACCGTGCCGTCCGCGTCGAGGACCGTCACGTTCGCTCCCTCGCGGCCCAGGCGCGGCTTGCGCACCTGCGCGGTGCCCACGAGCGGCCGGGCGGAGGCGGGCAGCAGGTTCGGGTGACCGGGGAACATCTCCCACAGCATCACCAGGAGCTGCTTGTTGCTCAGCAGGAGCTTCCAGGCCGGCTCGACCCAGCGCGTGCGCTCGCGCCGATCGAGCAGGAGGCCGCCGAACTGCTCGCCCAGCATCCACTCCCACGGGTAGAGCTTGAACACGTGCCGGATCGGCTCGCCCTCGGCGTCGAGGAAGCCGGCGCCGTCGAGCTCGTAGCGGATGTCCTCGACGAAGATCAGCTTGGGGTCGAAGCCGGCCTGCGCCGCCGTCTCGGCCATGTAGGCCACGGTGTCGGCGTCCTCGACGATCAGCTCGCCGTCTCCGGAGTCGTGCAGCGACGCGAGGTGCAGGCGCGCACCCTCGTCGAGCTGCCAGCGCTCGAGGCGGAGGTGGCGCCACTGCTCGACCAGCTGCTCGTGCAGGCTGTTGAACTGGTCGGCGTCCGGCCCGCGCGTCTCGATCAGCCACTGCCACTGGGCGGCGGCCGTCTCGACCAGCGAGGTCGGGGTGTCGGCGTTGAACTCGAGCAGCTTCACCGTGCCCGCGTCGTCGTAGGCGAGGTCGAAGCGGCCGTAGACGGTCGGGTCGTCCTCGTCCCACGAGGTGCGCACCAACTCGTGGAAGCGGGGCGGGACGCCGAACTCGGCGAAGCGGCCCTGCCGCACCACGCGCTCGCACGCCTCCATGCAGAGGTCGAAGAGCTCCGACGTCGCGCGCTCGAGCAGGTCGATCTCGGCCGGCGCGAACGAGTAGGCCGCGGACTCGTTCCAGTAGGGGCGGCCGCTTTCGGAGGGGAGGTCGTAGAAGCTGAAGCCGATCTCGTCGCAGCGGGCTCGCCAGTCCGGTCGCGGAGTGAGGGTGTGTCTGCGCATGGTGTCCGGTCAGTGTAGGTCGGGGGTGCGCGCGAGGTCAGGGGGTGGCGCCGCGCGCCGCGCTAGCCTCGACGGGAGCGAAAGGCCGTGCCATGACCGCACCCCTCCCGCTCGCGGGCGTGCGCGTCCTCGAGCTCGGCACCTTCATCGCGGCGCCCACCGCGGGCCGACTGCTGGCCGACTTCGGTGCCGAGGTGATCAAGGTGGAGCGGCCGGGCACGGGGGACGAGCTGCGCCGCTGGCGGCTGCACGAGGGGTCCGAGACCTCGCTCCTGTTCCATACGATCAACCGCAACAAGCGCTCGATCGCCCTCGACCTGCGCACGGACGACGGGCGCGACACCGTCCGCCGCCTGGTCGCCGAGTGCGACGTGGTGCTCGAGAACTTCCGCCCCGGCACGCTCGAGCGCTGGGGCATCGGGCCGGACGTGCTCGACGAGGCCCGCCCGGGCATCGTGATCGGGCGCATCTCGGCGTTCGGGCAGACGGGCCCGCTCTCGGCCCGCCCGGGCTTCGCAGCGGTGGCGGAGGCGATGGGCGGATTCCGTGAGCTGGTCGGCGACCCCGATCGGCCGCCCGTGCGCGTCGGGGTCTCGATCGGCGACTCCGTCGCCGGCCTCTACGCCGGCTACGGAGTGATGATGGCGCTGTTCCAGCGCGAGACGCGCCTCTCCGCCGGGCTCGGGCCGGCTCCGCTGAGCGAGCGCGTGATCGACGTGGCGCTGCACGAGGCGATGTTCTCGATGACCGAGTCGCTGATCCCCGACTACCAGGCTCACGGCATCGTCCGCGAGCGCGTCGGCGGGCGGATGGAGGGCATCGCCCCGACCAACGCCTACACCTGCGCCGACGGGTCGAGCATCGTGATCGCCGGCAACGCGGACGCGATCTTCCAGCGGCTGATGGCGGTGATCGGCCGGAGCGACCTGGGCGAGGATCCGGCGCTCGCCTCGAACGAGCAGCGCTGGCTCCGGCGCGACGAGCTCGACGCCGCGATCGGCGCGTGGACGGCGGGCCGCACCTCCGCCGAGGCGCTCGCGGTCCTCGACGACGAGGGCGTCCCCTCCGGCCCGATCTACACGGCCGCCGACATCAGCGCGAGCGAGCAGTACGCGGCGCGCGACATGATCCAGCCGTTCGACGTGGAGGACGCCGGCCGCACGCTGCACGGCGTGGGCTTCCCCGGGATCGTGCCGGTGCTCGGCGGGCGCTCCCTCCCGATCCGCTCGCTCGCGCCGACGCTGGGCGGCGACACGGAGGAGGTGCTGGCGACGCTGCGGGACGGGGCCGCGGCGCGCGCGGACGCTGCTCCTCCTGCTCCGGCCGCGGCCGGCGGAGGCGACCGGTGACCGCGCTCTCGGCCGCGCGCCTGCGCGACGTGACCCTGCGCGACGGTCTGCAGCTGACCGGCAGGCTCCTGCCGACCGAGCGCAAAGTCGACCTCGTCCGCGCTCTGCTCGCCGCGGGCGTGCCCGAGCTCGAGGTCGGCTCGATGGCGCGCGGCGACCTCGTGCCGCCGATGGCCGACACCCTCGAGGTGATCGCTGCGCTCACCCCCGAGGAGCTGGAGCGGTGCTGGGTGTGGGTCGCGACTCCGCGGCACGTGGAGAGGGCTGCCGCCGCAGGGGCGCGCCGCTTCCAGTACTGCTTCTCGGCGTCCGACTCGCACAACCTCGCCAACGTCGGCCGGCCGACGGAGGCGAGCCTGGCGGCGATGCCGGGGGCGGTGGCGCTCGCCGAGGGCGTCGGCGGCCGGATCCAGCTGTGCATCGCCACCTCGTTCACCTGCCCCTTCGAGGGGCCCGTCGATCCGGAACGGGTGCTCGCGATCGCACGCGACCCGCGGGCGGAGGGAGCGGCCGACGTGGTCGTCTGCGACACGCTCGGCCAGGCGCACGCCGACCAGGTGGCATCGCTCGTCGCGCGCGTCGTCGCCGAGACTCCGCCCCGCGAGATCGTGTTCCATGGACACGACACCTGGGGCTCGGGAGTCGCGAACGCGATCGCGTCCGTGCAGGCCGGCGCCGCGGTGGTCGACGGCGCGCTCGGCGGCCTGGGCGGCTGCCCGTTCGCGCCCGGGGCCAGCGGCAACACGGCGACCGAGGACCTCCTCTTCGCCCTGCGCCCGGACTGGTTCACGCCGGCCGTGTTCGCAGGCCTCGTCCATGAGTCGGAGGCGCTGCTCGGCGAACTCGGCGAACCGAACCGCTCGAAGGCCCGGGAGGGTGCCCGCTCGAACGCGCCCGCGTTCCCCTGGGCCGTGGGCGGCTGAGCGGCTCTCTGCGGGTCGTGTGCTGCTCCGGGAGGATGCGCGGCGGCCCGCCGAGTCGGTAGCGTGTCGTGCTCCGTCACCGATGCAGGGGAGCCCAGCCGTGATCCGACGTACCGCCGTGGGAGCCGCCGCGCTCCTACTCCTCGCCCTGACCGGCTGCACGGCGGAGTCGCCGGCGCCGACACCGTCCGCTTCCACCGGTGGCAGCCTGGAGCTGGCGGTCTCCACCGTCTGCGCGCCGGGCGTCGACCCGCAGTGCGTGGCGGTCGGCGGGCAGAACGTCGTCGTCGATCCTGCGGCCTTCACGAGAGCCGGGATCGCCTCGGCCGGGGTGGTGGACACCGGCGGCGTCGAGGTCGTCGATGTGCGCTTCGACGACGAGGGCGCCGCGGTCTTCCAACGATCGACGCGGGAGGCCGCTGACGCAGGCGCCGAGGCACGCCTCCTGATGCGGGCCGGCGACGAGCTCGTGGCGGCGACGACCGTGATGCAGGCGATGGAGGGTGACTCGGTGCAGATCGCGCCCGGTGACGCCGACGCGCAGGAGATCGTCGATCTGATCCGCGCCGGCTGACGGCGCTCGCCTCCGCCTCCCCGCTCAGCGGCGACGCGCGGATGGGGCGGCCACGTCCGGCCGCCCCGTCGTGTCACGGAGTGACGAGCACCTTCAGGGCACTGCGCTCGTCCATAGCGGCGTAGCCGGAGGGCGTGTCCTCCAGGTCGATCGTCCGGTCGAACACCCGACCGGGGTGCACGCTGCCGTCGAGCACGGCGGGCAGCTGCTGCTCGATGTACGCGCGGACGGGGCGGGGCCGCCGGCCAGTCGGATGTTCCTCACGCCCTCGAGAGCGACGCGCTGGACGCCTCGACCGGCTCTCCGACTGCGGAGCAGCGCCGATGACGGTGGACGTGGGAGGCGTCACGAAGGACATCGTCTTCACCCGCGACGACACGCTCGACGTCCGCATCGACGACGCCTACCGCGCGACGTCCGGCATCGGATCGGGCGTGCGGGCGATCACCAGCGGACTCGTCACGGGCACCACGCTCCGCGTCGACCCGGACCGACGCCCGCCTCGCTCTCTCGGCAGAATCCCGTGGCCGTGCGGAATCGTGGCGCGGATCGGCGGGCGGTGTGCGATCCGCCTGTGGTGCCAAGAGCGGTCAAGGTCTACGCTGGCGCGCAGCTCGCCGGACGGCGTGCTGCCCTGAGCGATGATCGTGTGGAGATGGCCCGATGGCCCCTGACGCTCCGCTGCCTCCGAGAACGGATCTCGGACCCGACACCCGAGCCGAGAGCATCGGCGCCCTCGTTGACCTTCTCGAGGCTCTTCGCGATCCTCGCGCGATCAACTCCGGGCTCGCCGAGTTGGTCTCGGCCCACGCCCTCGTGCTGCTCCATCCGTCCGGAACTGTTCACGGCTCGGCGTTGGACGGTCGGGTGACGGCGATCGACGGCCCCTCGGTCGGGCCCGTCCTCTCGCGTCGTCTCGGACCGCTGTAGCGAGGCCGATCCGCGATGGCGAAGGCGACGTTGAGCTGGCTCAGGGGAATCGGTCATTCTGCCTATTCCCTTCTCCGCTGGTCTCGCTCTACCCTCGGCTCTGCCGCGCAGTCGCACCCGAATGACGACATCGCGGCACGCCCCGACCCTGGCGGAGAAGAGAGACCTGCGATGACGAACGACCCGACCCTCGACGATCCCGGAACCCGGCTCCGTACCCTCGGATGGACCGCGACCGCCGGCGGAGCAGCGCTCCGGATCCGGTCGGCCGGCACCTCCGAGACGAGATTCGGCCGAGCGTGGACTCGGGGAGGCGAGTGGGAGTCGCTGCCCGGCGAGGGCGCCGTCTACGGCCTCTACGCGGTCGAGGGAACGGGCACGATCGAGGCGAACGGCTCCGAGAGCCCCTATGCGCCCCACCGGCTCGTGCTCCTCGACGGCGGCGAGCCGGCGATCGTACGGATCCAGCGGCCGACGGCCCTCTACCTCTGGCGCTTCGAGTCCGGCATGCTCTCGGCCGCGCCGGTGCGCGGACGCCGGGGCGGCCGCGAGTTCCCGGAGACAGCGACCGCGCCGTTCCGAGCCCTCACCAACAGCCTCCTCGAGGCTGACCCGGCGGTCGCCGAGTCGATCTACGCCGCCCGCGCGAGCGAGTACCTCCTCGCCGCGGCCTTCGCCGGTCTCGACGAGCGTCGCCCGCGCGGCTCGGCGGCCTAGGGGCTCAGACCAGTCCGAGCACGAGGCTCGCGCGCACGGCCTGCACCCGGTTCGACACGCGCAGCTTGGTCAAGATGTGCTCGACGTGCGTGTTCACGGTGTGCCGAGAGAGGTGGAACGCGTCGCCGATCTCGGCGTTCGTCGCTCCGTCGGCCATCAGGCGCAGCACCTCGCGCTCGCGGCTGGTGAGACCCACATCCCCGGCGAGCACGTAAGCGCTGATCTGGACGCCCATCGACCGGCGGGCGGTGTCGAGCGCTACGTACTGGGCGTCGTCGAACTCGTGGATGCCCGCGAAGTTGAAGTGCAGACTCCCCACCACGCGTTCGCCGTGCAGGAGCACGAACGACATGCCCTGGGTGATGCCGGCCGCGACGAGGTGGTCGCGAGCCATCGCGGTCTCGCGGAATCCGGTCTCGCGGGTCCAGTCGAGGATCTCCTCGGGCGAGTCGAGGACCGAGCCGAAGTACTCGCTGTGGGGGATGAAGTCGTCGAGGCCGTCCTGGACGTGGGCGGCGGTCATCCCGTAACTGCGCAGCACCTCGTCGCGGGCGGTCGGTGTGCGGCGGATCGTTGCGGCGGCGAGCATGAAGGGCGCCGTGCGCTGCAGATCGAGCAGCGACGAGGTGAGGTGATCGTCCGCGCTGAGGAACCTCGGTGGCAGGAGGAGCGCAGGTGGAGCCGGCACCAGCTGCGTCACCGTCTCCGTCGACATGCAGACACTCTAGGTGGGCCCTCGGGCCGCGGAGGGGCCTGCGCACCTCTGCGGTGCCACGAGTGCGCAATATGTACACGCGCGCGCTCGTGTCGGGGCATCGTGGCCGAGAAGGCGGACTCGGAGGCCCGCACCGTTACCCTCGAAAGGTGCCCCTGTTCCTCCCTCTGCGCTCGCGCGACGCTGCCGCCGTCCCGAAGCGGCTCCTGCTGACCACGCGGGCCACGGGGACGAACGGCTGGATGAGCCTGTGGGGGACGAATGCGCACGGCGAGATCGCCGGCTGCCCGCCGCCGCGCGCGTGATCCGCGACCGCCCCTCCTCCTGAGACAGCGGCCGCGCCCTCGCGCTCGCTCACCTCTCCGGACGGAACCCCCTCATGCCGCACGCTCCCCTGCCCGCCGACCAGGCCCCGCACTCGATCTGGCGAGGACTGCGCCAGACGCTCCAGAAGGACACGGTCGGAGGCGCTTTCCTCCTCACCGCCACCCTCCTCGCGCTGATCGTCGCGAACAGTCCTGCTGCCGGGCTCTACGAGGCGGTGCGCGACGTCCGCTTCGGGCCCGAGGCGCTACACCTCGAGCTCAGCCTCGGAGCGTGGGCCGCCGACGGGTTGCTCGCGATCTTCTTCTTCGTGGTCGGCCTGGAGCTGAAGGAGGAGTTCGTCGCCGGTAAGCTGCGCGATCCCCGGACGGCGCTCGTGCCGATCGTCGCGGCGGTCGGTGGAGTCGCCGTGCCGGCCCTGATCTTCACCCTCGTCAACCTTCCCCGCGGCGGGGCGGCGCTCGACGGCTGGGCGATCCCCGCGGCGACCGACATCGCGTTCGCGGTCGCCGTGATCGCGGTGGTCGGAAGGTTCCTGCCGCCGGCTCTCCGCACGTTCCTGCTGACGCTCGCGGTGGTCGACGACCTCATCGCGATCACGATCATCGCCGTCTTCTACACGGCCGGCATCGACGTGCTGATGCTCGCGCTGGCGCTGATCCCGCTCGCGGTCTTCGCTGCGTGCGTGCAGCGCGGCGTGCGCGCCTGGTGGGTCCTGATCCCGCTCGGAGTCGCCACCTGGGCTCTGGTGCACGCGTCCGGGATCCACGCGACGGTCGCCGGCGTGCTGCTGGGCTTCACGGTGCCGGTGCTCGCCACGCCGCGCGCGCGGGTGCGAGTCGGCGCCGACGCCGACGGGCATCCGCTCTACGACGGCCTGGCCGCGCACTTCGCCGACCGCTGGAGTGTGCTGTCCACGACGGTCGCCGTCCCCGTGTTCGCCTTCTTCTCGGCGGGAGTCGCCCTCGGCGGCCTCTCGGGTCTCGCGGAGTCGTTCCAGGACTCGATCGCCCTCGGCATCATCGCGGGACTCGTGCTCGGCAAGCCGTTGGGCATCGCCGGCAGCACGTTCCTCCTGACCCGGTTGCGCGGGATCGCCCTCGATCCCTCGCTCCGCTGGGCCGACGTGATCGGCATGACCTTCGTCGCGGGCATCGGCTTCACCGTCTCGCTGCTGGTCGGCGAGCTCTCGTATGGCGCAGGCACCGGGTCGGACGACCACGTGAAGGTCGGCGTACTGACAGGCTCCTTCGTCGCCGCACTGATCGGGGGCACGATCCTCGCGCTCCGTGACCGGCACTACCGCCGCGTGCGCGGCGAGGCGCAGCACTAGCACGCCGTCGTCGGGGGAGGAGACGAGAGTCGTCGCCCGGCTCCCCTCAGGGCGGCGGACGCGTCGTCGCCAGTCGCCGCTACCTCTCACCGCCGAGGACCACGCACTCGCACACAACTCGAAAGGCTCCAGGCCGTTTATGGCCAGGCCGAGTACCTCCAGAAAGTGGGACCCGGATTCAACGAATCCGGGTCCCACTGTGCTCACTCCTCGGTCATCCGAACGTCAGAGTTCGGCTCCGACTGACTGTGCTTCAGTCGACTGCCGCGGCAGCCGGGCGACTGCTCTGTAGTAGAGCAACCACAGGATCGATCCGACCACGGGGAGGAGCACAACGACAACAAGCCAGCCCACCCTCGTTGCGGTGCTGAGACGCTGTGCCCTGATGATCGTCACGAGCGCGGACACCAGCAGAATCGCTGCCGCGATGGGGATCGCATACCAGAAGAACGCGTAGGCGTCCGGGATGATCACGTGTTCTGGCGTCATGAGAAGCTCCTGCGGAGGTGACCAGGCTAGCGGAGTCGTTCTGGACCTGACGTCCGATCCAGAGGTTCAGCGCCGAATCGGGCTCTGCGATGCTGTGGAGACCGAGACGGTTGACGAGGACGCGGCCGGAACCGGGGTAGGCGAGTGGTCGTCGCCGGTGCCGGCAGAGCAGGCGCGACGATCGAGGGATCGCCTGAGGGGATACGGACGAAGACCAAGCCTTTATCGTACTCGCGTCGATCACTATGCCTTCGGCATGCGGTCACCCTTCCACGCCACCCTCCCGAGCAACCCAGATCAGATATCACCTCACTGTGCAGCGGACCCGCCCTTCCGGCGCACGGGTCGATGTGCCCTGGCCTGCCATGGTGGCCGTCGTCTCCGCGTGCACGGCTACCGCCGCGCGCACGGCGAGTAGCCTCGGCGGTGCCTCCCTCGGCTCGTGTCGGAGGGGCGCCGACCGATCACCCGTCAGGAGCCCGATGGCCGCCCCCACCGTCCTCGTCGTCTGCATCCACAACGCCGGCCGCTCGCAGATGGCCGCAGGCTACCTCCGTGCGCTCTCCGGAGGCGCCGTGCAGGTGCGCTCCGGCGGCTCCGAGCCCGGCGACCGGATCAATCCGGTCGCGATCCGGGCCATGGCGGAGGAGGGCATCGACATCTCGCAGGCGGTTCCGCAGCTGATGACCACCGAGCAGGTGCAGGCGTCCGACGTCGTGGTCACGATGGGCTGCGGCGACGTCTGCCCGGTCTTCCCCGGCAAGCGCTACGAGGACTGGGACCTGGCCGACCCGCACGGCAAGGAGCTCGACGAGGTTCGGGCGATCCGCGACGACATCCGGCGCCGCGTGCAGGCGCTCCTCGCTGAGCTGCTGCCCGCCTGAGCGTGCCGACCGACGCCGTCGCGTCGCTCGGCTCGAGCACCGCCAGAGTGCGCTCTACCTCGCTGCGATGGTCGTCGGCGGAGGCGCGGGGCTGCTCGTTCCCGCGGCGCACCACCTCGACGGTGCGATCGAGTCCGTGCTCGGGCTGCTGCTGTTCGCGACGGTCCTCGGCGTCCCCTTCGCCGCCGTCGGGCGTGCGCTGCGGGACGGGTCCTTCCTGGCGGTGGTCGGAGTGGTGAACGTCGTGCTCGTTCCGCTGGTCGTCGTCGGGCTGTCGAGGTTCGTCGCCGAGAGTCCCGCGTTGCTGTTCGGGGTGCTGCTGGTGCGGTCGACGCCGTGCATCGACGACGTGATCGTTCGCGGGTCTGGCGGGAGGCGCCTCCGACCGGCTCCCCACCGCTGTTGATGGTCGCGGTCGGCCTCGGGGGGCCCAGGTGGGAGCAGGCGTCGCCGCGCTTCCGGGCACCGGCCCGGCGGGCGCTCCTCTCGGTCCGCTCGAGCCGGGGCGGCGTGCGTCGAGGAGGCGCGACTCCAGTAGGTTGCGTGCATGAGGCGAGCGGGAACGGTGGCGGTCCTCGTGCTCGCTCTCGCGGGGTGCACGCCGCAGCCCGCTCCCTCGGCAGCGCGGTCCGAGGTGCCGGTCGAGTCGTCGGAGCCTCGCGCTGACGAGCCGGACGCCTCCCAGATCGTCGGCGGCTACGGCGAGCTGCACGTCGCTCCCGACGGCGCGATGCTGTTCTGCGCCTCCGACGACGATCCCGGCTTCACCGGCAGCTGGCGCGACTGCGCCGACGGGATCCGCACGGCAGGCGTCGACACCGCCGCGATCGACGCCTCCCTCGGCTCCGCCCCGGCCGACCCGGGCGGACACCGCTGGTCGGGAGCGGCGGCGGGGCGCCGCTCGCTCGAGGACGGGACGCTCGTCTACTCGGTGTTCCTCGCCGGCACGCGCACCGACGACTCCTTCACCGTCTCGTCGGTGGGCACCGCGGAGTACCGGATCCCGTCCGAGTACCAGGAGCTGCGCCCGGGAGTACCGGGAGGGTTCCTCGTCCGGCTCGTGCCTGAGGACTGAGCGGCCCTGCGGCACGTCGTAGCATCGTGCGGTGCCCGACGACTCCCGACTGATCGAGACCACGGCCGGCGACCCGGCCGCGACCGCGCTCTTCGCCGCGCAGGAGGCCGACCTGCTGGCCCGCTACGGCGGCGACGACACCGGCCAGCGGCCACCCGACGACGCCCCGACGCTCCTGCTGGTGGTCGGCGGCGAGCCGGTCGGCTGTGTGGCGCTCGCCGTCGAGGACGGCATCGGCGAGATCAAGCGGATGTTCGTGGCCGAGGAGGCGCGCGGGCGCGGGCTCAGCCGGGTCCTCCTCTCTGGAGTCGAGCGCGTAGCGGTCCGCGAGGGAGTCGACCTGCTGCGGCTGGTCACCGGTGTCGAGCAGCCGGAGGCGATGGCGCTGTACGCGAGCTCGGGTTACGAGCCCATCGCCGGGTACGGCTACTGGGGCGACGAGCCGAGCGCCCGCTGCTACGCCAAGCGCCTCTCGCGCTGAGCGTCGGCCGCGTCACGCCGGCAGCAGTGCCTCCACCTGCACCCGGATCTCGGCGACGAGCTCGTCGACCGAGGCGGAGGCGTTGGCGGTGATCGCGAGCGTCGCGAAGACGATCGCCGACACGATGTGCGCGCTGATCGCGGCCGCGGCGGCGGGGACGCCGGCGGTGCGCTCCAGGACCGAGGCGACCGCTGCCTCCGTCTCGAGGGTGTGGCGGAGGGCCTCGCGGTGGTGCGGCTCCTCCGGATCGCCGAAGACGATCTCGCGGAGGTAGGCGCGGCCGTTGTCGACCCGGGCGCGGTTGCACACGATCACGGGCCGCAGCACGGCGAGGACCGCGTCGGCCGGCTCGTCGAGCGCCGCTGACGCCTCGACGCCCTCGACGAGAGCCGCGCCATAGGCCGAGTTCTGCACGAGGAGCAGCAGCTCGGCCTTCGTCCGCGCATACAGGAACAGCGTGCCCGCGCCGATATCGGCACGGTCGGCGATCTGCTGCGTCGTCACCTCGTCGATCCCGTGCTCGTCGAAGAGGGCTCGGGCTGCATCGGTGATGCGGTCGAGCTTGTCCTGCTTGTTGCGTTCGCGGCGGCTGAGCTCGGGGCTGATGGTGGCGATGGCTCCTCCTCGGGAGGCGTGTGGTCGGGATTGAGCCTAATCGCGCTGCGGCGGTGGAGGAGGGTACGAGGGTCGCCCGCGCGGCTCTCGTCGACGTCCCCGAGCGACGCGGGCGGAGCGCCTCGCCGCTCACCTCGGCGAGCCTTCCCGGGGCGCTCGATCAGGTGCGGACCGAGGCCGTCCAGCGGGTGAGCTCGGCCGAGGGGGCGACGGGGGCGTCGAGCTGGACCATGTGCCCCGCGTCGTCGATCAGGGCAAGGGAGGTGTGCGGGATCGCAGCGCGGAGTCGCTCGGCACGGTCGCGGGGGATCCAGGCGTCCTCGGCGCCCCAGATGGGGTGCACGGGCTCGGTGATGCTGCCGTAGCCGGGCTCGATCTCGGCGGTGAAGCGCTCGTCCGCCTCGGCGAACGGGCGCCACTGCTCCGACGACCACGGAGTGCCGTGCAGGAGCACCAGGTCCGGTCCCGATCCGCAGCGGTCCCCGCGGACCGTCCGCCCGCGCCAGTCGAACTCGTGTGCCAGCTCGTGCGTCGTCGTCCCTCGAGGTGCCAGCCACGCCTCCGACTCGGTTCTGGTGCGCCGCGGGCCCGCCGCCGCCTGAGCCCCGCGGAGGGGGTGGTTGAACTGGCGCAGACACCCTGTTACCGTGAACAAAATCGCCGGGAAGACGGTGTCGGAGACCTCGAGGACGAGGTCGCACCGCATCCCGTAGTGCGCGGAACTCTGCCCCGCCACCACTCGCACGCCCGTGATGGGCGTCGCGGCGGCGACCCCGCGACTCCCCGGGGGTGCGCCGCTCGCCGACGCATCTCCGGGCTCCCTGCCGCCCACCCCTCTGACGATGGAGTCACGATGACGCCCGCACCGACGCCCGCCGCCGAGCGAGACCGAGTCCCGAGGGGCTCGCTCCGCCGCCGCCTCACCGCAGGGCTGCTGATCCTGCTCGCCGCGGTCGTGGCGCTGCCCTTCACCGCCGCAGCCCCGGCGCACGCGCTGGGCGAACCGACCTTCACCAACCCGATCGAGCCGGACACCGCCGATCCGACGATCGAGTTCCACGACGGCAACTACTACCTGGTCGCCACGACCTGGGACAACCGCGTCGTGATGCGCAAGGCGCCGACGCTCGCGGCGCTGGGCACCGCGACTCCGACGACCGTCTACACCGACACGAACCCGGGCCGGAACGCCAACATGTGGGCGCCCGAGCTGCAGCGGATGGAGGGGCCGAACGGCTGGCGCTGGTACCTGATGTACACGATGGGAACCGCTGGGAACTTCGACCGCCAGCACCTCCAGGTGATCGAGAGCGCGGGCGACGACCCGATGGGGCCCTACAGCTACAAGGGTCGGCCGATCCCCACCGACGACTGGAACATCGACGGCGCGTACCTCGAGCTGAACGGCGAGCTCTTCATCACCTGGTCGGCGTTCTCAGCCGGGCCGAACCGGCTGCAGAACAACTACATCGCCAGGATGTCCGACCCGTGGACCGCCACCGGGCCGATGAACGTGCTCTCGTCGCCCACCGAGCCGTGGGAGACCATCGGCGCGCCCGTCAACGAGGGCCCGATCCCGCTGCAGAAGGACGGCCGCACCTGGATCGTCTACTCGGCGAGCTTCTGCGGCACCGAGGACTACCAGCTCGGCACCCTCGAGTACGACGGCACCGGTGACCCGGTCGTGGCCTCCTCCTGGACCAAGAGCGACGGACCGGTCTTCTCGAAGGCGAACGGCGAGTTCGGCACCGGTCACAACGACTTCTTCGATTCGCCCGACGGCACCGAGACCTGGAACCTGTACCACGCGAACCCCGGACCGGACGACGGCTGCGGCCGCCAGCGCTCGGCCCGCGCGCACCTCATGGACTGGACAGCCGGCGGCGAGCCCGATTTCGGCACTCCTCTGGGCACCACCGCGCAGATCCCCGTGCCCAGCGGGGAGAACGCGCCGATCACGGCTCGCGTCGAGGGAGCGCCGTGGCAGCTCGTCAGCCGCAGCACCGGTCTCTGCGCCACCGTCTCCTCCGCCCAGAGCGGCGACGGTGCAGGCATCGTCCAGGGTCCGTGCTCGACGCCCCGGGCGAACTGGATGCTCGACGCCACCGGCGAGGACAGTCTCCGCCTGATGAACGCCAGCAGCGGCAAGGCCCTCGGGCCCGTCGACTGCGCGCGCGCCGATGTCGGCCTCCAGCAGTCCGCGTGGCTGACCACCGGCTGCCAGCAGTGGAGGGTGGCCCCGGGAACCGGCGGCTATTCGACGCTCACCCACCGCGCCAGCGGCACGGTGCTGGAGGCGTCCGGCGGCTCCGTCCGCCAGGCCGCGGCCACCGCCTCCGCCGCTCAGGAGTGGGCGCTGCGCCCCGCGGGCGCTGTGGCGATCACCTCGTTCGTCACCGGCAAGGCCTTCGATCTGCCGAACTGCTCGACCGCCAACAGTGCCGTGCTCCAGCAACAGGAGTGGCTCGGTTCGCCGTGCCAGCGCGTCACCGTCACCGGTGCTGCCGACGGCGCTGTCGAGATGCACCCGGTCTCGGCCGCCGCCTCGTGCCTCGCGGTCACCGGAGGCTCTACCGCCGACGGTGCGACCGTCACCCAGGGCGCGTGCGGCGTCACGGGAAGCGCGTGGCGCCTCCGCCCGGGCAACGACGGCACCGTCGAGCTGCGCGCCGCGCACAGCGGCAAGGCGCTCGACCTGTCGAACTGTTCGGCGGCGAACGGCACCCGGATCGGCCAGTGGAGCGTGCTGAACAACGACTGCCAGCGCTTCCGCGTCTCGCTCGGCGCTCCCGCCTCGACCGTGCCGCTGCAGCCGGTCGTCACTGCCGGCGCCCGCTGCGTCGCCGGCCGGGTCGTGCTGACCACGGTGGTCCGCAACGCGGACGATCTGCCGATCGACGTGACCGTCGGCTCCGGCACCGCGGCGAAGAGCGTGACCGCTCTCGCCGGCGGGACGAGCACCTCCACCGCCGTGACCACCCGTCTGACCAGCGTTCCCGCCGGGTCGACGGCGGTCGTGGTCGCCGGCTCCGACGACGCCGCCCGGAGCGCGACCGTGGCGGCGCAGCACCCGGCGCTCAGCTGCGGCTGATCGCTCCCCCGGGCCGAGCGGTGACCAGCCGCTCGGCCCCGCTCGCGGCCCCGCCGCCCCCGACCGTCCGTGCGAAGGAGCACCATGCCACTGTCGACCCCCGCCCACTCCCAGGCCGACCCCGCCCGCCGGGCGCCGCTCCGGGCGGCACTCGCCGCGGTCGGCCTCGGCGCGATGCTGCTCTCGGGCCTTGTCGCGCCGACCTCCGCCGCCCAGGCCGCCGAGGCGGCGATCCCGCAGCAGGGTCTGCTCGCCGACTACCGCTTCACGCAGACCAGCGGCAACACCGTGGCTAACACGGCGGGCGGAGGCGTGGGAGCCGCGACCGTCCGCAACGGCACCGACTCCCTGTGGACCGGCACGTCGCTGCGCCTCACCGGCGGGCCGAAGAGCAGCACCACCGCACCCTGGGTGCAGCTGCCCGCGAACCTGCTGTCCGGCCGCACCTCGGCGACGGTCACGATCGAGACCCGCGCCGACGCGTCGATGCTCTCGAACTTCCACTTCCTCTGGACCATCGGCAGCGACAGCACGAACCAGTACTGGTTCGCGTCGGTGCGCGACCGGGTGCGCACGGCGATCACCACGGGCGGAGGCGGCGGCGAGATCAACGCGCGCAGCGCCTCCGCGCTCGCAGCCGACCGCTGGTACAGCCTCACTTCGGTGATCGACGGCAGCGCAGGCACTCTCTCGTTCTTCGTCGACGGCGTCCGGGTCGCCTCGGCGCCCACAGCGCTGCGGCCCTCGTCCGTGGCCGACCAGTCGCTGAACACGATCGGCCGCGCGCCCTACCCCGACCCGTTCTACGCGGGCGAGGTGTCGGCGTTCCGCGTCTACGACCGCGCCCTGACCGGGCAGGAGGTGGCGGCCGTGTCGAGCGTGGATGCGACGCCGCACGCCTCCTCCTTCGCGCCGCTCGCCGCTGCGGTGCTGGCCGCGGTCGCTCCGCTCACCGTCGACGACTCGACCGCGAACCTTCCCGACTACGGGGGAGCGGTGACCTGGACCTCCGGTGACCCGGCTCTGCGCGTCTCGGCGGACGGCCGCACCCTCAGCGCCGACCGCCCGGCCGCGGGCCAAGCCGCGCGCACCGCGTCGCTCACCGCGACGGCGTCGATCCGCGGAGTCGCGCAGACCCGCTCGATCGTCGTGACCGTCGCGCCGCAGGTCGGCGTCGACACCCCCTACGGCTACCTGATGGTGCATTTCGTCGAGGACGCGCAGGGCTACGCCGAGAAGATCTACCTCGACGTCTCGCGCGGCGACGACCCCGAGAAGTGGGATCCGCTGAACGGCGGGAAGCCGATCCTCGCCTCCGACCTGGGCACCACCGGTGTCCGCGACCCGTACCTGACCTACAACCCCGAGACGAAGAAGTACTTCATCATCGCCACCGACCTCCGCGTCTTCGGCGGTGACTCCGGCACCGGCTCCTGCACCACCTGGTGCCACTGGACCACGCAGGGCAGCACGAGGATGAACGTCTGGGAGTCGAGCGACCTCGTGTCGTGGAGCGACCTGCGCCAGTTCGACGTCGCGCTCGACGCGACCGGGGCGAAGGCTCTCGAGGCCGGCATGATGTGGGCCCCGGAGGCCACCTGGGTTCCGGACTACGACGGGCCGGGCCGGGGCTCGTTCGTCGTCTACTGGTCCTCCACGGTCTACCCGACTGCCGCGCACACGCCGGGAACCGGCTCCTCGCGCGTGCTCTGGGGAGCGACCTCGGACTTCACCCAGGGCACCTACTCGTACGGCGGCACCTTCGTCGACACCGGCGCCGACACGATCGACACCACGCTGATCCAGGACGGCGGCACGACCTACCGGATCTCGAAGGACAACGGCACCGGCAGGGGCATCTACATGGAGTCGACCACGGCCGCGACGTGGTGGCTGCCGTCGACCGCGTGGACGCCGATCCAGGACCGCATCGGCGCGGTGTGGGCCGGCGGGAACGCGGGAGGGGTCGAGGGCCCCGCGGTGTTCACGGACCACGGAGAGGACACCTGGTACCTCTACGTCGACGTGATCCCCTCGACCGGCTACCGGCCGATGGTCACGAAGGATCTCGACGCGGGCTGGACCCAGCTCACCGATCCCGGCTTTTCGCTCGCGCCCTCGACCAAGCACGGCGGGGTCGTCTCGCTGACCGCCGGGCAGTACGCCGAGGTCCGCTCGGCCGACGCGGCCTCCGCGGTCCGCTCCGATCTCGGCGAGGTGACGGTCGCTTCGGGAGCCGCCGCCGCGGCGGTCCTGCCCGCCCGCGCCGACGTCGTGCTCGCCTACGGCCGCGGCACCGCCTCGCAGCCCGTCACCTGGGACACCTCCGCGGTGAAGACCGCGCCCGGCCGCTACTCGGTCACCGGGGTCGTCCGCACGATCGGCGCGAACGACAACCAGTGGGTGGGCGCCGGCGGATCCACGGCCTGGAACGCCGCCGACCGCCGGCTGTCGAGCTCCACGGCCGTCACGGTCACCGCCACCGTGGTGGTGACGGCGCCGAGCGCGACGCTCACCGCCTCCACCCGCTGCATCGCAGGCAAGGCCGTCATCACGGGAGTGGTACGGAACACGGGCACGACGCCCCTCGCGGTCGTCATCCGCTCGCCGTTCGGCGCCTCGCCGACGCTGATCGCCGCCCCCGGCGGCAGCGCCTCCGCGGCGTTCACCACCCGTCGGGCGTCGATCCCGGCCGACTCGCTCACCGCGGGCGCGCTGACCGCGGCGTACTCGGCGCGCAGCTGCTGAGCCGCTGACGCGCGTCCGCGCCCCGAGACGGCTCGCCCTCGCCGAGACACCGCCCCGCCGCGGTGCCTCGGCGGGTGCGGGCCGTCCCCTCGCCTTCTCCACGGGACGGCCCGCATCTCTCCTCCGTTCGGACGAAATGCACCGCCGACCCGCGCCGGGGAGCACCGTGCCTCGGTACGGTCGCGGCATGATCCGAGTCCTGCGCCGCCTTCCCCCGATCGTCCTCGACATCGCCACCGCGCTGGTGTTCCTCGCGCTGTGGATCTGGGGCGAGGTCGGGCGTCTGCCCTGGTCGCACGGGCCCTCTCGCGTTCGGGCCGCAGTACGTCGTCTGCGCGCTGATCGCCTTCGGGCCGCTGCTGCCCTGGCCGGCCGTCGCCGTCGCGAGCGCGGCCTCGGTGACGCCGTTCCTCCTGCCGGACGCGGTCCCCGCCGATCCCTTCCTCATCGCGGGGCTCGCGGTCGCCGCTGCTCGGGTGTCGGAGCGGCGGATGACGGTCGGTCGGATCCTCCTCCTCGTCGCCCTCGTCGGTGCGGGCAGCACGCTCGCCCTGCACGGTATGGCGACGACGAACGGGATCGAGGCCGCCGCCACCGGCGCGATCGTCGTCGGCGTCGGCTGGCTCGTGGGCCGGCTCCTGCGGGTCACCCGCGCCCGCGCGACCCTCCTCCTCGAGCGGCGCGCCCTCGCGGACGGGCTCGCGGAGGCGGACCGTGAGCTCGCCCTCACCTCCGAACGGGCGCGCATCGCCCGCGACGTGCACGACGTGATGGCTCAGTCGCTCTCGATCGTCCTCGTGCAGGCGACCGGCGCCGAGCGCCTCGTCCGCACCGAACCCGACCGCGCGGAGGCGTCGCTGCGGGCGGTCGCCGACGTCGCCCGCGCCTCGCTCATCGAGGTGCGCCTGGTGATCGAGTCGCTCGGAGCCGATCCCGACGCGCTCGACCAGCCGGACCTCGACTCCCTCCCGCACCTCGTCGACCGCTTCCGCTCGGCCGGCCTCTCGGTGGTGCTCGAGGAGCAGGGCGATCGCGCCGTCCTGTCGCCGGGGCAGCAGCTCGCGGTGTACCGGATCGTGCAGGAGTCGCTCACCAACGCGCTCCGTCACAGCGGCGGCACGCCGAACGCCGAGGTGCGTCTGGTCTGGGAGGAGTCCGCGCTGCTGCTCGAGGTCGCGTCGCGCGGCTGCTCCGGAGCGGAGTCGAGCGGCTCGGACCATGGGGTCAACGGCATGCGGGAGCGGGCCGAGCTCGCCGGCGGCTGGTTGACGGCGGAGGAGGACGACGGCGGGTTCCGCGTCACCGCGTCGATCCCGGCGCACGTGCTCGAGGCCGCAGCGTGATCCGCATCGCCGTCGCCGATGACCACGTGCTGTTCTGCTCGGGCCTACAGATGCTCCTCGACGCGGAGCCGGGGCTGGAGTTCGCCGGCGCCGCGCACGACGGCGAGGCGGCCGTCGAGCTCGTCCGGCGCGAGGCCCCCGACGTGCTCCTGCTCGACGTGCGCATGCCGCTGCTCGACGGCATCTCGGCGACGCGGAGGATCGCCCGCGATCCCGACGTCGCCACGCGGGTGGTCATCCTGACCACGCACCAGCACGACAGTGTCGTCGCCGAGTCGCTGGCGGCCGGAGCGGCGGGGTTCCTGATGAAGGACGCGACGACCGAGCTGCTGCTGGGCACCGTGCGCGCCGTCGCCGCCGGGCGGACCGTGGTGGCCGGCGGCGGACAGCACGCCCCGCTCCGCGACTACGCGCCGCCCGCCGTGGCCGCTCGCCCCGAGGTGCTCTCGGCCCGAGGTGCTCTCGGCCCGAGAGAAGGGGGTGTTCGCCTCGGCCGCGCAGGGCCGGAGCATCGCCGAGATCGCGGCGGCGGCGCACCTGAGCGAGTCCACCATCAAAAGCCACGTCTCGAGCATCCTCGCCAAGCTCGGCCTCGCCTCCCGCCTCCAGCTCGTCGCCTTCGCGCACCGCCACGGTCTCGGCTGACACGCGGCGCCGCCTCCGTCTGCTCGGCCGATGCCTGTTCCGTGACGCCGGGTCTTCCCCATCGACGGTGCACCACGGCAGCCGGAGGTGACGCCCCGCAGCCTCCGGTCGGCGATGTCGCCGCTGTCATGAATGTTCTTGAAGAGAATGAGAAGGATGTCGGTAAGGCGGATGAGTACCGTCCGACTCAAGCCCCGACGGACCAGGCATCTGGGCTGGGGGAGGAGAAAGATCCTTTCCCGACTCTCGTCGATTGCGGGGACGCACGGAGGCGCTTGGCTTCGAGCGGCACTGAGGAGGGTCGATGTGAAGAAGAATTCCGGCACCGGTTTCGTCGTCGCCGTGGCTGCGCTGACAGCAGTCGCGATGGCGCACCCCCCCCGTCGGCGGTGGCCGCGGAAGGTCATCGGCCGTCAGCGCTCGTGACACCCGTGTCGATCGAGCAGACCGACTCGAGCTACCAGGAGCTGGCGGATCAGATCACTGAGTTGGTCTCCGCCTACGATCGTCCGGCGAACAGGTTCGATCCCGGCAAGGTCTCCGCGGAGACACTGCACAGTGCAGTGGGGAGAGCGTTCGTCAGTGCCGTTTCCGGGCAACCGGAAGCAGCCGACGCGCCACGAGTTCTCAGTCGCGGAGTACCGTTCAGCGTTCTGATCTCGGGTGGCGCGGATCCGTGGCCGTACATTCAACTCACCGAAGCGGAGCAGCAGGCGATGGTGACAGGAGCGTCAGCGTCTCTCATCGCGTCCGTCTGCGCTCTCCTCGGTCCCGAAACAGGAGGGGTCGGCTGTGGGGCGGGTGCCGCAGTGATCGCGATGATCGTCGGTATCGTCGTCGCCAACGGGGTCTGCCCGGATGGGCGCGAGATGCGGATCTACCCCCTCGCGGGGCCGACCGGATTCAGCTGCCAATGACTGCCGACGGACGGATGTCCCCGGCCCTCTTCGCCACTCTCGTGCTGGCTCCCGTCGTCGTGGTTCACGTCGTGGTGCAGATCGTGACTGCCCGAGGGTTGTCGTGGGAGCTTCTTCCCGTCCTGATGATCTACGCGGTGTTCTGGCTCATCGTCTTCGCTGTGTGGCGCAGAACCGGCCGTCGGCGTCCCTGAGCGAGGCGAGGGAGATGTCCTCATCCCCTTCCTCCTCGTTCTCCGGGTAATGGGGTGAGGCGCCCGGCTCGTCCGCCGGTGCTCGGGCGAACGGCCGAGCCGCCGCCGCCTCGCTGAGGCCCCGCCGCCTCGACGCCGGCTCGGCGCACACCGGGCCGTCTCGACCAGCCGCGCCGGAGCGCGCCCGGGCCGCCCCACATCCCGCACACGGCAGGCTAGAGGGATGAGCGAGCACGGAACCCCCGCCCACCTCGACCGCGTCCGCGTGCGCGGAGCCCGCGAGAACAACCTCAGGAGCATCGACGTCGACATCCCGCGCGACGCCCTCGTCGCCTTCACGGGCGTCTCCGGATCGGGCAAGAGCTCGCTTGCGTTCGGCACCCTCTACGCGGAGGCGCAGCGGCGCTACTTCGAGTCGGTCGCCCCCTACGCCCGCCGGCTGATCGACCAGGTCGGCGTGCCGGAGGTCGACTCCATCGACGGGCTCCCGCCCGCTGTGGCCCTCCCGCAGCGCCGCTCCGCGGGCTCGGCCCGCTCGACGCTCGGCAGCGCGACCACCCTCTCGAGCGTCGTGCGCATGGTCTTCTCGCGGGTCGGCACGTATCCGGAGGGGGCGCCGATGCTCCTCGCCGAGGACTTCTCTGCCAACACCGTGCAGGGCGCGTGCCCGACCTGTCACGGCATCGGCCGGGTCTACGACGTGCCCGACGAGCTGATGGTGCCGGACGACTCGCTCTCGATCCGCGACGGCGCCCTTGCCGCCTGGCCGACCGCCTGGCACGGCAAGCAGCTGCGCGACAGCCTGATCTCGCTGGGCCACGACATCGACGTGCCGTGGCGGACGCTCCCCGAGGAGGCGCGCGACTGGATCCTGCACACCGACGAGTCGCCGCAGGTGCCGATCTTCACCGACCGCTCGCCGGCCGACGTGCGGGCCGCCGTCGCCGCAGGCGTCGAACCGCGCTACATGAGCACGTTCCTCGGGGTGCGCCGCTATGTCCTCGACACCTTCGCCGGCTCGAAGAGCGCCCGGATGCGCGAGCGCGCTGGATCGTTCCTGGTGAGCGTCGTGTGCGGCACCTGCCGCGGCAGGCGGTTGAAGCCGGAGGCGCTCGCCGTCACCTTCGAGGGCCGCGACATCACCGAGCTCTCCGCCCTCCCGCTCCACGATCTCCGCGCCCTCCTCGAGCGGGTGCTCGAGCCGGGCTGGACCGCGACGGGCGCGCCCGCCCTCGCCCCCGAGACCCGGCTGGCCGCGCAGCGCCTCGTCGCCGACCTGATCGCGCGCATGTCGCCGATCGTCGACCTGGGTCTCGGCTACCTCTCGCTCGACCGGCCGACGCCGACCCTCTCGACGGGCGAGCTCCAGCGGATGCGCCTCGCCACCCAGGTCCTCTCGCGCCTGTTCGGAGTCGTGTTCGTCCTCGATGAGCCGTCGGCCGGGCTGCATCCGGCCGACACGGAGGCGCTGCTCGGCATCCTCCGCACGCTCCGCGCGACGGGCAACACGGTCTTCTTCGTCGAGCACTCGCTCGAGGTGATCCGCGAGGCCGACTGGATCGTCGACATCGGCCCCGGAGCCGGTACTGGAGGCGGCACCGTCGTCTACTCGGGTGGTCTCGACGGCATCCGGAGCGCCTCCGACTCGGTCACCCGGCGCTACCTGTTCCCCGAGTCCGGCAGCATCCCGCCGGTGCGCGAGCGCCGCACGGCGGAGCTGCGGATCGATCTCTCTGGAGTCTCCCGGAACACGCTCCGCGACCTCGCGGTCTCGTTCCCGGTCGGCGTTCTCATCGCGGTGACGGGCGTCTCCGGCTCGGGGAAGTCGACGCTGGTCAACCAGGCCCTCCCCGATCTGCTGCGGGCGAGCCTGCGCGCCGACCTCGCCGAGAACGAGTCCGCGGACGAGGAGCGCGAGTCCGAGGATCCGCTGCTCGACACTGCGGCCGCTGTCACGCTCGGCCGCGCCTCCGGACCCGCGGAGCGCCTGCGCCGCGTCGTGCAGGTGAGCCAGACCCCCATCGGCCGCACCTCGCGCTCGAACGTCGCGACCTACACGGGTCTGTTCGACCGGGTGCGGGCGCTCTTCGCGGCGACTCCGGAGGCGAAGCGCCGCCGCTACGGCGCCGGTCGCTTCTCGTTCAACCAGCCCAGCGGGCGCTGCCCGGTCTGCAAAGGCGAGGGCACCATGGAGGTCGAGCTGCTGTTCCTGCCGACGGTGCAGGCGCCCTGCGTGACGTGCGGCGGCACCCGGTACAACCCCGAGACGCTCGAGGTGACGCTCGACGGCCGGACGATCGCCGACGTCCTCGCTCTGAGCGTCACCGCGGCGAGGGAGGCGTTCGCGACCGAGCCGGAGGTGGTGCGGCACCTCGACGCCCTCCTGGACGTCGGGCTCGGCTACGTCGCCCTCGGCCAGCCGGCCCCCGAGCTCTCGGGCGGCGAGGCCCAGCGGGTGAAGCTGGCCTCGGAGCTGCGGCGCGCGCAGCGCGGCGACACCCTCTACCTGCTCGACGAACCGACCTCTGGCCTGCACCCCGCCGACGCCGACCGCCTCGTCGCGCACCTCCAGCACCTCGTCGAGGCGGGTAACACCGTGATCGTCGTCGAGCACGACATGCGCATCGTCTCGGACGCCGACTGGGTCATCGACCTGGGTCCGGGGGCGGGGGAGGCGGGCGGCACTGTCGTCGCGACGGGCACGCCCGAGCAGGTCTCCCTCGCCGAGGGGAGCCGCACGGCGCCGTACCTCCGGGCGGCGCTCGAGAGGCGGCCCGTACGGCACTGAGTGCGCCTCCGTGTCCGCTCGGTCCGCGCTCCAAGGGCATTCCGAAAACCGAGTGTTAACGGTAACATTCCGCTGACGACAGCTCGTGGCACGATTTGACGCCGTCGCTCTTCTCAACGACGAGAGGCTCCAGGATGACGACACGACGGACAGCGATCGCAGCGGCGGCGGTGATGGCGCTGACGGCGGGACTGCTCGCGGTCGGCCCGACCGCTCAGGCGGCACCCACCACCTCCCTCGACAGCACGAAGGTGCTCGAGCTGCCCTTCGACGGCAGCCTCGCCGACACCAGCGGCCGCGGCACCGCCGTGGGGATGCAGAAGGGCACCGCCTCCTACGGCACCGGCCTCAGCGGCCAGGCCTTCGCGTTCACCGGCTCGAACGCCGTGAGCCTCGGCACCGCGGCCGCCCTCCAGCCCGCCGACCTCACGGTCTCGTTCTGGTACCGGCCGAGCGCCGCGATGACAGGCGAGCAGGTCTTCACCTGGAACAAGACCACCTACAACTCGGACGGCTGGTACCTCAGCTCCGAGGGCGACGGCACTCCGCTCGCGCTCTCGGTCGGCCCGTCGACCGGGCAGCCGTACAAGGTCGCGGTCGAGACCGCCCGCGCCGACTTCTTCCCTGCCGGGCAGTGGACCCATGTGGTCGCCACCTACGACAGGAGCACCAAGGACGTCGCGTTCTACCGCAACGGCGTCCAGCAGCCCAGCGCGGTGAAGTACGCCGCCTCGGGCTCCGCGACCGGCGTCCTCGGCGCCGAGAGCACCTCCACCAAGACCCTCGGCTTCAACGGCCCTGGCTACAACGGCAGCCATCTGCGCGGCCTGCTCGACGACTACGCCCTCTACAGCGGAGTCGCCACGACGGCCGACGTCGTCGCTCTGACGAAGGCCCACGATCCCTCCTTCGACCCGGCCGCCGTGGCCCGCGCCGACCTCGACGCCGTCTCGCCACCGACCGCCACCAGCACCGGTTTCTCGCTGCCCACCCGCGGAGCGAAGGGTTCCGAGCTCAGCTGGTCCTCCTCGGACCCGGCCGCCCTCGCCTTCAGTGGCGGCACCGCGACCGTCACCCCGCCCACCGGTGCCGCAACGCCGGTCACCGTCACCGGGTCGGCGGTCTACGGAGGCAGCGCCGCCGTCACCAGGACCGTCACCGTCGAGGTGCAGCCCCGCGGCACCACGACCTCGGGCTACCTCCTCGAGGCCGGTCTCACCGATGTCTCGGTGCAGGACCCGTACCTCGAGAACGGCGAGCAGCAGACCGTCGAGTACCTGCTGAGCCTGGACCCCGAAATGTTCCTCTACTCCTTCTACCGTCAGGCCGGGCTCGCCCCGACGACGACCGGAGGCTACGGCGGCTGGGAGCGCGAGAGCGGCACCCGGTTCCAGGGCCACTTCTTCGGCCACTACGTCTCGGCGCTCTCGCAGGCGTACGCCACCGCGGAGGATCCGGCCACGAAGGCCGCGCTGCTCGCCACGCTCACCGCCTCGGTCGACGGCCTGAAGAAGGTGCAGGACGCCTACGCGGCGAAGGACCCGGCGAACGCGGGCTACGTCTCGCCGTTCCCGGTGAGCTACCTGCCGAGCGGATCCGACGGCCTGCTCGTGCCCTTCTACAACCTGCACAAGGTGCTCGCTGGCCTCCTCGACGCCCACCAGTACGCGCCCGACGCGCTCTCGCAGAAGGCGCTCGTCGTCGCCGACGGCTTCGGCTCGTGGATCACGAACTGGGCCGGCCGTCAGGCGAACCCCTCGCAGCTGCTCAGCACCGAGTACGGCGGAATGAACGAGGCGCTCTACCGCCTCTACGAGATCACCGAGAAGCCGGCGCACAAGCGAGCTGCCGAGTACTTCGACGAGACGGCGCTGTTCCGGAAGCTCGCGAACAACGAGGACGTGCTGAACGGCCTGCACGCGAACACGACGATCCCCAAGCTGATCGGCGCGCTCAAGCGCTACACCGTCTTCAGCGACAACCCCTCGCTCCTCGCGACCCTGACCACGGCCGAGAAGGCCGACCTCGACATGTACCGGCGCGCCGCCGAGAACTTCTGGCGGATGGTCGACGAATCGCACACCTACGCCAACGGGGGCAACAGCCAGTCCGAGCACTTCCATGCGCCGGGCACCCTGTACGAGTACGCGACGAACGGCCAGACCACCGGATACGGCGAGAACTCCACCTCCGAGGGCTGCAACATCTACAACATGCTCAAGCTCACCCGGGCCCTGTTCCAGGTGACGGAGGACGTGAGGTACGCCGACTTCTACGAGGAGGCGTTCATCAACGGCGTCCTCTCGGTGCAGAACCCCGAGACCGGCATGGTCACCTACTTCCAGCCGCAGACCGCGGGCTACGCGAAGGTCTTCGGGCACGAGCACGACGAGTTCTGGTGCGATCACGGCACCGGGATCGAGAGCTTCACCAAGCTCGGCGACTCGATCTACTTCGAGAAGCCCCGGACGGTGATCGTGAACCAGTTCCGCTCCTCCGTGCTCCGCTCCTCCGCGAACAATCTGACGCTGACCCAGACGGCGGACATCCCGAGCACCGACACGGCGACCCTGCGGGTCGAGGCGCTCGACGGGGGAGCCGTGGCCGCGGGCACGGCCCTGAAGCTGCGCGTCCCCTCCTGGATCGACGGGGCTCCGACGCTCACCGTGAACGGCGTTGCGCGCGCGGTCACGGCCGAGGCGGGCTACGTCTCCGTCCCCGTCTCGGCGGGCGATGTGCTCACCTGGACGCTGCCCGCCGCGGTCTCGGTCGTCGCCGACACCGAGAACCCCGACTGGGCCGCGTTCCGCTACGGACCGGTGCTGCTGGCGACAGAGCTGAACCGCTCGAACGTCGAGGCGTCGTACGTGGCCGGCGTCCTGGTGCGGATGGGCACGGCCGACAAGTCGGTGAACTCGACCATCGTCGTCGCGGACTCCGCGACCTGGACGTCGGCGATCCGCGACAACCTGGTCCGCCTGCCCGACGGCGCGGACGGCAACGGCCGCACCACGATGCGCTTCGGCATGAAGAACGTCGACGCTGCCTCCGCGGCCCGGGTGCTCACCCCGTACTACAGCCTCTACAACGCCCGCTACGCGACCTACCTGACCCTGATCGAGCCGGACTCGGCCGCGGCCCAGGCGCTCATCCGCACGCAGAAGGAGCAGCTGCGCGTCGACGAGACGACCATCGACTCCCTCACCTCGTTCGACAACAACAACAGCGAGGCCGACAAGAACCACCGGTTCGCGAAGTCGTCGGTCGGCACCTGGCGCGGCGAGAGCTACCGCGACGGCCAGCGCTCGGCGGACGCGTTCTTCCAGTACGACATGATCGTCGACCCGAGCCTGTCCGAGAACCACCTCGGTGTCCGCTACTACGGCGGCGACGCGGGACGCACCTTCGACGTCTACCTCAACAACGTGAAGCTCAAGACCGAAGTGGTCTCGGGCGCCGCGGGCGCGACCGAGTGGTACGTCCAGTACGACGAGATCCCCCGGGCCGTGCTCGACGGCATCGCCGCGAAGGACAGCTACAAGCGCGACCAGAGCGGCGCCTACGTCCTCGATGCGCAGGGGCAGCGGATTCCCGTGGTCACCGTCCGCTTCCAGGGCACAGGGGCGAGCTACGTCGGCGGGGTGTTCGGCGTGTACACGACCGAGGCGACCGGGTACTCGACCGCCGCCGAGCTGACGACCCTGGCCTCCGACGTGGGGACGCTGTCTCCGGCGCTCGCCGCGGGCGTCCGCGACCTGACTCTGACGGTGCCGACCGCGACGACGAGCGTCTCGCTCGACCTCGACCCGGCAGTCGGGAGTGGTCTGGTGACGGTCGACGGCGTGCTGATCGACGACACGGTGCGCCGCACGGTTCCGCTCGCGACGACAGGGACGACGAGCGTGGTGATCGAGTCGTCGGCGCAGGACCACAGCACCAGCGTGACCTACCGGCTCTCGATCGTCCGCGCCTCCGCGGTGACGGTCGAGGCGGCGGCGGCGACACGCTGCGTGGCGGGCAAGGTGGTGCTGACGGTGACCGCGCGCAACACGTCGACGGCTCCGGCCGCGATCACCCTCGCCTCCGGCTGGGGCTCGACGCCGTTCAGCGGTGTCGCGCCGGGCGGGAGCGCCTCGCACGCGTTCACCACCCGCGCCGCCTCGGTACCGGCCGGTTCGGCGACGGTGACCGCCGGCGGCACTCCCGTGGCGACCGCCTACCCCGCCTTCACCTGCCGCTGACACCCGTCCGCCCCTTCCTCCGCGAGACACCGGAGGGAGGGCGGCTGGGCGTTACCTGTTCGTTATGAAGAAAAACGCTTACACGACCAAACCAGGGGCACCCTGGGAATCGGCAGGTGGGAGGCGAACACTCACCTTCATGAACCAGACAGCGGCACCCGTGCGCCAGGGCAGTGCGCACCGAGCGCGATTCCTCCTGCTCGCCGCCCTCGCCGGCATCGTGACGGGCGGAGTCCTCCTCGCCGTCGCCGAACTCGTCGCCCTCGCCGTCGCCCGCACGGCCAGTCCCGTGCTCGCGCTCGGCGCCTTCATCGTCGACATCGTGCCGCGACCCCTCAAGGAGTTCGCGATCGAGGCGTTCGGCGAGAACGACAAGATCTTCCTGCTCGCGAGCGTCGGCGCGGCCGTTGTCGTTGCCGCCGCGATCGCCGGAGTCCTGCAACTGCTCCGCCCCCCGCTCGGGCAGGTGCTGCTGATCATCGCCGGCGGGCTCTCGATCGCCGCGATCGTCACGCGCGCCGGAGCCGCTCCGCTCGCCGCGGTGCCTACCCTGGTCGGCCTGGTCGTCGCCGTCGTCGTGATGCACCTGCTCTTCTCCCGACTGCGCGGCTGGCGCGCGGCACGCACCTCGGAGGCGAGGGGAACCGCCTCCGAGGCCCGCCCGGGCGCGCTCGAGCGCCGCGGCTTCTTCCGCGTGGCCCTGATCGCGGCCGTCGGCGCGGCGGTCGTCGGCACCGGCGCCCGACTCGTCAACGCGGCGACCTCGTCGCTCGCGAGCGTGCGGGAGGCGCTGCGCCTGCCGACTCCGCGCACCACCCTCGCCGTGCCGGCCGGGGCCGAGCTCGACATCGAGGGTCTGACCCCGCTCTACACGCCCAACGCCGACTTCTACCGCGTCGACACCGCGCTGACCGTGCCCAACATCGATCCGTCGACCTGGACGCTGAGGATCATCGGCATGGTCGATCAGGAGGTGATGCTGACCCTCCAGCAGCTCCTCGACATGGGCGTCGATGAGTACGGCGTGACCCTCACCTGCGTCTCGAACCAGGTGGGCGGCGATCTGGTCGGCAACGCGAAGTGGCTCGGCGTCCCCATCCGCGACGTCCTGGCGATGGCCGGAGTGCAGGGCGACGCCGACATGGTGCTCTCGACCAGCGCTGACGGCTACACCGCCTCCACTCCGCTGAGCGCGCTGACCGACGACGGGCGCGACGCGATCCTCGCGGTCGGCATGAACGGCGAGCCGCTGCCCTTCGAGCACGGCTTCCCGGTGCGGATGGTCGTCCCGGGCCTCTACGGCTACGTCTCGGCCACCAAGTGGCTCACCGAGCTGAAGGTGACCACGTTCGCGGCCGACGAGGCGTACTGGACGCCGCGCGGCTACTCCGCCGAAGCGCCGATCAAGATGTCCTCGCGGATCGACACCCCGCGCATCGGTGCCGCGATCCCGTCCGGTGCCACGAAGATCGCCGGAGTCGCGTGGGCGCAGACGGTCGGCATCGACCGGGTCGAGGTGAGCATCGACGACGGCGACTGGCAGGAGGCGACGCTCTCGACTCCCGTCAACCTCGACACCTGGGTGCAGTGGTTCGTCGACTGGGAAGCCGAGACCGGCTCGCACTACGTGGCGGTCCGGGCGGTCGACCGCACCGGCGCCGTGCAGATCGAGGAGCGCGCGCCGATCGCGCCGAACGGCTCCTCCGGCTGGCAGCGCACGCTCGTCAACGTGACCTGACGGTCGGGCTGTCGGGGCTCGGCGGGCGGGACGTCGCGCACTGGGCCGGGCCTGACGCCTCGGCCGTCGGCATCGGCCCTCAGGCGTGCGGGAACTCGTGCGCCAGTACCGACATCAGGATCTCGTCGTGGAAGCGTCCGGCGTGGAACAGCGCGTCGCGCCGGCGCCCCTCCTCGATGAAGCCTGAGCGCCGGTACGCGGCCCGTGCCCTCTTGTTGAAGGCCCAGGCCCGCAGCTCGATGCGGTGCAGGCCCAGCTCGGCGAAGCCGTAGCGGACGAGGGTGCGCACCGCATCCGTCCCGAGCCCCCGGCCGCGCGCATACGGGCCGAGGACGACGGCGAGGGTCCCGCAGCGCTGCGGCGCGGCGCCTCCCCACAGCGCCACGTGGCCGGCCAGCGAGCCGTCGGCCTCCTCCTCGACGGCGAAGCCGACCGACCCCGGTGAGGCGTTGGCGCTCCAGGAGCGGAGCAGGTCGTTCACTGCGCCGCCCGGACGGGGGAGGATCGACGCCTGCTGGAGCACAGCGGTCTCGGGATCGTTCCACCACCGCTCGACCTCGGCGAGATCCTCGTCGGTGGCGGCGCGGAGGCGGATCCGCTCGCCCCGCAGCAGCCCGCGTGCGTATTCGGCGGCGGCGTCCTGATCGCGGAAGGTGTCCATGCCGACATGCTGCCAGCCCGGTCCCCTCGGGCGTCGCCCGCCGGCGCGCTCTGCACCGGCCGCCGGGAGGGCGCGGCCGGGCGTTTATCGAGCACTCGAATCAATTCGACTAGTCTCGGAGGATGACAGAGAACACGTCCGAGCTCCGTGTCGGCGTCGTCGGCCTCGGCTTCGCCGGCACCACCCACCTCGACGCCTTCCAGTCCCTTCCCGGCGCCCGCGTCGTCGCGCTCGCAGGCCAGGAGGAGGCGCGCCTCCACGAGCTCGGCGCGACCCGCGGTGTCCCCGACCTCTCCGCCGACTGGGAGGACCTGGTCGCCCGCGACGACCTCGACATCGTCTCCATCGGCGTTCCCAACCACCTCCACCACCCCATCGCCGTCGCCGCGCTCGCGAGCGGCAAGCACGTCTTCTGCGAGAAGCCGCTCGCGACGACCGCGGAGCTGGCGGCCGAGATGGTCGAGGCGGCGCGCGCCCACGACCGCGTGCTCGAGATCGCCTACAACCACCGCCGCCGCGCCGACGTCGCCTTCCTCCGCGACTACCTCGACGACGCTCCGCTCGGCGACGTCTACCACGCCCGGGCGAGCTGGCAGCGGCGCACCGGCATCCCCGGAATCGGCTCCTGGTTCACCAGCAAGGAGCTCGCCGGTGGCGGTCCGCTGATCGACCTCGGTTCGCACGTGCTCGACATCGCGCTGCACCTGCTCGACGAGCCGCGCGTCACCAGCGTCTCGGCCGTCGCCTACGGCGAGATCGGCCGCTCCGGCCGCGGCGGACGCCCGTACGGCGTCGCCGCCACCGGCACGCACGCCTTCGAGGTGGAGGACTTCTCGAGCGCCCTGCTGCGCCTCGACAATGGCCGCTCCCTCCAGCTCGACGCCTCCTGGGCCAGCTACTCGAAAGTGCACGAGGACATCGAGGTCGAGCTGCTCGGCTCGGCCGGCGGGGCGCGCCTGCACATCGCCGACTACGCCACGGAGGGGACGCTCACGCTCTACTCCGAGGTCGCCGGAGCGCCGACCGTCTCCCACCCCGACGTGACGGTCCCGGCCGGGCACCACCGCTCCGTCATCGCCGAGTTCCTGGCGGCGATCGCCTCGGGAGCCGAGGCTCCCGCGGGCGAGCCCCGCTACTGCGGCCACTACGGCGAGTACGCGCTGCACCGCAGCCGGGTGATCGACGCGATCTACCGCTCCGCCGCCGAGAAGAAGGAGGTGGCGGTCGCATGAGCGCCCCGATCCGGGTCCTCGTCTGGAACGAGTTCCGCCACGAGACCCGCGGCGACGAGACCGTGCTGCGCCACTACCCCGACGGCATCCACCGTGTGATCGCCGACGGGCTCGCCCGGTCACTGGGTTCCGCGGTCTCGGTGCGCACCGCGACCCTCCCCGAACCCGAGCACGGGCTCACCGAGGAGGCGCTGGCGCAGACGGACGTGCTGCTCTGGTGGGGGCACATCGCGCACGAGGAGGTGTCGGACGAGGTCGTGCGGCGGGTGCTGCGGCACGTGCACGAGGGGATGGGGATCCTGATCCTGCACTCAGGCCACTACTCGTCGATCTTCACGGCCCTGATGGGCACCACCTGCTCGCTGAAGTGGCGCAACGACCGCGACCGCGAGCTGGTCTGGACGATCGCGCCGACGCATCCGATCGCCGAGGGCGTGCCGAGCCCGCTGATCATCCCCGAGCAGGAGATGTACGGCGAGTACTTCGACATCCCGGTACCGGAGGAGACCGTGTTCCTCTCGACGTTCACCGGCGGCGAGGTGTTCCGCTCGGGAGTCACGTATACGCGCGGTCTCGGCAAGGTCTTCTACTTCTCGCCCGGAGACCAGGACTACCCCGTCTACCACCACCCGGACATCCAGCGTGTGCTGGCGAACGCCGTCCGCTGGGCCGTCCCGACGCGCCCCCGCACGTCCCTCACCGCCGACCACCACCCCCGCGGCTGGTTCGAGTCCTGACCCGCCGTCCGCTGTCCCCTTGTTCCCCTCCGCGAGATGCCACTTGAGTACGCGACACGCCGCGCGGGGCGTACCGAAGTGGCATCTCGCGGGAGGTACTGGAGGCGTGGGGGAAGCGCGCGAGCCGGACGAGGTGCGGCGGTACGGGCGCGCGCCGGAGCAGATCGCGGAGGTGTTCCGCGCGGCACCGGGCGGGGCGCGGGGCGTGGTCCTCCTCGTGCACGGCGGGTTCTGGCGAGCGCGGTGGGACCGGCTGCACGCCCGCCCGCTCGCGGCCGCCCTGGCCGACCTCGGGCACGACGTGCTCCTCCCCGAGTACCGGCGTGTTGGCGATCCCGGCGGAGGCTGGCCGGGCACGGGCGAGGACGTCCTGACCGCGATCGCCGCGCTGCCGACCCTTCTCCCCGGCGCGGGGCCGGCGGCACTGGTCGGTCACTCCGCGGGCGGGCACCTCGCCGTCTGGTCGCAGGCCGCGCATCCGTCGCCGCACGTCGCCGCGGTCGTGGCCCTCGCGGGCGTGCTCGACCTCGGAGCCGCCTCTGCCGACCGCCTCAGTGACGACGCGGTGGGGGAGCTGCTCGGCGGCGACCTCGCGCTGCTCGCCGGCGCCGATCCCGCGCAGCTGCCTGCGCCGTTGCAGCCGACCACGCTGATCCACGGCGCCCTCGATGAGGATGTGCCCGTCGCGTACAGCCGCCGCTACTCCGCTCGCCACCCCGCGGTGCACCTGCACGAGCTCGCCGGCATCGGCCACCTCGACCTCGTCGACCCGGCGTCGCCCGCCTTCGCCGCGCTCGTGGCCGCGCTCGTTCGCTGAGGCGCGGGCGCTACAGGCAGGGCGGGCGCTACAGGGCGGGCGGGTACAGGAACAGCGGCACCTGGGCCGCGGGGAACGTGCGGGTCACGTAGCTGTGCTTGCCGCCGTAGTTGTACTCCTCGAGGAGCACGGTGCCGTCGTCGTTCACCTTCTGCACGTACGAGACGTGGTTGTAGGTCCACCACGCGACGCAGCCGACGATCGGGACGCTGCTGGTGGCCCAGCCCTTGGCGGCCCAGTTATCCGGCCACTCGTAGGCGCTGCCGCCGAGCGGCGTGATGTTCCCCCAGGTGTACTTCCACGGTGCGGAGGTGCGGCCGGCGTCGCGGTTGAGGCGCCAAGCCACGAAGTCGACGCACTCGCGGTAGTAGTAGCCGAGGGGCGAGAGGCCGCCTCCGTCGTCGTCGATGGTCTCGTAGGGCCAGGGGTAGTCGTCGCCGACCGCGCGCGTCTGCACGGTCGAGAACTCGCCGCTGTTCGACCCGGAGAGCACGGCCGCCTGGCGGCTCGCCTCGTCGAGCTGCGCCTGCGTCGGAGCCGCGAACGCGTCGCGGACCGCGGTCTGGCCGGAGGCCTCCGACGAGACGGTGAGGTTCTGGAGGCCCGCCCTGCTCGCTGCGGCGCGGCCGGTCGCGGTGGCGGAGGTGCTGCGAGCGCCGTACGCGGGGATCGCGGCGGTGGCGAACAGGCCGCCGACGACCGAGAAGGTGGCGAAGCCCAGCGCGCGGCGGCTCAGGCCCCTCGAGCGGGTCGGCTCGGCCGACGTGCGGGCCGCGGAGGTGCTCGGAGCGGCGGAGCGACGGGGCGCGGCGAGGCTCGACAGCGAGGAGGGGGAGGCGCCGGCCGGGACCTCGACGGAGACGGTCGACCCGGCGGCAGGGAGCGCGGAGGCGGCGGATCCCGGAGCCACGCCGCCCCCGGCAACGGCGGCTCGGGGGACGCCGGCCCGGGGAACGGCGGCCTCGGGAGCCCCGACGGCCTTCTCGGCCGCCGCGGTCTCCTCCGGCGCAGCGACGGACGGGTTCTCGGCATCGGCACCGGACGCGGCGGCGAGCCTTTCGGCCGCGCGCGCCTCCCTCCGAGTCAGGGGGACGGTGCTCGAGGTGCCGGGACACTCCTCAGTGCGGGGAATGTCTGGCTTCGACACGCGTGCGGTCTCCTCGTGCTGGTCGTTCGGGGATAGGGGGCCAGCGGGGTGTCCGGCGAGCATCGAGTCTAACGCGGCCCTGCCGGATAACGGAACGGTCACGGTGGATGTGGACGGATGTTCTCCACACGCTCTCGACCCGCGGTGCCAGGATGGGGCGCAACCGGGAAGGAGCTCCTCATGACCGCATCCACCGCCCCCACCGGGCCCGTCCTCGTCGGTGTCGTCGACGGCCAGCGGCCCGAGGTCCTGCGGACCGCCGCGCGCGTCGCCGCCGATGCGGGAGCCTCTCTGCTGCTCGTCTCGGTGTCAGCCGATCCCTACCTGGTCGGCGAGTACGTCGATCCGATGACCGGAGGCATCCCCCTGGGCTTCGTCGGCGCCTCTCCGGATCGCGGCCAGGGTCCGAGCATCCCGCCGGTGCTGCGCGAGACGGCCGAGCACGAGCTCGCCGACAGTGGCGTGCAGTGGTCGCTGCGCGCGGCCCAGGGCGAGCCCGCTCTCGCGCTCGCTCAGGTCGCCGAGGAGGTGGACGCGCGGATGATCGTCGTCGGCACGCGCGACGCCGGCGTGCTCGCGAGCATCGCCGAGTTCCTCAGCGGGAGCGTCGCAGCGCACCTCGCGCATCACCAGCACCGCCCCGTCCTCGTCGTCCCGCGCGCCGACCGCGATCCGTCGCGCCCCGCGCCGTGGGACCTCGCGGAGTGACGCGACCCCTCCACCTCCGGCCCGCGGCGATCCTCCTGGTCGCCGCGGGCGGCGCGGTCGGCACGGCGGGCCGCGCCGCGGTCGCCGTCTGGCTGCCTCCACTCGGGGCGCTGCCGATCGCGACGGTCCTCGTCAACCTGCTCGGGGCGTTCCTCCTGGGCCTGCTGCTCGAGGGGCTCGCGCGCCGCGGACCCGACGAGGGCGGTCGGCAGACGCTGCGCCTCCTGCTCGGCACGGGCGTGCTCGGCGGCTTCACCACCTACAGCACTTTCTCTCTCGACACGGTGACCCTGCTCGAGGGCGGGCACCTCGCCGAGTCGCTCCTCTACACCGGAGGCACGCTGGTTCTCGGCGGCGCTGCCGCCGCGCTGGGCATCGCAGTCGCGGGTTGCCGACGGGTGGCCGCGTGACTCCGGGGCTGCTCATCGCGGTCGCGCTGGCGGGCGGGCTCGGCTCGGCGGCTCGGCTCGTGCTCGACGGAGTCGCCCGGCAGCTGGTCCCGGTGCGCTGGCCGGTCGGCACAGCGCTGATCAACGTCGTGGGCTCACTGCTGCTCGGAGTCGTCACCGGGCTGGCGCTGACCGGCTCCGTGGACGCGTCGTGGCGGCTCGTGCTGGGCACCGGACTGATCGGCGGCTTCACGACCTTCAGCACTGCGAGCGTCGAGGCGGTGCGGATGCTGCTCGCCGGCCGCTGGACTGCGGGGCTGGGCTACGGGCTCGGAGTGGGAGCACTCGCGTTCGCCGGAGTCGCCGTCGGGCTCGCTCTGACCGGAGTCCGTCCCGGTTGAGCCGCCCCAGCTCGCGGGCCACGGTGGAGCGACTTCCGCGTTCTGACGCGGAAAGCCTCCGCCCCTGACCGTCATCGGGCGCCCGGATCCGCGCCGGATGCGTGAAGATGGGCCAATGACATCCGTGGGGGGCGTTCAGGATCTGCGGTTGGCCGTCGTCGACGACCAGCCGCTCTACCGTCACATGCTCACCTCAATGCTGCGTTCGGTGGCGGGCGTACGGAGCGTCGCCGAGGCGGGATCGGCCGCGGAGGCGCGCTCGACGCTGCGGCCCGCCAAGCTGGACGTCGCGATCCTCGACATCGAGCTCGGAGACGGCGACGGGATCGAGCTCGGCCGGCGATTGCGCAGCACGGCGCCCGAGCTGGGCATCGTCCTGCTCTCAGCGGTCGACGCGATGCACCGCTTCCTCCGGCTTGATCGGAGCGAGGCGCGCGGCTGGAGCTATCTCTCCAAGTCCTCCTCCCTCTCGGCGCCGGCCCTGCTCGCCGCGGTCAGGGCGACCGCCGCCGGCCGCACCGTGCTCGACCCGGCGCTGGTCGCCGCACGGACCGCCCGGCGCGACTCGCCGGTCGCCGGCCTGAGCCCGCGCCAGTACGAGGTGCTGGCGGGTCTCGCCTCCGGGCTGACCAACGCAGCGATCGGCGAGCGGCTGGGCATCGCCGTCCGCTCGGTCGACAACCACGTCAACGCGGTCTACGCGGCGCTCGGAGTGCGCTCGGACGGGCAGCGCAACCCGCGGGTCGATGCGACCCTCCACTTCCTCGAGCACACGGGATGAGCGCGACGTCAGCCGACGAGCGCCAGGACAACCGGATCGTGCTCGGTGCGATGGCCCTGCTCGGCGGGGTCCTCTCGCTACTGGCCGCCCTGCAGTCGGTCTTCGCGCTCGGGATCCTGTCGCAGACCCTCCGCGGCGTCGTCGCCGGCCCGATGCTCGACGTCACCGTGCGGGTGCTCGTCAACGTCACGTCGATCGGCGTCGCGATCGCCGTGGTCGCGGTGCTGCGGCCGGAGCGGCTGTCCGGCCGGCCCCGCGCCATCCGGACCGTGCTGATCGCCGCGGCGGTGGGAGTCGTGCGGTGCAGCCTCCAGGTGCTCGGGGGCGTCTATCCGCCCGGAGCCCTCGACGCCCTGGTGGTCGAGCTGGCCGTGGGCGCGATGGTGGTCGTGCTGATCTGCTCCTACGGTTACCTGCTCGTGCGTGCTGCTCGGCGCGTCCGCGACACGGAGCGGCAGCGCGCTCGCGCCTCCGTGCAGGCGGTCGAGGCGGTGCAGGCACTCCAGCAGGAGGAGCTGCGGGTGCGGCGCGAGGTGGCTCAGAACCTGCACGGGCGCCTCCAGAACACTCTCGTGGTGCTCGCCGCGGAGCTCGCCGCGGTGGCCGACGCCTCCGCTCCCGGCACCGCCGACCGGCTCGCGAGCATCGTCGCGCGCCTCGACCGGCTGCGCGAGGAGGAGGTGCGGGCCGCCGGCCACGCGCTCTACCCCGTCGACATCGAGCACGGACTCGTCGCGGCCGTCCGCGACCTCGTCGCGCGCCTGCCTCCCGAGATCGCCGTCGACCTCGACCTCGGTGGTGTCCGTGCGCTCGAGGCCGAGGGCTGCGAACCGCCGCTCGAGCAGCGGGTGCTGCTCGCGCGGCTGATGGAGGAGGGGGTCACCAACGCGCTCAAGCACGGCGCAGCCCGTTCGCTGCGGCTGCACGGCGCGATCGACGTCGGCACGGTGGTGCTGACGCTCGACGACGACGGCAGCGGCCTCGGCGGCCCGCCGACGCGATCGGGCCTGGAGCGCCTGCATCGGCAGCTCTCGGTCTACGGAGGATCGTTGGAGCTCTCGGCCTCGCCCGCGCTCTCTGGCGCTCGGCTGCTCGTGCGCCTGCCGCTCTGCGACGGGGCGCGGGAGGCGGTCGGCCGGCTGCGCCTGCGCGTCCCGCCTCAGGCGGGGTAGACGAGCAGCGCCTCCGGATCGACGGCGAAGCCGATCTCGCTGCCGGGGGACAGGTCGAGCCGTGCCGCCCGCGCCGGGTCGATGTCGGCTCCCAGCAGTGCGCTGCGCACCCGCACGACGTCGCCCCGCGGCTCCACGTCGGTGATCTCCGCGCGCAGTCCGCCCTCGCCCAGCGCGACCGCCGAGGGCCGCACGGCGGCCAGTACCGCGGTGCCCGGCGCGATCGGTTCGGCGGCGACTCCGGCGAGCGCGTGCCCCTCCGCCGTGCGCAGCCCCGACCCGGTGCGCACCCCGGAGAGCAGGTTCAGTCCCGCCAGCTCGGCGGTGAACGCGGTGCGCGGCCGGGTGAGGACCCGGTCGGCCGGTCCCTCCTCGACCACCGTGCCGCCGTGCAGCACGACCACCCGGTCGGCGAGCGTCCACGCGTCGAGCACGTCGTGGGTGACCACGACGGCCGAGCGCTCGGCGAGCACCTCGCGCAGCATCCGCCGCAGCACCGGTGCCACGCGCGCATCGACGGCGGCCAGCGGCTCGTCGAGCAGCAGGAGGCGCGGCTCGGTCGCCAGCGCGCGCGCGAGCGCCACCCGCTGCGCCTGACCGCCCGAGAGGCTTGTCGGCCGCCTGTCGGCGAGGTCGAGCACACCGACGGCGGCCAGCTCGCGCTCGGCCCTCGCCCGCGCGGCCGCGCGGCCCAGGCCTGCGCTGCGGGGGCCGAACGCGGCGTTCTCTCGCACGGTCAGGTGCGGGAAGAGCAGCGGGTCCTGCGCGAGCAGGGCCACGGGGCGGCGGTGCGGAGGCGTCCAGCGACGCTCGTCGAAGAGTGTCGCCTCGCCGAGGTGCGCGCTGCCCGTGTCGGCGCGGGCGAGTCCGGCGATCAGCTCGAGCAGGGTCGACTTGCCCGCCCCGTTCGGCCCGAGGACGGCGATCGTCTCGCCGTCCTCGACCTCGAGCGCCGCATCGAAGCCGCGCTCGGCGAGCCGCGCGGCGAAGCGCAGGCTCACCGGCGCACCTCCCGGGACGAGCGGCCGTAGGCCAGACCGATCACGAGCACCGCGACCGCGACCAGCACCAGAGCGAGCGCCACCGCCGCGTCGGGGTCGGTCTCGCGCTGGAGGTAGATCTCGAGCGGGAGGGTCCGCGTCGTGCCCTCGAGGCTCCCTGCGAAAGTCAGCGTCGCTCCGAACTCGCCCAGTGCCCGCGCGAACGAGAGGATCGCTCCCGAGGCCAGCCCGGGCAGGATCAGCGGCAGAGTGATCCGCCGCAGCACCGTGCCGGGCGAGGCGCCCAGGGTCGCGGCGACCGCCTCGTAGCGGGAGCCGGCGCTGCGCAGGGCCCCCTCCAGAGTGAACACCAGGAATGGCAGAGCCACGAAGGTCTGCGCGAGCACGACGGCCGTGGTCGAGAACGCGATGCGGATCCCCAGCGCCTCCAGCGCCCCGCCGAGCAGGCCGAGCCGCCCGAAGGTGGCGAGCAGCGCGAGACCGCCGACGACGGGCGGCAGCACGAGCGGGAGGAGGACGAGCGAGCGGAGCAGGCGCTGCCCGGGGAACGCGGTGCGCGCGAGCACCAGCGCCATCGGAGTGCCGAGCAGCAGGCAGAGCAGGGTGGCGGCGGCGGCGGTGCGCAGGCTGAGCAGGAGGGCAGCGACCGAGGAGTCGGAGGTGATCAACGGCACGAGCTGCGGCCAGTCGACCCTGGTGAGGATCGCGGCGAGGGGCAGCAGCACCAGCAGGGCGCCGGCTGCGGCGGCCGCGACGACCCAGCCCGGCAGGCCGGAGCCGGTGCGGGGCGGGCCGATGCGAGTCCGGCCGGTGCGAGTCCGGCCGGTGCTGGGCGGGCCGGAGCGCTGCGGGCCGGTGCGGGGCGGGCCGGTGCGCATCCGTCCGGTGTGCATCAGTGGCGGGGGAGCGGCGTCTCGACGATGACCGTCGTCGCCTTGACCACCGCGACCGCGGGCGAGCCGGGCGCGAGCCCCAGCTCGCGGACCGCCTCGCTGCTCATCAGCGAGACCACCCGGTGCGGCCCGCACTGCAGCTCGACCTGCGCCATCACCGTGTCCATGACGATGTCGGTGACGATCCCGACGAAGCGGTTGCGGGCGGAGCGGCCGACGGGAGAGGGATCGTCCGGGAGGACGGCGTTCGCCCGCGCGAGCTGCGCGACCTCGAGGCCGTCGACGACGCGCCGCCCCGAGGCGTCCTTCGCGCTCGCCAGCGTCCCGTTGTCGATCCACCTCCGCAGCGTGTCGTCGCTGACCCCCAGCGCGGCGGCGGCCTCCCGGATCCTGATCTGCGGCATGCCGTCGATCCTACGTCCGCACCTGCGTTTCTGCGGGGTCGGCGTGCTCGCGGCAGTCTTGCCGCGCCGGTCGGCCGGCGACCGCGAAAGCCCTCGGGAGGCGGTCAGCGGCTGCGCGGCGCCCCGCCGCCGGCAGCCGCACCCGCGGTCGGAGTGGTGCGGGTGTCGACGCTCGCCGTGAGCGCGACCGTGTAGCCGCTGGTCGCGTCGCCCGTCATCGTCGCGAGCTGGAGTGCTGCGCCGTCGTCGCTGAAGACCATGTCGTCGTCGAGGCTCACCTGCGCCAGGTTCCGCGCGGACCCCGGGTAGTCGTCGAGCGCGTAGACCGCGTCGCACGCCTCCTCCCGCAGGGCCACCTGCGAGGTGGCGATCGCGTTCGTCGCGTCGGTGATCGACTCGACGTCGGGGTACACCTCGAAGTGGATGTGCGGCCAGCGGCCGGAGTAGCAGCCGGGGATGATCGAGGTGAACGAGACGGTGCCGGCGCTGTCGGCGACCTGCACACCGCGGAGGTAGGTCTCGTCCTCGACTCCGCTGGAGTACATCGAGTAGTTCCCCGCCGCATCGCAGTGCCACACATAGACCGCGGCCCCGGCGAAGGGCGCGCCGCCGTTCGCCGCGTCGAGGATCGTGAGGTTCAGCGCCATCGACACGCCCTCGGCCGTGGCGCCACCGTCGATGCTCGTGCGCAGATCGCTCCGGACGATGCCCGATCGCTCGAGCACGTCGACGCCGTTCGAGCCGTCGCCGGGGTAGGGGCCCGCGGTCTCGTCGGGGATCTCGGCGAGAGCGGCGGGTGCGGTGGGAGTGGCGCTCGCGGTGGCGGTGGCCGTCGCTGCGCCCGCCGCTCCTGTTCCGGATGCTGGTGACGTGCACGCCGCGAGTCCGAGCGTCGCCGCGCCTGCGCCGACGAGCGTCAGCACGCCGCGCCGCGAGAGCAGCGTGCGCACGTCGAACGGGAGGCCCTGGTCGACCACCTCCTCCTCGGGGCGGTCGAGCGGGCGGCCCTCGTAGGCCGGTCCGTCGGGCGTGTTCCGGGGCTCCGGGATGCGGGTCATAGTCGTGCTCCTCGTCGATCGGGGTGTCCGTCCCGAGCAACCCTGATCGGGTCCGCTATGCGCACCCTGTGGCCCTCCTCTGACCCCGTCGCGACTCTCCTGGTGCTCCGAACCCGACCCCGAATCGGTTCTGGCGGAATAAACTTTCCCCAAAAGGCCGTCGGGCTGGCAGAGTCGTTCGGCGGCCGACTACTCGATAGCTCCGCCGTCGAAATTTGTCTTGCGGTACGATGTACCGGCCCGGTCGCCGAGTCCGAGCGGAGTCTCTCATGCGAAGGTAGGCAGGCTGATTCGAATTTCAATTCCTCGACGCAAAATACCGTGGAATAAGAAATCCGCGCTTCAAGTGGTCTCGGCGGCGGCAGTCGTTGTGGTGATGAGATTTATCGGCCGTTTCTCCAGCGTCGTGTACTTCGCGGTACCGGCGGTGGCCGCGGTGGTGACGTGGCTTGCGACCTACGTGATCTACCGCGATTCCTGGGGAAAGCTGTCCCGGCCGATGTTCCTCCGGTCTGCGTTGGCGGCGATCGCGCTCTTCTTCCCGGCAGGCCTCGTATACTATCCCGCCGGGCCTTATCTCCTTACCGCGGCAATCACCGTGTATGTCGGCTTCTTGTCTCGGCGTCGAACAGTGATCGCTGCTGGAGTCGTAGTCGCGGTGCTCTCTGTAGCGCAAGGCAGCCAGGTTCTTCAGTTCTTTCTTGTGCCAGCCGCCGCCGAAGGGGCTGCTGCTCTCGGCGAGATTGTGGCGCTTGAGCGCACGTCAGCCCTCCTCAGCGGAGGCATCCTCCTGGTAGCCGGCGTGATACTCATGTGGCTCGAACGCCGGGCGAAAATCCCCGTTTAGAGCAGGTGACCCCTCCTTACCGAAGTGCTCCACAACGTCCTCAACGAGTTGTCTCTCCAAGGTGGTGTGCGATGGCTGCGATCCAACGGGCGGACGCGCGCACAGCCGCCTTGGTCGACGTCGCTCTCGCCCTGCCTGCCGACGAGGCGTCATGACCGACCTGGACAGGTGGGGCGTGCTGACCGAGGGGGTCGTGCAAAAGTTCCCCTCCCGGGGCGCTGCCCGGCGATTCCAGGACGCTCACGCCGAGTTCTGGGGGCGGCGATCGCCACCGATGATCGTCGACGGTGAGCGGTGGGTCGAGGCCGACCAGAAGGCGGCTGATCCATCGGAGTGGAGCGGGCGTCGGCTGCGGTGAGCGTTCGCCGTGAGGTGGATTCCGACGTTCTGGATCATCTCGAGCGGCTGGACGCGCAGCTGCCAGCGCTCTCGTGTCTGGGCCTGTGTGAGCAGTCCTGTCACGAGCACATCGACGCCTCCGCGGCGGAACGGGCGAGGCCCCTCAAGCGGGGTGTCGACCTCGACTTTCCGACAACGGATGGGGCGTGCCCTGCGCTGTCGAGGACCTTCGGAGTCGGCCGCTGCACAGTCCACGAGGTGCGGCCGATGATCTGTCGGCTGTGGGGGTCGTCGGGCGCGATGCCATGCCCGCACGGGTGTGTGCCCGAGGGTGGTCGGGTCAGTGACGGGCAGGCCATGCGGTGGATGCTGTCGAGTCTCGACGTCGGCGGACATGCCGGCACTCCGCCGGAAGTGAACGCGCTACTCGAGCAGTGCCTGGCCGACGAGTACGCCGCGCTCGCGCGGCAGGCGTGGACCGGATGACGGTGCGGAAGGCACTCGGGAAGTAGTCCTTGAACTGCGCCCGCAACAACGGACCACGCCCGCGCGAGCCGCTCCCCTCCGCGCCGCCACGTTCGCACCTCGCTCCAGTAGTGCAAGCACTCGCGACAGAGCGGTGCTGCGCCCGTCAGGTGACGTCGACTGCGTCCCAGAACGCGGCACGCAGCCGGAAGCGGACGGCGTCACTCAACGAGTACTCGCCGATAGCGGCCGAGAGGTCCAAGAGGAGCGCACGGTCGAGATCTCTCGGCACGAACGGGCGATTGTCCCGAAGCTCAACACGTTGCTCAGACGTAGCTGCCCCGGCCCACGCCGTATAGGTCTTCTGCGCGACCTCGTCGATCACCTCCTCTGAGGCCGCGGTCGGACTCTCGATTGAAGATCGAGGGTCCGCCGATGAGTAGACCAACGTTGCATCGCTCGCGGCCGGCCGCGAGACGGGTCGCGGAGTCGGTGCTGAGGTCGCAATCCGCGCGATATCGGCGGGCGTCGGAGAGGAGGTCGAAGGTGTCGCGGACGGCACCTCAGCCTCGATCCCGGTGGCGGCCATCGGGCGGATGGACGTATCGAGGAGCTGCGCGTCGAGGATCTCAAGACCGTCGGCGGCGACCGAGAGATGACGGCTGACTCCGTGTGCCGGCCGGGTCCGGGACGGGACCGCGAGAACGATGACCTGCACACCCTGAGCTTGCGCCTCATCGACGGCCTCGGTGAGGTCGTCGTCGCCGGAGAGAAGATACATCGTGTCGACGGCGCCGGTTCGAGAATGACCGACCATATCAAGACCAATCCGAAGGTCCACGCCCTTCTGCTCGCCATCGACACCGATCCTGCCCAACCGCAACTTCACCCGAGGCAAGAGGGAAATCTCCTCCTGAGCGGACGTCGCTTTCCCATCACGGGCAGCGTCATACCAGTACACACGCAGCAGAGGCAGCCCGCTGCGCTGCTCGACCAGAGCGATCAGGTCCGCGAGCAGGACCGTGTAGTCGACACTGATACCCCGACGGATCGAGGAGCCGGTCACACGAGTCGCCGCGGCCGCAATCAGATAACCGGCATCAACATAGAGAGCGGAACGGGATCGCACGATCCTCCTCGAAATAAGCATGGCCTCGAGCATCAATCCTGACGACAACCCGAGATCGCGATTCTAGATGCGGGACCTGTAACACTCGAACCTGAGGGTTATTCAGAGCACACGATCCACGGCCTGGGAACTGGCGTTGATCAGCCATTTTGCAGCGATCCAGCAGGGCCCTGAATAGCCCTTCCTGACTCTTTCAGAGTTGAACGGACCGAGCGCACACCCGTCACCGGTCAGCCGGTCTACGTGCCCGCTACCGATCGACTTCCCAGGAGGTGCACCGGCCCCTAGGCAAGTCGTCCGTCGCCCTCGCGAAAGAGCCGGCGCCGACGTCGCCTGAAGGGCACGAACCAGAAGGCGCACCGCGATGACCGCGACCACCGCAGACGGCCGCTGGGTGCCGCGGGTCGATAGAGCGAAGCGAGCCTGGATCGACTTCCAGGCCATCTCCGACGCTGCAGGTGTCTCCTCACGGAGGTGAGCGGCGCCTTCTGCGCGTCGTCGCGGTCGCTCATGCCTCCGGCTTCGACACCCCGAGCCGCACCAGTGAGATGGCGGAGGACACGCCGCGCTTCGGCAACACGACGCCCCTGTGCACCTGGCCGGAACAGAAGAACGACTGACCTGGGCAGCAGGAATGAGGAACTGCAGCGCGAGATCACCCGTGCCGCGCTCGAAGCGCTCGAGGGCACCGGATTCGCTCCCGCCGGTTCCGGTGCGATCCGCGAGCACAGCGTCATCAACCGACTGACGGAGGACGTCGACGTGTTCACCTCGGACACTGACGTCGCCCACTTCCGCCGCGCGGTCGACCAGGTGCGCGCGGGCCTCGGGGTGTCCGTCGTGAGCAGGGCCGGCTACGTCTCTGCCCGACCCCGCTCGGAAGCCGTCACGACTCTCCCGGCGCTCCGAATCCGGCCGCGGCGAGAACGGCCTGCCCGGCGTCGGAGGCGGCGTACGCGACGAAGGCCGCTGCCGTGGCGGGATCGCCCGCTCCCGTCAGCGCGGCGATCGGGTAGGTGTTCACCGCCGCCGAGGCCTCGGCGAAAGGGATGCCCGTGACCGAGCCGCCGGAGCCGAGGACATCGGTCGCATAGACGAGTCCCGCGTCCGCCTCGCCGGACGAGACCTTGCCGAGCACGTCGGTGACCGACGACTCCTCGCTGACCGGCGCGATGTCCACGCCGGCCGCCTGCTCGACCGCGGCGGCCGCTGCTCCGCACGGCACCTGCGGAGCACAGAGCACCGTGGCCGTCCCCGGCCGGGCGAGGTCGGCGAGCGAGCCCACCTGCGCGGGGTTGCCCGGAGGAACGGCGATCTCGAGCGTGTTGGTCGCGATGTCGACGGGGTCGCCTGCGACGAGGCCGGCGTCCGTGAGAGTGGCCATCGTGCGCTCGTCGGCCGACGCGATGACGTCGGCAGGGGCGCCGTTCACGATCTGCGAGACGAGGTCGGCAGAGCCGGCGAACGAGAGCTCGACGTGGGCGCCGGGCTCGGCGGCCTCGAAGTCCGTCGCGAGCTGCGTGAAGGCGCCCTTCAACGAGGCCGCGGCGAAGACGGTGATCGAGCCGCCCTGACCGGCCGCGTCGTCCGACGTTCCCGAGGAGGAGCCTCCTGCGCCGGCGCACCCGGTGAGCAGCAGCAGGGCGGCGGTGGGCAGCGCGAGGGTGGACGGATGAAAGCGCACGGCGGCCTCCTCAACAGTTCCGCACCTGCGGAGCTGGAGCCAGCCTAACCACTCGCCTGCGGAGACTCAGGCCACTCCGTACCGCTCTCGAGGATCGATCAGCGGGTACCCCGGAGCCACCGGCACCGCGATACCGAGGTCGTGGATCTCTTGCCGCCGCAACCGGCCCGCAGCCGGCTCGTGCTGCTGGAGCAGCTCGATCACGTTGCCGTCCGGGTCGGCGAGGTACACCTGCTCGACGAAGTCGTCGCGCACCCGGTAGCCGCCGCAGCGCTCGAGCCCGCGGGCGGCGAGCGCCTCGAGGAACGGCGCGAACGACTCGACCATGATCGCGAAGTGGTGCACGAGCCCCGTCTGCAGCTCGTCCTCCTCCCACCGCGGCGGATTCGCGACCAACCGGCCCGGCGTCTTCTCCTGGACCACGTGGATCTCGGCCGTGCCGAGGCGGAAGTACGCCCCGTGGAACACGAAGTCGCTGGGGCGGGTGAACTCGGAGCACCCCAGCACGCCGACGTAGAAGTCGCGCGTCGCGTCGAGGTCCGAGACCACGAGGGCCACGTGGTGCAGGTGAGCGGTCGGGGTCATGGGGAGTCGTCCTTCTCATCGTCGAGTGAGCGGTGCGGTCGGCGCCGCGGGTCGCCCCAGATTCGCCCGACCTGCGCGCCGTGATCGACCGCGTCGTCGCCGCGGCGGCCAGAACGGACGGATGTCCGCTCTCGCCGCTCTCGCGACACGATCCGTCGCCGAGCTCCCGGTCGTCCTCTTCACTGGCGGCAGTCGCCACTGCAAAGGAGCATCACCGTGACCTTCCCCCTCGCCGTCCTGTCCATCGTGCTCAGCGTCGCCGCACTGCTCGTGCTCATCGTGCGGCTCCGGATCCACCCCTACATCGCGATGACGGCGGTCGCGGTCGTCCTCGGGCTGGTCTTCGGCCTGCCCCTGATCGACAAGGAGCGCGGCGTCCTGGCCGTGCTCGAGGGCGTTCTCGGACCCGCGCTGGCGCACATCCTGCCGCTGGTGGGGCTGGGCTGCATCATCGGCGAGATCATCTCGCGCTCCGGCGGCGGCGAGCTGCTCGGCCGCGTCCTGCTGCAGAAGGTGGGGCCGCAGCGCGGGGTGCTCGCCGTCGTCCTCGCCGGCCTGCTGGTGGGCAGCACGATCTTCTTCGACACCGCCGTGATCCTCCTCGCCCCCATCGCCCTCTCGATCGCCCGGCAGGCCGGTCGTCACGCGGCCTTCTTCGCGGTGCCGATGGCGATCGCCGTGCTCGCCGTCCACGCGATCCTCCCTCCGCACCCCGGAGCGGTCGCGGTCGCCTCGGCGCTCGGCGTCGACTACGGGCTGCTGGCGGTGCTGGGCCTGTCCACGATGCTGCCGGGCGCGGCGGTCGGCTGCCTCTGGGCCTCCCGCCGCCTCGCCCGGATCGACGCCCGCGGGGGTCTGCCCGCTCCGGAGGCCGGCACTCCCGTCGAGCGCACCGTCGCCCAGCCCGACACGCGGGCGGTCTCGACCCTCGCCCGAGGCAGGGCCGCGGCGACTGCCCCGTCCGCGACCGTCACGCACCTGCTGACCAAGCTCCTGATCGTGCTCACCCTGCCGGTGCTGCTGATCCTCCTCGCGACCGTCACCGCCCTCGTCGCACCGCAGCCGACTCCGGTGGGCGACGTCGTCCGGTTCCTCGGCACCCCTGTCATCGCGCTGATGATCACGACGGTCGTCGCCTACCTGCTGCTGCTGCCCCGGTCGGCCCGGAGCGGCGGGGGTCTGACCGAGGTCGGCCGGGTGGGTCTGCGCCCGGTCGGCGAGATCGTGCTCTCGACGGGCGGAGGCGTCGCGTTCGGCGGCGTGATCGCCGCCTCCGGCATCGGCGGGCAGCTCGTCGAGCGGCTCCAGGAGGCGCACCTGCCGCTGGTCGTGTTCGGCTTCGTCCTGGCGGCTGCTCTGCGGGCGACTCTCGGCACGACCACGGCGGCGGTCACCACCGTCGCGACGCTCCTGGCCACGACCATCGACACCACCACCGTCGATCCGACGCACGTCGCGCTGCTCGCCGTCGGCATCTCGGCCGGAGGCGTCTGCCTGTCACACGTGAACGACGCCGGCTTCTGGGTCCTCTCGCGCTACTTCACCATCCCGGAGCGGACGATGCTCTCGACCTGGACCGTCGGCGTCACGATCATGGGCGTCGTCTGCGCGACCCTGACGACTGTGCTCTGGTACGTGCTGCCGGGGGCGCCGGCCTGAGCGGTCCTCCGAGGGCTGCTTCCTCGAGTGAATCGCGCGCCTTCCTGGCCTGACGAGCTGTTCGGCATCGGGCCCGGCGCGGGGGCGGGGAGCCGCGCCCGATACCGAGCCGGTCGCCGTCTCCCTGATCGTGAGCGTCGCGGTACCGCTCGACGTGTCCGTCACCCTGCCGGAGACCGGAGACCGGAGACCGGACCGGCCGTCGGGCCGTCTCGGAGCGATCCGGCTCGCGCTCACGGCCGAGAGGGCTTCACCACTCGGGAGAGCCCGAGAGTTCGATCACCGCGACCGATCCGTGACGGACGACGAGCTCGTCACCCGCCGTGACCAGGACCGCGTCCAGGGGTGCGAGGGTGACCGCGTCCGCAGCGACGTCGTCCGAGAGCGCCACGATGAGAAGACTCTGCCCCCGGCCCGGCCCGAATCGCGACTCCGGCGCCGTGACGATTCTCAGGTCGGCTGCGGAGAGGTCGCGGGACACGATGATGGTGAGGTCGGTGGTCGGCTGCGCGACGTCGACGGCTCGCACGTCGTCCTCGCCGCGGAAGCGCAGGACGCCGTGTCTCGGCACATCCGTCGGCGTCCCGTCGATGTCGAGGCGTAGCGCGCCGTCGAGGGGCACGATGATCCGGTCGCAGCCGGGGAAGGGCGAGAACGCCCCGTCCTGCGCGATCGTCGCGATGCTCGCACGCCACCACCAGTCCTCCTCCGCGCTTGAGGGGTGACGAGCGATCTCGGAGGTCTCGCCGCCTCCGTTGCGCCAGCGGCTCACCGGGCGCGAGGCGGCACGGAGAATCTGCACGCTCACGAGCGGCGTCCGTCCTTCCAGACGGCGTAGGTCAACGGCATCCCCGGACGGTAGGCCAGGTGCGTCGCCGAGGGCGCGTCGAGCGCGTGGAGGTCGGCGCGATGCCCGACCGCGATCGAGCCGATGGCTCCGGGGCCGGCGTCGCGGTGCAGCGCGAGGGCTCCTCCGTGGGTCGCGGCCCGGACCGCCTCGTGGATGCTCAACCCCATCTGCAGCACGGCGGTGGCGACGCAGAAGGCCATGGAGCTCGTGTAGGAGGTGCCGGGGTTGCAGTTGGAGGCGATGGCGACGGGGACGCCCGCGTCGAGGAGGCGCCGCGCAGGCGCCAGTGGCGCTCGCGTCGAGAGATCGCAGGCGGGCAGGACCGTCGCGACCGTGCCCCTGCCCGAGGTCCAGCTACTGGCGAGTGCGTCGAGGTCGTCGTCGGAGACGAAGTTGCAGTGGTCGACGCTGGCGGCCCCGACCTCGACAGCGAGTCGGATCCCTCCGCTGTGCCCGAGCTGGTTGCCGTGGACGCGGAGCCCGAGCCCCGTTGCGCGCGCAGCGGTCAGCACCCGCCTCGACTGCTCGACGGTGAAGGCGCCCTGCTCGCAGAAGACGTCGGCCCACCGGACATGGGGGGCGACGCCCGCGAGCATCGGACCGCAGACGAGATCGACGTAGTCGTCGGGGTCGAGGCCGTCGGGGACGAGATGGGCGCCCAGGAAGGTCGCGTCGCCGACCTCGGACGCGGCGATCACGGCTCCGCGGACCTCGTCGTCGACGGTGAGGCCGTACCCCGTCTTCGTCTCGAGCCAGGTGGTGCCCTGGCCGAGGGCCTCCCGCACCCGGCCGGCGACGAGCCGCGCCAGCCGTTCGTCGCCGGCCGCACGCGTCACAGCGGTCGTGACGGCGATGCCGCCGGCGGAGTAGCTCTCGCCGGCCATCCGCGCCTCGAACTCGGCGCTGCGGTCGCCGTCGAAGACGAGGTGGCTGTGCGAGTCGACCCAGCCGGGGAGGAGCGCCCGGCCGCCGAGATCGGTGCGGTGATCGGCCGCGGGCGCGGCGGAGGCGCTGCCCACCCAGGCGACCAGCCCCTCCTCGATCACGAGTGCGGCGTCGTGCAGGACGGTGTGGTCGCCGTCCTGCGTCATCAGCTCGCCGATGCCGGTGATCACGTCGCTCATCGTCGCTCCCTCTGTCCTGACTGCTCCGACGGATTCGTTTCCGCCCGGCCTGTCGCCGCGGCCAGGAGTGCACCGACCTCGCCGAGGGCGGCGTGCACACCTCCGCGCGCGATGACCTGTCCGGCGACGACGACCGTGGCGACATCGCCTGCTGTGGCCGAGAGCACCAGCTGGCCGGCCTCGCTCCCCGCGGTGCGGGCGGTGGCGGGATCGATCTCGAGTAGATCGCAGGGCAGTCCCTCCTCGATCCGGCCGGCGCGCCGGCCGGTGCTCGCCGACCCGCCCTCGCCGAGGGCGCGGAGGAGCTCGGCCGGGCTGAAGCGCCCTCGCCGCCCGGAGCCGAGCCGCTCGCCGTGCTCGAGCGCTCGCGCCTCGAGGAGCGGGTCGACGACGGCGTGCTGGTCGGTGCCCAGCGCGATCACCGCGCCGGCGTCACTGAGTGCTCTCGCCGACCCGATGCCGTCTCCGAGATCGGCCTCGGTCGTCGGGCACATCACGACGGTCGATCCGGCGGCGCCGAGCAGCTCGATGTCCTCGGGGGAGAGATGGGTGGCGTGCACCGCGGAGAACCTCGTCGAGAGCAGGCCTCTCGCCTCCAGCAGACCGATCGGCGTGAGTCCGGTGGCCCGCAGGCACTGCTCGTTCTCGGCGGGCTGCTCCGACACGTGCATGTGCAGGGGGATGCTCGGGTCGAGCTCGGCCGACACCACGGAGAGCGCTGCGGCGGGAACGGCTCTGACCGAATGCAGGGCGGCGCCGACGGTGATCCGCGCCGGGTCGAACTCGGAGGCGATCGTGCGGCGCAGGTCGCCGAGCCGCCCGAGCCAGCCGTCGATCGAACCGTCGCCGAAGCGGGTCTGCTCGGCGCTCAGGGGCTCGCCGATGCCGCCGGTGAGGTAGCACGTGTCGAGCAGAGTCAGCCGGATCCCCGCGGTCGTCGCGGCGCGGGCGAGCGCCCGCTCCATCGCGTGCGGTTCGCTGTACGGCGTGCCGTCCGGTCGGTGGTGCACGTAGTGGAACTCGGCGACCGAGGTCCACCCCGCGGCGACCATCTCGGCGTACACGGCGGTCGCCACCTCCTCGTACCGAGGAGGGTCGAGGCGGAGCGCCTCGCGGTACATCAGGTCCCGCCAGGTCCAGAAGCTGCCCCCGTCGCCGTGGGTCCTGCCGCGCAGCAGGCGGTGGAAGGCGTGGGAGTGCGCGTTCACCGCGCCGGGGTGCACCACTCCGCTCAGGACAGTGTCGACGGCGGTGGCGTCGACCCCCGCTGCGACCGAGCTGATCGTCCCATCGGCGGCCGCGGTGATCCGCACCCGGCTCTCGATCCGGTCGCCGAGGAGGGCCTGCGCGGCCCAGTACGAGGTGGCGCCGCTCACAGGAGTCCCTGCAGCACGTCGGCGAGGACCGCGGCCGAGTCGTCGGCGTCGGCCTGTTCGACGAACTCCTCCGGTGAGTGCGAGATGCCCGAGGGGTTGCGGACGAAGAGCATCGCGGTGGGCACGGCCGAGGCGAGGATGCCGGCGTCGTGTCCGGCGCCGCTCCTCAGCACCGGAGCGCCGGGCACGAGTCGGGCGACAGCGCGGCCGAGTGCGGGATCGAAGCCGACCGTCGGACTCCACGACTCCTCCGTGACGACGGCCGAGCAGCCGTGGCGCGCCGCCGTCGAGGCAGCCTCACTCGCGATGCGGGCGACGAGGTCGCGGGTGACGGCGTCGTCCTGGTGCCGGACATCGAGCCAGAAGTCGACACGGGAGGCGATGACGTTCGTGCCTCCGGGGTGCGGCTCGAAGCGGCCGACGGTCGCGCGGGCGTCGTCGGTCGCCGTGGCGAGCTCGGAGACGAGCCCGACGAGGGCGGCGGCAGCGACCACCGGATCGGAGCGGTCGGTCATCGGGGTGGTGCCCGCGTGGTTGCCCTGGCCGCTCACCGTCACCTTCCACCGTCCATGCCCGAGGATCGACGAGCCCACGGCGATCGGAGCGCCGAGGTCGATGAGACCGCGGCCCTGCTCCACGTGCAGCTCGACGAACGAACCGATGCGGGCGAGTCCCTCAGGATCGGCTCCGAGGTGAGCCGCATCGATGCCGGCCTGCGAGTAGGCCTCAGCGAGCGTCGTCCCTTCGCGGTCGGTGAGCCGCCGCGCGGCGTCGGGGTCCAGCAGCCCGGTGAGCAGGCGTGAGCCCAGGCACGCCACGCCGAAGCGCGAGCCCTCCTCCTCGGGGAAGACCACGACCGCGAGCGAGCGGCCGGGTTCGACGCCCCGCTCGCGCATCCGGTCGATCGCGACCAGAGCGGCCGCGACGCCGAGCGGGCCGTCGAAGGCGCCGCCTCCCGGGACCGAGTCGAGATGGCTGCCGGTCACGAGCGCGCCCCGCATGGGTGGGCCCCACCACGCCCAGAGGATGCCGTTGCGGTCGGTCTCGACGGACAGCCCACGGCGCTCGGCCTCGTGCACGAACCACTCGCGCAGCTGGCGTTCCGCGGAGGAGAAGACGGGACGCCGGTAGCCGCCGGTGGCGCCGTCGCGTCCGATGGCGCTCACGGAGTCGAGGAGATCGCTGACCGATGCGGTCGCGTCGTTCACGGAGTCACCGTCCTTCGAAGTCAGGCGTGTCGCGGGCGCGGAAGGCTCTCAGGCCTTCGTCACGGTCGGCGCTGGCGGCGATGAGGGCGGAGAGGGCGCGCTCGTGGGCGACGCCGACGGTGAGGGGAGCGTCGAACGCCGTCAGCACGGCGTGCTTGGCCATCCGGGTCGCCAGAGGCGCTCCGGCCGCGATGCGCTCCGCGATCGCACGGCTCTCTCCGACCAGATCCGTCAGAGGCACGATCCGGCTCACGAGGCCGGAGGCGAGGGCTTCGGTCGCCGTCAGGCGCCGGCCGGTGAGCAGCAGGTCCATCGCCATCGGCTTGCCGACCGCGCGCACGATGCGCTGCGTGCCGCCGGCGCCCGGCACGATGCCGATCGACGTCTCCGGAAAGCCGAACACGGCGTTGTCGGCCGCGACGATCACGTCGCAGATCAGCGCGAGTTCGAGTCCGCCGCCGAGGGCATAGCCGGCGACCGAGGCGACGAGCGGCAGCCGGACGGCGGCCACGTCGTCCCACAGCTCGCTGAACCCGCTGGTGTACAGCTCGATCGCCCTGGCGTCGCCGAGAGAGCCCAGATCCGCGCCGGCGGCGAAGGCGCGCTCGCCGCCCTGGAGGACCACAGCCCTGGTCGTCTCGTCGCGGTCCAGCGTGCGCAGGGTGTCGACGAGCTGCACGAGCAGGTCGCGGCTGAGCGCGTTGCGCTTCTCCGGCCGGTTCAGGGTGATGACAGCGACGGCGCCGTCTTGCTCAAGGGTGATCACCTCGGTCATCGCGCGGTCCTCCGCTCGGTCAAAGCCCGGACCGTGTCGTCGCGCTCGGCGACGGCGGCGGCGAGGGTCTCGGGTGTCCACTCGTAGAATCCGCGGCCGGCCTTGGCGCCGAGGGCGCCCTCGGCGACGAGCGCGCTGACGATCTCCGGTACTCCGGCGGTGGTGTCGAGCTCGGGCATGATCACGGCCGACACCTTCTCGACGGTATCGAGTCCGGCGAGGTCCATCAGACGCAGCGGCCCGGACGCCGACCACCGCGGTGCCAGCGTCGTCTCGACGGCGCGGTCGACATCGGCGACGGTGGCGGCCCCCGATTCGACCAGGGCGATCGCCTCGCGCAGCAGCGCGTACTGCAGGCGGTTGATCACGAAGCCGGGCATCTCGCGCCGCACCTCGATCACCTCCTTGCCGATGGCGGCGCACAGGGCCATCACCCGCTCGACGGTGAGGTCGTCGCTCGCTGAGCCGCGGACGACCTCGACCAGCGGCATCACGGCGGGCGGATTGAACCAGTGCAGTCCGACCAGGCGTCCGGGTGTCTCGAGCCCGGACGCGATCTCGGTGATCGGGACGCTGGAGGTGTTGGTGGTCAGGATGCAGTCCGCGGGGACCAGCCGTTCCAGCTCGGCGAACACCTCCCGCTTGAGGTCGAGCTGCTCGACGACGTTCTCGCTGACGAACCCGGCCTCCTCGGCGCAGGCGGCGAGGTCCGTCGTGACGGTGACGCGATCGACCTCGTCGCCGATGCGCGCCTCGATCGCGGCGAGGGCGGAGGCGAGCGTCGTCTCGCTGCGGGAGTAGAGCGAGACGGGGTGGCCGTGGGCGGCGAAGACCCCGGCGACTCCCGCGCCCATGGTGCCGGCGCCGATGACGGCGATGCGGATCGGTTCGGGGGAGGTCATCGTCAGACCACCCCGCCCGCGTGCAGATCGGCGATCTCCCGGGCCGTGAGCCCCAGGTCGTGAGCGAGGATCTCGTCCGTGTGCTGACCCAGGGTCGGCGCAGCGAGGTCGGTGGTCCGCGCGGCTCCGCTGAAGTGGACGGGTTGCGGCACGACGTCGACCATGCCGGCGACCGGGTGGCGCACCGACTGCACGAGACCTCGGTGCGCGGCGTGCTCGCTGGCGGCGACCTGGGCGATGTCCCAGATGGGAGCAGCGGGGACGCCGGCGTGCTCGAGCTCCGCGACGACGGTGTCGACCGGTCGCGTGGAGGCCCAGGACTCGATCACCGCGCGGAGGTCGTCCTGGTGAGCCATCCGGGCCGGGTCGCTCGCGAAGCGCGGATCCGTCACCAGCTCGGGTTGCCCGAGGACGCTGGTGAGTCGGGCGAAGAGCGGATCGTTCGCCACGGCGATCACGACGTGCCCGTCTGCGGCGGCGTAGCCGTCCATCGGCGCGCTGATCGGGTGGCTGTTGCCGATGCGTCCAGGGAGCGGGCCGCCGCCGAGCAGCTGCGACAGCGACACCATCTGCAGCGAGAAGATGGAGTCGAGCATGGCCACGTCGACGTGCTGACCGGCTCCGGTGCTCGCCCGCTGCAGGAGCGCGGCGAGGGCGCCCCAGGAGCCGTAGATCCCGGCGACGACATCGCCGACGGCGTCCCCGATGCGCGTCGGCGGGCCGTCGGCCCATCCGGTGACGCTCATGATGCCGCCCATGGCCTGCACGATGTGGTCGTACGCGGCGCGCTTCGAGAGCGGTCCGGTCTGCCCGAAGCCGGAGATGCTGACGTAGACGAGCCGGGGATTGATGGCCTTGACCGTCTCCCAGTCGATGCCGAGGCGGGCGGTGACTCCGGGGCGGAAGTTCTCGACCAGCACGTCGGCCTGCTCGATCAGCGTGAGGAGCAGAGCGTGCCCCTGCTCCGACTTCAGGTCGATGGTGATGCTGCGCTTGCCACGATTCAGCAGCATGAAGTACGTGCTCTCACCGTTCTGGTGCGGCGTGAAGTGCCGGGAGTCGTCGCCGTGCCCCGGGAGCTCGACCTTCGTGACCGTCGCGCCGAGGTCGCCGAGCATGGCGGCGCAGAGCGGACCGGCGAGCACCCGCGCCAGGTCGAGCACCTTCACCCCGTCCAGTGGTGCGGTGGGAGGAGTCGTGTCAGGCATGGGGGTCGTCCTTCACAGTGGTGGTGATGATGCCGTGCAGCGTCCCGTCGGCGACGAGACTGCGCACTGCTTCGATGTCGGGGGCGATCTCGGTGTCGCTCGTCCGGTGGCCGACCCGAGATCGGACGGCGTCGTACACCGCACCGGTTCCGGCCCCGGGTCGTAGCGGCGCATGGAACTCGACGGCCTGCGCAGCGCAGAGGAGCTCGATGGCCACGATGGTCTGCGCGTTCGCCGTCGCCCGCCTCGCCTTCAGCGCCGCCGTCGTCCCCATGCTCACGTGGTCCTCCTGCCCGGCCGAGGTCGAGACGGTGTGCACGGTCGCCGGTGCGGCCAGCCCCCGGTTCTCGCCGGCGAGGGCCGCGGCCGCATAGGGAGGGATCATGAATCCGGACGCCGCCGACGTGCCAGCCATGAGGAAGGCCGGCAGCTCGCTGTAGTGGTGGTTCGTGAGGCGGTCGGAGCGCGCCTGCGACATCGTGCTCAGCTCGGCCACGGCGATCGCCAGGTAGTCGAGGGCGAGCGCCGTCGGAGCTCCGTGGCCGTTCCCGCCGGGCAGGGCGACGAGCTCCTCGTCCTCGACGACGAAGACGGGGTTGTCGGTGACCGAGTCGATCTCGACTCCGATGACCCGTTCCACCTCGGTGAGCGCGTCCCGCACAGCGCCGTGGACCTGGGGGATGCAGCGCAGGCTGAGAGCGTCCTGCAGCCGGTGGGTGCGGTGGGCGGCGAGGATCTCGCTCGAGGCGAGGAGCGCGCGGAGGCGATGGGCCGTCTCGACCTGGCCGGGATGCGGCCTCAGCGCCTGCAGCCGGGGGTCGTACCCGCGGCTGTTGCCGCGCAGCACCTCGAGCGACAGCGCGCCGGCCGCATCGGCGACGTCGACGAGTCTCCGGGCGGCGTGCACGGCGAGCGCGCCGACGCCGGTGATCTCGTACGTGCCGCTGATGAGGGCGTGACCTTCGCGGGGTCCCGGCTCGATCCGTTCGATCCCGGCACGCCGGAGCGCTTCGGCGCCGGGGAGCAGCTCGCCGTCGAACCAGGCGCGCCCCTCTCCGAAGACCGCCAGTCCGATGTGCGCGGTGGCCGTGAGGTATCCGACCGAGCCCTGCGCGGGCGCCCACGGCGTCACGCCCCTGTTCAGCATGTCGACCATCGTCTGCAGCAGGCGCACTCCCACGCCGCTGAAGCCCCGCGCGAGGGCCGTGATCATGACGGTCATGACGGCGCGCACGGCCGTCTCGTCGTGCGCTTCGCCCACGCCGCTGGCGTGACTGCGCAGCATGCCCAGCTGCACATCGGCGACCCGCTGGGTCTCCACCCCGACGGTGTAGAGGTCGCCCACTCCTGTGGTGAGCCCGTAGACGGGCCGTCCCGAGGCGAGGACGTTCGCGATCATCGCCTGGGTGCGCGCCACACGCTCCAGCGCGTCGGGGTCGAGTTCGACGTGCGCGCCCTGGGCCACCGCCACCACCGCCTCGAGAGAGGTGGTGGCGGTGCCGAGAGTCACCGTGGTCCCGGAGTGCACGATCAGATGCTCGGGGCCGAGACGGCCAGGGCCTCCGGCGTGCCGGTGGACTCCGCCGCGGCGCGGGCCGCCTCGAGCATCGGGATGCGGACTCCGCGCTGCTCGGCCACGTCGACGGCCCGCTCGTAGCCGGCGTCGACGTGCCGGATGACGCCCATGCCCGGGTCGTTCGTGAGTAGGCGCTCGAGCTTCTCCGCGGCGAGCGGGGTGCCGTCGGCGACCGAGACCTGGCCGGCGTGGATGGATCGGCCGATGCCGACGCCGCCACCGTGGTGCAGGGACACCCAGGTGGCTCCGGAGGCGGTGTTCAGCAGGGCGTTCAGGATGGGCCAGTCGGCGATTGCGTCCGAGCCGTCCGCCATCGCCTCCGTCTCGCGGTAGGGAGACGCGACCGACCCGGAGTCGAGGTGGTCGCGGCCGATCACGATCGGCGCCTTCAGCTTCCCCTCGGCGACCAGCTCGTTGAACCGCAGACCGGCCTTGGCGCGGTCGCCGTAGCCGAGCCAGCAGATGCGGGCGGGAAGGCCCTCGAACTCCACGTGCTTCTGCGCGGCTGCGATCCAGCGGTGCAGGCCCTCGTTGTCGGGGAAGAGCTCGAGGATCGCCTCGTCGGTCACCCGGATGTCCTCGGGGTCGCCGGACAGCGCGACCCAGCGGAACGGGCCGAGCCCCTCCGCGAACAGCGGCCGGATGTAGGCGGGGACGAAGCCGGGGAACTCGTTCGCGCGGGAGTAGCCGCCCTGTCGGGCCTCGTCGCGGATGGAGTTGCCGTAGTCGAAGACCTCGGCGCCCGCGTCCTGGAAGCCGACCATCGCCTCGACGTGCCGGGCCATCGACTCCTGGGCCCTGCGCGTGAAGTCCTCGGGATCGCGGGCGGCCTCGACCTCGCGGTCGGCGACCGAGACTCCGACCGGGAGGTAGGAGAGCGGGTCGTGCGCCGACGTCTGGTCCGTCACGATGTCCACCGGCACGCCGCGCTCGAGCAGGAGCGGCAGCACCTCTGCGGAGTTGCCGACCAGCCCGACCGAGAGAGCGCGTCCCTCGGCCTTCGCGGCGAGCACCGTGGCGAGCGCGACCTCGAGGTCGGTCTCGACCTCGTCGAGGTAGCGCTTGGAGGCGCGGCGGCGCAAACGGGTCTCGTCCACATCGACGATCAGGACGGCACCTCCGTTGAGGGTGACCGCGAGGGGCTGGGCGCCGCCCATCCCGCCGCAACCGCCCGTCACCGTGAGCGTTCCGGCGAGTGTCCCGCCGAACCTCTTCTTCGCGACCGCGGCGAACGTCTCGTAGGTGCCCTGGAGGATCCCCTGGGTGCCGATGTAGATCCACGATCCGGCGGTCATCTGCCCGTACATCGTCAGGCCCTCCGCCTCGAGACGGCGGAACTCGGGCCAGGTCGCCCAGTCGCCGACGAGGTTGGAGTTGGCCAGCAGCACTCGCGGTGCCCACCGGTTGGTGCGGAACACGCCGACGGGCTTGCCGGACTGCACGAGGAGCGTCTCGTCCTCCTCGAGCTCGGTGAGGGAGCGCACGATGGCGTCGTACGCCGCCCAGCTGCGGGCGGCTCTGCCGGTGCCGCCGTAGACGACGAGGTCGTCGGGGCGTTCGGCCACCTCGGGGTCGAGGTTGTTCATCAGCATGCGGAGGGGGGCTTCGGTCTGCCAGCTCTTGGCCGTCAGCTCGACTCCGCGGGAGGCGCGCACTGCGCGGCTTCCGATCATGGTGGTTCCCTTCTCAGTGGTGCAGGAGCTCAGTGGTGCAGTGGCAGGAGACGGGGCGTCAGCCGAGGTCGTGCTCGTTCAGCCAGTCGGCTGCGACGTCGTCGATGCTCTCCTGATCGGCCAGACGGCCGTTCATCTCGATCAGGTCCTCGGTGGTGAGCGCCGCCGAGATGGCGTCGAGGACCGTCGTCACCTCGTCGGAGGACTGGTCCTCGGCGATGATCGGCACGATGTTCTGCGCGCGGAAGAGGTTCTTGTTGTCGACGAGGGAGACGAAGTCGTTCTCTTCGATCGCCGGACTGGTCGAGTAGAGGTCGGCCGCGTCGATCTGGCCGTTGGAGAGGGCGCTGATGGTGAGCGGTCCGCCGACGTCGAGGGCCCGGAACTCCTTGAAGGTGAGGCCGTAGACCTCCTCGAGACCGGCGACGCCCTCGTGCCGGGTCTTCCACTCCGGCGGCCCGCCCAGCACGAGATCGGCGGCGTGGGGGACGAGGTCCTCGATGGTCTCGAGGTCGTACTTCTCTGCTGTGGCGCGGGTGACGGCGAGGACGTCGGAGTCCTGTGCACCGGAGGGGGTGAGCATCGCGACGCCGTCGGGCAGAGCGTCCGCCAGCTCGGTGGCGACCTCCTCCGGCGCCGTGCCGGTGGCGTCGCTGTTCAGGTAGCTGAGCGTGGCTCCGGTGTACTCCGGCAGCAGGTTGATGGAGCCGTCGAGCAGGGCCGGCATGTACACCTCACGGCTGCCGATGTTCAGCTTCGTGGTGGCCTCGACACCGGCCGCGGTGAGCGCCTGGGCGTAGATCGTGGCGAGCAGTTGGCTCTCGGGGAAGTCGGCGGACCCGACGATGATGCCGTCGGTCGACGCAGCGGGCGCGTCGGCGGCGAGCGGGTCTCCGCCCGAGCTCGACGAGCACGCCGTGAGGGTGAGGGCGGTCGTGGCGGCGAGGGCGGCCAGGGCGAGGGCGGAGCGAGTTCTCATTGCTGTCCTTTGGTCGGGTGTGCAGGAGTGGAGCGAGGGAACCGAGGGAGGGGAGGAACGGGGTCACGCGGTCGCGGTCGCCGCGAGGACCGGCTGAGCGGCAGTGGCGCGGCGTCGGCGCCGGGTGAGGCCGGGGGACACCGCGAAGCGTCCGATCAGGCCGATGGCGAGGTCGACCAGCAGTGCGAGCGCGGCGACGAGGACGGCTCCGGCGAGCATCTGGTCGTAGTCGTTCTGCGCACGGCCGTCGATGATCAGCCGTCCGAGGCCGCCCAGGGAGACGTAGGCGGCGATCGTGGCCGTCGAGATGACCTGCAGTGTCGCTCCGCGGAAGCCGGAGAGGATGAGGGGGAGCGCGCAGGGCACCTGCACCGCGAACAGCACCTTCACGGGCCGGTAGCCCATCCCGACGGCCGCGTCGACCGCGGCGGCGTCCACGGCGCGGATGCCCGCGTAGGTGTTCGTCATGATCGGGGGGATGGCCAGCAGGACCAGGACGATGAGACTGGGGATCACGAAGGCCAGGTCCGAGGCGAAGACCGGGGCGATGACGATGACCAGCAGGATGATCAGGCCGAGCGTCGGCAGGGCACGGAGAGCGTTGGCGACTCCGGCCACGAGGAACGTGCCCTTGCCGGTGTGGCCGACGTAGAACCCGATCGGCACTCCGATGACGGCGGCCACGAGCAGCGAGACACCGGTGTAGATCAGGTGCTGCACGAGGAGCGTGCCGATGCTGTCGCTGCCGGTCCAGTGCGCGGGGTCGAGGAGGTAGTCGATCATGCGCGCACCGCCTTCGGCATCCACGGCGTGAGTCTGCGGTTCAGCAGCACCACGAGCCCGTCGAGCACGATCGCGAGCACCAGGCAGAGCACAATGCCCACGATGATCGGTGTGAGGAACCTCAGCTGCGCGCCCTGGGTGAACAGGAGTCCGAGCTGCTGGGTGCCGATCAGCGCGGCGATGGACACCACGCTCACGTTCGAGACGACGGCGACGCGCAGTCCTGCTGCAATCACCGGTACGGCGACCGGGAGTTCCACGGACACGAGCCGTTGGAGGGTCCGGTACCCCATCGCCTGGGCGGCCTGCACGGTCTCGACGGGTACCGAGTCGAGGCCGTCCGACACGGTGCGTACGAGGAGCGCCACCGTGTAGACGGTGAGAGCGACGACCACGTTGAGGGGGTCGAGGATCCGGGTGCCGAGGATCGGAGGCAGCAGGACGAACAGGGCGAGCGACGGGACGGTGTAGAGCAGGCCGGTCGTCCCGAGGATGACCGATGTGAACATGCCGCTGCGGTGCGCGATCCAGCCGAGCGGCAGCGCGATCGCCAGGCCGATCACGACGGGTACGACGGACAACCCGACGTGCCACATCAGCAGCACGAGGATGGAGTCCGATTCGCGGGCGATCCACTCGACGTTCATCGGGCGACGCTCCCTGACGAGGAACCGGCGGCGTGCATCTCGGCGAGGGATCCGACGACCTCGGCGGCCGTGACCGAACCCACCAGGGCGCCGTCCTCGTCCACCAGGACCCCGCGTCGGCTCGGCGCGCTCAGGCTGGCGTCGAGAACCTGGCGCATGGTCCCCGTGCGAGGCGCCACGGTCCCGCTCAGGTTGAGGTCCGTGAAGGAGAGGGGTCCGCGCAGTGCTCTCGGCTCGACCCATCCCAGCGGATGCGAGCGCTCATCGACGACGAGCAGCCAGTCGTCGTCGGTCGCGGCCCGCGCGATCTCCGCGCTGCTGCCGATCGGTACGGACGGTTCGGCACGCACCACGAGACCGGCGGTGGCGGCGACGAAGCCGAGCGATCGATACCCGCGGTCGCGTCCGACGAAGTCGGCGACGAAGGCGTCGGCGGGAGCGGTCAGGAGTTCCTCGGGCGTGGCGAGTTGGGCGAGCTCGCCGCCGGTGCGGAGGACGGCGACCTGGTCGCCGAGCTTGAGCGCCTCGTCGATGTCGTGCGTGACCATGATGATGGTCTTGCCGATCTCGCGCTGCAGCCGCAGGAACTCGTCCTGCAGCTGTCCTCTGACCACCGGGTCGACAGCGCTGAACGGCTCGTCCATCAGCATGAAGTCCGGATCGGAGGCGAGCGCGCGAGCGACGCCGACGCGCTGCTGCTGACCGCCGGACAGCTGCCACGGGTAGCGCGAGGCGAAGGCGGCTGGCAGCCCGACGCGTTCGAGGAGCTCACCGGCGATCAGCCGCGCTTCGCGCTTGGAGGCGCCCGAGAGGCGCGGGGTCGCGGCGACGTTGTCGAGGACGGTGCGGTGCGGGAAGAGGCCCGCATGCTGGATCACGTAGCCGATGCGACGCCGGAGCAGAGCCTCGTCCATGCCGTTCGTCGAGTGGCCGTCGAGCAGGATGTCGCCGGAGGTGGGACGGATGAGCCGGTTCACCATGCGCAGCGACGTGGTCTTCCCGCAGCCGGAAGGACCGACCAGCACGGTCAGCTTCCCGGTCGGCGCGACGAGTGTGAGGTCATCGACGGCTGTCGTCCCGTCCGGATAGGTCTTGGTGATGTTCTCGAACGCGATCACGAGGCGTGCTCCTTCGTCGTGCGCTCCGCCGTCGGCGGGGCGAGGAGTGATGCGGCTTCAGCCCGGAGCAGCGCGCTGATGCGCGACGCCTGCTCCTCGCTCAGCCGGTAGCTGGGGACGACGCTCGAGAGGGCGGCGACCACCCGATCTCCGGTCATCACCGGTACCGCGATGGCTGTGACGTCGTCCTCGACGCCCTGACGGACCAGCACGAAGCCTTCAGCCCCGGTCTGCCCCGAGAGCACGGCGCCGGCGGCCGAGCCGTCGAGGGGGATGGAGCGACCGACCCAGCTGGCGTGCCGCACCGAATGGGTGCCCTCGGCGATCGCGATGTAGAGAGCGGTGTCGCCGGCTCCGCGGATGGAGAGGTAGCACGACTCTCCGGTCGCCTCGACCATCCGCGCCATGGCGTCCCTCGCCAGGGACACCAGCGACTCGTTCGCCAAGGCGAGCGCTCCGATCTGCACGAGACGCGCGCCGGGAGCGTACCGGCCGTCGGGATCCCGTCGGACGAACTGCTGAGCCTCCATCGTGCGCAGAAGCCGCAGGGCGGTACTCGCCGAGAGCTCAGCGTCACGGGCCGCATCCGCCAGCGAGACGTACCCGCGGTCGCACACGCTTCCCAGCAGTACCAGCGCCCGATCAACCGTGCGCGTTGATGATTCAGCCATAGTCGCCTCCTGTTGCGGACGACGCTAGCCAGGCTGTGTTTCGAGCCCGACCTCCTGATGTTTCTGCCGTGTAAAAGACTTGTGTCACCCAGTGAAAGACCGACGGAGGCGACGCTGCGCGCGAGCTCGCGTTCGGATGGCGCCCCCGGTCCTCCTGCGGCCGAGTGTCGTTCCGACTCGGGTGCGGTGGGAAATGAGTGTCGCCGTGGACCCGGTCACCCAGGTCGAGTGGATCGTGCCCTCCTTCGCGACCGCGGAGAGCACTCTCGTTCGCGCCGAGCGTGCTCGGCGGGACGCCTGTCGCGGCTGCTCCTCGGCCCCGAGCCCGGCCTGCGCTACCCTCTCTGGCTCGGCGATTCCCCGGTCGAGGACCCCCGAGAGCTGGGTCTACCGCCCGAGCTCAGCGATGCGCTCGAGGCCTGGCAGCTGACGTGGAGTCGTCACCACCGTCCGGGCGACGGGTGGACCGACTCCGCCCTGGCGGAGAGCTGGAGGGCCGAAGGCGTGCGCTTGCACCGGCGTGCTGCTGTCGCGCTGTCCGATCGGCTCATCGTCTGCCCCTCGCTCATCGTCATCGATACCCGGCATCTCGGAGGATTCTGACGGCGGCGGCGGCTCGAGAGGAGGACGCTTCAGCGGACACATCGTGCATCCCCGCGGTCAGCCCCGACGAGACCTGACGACACATCATGGAGACGCGACCACCTGGAGGACGTGCGGAGCCTCACCCTCACCGGCGCAGCAGCTCCTCCGCCGTGGCCTCGTCGGTGACCAGCGCGGACGCGATGCCGCCCGTTGCCGCTGCTGCGATCGCCTCCGCCTTCGTGGAGCCGTGCGCGACGAGGATCCGCAGCGGGATCGCCCGCAGCTCGTCCAGGGCGAGGCCCACGCGCAGCTCGTCCAGCGCGGAGGCGACCGGCCGGCCCGCGCGGTCGAAGAACTGCCCCAGCGCATGGCCGGCTGCGCCGGCGGCGCGGGCCTGCTCGAGCAGCGCCTCCGAGACCGGGGCGACGGCGCCGGTGCCGTCGAAGTGCGCCGTGGAGCCGAGCCCGAGCAGTGCGGCGTCGCTGCGGCGGGCGAGCGCGAGCGCGTCGCGGACCGCGGGCCGGCGGCGCGCCTCCTCGGCCCGCGCCGCCGAGCGCGACACGAACGGAGCCGGCAGCGGCGTGAACGCGGCGCCGGCGGCGAGCACGGCGGCCGCCGAGTGCTCGGGAGCGGCACGCGAGTGGTACCCGAGAGCCTCGACCACCCGGACGCCCGTGGCGAGCCCGCCCACGGCCTGCGCGGTCGGCAGCACCGAGCGGCTGGAGGCGACGGCGAGGGTCGCGCCCGGAGGCAGCCGCTCCGTCAGGAGGCGCGCCGCGACCCGCCCCAGGCGCGCCTCGTCGGCCGCCGCGCCGCGGGGCAGCGAGACCGCGACCCTTACGTCCGAGAGGGCGAAGCGGCGCGCGAGCTCGCGTTCGAGCGGGGCCACGCGGTCCTCCGGCGGGCCGACGCTGATCCGCACCACGCCCCGCGAGCGCGCCTCGTCGAGCATCCTCGAGACCGAAACGCGGCCGAACGAGAGCCGCTCGCCGATCTCGGACTGGGTCAGGCCCTCGACCCAGTAGAGCGTCGCGATGCGGTGCAGGAGGAGGTCGCGCTCCTCGGCGACCGGGCCGGGCCGACGGACGGCCGGGAGGGGGAGAGAGGGCATGCGCGTATGGTGCGGGATCGTGGGGGCCCTGCGCGACAGATGGCACGGAGGCGGCGCGGCCCTGATCGTGCGGGAGGATGGGCGTCGGGGCGTTTTCTGAACGCTGTTCGGGATATCGAACCGGGTTCTTGTGTTGAGGAGGCCGGTGGGCTTTCCTGTCATCGACCGATGGAGGTGCACGTGGACGGCGATGAGGCTGAGGCACGGATGCTCGACGAACTGCTGGCCCCCGGGGCTCGGCTCGAGAGGGTCGCCACCGGAGCCACATGGAGCGAGGGCCCGGTCTGGCTGCCCCGCGAGCGCGTGGTGCGCTGGAGCGACATCCCGGGCGACCGCATTCTCGAGTGGGACGCCCGGACGGGCGGCACCCGGGTGCACCGCGAGCAGGTCGAGTTCACCAACGGCCGCACGCTCGACCGCGAGGGCCGCGTCGTGCAGTGCTCGCACGGCCGACGCGCCGTGGAGCGCGAGGTAGACGGCGTCGTCGAGGTGCTGGTCGACCGGCACGGGGACGCGCGGCTGAACTCGCCGAACGACGTGGTCGTCGCCTCCGACGGTGCCGTCTGGTTCACCGACCCGCCCTACGGGATCCTCCAGGCGCACGAGGGCCACCTCGGCGAACCCGAGTACGGCGGCTGCCACGTGTTCCGCTTCGTCGAGTCGACGGGCGAGCTGACCGTCGCGGCGACGACAGTGGAGGAGCCGAACGGCCTGGCCTTCTCGCCCGACGAGCGCCTCCTCTACGTCTCGGACACCTCCGTCGCCCTGCGCACCGACGGAACCGGCGAGCACTGCATCCGCGCCTTCTCGGTCGACGAGCAGTGGCGGCTCGATCCGCTCGGCGTGCTCGCTGTGATCGAGCCGGGCGTTCCGGACGGCTTCCGCGTCGACGTCGACGGCCGGATCTGGACCTCCAGCGCCGATGCCGTGCAGATCCTCGCCCCCGACGGCGCAGTGCTCGCCCGCATCCCCATGCCCGAGGTGGTCGGCAACCTCTGCTTCGGCGGCGACGACGGCACCGAGCTGTTCATCGCCGCGAGCACGTCGCTCTACCGGATCCGCACGACGACCCGCGACTCCGCCTCCCGCTCCGCCGCGGCCCGCCCGTGAGCTCGATCACCTCGCCCGTCTCCCTCGGCGCTCCCACCGCGGCCGAGACCGCCGCGCCCGCCGCCTTCCGGGCGATCCAGGTCCTGGAGGTGATGAGCCGGTCCCGCGGACCGCTCTCGCTGACCGACATCGCGGCCAGGGCCCCGCTCGCGAAGTCGTCCGTGCACAACCTGCTGACCACGCTCGAGGCGGCGGGCATGGTCCGCCGCTCGGGTGGGGGCTGGGTCCTCGCCTACAAGGCCCTCGAGATCGGGCAGTCGGTGCTCACCTCGACCGACCTCGTCGGCGAGTTCCGGCGCACCGCCGCGCAGTACGGGGTCCTCGGCCGCGAGACCGTGCTGCTCGCGGTGCTCGACGGGCTCGACGTCCTCTACCTCGCCCGGCACGACGGCCACCAGCCGGTCCGGCTCGCGAGCGACATCGGCCGCAAGCTCCCGGCCGTGGTGACCGCGCTCGGCAAGGCGATGCTGGCCGGCCTCCCCGACGCCGACCTCGACGAGCGGCTCTCGACGATCACCGAGCTGCCCCGTCCGACCCGTGCCTCCCATCGCACCGTCTCCGAGCTGCTCGGCGACCTCATGCGGGTGCGTCAGCAGGGCTACGCCGTCGACGCCGAGGAGAACACGATCGGAGTCACCTGCTTCAGCGTGCCGATCCCGGGCGCCGCCCAGCCCACCGCCATCTCGACCACCCTGCTCACCCAGCGGCTCACCCCCGAGCTGCGCGATGCGCTGGTGCGCGAGCTCACCGCGCTCGCCCACTCCCTCCGGCTCTTCGCCCGCACCTAGACCCCTGCCCGCCGCACCCGCGGCACTCTCTCGGCCCGCCCACCCGGGCGCCGCCGCTCTCCTCGGCGCGCCCGCCGACCGACCGAACGGAACCCCATGCGCACTGCACCTCCTCCTCGGAGCGGGCGATGACGCCCTCGCCGAACCTCCCCCTCCTGCGCGTCACCGATCTCGACAAGCGCTTCTTCGCGACCCACGCGGTCGATCGAGTGTCGTTCGACGTCGAGCAGGGCGAGATCGTGGCGCTGCTCGGCGAGAACGGCGCGGGCAAGTCGACGGTGATCCGGATGCTCGCGGGCGTCGAGAGGGCCGACTCGGGGCGGATGGAGCTCTCGGGCGCCGATCTGACCAGCGCGTCCGTGCGCCGCAAGGTCGCCTTCATCCACCAGAATCTGGGCCTGGTCGAGTGGATGACCGTCGCCGAGAACATCGCCCAGTCGCTCGGCTACCCGCGACGGCTCGGGCTGATCGACCACCGCGAGGTGCGGCGCCAGGCCGAGCGGGTGCTCGACCTGATCGGCGGGGGAGTGGATCCGGACGCCCGGATCTTCGACCTGCCGCGCACCGAGCGCAGCCTCCTCGCCATCGCCCGCGGTCTGGTGACCGAGCCGAAGCTGCTGATCCTCGACGAGCCCACCGCCTCGCTCCCACAGGCGGACGTCGAGCGCCTGTTCACGGTGCTGCGGCGGCTGCGCGACTCCGGGGTCGGCATGATCTACGTCTCGCACCGGCTCGACGAGATCTACGAGATCGCCGGCCGCGCCGTGGTGATGCGCAACGGCCGCGTCGTCGCCGACCGCAGCGTCGCGGGCCTCGGCCCGCAGGAGCTGATCGAGCTGATCGTCGGCCGCGGCACGGAGTCGGCGGTCTTCGATCCGCCGCAGGAGGCCGTGCGGCTCGAGCTCGACGAGGTCGAGGTGCCGGGCGCCGGGCCGGTCAGCCTCTCGGTCAGGCGCGGCGAAGTGGTCGCGCTCTGCGGCCTGCGCGGCTCGGGCCAGGAGACGATCGGGCGCGCGATCGCTGGAGCGGTGCGCCGCACGGGCGGCCGCCTCCTGCTCGACGGCGAGCAGTACCTTCCCGCCGGCCCCGCCGAGGCGGTGGAGCGCGGAGTCGGCTTCGCCACCTCCAACCGCGAGACGGAATCCGTCGCGGCCGGGCTGACCGTGCGCGAGAACCTGTTCCTCAACCCGAAGGTGTGGGGGCGGGGCCCGTGGCGCCCGCGCTCGCAGCGTTCGGAGCGCGCCGAGGCCGCCGAGGTGCTCGCCCGCTTCGATGTGCGGCCGAGCGATCCGGAGCTGGTGCTCGACACGTTCTCGGGCGGCAACCAGCAGAAAGTCGTCCTCGCCCGCTGGTTCGGCGTCGGCCGCTCCGTCGTCGTCCTCGAGGAGCCCACGATGGGCGTCGATGTCGGCGCGAAGGCCGAGATCTACGCGCTCCTGCGCGACTCCGTCCGCGAGGGCACCGCCGCGGTCGTGGTCTCCACCGACATGGAGGAGGTCGCCAAGATCGCGCATCGGGCGATCGTCTTCGGCCGCGGACGCATCGTCGCCGAGCTGAGCGGCGCCGACGTCACCATCGCCAACCTCGTCGCGGCCGCCTCCGACCTTGACCGCGGATCCGCACCCACCCCGTCCCCCCTCCTCGAAACGCAGGCGCCCTCATGAGCATGAACACCTCGGTCCGCTCGACCGCTCTCGAACCCGGTCCCGGCGCGAGCTGGCACCGCAAGCTCACCTCCAACTACGGGATGGTGATCCTCACCGTCGTGCTCTTCGCGATCTTCGCGATCGCCGAGCCCGACACGTTCGCCTCGCTGACGAACTTCCAGCTGCTCGCCTCGAGCAAGTCGGTGCTGCTGATCCTCGCCCTGGCGGTCACCATTCCGATGATCGCCGGCAAGATCGACCTCTCGATCGGCTACAGCGTCGGCCTCTGGCAGGTGATGTCGCTGAGCTGGCAGCTCGGCGGACTCGACTACCGCATCGTGATCGTGCTGGTGATCGTGGGCGGAGGAGTGATCGGGCTGCTCAACGCGCTCCTTGTCGAGCTCGCGCAGGTCGACGCCTTCATCGCGACGCTCGCGACGGGCCAGGTCATCTACTCGATCACCTACTGGTACACCGGCGGCCGCCAGGTCACGGACGACCTCGGCGCCCGCGCCATCGCCTTCGACGACCTCTCGCGCTGGTCGCTGGGGCCGATCCCCGGCCCCTTCGTCATCGCACTGGCGATCGGAGTCGTGATGTGGCTGGTTCTCGAGTACCTGCCCGTCGGCCGCTACCTCTACGCCGTCGGGGCGAACCCTGCCGCGGCCCGCCTGGTGGGTATCCCGCGCCGTCGCTACGTGGTCGGCGCGATGGTCGCCTCGGGCATGCTCACGGCGCTCGCCGGGATCCTCCTCGCCTCGCGTCAGGCCGGCGTCGCCCAGGCGAACATCGGTCCCGAGTACCTGCTGCCGGCGCTCGCCGCCGCGTTCCTCGGCTCGACCACGATCCGTCCCGGTCGCGTGAACGCGCTGGGCACCGTGCTCGGCGTGGCGATCGCCACCATCGGGATCTCGGGCCTGCAGCAGCTGCTGCCCGGCCGGTTCTTCCTCGAGCCGCTGTTCAACGGGCTCACGCTCGTGGCGGCGATCACGATCGCCTCCATCGCGAGCCGGAGGCGCGTGGCCCGCGCCGACGCGACGCCCGCCGCGGCGCCCGACACTTCTGCGCCCGCCACCCCCTCCCACCCCGTCAGCGTCGGCACCGCCGCCGAGCGCACCACCGAGAAGGACTCCTGATGACCCGGACATCCCCCCGTCTGCTCCCGATCGCCGTCGCAGCGATCGCCGTCCTGGGCCTCTCGGCCTGCTCCAGCGCCTCCGTCGGCAGCGCGGCGGGGGGAGGCGCCGCGGCCAGCGCTGCTGCGGCCGACTACTCCTCGATCGTCCCCACGGGTGACGTCCTCGCCGCCTCGAAGGAACTCGTCGCCGCCAGCATCGGCGCGACGGAGGGCTTCACCCCGCCGTCGACTGGCCCGACCGCGCAGAAGGCGGGCGCGAAGATCGCGTTCGTCGGCTCCGACCTCACCAACGGCGGCGTCAACGCCGTCTCGTCCGGAGTGATGGAGGCGGCCGGCGTCATCGGCTGGACCGTCGACGTCTACGACGGCAAGGCGACAGCGCAGGGGCGCACCGACGCGATGAACCAGGCGATCGCCTCCGCCCCGGCCGCGATCGTGGTCGGCGGCTTCGACCCCACCGAGCAGGCGTCGAGCATCGCGCAGGCGAAGGACGCCGGCATCCCCGTGCTGGGCTGGCACTCGGGAGCTGCGACCGGCCCGGGCAACGGGCTGTTCACCAACGTGTCGACGGATCCGCTCGCCGTCTCGCAGCTGGCCGCCGCCTTCGCGGTCGCCGACTCCGACGGGACCGCCGGCGTGGCGATCTTCACTGACGGCCAGTACGACATCGCGGTCGAGAAGGCCGACGCGATGAAGGCCTACATCGAGGCCTGCTCGGGGTGCTCTGTGGTCAGCTACGAGGACTCGCCCATCGCCGAGGCCGACCAGCGGATGCCCGGCCTGATCGCGAACCTCCTCCAGGCGCATTCCGACGACCTGACCTACCTCCTGGCGATCAACGGCAACTACTTCGGAGGCGCGCAGCAGGCGCTCCGCGCGGCGGGCACCGATCCCGCCGGCACTCCGAAGTCGGTCGCCGCGGGCGACGGAGACGCGGCCGAGTTCCAGCGGATCCGCAACGAGGACTACCAGGCGGCGACCGTCGCCGAGCCGCTCGAGCTGCAGGGCTGGCAGCTGGTCGACGAGATCAACCGCGCGCTCGCGGGCGAGGAGGCGTCCGACTTCGTCGCGGCGCCCGGCCTCATCACCAAGCAGAACGTGCCCAGCGGAGACCTCTTCGATCCGGCGAGCGGCTACCGCGACGACTACCGCACCCTCTGGGGCAAGTAGTCGCGGACACTCCCGTCGCGGACCCTCGGGGCCCGGTCGCTGCTCACGCGGCGGCCGGGCCCTCGTCGTGCGTGCGCCTCAGGGCAGGCTCGGGACGGGCGCCTCCAGCAGCGCCCGCGCCGACGCGGCCAGCTCGCGCACGGGAGTGTCGCCGAGCACCGGCCCGGCGACCAGCCGCGAGTTCAGCCCGATCAGCACTGCCCCGGGGGTGCGCTGAACGTTGAGCTTCTCGCGGGCCGAGGCGACGCCGTAGACGGCCCGGTCGAGCAGCTCGGGATGCGCGTCCTCGAAGACCGAGCGCGCACTGCTCACCGCGAAGACGAGCACCGGCCCGTCGGGGCCGAGCGTCTCGATCAGCTCGGCGCTGTCGGACAGCAGACCCTCGCACGAGCCGCAGCCCGTCTTCACGAACACCAGCAGGACCGGCCGGTGCGCCACCAGCATCAGCGACTCGACGACCTCGCCGTCCGGGCCCACGACCTCGAAGGAGGGTGCCGTCCGGTAGCCGCCCGGCTCGATGACGTGCTCCTGACTCGGCAGCTCGACCGTCTGCCCGGGCGTAGCGGCTGTCGCTGCGCGAACGCGGTCGTCGGCGGTCAGCCGGGTCACCAGCAGCCCGGCGATCGCGGTCACGGCGGCCACGGCAAGCCAGAGGCGGCCCTCAGTGTCGCCCAGCACGTCGAGCGGAGTCGGAGCTCCGAGCACCCCGCCGATCACGGCTCCGACGGCCGCGGCCAGCAGTGCGGTGTTGCGGGCGACCAGCCCGGGCCCGACGCGGGTGCTGCCGCCCGCTCCGAAGCAGCCGCAGTCGAAGTCGTCGCCGCGTCGCCAGGCCCGCCCGGTCAGCGCGACGAAGCCGGCGAGAACGAGGGCCGCGGCGGAGGCGGCGGCCACCGACCAGGGCGACGGAGCGACGAGGACGGCCACTCCCAGCGCGAGCTCCATCGCGGTGAACAGCCCGGCGGTGACCGGAGTGGCGAGGGCGCGCGGGATGCCGAAACGCTGCGCCGCCTCGGCGAGCGCGGTCGCTCCTCGGATCTTCGCGGCGCCGGAGGCGAGGAACGCGGCTCCGACGATCACGGGGAGGAGTGCGAGCGCGGACATGGGACCTCCGGGGGCGGGAGCGGGCGCCGCGGATCCCGGCGCTGTGCCCGTCGATCCTCCCCGCCCCGGAGGCTCGACCGGTCGCGCTGGCGCGCAACGCGAAGTGGCGGGCGGGCCGCAGCCCTCCGGCTCCGACCCGCCCGCCTCCGCCCCGGCCGCCTCGACGGCGACCGGACCGCTCAGCTCTGCGGCGGCGAGTAGAACTGGAGGTCGTTGCCCTCCGAGTCCTTGAACGGGAGGATTCGGCCCCACTCGTGGTCGCTGATCTCCCCCTCGATCGAGGCGCCGCGCGCCTTCAGGCGCTCCAGCTCGTCCTCGATCGAGCCCTCGGGCTGGAACGAGATCACGGCGCCGCCCTGCTCGGCGACCGTGGCGGACTCCCGGGCGTTCAGGCCGATCATCAGCCCGCCCGCGTCCAGCTCCGACCAGTCGGCGGAAGTGTCCTTCACCTCAAGGCCGAGCGTGTCGCGGTAGAACGCGACCGCCCGCTCCATGTCGGTGACCGGAACCCAGACCGTTGCGACTCCTGATGCCATGTCGTGCTCCTTCGCTCGATGATGTGACTCTCGACGCTAGGTCGGGTGTGGGCTCAGCGGGGGCCCTTGCGCCGGCGGGTGGAGGCTGCTCTCGCGCGGGCGCCCACGTGTCAGAACGCAGCGGGATGACGGACGGCGTCGAGGGTGCGGAGGACCAGGGTCGGCGTGGTGAGGCCGGTGACGCGGAGCTGCGCAGGAGTCCGGTTTCGGCGAACCGGTCATCGGTCGGAACCGGTCGTGGTCGGCGCTCGGCGTGTCAGCGAGTCCTCCGGTCGAGCGAAGAGTCGATCTCCTGTCCTCGCGTCTGGTCTCGACTCGTCGGGACGACGTCGGTGCGCGCCTCGGCGCGGTCGGCATCGCGAGCGTCCGCCTTCCCGCCAGTGGCGCGAACTCCGGGCGGTGCTCCCGCCACGGACGCGCGGAACGTGCGGTAGCTGGGGAAGCCCGAGCGGCGGGCCACCGCTTCGAGCTCGGCGCGCCCCGGCCGGTCGAGGGCGGTGAGGAGGCGACGGGCCGTCCGCACGCGCGCCTCGCGCAGGGCGAGGGCCGGTGGGACGCCGAGCGCCGCGGCGAAGACGGCTTGCAGGCGGCGCTCCGAGAGGCCCGTCTCGCGGGCGAGCGCGCTCACGGTGAACGAAGCGTCGCTGCTGCGGCGGCGGATCGTCTCGAGCGCGCGCCGGACGAGGCGTTTCTCGGCGGGTGTGCCGCGGAGCCGGGTTGCCGCGGCGTCGAGGAGGAGCGTCGCGGCGAGGTTCTCGATGGAGGCGACCAGCAGCGGCCACTCCTCGCGCGGATCCTCCAGACCGGTGAGCACCGAGTTGACCAGGGAGGCGAGCATCGGCGCGTAGCGTCCGACCGGATCGACCGGGAGTCCGGGCGGCGAACCGACCGCGAACCGCTCGGTGAAGGCATCGGAGAGGACCACCTCGACGGTCGCGGCCGGCGCATCGAGGGTCAGGGTCAGCCCGTCGTCCCCGCTGAGGAACGCGCGACCGCGATCGAGCGTCAGCGGCCCGGCAGGGCTGCTCAAGCGCATGCTGCCATCGGTGACGACGGTGACCTGCAGCTCGTCGGCCGCCCCATGTGTTCGAGAGGAGTAGGTGCCCGCCGTTTTCCAGACGCGCGCGAAAGAGATCTCCGGAGCCGAGTAGGCGTCGGCGAAGATGCGGAGCTCGTTCGCCCGGCCCAAAAAGCGCAGTCCCCTTCCTTCGAGCCAGTCCAGGGCGGTCTCTCCGGAGAGAGCCAGGCCTCGTGCATGTCTGTGCATCCTTTGATGATTCCCACGGGTGGGAAAGATCGGGGGCGTCGTGGACTGATCGGCATCCGTCGTGCAGAGACCCGCCGAGTCGGGACGTGGACCCGCCGGATGCTCACAGGATCGGCCGGTGCGTCAGGGCGGCTGTCTGAATAGGCGACGCACCCGCACCCCCTCCCCGCCACACCGGCGGGCCGATCTCTCTGGAGAGACATGAGCAACGACCGCGACCGATCCGACACCCGCTCCATCCCGTTCGGAGGCGAGTGGACTGTCCCCGACGAGGCCGGCGTCAAGCGCCGCACCATCGTCCAGGGCGCCGCCTGGACGGTCCCCGTCGTGGCCGCCGCAGTGGCGTCGCCGCTGGCCGCCGCCTCGACCACGCCCACCTACACGCTGGCCTTCGACCAGGACGAGTACCCCGTCGGCAGCGACTGCACGCTCAAGGGCGTGACCCTCACCCTGCGGGACAACGCCGGCGCTCCCGCTGCCGGTCAGACCGTCACCACGACCCTGCCCGCGGGCTGGACCTTCGCCGGCGGCGGACGCACCTACTCGACGACGACCGACGCGAACGGCCTGGTCACTCTGCCGACCATCACCGCCACGAAGGGCGCCGGCACCTTCACGCTGAACTCCTCCGCTCCCGCCGTCAACGCCTCCGACACGGCGACGGCCGACATCGACAGCCAGCCGAACCTCTGGGAGTACAACTCCGAGAACGGCAAGCGCTACAAGCTGACCCGCCTCCCGGCCGGCACGGCGACCGCCCTCGGTGGCGGCTACTTCCAGCTCGAGAACGGCGACATCTACGACTACCGCTCGTCGACCCCGGTGGTCCGCGGCGCGGGCAAGGCGGTCGGTTACAGCGGCCAGAACGGTAACTACTACGTCGACTACATCTCGAGCACCGGAGTCGCGTCGACCCGCAACCTCAACACCGGCACGACGAGGACCTACCCCTGGGTGCCCTCGAGCGCCAACCCGGTCGGCGGCGGTTTCTTCCTCGGAACCGGCGGCGCGCTCTGGGGCTACAACCAGCAGACGCGGATCGCGAGCGGCGTCACCTCGGCGTCGGGCTACATTTCGGCCGATGACACCAACTACTGGGTGGACTTCGTCAACGCGAGCGGAACGCAGACCTACAACGCCAACACCGGTCTGACGACGGTCTACAACTCGAGCCTCACCGCTGCGACGGCCGTCGGATCGGGATACTTCCTCCAGTCGAACGGCGTCCTGCGCTACCGCAACGAGGTCAAGGCGACGAACGTGAAGTCGGCCGTCGGCTACCCGAGCGCGACGACCGCGAACGCCGTGTACTTCGCCGACTACGTCACCAACGACGGCCGTGCGTTCTTCGCCAGTAGCGCCACGTCGAGCACCAGCCTGCCGAACGTGCCGCTCAACTCGAGCCCGCGCGGCGGCGGCTACTTCCTCGCCGGCGACCAGCTCTGGTCCTACCAGGGCGGCGGCAGGCTCATCGCCAGCAACGTGGACAACGCCGTCGGCTACCCCGGCGCCGCAGGCACCAACCGCCGCTACTGGTCGGACTACGTCATCAAGCCCTCCAGCTGCATCTGATGCCGCGGGAACGCCCCCTCGATCTGCGGGTCGAGGGGGCGTTCCTCTGTTAACGAGATACGTCTTACGAGGCGGACGTCTTCACGGGGAGCCCTGCACGGTGCAGGATGCTCCTGGCCGGCGACCGGCGGCTCCCTCCGGACGCTCGGCTGGGGATCGCATCAGCGCTCCGCGACGAAGCGATGTACCACGGAGAGGTCCTCGTCGCCGAGGCCGGCCTCGGTCAGTTCGCGGAACACGGTGCGGAGTGTGGCGAGCAGCGGCGCCGAGGTCGAGGTCGCCTCCGCCTCGTCGGCCGCGGCCCGCAGATCCTTGTTCATGAAGGAGGCGACACCGGTCGGCGTGTAGTCGCGGGCCACCAGCGCCGCACGCTTCGTCTCGAGCACGCGGCTCCCCGCATAGCCGCCCTGAAGCAAGGTGAGCAGCGTGTCGAGGTCGAGGCCCGAGCGCTCGGCGATCACCGCGGCCTCCGCGATTGCGGTCATCGTCGCGGCGACGATCAGCTGGTTGCAGGCCTTGGCCACGTCGCCCGAGCCGAGGGGGCCGAGGTGCACCGCGGTGCCGCAGGCGGACAAGATGGGCAGCGCGCGGGCGACATCCTCCTCCGCCCCGCCGACCATGATCGAGAGGGTGCCCGCCTCGGCGCCCTCGGTGCCGCCGCTGACGGGGGCGTCCACGAGGCGGACACCGGGGTGGCGCTGAGCGAGCTCACGCAGTCCGGAGGCGGAGACGCTGGAGCAGACCGCGAGCACGACGTCCGACTCCGCCGCGAGCACTCCGTCCTCTCCCGCCAGCAGCTCCTCCAGCTGGGGCAGGTCCGGCACCATCACGATCAGCAGATCCGAGACGGCGGCGAGAGAGCGGGCGGAGTCGTGCCACTGCGCCTCGGGCACGGCCAGGCGCGCGCGATCGGCGGAGGCGGGGCGTGCGGTGATCCCGAGCGGGACCCCGGCGGCGGTGAGGCGGCGGGCCATCGGGGCGCCCATGCTCCCGAGACCGATGAATCCCGTGCGCGCGGGCGGGAGGACCTCTGAGATCGAATCGGGCATGCGACCAGCATATCGAACACGGTTCACAGGGGTGAAGTACACTGGCCGCGGGTCGATCCGGGAGAGAGCCTCCAGCACCGCCCCGCGAAGGGACACCTGTGACCGATCGCCTCCGCGTCGTCGTTGCCTCGCCGCTCAGCCCCGAGCTGATCGCCCGCATCGTCGAGCTCGAACCGCGCCTGGACGTCGTCGCCGACCAGAGCCTCCTCCCTCCGATGCGCCACGCGGGCGACCACGGAGGCGACCCCGCGTTCCGGCGCACGCCCGAGCAGCAGCGCGCTTTCGACGAGCTCGTCGACTCCGCCGACGTTCTCTACGGAGTGCCCGACGAGACCCCGGCCGCCCTCGCGCGCACGGCCGCCGCGAATCCGCGACTCCGCTGGGTGCAGACGATGCCCGCCGGCGGCGGCGCGCAGGTGAGGGCCGCGGGCCTCGACGACGAGCAGCTGGCGCGCATCGCGTTCTCGACCTCGGCGGGGGTCCATTCCGAGCCGCTCGCCGAGTTCGGGATCTTCGGGCTGCTGGCCGGGGCGAAGTCGCTCCCGCGCCTCCAGTCGCTCCAGCGCGAGCGGGTCTGGGGCGAGCGGTGGACGATGGGACTGATCTCGGAACAGACGATTCTGATCGTCGGACTCGGCACGATCGGCCGCGCGACCGCCCGCAAGCTCCAGCAGCTCGGCGCCCGGGTGATCGGCACGAGCCGACACGAGAGCGCGGTCGAGCACGTCGACGAGATCATCGCCCCGGACGCGATCGCCCAGGTGGCGGGCCGGATCGACGGCGTCGTCGTCACGCTCCCCGGCACCGCCGCCACCGAGAGGCTGGTCGGGCCCGAATTCTTCGCGGCGCTGCGCCCCGGAGCGTCGTTTGTCAGCGTTGGCCGCGGGACGGTCGTCGATGAGGAGGCGCTGCTCGCCGCGCTCGACGAGGGACGCGTCGGCTTCGCCGCGCTCGACGTCGTCGCGCAGGAGCCGCTCGAGCAGGGCAGCCCGCTCTGGAGCCATCCGAGCGTCCTGATCAGCCCGCACACCGCGGCGCTGAACCTCGCCGAGGACCGCCTGATCGCCGAGCTGTTCGCGCGCAACGCCACCCGCTTCCTCGACGGGGAGCCGCTGATCAACCGAGTCGATACGGTGGAGTTCTACTGACACCACCGCCGCGAGAGGACGACATGGCCCGCCCCGAAGCGCCTCCGACGTCGGTCGACTCCGAGAAGGGGTCGGGCGCTCCGGCCGTGTCCCGCGCGATGCGGATCCTCGACCTCCTCGCCGACGCCGGCGGGCCGCGCACGCTGACGGACATCGCCCGCGAGCTCGGCATCGCCAAGTCGTCGACGTCGAACCTCTGCGCCGCGCTGGAGGAGGGGCGGCTGATCCGTCGCGTCGGCTCAGGCTTCCTCCTCGGTCGGCGCACCGTCGAGCTCGGCAGCCACTACCTCGCGGGTTTCGACCCGGTGCGCGAGTTCTACAGGCTCTGTGAGGAGTCGCCGGTGCTCTCGCGGCAACTGGTGCAGATCGCGCTGCTGGACGGCACCCGCGTCCTCTACCTCGCGGTGCACGAGGGCCGCGAGCGGTTCACGCTCTCGGCGAGCGTCGGCGACCGGTACCCCGCCTCCGCCACGGCCGTCGGCACCGCGCTGCTGGCCGAGCTCGACGACGCCGAGATCGCCGAGCGCTTCGCCGACGACCGCGACATCGTCGTCTTCACCGACCGGTCGACGTCCTCCTCGCGCGAGCTGCTCCGGAAGGTCCGGACGGCGCGCGAGCGCGGCTACGCGATCGACGACGGCGAGCTGCACCCCAGCGTCCTGGGCGTCGCCGTCGCCGTGCCCGCGGCCACCCGATCCGATCTCTCCGTCGCGGTGGGCGTCTCGCTGGTGCGCCCGATGGACGAGGATCAGGAGGAGGTCGTCGCGGCTCTCCGCGAGGCTGCGGCGGCACTGGGCCGTCCGCCGCTCGTCGCCGGCGCCCCCGCCTGACGGGTTTTGCGCCGCGGGCGTCCACTCTGTTGAATGCCGTTCACTGGGCTGTTACGCTCGCCTCATCCCGCCGGCGCGGGCCGGAGTGAGCGAGGCACCGTGGCGATCAGCACCAGCGACGAGCCCGGGGGAGACCGCTGATGCGGATCGCCCGGATCCAGGCGGATGACGGCGCCGCGATCGTCGCTCTCGTCGCGGGGGAGTGGCGCGAGATCGAGGACGCCTTCGTCGCGCAGCCGATCGAGACCGGTCGCCGGTGGCCGGTCGAGGGTGCGCGCCTGCTGGCCCCAGTGGAGCCCCGTGTGATCCTCGGGATGGCGCACAACGGCTCCGCGGCCGACCGCTTGCTGCCCCCGCAGGCCTTCCACAAGACCGCGCACACGCTGGCCGGGCCCGGCGATCCGATCACCCTCGACGCCGGCATCGGTCCCGTGAACGTCGAGGGGGAGCTCGCCCTCGTCATCGGGCGCACCGCCCGCCACCTCACTCCCGCGGATGCGCTCGAGCACGTCCTCGGCGTGACCGTCGCGAACGACGTCACCGCGCCCGCGATGATCACCGCAGACAGCCTCTTCCTCCAGGGCAAGAACGGTGACGGCTGGACGCCTCTCGGCCCGTGGATCGAGACCGGGATCGACCCCGACGCGGTGGCGATCACCGTGAGCGTCGACGGCGAGGTGCGCGCCGCCTCCTCCACGGCCCGTCTGGGCTGGAACGCGCGCGAGATCCTCGTGCACCTCACAGCCCACCTGACCCTGCATCCCGGCGACATCGTCCTCACCGGTTCGCCCGGCACAGCCGTCGCCGTCGAGCCCGGCCAGGAGGTGCTGATCGCCCTCGACGGCGTCGGCGAGCTCGTGAACCGCACCGTCGCGGGGCCGCCGCGCGCGGCGCCCCTGCAGCCCTGATCCCCCTCTCCGACCCTGCGCTCCGACCGCCCTCGCCTCGACCCCCCCTGGAGACCCCATGCTCTTCGATCTCACCGACCGCGTCGCCCTCGTGACCGGTTCGAGCCGCGGCATCGGCCGCGCCGTCGCCACCGGTCTCGCCGAAGCGGGCGCCACGGTCGTGCTCAACGGCCTCGATCCGGATCGCCTCGAGGCCGCTCGCATCGAGCTGGCAGAGCGTTTCGTCGACACAGAGGGTCGGACGCGCATCCACGCCCGCGCCTTCGACGTCACCGACGATGCCCAGGCCGAGGCCGGCGTGGCCTGGATCGAGGAACACGTGGGGCCGTTGCGCGTCCTGGTCAACAACGCCGGCGTGCAGCACCGGGTACCCCTCCTCGAGCTCGAGGTCGCCGATTGGGAGCGTGTGCTGCGCACCAACCTCACCAGCGCGTTCGTCGTGGGGCGCGCGGCGGCGCGGCGGATGATCCAGCGAGGCGCCGGCAAGATCATCAACGTCGCCTCGGTCCAGGCCGATCTCGCGCGGCCGACGATCGCGCCCTACACGGCGTCCAAGGGCGGGATCCGCAACCTCACCCGGTCGATGACGGCGGAGTGGGCGCGGCACGGGATCCAGGTCAACGCGATCGCGCCCGGGTACATCCACACCGAGATGACCCAGAACCTCGTCGACGACGAGGCCTTCAACTCGTGGATCCTCGGCCGCACCCCGGCCGCGCGGTGGGGCCGGGTCGAGGACCTCATCGGCCCGGCCGTCTGGCTCGCCTCCGACGGCTCCGACTACGTCAACGGCCAGGTCGTCTTCATCGACGGCGGCATGACCGTCGTCGTCTGAGCATCGCCCCTCCTCCACCCGCAGCGAACGAGAGCAGCATGAGCGCACCGAGCACCTCCCTCCCCGCCACGACCACCCGCGTCGTCGTGCACGCCGCCGGCGACCTCCGGGTCGAGGAGGCGCCGCTGCCCGCGCGCGCCGCCTCCGAGGCCCTCGTCGCGATCGCCTACGGAGGGATCTGCGGCTCCGATCTGCACTACTGGACACACGGCGCGGCGGGAGAGTCGATCCTCCGCGAGCCCCTCACGCTCGGGCACGAGGTGGTCGGCACAGTCGTCGAGGCCGCGGCCGACGGCTCCGGGCCGAGCGTCGGAGCCGAGGTCGCTGTGCACCCCGCCACGGCGCACGGCGAGTGGCCGCCCGGCCGGCCGAACCTCGCCTCCGAGGGCACCTATCTCGGCAGTGCGGCCCGATTCCCGCACGAGCAGGGCGCGTTCGCCCGGCACGCGGTGCTGCCGGCGCGCATGCTGCGCGAGCTGCCCGCCGGTCTGGGGCTGCGGGAGGCGGCGCTGGCCGAGCCTGCGAGCGTCGCCTGGCATGCCGTCTCGCGAGCGGGCGAGATCGCAGGCCGCCGTGCCCTGGTCATCGGCAGCGGTCCGATCGGAGCCCTGATCGTCGCTGTGCTCCAGCGAGCGGGGGCATCCGAGATCATCGCCGTCGACCTCGCGGAGGAGCCGCTCGCGGTGGCCCGCGCCGTCGGCGCGACCCGGACGATCGCCGCGACCGACGCCGAGGCGATCGCCGCCGTCGGCGCCGACGTCGTCTTCGAGTCGTCGGGCAGCGCTCGCGGGCTGATGTCGGCGGTTCGCGGAGCGGGGCGCGGCGCGACCGTCGTCATGGTCGGCCTGCTGCCCTCCGGCGAGCAGCCCGCGCTGATCTCTCTCGCGATCACGCGCGAGCTGCGTCTCATCGGCTCGTTCCGCTTCGTCGACGAGATCGACGAGGTGCTCGCGGCGCTCGCCGACGGCACCCTCGCGGTCGAGCCCGTCGTCACCCAGGTGCTTCCGCTCGACCGGGCTCTCGAGGCCTTCGAGCTCGCCCGCGACGCGACACGCTCGAGCAAGGTCCTGCTCGACTTCACCGGCTGACGCCTCCCGCGAGCGCCCTGTGGGCGGCCTCACCGTGAGCGGGATCGTGGCTGCGGAGCTGACGTCGGCTGTGGTCGCCGGCGCACTGCTCGCCGGGGTCGGAATCGTCCTGACGCGGACGGAGCGTGCGAGAGGCACGCTCCTCCTCCTCGGCTGCGCCGTGGACGCGACCCGGGGCGGACCGCCGGCGCTTCAGAGCCGCCTCCACAGGGTCCGGATCGGCGACGATCCGGCCGTCTGCGGGCGATGCGGCCACCGTGGAGGCGCTCGACGGCCTACCGTTGCAGCATGGCGTCCACCGATACATCCGATTCCGTCCCCGAGACTCACGCCGGCGAGCAGACCGCTCCTGTCGCGGCCTCCGCCCCCGCGGACGAGTCTCCCTCCCTCACGTTCTCCGGTCTTGGCCTCAGCGAGCCCGTCCTCAAGGCGCTCAAGGAGGTCGGCTACGAGACGCCCTCGGCCATCCAGGCCGCGACGATCCCCTCGCTCCTCTCCGGCCGTGACGTCCTCGGCGTCGCCCAGACCGGCACCGGCAAGACGGCGGCGTTCGCGCTGCCGATCCTCTCGCGCCTCGACGTCTCGCAGAAGACGCCACAGGCGCTCGTGCTGGCGCCGACCCGTGAGCTGGCGCTCCAGGTCTGCGAGGCGTTCGAGCGCTACGCGTCGAACCTGCGCGGCGTCCACGTGCTCCCCGTCTACGGCGGCCAGGGCTACGGCACGCAGCTCTCCGCGCTGCGCCGCGGCGTGCACGTCGTCGTCGGCACCCCGGGCCGCATCATGGACCACCTCGAGAAGGGCACGCTCGACCTCTCGGCGCTCAAGTACCTGGTGCTGGACGAGGCCGACGAGATGCTCAAGATGGGCTTCGCCGAAGACGTCGAGACGATCCTCGCCGACACTCCGGTCGAGAAGCAGATCGCGCTCTTCTCGGCGACGATGCCCTCGCAGATCCGCCGCATCTCGGGCAAGTACCTGAAGGAGCCGGAGGAGATCACGGTCAAGAACAAGACCACGACCTCCGTCAACACCACGCAGCGCTACCTCATGGTCTCCTACCCCCAGAAGGTCGACGCGCTCACGCGCATCCTCGAGGTCGAGAACTTCGAGGGCATGATCGTCTTCGTCCGCACCAAGAGCGAGACCGAGACGCTCGCCGAGAAGCTGCGCGCCCGTGGCTACACGGCGGCAGCGATCAGCGGAGACGTCGCCCAGGCCCAGCGCGAGCGCACCGTCGAGCAGCTCAAGTCGGGCAAGCTCGACATCCTCGTCGCCACCGACGTCGCCGCGCGCGGCCTCGATGTCGAGCGGATCAGCCACGTCGTCAACTACGACATCCCGATCGACACCGAGTCGTATGTGCACCGCATCGGTCGCACCGGTCGCGCGGGGCGCAGCGGAGCAGCGATCAGCTTCGTCACGCCGCGCGAGCGCCGCCTCCTCGCCGCGATCGAGAAGGCCACCCGCCAGCCTCTCACCGAGATGCGGATGCCCAGCGTCGAGGACGTCAATGTCACCCGGCTCTCACGCTTCGACGACGCCATCACCGCGGCGCTCGCCGACACCGAGCGCCTGCAGCGCTTCCGCGACATCATCGGCCACTACGTCGAGCATCACGACGTGGTCGAGTCCGACGTCGCGGCGGCGCTGGCGATCGTCGCCCAGGGCGACGAGCCGCTCCTCCTCTCGCCGGACGACCCCCGTTTCGCCCGCCGCGAGCGCGACGACCGCGACTCCCGTCCCGAACGCGGTGACCGGGGCGACCGCTTCGATCGCGACCGCAGTGAGCGCCCCGAGCGTCGGCAGCGCACGGCGAACGGCGCTCTCGCCTCCTACCGGATCGAGGTCGGCCGCCGCCAGCGCGTCGAGCCCCGGCAGATCGTGGGCGCCCTCGCGAACGAGGGCGGTCTCAACCGCGGCGACTTCGGGCACATCGACATCCGCCCGGACTTCTCGATCGTCGAGCTCCCCGCCGACCTGCCGCAGGAGGTGCTCGACCGCCTCGCCGACACGCGGATCAGCGGTCAGCTGATCGAGCTCAAGCCCGACCGCCGCCCCAGCCGCGCCGGCGCCGACCGCGGTGGCCGCCCCGGCGGCCCGAGCCGCTCCTCCGAGCGCCCGGAGCGCAAGCCGCGCTACTGAGCCCCGCTGCACTCCGCCCGTCCGGCACGCGAGGGCGGAGTACGCGGGCCGCCGTCGGGGACGCCGCGGGCACGACGTGCGCGGCGTCCCCGTGTGGGCGCACGACGTGTCCGGACTCGACGTGTCCGGACTCGACGTGTCCGGGCAGATGCTCGCGGAATCGACGCGCGCGGGCTCGACGTGAGCGCGGACAGTGCGCAGGCTCGCGTCAGGCCAGTGCCGCGTGCTTCGGTTCAGGGGGACAGGCAGGCACGAGGCGGCTCGTCACGAGCCGGAGGGCGTCCTGCATCCGCTCGGAGCGGCCGGCGGCCGCGATGCCTGCACAGGGGCACCCGGCCGCACGGCATCGTCCGGCCAGCACCCGCAGGCAGGACCCGGTCCACCGGAGACGCCGGAGCGCAGCGTCGCCCTCGGCACGGCTCCCATCGGGCCGCCCGAGCGGGCGCGTTCAGGGATCGACGGCCTGCACCCGATCCGCGCCCACTCCCGCCAGGTTGACGACCGGGCGCGTCACGTTCTGACGGGTGCAGCCCTCGAATGGGCTCCTCCGTGGGCCCGCCCGGCCGGTAGCGCCCGTGTCGACGCCACCCGTGAACGGCAGGCAGGCGATCGGTGCGCGAGGGAGATCGAGAGCGAGGCGTCGTCGCTCAGCGCCGCAGGACGCGGCGCGCCAGGACGTTCCCGAGCAGCTGTACGAGCTGCACGATCACGATGATCACGAGCACCGCGGCCCAGGTCACCACCGGCTCGAACTGCCGGTAGCCGTACTGGATCGCGAAGTTGCCGAGCCCGCCCGCGCCGATCGCGCCGGCCACCGCCGACATGTCGATGACGGACACGACCACGAACGTGTAGCCGAGGATCAGCGGCCCGAGCGCCTCGGGCAGCAGGACGGTCCGCACGATGCGGAAGCGGCTCGCTCCGACAGAGCGGGCGGCTTCGATCACTCCGGGCTGCACGGTCAGCAGGTTCTGCTCGACGATCCGGCCGATGCCGAACGCCGCGCCGAGCGAGAGGGTGAAGACGATCGCGTCGGTGCCGATCCCGGAGCCGACCACGAGCCGGGCCAGCGGCTGCGCGGCGGCGATGAAGATGATGAACGGGATCGGCCGGAAGATGTTCACGATCACGTTGAGCAGCCCGTAGACCACGCGGTTCGCGTAGAGCGCCCCGCCGCGGGTCAGCGCGAGGCCCAGCCCGATCAGCAGGCCGCCGAGGCCGCCGAACAGGAGGCTGAGCGCCACGATGTAGAGGGTCTCGCCCGTGGCTTCGGCGAGCTTGGGCAGGAGCGGGATCAGCTCGTTCACCGGGGGACCTCCGTGAGGGCGACGCGGGCGCCGAGGCGGGCGAGGAGAGGGTCGACGACGTCGTCGGAGGCGTCGAGGGCGACCGTGAGATGCCCGAAGGCGCGCCCGCGGACGTCCGTGATGCCTCCGTAGACGAGTTCGAGCGGCACGCCGGCCGCCGCGATCTCGGTGAAGACGTCGCCCTGCGAGGCGGAGCCGTCCGAGAACGAGAGCGTGACCAGCCGGCCCCGGTGGCGCGCGCGCAGCACCGACGCCTCCGCAGGCGAGGGCACCGAGCGGACCACCGTCGACACGAAGCGGCGGGTGACCGGCTCGCGCGGCGCCGAGAACACGTCGAAGACCGGGCCGCGCTCGACGATGCGTCCCGACTCCATCACCGCGACCTTCGTCGCGAGCTGCTGCACCACGTCCATCTCGTGCGTGATCACGACGATGGTGACGCCCAGCTCCTCGTTGATCCGTCGGAGCAGGGCCAGCACCTCGCCCGTGGTGTCGGGGTCGAGGGCGCTGGTGGCCTCGTCGGCGAGGAGGATGCGCGGGGAGGCCGCGAGGGCGCGGGCGATGCCGACGCGCTGCTTCTGCCCACCGGAGAGCTGCTCCGGGTGACTGTGCGCCTTGTCCGAGAGGCCCACGAAGCGCAGCATCTCGTCGACCCGAGTGCGCTGCTCGGTGCGCGGGACTCCGGCGACCTGGAGCGGATAGGCCACGTTCTGCTGCACCGTCTTGGATCCGAACAGGTTGAACTGCTGGAAGATCATCCCGATGCCCAGGCGGAGGCGGCGCAACTCCCGCTCGGGGAGCCCGACGGTCTCGCGGCCGTCGATCTCGATGCTGCCGCTCGTGGCCGGTTCGAGGGCGTTGATCAGGCGCGCGAGGGTGCTCTTGCCCGCTCCGGAGTATCCGATCACGCCGTAGACGTCGCCCGCTTCGATCTCGAGGCTGACGCCGTCGACCGCGGCCGCCGGCTCCGCTGCGCGGGTGGGAGCCGGGTACACCTTGCGCACGTCGGTGAGTCGGATGAGCGGCACGGGGCGCCCTTTCTGTCGGTGTCACGGGAGGCGCCGATCCGGCCGGGCACCCGGTGAGGGGTCACGGCCGGACCGGCGCCTCCGGGCTGCGGCGGGAGGGGGAGGCAGTTCAGGAGCCCGCGCCGAGGTCCTTCTCCGCGGCCTCGAGCGAGGTCGTGAGCTCGGAGGCCGGGGTCTTCAGGAACACGGCGGTGCCGCCGGACTGCTCCGAGACTCCGTCGAGCACGTCCTGGCTGTCCTGGTAGATCGAGACGAGCTTCGCGTAGGTCTCGTTGTCGGCGTCGGCCGACCGCGCCGCGAAGATGTTCGCGTAGAGCAGGGCGGACGGATCGTTGGGGTCGTCCTGCGCGATCGCGTCCTCGGCCTTCAGGCCCGCGTTCTCGATGAAGTCGTTGTTGATGATCGCCGCCGCGACGTCGGGGAGCGAGGTCGGGGTGAGCGAGGCCTCCAGAGCGGTGACCTTGACCTTCGAGGTGGACTCGACGTCGTCCACGTCCGAGAGCACGCCTCCGCCGTCCTTCAGCTCGACGAGACCGGCCGACTGGAGCACCAGCAGGGCGCGCGCCTGGTTGGTCTGATCGTTCGGGATCGCGATGGTCGAGCCGTCCGGGATGTCGGCGACGTCGTCGTACTTCTCGGAGTACAGGCCGAGCGGGTAGATCGCGGTCGTGCCGATCGGCACGAGGTCGGCGTCGGCCGAGGTGTTGTACTGCGCCAGGTAGGCGATGTGCTGGAACTGGTTGAGGTCGATCTCCCCCTCGGTCAGCGCGGGGTTGGGCTGGTTGTAGTCGGTGAAGTCGACGATCTCGACGTCGATACCGGCGTCGGCGGCGGCCTTCTCGTAGGTGGCCCAGTAGGGGTCGCTGGCGCCGACCACGCCGATGCGGACGGTGTCGTCGCCTCCGCCCGCTCCGGCGCAGCCGGCGAGGAGGAGGGCCGCTGAGGCGGCGATCGCGGAGGTCGCGAGGAGTCGAGTGCGCAGGGACATGCTGGTGGGGATCCTTCCGTGGGGAGGATCCGAGCGGTGCCGCGTCCGCCGCGGTGCTTGGTCACCGCCGGCGCTGCGACCGGCCTCCGATCGCGTGACGCCGCGACAGCGCGGATCCCGGATCCCACCGTACGAAGGTGGTGGGAGGCGCGCGAAACGCGCGCGTAACACGGCGACTCGGAAGGCCGCTGGGTGGTCAGCTCGCGAGCGGTCCGTCGTCGCCGGAGGCGGCCTCGTGCCCCGCGATCCGAGTGGCGATGGCGTCGCGTTCGGCCCGGAGCGACGCGATCGTCGGCTTGTCGAGGCGCGGGTCGGCGATGTCGGCGAAGGGGCTCGCTGTGCCGGTGCGGGCCGAGACGAGCGCGGCGTACGCCTTCGTCGCCGCGCGCAGCTCGGCTCCCGCACGTTCGACCTTGCGCGGCTTGGACGACTTGTCCGAGACGAGTCGGGCGTGCTTGTCGAGGGCCTCTGTCAGCGCGCGATGCGCAGCGTCGATCTTCTTGCTCATAGGCGAATTATGTCGCAGGATCTGCGCCGGGCACCGGCGGAGTCGATCCGCTGCTCCCCGGTGCGGCCTTTCTCCGCGGGTGCACCGGCGGATTCTGAACGTCCATGGGGTCTCCTCCCACCTCTGTCATCGTTTCGGGACCTATCGTCTGTGACATCCGCGCTCCACGCATGTCCTGGACGAGGAGGCGGAGCAACCCGAGAGGGCCCGTCCCCTGATGCTGTTCAGCCGACGACAACTCCTCATCACGGCCATCGGCAGTGCGCCGGTGATCCTGGCGGGGACCGCTCCTGATCCGGCCTCCGCCTCGGCTCCGCCCGCTCTCGCGGCGACGATCGAGCCCGGCGAGGTCACGACCCTCCAGTTCCCGAGCGCGGACTTCTCGGTCCGCAGGTCCGTCGCGTACTCGCTGTCCGAGCACGTGCGGCTCAGTCGGCCGGGAGCGATCCGTGTCGTCGTCCGCTACGACAGCAGGCTCTTCGCGGCCGCAGACGGGGCCGTCGTCGCGCACGGCGACCACTACGAGTTCTGCCCCACCGACGTCTCGGAGCAGCGGCCGCCCGCGCAGTCGACCGTCTCGTACGCGGTGCCCGACCTCTCCGACGGTGACTCCGCGCCCCTGCTGTGCGTGGGAGTGCCGCTCACGGTCCGGGTCGCGTACCCGGCCGAGAACATCGATGCTCCGCTGCCGATCCAGGTGACGATCCTCGACGAGGCGGGTGCAGAGCTCGCGAGCGTCGAGTGGGCGGCCGCGGAGTCGCCGGCGGGCGCCCCGGCCTGGGGCGTCGAGCTGGCCGCTACCTGGGCCTCCATCGGAGACACCGCGATCCCGGGGAGTTCCTACCGCTACCCGCGCTCGATCCGCTGCACGAGTGTCGGCCCCGCCGCCATCCCCGCCGGCTCCGTCCTCACCCTCGATCTCGACGCGCGGATGGTCGCCGCGTGCAGCGTGACGGGCGTCACCCCGGTCCCGGCGCAGCTGCAGGTCGACGCGGCCAGCGGGCGGCCCGCCGTCCGCGTTCCGTGGGACTCCTCCGCCCTCGATGTCGCCGAGGCGGCGACCGATCAGCGCCGGACGCTCAGCGTCACGCTCAACCGGGCCGTCGAGGCGGGGGCGTCGATCGACGTGGCCGTCTCGGCGTCGTCGCCGGATCCCGTGCCCGCTGTGTCCAGCATCGTCTACGCCTCGGCCTCCTTCTCGGGGCCGGACGGGGCGCGGGCGACGGGAATGTCCGACCTGACCGATCTCACGGGCTCCGGCTCGCCACAGGTCGGCGGCGTCACTGCGGGAACGGTCTGAGAGGGAGAGCAATGGCGGACGAATGGGTCCTGAAGTCGCAGCAGTGGGTCAATTCGACCTATAAGGGGGTCGCCGGCTATTCCCCGGCGCCCGAGACCGGCACGAGCGGCTGGAGCACGATGTTCGCGCTCACCCGAGCGCTGCAGATCGAGCTCGGCCTGTCCGAGCACTCGGACAGCTTCGGTCCCGGGACACTGTCGGCGCTCACCGCCGCGTACCCCTCGATCACGAATGCGACGCCGAACAAGAACGTCGTCGCGCTCCTCCAGTGCGCCCTGTGGTGCAAGGGCTACTGGGGTGGGACGACCTGGAAGACGCTCGACCAGAAGACCTCGTCGGCGATAGCGCGGTTGCGCACCGACATGGGGTTCGCGGCGGCCGCGGACGTCACTCCCAAGATGATGAAGAGCCTGCTCACGATGGACTCCTACGTCCTGGGCTCCGGCGGCACGGCACTGATCCGCACGATCCAGCAGTCGCTGAACAAGCGCTACATCGATCGCGCTGACTTCTTCGTCCTCCCCTCCGACGGTCTGTTCTCGCGGGGCGTCCAGCAGGGACTCGTCTTCGCCCTCCAGTTCGAGCTGGGGATCGCCGACGGAGTGGCCACGGGCGATGTCGGGCCGATGACCCGGTCGAAGCTGAAGGACGCCGCGCCCACCACGACGCCGGGCACCGTCGACTCCACCGGATACCTCATCCACCTCCTCCAGGCGGGGCTGGTCGCCAACGGCTACTACACCGACGGCCCCTACGACGGTTCGTACAGCCCCGCCGTGGTCGCCGCAGTCCGGTCGTTCCAGGGGTTCGCGGCGCTGCCCGCCTCGGGGAACGCCGACTACGCGACGTGGTGCTCGCTCCTGGTGAGCTCGGGCGACCCCGAGCGGAGCGCGGAGCAGGGCGCGACCGCAGCCGACTGCAGCACCGATCACGTCACCCCGGCCCGCGCCCGGCTCCTCACGGACAACGGCTACAGGGTGATCGGGCGCTACCTCACGAACACTCCGGTCGCGGACTACAACGACAAGAAGATCCAGCCGGGCGAGTTGGCGGCCATCACCGGAGCCGGACTACGCGTCTTCCCGATCTTCCAGGAGGGGGGCGACGCCGTCGACGGCTTCTCGTACGCCCGCGGATTCGCGGCCGCGCAGAAAGCGCACGCCGCAGCCCGCGGCTACGGCTTCCGGGCCGGGGCGACGATCTACTTCGCGGTCGATTTCGACGCTCTCGAGACAGAGGTGAACAGCGCCGTCGTGCCGCACTTCCAGGGAGTGAAGGACGGCCTCGCGAGTGTCGGCAGCCGCTATGCGGTGGGGATCTACGCCGCGCGCAACACCTGTCGGATCGTGCGAGAGAAGGGGCTCGCGAGCCTGTGCTTCGTGAGCGGGATGTCGACCGGTTACAGCGGCAATCTGGGCTTCCCGCTGCCGCAGGGATGGGCGTTCGATCAGGTGAAAGAATACGTGATCGGCTCGGGCACCGATGCGATGAACATCGACAAGAACATCGCGTCCGGCCGCGACTCGGGAGCTGACGCGTTCGATCCGGCGCAGACGTTCCCCGACTACGCGGACTGGCTCTCCGGCAGAGCCGCGGCCTTCGCGCCGTCCGCCGGTGGAGTCGGCCCCGACGATCTGATGCTCCAGTTCCTCCGCTCGCCCCGCTACGCGGACGGGGTCTGGGAGCGGGCCGCGGGCCCCGTGAACCGGGAATTCCTCTCGGCGGTCGAGGGCGAGAAGCACGAGCGCGTGTTCCACACCATCGGCCCCGAGGTGTCCACGCTGATGCCCGTCGACCGCCTCGCCGCCGCGATGACCGGTGCCCGATGCTCCGGAGTGCCGACGGATCCGGGCACCTCGACCGTCGGCGACTTCCTGGGCTGGGCGGGCGATCTCACCCGGACACTCGTGGAGTACACGCGTGCACGGAACTCGGGCGAGCGCCCTGATCCGTACGACTTCGGCCGGGCGGCGATCGGCCGACGCGGGAGCTTCGACGCCGGTGCCCATCAGGCCGACGTCGACGGCTGCGTGCTCGGTCTGCTGACGGCCGGGGGCGCGACTCCGGTCGCGTCAGCGCTGCGCAGCTACTACGCCGACGGGTACCGCACGAGGTACCGGCGGTTCCTCGACGCCCGCTTCGGCGGCAGCGCCGAGAAGGCCTCGGCCGCCGCGGCGCACTGGTTCACGACCACGGACCCCGCCGTCGCCGACGTCCGCACCGCCTTCCTCGCCCTCGACGAGAGCCGGATCGAGGGATCGACGTCGCACACCGACGACGAGTTCCGCGCCCTCGCGAAGGCCTGGGCCGACGACCTCACCGCCCGCGTCAGCGGAACGTGACCGCCCCGGGCGCGCTGTGCGCCCGCCGCCGAGTGCGGAGGCGGTGGCCGCCCGCCGTGTCCAGACGTCCTGCGGAGCTGGGCCGGGTCGTGTTCGAGACGGTGACGGAGTTCGCCGCGGGGAGCCCCTCGTCGGACGATTCCACCCTCGTGGTGCTCGCCGGTGCGGAGGGGCGCTCGTGAACGTGCTCGTCCGCTCGCGGCTGCAGCTGGAGCCCCGCGTCCTCGCCGTCCGGTCGGTGGGCGACTGGCTGCGCGAGGCGGCCCAGCGGCTGGATCCGGCGGTCGCCGCGTCGCTCCTGGCGCGCGCCGAACTGGCCGTCCACGAGGCGTGCATCAACGTCATCGACCACGCCGGTCTGCCTTCCGGCGCGGTGATCGACCTCGACCTCGTGCTCGAGGACGACCGGCTGACGGTACGCGTCACCGACGCGGGCGCCGACTTCGATCTCGCACGCGTGCCGCTCCCCGCCCTGGGTGCCCTGCAGGAGCGCGGCTTCGGCGTGAAGATCATCCGCTCGCTCGTGGACGGGCTCTCTCACCGCCGCACCGCGGCGGGCAACGAGCTGACCCTGACCTTCGACCTGGGACGCGATCGTGCCTGACGGACTGGGCATCACGATCGAGACCGCACCGGGCGCACCGGTCAGGGTCACCCTCGCCGGCCGCTTCGACGTCGCGGAGGCGCCGCGAGTCCGCGAGGCGGTGCTGCAGGGCCCTGCGGCTGCGGCGCCGCACCTGGTGATCGATCTCAACGCCGTCACGTTCCTCGACAGTGCAGGGCTCGCGGTCCTGGCCCGCGCTCGACGCGATCGCGCGCTGACCGGGGCCTCGCTCGTTCTGGTCCGGCCCGTCGCGGAGGACGCGCTGCGCATCTTCCGGCTGACACGGTTCGAGGACCTGTTCACGATGGTCGACCGGGAGGAGGCGCCGTGACCCCGGGACGCGCTCTCGTCGTCGACGACGACATCGTCTCGCGACTCGTCCTGAGCCGTCTGCTGCGGCGCTCGGAGTGGGTCGTGGAGGAGGTGGAGGACGTCCCGGAGGCGCTCGCGGCGCTCGCGGGCGGAGTGTTCGACCTGATCGTGTCCGACTACCGGCTCTCCTCGGGGACCGGCATCGACATCCTCGCTTCCCTCGACGGGCTCGCGGATCCTCCGCCGTTCGTCCTCGTGACGGGGATCCTCGAGCGGGTCGGCGTGCCGTCGGGCGTCGAGACGGAGGTTGCTGCGCGTCTCACGAAGCCGGTCAGCTCGGAGGCGCTCCGGCGCGCGATCGTCAGCATCGAGCGCGAGCGCCGGCTCTGACGGCGGAGAACTCTCGACTCCCGCGTTCTGGCGCGCGTGTCGCTCTCCACCGCGTCCATCGGCCCCGACGGCACACCGGTTCGACTTCTGCGTGAACGCTCCTGCCCGCCGAGCCCTGCCGCGTGGTCGGGACTCCCTGATGCGCACCGATGTCATCGCCGCGGACCGAGAGTTCCGCAGAAGCCTGGGAGAGGAGGAGCGGCTCGAGAGAGTCGCGGCCGGCGGTGATGGACCCGTTCTGCTTCAGTTGTCGGGGAGGTAGTTCCAGTTGCCGGCGAGGAAGTCGTTGTGGGTGTCGGTGTCGGGGCCTTCGAGGTCGACGGTGTCGCCGATGCTCCAGTGCCAGGGGTCGTTGTCTTTCCCGCCGAGGATTTCGAGGGTGGAGCCGTCGTCGAGGGTAAGGATGGGGTCGTAGGCGTCGGCTTCGCAGTCGATGCGGACGATGGTCCGTCCCGTGAGGCTCGCGAACGCTGTCGTGAACGCGTCGCGGGGGTGTTCGCCGGTGACGCGTCCCGCGGGAGTGGTGAGGGCCCAGTCGCAGTCGAGATCCAGGCGCCAGTCGGGGCCGGTGAGGGTGGCGGTGGGGTAGTGCGGGGACGCTTCGGTGATGGCCAGGGGGAGGGTGGCGTGGAGAAGGTCGCGGTCGGTGACGCCCTCGTCCTCCGGAGGCCGCGGTGTGGTGTCTGTCATGGTGTGCTCTCTTCCTGGTCGTTGCCGCGGGGGACGATGCCTAAGCGGGCTTGCGCTTGCGCGAACGTCTCGGGTTCGGCTATCTGCTTCGCCTTGTGTACTTGTTCGAGGATGTAGGAGGGGCCTGGGAAGAAGTCGTCATCGAAAGGATGTAGGCCGTAGGTGGCGCAGTAGTCGGCGAGCATCTCGGGAGTGAAGCGGTCCGCGATACGACGGTTCGTATAGGCGGAGACCTCCTCGAACGGCAGCGGGTCCCCGTAGGTGTGGAAAGTCCAGCGACTATCCTGCGTCAACTCGATCACCCTGATCGTCTCCGCGAGACCCGCAGACCGGTCCGGGTCTGGACGGTGCACGACAAATTGGCGAGCGCCGAATCGGGCGCGTTCGCCGGTCGTGGCTTTCTGGGTTGCGACGGAGATGCCGCCGGCCAGGAAGGCTCCGGACGCGGCTCCGACGAGAGCCATTCCGGCGAGGGTGCCGACTCCGGTGAACATCAAGGCGACGCCCGCGACGACCATGGCGCCGGCGGCGACGTATTCCCAGGTGTTCGACCACCAGTGGCCTGCGGCGGCGAATGCGCCGTTGTTCCCGTCGCGGTAGGCGCGCAGGTCCGCGTCTGTGACTGGCCGGAGGCCGGTCGGGTCGAGGGCGTGGAGGGGATCATTCCCGGCGCAGGAGTACGGGTTCCCGGACCAGCCTGCACCGGTGACCGCGTCGAGGGGGCCCACGGTCAGGAAGCCCCGGGTGGCGGGGTCGTAGGCGCGGTGTCCGAGCCATTGCAGGCCCGCGACCGAGATGCCGCCGCTCCCGGTCAGGCCGACGCCTGTGGGCAGGGTGATGCCGGGTGGGAGCGTGTCGGGTGCGGCTGCGCCCCACGGGTCTTCGGCGCTCGTCGCGCGCTCGGCCCGCCACCCGGCGCCGACCCAGGTGTCGCCGATGCCGGTGACTCCGCCGGGGGTGGCGAGGATCGGTGTGTCGCCCACGGCGAGCAGTGCGGGCGCGTACGAGGCCGTGTCCCACCACGTCGCAGCACCATTGATGCTCGCGAGTTCGCCGAGGGTGTCGACGTGCAGGGTCGTGGTGAGGTGTCCGTCGGTGACGGATTCGAGCCAGCCCGCGGCGCTTCTATGTAACGGCGGACATTGTTGTCATCTTTGTACTGTAGGTCTCGCCGATTAATGCCGACGCGCTCACTGGCTGCATAGATTTGCTGCTGATCAACTCGAATATCCCTGACTCCCCTTGTGTTCTGGAGCTGGTACACGAGCTCCCAGACTTCGGCGTTCTGGTTCGCGTTCTTCCCCGCGGTCCGTCCTAAAAAGAGGCTTATGCAAAAATCGATTGACCCAGTATAAATTAGTGCGTGTCGGTCACGAAAAACACCGGCTGATCCGTTTTGCTTGAAGAGCAACTTCCAACAGAAACTCTTCGCAAAGGAACCAGCCGGTGCACAAGCAGACTACTACAGGGATGACGACCGAGCAATATGCGATTCTCGCCGAACGGATCGAAAACGAATTCCTGTGGCAGCGGCGGCGAGGACGGCCACGCAGACTGTCGCTCGCCGGGGCACTACAGGTCACTCTTCTCTACTATCGCCACAACGTCACCGAACAGTTGATCGCCGATGTGGTCGGTGTCAGTCAGTCGACCGTGTCGCGAACAATCGCGCTAGTGGAAGCGATGCTCACTGTCGTGACCGACGACGAGCAGCCGGACGTCGAGGCTGCGGTCGGCGAGACGACGGCCGTCATCGACGGGACCCTCCTCCCGTGCTGGTCCTGAGCAGACGCGCCCGAGCTGTACTCCGGCAAACACAAGACCACGGGGCACACCTGCCAGGTCCTCGCCGATCTCTCCGGTCGGCTGATCCACATTTCGGATCCGATTCCGGGCAAACACCATGATGCTCACGCATTCCGAGAATCACACTTGGCCGACATCATCAACCTCTCGAATACTTTGGCCGACAAAGGCTACCAAGGCGCCGGAATGATCACACCAATAAAAAGGAGACCCAGCGAAGAACATTTGCCAGAGCACGCGAAACAGCACAACCGTTTCGTGAACACTCACCGCTACGTGATCGAGAGAACAATCGCTAACCTTAAAACCTGGCGAATCTTCCACACCGACTACAGACGACCACTGCGCACTTTCCCAGACGCCTTCAACGCCGTCCGCGGACTAATCTTCTTCACCCAGAACGAAACCAATTTTGCATAAGCCTCACTCTCCGGCATCAACATGATACCGAACGCGCGCGTTGCACAGGAAAGGCTGGCTGTTTCGATTCTTGTGCATGATGGCGAGCAAGCGGCACGGGCGCACATTGAAGCAGAGCTCGCAAAGCTTGCAGGCAGATCCCAATCACGCCTCCCACTACGATCGGATTTTTGCCGAACAGTTCCTTGCTTATCTCGACCGGATGCCCAGTTGACACAGGCTGCTCGCGTAAAGGGAAGAGAGTCCGTCGATTGGGGCCCTTCGGGGCGGGCCGGCAACTAGTGCCTTCTCTTCGCGGGGAAGGAGACGAAAATACAGGTGATCGAGGGGAGCAAGGTTGTGAAAAGGTCCACGCGTATTTGGATCTGCGGCGCGGTGAGTTCCAGCCGTGTGAGGAGAAAGTACCGCCCAAGACGGGGCCCTCCGACGGGCGGCCGGACCGGGACTCGACGTCTGTAGGTGGCGGGACAGAGTACTGATGCGCGCGGCAGGGTGACCGTAGTCACCCAAACGACGACGCGGAGCCAGCTCCCTCTACGACGGCCTCGGCCGCCGCACCCGCGTCACGGACAGTGACGGCGGCCAGCGCTCCTACGCCTGGAGCGCCGCGGGCTGGCTCGAATCCGTCACCGACGGACACCTCACCACGACCCTGCACGTCGACACCCTCGGCGAACTCGCGAGCATCAATGGTGCTGCGACGTGGTGGGACACGGCCTCGTACGCGCCCGCACTGCTCTCCGTGGGCGACACCCCGATCCGCGCCACCCCCGGAGGCGTCACCGGCATCGGCGACACCTGGGTCGGCGCCGGCTGGTGCACCGAGCGCGCAACGACCTCGGAGGACCCGTGGGGCGCGGCCCCCGGCTCCGACGCGGACCTCCCGCCCGGCCTCGACCTGCCCACCGGGATCAGCCGCCGCCTCGGCGGAGACATCCCCACCACCCGTCTGGATGATCGTCCCCTCACCCCTGTCCGACCGCGCCTCACCGGAGCCGCCCTCGTCGCGAAAGGCCAACGAGGCGTCCAAGCCTCCATCGAAGCCCTCGAAGCACGCGGCGATACCCTCGTCGGAACCGAGATCACGCTCATCGTTGGCGGAGTCCGAACACGCATCGACATCCTGGCTATGACACCATCTGGGGAGCTGTACTTCATCGAAGCCAAGAACGGCCGCCACGCGAAACTCACAAAGAACCAAGAATTCGCCTACCCTCTCATTAGAGCCGGTGGAAGCGCAATACCGGCCGGCCGGAAAGCAGAGGGGGCCGGCCTAGAGCTCGGGAAGCCCCTAGATGCGATGGTAGTGCGAGTAGATCCGTGGGATATCGGTTAGGAGAATAAGTTGTCATTTCACACAGAAGTTGAAACGGTTTGCGTTCGCAAGCTGAACGAAGCGGGGTTTAGAAAAAAGAGAAACATCCTTGTGCTGCCCTTATCTGAGGGATGGCAGGGGTGGGTCGGGCTGAGTAGTAGCGGCTGGAGTCCACGGGAAGGAGAAATTCATCCAGTGATCGGTGTGGTGTGTGACGAGATCCAACGAATTTACTACGAAGTGGAGCCCGACCTCCCAGGAAGGAAATATCCCACCCCGACCATTACAACGCCCATCGGCTATGCGGCCGAGAACCCAAGGTTCATGAAGTGGATCTTCACAAACGATGACACTGTCGAGGAGCGGGCGGCAGAAATGACTCAGGCTGTCGTCGACATCGGTATCCCCTATATGCGCAAGCACGCCTCACTCGACGCTGTCCGCACCACGCTTTCCGGTATCAACATGATTCCTCACGCGCGTGTTGCTCGCGAACGGCTTGCGGTCACGATTCTCGTGCAGGACGGTCGTGATGCCGCGCGTGCGCATATCGAAGCGGAACTCGCAAAGATCGCAGGCAAGGACGATCCCTCGACGCGCGTTGACCGAGACTTCGCGAATAAATTTCTTGCGTACATCGACCGGATCGCTCCCTGACCTGGTTTCGCTCATACAACCCGAGGTCCGTCAAGCCTAAACGGGATTATCGAGTCGCAGATAGCGAGCGGTATTGCCGCCCATGACAATAGCGAAAGCATCTACTACGAGATACAGCCGGAACTTCCGGGGGAAAACTTCCTTACGCCAACAATCTCGCTCCCCCTCGACCAAGCCGCTGACGACCGAAAACGGAGAGAGTGGCACTTCAAAAACGATGGCACTGTTGAAGAGCAGGCGGCGGATTTCACGCAGGCGGTGGTCGAGATCGGAATTCCCTACATGCGTAAGCACGCCTCACTCGACGCCATTCACTCTATACTGAGGCTTATGCAAAAATCGATTGACCCAGTATAAATTAGTGCGTGTCGGTCACGAAAAACACCGGCTGATCCGCTTTGCTTGAAGAGCAACTTCCAACAGAAACTCTTCGCAAAGGAACCAGCCGGTGCACAAGCAGACTACTACAGGGATGACGACCGAGCAATATGCGATTCTCGCCGAACGGATCGAAAACGAATTCCTGTGGCAGCGGCGGCGAGGACGGCCACGCAGACTGTCGCTCGCCGGGGCACTACAGGTCACTCTTCTCTACTATCGCCACAACGTCACCGAACAGTTGATCGCCGATGTGGTCGGTGTCAGTCAGTCGACCGTGTCGCGAACAATCGCGCTAGTGGAAGCGATGCTCACTGTCGTGACCGACGACGAGCAGCCGGACGTCGAGGCTGCGGTCGGCGAGACGACGGCCGTCATCGACGGGACCCTCCTCCCGTGCTGGTCCTGAGCAGACGCGCCCGAGCTGTACTCCGGCAAACACAAGACCACGGGGCACACCTGCCAGGTCCTCGCCGATCTCTCCGGTCGGCTGATCCACATTTCGGATCCGATTCCGGGCAAACACCATGATGCTCACGCATTCCGAGAATCACACTTGGCCGACATCATCAACCTCTCGAATACTTTGGCCGACAAAGGCTACCAAGGCGCCGGAATGATCACACCAATAAAAAGGAGACCCAGCGAAAAACATTTGCCAGAGCACGCGAAACAGCACAACCGTTTCGTGAACACTCACCGCTACGTGATCGAGAGAACAATCGCTAACATCAAAACCTGGCGAATCTTCCACACCGACTACAGACGACCACTGCACACTTTCCCAGACGCCTTCAACGCCGTCCGCGGACTAATCTTCTTCACCCAGAACGAAACCAATTTTGCATAAGCCTCAAGGTATCGGGGTTTGGACGATGAACGACAAACTGGCGAGCGCCGAGTCGTGCGCGTTGGTCTCCAGCCGGGCGGGGCGGTATGCAGCTGATGTAAAGGGAATCGATGTTCAATCGCTGCCCAAGAAATTTCGTCCGGCTGACCGGATCCTTTCCCTGCACCCCATTCTTCACACATACGCTCCATCCCGCGTGGGCTGTGCCAACCACAAGGAATTTGCTTATTGCCTTTAATCGGAGGGCTGCATCTGGGGGGCCGCATGAGCCAGGCGGCCGGGCACTTCGTTGACCGTGCGCGGTCTACCGCATTCACGAGCTCATTCGCTGTAGGTGCGAGCGACAGCAGCGGTGGGGGCGCGTACAAATCCCGTCCGTGAGGTGATAGGTGCGAACCGGTCACTGGGCACTCGGGCATCAACCGTCGTCGAATCGTCCACTCATTCATGTTCATTCATTGTGAATCCGCTTGGTTCTCGAGGTCGTCTCGCGGCATAATGCCCAGGCGCGCTTGCGCTTGAGCGAACGTCTCCGACGGGGACACTCGGGTGAAGATCGAATCTGTTTGTTCTCGTTCGACGATGTAGGAAGGTCCAGGAAAGAAGTCGTCATCGAACGGGCGCAAGCCATAGGCGGCACAGTAGTCGGCGAGCATCTCGGGAGTGAACCGATCGGCGACACGGCGGTTCGTGTAGGCGGAGATGTCCTCGAATGGCAGTGGTTCACCGTAGGTGTGGAATGTCCAGCGGCTATCCTGGGTCAACTCGATGACCCTTACAGTCTCCGCGAGGCCCGCAGAGGTGTCGGGGTTCGGACGATGAACGACAAACTGGCGAGCGCCGAGTCGTGCGCGTTGGTTTCCAGCCGAGCGGGGCGGTATGCAGCTAATGTAAAGGGATTCAGTGTTCAACCGTTGACCCAGCACTTTCGTGGGTCCGACCGGGTCAGTCCCCTGCGCCCCGTTCTCAACAAAAGCGCTCCAATCTGGGTTGGCGGTGCCTATCACGAGAAACTTATGCGGTGATCCAAATTCCAACGGTTCCAGTGAAGGTGCCGCCTCGGACAGCCCTCCCGTTATCTCAATGAGAGTGTCGCCTGAGTCCTCATCGTGGTCCCATTCGTAATAGGTTCGGGCGACGGCGGCGGCAGGGGCACGCAGGAAACCCATCCGTGACGTGATGGGCGCAAATCTATCCCCGAGCACTCGAGCATCAATCATTAGGTTTCCCGTCCCTTAATCCACTGTTCGAAGTTCGATGACCCCGTTCGGGTCATTAGCTCTCAATCTTGCCGCATGATCCGGACCCCGACCGGAGGATTGAGTGTCCCATTCAATGTAGCGACGAACTCTGTTGGCATCGGTATATTGTAGGTCGGGTCTGTTGATTCCGACGCGCTCACCGTCCGCATTGATCTGTTGCTGGTTCACTCGAATGTCGGAGACTCCCCTCGTGCGCTGAAGCTGGTCGACGAGGTTCCAGACTTCCTCGTTTTGATTTGTGTTCTTACCTACCGGCCGCCCTAAGGGCTCTTTCGCTAGCGGTGGCGTCGGGCTGACATTGATGTCCTGCGGAAGTCGTGGTACTGCTGATATGTCGTCGAGTAGTTTGTCTGCTGGTGTGCCGAGGCGGCGGGTGGCGGCGCCGCCGAGCCCTCCGGTGACGGCTCCGCCCGCGCCTCCTCCTGCGGTGGCGCCGAGGAGCCCGCCCGGGTTGTGCGGGCCCGGGCCGGTGAGGTACTGGGCCGCTCCGGACACACCACCGTCCGCGGTGTTGGCGATCACTTCGGCCTTGAAGGCGCTCGCCCCAGCGCGGTAGGCGAGGGCCTCGGCGGCTCCTCCGGCGGCGCCGCCGAGCGCGCCGACCGCGGAGTCGATCCCGACCTGCCCCCAGTCGACACCACCGGTGGTCGCCTTTTGGGTCGCGATCGACACTCCGCCGGAAATCAGCGCCCCGGACGCTGCTCCGATGAGGACCATCCCGACAGGACCACCCACCCCGGTGAACATCAGCGCGACACCCGCCACGACCATGGCCCCCGCGGCGACGTACTCCCAGTTGTCGGCCCACCAGTCGCCCGCCGCAGCGAACGCCCCGTTGTTCCCGTCCCGATACGCCCGCAGATCCGCGTCTGTGACTGGCCGCAGACCTGTCGGATCCACCGCGTGCAGTGGGTCGTTCCCGGCGTAGGAGTATGGGTTCCCGGACCAGCCCGCGCCGATCACCGGATCGAGGGGATCCGCCGACAGGAAGCCTCGCGTGGCGGGGTCGTAGGCGCGGTGGCCGAGCCATTCCAGGCCCGCGATGGAGATGCCGCCGCTCCCGGTCAGGCCGACGCCTGTGGGCAGGTTGATGTCGGGCGGGAGCGTCCCGGGTGCGGCTGTGCCCCAGGGGTCGTCGGCGCTGGTTGCGCGCTCGGTGCGCCAGCCGGCGCCGACCCAGGTGTCGCCGATGCCGGTGACTCCGCCGGGGGTGGCGAGGATCGGTGTGTCGCCCACGGCGAGCAGTGCGGGCGCGTACGAGGCCGTGTCCCACCACGTCGCAGCACCATTGATGCTCGCGAGTTCGCCGAGGGTGTCGACGTGCAGGGTCGTGGTGAGGTGTCCGTCGGTGACGGATTCGAGCCAGCCCGCGGCGCTCCAGGCGTAGGAGCGCTGGCCGCCGTCACTGTCCGTGACGCGGGTGCGGCGGCCGAGGCCGTCGTAGACGTACTCGACGCGGGTGCCGTCGTCGCGGGTGGTCGAGAGCAGTTGGCCGGCGGCGTCGTAGTCGTGGACGCTCGTGCGGCCGTCGGAGTCGGTCTCGCGGGTGGGGCGTCCGCCGGCGTCGTACTCGAATCGGGTCGTGCCCGCCTCTGCGCGGGTTTCGAGGAGTTGTTGGGCGTCGTCGTAGCGGTAGTCGACGCCGCCGGTGGGTGCGTCGAGGCGGGTGATGCGGCCGTCCTCGTCCCGGGTCATGCGGGTCAGCGACGACCCGGTGCCCGCTCCCGTCCCGGTGCTGTGCTCCGTGACGAAGCCGTCGTGGTGCCGCCAGGTCTGAGCGATCCCTCCGGCGGTGGAGGCGATGAGGTGTCCGGCGGCGTCGTACTCGAACGTGGCACGGCCCAGCCGGGGGTGTTCGATCGCGGTGACCCGTCCGGTGCTGTCGCGTTCGTAGCGGGTGCGGGCACCGTCGGGGCCGATGACGGCGGTGCGGTTGCCGTCGGCGTCGTACTCCCAGGCGAGGCCGCGGTCGTTGCGGGTGCGGCGGATGAGCTGGTCGCGGCGGTTCCAGGTGAGGGTGTGCTCGAGGGGTCCGTCGGGGCCGGTGTGGTCGATGATCACCGCTTGCCGGGCGCGGAGGTCGCGGCGGGTTTCGGAGAGCAGGCGTCCGTCGGCGGTGAGGCTGGTTTCGCGGCCGGCGGCGTCGTAGGTCCAGGAGAGGCGGTGCCCCTCGGGGTCCTGCTGCCACAGCTGGCGGCCGGCGGGGTCGTAGCCGGCGGTCGTGGTGCGGCCGAGGGGATCGGTGGCGGCGACGGCGTGATCGGTGGCGTCGAAGGTGCGCCGGGTGATGCCGCCGAGGGGGTCGATGATGACGGTGTTGCGGCCGCGGTCGTCGTACTCGTACCGGGTGACGCCGCCGATGCCGTTGACGGCTTCGACGAGCCGCCCGGCCGCGTCGTACCGGAACCGGCGGGTGCCGTGCCAGGAGTCGTGGGACCAGACGACGCGGCCGAGCGGGTCGTAGCGGTAGCGGGCGGTGCCGCGGCCGGGGGTGTGCCGGGCGGTGGCGCGGCCAGCGGCGTCGTACTCGCTCCAGCCGGTCTCGCCGGTGGGTCCTCTCCAGCGGATCTGGCGCCCGTCGGCGTCGTACTCGAGCGTCGTCGAGGCGCCGGCCGGATCGGTGAGGGACGCGAGGCGCCCGCACCGGTCGTACTCGAACCGCGTGGTGGCGCCGGAGGGGGCGATCTGTTCGGTGATGCGGCCGGCGGCGTCGCGGATCAGGTGGGTGAGGCCGCCTTCCTCGTCGACGAGTTCCACGGGGCGGCCGCACCTGTCGTAGACGGTGAGGGCCGTGGATCCGTCGTGCGCCTCGGTCGCGACGGGCCGGCCGAGGGGGTCGAAGCGGGTGCGCGAGGAGGCGGCGGAGTCCGAGACGGCGGTGGTGTGCGGGTCGGTGAAGACGGTGGCGCGCGAGCCGGTCGGGTCGATCAGGGCGCTCAGCGCGCCGTCGGCGTCGTACTCGCGGCGCCAGAGGTGCCCGGCGGGGTCGGTGGTCTCTGTCAGTCGCGAGAGCGCGTCGTACGCGAACCGCCACGAGCTCCCGTCCGGCAGCAGCGCGGCCGAGACGTTCCCGAGGTCGTCGAACTCCCGCGTGATCGCCCGGCCGAGCGGGTCGATCGTGCGGGACACCGCGCCGTGCTCGCCGTGCTCCATCACGGTGCGGGCCCCGAGCGGATCGACGAGAGCGGTGAGGCGTCCGCCGCTGTCGTACTCGTACCGCCAGGTCGCGCCGAGCGGGTCGCGGCGGGAAGCGAGAAGACCGGCCGGTGTGTAGCGGTACTCGGTGCGCGCTCCGGAGGGGGTCACGGCGGCGACCACGCGGCCCGCCTGGTCGCGCAGCAGACGCGCGGTGTTCCCGTCCGCGTCGGTCGTGCTGATCAGATCCCCGAACGGGTCGTAGCCGAGGCGGACGCTCACCCCCTCCGGGTCGGTGACCTCGGTCAGCTGGCCGTCGACCCAGGTCAGACGGGTGCGTCCACCCTCCGGGTCGATCACGACACTCGGGGAGCGGTCCTCGTCGTCCGCGTACTCGTAGCTCGTGACTCCGCCCTGCTCGGCGACGACCGTGGTCACCCGGTCGGACTCGTCGTAGCCGCGGGTGATGTCCGCGCCGGAGGGGGTCTTCGTGCGGACGAGCCGGCCGCGATGGTCGTAGGCGTGCGCGGTGACCGTCCCGTCGCGGCCGGTCGCGGTGAGGAGGTTCCCGGCGGCGTCGTAGCTCATCGACTGCCGGCGCCCCGCCGGATCGATGATCCCCACGAGCCGGCCCCGGGTGTCCGAGATCCAGGTGTTCGAGCGGGACCCGTCCGTGTCCGACACGACCGTCGCCCGGCCGGGCAGGTAGGCGTACCGGGTGGTGCGCCCGAACGGTGAGGTCTGCGACACCACTCGTCGCTTCGCGTCGTAGCGGTTGCGGACCTCGACGACTCCGCCCGCGTCCGTCACCGACTCGATCAGACCCTGGGCGTTCCAGCCATACCGGCGCGTCCCGCCCGGCCCGGCCGCCGCGACGAGCCGGCCGGCGTCGTACTCGTACTCCACCCGGCGGCCGTCGGAGGCGTGCGCGACGACGATCCGCCCGCCCGACCACTCCACAGCCACCCATCGGCCGCGCTCGTGCCGCAGCCGCGTCAGCGCGCCGTGCTCGTCGTACTCGACGTCGACCCGTGTCCCCGGGCCGCTGCCCGCCGACAGCCACCGCCCGCCCGCCGTGAACAGCCACCGGGAGCCGTCGTTCCCCGAGACCACGAGCCGCTCACCCGTGCCCTCCGGGTCGCTCTCGCGGGCGAGCCATCGGCTCTCGCCGACCGCCCGGTCCCAGCCCTCGCCCTGGCGGGGGAACAGCAGCTCCCGCCCGTCGGGGAGCACAAGGGTCGCGCCGTCGTCCTCCACCCGCAGCCGCACCTCGGCCACCGAGGACCAGCCCGCACCGAACGCCCCGGCACGCTCATCGAGGGAGTTGTAGGTGCGCTCCCACCGCAGCGAGCCCGTTCCGCCGGTGAACCCCAGATCGACCTCGGTCTCGAGGAAGTTCCCGGTGGTCGTGTTCACCGGGTCGTCCGCGTAGCCGGACGTCGGCGGCGCCCCGTACACCTGAGCGGGCGTGATCGCGATGTCCTCCCGGGACAGCGCCACCCCCGCCGACCCCAGCGCGAGGGCCAGCGCACTGTCCGCGACCGTGGACACCGTTCCGTCCCCGCCCGCCGCCGCGAACGCGTCCGCGATGCTGCGCGCCCACTGCACGTCCTGGTCGTTCGCGGCCAGCCACGAGACGACCCCCGACACCACGCTGTCCGCGTCCAGATGCCCCCACCGGCACTGCTCAGCGAAATCCGTCAGCAGGCCCCGCAACCGCCCCGGACGCTCCCGCAGCTCGTCGTTCGCGGACGACGACGCATCGGCGAACGCCCGCAGATCCTCCGGCCGCGCGGACGAGGTCCCCCCGCCCATCCCGCCGCCGCCCGGGGCCGGGGTCTGACGCGCCCCGACCGCACCCTGCTCGACGGGGATCGACACCTGCTCGGCAGCAGGCCCGACCGGCGGGTCCTCCTCGCCGAACAGCGTCGCTCCGAGCTGCTCGACCAGGTTCCGGGAGTCCTGCTCCCGCTTCCACTCCCGCGCCAGGACCCGGCGCCGCTGCTCCTTCGCGGCCTCGTCCCGCAACCGGCCGGCCGCCGTCGCGACCTCGCGCAGCCGCGCCACCAGCTCGGCCGCGTCTGTCGCGCCGGTCTGCGCGTTCTGGCGGAACACCTCCGAGAACCGGCCACGGAACTCCGCCAGCGCCGTCACCGCGGACCCCGCCCGCGAACCGGACTGCCCCTCGACCACAGCCGCCGCGTCGGTGAACGCCGACACCACCGCCTCCGCCACCCCCGCAGCGAACGGAACGTCCTCCTCGATCGCACCCAGATCCGCCACCGCTACCGCCCCTTCTCCAGACCTCGTCGTCACGAGACCGCGGACGGGATCGTGAGATTCGCTCGGAATACTAGACCACGAAGGGTGCGCGATTCCCTCTCGGTGACGGCCGTGCGCGATCTGGTGCTCGCCGGCCGTGGCCCGGCACTCGTGCGGCACACGGAGTCGCTCGCGCGCTGAGCCGCGGCGGATCGGCGGCGGAGAGGGGCCGCCGCCGGTCCGTCAGCGGCCGGGCACCAGGCGGGTGAGCCGGCCGATCAGCCACTCGATCGGCCCGAGGCCGACGAACCGCCACCACAGCACGCCCACCGCCCAGACGCCGAACACGAGCACGAGGAACGCGAGCGGAGTGTCGGCGGAGTAGCCGAGCCCCGCCTTCGCGAACGCCGCGACCAGCGCGACCTGGAGCACGTACACCGAGAGCGCGACGGTGCCCACCGCCCGCATCGGCAGGAGCACCCGGTCGACGACGGGCGCGCGAGCCGTCGCGAGCAGCACCACGACGACGTAGGTCGCGAGCACGAGCCCCAGGTCGTGCAGGGTGTCGGGGAGGCTTCCCGAGACCGAGTCCGTCCCGGCGATCCGGTCGACCACCACACGCACCGGGTAGGCGACGACGGCCACCACCGCGAGCACGGGCAGCAGCCGATCGCGGCGGAAACCGTGCCGGAGCAGCAGCGCGCCGAGGAGGAAGAAGGGGAGCAGGTTGGTGACCCGGTAGCTCGGCCCGGTGAACAACCACACGGTGAGCAGGTCGAGGGGGCCGGGGGGATACGGCGTCACCGGTCCGACCGCCGCGAGCACGGCGGCGTTCAGCGGCCCGGCGACCAGCGCGAGCACGCCCGCGATCGCGCCGATCAGCCACGGCCGCAGCAGCAGGAGCGGTGTGCCGATCGCGAGCGTGACGCCGAGGAACTGGAGCACGATCGCGATCCAGCTGCCCCACCCGCCGAGCCACAGACCGAGCGCGATGAGCACGGCCCCTCGGATCAGGTTCTGCAGCACGGTACGACGGGCGGAGGCGCCGGGCCGCGCGAGCACCAGGGCGGCCGACATCCCCATCACCAGAGCGAACAGCGGAGAGGCGAGGTCGTTGATGTTCCACGCGATCAGGCCGCTGGCTCCCGTCCGCGCCGTCGGCACGAGGGGCATCGCGTGCGCGATCAGCATGGCGACGACGGCGACTCCCCGCAGCACATCGGGGACGACCAGGCGGTCGGAGCGGAGTCGCGGAGCCGTCGCAGTCATGCCGAGAGGCTAGGGGCGCCGCGGCCCCCGCGCCCGCCGCTCCTCCGCCTCGCGCCAGCTCGGCGGGAACGGCCGCCCGTGCACACCCGCAGCATCCGTTCTCTTCGAGAAGATCGCGGGTGTGCTCGGCGCATCCGGAGCCGAGCTGGGCATGCTGAAGGGATGACAGACGCTGCTCCGCACCCCGCCCGCCCACGACGCGCCCGCAATCAGCACGTGCTCACCGTGCTGCGGACCGAGCGCCTCACCGCGCACCTCGTGCGCGTGCACCTGGGAGGCGAGGGGTTCGGAGCGTTCCTGGCGGACGCCGATCCGGGCCGGCTCGCCGCGACCGACCGCTACGTGAAGCTCCTCCTCGCACCGCGCGGATCCACGCTCGAGCCGCCCTTCGACCTCGACGCCCTGCGCTCGAGCGTCCCCGCCGAGCAGCTGCCCGTCCGCCGCACCTACACCGTCCGCTCGCTCGATCACGAGGAGCAGTCGGCCGCCATCGACTTCGTCGTGCACGGCGACGAGGGAGTCGCTGGTCCGTGGGCGCTCGCGGCCCGCCCGGGCGACAGGGTCGCGCTCTCGGCCCCCGGCGGCGCGTGGTCCCCGCGGGTGGAGGCCGCGCACCTGCTCCTCGGCGACGACTCCGCTCTGCCGGCGATCGCCTCCGCCCTTGAGGCGATGCCTGAGCAGGCGCGCGGACTCGCGCTGATCGAGGTGCACGGCGCCGAGGACGAGCTCGTGCTCGCGGCTCCGGACGGAGTGGAGGTGCGCTGGCTGCACCGCGGCGGCCTCGAGGCCGGGCACGCCCTGGTCGCAGCGGTGCGCGCCGAGCCGCGGCCCGAGGGTGAGCTCGAGGTGTTCGCGCACGGCGAGCGCACGGCCATGAAGCAGCTGCGCGCCCTGCTGCAGGACGAGTGGGGCGTGGAGCGGCGCGCTCTCTCGCTCTCCGCCTACTGGGCGCTCGGCCGGGCCGAGGACCGCTTCCAGGCGGAGAAGCGCGAGCCCGTCGGCGCGATCTTCGCGGACTGAGCGCGGCGGATCGGGGAGGCAGCTCGGCTCCCCGGCTGCCGAGCACCGGGCTCTGCGCGACTCCGGGGCGGCCGCAGACCCCCGCCGGTTCGGCGATCGAGGAGTCGTGCTGAACCGACGTCGCGGGGTCGCGGCAGGATCGCCCCGCGGCCCCGGTCCTGACCGCAGAGCGCTCCTTGGCAGGGGACCGGACCGCTGGGCCGACGATGAGCGTCACCCGAGCCCCGATCTCCGCCAGGCGGCGCGCACCCTGACGGTCCGCGCAGCCCTCAGACCTGGGCGGTCCCGCTGTCCTCGACCGGGCCTGAACCGGCCTCGGGCTCCTCGGCGATGTCGGTGCCGGTCTCGTCGGCGCGCTCGCGCAGCGCCTCCGCCATCGCCCCCGCACCCTCGGCACCGTGGTCGTGCTCGACCTGGTCGATCAGCCCGCTCAGCTTCTCGTCGTTGCCTGCGTCGTCGCTGCCGGCCATGACGGGCCCGTCCTGCTCGGGCCGGCTCTGCTCGCTGTCGCTCATCGCGCTCCTCCTCCATCGACCGGCGTCGGTGCCGGAGGCTCCGACGATACGAGCGGAATCGTCGATCCGCAGGCCATTGACGTCGGCGGCCTTTCGCAATAAGGGATCGAAAGCGAGATCCGCTCCTTTTCTCACCTGAGCGCCTATCGATTTCGGTGCGGACGGTAATTCCCCGTGGTTGAAGGTGAACTGTTCTCCTCCGGTACCGCTCTCGACTACTCGTCCTGCTAGGCTCGGCCTACTTCTGCTCCAGGATCGGTGGTCGTCCTCAGTGGACGATGATCATCCACACGCCTGTTATCGATCATCACCAGTGAAGGCGCGTATGGCTTCGTATCTGTTCGTCAGTTCCGGGGGAGGACATCTCAAGGAGATGTTCGCTCTCTCGGGTCTGCTCGGCGTCGACCCGTCCGAGCAGCACTGGGCCACCGTGGACAGCGCGCTCAGCCGTACCCTCCTGAGCGACCGACGGGTGACGCACCTGGCCGACGCTCCGCCCCGCGCCGTCGTGCCGATGCTGCGGAACGCGGCGATCGCCCGCTCGGTCCTGGCCCGCGGCTCCTACGACGCGGTGTTCAGCACCGGCGCGAGTCCAGCCCTCTCCTTCCTCCCGCTCGCCGCGTCCCGGGGCATCCCGGCCCACTACATCGAGAGCGCCGCGCGCGTGCTCGGTCCCTCGGTCACCGGCCGCATCCTCGCGCGGATCCCCGCCGTTTCGACGTACACGCAGTACCGCTCGTGGGCCGACGACCGCTGGCGGTTCGGCGGCTCGATCTTCGACACGTACCGGGTCGAGGCTGTCGCTCCGCGGCCGATCCGCCGCGCCGTCGTCTCGGTCGGGACGCAGGACGGCTACCCGTTCCCTCGCTTCTTCGCCGCGCTGGCACCGCTGCTGGAGGGAGTGGAGGTGCTGTGGCAGACGGGAGCGAACGACGTCTCGCAGCTGGGCATCGAGGGCCGCCACTCCGTGCCGCACGACGAGCTCAACGAGGCGATGGCGGCGGCCGACATCGTCCTCGCGCACGGCGGCGTGGGCACGGCGCTCAGCGCCATCCAGCAGGGCCGGGTGCCGATCCTGGTGCCCCGGCGGGCCGCCGCCGGCGAGCACGTCGACGACCACCAGGTGCAGATCACGACGCGGCTCGCCGAGTCCGGTCTCGCCGTCACCGTCGGGATCGAGGGCCTCACTCGCGAGACTCTCGATCTCGCCGCCTCCGCGAGAGTCGTCTCAGCCGAAAGCGCTGTGCCTTTCGTCCTCCAGCGCGCTGTCGAGAAGTCCGCCGGTCGATCCCGGCGCCTCTTCAGCGCAGCCCGGTGATTGCCGAAAGGCGATCAGATGTGATCCGCACGTCATCTGAATGTCATCTGCGGCCCGTACACTCACCAGTGGGTCGGGGGGTCGATCGAGACTTCTCGTGCGTCGATATCGGCTACGTCGATATCAGAAGGGCCGGCGGGATCGACGCAGCCGGCGACAGCTCCGAAGGAACCTCGATATGACTGACACCTCGCGCGGAATCCCGCGCCGCATTCTTCTCGCCGGAGCAGCCGGAGTCGCCGGCGCTGCCCTCGTCGCCCCTCCCGCCGCCGCCGCCGCGAACTACTCGGTGATCCCCCGCCTGCCCGGAGAGATCTCGCGCACCGACACCGCGACCTCCCGCGTCGGCCGGAAGCCCTACGAGATCGTCGACGTCGTGATCGGCACCGACCGGGCCCGCCTCTTCGTCCCGCACACCGCCGTCCCGAACAGGGGCGTCCCGGTGCCCGTCGTCTGGTACTACCACGCGAGCGGGAGCAGCTACGAGGCGCTCTCGGGCGCCTACCAGTACTCCGCGGACCAGCTCATCGACCAGGGCATGGTCAGCATCTGCCCCAATTACGGAGGCAGCACCGCCTACACGAACTCGACCGCGCTCGCCGCGCAGGCCGCCGCCGTGCGGTACGTGACCGGGCTGTGGAGCGTGCGGGCCAGCTTCCTCCGCTCGAACTCCGGCGGCGGCGCCCTGCTGTGCTGGGCCTACGCCAACCGCCTGATCCCGAACATCTACGGCGCGTACCACGCGAGCAGCGTCTACGACCTCGAGGACACCGAGTCGCGCGACCCGGGACGCGTCCTCGCCGTCTACGGCGGCGACCGCAACGCCCTGCGCGACGGCAACCCCTCGCGTCTCCCGCAGTCGGCCTGGGCGCGCACGCGTCTGCGCATCTCGGCGGGCTCGGCCGACACCCTCGTCCCCGCCGAGATCCACGGCGGGCGCCTGCGCCGCCTGGCCCTCCCCGTCGCCCGGGAGGCGACCATCGTCTACCACAGCGGCGCCGGCGGCCAGTTCGGCCACGTCGTCCCCGGCCTGACCAACAGCGACACGGTGCTGACCTTCCAGCGCTGGCTGCAGGAAGGTGCGGCCTGACCGACGGCAGGACCGACGCTGCTTCTCCGCTCCGGAGGCAGGCGTCGCGGTCCCGCGGTCGAGGAGGAGGGAACGGCGCAGAGGGCGTCCCGACCGCCGAGAGGCGGCGCGCGGAGCCACCGCGCACCTCCGCACGCCCCGACGGCCGCCCGGCCGTGGGGTGCGCCCCTGCCCACTCGCCTCCCCTCCCGACGCCAGAAGGACACCCCGACGTGATCGATCTCCTCCCGCGGCGGCTCGTCGTCGGCACGCTCCTCGCGGCCGCCGTGGTGATCGTCGTCGGCATGGCCTACGTCTTCACCAGCCGCACCCCCGGAACGGGCGTCCAGGTGATCGTGCTCGGCATCGGCGGGATCGTCGGCGCCGTCGTCCTGCTTCGCGTTCCTGCGCACTGGCTGCCGGCGATGGCGCTCGCGTTCTTCGCGGTCGTCCCCACTCCGATCACGCCGTCGAGCTTCACCTTCCGGATGACGCTCTGGGCGGTCGTCTTGATCGTCTGGGTGGTGCGCCGGGCCCTCGCTCCGCAGCTCTGGCGGGCTCCGATCCGCGACTGGATGCGCGAGCTGGTGCTCACGCCGTGGCGGGCCATCGCGATCCTCGCGTTCGCGGCGTTCCTGGTGTGGTCGGCCGTCGCGACGGTCCGCGGCTCCTTCGCCTCGGCGGGGATCTCGTGGATGGTCAGCATCGCCGTCTGCGTGGGTCTGCCGATGCTGGTGTTCGACGCGCAGCGCGAGGCCGTGCTGCTGCGCAAGACCTGGGTCGCCCTCTCGGGGCTCCTCGCCCTCTACGCCTGCCTCGAGCTGGTGGCGCAGAGCTCGCCGATCATCGGTCCGCTCTACGCGGCGCTGGGCACCGAGCAGGATCAGCACTGGTCGCTCTACCGCGCCGAGATCACCTTCGGCCACCCGCTGCTCGCCGGCACGTTCCTCACCGTGGGAGCCGCGCTCGCCTTCGGGGCCTGGCTCCAGGGCTCGCGCCGCAGCGATCTGCTGCTCGGGATCCTCGCCTCGGCCGGAGTCGTGGCGACCGTCTCGCGCGGCCCGATGGCGGCCGTCGCCATCACGGTGGTCGTCGCGCTCGTCGCGGTGAGCGTCATGAACCCGGACCGCTCCCTGCTGCGACCGGGGTCGATCCTGATCGCGGGTCTCATCGCGGGCGTCGGCGTGCTCAACTTCGAGCCGGTCACGGCGCGCAACAACAACCTCGACGCCTCGATCTCGGCCGGAGCGCGCGATCTCGCGGTGACCGTCGCATTCAAGGCGGCCGAACTCTCCAACTGGCTGGGCTCGGGAGCCGCGACCTCGGGTATCAGCGGTCGCACCTTCTCGGACGTGGTCATCGAGAACTCGTTCCTCCAGCTGCTGATCAGCGTCGGTGTGCCGGGTCTGCTGTTCTTCGTCGTCCTCGCGATCGCTCTTCTCGGCAGCGCCCTCAGCCGCCGCGACATCGCCCCCGCCGCGGGACTGCTGGGCTTCCTGGTCTGCCTCGCCGGCTACAACGCGATCGACGCGGTCCGCCCGAGCCACCTGCTCCTGGGCTTCCTCGTCATCATCTGCCTCAACCCGGTGCACGTCCCCGAGTTCTCCCGGGGCATCCGGATGCGCCAGCCGGTCGGCGCGCGGATCTTCGATGCGCCGATGGCCGTCGGGATGCGGGGCGAGCGATGAGCCGCCGCTCCCGCCGGTCGGACTCGTCTCCCGCCGCGCTGGTCGTGCAGCAGTCGCTCGCGCAGCCCGACGCGACCACGCAGTACGTGGACTCGATCGTCGACGGCGTGGCGCCGGGCGTCGAGCTGCTGTTCTTCTCGTGGCGCAGCGCCCTGCTCGCCGACTACGACGTGCTGCACGTGCACTGGCCGGAGCTGATGATCCGCGGTCGGAGCCGGCGGCACCGGTTCCTGCGCCGCCGCGCTCTCGACGTGCTGCTCGTGCGCCTGGCCCTTCAGCGCATCCCGCTCGTGCGCACGGTGCACAATCTGCATCCGCACGAGCTCGGGCCCGCCGCCGAGCGTCGCTCGCTCGCCCGGATCGACCGTGCGACCGACCTCTTCATCCGTCTGAATCCCACGACCGTCACCCCGGGGTCGGCGCCTGCCGTGACCGTGCTGCACGGTCACTACCGCGACCAGTTCGCGCGGCACCCGCTGCCCGGGAGCGAGCACGGCCGCGTGCTCTACTTCGGCATCATCCGCCCCTACAAGGGAGTCGTCGAGCTGATGGACGTGTTCCACGGCGTGGAGGACGACTCGCTCTCGCTGCACGTGGTCGGCAGCCCCAGCATCGGCCAGCGCGAGCTGGTGGAGGAGCGGGCCGCCCGCGACGCGCGCGTGCACATCACGCTCCGCCGCGTCGACGACGCCGAGATGGTCGACGAGATTGGCCGGGCCGAGCTGGTCGTGCTGCCCTACCGCGAGATGCACAACTCCGGCTCGATCCTGGTCGCCCTCTCGCTGGGCCGGCCGGTGCTCGTGCCGCGCACTCCGGCCAACTCGGCGCTCGCCGAGGAGGTCGGCGGCGACTGGGTGCTCGAGTATGACGGCGACCTCGCGCCCGAGCACCTCGCCTCCGCTCTCGAGCGCACGCGTACTCGCCCGCCCGAGGGGCTGCCGGCTCTCTCCGGGCGGGACTGGGACGTGCTCGGACGCGAGCTCAAGAAGGCCTACGAGGGCGCGATCGCCACCAAGAAGGGCTCGCGATGACCGCGGCGACTCCCGCACCGACCCCGACCCCGACCCCGCCCCCGAGCCTGGGCCGTTCCGCGAGCCGCGGCGCCGCCGTGACCATCGGCGGCCAGGCGATCCGCATCGCCGTGCAGCTCGGCAGCATCGTGATCCTGGCGCGTCTGCTCGCCCCGGCCGACTACGGCCTGCTCGCGATGGTCACCGCCATCATCGGCATCGGCGAGATCTTCCGCGACTTCGGCCTCTCCTCCGCCGCGATCCAGGCGAAGGAGGTCACCCGCGGCCAGAAGAGCAACCTGTTCTGGATCAACGCGGGCATCGGCCTCGTGCTGACCCTCCTCGTGATCGGCGCCTCCTGGCCGATCGCCGCGCTCTACGGGGACCCGCGTCTCCAACTGTTGACCGTCGCGCTCTCGTCGACGTTCCTGCTCAACGGCGTCGCGACCCAGTTCAGGGCCGACCTCGCCCGGCACCTGCGCTTCGTGAAGCTCACTGTGGTCGACATCGCCGGCCAGGTCCTCGGCCTCGCCGTCGGCGTGCTGATGGCGCTCGGCGGCGCCGGCTACTGGGCGCTGGCCGCGAGCCAGGTCGTCCAGCCGCTCATCGGCGTGGTGATGCTGCTCGTGATCACCGGCTGGATGCCCGGCCGGCCGCGCCGCGGCGAGGAGATGGGGCACTTCCTCCGCTACGGGGGCGGCGTCTTCGCCACTCAGGCCCTCACCTATGTGAGCAAGAACGTCGACTCCGTCGTCATCGGCGCCCGCTTCGGGCCGGTCGACCTCGGCCTCTACAACCGGGCGTTCCAGCTGATGATGCTGCCGCTGCAGCAATTGAACGCGCCCGCCCAGCGCGTGGCCCTGCCCGTGCTCTCCAGACTCCAGGACGAGCGGGAGCGCTTCCGCACCTTCGTCCTCTTCGGCCAGTCGGCGATGCTGACGGTGATGGGCCTCGTGCTGGCCGTACTCGGCTCGCAGTCGGACGCGGTCATCCGGGTCCTGCTGGGGGAGCGCTGGCTCGCCTCCGTGCCGATCTTCCAGATCCTGCTCGTGGCCGGCTTCTTCCAGGCGACCGCCTACTGCTCGTGGTGGGTCTTCCTCGCCAAGGGCCTGGTCCGCCAGAGCGTCTGGTACAGCCTGGCGACGCGTCCGCTGATGGTCGTGCTCATCCTGGTCGGCTCGAACGGGGGAGTGACGGGCGTCGCGGTCGCCTATGCCGCCTCTCTCGCGCTCACCTGGCCGATCGGGCTGATCTGGATCGGCCGCTCCTCCGACGCCCCGGTGCGCGAGATGTTCACCAACGGGCTGCGCAGCCTGATTGTCTTCGGCTCGATCACGGTCGGATCGTACTTCTCCACGGTCGCCCTGCCCGCCGGGCAGCCGTTCCTCCGCCTGCTGGTCGGCGGCGCCGCGGTGCTCGCGGGCGTCGGTGTGTGGATGCTGATCCTGCCCGCCTTCCGCCGCCAGATCGTCGGCCTGGCCGACCTCCGGCGCCACTTCCGCCGTTCCCGCCCCGCCGCGGCTCCCGCTCCTGCCCCGGTCGACGCCACCAGCCCTGCCGGTGACAGTGCTCTGGTCGACGGAGCGGTCACGGCCGGCACCCCCGACTCCGAGCGGCAGAACGCCGCCGTTCCCCCCACTGGAAGAGATCTATGAGACTCAAGCTCGGCGTCGTCAAGTCCTGGAAGAAGGACTTCGTCACGACGACCCGCCTGCCCGCCCGTCGCGACGCGGCGGTGCTCCGCGAGGCTCTCGCGAGCCTCCGCCCCGAGCCGGAGGCGCACCTCGTGCTCGCCGCGCCCGGCAGTGGCAACATCGGCGACCAGGCGATGCTGGAGGCGTTCCTCGAGAACACCACCGGCCCCGTCATCGTCGTTCAGCGCTACGCCGGCGACGCGGTGATCCCCGAGGAGCAGACCGAGCGGGTCGAGCTCGTCGAGCTCCCGCACCTGGTCTACGGAGTCGGCGACGCCCACGCGGACGACCTGCGCCGCTACGCCGCTCTCGTCCGCCGCTCCCGCTCGGTGTCCGTCGTCGGCGCCGACATGATGGACGGCAAGTACAGCCTCCGCGGCTCGGTGCGCCGCTCGCTGCTCGCGCAGGCCGCCGCCGAGGCGGGGGTGCCCACCCGGATCCTCGGCTTCAGCTGGAACGCCTCGGCGCGTCTCGCCGCCCGCCACTCGCTGGTCGCCGCCTCCCGCGCCGGAGCCGTGCCGCTGCTGCGCGACCCGCTTTCGGCCGAGCGCGCCCGCCGCAACGGCGTCGCCCGGGTCGAGGAGGTCACCGACATCGTCTTCTCGGCCCGCACCCGCGACCCTCGCTTCCGCGACGCGCTCGACCTGCCGGCAGGCGTCCCCTTCGCGCTGGTGAACGCGAGCGCCCTGGTCGCCGGCATGGTCGACCAGGTGCCCGAGTACGCGCAGATCGTCGACCGCCTGCGTGCGGCCGGAGTCCACGTCGTGCTCCTCCCGCACGTCTCCCGGCCCGTCGGCGACGACAAGGTCGCGGTGCGCGCGGTCGCCGAGCGCGTGGGGACCGAGGGCGTCACCGTCGTCGACCGCGTGCTGATGCCCGCCGAGATCCGCAGCCTCGCCGAGGACGCTCTGCTCACCGTCACCGGGCGGATGCACCTCGCGATCATGTCGCTCTCGCTCGGTGTCCCGGCGATCACCCTCGCCACCCAGGGGAAGGTCGAGGGCATCATGCGCCTGATCGGCCTGCCGCAGCTCTGCGTCGAACCGGTCCCCGGCTTCGCCGACCGCGTCCTCCCGGTGATCGACCGCATCCTCGCCGAGCGGGGCGACGGAGGCGTGCGCGCCACCATCGAGGCCGCACTGCCCGAGGTCCGCCGGCTCTCGGCGCTCAACACCCGCGGCCTCGGCGCGGAGGTCGTGCGATGAGCGCGACCCAGGAGAAGGGACCGCTCATGCGGATCATGTTCGTCGTCACGTCGCTGCACGGAGGCGGGGCCGAATTCGTCGCGCGCACCTGGATGGGCTGGCTCCTCGAGCAGGGCCACCATGTGGATGTGGTCACCACGTCGGTGAAGAGCACCGACGAGTACCTGCCGGAGGGCGCGACACTGCACCGCATCGCCGAGGGCAGGGGGCACCTCGGCAAGGCCGCGCTGCTCAAGGAGCTGTTCCGCCGCCGCACGCCGGACGTCGCGGTCGCGCTCCAGGGCTACCCGAACATCGTGCTGCTGGCGTCGGCCGAGATGACGGCCCGCTCCGATCGGCCCAAGACCATCGTGAGCGAGCGCAACCTCGTCTCCCTCGGCATCCCGGGCTTCTCGCCCACGCAGAAGCTCCAGCTCGCGCTCGCCAAGGGGCTCTACCGCCGCGCCGACCACGTCATCGCGATCTCCCACCCCGTCGCGGGCGAGCTGGTCGCCGGTTTCGGAGTCGCCGGCGAGCGCTGCACGGTCGTGCCCAACCCGGCGACCGCGAAGGTCGACCGCTCCCGTCAGGTCGCGCGAACTCCCGGCACCGCCGCGGGCCTGCAGATCGTGCTGCCCTGCCGCCTCGTCGTGCAGAAGCGGCCGGAGCTGGCGATCCTCGCGGCCGAGGAGCTGGAGCGCCGCGGCATCCCCGCGAAGGTCGTCTCGTTCGGTGGCGGCCCGCTGCTCGACACGCTCCGTTCCGAGGCGACGGCCCGCGGCGTCGACTTCGACGACAAGGGCTGGGTCGAGGACTGGTTCCACCACTTCGACGAGAACGCCGTCGTGCTGCTCCCGTCGCTGCGCGAGGGCTTCGGCAACGTGCTCGTCGAGGCCGCAGCGGCCGGTGTCCCCTCGGTCGCGGTCTCCGGGGCTCTGGGAGTCGCGGACGCGATCGTCCCCGGCCTCACCGGCGAGCTCGCGTTGACCCCCTCCGCCTCCGACCTCGCCGACGCGCTGATCCGCGCCAGCGAGCTGGAGGTCACCGGCATCGACCGCTGGCTCGACCGCTTCTCGCTCGAGTCCAGCGGCCGCGACCTCGAGACGGTGCTCCGCCGCGTCGTGGGCGAGAAGTGACCCTCGTCTCGGTGGTCCTCCCCGCCCATCAGGAGGAGGCGCACCTCGCCGGCACGCTGGAGCGGCTGCTGCGGCAGACCCACGCCGAGCTGGAGATCCTCGTGGTCGACGACGCCTCCACCGACCGCACGGCGGCCATCGGCCGGGCGTTCGCCGACGAGCACGAGCGGATCCACTACCTCCGTCAGGAGGAGAACCAGGGAGTCGCCGCCGCTCGCGAGCGAGCGGTCGGCGCGGCGACCGGCGAGTGGGTGTGGCTCGTCGACGCGGACGACGAGTGGCCGGAGACCGCGATCGAGGTCATGCTCGCCGCGGGTGAGCACGGACGCGCCGACGTGGTTGTGGCTCAGGCCCGCACCGTCGAGGCCACCGGCTCCACGCCCGTCGGCTCGCTCCGCGGACCGCTCGCCCTCTCGGGCCGCGGCGCGTTCACCGCGCTGCTCGTCGGGGAGTTGACCGGCCACCTGTGGAACAAGCTGTTCCGCCGCGAGCTCTTCGCCGGCATCGACTTCACCCGGATCCGCCAGCACTCGGATCAGGCGCAGGTCGCGCAGCTGCTCGCCGCGGCCGACGAGGTCGTGGTGATCCCCGACTCCGTCTACGAGTACCACCTGCGCTCCGGATCGATCATCCGCTCGGGAGCGAAGCGGGCCGACTCCCTCGCCGCCCTCGCCGAGGTGATCGAGCGCACGGCCCGCGGGCTCGACCCGCGCGTGCTCGGCTCCCGCGACTACGCCTACTACCGGGCACGGTTCAGCCTGCTCTCGCGGTTCAAGGACGCCACCTCGGGGGCGCACACGCCCGCCGACTCCCGCCGACTCTGGCGTGCCGCCCACGACGAGGCCCGGCTGCGGCACCTGCTCGCGCTCGCCGGCCGTCGCGACGTCGTCCGCTCGGTGCTCTTCGGCCTCGCCGTTGCGGCGCCTCCCCTCTACCGCATCGCGCTGCGGGCGGGGAACGGACGCCGGTGACCGCGGCTCCGACGGGATTCGAGAAGAGAGAGGAATTCTCCTTCCCGGCCGAGTCGTCTTCGTTATCGAGCGGAATGTGCGGCGCGGACGATACGCCTTTAGTCTTACTCCGTGGTCGCATTCTGCGGTCGCGCCCGTGCACTTCTCTGAGTCTTGTTCACCTCGAGCCGGATTCACGAGCGGTGCGTCTCGGCGCAAGGGGGAGAACATGAAGCTGTTGAGACCGGCCGGCGGCGCTCGGCGTGAATGGGTCGATTTCGCCAAGGGCGCGGCAATCCTGATGGTGGTCTACTACCACACGTCGCTCTACCTCGGCGATATCGGAGTCGAGAACACTCTCGGCCGCATCAAGATCGTCTTCGAGCTGTTCCCGATGCCGCTGTTCTTCCTGGTGTCCGGGCTCTTCGGCTCGCGGATCACCACCTGGAGCTTCCGCGACCTCTGGCGTCGGCGGCTGTACCCGCTGCTCTGGCTCTACGTCGTCTGGTCCGTCCTGCGCATGGCGTTCTACCTGATCGTGCCGCTCGCGAACGGAGGACTCGGTGAGCTGCCCGCGACCGACCCGCTGAATCTCCTCCTGCTGTTCTTCTGGCCCAGCAGCAGCTACTGGTTCATCTACGGACTCTTCCTCTTCACTCTCGGCGCCTGGCTTCTGCGCCGCGTCGACCACCGAGTGCAGGTGGCTCTCGCCGCGATCGTCGGAACGCTGTTCACCACCGGCCTGGTCAACACCACCAATGTCGGCTGGAACCGCATCGGCGCCCTGTTCGTCTTCTTCCTGGTCGGCACGCTCTACTCCAAGAAGATCATCCAGTTCGTCGAGCAGAAGGGGACCCGTGCTTTCCTCTTTGTGACTCCGGTCTTCGTGCTCCTGAGCGCCGTGCTCTTCCTCTTCCCGGTGCGCTGGGTGCCGTTCCTCGCGCTGGCCGGGCAGATGTCGGCGGTCGCGATGGGGATCCTCGTCTCCCGGCTCCTCTCGCGGGTCCGGTTCCTCGGCTTCTTCACCGTCTGCGGTGAGCGGAGCCTGCACATCTACCTGCTGCACCTCTACGTGATCGTCGCGTGTATCACCGTTCTGCGGGTGATCCTCCCGGAGGACCGCTCCGTCATCGGCGGGTTCGAGATCCCGCTCCTCCTGGTGGTGATGGCACTGGCAGTCGTCGTATCGCTGGTGGTCACGCGGTACCTCTCCAAGATCCGCTGGATCTACGTGCCTCCGGCCGCCCTCGGCGGCCCCGGAGCCAAGCGGCGCAAGCCCGTGGCCGTCCCTGCGCGCGGCGCGGGCGTGACCGCGGATCCCGCTGCTGTCCCGGCCGACGAGCCGGGCACCTCCCCCCGTTACGACGAGAAGAAAGCAGAGCCCCACGAGTGACGTCGATACGAGCACGCGGAGTCGGAGCCCTGGCGGTCCTGGTGGCCGTCGCCCTCGGCCTCGCCGGCTGCAGCCCCGATCCGGAGCCCGTCCGCACGCCGGACGGCTTCACCACCGAGAAGGCGATCGAGTACCGCTCGGTCGACGGCGTCTCGCTGAAGGCCGACGCCTGCCTCCCCACCGAGGGAGCCGGCGACCGGCCTGCGCTGCTGATGCTGCACGGCGGAGGCTTCATCGACGGCGGTCGTGACGAGGGCGGCATGTCGGAGTTGTGCGCCTACTACGCGCAGCGCGGCTACGTGTCGGTCACGGTCGACTACCGGCTGCTCCAGCAGAGCCGGTACCCCGGTCAGGTCGAGGATGCGCAGGCTGCCGTCGAATGGCTCCGCCAGCCCGCGCAGGTCGAGCGCTTCGGCCTCGACCCCGCGCGGATCGGCGTGATGGGCAGCTCTGCGGGCGCCATCATCGGAGCCACGCTGGGCACTCTCGGCGAGGGGCCCCTCACCGAGGGCTCGCGGGTCAAGGCGGTCGTCGCGTTCTCGGCGGTGGCCGACATGTCCTCGACCGGCATGTCGCTCGGCGACCCGCTGCCCGAGGCGAAGGAGCAGATCCTCGCCTACCTGGGCTGCGACGAGATCGACCCGCAGTCCTGCCCGCAGAGCGTGCAGGCCTCGCCGATCAGCTCGGTCGACGCCACTGACGCCCCGCAGATCTGGCTCACCTCCGAGGACGAGCTCGTCCCGGTCGAGCAGGCCGACGCGATGCAGGTCGCCCTGCAGGACGCTGGTGTGGAGTCCGAAGTCGGCGTGGACGGCTCGGGGCACCACGGCCTCCAGAACAACACCCCGAACAACAAGAAGGCGATCCTCGCCTTCCTCGAGGCCACCCTCTGATCCACCGGCCCCCGGACCGGTTCCGCGGGAGCGGACGACACCTCACGACGCTCAGCCAGACCCCCTGCACCCCGGTGCAGTCGACGAAAGGGACACTGAAACCATGACCTTGAACGGACTGTTCGCCGGGATCGGCCGGAGGTGGGTCGTCATCGTCGCCTTCGCTCTGCTCGGGGCCGTGGCGGCTCTGGTACTCAATTCCGTGCTGCTGCCGCAGTACAAGGCGGATGCACGCGTCTACGTCGCGGTCTCCTCGACCGGCGTCCTCTCCACCGCCGACCGGGTGGCCGCGAATAGTGCCGCCGCGCAGGCGACGGTCACCTTCGTCGCCCTCGGCACCTCCGACACGGTGCTCCAGGGAGTCATCGACGGCCTCGGCCTCGACGAGACCATCGAGGACTTCTCTAAGAGGGTGCAGGTCCTCTCCGAGCCGGAGTCCGTCGTGATCACCATCTCGGCGACCGACCCGTCGCCGGAGCAGGCCGCCGCCATCGCGAACGCTCTCGCGGCGCAGCTCGACGCGGCGGTGCAGGGCACTGACCCGACCACCACCGCCACCGGTGTCGCCGTGCCGCAGATCCAGCTCGAGGTCCTCAGCCAGGCGACCCCGCCGAAGCTCCCCGTCACCGGTGGCGCTCTGGTGCTGCTCGCGCTCGGGATCCTCGGCGGCGCGGTGGTCGGTACCGGCGTGGCCATCGTTCTCACCGCACTGGACCGTCGTATCCGCACGGGCGACGACGTCCGCTCCTCCCTGGACCGCCCGCTCCTGGGCATCGTCCCCGCCAAGGCCGCGAAGCTCGACGAACTGCTGAACACGACCGAGATCCCGGCACGCTACTCGGCCGTGGCGTTCGAGCTCGTCGCCCTCGCGCGGGACCGCTCGTTCTCGTCGTTCGCCGTCGCCCCCGCCTCCGCGAGCACCCCGCACGTCGCGGGCGCGGTGCTGCTCGCGAAGGCGCTCGCGCTGCTGGGCTCGTCGGTCGTCCTGGTCGACGGCACCGCGGAGGGCTCGGCCCTCGAGTCGGCCTCGGCCGGTCGGCCGGGTCTGCGGGAGGTGCTCGCGGGAGCCGCCTCGCTCGACGACGCGATCCTCCGGCGCCCCGCCGACCGCGTCGACCTGCTTCCCGCGGGCGCCGCGCAGGCCGGGACGCCGATGGCGATCGAGCCGCTGCGCTCGCTGGTCGAGGAACTCGAGAAGGTCTACGACGTCGTTCTCGTCGTCACGGGCACCCTCGGCGCGACCGAGCAGTCGATCACGTTCCGCGGAGTCGCCGACGCCGCCGTCCTCGTCCTGGTCGAGGGCCGGGTCGACGCCCCGCAGGCCGCCGCCGACCTGCACTGGATCGAGACCGCGGGCACGCCCGTCGTCGGGGCTGTCCTGCTGACGCGCCGCCGGCTCCAGAAGGCACCCGCGATCGTCTGACTCCGCGCGCCGCATCGCACGAGCGCACGCCCCGCTGAGAAGCCGGGCGTGCGCTCGTCCGTCCAGTGGCGAGGGAACAGGCTGATCGGCCCGGAGGCGTCCGCCACGGCCTCTGACGTCGCCGGCCTGCCACGGGCAGAGTCGCCGATTCTGCACCCGGGCGCGTGGTCGAGCGCCAGGCTGACGGATGACCGTCGCTTCATCGCACGCAGGCGACGACGTCGGCGACGCGGGAGAGAGTGAGCAACGACGTGATCCCGCAGGAAGCCGTGAGCCCCCTGATGCGTCGTCCATGATCGGATCGCTGAGGGGCATCGCGACCGCGACCCTCGCTTCCGCCGACGGAGGCGCCACCGTCGACGGCGGGGCCGCCCCTGGCCGCTCGGGCTGGACGCCGAGGGAACGCGGAACCGCCGCCGTCGAGGTGACGACGGCGGCGGTCCGAGCGGCGGTGCGGATGGGTCAGGGCGTGCAGGACACGTTGCCCACGACGTCCTTCCCGGAGTTCGAGCAGCGCAGCGTGTTGCCGCTCGTCGCCCATGTGGACGGCTGGTGCAGGTACACCGGTGCGTCCGTCGTCTTCAGGGCGAGGTTGCCGCTGATGGTGTTGTCGTTGCCCGAGCCGTCGGCCCGGGTGATGACCTGGTAGCCGTAGGTGGTCGTGCCCGAGGCGGAGTTGCCGGCGGCCAGCCAGCCGTTGCCCGAGACCAGGATCAGCGAGACGACGTCGCTGGCCAGTCGCGTGCCTCCGACGACCGTGTTGCCGAGGATGTTGCCGTCGAGCGTCCCCTCCTTCGCCTCGATCGGCTCGGCCCCGGTGTCGGTGATGCTGTTGTCGACCACCGCGATGCGGGCCGTGCGGTCCGGGTTGCAGCCGTTGTACTCGCACCAGTTGCGGTCCGAGGTGCCCACGTAGACGCCCTCGCCGTACTTGGCGGCGACAAGGCCGGTGCGGCGGATCGTGCTGCCGACGATCAGCGAGTCGGTGGTCTGGCTGCGGAAGTGGACTGCCTCGTAGCCGATGTCGGTCACGGTGAGACCGGCCATCCGCACTCCGCTGCTCGCGAGCACCTGGATGCCCTGGAACGAGCTGCGGACGGCGAAGCCGACGAGGTGCACGTCGCTCACTCCATTGAGCAGCAGGGCGGTGCCGCTGGATGTCGAGCCCGAGGACAGGACCGCGTTCGGGGAGCCGCAGATCCAGATCGAGCCGGACTGGGCCGCCGTGCCGCGCAGGGCGAACTTGCCGGTGTACCAGCCGTCGTCGAGGTGGATCACCTCGTTCGGGGAGGGCGAGGCGAGAGCTGCGGCCAGCTGGGCCGAGTTCGACACGGTCGTGGTCGCGGCCGGGCAGTCGAAAGCCGCGAGCAGAGAGGTGCGGGTGTCGATCAGCTCGGAGGCGGTGGTCGTCGGCTCCGTGAGACGGGAGTGGCGTCCGGCGTCATCGGTGGCCGACACCCAGTAGGTGTAGGCCCGTCCGGCCGCGGCGGTCTCGTCGCGGTACTGCCGCACCGGATCGGTGATCGTGGCGAGCACGGTCGAGCCCGAGCCGTCCTGAGCAGAGCGGTGCACCTCGTACGAGGTGATCCGCGAGCTGAACGGAGCGTCCCACGACACCGCGTAGCCGTCGGTCAGGGGCGAGAGCTCCACGCGGTCCGTCGCGAGCCCGTCCTCGGCGAGGACGAACGCGTCGATGATCAGGTTCTTGTCGGTCGAATTCGCGTTCTTGGTCCCCGTGTACGAGATCTTGACGGTGTGCGTGCCCTCGGACAGGCTCGTCGTCTCGTAGACCGGCACCTGGTACTGCGCGCTCGCGCTGTACCGGTCGACCTTGGTGACCGGGCCGCCGTCGACCGAGACCGCGGCGATTCCGGACGAGGAGGTCTTCCGGCTGATCCAGCGCCACGAGGTGCCGACGAACGTGAAGGACACCGAGCCCGCGGAAGTCAGGTACTTGATCGCTCCGCCGCTGTCGCCGCCGCTCATCGACTTCCACGAGCCGCTGTAGACGAGGGCCGGGTCGGTCTCCTCCACGGTGAGGCTGCTCGTTCCGGACGGATCGAGGACCCGCGCGGTGCTGCCTCCGCCGGTCTCGCCCTGCTCGACCTGCCCGGAGGAGCGGGTGACGTCGACAGCATCGATGACGAGGTTCTTGTCGGTCGCGGAGGCGTTCGCCCTGCCGCTCCAGGTGATCTTCAGTGTGTGGACGGTGTCGGCCAGGTCCTTCTTGGTGAAGACCGGCACCTGGTAGGCGGTGGTTTTCGTGTAGCGGTCGACCGAGGTGCTCGCGCCGTCGAGGGTCACCGTCGCGATGCCTGCCGAGGGGGTGGTGCGGCTCAGCCAGGTGACGCCGGTGCCGCGGAAGCTGAGCGAGACGGAGCCCGTGCTGTTCAGGAACCTGATCCCGCCGCCGCTGTCCCCGCCGGTCATGGTGCGCCACGAGCCGCTGTAGCTGAGCGAGGCGCTGCCCTCCTCGACTCGGACCGTCTTGCCCAGCCCGGGGTCGAGGGTCGCCGCCGAGGCGGCCGGCACGGTCAGCGGGGCGAGCAGGATGCCGAGGGCCGCGACCAGCGCGGTGGTCAGGGTGAGGCGCGCACGCCGTCGGCGGGCACGTGGCGGGTGGGACGCGTTCAGCGGGTTCACGATCGGCTCCGGGGTCATCGAGGGTGCGGCGACAAAGTTACGAGCAGGAATTCTCAAGGGGTGGCACTCGTCTTTCCGACGCTATAGAGGGGCTTCTTCGCTTTCGCTGCGATGAGAGGGATTCAGGTCGCGATCCCCCCGTTCGGGTGGGGCTCGCCGTTCGTCGGTGATTGTTCTCCCGGTGGAAGAGGGAATCGCCCGCCGCGCGTGTCGGCGCCGTGGTCACGTCATGGTGATCGATGGTGCTGAGAAGTCGTCGGAGCGGTGACCCACTCGGTGTCGATCCGTTGTTCTGCTCGAATTCCACCAGAAGTGGTCCTCTGTCCGCGGAACAGTGATCCTCTCCGCCCCGGACTGGGTGGATCCCGCCCTGGTCGGGCCGACCCGTGAGAATTGACCCCCCGTTCACCGGGCCGACTCCGCGGCGAAACACGGGAATGATGGGGTGTTCACTGGTGAGCACCGGTGCGCCCGCTCACGGAGGATCCGCCGCGGGAGAGCGGTGGTGCCGACGAGAGGGAGGACGAGATGGACGCTGCGACGACCACCCCTCAGCAGGCCGTCCCCGCCGCCGGACGCGGACGCCGCGTCCGGTCGGTGCTCGCGCGCCTCCTGCTCGTCCCGCTGGTCGTCCTCGCCCTGTTCGGCTCGGGGATCCCGCTCTATGTTGCTCCTCCGATCGACCCGATCCCCGAGCAGGCCGACGCCGTGTTCGTCCTCGGCCCCTCGACCAGGGCGCGGGTCGAGTTCGCACGCCGCATCATCACCTCCGGGGCCACCGACACGATGGTGCTCTCGGTGGGCCCTCAGGAGATGGCGGCGCCCTATGACGAGAAGAAGTACAAAAAGTGTAACGAGCCGGGCGGAGACGTCCTCTGCTATTCCGCGGATCCTCTCACCACCCAGGGAGAGGCGAGGAAGTTGCGCGACATGGCGGCCGAAAACGGCTGGGACCATGTCATCGTCATCACGAACTCACCCCACATCGCTCGGGCGCGAATGATCCTCGAGAGGTGCTATTCGGGCGAGATCTCGATGGTTCCCTCGGGGGAGCCGATGGGGCTCGACTATCTGATCGGCCAATATTTCTATCAGACCGGTGGATTCCTCAAGGCCTTCTTCGTGACCGCGAGCTGCTGACATCCGAGTGCGGGCAGTGCCTGCGCTAGTCTGCCCAGAGAACCGACGGCACTGTCATGCAGTCTCGGTGGATCCGATACTTTCACTGCCCGGCCACCCCCACGCGAACCCTCCGAAAGGCCCGCCCGTGACACCTGCCCGATCGATCTTCGCCGTGGGTCGCGGCCAGTACGAGAACATCGGCGACATCATCCTGCGCCGGCAGCTGCTCGACTGGCTTCGCGACTGCGGCCCACTGCACGTCTACGTCGGGCATTCGCCCTGGGGTTACGACGACGGGCTGCGCCTCGGGCCCGACGACGTGGTCTACCGCTCCCTCGTGCGCTGGTACGCGGCTCTCGCCCGCGAGGCGATCGCCGGTCGGGCGCACTCGGTGTTCAAGCCCGGCGAGATCCAGCTGACCCTGATCGGCATGAAGGAGCACCTCGTCATGCTCCCGGGCATCGCACTCGTGCGCCTCGGCGGTGGCCGGGTCGTCCGGGCCGGAGTCGGCGCCCGCAACTTCGCTCCGCTGCCCCGCGCAATCATGTGGCCGTCGATGGCGCTCTCGAACTACACCCGCTGGCGCGACGACAGGACCGCCGCCTACATGCGGGTCGGTGCGGCCATGCCCGACCTCGGCTACGGCGAGGGCGCGAGCGACGACGAGCTCCGCGCGTTCGCCGCGCAGCCGGACGAGGAGCGGCGCGTGCTCGTCCTCTCCCTCCGCGAGGACCACGAGGTGGACGCCCGGCCCTACCCCGAGGAGGAGTGGCTCGCCGCGGTCAAGGGCTACGCCGAGCGCGAGGCGCTGGACATCGTCGTGGTGACCCAGGTCGCCGTCGACGCCGAGCGCTCACGCCGCCTCGCGGCCGATCTCGACGCGGACATCCTCGACTGGGACCCGGCGCACACCCACGACCAGCACGAGATCCTGCTGCGCGAGCTCTACCGCCGCACGCGTCTCGCTCTGAGCGACCGCCTGCACGTGATCATCATGGCGTTCACCGAGGGCGCGGCTCCGGTGAGCCTTCAGATGGACGCGTCCACCAAGTCCTCCCGTCACTTCGAGACCATCGGGATCCACGGCGTCACCGTCGACATGTCGCGCACCGAACCGGAGCGCGGGATCGAGACCATCACCGCCGTCGCGGCGCGCCGGAGCGACCTGCTCGAGAAGCTGCTCGTCGCCAGGGGACGCCTCCGCGGCGTCCGCGACGACATCCAGGCGCTGCTCGCCGTCCCGGCGCGCTCGACTCCCACCGGCACGACCACGCGGGTGCATCACGTGGGCCGTAGCGGCGAAGTGCCGGGAGGCATGACCCAGGTGGTCAACGGCTACCTGCGCTGGCCGTTCGACCGCTCCGATGTGCGGGTCATCCCCTCCAGGTCCGCTCCGGGAGAGCACGTCACCGCCGCGCGGCTCGCCGCCGCCGCCGCCGCGCGCATCGTCGCGCTCTCGCGGCGCGACCCCGGCAGCGTCATCGTCGTGCACCTCTCCGAGCGCGGCTCGTTCCTCCGCGAGGGCTCGCTGCTGCGCCTCGCGCACCGCCTCGGTCTGCGGACCGTCGCGCACCTGCACGGCAGCGAGTTCGCTGCCTTCACCGCCGCGCATCCGCGCCTGGTCGCGGGCGTCCTGCGCAGCGCCGACGAGATCATCACTCTCTCGGAGCAGACCTCGGTGATCTGCCGCCGCATCGTCCCGGCCGAGCGCGTGCACCTCGTGCCCAACGCTCTCGAGCGGGGTACCCCGCGCGAGAAGACCCGCACCGTGGTCTTCGGAGGCGTCGTCAGCCACCGCAAGGGCGTCGACGTGCTGCAGAAGGCCTGGGCGAAAGTCGAGGGAGCCGAGGGCTGGAGGCTGCTGATCGCCGGCCCGATCCGCGAGCCCGAGGTCGTCGACCGCAGCGTGCCGGGGATCGAGTTCCTCGGCTCGCTCGAGAACGCCCGGCTCCTCCAGCTGCTCGACGAGGCGGCGGTCGCCGTCCTGCCCTCGCGCGACGAGGCGATGCCGATCTTCATCCTCGAGGCCCTCGCCCGCGACGCCGCCGTCGTCTCGACCGCGGTCGGCGGCATCCCCGAGGTGCTCGGCGAGGGCTGCGGGAGGGTCGTCGCGCCGGGCGACGTCGACGCTCTCGCGGCGGCGCTCACCGAGCTCATCACCGATGAGGACGCGCGCGCGGCGGTGGTCGCGAAGGCGGGGGCGCGGTTCCGCGAGCGCTTCTCCGCCGACGCCGTCTTCCCCCGCATCGAGGAGGTCTGGCTGGGCACGCCGGCCGCCTGAGTCGCCTGCGACTTCACCTCGGATCCCGTCCGCCTCCCCTCCGGGGCCGTGGGCGGCGCGCGGGGAGCGTAAAATCGCTGGAGTCCGCGGCGCCGTGCCGTCGCGAGTCCTCGCCCGCCGGCCGTCCCGAGCGTGAGCACCGACCGCACCCCCAGAGAGGCTCGACCGTGGCCAACGCCAACGCCGCCGACTCCGACCGCCGCCTGTGGACCCTGCCCCTCGCGCGCGCGGTGATCGCGGCCGTCGCCGGCTGCGTCGTCACCTTCTCGCCCGACCACGGTCCCGCCTTCGGTCTCGCCGTGTTCGGCGGCTTCGCCCTCGCGAGCGGAGCGGTCTCGCTCGCGCTCGGCCTGCCCGTCTGGTCGGGGCGCGCCCGCCCGCTCGCGCTCGGCTCCGCTGCGCTCACCCTCGCCGCCGGTGTCGCCGCGCTGATCGCGCTCCCCGTCGCCCACCTGCTCTCCTTCGTCGCGCTCGTCGCCGGCTGGGCTCTGCTCTCGGGCTTCCTCGAGTTCTCGAGCGGACGCCGCGGCCACGGTCTCGCCGCCCGGGACTCCGTGGTCGTCGGGATCGGCACGATGCTGCTCGGAGCGGCCTTCGGCCTCCTCCCGCCGCACCCCGTCGTCACGGTCGGCCTGCTCGGCGCCTATGCCGTGATGCTCGCCGTCTACCTCGCCATCGCGGCGTTCTCGCTCAAATGGGCCGTCGGCGCCGACGCTGCCACCGGACACGATCCCGTCGCCCCCACGACACCGACCTCCGGAGGAGACCGATGACCGCCGAAGGCCAGACCCCCGAGCCCTCGCCCGAGCCTCCGGAGGTCGCCGCGAGCACCTTCCAGCCGACCCGCAAAGACCGCCTGCGCCCGCTCGAACTGATCGGCTTCTCCGCCGTGATGGCTGTTTTCGTCGGCGTCGTGGTTCTGCTCTCCACTCGCGAGCCCGTCGTCGCTCTGCTCTCCTTCGGGATCACCTTCATCATCGTGCTCGTCGCCATCGCGATGTTCTCGCTCACCTTCAAGCCGGACGACGCCGAGATCGCCGACATCGACGAGCAGGACGCGCGGCACTGAGCCTCCCGGGCTGAGGGGTGGCCGCTGCCTCCCCACGGTCGGCGGAGCGGGGAGGCGGGCGTGGCGCCGCGCGGAACCGCTCGGCGCGGGCGGTGCGCCGCGAGCGGGTGGGGCCGGCGGGTGGCCGTGGGCGCTCGCGGCGGCGCGTGCTCGCCGCAGCAGCAGTGTCAGCCCAGGCGGTCGACCAGGGCGGAGGCGAGCCCCGTGTACCCCGCGGGCGTCAGCGCGAGGAGGCGCGCCTTCGCGGCCTCGCCGATGTCGAGGGCCTGCACGAACACCGCGAGGTCCTCGGCGCTGAGGCGCTTGCCGCGCGTGAGGTCCTTCAGCAGCGCGTACGGGTCCGTGATCGACGAACGGCCCGCCGCCACCTCCGCGCGGATCACCGTCTGGATCGCCTCGGCGAGAACCTCCCAGTTGCCGTCGAGATCGGCGGCGAGTGCGGCCGGGTCGAGGTCGATCTCGAGCAGGCCGCGGGCGATGTTGTCGAGGGCGAGGAGCGAGTGCCCGAACGCGACCCCGATGTTGCGCTGCGTGGTGGAGTCGGTGAGGTCGCGCTGCAGGCGCGAGGTCACGAGCGTCTGCGCGAGGGAGTCGAGCAGTGCGCTGGAGAGCTCGAGGTTCGCCTCGGCGTTCTCGAAGCGGATCGGATTGATCTTGTGCGGCATCGTCGACGAGCCCGTCGCTCCGGCCTGCGGGATCTGCCGGAAATAGCCGAGCGAGATGTAGGTCCAGACGTCGGTGCAGACGTTGTGCAGGATCCGGTTGGCGTGAGCCGCCCTGCCGTACAGCTCCGCCTGCCAGTCGTGCGACTCGATCTGCGTCGTGAGCGGGTTGAAGGCGAGCCCGAGCGAGGCGACGAACTCCTCGGCGACGGTCGGCCAGTCGGTGCCGGGGTCTGCCGCGAGGTGCGCGGCGAACGTGCCCGTCGCTCCGCTGAACTTGCCGAGGTACTCGGTGGCCTCGACCTGGGCGATCACGCGCTCGAGTCGATACGCGTAGACCGCGAACTCCTTGCCCATCGTGGTCGGAGTCGCCGGCTGGCCGTGGGTGCGGCTCAGCATCGCCTCGTCGCGGTAGCGGACCGCCAGCTGCCGCAGCGAGCCGGCGACCGAGCGCAGCTTCGGCAGCCAGATCTCGTCGACCGCTCGGCGGACGACGAGCGCGTACGAGAGGTTGTTGATGTCCTCGCTCGTCGCGGCGAAGTGGGTCAGTTCGGCGATCCTCCCGAGCCCGAGTTCCTCGAGCCACTGGCGGACCAGGTACTCCACGGCCTTCACGTCGTGGCGGGTGCGGGCCTCGAGCGCGGCCAGCTCGTCGATCTCGGGCTGTCCGAACTCGCGGGCGCGGCGCCGCAGCTCCTCGGCGGTCGCGGCGTCGACCGGCTCCGAGCCGAAGAGGCGGCGATCGGTCAGGGCGAGCAGCCACTCGACCTCGACGTGCACGCGCGCGCGGTTCAACCCCGCCTCCGAGAGGTGCTCGCCGAGGGAGGAGACGGCGCCGCTGTAGCGCCCGTCGAGGGGGCTCAGCGGCTGGGGGGGGAGCGAGGTCATGCGGTGGTGCCTTCCGGTTCTCGGTGGTCCTGCGCGAGGGCGGCGCCTGAGAGCGCCTCGGCGGGGGCGGACCGGACCGAGCGATTGCCGCGCAGTCCGGGTTCGATCTGGGCGAAGAGTGCCCGGCAGGCGTGTTCGATGAGCCGGAGGACCGAGTCGAACGCCGCCGCATCGGAATAGTAGGGGTCGGGGACGTCGCCCTGCGGAGAGAGGCTCGGTTCGAACGCCAGCAGACGGCGGATCTTCTGGCGGTCGACGTCGGTGCGCGCCCAGGAGCGCAGCGCCCGCTCGTGGCCGTGGTCGAGCGCGACCACGAGGTCGAACTCGGCGAACCGGGACGGGTCGAACAGCTGGGCGCGGTGGCGGCCTCCATCGAAGCCGTGCCGTTCCAGCGCGTCGAGGGCGCGGTGGTCGGCGTGCTCGCCGAGGTGCCACTCCCCGGTGCCTGCCGAGCTGATCTCGATGGCGGAGCCGAGGCCCGCCCGCTCTGCGAGCGAGCGCAACACGACCTCGGCCATCGGCGACCGGCAGATGTTGCCGGTGCAGACGAAGCACACGGCGAAGGCCGAGGGTGCGGGGGTGTCGGGGGTCACCCGCCCATCATGGCGCACCGCGGCTCCTGCACAGCGGGCCGATTCCGGCCGTTCTCCACGGATCGACGGGCCGCTGCCGCGACAGGGAACGCCGCCGCCCAGGCTGGGTCCCGGGGGCGCCGCCTCAGTCCTGACGGCGGCGGAGGAAGGGGCGAAGGAGGAGACCGATGAACCAGTTCACGAGGGCCAGCACGAGGGCGCCCAGCACTCCCCACCAGAACCCGTCGACCACGAGCCCGAATCCGAAAAGGCCGCTGATCCATGCGGTCAGCAGCAGGAGGAGTCCGTTGACGATGAACGAGATCAGTCCCAGCGTGAGCAGATACAGGGGGAAGGCGAGCACTCGCACGGTGCCGCCCACCACCGCGTTGACGAGTCCGAAGATCACCGCGACGAGGAGGTACGTCAGGATCGCCGCGGTCGTCCCCTCCTCGTACGGATCGACGCGCACGCCCGCGACGACGAGGGTCGTCAACCAGATCGCGACTGCGTTGGTCAGGAGGCCGAAGAGGAGTCTGCGCATGCCTCAACTATCCCCGTCGGCGCTGTGCATCGCGAGTCGGCGCCCCGAGCGGGGTGGCCGCCCCGAGCGTGGCCGGAGTCGGCGAGGCGCTGCGGAGCAGGGTGCGCGGGCGTGCGGTGTGACGGCTGTGTCGATCCCTCCGCCTAGCATGGAGCGGGTGACCGACCAGCAGGAGCCTCCCGTCCGCCTCCGCCCCGAGATCCTGGCGCTGCCCGCCTACAAGCAGGGTCGAGCGGGCGATGCCGATGCCGTCAAGCTCTCCTCCAACGAGAACCCGTTCGACCCGCTGCCCTCGGTGCTCGAGCGGGTCCGCGAGGTCGACGACTTCAACCGGTATCCCGATGCGGCCGCCACCGTTCTGCGCACGGCGCTCGCCGCCCAGTACGGCGTCGGGATCGACGAGGTCATCGTCGGAGCCGGGTCCGTCGCGGTCATCGCCCAGCTCGTCAGCGCGGCTGCCGGTCCCGGCGACGAGGTGGTCTACGCCTGGCGGTCGTTCGAGGCCTACCCGTCCCTCGTCACCACGGCCGGAGCGACGAGCATCCGCGTTCCGCTGCGCCCCGACGACACACACGATCTCGACGCGATGGCCCAGGCCGTCACCGAGCGCACGCGCTTGATCATCGTGTGCAGCCCCAATAACCCCACCGGCACGATCGCCACGGCGGACGACGTCGAGGCCTTCCTCCAGCGGGTCCCGAGCGATGTGCTCGTTCTCCTCGATGAGGCGTACGCCGAGTTCGTCGGCGACGACAGGGCGGTCGACGGCGCCCTTCTGCTCGGGCGGTACCCCAACCTCGTCCTCGCGCGCACGTTCTCGAAGGCCTACGGTCTCGCCGGGCTCCGGGTCGGCTACGCGATCGGCCACTCGCGCGTCCTCGACGCCGCACGCTCGACCGCGATCCCGCTCTCGGTGACCAGGTTCGCCGAGACCGCGGCCGTCGCCTCCCTCGAGCACCGCGAGGAGCTCCTCGAGCGGGTGCACCGCATCACCCGCCTCCGCGACGACCTCTGGCGCGCGCTGCTCGACCAGGGCTGGAGCATCCCCGAATCGCAGGCGAACTTCCTCTGGCTCGACACCCGCGACGAGACCGCCGCGGCAGCAGCGGTGTTCGAGCGCGCCGGCGTCATCGTGCGCGCCTTCCCCCCGGAGGGCATCCGCGTCTCCATCGGCGAGGCGAGCTCTGTCGACAAGCTCCTCAGCGCGGCGGGCGAGATTGTGGATTCCCTCCCTGAGGGCCATCGGGCCAGGCGGATAGGTTAGTCGGGTGGTAGCCACCAGTACGGAGTCGCCGACGGTCCAGTTCCTCTCCGCGGACGGGCGGTTCTCACCGACCCCCGCCGCCGAGCAGTACGCGTCCTACCTCGACGGGGTCGACGAGCAGCTGCACCGCTCCTTCTACCGCGAGATGGCGGTGGTCCGCCGCTTCGACATCGAGGCCGCGAACCTCCAGCGCCAGGGTCAGCTCGGCCTGTGGGTCCCGAGCCACGGGCAGGAGGCGGCGCAGGTCGGCTCCGCATTCGCCATGCGCCCGCAGGACCACGTGTTCCCCTCGTACCGCGAGCACGTCGTCGGCAAGATCCGCGGCGTCGACCTGTTGGGCGTGCTCGCCCTGCTGCGCGGCACGACCCACGGAGGCTGGAACCCGAGTGACCCGGCGAACGGCAACTTCCACCTCTACACCCTGGTGCTCGGCTCACAGGCCCTGCACGCCACCGGCTACGCGATGGGACTGACCCTCGATGGAGCCACCGGCACGGGCGACCCCGAGAAGGATGCGGCGGTGGTGGTCTACTTCGGAGATGGCGCCTCCAGCCAGGGCGACGTCAGTGAGGCCATGGTCTTTGCCGCGAGCTACCGGACGCCCGAGGTCTTCTTCCTCCAGAACAACCACTACGCGATCTCGGTGCCCGTGGCCACGCAGTCGCGCAGCCCGCTCTACCTCCGCTCCTCCGGCTTCGGTATCCCCGGAGTCCAGATCGACGGGAACGACGTGCTTGCCAGCTTTGCCGTCACGGCCAAGCACCTCGGCGACGCTCGCTCGGGCGGTGGGCCCCAGTTCATCGAGGCGCTCACCTACCGGATCGGGGCGCACACCTCGAGCGACGACCCCACGAAGTACCGCACCGACGACGAGCTCGCCTCCTGGGTCGCCAGAGACCCGATCACCCGCTTCGCCGCCTACCTGCGCGGCGAGGGTGCGTCGCAGTCCTTCTTCGACGAGGTCGACGAGGAGGCTGCCGACTTCGCGGCCGACATCCGCCGCCGTCTCCTCACGCTCGAGCCACCGCCCTCCGAGGTGATCTTCGACCACGTCTACTCGGAGCCCCACGCGCTCGTCGAGGAGCAGAAGGCGTGGCTCCAGCGCTACGAAGAATCGTTCGGAGGCGAGTGATGACGATCGACACCACGACGGCGGCTGCGCAGACCGCGCTCACCGGGACTCAGCTCGAGTCGATGTCCATGGCCAAGGCGCTCAACGCCGGTCTCCGCCGGGCGATGACGCACGACGACCGCGTCCTGCTGATGGGTGAGGACATCGGCCCGCTGGGCGGTGTGTTCCGCATCACCGAGGGGCTGCACGCCGAGTTCGGAGCAAAGCGCGTGCTCGACACGCCGCTCGCCGAGTCCGGCATCGTCGGCACAGCGATCGGCCTCGCGATGCGCGGGTTCCGGCCGGTCTGCGAGATCCAGTTCGACGGCTTCATCTACCCGGCGTTCGACCAGATCACCTCGCAGCTCGCCAAGATGACCAACCGGCACGAGGGCTCGGTCACGATGCCCGTCGTCATCCGCGTGCCCTACGGCGGGCACATCGGAGCGGTCGAGCACCACCAGGAGAGCAACGAGGCGTACTTCGCGCACACGGCAGGTCTCCGCTCGGTCAGCCCCTCCACTCCGAACGACGCCTACTGGATGATCCAGGAGGCCATCGCCTCCGACGACCCGGTCATGTTCTTCGAGCCCAAGAGCCGCTACTGGCCCAAGGGCGAGGTCGACCTGGGCGGATCCGCGGTGCCGCTGCACGCCTCCCGCATCGTCCGCCAGGGCAGCGAGGTCACGCTGGTCGGCTGGGGGCCGATGGTCTCCGTCCTGCTCCAGGCCGCCGAACTCGCCGGTGAGGAGGGCACGAGCGTCGAGGTCGTCGACCTGCGCTCGATCTCCCCGATCGACTGGGAGCCGCTGCTCGCGTCGGTCCGCAAGACCGGCCGGCTCGTCGTCGCGCAGGAGGCGTCAGCCCACGTGAGCCTCGGCTCCGAGATCGCCGCGACGGTCACCGAGCGCGCCTTCTACTCGCTCGAGGCCCCCGTGCTACGCGTCGCAGGCTTCGACACCCCCTTCCCGCCCGCCAAGGTCGAGAAGCTCTTCCTCCCCGACGTCGACCGCGTGCTCGAAGCCGTCGACCGCTCGCTCGCGTACTGACGCGCGCGATATCCCCGCACGAGCCCACAGGAGTCCCGCCGATGACCGAACAGTTCCTCCTCCCCGACGTGGGAGAGGGCCTCACCGAGGCCGAGATCGTGGCCTGGAGGGTCAAGGTCGGCGATGAGGTCGCCGTCAACCAGGTGCTCGTCGAGATCGAGACCGCGAAGTCCCTCGTCGAACTGCCGTCGCCGTTCAGCGGCACAGTGGTCGATGTGCTCGTCGAGGAAGGCCAGACGGTCGACGTCGGCACGGCGATCATCACCGTGCAGGCCGGAGCCGGCACCGTCGGCTCCGAGGTGCCGGCCATCCCGGCGCACCCGGCGCAGGCGGCCACGCCTCCCGCGCCGTCCACGACCGAGCCGGGCGAGGGCTCCGGAGCCGCGCTCGTCGGCTACGGCACCGCCGGCGCCCACGTCGCGACCCGCCGCCGCCGCCCGAGCGCGAGTGCTCCCGCCGCCGCACCCGCCCGGCCTGCGGCACCGCCGCGCCCCTCCTCCGTGCCGGCCGCCGCCGCGCTGCCCGTGATCGCGAAGCCGCCCATCCGCAAGCTCGCCAAAGACCTCGACGTCGACCTCCTGGAGGTGCAGGCCACCGGTCTCGCCGGCGAGGTCACCCGCGACGACGTCATCCGCCACGCCTCCCAGGCCAGCGTCTTCCGCAACATCCAGACCCCCGCGTGGGGTGACGACCGCGAAGAGCGGATCCCCGTCCGCGGCGTCCGCAAGGCCATCGCCGCCGCGATGTCGGCCAGCGCCTTCACCGCTCCGCACGTCAGCGTCTTCGTCGATGTGGACGCCACCCGCACCATGGAGTTCGTGAAACGGCTCAAGAACTCGCCCGACTTCGCCGGAGTCAAGGTCTCGCCGCTGCTCATCATGGCGAAGGCCATCATCTGGGCCGTCCGCCGCAACCCCACGGTGAACTCCGCCTGGACCGACACCGAGATCGTCGTCCGCCACTACGTCAATCTCGGCATCGCCGCTGCGACTCCGCGCGGCCTGCTCGTCCCCAATGTCAAGGACGCGCAGTCGATGAGCCTCCTCGAACTCGCCCAGGCACTCGAGAAGCTCACCCTCGACGCCCGCGACGGCAAGACCACAGCGGCCGACATGCAGAACGGCACCATCACCATCACGAACATCGGTGTCTTCGGCATGGACACGGGCACGCCGATCCTGAACCCCGGCGAGGTCGCGATCATCGCCCTCGGCACGATCAAGCAGAAGCCGTGGGTCGTCGACGGCGAGGTCCGCCCCCGCTTCGTCACCACGGTCGGCGGCTCCTTCGACCACCGCGTCGTCGACGGCGACGTCGTCAGCCGTTTCGTCGCCGACGTGGCCAGCGTGCTGGAGGAGCCGGCGCTGCTGCTGGACTAGATGTCCTGCCCGGGGACGTTGCTGAGTCTGCTGATGGGTGGTCCCGCGATGGCGGTGTGGTGTCGGTGGTGATTGTCGAAGTGCAGCCAGTGGGGGGAGCGTTGCTGCGTTGGGAGTCTGACGTGTAGTGGCGGGCGTAGGCCCAGCCGCCGGCGAGGGTGCGCCGGAAGCGTTCGATCATGCCGTTGGTCTGTGGCCGGTAGGGGGCGCCCGTCGAGTTGTGTGTGAGTGCGTGGTCCTCGGGGGTGCAGAGGTCGCGGTCGATTCGTGCGGGAATGCGAAGGAGAGCTGTTCGAGTGCTTCTCTCCCGTTCACCCTCGCCCCGGAGGCGTCAGCCCTGCGTGCGCGGCGGCGCCGAGCTCTCTCGCAGGACGAGTTCCGGGCGCTCGGAGGAGAAGATCGCGCCGGTCTCTCCGTCCATCGCGCGCAGCAGGAGGCGGAAGCCGCGTCGGCCGAGGCCCGCGAAGTCCTGGCGCACGGTGGTGAGGCTCGGGGTCCACATGCGGGCGAGCGGGTGGTCGTCGAAGCCGACGACGCTGATGTCCTCGGGGACCCGCTTGCCCGCCTCCGTGATGCCCTTGATGACGCCCATCGCGATCTCGTCGTTGCCGCAGAAGACCGCGGTGACGCTCGGATCCTCGACCAGCAGGTGCGCGAGGCGGCGTCCCGACTCCGGCTCCCAGGACGCCTCGAGCGGAGTAGGGGCGGTGGCCACGCCTGCGGCCTTGAGCGCGCGGCGCCAGCCGGTCGTCCGTCCGTCCTCGCGGCGCGACGGAGGGACGCGCACGTGGTGCACGGTCGCGTGGCCGAGCGACAGCAGGTGCTTGGTGAGGGCCTCGGCGGCGTGCAGCTCGTCGAGCACGGCCTGCGGCACGGTGCGGCCGCGGACCCCCGAGAGCGCCACGACGGGCAGATCGGGCGGGAGCGCGGCGAGCATCGCGACGCCGGGCGGGTCGAACTTCAGGACGGCGATGCCGTCGGGGCTCTGGTTGAGCACCAGCGAGAGTGCGCGCTCGACGTGCTCGGGGTCGGTGGTCTCGACCACCGTGATGGTGACGGTGTAGCCGCCGGCGCGCGCCTCCTCCTCGATGCCCCTGATCGCCTCGGCGTAGCCGTACTGCGAGGTGTTGCCCGCGACCACCGCGATGGTGCGCGAGCGGCGGGTGACGAGGGTGCGCGCGGCGGCGCTCGGGCGATAGTTCAGCTCGGCGATGGCGGCGAGGACGCGCTCGCGCTTCTCGGGGGCGACCCGGGCGGCGCCGGTCAGGACGCGCGAGACCGTCGGCACCGAGACTCCGGCGAGCCTCGCGACATCGGCGATGACCGGGGTCTTCGTCGTCCTCTCGCGTGCCACGCCGTCCCGCTTCCGTCCTCGGCCGTCTTGGAGGTGGACGGCGAGCCACGGCGGAGCGGGTGCCGCCGGAGCTTCGTCGCGCGCCCCGGACGACGTCACTTCACCGCGCCGCTCGTGATGCCCGAGATGATCTTGCGCTGCGCGAAGACGAACACCAGCAGGAGGGGCAGGCTCATCAGGATGATATAGGAGAAGATCAGATGCCAGTTCTGCAGGTACAGCCCCGCGCTGGCCACCTGATAGAGGTTCAGCGGCAGCGTGTCGAGCCGCCCGCCGACCACGAAGAGCGCGTAGAACACGTCGTTCCAGATGTAGAGGCAGATCAGGATCGTCGCGGTCGCGAGCACGGGCATCAGCAGCGGCAGGATGATCGTGAAGAACACCCGGATGGGGCGCGCGCCGTCGACGCGGGCCGCCTCCTCGAGCTCGGCCGGGATGGTGCGGACGAAACCGGTGACGAAGAAGATCACCGTCGAGAGGTACATCCCCATGTACACGCCGACCATGCCCACGGCGGTGCCGGCGAGGCCGAGCTGACGTAGCAGGAGCACGACCGTCACCACGGCGGGCGGGAGGACGATGCCGCTGATCGCGAGCGCGTAGACGAGAGCCATCCCGCGGCCGGTGCGGCGGCCGAGGATCCAGGCCGCCATCGAGCCGAGCACCAGCACGCCGAGCACCGAGGGCACCATCACGAGGACGCTGCCGAGGAACGCCGGCACCATCCGGCCGTCGGTGAAGACGGTCGCGACGTTCTCGAAGAGCTGCCACTGCGAGGGGGCGGCGAGGTTGGGGTTCAGCGCCTCCGCCTGGGTCTTGCCCGCGGTGCTGACGATAAGCCAGAACGGCACGCCCAGCAGCAGGACGACGGAGGCGAGCGCGGCGGCGGGCTGCGCGAAGCGGCCGAGACGGCGGGCCGGCCGGGATGGTGCGGACGGCCGGGATGGTGCGGACGGGCGGGACACGGTGGTGGCGCTCACAGGACGTCCTCTCGACGGCGCAGGATGCGGATGACGGGGAAGGCGAGCACGGCGACGGTCACGAAGAGGAGGAGGCTCATCGTGGTCGCCTGCGCGAACAGGCCCTGCCCGAAGGTGCGGAAGATGAAGATGTTGAGCAGCTCGGTGGTGCCGCCCGGGCCGCCCTCGGTGGTGGCCTGCACGATGTCGAAGCCGTTCATCGAGCCGAGCAGCGCGGTCGCGACGTTGAAGGTGAGAGCCGGGGCAATCAGCGGGAAGCGGATGTCGCGGAAGGTCTGCCACCACGAGGATCCGTCGAGGCGCGCGGCCTCGAGCACGTCGCCCGAGATGGTCTTGAGGCCCGCCAGGTAGATCAGCATCGAGAGGCCCATCCACTTCCAGGAGTGGATCAGCGCGACGACCACAATCGTCCAGGTGGTGTCCCCGAGCCACGCGATCGAGACGCTCTGGCCGGTGACGAACGAGAGGATGTCGTTCAGCGCGCCGTCGGGCTTGAGCAGTGCTTGGAACACATAGCCGACGGCGAGGGCCGACATGATCACGGGGATGAAGAACATCACGCGGGCGAAGCGGTTGACCCGGGTGTCCTTCTCGAGGAGCAGCGCCAGGATCAGCCCGAACAGGTTCTGGAAGACCGCGACCAGCACGGCGTAGACCAGGGTCACCCGCAGCGCCTGCAGCAGCGTGCCGCTCTGGAACAGGTCGACGAAGTTCGAGGTTCCGACGAACCCGATCGCCGACTTGAAGCTCGACCAGTCGGTGAACGCGTAGACGAAATTGAACAGGGTCGGCACAAAGAAGAAGACGACCAGCACCACGAGCGCCGGCACGAGGAAGACCAGCGGGTGGTCGGAGCGGCGGACTCGGGGCCGCGGGGCCCCGGCGCGGACGCTCGTCAGGATCCGCGGTGTCGCGGTGGCTCGGGTGGTGGACAACGCACTGCCTTTCGAGAGAGGGAATGGGGGCCCCGCCGCGTGACGGGACCCCGCGATCGGCGGCTAGAAGCCGGTGGCTCCCTGAGCCTTGGCGAGCTGGGCGAACTGGTCCTGCGTGGCCTGCGCGACCTCCTCCGGGGTCTTGGTGCCCTGGATCATGTCGGCGAGGTAGATGTACAGGTCGGGGTTCGCGATGGCCAGGGCCTGCATCGAGCCGACCGAGTCGCCGATGGAGTCGCTGACCGAGACGAGCGCGGTGGGCACGCTGTCGGGAGTGGTGACCGAGGGCATGAGCGAGATGGTGTCCTCGGCCGTCACGAAGTCGGAGTAGCCGTCGCCGAGCCAGTAGGAGAGGAACTGGCGCGAGGCCGCCTCCTTCTTCTCGTCCCCTGTCGCGAAGGCTACGAGCGCGTTCGACTGGTCGGGGATGACGGTGCCGACGTTTCCCGAGGGTGAGATCGGGAAGAAGCCGATCGTGTCGTTCAGGGTCTCGGTGTCCGACAGCGACTGCAGCTGGCCGAAGAACGAGTTGACCTGCACGACCATCGCCGCGTCTCCCGCGAGCAGGGCCGCGCCCTGGTCCTCGAAGGTCGCGGTCGTGATGTCGTCGTTGAAGAGGCCCTCGTCGATCAGGCCCTTGTAGGAGTCGATCGCGCCCTGGATGGTCGGGTCGGTGAAGGTCTCCTCGCCCGAGTTGACGCGATCCCAGAGTCCGTCCTTGGCGGCGTCGGCGAGCTGCACCTGCACCCACCACTGGGTGGCCCAGCGGTCGCCGCCCATCTCGTAGAAGGGGGTGACTCCCTTGTCCTTCAGCTGGCGGCCGAGCTCGACGAACGAGTCCCAGTCGGTCGGGACGTCGGTGATGCCGTTCGCCTCGAAGACCTTCTTGTTGTAGTAGACGCCCTCGACCGCGGGGGTCGAGACGAGCGCGGCGTAGCGGGTGTCGTCGAGCAGGCCGGTGATGTCCTTCAGCGACGGATCGACGTCCTCGAGCCAGGGAGCGCCGTCGAGGTTCTGTAGGTTCGACGAGGCGTTGAGCGCGGTGAGCTGCGAGGCGGTCGGCTGCCAGAAGGCGAGGTCGGGCTTGTCGCCGGTGGCGACCTTGGTCTGCACGCCCTGCTCGTAGGGGTCGGGGATGGTCTCGATGTCGACCGTGGCGCCGGTGAGCTTCTCGAAACCGGCCACGACCGACTCCGGGACCTTGTTCGAGTTCTGCGCTGCCCAGATTGTCAGGTCGGTGCCGGAGAGGTCGGTGTCCTGAGCGGGCCAGTCGGCGGGAGCGGCCGAGCCGCCTCCGCCGCCGGCGCCGGGGTCGCTGCATCCGGCGAGGAGCAGGGCGGATGCCGCGGTGAGGACGACGGCGCTGAGGAGTGACTTCTTCATCGAAATACTCGAGCTTTCTCTCGTGGCGAGGGGACGCCGGGTCGGAGTCGACCCGGCGGCGGGTGGGGGTTCAGGAGGGACGGAGGGACAGTCGGAAGGTGCGCGCGGAGGGTCCGGTGCCGGCGGGCCGGACGCGGAGCCGTCCGGTGCCGGGGTCCCACTCGGTGGCCCACGCGGTGAGGGTCGCGGGGAAGACGACCGAGACGTCGAGGTCCTGCCCGATCCGCTCGGGGAGGTGCAGCACGACGTCGTCGGCACCGCTGCGGCGCCAGACCGACACGAGGTGCTCGGCGTCGGTCCGCAGTGCCAGGGCGACCGCGCCATCGGTCCAGCCGGGCAGGCCGAGCGGCCAGCGGGGAGTGGACGAGGCGATCGTCCCGCGGAGCGTCTTCGCCGCGGTCACGGCGTCGTGCACCAGGGCGAGCTGGGGGTCGGTCATCTGGTTGAGGTAGCCCGAGAGGTAGAAGCGGCCGAGCAGGCCGGTGACGAGGCAGAAGGCGATCTCCTCGTCGTCCATGTCGGCCTGCGGGTAGGCCCAGCTGGCCGCCTGCTCTGGCAGGAGCATCATCGGCGCGGCGGCCGCGATCGGCGGATACAGGCGGAAGTCCTGCTGGTCCGAGGTCGACTGCATCTGCAGTCGCGACATCACGGCCCAGTCCTGCCGCATCGCCCCGGAGGAGCAGCTCTCGATCACGAGGGTCGGGTGCCGGTCGAGCAGGGCGTCGAGCCAGGCCAGGTAGGCGCGGTTGTGGCCGAGCAGACCGTCACCGACGGAGTCGGAGGCGACGTCGGTACCGGGGCCGGCGTCGATGTTGTAGTCGAACTTGAAGAAGCCGACGCCGAAGTCGGCGACCAGACGGTCCACCGTCGCGTCGAGGTGGGCGACGGCCGCCGGGTGGCGCAGGTCGAGGTGATAGCGCTCGTGCTCCTCGACGCGGACTCCGGAACGCTGGAGGAACGCGTCGTCGGGGAGGCGGCCGGCCATCGGGCTGTCGACGCCGATCACCTCCGGCTCGAGCCAGAGACCCGGCACGAGGCCGTGACCGTGGATCCGCTCGACGACCTCGCCGAGGCCGCCCGGGAAGCGCTTCGCGGACGGCTGCCACTCGCCCACGCTGCTCCACCAGCCGCTGGGCACGCCGCTCTCGTCGTACCACCCGGCGTCGATGCAGAAGATCTCGGCACCCGCGGCGGCCGCGGCGTCGATCAGCGGCAGCAGCTTCTCGGTGGTCGGATCGCCGTTCAGGGTGTTCATGTAGTCGTTGAAGACGACCGGCATGGCGGCGTTGTCGGGGTGCGCGCGGCGACTCGCGCGGCGGCTGCGGGTGAGGGCGTCGATGGCCGCATCGGCGTCGCGGCCGAGAGCGAGCGTGACGGGGACGGAGCGGAACTCCTCTCCCTGGGCGAGGGGCCGGATCCAGCCGTGATCGCGGTCGGTCGGGCCCGAGAGCGCGAGCGTGCCGCCGTCGATGTCCTCGCCGACCTCCCAGCGCCAGGCACCGTTGTGCTCGATCTGCCAGACGAGCGCTGCGTCGGGCGCGGCCAGGCCGCCGACGGGGAGGTCGGAGCCCGTCGACCAGCTGCCCGCCGAGACCGCACCGACCGCGCCGCGCGGGTCGTGGCCGGTGATGTCCTCGCGGAGGATGACGAAGCCGGAGTCGCGGACAGGCCCGCTGCGCCAGCGCCCCTCTCCCAGCCAGTCGTTCTCGCCGCGCAGCAGCGACCAGCGGGTGAAGGCGTCCTTGCCGGATGCTCCGGGCTGCGCGCCGAGGTCGGCGCTCCACGAGGCGACCGAGCGGACGACCTGCGGCGTGAGGGCGCGGACGACGACCTCGGAGGTGACGGCCGCGACCCCGGGGACCTGCCGCAGGATCGCTGTGGCCGCGACGCCGAACGAGGTGGCCTCGGTGTCGATCTCGAGGATCTCCACCCCGCCGACCGAGCTCTCGCGGTGAGCGGTGTAGCGCAGGGCGGCGCCGATCCGGGTGTGGGTGAGGCGCGAGGTGGCGGGATCGTGCCCGGCGGCCGCGGTCGTGATCTCGAGGAACGGGGCGACGTGCGTCGCCTCCAGGCGGACGTCCGCGGCCTCGAGGGCGACGAGGGCGACCGGGGATCCGGGCGAGCAGTCGAAAGTCAGTCGGAGTCCCTCGCGGGTCCCCCAGGTCAGCTGCTCGGGCACAGGAGCTCCTCGTCGTCGCGGAGTGGGAAGGGCGTCGCCCCGGATCCGGGGCTGGGACGATACTGATACCGATTTCACGAAAGCGCAAGCGGGTGGTGAAAGCGTTATCTGACAGCGATCACGCCGACCGTCTCGTCTTCGCTGCACACCTGGTGCCCGGCTCGTGATATCGCTATCGTGCACGCATCGCCTCCTGTCACCTCTGGGCGATAGCGATTTCATCTTCCTTCTCAGCGTTGAGGACACCATGCACGCACCCCACCCCTTCTCGAGGCGGATCACCGCCTCGATCGCCGCTCTCGTCGCACTGCCCGTCCTGGCAGCCTCGACCCTGGTCGGCGGCGGCCCCGCGGCAGCCGCGGATCCTCCTCCCGCCCCCGCCGTCCTCTACACGTTCGATCGGAACCCCTCGGGATCCACCATTGCGAACGAGGGCTCGCTCGGCTCGGCCTTCGACGCCCGGGTCCGCAACGCCCCGTCGCTCGCCCGCGGCACCGGACCCGTGGCCGGCTCGGGAGCCTCCGGAGTCTTCCCCGGCGGCGCGCAGGGCTCATCGCAGGCCGCCGCCCCCTTTCTCGACATCCCGGCCGGACTCTTCGCCGACACCTCGGCGATGACCGTCTCGACCTGGGTGAAGTGGGACGGTGCGAACGCCGGACAGCTCCCCTGGTCGTACATCATCGGCAGCGACGCCCTCCCCCGCGACAACTGGGGGCTGTACCACGTGCCGAACGAGGGCGGGCAGTCGAAGGCGGCCGCCAACACCGGCACCGAGGTGAAGGCGGTGTCGTCGACTCCGCTGCCCACGAACACCTGGGCGCAGATCACCACGGTCGCCACGACCGACTCGGTGTTGTACTACATCAACGGCTCGCTCGTGCGGACGGAGGCGGTCGCACTCGACTTCGCGAAGCTCGCCTCGCCCTCCAGCACCCGCTCGGGCCTGATCGGCCGCGTGCCGTGGGCGGGGCCGTACGCCGCCTTCTTCGGCGGCCAGTTCGACGACTTCGCGATCTACCGCACCGCCCTGACCGCCGAGCAGGTCTCGGCCGCCTACCTCGAGGACGCCGGCGCGATCGTCTCGGTCGAGCGTCAGAGCTTCACCGCGTCCACCGCGGCGCAGGTCGCACCGACGCTGCCCGCGACCGTGAACGTCACCCGCGAGTCGGGACCGGCCACCGCGGCGATCTCGTGGGACGCCGTCCCCGCCTCCGCCTACGCCACCGCGGGCTCGACGTTCACCGTGAGGGGCACCGTCGCCGGCTGGTCGACGCCGTTCACCACGACCGTGACCGTCACGGCTCGGCCGCCCGAGCCGATCGCCGTCGACTTCTCGCAGGACACGGGCGAGTTCCGCGGAGGCGCCTCGGGCACTCTCTACGGCCTCGGCGACGAGGGATCGCCCACCCAGGCGCTCGTCAACGGCGCTGCCATGACCAACGTGTCGCAGAAGCCGCCGTTCGGCACGCAGCACCCGGGCGGCGACGCCTTCACCGTCGAGAAGACCTTCTTCGACAAGTACGGCGAGGACCTTTACCTCTACACGCAGGACTACTACCCCGACTGGCCCTACAACGGCGGGAGGCGGCCCGGTGACGACCGCAGCTACGTCCGCGACGCGAGCGGACGCCTGACCGACGACTTCACCACCGCCCCGAACGGCGTCTGGGACTACCTCGAGGTGCTCGAGATCGTGGTCGACGAGGTCGCCCGCGAGGCGGAGAACCCCGAGAAGTACGTCTTCATCCCGTTCAACGAGGTCGACCTCCAGTGGCTGAACTCGGACGACCTCTACAACCGCTTCATGCACGTCGGCAACCAGCCGGGCAGCTTCACCCCCGGCGGAGCGACGGACTGGGCGGCCGCCTGGAAGGTCATCACCGACACCTATGCGAAGCACGGCCTCGAGCGTCCACAGATCGCGGGGCCCGGAGACGCGGCGTGGCGCGGAGAGGGCAACATCACGACGTTCCTGAACATGGCTCGCGCGACCAGCACGGTGCCCGACATCTACGTCTGGCACGAGCTCCGCGGCTACCAGTGGCTGCCCGACCGCGCGTCCGACTTCCGCCGTTACGCCGCCGAGGTCGGCATCGCCGCCGCTGACATCCCCTCGATCAACATCACCGAGTGGGGTGCCAGCACCGACATGAGCTCGCCCGCCAATCTGCTGCGCTGGTTCGCCGGCTTCGAGGCGGCCAAGATCGACGCTCAGACCGCGTACTGGACGGCGTCGGGCACGCTCTCGGACAACCAGGCGAAGGTCAACGCCGCGAACGGCGGCTGGTGGCTCTTCAAGTGGTACGGCGACATGACCGGGTCGCGCACGGTCGCGGTCACCGCGAACCGCGAGAAGGCGATCGCCGCCGTCGATCGCGAGGCCGACCGCGCCCAGGTGATCGTCGCGGGGATCCCCGACGGTCGCGACGGCGCCCTGACCCTGAACGGACTGGACGCCGCGACCTTCGGTTCCTCCGTCGACGTCGAGGTCCGCGAGGCCGTCGTCAGCGGCACCGACGGCATCGCCGGGACCCCCCGGGTCGTCCTCGCCGACGACGCCGTCGCGGTGGCGAACGGCCGCATCGAGCTCCGGATCCCCTCCGCGAACTCCTCCAGCGCGTACCAGGTCGTCATCACCCCTGCTTCGACGCGCGATGTCGAGGCGGCGGCGGCCGAGCAGGGCGAGCGCCACGTGATCGAGGCGGAGGCCACTCGCCTCACCGCCGCGGCCGTGCGCACTCCCGACGGCTACCGGGCCTCCGCCGATCGCGACGTCTCGGGCTTCGCCTCCGCGGGCTCGCGCGCCGACTGGTCGGTGACCGTGCAGGAGGCGGGCCTCTACCGCCTGCAGATCGTCGGAGCGACTCCCGGCACGGCCGCGCAGCACGCGGTCTTCGTCGACGACGCCTTCTCGACCCTCGTGCAGTACGGGGCGAACGCGATCAAGCCGGGCAACGTCCGCACCGTCGCCCGGGGCAGTGCGGAGGTGTACGTCGCCCTGAGCGCCGGCACCCACACGGTCGGGCTCCGCACCAGCCAGGACGGCACCACCCTCTTGCCCGGAGCCGGCGTCGGTGGCGGCGTGACGCTCGATCGCCTCGAGCTCCTGCGCGTCGGCGACACCACGAGCACCGAGTCCGTCGAGTACCCGGCGACGACCTTCCGTCTGATCGACGGAGCGACGCTCTCTGGCGGGCGGCTCTCGCTCGAGGCCGGCGAGCGCGCCGATCTCTACCCGTCGACGTTCGAGTCGGGCTACTACGACCTCGTCGTCGACTGGGACGGCGCCGCAGGAGCGCAGCTGACCGTCGACGTGAACGGTCGCCGTGCGGCGGCGTTCACCCCGCAGGCCGGCGCCTCCACTGTCCGCGTCCACCTGCCCGAGGGCATCTCGGAGGTCGAGCTCGCCGGCACCGGTGCCCGCGTCGGTTCGGTCGCGACGACGCGCGCCGTCGAGGGCGATGCCAGCATCGTCCGCGTCCAGGCCGAGGATCTCGCCACCACCGACCTCGACGGCACCGCGGAAGTCTCGGGCTTCGGCGGTGCGCTCACCAACGGCTCCGGGACCGGGTACGTGACGGGTCTCGGCATCACCGACGCGGACCCGGCGAACGAGGGCACGCTCACCGTCCCCCGGCTCCCCGGCTTCGACGAGGCCGGCGCCTACGACGCGATCGTGCACTACTCGAACGACGACATCGAGGGCACCCACGACTACAACCCGCAGGTCGTCGATCTCGGGCTGCAGGCCGAGGAGGAGGGGACCGCGGGTCTGGTGGGTCGCACGACCTTCCGGTACACCTACTCCTCCACCAACTTCTGGGAGGCCGTCCTGCCCCTGGACCTCGCGACCGACTCCGGTCCGGTGACCTTCGGCAACACCCGATCGACGCTGTTCATCGACGAGGGGCCCACGGGCAGCACGAGCGACGACACGGTCCTGCCGGGCTACGCGATCGCGCCGGACGTCGACTGGATCGACTTCGCACCGTTCGTCCTCGACGAGCAGGAGGCCGCGCTGAAGGTGGTCAGCACCGCCACCGCGCGCTGCATCGCCGGCAAGCCGGTCGTGACCGTCACCTCCGTGAACCAGGACTCTGTGCCCGTGAGCGTGGCCATGACCCTGGGGACGACCACGAAGTCGTTCGCCTCCGTCGCGTCGGGCAAGGCCGCGACGCACGCGTTCACCACTCGCCAGCCGGTGCTGCCGGCCGGCGAGGTGTTGATCGCGGTGGCCCGAGCGGGAGGCGGCGCCGGAGCGCACATCCAGACGGTGGTGCCCCCCGGCATCACCTGCCGGTAGGCACGGGAGCGCCCTCTCCTGACGACGAGGACCTCCCGGTTGAGCGGTTGCTCGATCTGACGCAGTGGTCCGCCGGCGTGGACAACTTTGTCGCCCCGTACATCCAGGGCACGTTGCCGGAGTGGCAGGCCGCGATCGACGCCGGCTCCGCCCCCGCAACGGTCGCGTGTGCATTCCAGTCGGTGCCGCCGCATGCGCGGCCGCCATCCAGAAGGTGAACGAAGACATCCAGGACCACGACCTGAGCGGCGCCGAAGGGACATGCTTCCGCTCCTACGTCATCACCAATCAGGCGGTGCCCGTCGTCTGCTGAGTCCACCGTTCAGTGGCGCTGGTCACCTCGGCGGCTACCCGCGAAACCGTATGCTCGAGGGGATGAATCATGACGAACCACGCTGGGCACCCTGAAGTCGGTACCGTCATTCATCAGAGAGTCGCGCTCATCGGGCTCGGCGTGATGGGGATCATCACCATGGTCTCGGTCGTCGTCGGACTCATCGATTCGACCCCTTCACGACCCTGGCTGTCGTTCGTGCTGACGATCGTCGTCGCCGCTCTCGCGCTTGGCCTTCTGCCGCGAATGCGCGCATGGCGCACGATTCCGTGGGTGTCGCTCGCCATGGTGGCCGTCATCGCCGGGGGCTTCATCACCTCCTCCTCCGCCCTCATCGGGCTCGGTGCGCTCCTGTTCGTCATCACGGCCAGCGTCCACGAAGCACGCACCCGGCGATCGACCGACACCGGCCGCTGACACCATCGCCGCGATGGCGAGTGCCTCGCCGGCACCCGCCATCAGGCGCGGGATCGCGTGCAACTTGCTCTCGACGAGGTGCACGACGCTCGGGAGGTGAGCTGCTCGTCGCCATGACGGGAGCCGGGCGACCCCCGCCGCCGCCGTCCTCCACGCCATCACCCGTGGGACCTGGACAGTGTCAGCCGAGCCGGAGGCGGCCGCCGGTCACGCCGTCAGCGCGACCGCCGTCCACGACACGGCCGGGAGCGTCAGCGTCAGCACGCCGTCTGCGAGCGCTGCCGGCATCTCTCGCAGCCGCACGCGGTCCTGGTCGTCGCGGGTGTTCTTCGCGTAGGGGTCCTCGTCGAAGAGGGCCACCGCCTCCGCGACGGTGCCGACTCCGAGCCCGCTGACGTCGACCGTCACCTCGAGTGCGTCGGTGGTCGAGCGGTTCACGAGGAACACCGCCGCCCGGCCCTCGTCGACGGTGGCGACGGAGTCGACCAGCGGCGCGTCGCCGTGGCGGGCCGTCGCGTAGGTGCCCACCTCGATCCGCGGCTTCAGCACCGAGCCGGAGGCGAGGCGCGCAGTGGTCGAGAACGGGAAGAAGGTGGTCTGGCGCCACGCGGCGCCTCCCGGCTCCGTCATGATCGGCGCGATCACGTTGACGAGCTGCGCGAGGGAGGCGGAGGTGACCCGGTCCGAGTTCTTCAGCAGCGTGATCATCAGGTTGCCCAGCACGACGGCGTCGGCGACCGAGTAGACGTCCTCGAGCAGGCGCGGGGCGTAAGCCCATTCGCGCGTGCTCTGGTCACCCTCGGCGTCGGCCTTCTCCTGTGCGTTCCACTCGCTGAGGTACCAGACGTTCCACTCGTCGAACGAGAGCTTGATGTCCTTCGTCTTCTTGAGCTTGAACTTCACGTGGTCGACGGTCGCCGCGACCGTCGCGATGAAGTACTCCATGTCGAGCGAGGAGGCGAGGAACGAGCCGAGATCGCCGTCGTGCTCCTCGTAGTAGGCGTGGCACGACACGTACTCGACGTCGTCGTAGGTGTGCTCGAGTACCACGCGCTCCCACTCCCCGAAGGTCGGCATCGACGAGCCGGACGAGCCGCAGACGACCAGCTCGAGCGACGGGTCGGCGATCTTGAGGGCCTTGGCGGTGCGGGACGCGAGCTTCCCGTAGTCGTCGGCGCTCATGTGGCCGACCTGCCAGGGCCCGTCCATTTCGTTACCGAGGCACCACATGCGGATGCCGTACGGTTCGGTCCCGCCGTTGGCGATGCGCTGGTCGGCGAGAGCGGTGCCGGCGGGTCCGTTGGCGTACTCGAGCACGTCGAGCGCCTCGAGCACCCCGCGGGTGCCGAGGTTGACGGCGTACATGATCTCGCTGCCGGTCAGTGCCGCCCACTTCGCGAAGTCGTCGAGGCCCACCTCGTTGGTCTCGAGCGAGTGCCAGGCGAGGTCGCGGCGGCGGGGGCGCTCGGATCGCGGTCCGACTCCGTCCTCCCAGCGGTAGCCCGAGACGAAGTTGCCGCCGGGGTAGCGGATCGTGGTGGCGCCGAGCTCCTTGACCAGCTCGACCACGTCGAGGCGGAAGCCGTCCTCGTTCGCGGTGGCGTGGCCGGGCTCGTAGATCCCGTCGTAGACGCAGCGGCCGAGGTGCTCGACGAACGAGCCGAAGATCCGCGGGTTGACGGGGGCGACGATCGCGGAGGGATCGAGCGTGATCCGGGCCGAGGTGGTGGAGGGGACGGCGCGGGGAGCGTCGGTCATGACTGGGCCTTTCTGAGGCGGTGACGGGCCCCTCCTGTTCTGGAGGGGAGGGGTGCTCTGGTGGGTGCGGTGGTCATTTGACTGAGCCGATGGAGAGTCCGCCCTGCCAGTACTTCTGCAGGGTGAGGAAGGAGACGATCAGCGGGATGACCGAGATCAGGGCGCCGACGATCACGAGGTTCCAGAGCGACTGGCCGCCGGTGTTGACGGAGGCCTGCGTCTGCCAGGTACCCAGTCCCACCGTGACGGGGAACAGCTGGGAGTTGGAGAGCATCACCAGCGGCAGGAAGTAGTTGTTCCAGGTCCCCACGACCGAGAGCAGCAGTACCGTGACCAGCGCCGGGCGCAGCAGCGGGAGGGCGACGCGGAAGAAGACCGTGATCTCGCCCGCCCCGTCCATCCGCGCCGCGTCGAGCATCTCCTCGGGCACCGCGTCCTGCGTGTAGACGCGCATCAGGTAGACCGCGAACGGGTTCAGCATCGAGGGCAGGATGACGGCCCACATCGTGTTGGTGAGCTGGGCGGCGCTGAACATCACGAACAGCGGGATGACCAGCGCGGTCGCGGGGACCATCACGGACCCGAGCACCAGCGAGAAGAAGGCGTTGCGGCCCTTGAAGGCGTAGGCCGCGAAGCCGTAGCCCGCGAGCACCGACAGCACCGTAGCCCCGAGACCCCCGGCGAAGGCGTAGAGGAAGGAGTTGCCGAGCCACTTCCAGTAGAGCCCGTTGGAGTAGGTGAACAGCGAGCCGATGTTCGTGAAGAACTCGAACGAGTCGCCGAACCACAGTGGGCTGACGGTGCCCGAGAAGAGGCCGACCTGGTCCTTCGTGGAGGCCACGACGAGCCACCAGAAGGGCAGCGCGAAGTAGACGACGAAGGCCAGCAGGATCACGTGCGGGAGCAGCTGGCGGCCGCCGCGGCGGCTGCGGGCGCGGAGGGCGTCCTCGCGTCGCTGGACCCGGCCGGCCCTTTTCGGGGCGAGTTCGAGAGTGCTCATGAGAGTCCGTTCCTCCTCTTGGTGGCCATCAGGAACAGGTACGAGCCGATGAACACCACGAGGCCCAGCGCGAACGAGATCGCGGAGGCGTAGTTGAACTGGTTGTAGGAGAAGGCGAGCGTGTACGCGTAGATGTTCGGCGTGTAGGACGCGTCGATCGAGCCGGACGCCAGCGAGCGCAGGATCTGCGGCTCGGTGAAGAACTGGAGGGTGCCGATCAGGGCGAAGACGAGGATCAGCACCATCGAGGAGGAGATCATCGGGATCTTGATCCGCAGCGCCGTCTGGATCGCACTCGCGCCGTCGAGACGGGCGGCTTCGTAGACGGCGGGGTCGATGCCCTGGAGGGCCGCGTAGATGATGATCATGTAGTAGCCCGCCCACTGCCAGGTGACCACGTTGACGAGGCTGCCGAAGATCGAGTCCTTGCCGAGCAGGTTGGGGGCGTCGAGGCCGAACCAGCCGAACACCTCCGAGGCGGGGCCGAACGACGGGCTGTAGAGGAAGCCCCACATCAGCGCGCCGATCACGGCGGGCACTGCGTACGGCACGAAGATCATCAGTCGGGCGAAGCGCGAGAACCGTGAGGTCAGCGCATCCAGCACCAGCGCTGCGATCAGCGAGACCAGCATCTGGATGGGGATCAGGATCAGCGCGAACCGGACCACCAGCCCGACGCCCTCGAGGAAGAGCGGATCCGAGAAGGCCTTCGCGTAGTTCGCGAACCAGACCCATTCATTGCCGGTCGCGACGGTCTTGTTCTGCAGGCTCAGGATGAACGAGTAGATCAGCGGAGTGATCAGGAAGACGACGAGGAAGACGCCGAACGGCGCGACGAAGACCCAGCCCCAGCGGGCGCGGCGCGCGGCGACGACTCCGGTGCGGGGCTTCTTCGAGGGGCGTTCTGCGGTGGCGGCGGGTGCGGGGACGACGAGGTTCGACATGGGTGCTCCTTCGAGACGGGGCGGCCGCCGCCCGGGTGGACGGCGGCCGCCGGTCGTCAACCGACCGTGTAGCCCTGGCCGGCGGCGTAGTCGCTGACCGCGGTCTGGTAGGTCGCGAGCGCGTCCTCCACGCTCGACTCTCCGCTGTTGACCGCATTCACGGCCTCGGTCAGCTTGTCGTAGGCGAAGTTCTGGAACGGCGAGACCTGGAAGCCCTGGTACTCCGTCGCGGCGGTGAGGAAGACGTCCTTGTTGATCTGCTGACCGCCGAAGAAGTCGTACTCGAGGTTCGCGAAGTAGTCCGACTCGAGGATCGGCTTCCAGAGCGGGAACAGCGCGCCCTTCTCGATGCCGATCTTCCAGGCCTCCTCGGTGCCGAAGATCTCCTTGGCGACGGTCGCAGCCGCTTCCTTGTCGGCGGCCTGCGCGGTGACGGCGAACGCGGATCCGCCGATGTTGATCTGGGTCGGCTCCTCGCCCTCCCACTGGGGGACGGGGGCGGCGCGCCAGACGGCGTCGGGGTCGGCGCCCTCGAAGCCCTGGAGGTAGCCGGGCAGCCAGGCCGCGGCGATGACCGAGGCGTAGGTGCCGTCGACGAGGTGGGTGTTGTAGTCGGTGGTCGAGCTGTCCTCGGTGCCGACGAGGCCCTCGCTGACCAGGTCGTTCCAGTAGGTCATGACCTTCGCGCTGGCGTCGTCGTCGAGATCGATCGTGACGTCGGTGCCGTCGACGGTGTACGGCACCGAACCGGCCTGCGCGAAGAGCGCCTGCTGGTAGGCGCGGCCGTTGCCTGCGTAGTCGGTCATGAGGGTGGTGGAGCCGGCGTCCTTGAGCGCCTGCGCGGCGGCGGCGTACTCCTCCCAGGTGGTGGGCACGGGGATGCCGTACTGGTCGAGGATGTCCTGGCGGTAGAGCATGCCGACCGGGCCGCCGTCGACCGGGATCGCGTAGGTGGCGTCTCCGCTGGAGACGTCGGCCCAGGCTCCCTCGGAGTAGTTCTGCTGCACGTCACCCGCGCCGTACTCGGTGAGGTCGACCAGCGCGTCCTGCGGGATGTAGCTCTGCACGACCTCGCTCTCGAGCATGACGACGTCGGGGGCCCCCGAGCCGGCCTGCACGGCGGTGGTGAGCTTGGTGTACTCGTCGTTGCCGGCGCCGGCGTTGCTCCAGCAGATCTGGACGTCGTCGTGGCTGTTGTTGAACAGGTCGACCACGCCCTCGAACTCGGGGTACCAGGCCCACATTGTGACGACCTTCGCGTCCGGATTCACGACCGTGTTCTCGCAGCTCGCGGCCTCGCTCCCGGCGGAGCAGCCGGTGAGAGCAGCGGCGGAGGCGCAGACGGCCACCCCCGCGGCCAGCAGTCTCGTCGAATGACGCGTCATTGCGTTTCCTTTCGGATGCGGCCGTCGTCGGCCGGAGGAGGAGTCCCACGCGGGGAGCGGGGAGGTTCAGCAGCGCGTCTCCACCATTTCTACAACGATGGAGACAACGTTGTAGAGACGATGATGCGCAGTCGCCGCGGCGCTGTCAAGAGCTGCTCGCGAGCTGTGGGAGGCGTCCACTCAGCCGGTCGTGCTCCAGTGGCGGGGTGGGAAAGATCGACGCGTGCCGCCTCCTCGCCGACCGGGTGGAGGCGCTCGCCGCCTCAGAACCCGCACCCCGTGCACTGATCCGCGATCTGGCGCGCGATGTCGCGGGGATCCGCGGCGGGCTGCTCGGCCCCCTCGATCTGCTCGGCGGCGGGCGCAATCGGATCCGCGGCCGCGGCTTCGCCGAGTCCTACGACGACGACACTCGAGGCCAGTCGAGGCACTTCGCGGGTGTGGCCGGGGCGACGCTCTACCTCGGCGGCACGCTGGCCCACCTGCTGCTGCGCACGGCGGGCGGCGACCGCGCGGGCAGCGCCGACGACCGGCTCACGCGGCGGGCCGTCGAGTGGAGCCGGCTGCTGCGGCGCGGGCGGCTCCCGGTGAGCGAGGCGGGGGAGTGGATCCGCCGCGAGATCTGCGCCTGACCGCAGCCGGTCAGCCGGCCCGACGGGCGGCGCTCGACTCGCGGGGCACCACCGTGAAGGCGGCGGTGCGCAGGCCGTGTGGAGTCGTGTCGGTGCCGTCGATGCGCGCCTTCAGCACATCGACGGCCGCCTGCGCGATCTCCTCCCGTCCGGGATCGATCGAGGACAGGCTCGGCACGGAGTAGCGCGACTCGTCGATGTCGTCGAAACCGATGACGGCGACGTCGCCCGGGACGTCGAGCCCGGCGTCCTGGAGCGTCCTGACGGCGCCGAGAGCGAGGGTGTCGTTGAAGGCGAAGACCGCGTCGAAGTCGACTCGCGACTCGATGATGCCCCGCATGGCGACTGCTCCGTTGAGGCGGTGCCAGGGTCCGGAGTGGCCGATCAGCCGCTCGTCGTAGGGAACGCCCGCCGCCTCCAGCGCCTCGCGGTAGCCCTGTGTGCGCAGCACGGCCGAGCCGATCTCCTCGCCCGCGTGGGCTCCGAGCGCGACGATGCGCCGGCGTCCGCTCTCGAGCAGGTGCGCGGTCGCGGCGCGCGCGGCCTCGACGTTCTGCATCGTGACGTGATCGACGCGCTCGGTGAAGATGCGCTCACCGAGCAGGACGAGCGGGTAGTCGACCGCGAGGGCCGGTTCGTCGGTCATGTCGATGCCGAGCGGGCTGAACAGCAGCCCGTCGGTGAGCTGCCGGCGCGGTGAGCTGAGGACGCTGCGCTCGCGGGCGGGGTCGCCCCCCGTCTGCTCGATCAGCACCGTCAGTCCGCGCCGGTCGGCTGCGCGCATCACGCTGTCGGCGAGCTCGGCGAAGTAGGCGAGACTCAGCTCGGGCAGGGCCAGGCCGATCACCCCGGTGCGGCCGCGGCGCAGGCTCCGGGCCGAGAGGTTGGGGCTGTAGCCGAGCTCGGCGATCGCGGCCTCGACCCGCTCGCGCGTGGCAGGGCGGATGTGCGGGTAGTCGTTGATGACGTTCGAGACCGTCTTGATCGACACTCCGGACGCGCGCGCGACGTCGTGCAACGTGACCGCCATCGGTCCTCCTCCGCTCGGGGTCAACCTACAACGTTGTACCACTGCCCGCACGGCACGTCGGACATCTGGCGGAACGCGATGTCGCGACCGGTTCGACGGCCGGTGGTCGACCGGGGCCCGCCGAGACGCGCCGTCGTCGCCCGGCGTTCCCGACCCGGAGTGCAGCTCTCTCCTCCGTCGGTCCTCCCCGGCAGGGGACACTGCTCGCCACCCGCTAGTCCTGAGGACCTCCTGGCGAGAATCGGAGAAGCGCTTCCGTCGGTCCAGAATGCCGAGCACGAGGCGCGGCCGATCGGCTTTCGCGCGGCTTCTCGGGTCTTCTTCTGTGCTTCTCGTCCGTCATGGCGTCCTCTCGTTCTCTCTCTGTCGTCATCTCGTTCCGAGTAGGGAAACTGACGAAGACTCAGCCTGACTGGGGTGAGAGGCGAGTGGAGGGGAATATCCATATGGTCGAACGCGACCGTTCTGCACGGCACGACCGTTCTGCACGAGGCGACAGTTCTGCTCAGCGCGATGAGGACATTCCCGGATGGATGACCCGGACGGGCTGGCGACTCGTCCAACCGGCGGGCTCGAAAGCGAATGTCGAGACGCTGAGATTCCCCGAGGTCGAAGTGACTCGGCTCTGGTAGACCCGCGGTGGTCTTCGTCGCCCGCCGCTCACCGGGGACCGCTCCCGCGATTGCGTGGTCGTCGTCTGCGTCGATGGGGAGCTGCGTCTCTCGGCGGGAGGAACGGTCTCCACGCTCGGCCGCGGCGACGTGTTCACAGGCCGTCGCGAGCAGCTGACCGAGGTGATGACGGAGTCGGTGATGGGCGCGCACGTTGAGTTTCGCTTCGCGCCTGCTGATGCGATGCTGACGCGCGGTGCGCGCCCGTTCCTCCGGTCTCGGGTGGGTGGGCACCGTGCGTCTCCTGACCGCCGCCGCCCTCCGACCGCGCAGCCCGAACAGGCGCGGCCGCAGGGCGGCGGTGCGGCACTCAGGTGTACCAGCTGGGCTCCGGAACGGTGTCGAGCAGTGCGAAGACGCCGACCTCGCGGCGCTTGTACGGCAGCGGGTCGTGGAGGGAGTGGGTGCGCAGGTTGCGCCAGTAGAGGTCGAGTCCCACCGTGGAGGCGGTGGCGCGGGCTCCCGTCAGCTCGAAGACGCGGGTCGCGGTCGCCAGGCCGTCCTCGACGATGCGGGCCTTGGCTGCGGCGATGCGCACCGCGATCTCGCCGCGGCGCCGCGGTGTCAGCTCCTCGCGCGGAGCGTGCAGCACCGCCGAGAGCTCGGCTCCCGTCGCGTCGATGAGGGCCTCATCGGCCCAGAGCCGCGACTGCAGATCGCCGTAGCCCTCGAGCACGTACCACTCCTCGCTCGCGCTCTGCTTGTCGTCGCCGCCGTAGGGCCAGGGTCGTGTCCGCTCCCGCGTGTACTGCGCGGCGCGCTCGAGCGCGCCCTGCGCGATGCCGAGGTAGAACTCGGCGAAGATCTGCTGGATCGTCGGCACGTTGAGGGTGTTGTAGACGAGCGGCTGGTACACACGGTCGACGAACCCTGCCGCCGCCGCCCACGGCACGCGCACACCGCGGATCTCGACCGAGCCGGACTCGGTGAGCCGCTGGCCGAGGCTGTCCCAGTCGTGGCCGAAGACGATGCCCGCCTGGTCGGTCGGCACGATCGCGAAGACGTGGGTGTCCGTGCCCTCGAGGACGCCTTCGAGAACGGTGAGGTCGCTGACGACACCGCCGGTCGAGAATGATTTGCGGCCGGTGAACACCAGCTCGTCGCCCTCCTCCCGCACCGTCAGGTCGGAGTCCCGCGGATTCACGGCGCCGCCGTAGAGGAGGTTCCCCTCGGTGGCGAGCTGCTCGACCGCGGCGATCTGCTCGGCGGTCCCGACCAGCCGCGCCGCCCAGGCCCAGAGGTAGTGGTAGCCGAGCAGCTGGCCTATCGAGCCGTCGGCGCGGGCGATGGTGCGGATGACGCGGAGGGCGGTCGTCCACTCCTGCGCGCCTCCGCCGTGCTCGGCCGGGCCGAGCAGGGTGACGAGGCCCGCGGCTTTGAGCAGGGCGACCTCTGCGGTGGGGGCGGCACCTGCGCGATCGCGCTCGAGTGCGTCGCCAGCCAGCGCGGCGGCGACCTCCTCGGCGCGGGTCAGCCACTCCTGGGGTGTGGCCGGTCGGGGAGCTGCCGACCAGCGGTCGATCGGCGCGGCTGTCGTGGGGGCCGGTGCGGTGATGGTCACGGTGTCCTCGTCTCTCTCGGGCGGGTCTGCAGAGACTGTGCCAGCCGCCGCAGGCGGGAGTGAGGACCGTGTCGCAGCGTGACCCTGTGCGTCTCCGGATGACTCCCGATCCCGTTCGGCGACTCGATTTTGACAATCGTTATCAATAGTCGCTACCGTGATGCCACCTCGACCGTCCTGCCCCGGACTCAGATTGGCTCCCCGTGAAGACCCGCACCCTCTCCGCCGCCGCCCTGCTCGGCGCCGCATCCCTCCTCCTGAGCGCCTGCTCCGGCACCTCCTCCGGCGCTCTCGCCTCCGACGCCGCCACGACCGGAGGCGCCGTCGAGGTCGTCGCGTCGACCAATGTCTACGGCGACCTCGTCAGCGCGATCGGCGGTGACCTCGTCGACGTGACGAGCATCATCGACAGCCCCGACAAGGACCCGCACGAGTACGAGGCGACCGCCCGCGACCAGCTCGCCGTCTCGAACGCCGCGCTCGTCGTCGAGAACGGCGGAGGCTACGACTCGTTCATCGACACGATGCTCGACGCGGCCTCGTCCGAGGCGCCCGTCGTCACCGCGACCGTGGTCGCAGGCCTCGAGGAGGAGCACGACCAGGCCGCGGCCTCCAGCGACGAGAGCCACGAGCACGCCGAGTTCAACGAGCACGTCTGGTACGACCTCTCGGCCGTCCGCACGATCGCCGGGACGATCGGCGACGAGCTGTCGAGCATCGACCCCGGCAACGCGTCCACCTACTCCTCCAACGTCGCCGCACTCGACAGCAGCCTCGACGCGCTCATCGCGCGCGAGGGTGAACTGAAGGGCACGCTCTCCGGCCGCTCCATCGCGATCACCGAGCCCGTCCCCCTCTATATGACCACCGCACTCGGACTCACCAATGCGACTCCGGAGGCGTTCAGCGAGGCGGTCGAGGAGGGCACCGACGTCCCCGCGACCACGCTGCAGGAGACGCTCGCCCTCTTCTCGGACAAGACCGTCGACGCGCTCGTCTACAACGAGCAGACCGAGGGCGCTCAGACGGACGCCGTGCTCGACGCGGCGAAGGCGGCAGGCATCCCGGCGGTCGGCGTCACCGAGACGCTGCCCGACGGCGACGACTACGTCGGCTGGATGACCGCCAACCTCGACGCCATCGAGGGAGCCCTCGCCCCGTGACCGGCGACTCCCCGATCGGCGCCGGCTCGATCGGCGCCGACCCGATCGGACCCGTCTCCTCGGAGGCGGGCCCTTCGGCGTCGGTGCTGCGGCTCCGCGGCGCCGGGCTCCGCTTCGGCGGCCGCGAGCTCTGGAGCGGCGTCGACCTGGATGTCCGCGCCGGCGAGTTCGTCGCAGTGCTGGGGGCGAACGGCTCCGGCAAGACCAGTCTTCTGCGTGCGGTGCTCGGCCAGCAGCCGCTCAGCACGGGCGAGCTGCACGTGCTCGGTGCTCCGGTGCACCGCGGCAACCGGCGCATCGGCTACATCCCGCAGCAGAAGCTCGCCGACGAGGGGACTCCGCTGCGCGCCCGCGACCTGCTCGGGCTCGGGATCGACGGCCACCGCTTCGGCCTCCCGCTGCCCTCCCGCTCGCGCCGGGCGGCCGTCGACGCCCTGCTCGAGGCCGTCGGCGCCACCTCGTTCGCCGACGCCCCGATCGGCAGCCTGTCCGGAGGCGAGCAGCAGCGCGTCCGCGTCGGCCAGGCGCTCGCGGGCGATCCGGCGCTCCTGCTCTGCGACGAGCCGCTGATCGCGCTCGACCTCGCGCATCAGCGGGCGGTCAGCGAGCTGATCGATCGGCACCGCCGCGAGCGGAACCTCGGCGTCCTCTTCGTCACGCACGACGTGAATCCGGTGCTCGGCATGGTGGACCGGGTGCTCTACCTCGCGGGAGGCCGGTTCCGCATCGGCACGCCCGACGAGGTGCTGCGCTCGGAGGTGCTCAGCGAGCTCTACGACGCGCCGGTCGACGTGATCCGCGCCAGAGGCCGGGTCATCGTGGTCGGCGCCCCCGACCACTCGCACGTGCACGAGGAGGTGCCGTCGTGACCGATGTCTGGTCGCAGATCTTCGACTTCTCGGACTACGGGGCGCTGCTCTCGCTGCTGATCAACTCGGTGATCGCCGGAGCGGTGCTCGGCGTGGTCGGCGGCTTGATCGGGGTCTTCGTGATGTCGCGCGACATGGCCTTCGCGGTGCACGGCATCAGCGAGCTCTCGTTCGCGGGCGCCTCCGCGGGGCTGCTGCTCGGCGTCGGCGTCGTGGAGGGATCGGTCATCGGCTCGCTGATCGCCGCCGTGCTGATCGGGCTGCTCGGCTCGCGGGCCCGCGACCGCAACTCGATCATCGCCGTGCTGATGCCGTTCGGGCTCGGCATCGGCATCCTCTGCCTGGCGCTGTACCCGGGGCGCAGCGCGAACAAATTCGGCCTGCTCACTGGGCAGATCGTCGCGGTCGACGACCCGCAGCTCGGCTGGCTGGTCGCGATCTCGGTGGTGGTCGTGATCGGTCTCGCGCTGATCTGGCGCCCGCTCACCTTCGCGAGCGTCGACGCCGATGTGGCCGCCGCGCGCGGCATCCCGACCCGCGCACTCTCGATCGCGTTCATGCTGCTGCTGGGTCTCGCGGTCGCCGTCTCGGTGCAGATCGTCGGCTCGCTCCTGGTGCTGGCGATCCTGGTGACGCCGGCGGCGGCGGCGCTGCGCCTCTCGGCCTCACCGGTGGTCGTGCCGCTGCTGAGCGTGCTCTTCGCGGTGGGCGCGCTGGTGGGCGGCATCCTGCTCGCGCTCGGCGGCTCCATCCCCATCAGCCCGTACGTGACGACGATCTCGTTCGCGATCTACGCGGTGTGCCGGACCATCGGGCGCCAGGGCGTCCGGAGCCGTTCCCGGCTCGCCGTCGACGGGGCGCGGTAGCGTGGCCCGGGTCGTCCGGAGTGGAGGTGGTCCTGTGGTCAAGCGCAACACGTGGCAGCGCGAGGCGGTGCGCGAGGCGCTCGGGCGCCGCGAGGACTTCGTCAGCGCCCAGGGTCTGCACAGCGCGCTGCACGCCTCCGGCTCGCCGATCGGGCTCGCGACCGTCTACCGCGCCCTCTCCGACCTGGCCGTCGAAGGCGAGGCCGACTCGCTCCAGTCGCCCGAGGGCGAGAGCCTCTACCGCGCGTGCACGCCGGGTACGCACCACCACCACCTGATCTGCCGGCGCTGCGGGCTGACGGTCGAGATCGCCGCCGACGAGGTCGAGACCTGGGCGCGCTCGGTCGCGGCGCAGAACGGCTTCACGGACGCGCACCACGTCGTGGACGTGTTCGGACTCTGCATGAGCTGCACCGCGGAGCTCGCTGAGGCGTGAACGCCGAGAGGCCGAGCGAGGCCTCCTGCGACCGGGCGGTCAGGCGGGCAGGAACACGCCGATCGAGCGGTCCTTGACGACCGATCCTGCCGGCAGTACCCGCCCGCTCATCGCGAGGTAGGCGCCAGGGGGCAGCAGCTGCACGGCGGCCACGGCCGTCCCGAGGTTGAAGGCCGCGTCGCTGTCGAGCATCCGGGCGGGCTGCATGGCTCCGGTGAACACGACGACCCGGTCGTGCACGGCCCCGAGGGCCTCGGCGGTCGTCGTCATCGTGTCGGTGCCGTGGGTGACGACGATGCGGTCTTCCTCGGCCGAGAGCACCCGCTCCCGGATCAGCGCGCGGTCGTGGTCGTCGAGGTCGAGGCTGTCCTTGGTCAGGATCGACTCGACGCGGAACTCGAGGGACGTCAGCACCGGAGCGAGCAGCCGCGGCACGGTGGTCGCCCCGATCTCGAGCTCGCCCGCGAGCGAGTACTGCTTGTCGACGGTGCCGCCCGTGGTGAGGACGAGGATGCGGTCAGTCACCCGTTCAGACTAGGCGGGCCGCTCGGCACATTCGTGCGCTCTCGACGCTCGACCCGGCGACGTCGGCCAGGATCGGGAACGATGGAGGTCATGCGAAACTCTTCCCCGTCCCTCTTCCGCACCGGCGCCAAGGTGCTCCTCGGCTCCGCTCTCGTCTTCGCCGGGGTGAGCCACCTCACCCGCAAGAGGGAGGAGTTCCAGGCGCAGGTGCCGGAGTGGGTGCCGCTCGACAAGGACGCGGTCGTGCTGGCCTCGGGTGTGGTCGAGATCGGGCTCGGCGCCTCCCTTGTGCTGGCGCGCCGACGGGCGCCGCTGGTCGGAGCCGCGGCCGCCGCCTTCTTCACCGCGGTCTTCCCCGGCAACATCTCGCAGTGGCTGACCCGCACGAGCGCCTTCGGCCTCGACACCGACCGCAAGCGCGCCGTCCGCCTGGCCTTCCAGCCGCTTCTGGTGGCGTGGGCGCTCTGGTCGACGCGGCGTCCGCAGAGCTGATCCCTGCTCGGAGGGGCGTGGAACGTCGGTTGAGAGCTCGTGTCGACCACCATGCTGGGTCGCAGCCGGTTCCCTTCACCGACGAGCCGGATCAAGCGCTCGCCTCGCTGCGGCGCCTGCTGCCCACCGGCGCACCCTGGGCGATCCCGGGCCACGGCGCGCCCTGGAGCGGTGGTATCCCAGCGTCGGTCGAGCGCGTCCGATCAGGAGGCGGGCACCAGGCCCCAGCGTGCGGAGAGGATCTCGAGCCCTGTGTCGAACGTCGTCGCCCAAGCGGTGACGTCGTGCGCGCTGTCGGGCACTTCGAGGTACGTGGTGTCCATCCCCGCCGCCTTCGCCGCGGCCGCCACGGTCTTCGCGCCCGGCAGGAACGTCTCGTCGTTCGCGCCGACTCCGAAGATCGCGACCGTCCCCGTGAAGGGTGCGTTCTTCGCGAGCAGGTTCACCGGCTTGGCGGCCTCGTAGGCCGCCGCGTCCCCGCCGAAGCCCCGAGCGATGGTGTCCGCATCGCTGCCGAGGGTCGGCGCCAGCTCCCCCGAGGCGTCGATGATGTTGCCGAAGAGCGTCGGGAAGCCGGCACCCAGCTGGATTGCGCAGGTGCCCCCCTCCGACAAGCCTCCGATCGCCCAGTGCTGCGCGTCGCCGAGCACCGGGAGGTTGGCGCGGATCCAGTTCGGCACGTCGACCGTGAGGTAGGTGGCGGACCTCCCCAGCGACGAATCGACGCACATCGGGTTCTTGTCCGGGTCGCCGAGTTGATCAGGTGACACGACGATCGGCGAGAGGCCCGCATGCGCGGCGGCGTAGGCGTCGAGCGTCTGCTGAAGCCTCTCGGTCGAGAGCGGGTCGGAGGGGGAGCCCGGCTGCCCAGACAGCATCACCATCACCGGCAGGAGGGGAGGCGCGGCGGTCAGAGCGGCCGGCGGGAGATAGACCACGGCGTCCCGCGCGGCGAAGCCGGAGGCGGTCGGAGGAATGGTCACGGTCGACACGGTGCCGACGGCGGGCATTCCTTCGGGAGCTGTCCACGTGGCCAGGTCGGAGTGCGGACCGCTCGCTGCGGCCACTGGGTCGGCCGAATCGGAGTAGGCGCTGATGCCGAGCGCGCTGCGCACCGTGGGGTACTGGCCGAAGTCGATGTTGACGGTCATGGCTGCGACTGCGATCACGAGCACCGCGACTCCGAGCGAGGCGAGGGCTCTGCGCAACCGCTTCCGTCCCGCCGCGTCGACGAGCACGACCGCCGCGACGCCGAGCCCGCCGAGTCCGAGCCCGATCCAGAGTCGCGTGATCGGGGTGAAGTCGACGCCGAAGGGTCCATCAGGGCCGTCGACGAGCGCGCCGAGCGCGACTCCGCCGAGAAGACCCAGAATCAGGACGGCGAGCGCGACGGCGAGCGCGGCGCGGCGCGGTCGTCCGGGCGGGTGGGCGCGGAGGTGGGTCGCGACGAGGACGAGCAGGGCCGAAGCCGACAACAGATACACGACGACGACGAGCGGGCCGGAGACGAGGCTCAAGTCGAGGAGAGGGGTCATGCATCTATCCGGTCGGCGTACGTCGGGCGAGCGTCAGTCTGGCTCCGATCTCTGGGGGAAGACTGGGGAGCCGGTGGTGATCCTCCTCCCCAAGAACCTGATGCTCGAGCACTCCACAGATCGCGCGCAACCCCGCGCGGTTCGGCGGTCCACGCACCTAGCGTGGGAGTCCGACGCATCCCGCGCCCCCACGAAGGAGCCCGCCCCATGACGCAGAACCGCCGCACCACCGCCCCCGAGGTCCGCGCATGAGCCGCGGGGTCGCCGTCGTCACCGGAGGCACGGCCGGGCTCGGGCGCGCGACGGTGCGCGAGCTGGCCGCCCGCGGCTGGGACATCGCGGTGCTGGCGCGCGGCGAGGATGCGCTCGCCGCCACCGTCGCCGAGATCGAGCAGTCGGGGCGCCGCGGTCTGGGCATCCCAACCGACGTCGCCGATCGCGAGGCCGTCGAGTCGGCGGCCGACCGGGTCGAGACCGAGCTGGGTCCGATCGAGCTGTGGGTCAACGACGCGATGGTGGGTGTCTTCGGCGAGTTCCTCTCGACCGAGCCGGCAGACTTCGAGCGCGCCGTGGCCGTCAACTTCTTCGGCTTCGTCAACGGCACCCGCGCGGCGCTCTCACGGATGACCCCGCGCGACCGCGGGCACGTCATCCAGGTGGGCTCCGCGCTGGCGCACCGGGGCATCCCGCTGCAGGCGGCCTACTGCGCCTCCAAGTTCGGCGCTCGCGGCTTCACCGAGGCCGTCACCGCCGAGCTGCTGCACGCGAAGAGCCGCGTGCATCTCTCCGAGGTCGATATGCCGGCGCTCAACACTATCCAGTTCAACTGGGTGAAGTCGCAGCTGCCGCACCACCCGCAGCCGGTTCCGCCGATCTACGAGCCCGAGGTGGGCGCGATCGCGATCGCCGACGTGGCCGACAAGCCGCGCCGGCGCACCTGGGTCGGCGAGCCGACCGCGGGGACGATCCTCGGCGACCGCTTCGCCGGGCGCTTCATGGACTGGTACCTCGCCCGGAGCGCCTTCGACGGCCAGCAGGCGCCGGACAAGACCGAGCCGATGCTCCCGAACAACGTCTACGGGCCCGTCCCCGGCGATCACGGCGCCCGCGGCCTCTTCAGCGACCGCGCGCACACGATGACGCCGCAGATCTGGATGATCCGGCACCGCGCCCTGAGCTACGCGGGAGCAGCTGCCGCCGTCGCGGCCGGAGCCGTCGGCGTCGTGTCGGCCCTGCGGAGGAAGTGACCGTGGTCGACGCGGTCGTCGTCGGAGCGGGCCCCAACGGGCTCGCCGCTGCCGTCACGCTCGCCAGGGCCGGGCTGTCGGTCACGGTCCTCGAGCGCAACAGCACCATCGGCGGCGGCGCGCGAACGGCCGAGCTGACGCTCCCGGGGTTTCACCACGATGTCTGCTCGGCGGTGCACCCGATGGCGCTCGCCTCCGGGTTCTTCCGTGCCTTCGGGCTCGACCGGCGCATCGAGCTGGTCGTCCCCGAGATCTCCTACGCGCATCCGCTCGACGGCGGACGCGCCGGTATCGCCTACCGCGACCTCGATCGGACGGCCGAGGCACTGGGCCGCGACGGAGCCGCATGGCGCGCGCTGATGGGGCCGCTCGCCGAGCGGGCCGACCGCGTCTCGGGCTTCACCAACGATGCTCTGCTGCGGATCCCGACGGATCCGAGCGTGCTGCTCCGCTTCGGCCTGCGGGTGCTCGAGCAGGGCACTCCGGTCTGGAACCTGCGCTTCCGCGAGGACGTCGCCCCAGCGATGTTCTCGGGGGTCGCGGCCCACTCGATCCGCCCGATGCCCAGCCCGTCGACGGCCGCCGCTGCTCTGGCGCTCGGCGCCTACGCCCACGCGCGCGGCTGGCCGGTGCCGATCGGCGGCAGCCAGGCGATCGTCGACGCGCTCGCCGACGACCTCCGCGCGCACGGCGGCACCATCGAGACCGGCGTCGAGGTCACCTCGCTCGCTCAGCTGCCTCCCGCGCGAGCGGTCCTCGTCGACGGCACTCCCACCGCTCTCCTCGCCCTGGCGGGGGAACGCCTGCCCGCGGCCTACGCCGCCGTGCTGCAGCGGTTCCGCTACGGCAACGGCGTCGCGAAGGTCGACTTCGCCCTCGACGGGCCGGTGCCGTGGACCAACCCCGAACTCGCCCGGGCAGGAACCCTGCACGTCGGAGGCAGCCGCGCCGAGATCGCGGCGGCCGAGCGCGACGTGGTCAGGGGCCGGCACAGCCGCAGCCCCTACGTCCTGGTCGCGCAACCCTCGATCGCCGATCCGACCAGGGCGCCCGAGGGCAAGCACGTGCTCTGGGCCTACACGCACGTCCCGCGCCACTCGCCCGCCGACCAGCAGGAGGCGATCACCGCGCAGATCGAGCGCTTCGCGCCGGGGTTCCGCGACCGCGTGCTCGCCGCCTCCTCGATGACGGCCCGCGACATGCAGGCCTACAACCCCAACTACCTCGGCGGCGACATCGCGGCCGGATCGGCGAGCGTCGTGCAGCTTCTCGCGCGGCCCGTACCCGCACCCGACCCGTGGCGGACCCCGGCGAAGGGCCTCTACCTCTGCTCCTCGTCCACTCCGCCCGGTCCCGGCGTGCACGGGATGGCCGGCTGGCACGCCGCCCGGAGCGCCCTACGGCACGAGTTCGGGGTGCGCGAGGCCCCCGACCTCTCGCCCGAGGCGCGCGGAGGCTGAGACTCCGCCGTCCTCCGCCCGTCCTCTTCTCGCGCAGCCCGGAGACGGGAGCACCGCTCGACCACGGCTGCCACCACCGTCACGACACGAAGGAGCCCGCGATGTCCCGCAACACCCGCGTCTTCCACTGCCCGCCCGAGTCCGTCTTCGCGGTTCTCGCCTCCGGATGGCTCTTTCCCAGCTGGGTCGTCGGGGCGTCGCGGATGAGGCGGGTCGACGCCGACTTCCCGCACGTGGGCAGTCGGCTGCACCACTCCTTCGGGCTGTGGCCACTCGTGATCGACGACCGCACCACGGTGCTCGAGTGGGATCCGCCTCGCCGGATGATCATCCAGGCCGCCGGCTGGCCGATGGGAGAGGCGCGGGTGCGCCTCGAGGTGGAGCCGCACCCCCGCGGTGCGAAGGTGCGCATCCACGAGGCGGCCGTGAAGGGGCCGGGCACGCTCGTCCCCCGCCCGCTGCTGCACGCCGGGCTGTGGCTCCGCAACATCGAGACGCTGCGCCGGCTGGCGCACATGGCCGAGGCGGGAGCCGCCGGCCGCACGCTCGCGCCGGCCGCGCTGCCCACACCGAAGGACCGGGCCGGGCTCGGCACTCCGAAGCACGTCGCAGCGCGGCTACTCGGCACCCTGGCCTCGGTGGCCGTGGGATCGCTCGCGATCCGGGGAGCACTCGCGGCCGTGCGCCGTGCCCGGAGCTGACCGGCCCCGCCCCGCCGCTGCCGTCCGCCGCGAGGCTCAGACGATGCGCCCGACCAGCCGCACGTGCTGCACTGCTCTGCGCTGGGGCTGGCCGGCGTAGGCGGCGTCACGCTCGGGCGAGGCCAGAGACGACGTCTCGACCGCCGCGAAAGCGGCGGCGTCCCCCGCCGTGTTGACGGCCCAGACGAACTCGTTCGCCCCGCGGTCGGCGTAGGCGAACTCGATCCGGAAGCCGTGGGCCTCGCGCGCCGGCACGATCCACTCGGGAAACCACGCGAGGAAGTCGTCCATCACACCATCCGCCAGCTCCCTGCGTCGGAGCTGGATCGTCCTGGTGTCTGCTGCATCACTCATCCTCCGACGGGAGCGGCCCGGCGGACACGGCGCCGGGGCGCTACGCTCGCCGCCGACCGCCCTACACCGAGGAGGACCCCACGGACCCCCGTCACCGCTCTCTCGCCCTTCTGGTCGCCGGCTGCTTCTTCATGGAGAACCTCGATGCCACGATCGTGACCACGGCGGCCCCCGCGATCGCCGCCGACCTCGGCGTCGACTCCGCCGCGGTGTCGGTCACCGTGACCGCGTTCCTCCTGACCGTCGCGGTGCTCATCCCCGCCTCCGGCTGGCTCAGCGAGCGCTTCGGGGTGCGCCGCGTCTTCACGACCGCTATCGCCGTCTTCACCCTCGCCTCGCTCCTCTGCGCGCTCAGCACCACGCTCCCTCTGCTCGTCGGAGCCCGCGTGCTCCAGGGAGTCGGTGGCGCGCTGATGGTTCCCGTCGGTCGGCTCGCAGTGCTGCGGGCGACGCCGCGGCAGGGGATCATCCAGGCCATCGCGATCCTGGTCTGGCCGGGGTTGGTCGCCCCCGTGATCGCGCCGTTCCTCGGCGGCCTGCTCACCACGGTCGCCTCCTGGCACTGGATCTTCTCGATCAACCTGCCGCTGGGCGCGGTCGCGTTCGTCATCGCGCGCCGGATCGTCCCCGAAACCGCCGAGTCGGCACCGCCTCCGTTGGACGTCACCGGGCTGGTGCTGGTCGCGGTCGGGCTCGGGTCGCTGGTCGGAGCGGCGGGGCTCCTGACCGGCGCCGACCTGGACGGGCGTGCCGCGGCGCCGGCAGCGATCGGCCTGGTCGTGACGGCGCTCGCCGTGCGGCATCTACGCCGCGCCGCGCATCCGCTGGTGCGCCTGGACGCGTTCCGGTTCCGCACCTTCAGGGTCGCGAACGCGAGCGGATCGCTCTACCGGGCGACCGTGAACGCGGTGCCCTTCCTGCTGCCGCTGATGTTCCAGGACGCCTTCGGCTGGAGCCCGGTGCAGGCCGGCTCCGTGGTGCTGGCGCTCTTCGCCGGAAATCTGGCGATCAAGCCCGCGACGACGGGCCTGCTGCGTCGGCTCGGCTTCCGCTGGGTGCTCGTCGCCGCGAGCGCGATCGGTGCGGCGTGCATGGCGACGATGGCCTTCCTGACTCCGGCGACTCCGGTGCCGCTCGTGGTGGCGCTGCTGGTGCTGAGCGGAGTCGCCCGCTCGGCAGGCTTCACGGCGTACAACACCGTGACGTTCGCCGAGGTGCCGCAGGAGGGGATGTCGGGTGCGAACACCCTCAACGCCACCACGCAGCAGATCGCGGCGGGATTCGGAGTCGCGGTGGGAGCCGTCGCGCTCGCTGTCGGAACCGCGCTCGGCCCGGGCCTCGTCCCGTACCGCGTCGCCTTCCTCGTCCTCACGGCGCTGACCCTCGTCCCCCTCGCCGCCGCCGCACGCCTCCCGCGCGACTCGGGGAGCGCCCTCACCGCCTGACGAAGGGACTCAGGCGAGGCCCAGGGCGATGCCGTCGAGGATGTCGTGCGCGGTGGAGCGGACGTCGACGACCCCGGGCGAGGCCTCCTGCACGGCGCGCAGGACCTCGCCCCAGATCAGCGCGCCGGCGGCGAGCACGTCCTCGCGACCGGCGCGGACCCAGGGCAGGGCGGCCGTCTCGGCGGGGGAGAGCGCGGCGAGCTCGTCGCAGGCGGCGAGCACGTCGGCCAGGGGGAGGGCGGCCTCGAGCACCGCGCGGTCGGTGCTGCGGAGGACGTGCGCGGTGATCGTCAGCACGGTCGCGGCGACGCCGACGACGCTGCGGGCCTGCGCGAGGTCGACGGAGGAGGCGGCCAGAGCGGCGCGGACGTCGGCGCGGATCGACGCGCGCTCGCCGTCGCTCGGGCCCGCCGCGCGGCGGTGGCGCTCGGTGAGGCGCACGCTGCCGACGTCCATCGAGTGCGCCTGCTCCGGCTCCGCGCCGCCGAGCACGAGCTCGGTCGAGCCGCCGCCGAGATCGACGACCAGCACGGGGCGGGCCGAGTCGACGGCGGAGACCGCACCCCGGAACGACAGGCGTGCCTCCTCGTCGCCGGTGACCGTCTCGGGGGTGACCCCGAGGATCCGCTCGACGGCGGCGAGGAAGTCGGCGCGGTCGTCGGCATCACGGGTGGCCGAGGTGGCGACGAAGCGCAGGCGCGCGGCTCCGGCCTCGCGCGCGGCGGCCGCGTACTCGCGGGTGACGGCGAGGGTGCGTTCGAGCGCCGCGGGGTCGAAGCGGCCCGTGCGGTCCACCCCGTGCCCGAGGCGCACCAGCTCGGTGCGGCGTTGCACGTCCACCAGGCGCCCGTCGTCGACGTCGGCGATGAGCAGGCGGAGGGAGTTGGTGCCGCAGTCAAACGCCGCGACGCGCGTGGGGGAGGACATCCCGCCATTCTGCCCGCCGCTCCCGTCGGCGATCGACGTTCCGAGAGCGCTGTTCCGCCTCAGCACGCCGCACCTCAGCACGCCGCACCGCGGCGATAGCCTGGACGGGAGCCGAAGGAGCCGCCCGTGCACGAACACCACGTCCGCGTCCACCGCAGCGAGGAGGAGCTCCCGCGCCACGGACAGCTCGCCCACGCCCTCGCCGAGATCGCCGCCGACCCCGTCGCAGTCGACGACGACGTGACCGAGATGGTCGTCAACCGCGTGATCGACAACGCCGCCGTCGCCACCGCGTCGCTCCTGCGCCGCCCCGTCGTCGCCGCCCGCTCGCAGGCGCTCGCGCACCCCGCTTCCATCGGCGGCCAGGGCTCGGTCGTGCTCGGTGTCGATCCGGCCCGTCGCGTCTCCCCGGAGTGGGCGGCCTGGGCCAACGGGGTCGCCGTGCGCGAGCTCGACTACCACGACACCTTCCTCGCGGCCGAGTACTCGCACCCGGGCGACAACATCCCTCCGCTGATCGCCGTCGCCCAGCACGCCGGCATCGGCGGTGCGCAGCTCGTGCGCGGCATCGTCACCGGCTACGAGGTGCAGGTCGACCTGGTGCGCGCGATCAGCCTGCACCGGCACAAGATCGACCACGTCGCGCACCTCGGCCCCTCGGCCGCCGCCGGGATCGGCACGCTGCTCGACCTCGACGTCGCGACGACGGAGCAGGCGATCGCTCAGGCGCTGCACACCACGACCGCCACGCGGCAGTCGCGCAAGGGCGAGATCTCGAGCTGGAAGGCCTACGCCCCGGCGTTCGCCGGCAAGGCGGCGATCGAGGCCGTCGACCGGGCGATGCGCGGTGAGACCAGTCCCTCACCGATCTACGAGGGCGAGGACGGTGTGATCGCGTGGCTGCTCGACGGGCCCGACGCGAGCTACGACGTGCCTCTCCCCGACCGGGGCGAGGCCAAGCGCGCGATCCTCGACACGTACACGAAGGAGCACTCGGCCGAGTACCAGGCCCAGGCCGTGATCGACCTGGCCCGCCGCCTGCACCGCACCCACCCCGAAGCCGCCGATCCGGAGCGCGTCGAGCGGATCGTGCTGCACACCTCGCACCACACCCACGTCGTGATCGGCTCGGGAGCGAACGACCCGCAGAAGTACGAGCCGACCGCCTCCCGCGAGACGCTCGACCACTCGGTGCCCTACATCTTCACGGTGGCGCTGCAGGACGGCGCCTGGCACCACGTGCACAGCTACGCCCCCGAGCGGGCCGCCCGCGCCGACACGGTCGCGCTCTGGCGCCGGGTGAGCACCGAGGAGGACGCTGAGTGGACGCGCCGCTACCACTCCACCGATCCCGCCGAGAAGGCGTTCGGCGCCCGCGTCGAGATCCTGCTGACCGACGGCACCACGATCGTCGACGAGATCGCGGTGGCGGATGCGCATCCGCTCGGCGCGCACCCGTTCAGCCGCGAGCAGTACATCGCCAAGTTCCGCACCCTCGCGGCCGACGTGCTCGAGGAGTCCGAGGTCGAGCGCTTCCTCGACCTCGCCCAGCGGTTGCCGGAGCTGACCCCGGAGGAGGTCGGCCGCCTCAGCGTGATCGCGGCGCCCGGCGTCCTCGCCTCGGTCGCCTCCCCGCTCGGCCTGTTCTAGCCCCTTCTCTCAGCCGCGAGATGCCACTTGGGTACGCCCCGCACGGCGTGTCGCGTACGCAAGTGGCATCTCGCGACGGGGGTCAGAGGAGGGCGTCCGTGAGGTGGTCGGGGGTGCCGAAGCGGTGGGCCGTGATAGAGACGGCCTGCTCGCGGAGGAACGGCAGCAGCTCCAGGCGGCCCGCCTCGGTCGCCTCGCCGGCGTAGACCGCGAGGTCGGGGCGGCCGCCGGTCGCGGCGGTGACCGTCGTGGCGGAGGCGCCCAGCAGCCGCACGCGTCCGGCGCCGTGGGCGCGCACCCGCCCCTCCCACGCCGCGTCGTCCTCGATCACCACGGCGCCGGCCGCCGCGTCCAGTCCGGCGGCGAGCCGCGGAGGCAGTGCCACCGCGCTCGAGACGACCACGCGCGCCCGCGCGGTCGCCGCCGCGACGACCACGCGCACCAGCGAGCCCAGCGGCTCCCCGGCGGCCAGTCGCACCAGCACCGCGGAGTCGTAGGGGAGGTGCCGGAACACGTTCCGCTCCGCCTCCAGTCCCGTCACATCGCGGGGGGCGCCCGCGGCCCACGCCGCCGCGCAGCTGCGGGCCGTCCGCTCGACACCGGCGTACTCCTCCTCCGAGAGCTCGCCGCGAGCCGCCGCCAGCAGCCGGGCGGCCGGCCCGACGACCGGAGCCGTCGCCTCCGCCGGCGCCGGGCTCCACGAGCCCAGCCCAAGCAGGTAATCGGGCCCGCCCGCCTTCGTGCCGGGCCCGACCGCCGACTTCTTCCAGCCGCCGAACGGCTGGCGCTGCACGATCGCGCCGGTGATCCCGCGGTTCACATACAGGTTCCCGGCCTCGATCCCGTCGAGCCAGGTGCCGATCTCGTCCGGGTCGAGCGCGTGCAGGCCCGAGGTGAGCCCGTAGTCGACCTCGTTCACCAGCGCGATCGCCTCGTCGAGGGTCGCCGCCGTCATGATCCCCAGGATCGGCCCGAAGTACTCGGTGCGGTGGAACTCGGAGCCGCGGCGCACGCCGTCGCGCACGCCCGGGCTCCACAGCCGGCCGGAGTCGTCGAGCCGGTGTGGCTCGAGCAGCCAGCTCTCGCCCGCGCCGAGCGTCGTCAGGCCGCGGAGCAGCTTGCCCCCGGCGGGCTCGATCACCGGGCCCATCCGCGTGGCCGGGTCGGTCGGGTAGCCGACCGTGAGGGAGGAGACCGCGTCGAGCAGCTGCGCGCGGAACCGCGTCGAGCGGGCGACGGAGCCGACCAGCACCACGAGCGAGGCGGCCGAGCACTTCTGTCCGGCGTGCCCGAAGGCGCTCGCCACCACGTCCTTCACCGCGAGGTCGAGATCGGCCGAGGGCGTGACGACGATCGCGTTCTTGCCGCTGGTCTCGGCGAGCAGCGGCAGGTCGTGGCGGAACGAGCGGAACAGCTCTGCTGTCTCGTAGGCGCCGGTGAGGATCACGCGGTCCACCGTGGGGGAGGCGATCAGGTCCCGTCCCAGCTCCTCCTCCGGCAGACGGAGCAGTCGCAGCGCCTCGCGGGGCACTCCCGCCGCCCACAGCGCCTCGGCCACCACGGCACCGCAGCGCGCGGTGGGACCTGCGGGCTTGAGCACCACAGCGGAGCCGGCGGCCAGCGCGGCGAGTACGCCGCCGGCCGGTATCGCCACCGGGAAGTTCCACGGCGGAGCGACCAGCGTCAGCGCAGACGGGTGGAAGCGGGCGCCGTCGACCGCGTCGAGCTCGCGGGCGCGCTCGGCGTAGTAGTGCGCGAAGTCCACGGCCTCCGAGACCTCGGGGTCGCCCTGGTCGATCGTCTTGCCGCCCTCGGCCGCCATCACCTCCAGCAGTTCGGCTCGGCGCGCCTCCAGCTCGTCGCCGGCGCGGTGCAGGACGCGGGCGCGCTCGTCGGCCGGCACGCCGCTCCAGCCGCTCGCGCGAGCTCCGGCGAGCACCGACTCCAGCTCGCCGCGGGTGGTGATCGTGGCGGCCTCGATCGCCTCGACGCCTGCGCGCGAGGAGGGGACGCGCGCGAGGATCCCCTGCGCCCACTCGCGGTTCGCCGCGACGGACGGGTCGGTGTCGGGTGTGCTGCGGAAGTCGCCGAGCCCCGGGCGGCCGCTCGCGGCGAACCGGTCGGGCACGCGATGCGCGGGCGGCACCGCTGTGTCGAGGCCGGCGACGGAGGCGCGGAACCGCTCCTCCTCCCGCGCGAAGAGCGCCGGGTCGGCCTCGAGCTCGAAGACGGCCGACATGAAGTTCTGGCTCGACGCCCCCTCCTCCAGCCGGCGGATCAGGTAGGCGATCGCCACATCGAACTCGGCCGGCGCGACGACGGGCGTGTAGAGCAGGAGCGACCCGACCGTGCGGCGCACGGCCTCCGCCTGGCCCTGCGCCATGCCGAGGAGCATCTCGTAGTCGATGCCGTCGCGGACCCCGCGCTCGCCGGCGAGCAGCCACGAGTAGGCGATGTCGAAGAGGTTGTGCCCGGCGACGCCGACCCGGACGGCGCGGATCCGCTCGGGCTGCAACGCGTAGTCGAGCACACGCTTGTAGTTCGTGTCCGAGTCCTGCTTGCTGCTCCAGGTGGCGAGCGGCCAGCCGTGCACCGAGGCCTCGACCTGCTCCATCGGCAGGTTCGCGCCCTTGACCAGGCGCACCTTGATGCCGGCGCCGCCGCGCGCGCGACGGGCGGTGCTCCACTCTTGCAGGCGGATCATCGCCGACAGCGCGTCAGGAAGGTAGGCCTGCAGCACGATGCCGGCCTCGAGGCCCGCGAACTCGGGCCGGTCGAGGATCCGCGTGAAGACCGCGATGGTGAGGTCGAGGTCCTTGTACTCCTCCATGTCGAGGTTGATGAACTTCTGCGGCGAGGCGGCGGCGGCCCGCGCGAACAGCGGCGCCAGCTCGGCGACGATGTCGTCCACCGCGGCGTCGAACGCCCACGGGGTGTGCGGAGCGGTGCTCGAGGAGACCTTGATCGAGACGTAGTCGACGTCGTCGCGCGCGAGCAGGCGGTGCGTGCCCTCGAGGCGGCGCTGCGCCTCCGCGCGGCCGAGCACGGCCTCGCCGAGCAGGTTCATGTTCAGCCGCACGCCGTCGCGGCGGATCGCGGCGATCGCCGGGCCGAGCCGTGAGTCGGTCGCGTCGATGATCAGGTGGCCGACCATCCGCCGCAGCACGCGGCGCGCGATCGGCACTACGACGTCCGGGAGAAGCGGCGCCATCACGCCGCCGAGGGCGACCGCGGCGCGCATCGGAGCCGGGAGGAAGCCCGGCACGCCGCCCGCGATCGCCTTCAGCGCCGCCGCGGCGACCCTGGTGTCCTCGGGGCGGACGACTCCGTCGACGAAGCCGACCGTGAAGTCCAGGCCCGACGGGTCCTTCAGCACGCCGGCCAGCCGCGCACCGGAGGCGTCCACGGGGATCGCCGCGGCCTCGCGCAGCCAGCGCCGCACCAGGGCGATGCTCTCGTCGACGAGCCGCGGAGCGACGGAGTCGGGCGAGGGGCCGGTGCTGCCGGGGCCGGTGCCGAGTGCGGGGCTGGCGAGATCCGTCATGGTGCGGTCCTTCTGCTGCGAGGGAAGCGGTTCCTCCAGTATTCGACCGGGTACCGTTGAGCAGAAGCGACCGTTCCTTACCGGTACCGGTCAGTTCTGCTGAACGATGGGAGCGGTGCCGTGCTCGATGTCCGCCGCCTGGTCCTGCTGCGCGAGGTCGCCATCCGCGGCACCCTCGCCGCCGCCGCGGAGGCTCTGGCCTACAGTCCCTCCGCCGTCTCGCAGCAGCTCTCGGTGCTCGAGCGCGAGACCGGAGTGGAACTGCTGCGCAAGGCGGGCCGGCGCGTGCAGCTGACGCCGCAGGCCGAGATCCTCGTGGCGGCGGCCGGTGAGGTACTGGCCCTGCTCGAGCGGGCGGAGGCGGCGCTCGCGGCCTCGGGGGAGTCGGTCACCGGGCGGGTGCGGGTCGCAGTCTTCCAGTCCGCGGCGCTCGCGCTGATGCCGGGCGCTCTCCGGGCCGTCGCCGAGCGCTTCCCGGAGGTGCGGGTCGAGATGGTGCAGCGCGAGCCGGAGGGAGCGCTGCACGAGACCTCGTGGGCGCGCGAGTTCGACCTCGTCGTCGCCGAGCAGTACCCCGGGCACTCGACCTCGTGGCTGCCGGGCCTGGTGCGCAGCGATCTGACGACCGACGCGATCCGGCTCGCGGTGAGCCGGGACTCCGCCGTCGTGGACCTCGCCGCGGCCCGCGACTGCGCCTGGGTGATGGAGCCGCGCGGCACCGCGAGCCGCCACTTCGCCGAGCAGACCTGCCGCGTGGCCGGCTTCGAGCCCGACGTCCGCTTCGAGACCGCCGACCTCCAGGCGCAGATCCGTCTCGCCGCGTCCGGCAACGCGGTCGCGCTGATGCCCGACCTGGTCTGGGCGGGCGCCGAGCCGGACTGCCGTCTGCTGGAGCTGCCGGGCGCTCCCCGCCGCACGATCTTCACGGCGCAGCGGGAGGCGCAGCTGGCGTCACCGGCGGTGCGGGTCTTCCGCGAGTGCCTCGCGGAGGTGGCGGGGCGGTACATGTGAGCCGTCCACCCCTGTCGGCCGATCGCTCGGGAGCACTGGAATGCTGGACGGGCAGGATCCCACCTCACAGGAAGAAGGAACCATGACCATCTGGCTCATCACCGGCTGCTCGACCGGCCTCGGCCGCGCCCTCGCGACCGCCGTCCTCGCCCATGGCGACCGGGCCGTCGTCACCGCACGCGACGTCGACTCCGTGCGCGACATCACCGGGCCGTTCGCGGAGACCGCCCTGGCCCTGCCGCTCGACGTCACCGACGACGCGCAGGTCGCCGCCGCGGTCGCCGCCGCCGAGGAGCGCTTCGGCGGGATCGACGTCCTCGTCAACAACGCCGGCTACGGCTACCGCGCCGCTGTGGAGGAGGGCGAGGAGCCGGCCGTTCGGCAGCTCTTCGACACCCAGCTCTTCGGCACGGTCCGCACCATCAAGGCCGTCCTGCCGGGGATGCGCGAGCGCCGCTCCGGCACGATCGTGAACCTGTCCTCGATCGGCGCGCGCCTCTCGCCGGAGGGCTCGGGCTACTACTCCGCCGTCAAGGCCGCGATCGAGGCACTGACGGAGTCGCTGCGCAAGGAGGTCGCGCCGCTGGGCATCCGGGCCTTCTCGGTCGAGCCGGGCGGGTTCCGCACCGACTTCGCGGGCCGCTCCCTCACTCAGTCTGCGACTCCGATCGCCGACTACGCCGAGACCGCGGGCCGGCGCCGGAAGGAGAACGACACGGTGCACGGGACGCAGAAGGGCGACCCTGCGCGAGCCGCGGAGGCGCTGATCCGGGTGGTCGAGTCCGAATCGACGCCGTCCCTGCTCCTACTCGGCTCCGACGCCTCCGACGCGTTCCGCTCGGCGCTCGACGCCCTCCGCGCCGACGCCGACGCCTGGGAGTCGCTGAGCCGCGGAACGGACTACCCGGAGGGAGAGTAGGGGCGGCGCAGGCGCGCTGCTGAGCCTCGGCGCGGGCTGCTGCGCCGAGGCTTCGGCGGGTGAACGTCCCTCCACAGGGCTCCCCCGGTCGCGGATCGCCGGGATCGGGTGGCTCCGCCCCCTTCATGTCGGGGTCCCTGGTTCACGACGTGTAGGGGACGGACGCGACGCGCCCTGGCGCGGCTCCGCGAGGAGCTGCCTGAGCAGCGTCGCCACGCCCACCACCGCCGGGCCCGCGAGGACCGCGCCGTGTGGCTGAGCTCCGAGGAGGAACGGGATGGTGATGCTCTGCGCTCTTCCCCGGCGCCGGTCGCGCTGGGGGCGTACGGGCGGCTCGCCCGGATCGCGCGGATACTCCGCGACGGCGATGTCCTCGGCACGATCCCATCCGAGGCCGCTGTTTCGGCGGAACCATAGCGGAGACCGTTACGCCAGGAAGCGGTCCGCCGTCCGCAGCGAGAGCGCCATCGTCGTCAGCGCCGGGTTCGCGATCAGCGCGCTCGGGAACACCGAGTTGTCGCACACCCACAGGTTCGGTACGTCGAAGCTGCGCCCGTCCGCGTCGACCACCGCGTCGTCCCGGTCGGCGCCCATCCGCACCGTGCCGAGGGTGTGCGCCGTCCGGGCGAGCACTCGCGTGCTGGTCGCGCCTGCCGCCTCCACGATCGCGGTCATCGTCCGGATCGCGTGCCGCTCGATCGCCTCCTCGTTCGAGCCCGCCGAGAACGTGATGCGCGCCTTCGGCACCCCGTGCTCATCCCGCTCGTCGCTCAGCTCCAGCCGGTTGCCCTCGGCCGGGAGGCACTCGGCGTTGATCCCGACTCCCGCTGCGAAGCGGTAGCCGTCGAGCGCCGCCATCAGCTCGCGGCCCCAGAGCCCGCCGCCGCGCGCGAGCGAGGTCGCGTAGGTCAGAGGCATCACTCCGAGGCTCTGGATCAGGTAGCCGCCCGCGAAGTCCGCGTCGGTCGGGCGCACGGTGTCCTCGGTGATCGCGGAGGAGGGGTACCCGCGGTATCCGCGCATCTCACTCTCGAAGGCTCCCCACACCTGCGTCGCCCCGTGCGCCAGGAAGTTCCGCCCCACCTGCCCGCTGCCGTTCGCGAGACCGGTGTGCAGCAGGAGGCGCGGCGTCTCGACTCCGCCCGCGCAGAGGAAGAGAGCGGAGCAGCGCTGCCGACGCTCGACGCCCTCCGTCGTGTAGAGCACGGCGCTGACGCGCCCGGCTGCGTCGAGCTCGATGCCGTGCACGAACGAGTCGGCTCGGATCTCGGCGCCCGCGCGCACTGCCTCCGGAAGGTAGGTCGTGTCCATGCTCGCCTTGGCACCGGTGCGGCAGCCCTGGTGGCACTGGCCGCAGTTGACGCAGGCGGGGCGGCCGCCGCGCGCCGCGCTCAGCACGGCCGTGGGGGCATCGGTCGCGCGCATCCCGATCGCCGCGCAGCCGCGGAGCATCATGTCGGCCGAGGCGTTCCGCGCGAGCGGTCCCTGCTGGTAGCGGCGGGAGCGGTCCCACGGGTACTCCGTCGGCCCCGCCACGCCGATGTCCGCCTCCACTCGTTCGAGGTACGGAGTGAGCTCCGCCGACGTGATCGGCCAGTCTCGTCCGACGCCCGCCTCGCTCTGCAACCGCAGGTCGCGAGGGTCGGGCCGCGGCGTGAACGCTCCCCAGTGCAGAGTCGAGCCGCCGACGCCGCGTCCGCTGTTGTTCGGTCCGAACGCGGTGGGGGTCGTGCCTGCGCTGAGGCGCTCCTCCATCCAGTTGATCTCGGTCGCGGCGGTCTCGTCCGCGGTGTGGTGGAGCGGATCGAGGTGGGCACCGGCCTCGAGGGCGACCACGCGCAGCCCCCGCGCCGCGAGCACTGAGAGCAGAGGCGCTCCGCCGGCTCCGGTGCCGATCACGACGGCGTCGACCGTCTCGTCGAGGGCGAAGCGGCGCATGCCGGTGGTGGTCGTCATCGCGCGCTCCCCGGCTCCCACGCCTCGTGGTCGTCGGCCGCGAGCATCCGGAACCCGGTGATCAGGGGGAGCGTGTCACCGCCCGTCGCGTAGCCGTCGTAGCCGATCCGCGCCATCGAGGCGGGATGCGCCAGCCAGTGCCGGACGAGGTCGACGCGGCAGTCCTCGAACCAGGCGGTCAGCTGGTCGGCCGTGAGCGCGCCGACCGCGACCGCGCCGTCGGCGAGGGCCCGCAATCGCGCGTCCTGCTCGTCGGTCGAGAGCGCGTCGAAGCCGGCGAGCGCGTCGAGTGCCAGCCCGTAGGCCACTGGGTCGGCGGGGAGGCCCGCGTTGCGCCAGCCGTCGCCCTCGCCGTCGGCGAGCTGTGCGTCCACCCGCGCGGCCAAGTCGATCCGTCCCTCCTCCGGCGCGACGCGCTCCTGCGGCACGGCGGGCTCCTGCGGCACCACGCGGTCGGCGATCGCGCGCAGCTCGGCGAGCTGCGGCGTGCTCAGCACCCGAGGCCGGTACTGCGGATCGTCGGCGAGGGCGCGCTCGGCCAGCAGCGCGCGCACGCGGGTGCTGGTGCGCGACGAGGCGATCACGGCGGAGACGTCGGCCGGCACGACCGGCGCTGCTCCCGCCTCCTCCCGCCAGAAGCTGCGGACGGCCGCGGCCACCTCGGCGGGGCGCTCGAAGGGCAGCAGGTGCCCGGCGCCCTCGAGCGTGTGCAGGCGGGCGCGGGCGTAGTGGGCTCCGTTCAGACGGCGCTGCGCGTCGGCACCGAGGTCGCCGTCCGCACCACCCGCGATCAGGAGGGCCGGCACGGCACTGAGCGCCGCCTCGCCGGTGCGGTCCTCGCGGCTGCCGTGCTCGAGCCAGTCGCGCCACCCGTCAGGGGAGGAACGGCGCAGCTCGGCCCGCACTTCTGCGTCGACCTCGGCCGGGAGCGGAGCCCCGACGTTCTGCTCGACGAACGTGCCCGCCTGCTCCTCGTCGAGCGGACCGTCGGCGACCCACGCGAGCATCTGCTCGCGCCGCTCCTGTGCCATGGGCTCTGGCGAGAGCGGCGAGCCGGCCAGCAGGACGACGCCGGCCAGGCCGAACAGTCCTGAGCGGCCGGTCATCGTGCGGGAGGCGACCAGCGACGCGATCTTGCCGCCGCGGCTGTGGCCCAGAAGTAGCCAGCGGGAGGCGCCGTGCTCGCGGATCCGGCGCACGACAGAGGTCGTCATCGCTTCGAGCGAGGTCCCGGTCGCATCGGGGAGGTCGAGCGCCACCACATCGGCGACATCGGCGAGTGCGGCCGCCAGCGCATCGAAGGCGCGGCCGTCCAGGCCCAGTCCGGGCAGGGCGAAGAGCGTGGGGCGGACGGACACAGGCGTCCTCTCGGATCGGCCGCGCCACGGCGGTGGGGAGCGGGAGGCGTGCGGCGGCGGGGGCCCGCCACCCTCATCCGATCACACCCCGGCCGCGCCCCCGGCCCCTTGCGTCCGCCCGTCCCGCGTGCACCATCCCGAGCCCCTCCCGCTCGCGGTGCGACCGGCGGCGGGCTCACGCAGGAGAGGCGAACACCACGAGGTTGTCCTCGTAGCGGCCCACGGTCCTGTCGTACTCGCCCGAGCAGGTGACCAGCACCAGCTCCTCCTCCAGCGTCGCCCCGAACACCCGGGCGGTGGGGAAGTCGGCTTTCGGATGCGCCTCGGCGGCGGTCACCCGGTAGCGGTGCTCGGAGCCGTCGACGCCGGTGACCACGACGTCGTCGCCCGGAGCCAGTTCGTCGAGGCGGAAGAACACGGCCGGGCCGGAGCGCGAGTCGACGTGCCCGGCGATCACCGTGCGGCCGCTGCCTCCGGGGCGCCCGCCGCCCGAGAACCAGCCGACGTCGTCGTAGTCGACCGGCACCTCCATCGCCCCGTCGGCCTGGATGCCCAGGCCGATCAGCGGCTCGTCGAGCCCCATCGCGGGCGCGGCGATGCGGGCCGGCTCGACACCCAGGGTGCGCTGCACGGCCGGGGCGGCGACAGGGGGTGCGGTTGCGAGGGGCGCGGTTGCAGGAGGCGTCGGCTCGGGAGGCGTCGACGCCGCGGGCCGGCGGGCCTCCGCCGAGCCCCCCGCGCTTGCGCACCCGCCGAGGAGCAGCACCCCGCAGAGCGCCGCCGCGACGGTGCCGCTCCTCGAGCGAGTGCCCACGGTCAGGAGGCGGTGCGCCGACGGGCGACGACGACGACGCCGGCTGCTCCGAGCGCCGCGGTCGCGCCGAGGCCGGCCAAGCTCCACGCTCCGGCGTCGTTGCCGGCCGCCGCGGCGCCTCCGCCGGTCTGCAGACCCCCGACGGGGACCTGCGAGAGCTGGCCGCGCACGACTCCTGCCGCGAACGATGCGGTGTGCGAGTCGCCGGCGAAGCCCGCGGGGTCGGCTTCGATCGCCGTGAGCGAGAAACCCGCTCCGGTGTCGGCGCCGTTCGCCTGGATGCCGGTGGTGAACGGACCCTGGAGGCAGCCGGAGCTGGTGCGCGGCCCGTCGCCCACGGGAGCGGGGTTCGGGAACGCGATCCGCGGCGGGCCGGCCTTGCCGACGGCGGCCTGGTGGATGTGGGTGGCGGTCTTGGCCGGGCTCTGGTACTCGCCGGTCACCCCGGTGAGCGTGATGTCGTAGCAAATGATCTCGAGGTCGCTGTTGATGCGGAACGTCATCTCGCCCGTGGCCCCGGGCTGGCCCGGAGTCGCGACGGAGTCGTTGTTCACGACCTGGTCGGGCGTCGCCATCACGGTGAACGCGCTCGTGAAGCTCGACGGCTCGGCGACCTCGGTCTCGGCGTGGGCCGGCGCGGCGGCGAAGAAGGAGGCGGCGGCGACGGCGGTGATGCCGCCGAGGGCGAGGGTCCGGCGGGCGCTCGTGCGGTTCCGGGTGGGGGACGTCTTCGTCATGGTGGAGCCTTTCGTTCGCGGGCGACCGGGTGGGCCCGATGCAGGGGGTACGGCGCGGGCGGGCTCGGCGTTCATCCGATCTGAGAAGATCTTCATGGAGGCGGCTCGCGCCTCCCGATGAACGCCGCACCCGCCGCGGCCGTACCCCTCGTCGACGGACCTTCGGTCCTCGAGAGGAGGCGATGTGGCGCAGACGGCGACGGCACCACGACGGGAGGGGCCCGCGATGACCAGGCCCGCCCGCGAGCAGCCGCGCGCCGCTGCTGCGCCCGTGCCCCTGCACGCTCCGGCGCCCGTGCTCGATCTCTCGGCCGCCTTCGACGAGCACGCTCCCGCCCTGCTCGGGTTCGCCATGAACGCCCTCCACGATCGCGGCCTCGCTGAGGACTGCGTGCAGGAGACGTTCCTGCGCGCGTGGCGGTCGCGTGAGAGCTACTCCGCCGAGCGGGCGAGCGCCCGCACCTGGCTGTTCGCGATCGCCCGCAACGTCGTCATCGACGTGCACCGCTCGCTCCAGCGCCTCCCGCGCCTGGTCGCCACCGAGGTCCTGGAGGAGGTGCCGGGCGACGAGCGCGACCCCCTCGAGCCGCTCGCGATGGCGGAGGCGCTCGCGCGGCTCTCGGAGCAGCACCGGCAGGTGGTGGTCGCGATCCACCTCCGCGGCGAGAGCTACGCCGACCTCTCCTCGGCGACGGGCGTGCCGGTCGCGACCCTGCGCACCCGCGCCTTCTACGCTCTGCGAGCGCTCCGCGATCACCTCGCGAGCGCCGACCCCACCGATGAGGAGCGATCGTGACGGACGTCGAGCAGCCCGGGGGCCGCCGCGAGGAACTCCTCGCCGCAGCCCTCGCCGGCGACCTCTCTTCCGAGGAGGCGATCGAGTTCGACCGCTTGCGCGCCGCGGACCCGACGCTCGACCGCGAGCTGGCTTCGTTCGGTGTGGTCCTCGACCGGCTCGGCGGCCTCGTCCGCTGGGACGAGGCCGAGCCCTCGGCGCAGCTGCGCTCGCGGGTGCTGGGCCTCGCTGCTGCGGAGGAGGCGGCCCCGCCCTCCCGACGCGGTCGCCTCGCCCTCGCGGTCGGCGCCGCTGCGGCCTGCCTCGTGCTGGGTGTCGTCGCGGGCTCGGCGTTCCAGGCCGCCGGCGAGCGCCCCGTCACCGGGCCGCCCGGCACCCTCGGCGCGGTCGAGGCGATCGCGTTCGACGAGCGTGCGTCCGGGGTCCGGCTCGACGGTTCGCTGGTCGCGCACACCTGGGGCACCGAGACGATCCTCCGCGGCACCGGCTTCGAGCTCGGTGCGAGCTACGACCTGGTCCTGGTGACGGGCGAGGGGGAGCGCCTGGCGTCGGGCTCGTTCCTGGGCAGCTCCGCCGAGCTCGACTGCGAGATGAACGCGGCCGTGCTGCGCGATGCTGTCGCCGCCGTCGAGATCACCGACGCCGCCGGCACCGTCGTCGCGTCCGCGGCCCTGCCCGCGGTCACCGGCTGAGGCCGGGAGAGCCGCGAAGGCGTGGAGACCGGCTGACGTGTGGAGAGCCGCGAAGGCGTGGACACCGGCCGAAGCGTGGAGACCGGCTGAGGCTCGACCGGCTGAGGCGTCACGAGAGCGCCAGCGACACCGCCAGCACCACCATCACCACCGCGACGCCCGCGTCGAGCACCCGCCACGCCGTCCGACTGCGGAACAGCGGCCGCAGCACCCGGGCGCCGAAGCCCAGGGCCGTGAACCACAGCACGCTCCCGAGCGCGGCTCCGGCCCCGAACCACCAGCGCTCGTCGCCGTGGCTGGCGGCCACCGAGCCCAGCAGCACCACCGTGTCGAGGTACACATGCGGGTTGAGCAGCGTGAGCGCCAGGCAGGTGCCGATCGCCGTGCGGAGCGACGTGGAGGCGCCGGCCGGGTCGCCCTCGAGGGTCCCCGGCCGCAGGGCGCGCCGCGCCGCCAATCCTGCGTAGGCCAGGAGGAAGAGGACGCCGCCCCAGCGGATCACCGCGAGCAGCCAGAGCGCCGACTCGAGGAGGGCGCCGATCCCGGCGATGCCGAGCACGATCAGCGCGGCGTCGGCCACAGCGCAGATCGCGACGACGGCCGGCACATGCTCGCGGCGGAGGCCCTGGCGCAGCACGAACGCATTCTGCGCGCCGATGGCGATGATGAGCGAGAAGCCGAAACCGAGTCCGGAGAGGGCGGCGAGGAGGGGCGGCATGCTCTGACGCTACGAGCGGGGAGAACTGTAGACCAGCTCATGCTCCTTCAGTACCGTAAGCCGTACTGATGTTGACCGACGACCTCGATCTCTCTCGGCTGCGTGCGCTGGCCGCCTCCGTCCGACACGGCTCCTTCGACGCCGCCGCGCGTGCGCTGCACATCACCCCCTCCGCGCTCAGTCAGCGGATCAAGGCGCTCGAGACCGCGGCCGGGCGCGTGCTGCTGGTGCGCTCCCGGCCGGTCGTCGCAACGGAGGCCGGCGCCGGCCTGCTCCGCCTCGCCCGGCAGATCGAGCTGCTCGCCGAGGACGCCGTGCGGGCCCTCGGTGGCGAGGACGCCCAGGGCGCCGGTCCGGTCGTCCTCCCGCTCGCCGTCAACGCCGACTCGCTCGCCACCTGGGTACTGCCGGCGCTCGCCTCCGTCCCCGATGTCGTGGTGGAGCTGCACCGGGAGGACCAGGAGCACACCGCCGCGTTCCTGCGCAACGGCACCGTGCTGGCCGCCGTCACCGGCGAGGCGGAGGCGGTGCTCGGCTGCACCGTCGCGCCTCTCGGAGTGATGAGGTACCGCGCGATGGCCGCGCCGGCCTTCGCCGAGCGCTGGTTCCCCTCCGGCGACCTCTCGGCCCTCGGTTCCGCTCCGCTCGTCGTCTTCGACGAGAAGGACCGGTTGCAGGAGCGCTTCCTCCGCTCCGCAGGCGTCGAGGGCGGCCCTCCGCAGCATCGCGTGCCGGGCTCCACCGACTTCGCCCAAGCGGTCCGCCTCGGCCTCGGCTGGGGGATGCTCCCCGAACTCCAGGCGCCCGTCGGCAGCGAGGGGCTGGTGGCACTCGGCGGCGCTCCCGTCGACGTGCCCCTCTACTGGCAGCAGTGGGCGCTGCGCACCCCGGCCCTCGACGCGGTCGCCGTCGCCGTCGCCTCCGCCGCCCGCGCCCGCCTCCGCCGACCTCTCACGGGGGATGCCGACGAGCGGCGCTGAATGCGCGTCAGGGGAGCCGCGAGCCGGAGCGCCCTCGGCTCCCGTGACGTCCGCTCAACGCCGTCGGCTCCGCGCCCACACGAAGCAGAAAGCAGCCGTCCGTCGCCCCCGGCGGGTGAGGACGACGACGATCCAGAGCAGCGGGTAGGGCAGCACGACCCGCAGTCGCCGCCACGACAGGGGAGCACCGTCGGTCAGCAGCACCCAGTCGAGGAGGGAGAGGGCGGGACGTGCGCCGTGCAGCACGGCGCTGACCCAGGGCAGAGCGGTTCCCGTTCCGGGGACGAGGGCGGGGATCGACACCGGAAGGCTCATGGGGCAAGCCCAGGGGTACCGGTCTCCCCGCTCCCCGAGTACCGGTCTCCCCGCTCCCGGAGCGTGTGTTGCGGTCGCCTCGTCCGCTCGCGTACCCTAGTGAAGTTGCGTGCATCTGCACGCGCTTGCGCGCTGCCCGCCGGGCCGGAGCCCCGGCTCCCATCGAACGGCCGGGCGGTGCGCCGACAAGTGACCTTGGGTGGGTCGGGCGGGGCCTCGTGCCGCGCGTGATCCACGGTAACCACACATGGAGGAACCCATGGCAGCAGTCTGCCAGGTGACCGGAGCCGTCCCCGGCTTCGGGCACGCCATCTCGCACTCGCACCGGCGCACCAAGCGCCGCTTCGACCCCAACGTGCAGAAGAAGACGTACTACGTGCCGTCGCTTCGCCGTAACGTCACCCTGACCCTCTCGGCCAAGGGCATCAAGGTCATCGACGCCCGTGGCATCGAGTCCGTCGTCAAGGACATTCTCGCTCGTGGGGTGAAGATCTAATGGCAAAGCAGCAGGACGTCCGTCCCATCATCAAGCTCCGTTCGACGGCCGGCACCGGGTACACCTACGTGACCAAGAAGAACCGCCGCAACGACCCCGACCGTCTCGTGCTCAAGAAGTACGACCCCGTAGTGCGCAAGCACGTCGACTTCCGCGAGGAGCGCTAAGAATGGCCAAGAAGAGCAAGATCGCCCGCAACGAGCAGCGCAAGGTGGTCGTCGACCGCTACGCCGCCAAGCGCCTCGAGCTGAAGAAGGCCCTCGTCGACCCGGCCGGGACCGACGAGTCCCGCGAGGCCGCCCGCACCGGCCTCCAGAAGCTCCCCCGCAACGCCTCGCCCGTCCGCGTGCGTTCGCGCGACGCCGTCGACGGCCGCCCCCGCGGCAACCTCACGAAGTTCGGCATCTCCCGTGTCCGCTTCCGTGACATGGCGCACCGCGGCGAGCTGCCCGGCATCACCAAGTCGAGCTGGTAGCACTCGCGCAGCGACGCTACCCCGTCGGCTGCGCTCACGAGTGAGGGCCTGCGATCCGATGGATCGCGGGCCCTCGCCCGTTCACCGGAGGGCGCGTCCCAGCTGCGCTGCGTCGGTGGCGAATCCGGCGATAAAATGGCCGGATGACCGAGTCCAGCCTGCCCAGTGTCGCCGAGGTCGCGGCCCTCATCGACCACGCGATCCTCAAGCCCGAGTTCACCCGCGCCGAGGTCGACGCCCAGCTCGACGAGGCGCGCGCGGCCGGCGTCTTCAGCGTGTGCGTCCGCCCCTCCGACATCGCCCACTCTGTCGCGCGGCTCGAGGGCTCAGGTGTCCTGGTCGGCACGGTGATCGGCTTCCCCCACGGCACCACCTCGACCCCCGCGAAGGTGGCGGAGGCGCGCCAGGCGCTCGCCGACGGCGCCTCCGAGCTCGACATGGTCGTCAACATCGGCCGCCTGCGCAGCGGTCTGCTCGAGGACGTCGAGGACGACATCCGCGCGGTCGTCGAGGCGGCCGAGGGTCGCATCGTCAAGGTGATCCTTGAGACCGGCCTCCTCGACGACGAGCAAATCGTCGAGGGCAGCCGGGCGTCCGAGCGCGCAGGAGCCGACTTCGTCAAGACCGCGACCGGGTTCGCCGGCAGCGGTGCCAACGAGCACGATCTGCGCCTCATGCGCGGCGCGGTCTCCGACGCCGTCCAGGTGAAGGCCTCGGGAGGCGTCCGCGACCTCGACACGCTCCTCGCCTACCGCGCTCTCGGCGTCACCCGCTTCGGCACCAGCGGCTCCGCCACGATCCTCGGCGACCTGTCGGCGCGCCTGGCGGGCGACTCCTCCGCCGCCCGTGTCGACTCCGCCTCCTACTGAGCCGGCGATGACTCCCGACCAGCCCGCGGCAGCCGATCACTCGCCGACACGGCCCGGTCCCGTGAGCCGCTGGGTCGCCCGCACGCGGCGTCCGCTCGACGAGACAGCCCGCGCCCTCAAGGAGCGGATCTACGCGACGTTCACCGGTCTCGCCGTGGTGATGATCTACGTGGTCGGCGATCATCCCGACGCGGCGCAGGCACTGCGGAGCCTGGCGATCTCGATCGTCGGGATCTCGGCCGCCGGATTCGTGGCCGAGGTGGTCTCGCACCAGGTCGTGCACGCGGCGACGCCCTCGGGTGCCGAGGTGCGGATCATGCTGCGGATCGCCGCGGGAGCCCTCGCCTCGGCATCCCTCCCCCTCCTCGCCCTCGCGGGGGCGGCGCTGGGCCTGATCGACGCGACCGCCGCCCTGCGGATCGGCGCTGGCGTCTACGTCGCGACCCTCGCCGCGATCGCGCTGATCGCCGTGGCACGAGCGGGGCTCCCCCTGCGGCAGAGCCTGGTCTCGCTGCTCGGGATCGTCGGCCTCGGCGCCCTGGTCGTCGGTGTCCTCGCGCTCGCGCACTGAGGCCGGCCCGCGGAGGGCCCCGCGCGTAGTCTCGGAGCGATGACGTCACGCACAAGAGTCGAGCTCGGCCGCCGAGCGGATCTCGGCGCCGACTGCGCGAACTGCTTCGGCCTCTGCTGCGTGGCCCTGGCCTTCTCCCGCTCGGCCGACTTCCCGGTCGACAAGCCCGCGGGCGATCCGTGCGTCCATCTCGACGGCGAGGACGCGTGCACGATCCATCGCCGGCTTCGGCCGGAGGGCTTCGCCGGGTGCACCGTTTTCGACTGTTTCGGTGCGGGTCAGAAGGTTTCGGCCCAGACCTTCGGGGGCGTCTCCTGGCGAGCGGATCCGGTCGTGCGCGAGCGGATGTTCGCCGTGTTCCCCCTGATGCGCCGCCTGCACGAGCTGCTCTGGTACCTCGATGTGGCGCTCGCGCTCCCCGGCGGCGACGCGGCGCTGCGTCGAGCGCTCGACGAGCGCTTCGCCGCGGTGCACGAGCGGACGCTCGGCGATGCCGAGGCGGTGCTGGCCGTCGACGTGGACGCCGAGTACGGCGCCTCCCGACCGCTGCTGATCACCGCGAGCGCCGCCGCGCGGGCGGGAGTCGGGCCTGCCGGCCGCCGCCGCGGTCGGCGCGTGCAGCCGGGTGCCGACCTGGTCGGTGCACCACTCGCCGGCGCCGACCTGAGGGGGGCCGACCTGCGGGGAGCGCTGCTGATCGCGGCCGATCTTCGACGAGCCGACCTCGGCCGCTGCGACGTGTTGGGCGTCGACCTGCGCGACGCAGACGTGAGCGGAGCTGAGCTCGCCGAGGCCATCTACCTCACTCAGGCGCAGGTGAACAGCGCACGCGGCGATGACACGACCACGCTGCCGCCGCACTTCGAATACCCCTCGCACTGGGGGAGTGCATTGGCGCGCTGACGCGGCAGCTCCGTCATACCGTCAGATCTGCTGGGGTCCGTCCAGCGATTCGTCTCCGTCGCCCTCGCCGTCGAGGCCGACTCCTTCGATGATCTCGCGGCCGAGCAGGTGCGCGCCGCTCCAGCCCTCGATCACGCATCGTGGAAACGACTCCCGATCAGGGGATCTCAGCCAGGTGGAGGCGGCCTCCCTGGCCCACGACTCGGAGGCGTAGACGCCGACGATCTCAGTGCGGTCGTCCCAGGGGGTGGCCGTCGAGAGCACGAAGTGATCACCGTTCACGGTCGCGCCTCCTCCTACTCACGGGCTGACCACGGCCTGACGAGGTCCGCGGGATCGACCGGACGATACCCGACGGGACAGGGTGTGTCGGGGTGGTCGACAGGACGATCCGAGCAGGCTACGGCCAGTCCGTCAGTCGTCGATCACTCGATGGTCCCACGCAGACGGGCGTTCAGCCCAGCCAGCGCGCGCGCGATCTCGTTCTCGTCACTTCCGGGGAGGAGCGCGCCGCCCTGCTCGAGACCGTGCCGGAGCCCCTCGAGGTCGGGGCGTGCTCTTCCGCCGCGGCCGATCATGGCCTGCAGGGCGGCGAGGACGCCGATGAGGGCGACGGTGTCGTCCACATCGAGCGGACGGGTGCTCGACTGCTTCACGTCAGGTCTCCTGTTCGGCCTGGTCGGGGTTCGGGCCAGTGGTGGTCGTGCTGGTCGGGGTTCGGTGCAGGAGGGACCGGCGTGGTCGGGCCGGTCGCTGAGGGTCGCGACATGGCGACGCCCCGGTGCCGTCCGGCCCGGGGCGTCGTGAGGTCTCGGCGTCAGGCGACGCGAGGGTCGGACTCCTGGGTGTCCTCCTCGGGGATGTGCACGTCCTGCACGGTCACGTTGATCTCGGCGACCTCCATGCCGGCGATCTGCTGGATCGCCTCAGCAACGGCGGAGCGCACGTTCTCGGCGACCTCCTGGAGGGGCGCGGGGTACTCGGCGACGATCGTGACGTCGGCGGCGACCTGGCGCTCGCCGACCTCGACCTTGACGCCCTGGCCGCGGTCGTCGTTGCCGATCGCGCTGCGGATCGCACCGATCGCGCGCGCCGCTCCGCCGCCGAGGGCGTGGACGCCGCGGACCTCGCGGGCCGCGATGCCGGCGACCTTGGCGATGACGCTGTCCTCGATGACGGTGCGTCCGGCGGCGGTGCCGCTGGTGCTGCGCGTGGTGGTGGCGGTGGTGCTCTCGGCCATGGTCGTCTCTTTCGCTCGGGCCCGATCGGTCGATCAGGCGATGTCTGCCAGTAGGACGCACGGACCGCTCGGATCGTCACGGTCGACCCTGCCGCGTCCAGCGAACTGCCAGAGAGTCGAGCGATCGTCCGGAATGGCGGTGGCCCTGTTCTCGAACGGACCGCGCCCTCCCACGTGGCACGATCGAGGGTGATGTCGATCCTCTTCACCGCATGAGCGCGGTCAGCTACCAGGCCGCGTCGATCCCCCTCCGCCTCGCCGGCGCGGGGATGATCGTCGCCCTCCCGCTCCTCGCCGTCGAGCGCCTGGGCGATGTCGCCCTGGGCGGAGCGCTGACCGGCGCTGCCCTGTTCCCGAGCGTGATCGCGGCCCCGCTGGTCGGCACAGTGCTCGACCGCCTCCGCCACCCGCGCCGCCTCCTGGTCGCCTCCGCCCTCGCGACCGCCGTGGCCTTCGCGGTCGCCGCCTTCCTCGGCGACGTGCCGACCCCGTTGATCGTGGTGCTGCTGCTGATCGCAGGACTCGCCACCCCCGTCTACATGGGCGGGATGTCGAGCTTCGTCACGAGCGCCATCCCGGAGCCGCGCCGCGCCTACGCGCAGGACTCGCTCTCGTACACGGTCGCCTCGATCAGCGGACCCGCGATCGTGGGTCTCGCCGCCGGTCTCGGCGGTGCGCGGGTGGCGATGCTCGCGATGGCCGCGCTCGCGCTGATCGGGGTCGTCGGCTCGCTCGGCCTGGCGATGCAGGCACGGCCCGCACCCACGGTCGGCGTGCTGCGGACGGTCGTGGCGGGCGTCTCCCACCTGCTGAGGCACCGCCCGATCGCGGTGGTCACCTCGGCGGGCACGCTCAGCCAGGTCGCGGGAGGCGCGGCGGGCGTCGCGGCGATCAGCCTCTCAGTCGAGCGCCTCGGCACACCCGCCGCGGCCGCGTGGATCCTGACCGCCTTCGCCGTCGGCGGCCTCGCGGGAGCCGTCGCGGTCGCGGCCCGGCGCTGGACCCAGCGTCCGCCCGCCTGGACGATGGGCGCGGCCTACGTCGCGACCGGCGCCGTGCTGCTCGTGGCGGTGCCCGACCTCGGCATCGTCGTCGCGGTCGCCGCCTTCGCGGTCGCCGGCGTCTTCACAGCACCCTCGAACGCGGCGATGCTGCTGCTGCGCGATCAGGAGAGCCCCGCCGCTGTCCGCTCGCAGGTGTTCACGATCGGCGCGGGTCTGCGCTCGGCCGCCGCGGCCGTCGGCGCGGCACTGGCGGGTGCCGCCTCCGGGTTCGGAGCCTCGTGGCTCGTCGCGGGGATCGCCGCCGTCTGGATCGGCTCCGGCCTGCTGCTACGGCTGTTCCCTGCCCGCGAGCGAGGCTGAGTCGCGGCACTCGCGCTCGGCGCCGGCTCAGCGCGCCTCTCGGCCTCGATCGCGCACGTGGAGCGCCCGTTGACGCACGCAGCCCGATGACGCAGCCCTATAACGGCACACAGCACGGGCCGCTGAGGCCGCGGGGGAGCGGCGGACGTCCAGCATGGTCCGATCGAATGGAGGCATGGCTCAGAAGACGGTCGCGGACCAGCTCATCGCCCAGCTCATCGACGCAGGTGTCTCCCGGATCTACGGGATCGTCGGAGACTCGCTGAATCCGATCGTCGATGCGGTGCGGCGCAGCGGCGGCTCCGAGAAGGGGGGCATCGACTGGATCCACGTGCGCAACGAGGAGGCGGCCGCCTTCGCCGCGGGTGCAGAGGCGCAACTCACCGGCCGGCTCGCCGTGTGCGCGGGGAGTTGCGGCCCGGGCAACCTGCACCTGATCAACGGCCTCTACGACGCGCACCGCTCCGGCGCTCCCGTGCTCGCCATCGCCAGCCACATCCCGAGCGGCGAGATCGGCTCCTCCTACTTCCAGGAGACCCACCCCGACCGCCTCTTCGTCGAGTGCTCGAACTACCGCGAGCTGGTCTCGACCGCCGCGCAGGCGCCCCGCGTGGTGAACGCGGCGATGCGCAGCGCAGTGGCCCTGAGCGGAGTGGCCGTGGTCACTCTCCCGGGCGACGTCGCCGAGTTCGACGCGGTCGGTGAGTTCCCCGCGTTCGTGCTGCCGTCGCCTCCCGTGCTCGTCCCGGACGAGGGCGATGTGCGGGCGCTCGCCGCCGCGATCGACGAGGCGAGGACGGTCGCGGTCTTCGCCGGCGCCGGCGTGCGGAACGCCCATGACGAGGTCGTCGCCTTCGCCGAGTTGGTCGGCGCCCCCGTGGGTCACAGCCTGCGCGGCAAGGAGTGGATCCAGCACGACAACCCGTACGACGTCGGCATGACCGGGCTGTTGGGCTACGGCGCGGCGCACGCCGGCATCCACGACGCCGACCTGCTGGTGCTGCTCGGCACCGACTTCCCCTATGAGCAGTTCCTGCCCGACGCCTCCGAGGTCGTGATCGCGCAGGTCGACACCGACGCGTCCAAGCTCGGCCGCCGGGTGAGCGTCGCGCATCCGGTGCACGGAGACGTCGCCGCGACGCTCCGGGCGCTGATGCCGCTCGTGCACCGCAAGGACCACCGCTTCCTCGACAAGACACTGAAGAAGCACGAGAAGCTGGTGACGGGAGTGGTCGGCGCCTACACCGAGGTCGAGAAGCGCCGCCCGATCCACCCCGAGCTCGTCGCCTCCACCCTCGATGGGCTGCTCGCGGACGACGCGATCGTCACCGCCGACACCGGGATGGGCAATGTCTGGCAGGCCCGGTACATCACTCCGAACGGCCGCCGCCGCCTGATCGGCTCGTACCTGCACGGATCGATGGCCAACGCTCTGCCGCAAGCGGTCGGCGCGCAGCTCTCGCACCCCGGTCGGCAGGTCGTGTCGCTCAGCGGCGACGGTGGGCTCGCGATGCTGATGGGCGAGCTCGTGACGGTGGCGGCGTACCGCCTCCCGGTCACCATCGTGGTGTTCAACAACTCCACGCTCGGCCTGGTCAAGGTCGAGATGCTGGTCGACGGGTTCCCCGACTTCGGAGTGGATGTGCCGATGGTCGATTACGCGAAAGTCGCCGAGGCGGTCGGGATCCGCGGGATCCGCGTCGAGGACCCGCGCGAGGTCGAGGGCGCGCTGCGCGAGGCGCTCGCCGAGGACGGCCCGGTCCTCGTCGACGTGGTGACCGATCCGCTCGCCCTGTCGCTGCCGCCGACCGTGACCGGCGCGCAGGTGAAGGGCTTCGCGCTCGCCATGTCGAAGATCGTGATGAACGGTGGAGCGGGCGAGGCGATCGCCCTCGCGCGATCGAACGTCAAGCACCTCCTGCCGTGAGGGTGGTCGCGGCGGGCGCCCCGTGCGACCGCCGCGCGAGCCCTGCCGGGATCGTCGTGATCGCAGGCGCGGCGGCGGCCGGTGCTCGATCGGGCGCAGCGGGCGGTCAGCGTGCCAGGGAGCGCCACAGCGCTTCGAGGTCCGCCGCCATGTCGAGGGAGCGGTCGAGCGCCCACTGGATCTGGATGCCGTCGGCGGCCGCGATCAGCAGCCGCGCGGCCTGCTCCGGGTCGAGGTCGGCGCGGGCCGACCCGTCGGCGATGCGCGCGCGGATCGCCTCCGCCAGCTGTCCGCGGATGACCTCGATCCGGCCGGTGAAGTGTGGGTGCGCCGGGTGCTCCGGATCCTCCGCCGCGGCCGCGAGGGTGAGGTGCAGCTGCACGAGCCCCGGGACGTCGCGGTTGTGGCGCATGACCGCCACCAGCCCGTCGATCGCATCGGTCGCGGTGGCGAGCTCGGTGGAGTCGATCTCGTCGCGCTTCTCGAGGATCGCGGTGAGCAGGTGCTCCTTCGAGTCGAAGTAGTGCATCAGCCCGGGCAGGCTCACCCCGTTCAGCCGCGCCACCTCGCGGAGGGAGGTGCCGCGGTAGCCCTCGCGCGCGAACACGTCGAGCGCCACTCTCAGGATCTCCTGGCGTCGCGCGATCCCCCGGGCATACGGTCCGCGCTGAGGCATGCCTCTGATGGTAGGGCAGGCAGAGGGCCGACTCTGGCGCCACTTAACCCGTTCGATGTACGGTTTTCGGAGCCGTGGCACCGGAGCACGGATGATCGGAGCGCAGCATGACCCACGCCGACCACCTTGACGACCTCACCCTCGAGGAGCGGGCCGCCCTCACCAGCGGCCACAGCTTCTGGACGACCCCGGCCGTCGAGCGCCTGGGCATCCCCTCGATCACCCTCACGGACGGCCCGCACGGCGTGCGTCTGCAGCGCACAGGAGGCGACCACCTCGGCCTGGACGACAGCGAGCCCGCGACCTGCTTCCCGCCCGCCGTCGCGCTCGGCTCCACCTGGGACGTCGACCTCGCCCGCCGGGTCGGCGTCGCGCTCGGCGACGAGGCCAGTGCCCTCGGCGTCGGCGTCCTCCTCGGGCCGGGCATCAACATCAAGCGTTCACCGCTGTGCGGGCGCAACTTCGAGTACTTCTCCGAGGATCCGCTCGTCAGCGGCGTGCTGGGCTCCGCTCTCGTCGGGGGCGTGCAGAGCCGCGGAGTCGGCGCCTCGCTCAAGCACTTCGCCGCGAACAATCAGGAGACCGACCGCCTCCGTGTCAGCGCCGATGTCGACGAGCGGCCCCTGCGCGAGATCTACTTGCGCGCGTTCCAGCGCGTGGTCACCGAGCAGCAGCCGTGGACCGTGATGTGCTCGTACAACCGGATCAACGGCGTGCTCGCCTCCGAGAACCCCTGGCTGCTGACGAGCGTGCTGCGCGAGGAGTGGGGCTTCGAGGGCCTCGTCGTGTCGGACTGGGGTGCCGTCGACGACCGGGTCGCGGGAGTCGCCGCAGGGCTCGACCTCGAGATGCCCTCGAGCGGAGGCCGCAACCCCGCGCGTCTCGTCGCGGCCGTGCGCTCCGGCGAGCTGGACGAGGCGCACGTGACCACCGCCGCCCGCCGCACCCTCGAGCTGCTCGACCGCGTCGCCGCGGGCGCGGGCCTGGCCGGGGCGGTCGATCAGGAGGCGCACCACGAGCTCGCCCGCGAGGTCGCGTCGCGCGCGGTGGTGCTCCTCAAGAACGACGACGCCGTGCTGCCCCTCGCACCGCGGGGGAGTGTCGCCGTGATCGGCGAGTTCGCGCGGACGCCGCGATACCAGGGAGCGGGCAGCTCGCAGATCGTGCCGACCCGCCTCGACTCCGCCCTCGACGCCCTGCGCGGGACTCTCGGCGAGCGGATGGTGTTCGCCCCCGGCTTCACGACCGACGGCTCCGGCGATGCCGCCGCGCTGCGGGAGGAGGCGGTGGCGGCGGCCGCCGACGCCGACACGGTCGTGCTGTTCCTCGGGCTGCCCGCCCAGGAGGAGTCCGAGGGCTTCGACCGCACTCACTTGGAGCTCCCCGCCGAGCAGATCCTGCTGCTCGACGCCGTGCTGGAGCGCACTCCGCGCGCGGTGGTCGTGCTCTCCAACGGCGGAGTCGTCCGCACCTCCGGTTGGCACGACCGGGTGCCGGCGATCGTCGAGGGCTGGCTGCTCGGCCAGGCGGGTGGAGGCGCGATAGCCGACGTCCTGACCGGCGCGGTGAACCCCTCCGGTCGGCTCACCGAGACGATCCCGCTGCGGCTCGAGGACAGCCCTGCACACCTCGGATTCCCCGGCGCCTTCGGGCACGTGCGCTACGGCGAGGACGTGTTCGTCGGCTACCGCGGCTACGACGCGCGTGCCGCCGAGGTCGCGTTCCCGTTCGGCCACGGACTCTCGTACACCCGCTTCGAGTACCACGGGCTGGTGGTCGAGCAGCGCGAGGGCGGGCTCCGGGTGCGGCTCGAGGTCTCGAACGAGGGCGGGCGGGACGGGCGCGAGGTGGTGCAGGTCTACACGGGGCTCCCGGGCTCCGCGATCCCGCGGGCGGTCAGGGCGCTCGCCGCGTTCACCGTCGTCGACATCCCGGCCGGAGGCGCGGCCGAGGTCGTCCTCGACGTCCCGCGCGAGGAGCTCGCGTACTTCCACCCCGGCGCCGGCCGCTGGGTGGTCGAGGGCGGCGAGTACACGATCGAGGTCGGCGCCTCCAGCCGCGACCTCCGACAGAGCGTGCGGGCCGAGGTGGAGGGCGACGCGCTCGCCCTTCCGCTGACGGCGTCCTCGACCGTCGCCGAATGGCTGGCGCATCCGCTGGCCGGCGCGCGGCTCCGGCAGGTTCTCAGCTCCGGAGACGGAGCGCTCGGCGCGGCCGTCACCGACCCCGGCATGGCCGCGCTGCTCGGCTCGATGCCGCTCGGGCGCCTCGCGGTGTTCCCGGGCAGCCCGCTCACTGAGGAGGCGCTGGACTGGCTGGTCGAGGAGGCGCGCGCCTGACGCCGCTGTCCCGGACGGCCGCTCCCGGGGTGCCGCTCCCGGGACGCCGCTCAGGGGGCGAGCGAGACCGAGTCGGCGTCCATCCGCTCGCCGCACTCGGCACAGTGCAGCTGCGGATCCAGGCGGGCCCCGCAGCGGTGCTCGTAGGGCTGCCGGGCCGAGGGGGCGCACGCCCAGCGCTCGCCCCAGGCAGCGAGAGCGATCAGCACCGGCACGGCGTCGCGGCCCGCCTCGGTGAAGCGGTACTCGAAGCGCGGCGGGCGGTCGGAGTAGGCCACGCGTTCGATCACGCCGTGCTCTTCGAGGCTGCGCAGCCTCGCCGTCAGCACGTCGCGGGGTGCGCCGGTGAAGGCCTGGATGCGGTCGAATCGACGCTCGCCGAACGCGATCTCTCGCAGCACCAGCAGACTCCACCGCTCGCCGAGCACCTCGAGTCCCGACGCGATGGGACAGTCCCGGGGAGTGATGGCGGGGGTCGTCACGGGGTCTCCACTCCGGCGCGTCCTGCGCCTGATCGGGTCAGTTGGGAATTCCTACTCACCAGGATGGTGTTGCCCGATGGAGAGGCCGCGATCGCCGCGGCCCGCAGAACGGGAGTCCCCACCATGACATCACTCCACGGAGCCGTCGTCCTCGTCACCGGAGCGAACGGAGGCCTCGGGTCCGAGTTCGTCGCCCAGGCGCTCGCGCGCGGTGCGTCGAAGGTCTACGCCGCCGCTCGTCGCCCGAAGGAGTGGGGCGACGAGCGCATCGTTCCGCTCGTGCTCGACGTGAACGACGCGGAGTCGATCGCCGCGGCCGTCGAGGCTGCGCAGGACGTCACCGTGCTGATCAACAACGCGGGTGTCTCGGGAGCGAGCCACAGCCTGCTCGAGCTCTCGGCCCAGGAGTTGCGCGACGTGATGGAGACGAACTTCTTCGGTCCCGTGCTGCTCGCGACGGCGTTCGCGCCGCGCCTGTCGGCGGCCGAGGGCGCTGCGATCATCGACGTCCACTCGGCCCTCAGCTGGTACGCGGTCGCCGGCGGTTACAGCGCGTCGAAGGCGGCCCTGTGGTCGGCGACGAACTCGCTCCGCCTGGAGCTCGCTCCGCAGGGGGTCCACGTGCTCGGCCTCCACGTCGGCTACATCGACACTCCGATGGCCGCGGGCGCCGAGGGCCCGAAGGCGAGCCCGGTCGACGTCGTCGGCCAGGCCTACGACGGTCTCGAGGCGGGCGCCTTCGAGGTGCTGGCGGACGAGACGAGCCGCCAGGTGAAGTCCGGGCTGACCGCGCCCTTCGAGGCGGTCTACCCGCAGCTGGCGGGCGTCTGACTCCTGCACGACGGCAGCCGGGAGCGGCCCTCGCGCACGATGGTGGCTGAGGGCCGCTCCCGGCCGACGTGCTGAACGGCTACTCGCCCAGCGTGATGGCCTGCGCCTCGACGAGCTCCGGCTCGGCCTCGTGGGCGTCGGCGCGTGCCAGGGTGCGTCGGCCGAGCAGAACGATCAGCGCGGCGACCGCCACTGCTCCGGCCGCGGCGTACATCGGGAAGGCCGGCGAGATCGCGGCGGCCAGGGCGGAGGCGGCGGGCGGGGCGATCGCGCCGCCGAGGAAGCGGACGCCCGAGTAGGCGGAGGAGGCGACGGAGCGAGGCAGGTCGGTCGCCTCCATGACGCACTCGGTCAGCACCGTGTTGACCACACCGAGCAACAGCCCGCCGACGATGATGCAGGCGATCAGTCCGACCCGCGACGAGATCGCGAGCCCACCGGCCACAAGGTCGAGCGCGAGCAGTACCAGCACCGAGCGCAGCACCACGGTCCGCGGCAGGCGAGAGGTGAGCAGCGGAGCGACGAACACCGAGGTGATCGCGACGCCCAGGCCCCAGCCGAAGAAGGTGAAGCCCAGGCCCATCTCATCCAGGCCCAGCGGGTAGGGCGTGTAGGCCAGCAGGACGAAGAAGCCGATGTTGTAGAAGAGGGCTGCTGCGGCCAGCGTGCGGATCGCCGGCACCTTCAGGGCGGCGAACGGCGCCGACAGCGGGGTGGGGGTCGGCTTCGGACCGTCCTCGTGCAGCAGCGTCGCGATGGCGATGAAGCCGACGGCCATCAGCACGGCGGTGCCGAAGAACGGACCGCGCCACGAGACGCTGCCGAGGAGCCCGCCGAGCAGCGGGCCGACGGCGATGCCGATGCCCAGCGCGGCCTCGTAGAGCACGATCGCCGCGGAGGAGCCTCCGCTCGCCGCACCGACGATGGTCGAGAGCGCGGTCGAGATGAAGAGCGCATTGCCGAAGCCCCAGCCGGCGCGGAAGCCGATGACGCCCTCGACGCTGCCCGCCGTGCCGGCGAGCGCGGCGAACACCACGATCAGCACCAGGCCGATCATCAGCGTCTTCTTGGCTCCGATGCGGCTCGAGAGCCAGCTGGTGAAGAACATCACGACGCCGGTGATGACGAGGTAGCTCGTGAACAGCAGCGAGGTCTCGGTCGGTGTCGCGTGCAGGCTCTCGGCGATGGCCGGGAGGATCGGGTCGACGAGCCCGATGCCCATGAAGGCGATGACCGCGGCGAACGCGACGGCCCACACAGCGAGCGGCTGCTTCAGGATCGAGCCCTGCGCGGGCGGGTGGGGGGAGGTGGTCACGGCGTGCTGCCTTTCTCGGGGGAGGAGGGGAAGGGGGCGCCTGCGATCCGCGCGACGCGGGCCTCGACGATCGCCGCGGCCCGCTCAAGGGCGCGGCGATCGTCGGCGTCGAGGTCGTCGAACAGCGGTGCGAGGGCGGCCTCGAGGCGGAGGCGGTGCTCGCGGAGGGCGTCGAAGCCGGCGGTGGTGCCCTCGATCAGCCAGGCCCTGCCGTCGCTCGTGTCGTGCACTCGACGGATCCAGTCGGCCTCGTCGAGTCGGGCGATGATGCCGGTCATCGTGGGCTGGGTGACGCGGACCCGCTCGGCGAGCTCGCCGAGGCGGACGGGGGAGGCGGTGCGCAGTTCGGCGAGTGTCGACCAGACGGCGCCGGACTGCGCACCGAGGCCGGTCGCGCCGCTCGAGCGGCCGGCGAACCGCGTGAGAGCGGTGGCGGCGGAGGCGAGTCGCACGGGGGCGCTGGAATCGGGCACGGCTATTAATATAGCATGCCTATGTAGTTTTGACAGCGAGGCGTCGCGATCGGGGCACTGTCTATCTCGACACTGTCTGTGACAAAATGACTCGCAATCCCTCGTTCAACGCGGCGATCACCGATGGAAAGAGTTGTCATGTCCCGAATCGAGACGCACCGGACAGAGCACGAGTACGACGTCGTCGTGATCGGAGCGGGCGCCACCGGGCTCACCGCGGCCGTGCGCCTCCACGAGCAGGGCCGCAGCGTCCTCGTCCTCGAGGCCCGCGAACGCGTCGGCGGCCGTCTCGAGACCCGCGTTATCGACGGGCAGATGCTCGAGCTCGGCGGGCAGTGGGTCTCGCCCGACCAGACCGCGCTGCTCGAGACGCTCGACGAGCTGGGCCTCGCGACCTACTCCCGGTACCGCGACGGCGAGAGCGTCTACATCGGCTCCGACGGCCGCGCCCGCCGCTTCACCGGCGACATCTTCCCCGGCACCGAGACGACCGAGTCCGAGATCTCGCGCCTGATCGAGCTGCTCGACCGCCTCGTGGTCGAGACCGATCCGGCCGCCCCGTGGGCGCATCCGCTCGCCCACGACTACGACCGCATCAGCTTCAGCGCGTGGCTCGAGCAGCAGACCGACGACGCGGAGGCGCGCGCCAACATCGCGCTGTTCGTCGCCGACGCCATGCTCACCAAGCCCGCGCACTCGTTCTCGCTGCTGCAGGCGCTGCTGATGGCGGCCAGCGCCGGCGGCTTCAGCCACCTCGTCGACGCCGACTTCATCCTCGACAAGCGCGTGCTCGGCGGCCTGCAGCGGGTGCCGGAGCTCCTGGCTCAGCGGCTCGGCGTCGAGCGGGTCGTGCTCGACGCGCCGGTCCGCTCCGTGCACTACGGGGAGGACGGCGTCGAGGTGCGCACCGACGACCGCACGGTGCGCGCCCGCCGCGCGATCGTCGCCGTGCCGCCCAACCTCGTCAACCGCATCGCGTTCGAGCCGCCGCTGCCGCGCCTGCGGCAGCAGTCGCTGCAGCACCAGTCGCTCGGCCTCGTGATCAAGGTGCACGCCAGCTACGCGACGCCGTTCTGGCGCGCCGACGGCCTCTCGGGCACGGCCTTCAGCCCGCACGCACTCGTGCACGAGGCCTACGACAACTCCAACGCGGGGGAGGAGCGCGGCACCCTGGTCGGCTTCGTCTCGGACGAGAAGGCCGACAGGCTGCTCGCCCTGCCGGAAGCCGAGCGCAAGGCCGCGATCCTCGACTCGCTCGCCGCCTATTTCGGGCCGGCCGCACTCGATCCGGTCGTCTACTACGAGAGCGACTGGGCCGCCGAGGAGTGGACCCAGGGCGCCTACGCCGCCAGCTTCGACCTGGGCGGGCTCACCCGCTACGGCGCGCTGCAGCTCGAGCCGGTCGGCCCCCTCCGCTTCGGCTCGAGCGACCTCGCGGCCGAGGGCTACCAGCACGTCGACGGCGCGATCCGCGTCGGCCGGCGGCTGGCGCAGGAGATCATCGACGAGGACGGCGCGAGAATCGCTCCGGCCCACCACCGCGAAGGAGCACTGCCCGCATGAGCACCCACTACGCCGTGATCGACCCGGCCTCCGGCGCGACCCTCAGCGAGTACCCGACCGTCACCGACGGCGAGCTCACCGACGCGATCGGAGCCGCCCACGACGCGTACTCGACGTGGTCGCGCACCGTGCCCGTCGCGACCCGCACCGCCCTGATCGCGCGGGTCGCCGACCTGCACGTCGAGCGCGCCGACGCCCTCGCCGAGATCATCGTGCGCGAGATGGGCAAGCCGCTCAAGCAGGCCGCGGGCGAGGTCGGCTTCGCGGCCGACATCTACCGCTACTACGCCGACAACGGCGAGACGTTCCTCGCCGACGAGCCCATCGAGCTGTCGGACGGCACCGGCTCCGCGTTCGTCCGTCGCGCCGGCCTCGGCGTGCTGCTGGGCATCATGCCGTGGAACTTCCCCTACTACCAGGTCGCCCGCTTCGCCGGCCCGAACATCGTCGCGGGCAATACGATCCTGCTCAAGCACGCGCCGCAGTGCCCGGAGTCGGCGGCCGCGATCGCGGACATCTTCCGCACCGCGGCCGAGGAGCTGGGCGCTCCCTCCGGCGTCTACGTGAACCTCTACGCGACCAACGACCAGGCCGCGACCGTGATCGCCGACCCGCGGGTGCAGGGCGTCTCGGTCACCGGCTCCGAGCGCGCCGGCGCGGCCGTCGCCGAGATCGCCGGGCGGCACCTCAAGAAGGTCGTGCTCGAGCTCGGCGGCTCCGACCCGTTCATCCTGCTGTCGACCGACGACCTCGACAAGGCGGTCGAGGACGCGGTCGCCGCCCGCCTCGACAACAACGGCCAGTCCTGCAACGCCGCCAAGCGCTTCATCGTCATCGACGACCTGTACGAGGCCTTCGCCGCCAAGTTCACGGAGGCGTTCACCGCGGCCCAGCCGGCCGACCCGTTCGCCGAGGGCACGCTGCTCGGCCCGCTCTCCTCCTCCGCCGCCACCTCGCGCCTCGAGCAGCAGCTCACGACCGCGCGCGAGCAGGGCGCGACCGTGCGTGCCAGCGGCGAGGTGACGGGCAACTTCTTCCCGCCCGCCGTCCTCGAGGACGTCACTCCCGAGATGAACGCCTACCGCGAGGAGTTCTTCGGCCCGGTCGCCGCGCTCTACCGGGTGCGCGACGAGGACGAGGCGATCGCCCTCGCGAACGACACCCCGTTCGGTCTCGGCTCGTACCTCTACACGACCGACTCCGAGCAGGCGCTGCGTCTCGCCGACCGGATCGACGCGGGCATGGTCTGGATCAACCTCGTCCTCGGCGACGCCGTCGAGCTGCCCTTCGGCGGCGTGAAGCGCTCGGGTACCGGCCGCGAGATGGGCCGCAGCGCCCTCGAGGAGTTCGTCAACAAGAAGCTCATCCGCATCGCGTGAGGGGCGGGAGTGCGCGCGGCAACCCCGCGCGCACCCGCCGAGGGCTGACTAGTGTCGAAGGGCGGCGCCCGCCGCCGCCTCGTCATCCCGGAAGGCCCCCTCCGCTGCGCGTGTTCGGCTGCCCCCACTGTGAGGCCCGCGTCGAGTTCGAGGACGCGGTGTGCCTCCGCTGCCGCACCGCGCTCGCCTACGACCTCGACCGCGACGAGCTCGCCGAGGCCTCGGGCCGGCAATCGTGCCGCTACCGCGACACCATCGGCTGCACCTGGCTGGCGGAGGAGGGGACCGGCGGCGCCTGCGCCTCCTGCGCCCTCACCGGCGTGCGCCCCGCGGTCTACGACGCGGCGACACTGAGCCAGCTGACCGTCGCCGAGTTCGCCAAGCGCCGCCTCGTGCGCCAGCTGCACCACCTCGACCTGCCCGTCGAGCGCCGCAGCGGCTCCACCGGGCTCACCTTCGAGCTGCTGTCGTCGGCGCAGGGACAGCACGTGACGACGGGTCACGCCGACGGAGTCGTCACCGTCGACCTCTCGGAGGGCAACGACGCGCACCGCGAGGCCCTCAAGGCGCGCCTCGGCGAGCCGTACCGGACGATGCTCGGCCACTTCCGCCACGAGATCGGCCACTACTACTGGCAGCTGCTGGTCGAGGGCACCGACCTGATCCCGGCGTTCCGGTCGCTGTTCGGCGACGAGCGCGCCGACTACGCGGCGGCGCTCGATACGCACTACTCCGGAGCCTCGGGGAGCGAGGACTGGGCGCGCGAGCACATCTCGCAGTACGCGACGACCCACCCGTGGGAGGACTTCGCGGAGACGTTCGCCCACTATCTGCACATCGCCGACGCGCTCGAGACGACCGCCTCGGTCGGCATGACCATCGCCGGTCCGTGGGGACGACTCCCCGATTCGCTGGTCGGCAGCGTGCACGCCGTCGGTGCCGACCGGGTCTCGACGCTCGAGATGCCCGAGATCCTCGGTCGCTGGCACGGCTTCTCGCTCGCGCTCAACAGCGTGAACCGCTCGATGGGCAAGGACGACCTCTACCCGTTCGTCATCACTCCGGTGATCGCCGAGAAGCTGGCCTGGGTGCACGAGCTGGTGCGCCGCTCGGCCTGACGCCCCCGGGCCGACCTCCGGCTCGCATGACCCTGTTCGGCTCGCGGGACTTCGGCGACCGCACCGCGCTCCTCAAGCGGCTGAGCGAGGTCAGCATGGCCGAGCTGCTCGCGGCGCTGACCAGGGCGCAGGAGCAGGCGGCCGGGCGCTCGGCGGAGTCGAGCGCGGTGCTGATCGGAGGCGCCTACGTCGGCTACGCGGCCCGGTACCCCGAGCGCTTCCGCGTCATCTACGACCCCGAGGTCTGCGTCCCTGGGTCGCCGAGCGCCGCGATGGCCCCGCTGATCGACGGGGTCGAGGCGGTCCTCGCCACCGCGACCGCGTCCCTCCTGCCGGCCGACTCCTCCTCCGCGGCGGTCGCCGCCCTGACCACCGCCGTCTGGGGTGCGGTGCACGGTCTGGCCGAGCTCGTCGTCGCGGGCCACATCACCGAGGCGGAGGTCGAACCGGCGCTGCTCGCGCTCCTCGACCGCCGCTGATCCGTCCGCGCGACCTCAGTGGCGAAGCGGGGGCGTCCGACGCTCTGCCGCCGTCACTGCCCGACGCGGCCGTCGACGCACTCGCGGAGCAGGTCGGCGTGCCCGCAGTGCCGCGCGTACTCCTCGATGCGGTGCACCAGCAACTCGCGGATCGCGATGCCGTCGCGCCCGACCCGCTCGCCGAGGTCGGGGTGCTGGGCGATCGCGGCGTCGGTGTCCCGCTGCTCCCGCTGCAGCGACGCGAGCGCCTCGTCCACGACCTCCTGCTCGCCGACCGCACCGTCGAAGTCGGCGTCGCGACCTCCGTAGAGCTTCGAGGGAGGCGCGTCCGTGCTCAGCCAGCCGCGCCAGTCCCGCTCGACCTCCGCCAGATGGCGGAGGAGTCCGAGCAGCGACATCGTCGACGGCGGGACCGAGCGGCGGGCCAGCTGCTCCGGAGTGAGTCCGTCGCACTTCATGATCAGCGTGTGGCGGTAGGCCGAGAGGTAGTCCTCGAGGGTCGCCGGCTCGCCGTCGGGGCTCGTCCCCTCGCGAGGGTCGTCCTCCGGGTCGGTCCACATGTCGGGCTGCGTCGTCGCGCGGGTCCACCGCTCGGGCTGGTCGCTCATGCGTCCATCCTGCGCCTCTGGACGAGCGCTGAGACGGCCCAGCGCTCGGTGGGCGCCCACTCGCGGCACGGGTCCGACACGACTGGACGCCCACCGGGCGCGGCGGGCCGTCGGAGACCCGTCCGGCGTCCACTCGGGCACCGAACCGGCCGGGCCGCCCACGACGCTCAGCCCACCGTCGACAGCACTCCGCTGATGATCACGGCGATGATCGTCGTCCACGCGACGATCGCGATGCCCTGCCAGACCAGGATCCGCCCACGGCCGACTCCCGCCGCCGCGAGCATCGAGGCGGTGAACTGCGTCGGCAGCAGCAGCGGCCCGAGCAGGCTCACCCCGGGGACCCCGTAGCGCTCGAACGCCCGCTGGAACTTGGCCTTGCGCGGCGAGACCGCCGGCCGCTCCGGTGCCCCGCCCGCCATGGCCGCCACCCGCGTGCGGTTGACGACCGCCTGCCGTGCTCCCGAGCTCAGCAGCACCACGAGGGCGACGCAGGCGAAGTTGCCGACGATCGCCGCGAGGACCGCGATGACCGGGTTCACCCCGCCGATGATGCCGATGGTCGCGGCGCCCTCGCCCTCGACGAACGGGACGGCTCCGGCCGCCGCGACGATGAGGGGCTGCACGATGTCGGGCACCTCGGCGACGAGGTCCTGGAAGGTGGTGATGACGCTCATGACGTTCTCCTGCTGGTCGGGGACCGGGTGGTCCGTCTCGTGACTGACTCCAGCCCACCGGGGTCGCGGATCCGCGGGAAGTGCCCGTCCGTCACCGCCTCCCGGGCGCTTCGCACCTCGGACCCGTGACTTCTGTCACGCCCGTAGGGTGGCCTCGTGATCACCCGGACCGAGCCCGTGAGCGATGCCGAGCGGACGGCGCGCGGCACCCTGCAGCTGACCCGCAGCATCACCGCGACCTGGTGGTACACCGCCGGCGGCATCCTCTTCTTCGGCCTGATCCTGGTGCTCGTCTGGGTGCCGGCGCTCATCCTCTCGAGCCGGGGGACGGCCGCGGTGCTCGTGGTGGGCATCGGAGGCGTCGTCTGGACCCTCGCGCAGGTCCCGCTGCTGCTCGACTACCGCAACCGGCGCGGAGAGCCGCTCTCGATGCGCCGTCGTACCGCGTGGGCGCCGCTCGCCGTCGCCGTCGCCTACGGAGTCCTCGCCGGGGTCGCCTCGGGGATGTGGACCATCGCGGTCCTCCCGGTCGTGCAGATGCTCGTGCTGCTGCCCTGGGCCCCCGGCCTCCGTCGCCGGATCGTGCTCGCCGGGACGGTGCTGCTCGCCGCCCTCTGGTTCATCGATCTGCATGTCGCGCCGCTGACGGACGAGGGCGTGAGCAGCGCTCTCGTCGGCTTCTACTCGATCGCGTTGCCCTGGATGTCGGTGCTCTCGCTGTGGTGGTGGGACGTGCTGGTCTCGCTCGATCAGGCCCGAGCCTCCGAGGCGCGGCTCGGCGCCACGCAGGAGCGGCTGAGGGTCGCGACCGACGTGCACGACCTGCAGGGGCACCACCTGCAGGTGATCGCCCTGCAGCTCGAGCTCGCCGAGCGCCTGATGGCGCACGATCAGGAGGCGGCGCTCGCCCAGCTGCGCGCCGCCCGCACCAGCGTCGACGAGGCGCGGCAGGGCACGCGCGACCTGGCCACCCGGTTCCGCTCCGTCCCGCTCGGCGACGAGCTGGCCAATGCGGTCGATCTGCTGCGCGCGGCCGGAGTCGCGGCGGAGGCGGCCGTCGACCCCTCCGCCGATCTCGCCCCGGCCGACGTCCTCGGGCCGGTGGTGCGCGAGACGACCACCAACGTCCTCCGCCACGGCGGCGGCAAGTGGGCGCGGCTGTCGCTGCGACCGGAGGCGGGGGCCTGGCGGTTCACGATCGAGAACGACGCCGAGGCGGCCCCCGTCGAGGCCGACCACGGCGGTGGGGCGGGCCTCGAGGGCATCGGCCGCCGGGTCGCCGAGGCTGACGGCTCGCTCGACGTGCAGCACGGGGCCCGATCGTTCACCGTCGTCGTGACGGTGCCGGTGACGGGGGTCGCACGATGATCCGCGTGCTGATCGCCGACGACGAGGCGATGATCCGCTCGGCGCTGGCGTCGCTCCTGGGGCTCGAGGACGACATCGAGGTCGTCGCGCAGTGCGCCGACGGCGAGGAGGCGCTCGTCGAGGCCGCCCGCCTCGCCCCCGACATCTGCCTGCTCGACCTCGAGATGCCGGGGCTCGACGGCGTCGACGTCGCCGAGCGCCTGGTGCGGACGGTCGCGACGCGCTGCATCGTGGTCACCCGCCACGCGCGGCCGGGAGTGCTGCGGCGGGCGCTGGCCTCGGGTGTCTCGGGGTTCCTGCCCAAGTCGCGAGATGCGCACGAGGTCGCGGAGGTGATCCGCCGGGTCGCGGCGGGCGGCCGCTACGTCGATCCCGAGGTCGCGGCCGACGCGCTCAGCGACCAGCGCTGCCCGCTCACCGATCGCGAGCTCGACGTGCTCCGCGCGGGCCGCCGCGGCGAGACCACCGGCCAGATCGCGCGCGCCCTGTCGCTCGCCCCCGGCACGGTGCGCAACCACGTCTCGGCCGTGCTGGCGAAGCTCGCCGTCCGCACCCGCCAGCAGGCCGTCCTGCTCGCGGAGGAGCGCGGCTGGCTCTGACCGCGGCCTCCCGTCCGCGCTCTCCGCGCGAGGGAACCCCGAAGCGTCGAGGCGGCCACGGAGTACTGGCCCCCTCGACGGTCCGGGGTTCCCCCGGTGGAGCCGCCGCCCTACTTCTTCGTCAGCGACGACTCCTTGTGCGCGGCCTTCGCGTCGGTCTTGTCGCTCTGGACGATCCAGTACGGCTCGTCGTCCGAGGCCTTGAACGTCTGTCCCTCGAACTGGAACTCCTTCGTCCTCTTCTCGACGAGCTTCCCGTGGGTCTCGCCCTGGGAGGTGTTCCAGCTGATCTTGTCGCCCTTCTTCATGAGGAGCGTCCCTTCTCTTCGGTGTCGGTTCTTCTTCGTGTCGGTTCTTCTTCGTGTCGGGTCTTCGTCAGTGCCGGTTCTTCAGTGGCGCGGATGCGCCGTCTTCGCGTCGCGCGGGAGCGCGATCGTGGTGGTCACGTCGACGATCGCCGGAGTCGCGGGCGCCGAGGAGAAGCCGAAGCGCACGGGAGGCGACAGCGGCCGGAGCGATCCGAGGCCCGCTCCGTCGAGCGAGGCGTCGACCCCGAGGACGCCGCGGATCGCGCGCACCCCGTAGTACTCGCGGCGGCCGTTCCCGGCCGACCCCGCGGTGCTGACCCCGCGCACGAGCACGGAGGCGACCGGTGAGATCGCCGTCAGCCACCCGGGGTGCTCGGCGACGGGCCGCGGGACGACGCGCAGCAGCCGCCCGAGCGGTGTCAGGCCGCCGAGCCGCAGCGACACCTCGAGCGGCCCCGCCGAGACGGACAGCCCGCCGTGCACCCGCCGCCACGACACCGCCTCGATCCGCACGTCGTCGAACGAGTACGTCGAGGCGATGAACTCCGCGACCTCGTTTGACGGCGCGATCAGCATCCGGTGCCCGTCGCCGCGCTCGATCATCGCGTCCGCGAACGCGCCGTACGGAGTCGACTCCCAGAGCCCGAGCACCACGCGGGTGCCCGAGGCCGTGCCGAACCCCGCGATGCGCCCGCTGAAGCGCAGCCGCCGCGGGGCTCGGCCGGGCATCAGGCGGCCGAGCGCAGCAGCGTGAACGAGCCGTCGCGCACGATCAGCGTGGTGACCTCGCCCTCGACGACCTGCTCCGGGTCGCTGGAGGCGGCGAGCGTCCACTCGGCGCCCGGAGCCTCCGGGACAGTGAACTCGACGCCGTTCTCGGCCGCGTTCAGCAGCAGGGCGAAGCTCGCGCTGCCCTCGTGCGCGAACACGAAGGTGATCGAGCGGGCATCCGGGTTGTCCCAGTCCTCGTCGGCGAAGCCCTGCGCGTCCGAGCGGAGGATGTCGACCGTGTCGGGGCCGCCGTCGCCGGGGGCGCGGCGGAACCACCTCGGCTTCAGCGCCGGCTCGGCGGCGCGGAGCGCGATCAGCCCGCGGGTGAAGGCGAACAGCTCGCGGTCCGCGTTCTCCCAGTCGAACCACGAGATCTCATCGTCCTGGCAGTAGGCGTTGTTGTTGCCGCCCTGGGATCGGGCGATCTCGTCGCCCCCCAGGATCATCGGCACGCCGGCCGAGAGCAGCAGCGTCGCGAGGAAGTTGCGGCGCATGCGGGCGCGACGCTCGTTCACCGCCTCGTTGTCGGTCGGGCCCTCTGCACCGTTGTTGGAGGAGCGGTTGTCGCTCTCGCCGTCGTTGTTGTCCTCGCCGTTGGCCGCATTGTGCTTGCGCGAGTAGGAGGTGAGGTCGGCGAGGGTGAAGCCGTCGTGCGCCGTGACGAAGTTGACGCTCGAGAGCGGCGAGCGGCGGTCGGCCTCGTAGACGTCGGGCGAGCCGAGCACACGCTGCGCAGTCGTGCCGAGCACCGAGTCCGCGCCGTGCCAGAAATCGCGCACGTCGTCGCGGAACTTCCCGTTCCACTCCGACCAGTCCGCGGGGAACCCGCCGACCTGGTAGCCGGCGGTGTCCCACGGCTCCGCGATCATCTTCACCGGCGCGAGCACCGGGTCCTGCGCGATCAGGTCGAGGAACGCGCTGTGCACCTCGGCCTCGCCGGTCTGGCGGGTCAGCGTGGTAGCGAGGTCGAAGCGGAACCCGTCGACGTGCATCTCGGTCACCCAGTAGCGCAACGAGTCCATGATCAGGCCGAGCGCGGCCGGGTGGGCGACGTTGAGGCTGTTGCCGGTGCCCGTGGTGTCGAAGTAGTGGGCTCGGTCCCCCTCCACCAGGCGGTAGTAGGAGCCGTTGTCGATGCCCTTGAACGAGAGCGTCGGGCCCTTGTCGTTGCCCTCGGCGGTGTGGTTGTACACCACGTCGAGGATGACCTCGAGCCCGGCCTCGTGGAACGCCTTCACCATGGCCTTGAACTCGTCCACCTGCGAGCCGTCGTCGCCCGAGTGCGAGTACTCGTTGTGCGGGGCGAAGAAGCCGAGGGAGTTGTAGCCCCAGTAGTTGCGCAGGCCCTTCTCCTCGAGGTGCGAGTCCTGCACGAACTGGTGCACGGGCAGCAGCTCGACCGAGGTCACGCCGAGGTCGGTGAAGTGCTTGATCGCGGCGGGGTGCGCGAGGCCGCGGTAGGTGCCGCGGATGTCCTCCGGCACGTCCGGGTGCAGCTTCGTGAAGCCCTTCACGTGCACTTCGTAGACGACGGTGTCCTCGAGCGGGATCCGTGGTGCGGTGTCTCCGGCCCAGTCGAAGGAGTGCGGGTCGGTGACCACGCAGCGGGGGACGGCGGGGGCGGAGTCGGCGTCGTTGCGCCTGTCGGCGTCCTCGTAGAACTGACCGAACACATCCTCGGACCAGGTGTAGGAGCCCTCGATCGCCGTCGCATGCGGGTCGAGCAGCAGCTTGGCAGCATTGTGCCGGAGCCCGTTGGCCGGGTCCCACGGGCCGTCGACGCGCAGCCCGTACCGGGTGCCGACGCGCAGACCGGGGACGATGCCGTGGAAGACGTGCCCCGTGCGCTCGGTCAGGGCGACGCGGGTCTCTGCTCCGGTCTCGTCGAAGAGGCAGATCTCGACGCTGTCCGCGGTCTCGGAGTAGACGGCGGCGTTCGCCTCGGCGTCGCCGCGGAGGAAGACGCCGAGGGGGTACGGGAAGGAGCAGGGGGATGCGGGCATGCGACCATCCTGTCCGGGCGGGTCGGGGCGCTTCTCGCCCTTGTCCGGGCGGGCGGCTGCCGCTAACCTCCCCTGCCCGCCTCAGCTCAGCTCAGCCGAGTCGTCCGCGGTGAACACGATCTTGCCCAGGGTGCGCTGGGATCCGGCCGCTCGGCGCGAGAGCACGTCGACGATCTCCTCGAGCGGATGCACGGCACCCGGCTCCGGCCGCAGCTCGCCCGAGCCGGCCAGCGAGATCGCCCGCCCGATCCGCTCGGCCGTCGCCTCCACGATCAGATTGCGCACTCGCGGCCGGCCGCGCCGGAGCACGCCGACGGCCTGGGCGACGAGTGCGGGGCCGCTGGGCACGAGGGTCGCGATGCGGCCGCCGTCGGCGAGCAGGATCGCTGCGTCGTCGGCGGGCAGGTGCCCCGAGACGTCGACCACGGCGTCGAAGCGGCCGGCCAGCACACTCAGGTCGAGCGCGCGGTAGTCGTGCGGTTCTGCGCCGAGGCCGCGCAGGGTCTCGGCGGAGGCGGCCGAGCCGGTCGCAGAGACGACACAGCCCGCGCGCAGCAGCAGCTGGATGGTGATGGTCCCGATGGCTCCGGAGCCGCCGCCCACCAGGATCCGTTCGCCGGCACGCGCGCGCAGCGCGTCCACCAGACCGATCGCGGTGCCTCCCGACATCGCCAGGGTCACCGCCTGCACGAAGTCGAGGGAGTCGGGGATCGGCACGAGCGCGCTGCTGCGCGCGAGGGAGGCGTCGGCGAAGGCGTCGCCCTCGCGGGTCATCCCGACGACCCGGTCGCCGATCGCGACGGAGTGCGCGCCCGGGCCGAGCGCCTCCACGGTGCCCGCGACGTCGAGCCCGAAGCCGTAGGGGCGGGAGCGGCCGATGGTCATGATCCGAGCGGAGCCGGCCAGGATCTTCTCGTCGGTCGCGTTGATGCTCGCCGCGCGGGTCCGGACGAGGACCTCGCCGCGGCCCGGCATGGGCACCGGGGCCTCGCGCCACGAGAGCAGGTCGGGCCCGCCGAACCTGTCGTACCCGAGTCGTCGCATGTCACTCCCGTCGTCCGTGATCGCCCTCCGAGCCTAGGGCGTGGCGGCTGGACGGCCGGCTCACGGCCGCCGGGGAACCCCCTCCGCGGCCCGGACGCCCGGTGCTACCGTGGCGGCCATGAGCGCTGACCAGAGCCCCGAGTTTGCCGGCTTCGAGGGCACGCCCTCGGTCGAGGTCGAGGAGGTCGGTGACGTCCGCCCCGCCGACTCCGAGGTGGAGGAGAACACGACGCCCGACGAGAGCCGCGACCCCGATCACGGATACGACCCCCGGAGCGAGAGCGGTTCCGAGAGTGCACCCGAGGACGAGGTGGGCCCGAACGAGGACGAGGAGGGCCTCCTCGCGCCCGGCAGCACGGCCGAGGGTGCGGGCACCTCGCTCGGCGCGGTGCCCGCGGAGGCGCGGAGGGGCGCCGAGCCCCTCGGCGAGGAGTCGAGCCCCGGTACTCCGGGCCAACTCGCGGACGAGCGCTGGCGCACCAACGGGGTCGACCCGCTAGCCTGACGGGCCCGCCGGCATCGGCGGGCGTCCAGGAAGTACTCCGGTCGCTCGGAGGAGGCGTCGGGGCGGGCGCCGTAGCGTGCCGGGAGCGCGGCATGACGGCCGCGCGGACGGGAAGTCCCATGTCGTTGTTCCTGAACCGCACTCGTGAGGTCCGCTGGACCGAGGATGAGCGACGGGCGCTGGCCGAGGCCGTCGCCGAGGACCGGGCCGCGACCTGGCGGGCCGTCGGCGCCCTGGACCGCACGGTGGTCGTGTCGACCGAGGATCCCGGTACCCGCGGCGGCGCGCGCTGGCCGACCGACCACCGAGCCTTCCTCCGCATCGACCGCGGCCCGTCCGTCGTGCTCGCGACCGACGGCCTCAGCGACCCCTTCGACCGGCTCGCGAGCCCGGGCACCGGGCTCGGTCTCGAGCTCTGCCTCGAGACCTCCGCGGTCCGCGGTGTCCCCACCGCCGATCTCTGGGACCACTGGCACTTCCGCGTGCTCTACGAGGCGGCTCGCCGCGCAGCACTCCAGGGAGTCTGCTGCCGCTCCGGCGTCGACACCGCCCGCCTCTCCGGCGTGGAGGCGCCCGCGTCGTGGACCGACGCGCAGGGTGCCGTCGGCGTGCTGCTCGGCCTCCGCAGCCCGGAGCTGCCCGAGCGCCTCGAGCTGGCGACCGGCGACGCCGATCTGGTGACCGTCACTCCGCTGCACCCGCAGGAGTACGCGTGGGCCGAGGTCGACGCGACCGCCCGCGCCGAGATCGCCACCCGCCTCCGCGCTCTGCCGCACGAGGAGCTCGTGCACACCGCCCGGCCGCTCGTGGTCTGAGCCCGCCGCCGGGACTCCGGCAGCAGCAGGACGTCGCGGGTGCCCCGCGCCACCTCCGCCGGAAACGACGGACGCCCCGCCGACCGGATCCGGGGATCCTGGTCGACGGGGCGTCGGAAGTCGGAGATTACTCGCCGACGCCGCGGATGTTCGCGGCCTGCGGGCCCTTGCGGCCCTGCTCGACGTCGTACTCGACGTGCTGGTTCTCGACGAGCTCGCGGTAGCCCTGCTTCGCGATGGCGGAGAAGTGCGCGAACACGTCGGCGCCTCCGTCGTCGGGAGCGATGAAGCCGAAGCCCTTTTCGGAGTTGAACCACTTAACGGTGCCAGTAGGCATGTCTTTTCCTTACGTGATGGTGACGACGGCCGGAGCCGACGTCGTCAGATTCCGCACGACTGTGCGGTACCCGCTCGACTCCTCCTCCGCGCGGATGAACACACGCGTCGGATGGGAACCGCTCGGGTCGTCTAGGGTGCTGAGCGCTGGCCTCCACGGGGGAGGACGACTCTGCGGGGGAGAACGTCCCGTCCGCCGACGGAGTCGGTGGGACGGGGGTCGAACGAGGAACGGCGCGGCTTCCGCGGCGTCCTGTGAAAGGCGGTACCCGCGTGCGAGACGGGCGTTCGAACCGGGGGATCGAGGAGGATGCTCTCGATCGATGCGGTCTCTATCAGGGGCTGAGTCTCTTCGTCTTGCGACTTCTCAGCCGTGGAATTCGGGCGATCGCCCAGGAGATGACTCGACTCTACGGGATCATCGACCCCGAGCGCGACCGCCGCGCGTCACACAGCGTCGTTTTCGCGGCCGATCGGCGCTCGGTTCATCCCCCGGGCGGCTCAGACGGTCTCTGCGCGTTTCTGCCGGGCCGGCTCCGCGGGCGAGTCCTGACCGTTCCAGATCGAGACGATGCCCCAGACGACCGCGGCGATCGGCACGGCCAGCACGGCTCCCACGATGCCCGCCAGCACGGTCCCGACGGTCAGCGCGATGAGCACGATCAGGGGGTGCAGCTTGAGCGAGCGCGCCATCACCACCGGCTGGAGGAAGTTCCCCTCAAGCTGGTTGACGCCGATCACGACGAGGATCACGATCAGCGCGGCCACCGGGCCGTTCGCGACCAGGGCGACCAGGGCCGCCAGGACGCCCGCCGCCGTCGCTCCGACGATCGGGATGAACGCCGTGAGGAAGACGATGACCGCCAGCGGGATCGCCAGCGGCACCTGGATGATCGCCAGCGCGACTCCGATGCCCCCGGCGTCGACCGCGGCCACGGTCGCCGTGCCGCGGACGTAGCCGCCCAGCACGTCGACGGTCTTCGCGCCGACCCGCTTCGCGCGCTCGTAGCCCGAGCCGGTGAAGGGGCGCAGGAGGAACTCCCAGATCTTCGGCCCGTCCTTCATGAAGAAGAAGAGCACGACGATCATCAGCACCAGACCGGTGAGGAAATTGGCGGCCGCCGAGACTCCGGCCAGTGCGCCGCTGCCGAAGGAACTCGAGGTCAGGAAGTCGACGACCGTCTGCCGAGCGTCCTCGATCTGCTCGTCCGTGATCTGGAACGGCAGGTGCTGCACATAGTCCTGGAGCGAGGTGATGCCGTCGGAGGCGCTGCTCACCAGCTCGTCCCACTGATTGCGGACCGCGACGGTGATCAGCCAGGCGACCGCGCCCAGGACCGCCAGCAGCCCGATCAGGGCGAGCCACGTCGCGAGGATCGAGGGAACGCCCTTCCGTCGCATCCAGGCCAGGACGGGGTGGATCGCCGACGCGAGGATCAGCGCGATCATCACGGGGATGAGCACGAGCGTCAGCTGCGTCATGGCGTAGACGATCCCGACGGCCAGGACGAGCACGATGATCAGCTGGAGGCAGCGGAACGCGAATCGGCCGAGGCCGTCGCTCCACACCTTCTGCCGTTGATCGGGTGCGACGGTCGAGGGGTCGTTGCGGTCGAAGAAGCCCATAGGGGGACGGTATCGGCTCACCCGCTGCTCGCGTGCCTCCTTGACGCCGTGGGCGCACCCGCGCGTGTCGGCATCTGGGCGTGGCGCCCGCGGGGGTGCGGTGGGTGCGGATCCCGTTGCGCGGGACGCCTACAGGAGAGCGGAACTACCTAGGCGCGCCGTCGATAGAGCGAGGACCGTTGCGGGTGCGACGGATCCCGCACTACAGTCACCCTGTTCATGCACACGCATGGGGTGCGGCACCCGAAGCCGCGCTGCAGCGTCGTGCTCGGAGCAGACGCCGCCGCCGGGATGGATGACGCCTCTCCCTCCCGGCGGGAGGCGGACCGTGCGGTCGTCCCGCCGGTCAGGCGGGGACGCGCACCGTGAGCCCGCCCGGCTCGATCCAGGTGCGGAACGCCGAGGTCGAGCCGAAGGAATCGCCGTCGAGTTCGATCTCCTGCTCGTGATCGAGGCGCACCGTGAGGTCGCGACCCTTCACGTAGCGCAGGGCGGCCACCTCCTTGGTCAACCCCATCAGCTTCGCTCCCACCACGCCGCTGCGGCGCAGGATCCCGTTCTCCCAGACGACCTTGACGATGATCTGCACCCAGCCGAAGAACCCCTCCGGCCGCAACAGCACGATGTCGAACTCCCCGTCGTCGACGGCGGCGTCCGGCAGCAGGAGGATGTTCGCGGGCAGCGCTCCGCAGTTGCCCACGATGATCGTGTGGGCGCGCACCCGGCGGGTCTTCGAGTCGTCGAGGCGGTAGCGGAACTCGAGCTGGTTCTTGTCGAGCAGCGCCTTGCGCAGGGCGTCCACGTACGCGAGCCAGCCGGCGCGCTTCTTGAGGTCGTCGTCGGTGTTCGCGAGCATCTTCGCGTCGAGCCCGAGGCCCGCCATCACGACGTAGGCGCGGTGGTCGCGGCCCTTCGCCGTCTCGATGTCGATCAGGCCGATGTCGATCGCGCGGTCCTTCCCCGAGAACGCGACGGCGAGGGAGTTGTCGATGTCGTCGAGCGTGAGGTTAAGGTTGCGGGCGAGCAGGTTGCCGGTGCCAGAGGGCAGCAGGGCGAGAGAGGCGTCGGAGCCGCGCAGCGCCTCCGCGACCACGCGCACCGTCCCGTCGCCGCCGGCCGCGATGACCACGTCGACCCCAGCCGCCAGCGCCTCCCTGGTCTGCCCGGCTCCGGGATCCTCGACGGACGTCTCGAACCAGAGCGTCTCGGCCCAGCCGGCGTCGGCCTCGGCGCGCGAGACAGCGGCCTTGACCCGCTCGAGGTCGACCTTGACCGGGTTGTAGACGAGGGCGGCGCGACGTGGCTCGGGCGTTCCGTGCTCGGAGGCCGTTGCGGGTTCGGGAGTCGGCGCGGACGCCGGGGCCGCCTCAGGCACCGGAGTCGTCCTGGGCCTCGTCGCCGTTCTCCTCCACGCGGCCGGGGCGCACGGCCGCGTCCTCGCGGATGTCGATGCGAGTGTCGCCCGCCGCGGTCGTCGAGACGTCGATGCGGGGTGCCGCGTCGGCCTCCGTGGCCTTCGGGGCGCTGGTCAGCTGGTCGTGGCGGTCGTCCGCGCTCTGGTCGCTCATGCCAGGACGGTAGCAGCGGGCGATCCGCGCCCGCGCGGGCTTGCGGCCGTGCGCGGCGTCGGTGGGGACTCCGCCTCCCGAGGGCTTCGCCCGGCCGCGCCCGGCGTCAGCGCGTGCGGGCCGCCTCGAGCCCCCACAGTACGAGCGGGATCTGCAGCGGCAGACGCAGCAGCGTGATCACGCGCGACCGCGGGCGCCGTGCGTCCCTCGCCATCTGCACGTTGCCCGGGAAAACGGCCGCCATGAGCGCGGCAGAGGCGACCCCGCCGATCGCACGCGTGCTCGGGTGTACGGTCGCCGCGGCGCAGGCCAGCTCGGCCGCTCCGGAGACGAGCACCCAGCCGCGCGCCGAACCGGGCATCCCGCGTGGCACGACGGTGTCGAACACGCGCGGCCGCACCAGGTGCACCACCCCCGAGACGGCCATCGCCGCGACGAGCACACGCGGGCCGGCGCCCAGCGCGGGGCGCGTCATCGGTCCTCCGCCCCGCGCTCGAGCGGAGCGACGTGGTCGAGGATCCGCCGCCACTCCCGCACCAGCGCCAACCGCCCCGCACCGTCGACGGTGGCCGTGCGGGCGTGCGCGAGCCGCCCGCGGTACCAGCGGCCGTCCTCGGCGCTCGCCACCGGGTCGGAGTCGCCGTGCACCAGCAGAGTGTCGGCGCTCACCCGGTCGAGGTCGTCGGCCCAGGAGCCGTCGCGGAGCGCGGCCAGGTCGGTCGCTGCGCCGCCCGGCCCCTGCCGCCAGCCCTCGCCGAGCATCCGCTCGAGCCGGTTGCGGAGCCCGCCGTGGCCGGCGAGCACCGGGTCGTCGGGCTCGATGCCGAGCGCATCGAGTCCCGGTTCGGCGGTGGGGAGGGAGGCGGCGATCGTCGCGGCGTCCTCGTCCGGGAGAGTCTCGCGCCGCTCCCACGCGCCCGTCGGGTGCACCAGGACGCCGGCCTGGGGCGGCGCCGGGGTGCCGACGAGGGCGAGGCGGTCGATGAGGTCGGGGTGCCGGGCCGCGAGCGAGAGGGCGAAGACTCCTCCCGAGCCCCAGCCGACGACTCCGACGCTGCCGAATCGCGCGCCCTCGACCATGCGCGCCGTGCGCTCGGAGCGGCGCAGGTACTCGGCGAGGTCGTCGGCGCGGTCCTGGACCCGCCCGTGCGCGGCGTCGACCGGGTCGGAGGCGCCGTAGCCGGGGCGGTCGAGGATCAGCAGGTGCAGGCCCCAGGGTCCGGTGACGGTGGGGTCGGGATCGAAGCCGCCCGCTCCGGGGGTGGGGTGGCAGAACACCACCAGCCGGTCGGCGACGGGATCCCCCGCGGCCGAGACGCCGATCCCGCGGCCGGACCGCAGCTCGAAACGATGATTCGCCATGTCGCCTCCCGAACGCGCCGACCATCGGCGCATCCCCCTAGTCAAGCGGACGGGGCGCCCGGCTCGCTGGGCCTTGTGCCGCGGGGCGAGGAGCAGGATGGGCGCATGCCCGTCACGATCGAGTGCGTCACCCGCTCCCACCGCCCGGCCCTCGAGCTGTTCGATCGCGCGCGGGACATCGGCCTGCACGAGGCGACCCAGGCCCGGGCCCGCGAGCGGGCGATCGGTGGAGTCGTCTCCGGCCTGATCGGACCGGGCGAGGACGTGACGTGGCGGGCCGTGCACGTCGGGGTGCCGCTGACGCTGACCAGCCGCGTCACGGTGTTCGATCGGCCTCGGCGCTTCGTCGACGAGCAGACGCGCGGCCCGTTCCGCGCGTTCCGGCACGAGCACCTCTTCGCGGACGCGGGACCCTGCGCCGGCTCGGTGATGACCGACCGGCTGACCTTCGCTGCTCCGCTCGGGCTGCTGGGCCGGATCGCGGAGGAGCTCGTGCTCGCGCGCCATCTGCGCCGGCTGCTCGAGGAGCGCGGGCGCCTGCTCGCGGACTAGCCCCGTCGCCCGCGGAAGCGTCGCTCCCCGTCAGAGCGAGTCGACGGCGATCACCATCTCCTCGAAGGACACTCCGGCGCCGCGGGCGTCGCGGTCGTCTTCCGCCACGTCCTCCTGATCGATCAGAAGGAGCGTGCCCGCCGAGATCAGCACCGACACCGCGCGGTTGCCGACGACCACCAGCTCGACGAAGCCGCCGCCGCTGCGGAGGGTGGTCTCGATCGACGTCTTGACGCCGGCGACGTCGACCCCCTCCTCGAGCCCGAGAGCCCGGTCGTGCAGAGTCATAATGGTACGGATCATGGCTGGTCGCCCTCGGATCGTCCGTGCATCGACGCCGCTCGGTCAAGCTCGCCCCGTAGTGCGACTGTACGCCCGGAAGAGGCCCGTCAGCCCCCCGCACCCAGATTGCCCGCGAGCCGGCGGTGCATCCGGGTGGACGCCTCGTTCATGCCCTCGATGACAGCCTCCGTGCCGTGGCGCCGGTACTTCGTGGTCACCGCGTCGAGAGCCGCAACGGTCGAGGCGTCCCAGATGTGCGAGGCGGAGAGGTCGATGACGACGCGCGACGGGTCCTCGGCATAGGAGAACTGCGTGGTGAGGTCGTTGCTGGAGGCGAAGAACAGCTCGCCTGTGACCGTGTAGTGCGCGGTCGTGCCATCGGCCGAGAGGGTGCGATCGACGGTGGCGACACGCGCGACGCGGCGGGTGAAGACGACCATCGCGGCGATCACGCCGACGATGACTCCGATCGCGAGGTTGTGGGTCGCGACGACGACCGCGACGGTCGCCACCATCACCACGGTCTCGCCGATCGGCATCCGCCGCAGCGTCGAGGGGCGGACGCTGTGCCAGTCGAAGGTGCCGACGGACACCATGATCATGACGGCGACGAGGGCCGCCATCGGGATGAGGGCCACGATGTCGCCGAGGACGACGACGAGGACCAGCAGGAACACGCCGGCGAGGAAGGTCGAGATCCGGGTGCGCGCCCCTGACGCCTTCACGTTGATCATCGTCTGCCCGATCATCGCGCAGCCGCCCATGCCGCCGAACAGGCCGGAGAGGACGTTCGAGGCGCCCTGACCCAGCGACTCCCGGGTCTTCTGCGAGCGGGTGTCGGTGATGTCGTCGACGAGCTTGGCGGTCATCAGCGATTCCAGCAGCCCGACGAGGGCCATGGCGAGCGCGAAGGGAGCGATGGTCGTGAAGGTCTCGACGGTGAGCGGCACGCTCGGCACGAGCAGCTCCGGGAGGCTGCGCGGCAGCTCGCCCTGGTCGCCCACGGTCGGGACGGCGACGGCGGTGACGACGACCGCCGCGGTGATCAGGACGATGGCGACCAGCGGCGCCGGCGCGGCCCTGGTCAGACGCGGCATCAGGACCATGATGCCGATGCCGATCGCGACCAGCGGGTAGACGAGCCAGGGGACCCCGATCAGGTGCGGGATCTGTGCAGAGAAGATCAGCACGGCCAGCGCGTTGACGAAGCCGACCATGACGCTGCGCGGGATGAACCGCATCAGCTTCGCGACTCCCATCAGCCCGAGCAGGATCTGGAACAGACCGGCCAGGACGACGGTCGCGAGGAGGTAGTCCATCCCGTACTCCCGTGCGACGGGCGCGATCACCAGGGCGACCGCGCCGGTCGCGGCGCTGATCATCGCGGGCCGTCCGCCGAGGAACGCGATCGAGACGGCCATCACGAAGGAGGAGAAAAGCCCCATCCGCGGGTCCACGCCCGCGATGATCGAGAACGAGATGGCCTCCGGGATGAGGGCCAGCGCGACGACGAGGCCGGCGAGCACCTCGCGGGTCAGGATGCGCGGGGTGCGCAGGGCCGTCAGCACGGACGGCTCGGCTCGATAGCGGGCGGGGGACGTCGTGGCGGGGGCCATCGCGGCGGCTCCAGAGGGGAGGGGTGCTCGACGGGGAGCAGGAGGGTGGACGGTCTGCGGTGGCGGGTCGGCAACGGCGAGCGATGATGCCAGGCTTGCAGGGGCGCATCAGCGGCGAGTGAGACTCTACCCTCACGTAAGGGTCGATCCGAGAGGGGGAGCATGACCGAGACCATGCACATCGGCGAACTCGCCGAGCGGACGGGCCTCTCCCTCCGCACGCTGCGCCACTACGACGAGATCGGCCTGGTCACGGCCTCGGGCCGCACTGAGGGCGGCTTCCGCCTCTACACGTCGACCGACTACGACCGCCTCCTCCTCATCCGCCGGATGAAGCCTCTGGGCTTCGCCCTCGACGAGATGGCCGCTCTGCTGCGCGTGATCGACACGCTCGACGAGCAGGGCGAGGACGCGTCGACGGAGCTGCGCGCTCAGCTCGAGCTCTTCATCGGCCAGGCGCGCGAGCGGCGGGAGGCGCTCCGCGTCCAGCTGGCGATGGCCGACGAGTTCGTCGAGCTGCTCTCGAGCCGCTGATCCTCGACGGCGCCCGCCCGGAGTGGGCGTCCGCACCCTCCAGGGGATGACCCCCGATGATCCGAGCGGGCGATGCGGCCGGCAGTGCGCCCGGCCAGGCTGAAGGCATGCAGAATCCACTCCTCCACGCCTCGTCGCTCGTCCTGCGGTACGGCTCGACCGCCGCCCTCGACGGAGTCGACCTGACGATCCACCGGGGGGAGTCGGTCGCCGTCATGGGCGCGTCGGGATCCGGCAAGTCCAGCCTTCTTCACTGCCTCTCCGCGATCCAGCGTCCCGACTCCGGGACGGTGCGCTTCGAGAGCCCGAGCGGCCCGGTCGATCTGACGGCGCTGTCCGACGGCGAGCGCTCGCGCCTGCGCCGGGAGGCCTTCGGCTTCGTCTTCCAGCAGGGGCTCCTCGTCCCCGAGCTCACCGCTGTCGAGAACGTGGCCCTTCCGCTCCTGCTCGCCGGCGCTCGGCGCTCGGACGCCGAGGTCCGGGCCGCCGAGTGGCTCGCGGTGCTCGGCCTCGAGGGAATGGAGAAGCGGCGGATCGGCGAGCTCTCCGGAGGCCAGGCGCAGCGTGTCGCGATCGCCCGTGCGCAGGTCGGCGGCGTCTCGGTGATCTTCGCCGACGAGCCGACAGGCGCCCTCGACTCCGCCACCGGTGCCAGCGTGATGGAGGCGCTCCTGGGCTCGACCGTGGGCCAGGGACGCACGCTCGTGGTGGTCACCCACGACGAGAGGGTCGCCGCCCGCTGCTCCCGCATCGTGCAGGTCTCGGACGGCCGCATCGTCGGCGACTCCGCTGCACCGGGAGCGCAGGCCGCCTCCGGTTCCGGCGCCGGCGCGGCGGCTCAGGAGGACGGACGATGAGCACGCTCGCCCCCGAGACCTCGCGACCCTCGCACGGACGCGCCCCCGTTTTCCTGATCACGTGGATGCTCGCGCGCCCGAGCGCTGCCACTCCCGCCACCGTCGTCCTGCCGATCGTCGCCTTCGCCGTCACGTCGGCGCTGATGATGACGACCGTGGGCGCGCTCCGGTACTTCTGGGGCTCGGACGACGAGTACTGGGTGATGTTCCAGGACTTCACCCTGATCATGCTCGCGCTCCTCCTGGTCCCCCTCACGACCCTCGGTGGAGCGGCGGCCCGGCTCTCTGCGCGGCGCCGCGACGACCGCCTCGCGACGTTGCGGCTGCTCGGAGCGACGGCGAGGACCGTCGCCCTCATCACCGTGATCGAGTCGACGGCGCTCGCCGTGGTCGGGGCGCTCGGGGGCATCGTGCTCCACGCCGTCACCACGCCGCTCCTCGGCCTCATCCACTTCCACGGTGCTCCGTTCGGACCGACCGCGCTCTGGGCCGGGCCGCTCGGGATCCTCGGAGTCCTCGGTGGTGTGGCGCTCCTGGCGGCCGTGAGTGCGGCGATCGGGCTGCGGTCCGTCGTCGTCTCGCCCCTGGGCGTCCGGCAGAGGCAGCAGGCAGCGCGTGTCTCGTGGATCCGCCCGGTCCTCGGCGTCGTCCTGATCGTCGTCGCCTTCCTCGCGGCCGTGGCCGGCGGCGCCGGTGCCGGCATCGCCGTGATCGTCGTCGCCTTCGGGCTGGCGGTCGGCGTGCTCGGGATCATCGGCCCGTGGGCGATCGCACTGTTCGCCCGCCGTCGCCTCCGGGTGGCGAAGACCGCCGAGTCGCTCCTCGCGGCCCGCAGCATCCTCGAGTCGCCGAAGGCTGCGTGGCGCCTGGTCGGCGGCATCGCGATGACGAGCTTCATCGCGGTCGTCGGAGGCGGCGGCCTCGCTCTGATGGACTCGATCGGGTCGTCGTCGTGGGAGCCGACGTTCGTTGACGACTTCCGCACCGGCATCTTCAGCACGCTTCTCGCGTCCTTCCTCATGGTGGCCTGCTCGGTGGGAGTGGGTCAGGCGGCCGCCGTGCTCGACCGGCGCGACCTCTACGTGAGCCTCGACCGGATGGGGGCGCCCGTCGCGACGATGGACGCCGCCAGGGTCCGCGCCGTGATGTCTCCGCTCGTGTTCGTGACGGTCGGCTCGTCGCTGCTCGGCGCGATCATCGTGCTGCCCCTCCTGGGACTAGCGACCGTCATCGCTCCCCTGTCGGTCGTCGTCATCATCGCCTGCCTGGTCGCCGGCGTGGCTCTCGTGCGACTCTCCCTCCTCGCCACGCGCCCGGTCCTGACCGGTGTGCTCGCCCAGGCGGAGCGCCCGCTCGGCTGAGATCGGGCGCCAACCTGAGAGACAACCCGGCATGTTGTTTCCAAATGGAAACAGCATGCTACGGTGAAACCATGAACGCATCGACAGATCGAGCCGCGGCACTGACCGTCGCCGCCACCCTCACCAGGCAGGCCGAGAACCACCGGGGCATCCCGCGCTGGTACGCGGTCTTCAGCACGCTCCTGTTCCTCCTCGGTGTCGGGGTGGTGACGGTCGGCGTCGTCGTCGGCTGGTTCGTCCCCTTCGTCGGAGTCGTGGTGCTCACGCTGAACGCGGCCTCCTTCCCGTTCCTCCTGGCGTCCTGGCGGGTCAACGGAGTGATCCCACGCGACGGCCGGCTCGCGCGGATCCGCTACTGGGCGGTGACGCCGCTCGTGCTGGTCGTCATGCTCGCGCTGTGGCTGGTGGCCCTGACGCTCGGCCCGGCCTCTGCGGTCGGGGTGTGGCTGGCCATCGTCGTCCCCTTCGCGCTCGAGCACGCCAACCGCCTCCACCTCTGGTGGAAGCGATGAGCGGCGCCCTCGGCCAGGCCGAGGCGGTCGTCGACGAGGTGTTCAGCAGCCTTCCCCGGCTGAAGGTCGCCGCGTTCCTCGCCGGGTGCGACGAAGCGGAGTTCGCGATCATCGCCCAGGCGACCGGCACAGCGCCCTCCGCCCTCTCGAAGGCCGCGACCCACCTCGAAGAGGTCGGCTACGCCCGCATCCGCAAGGGCCACATCGGCCGCCGGTCGCGCACCTGGCTCAGCCTCACCCCGGCCGGGCGGTCGGCGTTCGCGCGGCATCTCGAAGCGCTCGACGATCTCACGAACCGCGCCCGCACGACGGCCTCCTCGGAGGCCGATCCGGCTGACTGACGCTCCGGGATCCCCGCGCACGCCTCGTCAGGACAGAGCGAGCGCGACCGGGGGGAGTCGGGGGAGGGCGGGTTCCCGCTCTCCCCTTTCCGTGCGCCGAGGGCTCTCTCCGCGGACGGCGGGCCCTCTCCGTGCGCCGAGGGTGTCGTCGACGCGGAGGCGCTCTTCAGCGCGGAGGGTGCGCTGCGCACGCGCGATCCAGGGAACTGCTGGCATGCTGTACAGGACGGTCGGTGCGCACGTGCGCGCCGAACGGACGGCTCCTCCCGCGTGAGAGCGGCCGACCGGTCCCGTCCCGCACACCTCCACCCGCTCCCGGACGCGCATGATCACGCCGGAGCGACACATCACCGCGGCCCACCCGGGCGCGCGGTCGGACCCCTGCGCCCGAGCGCGCGCGTCCAGCCACTCCCTCCGGAAAGCACCGCATGAGAACCACGAGATCCCAGAAGCCCGCCCGCCACCACCTCGAGCTCCCCCAGCCGAAGCCCCTCGAGAAGGGTGCCCTGCGGATCACTCCGCTCGGCGGCCTCGGCGAGATCGGCCGCAACATGACCGTCTTCGAGCACAAGGGCAAGCTGCTCATCGTCGACTGCGGCGTGCTCTTCCCCGAGGAGAACCAGCCCGGGATCGACGTGATCCTCCCCGACTTCGCCGCAATCCGCTCGCGCCTGAAGGACATCGAGGCGATCGTTCTGACGCACGGCCATGAGGACCACATCGGGGGCGTGCCGTATCTGCTGAAGGAGCGGGCCGACATCCCGATCATCGCCTCGACCTTCACCCTCGCACTGATCACCGCGAAGCTCACCGAGCACCGGATCACTCCGCGCACCCGCCCGGTCAAGGAGGGCGACCGCGTCGACGCCGGCGTCTTCGACCTCGAGTTCCTCGCCGTGAACCACTCGATCCCGGACGGGCTCGCCGTCGCGATCCGCACCGAGGCCGGCCTCGTGCTGCACACGGGCGACTTCAAGATGGACCAGTTCCCGCTCGACGGGCGCACCACCGATCTCCCCGGCTTCGCCCGGCTCGGCGACGAGGGCGTCGACCTCTTCCTCGTCGACTCCACCAACGCCGACGTGCCCGGCTTCGCGATCTCGGAGGGCGACCTCGCCCCCGCGATCGACCAGGTGTTCCGCACCGCGCCGCGCCGCATCGTCGTCTCGAGCTTCGCGAGCCACGTGCACCGCATCCAGCAGGTCCTCGACGCCGCGCACCGCCACGGCCGCAAGGTCGCTTTCGTCGGCCGCTCGATGGTGCGCAACATGGGAATCGCCGCCGACCTCGGCTACCTCAAGATCCCGGCCGGCCTCGTCGTCGACATGAAGGTGCTCGAGAAGCTGCCCGCCACCGAGATCGTGATGATCTGCACCGGCTCGCAGGGGGAGCCGATGGCGGCCCTCTCGCGCATGGCCAACAAGGACCACATCATCGACATCGGCCCCGGCGACACCGTGCTGCTGGCCAGCTCGCTGATCCCCGGCAACGAGAACGCGATCTACCGGATCATCAACGCGTTCACCCGCTGGGGTGCGACCGTCGTGCACAAGGGCAACGCCAAGGTGCACGTCTCGGGTCACGCCAGCGCAGGCGAGCTCGCCTACTGCTACAACATCCTGCGCCCCACCGCGGTGCTGCCTGTGCATGGCGAATGGCGCCACCTCACCGCGAACGCGGCCATCGCGACCCGCACCGGGATCGACGAGAAGGATGTCTTCGTGATCGAGGACGGCGTCTCGATCGACCTGGTCAAGGGGCGTGCCCGCATGAGCGGCCGCATCGAGGCCGACCACATCCTGGTCGACGGCACCACGATGGGAGTCGCCACCGAGGACGCGATGCTCGACCGCCGCGTCCTCGCCGAGGAGGGGGCGATCACCGTCCTCGCCATCGTCGACGTCGACCGTGGCACTCTCGGCGAGCCCGTCGAGTTCTTCACCCGCGGCTTCGTCGAGGAGCCGGGCTGGAAGGCGAACGCGAGCAAGGCGATCGACGAGGCGGTTCTGCAGGCCGCCGGTTCGCCGACCGACCGCGAGGCGATGGAGAAGCTGATCACCCGCACTCTGGGCCGCTGGCTGACCCGCCGTCACCGCCGCAATCCGGTCATCACCACGATCGTCGTCGAGGAGTAGGCGGCGATCCGTCACGGCGGAGCCGCCTCCGCCACCCCCTGCCCAGCCGGACGTTCGCGGTGCAGAGTGGGAGGGTCGGCAGAGCGCCGACGGGAAGGGAGAGCGCCATGAGCAGCGACCGCACCACGGGTGAGGACACCGAGAAGACCGAGGAACTCCCCGACGGCACCGGGACGGACACCTCGTCCGGTGGTGGCGACACCGACACCGTGTCCGGCGGAGAGCCGGAGGAGCCCTCGGAGTAGGGCATCGAACGACGGAGGGCGGGACCAGCCGGTCCCGCCCTCCGTCGTTCCGCCGATCGGATCGGCGGGCCGTCGCTCCCGCTCGAGCGGTGCGTGACCTGCTTGCCGGATCGTCGCCGAGCGGGTGCTCGAGCCGGCCCGGCGGCGGCGCGTCACCGGGACGGGCCCGATGAGCGGCCGCACGGCGCGCAGGAGCACCGTCGTTCGCCGCGCGGCGAGGGGGCTCAGTGGTCCGTCACGCGCAGCATCACGCGGGTGCGGTCGCCCCGGGTGACGAGGCGCTCGATCAGCAGGAACACGCGGTACTCGAGCCGGTACTTCGCCAGGAACACGCGGCCGAGGCGCTCGACCTCGCGTGGGTCGGCGTCGATCCGGGCGCTCGCCTCCACGACGGCCGCACCCTCGGCGACCCGACCACGCCGGTCGCACGGCGCCAGCGTCACTCGAGGGTCGTTGCGGAGGCGCTTCACCTTGCCACTCCGGCGCGGTGTGGTCACGATCAACCCGTCGCCGTCGCGCGCGATCCAGACGGGGGTCGAGACGCCGGCGCCAGTCTTCCGGAAGGTCGTCAGCGAGACGAAGGAGGCGTCGGCGAGCGCAGCGAGTGCGGGTGAGAGGGGCATGCTCGAACACTAGGGCCGTCGAGAGCCGTCAGCGCACATCTCCGGATCACGCCGAGCCGCCCCGTAGGCTGGTCGCATGATCGTCCCGACGCCTCTGATCGGCCCGACCGAGGCGCCCGACCTGCACGTGATGACGTACAACATCCGTCGGAGGATGCCGCGCCTCACCTCTCGCGCCGTCGATCAGTGGGAGCGCCGCAGGCCGCTCGTACAGAGAGTCCTCGAGCAGGAGCGCCCCTCGATCCTCGCCGTGCAAGAGGCGCTGCCCGACCAATCGGCCGTCGTACACGAGACCCTCGGCTCCTCCTTCGAGGCGATGGGCTTCGGCCGCGATCCCGACCGGAGCGGTGAGCGCGTGATGCTCTTCATCGACCGCAGTCGCTTCGCCGTGCGGCACTGGACGCAGATCGCCCTCTCCGAGACTCCCGATGTCGCCGGCTCGCGCAGCTGGGGCAACCGAATACCCCGGACCGCGGTGATCGCCGAGCTCACCGACCACGCGACCAGCCGCGAACTGACGGTCGTGGCCACCCACTTCGACCACCTCTCGCGGCAGTCCCGGCTGCGCTCGGCCGAGTTGCTCGCGGAGCGGGTGCTGGCGCTCGGCCGTCCGGCGATCGTCATGGGCGATACGAACACCGATGTCGACACCGCGCCCTACCGCGCGCTCGTCGAGGAGGGCCGGCTCGCCGACTCCTGGGTCGCCGCCGAGCGCCGCCTCACCCCGTCGTGGGGCACCTACTCCAACTATCGGGCGCCGGCGGAGGGGCGTCGGATCGACTGGCTGATGGTCACCGAGGGCGCCTTCGAGGTCGTCTCGGCGGGGATCAACGCGGTCCGGTACGACGAGGCGGCCCCCTCCGACCACGAGCCGGTCCAGGCTGTGCTGCGCTTCACGAATCCGTGAGCGGCTCCGTCCTCGTCGCCACCTTCCTCCAGCCTCCGCGCACGCGCGGCGAATGGCTGGCGGACGCGGTGCGCTGCGCTGGAGCGGCGAGCATCGTGGCGGCCTGGATCGGCTGGGGTCTGGTCGACGTCGCCGTTCTGGCGCTGGCCGCGATCGGGCTGGTGCTCCCGCGGTTCCTCGGAATCCGCCCGGCGCTCGATACGGCGTTCGGCGCTGCACTGCTCGTCGCCTCGTGGAGCAGCGTCCTCGGTCTCTACGAGGCCTGGGCAGGCTGGGACCTGGTGGTGCACTTCGTGCTGAACGGGCTGGTCGCGGCCGTCGCCTTCCTCGTGGCGGCGCGGGCGGGAGTCGTGCCGGCCGTCTCGGGTGAGCGCGGGCCGCTCGCCCCGGCGATCGTCCTGTGCGCCTGCTTCGGCACGACGGCCGGCGTGCTGTGGGAGTGGGGGGAGTGGGCGGGGCACCGCTTCATCGACTCCGCCATCTTCGTGGGCTACGAGGACACCCTCGGCGATCTCGCCGCGGGAACGCTGGGCTCGCTCCTCGCCGGCGCCCTGATGCGGTTCTGGTCGGCGAAGGAGCGCGTCGCACCCTGAGCGGAGTCCGCGCCCTCGAAGAGGGCGGCCACCGGCGCTGCGGCGTAGCGTGTCCCGCATGTGCGGCCGATTCGCGATGGACTCCGAGACCGACGAGCTGATCCAGGAGTTCGTCGCCGCGGGCGGGCGCGCCGAGGACTGGGCTCCGGACTTCAGCGTCGCCCCGACCGACCGTGCCCCGATCGTGCGCGAGCGCCTGCACGACGGTGCGGTCGAGCGTGAGCTCGAGCTCGCCTCCTGGGGCTTCACCCCCTCGTGGTCGAAGGGAAGGGGTCCGTCGCCGATCAACGCACGCCTCGAGTCGGTCGCCGCAAACGGACTCTTCCGCGGTGCCTTCGCGAAGCAGCGCGCTATCGTCCCGATGCGCGGCTACTACGAGTGGGAGGCGCGGGCCGACGGCAAGCAGCCGTGGTTCGTGCACGGCGATGCGCCGATCCTCGCCGCCGCGGGTCTCTACGCCGCCCGCAGGGAGGGCGACGACTGGCGGCTCTCGTTCACGATCATCACGCGCGAGGCCCGCGACGCCTCCGGCGAGGTGCACGAGCGGATGCCCGTGTTCCTCACTCCGGACGTCCGCGAGGAGTGGCTGGATCCGGCTCCGCTCGCGTCGACGGAGGAGATGCTCGCGGCTCTCGACCGGGTTTCGGTCGCTGTGGCGGCGACCCTCACGGCACATCGGGTCGACCGTCGCGTCAACGACTCCCGCACGGTCGACCGCCGCGACCCGGGGCTGCTCACGCCGGTCGGCTGAGGCGTCCTGCCTCCTCGCTGCTCGAGGGGATCCGATGGCTCCCCTCGGTCCTGATCCGGCGATCGGGAGGTGGTGTTCGACGCCAGCGTCGGCAGCGCGGTGCGGCGTCGACCTATCCTCAGCGGTGCGTGACGGTGAGGGGAAGGTCGCGAGTGATGGATGCCGTGTCGATCGTGATGTTCGACGCAGAGACAGCCGAGACGCTCTGCGCTCGGTTGCGAGCGGGGGCGGACGTGCTCGACGCTCAGTTCGCGTCGAGGAGCGCGATGGTCGAGGAGGCGATGATCGATTTCTCGGGAGCGTACTCGCGGATGTTCCACGACAACGTCGAGGCCGAGGTGGGCGATCGGCACCGGCTCGTCGACGAGCTGCGCGAGCTGGCGGCGCAGGTGACTCTGGTCGCGGGTCAGGCCGACCGCGAGAGTCGGCGCCGACGTGAGCTCGCCGAGTGGCAGGAGCGCGAGGCCCAGCGGCGGCGCGACGCGGCCGATCCGCTCCTGGCGTCGATGCGGAACCTGGAGCAGCTCGTCGACCCGCGCCCGAGTACCGAACCGATCATCCCTACGCCGATCGTGGCCAGCTTCGCCCCTCGGCCGCGGTTCCGGTACTGCGGCGGTTCGCCGACCCGCGCGCGCAGCTCGGCCGACCCCGACCGTCTCCGGCTCTTCGCCGGAGGAGTCCGCGCGCTCGTCGACGAGGCGGCCGACCCGCTCGTCCTGCTGACGTCGTCCTGGCACCATTTCCTTGAGGACTGCTGGTGGGCGCAGATCGAGCAGGCCGACGTCCTGGCCGGCTTCGAGGCCTTCCTCGTCGCGCTCGCCGAGGACGCGAACTGGGCCGAGCGGATCGCTGACGCGTTCGAGCTGGCGGGCGGTGCAGGTCTGACCGACACCGCGCTCGATGCGCGCGCCTCCTCCCACACGCCACCCGTTCTGCTGCGGCTGCTGGAGCCGAGCCTGGATTCGGCCGCGGTGGCGGCGGAGTGGGCCCGGCTGGATCTCGCGCCGGAGGACATCGCTGCGCTGCTTCTGGCGACACGTGTCGGTCTTGCGGGCCTCGACGGGCTGCCGGCCGTCGCCCGAGACGTCGCCTCTCGTTCGCTGCTCGCCGATGCGGTCGCCGACCCGGCGGGGTGCGGAGCGCGATGGGACTGGCGTCTCCCGACGGGCCGTCGCTGGAGGAGTTCGAGCGGCAGGTGGACGCTCTAGTGGCGGGGTTGGCCAGGGCCGATGGACAGGCACGGCTCGGAGGCACCGTCGCCCAGCTGATCGGGTTCGGATCCGATGACAGCATGTTGACCGCCGCCGTCTCGATCGGCGACCTCGACACCGCGTCGACGGTGCTCGCCAATGTGCCCGGTGCGGGGACGACGCTCGACGGAATCGAAGGGAATCTGAACGCGGCGACTGATCTGCGATCGGCGACGATGTACCAAGGCGGCGGACCCACAGCCGTCGTCGCCTGGCTCGGCTATCGGGCGCCGTCGTTCCCCGAGGTGCCCAACATGGACCGGGCGGCCTCCGGTGCTGACCGTTTCGCCACCTTTCTGGATGGGGTCTACGACTCTCGGCGCGACAGCCCGCCCGATCGGGTGACGGTCATCGCCCACTCCTACGGGTCGACCCTCGTCGCCAGCGCACTGCAGCTCACCGAGCATCGGATCGACGATGTCGTCGCGTACGGCTCGCCAGGCTTCCTCAGGGGGATCGAGGTCGCGAGCCTGAATGTCGACGAGGTGCACGCCACGGAGGCAAGGGCGGACGGCACCGCCTTCTGGGGTCGATTCTTCGCCGGCCCCACGCGAACGGATCCCCGCGACGTCTCCGGCGTGCAGGTCTTCTCGTCCGAAGCAGGCCAGGGCACGCGCGCGGTGACGACCCACGACATGGCTCCCGATCAATCGGGCGGGGCCGTCGGATACCTCTCGCCCGATTCCACCACGATGGGGTCGATTGCCCGTATCGCGGTCGGAGGAAAGCCATGACGGGGTGGGGGCGACGATGGTGGGCCATTGGGCTCGCGGTGGTGGTGCTGGTGATGGTTGTCGGGTGTGGTGTGGGAGTGGAGCGGGATGTGAGGGATGCGGGCGGTCTGACGCGGGCGGAGGTCGCGCGTCTCAGTCAGGAGCAGGAGTTCGCTCTGGTCGCGGAGCGGTATGCGCGTGTGGAGGAGTTGTTGCGGGAGGCGCAGCTGCGGATCAGTGACGGGGAGTGGACCTGGCTCGGGGGTGACCGGGTTCCGTGGTCGGGTGCTTCCGGAGGCGTCGGCGGGCCACTCCCCGGGGCGACCGGCGCGAACAGCTATTACCTGTTGGCAAGCCGACTTCAGGATGTGCCGGGTGGGTCGGGTGATGAGGTGGGTGTGGAGCCGATGCGTCGGTATTTCGAGGAGAAGGGTTGGGACTACTATGTCCGGGACTTGTCGGGTGATCACGATATCTGGGGCATTACCGGTGACGGATATCGGGTGGCGTGGACGGTGCGGGAGAATGGTCGGTATTCGCTGAGGATTTTCAGCGAGTTGTTCTGGTCGAACGATGCGCCCGACTTGATTCTCGCAATCGGCGGTCGAAGTGCGACGATTGCGCTGGCTGCCTCGCCACCTGGGACGGTCGTCCCGTTCCCGAAGTGGGAGGACCAGTTCACGCGACCGCCGATCATGCGGCCGCCGTCGGACGCCACGCCGACCGTCCCGCCCGTGCAGGGCTGAGAACGGGGCGCGGCGCGGCCCCGCGCCTCCCGACCGCCCTACGTCGTGCCGGCGTGGCCCGGGAACGGCTTGCCGTTCAGCGAGACCTCGTCGGGGTCGACCTCGACGTCGCCCACGTCGTCCGGTCCGCCGGTGCCGGGGACGGCGTTCACCTCAGCAGAGCCGGACACCTCGGTCCGGCTCGCGGCCGGGTCCTCGTTCTGCTTGGCCTCTGTCTCGCGCTCGCTGCCGGGCGACTCCGAGATGTCCTTCTCGATCGTCTCGCTCTCGGAGGAGGTGGCCGGAGCCGCTCCGTCCGGCGCGCCGATGGTGGCGCCCTGGTCGTTGTGCTCCGCGCGGTCCTGGTCGATGTCCTGATCCATGTCGTCGCCTCTCGTCGGGCCTCCGACGCTACGTCGGCGCCGCGACGGAGGCACCCGCTTGACAGCCGCCCGGTGCGCCCCCGGGTGCGACCGGGCGCATGCAGAGTGGACGTACTACCCTGGAACGACGGTCGCACCGGGGGGCGCGGCATGCACGCCGCTGCACCGCGAGGAGGACCCGTGGCATCCCACCGGACAGGCGAGACCCGCGTCGTCGGAACGACGGTCGGTCGGCGCTACACGATCGAGGAGCTGATCGGCCGCGGCGGCATGGCCACGGTGTACCGCGCTCGCGACGAGATCCTCGGCCGCTCGGTCGCGCTCAAGATGTTCTCCCCCGGCATCGACGAGGCGCAGGACCTGCAGCGCAAGGCGTCCGAGATCCGCCTGCTCGCGGCCCTCAACCATCCCGCTCTGGTGACCCTGTACGACGCGCACGACGGCGGCGACGACACCAACGGCCAGGCCTACATGGTGATGGAGCTCGCCGAGGGCCCGAGTCTCTCGGAGCGACTCGCCACCGGCCCCGTCGCGCCGAACGATGTGGCCTCGATGGCGGGCGATCTCGGCGAGGCCCTGCACACGGTGCACGCTGCGGGAGTCGTGCACCGCGACGTCAAGCCCTCGAACGTCCTCCTCGTGCCCAGCCCGCTGACCAGCCGCGAGTTCCGGCCCAAGCTCGCCGACTTCGGCATCGCCTCGCTCATCGACTCGACCCGCATCACAGAGCCCGGCACCCTCCTCGGCACGGCCGCCTACCTCAGTCCCGAGCAGGCGCACGGCGACCAGCTCACCCCCGCGAGCGACATCTACTCGCTGGGGCTGGTGCTCCTGGAGTCGTTGACGGGTCGCCGGCCGTTCACCGGGTCGGCGATCGAGGTCACGCTCGCCCGGGTGCTGCGCGACCCGGAGGTCTCGGAGTCGCTCGGCGCGGGGTGGTCCTCCCTCCTCACCGCGATGACCCGGCGCGAGCCCGAGGCGAGGCCGACCGCGCTCCAGGTGGCGGAATCGGCACGCCGGCTGATCGACCCGCGCCGAGACGGCCCGCCGACGGGGATCGTCGTACCGGATCTGCCTGCACCGGCCACCCAGCTGCTGCCGGCCGAGGCTTCCGACCGGACCGAGCTGCTGACGCCGACGGCTCCGCTCGACTCGACGACGAGAATCGACGCGGGTGAAGCGGACCCCGCCACCCGGGTCCTCGCCACGACAGCGCTGCCCGTGGATCCCGCGCCGCCGGCCTCCTCTGCCCCTCGACGCCGAGGCCCGAATCCGTGGCTCCTCGTCCTGGTGCTCGCGCTCATCGCGGTGGCGGTCGGGCTCGCAGTGATCCTCGTCGACGGTCCGCAGTCTCCGCTGCCCGCGGTGGACGGCGAGCTCGGCGACCACCTCCGGCAGCTGCGCGAGAGCATCCGCTCATGAGGCGGCTGCGTCTGCGGGCCGCCGGTGCCGTGCTCGCCTCCGCCCTGCTGCTGAGCGGATGCTCCGCCGCGCCGCAGGGGATCGACGAGGGTACGGCGCAGACCCTCGACGACGCGGTCGTGGCCGTGGCCGAGAGGGCGTCGGCCGAGGACTACCCGGGCGCGCTGGCCGAGCTCGCTGGACTGCAGAGCGCCCTCGACTCCGCGCTCGCGGGCGGATCGGTGTCGGCCGAGCGCGCGGCCACGGTGCAGGCGCGGGTCGATGCGGTTCGCGCCGACCTCGACGCGCTCGTCGGAGGAGCCGACGATCCGACTCCGGTCCGGACTCCGAGCAGTGCCCCCGGGCAGACGACCCCGGAGGAGACGGGGCCTGTCGAGGAGGATCCGGAGCCCGCTCCGGCCGCAACGGAGGAGGCGCCCGCCCCCGAGCCCACGCCGGAGGAGCCCGTCGAGACGCCGGAGGAGCCCGTCGAGACGCCGGAGGAGCCCGTCGAGCCCGCCGAGCCGACCGAGGAGGCGCCCGGAGCTCCGGGGAACAGCGGTGACGCTCCCGGCAGAAGCGGCGATTCCTCCGGGAGCAACGGTGATGCCCCCGCGACCGGCGGCGACTCCTCCGGCAACGGCGGCAGCGCTCCGGGCGCGGGCGGCGACTCCTCCGGACCCGGCCGCGGCTGACCGCGCCGCACGCTACTCCCGCGTCGACAGCACGGCGAAGGACGCGTCGAGCTCGACGTCCACGTCGGTCCCGTCTGCTCGGGTGACCTCCACCTCGAAGGCGTGGTCGGCGTCATCGCTGCGCTCCGCGCCGGTGACGGTTCCCGCGCCGACCGCCGCGAGGGCGGCATCGCTCGCGCGGGTGAGGTCCTCGCCCGTGAGGTCGTCCGGATCCACGGTGCCGGCGGCCGGGGAGGCGTCGCTCCGGGCACGGTCGTCGTCGGGGTCGACGGCGACGACGACGAAGGAGTCATCGAGGCGCACGTCGTACTCGAGGCCGTCCTCGTCGCGCAGCTCGAGCTCGTAGCCGGTCGCTCCATCGTCGTCGCGCTCCGCCGCGGTCACGGTGCCGCCGCCGATCTCGGCGAGGGCCGCCTCGCTCGCGCGGTCGAGGTCGCTGCCGGTCAGGGACTCCCGGCCGTCGAAGCCGTCGGTCGCGGCGTAGGCGATGCCCGTTCCCGCTCCGATCAGCACGACCGCTCCGGCGATCCCCGCGATGATCCTGGTCTTCTTCTGCACGATGCGCTCCGTTCCGGCGCCGCTCGTCGACGCCTCCTGCACTCTCGCCGGTGGCCACTGAAGCCACCCTGAAGCGCCCGAGCCGATCGTGCGTGCGCGCTGACCGGATCTCAGCCCCGGGCCAGCGGCACCCGCACCTCGACACGCGCCCCGCCCAGCGCCGATCCGCCGACGATCACCCGACCGCCGTGCGCCGCCGCGATCCCGGCCACGATCGCCAGCCCCAGGCCCGATCCGCCGGCGTCGCGCGCCCGCCCCTCGTCCAGTCGCACGAAGCGCTCGAGCACCCGCTCGCGCTCGGCGTCCGGGATCCCCGGGCCGTCGTCGTCCACCGCGAGCACCGCCTCTGCCCCGTCGGACCGGCAGGTGAGCGCCAGGCGGGAGACACGGTGCCGCACCGCGTTGTCGACCAGGTTGCGCAGCGCCCGTGAGAGCAGGGCCTCGTCGGCCACGACCTGCACGGGCGAGACTCCGCTCGCGTCGACGAGCACGCCGGAGTCGCGCAGTCGGCGCACCTCAAGCAGGGCCAGATCGTCGAGGTCGACGGGCGCCGCCGTCACCACGAGGCGCGCCTCGTCGGCCCGGGCGAGCAGCAGCAGCCCCTCGATCAGGCCGCCCAGGCGCACCGACTCCTGCGCCACGGTCGTGGCGAGCCGAACGGAGTCGAGGCGGTCAGGGTGCGCGAGCGCCACCTCGGCGGTCTGGCGCAGAGCCGCGACGGGGGAGCGCAGCTCGTGCGAGGCGTCGGAGACGAAGCGGCGCTGACGTTCCTGCCCGCTCTGCAGCCGGTCGAGCATCCGGTTGAGCGTCTGCGCCAGGCGGTCGATCTCGTCGCCCGAGCCCGGCGCCTCGATGCGGCGGTCCAGGGCGGAGGAGGTGACCGCCTCGGCCTCGGCGCGCATCCGCTCCACCGGCCGCAGCGCCCTCCCGACCACCACCCAGCAGACCACCGCCACGAAGACGACGAGCAGCGGCACCGCGACGGCGAGCAGCGCGACGGTCGTCGCCACCGCCTCCGCCCGCGCCTCGTCGGGAACGCCGACGACCACCAGCGAACCGTCGTCGAGCTCTTGCGTCGCCACGACCACCGGTCCGTCCTCGGCGAGGTCGACGGTGACCGGGCCGTCGTGCTCGGAGACGGCCAGCGGCGGCAGGTCGTCGGCGTCATCGCCGGCGGCCACGACGCGCCCATCGGTCACGAGCTGCACGAGACCCTCGGAGCCGCGCACAGCCTCCGCCCCGCCCCGCTCGACCAGGGCCGCGACCCGCTCCGCCTCGCCCTCGGCCGCCGTGGCGGCACTCGACGCGAGGACCGACGAGAGCACGACGACGAACGCCGCGCTCCCGAGCAGTGCCGCGGCGGCGACCACCGCACTGGCAGCAGCGGTGATCCGAGTCCGCAGCGTCCGCCTGCTCACTCTGCTCACTCGGCCACCAGCGAATAGCCCGCGCCGCGCTGCGTCCTGATGGAGTCGCGGCCGAAGGGGCGGTCGATCTTGTTGCGCAGGGTCCGGATGTAGACCTCGACGATGTTGGGGTCGCCGTCGTAGTCGAAGTCCCAGACCGCGCCGAGGACCTCGCGCTTCGAGACGACCTCGCCGGCGCGCGAGACCAGGTACTCGAGCACGCTGAACTCCCGCGCCGTCAGCGGCACGGCGACTCCCGCGCGCTCGACGTGCTTGGAGGCGGGATCGAGCGCCAGGTCGCCGACGACGCGGACCGCGGGACGCTCGGTGGCGCCGCGCCGGATCAGCGCCCGCAGCCGAGCCACCAGCACGGGGAACGAGAAGGGCTTGGTGAGGTAGTCGTCCGCGCCGGTGTCGAGCGCCTCGACCTGGTCGAGGTCGCCGTCCTTGGCGGTGAGCATCAGGATCGGCGTCCAGTCGCCGGAGGCGCGCAGCCGCTCGCAGACCCGGAACCCGCTCACATCGGGGAGCATCAGGTCGAGCACGATGGCGGCGTAGTCGGCCTCTTGCGCGAACCAGAGCGCGTCGGTGCCGGTCGCCGCGGTGTCGACGGCGAAGCCCTCGGCCTCCAGCCCGGTCTCGAGGGCCCGCAGCAGGGTGATCTCGTCGTCGACGATCAGAATGCGGATGGCGTCCTCCCGGTGGCTCGGCAGTCTGCGCCCAGGCTAGCCGCGCGCCCGCTGAAGCCTGGCTGAAGCGACGCCCTGCTGCCGAGGGGCCGCGGCCGGCGCGGATGCCGACTCCGACCGGGCCCTCAGCGCCCGGGTCATTCGTCCCTGTCGGTGTACTCGCCTTCGCCCTCACCCTCGGTGCCGGCCGCGCCGGTGTCGACGTAGCTGCCCTTCACCGAGGTGTCCTCGTCGTTCTCGGAGGTGTCGATGTAGCTGCCCTCCTCCTCGCTGACGGTGTGCGAGACGCCGTCGGTCGAGGTGTACTCGCCCTCGGTCTCCGAGGCATCGGCGAGATGGCGCCCGTGGCCTGCCTCGTTCGTCTCGTGGTTCTCGTGGTTCTCTTCGTGGTGGGCCATGTCGGCCTCCTCGCCTCATCGCGTCGGTGCGCGGTCCGATCGACCGCGCTCGGTCCGACACTTCTGCATCGTGGGCGGGCGTGCAAGACGTGGCGCCTGCACATCCGTGCCGCGCAACTCCTGGCCGCGACCGAGCGGCCGGCCTAGCGTGACGAGCATGAGCAGTCCCCCTCGCACCCGCTGGAGCGTCATCGGCCAGCTCGGTCCGGCGTTCGACGACGGCGGCCCGATGCTCCTCGTCGAGGCCCGCGCCGCCTTCGGCCGTCGCCCGATACACCGGGCCAAAGCGCAGCTGCTCCTCTCGTCGCTCCGGCATCGGGGCCGCGAGCTCGGCGATCGCGTCGAGTACGTCCGCGCCGAGACCTTCGCCGAGGCTCTCGACGGCCGCGACGACCTCGAGGTGGTCGATCCGCCCACCAGGGGAGCCCGGCGCCTCGCCAGAAGACGGGGGATGAGCATCCTGCCCAGCCGCGGCTTCGTCACGGCGGAGGCGGATTTCCGCGAGTGGGCGCTCGCGCGCGGCGGCAAGCGCCTGCTGCTCGAGGACTTCTACCGCTGGAGCCGCGAGCGCACCGGTGTGCTGATGCGCGGTGACCAGCCGGAGGGCGGACGCTGGAACTTCGATCACGACAACCGTCAGCCGCCGCCGAAGGGCGCCTCCCGCCTCGGTCTGCCCGACCCGTGGTGGCCCGAGGAGGACGACATCGATGAGGAAGTGCGCGCCGACCTGGCCCGGTGGGAGGCCGAGGGCGCTGTGCGCCTGGTCGGCGCTGACGGCCCGCGCCGGTTCGCCGCGACGCCCGCGGAGGCGGAGGCGGCGCTCGCCGACTTCGTCTCGTCGCGCCTGGGCGACTTCGGCACCTACGAGGACGCGATGCTGTCGGGCGACTGGACGATGGCGCACTCGCTGCTGAGCGCGCCGATGAACCTGGGCGTGCTCGATCCGCGTGCCGTCATCGACGCCGCCGAGGCGGAGTACGCCGCGGGAGGTGCGCCGATCGCCGCCACCGAGGGTTTCGTCCGCCAGATCCTCGGCTGGCGCGACTACGTCTGGAACCTGTTCTGGCACCTGGGCCCGGAGTACCGCAGCCGGAGCCGGGCGCTCGGCGCCTCGGCCCCGCTGCCCGAGGAGCTGCTCGCGCTCGACGCAAGCGGCATTGAGGCGAACTGCCTGCACGAGACGCTCGACGACGTCCGGCGCCACGGCTGGGCGCACCACATCCAGCGACTGATGGTTCTGGGGAACTGGGGCCTCCAGCGGGGCTGGGATCCGGCTGCGCTCAGCGACTGGTTCGTCGATGTCTTCGTCGACGGCACCGAATGGGTGATGCCGGCCAACGTGATCGGTATGTCGCAGTACGCCGACGGCGGAGTCGTCGCGACGAAGCCCTACGCCTCGGGCGGCGCCTACATCGACCGGATGTCGGACTACTGCGGAGGCTGCCGCTTCGACCCGAAGGTGCGCCTGGGCGAGAACGCTTGCCCGGTGACCGCGGGGTACTGGGCGTTCCTCGACCGTGTCGAGCCGGTGCTCCGCGGCAACCACCGGATGGCGCAGCCCCTCGCGGGACTCCGCCGCCTCGCCGACCGTGCGGCCGTCGTCGACCAGGAGCGCCTCCGCGAGAGTCTCTGACCGAGCGTCAGAGCGCCGATCGATGAGGGAGCGACTCGATCCGCTCCTCCGCGTCGACGGCTCGCCTCGCTGCCACGAGCGCCCGTCGCGAGGAGAAGCCGACGAGCCTCGCCGCCTCCTCCTCGTCCTCCCGGCGCACCTCGGAGCGCCGACCGAGGATCCGGAGGGCGGCGTCGACCCGCACGCGCCGCAGCTCGCGCATCGGCGTGGTGCCGATCATCGAGAAGGCTGCGTGGAGGCTGCTCGTCGACACCGCCAGAATCTCGGCCAGGGCTCCCACCCCGAAACTCTCGTCGGCGTAGTGCGTGCGCAGCACCGCGTCGGCCCTGGCCAGGAGGCGGCCGACCACCGTGGGAGTACCCTGCGCGAGCGACGGCCCGCACTCGCTGACGACCGCGGCTGCAGCGCTCTCGATGCACCCGGCCAGATGACCCCAGCTCGACGCGGTGAGCGTGGAGGCTGCGTTGAGGGTGCTGATCACCGTGGCGAGAAGGATGCGCAGACTGCCGCTGTCCTGCTCGATCCTCGTCACTCTCGCGGGGATCGGCACTCCGAACCGACTGCTGAACAGTGCGCTGACTTCGACCTCCACGACTCCGTAGGAGGACTCGCTGATCACGGTGTGGTCCTCTTTCTCTACCGAGAGGTATCCCTCGCCTTTCATCAGCGACATCTCTTCGTCGCGAGACGCGAGACCGATCTCTCCATCGACGAGCATGCAGAGCAGGAGTCCGCTCTCGGTCGGCTGTCTGATCACTCGGCGCCCACTGTGGTAAAGCCGCCGGACGGTGACATCGCCGATCTGGAGACGGTCTCCGAGAACCCGGAGCTCCTTGCCCGGAGACACCACCCGCATCCCCTGCCCGACCAGCCAGTCCGCCGCCTCGTCGCCCACGAGAGCGACGCCGAGATCGCCGCTCGCCCGTGCTTCCGGAACCCGCATCGCAGCCGCCAGTCAGGGAGGAGTCCACCACTGTGGTGGCCGGGAGGGGCGGTCCCATCCCCTCTGCATGATGCAGTACCCCGATGGAGGGTGGGTTGCCGCCGACCTGAGACTCCGACGACCTCGACCGGAAAATCCAGACATCGTCCGCCGACGTCTCGTGCCGGTCACGGACCGCTGAGCATATGAGCTGTCCCTGCACCGATCCCCTTATGGAGAAGACATGAAGAAGAACTATGACGACGGCAAGCACGACATCAGCCTGGACGACGGGTGGTCCGTTCCGTCCGAGGGCGGAGTAGGTCGTCGTTCCATTGTGCGAGGAGCGGTCTGGACTGTTCCTGTCGTGGCCGGAGTGGCGGCAGCGCCTCTTGCGGCAGCGTCTACGACCCCCTGCACTCCGTCCATCACCTCGACCGGTGCCGCCTACATCCGCGACAGCAGCGACGGTTGGTTCGGAGAACTGCTCTCCAATTCCTCCGGTGATCGTCTGGGCATTGGCGTCGCTCTTCCGGGGTCGCGGATGAAGGCAAACTACGCGTTCAAGAACGCCACGAATTGCACCTGGACGGGCACGATCCAGGTCCAGATCGACCTCCCCGCGCGAACCGTCGCGAACCCGCCGGAGTCCAACGAGGGCTGGACCCGGACCACCGCGGGCAACTACACGCGCGACAACCTGACCTATACCCGCTACGTCTTCACCGCGACCGCCAGTGTGGCGGCGAACTCGACCCGGCAGTTCGGGCTGGGCTGGACCCTCGCGGATCAGGCGACCCTGCGCACCTACCTCGGTGCGCCGGGCGGACCCCAGCGATGGACGAAGGTTGCGGCAGACAGCGGCAGCACGGGCTGGAGGCTGCCGAACCCTCCGGGAGCCATCCGCATCAACGGCGCAACCGTGCACTCGGGCTTCTCGAACACGCTCACACAGAATGCCGGCTACTGGATCCACTTCGGCACAGAGGCTTTCTAGAGCCGGTCGCTCGCGCGACGGACGCCGCATGAGCGCGGCGCCGCCGGGCGACGAGCCTCCGGGCGCTGGATCCAGGTCCTGTGCCCGGGGGCTCGTCCCGTCGCGCGGGAATCAGGCCCTGACGAACCTCGAGACGGTCACCGCGACGGTCACCGTCGTCGTCCCGTCCTGCTGAGCCAGTGCCGCGTCCAGCGCCCGAGGATCCAGATGGTGCGCGCTCGGCCCCATCAGAACCTCGGCGCGCAGCTCGGGCACTGTCATCTCGACAGGGTGATCGATCTCGTCCCGCCGGGCGAGCATGAACCCCGTGAGCTGCTCCTCGAGCCGCTCGGCCTTGCCCGCGTCGATGCCGAGCATCCCGAACCGTTCACGGATCTCAGCGAGGTGCCGCTCGCGTGGAGTCACCACCACGGCGATGCCGCCCGATCGCAGCACCCGCCGCATCTCCGGCGCGTTCCGGGGCGCGAAGACCGTCAGTAGCGCGTCGGCCGAGGCGTCGGCCAGTGGGAGCGGCTGCCAGAGATCGGCTGTCGCGACGGCCGCCCGCGGATGCGCGCGAGCGGCGCGGCGGGCGGCGGGCGCCGACAGGTCGAGGCCGAGGCCGTCCGCCTCCGGATGCGCGTCGAGCACCGCCGCCAGGTACGCCCCCGTGCCGCAGCCCAGATCGACCACGAGCCGCGCGCCGTCCGGGACCGCCGCGGCCACCGCCTCCTGGATCGCACGGTAGTGGCCGGAGCCGAGCAGCTCCTCCCGCGCCTGGACCATCGCCGGGGTGTCGCCCGACGTGGCGTGCCGGCCGCGCAGCAGGGACGCGTAGCCCTGGCGGGCCACATCGGCGCTGTGCCCGACCGGGCAGCGGAGCGACCCGGGTCGCGGCAGAGCGTCGGGCGCGAGGGAGCCGCCGCAGACCGGGCACGCGAGAGCCGGGAGCACCGTCGACCCCGGCCGCGCGCCAGGATCGAACGCGCTCACCCCGTCCCCGCGGGGCGCGTGCGCAGAGCGGTGATCGCCGCGTTCAGCGTCGCGATCGTCGGCACCGCGAACAGTGCGCCCGCGAGCCCCGCGACCTCGAGCCCGGTCGCCACGCCGAGGACGACGGCGAGCGGATGCACCTTCACGGCGGTTCCGAGGATCAGCGGCTGCAGCACGTGCCCCTCGAGCAGGTGCACGACGATCACGACTCCGATCATGACCAGTGCGGCCACCGGCCCGCTGAACAGCAGCGCCACCACCGCGGCGAGCGCTCCCGTGGCGATCGCGCCGAGGATCGGCACGAACGAGCCGAGGAACACCACGATCGCGATCGGCACCACCAGCGGCAGCTGCAGGGCCAGCGCTCCGATCCCGATGCCGACGGCGTTGATCGCGGCGACACCCAGCTGCGCGAGAACGAACTGGCTCAGAGTGCGCCAGCCCGCCGCACCGGCATGCTCCATCGCCGGGCGAGCACGCTGCGGCAGCAGCCGGAGGATCCACCGCCAGATCCGGCGCCCGTCGAGCAGCAAAAAGATGAGCGAGAAGAGGGTGAGCAGCGTCCCCGCGAAGACCTCGGCGACCTGCGAGCCGACGGCGAGCGCTCCGGAGGCGATGGTCGCGGCCTGCGCGTCGGCCCAGGAGACCGCGCGCTGCGCCCAGTCGCCGAGCTGCACGTCCGAGAGCGAGAGGGGCGGGCTCCGCAGCCACGCCTCGACACCGTCCACCGCGTCGAGCGCGCGCGCGCCGACTCCGTTGAAGCCGGTACGCGACTGCACGATCACGAGCCCGACGAGCCCGGTGAGCGCCATCAGCATCGCGAGGATCGAGACGAGCACGGCGAGCGGCCGGGGGAGGTGCAGCCGCTCGAGCCGGTCGCGGAGCGGGGTGAGCAGGGCGGTGAGCAGCAGGGCGATGAGCACCGGAACGACGATGACGGGCAGCATCGAGACGAGCCGCACGACGAGATAGAGAACTGCCGCGACCGCGAGGAAGCGCCACGACCAGGCGGCGGCGATGCGCATCCCCGGGGCGACATCGTCGGCCGAGTCGAGCACGGAGTCGGAGGACGGGGTCGTCGTGGTGCCGAGAGGGGTCGTGGTGCCGGCAGGGGTCACGTCGCCGGGGCTCCGCCCCGTCCGCCGTCCTCGCATGGCCCCTCCGATCCTCTCGCAGTGTACGGCGAGGCGAGCGCGCGCAGCCGGGAGGGTGCCGGGCGGGAGCGCTCGGGTTGCGCGATCGACGGATTCGGTTGTCTAAGCCGCCGTGAGTGGTCGTCATGGACGCGTCGCGCAGCGCTGGACCACCGGTTCCGCACGTTCTGCACTGCCCGCCTTCGCGGGCCCTGATCGCGCCGCCACCGCCCCGTTCCCTGCCCCGGACGCCGGCGACGCGCGAGCGCCGGTAGCGTCCTGTTCACAAGTGCCGAGGGGGAGGACGACGGATGCTGGATGCGCTTCTCGCGGTCGCCGCGTGGTGCGCGGGCACCGTACTCGTCGTCAGTGGCGCGTTGAAGCTCGGGCGCGTCGAGGCCTTCCGGGCGAGCCTCGCAGCGCTCGGGGTTCCGCGCATCCTCCGAGACCGACGGCGGTTCGCCGGCGCCTTCCCCGTTGTCGAGATCGCCCTCGGAGCGGCGGTGGTGCTGGCGCCTGCCCCGCTGCATCGAGCGGCGCTCGTGCCGGTCGCTCTGCTTGACGTGGTCTTCCTGGTGGTGGCGATCCGTGCTGCCCGGGCTCCGGAGGAGGTCGACTGCGAGTGCTTCGGCGGGCTCGGCTCCGCGCGGATGACCGGCCGGACGGTCGCGCGCAACGGCGCCCTGCTCGCCCTCGCCCTGGCGGGGCTCGCGGGCGCCGTCGCTCCTGCCGCCCTGCTCGCCTCTGAAGAAGGCGGCTCGCCCGCTGCGACCGTCGCCTCCGGCCTGGCCGCCGCCCTCGCGGCGGTCACCCTCGTGCTCGTGCGCGATCGTCGGGCGGCGCGCGACTCGCCTCCCTCCGGCGCCGACCAGGAGGAGCTCGAGCTGGTCACGGCCGCCGGCGAGCGGCTGACCCTCACCGAGCTCTCGCGCCCCGCCACCCACCTCGTCTTCTTCTCGCCGTCGTGCTCGTCTTGTCACCAGCTGGTCGAGCGCTTCCGCTGGTGGCCCAACGGGCTGCGCGAGGGTGAGGAGCTGCTGCCCGTGCTCCTCGGCGAGCGCGAGCAGTTCGCGGAGTACGCCGTCTACGCTCCGCTGATCGACCACGCGCTCTACGATCCGAGCGGACGCGTCGCCGCGGCGCTCGGCCGCTCGGGAACGCCCGGCCACGTGCTGCTCGACCCCGAGCATCCGCGCGGTACCGGCTGGACCGCAGGCGCGGTCGGCATCGAGGACCGGGTTCTTCGGCCGGACTTCCTCGCCGACGTCGCTGCCGGAGTCGTCGGTCCGGATCCGACGGTCGCCCCGCAGTGACGACGGAGCGCCGGGCTGCCCGGCTGAGCGGGTGACCGCCCTTCTCGTCGCGATCGTGACCTCGCTGGTCGTGATCGCCGCCGCCACCGTCGTCGGCCCGCGCCTGGGCATCGCCTCCCCTCTCGTGCTCGTGGCGATCGGGGTGGGCGCGAGCCTGCTCCCGATGCTCGGCCCGGTGGCGATCGAGCCCGAGTGGGTGCTGCAGGGGATCCTGCCTCCGCTGCTGTACTCGAGCGCCGTCTCGATGCCGGCGATGAACTTCCGCCGCGAGTTCGGCGCGATCAGTGGGCTCTCGGTGCTCCTCGTGGTGGGGACGTCGCTCGTGCTCGGTCTCTTCTTCCTCCTGGCCATGCCCGATCTGGGCTTCGCCTGGGGCGTCGCTCTGGGGGCCATCGTCAGCCCGACGGATGCAGTGGCCACCTCGATCCTCAAGGGAACCTCTGTCTCGCGGCGGGTCATCGCGATGCTCGACGGCGAGAGCCTGCTCAACGACGCGACCGCCCTCGTGCTGCTGCGCACAGCGATCGTCGCGGCGGCGGCGGGCTTCTCGTTCTGGGGCGCCGTCGGCTCGTTCGCCTACTCGGTGGCGGTCGCCGTCGCTCTCGGAGTCGCGGTCGGAGCGGCGAATCTCGCCGTGCGCCGGCGCGTCGGCGATCCGACGGTCAACACGATCCTGTCGTTCACGGTGCCCTTCCTCGCCTCCGTGCCCGCCGAGGCGCTCGGCGCCTCCGGCCTGGTGGCCGCCGTCGTCGCGGGCATCGTGACCGGCACCCGCGCTCCGCGCGAGCTCTCGCCGCAGAACCGGCTCTCCGACACGCAGAACTGGCGGACGGTCGAGCTGGTGCTGCAGGGCGCCGTGTTCCTGACGATGGGCCTCCAGATGCGCTCGATCGTCACCAGTGTCGAGGAGGATCACGCGGGAGTGTGGTCGGCGGTGCTCGTCGCCGCGGGGGCGCTGCTGATCACGGTGCTGGTGCGGGCGGCCTACGTGGCTCCGCTGCTCGCCGTGCTCGCCCGCCGTGGTCGCCGCCGCGAGCGGTTGCGGCCACGGGTCGAGGGTCTGCACGAGCGGATGGCGAGCCCTGAGGGGCGTCGAGAGAAGATCGAGTCGATGAGCGGGCGGCGTCGGCCGTCGCAGCGGGAGCTCGACCGCATCTCGGTGCGGCTGCGGCGCTGGCTCGCCGACATGGAGTACTTCGTCCGCGAGCCGCTGGGCTGGCGTGACGGCGCGGTCGTGGTGTGGGCGGGGATGCGCGGGGCCGTGACCGTCGCGGCCGCCCAGACGCTGCCGGAGGACACCCCGCAGCGCTCAGTGCTCGTGCTGATCGCGTTCGCGGTCGCCGGTCTCTCGCTCCTGCTTCAGGGCGGCACGATCGGGCCCCTGCTGTTGCGGATCTCGCCCGACATCGACGAGGAGGCCCGGGCCGCGGCGGCGGACGCGGAGCAGCTGCGGGTCTACGAGTTGCTGCGCACGAGCGCAGAGGCGGTGGCGGCTCCGGTCGAGGGTCCGGAGGCTCGGGGTCGGTCCGCCTTCGAGGCCGCCCGCCCGCGCCGGCTCGCCGTGATCGCGGCGCAGCGTTCAGCGCTGCTCGATGCACGGGACGACGGGACCTTCGACGCCGAGGTGCTGGCCTCGGTCCTGGCCGCCCTCGATGCGACCGAGATCGGCATCGAGCTGCGGGCCAGAGCCCAGGGGTGACTCCGCGGCGGCGTCCGCGGTCGGGTCCACGCGGGGCGGCGCTCAGCGGCGCTCGAACTCGCCGGACATCGAGCCGTGGATCGGATCGTCGGGGTCGTCGCCGACCGAGCGGGCGGGGTCGTCGACCTCGACGGGACGCGCGGGAGGAGGGTCGCCGGCGGAGTCGAGACCGAAGCCGTCCTCGAGCAGTTCCTGGGCGATGCGGCTCGACAGCCCGCTGCGCTCGCCCGGTCCGGGGTCGGTCTCCGGGTCGACGGGGGCGGCCAGCGCCTCCTCGAGCCCGGTTCTGGGCTGGGGTGCGGACTCGCGCTCGCGCCTCTCGGTCTCGTTCGGCATCGCCGCTCCTCGTCCGCCGCCGGATTCCCGCGGCGCTCTCAGCATGAGCCCGAGCGTAGAGGACCCCGGCTCCGACGGCCACGCCCCCGGCTCCGACCGCCACACCGGATCGTGCGCCGACGGCTCATTCGTGCAGCGACCACGAGTGCGGAGCGACCAGGACGCCGCCCACGGTCACCGACTCGTCGCCGAGGTTGAGGGCGAGCCGCGCAGTCCGGCCCTCGCTCCCCGCGGCGACCAGGAGCACCGCCGTGTTGCTGAGGTCGACGGTGCTGGTCGTCGCTCCGACCAGCCAGGGGTTCCGGCGACGGAACGCGATCACCTCCTGGTAGGCGCGGTACGCCTCGCCGCCCGGCCACTCGGCCGGATCGCGGGGGAACTCGGGGCGGATCGCGTCGTCCCCGCCGATCCGGTCCTCCTTCAGCCCGCGCAGGCCCCTCTCATCGCCCGCGTAGATGCTCGGGACGCCGGCCACGAAGCCGAGGACCGCGGTGGCGTGGCCGTGATGGCGCTCGTCGCGGATGGCGCTCGCGACGCGGGTCACATCGTGGTTGCCGACGAAGGTGAGCGGGAGGAATTCCTCGACGAAGCCGTCGTGGCGCTCCAGCGACCAGGCGAGCTCGAACAGGTTCGCCTCCTCGATGGAGTTGCGTACCGCCTTCCAGAGCTCGTACTGCGTGACGGAGTCCAAACCCGACTCGCGCACGTAGCCCGCGTAGTCGCCGTGGATGACCTCGCCGACGAACCACGCCTCGGGGAAGCGCTCGCGGACCGGCTCGATCGCGGCGCGCCAGGCAGCGGGTGGGACGGCGTACGCCGCGTCGAGGCGCCAGCCGTCGATCCCGCGTTCGAGCCAGTGCGCGAGTACGGACGAGATGTACCCCGCAACCTCGGGGTTGCCCGTATCGAGTTCGACGAGCGCGTCGTGGCCCTCGAAGACGTCGACGCGGAGGCCGTCGACCTCGTGCGAGCGGTCGCTGCGCGAGAAGCGCGCCGCCTCCACGGACCCCTCGCCCGCCGCGACGGCCGCCCGCCACCACGGGTGCTCGCGTCCGACATGGTTGAACACTCCGTCGAGGAGCACGCGGATCCCGCGTTCGCGGCAGGCGGTGATCAGCGCGTCGAGGTCGCCCTCGTCGCCGAGACGCGGGTCGACCGTCAGGTGGTCGACCGTGTCGTAGCCGTGCGTGCTCGAGGCGAAGACCGGGCCGAGCTGGAGCCCGTTGCAGCCCAGGGCGAGGAGGTCGTCGAGCCAGGGCAGCAGGGCACGGAGGCGGTGCCGCGGCTCGTCGCCCGGCCCCGGTCCCTCCGCCGCGGTGGGCTCGGCGCCCGTGAAGCCGAGCGGATACACGTGCCACCAGATCGCCGTCGAGATCCAGCCGTCCCTCTGCGTCATCGTCGTCGCCTCTCCGGTGCTCTCTGGCGCGTGCCGCCGCCACTGTAGCGAGCGCGGCTGGGCCGTCGCCGCTCCCGCTCACGGCCCGGGCCGCAGCGCCGCGAGCCAGACCAGGAGTGCCAGGGCCGCCCGCAGAGCAGCCGGCGCGGTCACCGAGCAGACCAGCAGGGCGAGCGCTGCGCATGCGAGACCGAGCGCGGCCCGCCTCCGCTCGCCCACCCGCGCCAGCGCCGGTGCCGCGGTCGCGACCGCGAGCACGGCGACGGCGACGGCGGGCACCGCCCAGATCGGATGCACCGACGAGACCAGCGCGAGCATCCCGAGTGCGAGGGCGGCGAGACCCGGCTCGCGCGGCCGGTCGCCCCAGGGGCGCCGCCGAGCGCGCCAAGAGGGTGAGTGGGCGGCGAGCGCCGTGCCGGAGGAAGGGAGGAGTGTGCCAGTCGTCATGCGCCGATCCTCCCCGGGGCCCGTGCCGCGCGAGGAGTCGGCCGCCCGATCGGGGGAGGGATCCGCCTCCTACTCGCCTGTGGAGGACGCAGCGCACGGCGCGAGTGGCCCCGACCGGCGTCGTTCCGGGCCTCAGAAGGCCGGAATCGCGGGGATCACGGGCTCGGGCTGGTAGGTTACCGACGGTCCGACCGGTCGAGGGCATTCGTCTCCGGCCGAGGACGATCCATCACAACCAGCTGTTCCTGACAGCGTGAACGTCCTGGGAGGACACTCCATGGCTGACAAGTCGCTCAACCGCACCGAGCTCGTCGCGAAGATCGCCGCCGACTCCGGCCAGAGCCAGGCCGCCGTCAACGGCGTCCTCGACTCGCTCTTCACCACCCTCGCCGACTCCGTCTCGAACGACGTGAAGGTCACCATCCCCGGCTGGATCGCCGTCGAGCGCACCTCCCGCGCCGCGCGCACCGGCCGCAACCCGCAGACCGGTGAGACCATCCAGATCGCTGCCGGCCACTCGGTCAAGGTCTCGGCCGGCACCAAGCTCAAGGCCGCCGCAAAGTAGTCGCGGTCTTCGACGACGATGACGACGGCCCCGGCGCAGTGCCGGGGCCGTCGTCATCTGGCGCGGCTCCCGATCAGCCGTGGAACGTAGGCTGTCCTGGTGAATCGAACCGCCCGGATCGTCGGCCCCGCGCTCGCGCTCGTCGTCGCCGCGCTCGTCGCCCTCGTGGCGGCGCTCGCCTTCGGCGGTGGTGCCGCCGCCCCGCTGCTGAACGACCCGGGCCCGGTCGTGCGGTACGGGCTCCCGATCGCCAAGCTCGCCGTCAACCTGGGCGCTGCCGGCATGATCGGCTCCCTCGTGCTGACGCTCTTCGCCCTCAGCCCGCGGCCAGCCGTCTCGACCTCGCGAGGGGCCCGCGCCGAGGCCGCCGGCGTCTCGGCCCGCGGCGGATCGACGCGCTCCGCGGTGGCTCCCGCGCGCACCTCCGCCGCCCCTGCTCCCGAGCCGCGCACCGAGTACTCGATCGCGCTCGACGTGGCCGCCGCGAGCGCCGCCTTCTTCGCCGCCGCGAGCGCCGTGACCGGCTTCTTCACCTTCCTCAACGTCACGCAGACGCCCCTGAGCCTCGACCGCGACTTCGGCACCAAGCTCAGCTACTTCATCGGCAGCATCCCCGTCGGCCAGTCCTGGCTCATCACGACCCTCCTGGCCGCGGTCGTCACCGTCCTCTGCTTCGCCGTCCGCAATCAGACGGCCCTGGTCTTCGTCACCGTCCTGGCCCTGCTCACCCTGCTGCCGATGGCCCAGCAGGGTCACGCGGCCGGAGCGAGCGGGCACGACGCCGCAGTCACCGCGCTCGGCCTGCACCTCGTCTTCGCTGCCGTCTGGCTCGGTGGCCTGCTCACGGTCGTCGCCCTGCGGCCGATGCTCGAGGGCTCGCGGCTGCTGCCGGTGATCGAGCGCTACTCCAGCCTCGCTCTGGTGAGCTTCGTCGTGGTCGCCGCCTCCGGCTACATCAGTGCCGAGCTGCGCCTGGCGACGCTCGACAATCTGCTCACCGGCTACGGGATCCTGGTGCTCGTCAAGGTCGCGGCGCTCGTCGCCCTCGGCCTGTTCGGCGTCGTGCAGCGGCGCTTCCTCCTTGAGCGGATGCGTTCCGCCGGCGGAGCGGGCGGCCGCAGCTTCTGGTGGCTGGTCGGCGCCGAGATCGCGTTCATGGGCATCGCCTCCGGAGTCGCCGCCGCGCTCGCGCGCACGGCCACCCCGGTCGACCAGATCGCGGCCAGCCAGCTGACCGACCCGACTCCCGCGCAGCTGCTGACCGGCGAGCCCCTGCCGCCTCCCCCCAGCGCTCTGCACTTCGTCACGCTGTGGAACGTCGACCTCGTCTGGCTGCTGGTGTGTTCGTTCGGCATCGCCTTCTACGTCGCCGGCGTGGTGCGCCTGCACCGGCGCGGCGACCGCTGGCCTCTGCACCGCACGATCCTCTGGATCGCCGGGATGCTCCTCCTGGCCTACATCACCAACGGTGGAGTGAACGCCTACGAGAAGTACCTGTTCAGCGCGCACATGCTCGCGCACATGGTCCTCACCATGGCTGTGCCGGTGCTGCTCGTGCCCGCCGCACCGGTGACCCTGATCGCGCGCGCGGCGATTCGGCGGACCGACGGCTCCCGCGGACCGCGCGAGTGGGTGCTGCTCGCCGTGCACTCGCGGTTCGCCACCGCGATCTCGCATCCCATCGTCGCCGCGCTGCTGTTCGTCGGATCGCTCTGGGGCTTCTACTATTCCCCGCTGTTCCGCTGGGCCACGACCGACCACATCGGTCACGAGTGGATGATCGTGCATTTCCTGATCACGGGCTACCTCTTCGTGAGCGTCCTGATCGGAGTGGACCCGAGCGTGCACCGTGTGCCCTACGCGATGCGCCTGCTGTTGCTGCTGGGCACGATGGCGTTCCACGCCTTCTTCGGCCTCGCGCTGATGACGGGGGAGGGCCTTCTGCTCGCGGACTGGTACGGAGCGATGGGCTGGGGCACCTCCGCCCTCGCCGACCAGCAGGCGGCGGGCGGCATCGCCTGGAGCATCGGCGAGATACCGACACTCGCGCTCGCCATCATCGTCGCGATGATGTGGAGCCGCTCCGACGCCCGTGAGACGAAGCGCCGCGATCGCCAGGCCGACCGCACCGGCGAGGCGGAGCTCACCGCCTACAACGACCGCTTGGCGGCGCTCGAGAAGCGCCGCTGACGATCGATCGGGGTCTTCCCCCTTTCTCTCTCGGGGGTGCGCCCCTGATTCTGCGCCGCGCCTGACCTCGGCCCGTGGCGTCTTCCTAGACTGGCCGCGCCGTTCGCCCGGACCGTCCTCCGATGGTTCCGGTGGAGCGGCCGGACGAGAGGGGAGGCCTCATGATCGAGGCACGGGGACTGACGAAGAGGTTCCGCGCGAAGACCGCGGTCGACGGGATCGACTTCACCGTCGAGCCGGGGCGGGTGACCGGATTCCTCGGACCCAACGGTGCGGGCAAGTCGACGACCATGCGGATGATCATGGGGCTGGACCGTCCCACGGCGGGCTCCGTGCGGGTCAACGGCCGGCACTACGCCGAGCACGCGGCGCCGCTGCACGAGGTGGGCGCGCTCCTCGACGCCAAGGCTGCGCATCGCGGCCGGTCTCTGCGCGACCACCTGCGGGTGATCGCGGCGACGCACCGCATCCCGCGCTCCCGCGTCGAGGAGGTGATCGAGCTCGTCGGCCTGCAGAGCGTCGCCCGCAAGCGCGTGGGCGGGTTCTCCCTCGGAATGGGCCAGCGCGTCGGCATCGCCACCGCCCTGCTGGGCGACCCCCAGACCCTCCTGCTCGACGAGCCGGTGAACGGCCTCGATCCGGAGGGGGTGCGCTGGGTCCGCGACTTCGTCCGCGGCCAGGCTGCGGAGGGTCGCTGCGTGCTGCTGTCGTCGCACCTGATGAGCGAGATGGCGCAGACCGCCGACCACATCATCGTGCTCGGCCGCGGTCGGATCCTCGCCGACGCTCCGCTGAACGACTTCCTCGCCGAGGCCAGGCCCCGCGTGCGGGTCTCGAGCCCCGAGGCCGACCGGCTCGCCGGACTGCTGGCCGATCGCGGTGCGCGCGTCGGCCGAACCGCGGGCTCTCTCGACGTCGAGGGCCTGGACGCCCCCACGATCGGGGAGCTGGCCTTGCACGGCGGTATCGCCCTGCACGCCCTCACGCCACTGACCCGCTCCCTCGAGGAGGCCTACACCGCGATGACCGAGGGAGCCCTCGAATACAGCACCGCCACCTCCTCGGAAGGAGCCGCCCGATGACCGATCGGAGCACCGCCACCGCCCCCCGACGCTCCGCGCTCGACGGAGTCCGACTCCGCCCCGGGGGAGTCGTCGCCTCCGAAGTGCTCAAGCTGGTGACCGTCCGCTCGACCTGGTGGTCGATCGGCGTCGCGGTCGTTCTCTCTCTCGGCCTCGCAGCGATCCTCGCGTCCGACATCGCCGGTGAGCCGATCGCCGAGCTGGCGACCGCCCGCGCCGTCAGGGCGTCGAGCGTGCATCTGCAGGTGATCGGGCTCGTCATCGCCGTCCTCGGCGCCCTGTCGATCGGCGGCGAGTACGCGACCGGCATGATCCGCTCGACCTACACCGCCGTCCCGCGACGGCTGCCGTCCCTGCTCGCGCGCGCTGGTGTGGTCGCCGGTGCGGCGTTCCTCGTCGGAACGGTGACCACGGCCGGGTCGTTCACTCTCATCTCCTCGGGGCTCGCGAGCCGAGGAGCAGCCCCTGTACTCGACGGTGAGGTGTTCGGGGCGCTCCTCGGCGGGGCGTTCTATCTCGCGGTCGTCGGCGCCTTCTCCGTGGGCATCGGGGCACTGCTGCGCAGTTCGGCGGCGGCGATCGGGATCTCGGTCGGCGTGCTCTTCGTCCTGCCGGTCGTGGCCGCCCTGGCCGGGGCCCTGCTGCGGGCGCAGTGGGTCGCCGACGCGAGCCCCTACCTGCTCTCGCGCCTGGGCGGAACGCTCTCCGACCTCCCGGACGACTCCGGGATCGGCCTCGCGGCCGCTGTCGCCGGGGCTCTCGGCTGGGCGCTCGTCGCACTCGTGCCCGCCCTCGTGGCGACCCGCGTGCGCGACGTGTGAGCCGGCCGTCCCGCCTCCTCCACAGGCCGTCGCAGACGGCCGTCGTGCCCGCCGCGACCTCGGAGGAGGCGGGGCGCGGGGCTCCGCTGGGTACAGTGGTCCGGTGACCCAGCCGACCCTCTCCGACGAGCAGCAGCGGGTGTTCGACCTCATCGAGAACACGCGCGAGCACCTCTTCGTCACCGGCCGAGCAGGCACCGGCAAGTCCACCCTGCTCAACCACCTGAGCTGGAACACCGAGAAGCAGATCGTGATCTGCGCGCCCACCGGAGTCGCCGCCCTCAACGTGGGCGGCCAGACCATCCACTCGCTCTTCCGCCTGCCGATCGGCGTCATCGCCGACTCCGACCTCGACCAGCCTCCTGAGCTGCGCAAGCTCCTGAACACCATCGACACCCTCGTGATCGACGAGATCTCGATGGTCAACGCCGATCTCCTCGACGGCATCGACCGCAGCCTCCGCCAGGCGCGGCAGCGTCGCTCCGAGCCGTTCGGAGGCGTCCAGGTCGTCCTGTTCGGCGACCCCTTCCAGCTCGCCCCCGTTCCCGGCGATCCGGAGGAACGCGCCTACTTCGCCGACCGCTACCGCTCGCTGTGGTTCTTCGATGCCCTGGTCTGGCGGGAGGCGCCGCTGCGGATCGTCGAGCTCGGCACGATCCACCGCCAGAGCGACGAGCGGTTCAAGTGGATGCTCAACGCCGTCCGATTCGGAATGGTGACGAAGGAGATCGCCGACGTGCTCAACGCGGCGGGGGCGCGCACGCCTCCCGCCGACGACGCCATCACGTTGGCGACCCGCAACGACACCGTCAACCGGATCAACCAGGCCGCGCTCGCCCAGCTCAAGGGCCCGCTGAAGACGGCCTCCGCCGAGATCAGCGGCGACTTCGGTGGCCGCGCCTACCCGGCCGACCAGAACCTCGAGCTCAAGATCGGCGCGCACGTGATGTTCCTGCGCAACGACTCCGATCAGCGCTGGGTGAACGGCACGATCGGCCGGGTGACGAAGGTCGCGGGTACGGTCTGGGTCGAGGTGGACGGCGAGGTGCACGAGGTGGAGCCGGCGACCTGGGAGCGCTACCGCTACTCCTACTCCGCGGCCACCAAGAAGCTGACCCGCGAGATCGTCGCCGAGTTCGCGCAGTTCCCGCTCCGCCTCGCCTGGGCGGTCACGATCCACAAGTCGCAGGGCAAGACCTACGACTCGGCCGTGGTCGACCTCGGGCAGCGCGCCTTCGCGCCGGGCCAGACCTACGTGGCGCTCAGCCGCATCACGAGTCTCGAGGGCCTCTACCTCACCCGTCCCCTGCGCCCGAGCGACATCATCGTCGACAAGGATGTGCTGCGCTTCATGTCCGAGCAGCGCGCGGAGCCGGCCGTCGTCGCCGAGGTGCGTCCCTAGGCCGCGGCGCAGGTGCGCGCCAGGTCGCGGAAGAGCTCGGTGGTCAGGCGGTACGCCTCCGCCACCTCCGCGATGACGCGCTCGCGCTCGTCCTCGTCCCAGCCCGCGCAGTCGAGCTGCTCGCGGTAGGTGGCGCGGAACGCCGACGGCGCCGCTATCTCGGCGTAGAGGAAGAAGCCGACGCCGTTGGTCTCGAAACCGAAGCGGCGCTGCAGCAGGGTGCGCACGATCACGCAGCCCGAGAGGTCGCCGAGGTAGCGCGTGTAGTGGTGGGCGACGAAGCCGCCGCTCCACCCCGCCGCCACCGTCCGGATCCGCTCGACGTACGCGCTCGTCGAGGGGAGCGGGCGGATGCGCTCGCGCCAGTCCTCACCGACGAGGAACCGCAGGTCCTCGGTGATGGCGGGCAGGCGGGTCAACTGGGGAGAGAGGAACGGGGCGGCGACGGGATCGCCGGACATGGCGTCGGCGACGGCCTCGAGCGCCTCGTAGACGAAGTAGTGCTGCGAGATGAGCGCGATGTAGTCGTCGCGGCTCCCGGAGCCGGTCATCAGCGACGTCATGAAGGCGGCGCCCTCGTCGTCGGCGCCCGATTGCCCGATGCGTCGGCGCAGCGCCTCCGAGAACGGGATGACGTTCGACACGGCGACCTCCCTCCACGACTTAGGTTGTCCTTACCTTAGCCGAGTGGGGCCGCCAGGGCCAGGGTCAGTGCCGGTGACCGCCGTCGACGACCGGCATCGTCATGCCGCCCATCCCACTCGATCCGCCCGACGTGGCGGCGAGAGCGGGAGTCGCGAGCGCGGAGACCATCAGCGCGCCGGCCAGCAGACCGATGACGGCGCGGGAGGCGGACACGGGCCGCTCCTCCTGTACCGGCGACCGGAGCGAGACGGCGACCACGGCCGCGGCGATGAGCTGGAGCGCTCCCGCCGCCAGCGCCGGCAGCGGCTCGCCGAGGACGCCCGTCGCCAGTGCGACCGCGATGGCGCCGAGGGAGGCGAGCGCTGCGGCGAGCGCGGTCCGCGGCAGCACGATCCGTCCTCGGGCGAGGACCAGCACGGCCCAGAGCAGCTCCGCGGCGCCGAGCGCGCCGAGTAAAGGGGCTTGGACGCCCTCGCCGCCTGCCGCGAGCGAGAGGTGGACGAGCCCCGCGCCGAGGCCGGCGAAGGCGGCGTTGCAGCGGGTCACGGTCGTCATGGCTGCTCCGATCGCGCGAGAGGAAAAAGGAGGCCCCGGATCGACACACCGCATCGTGTCGTCCGGGGCCGTTCAGTCCGTCCGCCGTGGAAAACGGCGGGCCCACGGCGGACGGAGTCTCAGGGGGGGGGGGGCGAGGCCGCCCGGGTCAGGCAGTCGCGGCGGTCCGCGCCCGCGCCACCTTCTCGGTGCCGAGTCCGACTCCCAGGAGCACCAGCGCGCTGGCCAGGTGGAGGAAGTGGTCGGCGGTGTTCAGTGCCAGCACATTCAGGGCGGTGTCGACGAGGAAGAATCCGACGACGCCCAGTGCGAGGTACACCGCGCCGACGGTGATGTTCACCGTCTTCGCCGCGGACACGGTCGACAGGCCCGCGATGAGCAGTGCGCCTCCGATCAGCAGGTGGGCGATGTTGTGTAGCGGGTTCACCTCGAAGACGCCGAGCAGAAGCCCGCCCTCGGTGGCGAGGAACTGCACGCCGCCCGTGACGACGAAGCCGAGAAGACCGACGACGACGTACACAGCTCCGAAGAGAGTCGCCAGCAGCCGGTTCGGTGATCTGCTCATGGTCGTCGACCTCCTTCGAGCAGCGCCTCTGCTCTGTACTGCCTCTTCGTAACCCGGCGCCTGCCGGTTTGGAAACAGTGCGGACTCTGCCGGTCACGGTCAGGACACGAAAGCCCCCGGGGCCCGGATCCTCCGTCTCGGCGCGGCAGACGCCCCCGTACAGTGGGTGCCATTCGCAGGCGACAGAGGAGTCGAACGGCATGGTGGGGATCCGTACTCTGACGCGGACGGGGCTGCTGATCGTCCCCGTCCTGGTCCTCGCGCTCGCCGGTTGTACCGGCTCCTCGTCCTCGAGCGTCCCCGACGCCCCCGGCGGGCCGGTGCCCGAGGAGCTTTCGGCGGCCCTCACCGCAGTCCTCGACGAGGCGATCGGCGTCGCGGGCGCCACGGGAGCGGTCGCGGGCGTCTGGTCGCCGTGGGCGGGCGGCTGGGAAGCGGCGATCGGCTCGGAGTCGGACGAGCGCACCACCCCGCTCACCACGCAGGCGCACGTGCGTCTCGGGACGGGCGGCACCGAAGCGATGACCTGCGACGTCGTGGCCGGCCTCGCCGACGAGGGGCGGCTCGACCTCGACGCCGACATCGGGCTGGCGCTCCGCTCGCTCCCCGGAGTCGACGGGCTCACGCTCCGCCAGCTCTGCTCGCACACCTCCGGTCTGGCCGACTTCCGCTCGGCGCTGTGGCCCGCCGTGGTGCAGAACCCCACCCGTCGGTGGCCGACGCTCGAGCTGCTCTCGGCCGCGCAGGTGCGTGCCGAGTCGGCTGACCCCGGAGAGGCATGGTCCGACTCGTCGACCGGCCCGCTGCTCGCCGGCCTCGTCGCCACCCAGGCGACCGGTCGCAGCATGAGCTCGCTCTACGGCGAGTACGTCGTCCCGCGCTACGGACTGCGCAGCACGACGCTGCCCTCCGCCTCCCAGATCGACCTACCCGCGCCCGCCCCGCGCGGCTACGCGGCAGGCCTCGATCCGCTGACCGGAGCGCTGCGCTGCGACGTCCGCCGCGACGTCGGCACCGCCTCCCCGTCGTCCCTGGGTGCGGCCGGGGGAGTCGTGACCGACCTGGAGGACCTGCGGCGGCTCGCGGTCGGACTCGCCGTCGATCCGGCGGGCGACGCGATGTGGCTGGACCCGGTCCCGCAGGGCCAGGGGCGTCCGGAGTGGCTCCTCGCCGGGCTCGGCGGGCACCAGGCCGGTCCGCTGCGGGGTTTCGCCGGCATCGCTCCGGGCTTCCTCACGGCCGCCTACTCCGATCCTGACTCCGGGCTGACCGTTGCAGTCTCGTTCAACAGCTCCATCCCGGGTCCCGATCTCGTGGCGACCGTCGCGCGCGGGCTCGCGGCGGTCGCCGTCGAGCAGGGTGCCGCCGCCGGTGCAGCAGGACTGCCGCAGCTGCCCTGGACCGCGGAGGGTGAGCGCAGCGCCGTCCAGGCGACGCAACCGCGCTGCTGATCCCGCGGTCCTACGCTGGTGCCATGGCGATCACTCCCGACACCAAGGACTGGACCTGGGTGCTCGAGCGCCCCTGCCTCGAGTGTGGCTTCGACGCCTCGCTCCTCGACGCGGACGAGATCTCGGAGCTCCTCCGCGAGAACGCCGCGGCCTGGCCGTACGTCCTCGAGCGCGAGGATGCGGGCGGCCGCCCTGACGACGAGACCTGGTCGCCGCTCGAGTACGCGGCGCACGTGCGCGATGTGCACCGCATCTACCTCACCCGCCTCCGGCTGATGCTCGAGGGTGACGACCCGCTGTACCCCAACTGGGATCAGGACGTCACCGCCGTGGAGGAACGCTACGACCAGCAGGACCCGGCGACCGTCGGCCGTGAGCTGGTCGAGGCGGCCGAGAGCATCGCCGCTCTCTTCGACAGAGTCTCCGGGGCGCAGTGGCAGCGCCGCGGACGCCGGAGTGACGGCGCCTCCTTCACGGTCGACACGATGGCGCGCTACTACCTGCACGACGTGCAGCACCACCTGCACGACGTGCAGGGCTGAGCGCTCACGTGTCGATGAGCTGCGGATTGAGGAAGGAGAGCGTCCGCGCGTAGGCGAGCGCCGCGGAGGCGGGGCTCACCGCCTGGCGCAGGTTCCCGTTCGCGAAGTGCCGCCGAGTGTCGGGGTAAGTGTGCGCAGTGACGGGCGTGCCCGCCTCCTTCAGTCGGCCGACGAACGACTCCGGGTCCTCGTCCTCCGCCCACTCGTCGCGCTGCGCGTAGTGCAGAAGGGTCGGGCACGGCACCAGCACGTGCTCCTCGGTGCCGAGCACGGCGTAGTAGGCGACCACCGCGTCCACGAGGCCGGTGCCCGCGGCGAGCAGCCCGAGTCGCCCGCCGAAGCCGAAGCCGATGATCGCGCTGCGCTGCGCTCCCGCCGCAGTGCCTGCGCGCACCGCCTCGGCGACGGAAGCGAGGGTGCGGTCCTGCGGCGCCATTGCGGCGAGGTCGCGTGCGTCGTCCGGGGCGAGCGTCGCCCATCCGTCGTACAGGTCGGGGACCAGCACGTGGTACCCGTGCTTCGCCACCGCCTCGGCGAACGGCTCGAGCCACGGCAGCCGCCCGAACACGTCGTGCAGCACGACCACCACGGGGCGGCCGGGCTGCCCGTACTCGAGGGCGACGCCGGGCGACGGGATCTGCACGAGCTCGCTCACCACTCCACCCTGCCCTGCGGAGGAGCGGATGCGGCGCGCTGCCGCGGGTCCACTCGGCGTGTCGCGGCCGATCGGGGTCAGTGACGGTCTCTCCGGGCGGGCACGGTGCCGGTGACGTCGGGCAGCGCCCCCGCGGTTGAGAAAAAAGAAGGCGGCTCCGGAGCGGCGCTCGGTCTCGCTCCGGCACGCGGGCCTCCTCGACGGTGTCAACGCATCCGTCGATGATCGTCTCGACGACCGCTCTGCCCTCCGTGCGATCACGGTGGAGCAGGAGCCGTCGCCTTAGCGGTCCACGGATGAACGCTTTTTGGCCGGCGCCCCCGACCGCGCCTAGCGTCGTGCGTGCCGTCCACCGCTGATTCACGGACACCGACGAGCGGGCGTCCTGTCCACCCGAGGTCCACGAGCGGTACGGCCGTTTCTTCGCCGCGCGCTTGCGGATGGCGGCAGGTGCGGGGAGCGACCCGGCCAGAGCGGCACGACTCGCTTCCGCTCTCGCGGAGCGCAGCACCGAGTTCCTGCGACTGGGGGAGCTGCACGAGGTGGCCCTGCGCTACGACGATTGCAGGACGCTCGTGCATCCGGAGGTCGGCCGGATCGACGTGGACGCGCAGGTGCTCTTCACGGACAACCGCGCGCAGCCCCCGTCGTGCTCGCGGCTGGCCGAGGGGGGCGACAACCGCGCGAGGCTGGACCTTCTGAAGGTGATCGAGCGCCAGCGGCCCACAGCCTGAGGCGGAGCGTCGGCGGCGGGACCGTCGAGAGCGCATCGCCGCCGAGCGGCATCCGGGCGCAGGGCGATCCCGGCGCGGACAGGACGCGGCCGACAGGGAGGGATCGGTCGAAGGTGGCGTGGAGAGCGAGTGACGGGAATCGAACCCGCGCCATCTGCTTGGGAAGCAGAAGTTCTACCATTGAACTACACTCGCGCGGCGCCGCTCAGGCGCACCCGGATATCGTAGCAAGGCCCGCGCCGCCCCCACGCACCGGGGTCGCCCCACGCCCTAGGATCGCCTGGTGCTCCTCTCCGATCGCGACATCTCGCTCGAACTCGCCTCCGGCCGCGTCGGGCTCGCCCCGCACGATCCGTCGATGCTCCAGCCGTCGTCCGTCGATGTGCGACTCGATCGCTTCTTCCGACTCTTCGACAACCACCGCTACCCCTACATCGATCCGGCCGAGGACCAGCCCGAGCTGACCCGCCTGGTCGAGACTCCGAAGGGCGAGCCGTTCATCCTGCACCCCGGCGAGTTCGTGCTCGGCTCGACCTACGAGCAGGTCTCGCTTCCCGACGACATCGCGGCGCGCCTCGAGGGCAAGAGCTCGCTCGGGAGGCTCGGGCTGCTCACGCACTCGACCGCCGGCTTCATCGATCCGGGCTTCACCGGCCACGTCACCCTCGAGCTGAGCAATGTGGCGACGCTGCCGATCACACTGTGGCCCGGGATGAAGATCGGCCAGATGTGCTTCTTCCGCCTCAGCTCGCCGGCTGAGAAGCCCTACGGCTCCAGCGAGTACAGCTCGCGCTACCAGGGCCAGCGCGGCCCGACCGCCTCGCGTTCGTCGCTCCGCTTCCATCGCACGGACGTGTACGCCGACTGACCTCGCGGACGGCGGTGGAGGCGCGGTCAGCCCAGCAGGCGGGGGAGCTGCAACACGAGCCAGGGCGAGAACGCCCACGGTGTCGCGCGCACGGCGGCGAGCATCGCCTCCGGATCGACCCACTCGTGGTCCATCACTTCGTCCGCCCGCGGGTCGAGCGCGTCACGGCTCGACAGGACAGCCGTGTAGACGGGGCAGATCTCGTTCTCGACGATCCCGGAGGCGTCGACCGCGCGATAGCGGAAGTCCGGCAGAGCGACTTCGAGGGCGTCGAGCCGTGCCCCGAGCTCGCGCTCGGCGCGGCGCACCACGGCGTCCTCGACCCGCTCGCCCGGGGCGGGGTGGCCGCAGAACGAATTCGTCCACACTCCCGGCCAGGTGCGCTTCTCGAGCGCGCGGCGGGTGACCAGGAGCGCCCCGTCGGGAGCGAAGACGTGGCAGGAGAACGCCAGGTGCAGGGGGGTGGCCGTGTCGTGCACGGTCAGCTTGTCGGCGACGCCGACGGCGCTCCCCATCTCGTCCAGGAGGACCACCTGCTCGATCCGGTCCGTCTGCACGGCGATGCCTGGCGAAGTCATACCTGCAAGTGAAGCACGCCGCAAGACATCAGCCGGCTTATCGTTCTCGAACGGTGCTTTGTTAGCCTTCCCCCGTGGATACGCGCGACCCCGTGGTTCTGTCCCGGTTGAGACAGGAGCACGTCGATGCCGTCCTGGACCGTTTCTTCTCCTTAGCGAGGTCACGGGCATCGCGTCTCGGACCCCGCTATCTCACTCTCTGGCAGACCCTGGAGGCCAATACCCGGGGAGGCAAGCGCTTCCGCCCGCTGATGGCGATCTCGGCGTACGAGGCCCACGGTGGTCAGGATCCTGAGGCGGCCGCCCACCTCGGTGCCGCGTTCGAGCTGCTGCACACCGCGCTGATCGTGCACGACGATGTGATCGACCGCGACTTCGTGCGGCGGGGCGGCCCGAACGTCTCGGGCAGCTACCGCGACGAGGCCACCACCGCAGGCCTCTCCATCCCGATCGCCGAGCACCGCGGCACCTCGGTCGCCGTGATCGCGGGCGACCTCGCTCTCACCGGTGCCCACCGCCTGGTCGAGGGAGTCGGCGCCTCCGACGGCGTGCGCGCGCGCCTGCTGACCCTGCTCGACGAGGCCGTCTTCGCCTCCGCCGCCGGCGAGCTGGCCGACGTCGACTTCTCGCTGATGCCGGGGATGCCCTCGGTGGAGGAGGTACTCGAGATGGAGCGCCTGAAGACCGCCGTCTACTCGTTCGAGGCGCCGCTGCAGGCCGGCGCGATCCTCGCCGGCGCCTCCGATGCCGCGGTGGAGGCGCTGGGAGAGTTCGGGCGCTGCATCGGCATCGCGTACCAGATCGTCGACGACCTGCTCGGCGTCTTCGGCTCGGAGGGACAGACCGGCAAGACCACCCTGGGCGATCTCCGCGAGGGCAAGCGCACCGTCCTGATCGCCCATGCCGCCGGCACCGACTGCTGGCCCGAGATCGAGCAGCTGATCGGCGACGAGCACCTCGATCCGTCCACCGCCGAGAGGGTCCGCGCGATCCTCGAGGAGTGCGGGGCCCGCGGTTTCGCCGAGGCGCTCGCGGACGAGTTCGCCGACAGGGCGTGGGCCGCCCTCGAGTCGCCCGCGGTGACGGAGGCGTTCCGCACCGAGGTCCGCCCGCTCGTCGCGAGCGTGGTCGGTCGCACGCGATGAGCGCCGCGATGTCCGCGAGCGCCCCCCGCTCCCTCCGTTCGACAGCGCTCGCGTCGTGCATCCAGCCGCAGCCCCGTACGGTGGCACGATGAGCCGCCAGAGCGAACTGTACGACCGCGTCGCACACGAGTCGTCCGCGCAGGTGATCCGGCGCTACTCCACCTCCTTCGGGTTGGCGACCCGCCTCCTCGGCGCGGGCGTGCGCGAGCGGGTCGAGGACGTTTACGCCCTGGTCCGCGTCGCCGATGAGATCGTCGACGGGGTGGCCGAGGAGGCGCGGCTCGACCGCGCCGCCGTCGAGGAGTCGCTCGACGCCTTCGAGGCCGAGACCGAACGCGCTCTCACCACCGGCTACAGCTCGAATCTCGTGATCCACGCCTTCGCACGCACCGCCCGCGCGACCGGCTTCGGCAGCGAGCTAACCCGCCCGTTCTTCGCGTCGATGCGCGCCGACCTGCGCGAGAGCGAGCACACCGCCGAGTCGTTCGAGGCCTACGTCTACGGCTCGGCCGAGGTCGTCGGCCTGATGTGCCTGCACGTGTTCCTCGCCGCTCCCGACGCAGGCCTCGTCTCGGAGGCGGACCGGGACCGCTTGGTCGCGGGTGCGCGTCGTCTGGGTGCGGCGTTCCAGAAGGTCAACTTCCTCCGCGACCTCGCCGCCGACGTCGACGGCCTCGGCCGCAGTTACTTCCCGGGAGTCGACCCGCGCGCCTTCTCGGAGCGCGACAAGGCCGCCCTGCTTGCCGATCTCGACGCCGATCTCGAGGCCGCCGGTGCGATCGTGCCGGAGCTGCCGCGCTCGAGCCGCCGAGCGGTGCTGCTCGCCCACTCGCTCTTCGCCGCCCTCGCCGACCGGATCCGCGCGACACCGGCCGAGGAGCTCCTCCGCGCCCGCGTCAGTGTGCCGACCGCCACGAAGGCGGCGCTCGCGGCGAGGGCGGCCGTCTCTACCCTTGCGCCGAGGCTGGGCCCCGGACCGGCCAGGGCGACCCGTTCGAAGGCCGGGCCGCACCGCGCCGTCGTCGTCGGCGGCGGGATCGGAGGCCTCGCCTCCGCCGCGCTCCTCGCTCGCGACGGCTACGACGTGACGCTCCTCGAGGCCCGCGAGGTCGTCGGAGGCCGGGCCGGCTCGTGGGAGCACGAGGGCTTCCGCTTCGACACCGGCCCCTCGTGGTACCTCATGCCCGAGGTGTTCGACCACTTCTTCCGCCTGATGGGCACGAGCGCCGAAGAGCGCCTCGACCTGGTGAAGCTCGACCCCGGCTACCGCGTCTACAGCGAGGGCGTGGACGAGCCGATCGACGTGCTCGCCGACCTCGAGTCGAACCTGGCCCTGTTCGAGAGCATCGAGCCGGGTGCGGGCGAGCGGATGCGCCGCTACCTGGAGTCCGCGCGCGACACCTACGAGGTCGCCAAGCGCCGCTTCCTCTACACCAGCTTCTCCTCTCTCCTCCCGCTGCTGCGCCGCGACGTGCTCAGCCGCACCGGGAAGCTCGGCCGGCTGCTGCTCACCCCACTCGACACCTTCGCCGCGACCGCTGTCACCGACAACCGCCTCCGCCAGATCCTCGGCTACCCCGCCGTGTTCCTGGGGTCGTCGCCGTTCAGCGCGCCGAGCATGTACCACCTGATGAGCCACCTCGACCTGGCCGACGGCGTGCTCTACCCGATGGGCGGATTCACGACGCTGATCGAGGCCGTCGCCGACGTCGCCGAGGAGGCGGGCGTGCGCATCCGCACCTCCTCGCCGGCGACCCGCATCCTCACCGCCCGATCGCCGCGCGGCGGCCGCCACGGCGCCGAGGTCGTCGGAGTCGAGTTCGCCGGCCCCGAGGGCAGTGAGCGGATCCCGGCCGACCTCGTCGTCAACGCCTCCGACCTCTTCACCACCGAGCAGTCGCTCCTGCCCGAGGAGCTGCGCACCTACCCGCCGGCGTACTGGGAGAACCGGGAGCCGGGCCCGAGTGCCGTCCTGGTGCTGCTCGGCGTCCGCGGCGAGCTGCCGCAGCTCGAGCACCACACGCTGCTGTTCACCGAGGACTGGCGCGAGAACTTCGGGAAGATCTTCGGCGAGCAGCCGAGCGTCCCGGATCCCGCCTCGATCTACGTCTGCCGGCCGAGTGCGACTGACCCGAGCGTGGCTCCGGAGGGGCACGAGAACCTGTTCGTGCTCGTCCCCATCCCGGCCGACACCTCGATCGGCCGCGGCGGAGTGGACGGCGCCGGTGATGCGCGCGTCGAGGCCATCGCCGATTCCGTCATCGAGCAGATCGCGACCTGGACCGGCGCGGTCGACCTCGCCGAGCGCATCGTCGTACGCCGCACCATCGGCCCGGCCGATTTCGAGAACGATCTCGGCGCCTGGCGCGGCTCGATGCTGGGCCCCTCGCACGTGCTCTCACAGAGCGCCTTCTTCCGCGCCGGCAACGTGAGCCGGCACGTCGACGGTCTATTCTTCGCGGGCAGCTCGACGATCCCGGGCATCGGACTGCCGATGTGCGTCATCAGCGCCGAGGTGATGCTCAAGCGCGTGCGCGGCGACGTCTCGACCGAGCCCCTGCCGGTGCGCGAGGCGCCGAGTGCCCCCGTCGCGCCGAGCGTCGTGGAGGGGTCTGCGTCCGTCCTCGCTGCGGCGGGGGAGTAGGCGTGGGGATCCTCTACCTGCTCGCGCTCGTTGTCTCGATCACCGGGATGGTCGTGCTCGACCGGCGCTTCGGCCTGTTCTTCTGGGCGGATGCGCGGCGGGCCGCGATCGTGCTGCCGGCCGGTGTGGCGTTCTTCCTGGTCTGGGATCTCGTGGGCATCGGCCTCGGCGTCTTCTTCCGCGGCGAGACCCCCTACATGACCGGCGTTCAGCTCGCGCCCGAGCTGCCCATCGAGGAGGTCCTCTTCCTCACCCTCCTCTGCTACCTGACGATGGACGTGCACGGCTTCCTCTCGCGGCGCGGCGCGCAGCGGAGGGTGGGGGAGCGCGCATGACCTATCTCCTGCTCAACACCGTGTTCCTCGCGGTGGTGCTCGTGCTCCTCCTCGTCGCCCTGCGCCGACGCACCCTGCGCGCCTCCGCTCTGCTCGGCACGCTCGCCGTGCTGCTGCTGATGACGGCCGTGTTCGACAACGTGATGATCGGCGTGGGCCTGCTGGTCGCCTACGACGACGAGCTGATCTCGGGCATCCGCATCGGCGTCGCTCCGATCGAGGACTTCGCCTACGCCATCGCCGCGGCTCTCGCCCTCCCCGCCCTGTGGACCCTCCTCCCCGCTCGACGACGGAGCGAGGCGTGAACCGGCTGCGCGCGCTCTTCGTCTCGAGCCGCCCGCTGAGCTGGGTGAACACCGCCTACCCGTTCGCGGCGGCCTACCTGCTGACCACGCGCGAGGTCGACGTCGCCTTCGTGCTTGGCACCCTCTACTTCCTCATCCCGTACAACCTCGCGATGTACGGCATCAACGACGTCTTCGACTACGAGTCCGACCTCCGGAACCCCCGCAAGGGAGGCGTCGAGGGCGCCGTCCTCGACCGCAGTGAGCACAGAGCGACGCTGATCGCCGCTGTCGCCACGAACGTGCCGTTCCTCGCCGCTCTGGTCCTGCTCGGCTCGCCGGTGTCGTGGCTGGTCCTCGCGATCAGCGTGTTCGCCGTGATCGCCTATAGCGCGCCGGGGCTCAGGTTCAAGGAGCGGCCCTTCGTCGACTCGCTGACCTCGGCGACCCATTTCGTCAGCCCCGCCGTCTATGGGATCGCGCTCGCTGGCACGACCGTGACCGGCCCGCTCGTGGCGCTGCTCGTCGCCTTCTTCCTCTGGGGCATCGCCAGCCACGCCTTCGGGGCGGTGCAGGACATCCTCGCGGACCGTGCGGGCGGCATCGGCTCGATCGCGACCGTGATCGGAGCGAGGGCGACCACCCGCTTCGCGATCGCAGCGTACGTGGCGAGCGGGCTCCTGCTGCTGCTCCTGCCGTGGCCGGGGACGCTCGCTGCGCTGCTCGCGCTGCCCTACGCGATGAGCATCTGGCCGTATCGATCGCTGTCGGACGCGGAGGCGGAACGCGCGAACGCGGGCTGGAAGCGCTTCCTTGCGCTCAACTTCCTGACCGGGTTCCTGGTCACGCTTCTGCTGATCGTGTTCTGGCTCGCGACCTGATCGCGCAGCTCGCTCGTCGTTCCTCGGAACGGCCGGCCCGAGCGGCGCGGCCGGAACGGCGGGCCAAGAGCCCGGAGGACCTGAAACGCAGGCTTCGAGCCCGCAGGCCCTGACATGCAGGCGCCGAGGCGCAGGCTCCGAGGCGCAGCCTCAGAACAGGTCGTGCGGAGCGACGATGAGGACGATCACGACCGCGAGCGCGGCGAGCAGACCGATGGCGAGCGCGACGAATCCGATCCGTCGCACGATGCGCCGGGCGCGGGTGCTCCGCGACTCGCGGCGCTTCTTGCGGACCCGGACCGACGTGGGCTGCGCGGGTGCGGCGCTCTCGTCGCCGGTGGCGTCTGCGGCCGCCGCGGGGACGGCGGTCCCGGCCGTCGGCCACTCCGACGCGGGTGTCGTGGAGGGGCGCTCCACCGCGGGAACGTTCTCCTGCGTGTGCCGCTCGGGGCCGGGCAGCCGCTGGTCCACGGGACGTGTCGTCATTCCCGATCCTCCTTCACGCCGCGTCGGCGCGACCCGGTCACTCTAGGCGAGCGGGAGGCGTCTGCTGCGGCTCTGGCGCGTTCTGCGGGTCCTGCGCGAGCGGTGCGCCCGACGGCGGGCGCCGCACCGGCAGCAGCAGCGCCAGGCCGACGGCGAGCACGACCACCAGCCCGAGAATGCCCCAGTACTGCACGTTCGCCTCGCCGTTGCCCGACACGGCGGCGGCGATAGACACGGCGGCGGAGAAGGCCGCCGGGGCGAGGAAGGAGGCGGCGCGGCCCGTCGTGGCGTAGAGGCCGAAGATCTCGCCCTCGCGCCCCTCCGGGATGAGCCGGGCGAGGTAGCTGCGGCTGGCTGATTGCGCGGGGCCGACGAACAGGCACAGTAGCAGCCCGAAGATCCAGAAGACCGTCGTGCCGCCGTCGTGCAGCGCGAACACCGCGGTGCCGGTGACGAGCAGCCCGACCAGGGAGGTGACGATGACGGCTTTGGGGCCGATCCGGTCGTCGAGCGCGCCGACCGAGATGGTTGCGACCCCGGCGACCACGTTCGCGGCGATCGCGAACAGGATGACCTCGCCGGCGGTGAAGCCGAACGTGCCCTGCGCCAGGACTCCGCCGAAGGTGAAGACGCCCGTCAGCCCGTCGCGGAACACCGCGCTCGCGATCAGGAAGGTGACCGTGCTGCGGCTCTCGCGCCAGAGCGTCGCGATCTGAGCGAAGAGTGCGCGGTAGGAGGCGAGCAGGCCGATCCGCTCCGCCCGTCCGACCCGTGCGGGCGTCTCGGGCACCGCGAACAGCACCGGGAGGGCGAAGATCGCGAACCAGAGGCCTGCGAGCAGGATCGAGACGCGCACGTCGAGCCCGTCCTCGCCGCTGACGCCGAAGAGGCCCACCTCCGGAGAGATGAAGCCGAAGTACACGACGAGCAGCAGGACGATGCCGCCCACATAACCCATTCCCCAGCCGAATCCCGAGACGCGGCCGATGCTTGCGCGCGTCGAGACCTGGGTGAGCATCGCGTTGTAGTTGACGCTCGCGAACTCGAAGAAGACGGTGCCCACGGCGAGCAGCCCCAGCCCCAGCCAGAGGAAGGCGGGATCGGGGCGGACGAAGAACATCAGCAGGATGCACAGCACCACGACGGCGGAGTGGATCCCGAGCCAGAAGCGTCTGCGCCCGCCCGCGTCCGCCCGTCGGCCCGAGATCGGGGCGATGACCGCGACGACCATGCCTGCGGCCGCGAGGGACCAGCCCAGGGCGGCCGAGACTCCGCTCGGTGTGCCGAAAAGACCGTCGCTCGTCAGGTAGACGGTGAAGACGAACGTCGTCACCACCGCATTGAAGGCCGAGCCGCCCCAGTCCCACAGGCCCCAGGCCAGGACGGGCCAGCGTCCGGTGCGCGTCGTCATGGGCTCACCGTAGGGGGAGGAGGTGAACGGTCGGAAGTGCCGCGGCGCGAGGCTGAGAGTTGAGCCGACTCGGCTCACCTTTTAGCTTCTCGACTTGACGTCGAGAGGGTGGCCGTTAAACTTGAGCCTGTGGAACTCAAGTCCTGCAGAGGATTCCGCACCACCCGTCAACTGACCGGCCCGCCGCCCGCGCGAGGGCCGATCGCGAAGGAGAACAACGCATATGTCCCGTGCCGTAGGCATCGACCTGGGAACCACCAACTCTGTCGTGGCCGTCCTCGAGGGGGGCGAGCCCACTGTCATCGCCAACGCCGAGGGCTTCCGCACCACTCCGTCGGTCGTCGCGTTCACCAAGGACGGCGAGGTGCTCGTCGGCGAGACCGCGAAGCGCCAGGCCGTCACCAACGTCGACCGCACCATCGCCTCCGTCAAGCGCCACATGGGCACCGACTGGACTTTCGGCGTGGAGGACAAGAAGTACACCCCGCAGGAGATTTCGGCCCGCATTCTGGGCAAGCTCAAGCGCGACGCCGAGCAGTACCTGGGCGACAAGGTGACCGACGCGGTCATCACCGTCCCCGCCTACTTCAACGACGCCGAGCGCCAGGCCACGAAGGACGCCGGAGAGATCGCCGGCCTCAACGTCCTGCGCATCATCAACGAGCCGACCGCAGCCGCCCTCGCCTACGGCCTCGACAAGGGCAAGGAGGACGAGCTCATCCTCGTCTTCGACCTCGGCGGCGGAACCTTCGACGTCTCCCTCCTCGAGGTGGGTAAGGACGACGACTTCTCGACCATCCAGGTCCGCGCGACCTCCGGCGACAACCGCCTCGGCGGCGACGACTGGGACCAGCGCGTCGTCGACCACCTGGTCAAGCGTTTCAAGGAGTCCACGGGCGTCGACGTCTCGAAGGACAAGATCGCGCGTCAGCGCCTCAAGGAAGCCGCGGAGCAGGCGAAGAAGGAGCTCTCCTCCAGCACGTCGACCAGCATCCAGCTGCCCTACCTCTCGCTCACCGAGAACGGCCCGGCGAACCTCGACGAGACGCTGACGCGCGCCAAGTTCGAGGAGCTCACCAGCGACCTGATCGAGCGCACCCGCAAGCCGTTCACCGACGTGATCGCGGAGGCGGGCGTCAAGGTCGAGGACATCGCCCACGTCGTCCTCGTCGGCGGCTCGACCCGTATGCCGGCCGTGGCCGAACTCGTGAAGAAGCTCACCGGCGGCAAGGAGCCGAACAAGGGCGTCAACCCGGATGAGGTCGTCGCGGTCGGCGCTGCGCTGCAGGCCGGTGTCCTCAAGGGCGAACGCAAGGACGTCCTCCTGATCGACGTGACCCCCCTCTCGCTGGGCATCGAGACCAAGGGTGGGATCATGACCAAGCTCATCGAGCGCAACACGGCCATCCCGACCAAGCGCTCCGAGACCTTCACCACGGCCGACGACAACCAGCCGTCCGTCGCGATCCAGGTCTTCCAGGGCGAGCGCGAGTTCACTCGCGACAACAAGAACCTGGGCACCTTCGAGCTGACCGGCATCGCTCCGGCCCCCCGCGGCATCCCGCAGGTCGAGGTCACCTTCGACATCGACGCCAACGGCATCGTGCACGTCTCGGCGAAGGACAAGGGCACCGGCAAGGAGCAGTCGATGACGATCACCGGCGGCTCGTCCCTGCCCAAGGACGACATCGACCGCATGGTCCGCGAGGCCGAGGAGCACGCCGCCGAGGACAAGGCCCGCCGTGAGGCGGCCGAGATCCGCAACAACGCCGAGACCCTCGCCTACTCGATCGACAAGCTGATCAAGGACAACGAGGACAAACTGCCCGAGGATGTCACGTCCGAGGTCCAGGGCGATGTCGACGCGCTGAAGACCGCGCTGGCCGGAGACGACGAGGCGGCCGTCAAGACCGCGTTCGACGCTCTCAACGCCTCCCAGACCAAGATCGGCCAGGCCATCTACTCGCAGGAGCAGGCCGCCCAGAGCGCCCCCTCGGACGCTCCGGCCGATGGCGAGAAGAAGGACGACGAGGACATCGTCGACGCCGAGGTCGTCGACGAGGACGAGCCGAAGGACACCAAGTAGTCATGGCAGCCGAGAACGAGCCCCAGGATCTCCCCGAGGAGCAGCCGGCCACCGGCGACGAGGCGGGAGCCGAGGCGGCGAAGGACGCACAGGACCCGGAGGGCCTCATCGAGGCCGAGGGTCCGGACGTCGAGACGACGCTCTCGGACGCCGACCTCTCCTTCCTCTCGGGGCAGTCCAGCGCCGAGACCCTCGCGGCCGAGCACCTCGCCGACCTCCAGCGGGTGACCGCAGAGTATGCGAACTACCGCAAGCGCACCGAGTCGAACCGTCAGGTCGACAAGGAGCGGGCGATCGGTGAGGCGGTCAAGGTCATCCTCCCCGTGCTCGACGACCTCGACCGTGCCGAGAAGCACGGCGACCTCGCCGAGGGCGGACCCTTCACGGCCATCGCGCAGAAGTTGCGCGCCGGAGTGGAGAAGCTCGGCCTTGTGAAGACCGGCGCGGTCGGCGACCTGTTCGACCCCACCCTCCACGAGGCGATCTTCCAGCAGCCGACTCCCGGCACCGAGACCTCCACGGTCGCGGACGTCGTCGAGTCGGGCTACTACCTCGGAGGCTCGCTGCTGCGGGCCGCCAAGGTGGTCGTGGCGGTCCCCGCCGACTGACCTCGGTACCAGCACCACTCGCGGAGGGCCCCGCCCGCTCGGCAGCGCACTGCCGGCTCCGGGCGGGGCCCCTCGCCGCATACGACACAGGAAGAGGCACATGGCCAGCCAGGATTGGTTCGACAAGGACTTCTACAAGGTCCTCGGCGTGTCCAAGGACGTCTCCGCGGCGGACCTCAAGAAGACCTACCGCAAGCTCGCCCGTCAGTTCCACCCCGACTCCAACCCCGGGGATGCGAAGGCCGAAGCGCGCTTCAAGGAGATCAGCGAGGCGTACACCGTCCTCTCCGACCCGGACCAGCGCAAAGAGTACGACCAGATCCGCGCGATGGGCGGCGGCGCCCGGTTCACGGCGGGAGGCCAGGCCGGCGGTTTCGACGACGTCTTCGGCGGCATGTTCGGGCAGGGCGGACGCACGACCTACAGCACCCAGCAGGGGCCTCCGCCCGGCTTCGAGGACATCCTCGGCGGCATGTTCGGGGGTGGTGGCAACGCCCGCTTCGGCCAGCCGAGTGGCGGCTACCGAGGCTTCGGCGGCCCGCAGAAGGGCGCCGACGTCACGGCCAGCACCACCATCGACTTCCGCACCGCAACGCGGGGCGACACCGTCCAGCTGCAGACCGGAGACGGGCGCACGCTCTCCGTACGCATCCCGGCGGGAGTGTCCGACGATCAGAAGATCCGCGTCCGCGGCAAGGGACGCCCGAGCCCAGACGGCGGCGAGCCGGGCGACCTGGTGCTCACGGTCTCGGTGCGCAAGCATCCGGTCTTCGAGCGCGACGGCCAGAACCTCCGCGTCACCGTCCCCGTCACCTTCGTCGAGGCCGTCTTCGGTGCCACGATCGAGGTGCCGACGCTCGGCGGCGAACCGGTCAAGCTGCGGGTCGCTCCCGGCACCCCCAGCGGCCGCGTCCTGCGGGTGAAGGGCCGCGGCGTCTCGACATCCAAGGGAACCGGCGATCTGCTGGCCGTGCTCCACGTGGCCGTCCCGAGCCACCTCTCGTCGGGCGCCCGTGAGGCGCTCGAGGCCTATGCGGCAGCCGAACCCGACGAAGACCCGCGCGAGGACATCCTGGAGAAGGCCCGCTACTAGGCGGGAACGGATCGGCGCGGCCAATCGGAGAGGAGGGGACATGGACGAGAACACGCCCGTCTTCGCGATCGCCGTCGCCGCCGACCTCGCCGGGATGCATCCGCAGACGCTGCGGCAGTACGACCGCCTCGGGCTGGTCAGTCCCACCCGCACAGCGGGCAAGTCACGCCGCTATTCCATGCGCGATGTCGTGCAATTGCGCGAGGTGGCACGGCTGTCCTCCGAGGGAGTCTCGCTCGAGGGCATCGCCCGGATACTCCAGCTCGAGAACCAGGTGCAATCGCTCACACAGCGCGTGCGGGAGCTCGAGACGGCGCTGGCCGACGAGCTGCTCAACCGGCCGGGGCGGAGGGTGTTCGCCGCAGGACTCGAGGGCGACGTCGTCACCCTGCGCCACGGCACACGCACGCAGCGCCGCACCGAGCTCGTCGTCTGGCGCCCTGTGCCGCGATCGGGCGCCACCGGATCCGAGCTCCCCTGATCACGGGGTAGCCTGGCTGAGCGACGAGGCGCGACAGCCACGGCGTCCGCTCCGTCCGCTCGGTGCGGAGACAGGAGGGCCGCCCCGTGGATCAGGATCACCGCGCCGACGAGCGCATCGACAGCAGCGTCACCGAGGCCGGACAGGCGTGGGTCGACGGGAACGACGAGTCGCCGGAGACTCCCGACGCCGAGATCGCCGTGAGTAACGAGACTCCGGAGCCCGAGGGCGTCGAGGAGTTGAACGACCAGACCGCCGACGATTCCGTCGTGGACGAGGGACGAGATGCGCCCCCGTTGGACGACGCTGAGCTGGACGTCCCTGCGGTGGACGCCCCCGAGCTGGACGCCCCTGAGCTGGACGCCCCTGAGTCGGACGCCCCCGAGCTGGAGGCCCCTGCGTTGGACGCCCCCGAGCCTGACACCTCCCCGCTTGAGACGGTCGAGCGTGACGACTCCGCACCCGTCGAGGCCGCACAGGCCGACGGAGGCGTGCTCGACGCCGAAGACGGCCCCGAGCACGCCGCAGAGCCCTCCTCCGAGCCGGATCGCCGCGCGCCCGTCGTGCCCGACAACGGCTACAGCCGCGAGTCCTACGCGATCCACGCGACCCGAAGCGAGCTTCCGCTCTTCAACGTTGCGCTCACGGGCCGCCGTGACGACTCAGGATGGCTTTCGTCTCTCTCCCGCGTCCTCGGCGGCCCGGATGGACCGGTCGGCTCGCCGGACGCCGCTGCCGCCACCGCGCATGCTGCGATCGATCGTCGCACGCGCACACAGCCGGGCCGGGACGAGGAGCCCTCCGCCTCCTGAGCGATCCGCCGGGGCGGCGCGCTACTCGGTGATGCGTGAGGGGCGCGCGAACTGCGGCCCGCCGAGGCGGCCACCGCTGATGCGGCTCAGCGTTTCGGACCCGAACGGCACCGCATGCACGAGCGAGCCGGTGTCGACGCGTTCCTCATCGGTGTAGCCCAGCAGGACGTACATCCCGATGACCGCGATTGCCGCGATCGTCGCCACACGAGCGGGGATCTGGTCGAGCGTCCCTCCGCCCCCGTCGACCGGTTCGGCCAGGGTCACGCACATCAGGAAGATCGAGGCGTACACGGCGAGGTGCACGTGGGCGCTCCGCCAGGGACGCGAGAGCGCTGCGATCGGGAGGATCCAGAGCGCGTACCAGGGGTGGATGGCCGTCGACGCCGTCACGAACGCCAGGAGTGCGCCGGACAGGCGCGCGAGAGGATCGATCGCCCGCTTCGACAGCATCAGACCCGCGGCGATCGCGCCGGCGACGGCGAGGGCCAGGATCTTCACGGCGGCGATCGCCGCGGCGGGATCGTGCCCGGTCATCTCAACGGCGGTCGAGGTGACCACCGAGACGAACGACATCGGTGCGTACCAGTGCAGGATCGAGCCGGGGACGACCATCGCGCCGATCCAGCCCATGCCGACGCCGGCGAGGAGGCCGATCGCCGCGACCAGGCCGAGCGCGCCGAGGCCGGACCACGCCCAGGCACGGATCCGCTCCCGCAGCGTCGCGTCGTGGCGCAGCCACAGCAGAGCCAGCACAGGAAGCGCGATGATCGCGACCGGCTTGATCGCGATGGCTCCCGCCATCAGTACCACCGCGGTGATGCGGCGATCGGTCTGGGCGTAGTAGAGAGAGGCCAGGATCAGGGCGAGCATGACGCCGTCGTTGTGGCCGGCGACGATGAACAGCACGAGCGTGAGCGGATTCGCCACGACCGTCCATGCCGTGAGCGAGGTCGAGAGGCCTCGGAGCCGCGCCAGACGGATCGCGTAGACGCTCACGACCGCCACTCCCGCGACCGAGACCGCCCGGAGCATGGCGATCGAGAGCTCGGGTGAGCCGTAGCCGGCGAACTGGACAGCGGCGCGTTCGATAAGGAGGTAGAGAGGGCCGTACGGCGTCGGCGTGTCCGCCCACAACGGGTCGACGCCCAGGGCGAACCACCCCGGAAGCGTGGCGACTCCGTTCGTGTACGGATCGATCCCCTGCGTCATCAGGCGCCCCTGCGCGACGTACGAGAACATGTCGTGGCTGAACAGCGGCACCGTCAGGAGGAGCGGCGCTGCCCAGACGAGAGCGGCGACCACGATCGCCCGCAGTGCGGCAGGGCCCCCGGCCAGGGCGGTCGTGCGTAGTCGGAGCCAAGCAACCAGCAGGAGGAGACCGCCGCCGACCACGAGGACGCCGCTCATCTCGGTCAGCCAGCCCGTGGCACGGATCGACGCGATGAGCGGCCAGTCGCGGATCGGCGAGTCGTGGGGCAGGTAGCCGACTCCGAGCGAGCCGAGCAGGATCGCGATCGAACCGAGGAGGCCACTGGCCAGAGGCGCGACCGGGGAGACGCGGAGCCGCGCTCTGCGCACGCGCTCCGACGTCCCGGTCGTCCCCGACCGCTCGATCGTCCCCCGTGAAGCCATTCCTCCCACGGTAGGGGATCGGCACCCGAACTGCATGGACAGGCGGTGAACGGTTGATCAGATGTCGCTCAGGCGGGCGAGCCGCCCGCGGTCACGGCGCGGACGGCTCCGGGGCCGGCTCGGCGAAGCGCAGCTGGTTGCCGAAGGGGTCGATGACGTCCAGGGCGAAGCCGAACGGCGTGCGGGTGATCCGCGGATTCAGGTAGGGGTAGGCCTTCGCATCGAGCTCGGCGTGCAATTCTCTGACCCCGCGCACGGCGACGTGCACGGCGGCGCCCGGACTCCCGTCGCGGTGGTGCTCACTCAGGTGCAGGCGCAGGCCCGAGCGCGAGACCTGCAAGTAGAGCGGTGCGTCGACCTCAGCGCGGTGCTCCCAGTCGACCTCGAAGCCGAGATAGTCGACGTAGAACTCGCCCGCCTTCGCGACCGAGAAGATGCGGAGTATGGGCACCGCCGCCTCCAGCCGCACCGGTTCGAGCCGACCCGTCCCGTCCAGCGTCGACCGGTCCCGGGCGCGTCGTCTCGTCTCCACGCCACGAGGCTAGCTGCCCTGGAGCGGGCGCGACGCCGCGGGCGTCAGTCGACGAGATCGAGGGCGCGGAGCCGCTCCAGGGTCTCGACGCCGGCGGGCGGGCACCGAGACGCATCCTCGCCGGTGACCCAGTGCAGGGAGTCGATCTCGCCGCTCGGGCGCGGCTCCCGATCGAGCGCGGCGGCGAACACCGTCATGTGCACCTCCCGCCCCTCAGGCTCGCCGTGGGCCTGCCTGCGGACGGTGAAGAGGGCCGACAGGACCTCCGCCTCCGCCCCGAGCTCCTCCCGGGCTTCGCGGGCCGCCGCCGCCTCTGCGCTCTCGCCCGGATCAACCTTGCCGCCCGGGAGGTAGAGCACGTCGCGTCCCCGCGCGGTGACCATCAGGACTCGACGATCGCGGAGGACGGCGACCGCCGAGACGACGATCGGAGGCAGAGCGCTCATCCGCTCATCATGCCCGTCGCGGTGCGTCGAGCGCCGTTCTCGCCGGTGCGCCCGCGGTTACCATGGGGGCACACCAGAAGGACGCGCGCAGCCGGCGCGCGCCGGGGCCCCGTGCGCCCGAACAGCTGAGGAGCATCCCGTGGCAGAACCCACCACCCTCGACACCGTCATCACCCTCGCGCAGCACAGGGGGTTCGTCTTCCCCTCGGGTGAGATCTACGGGGGCACTCGCTCCGCCTGGGACTACGGGCCCCTCGGCGTGGAGCTCAAGGAGAACATCAAGCGCCAGTGGTGGAAGGCGTTCGTGCAGGGCCGCGGAGACGTGGTCGGCCTCGACTCGGCCGTGATCCTGCCGACCGCGATCTGGAACGCCTCCGGTCATGTCGGCGTCTTCTCGGACCCTCTGACCGAGTCGCTGATCACGCACAAGCGCTACCGTGCCGACCACCTCTTCGAGACCTACGAGGAGGTCAACGGCCACCCGCCGGTCAACGGCCTCGCCGACATCCCGGACCCGGAGCACCCCGACAAGGTCGGCCAGTGGACCGAGATCAAGCAGTTCTCCGGCCTGATGAAGACCTACCTGGGTGTCGTCGACGACGAGTCCGGTCTGCACTACCTGCGACCGGAGACCGCGCAGGGCATCTTCACCAACTTCGCGAACGTGCTGCAGAGCGCCCGGAAGAAGCCGCCGTTCGGCATCGGCCAGATCGGCAAAGCGTTCCGCAACGAGATCACGCCCGGCAACTTCATCTTCCGCACCCGCGAGTTCGAGCAGATGGAGCTCGAGTTCTTCGTCGAGCCCGGCACGGACGAGGAGTGGCAGGAAACCTGGATGAAGCTGGCGTGGGACTGGTTCGTCGACCTCGGGATCAGCCCGGAGAACATCCGCCAGTTCGAGCACCCGAAGGACAAGCTCTCGCACTACTCCAAGCGCACCGTCGACATCGAGTACCGCTTCAGCTTCGCCTCGGGCGAGTGGGGTGAGCTGATGGGAGTCGCGAACCGCACCGACTACGACCTCAAGACGCACATCGAGCACTCCGGCAAGGACCTCTCGTTCTTCGACCAGAACAAGAACGAGCGCTACGTGCCTTTCGTGATCGAGCCGTCCTTCGGCCTCACCCGGGCTCTGATGGCGTTCCTCGTCGACGCGTACGAGGAGCAGGAGTTGCCGCCGAACGCCAAGGGCAAGGTCGAGACGCGCACGGTGCTGCACCTCGACCCGCGCTTGGCGCCGGTGAAGGTGGCGGTGCTGCCGCTCTCGCGCAACGAGGCCCTCTCTCCGCTCGCCCGCCGGGTCGCCGATCGGCTCCGCCAGCTGTGGAACGTCGACTTCGACGACTCCGGAGCGATCGGCCGCCGCTACCGCCGCCAGGATGAGATCGGCACGCCGTACTGCGTGACGGTCGACTTCGACTCGCTCGAGGACGACGCGGTGACGGTGCGCGATCGCGACACGATGAAGCAGGAGCGGATCGCGCTCGACCAGCTCGAGTCGTACCTCTCGGCCGGGCTGCGCGGGGCCTGAGGCCCTTTGTGATGGTGCCTCCAACGCGCTAAAACGGGCGCCGCGCGTGAGCGGCACCTGGCGAAGGCGTCAGCGCTCGCGGGCGAGCAGGGCGTCGACGAGGGTCGACGTCCACTCGCCCTTGCAGAACTCCTCGTCGAGGTGGCGCGTTTCGAGGCGCATCCCGAGCCGCTCGCAGAGCCGGGCGGAGGCGGTGTTGCGCGCGTCGAGCTGCGCCACGACGCGGTGGGCCCCGAGCAGGTCGACTGCCAGATCGAGCAGGGCCGCGGAGGCCTCAGCGGCATAGCCGCGCCCCTGCGCCTCCGGATGCAGCACCCAGCCGATCTCGATCGTGGCCTGTTCGACGGAGGCGACGACGAGGGTCAGGTCGCCGATCATCCGGCCGGCGAGCTCCCCCTCGCGCGGACGATCGCCAGCACCGCCGCGTCGCCGTCAGCGGCCAACCGCGTCGAGGGGAGCCGGCGCAGCAGGTGCTCGCGCGACTCCTCGGGAGTGCGCACCGGCCAGCGGAGAGAGCGGACCGCCTCCGGATCGCCCTGATAGTGGGCGTGGTCATCGGCATCGTCGAGGCCCAGGGGGCGCAGCAGGAGGCGCTGGGTGAGCAGGGGAGCGGTGCGCAGCGGCTCCGCGTCGAACGGCAGCCGCAGGCTCACGCGGTGGCCGCGCCGGAGTCCGGACGGACGGTGGAGGCCGGCTCGGCGGGGACGGTGATACCGAAGAGTGCCTCGAGTCCGGTCACGTACGCCTCCTGCGCGCCGGCACGCGCATAGTCGCGGGCGCGGACGCTCGGGGTGTGCAACAGGACGCCCGCGAGGTGGCGGAGCGCCTGCTCGGTGCGGCCGTCGTCGTCGCCGCGGGAGCGGGCCCGCTCGATCTCGGCGTCGAGCGCGTCGAAGACGTAGGCCCGCAGCGCCACCACCGCGGGCGTGAGGCTTTTCTCATCGGCGACATCCGAGAACTTGCGGACCGCCCTGTCGACGAGGGCCCGCGCCTTCTCGGAGGCGTCGAGCACCTCGAGCGGCGCGTGCAGGCTGATGGTCTCGAGATCGAGCAGCTCGACTCCGGTGACGCTCGTGACGTCGGCCGCGACGTTGCGGGGGAGGCCGAGGTCGATCACGAGCTGGCGCTCGCGCGAGAAGCCCTGGAGGCGGCCCGCGGTGATCAGGGCCGCGTCGAGCACGGGCTCCTGCGTGGTGGTGCAGGTGATCACGACATCGGCCGATACGGCCTCGAGCGCCAGATCGGCGCCCTCGATCGGTCGCAGCGAGCGTCGCGCGGCGAAGCCCTCGGCCCGGCCGGAGGGGGAGTGCACGGCGATGTCGGCGACTCCGCGGTCGCGCAGGGCGGCGACAGTGGCGCGTGCGTAGCTGCCGGTGCCGATGAGAAGGACGCGAGCGGCACGCCAGTCGGTCACGCGGCTCGCGGCGAGATCGAGAGCGAGCCGCACGATCGAACGGCCGGCGCTGCCGAGGCCCGTGCGGTTCTTGATCCCTCGGGACGTCTGAGAGGCGCGCTGGAACAGCCGCTCGAGCTCGGACGAGGTGGTGCCCAGGCGCCGCGCCTCCTCAAGGGAGCGGCGGACCTGACCGGCGATCTCGCCCTCGCCGACGACGACCGACTCGAGTCCGCTCGACACAGCGAAGAGGTGCTCGGCCACGCGGTCTCCGGAGACGACGTGGACGCTACCGCGCAGCTCCTCCTGCTCGATGCCGGTCGCGGCGCTCACGGCGGCGGTCGCCGCCTCGACCGCGACGGCCTGCGCGGCCGTCAGCGGCTCGTCGATGTCGAGGTAGGCCTCGAAACGGTTGCACGTCGCGACGACGACGGCCCCCGAGACGAAGTCGATCCCGTCGGACAGGGCGGAGGCCACGGCGGAGGAGTCGACGGAGAGCTTCTCGAGGAGATCGAAGCTGGCGTTCTTGTGCGACGCCGTCAGACACAGAAGCACTGCGTCAGTCTACCCGCGGAGGTCGGGGCCTGGGGCCGTAGCGCGGGAGGACTGCACGGATGCGCCAGGAATCACGGATGCTCCTGGAATAATGCCGCGGTGACCTCCCCCACCGCCGGCCTACTCGATCCGCTGCACCCCCTCTCCTCCGGGCGCACCGCCGACTCTGCGCTGCTGCGCGCGTACCGGTCGGAGCGGCCGGACACGACTCCCGTCTGGTTCATGCGCCAGGCCGGCCGCAGCCTCCCCGAGTACCGCGCCCTGCGCACCGACACGAAGATGCTCGACGCCTGCCTCGACCCGGCGCTCGCGAGCGAGATCACGCTCCAGCCGGTCCGTCGGCACGGAGTGGACGCCGGCATCTTCTTCAGCGACATCGTCATCCCGCTGCGGCTGGCGGGTGTGGCCGTCGAGATCGTCCCGGGCCGTGGCCCCGTGCTCGACACGCCTGTGCGCACCGCGGCCGACGTCGCCGCACTGGCCGCGACCGATCCGGCCGTGCTCGACGAGACCCTCGAGCCCATTCGCGAGGGCGTGCGCCGCACCGTCGAGGGTCTCGGCGCCACTCCGCTGATCGGCTTCGCCGGAGCCCCGTTCACCCTGGCCGCCTACCTGGTCGAGGGCGGACCCTCGAAGGACCATCTGCGGGCCCGGACGATGATGCACGCCGATCCGGGCGCCTGGGCGCAGCTGATGGAGTGGACCGCCGAGGTCACCGGCCGCTTCCTCCGCGCTCAGGTGCTCGCCGGAGCGAGCGCCGCGCAGCTCTTCGACTCCTGGGCGGGCTCGCTCTCGCTCGCCGACTACACGGCCCACGTGGCCCCCGCCTCCGCCCGAGCGCTCGAGCACGTGCGCGACCTGGCCTTCGAGCACGGCGGCACTCGCAGCAACGTGCCCATCGTGCACTTCGGCGTGGGCACGGGCGAGCTGCTCGGCGCCATGCACGCCATCGGCGCGGACGTCGTCGGCATCGACCACCGGATCCCGCTCGACGAGGCCAACCACCGCCTGGGCGGCTTCGTCCCTGTGCAGGGCAACGTCGATCCCGCGCTGCTCAGCGCGCCATGGGAGGTGCTCTCTGCCCACGTCGACGACGTCCTCCGCCGCGGCCTCAGCGCCCCCGCGCACGTGCTCAACCTCGGCCACGGCGTGCCGCCCGAGACCGACCCGGACGTGCTGACGCGCCTGGTCGCGTTCGTGCACGACTGGCGGCCGTGAGCGTCGACAGGCGGCTCGACGCCGCGCAGTACGACGTCGCCGTGGTCGGCGGCGGAGTGGCGGGTCTCGCCGCCGCCGCCGAGTGCCTCCGCATCGGGCTCCGCGTCGTCGTGCTCGAGGCTGCGGAGCAGGTCGGCGGCTCCGTGTCGCCGCTGGAGCTCGCGGGGGTCGCGTTCGACGCGGGCGCCGAGAGCTTCGCCACCCGCGGAGGCGCCGTCGAGAGGGCGCTCGCTGCTCTGACGCTCGACGGCCGCCCGCTGGTCGAGTCGGTCGTCGAGCCGCGGACCCACGGCTCCTGGCTGCACCTCTCAGGAGGCCGCTCCGTCCCGTCCCCGGGCGCAGGCGTCCTCGGCATCCCCGGCACGCCGCTCGCGCCCGACGTCGTCCGGGCGATCGGGCGCCGCGGCGCGTGGCGCGCCTGGCTCGACACTCTGATGCCGGTCCTGCGCATCGGGCGCGCCCACTCGCTCGCCGAGCTCGTGCGCACCCGGATGGGCCGCCGCGTGCTCGAGGATCTGGTCGCGCCGGTCGTCTCCGGCGTCTACTCGAGTCGTCCCGAGGACATCGATGTCGACCTCGCGGCTCCCGGGCTGAACGGGGCGATCACCCGCGCGGGCTCGCTCGCGGGAGGCGTCGCCGCCCTGCGCGCCAACCTGCCGGCAGGCGTGGCTGTCCGCGGTATAGAGGGCGGGATGCACCGCCTCGTCGCCGCGCTTGTCGAGCGGATCGACTACCTCTCGGGCGAGATCCGCACCGGTGTGCCGGTCGCGCGGCTCGAGGGCTCGGACGGGCACTTCGTCCTCACGCTGGACCATGGCGCTCTGACGGCCCGCTCGGTGATCGTCGCGACTCCCGAGAACGACGCGCGCGCCCTCCTGAGCGGTGTGGTGCCCTCGGTCGGCGAGAGCCCCGACTCGGCCCTGCACGACTCCGTCGAGCTGGTGACGCTCGTCGTCGACGACCCCCGCCTCGATGCCGCGCCGCGCGGCTCCGGGGTGCTCGTGGCACCGACGGCGCGAGAGGTGACCGCCAAGGCGCTCACCCACGCGACGGCGAAGTGGGAGTGGCTGGCCGCCTCCCTCCCGCCCGGCCGTCACGTGCTGCGGCTCTCGTACGGGCGCCCGGGCGAGAGCCCGCCGCTGGAGGGCCGTGGCGACGACGAGGTGGCTGAGATCGCTCTGCGCGACGCGTCCCTCCTCCTCGGGACCGCCCTCGACGCGGCCTCCCTCGTCGGATCCGCCCGGGTGCGCTGGGCGAACGTCCGTCCGGCCGCGGCGCTCGGCCGCCGCGCGAACCTGGAGGCGTTCCGCGAGGCGCTCGCCCCGGTGGAGGGAGTCGTCGTCACCGGCACCTGGATGGCGGGCACGGGGTTGGCGTCTGTGCTGCCCCACGCCGCAGAGGCCGCCGCTCTTATCCGGCGCCGCCTAGTGCGTCAAGGAGTGGGACTCCCGCGCGAAGACTCGGACGGCGACGGCTACTCTTAGGCCCAGGCATCCGCGTGAGCGCGGTGTGCTCCGGCACGAGTGGTCACCGACCGCGTGGACGATCGCGAGAGCGACCCAGGACGAGGAGTAGGCGTGAAGGGCAAGATTCTTTTCGTGGCAGGAGCCGCAGCCGGGTACGTGCTGGGAGCACGCGCCGGCCGCAAGCGGTACGAGCAGATCGCCTCGGCGGCGAACAAGGTCTGGAAGACGCAGCCGGTGCAGGACGTCGCGGGTGCCGTCGGCGGCGCGGCGAAGGCCCAGCTGAGCACCGCCTCCGACAAGGCGTACGAGGTCGTGCGCTCGGTGGTCGTCAAGGCCGTCTCCGGCGGGAAGAAGGCGCAGGGCGCGAGCGATGCGCAGGCCGCGGCGGCCGCGCGGGAGGCCGCGGCGAAGGTCGACGAGGCTGCGGCATCGGCCGGCTCAGGAGGATCGACCTCGTCGTCCTCCACCAGCAAGGCGTAGTGCCCATCCCTCCGGCCCCGACCGTCGCACGCCGGCCGACACGTCCCACCCTCGAGGAGCTCCCGTGGTGAACGAACGCAATCCCAAGAACGCCCGATCACTGGGGGAGCTGGTCGGCGACCTGCCCGGTCTCGTGATCGAACTCGTCAAGGCCGAGGTCGCCTCGCTCAAGAACGAGCTCGCGGGCAAGGCCAAGAGCGCCGGCTTGGCCGTCGGCCTGTTCGCCGTCGCGGCCTTCTTCCTCATCACGGGGTGGGCGACACTGGTCGCGTTCGCGATCATCGGCATCGCCTCCTGGCTGCCGGCGTGGCTCTCGGCGCTCATCGTCACGGTGTTCTTCCTGCTGGTGGCGGTCGTCCTGGCCCTGATCGGCGTCCGGACCATCAAGAAGGCCGTTCCGCCGGTACCGCAAGAGTCGATCGAGAGCATCAAGAAGGACATCCAGGCCTTCAAGGGAGTGGGCAGCTATGACAACTGAGCGCGCGGTGAGCAGCAGTACGCCCCGTTTCGTCGACCCCGCGGAGCTCCAGCCCGGCCAGTTGAAGGCCGACATCGAGCGGGCCCGCTCGGAGCTAGCGGCGACCCTCGACGCGATCGAGGACAGGATCAACGTCCCCCGCAAGGTGCGTGCGGCCCAGCGCGCTCTCCAGCGCAAGCTCCAGGTCGTCCGACGACGGAACCCGTCGGCGCTGATCGCCGGTGCCGTCGGCGCGGCGGCCGCGGTCGGTCTCGTCGCCTGGGGCATCGCGAAGCAGATCACCGAGGACTGAGCGGCCCGAGGCTCCGGATCGTTAGCGCTCCGGGGCCTCCGGCGCCAGAGCCGTGTCTGCTTTTGTGCATCGGCACGAGCGGAGGGATGATGGGTCAATGACCGATCAGACCGCCGGTACGGCGGGTCCCGTTCAGTCCGCCCCCGAGACGAGCGCCGTCGCTCCGGCGCCGCAGCCCCCCGCCGATCAGGATCACTCCGATCAGGCCCTGGGATACACGCTCTGGGCGGTTCTCCGCAGGGATCCCGCGCGTCCGTTCACCCTGTCCAGCGACGCCGTCGAGCCGGCCGTGAAGCAGTACGAGCACCTCGTCACCCAGTTGGCGGATGGGGGCGTCACCGTCCGCGGCACCTACGACGTCTCCGCCTTGCGCGCGGACGCCGACATCATGCTGTGGCTCACGGGCCCCGCGCCCGAGGAACTGCAGCGCGGCTACCGCGAGCTGCGCCGCACGGAGCTGCTGGTCGGACTCCTCCCCACCTGGAACGCGATGGGCGTCCACCGCGACGCCGAGTTCAGTGCCAACCACTTGCCGGCCTACATGCGCGGCAAGGCGCCGGCTCGATGGCTGACCGTCTACCCCTTCGTCCGCTCCTACGAGTGGTACATCCTCCCCGACGAGGAGCGCCGCGCGATGCTCGCCCAGCACGGGCGCCAGGGCTCCCGGTTCCGCTCTGTGCTGACGAACACCGTCGCCTCGTTCTCGCTCGGCGACTACGAGTGGATCCTCGCCCTCGAGGACGAGGAGCTCGTCACCCTCGTCGATCTCATGCGCGACCTGCGGGCCACCGAGGCCCGCCGCCACGTGCGCGAGGAAGTCCCCTTCTACACCGGCCGGCGCATCGAGGCCGACCAGATCGCCGAGGTACTCCGATGAGCGACACGACCAGCGACCCGCAGATCCTCGTCCGGGGCGCGACCCCCGCGGCGGCTTCCGGTCCCGAGCACGTCGAGGTCCCCGTGGCCTACGACGCGATCCTCCTCGCCGGCTTCGGCGGGCCCGAGGGCCAGGACGACGTGATCCCGTTCCTGCGCAACGTCACCCGCGGCCGCGGCATCCCCGAGGAGCGCCTCGAGGAGGTCGCCCACCACTACCGCCACTTCGGCGGCGTCAGCCCGATCAATGCGCAGAACCGCGCGCTCAAGGCGGCGATGGAGGCCGAGCTCGCTCGGCGCGGCATCGACCTGCCGGTGCTCTGGGGCAATCGCAACTGGGCGCCCTACCTGACCGAGGCGGTGACGGAGGCGCAGGAGCGCGGCTTCTCGAACCTGATCGCGATCGCGACCAGCGCCTACTCCTCTTTCTCGTCCTGCCGCCAGTATCGCGAGGACTTCGCCGCGGCACTCGACGCCACCGGACTCGAGGGCCGGCTGCGGATCGACAAGGTGCGCCAGTTCTTCGACCACCCCGGCTTCGTGATGCCGTTCGTCAAGGCCGTGCACGACGGGCTCGACCAGCTGCGTGAGCGGATGCCGGACCTCGACGTCACCACCGAGGTCGAGGTGCTCTTCGCGACGCACTCGATCCCCACCTCCGACGCCGAGCGCAGCGGACCGCACGAGCGCCACGACGACGGCACCGTCGTCGACGTGAACGGCTTCGGCGCGGGCGGCGCCTACGAGGCGCAGCACCTCGCGGTCGCCGAGGTCGTCATGGCCGCCGCCACCCCCGAGGACGTCCCGTGGCAGCTCGTCTACCAGTCCCGCTCCGGACCGCCCACCCAGCCGTGGCTCGAGCCCGACATCAACGACGCGATCGCCGAGTTGCCCGCGAAGGGCAGGCGCGCGTTGCTCATCGTGCCGCTGGGCTTCGTGTCCGACCACATGGAGGTCATGTGGGACCTCGATAACGAGGCCCTCGAGACGTCGGAGGAGCACGGCCTTGTCGCGCTCCGGGTCGCGACTCCCGGCACCGACCCGGTCTACGTCTCCGGGCTGGTCGACCTCGTGCTCGAGCGAGTGAACGGCACGCCGACCGAGGAGCGCCCGTCGATGACGGAGCTCGGCCCGTGGTACGACGTCTGCCGTCCCGGCTGCTGCGAGAACGTGCGAGCGGGGTTCAAGCCCGCGCTCGCAGGAGTGGCGCCGTGATCGCGAGTCCGCGGCTGTGAGCATCCGAGTCGGCACCCGCGCGAGCGCGCTCGCGGTGGCGCAGACCCGGATGACGGCCGATCTGATGTCGACCGCCGCGGGCGTCCCCGTGGAACTCGTGCGGATCGAGTCGGACGGCGACCGCATGCGCGGATCGCTCGCCTCGCTCGGCGGCACCGGCGTCTTCGTCAGTGCCCTGCGTGATGCCCTGCTCGCCGGGCAGTGCGATGCGATCGTGCACTCGCTGAAAGATCTGCCGACCGCCGCCGTGGAGGGGATCCTGCTGGGCGCCGTGCCCGAGCGGGAAGACCCGCGCGACGCCCTCTGCGCGCGCGACGGCCTGACTCTGGCGACCCTGCCCGCAGGCGCCCGCGTCGGCACCGGCTCCCCGCGCCGGCGTGCGGCCCTGCTCGCCGCGCGCCCCGACCTCGAGATCGTCGACATCCGCGGCAACATCGACACGCGGCTGCGGCGGGTGCTGCCCGCCAGTGAGTCGCCGCTGGATGCGATCGTGCTCGCCCTCTCCGGACTGCGACGACTCGGCCGCGTGGACGCGATCACCGAGCTGCTCGACTTCGACGTCTCTCCGCACGCACCCGGCCAGGGCGCCCTCGCGATCGAGGTCCGCGACGAGGAGCCGACGCTTGAGCTGCGTGCGGCCCTGGAGGCGGTCGAGCACCTGCGCACGCGAGCGGCGATCACGGCGGAGCGCTCCCTCCTCGCCTCCCTCGAAGCCGGGTGCGCCGCGCCGATCGGAGCGACCGCCGTCGTCGAGGGCGACCGGGTCGTCTTGCGCGGAGTCGTCTTCGCGATCGACGGCACTGCGTCCCTCGCACGGGAGGTGGCGGAGCCGGTCGATAACGGTTCGGTCAGCGAGGGTCGACACCGCGCCGATCCGCAGTATGGTGGTCGCGAACTGCCCGTCGTCGAAGCCGCGTTCCGCTGCGGCTCCCTGCTCGCTGACGCGCTTCTCGGTGCGGGTGCCGCCGAACTCGCACCACTGGGAGCCCCGTCGTGATCGTCCCCGCCGCCTACTCCCAGTGGGAGAAGCCGTTGCAGGGGTGGCGTGTCCTCGTCCCCCGCGGAGGCCCGTGGGGAGACGGTGTCGCCGCCGCTCTCCGGGCCAAGGGCGCCTCGCCCGTCGTCGCGCCGATGATCAACTTCGCGCCGACGGACGACTTCCCCGCCCTCGAGCAGGCCCTCGCCGATCTGGAGTCGGGCGCCTTCGACTGGATGACGGTCACGAGCGCGACGACGGTCGATGTGCTGTCCCTCCTGCGCACGACCGTTCCGCCGACCACGAAGGTCGCGGCCGTCGGCGAGACCACCGCCGCCGCGCTCGTTGCGGCCGGCTACACCGTCGATCTCGTCCCCTCCGAGGACAACTCGGCCCGCGGCCTGCTCGCGGAGTGGGAGCAGGCGACGGGCGGCAGGCATCCGCTGCGGGTCCTGACGTTGCGCTCCGAGATCGCGAAGCCGCTGCTCACCGAGGGACTGACCCGCATCGGGCACGACGTGCGCTCGGTGGTCGCCTACCGCACGGTGGGCGTGCCGGTGGAGGAGCGCGTGATCGCGGACGTCGCCAGCGGTGCCGTCCACGCGATCCTGGTGACCTCGGGCAGCGTGGCCGAGCAGGTGCAGAAGCAGCTGGGCCCGGTGCCGGAGTCGACCCTCGTCGCAGCGATCGGTCCGCAGACGGCGAAGGACGCGCGTGCCTCCGGTCTGCGTGTCGACGTGGTCGCCGACGAGCGGTCCGCCTCCTCCCTGATCTCCGCGGTCGCCGCCGTCGCCTCCGAGCGCGCCCCCCGCTGATCTGCGCCGTTGCGCCGTCGGCCGTGAGTGCGTGTCCTCCGCGATGGCGGGGGAGACGGCGGCTCGGCCGACGCTGCGTCGTCGCCCCTGCGCCGGCGTCCAGAGACACCCTCGACGCAGGCAAGGACCCGACCGGTCGCCAGGGCGTGGTCGAAGGCGGTGTGCGTGCGCCCGGCGGCCCGATCGGGAGAGAACGTGTGTCGCCGAGCGGTGCGGAGGTGCGCTCCCGGGAGGCGCCCGGCGCGGCGGGATTACGCTGGAGAGCATGACCGTCCACCGCCCACGGCGCCTCCGCACCACCCCCGCCCTCCGCCGACTCGTGCAGGAGACGCGCATCCACCCTGCCCAGTTGATCCTCCCCCTCTTCGTCGCCGAGGGGATCACCGAGGCCCGCCCGATCGCCTCGATGCCGGGCGTGCTGCACCACTCGCTCGACAGCGTGCGCGGCGCGGTGACGGAGGCGGCGGAGGCGGGCCTGGGCGGCGTGATGCTGTTCGGAGTCCCGACCACCCGCGACGCGGACGGGTCCGGGGCGACGGATCCCGACGGGGTGCTCAACGCGGCGACCCGCGTCGTCGTCGAGGAGGTCGGCGACGCGCTCGTCGTGCAGACCGACCTGTGCCTCGACGAGTTCACCGACCACGGCCACTGCGGGGTCCTCGACGCGAGAGGCCGCGTCGACAACGACGCCACTCTGCTCCGCTACGAGGAGATGGCACTCGCGCAGGCGGAGGCGGGCTCGCACCTGCTGGGCCTCTCGGGGATGATGGACGGGCAGGTCGGCGCCCTGCGGGCCGCGCTCGACGGAGCCGGGCATCTCGACACGGCGATCCTCGCCTACTCGGCGAAGTACGCCTCCAGCTTCTACGGTCCCTTCCGCGAGGCCGTCCAGTCGACGCTCGAGGGCGATAGGCGCACGTACCAGCAGGATCCGGCGAACCGCCGTGAGGGCCTGCGCGAGGCCACCCTCGATCTCGCCGAGGGCGCCGACGTGGTGATGGTGAAGCCCGCGATGAGCTACCTCGACGTGCTCTCGGACGTCGCCTCCGTCTCGGACGTCCCGGTCTGGGCCTACCAGGTGTCGGGCGAGTACGCCATGATCGAGGCCGCCGCCGCGAACGGCTGGATCTCGCGCGAGCCCGCGATCCTCGAGTCGGTGACCGGGATCCTCCGGGCCGGCGCGGACGCCGTTCTGACGTACTGGGCGGTCGAGATCGCGCGGGACCTGCTGAGGTAGGCCACGTATCGTGGGAGGGTGACTCCCTCGGCGAACGACACCCTGTACGAGCGTGCCCGGCACGCGATCCCCGGAGGCGTCAACTCGCCGGTCAGGGCGTTCCGCTCGGTCGGCGGGACCCCGCGTTTCATGGTCTCGGCCACCGGTCCCTTCATCACCGATGCCGACGGGCGCGAGTACGTCGACCTCGTCTGCTCCTGGGGGCCGGCGGTGCTCGGGCACGCGCATCCCGAGGTCGTCCGGGCCGTGCAGGAGGCGGCGGCCCGCGGGCTCTCGTTCGGGGCGTCGACGCCGGCCGAGACCGAGCTGGCCGAACTCGTCGAAGCGCGGATCACCGCCGGGGGAGTGTCGCCGATCGAGAAGTTGCGACTCGTCTCGACCGGGACCGAGGCGACGATGACGGCGATCCGCCTCGCCCGCGGCGTCACCGGTCGCGACCTGCTGATCAAGTTCTCCGGCCACTACCACGGCCACTCCGACGGACTCCTCGCCGACGCCGGCTCCGGCCTCGCGACGCTCTCGCTGCCGGCGTCGGCCGGTGTGACCGAGGCGACGGCGGCGCAGACGATCGTCCTGCCCTACAACGACCTCGACGCCGTCCGCGCGGTGCTCGCCGAACGCGGCCAGGAGATCGCTGCGGTGATCACCGAGGCGGCGGCGGCCAACATGGGAGTGGTGCCGCCGACCTCCGGCTTCAACGCGGCCCTCGCCGAGCTGGTGCACGCGAACGGCTCGCTGCTGATCATGGACGAGGTGCTGACCGGTTTCCGGGTCAGCGCAGGGGGATGGTGGGCGCTCGAGAACCGCGGGTCCGCGGCTCCGTACCGGGCCGACCTGTACACCTTCGGCAAGGTCATCGGCGGAGGGATGCCCGTGGCGGCCCTCGGCGGCCGCGCGGACGTGATGGACCACCTGGCTCCGCTCGGGCCCGTGTACCAGGCGGGGACGCTCTCGGGAAACCCGGTCGCGGTGGCAGCGGGCATCCGCACGCTGCAGCTCGCGGACGACGCGGTCTACGCCTCCCTCGACGCGACGGCGCTGACGCTGCAGCGCGAGGTCTCGGCGGCGCTCTCGGCGGAGGGGGTCGCGCACACGGTGCAGACGGCGGGCAGCCTGTTCAGCTTCGTGTTCACCGATCTCGGCCGGCCCGTGCGCGACTACGCCGAGGTGCAGGCGCAGGAGGCGTTCCGCTATCCGGCGTTCTTCCACGCGATGCTCGACGCGGGAGTCTCGCTGCCGCCGTCGGTGTTCGAGGCGTGGTTCGTGTCGGCCGCCCACGACGACGCGGCGATCGGGCGGATCGTCGACGCGCTGCCCTCGGCGGCAAGGGCAGCGGCGGCGGCAGCGTAGCGGGCGGACCGCCCTGCAGGGGGCGGCCCGCACTCGGGGCTCAGCCCTGCCGGGAGACCGACCTCGGCAGCACGAACACCAGGGCGAACGCGGCGACCGCCATCAGCGCGCTGAGCAGCATCGCCGGCGCCGCGGCGTCGAGGAATCCCGAGGCGACGGTGTCCGGTCCGGTGATCACGAGGTTCCCGAACAGCACGCTGCCGATGACCGCGATGCCGACGGCTGAGCCGATCCGCTGGATCGCCGAGATCACTCCGCTCGCGGCGCCCGCGTCCTGCGGATCGACGGTCGAGACGATGAACTGCACGTTCGGCGCGACGAAGAAGCCGTTACCCAGGCCCGCGATCAGCAGCGGCACCAGGAGCTGCCAGCTCGTGATCGAGTCCGGCGTCGCAGTGAGCAGCACCAGCCACACCCAGCCGAGCCCGACGGCCAGGAGGGCGCTGCCCATCACCAGGACGGTGCGGCCGAGCCGCACGGTCATCCGGTTGCTCTGCGACGAGCTGATGATGCTGCCGATCGCGAAGGGGATCGAGACCAGGCCGGACTCGAGGGCGGTGCGGCCGAGTCCCGACTGCCAGAGCAGCGAGATGGTGAAGAAGATGCTCGTGAAGGCGGCGAAGTAGACCAGCGCCAGGATCACGCCTCCGGTGAAGGCGGGGTGGCGGAACAACGACGGTGGCACCAGCGGTGCGCGCCCGCGGCGGACGTAGAGCACCTCCCACGCGCCGAACGCCGCCAGGAGGACGACTCCGCCGGCGATCGAGAGGAAGGTCCAGAGGGGCCAGCCCTCGTCCTCGCCCTGGATGAGCGGCACGAGCAGGGCGACCAGCCCGCCGGAGACCAGGATCAGGCCCAGCCAGTCGACGCCTCCGCTCGGTGCGCGGTCGCCGGGCTCGAGGTCGCGGCGCGAGGGGAGCAGGAGTGCCGCGGCGGCGAGGGTCGCCACGCCGATGGGCAGGTTCACCCAGAAGACCAGTCGCCAGCCGTTCTCGTCGCCGAAGGCCTGGATGATCAGACCGCCGATGATCGGTCCGAGTGCCGACGAGACTCCGAGCACCGCCCCCATCACGGCGAACGCCTTGCCGCGCGACGGGCCGCGGAACAGCAGCTGGATGTAGGCGTTGACCGCGGGCACGAACACGCCGCCGGCGAGTCCCTGGACGACACGCGCGATCACGAGCTGCGCGTCGTCGGCCGCAAGACCGCAGGCGAAGCTGGCCACCGTGAACAGGGCGACTCCGCTGACGAAGACCCATTTGTGGCCGAAGCGGTCGCCGAGGCGGCCTGCCGGGATCAGTGCGAGACCGAAGGCGAGCGCATAGCCCGAGATGATCCACGAGAGCGTCGACTCCGAGGCGTCGAGGGTCGTGCGGATCGTCGGCAGTGCGACGTTGACGATCGTGGTGTCGAGCAAGGCGATGAACATTCCCGCGAGAAGGACGATCAGTGAGCGCCAGGCCCGTGGGTCGGGGGCGGGAGGGGTGCCGGGCGATCGGGCGGTCGACGTTTCGGTCATCGCAGGGGTGCCTTTCGAGCGGAGGGGGAGGAGGGCCGGCGAGCAGCACCCTCCTTTCGAGGGTGGTGGGCCGAATGTGAATGCTCGCAGGAGAACGTGGGTTTCCGTATGCCGAGATCTGTGGGGGCCTTCAGAAGGGCGGGTCAGCGGCGGCGGGACTCCGCTCGGCGCGCGCAGTCGATGCAGAGCTCGGCGGTGGGCCGAGCGGTCAGACGTGCGGCCCCGATGGGGCGGCCGCACCGGGCGCAGTCGCCGTAGCCGCCGGCGCCGAGACGTTCGCGGGCGGCCTCGAGCTCGTGGAGGGAGCGGGTCAGCGCCTCGCGGACGCCGGCCATCCGCGACCATTCGGCCGAGAGCGGGGTGCCCTCCGGATCGTGCTCGTCGTCGGCGGTGCCGTCGGCGCGGTCGCGCAGGAGCTCGGCCAGGGACTCGTCGAGCCGGGCCGCCTCGAGGCGGGTGTCGGCCAGGCGCTCGGCGAGCTGCGTGTCGAGCAGGCGTGCCTCCTGCGGGTCCATCGGCATGCTCCCATGCTGTCACCGACTGGCGTGGGAGCGAGGAGTTGTGCGATCCAGCGCTGACCCGGCGGCGGGCGGCGGGGCAGACTAGAGGGCATGCCCGTCGTGACCGTGCTCCCCGACCGCCTCGAACTCCGTCTGACCGCAGTCGAGCGCCTGCTCGCGTTCCACCGCGGCGACGTCGTCGTCGATCGGGCGAGCATCCGCTCGGCGACGGTCACCGAGGACCCGTGGATCTGGGTGCGCGGAGTGAGTGCACCCGGCACGGCTGTTCCGCTCACCATCGCGACCGGCACCTGGAAGTTCCACGGCGGGAGGGACTTCCTGCTGATCAAGCGCACCGCGTCGGCGGTCGTGATCGACCTGATCGACGAGGACTACGCGCGCCTGATCGTGAGCACGAAGCACGCCCCCGAGCTGATCGCAGCGCTGCAGCTCGGAACGACGACCGCGGCGATCCCCGTCATCGAGACCGACGATCTGGTGGTCGTGCCCGAGGTGGCCGAGCAGGCCCGGGCGGCTACCGAGCGCGACGCGGCAGAGGCGGAGCCCGCGCCCGCGATCGCCGAGCCCCGGACGGTCGAGGAGCCGCGCAGGCCCGAACCGACGCGGCGCACTCCTGCCGCGCCGCGCACCTCGGCGAAGCCGCGCACTGCGCGCCCCGACTCCTCCGTCGGGCACGCCTCGGCCGAGCCGAGCGGAGCGACGGAGGCCGCGGAGTAGCATCCGGCGGAGGCTACGCCCGCACGTCGACCAGGGTCCGTCCGTGCGCGCGACCCGCGAGCACCGCACCGGCGGAGTCGACGGCTCCAGCGAGCGGCACGGTCGTCGTCAGCTCGTCGAGCAGCGCCAGGTCGAGGTCGTGCGCGAGGCGGCGCCACGCCTCTTCGCGGAGCGTCCGCGGAGCCTCCACCGAGTTGATGCCGACGAGCGTCACCCCGCGGAGGATGAACGGCATCACGCTGACGGGCAGATCGGGCCCCTGGGCGAGCCCGCAGGCGGCGACGGTGCCGCCCCAGCGGGTCTGCGCGAGGGCGTTGGCGAGGGTGTGCGAACCCGCCGAGTCGACGGCTCCGGCCCAGTGCTCGGACTGCAGCGGCCGGCCGCCCTCCTGGAGCTCCGCACGGTCGAGCACGTCCGAGGCTCCGAGGCGCAGGAGCAGCGCTCCGTGCTCGTCGATGCGGCCGGTCGAGGCGACCACCTCGTGTCCCAGCCGGGCGAGGAGCGCGACGGCGAGGGAGCCGACGCCGCCCGAGGCTCCGGTCACCAGCACCGGTCCGGCGCCGGGGCGCACGCCGTGCCGCTCCAGCGCGAGCACGGCGAGCATCGCCGTGAAGCCGGCTGTGCCGATCGCTCCCGCGCGAGCCGACGAGATCGCCCCCGGCAGCCGTAGCAGCGCGGAGGAGTCGACCCGGGCGCGCTCGGCGAGCCCGCCATCGTGCCGCTCGCCGAGGCCGGCGCCGTTCAGCACCACGCGGTCGCCGGAGTCGAAGCGCTCGGCCGCCTCGCCGTCCGCGTACTCGACGGTGCCGACCAGGTCGATCCCCGCCACCAGCGGCGTCCGCCGCACGATGCCGGGCCTGCCCGCGAGGGCGAGGGCGTCCTTGTAGTTGACGCTCGAGTACTCGACGGCGATCGACACGTCGCCGTGGGAGCGGTCGGGGTCGTCGCGCTCGAGGAGGCGGGCTCGGTTCGGGGTCTCGGAGTCGGAGTCGGAGTGCCGCTCGACGACGATGGCTCGGTACATGGGCCCACGCTACGCCCGCCGGGCCGCGGGCGGGCAGTCAGTTCAGCGCGCGCGTGCCCTCGGGCAGTGCACCTCCGGAGTAGAGGGCGGAGGCTGCGTCCTGCAGCGCGGTCAGCGCGACCCGCTGGGTCCACGGCCCATACGAGACGCGCGCGATGCCGAGCTCCTCCAAGCGCGCCGGTGCCTGCGAGCCGGGGACTCCGATGACGCTGACGCGCTGCCGGCCGACAGCGCCGACGAGCGACTCCAGCTCGGCGTCCGTCAGCAGACCCGGCACGAAGAAGCAGGTGGCGCCGGCATCGAGAAAGGCGCGGCCCCGCTCGATCGCGTCCGCGAGCACCTCGCCGCGGTCGCGGTCGCCGGCCCGCAGGAACACGTCGGTGCGCGCGTTCAGGGCGAAGGGGACCGCCTCCTCCTCGGCCGCGGCGACGGCCTTCTCGACCGCGCGCAGCGCCTGCGGAAGCGGCTTCGCCTGGTCCTCGAGGTTCGCGCCGACGACGCCGATGCCGATCGCGCGGCGCACCGCCTCGCCCGCATCGCCGTATCCCGCCTCCAGATCGGCCGAGACCGGCACCTCGACGGCTGCGACGATGCGCTCGATCATCCCCAGGTGCAGTTCCAGCGGGATCCGCTCGCCGTCCTCGTAGCCGAAGGTCGCCGCGATCGAGTGGCTGGCCGTCGCGACGGCCCGCGTCCCCGGCAGTGCGGCGACCGTGGTGGCGCTGATCGCATCCCAGACGTTCACCACCTGCAGCAACTCAGGGGCGGTGTGGAGGTCGACGAGGGTGCGTCCGTGCGCTTCGATGCTCATGCGACGAGCGTAGGGCCCGAGTGGGAGGCGCACGACACTGCGTCGCAGCCGGCGCACACGACGAGCTGGGCGCGGCAGGCCGGATCGAGGCAGTTGCGCATCCGGCTGGTCGGCGCCGCACACCCTGCGCAGCGCCCCAGCACCTCGGCGTCCGGTGAGAAGGTGACGGAGCCGCGGCCGTCGAAGACGTAGAGCGCGCCGCGCCAGAGACCACGGTCGCGGCGTGCCTCTGCGTAGCGGATGACGCCTCCATCGAGCTGGTATACCTCGCTGAACCCGCGCGCCGTCATCAGGCTCGAGAGGACTTCGCAGCGGATGCCTCCGGTGCAGTAGGTGACCACGGGCCGATCCTTGAGATGGTCGTAGACCCCGGAGTCGAGCTGCTCGACGAACTCGCGGGTGCTGGCGACTCCGGGCACCACCGCCCTGTCGAAGCGGCCGATCTGGGCCTCGAACGCGTTGCGGCCGTCGAAGAGCACCACGTCCTCGCGCTCGGCGACGAGCGCGTCGAGCTCATCGGGCGCGAGACGGGGAGCGGTACCGACGACGCCGCTCGCCTCCACCCGCAGCTCCTCCGGCGCGCCGAACGAGACGATCTCGTCGCGCACCTTGACCGAGAGCCCGGGGAAGTCGAGGCTGCGGCCGTCGTTGTCGAGGCCGGAGCCGTCGCTCCACTTCACCTCGAGCCCGTGGAACGCCGAGTACTCGCGGGTGCGTCGGACGTAGCGCTTCAGCGCCTCCATCTCGCCGCCCAGGGTGCCGTTCACGCCGTGCGACGAGAGCAGGAGGCGTCCCCGCAGCCCCAGCGACTCGCAGAGTTCACGCTGCCACAGCCGCACGGACTCGGGGTCGGCCAACGGCACGAAGCGGTAGAACAGCAGGATCTTCGGCAGCACCGGCACATCCTACGAGGACGTCCTGTCGAGGGCGCGGTGTGTGGCAGCATCGTCGGGTGCCCGACCCCTCCACCACCGTGCCGCACTCGCGGTTCGAAGATGTCTTCGGGCTCGCCACCGGTGCGTTCGTCGTCTCGCTCGGTCTGTACTTGCTGCGTTCGAGTCAGGCGGTCACCGGCGGCACGGCCGGCCTCGCGCTGCTGCTGGGCTACCCGGTCGACCTCCCGTTCGGTGTGATCCTCGTGGCGGTGAACGTCCCGTTCCTCGCGCTCTCGCTGTGGAAGAAGGGCTGGCGCTTCACGCTCCGGACGATGTGCTCCATCCTCCTCGTCTCGCTGCTGGCAGGCCTGCATCCGCTCGCCGTCGGCGACCTGCGCATCGAGCCGATCTACGGCGTGCTGACCGGCGATGTGCTCGCGGGCATCGGGCTGCTCATCCTGTTCCGCCACGGGTCGAGCCTGGGCGGGTTCAGCATCCTCGCCCTTCTCGCCCAGGAGCGGATGGGCTGGCGGGCCGGTTACGTGATGATGGCGCTGGACGCCGGCGTCGTCGTGGCGGCGCTCCTGGTGGTCCCGCCCGTCAACGTGCTCCTCTCGGCGGCGGGCGTCGTGGTGCTCAACCTGGTCCTCGCGTTCAATCACCGGCCGGGGCGGTATCTCGGCTCGTGATCGCCGGCAACCCCTGCGCGCGGAGCGAGTGGTTCCTAGGCTGGAGGAGGTGGGCGCCCGCCCGCCCTTCCCGAACGGAGACCCCGGATGTCCGACTGGACCTACGACCCCTACGCCCGCCTCGGCGAGGTGCCGACCTTCGCGCTCGAGAGCGACGACATCGCCGACGGCCGGCCACTCGCCGCCCGCCACTACGGCGAGGGCTCAGGTGGCGAGGACGTCTCGCCGCACCTGCGCTGGTCGGGAGCGCCGGAAGGGACGAAGAGCTTCGCCGTGACGGTGTTCGACCCCGACGCGCCGACCGGCTCAGGCTTCTGGCACTGGGCCGTGTACAACCTCCCCGCCGACACCACCGAGCTGCCCACCGGCGCCGGCGCGGCCGGGTTCGAGCTGCTGCCGGCGGGTGCGCAGACCCTCCCCAACGAGATGCGGCTGCGCCAGTTCGTCGGAGCGGCGCCGCCGGACCGCGAGCACCGCTACTTCTTCGTGGTGCACGCCCTCGACGTCGAGTCCCTCGACCTCGACCCGGAGTCGACTCCCGCGATCCTCGGCTTCACCGCACACTTCCACACGCTCGCGCGCGCGCAGATCATCGCCACTGCGACCCCGGACGGTGCGACGGGCTGAGCCCGGCGGCGCTCGCCCAGGGAGGGCGGACACCCGGCGGGGTCGCGGTCCTGCTCCGAGCCCGGCCGATCCCGCCGTCGAGTGCGCGTCGGAGGCGGCCGGGCTAACCGAAGAGAGTGCGCGCCTCCTCGTAGCGCGAGTCGGGCACGGTCTTGAGGGTGCCGAGCGCCTCGGCGAAGTCGACGTGGTAGATGTCGGTGCCGCGCAGGGCGACCATGCGGCCCCAGTGCTCGGCGACGACGGAGTCGATCGCGGCCATGCCCAGGCGGGTCGCGAGCACGCGGTCGAACGCGGTGGGAGTGCCTCCACGCTGGATGTGGCCGAGGGTCGTGGCGCGGGTCTCGATGCCCGTCCGCTCCTCGATCATCGGGGCGAGCATCTCGCCGATGCCGCCCAGGCGTGGCCGGCCGAAGGCGTCGAGGCCGCGCTCGGAGTGGGCGTCGTCCATCGTGTCGAGCGAAAAGCCCTCGGCGACGACGACGAGCGGGGCGCGACCGCGGTCCTGTGCGCTCTGCACCCACTCGACGATCTGGTCGATCGAGGTGCGCTTCTCGGGGATGAGGATCACGTGCGCGCCGGCGGCCATCCCCGAGTGCAGGGCGATCCAGCCGACGTGGCGTCCCATCACCTCGGCGACCATGCAGCGTCCGTGGGAGTCGCCGGTGGTGCGGAGGCGGTCCATCGCGTCGGTCGCGATGCCGACGGCCGTGTCGAAGCCGAACGTGTAGTCGGTGGCTCCGAGATCGTTGTCGATGGTCTTGGGCACCCCGACGATCTTGAGGCCCGCATCGGTGAGGCGCTTGGCCGCCGCGAGCGTGCCCTCGCCTCCGATCGCGATGATCGAGTCGATGCCGTTGCGCTCCATCATCTCGGCGATGCGCTCGGGACCGCCGTTGTCGCCCTCGAACGGGTTCGTCCGGCTGGTGCCGATGATCGTGCCGCCCTGCTTGGCGATGCCCTGGATCTCGGGCCGACCCAGCGGCACGAGATCGCCGTCGACCACACCGCGCCAGCCGTTGCGGAAGCCGACGAACTCCTGGTCGTACACCTTGATGCCCTTGTAGACGGCCCCGCGGATGACAGCGTTCAGCCCTGGGCAGTCGCCGCCGGAGGTCAGGATCCCGATCTTCACCCGCTCAGGTTAGAGGACACGGTGAACGGATGTGCACGCGGACGACGACGGGCCCCTCCTCGCCGCCTCGAGGAAGGGCCCGTCATCATGCGTCGCGCTAGTTGGCCTGGCTGGTGTTGAGTTCGCCGTTCACGCCGCGGGGGAAGAATCCGCCGGTGCGCGAGGCCTTGGGGGTGAGGTAGACGACGTTGAGCACCTGGCCGGGGTTCCGGCTGAAGGCGATCGAGCTGGCGTCGGCCGGGACGATGTTCGCCTGGCCGCCGACCTTCACGCCCTGGTCGACGTCGGTCTTCCCGTCGAGGCTGTCCCGAGCATCCGAGAGCCTGCCCGCCGAGTCCGACAGGTCGGCCGCGTAGAGCGCCGAGCGGATGGCTCCCGCGTGGTACGCCTCCACCGCCAGGATGCCCGCTGCAGCATCGAGGTACGTCTTCGACTGGATGAGGGGAGCGGCACCCTTGTATGCGGTGACTCCCACGTCCTCGAAGACGAAGGCGCCGAGCAGGAAGTTGGCCTCGCTCGCGAACGGGTCGAAGCTTCCTCCCGGCTTGATCAGCCCGGCCGCCGTGGCGGCCGCGGTGAAGCTGGCCTTGAGGTCGATCGCCGGGCGCGCGACGGCGGCGGTGCCGAGGGCCCCGCGGAGGAACTTGACGTGCGCCTTCTCGTCGTTCGCGACCTCGGTGGCGAAGCTCTTGAGCCACGGGGTCGTGAAGGTGACGGGTCGGCCGCCGATGACGCCGCCGGGCGTGCCCCTGCCGGTCACGTCCGAGCCACCGAGTCCGCTGCCGTAGACGGCGCGGAGGTAGAACTCGGCCTCGAGGTACTCGAGGTTGAGGGCGAAGTTGAGGATCGAGGCGTCGCTGGGGCCGCTGGCAGCGACCTCCTCGGCGGAGGCGGTGGGTGCGGCGAGGGCCGCGGCACCGATGCCGAGACCGGCGACTCCCGTGGCCTCGAAGAAACGGCGACGGTCGAGAGCTGTCTCGGAGCTCCGGGCGATCGCTGTGCGGATGAAGGTCGTGTCGAACATGTGCGCATCTCCAGTGATAGGCGGGTGCCGGGCGGCTTCAGCGCCGCCTCGACAGCGCGAAGCTACGCCCGGGATCTCGCTCCTGACCAGTGCAATCCGTGGATCGGACGTGCGCATGTGTTCTGGCCGTCTGGACCAATCCGCCGGGCGTGTCGCTCCGAACACGTGGTGCATGGGGGCTCTGCGCAGACCGCCTCCAGCCCATGTCGGACCCTGCGGTTAGCATCGCTGCGTGCCGACCACTGCTCCCGCGTCCTCTCCCTCCTGGGCGACGGTCTACGCGCCGGTCGAGCCCGTGGATCTCGCGCTCACGATCCGCACCCTGCTGCGCGGCTCGGGTGATCCGACGATGCTGATCGACGCCTCCGGCTTCTGGCGGGCGTTCCGCACTCCGCTCGGTCCCGGCACGCTCCATCTGCGGCAGGCCGTCGACGGCTCGGTGCACGCTCGCACCTGGGGCGAGGGTGCCGAGTGGCTGATCGATCACGTCCCCGAGCTGCTGGGCCACGGTGACGACTGGAGCGGCCTCGACCTCTCGGCGCACACGCCGCTCGCGGAGGTGCTCCGCCGCTCCTCCGGTCTGCGGCTCACCCGCGCGAACTTGGTGTTCGAGATGCTGGCGCCCTCGATCCTCGAGCAGAAGGTCACCAGCACGGAGGCGTGGCGTGCGTACCGCATGCTTGTGCGGCTGCACGGCGAGCCGGCCCCCGGCCCGGTCGCGCTGCACGTGGCTCCGAGTGCGGAGCAGTGGCGGCGTGTCCCCTCGTGGGATTGGCACCGCGCGGGCGTCGATCCCCGGCGCTCCCGCACCCTTCTGACGGCGGCGCTGGTCGCCTCCGGCCTCGAGCGCACCCTCGCACTCGGCAGGGGAGGGGCGGAGGTGGCCCGCCGGCTGCAATCGGTGCCGGGGATCGGGCCGTGGACCGCCTCCGAGGTGATGATGCGCGCGCACGGCGACCCGGATGCGGTCAGCGTCGGCGACTACCACCTCGCCTCCTCCGTCGGCTTCGCGCTGAGCGGGCGCCTGGGTGTCGACGACGACGGGATGCTCGAGCTGCTCGAGCCGTGGCGCGGGCACCGGCAGCGGGTCATCCGGCTGATCGGCTGCAGCGGGGCCAGGAAGCCCCGGCACGGCCCTCGACTGACGATCCAGGATCATCGGTGGCACTGAGACGCTCCTCCACAGCCCGGGATCGGCCGGGAGTCGGCCGGAGCACCGCGTCACGCCCGGCCTGCGCGCCGAGTCGGGCCTAGCCTCGAAGGATGGAGCAGTCGACGACCTCAGGTGTGCCCGGCAGCGACCCGGAGCGCGAGCCCGACGACGCCGTGGTGCAGCCCGAGGGCGCCGACGACGGCGTTGAGGAGGCGTCTGAGCAGAGCGCGACGAGGGCCGACGGCGAGGGGGATGCCACGGTCGATGACGAACCGGTCGTCGAGGACGAGCCGGTGGGGGAGGTCGAGGCTCGTGGGGCGGCAGACCCGGCAGAGGTCGGCGGCGAGGAGGAGCCCGTCGCGGAGGAGGAGCCCGTCGCGAGCGCGGAGCCGGTGTCCGACGGAGAGCCTGCTGCTCCGACTCCGCTCGACTCCGTCGACCTGCCGATGACCGAGCGGGTCGAGGCGCTGGTGCGCCGCTGGCTGGCGCGCAGCCGCGAGTTCCCGGTCGAGCCGGCCGCCCAGCGCCTGGCCGGGGTCCTCGAGGATCCGAACGGTCTCGACTTCACCGTGGGCTTCGTCGACGGCGTCGCCCGCCCCGAAGACCTGACGGTCGCCGCCGAGAACCTGGCGGCGCTCACCGCGAAGACCCCCGCCTTCCTCCCCTCCTACCTGCGCGCCGCCATCACCGCGGGCGGCGCCGTCGGCCCGGTGCTGCCGTGGGTCGTCGTGCCCGCCGCCCGCCGCGTGCTGCGGCGCCTCATCGGGCACCTCGTGGTCGACGCGTCGGAGGCGCGCCTCGGCGCCGCCCTCGCGGCGCTCCGCGAGGACGGCGACCGCCTCAACCTGAACCTCCTCGGCGAGGCGGTGCTCGGCGAGCGCGAGGCGCGGCGCCGCCTCGAGGGCACCCGGAGCCTGCTGGAGCGCCCCGACGTCGACTACGTGAGCATCAAGGTCTCGAGCGTCGTGAGCCAGCTCTCGATGTGGGCGTTCGAGGAGGAGGTCGACCGCGTCGTCGAGCGCCTCACTCCGCTCTACCAGACCGCCGCGTCGAGTCCCGAGCCCACCTTCATCAACCTCGACATGGAGGAGTACCGCGATCTCGATCTCACGGTCACGGTGTTCCGACGTCTCCTCGAACAGCCGGGCATGCTCCAGCTCGAGGCGGGCATCGTCCTGCAGGCGTACCTGCCCGACTCCCTCCGCGTGCTCCACGAGCTGACCGAGTGGGCGACCGAGCGGCGAGCCCGCGGAGGAGCGCCGATCAAAGTGCGCGTGGTCAAGGGAGCCAACCTGGCGATGGAGCGCGTCGACGCGGCCCTGCACGACTGGCCGCTCGCGACCGTGGGCAGCAAGGCGGAGACCGATACGAACTACAAGCGGCTCCTCGACCGTGCGCTGCGGCCCGAGCACACCGACGCGGTGCGAATCGGTGTCGCCGGTCACAACCTCTTCGACCTCGCCTGGGCGTGGCTGACCGCGAACGACCGCGGCGTGGCCGAGGCGGTCGACATCGAGATGCTGCTCGGCATGGCGACGGGTCAGGCCCGCGCGGTCCGCGAGGACGTCGGACGCCTTCTTCTCTACACGCCCGTCGTGCATCCCCACGAGTTCGACGTCGCCATCTCCTACCTCATCCGCCGGCTGGAGGAGAACGCCAGTCCCGAGAACTTCCTCTCGGCGGTGTTCGAGCTCGACGACGAGGAGGTGCTGCAGCGGGAGCTCGGCCGGTTCCGCTCCTCCCTCGACGCCCTCGACGACGAGGCGCCCGGCTCCCGTCGCACGCAGGACCGACTCCGCGAGTGGTCCTCGGGCTCGGGTCGCCAACTGGTGCAGGAGCACGCCCGCGCGGGCGAGCGCGCGCAGGACCCGGCGGCGGCGGGACTGACCCAGGCGGTCCTCGGTCTCAGCCGCGGTTCCGGTGCGGCAGCGGCCACGACCGGCTTCCGCAACGAGCCCGACACCGATCCGGCACTCCCCGGCAACCGCCGCTGGGCGCGACTGATCATCGAGCGCATCGCCGGCTCCACCATCGGCACGAGCACGGCCGACGCGGCGCGAGTGAGCACCGAGGCCCAGCTGCAGGAGGTGCTGCGCACCGTCTCCGACCGCGCAGAGCGGTGGGGCGAGCGGCTCGGATACGACCGCGCGGCCGTGCTCGACCGCGCCGGGCTCGCGCTGGCCGCCAACCGCGACCGCCTGATCGAGGTGATGGCCTCCGAGACCGGCAAGACGATCGCCGAGGCCGATCCCGAGGTCTCCGAGGCGATCGACTTCGCGCACTACTACGCCACCCGTGCCCGTGAGCTCGACGTCGTCGGCGGCGCGACCTTCGTGCCCGAGCGGCTCACGGTCGTCGCGCCGCCGTGGAACTTCCCCGTCGCGATCCCCGCCGGCTCGATCCTCGCGGCGCTCGCCGCCGGCTCCGGAGTCGTGGTGAAGCCCGCCCCGCAGGCGCGCCGCTGCGCCGCCGTGCTCGTCGAGGCGCTCTGGGACGCGGGCGTACCGCAGGAGCTGCTCGCGCTGGTCGACCTCGATGAAGACGAGCTCGGCCGCGCGCTCATCAGCGACCCCCTCGTCGACCGGGTGCTGCTCACCGGGTCCTTCGAGACCGCGAGTCTGTTCCGCTCGTGGCGGCCCGACCTCGCTCTCCAGGCCGAGACCAGCGGCAAGAACGCGATCGTCGTCACTCCGCACGCCGATTACGACCTCGCGGTGGCCGACATCGTGCGCAGCGCCTTCGGCCACGCGGGGCAGAAGTGCTCCGCCGCCTCGCTGGTCATCCTCGTCGGATCGGTCGCACGATCCAAGCGCTTCCGGGCCCAGCTCGTCGATGCAGTCACCTCGCTCCGCGTCGGCTACCCCGACGACCCGACATCGGTGATGGGCCCGCTCATCGAGGAGCCGACCGGCAAGCTCCTGCACGCGCTGACCGCGCTCGGCGGCGGCGAGTCGTGGCTGGTCGAGCCGCGGCGCCTCGACGAGAGCGGTCGGCTCTGGTCGCCGGGCGTGCGCGACGGCGTCACCGAAGACAGCTACGTCCATCTCACCGAGTTCTTCGGGCCGGTGCTCGGGATCATGCACGCCGCGACTCTCGAGGACGCGATCCGCATGCAGAACGGCACCGACTACGGCCTCACCGCCGGCCTGCACTCGCTGCACCCCGATGAGCTCGCGCTGTGGATCGACTCCGTCGAAGCAGGCAACCTCTACATCAACCGCGGCATCACCGGCGCGATCGTGCGGCGCCAGCCGTTCGGCGGGTGGAAGCGCTCCTCCGTCGGCGGCGGAGCGAAAGCCGGCGGGCCGAACCACCTGATCGGCCTCGGCTCGTGGAAGCCATCGCCGGCCCGCAGTTCCTCGACGCTGCACCTGCGGGGCCTCGACGACCGCGCCCGCCAGTTCATCGAGGCGGCTCAGTCCTCGCTCCGGTTCGAGCAGTTCGACCTCCTGCGCCGCTCCGCGCTCTCGGACCAGCTCGCCTGGGCGACCGAGTTCGGCGTGGTCACCGACATCTCGAAGGTCGGAGTCGAGCGCAACCTGTTCCGCTATCTCCGGGTGCCGGTCGCTCTGCGCCTGGCCGACGGTGGCGACCTCGGCGAACTCCTCCGGGTGATCGCCGCGGGCCTGCTCACACGCTCGCGGATGGACATCTCGACATCCGTGCCGCTGCCTCCGCAGGTGCGGCAGATGCTCTCGGGCGACGAGCTCGCCGAGATGGCCGGCCTCGTCCCGCGCATCGTCGTCGAGACCGACGCCCACTGGCTCGAGCGGGCCGCGGCCGGCCGCATCACGGCCAACCGCATCCGGATCATCGGCGACATCGTCTCGGACCGCGTCGACGGTTACACCGGCGCCGAACCCTCATCCCAGCCCACTGAGCAACAGGCTGTCGTGCGGCGCTCCGCCGATACCGCCGGCTCCTTCACCGATGTGGTCGCCGGAGTGACACGAGGCAGCACGGGCGCTCCGGTGCCGCTGCAACGCGCCGACGGCTCCCGGGTGCCGCTCGCCACCGCGCTCGCCGAGGCGATCGGAGGCGCGCTCGACACGGTGATCTACGCCGACCCGGTCACGCCCGCCGGACGAGTGGAATTGCTGCCGTTCCTCCGCGAACAGGCGATCTCGATCACCAACCACCGCTTCGGCACCCCGATCGACCTGAGCGACGACGTGGTGTGACGCTCTGCTCGGGTCCCCGCCCCGCTCGCGCTGTCCTCGTGGCGGGGTGGCGGGTTCGAGGGGGCGGGGTGCGGTCGGCTACGGCGATCCACGGGAACCCGAATCGGCGGGTCGCCGTGGTGTCGAGTCGGGTGAGGGCCGGTTCCGGATCGCCCGGCACGGCGGACTGCGGTGAGCGGGGACTTACTTGTCGCGGCAACCACTGACTACACTCGGGGGATGAGCAGGCCCGAGACCCGCTGGCTGACGCCGGATCAGCTCGACGCGTGGCTGCGCTTCATCGCTGTCGTCGAGCTTCTCCCGGGTGCCCTCGACACGCAGCTCCAGCGCGACGCGGGGCTCACCCACTTCGAGTACCTCACCCTGGCGATGCTCTCGGAGGCTCCGGAGCGCGCTCTGCGGATGACGACGCTCGCCGCGCGCACCAACGCGACCCTCCCGCGGCTCTCGCACGTGGTGACGCGACTCGTGGCCCGCGGCTACCTGGAGCGGCGACCGTGCGCCTCCGACGGCCGCGCGACGAACGCCGTGCTCACCGAGGCGGGCCTGCAGAAGATCGTCGAGACGGCGCCCGGTCACGTCGCGACGGTTCTCGCCGACGTCATCGATCCCCTCGACGTCGAGCAGATCCCACAGCTGGCCGAGATCATGGCCCGCATGCTGACCCGCCTCGACCCGGAGGGCCGGATGACGGTCGACGCGGTGCGCTCCTCGCTCGGCGATCCCGACACCCGGGACTGCTGAGGGCTCAGGCGGTGGCCGGCGCCGGTACGACCATCGGCCGCGCGCCGCGTGAGAGTCCGTGCCATCCTCGTGCTGTGCAGTTCACAACGACCCTCTTCGCGATCGGCAGCAACACCGGCATCGAGGTGCCGCCCGAGGTCCTGGAGGCTCTCGGCGGAGGCAAGCGGCCGGCCGTCGCCGTCACGGTCAACGGCTACCGCTTCACCAGCACGGTCGGCGCGAGGGAGGGGCGGGCCCTGATCCCCTTCTCGGCCGACAAGCGCCGCGAGACCGGGCTCGCCGGGGGCGACGCGATCGAGGTCGAGCTCGAGCTCGACGCCACTCCCCGCCTCGTCGTCGTGCCCGATGATCTGGCATCGGCACTGGCGGAGGCGGGCGCGGTGGAGCGATTCGCGGCGCTCTCGCCGAGTGCGCGCAAGGCCCACGTCGGAGCGGTCGAGGGAGCGAAGGCGGCCGAGACCCGGGCGCGCCGGGTCGCCTCCGTGGTCGCCGCGCTCTCGACCTGACCCGCGCCGGCCGGCCCGGCCGCGCCCCCGGTGAAGGCTAGGCTGCCCTTCGGCGCATCACGGCGGCGCGCCGAGAGCATGGAGTCGGGGGACGATGTGGGTGCTGTTCGACGGTGGGTGTTCCCGATCGTGTGGATGGTGATCATCGGGGCGGCGAGCGTCGCCCTGCTGAAGATCGCCTTCTTCCCCGATCGGGCGGCCGAGGGCGATCCGACGCAGCCGACGGGCGAGATCACCGAGCCTCTCGTGACGGTCGGCTGGGGCACCGTCACGAACGACCTCACTCTGCAGGGAACCGTCGCCGCCGACCCCGCCGTGCCCCTCAAGGCCACGGCCGCAGGGACCGTCGACGACGTGTACGTGCAGCAGGGCGCGGCCGTCGCCTCGGGCGACCTGATCTACGACATCCGTGTCGAGACTCCGCAGGACCCGGTGCAGACCACGGGCGCGGACGGCGCCGTGAGCGTCAGCCAGCCCCCGCCCGCCGTGCGCTTCGAGCGCGTCTACGCCGCGACCGGCGGCACGCTCAGCGCTCTCGGCGTCATCCACGATCAGGCGGTCACAGTGGGGGAGGTGACCGGCCAGGTCGCGCCTCCGAGCTATGCCGTCACCGGCTCGATCGACGCGCAGCAGCTCTATCGCATCCAGAACCGGCCGACGGAGGCGCAGGTCGCGATCACCGGCGGCCCGGCCGGCTTCACCTGCACAGACCTGACCATCACCACTCCGCTCGCGGGCGCGGGCCAGAGCGCGGCCGCTCCCAGCGACCCGGAGGCGGCGCCGGGCGCCGGCCCGTCCTCCGGCTCCGGCACCAGCTTCACCTGCCAGGTGCCCGCCGAGATCACGGTGTTCCCGGGGCTTGCCGCGTCGGTGACGCTGGCCGGCGGTCGGGCCGACGGCGTCCTGGTCGTGCCGACGACCGCGGTCGAGGGCACGGCCCAGTCGGGAGTCGTCTTCCGCCGCACCGCCGACGGCGGTACCGAGGAGGTGCCCGTCACCCTCGGGCTCACCGACGGCACCTCCGTCGAGATCACCGGCGGCATCGACGAGGGCACCGAACTCCTGCAGTTCGTGCCCGGCGCGGGTGCGGAGGAGGACGGCGTGCAGTTCGGCGCGAACTGCGTCGCGCAGCCGGACGGCTCGGTCGTCTGCTCGTGACGATCCTCCGCCTCGAGGGCATCCGGAAGGTCGTGCCCCTGCCCGACGCGCCGCCGCTGACGATCCTCGACGGCGTCGATCTGGAGGTCGGCGAGGGCGACCACGTGTCTGTCGTCGGCCGCAGCGGCTCCGGCAAGTCGACTCTGCTCAACATCCTCGGACTCATCGACGAGCCCACCGAGGGACGGATGCTGCTCGAGGACAGCCCGACCGAGACCCTCTCCTCGCGGGCCAGGGCGAGGATCCGCGGCGGGAGCATCGGCTTCATCTTCCAGCAGTTCAACCTGCTCGAGGGCCGCACCGCCCGCGAGAACGTGATGACTCCGCTGCTCTACGCGACCGGCTCCGAGTTCTGGCGCCGCTCGGCCCTTGCCGCCGAGATGCTCGAGCGGGTGGGCCTGGGGCACCGGGTCGACTCGATGCCCGGGCGCATGTCCGGAGGCGAGCAGCAGCGCATCGCGATCGCCCGCGCTCTCGTGCGCCGCCCCCGCCTGATCCTCGCCGACGAGCCCACGGGCGCTCTCGACACCGACACGGGCGAGAGCGTGATGGGCCTGCTCGACGAGATCGCGCGCGAGTCCGGCTCGGCCCTGGTCACCATCACGCACGATCCCGCGATCGCCGCGAGGGCGGAGCGCCACTACCGGCTCGACCACGGCCGCCTCGGCGTGACGGCGGAGGCCCGCTGATGCGCGGCATCGTCGGGATCGCCGGCGCGATCGTCGAGGCGTGGACCGAGCTGCGGATCCACCGCGGCCGGGTGCTGCTCTCTCTGATCGGAGTGGCGGTGGCGGTGGCCGCGCTGACCGCGGTGGTCGCTGCCGGCGGCATCGCTCGCCAGGCCAACATCGAGCAGGCCGAGCGCTCCAGCGGTCGTCCGGCCAGCCTCCACGTCTCCGTCTACTCGTCCGGCACCGGCACCGGCACCGGGGTCGACCTCGACGCGCTGCAGACGGCCTGGCAGGGCGTGCTCGAGCGCTACTCCATCGACTACGCGAGCCGGTCCACCTCCGGCAGCGCCCGCGTGCAGTTCGCCGATGGCGCCGTCGAGGTGCCGGTGCAGGCGGTCGACCAGCCGTACGCCGTGATGCACCGCCTGACGATCGTGCACGGCGGCTGGTTCACCGACGGGGACGCACAGCGCCTGGCTCCCGCACTCGTCGTGAACGAGCGCTTCTGGGAGCGGCTCGGCAGCCCGGATCTGCGCACCCACCCGGTCGTGAGCCTGCTCGGCTCCGAGCGGAACACGACCGGAGTCGTGGTCGGCGTCACTCCGTCGACGCAGTGGGAGACGACACCCTCGATGATGATGCTCGTCGACGCCTCTCCGGCGGTCGCCGAGAACGCCGACCCGGCGAACGGTGGTTCGTCGACTCCCGGCTACGAGATGTGGGTGCCGCTCGAGCTCGCCGAGCCGCTCGCAGCGGCTGTGCAGCGCGACATCGCGGGGGCGCTCGGCGAGGGCGTCACCGTGTCGGTGGACCGGCGGGACTACCTCGTGTACGACTCCGACCCCTTCGGCGTGCTGACCGCGGTGATCGGCGGCGTGGCGGGCCTGGTGCTCGCGCTGGGCGCGCTCGGGCTGCTGAACATCGCCCTGGTCACCGTGCGCCAGCGGATCCGCGAGATCGGGATCCGGCGCAGCTTCGGCGCCTCCTCGGGCCGGATCTTCTTCTCGATCATGATGGAGAGCGTGGTGGCGACCGTGGTCGCCGGCGTGATCGGAGTCACGATCGCCGTCGTCCTGATCACCAACCCGTGGACGGTCGCCTTCGTGAAGGAGAACGGGATCGCAGACATCCCGGCATTCCCGGTGGACGCGGCGCTGCTCGGGCTCGGGGCGGCGACGCTGGTCGGCGCTCTTGCGGGCCTCGTGCCGGCGATCGTGGCGGTCCGCGTGAAGGTGATCGACGCGATCCGCTACTGATGCCTGTTCAGCCGAGCGTGAGCACCAGCTCGTCGCCGTCGACCTCGGCCCGGGCGCCGGAGTAGTCCCGGATCCGTGGGAGTCCGCGTGTGCTCGCGCTCTCGTGGCTCCCGACCACCACGACGCGCATTCCGGCGTCGAGTCCCGAGCGGATCCCCGCCTCCGCGTCCTCGAAGACCAGCGCGTCGTCCGGAGCGACGCCGAGCCGCGCCGCGGCGGCCAGGTAGCCGTCGGGGGCTGGCTTGCCGTTCGCGACGTCGTGCGCGGTGACGATCGTGCCGGGCGAGGGGACCCCCGCCGCCCGGAGACGTCCGGCGGCCAGGCCGGGGCTCGCAGAGGTGACCAGCGCGACCCGCTCACCCGGGAGCGAGGCGAGGAACGCTGCGGCACCGGGGATCTCGACCGTGCTCTCGGTGTGCTCGAGCTCGAAGGCGTCGAGCTCGGCGACGATGACCTCGACGTCGGACCCCTCAGGGGCGAAGCGTCGGACGCTGTCGGCGGCCCGCACGCCGTGGACGGCCGCGAGAACCGTGGCGCGGTCGAGACCGAAGCGCTCGGCGAACGCGCTCCAGATCCTCTCCACGACGGCCGTCGAGTCGACGAGCGTCCCGTCCATGTCGAAGAGGGCGGCGCGGGCGCGGAGGAGGTGGGCCATGCCTCCATCCTCCCCGATGCGGCCTGGACGCCGTTGTCGCGGACCGGCGGCACCGGACAGCGCGCGGACAGCGCGCGGTCAGCTGGCCTCCAGGTGGAGCCTCGGGTGGCAGCACTACGGTGGGTCCTGAAGACGGGCAGAACGCCCGGAGGCGAGCGGAGGACGCGATGACGGACGACAACGGAACCGGTTCGGACCAGGGCGCGAGCAGCGGCGATGCCTCCGGGCCCCGCGCCGGCTGGTACCCGGACCCCGCGGGCTCGCCCCGCCAGCGCTGGTGGGACGGCTCCGGTTGGACCGAATCGCTGCGCGATGCTCCCGTGGCGGCTCCGCCCGCGCCGCCGGTGGCGACGCCCGCGGAGCGTGTGGCTGCGCCTCCGACCCCGCCCGCGCCCCCCGTCGAGCGCCCCGCCTACGGAGAGACCTCGAGCGGAGCGGCGACCGGCTACGGCCAGACCGCCTCGGGGCAGTACCCCCAGCAGCCGGCCGCCGCGGAGCCGCAGCAGAGCTACGGACAGCACGCGCAGCAGCCCTCCGCGCAGCAGCCGTACGGCGAGCAGGTTCCGCAGCAGCCGTACCAGCAGCCCGCCTACCCGCAGCCCTCGCCTTCGGCCGGCGCCGCGCCGCAGCAGCGCGATACGAGCATCGTCACCGCCACTCCGTGGATCTGGGTCGTCGTGCTCCTGCCCCTGCTCTCGGCGCTCTCGATCTTCCTGCTCCCGCCGAGCGCGATCGTGGACTCGTCGATGTCCTCGACCTACGGGCCGCGCGCCTCCATGGGGATGTCCACCGCCTACTTCGTCGGCCTCGGGGTGCTCCAGGTGGTCGGTTTCCTGATCTACGCCGCCGAGGTCGTGTTCGCCTTCCTCGACTGGCGCCAGCTCAAGAGGGCCGGCCTCCAGCGTCCGTTCCACTGGGCGTGGGCCTTCCTCGCTGCTCCGTACGTCTATGTGATCGGCCGGAGTGTCATCGTCAAGCGCGTGACCGGCGGTGGTCTGCTGCCGCTCTGGGTCTTCCTCGGAGTCGTGGTCGTCTCGTTCGTCATCGCGATCGGCTGGGCCGCCGCTCTCTTCACGGAGTTCTCGCAGACGTTCTCGCCCACGGGCTTCTGATCCGTTCAGCGCCGACCACTCGGACGGGGGCCGGTCCGCGGACCGAGGTCACGGCAGGGAACCGGGTGCACAGCCCGGCGCCGGTGATCGTCCGGATCTCGCGAGAGCAGCGTGCCCGGCACCGGATCGACGGCGGGCGCGTCCCCGCCGCGGCGGACGCGCCCGCCTGATCGGGCGCCGCTCAGCAGGTGAGCGCGCCGCCGATGATCCCGGAGAGCATTCCGCCGGTCGCGGTGACGATCGCTCCCGCGCCGGTGATCGCGCCCATCACCCCGCCGGTCGCCGCTCCGCTCACGCCGCTCCCGGCGACGCACTGGCCCCACTCGTCCGACGCCCAGTCGCTGTCGAGGTGTTGGCCGCCCTTGGTCGTGCCGGACGAGTCGTCCGCGGCGAAGTGGAAGGTGACGGTGTCGGAGTCGTCGATCGACCAGTGACCCGAGACGGTGCGGTCGCGGCCCACCTCGATCCGCTCGGGGAGCGCCTCGGAGGTCTCGGATCCGTTCGTGAATCCGACTCCGCCGCCCGTCAGCTCGACGATCCGCGTGCCGTCGGTGACGTCGAACGTCACCGTGGACGCGGATCCGCCCCTCGCCTCGAGATGCACACTCCTGCTCGCCCCGTCGTTCCCCGGCTCCGCCTGCGCGGTCTGAGCCGTGAGCAGTGGCACCGCCAGCAGAATCGCCATGGCGGCGATCAGCGCCGTGCTCGTCGTCGTTCGTTCCCTCATCGTTCCCTCCATCGGGTTCCGATCCAGGAGGAGGGGTCAGCGCGGACGGTCGAGGAGAACGAGGGCGGCGGCCGCCACCACTGCAGAGACGGCAGCGTTGACGACCACGTTCCACGGATCCTCGGCGCCCACTGCGATCGCGACTCCGCGGCCGGCGAGCACACCGACGAACATGATCGGCAGCATCAGCCAGATGCGCCGCCTCCGCCGTGCCGCCGTCTCCGCCTGCTCGCGATCACTCATGCTCCGCCCTCCCGGAATGACCATACACGTATGGAATACCCTTTCGGTGAGTAAATGTCGAGGGCGTGGCACGATCCATCAGGGCTCGCTGCGCTGGATGAGGCGCGAGAGCACGATCGCCGAGCGGGTGTGGTCGACGTTCGGCGCGATCCGCACCTTCTCCAGGGCGAGCTCGAGGCTCGGGATGTCGCGCGAGCGGATGTGCACGATCGCGTCGGCCGAGCCGGTCACCGTGCCGGCGTCGACGACCTCTGGGACGGCCGACAGGATGCGACGGAGCTCGTCCGGAGCGACGGTGCCCCGGCAAAACAGCTCGACGTACGCCTCCGTCGCCATGCCGTCGACCGCGGGGTCGACCTTGATCGTGAAACCGCGGATCACGCCGTCGGCGACGAGGCGGTCGACGCGGCGCTTCACGGCGGAGGCGGAGAGGCCCACGACTCCGCCGATGTCGCCATAGCCCGCTCGGGCGTTCTGGCGCAGCAGATCGAGGATCTTCCGATCGATGTTGTCCATCCCCCGAGGATACGGGCGGGCGGGCGCGCTGCCCGCCGGTGTCGGTGGCCCGCTGGAAATTAACCTCGCTCGGCTATATAGTTGCAGTCGGTCAATAGTTGATCCGGGTCAACTAGAACCGCCGTCGTGCCGAAGAGGAGCCCATGTCACACCCCGAACACCGCGCCGCAGCGCGCGGAACAGCCGAACGCCACGCCCCCGCCGGGCCGGACGGCGCCATGTCCCACCGCCAGGTGCTCGAATCGCTCAGCGGACTCCTGTTGGGCATGTTCGTCTCGATCCTCGCGGGCACGGTCGTCTCGACCTCGCTGCCCCGGATCATCTCCGACCTCGAGGGCGACCAGAACGCCTACACCTGGGTCGTGACCGCGACCCTGCTCGCGACCACGGTGTCGACTCCGCTCTGGGGCAAGTTCGCCGACCTCTTCGACCGCAAGCTGCTGATCCAGCTCGCGCTCGGTCTGTTCGTCGTTGGATCGGCGTTGGCCGGCTTCTCGCAGGACACGAACACGCTCATCGTCTTCCGCGTGTTCCAGGGCCTGGGCGCAGGCGGCCTCGCCGCGCTGAGCCAGATCATCATGGCCGACATCATCAGCCCCCGAGAGCGCGGCAAGTACGCCGGCCTCTTCGGCGGAGTGATGGCGATCGGCACCGTCGGCGGCCCGCTCCTCGGGGGCGTCGTGACCGACGCCTTCGGCTGGCGCTGGAACTTCTTCATCGCGATGCCGGTCGCGATCGTCGCCATCGTCCTGCTCCAGATGACCCTCCGCCTGCCCGCGCAGCCGAAGCGGAAGGTGAAGATCGACTACCTCGGCGCCGTCCTGATCGCGGGTGGAGTCTCGCTCCTGCTGATCTGGGTGTCGCTCGCCGGCAAGAACTTCGAGTGGGCGTCCTGGGAGACCGTGCTCATGGTCGGCGGAGCCGTCGTCCTGCTCGTCGCCGCGGTGATCACCGAGCTGACCGTGGCCGAGCCGATCATCCCCCTCGGGATGTTCGCGAACCGCACCTTCAGCCTCGCCGTCGTCGCGAGCATCTCGGTCGGCGTCTCGATGTTCGGCGTCGCGGTGTTCCTCGCGCAGTACATGCAGCTCGCCCGCGGAGCCACGCCGACCCAGTCGGGACTGCTCACCATCCCGATGATGGCCGGCCTGCTGATCTCCTCCACGATCTTCGGAGGCGTCATCTCGCGCACCGGCAAGTGGAAGGCGATCATGATCAGCGGCGGCGTGCTCGCGGTCGTCGGCACCTTCCTCCTGAGCACGCTGCGCTACGACACCGATCTCGTGCTCGTGGGTGTCTACATGGCCGTGCTCGGTGCCGGGCTGGGCATGCTGATGCAGAACCTGGTGCTCGTCGTGCAGAACTCGATCGAGGTGAAGAACCTCGGAGTCGCGACCAGCGCGGTCACGTTCTTCCGCAGCCTCGGCGGCACCGTGGGCGTCTCGGTCCTGGGGTCGATGCTCGGCACCGTGATCGCCGACCACATCACGACCGGGATCGCCGGCCTCGCGCCGGCCGATCAGGCCCTCGCCGCGCAGGCGCTCGGCAGCGGCACGATCCCGCAGCCGGCTACCCTTCCCGACGCCGTGCGCATCGTGGTCGAGAGTGCCTACGGGATCGGAGTGGGCGACGTGTTCCTGTACAGCATCCCGCTGGCCCTCGTCACGCTGATCGCCGTGATCCTGCTGCCCAATGTCGACCTCGGCTCCAAGAATGCCGTCCAGCTGAAGGCGGAGCCCGCCCGCACGATCCAGGACGCGGAGGACGCGCTGATCGCCGCCTCCGACGGGCAGGCCGGGCTGCGTCCTGTCGGCCAATCGCGTCCGACCGGCTCGGTCGACGTGATCGAGCGGCGCTGATGCCGGCTGTCGCGGCCTCGGTCGGGGCGCTGCTCGAGGTCGAGGAGCGGATCACCGCGCTCGCCCTCCAGGTGCGCGTCGCCGTCCGGGACGCGGCGGCGTCGATCGACCCGACGCTGCCGCCCTTCGGCCTGCGGCTGCTGCGGATGCTCGAGCGCTGCGGTCCCGTCCACTCCGGCGCTGCGGCCGAGCGTCTCGGCGTCGATCGCAGCGCGATCAGCAGGCAGGCGCGCCAGCTCGCAGGACTCGGCCTGATCGAGATGGCGGCGGATCCCTCCGACGGTCGCGCTCGATTCCTCTCGCTCAGCACCGCGGGGTCCGCCCGGATCCGCGACCTCGGCGGGCGTCAGAGGCAGCGGATGCAGGAGGCGCTGAGCACCTGGCCCGAGGAGGATCTGCGCGCCTTCGCGGGATACCTGGAGCGGCTGACCGCGTCGAGCTGAACGGCCGACTCGTACTGAGGTGCGATTCTGCGCCAGACGTCGGCGGCGGGATCCGATCGCCTACTGTTCCTGAGTAGTGCTCGCTCCGGGGGTGGACATGTCGACGATTCCGTTCGTCGAAGCGGCAGCGACGACGTTCGCGCGGGCGCTCGTCACAGCCGCGCTGCCCGAGGTGATCGGGAACCTGGAGGGCGTGCCCTACGGGGCGCGTGCCCGGGCGAACGAGAGCGTGCTCCGGGCGAGGATCGCGGTGCTTGAGGAGGAGCAGCACGCGCTGCTCCGGGGTGTGGCGGGGCCTGGCGAGAAGGACTTCCGGGAGGTATCGGTGCAGCTCAGGGCGCTGCAGAACATCGCGGACTCGTTGGAGGAGATTCTCGGAGGGGCGAGCGCTTCCTGATCTCCCTCACGGACGATCATCCCCCTCTCGCCGCGGTCTCGATCGGCGATCTGGACACCGCGACGAGCGTGACCTATGCGGTGCCGGGGATGGGGCAGACGACGGACAGCATTTCGATACGGGTGCGGCTGCGGGGACGTATCGGATCGGTGCGGTCGCGCGGTGTGCTCCGGGTTATGCGGCGGGGATGTCGCGGGAGGACAATGCGCAGCGTGAGGCGGGTGTTGTTTTTCCCGGTGATGAGTGGGTTCGAGAGAAGCCGAATCCGCGGAAGCAGCCGCCGACGCCGTCTGCCGCCGCAGGGTGACCTCTGGTCGTGTCGAGGGTGTCGAGTCGCGGTGGCGGCGGGTCGACGGACGGTCTCCGAGGCCGAAACGCGGATCCACGTATCGGCGCGGCGCGCCAGCTCGCGTCGACGATGGCCGGGTGCTGCCACTCGAGGACCCGCGCCTCCCGGGCGGGCACGCCTCCGAGGCGCTCGCCGACCTCGTCCCCGACGCCGGCGCCCTCCAGCCGACCAGGCGCCGTAGTAGGCCTACAGCTACTCCGGTGTCGCGGCGGAGCGGCCCGAGTGGGAGCTGCGCGCATTCGCGGGGTACCTGGAGCGGCTGACCGCGGGCAATGGGCGGGCGGCGCGGACTGGTGCGGTCCGCATCACATCTGCGTCTGCGTCGCGGAGTGGCGGCTCCCCGTGGCGCGGAATGCGCGGCGTCCCGCGCCAGCCGCGCGCTCTGCCGCGGCCGCCGGTTTACTGTTCCGAGATATTCTCACTCGAAAGGCGATGATGGAGTTCCCCTTTGACGATGCAGCGGCGGTGGCCCTCGTCGACGCCGCTGAGCGGGCGGCCGTCTCGCTCTCGACCCAGGGCCTGCTGCGGTCCGCCGCCATCGAGTACGCGCTCCGGGAGTTCCGGGGCGCCTACTCGGAGCTGTTCCGGCAGGTCTGCCGCTGCGAGGCAGACAATCGCAACCGGCTGAGCGGCGAGCTGTACGGACTCGCCGACACGGTGCGGCTCGTCGCAAGGCTCGCCGCGGAGGAGCGTCGACGCCGCGAGGAGTACGCCGCCTGGGAGCAGCGAGCGGCCGAGCGCGAGGAGCAGCGTCGTGCCGATCCGGTGGCGGCCCTCGCGGCCGGGGTCGATGAAATCTTCGATCGGCCGCCCTCCGACCAGCCGATCGTGCCGCCGCCGATCTGCGCGCTGTTCTCCCCGGACTCGGCGAGCCGCACCTCTGTCGGCGGGGCTGCCGTGGGAGGCGCGACTTCAGCCGACCCCGAGCACCTGGACGTCTTCGTCTCCGAGACCCGGCAGGCCAATGAGTCGATGCGGTCGCGGCTCGAGGAGCTGATGACAGCCTGGGGAGCGTTCCGCAATCACTGCCCGTGGGCGCCGGTCGAGTCCTTCTCGGTGCTCCGGGGCTTCCGCGAGCTGCTGTCGATCGGCGCGGCCGATGTGAGCTGGGTCGAGCAGATCTCCCTTGCTTTCGCCGCCGCCGGGGGAGGAGCGCTCTCGACTCCTGTTCTCGACGTCGTCGGCACCATCGCGCGGCCCCTCGGTGGCCGGAGCCTGCTCGACTCCCTCGCGACGCTCTCGGCCGACGACCTCGCGACGCTCCTCGCCTCATCGCCCGACCTCCCGGCGCGGCTCGGACGGCTCGCGCCGGCTCTCGTGAACGAGTGGTGGCGGAGCCTCGACCCGACCGACGGTGCGCCGTTCTCGCCGCAGCAGGAGGCGCTGGTCGCCGGTCTGCCGGAGGTGATCGGGAATCTCGAGGGGGTGGCCTACGGCGCGCGGGCGGAGGCGAACGAGAGTGTGCTCGTGGCGCGGATCGCGGCGCTGGAGGGCGAGGCCGCGGGACTGCGCGGGGAGGCGAGCGACGGTGCGGCGGAGCGGCTGACGGCGGTGCGGTCGCAGCTGGCGGCGCTGACGAACATCCGGGCGTCACTGTGGGCCAAGTCCGGCCGGGCGCCTCGTTTCCTCATCTCCCTCACCGATGACGAACCTCCGCTCGCCGCCGTCTCGATCGGCGATCTCGACACCGCGACGAACGTCACCTACGCCGTCCCCGGGATGGGGCAGACGACGGAGGGCATGACCCAGTGGACGAAGGCGTCGCAGAACCTGCAGTCGCTGCTCCCGCCCGGCAGCGCTGTCGTCGCCTGGATCGGCTACGAGACTCCGCCGATGCCGGAGGACGGCTTGGAGGTCCTCTCCTCGACGGACGCCGTCGCGGGCGGCGCCGCTCTGGCCTCGGCCGTGCAGGGGCTCTCAGCGGTGCGTGGCGACGACATCCCGAAGCCGAACGTCGTCGCGCACTCCTACGGCAGCACCGTCATGGCGGCCGCCGCCTCGCGCTCCGACGTCGACCTCGGGGTCGTCGTGACGCTGGGCTCGGCCGGTCTGCCGGACAGCGTCGACGAGGCGAGCGACCTGCATGCCGAGGCCGTCTACGCGGGCCAGGCGCGATCGAAGCTCGTAGGCGAGACCGAGAGCGGCGACGAGGCCGCCTGGATGGGCAGGGAATTCAGCACGGATCACCACACGAATCCTGCCGACGAGGACTTCGGAGCGCAGGTCTTCGGAGTCGAAACGGGGGGCGAGGCGGGCCGCGTCGTCACGAACCATGATGTTCTGAAAAGCGATGTCGGTGATCTCGCGGGATACCTCGACGAGCAGACCGAGTCCTTGAGGAACGTCGCGCGGGCCGTCTCCGGGCGGGCGGATCTGCTGACTGAGAATCGCCCACTCGGTCCTACCGATTTCCAGAAGAAACTGAGGCAGGCCACTGATGGCGCATACACGCTGTAACCGGCGGAGAGGTGTCGCACTGATCCCCGCTGTTCTGTTGGTGGTGACGGTGTCCGCGTGTGCGGGAGAGAGTGAGGGGGCGGGTCCGGTGAGCACGATGAGTCCTCGGGAAGGGCGGGATCGGGTGGTGGAGTTCGTGCGGGACTCCGCTGGGCGGCTGGATGTCGAGGGGTGGTGGCCGCGCACTGGAGAAGCGCGGCCGGATGAGTGCGGCCTCGGTGGTGGGGTGAAGGGGGCGAGTTATAGCTATGACTGGTGGGCTCCGGCGGGGGCGGATGTCGAGGGTGATGCTCGGAAGGTGGCCGATTATTGGGAGTCGTTGGGGATGAGTGTGAGGGTGACGGATTCGACTCCGCGGCCGACGGTGTATGGGGAGGGTGGTCCGGTGTTGCGGGCGAGTTTCGACACGGGTGCTGTGGAGGATCAGTACAACATCGGCGCGGTGATGCCGTGTGCTCCGGGTGACTTCGAATCGCTCCTGCTTGATGACAATGCGCAGCGTGCGGCGGGCGCGGTTCTCCCGGGTGATGAAGGCGTTGTTCCCAAGCCGGATCCGAGGGACCGGCCGACCACTCCGCCGAGTTCCGGGTCGCAGGGATGAGCCGCGTCGTAGGCCGCGTCGTTCCGGCGGTTGTTGCTGTTCTGTTGGCGGTGACAGTGTCCGCGTGTGCGGAGGAGGAGGGGGCGCGTCCGGTGAGCACGATGAGTCCTCGGGAGGGGCGGGATCGGGTGGTGGAGTTTGTGCGTGAGTCGGCGGCACGGCTCGATGTCACGGGGTGGTGGCCGCGCAGCGGTGCCGCTGGGCCGGATGAGTGCGGCCTCGGTGGTGGGGTGAAGGGGGCGAGTTATAGCTATGACTGGTGGGCTCCGGCGGGGGCGGATGTCGAGGGTGATGCTCGGAAGGTGGCCGATTATTGGGAGTCGTTGGGGATGAGTGTGAGGGTGACGGATTCGACTCCGCGGCCGACGGTGTATGGGGAGGGTGGTCCGGTGTTGCGGGCGAGTTTCGACACGGGTGCTGTGGAGGATCAGTACAACATCGGCGCGGTCATGCCCTGTGCTCCCGGCGATGCGGAAGCGCTTCTCCTCGAGGATGAGGCGCAGCGTGCGGCAGGCGTGGTTCTCCCGGGCGACGAGGGGATCGTGTTGCAGCCGCGACCGGGTCAGTTGATGCCGACGTCGATCCCGACATCGGAGCCGACCGCGGAGCAGGGAGCTTCGGGATGAGGGGTGCGGGGAGCTGCGTCGTAGGCCGCGTCATCCCAGCGGTTGTTGCTGTTCTGTTGGTAATGACGGTGTCCGCATGTGCGGCGGAGAAGGAGGCGGGTCCGGTGAGCACGATGAGTCCTCGGGAGGGGCGGGATCGGGTGGTGGAGTTCGTGCGGGACTCCGCTGGGCGGCTGGATGTCGAGGGGTGGTGGCCGCGCACTGGAGAAGCGCGGCCGGATGAGTGCGGCCTGGGTGGTGGGGTGAAGGGGGCGAGTTATAGCTATGACTGGTGGGCTCCGGCGGGGGCGGATGTTGAGGGTGATGCTCGGAAGGTGGCGGAGTATTGGGAGTCGTTGGGGATGACGGTGCGGTTGGTGGACACGACTCCGCGGCCGAGTGTCTATGGGGAGGGTGGTCCGGTGTTGCGGGCGAGTTTCCATACCGGCGGTGCCGAGGAGCTGTACCTGATCGGGGCGGTGATGCCGTGTGCTCCGGGTGACTTCGAATCGCTCCTGCTTGATGACAATGCGCAGCGCGAGGCGGGCGTAATTCTGCCCGGTGATGAAGGGGCCGGGCTGGAGCCGGATCCGAGGGACCGGCCGGCGGGGACCACTCCGCCGAGTTCCGGGACGCAGGGATGAGTCGCGTCGAGCGCAGCCTCGTCCCGGCAGCGGTTGCTGTTCTGTTGGCGGTGACAGTGTCCGCGTGTGCGGAGGAGGAGGGGGCGCGTCCGGTGAGCACGATGAGTCCTCGGGAGGGGCGGGATCGGGTGGTGGAGTTTGTGCGTGAGTCGGCGGCACGGCTCGATGTCACGGGGTGGTGGCCGCGCAGCGGTGCCGCTGGGCCGGATGAGTGCGGCCTCGGTGGTGGGGTGAAGGGGGCGAGTTATAGCTATGACTGGTGGGCTCCGGCGGGGGCGGATGTCGAGGGTGATGCTCGGAAGGTGGCCGATTATTGGGAGTCGTTGGGGATGAGTGTGAGGGTGACGGATTCGACTCCGCGGCCGACGGTGTATGGGGAGGGTGGTCCGGTGTTGCGGGCGAGTTTCGACACGGGTGCTGTGGAGGATCAGTACAACATCGGCGCGGTCATGCCCTGTGCTCCCGGCGATGCGGAAGCGCTTCTCCTCGAGGATGAGGCGCAGCGTGCGGCAGGCGTGGTTCTCCCGGGCGACGAGGGGATCGTGTTGCAGCCGCGACCGGGTCAGTTGATGCCGACGTCGATCCCGACATCGGAGCCGACCGGCGGCTGACCCGCCTTCAGTGCGGCGTGCCCACGAGCTGCGCGACGTGCACGACGAACGCGCGACGGCGGTCCCGCGTCTCCTCGCCGCCGCGGGAGGCGAAGGGGGTGAGATGCCAGATCTCGCAGAGGCCGAGGAGGGCGATGAAGAGATCGTCGGCCGACCAGCTCGCGTCGACGACTCCCGCGCGCTGCCACTCGAGGACTCGCGCTTCGGGGGCGGGGATCCCGCCGAAGCGTTCGCCGGCCTCCTCCCAGACGCCGGCACCCTCGAGGCGAGCCCAGGTGAGCAGGCGCAGGAACTCGGGGTGCTCCCAGACGTGGTCGAACATGCGACCGGCGAGGTCCGGGAGGTCGGAGGCCTCGGCGAGCAGCGTCGCGTCGAGAGCGGTGATCGCCTCGACGACGGTCGCGACGAACAGACCGCGCTTGCCGCCGAAGTAAGCGTAGAGCCGCTCCTTGTTAAGCCCGGCGGCAGCGGCCACACGATCGACCCGGGCACCGGCGAAGCCGTGCGCGGCGAACTCGGCGGAGGCGGCGCGCAGGATGCGCTCGCGGGCAGGGAGCGCCGGGTCGGACGTCGGATCCATGGTTCACCTCCGGGCGCTCGAACGATACACTCTTCTCCGCCCAACCAACTGGTTGGGGTGGTTCGGCCCCGACGACGCGGCTCGGATCCGGACCCACCGGTCCCGCTCCGCTCCCGTGCGAAAGGCCGCCATGCCCTCCCCCTCCGCTCCCTCGTCCGCCCGCCGCTGGTGGGTGCTCGTGATCCTCGCGCTCACGCAGCTCGTCGTCGTCCTCGACGGCACGATCGTCACCATCGCCCTGCCTGCCGCGCAGGCCGACCTCGGGCTCACCGACGTCGAGCGCCAGTGGGTTGTCACCGCCTACGCGCTCGCCTTCGGCGCCCTGCTCCTTCTCGGCGGCCGCATCGCCGACTACACCGGTCGCAAGCGCACCTACCTGATCGGCATGGTCGGCTTCGGCGTCGCGTCCGCGTGGGGCGGACTCGCCTCCTCCGGCACCGAGCTGATCGCGGCCCGCGGCCTCCAGGGAGCGTTCGCTGCGCTCCTCGCCCCCGCCGCGCTGGCGCTGCTCACCGTGTCGTTCCCCTCCGGTCGCGAGCGCGGCACGGCCTTCGCTGTCTTCGGCGCGGTCGCAGGAGCGGGCGCGGCCGTCGGGCTCGTGCTCGGTGGCCTGCTCACCGAGTTCGCAGACTGGCGCTGGTGCCTCCTGGTCAACGTGCCGGTCGTCGTCGGCGGCGCGATCGCCGGCCAGCTGCTGGTCACCGAGAGCCGTGCGGAGGGGCGCAACCGCTTCGACGTCGCGGGGACGATCACCGTCGCGCTCGGCCTCGCGAGCGTGGTCTACGGCTTCACGCTGGCCGAGCAGGGCTGGCTCCGCGTCGACACTCTCGGATTCCTGCTCGCCGGCGTGCTGCTGCTCGCCCTCTTCGTGCGCATCCAGGCCAGGTCCGACCACCCGTCGCTGCCGCTGCGCATCGTCGCCGATCGGGTGCGCGGAGGCGCCTTCCTGGTGCAGGCGATCGTCGGCAGCGTCATGATCGGCTCCACCCTCTACCTCACCCTGCACCTCCAGCTGGTCCTCGGGCTCCCGCCGCTCGAGGCGGGCCTGGCGAACCTGCCGATGACGGTGACGATCATGATCGTCGCCGGAGTCGCCGCACGCCTGCTCCCGCGCACCGGCCCACGCATCCTCATGATCGCGGGACCGCTGATCGCGGCCGCGGGCCTGCTCTACCTCAGCCGCGTCACCCCGGACGGCGGCTACCTCGTCGAGGTGCTGCCCGCGCTGATCCTGCTCGGCATCGGCATGGCGATGGTCTTCGTGCCGCTGCAGAACCTCGCGCTCACCGGAGTCGCGGCTCACGACGCCGGCGCCGCGGGGGCGACCGCGAACGCCGCCATGCAGATCGGCGGCTCGATCGGGCTCTCGATCTTCACCACCGTCTACGCCGGCGTCGCGGGCGAGCAGCAGTCGCCCGCCGCGTTCGTAGACGGCTACTCCGCTGTGTTCGTCGCGGCCGCGATCGGCCTGGTCGTCGCCTCCGGCGTCGCGGTCGCGATGATCCGGGTGAAGAAAGAGGAGTTCCTCGCGCAGGCGCCGAAGGAAGCCGTCGCCCACCTGGGCTGATCCCGGCCTAGGCTCGGAAGAGCCATGCAACCACTGACCGAGAACGAGATCCGAGCCTGCTTCGTCAACGCTTCGCGCAAGGAGGTCGCCGACCTCGCTCTGCCGAAGGCCATCGACTCCTTCGACTGGGAGGGGGTCGACCACCTCGGCTGGCGCGACCGGAGGATGGGACGCCGCGCCTACGTCGTGGTCCCGCTGGAGGAGCGTGTCGTCGGGGTGCTGCTCACGCAGGCCGACGCGCTGCCCCGCTCGCGGGCCCAGTGCTCGTGGTGCCGCGACATCCGTCTCCCGAACGACGTCGTGTTCTTCGGGGCACGCAAGGCGGGGGCAGCCGGGCGGGCGGGCGACACTCTCGGCACGCTGGTCTGCTCGGAGTTCCAGTGCTCGGTGAACGTGCGGCAGCGACCACCGGTCGCCTACGTCGGGTTCGACGTGGAGGCGGCGCGGTCGGAGCGGATCGCGACTCTGCGGGCGCGCACCACAGGCTTCGTCCGTGAGGTACTCGGCGAGGTGTGACCGCGCTCAACGGCGGGTGGAGGCACGCACGTGCATCCGCTCGCCCTGACGGCCGAACAGGCTGAGGAACTCGACCTGCTGCTCGTCGGCGCGGCCGAACCAGTGCGGCACGCGGGTGTCGAACTCCGCGGCCTCTCCGGCGGGCAGGACGAGATCGTGCTCGCCGAGGAGCAGGCGCAGGCGTCCGCTGAGCACGTAGAGCCACTCGAACCCCTCGTGTTCGCCCTGCTGTCCGGGCTCCGGTACCGGTCCGGGCGGGATCGTGTGCTTGAACGCCTGGAGCGCGCCTGCGTCGCGGCTGAGCGGCTGGATGAGCATGCCGTTCCGGCGCATCGGCCGGCCGTGCACCCGTGGGTCCTCGGGTGCGGCTCCCACGAGCTCGTCGAGCGGCGCCTCGAGGGCGCGGGCGATCGGGAGGAGCAGCTCGAGCGTCGCGCGCCGGCCGCCGCTCTCGAGGCGCGAGAGGGTGCTCGCCGAGATTCCCGTCTCGGCAGCGAGCGAGGCGAGCGTGCGGTCGCGGCGGGTTCGGAGGCGTCGCAGGCGCGGACCGACGGCCGCGACGATCTCGTTGTCGGAGGGGGCGGTCCGGTCGTCGTGCACGAGGTCAGCCTGGCACGCGGGATGCCTCCGCGTGCCGGAACGGCACGGATCCTCGCTGGCGCGGCCGGATCGGCGGAGCATCGTCGGCATGACCTCCACCAACGCCTCCACCGGCCCGTCCACCGATGCCCCCGCTCCCGCCGACGCCCTGATCCTCGGTGCGTCCTTCGCGGGCCTCGCCGCCGCTACCGCGCTCGGCCGCAGTCTCCGCGACGTCCTCGTCGTCGACGGCGGGCCTGCGCGCAACGCCCCCTCGCCCGGCGCGCACAACGTGATGACCCGCGACGGCATGCCACCGATCGAGCTGGTGCGCCTGGCGCGCGTCGAGGCCGAGGGCTACGGCGCGCGGTTCGTCGGGGGCGAGGCGGTGCGCGCCTCCGCGGGGCCGGATGGGGTGACGGCCTCACTCGCCGACGGCACGGTGCTGCGGGCCCGCCGCCTTCTCCTCGCCACCGGGCTCCGCGACCTCCTGCCCTCGATCCCCGGCCTCGCCGAGCGCTGGGGCCGAGACGTGCTGCACTGCCCGTACTGCCACGGCTTCGAGGTGCGCGGGCAGCGCATCGGCGTGCTCGGCAGTTCTTTCGCCCCGCACCAGGCGCAGATGTTCCGACAGCTGAGCGAGCGGACGTCGGTCCTCCTGAACGGGACGCCCGCGCCGACAGGAGACGAGGCCGCGGCGCTCGCCGCGCGTGGGATATCCCTCGTGCCGGGCACCGTCGAGGAGATCGTTGTCGATGGCGACCGCCTCACGGGCGTCCTGATCGAGGGGCGGCTGCATGAGCTCGACGCGGTCGTCGTCGGCCCGCGGGTCGAGGGACGGCTTCCGGAGGGGCTCGGGCTGGAGCTCGCGGATCACCCGTCGGGGGTCGCGCAGCACCTCGCCGTCGATCCGATGGGCAGGACGAGCGTGGCCGGAGTCTTCGCCGCCGGCTCGCTGGTCGAGCCGATGGCGCAGGTGGTCGCCTCGGCCGCCGACGGTCTGCGGGTGGGAGCAGCGATCAACTACGACCTGATCGAGGAGGAGATCGCCCAGGCGGTGCGCGCGGCGTGATCGACGAGCCCGCTCAGCGCCGGCGGTACTCCAGCTCGGGGCGCCCGGGGGAGCCGTAGCGGGGCGCGCGGTCGGCGACTCCGGTGTCAGCGAGGTGCTCGAGGTAGCGGCGGGCGGTCACCCGCGAGATGTCGAGGCGGGTCGCGAGCTCACCTGCCGAGAGGCCGACCGGGCCCAGCAGGGCGGTCACCGCCTCGAGGGTCTCAACCGAGAGCCCCTTGGCCAGGCCGGGCGCGTTCGAGGTGCGGAGGGCCGCGAACGCGCCGTCGACCTCGTGCTGGCTGGCGACAGCGGTGCCGTGCATCCGCTCCCGGAAGGCCCGGTAGCTGGAGAGTTTGGCGGCGAAGACGCCGAAGACGAACGGCTTGATCAGGTACTGCACGATGCCGGCGGCGACGGAGGCGCGCACGACGGCCGCGTCGCGCACGGCGGTGATCGCGATCACGTCGACCTCCAGGCCGGCCGCCCGCACCGCCCGGCAGAGGTCGAGCCCGCCCATGTCCGGCAGATTCATGTCGAGCAGGATGAGGGCGATCCCCGGATCTGCGCGGAGCGCTCGGATCGCCTCGGCCCCGCTGCCCGCGACCGCCGCCACCTCGAATCCCTCCACCCGGCGCACGTAGTCGGCGTGCGCGTTCGCGGTCAGCGGCTCGTCCTCCACGACGAGCACGCGGATCACGACGCCACCCGCGACGGGAGCGGCAGCTGCACCGTGAACACCGCGCCCACGTGGCGCGAGACCTCGATCGTCCCGCCGAGCCGCTCCACCACCTGCTGCACGAGCGCCAGGCCGATCCCGCGGCCGAACGCGTCCGACTCCTTCGTCGAGTAGCCGCGGGCGAAGACATCGGCGGCGGCCTCGACTCCCGGGCCGCTGTCCGAGACCTGGACGACCAGATCCCCGTCGGCCAGCCCGAGGTAGACCTCGACCCACGGTTCCCGCTCGGGGGCGGAGGAGGCCGCCGCGTCGAGCGCGTTGTCGATCAGGTTGCCCAGCACGGTCACCAGGTCGCCCGGCTCGAGGCCCTGCGTGCCGGGTTCGAGGTGGGTCTCGAAGTGCAGCTCGACTCCGCGCTCGCGCGCCTGCGCCGCCTTGCCCAGCAGGAGCGCGGCGATCACGGGCTCCTGCACCGAGCCGAGCACCCTGTCGGCCAGACGCTGACTGAGAGTCAGCTCGCCGGCCGCAAAGGCCAGGGCCTCATCCGGGCGGCCCAGCTCGATCAGCGACGCGATGGTGTGCAGGCGGTTCGAGAACTCGTGGGTCTGCGAGCGCAGGGCGTCCGAGAGCGTGCGCATCGACTCGAGCTCACCGCTCACCCGTTGGAGCTCGGTGCGGTCGCGGAGAGTCGTGACCGTGCCCAGCGGTCGGGCGCCGGGGGAGGCGGCGGGCCGCTCGTTCACCACGAGGATCCGCTCGTGCGCGACGACCAGGCGGTCGGCGACCGGCTCGTCGGCCTGGAGCAGCTCCCGCAGAGCCTCGGGGATGTCGAGCTCGGCGACGGGTACCGGCGTGCGCAGGCCCTCGAGCCCGAGCAGCTCGAGCGCGTGGTCGTTGGCGAGCACGAGCCGGCCGCGGTCGTCGACCAGCAGCAGGCCCTCTCGCACCGAGTGCAGCACCGACTCGTAGTAGGCGAAGACCTGGCCCATCTGCTCGGGCCCGCGCCCGGCGGTGACCCGCCGCAGGTAGCGGGCGAGGAGCCAGGAACCGACCGCGCCGAGGGCCACGGCCCCCACCACACCCCAGGCGACGACCTGCACGCGCGCGGCGAAGGAGGCGTCGACCGCCGAGAGCGTCACTCCTGCCGACACCAGCGCCACGACCGTCCCGTCGGCGCTCTCGATCGGAGCCACAGCCCGCACCGAGGGGCCGAGGGTGCCGGTGTACGTCTCGGTGAAGGTGCGGCCCTCGAGCGCGGGCTCGATCGTGCCTCGGAAGGGCAGGCCGATCTGGTCGCGGTCGCGGTGGGTGTAGCGGGTTCGGTCCGGGCTCATGATCGTGAGGAAGTCGACGCCGGTGTCCGCCATGATCTCCTCGGCGTACGGCTGGAGGCCGACCGACGGATCCGGTGCCCGGGCCGCCTCGAGCACGAACGGGTTGTCGGCGACCGTCCGGGTGACGACCAGGCTGCGCTGGGCGGCCTCGTCGCCGGCCCGGCCCCTGGCGTCGAGGGCGAGCACCGCGACGGCGGCGCCTCCGATCAGCAGGATGCACAGCAGCTGCACGACGAACAGCCGTGCGGCGATGCTGCCGCGCGGGCCGCGGACGAGAGGCGTCCTGACCATCCGCACCCCTTCGTCCGCCGGTTCGCCCGGGCGTGAACAGTATGAACGCAACGCAGGCGCCCGGCCCAGGCGGGTCCACGATCGTCGTATCCCCTCACCTCGACGAAGAGAAGGACACGCTCATGGCGAAGACTCCCGGCCGACCGGCCGACCGGTTGATCCCCGCGGTCACCCCCGCGAAGAAGACCCGCAGGAGGATCGACCGCAACCACTGGCTCTACATCGCGGTGATCATCGCCGTGGCCGCGGGTGTGGTCGTCGGCCTCCTCGCTCCGGCGTTCGCCGCGACGCTTGAGCCGGTCGGCAGAGCGTTCGTCGGCCTCATCAAGATGATGATCGCCCCCATCATCTTCTGCACCATCGTGATCGGCATCGGCTCGATCGCCAAGGCCGCGACGGTCGGCAAGGTCGGTGGCCTCGCCCTCGGCTACTTCATCGTGATGTCGACCTTCGCCCTGGCGATCGGCCTCGTGGTCGGCAACGTCCTGCACCCGGGAGAGGGCCTCGACATCTCGAGCGCCACCTACGACACGAGCGATCTCAAGGTCGAGAGCACCTCGGACTTCATCCTCGGGATCATCCCGGTCTCGCTGTTCTCGTCGCTGGTCGACGGCAGCATCCTGCAGACCCTCTTCGTGGCCCTCCTGGTCGGCTTCGCCCTGCAGAAGATGGGAGCGAAGGGCCAGCCGATCCTCGGCGCGATCAAGCAGCTCCAGGTCCTGGTCTTCCGCATCCTCTCGATGGTGCTCTGGGTCGCTCCGATCGGCGCGTTCGGTGCGATCGCCGCGGTCGTCGGCAAGACCGGCTGGGGCGCGGTCGTCGCCCTCGCCACGCTGATGATCGGCTTCTACATCACCTGCGCGATCTTCGTGGTCGTGATCCTCGGCCTGCTGCTGCGCCTGGTGACCGGAGTCAGCATTTTCTCGCTGATGAAATACCTGGCCCGCGAGTACCTGCTCATCGTCGGAACCTCCTCCTCCGAGGCGGCGCTGCCCCGCCTGATCGCGAAGATGGAGCACCTGGGCGTCTCCAAGCCGGTCGTCGGCATCACGGTGCCCACCGGCTACTCCTTCAACCTCGACGGCACCGCGATCTACCTCACGATGGCCTCGCTCTTCATCGCCTCGGCGACCGGCACCCCGATGTCGATCCCGGAGCAGATCGGCCTGCTGCTGTTCATGATGATCGCCTCGAAGGGCGCGGCGGGTGTCACCGGAGCGGGCCTGGCCACCCTCGCCGGCGGCCTCCAGTCGTTCCGCCCCGACCTGGTGAACGGCGTCGGAGTGATCGTCGGCATCGACCGCTTCATGTCGGAGGCGCGCGCGGTCACCAACTTCACCGGGAACGCCGTCGCCACCCTGCTGGTGGGCACCTGGACCAAGCAGATCGACATGGTTCAGGTCCGCGAGGTCCTCGGCGGACGCTCGCCCTTCGACGAGACCACCCTCGGCGCGGACGAGCACGACGGTGCGGCCTCGGGCACCTCGATCACCGAGGGGATCGCGTCGATCCAGGACTCGGATGAGGCGGCGCGGATGCGCGCGGAGATCGCGGGCACGCGGTAGGACCGACCGCCGGAGGCCCCGCCCGGACTTCCCGGGTGGGGCCTCCGCCGTGTGAGGCGTCAGCGCCGGCGTACGCCGAGCAGCGGAAGAGTCACCGAGCAGAGCGGCCCGATCAGCGTGGCGAAGAGCAGGGTTCCGAGGCCGACGTCGCCTCCGAGCAGCCAGCCGATCATCAGGACCGTCACCTCGACGCCCGAGCGGCCGAGCCAGATCGGCAGGCCCGTGCGGGCGTGCAGGCCGAGCATCAGCCCGTCGCGAGGGCCGGGGCCGAGGTGGGCGCCGATGTAGATCCCGCTCGCCACCGCGAGTAGGAGCAGGCCGCCGGCGAACAGCAGGCCGCGGGCCCACCACTCCTCGGGCGCCGGCAGCACGCGCAGACCGACGTCGATCATCGTGCCGACCACCAGCACGTTCAGCACAGTCCCGAGGCCGGGCCGCTGCCGCAGAGGGATCCACAACAGGAGGACGAGCAGTCCGATCAGGTTGGTGAGCAGTCCGATCCCGAGTCCGCTCTGGCGGGCCAGGCCTTGCGCGAAGACGGTCCAGGGATCCACTCCGATAGCCGCGCGGATCATCATCGCGTCGGCGAATCCGTAGAGCGCGAGGCCCGCGAGCAGCCGCGGAAGGGGGCGGAGGCGCCACTGGCTCGCCGGACGAGCGGCGGCCGCGACGGGAGCGGTGATCGTCATAGCGGATAGTTCATCGTGCCATTGGCCTTCTCCGCGCGGTCCAATCCGACTACCTTGGATGCATGGCTGATGTCCACTTCGGCGCTCGCGCCCTGCAGACCCTCCTCGGCGACTGGCGCGAGCAGCGCGGAACGCGACCGGCATACCTCGCGCTCGCCGACCGGATCCGCCTGCTCGGCATCGACGGCCGCATCCCCGCGGGCAGCCGCCTCCCCGCCGAGCGCGAGCTCTCGGCCCGTCTGGGCGTGAGCCGCACCACCGTGGCCGCCGCCTACCGCGAGCTGCGCGACAGCGGCTACCTCGTGAGCGTGCGTGGCTCGGGCAGCGTGACGCGCCTCCCCGGAGCGGCGGTGCACGCCGTGCCCTCGCTCGCACCCGACTTCCTCGACTTCACCAGGGCCGCGCTGCCCGCCGTGCCGGAGCTGGCCGACGCATACACCCGGGCCGCGCAGCTGGCTCCGGAGCACTTCGACACGGGCTCCTACGACACGATCGGCCTTCCCGAACTGCGGCGCGCGATCGCCGAGCGCTACACCCGCCGCGGCCTGCGCACCGAGCCCGGCCAGATCATGGTGACCATCGGCGCGCAGCACGCGATCGCCTTGGTCGCTCGAACCCTCTTGGCCCGCGGCGACCGCGCCCTGATCGAAGCGCCGACCTACCCGCACGCCTACGAGGCGTTACGGCTCGCCGGCGCGCGGCTGGTGCCCGTCAACGTCGACGGCGCCGACGGCTGGGACGGCGAGGGCCTGATCGCAGCGCTGCGCGGCACGAGCCCCAGCCTGGCCTACCTGATGCCCGACTTCCACAACCCGACCGGCCGTTCGATGACGCCCGAGCTGCGGGAGCGGGCGATCGCCGCGGCCGCCCGGCAGGGGACCCTGATCGTCGCGGATGAGACGACCGCCGAGCTCGACATCGACCGCAGGATGGCGCCCCTGCCGTTCGCCGCCTACGGGCCCGAGGGGACGGTGCTCTCCATCGGATCGGTCGGGAAGACGCTGTGGGGAGGCATCCGCATCGGCTGGATCCGGGCCGAGCGGGCGGTCATCCGCAAGCTCGCCCTCGCACGCTCGGCGAGCGACCTCGGCACGCCGATCCTGGAACAGCTGCTGGTCGCCGACATGCTCGGCCGGATGGACGAGGTGCTGGAGCTGCGACGCGAGCAGCTCCGCGCGGGCCGCGACCACCTCGAGGCGGCGCTCGCCCGCGCGATCCCGGAGTGGAGCGTGCCGCGGGTCTCGGGTGGCCTCTCGACCTGGGTCGGGCTGGGGCGGCCGGCGAGCTCGCAGCTGGCGCTCGCCGCGCGGACGGCGGGCCTGCTGATCACGGCGGGACCGCGCTTCGGGATCGACGGCGCTTTCGAGCGCTTCCTGCGCATCCCGATCGGCTACACGCCCGAGGCGACCGACCGGGCCGTGGGCGCCCTCGCGTCCGCGTGGGCGCAGGTGGCCCGGCACCCGGCGGCCGACCCGGGATACTTGGCCGACGTGGTGTGACGCGAGGCCGCTGGTCACGGCGGGGGAGGCTCGGTCGCGATCGTGTGCGGGCCGGGGGGACTCCGTGCCGGCGATGACGAGCGTCGACGTGTGACCGGGTTCTCCCGCGTCGGCGGACGACGCGATCGGGGCTGGTGGGGAGGTCGTTGGAGCCGTCACCTCTGCGTCCTCGCTCGTCATGATGACGATACTCGCCACGATGATGCCGGCGGCCGCCAGCGCTCGCTCGTCCTCGTGCTTCTGAGGGCGCCCGACGAAGACCCCCCTCGTCAGCTGCCATCCCCCTCGATGCTCACGCCGAGGTGCCGTCCTGCCCTGGTGCTGTCACGTGTCGTTCTCCCTCTCGGCGTACGGGCCCGCTCGCTCGGAGGCCGGGTCGACGCGGGGTCGCGGACTACGGACCCCGGCCTTTCGACCTTATCGACATCCGTCGCGGTCATCCGCGTTGCCCCTCGAGAGCCTTCGGTACGATGCCGGATGGCTTCCTTCACCTCGGACGTGATCCTGCTCTGCCTCACCCACGACGGAGCCTGGGCGGGCGGCGGGACTGGGCCGTCGGAGGCCGCTGGCGCAGCGGCCCTGGCCGACGCGGTCCTCTCGGGCGCGGTGCTCCTGGGTGAGCGCGGGGTCGAGGTCGTCGACGTCGCTCGGCTGCCCGCTCGATTCGGCGCGGTCCTCGAGCGCACGTCGGAATTGGGCGCCGTCGTCGATGAGCTGGGCGAGGACGAACTGGACGGTGCACTCGACGAGCTCGAGAGCAGAGGTGTTGTGTCGGTTATACGGTCAAAGTTTCTCGGAATGTTTCCGACCGTGCGGATCACCGTGCTCGACGATGCGCCGCGCAGCGCCCTCGTCGCGGAGCTCGCCGCGCTCGTCGAGGGGCGGCAAGCGGAGCCTCATGCGGCCCTCGCCTTCTCGATCCTCGACGCGGCGCGCATCCTGCCCTTCGTCCTCAAGGTGCCGGAGGAGCGGCGGGCCGCAATCCTCCGCGGAGCGATCGACGCAGGCGGTGTTGCCGAGGGGGCGGCCCGCTCGCTCGAGCAGCTACGCGTCGCTGTCTACACCACGGTCTTCTCCGCTGGCCCACTCCTCTGACCCCGGTGGCGCATATCGCTTGGGGTAGCCCGTCCTCGGCGGGTTGGCGAGAGGACGCGGGTTTGGCCCGGGTACACCTCGCATCCCCGTACTTTCTGATCAGAGCGATCGAACCCGGCGCGACCGGTGGCGGATCAACCCTCTCAGATTGAAGTATTATCGGATAACTGATATTATGTCAGTTTGACCGTATGCGGCCTCTAAAGAGGAGCTTGTCCCGCTGGCAAACGCGCCCCTTGAGGGTTATTCACGGGTCCAGTTTGATGCTTTCGGCGCGCTTCAACTGAACAACGGTCCTTCCTTGGGAGAATTGTGTTATCACACATCATTCAGGAGAAAGAACCGTTGCAGGTGAAGCATGCAGCAGGATTGACGTACGCCGAGGCGAAAGCTCTGTCGAAGCGGATGCTTGGCGAGGTCAGCGCTTCAGGGGAGGCGCCGGACTGGCCGCCGACTCTGGGAGTGTTCACGTCGCTTGTCATCACGCTGAGTTATCTGAAACGCAACACCGCGCAGGTCGTGCTCGCCGAACAGCACGGCGTATCGCAGCCGACGATCTCCCGTGCGATCGCGTCGATCACGGCATGGATCGCAGCAACTCTCAGGGCGGACCTTCCGACCGCGGACGACCTCGACCCGAACGGCCAGTACATCCTCGACGGCACCCTTCTCCCGTGCTGGTCCTGGAGAGACCGGCCCACGCTCTGGCCGGGGAAGCACACGACGACCGGGTTCACCGTGCAGGTCGCCTGCGATCTCAGCGGACGCCTGGTCTGGGTCTCCGACCCGGTCGACGGCCACCGCCACGACATCGCCGTGCTACGCGCATCCGGAGCACTGCACGGCCTCGACCCCGCGAACTGGTTCGGTGACAAGGGGCTACATCGGGCTCGGCATGATCACCCCGATCCGCACAAGAACCGACCGGGACATGCTCGAATGGGAACACGAATTCAACAAAAACGTCAACTCGATCCGCTACCAGATCTAACGCGTGATAGCACACGTGAAGAACTGGAGAATCTTTCACACCGACGACCGCAGGCCCATCAACACCTTCGCCGAAACCATCACCGCCGTCGTCGGGCTCAGATTCCTCGAACCAACCCGCTGAATAACCCTCTCGGCATCCTCATCTCGGACGTAGGGCGCTCTTCATAAGCTTTGATTCGGCCGTGTCGTTCAGAGGCATCCGCTCCCATCCGAGAAAATGGAAGTTTCACGACGTGAACGCCATCGACCGGCCCTCCGAGTCCCGTCCATCTCGTCGTCGTCTCCTGAGTGACGGCCGCGGCTACCTGCTGGTCCACTCCGTGGTGAGCCTGCCGGTCGGGTCGTCGCCGGCCGGGGTGCGGCTGGGCCGAGGCGCGGCGGAGTCGGCGCGCAGCCGGGGCGCGGTCAGCCGGTCCGGGACACGACGTCCCGCCCAACACTCAGTCGGCTGATGGAAGACTCCTAGGGTGCATCTCCTCGCCGTCCTCAGCATGAAGAACCGGGCGCTCATCGCGCTCGTCACCGTGGTCATCGCCGTGTTCGGCGGCGTCGCCCTGACCGGCCTCAAGCAGGAGCTCGCACCATCGATCTCCTTCCCGCAGCTGGCCGTCGTCAGCTCCTACCCGGGCGCGGCCCCGGAGGTGGTGAACGACGACGTCTCGACGCCCATCGAGACCGCGATCCAGGGAGTGCCGGGACTCGAGACCACCAGCGCGACGTCGTCCACGAACTCCTCGCTGATCTCGGCCTCCTTCGCTTACGGCACCGATCTCGCGACGGCTGAGCAGAAGATCCTCCAGGCCGTCAACCGGATCAAGAGCACGCTGCCCGAGGGCGTCGATCCGCAGGTGGTCACCGGCTCGCTCGACGACCTGCCGGTGCTCCAGCTGGCCGTGTCGAGCGACGGCGACGCGAAGGCCCTTGCCGACCGGCTCCGGACCAGCGTCATTCCGGACCTCGAGAAGGTCGACGGCGTTCGCGAGGTCGCCCTCGTCGGCGAGAGCGCCCAGCGCGTCACGATCACCCCCGACGACGCCGCCCTCGCGGGGGCAGGACTCACGGTCAGCGACATCCGCACCGCCCTTCAGCAGAACGGCGTGCTCGTCGCCGGCGGCGAGATCACCCAGGACGGCTCGACCTTCTCGGTGCAGTCGGGCGTGAAGCTCGACTCGACCGACGCGATCGCAGCGCTGCCGCTGCTGCCCGCCCAGGGAAGCGCAGCCTCCGCCGCCGGAGCCCCGCCCACGGCCGTCACCACGCTCGGCTCGGTCGCGAGCGTCGCCGTCACCGATGCTCCGGTCACCTCGATCTCGCGGGTGAACGGTCAGCCTGCCCTCACGCTCTCGATCACCAAGCTCCCGGCCGCGAACACGGTCGACGTCTCGACCGGTGTGACCGCACTGCTGCCCGACCTTGAGGCCTCGATCGGCGACAACGCCACCTTCACCTCGGTCTTCGACCAGGCGCCCTACATCCAGGAGTCGATCGCCTCGCTCGCACAGGAGGGTGCGCTCGGCCTCGTCTTCGCCGTGCTGGTGATCCTGCTGTTCCTGCTCTCGGTGCGTTCGACGCTGGTCACCGCGATCTCGATCCCGACGTCGGTGCTGATCACCTTCATCGGCCTCCAGACCGCGGGCTACACGCTCAACATCCTCACCCTCGGGGCGCTGACCATCGCGATCGGCCGCGTGGTCGACGACTCGATCGTCGTGATCGAGAACATCAAACGGCACCTGGACGCGGGGGAGGACCGGGCCCGGACCATCGCCGTCGCCGTGCGCGAGGTCGCCGGCGCGATCACCGCCTCGACCATCACCACCGTCGCGGTGTTCCTGCCGATCTCCTTCGTCGGTGGCACCACCGGGGAGCTCTTCCGGCCGTTCGCGCTGACCGTGTCGATCGCCCTGCTCGCCTCGCTGGTCGTCGCGCTGACGATCGTGCCCGTGCTCGCCTACTGGTTCCTCCGGCCCTCGAAGCGGCCGGCCGTGCAGAAGGCCGCTCGTGCGGCGCTCGCGGAGGAGCGGGCGGCCGCCGGCGAGAGCCTCGCTCCCGCCGCCGAGAGTCGGCACCACGAGAACGACGCTGCCTCCGCCGAGAGCCCCCAGCACGGTGTACACGCGGCACCGCGCCGAGCGCGCGGCCTCCAGGCGGTCTACGGCCCGATCATCCACTGGACGCTCCGGCACTCGGTGGTCACGGTGCTGCTCGCTCTGCTGGTGCTCGTCGGGACCGGCGCGCTCTACCCGCTCATGAAGACCAACTTCCTCGGGTCGAGCGGCCAGAACACCTTCACCGTCACGCAGACCGTCCCGGTCGGGCAGAGCCTCGACGCGCAGGACGCGACCGCTCAGCAGGCGAGCTCCGCGATCCTCACCGCGGCCGGCGTCGAGACGGTGCAGCTCACCGTCGGCTCCTCGGGCGGGGTGCAGAGCGCGCTCGGCGGCGGTGGCGGCGGAGGCGCGACCGCCATCCAGTACTCCGTCACCACCGACGAGTCGGCCGACCAGGAGACGGTGCAGGCCGAGGTCCGCGATGCGCTCTCGGGCGTCGCCTCGGCCGACGACATCAGCGTCGCCGCCTCGTCCGGATTCGGAGCCTCCTCGAACATCGAGGTCGATCTCTCGACCGCCTCGCAGGCAGACCTCCAGAGCGCGAACGATCAGTTGCTCGCCGCCCTCCGTGGGACCGACGGTATCAGCCAGGCCGAGAGCAACCTCTCCGCCTCCCTTCCCTACATCGCGGTGCGCGTCGACCGTGACGAGGCCGCCCGTGCGGGCCTCAGCGAGGTCGCCGTCGGAACCCTGGTGAGTCAGTCCCTCCAGCCGACGGAGGCGGGCAGCGTGGTGATCGACGACCGTACGCTCTCGATCTACCTCGCCGACGCGCAGCCTCCCGCCACGATCGACGAACTGCGGACCCTCGAGGTGCCGACCCTCACGGGGACCGTGCCCCTCTCGACACTCGCGACGGTCGAGCAGACGAACGGACCTGCCAGCATCACCACCGAGCGCGGACAGCGGACGGCGACGATCACGGTCACCCCCGAGGGCGACGACCTCGCCTCGGCCAACGTCGCGGTGCAGAACGCGATCGACGCGACCGACCTGCCCGCGGGCGTCGAGGCCTCCCTCGGCGGAGTGACGGCAGACCAGGCCGACGCGTTCTCGCAGCTCGGCATCGCGCTGCTCGTCGCCATCCTGATCGTCTACGTCGTGATGGTGGCGACCTTCCGCTCGCTCCTGCAGCCGCTGCTCCTGCTCGTCTCGGTTCCGTTCGCCGCGACCGGAGCGATCCTGCTCCAGGTGGTCACGGGCGTTCCGCTGGGCGTGCCGTCGCTGATCGGGGTGCTGATGCTGATCGGCATCGTGGTCACCAACGCGATCGTGCTGGTCGACCTAGTGAACCAGTACCGCGATCGGGGTATGCCTGTCCGGGAGGCGCTCCTGCACGGAACAGAGCGCAGGCTCCGGCCGATCCTGATGACCGCGCTCGCGACGATCTTCGCGCTGCTGCCGATGGCGCTCGGGATCACGGGGCACGGCGGCTTCATCTCGCAGCCGCTCGCGATCGTCGTCATCGGCGGCTTGGTGTCCTCGACGGTGCTGACGCTGGTGGTCCTCCCCGTCGTCTACAACCTGGTCGAGGGGTATCGTGAGCGCCGGCGTGCCGCCCGCGCCGGGAGGGCATCGTCGTGACGGACATCAGGGACTCGGCCGAGACGGTGGGTTCGCGCTGGCGCAGCGGCCCCGAACGAGCCGCCACGGCGATCGCCGAGGTCGGCTCAGAGCGCTTCGTCGCCCGGGACCACCGGCCGGGCATCCTCCGCCACATCGTCCTGATCCGCTTCCGCCCGACGGCACTCGTCACCGAGGCGGAGGAGGTCACCCGGCGCTTCGTCGCGCTGGCACACGAGTGCGTGCGCGACGGCCTCCCCTACATCGAGTCGATCGAGACCGGCCCGCAGCTGAGCGTCGAGGGGGCGGGCGAGGGCTTCGACCGCGCGTTCCTGCTGACGTTCTCGTCGGAGGGCGATCTCAACTACTACCTCGGGCGGCCGGCCGTCGACGCTCCCGGACTCTTCGATCCTGCGCACGACGCGTTCAAGGAGTTCGTCGGCCCGTTCGTCGACACGGCCGGCATCGTGGCGTTCGACTTCCGCCCCGACGCGCCCTGATGGCCACTCCCGAGTTCATCCTGCGGCTGCGCGAGCGGATCGGGACCGAGATGCTCTGGCTGACCGGAGTGACGGCGGTGATCGTCCGCGAGGAGCCGGAGAGGCAGGTCCTGCTGGTCCGTCGAGCCGACACAGGGGCGTGGACCGCGGTGACCGGCATCATCGACCCGGGCGAGACGGTCGCGGGCACCGCCCGGCGGGAGGCTCTGGAGGAGGCGGGCGTCGAGATCGAGGTCGAACGCCTCGTACTCGTGCACACTCTCCCGCCGATGGAGTACCCGAACGGCGACCGCACGCAGTACCTCGATCACGTGGTGCGCTGCCGCTGGGTCTCGGGCGAGGCACGGGTGGCGGACGACGAGTCGACCGAGGTGGGCTGGTTCGCTCCGGAGACGCTGCCGCCGATTTCTGCCGAGCACCGGGAGCGGATCGAGCGCGCGCTCTCGGACGAGGCCGGCTGCGCGTTCGACTGAGCGCTCGCGACGGGGCGGTCGAGGCAGGCGGGCGCGTGGGGGACGACCCCGGTCGCCGGGCTGCTGCTCCCGTTTCCGTCCTCACGGGGCATCGAGGTGCGCGTGCAGGAAAGTGACCACACGAGTGCGCAGGTCGTCATCGAGGAGGGCGATCGAGTGCAGTGCTCCGGGCTGCACCAGCAGCTCGGCGGTCGCCCCCGACGCCCGGAGCTCGTCGGCGAAGCGTGTCGACTGGCTGAGGGCGACGCGCTCCCGGGCAGAGTGCACGATCAAGAACGGCGGCTCGGAGCCGTCCACCTGAGCGAGCGGAGACGCCTCCCGGGCTGAGGGGCAGGCCGCCAGGTCGGGACAACCGAGATAGGTGCGGACCGCTGCGGAGACTCCCGCGACGGGATCGTCGTCGGCGAGGCCTGCGGCTGTCAGGTCGGAGGGGCCGCTGAGATCCACGACGGCGCTCAGGCGGGATGACGTGGCCTCCGCGGTGCCGAGGAGCGAGACCAGGTTGCCGCCGGCCGAGCCGCCGAACGCCCCGACGCGCTCAGGATCGATGCCGTATCGCTCGGTCTGAGCCGGCTCGAGCAGCCAGTCGAGGGCCCCCGCTACGTCGTCGATCTGCGCGGGGAACACTGCGGCCGGAGCCAGGCGGTAGTCGACCGAGACGGCGACGAAGCCGGCCGAGCCCAGCCACTGGCAGATCGGGCGCCAGTTCTCGTCGGCCCGTCCGCCGCGCGCCCAGCTGCCCCCGTGCACCACGAGCACCGCCGGGCGGGGGCTCGCCGAGGCGGTGGAGGGGGAGCAGATGTCCAGGCGCTGACCGGTCGCCTCGTCGTAGACCAGATCGGCCGCTACGGAGACGGCCGACACGTCGGCGGCGGGGGCGGCTCCGATGATCGCCTGAGCGACCGGCTCCGAGACGGGAGTGCTGCTCGCGCAGCCCGAGAGCAGCAGCATCAGGGCAGCGAGGAGCGCGGCGACGGGTCGCGGGGATCGGCTGAGCTCGCGCATGGGTGGGCTCAGCGTAAGGGGCATCCGTGCCGTCGCGGCATCGCGCCCCGCGATCAGGGGGTGTGCGGAGTGCGCTGCGCCCTCACCAGCACCACGCCGGTGAGGATCAGCGCGCCGCCGGCGAACTGGATCGGCGCCGGCAGCTCGTCGAGCAGGAGCCAGGCGGCGGCGATCGAGAACAGTACCTCGGTGAGCCCGACGAACGAGGCGATCCTGGTGCCCAGCCGTCTGCCGCCCTCGATTCCGAGCAGGTACGCCATCACCGTCGACATGCCGAGGATCACGGCCGCCGGGACGAGCCAGGGCACGTCGTCGCCGAGGAACACCACGTCGCCGAAAGTCGCCCGCAGGGGTGTGATCCCCGTCGCGCCGAGGACGAGCAGGATCACGACGCCGACGACCATCGCACCGGCTGTCAGCGCGATCGGCGGCAACTCCGGATCCACGCGGCCTGCGATGACGTAGTAGACGCAGAGCCCGAGCGAGGCGGTGAGTGCCCAGGCGATCCCGACCAGCTCGGGTGTCGACTCTCCTGAGAGATCGAGCACGAGCACCAGTCCGCCGAGCGCGAGCGCCGAGCCCGCGAGTGTGAACCGGCCGGGGTGCCTCCGGGTACGGGCCCACGAGAACAGGACCAGGAAGACCGGCGCGAGGTACTCGATCAGCAGCGCGACCCCGACCGAGAGGTGCTCGATCGCACTGTAGAAGCAGAGCTGCGCGGCGATCACCGCGAAGACTCCGTAGAGACCGACCGTGCCGACATTGCGCCGCAGCACGTGCCAGCGTCCGCGGAGGGAGAGCGCCGCCGGGATCGCGAGGATCAGCGCCGCGCCGCCCGCTCGCCAGAGCACTGCGGCTGCCGGCGTCCAGCCGGCCTCGAGCAGCGGCTTGACGAAGGGCCCGCCGAGGCCGAAGGCGGCCGCGGCCCCCAGCGCGATCATCAGTCCAGCCCCCATCCGGCGCGGGGATCCGGGCGTGATGGCGGCGGGGAGCGTGACGGCGGCGGTGCTCTCAACGGTCATGGCGGCCCCTTCAGGAGTCAAAGCGATTACACTCGTGACAACGAGCTGATCGCACACTACTGAGCCGCACTGTCAGGAGTCAACATGGTGTTCGCCTATGACGTCGAGGCGTCGCTGACCTCGACCGCCCTCCTCGTCAACACGCTGCCCGAGCTCTCGTCCTCCGGTGAGGACGAGATGGCGACCCTCGAGCACCTGGACGAGTTCCTCCTGGACAACCGTTACACCGGCAGCCGCGAGGGGTCCCTCGCGGAACTGGAGACGATGCGCGCGATCCGCTCCTCCCTCCGCTCGCTCTGGCTCACCCGAGCGGAGGAGGACCTCGTGTCCGTCGTCAACGGGATGCTCGAATCGGGCCGTGCGCTGCCCCAGCTCGTGCGACACGGGCCGTACGGCTGGCACCTGCACGCCACGCGCGACGAGAGCCCCCTCGCGACACGCATCCTGGTGGAGGCGGCCATGGCGTTCGTCGACGTGATCCGCGGGGACGAGCGCGAGCGGATCCGCATCTGCGCGGCGGAGGACTGCGAGGCGGTGCTCGTCGACTTCTCGCGCAACCGCTCGAAGCGCTACTGCGACACGGGTAACTGTGGCAACCGGGCCAATGTGGCGGCCTACCGGGCGCGGCGCGCCTCGCTGTAGCGGCGGCGGGAGGGCCGCCGCCCTAGCCACGGTGGATGGCCGCGTGTAGAATCGTTCGGTCGGCTCTCGACACCGCACGCTCTCGTGTGGATGGGTTTGTTAGTCAAGTGGGCCGAGTCTCCGACACTCGTCGTGAGACGAATCACATGTGTGAATCGGCCCCGGTCAATGACTCGCCCGGGTTCTCTCCCCCGCTGCCTCCGCAGCGGTACAGCGCACGGGCGCCCCGCACGACAGGGCTGCTCCGGCGCCGCCTCCTCGCGCACGACCTGAACCCAGGAAGAACTGCCATGCCCAAGAACAAGAAGCCTGCCGGCGGACGCCCGGCCAAGAACTTCGAGCCCAACCGCTTCGGCGCCTCGAGCGGCAAGTCGCAGCTCGGCGGGCGCCCGCGCTTCCCCGCAGCGAAGCCCGGCTCACGCAGCGAGGGCCACCGCGGCTTCCGCCCCATCGACGAGGACGCGCCCAAGAAGGCACGCTGGAACGCCGACGAGCGCGCGGCGCGCGCCACGGAGCGCACGGAGCGCCCGGCCCGCGGCTACGACCGTGACGAGCGACCCTCGCGCGGCTACGACCGCGACGCCCGCCCGGCGCGCTCCTCCGGACGTGACGACCGGCCCGGCCGCTCGTACGACCGCGATGCTCGTCCGGCTCGGTCCAACGACCGTGACGAGCGTCCGGCTCGCTCGTACGACCGGAACGACCGTCCGGCTCGCTCGTACGATCGGAACGACCGTCCGGCTCGCTCGTACGATCGCGATGCTCGTCCGGCTCGCTCGTACGAGCGTCCGGCTCGCTCCTCCGCACGTGAGGACCGGCCCGCCCGCTCCAACGACCGTGACGAGCGTTCGGCTCGTGGCTACGACCGCAGCGAGCGACCCACGCGGTCCTACGGCCGCAGTGAGCGTCCGGCTCGCTCCTTCGACCGGAACGACCGTCCGGCGCGATCGAACGACCGCGACGCGCGTCCCACCCGTGGCGACGACCGCAGCGAGCGACCCGCGCGCTCCTACGACCGCGACGCGCGCCCCTCGCGCGGTCACGACCGCGGCGACCGCCCGACCCGCTCCTTCGACCGCGACTCCCGGCCCTCGCGCCGCGACTCCGGGTCCGACTTCTACCCCAGCCGCGACGCTCGCGCGTCGCACCAGGCCGACGACATCGTGTTGGAGCGTCTCGAAGCGACCGCGACACTCGCGATCGACGTCGAGGGCGTCACGTTCGGCGACCTCGGGCTCGGCGCGAACATCGTCCGCCAGCTGACCGAGCTGGGAGCGGCGGCGCCGTTCCCGATCCAGGCCGCGACCATCCCCGAGGTGCTCGCTGGCAAGGACGTCCTCGGTCGTGGCAGGACCGGGTCGGGCAAGACCATCGCGTTCGGCGCGCCCGTCGTCGAGCGCCTGATGGAGAACAACGGAGCGAAGGGCCGCAAGCCCGGCCGCGCTCCGCGAGCGCTCATCCTCGCGCCGACCCGCGAACTCGCCATGCAGATCGACCGCACGATCCAGCCGATCGCCCGTTCGGTGGGCCTGTTCACGACGACCATCTACGGAGGCGTCCCCCAGTACAAGCAGGTCGGTGCGCTCCAGCGCGGCGTCGACATCGTCATCGCCACTCCGGGTCGTCTCGAGGACCTCGTCGAGCAGCGCCGCCTCGACCTGTCGAACATCACCATCACAGTGCTCGACGAGGCCGACCACATGTGCGACCTCGGCTTCCTCGAGCCCGTCCAACGGATCCTCCGTCAGACGGCCGACGGCGGCCAGCGCCTGCTCTTCTCCGCAACCCTCGACAAGGGCGTCGCGACGCTCGTCGACGAGTTCCTGGTCGAGCCGAGCGTGCACGAGGTCGCTGGAGAGGACCAGGCGTCCTCGACGATCGACCACCGCGTGCTCCTCATCGAACATCGCGACAAGGCCGAGATCATCGAGCAGCTCGCCGCTCGCCACGGCAAGACGCTGATCTTCGCCCGTACCCGCGCATTCGCCGAGCAGCTCGCGGAGCAGCTCGACCATGCAGACATCCCGGCGACGAGCCTGCACGGTGACCTCAACCAATCGCGCCGCACGCGCAACCTCGCACTGCTCACCAGCGGTCGCGTGGACGTTCTGGTCGCTACCGACGTGGCGGCACGCGGCATCCACGTCGACGACATCGACCTGGTGATCCAGGCCGACGCCCCTGACGAGTACAAGACGTACCTGCACCGCTCCGGCCGCACGGGACGCGCGGGCAAGAAAGGTACGGTCGTGACGCTCATCACGCGCAACCGCCGCCGCCGCATGGAGGAGCTGCTCGACCGTGCCGAGATCCACGCCGACATGATCGAGGCCCGTCCGGGCGACCGGGTGCTGGCCGAGATCAGCGCCGCCGCCGAATAACGGCTGACGCGAGAGGCGCGGGCTCCCAGACCGGATCCGCGCCTCTCGTTGTTCGTGCTCCGCGTCGGGAACGCCGAAGGGCGGACACCTCGCGGTGCCCGCCCTTCGGCGTGACCAGCAGCCGGAGCTGCGTACGGTCTTAGCTGGCCGGGGGGGTCAGCACGGTGTCGATGAGGTAGACGGTCGCGTTGGCGGTCTGAACGCCACCGCAGATGACGGACGCGTCGTTGACTTTGAGGTCGTCGCCCGAGCCGGTGACCGTGAGGTTGCCGCCCTGGACGGTGGCGTGATCGCCAGCGATCTCGTCAGGAGCGAGCTGGCCGGCCACGACGTGGTAAGTCAGGATCGACGACAGCGTGGCCGCTCCCTCGGGGGTCTTCAGGGTCTCGACGGTCGCGGGGTCCAGCTTGGCGAACGCGTCGTCCACCGGAGCGAAGACGGTGAACTCTCCGCTGTTCAGCGTGTCGACGAGGTTGACGTCGGGGTTCAGACCACCGGAGACCGCAGCGGTCAGGGTCTTCAGAAGCGGGTTGTTCGACGCAGCGGTGGCGACCGGGTCGAGGGACATGCCTTCGACCGAACCGGCTCCGTCCGGGACCTGCTCGGCGTAGGCGGCGCAGCCGGGGCCGACGAGGTTCGCGGCCGGGTCCATGGTCGCCATCGGAGTCGAAGACGAGGTCGCCATCGGAGTGGACATCTCGGACGCGGGGTCGCTCGACTCGGTGGTCGAGCCGCTTCCGCTGGAACAGGCAGTGAGGCCGAGGGCGGCGGTGCCCAGCAGGGCGAATGCGGCGAGGGCGGAGCGCTTGGTGGATCGCATGGGATTTCTCCTTCGTGAGACGGCCCCCACGATGACGCGGAGGACCTGTTCTGTGTGGACCGTTTCGCGGCCGTTGATAGGTCTTCGGAGCCCTTCGAGAGGGGGTTTGGAATTCTTTCGGCAATCGAGGTAACGGCTTCGTAACGGCACCGGGATCTGGTTCTCCGGGGCCCGGCCGGCGCCCCGGCTCCGTCGATTACCCTGGGGGAAGCCGCGCCCGAGCGGGCATGAAGAGACAAGGAGCGAGCGAGTGCAGACGCGAGGCGCACGAGCGGTACGCGGAAGCGTCACGGCACTGGCCGCGACGGCGACTGCCGCCGCATCGCACACCCTCGCCGGAGCCGCCGCTCCCGCACCACCGGTCCTCGCCTTGGCTGCAGCCTTCGCCGCCGTCGTCTGCGTCATGCTCTCGGGGCGAGGCCTGTCACAGGCTCGCCTAACCTCCGCCGTCCTGCTCAGCCAGATCGGCTACCACGCGCTCTTCCTCATCACGGGCACCGGAGGAGAGGTGAGCGTCGTCGGCACGACCGGCGAGCACACGCACTTCCACGACGGGACGAGGGTCGAGCTGGTAGCCGGATCGGCCGGGCACGCGGATCATGCTCCGCTGATGCTCGTCGCGCACGGCGTCGCGGCGGTGCTCACGATCGCGGCCCTGCTGTACGGCGAACGGCTCTTCTGGACGCTGGGCACACAGCTCGAGCGCGTCGTCGTGCGGGTCGTCACCCGATCCTCCGCTCTGCCGTCGCCCAGACGTCCGGGCGTCGCCCTCGTCGGAGTCCTCGGGCCCCTCGAACCTCGAGCGCTCGACACGGCGCTGTCAGTCCTCCGACACCGCGGCCCACCAAAGAGTGCACTCCGCGCTGTCTGAGCCCGCTCCCCGTCGGAGGCGGTGGATGGCGCACGTGCGCACCGCGATCCCGCGCTGCGTCCTGACCTCCGGCGACATGCCGGCCCTTCTCCTAGGACTCGACCCTCATGACCTCCTCCACCCCTTCCTCGTTCTCCCGTCTCCGTCTCGTCGGCAGCGGCGCACTCGTCTCCGCCGGCTCGATCGCGTTGGCACTCTCCGCCCCGGCGGCCGCGAGCGCGCACGTGACCGCAGCGGCGAGCAGCACTGCCGCCGGCTCCTACACGGTCGTGACCTTCTCGCTCGCCCACGGCTGCGACGGTTCGCCCACGACGGGACTCACCATCACGATGCCCGAGGGCATCAACTCCGTCAGCCCGACCGTCAACCCGAACTGGGACGTCGTCAAGAACGAGGTCGCCATCGCCGACCCGGCGGCCGACTCCGACGGCAACACGGCGACCCAGCGCGTCTCCGACGTCGTCTACACGGCAAAGACGCCGCTCGCGGACGGCTACCGCGACACTGTCTCGCTCCAGCTCCAGCTGCCGGAGGACGCCGCCGGATCCACGCTCGAGTTCCCCGTCCTGCAGACCTGCGAGACCGGCTCGACCTCATGGGACCAGCCGACGGTCGAGGGCCAGGACGAACCCGAGCTTCCTGCTCCGACGGTCGCTGTCACGGCTGCTGAGGCTGGGTCCGGTCACCACGGTGGCGACGACGACGGAGATGGTGACGACGCGGTGACCACCACGGCCTCCGCCGCAACGACGACGTCGGGCGGTGACGATGTGATCGCCCGCATCCTCGGAGTCGGCGGTCTCGTCGTCGGAGCCGTCGGTGTGGCCGTCGGGCTCGCCTCGCGCCGTCGCGGAGCGAAGGCGTCCGCGTGAGCCGACCCAGGCTTGTGGTCGCTGCCGCCGCGATCGGGCTACTCGGCTCGATCGCGGCGGCCGGGCCCGCCAGCGCGCACAACTACCTCGTGTCGACGACACCCGCCGCGGACTCGACGGTCACGGAGCAGCCCGGATCGCTCGTTCTGACGACGAACGACGACCTGCTGGTACTCGGCAACGACGGCGCTGCCGCCGCTCTGCGCGTGGTCGGCCCCGACGGGCTGTACTACGGTGACGGCTGCGTCAGCGTGGTCGGACCCGAAGCGACCATGCCGCTCGAGCTCGGCCCGGCCGGCGCGTACGAAGTGACCTGGCAGGTCGTGTCGACCGACGGACACCCGGTCTCCGGTCAGTACGCGTTCGACTGGGCGCCGGCCGAGGGCGTCACGCTCGCTGAGGGCGCGTCCTCCGCCCCCGACTGCAACGGGACCCTTGCTGTGCCGGATGATCCGGCAGAGACGGCCGACGAAGCGCGAGCCGGATCGGGACCGGATCCGGCGCTGCTCGGCGACGCGCTCTGGATCGGTGGAGCGCTGGTCGCCGTCATAGCCGCAATCGGGGTGACGTTCCTCGTGATGCGCGGGCGGCCCACCAGCTGACCCGCTGACCGACCTCAGCCCAGAAGCCTCGCCAGCGGCCCGTCGTCGAGACCAGCGAGGATGCCTGCCGCATCCTCGTAGACGGCGATCGCGCCGGCCTCCCGGAGATCGTGCTCCCCGGTTCCGCCGGAGAGCACTCCGACGGTCGCCAGGCCGGCGCGATCGGCAGCCAGGACGTCCCAGGTAGCATCGCCGACCATGATCGCGCGGTCGGTAGAGACTCCGGCGCGGTCGAGGGCGATGGAGATAACGTCGGGCGCGGGCTTCGCCGTCGAGACATCTGCACCGCTAGTGACCGCATGCACGGACCCGCCGAGATCGAGTACGTCGAGGAGGATGTCGAGTTCGTTCTGTGGTGCCGACGTCGCCAGAACCACGTGGACGCCGCGGCCCACGAGCGTCGCGACCAGCTCCCGAGTGCCGGGGAGTGCCACGACCCGAGCTGTCGTCTCGGCGTAGTTCTTAGTGTGTAGTGCCTTGACCTGCGACCGCACGTCGTCCGACACGTCCTCTTGCAGGAGCATGCCGAGCAGCTCGGACGAGTCCGCCCCGATCGCGCGTTGGATACGCCACGCCGGAACCGCGAGGTCTAACTGCCAGAACGCTCGTGACCACGCCTCGACGTGGAGGAAATTCGTGTCGGCGAGAGTCCCGTCGATGTCGAAGAGGACCGCGGTCGTCCCGCTCGTCGCATCGCTCCCGCTCCTAGCTGCCGTCATACCGCTACTCCCTGCATGTCGTGGGCTCGTCCTCGCCGAGCCGCGACGTCCACGCTACGCGCGCGCGTCGAAACGGTCGGGGCCCTTGACCCTAGGACGCAGTCCCCTCGCGACAGCGCGACTCTTTCGAGCGCACCGACGCTCACGGCGCGCCCGTGTAATCAGGAGCATCTTGCTTCAGCCAGTGTCCACCCGTTCTCCGGCCCCGCCGGTTTCCGGTGCTGCCGGCGTCGTGGTGTGTCGTCGTCCGGTCGGACTCGTCCAGTGCAGTGTTCCGTCGGCCTCCTGCTGGCTCGTCCACGCGCTCGTGTGGCGGAGCCGGTGGTGGTGGCGGCACAGGTGAGCGAGGTTGTCCGACGAGGTCGTTCCGCCATGCCGCCAGTCGGTGGTGTGGTCGAGGTCGGCGCGCCGAGCGCTGCGAGTGCATCCCGGGAAGCGGCAGGTCGTGTCGCGATGCCGCAGGTGTCGCCTGAGGTCTGAGGGGACCCGGTAGGAGTCGCGGCCGACCGAGAGGACTGCGCCTGTCTCCGGGTGCGTGAGCAGGCGGATGAACGAGGGAGCGTTCGCGGCGAGTCGTCTCGCGGTCTGCGGGTCGAGCGGACCGTACCCGTCGAGTACTGCCGGTTGCTCGGAGCGGCCGAGGAGGCTCATCGCGGGGACCGTCACCGCGATCTCCGGTCGGATCCCTGCCGGCATGCGCGTGGATCCCGCTTCGTCCGGAGTCTCGCCGTCGAGCAGGAGGGCCGCAGCGACGTCGGCGCGAAGCTGCCCCAGGTTCCGGCTCTCGTCGGGGAGGTCGGCGAGCGAGCGAGCCGCTCGGTCGAGTCGGTCGAACGCGCCGAGGACATCGGGAGCCGGGGCGTACAGGTGCAGGATGGCCATCCCGTCGTCGAGTCCTTCGACCCAGGCACTCCGGCGGCGAGCGCAGTCGCGATGCCGTTGCGTCGACGTCTGCGGATGGAGGTGCTCCCGCAGGGACCGCAGACTCCGCCGCAGCTGTGGTGGGGTGCACGTCTCGGCGATCGCTGCGGCGCCGTCGTCGAACCGCGCGCGCACCTCCGCTGGCACGTCGATGGCGGCCCGGACGGTGACCGTCGCGTGCTCGGGGGAGAGGCGCCCGTCCTCCAGCGCTCGTAGCGTCGCGGGCAGCTCGTTCACCAGCATCCGCGCCTCGTCGATCAGCGTCGACGCGTGTGCGTCCGACACTCGGAGGCCTGTCGCGAGCTCAGCGATCAGCGCTCGTCGGGCCGCCTCCGCTCCTCCCGCGCCCACGTGCTCGCCCACGAGAGCTTTCTCGGCCGTCGTCGCCGCCCTTCGCGTCTCCTCGATCGCTCGGTAGCGCAGTGCCTCCGCCCGCGACCTCTCCGAGTGCCGACCGTACGCCTGCTCGAGCGTGCGTCTGAGCACGTCGTGCTGTCGCTCGGTTCCGGGCGCGTGGGCATCCATGCCCACAGGGAATCACCTGTCGGCCGGTCCAGCGCGTCGACTTCCTCCGATCATCGGACAACCGCGCCAACTGTTCCCTGTGGAGGAACCCGCACCCGCTTAGGCGTACGCGCGGGCGGTCTCTCGGATCGCCTCGGCGTGCTCGTAGATCTCGTCGAGCGACGAGATCGGATGGCGCGTCTCGTTCTTCTCTGCGTCGAACGTCCCGAGGTACTTCTGCTTACGGTTGAAGTGCAGGCGAGCGACGGGTTTGCGGTTGTTGTCGTCGAGGATGACGGCGAAGTACGACTTGGCGTCCCGTTGCGCGATGCGGTGCACCTTCACCTCGCTGCAGGCGATCGCTCTGATGATCTGGTACCCCTCGAGCTCCTCGAGGGTCGTCTCGATCTCGCTCTGCTCCTCCAGCTCCTCTTCCACGACCGCCTGGCTGGTGAGGCTCTGCTCGGCCGCGATCGCCTCCGTCCGAGGGAAGTTGGGTGCCCCGAGCGCGGTCTTCAGCCGCTCGTTCACTTGTTCGTTGAGGAACTGCTTCGAAGCCTTGGACACCAACGCGGAGAACTGCTCGCGGACTTTCTGCGTGTAGGCGCCGTCGTATACGCGCAGGGTGAAGAACTTTATCCATTCGTCGCTCGGCGAAGCGAACTGGGCGCCCAGTTCGCGCTTCAGCTGACCGATGTACTTCAGTTCGCCCGCTGCGTTGATGATCGAGTCGAGGTCGAAGACCTCTTTCGTCAGCTTCGTCAGCTCGGGGATGAGGGTCTCGTCGATGTCCGTCAGGTCGAGGACGAGGAACGGCTTGGCGTCCATCCGGTTGGGAGCGTCGAGGTCCGTGTAGAAGTGGTACTCCTCACCGTTCGTCAGGATCGCGATCCGGGCGTTGGTCACCGCGAAGTACCGGAAGAGCTGTGAGGCGTGCTCGATCCTGAGCGGTTCGGAGGACTTCTTGCACTCGATGAGCATCTGCACGTCGCCGTTGTGGACGATCGCGTAGTCGATCTTCTCGCCTTTCTTGACGCCGACATCGGCGATGAACTCGGGGACGACCTCGAGCGGATTGAAGACGTCGTAGCCGAGGATCGTCGAGATGAAGGGCATGACGAAGGCGTTCTTCGTTGCCTCCTCGGTCTGGATGATCTCGCGCTGCTGGCGGACTTTGGTCGCGAGAGCGATCAGGCGTTCGGTGAATTCCATGGTTGTCGTCCCCCCGGGGAAGCTGCGGTGCGGTGAAGTACCGCGAATCCTCTCCGATCGACGAGAACGGCGCGACCCCCCACAAGGGCCGCTCCCGGCTCACATCCGTCGCGGCACCGTGAACACCGTCTCGACGCCCGGCGAGTACAGCACTGAATCGGGCGCCCGCGACGCCAGACCCGGGAATCCGGCCGCGTCGAGCAGGCCGTCGTCGAGGGCCAGGAGCTCCGCCTGCTGGAGAGGCCAGGGCCGGTGCAGGTTGCGCCCGTACCAGGTCGATCCCAGGTGCCGCTCGTGGTAGGCCCAGCGTGACGTGAGGAAGGAGGCGAGCGGATCCTCGGCCGTGGACGTCCCCGGCGTCGGGCGCACGACGATCCGTGAGCGAGCCGCCGAATCGGCGTGGCGGATCGTCTCGTAGATCACCGCGCCGTGGCGGTGCTCGATACTCATCCTCGCCCAGCGGTAGGGCAGTCCGAACACCGCCTGCGCCGTGAGTACGGGGAGGAGGTGCGAGGCCTCCAACGAGACGAAGACGACTCCGCGTCGCCCCTGTTCGTCGACGGAGTACAGCCTCACGTTCACCTCGGGGAAGGTGCCCAGCCACGGCACCCGCGGCCCGCCGAGGAACGCCGTGCGCGAGAGCCGGAATGGGATGAGACCGATCCACGACGAGCCGTCGTGCTCGTCGGGCCGGACGCCGCTCGGCAGGTGCGGCGCGACGAGGGAGGGGGCGACGCGCCAGTGCAGGAAGGCCGCCTCGGTCCAGCGCTGCCGGAGGATGCGCGGTCCGCCGAGTGGTGGGGCGGAGCGGGTCGGGGGTTCGAGGGGGCTCACTCTGCCCATGGTGCTCCTGTGCGCTGCGAGCCCGCCGCTACGGTGTGCCGCCTCGCCCGCGGGCGTGTCGGGGCGGTCCGGAGGGACGGCGGCCCTGCACGCCGAGCAGTCGGACTCCAGGCTAAGGCTCCTCCACAGGCATCCGTTCGCGCTGACTCCTCCGTGAGCGGTCCTCCCGGGGATCCCGCGGGAGGCCCGGGATATGCTGGGCGGACGTTCATCCCAGTCGGCGCCGAGCGCCAGGAACGGTGAGGATCCCGATGACCGAGGCCCTGCAGCCGCCCGTCCAGAACGCTCTCTCGCTGACGCCTCCCGAGCCGGTGGCGGCCGTGCCGACGACCTCTGCGCCGTCGATCGCACCGAAGGTCCCGGAACAGGCGCTGCCCGGTCTCGAGGCGAAGGTGGACGGCTTCCTCGACACGCTCCTGGCCGCGGAGGCGCGGAGCCCGGAGTTCGCGACTCGGGCGAACGACATCCGCACGATGGGCGACGCCGACATCCGCTCTGCGGCCGACTCCTCGAACCGCCTGCTCAGCACGCCGGTGCGGGCTCTCAAGGAGGGCGGCCTCTCCGAGGGCTCCACGATCGGCAAGACCCTGCTCGAGCTGCGCCGCACCGTGGAGGATCTCGATCCGTCCGAGGACAACGTGCAGAAGAAGATCCTCGGCTTCATCCCGTTCGGCAACAGGATCACCGACTACTTCCGCCGGTACGAGAGCGCGCAGACGCACCTCAACGCCATCATCCAGGCGCTCTACGACGGGCAGGACGAGCTGCGCAAGGACAACGCGGCGCTGAATCTCGAGAAGCAGAACCTCTGGGAGACGATGACGCGTCTCAACGAGTACATCTACGTCGCCGAGCGACTGGACGTGAAGCTCTCGGCGAGGATCGCCGAGTTCGACACGACGGACCCCGAGCGGGCGAAGGCCCTGCGCGAGGACGTCCTCTTCTATGCGCGTCAGAAGCACCAGGACCTGCTGACGCAGCTCGCAGTCTCGATCCAGGGCTACCTCGCGATCGATGTCGTGATCAAGAACAATGTGGAGCTGATCAAGGGCGTCGACCGCGCGACCACCACCACCGTCTCCGCGTTGCGCACGGCGGTCATCGTCGCGCAGGCGCTGGCCAACCAGCGCCTCGTGCTCGATCAGATCACGGCGCTCAACACGACGACGTCGAACATGATCGAGGCGACCTCGCGCATGCTCGCCGACCAGTCGGCCTCGATCCAGTCGCAGGCCGCCTCCGCCACGGTCGGGCTGCCACAGCTGCAGGCCGCATTCGCGAATATCTACCAGACAATGGACTCGATCTCGGACTTCAAGATCAAGGCGCTCGACAGCATGGCGCAGACCGTGGGGGTGCTCCAGACCGAGACCGCCAAGGCCGGCGAGTACGTCGAGCGGGCCCGCCGCAGCAACTCCGACATCGACGCGACGTCCTCGCTCGATCTCGGCCGCTAACCGATGGGCTGGTTGTCCCGCCTGTTCGGCGGCGCTCCGGAGCAGCCGGAGGAGACCGTGCCCGCCCTGCCGCGCGCGCCGAGCAGCGACGACATCCTCGCCGCCCTCGACCAGGTCCGCAGCCGGACCGACGGGCGGGTTCCCGGGATCGTGGCCGCCCGCATCCAGCGGGTGGACGAGACCGTGCGCGAGATGGTGCCGCGCCTCGATCGACTGGGCGGGATGAGTCGGCAGGGCCATACCGTCGTCGCTACGGCGACCAGCTACCTTCCGGAGGCGGTCGAGGGGTACCTTCGGCTGCCCCGCGACTTCGCCGACCGACGTGCCGTCTACAGGGGGAAGACGTCGCTGATGATCCTCTGCGACCAGCTCGACCTCCTCGGAGGCACCCTCGACCGCATCTCGGATGCGGTCTCTCGCCAGGACGCGTCGGCGCTGATCGCGCACGGGCAGTTCCTCGCCGAGAAGTTCACGGAGTCCGCGCTCTCACCGAGCGGGCTCGATGCGCCACCTCAGCCCGGTGCCTCCGGATCGGGACCCGGCTCGCTCACCCCGCCGAGCGCCTCGTGAGCACGCTCGTTCCGGCACTCGACGCGCTCGTGCTCACCGGCACGGCGGCCGGCCTCGACGCCGCAGCGGTTCGCGACGAGGGCGGGCGGCTGGCCGCAGCCGTTGCCGAGTCGATCCGAGCAGCGGGGCCCGACTGGCTCGCCGCCACCGGTGCGAGCGGCGGCCTCGAGGCCTTCTTCAGCGCCGCGGCGAGCGGCCGTCGCTGGCGGTCGGGACCGACGGATCAGCTCGCCGCGCTGGCCGCATCCGGCTCGCCGCACGCTTCCGCCTACGCCCGCGCTCTCACCGATGTCGTCTCCGCCGCGAGCGCCCTGGGCGATCCGGGCATCGGAGCCGTCGCCGCTGCCTCCGCGACGGCCGCGGCGCAGCTCGCCGCGGTCGGAGCAGCTGCTTCCCGGAGCACGTCGGCCCCCGGCGGCACGACGCCGAACAGCACGACCCGGGTGAGCGCTCCCGATGCGGGCACGACGTCGAGCGCGGACCTCCCCGCCGGTGTCCCCGGCGTCGACGAGATCCTCGCGCGCCTGCGCCGCGCCGAGCACGACGGTCCGCAGGACGAGACAGCACCCGCACCGGCTGCTCCGCAGCCGTCGGAGCCGGAGGAGCCGGAACCCCTCGAGCCCGCCGAGGCGATCGAGGATCTGCTCGCCGAGCTCGACGCGCTCATCGGCCTCGAGCGGGTGAAGAGCGAGATCAAGCGTCAGACCCAGCTGCTCCGCATCGATACCCTCCGCCAGGCTGCCGGTCTCAGCACGCCGACCCTCACCCGCCACCTCGTCTTCACGGGCAATCCGGGCACCGGCAAGACGACGGTTGCACGCCTGGTTTCGCGCATCTACCGTTCGCTCGGCATCCTCTCGAAGGGGGTGCTCGTCGAGGTCGACCGCTCCGAGCTCGTCGCCGGCTACCTCGGGCAGACGGCGACGAAGACCGCCGAGGTCATCGCGTCGGCGCGCGGGGGCGTCCTCTTCATCGACGAGGCCTACGCGCTCGCTCTCGATCAGTACGGCGCGGAGGCGGTGACCACGCTCGTCAAGGACATGGAGGACCACCGCGGCGACCTCGTCGTGATCGTGGCCGGCTACTCGGGCCCGATGCAGGGCTTCCTGGACACCAACCCCGGCCTCGCCAGCCGCTTCTCGACCACGATCGACTTCGCCGACTACAGCGACGACGAGCTCTCGGCGATCTTCGCGCGACTCGCGTCCTCGGCCGATTTCGAGCCCACGGAGGCGGCGCTCGCGGCCTTCGCGGAGCTCGCCGCCGCGCAGCAGCGCACTGAGGCGTTCGGAAATGGACGCTGGGTGCGCAACATGCTCGACACGGCGATCGCGCGTCACGCGTGGCGTCTGCGCGACGTCGAGGAGCCGACGCTCGACGAGTTGCGCGTCCTGCTGCCCGAGGACATCCACGAGGTCGGGGGTGAGGACTCCGCCGCGACCAGCGCACCTCTTGCTCCGGAGGCCGCGGACCCCGCAGCGCAGACGGAGGAGACCCGGTGAACGCCGCATCCGCCGCGCCGCCCGTGCCGCGGGCACCTGCCGCGCCGCCGGCTCGGTCGGACACGGCTGCCGCCCGGAAGCCGTCCCTGCTGGCCAGGGCGACCGCGACGACACCAGGTGCGCTGCGCCTCCTGCTCGCGGTGACGGCCCTCGTCGCGGTGCTCTTCGGCGTCTTCGCGCAGCAGGCCGGAGCGATGCAGGCGCGTGCGGCGAGCGAGGCGCGCGAGCAGTCGGCCCAGCTGATCGGCGTGCAGACGGTGCGCAACCTCCTCGTCGACGCGAACGCGATCGCGGCGAACACCTTCCTGGTGGGCGGACTCGAACCGACCGATCAGCGCCTCGCCTACGTCTCGAACCTCACCGAGGCGTCCGCCGGGATCACCAGGCTCGCGGCGAGTGACTCGGCCGACACCGGAGCGCTCGCCGACATCGCGAGCAGGGTCACCACGTACAGCGGCCTGATCGAGCAGGCCCGCGCCAACAACCGGCAGGGCTTCCCGGTCGCCTCCGCGTACCTCGATCAGGCGTCCGCCGAGCTCTCGGGCAGCGATGGGATCCTCAGCGATCTCAATCGCCTCGTGGGGGCCGGAGCCGACCGGGTGGCGGCCGCCTACGACACCGTCCGCTGGAGCGTCCTGCTGATGATCGGCTCGCTGGCGATGCTGGTCCTGCTGCTCGCGGCGCAGGTCTGGCTCGCGCGTCGCACGCACCGCTACCTCAATCGACCGCTCGCCACGGCCACGGCCCTGCTCCTGGTGCTCGGCGTCGGCGGTGCTGTCGCCTACGGATCGACGGCGGCCGACGCGAGCAGGGCACGCAGCGACTCCTACCGGGGAGCGCTGGCTGTGTCGCAGGCGCTGACCGCCGCGAGCGACGCGAAGTCGCTCGAGAGCTTCACGCTGATCGCACGCGGCTCGGGAGCCGCCCTCAAGGAGGAGTACCGCGTGGCGTCGGACTCCGCTCGGGTCACACTGCAGAACGGTGTCGAGGACGGGATCGTCGATGGGCGTCTCGTCGACGCGCTGAGTGCCTGGCAGGCGTTCCATGATCGGATCCGGGACGCGGACGAGGCGGGCAGATGGGACGAGGCGGTCGACATCGCGACGGCGACGGGCAGCGGCACAGCCAACGACCTGTTCCTCGCCTTCTCTGTCGAGGCCCGCACCGCCGTGCAGGAGAAGTCCGACGCGGCGGCCGCGACCCTCGCCTCGGGGGCCGGAGTGTCGTCCCTCGTGTCCTGGTTGCTGCTGGCCGCCGGCCTGGCCGGCGCCGTGCTCTCTTGGCGCGGCGTCTCGCAGCGACTGGAGGAGTACCGATGAACCGGCTGCGCACCGCCGCCCTCGCCCTCGTCACCGCTGCGGTGCTCGCCGTGACGGGCTGCACCTCCGGTGCCGACGACCTCGGAGCGCCGCTGCCCGCCGCGACTGCGACGGCGAGCACGGCGCCCGGCTCGAGTGCGACGCCTCCGTCGAGCGACTGCTCGCCCTCGGCCGTGACCTCCTACGCGCCGACCGGAGTGACCGACAGCCCCCGCCTGACCGCGGTCCGTGACCGCGGCAGCCTCCGGGTCGGCGTCTCGGCCGACACCCTGCTGATGAGCGCCCGGAATCCGATCACCGGCTCGATCGAGGGGTTCGACGTCGACATCGCCCGCGAGATCGCCCGCGCGATCCTCGGCAGTCCCGACGCCGTCACCTACGTCGTCATCACCTCGGCGCAGCGCCTGCCGTCGCTCGCCGGCGGCGACGGCGCCCCCCAGGTCGACATGGTCGCCCGCACGCTCACGATGACGTGCGACCGCTGGAGCTCGATCGCGTTCTCGTCCGAGTACTACGACGCGGGCCTCAAGGTGCTGGTCTCGGACGACCCCGAGGGCCCGCGCGTCGCGAGCATCGACGATCTCGACGGCAAGAGGGTCTGTGCGCCGAGCGGCACCACCACCTTCAGCCGCCTGCAGAACGACTACCCCGAGGTGACGGCGGTCGAGGCCGACACCCACTCGCAGTGCCTGGCGCAATTCCAGGAGGGGAAGGTCGACGCGATCGCGGGCGACGACACGATCCTCGCCGGCTTCGTGGCTCAGGACCCGTACGCGACTGTCATCGGCGACGCGCTGAGTTCGGAGCCCTACGGCCTGGGCCTGCCCGCCGACGACCCGGACTTCGTCCGCTTCGTCAACGGCGCGCTCGAGACGATCCGCAGCGACGGCCGCTGGCAGAGCATCTACGACCGCTGGCTCGGAGTATTGGGCGAGGCATCACCGCCTGCTGCGGAGTACGGCCGATGAGCACGGGTCTCGCGGAGGGGACGCCCGTCGCTCCCGGGCGGCTGGGCGAGGCCGCGCCGCAGCGCGAACTCTTCGAGTACCTCGCCGCGCTGACCCGCTGGCTCGACCGAACGACCCGCGAGCTCTCGCGTCTGGACGCCGCGGCGCTCGCGTCGCCGCAGGCCGAGAACTACACGGCCGACGTGGTGCTCGCGCAGTCGCTCCGCGAGTCCGTGACACGGCGCCTGGCCGAGCTCGAGGCCGCCTGGGACTCGGGCCGGGTCGATGTCGTCGCGCGGGAGCGGATGTCGCAGTTGATCTGGGGGCGTCTCGACGCCTCCGGGAACGGCGCCGTCTCGCTCGTCGAAGCCGTGCGACTGTGCGACGCGGTCGTCGGCCAACTCCGCTCCCGCCTCGCGCTCGATCCCAGCGGCACCGACGTGGCTGGTCGGATCGTCGGGGTCCGGGCCGAGATCGAGCGCTGCCGTGATCTGACCCGTGAAGGCGGAGGAGGCGTCGATCGTGTCCGGGCCGAGCGGGTCGACGTGCTGCGCTCCCGACTCGACGCCCTCGCTGAGAAGGCGGGGCGGGGAGCGGACGTGTCCGGCCCGCTCGGCCAACTCGAGGGCGATTCCGCCCGGCTGGAGCGCGACCTGATCATCGCCGCCTCCGAACGCCGTGGACTCGAGCGCGACCGTCGGCGCGCGCGCGAGCTGACCGAGGCCGCTGAGCGTCGAGAGGCACCGCTGCGTGAGCTGGTCGCCCGCTGCCGTCGCGAGATCGCGGATCCGCCGCGCCTGGCCGTCCCGGACGTCTCGCGGCTCGGCGAGCCTCCGCGCGATCGGGAGGCGCTCGACGCACATCTCACGCGTCTCACCGCGGTGGGGCGCGCGTTCGACGCGGTCGAGGCCGCCTACACGTCGCCACTGCGGGAGCGCGCGGCGCTCGGCTTCCGTCTACGCGCGCTGCGGGAACGCGCCCGGGCCAACGGCCGTGCGGCCACCGCCGTGGGCACCGCGGCCGACGAGGAGGTGCGCGCCGCGCTCGACGCGGTGCCCTGCTCCGTGCCGCTCGCCCGCCACCTCGTCGAGCAGTACGACGTCGTCACCCGCGAGCTGCCGCGGCACGATCCGCCGCACCACCGGAAGGCCACGCCATGAACGGCGCCCCCTGCACCGCGACTCCGGGCTGCACCGGGACGATCGAGGACGGCTACTGCAACGTCTGCGGTCTGCCGCCGGAGGAGGGCGCCGTCGGGTCGACGCCCACCGCGCGACGAGCCGCGCCGGCCACCGCGCCCGCCACCGCCTCCGCCGCCTTCGGGACCGGGTTCGTCGCGGGCGCCCCCGGCCCCGCCGTCGTCGAGGAGGCTGCGACCGCGCGGAGCGGTCGCACCTCGTCCGCGCGGCTCGCCACCGCCGCCCTCGGCTCGGCTCGCACCGCGCAGACCGGCTCGAAGGTGACTCGTCGCGTCGGCACCACGTCGACCCGGCTCCGCGGCCCGCGCCTGGGCGCCGGGCTGACGACGGTTCCCTCCCGACCGGCCGCCGACCCCCTGGCCGCGCTGATGACCGAGGCGGTGCTGCCCGAGCGCAAGCGCTTCTGCTCGCACTGCGGGACGGCTGTCGGCCGCGGCCGCGACGGCCGCCCCGGCCGCACAGAGGGCTTCTGCCCCAGCTGCCGCACGCCGTTCTCGTTCACTCCCCAGCTCTCCCGCGGCGACGTCGTCGGCGGGCAGTACGAGGTCGTCGGCTGCCTGGCCTACGGCGGGCTCGGCTGGATCTACCTGGCGCGCGACCGCAACGTCTCGGGCCGCTGGGTCGTGCTGAAGGGCCTGCTCAACTCGGGCGACCCGGACGCCTCGGCGGCGGCGATCACCGAGCGCCAGTTCCTCGCCGAGGTCGAGCATCCGCTGATCGTCGAGATCTACAACTTCGTCCTGCACGACGGAGCGGGCTACATCGTGATGGAGTACGTCGGAGGTCCGAGCCTCAAGCAGATCCTCACGGAGCGGCTCGAGGCGAACGGTGGCGCTGCCGACCCGCTGCCGGTCGACCAGGCCCTCGCCTTCGTGCTCGAGGTGATGCCGGCCTTCGCCTACCTGCACGACCACGACCTGCTCTACTGCGACTTCAAGCCGGACAACATGATCCAGGTGGGCGATCAGGTCACGCTCATCGACCTCGGCGGAGTCCGCCGGATCGACGACGACGATTCCGCGATCTACGGCACGATCGGCTACCAGGCGCCCGAGGTCCCGGACGTCGGCCCGTCGGTCGCGTCGGACGTCTACACGATCGGACGCACGCTCGCCTCTCTCGTCCTCGATTTCCGCGGCAATCAGACCACGTACGTCGCCTCGCTCCCTCCCGTGTCCGAGACGCCGCTGTTCCAGCGCTACGACTCGTTCTACCGCCTGGTCGCGAAGGCCTGCGCGCCCGATCCGCAGGACCGCTTCGCGACCGTCGACGAGATGCGCGGCCAGCTCCTGGGCGTTCTGCGCGAGGTCGTCGCGACCGATCGCGGCCCCGGCCACCCCGCCCTGCACTCGACGGAGTCCGCGCTGTTCGAAGCGCCCGTCGCCGACGTCGTCGACCGTGTTCCGCCGTGGGATGCACTGCCGTCGCTGCGAGGGGACGAGTCCGACCCGGCGCGGGCCTGGCTCGCCGGCGTCAACGTCTCCGATCCGATCGTGCGGCTGCGGGCGCTCGCGCTCGCTCCCACCGTCACCGTCGAGGTGCGGCTCGCGCGTGCCAGGGCCGCCATCGAGGCCCAGCGCTGGGAGGAGGCGGCGCGCGCGACGGGCGAGATCCTCACCGAGGACCCGTGGGAGTGGCGGGCCGTCTGGATGAGCGGCCTCGCGCAGCTGTCGCGCGGCGATGTCGTCGGTGCGCGCGCCTCCTTCAACACCGTGTACGGCCAGGTCCCCGGTGAGCTCGCCCCCAAGCTGGCGCTCGCCGCCGCGTGCGAGGCGAGCGGCGAGCCGGAGGTGGCGGAGTCCCTCTACGTGATCTGCGCCCGCGCCGACGCGAATTACACGGCCCCGGCCGCCTTCGGCCTCGCCAGGGTCCGCCAGTTGCGCGACGACCTCGACGGGGCGTTGGACGCGCTCGACATCGTCACTCCGACCCGCTCCTCCTACGTCGACGCCCGGCGCCGACGGGCCGAGCTGCTCGCGGAGTCGGGGCGAGGTCTGCCCTCGCTCGCCGCCGCGCTCGCGAGCGTCGACTCGGTCGCCGTCGATCAGCGCACGCGGCTCGAGCTGACCACCCGGGTCCTCGCCTCCGCGCTCGAGCTCGTGCGTCGCGACGGCCCCGCAGAAGGGGCCACCGTGGGTGGTGTGGAGGCGAACGAGGCCGCGATCCGCGACGGTCTCGAAGCCTCCTACCGCGCGCTGGCCGCGTCGACCCGCGAGCGCGCCGAGCGCCTGCGCCTCGTCGACCGGGCCAATGAGGTGCGACGCTGGACCCTGACGTGAGCGCCGGGCTGGCGACGCCGTGCCCGACCTGCGGCGAACCGGTGACCACCGGCGACGCCTTCTGCGAGGCCTGTGGCACAGCCCTGATCGTGACCGCCGCCTCCTCCGCTCCGCCCGTCGCCGTCGCCGGCAGCGTCTCGTGCGTCTACTGCCGGGGAGTGGTCGCGGACGACGGCTACTGCGAGCAGTGCGGCCGTCCGGCTCCGAGCGAGCGCGAGCACTGGGCCGAGGCGCCGCACCGGCTCGTCGGCGGTGTCTGCGACCGCGGACTCCGGCACGCGGCCAACGAGGACGCGATGGCGACCGGAGCCGCCGCCTCCGACGAGGGGGCGCTGCGGCTCGCGTTGCTCGTGGTCTGCGACGGCGTCTCATCGACTCCCGACTCGGACAAGGCCTCGCTCGCCGCTGCCCGGGCCGCACTGAGCGCTCTCGAGGCCGACGTCGGCGGGGAGCCGCGCGGGGCGGACCACTGGGGAGCGCTGCTGCAGATGGCCACGGCGCGCGCCTCCGGGGCGATCGACGCCGCCGTGCCCGAGAAGCGGGCGAACCCGCCGTCGTGCACGTTCACCGCCGCTGTGCTCGACGGCGCACTGCTGGTCACCGGCAACGTGGGCGACAGCCGCAGCTATTGGATCCCGGACACCGGGGTCCCTCGGCTGCTCACGGTCGACGACTCGTGGGCCCAGGAGCAGATCGCGGCGGGGGTGCCCAGGCAGCAGGCCGAGACGGCGCCCGACGCGCACGCCATCACCCGCTGGCTGGGAGCCGACGCTCACGACGAGGAGCCCCGGGTCTCCGCCGAGCTGCTCGACGAGCCGGGCTGGGTGCTCGCCTGCTCGGACGGCCTCTGGAACTACGCCTCGGCGGCCGAGGATCTCGCACGGGTCCTGCACGAGGCGCAGGCGCGGGTCGGCTCCGATCCGGTCGTGCTGGCGGAGGCACTGGTCGCGTGGGCGAACGAGCGCGGCGGCCACGACAACATCACGGCGGCGCTCGCTCGCTTCGAGCCGTCGCCGACGGCACGCTGACGACCGCCTCCGCGCTCCGATCGCCGCTGCGGGGCAGTTCGGCCGAACCGCTCGCGTGCGCGACTCCGGCAGGGCAGCATGGAGGCCATGACGTCCCCGACCACCCCCGCCGTCCGCGACAACGCCTCGGTCGCCGCCGCCGACCGCTCCCGCGTGTTCCACTCCTGGTCGGCGCAGGGTGCGCTGAACCCGCTGCCGATCGCGGGCGGGCTCGGCGCCGAGGTGTGGGATGTGGACGGCACCCGCTATCTCGACTTCTCGAGCCAGCTCGTGAACGTCACCATCGGCTATCAGCATCCCAAGGTCGTCGCCGCGATCCAGAAGCAGGCCGGCGTCCTCGCGACCATCGGCCCGGCCGCGGCGAACGAGACCAGGGCGGAGGCGGCGCGCCTGATCACCGAGCGGGCGCCTGACGGTTTCGAGAAGGTCTTCTTCACCAACGGAGGCGCGGACGCCAACGAGAACGCGATCCGCATGGCCCGCCTGTTCACGGGCCGCGACAAGGTCGTGTCGTTCTACCGCTCGTACCACGGCAACACCGGCGCGGCCATCGTCTCCACCGGCGACTGGCGGCGCGTCCCCAACGAGTTCGCACGCGGCCATGTGCACGCCTTCGGCCCCTACCTCTACCGCAGCGAGTTCTGGGCGGAGTCACCCGAGCAGGAGTGCGAGCGCGCTCTGCACCACCTCGAGCGTGTCGTGCAGGCCGAGGGGCCGGAGTCGATCGCGGCGTTCCTCCTCGAGACCATCCCCGGCACGGCGGGCGTGCTCACGCCTCCGCCCGGCTATCTCGCCGGCGTGCGCGAGATCGCCGACCGGTACGGGATCCAGCTGATCCTCGACGAGGTGATGGCCGGTTTCGGCCGCACGGGCGAGTGGTTCGCCTTCGACGCCTTCGACGTGCGCCCGGACCTGATCACCTTCGCGAAGGGCGTCAACTCCGGCTATGTGCCGATCGGCGGCGTCATCATCTCGGATCCGATCGCGCACCACTTCGACGAGCGCGTCTTCCCGGGCGGGCTCACCTATTCCGGCCACCCGCTCGCTGCGGCCAGCGTCGTCGCGACGCTCGAGGCGATGGCGGAGGAGGGCATCGTCGAGAACGCGCGGACCATCGGCTCCGAGCATCTCGCACCCGGCCTCGCTGCGCTTGAGGCGAAGCATGAGCTCGTCGGCGAGGTCCGCGGATCCGGAGTGTTCTGGGCTCTGGAGCTCGTGTCGGATCCCTCGACGCGAGAGCCGCTGCCGGTCGCGTCCGTCGCCCGCCTCAAGGCAGACCTGCTCGCGCGCGGCCTGCTGCCCTTCACCGCTGACAATCGGATCCACGTGGTCCCGCCGGCGGTCATCACCCCCGCCGAGGTCGTGCGCGGCCTAGCCCTGCTCGATGACGCGCTGACGGCGTTCGGCGGCTGACCGGCCCGCGCACCAGGGCTCCGGGTCCCCGTTCCCGGGACCCGCGCCGTCCCCGGGATTCGCGTCCCGCCCGCTACGCCACCGCGTGCAGCGCGAACGCCGTCACGAACCCCAGAACCGCGTACATCCCCGTCATCACGTCGTCGCGGTCGAACGCCTCCGGGATCATCGTGTTCGAGATCATCGCGAGGATCGCTCCTGCCGCCACCGTCGTCACGAAGGCGACGACCGCGCCCGGTGCCGACGCGAAGACGAGGAAGCCGACGAGCGCGGCGGTCAGCTTCGCGGGCACGCGCACGAGCCAGGCGAGCGCCGCGCCGATCAGGAGGGTGGCGCCGCCGGCAGCGCCGCTGACGAGAGCGAGGGTCCAGGGAGGCATCGGGCCACTCTCTCAGCCGGCCGCGTCGTCGGCCTCGGGCTTGACGGCGGCCACGGGATCGGGAGCGCGAGGCCGGTAGACCGAGGTGACCAGCACCACCGAGACGATCATGAGGAGGAACCATGACACCAGCTTCGAGGGCGAGACCACGTGCCAGCCGTCGAGTTGATCGGGGTAGAGCCAGGCGCCGGCAGACGTGGCGATGTTCTCGGCCAGCCAGATGAAGGTCGCGACGAGCGCGAATGCCACGAGCAACGGCATCCGGTGGCTGCCGCGGTGGACCCGGTAGACCATTGTGCTGCGGACCCACAGTGCGCCGACCGCTGCCACGAGCAGCCAGCGGGCGTCGGGCAGAGAGTGGTGGCTGAAGAAGTTGACGTAGATCAGCACCGCGACCACCCCGGTCAGCCAGCGCCTCGGCCAGCGCTCGAAGCGCAGATCGAAGAGGCGGTGGATCCGCACCATGTACGAGCCGACGGAGGCGTAGAGGAAGCCGCTGAACAGCGGCACGGCGCCCAGTCGCAGCACGCCGTCCGCCGCGTAGCTCCATGAGCCGACATCGGTCTTGAACAGCTCCATGCCGGTGCCGACCACGTGGAACAGCACGACCACCCAGAGCTCCCGACCGGTCTCGAGGCGCGTGGCGATCATCACGATCTGCAGTGCCACGGCGGCGAGCGTGAGCAGGTCGTTGCGCGCGAGTGCGGCGTCGTCCGGGTACCAGAGCCGCGCGGCGAGGATCACCGCGAGTAGCGCGGCTCCGAAGACGCAGGCCCACGCCTGCTTGGCCCCGAAGACGAGGAACTCGATCAGGGCTGCGCGCGCTCCCGAAGCGGGTCCGCGCGCGAGCAGCCTCCGCGCGGCGTCGTCGATCCGCTGCTCGACCGGCGTGAAGGCCCGCATCCGTCCTCGCTCCCTCTCGGAGCCGACGATGCTACCCGGTCGCTCCGGGCCCTCTCAGCCCGGGAGACGACGCCTTCGTCCCCCCTCGGATCGCTCTGGCAGAGCAGAGACGGCGGGAACGTCATTGTGCCGACGACTCGGATGCCCTCGAACCATCGCCGAGCGAGTAGTCGAAGCGGGCGCCGGCGGGCGGTGCCACGGGTCCACCCTTGCCTGCACATCCCGTGGGCAGGAGCGCCGCCGCGAGCGCTGCTCCCCATAAACTGGCGGAATGGCGGAGTTCAGCGCGAGTGTGTTCCAGAACGAGTTCCTCTCGGACGGCGCCACCGATGTGCACGCGATCGTGACGGTCACCGCCTCGGGCACCGGTGCTGCCGGCTCGGACGGTGCAGCCGCCGAGATCATCATCGTCGACTGCTCCGGCTCGATGACTGGAGAGAATCTGACCGCCGCCAAGCGCGCCGCCGCTGTGGCCGTCGACCAGATCCTCGACGGCACTTTCTTCGCCGTCATCGCCGGCTCCGAGCGAGCCGACCGCGCGTTCCCCTACCCCAACGCCTCCGTCTCGATGGTGCGCATGGAGGCGGGCGCCCGTGCCGCCGCCAAGGAGGCGATCGGCTTCCTCCAGGCCGACGGCGGCACCGCGATGGGCACCTGGCTCACACTCGCGCGCCAGCTCTTCGCGACTGTTCCGGAGGCGACGCAGCGGCACGCGATCCTCCTCACCGACGGCAAGAACGAGCACGAGTCGCGGATGCAGCTCGATGCCGCGATCCGCGCCGCGGGCGGCGAGTTCCAGTGCGACGTCCGCGGCGTCGGCTCGCGCTGGATCGTCGAGGAGGCGCGGACGATCGCGAGCGCGCTGCTGGGCACTGTGGGCCTGATCGCGAACCCGGCCGACATGGCCGCCGACTTCGAGTCGCTGATGCGCGCCTCGATGGGCCGCGGAGTCGCGAACGGCGAGCTGCGTGTCTGGACGCCGCAGGGCGCTCAGCTGCTGTTCGTCCGTCAGGTCGCGCCGAACCTCGAGGATTTGAGCGCACGCCGCACCGCGGTGAACCCGCTCACCGGCGCTTACCCCACCGGCGCGTGGGGCGACGAGTCCCGCGAGTACCACGTGGCGGTGCGCGTCGCGTCGAAGCCGGTCGGCGCGGAGCAGCTCGCCGCGCGGGTCCAGCTCAGCGTGCGTGACCAGGTGGTCGCCTCCGCTCTGGTGAAGGCCCGGTGGACCGACGACTCCGCCCTGACCGCCCGTATCGATCCCGCCGTCGCCCACTACACCGGGCAGACCGAGCTGGCCTCGGCGATCCAGGACGGGCTCGCGGCGAAGGCGGTCGGCGACGACGCGACCGCGACGGTCAAGCTCGGCCGCGCCGTGCAGCTCGCCGCCGTCACCGGCAACGACGAGGCCACCGCGAAGCTCCGCAAGGTGGTCGAGATCGACAACCCGAACGAGGGGACCGTGCGGCTCAAGCGCGGCGCCACCCGTCTGGACGAGATGGCGCTGGACACCGCGTCGACCAAGACCACCCGGGTGCGCAAGTGAGCTTCCGCTGCCCCGAGGGGCACACCTCGGCCTCCGGCGACTACTGCGACGTCTGCGGAGCGCCGATCGGTGCCCCGTCCTCGCCGCCTCCGGCCGCTGCTGCGCCGACCACCGCGATCCCGACGGGACCCTCGGTCTGCCCGCACTGCTCGTTCCCCAACGAGCCCGGCGCGCTGTTCTGCGAGAACTGCGGTTACGACTTCACCACCGGCTCCCTGCCCGAGGTGGACCCCTTCACGGAGTCGGGGGCCCTGCGCGTGCCGGGCGGGGCGGGCGGCTCCGCGACGGCGGCCGGCGATCCGGCCTCGCACCTGGGCGAGGCGCCGCGGCCGGGCGGAGACCCCGCCGCGGTCACCGAGCTGGTGCCGGAGCAGGAGGCGGGCTTCGACGTGCCCGTCGCCACGGCGCCTCCGGTGCCGTCGCCTCCCGCCGCGGCTGAGCCCCCGACCGAGGTGATCCCCTCGGTCGCCGGGTCGCCCGTCGCCGAGACGCTCGCTCCCGAGGCGCCCGCCGACCCGGACCGTCCGTGGATCGCCGAGCTCTGGGTCGACCCCGACTGGTACGCCGAGCAGCGCGCGGACGACCCGATGCCCTCTCCCGGACCTCCGGCGACCGTGGTACTCCGCGAGCGCTCGCTGCTGGTCGGCCGGCCCTCCGTCTCCCGCGGCATCTCGCCGCAGATCGACTGCGGCTCCGACTCCGGAGTCTCGCGCCGCCACTGCCAGCTGAGCACCGACGGCTACCGCTGGTGGGTCGAGGACCTGCAGTCGGCGAACGGCACCTACCTCGCGCAGGCCGGGGCCCCGATCCCGCAGACCCCGATCCCGGCGGGTCAGCGCCGCGAGGTCGAGGAGGGCGATCGGCTCTACGTGGGGGCCTGGACGCGCCTCGTTCTGCGGCCGGCGCTGCCCGGGGAGGCGTAGGGCCCGGGCCTGCCTGCCCTCCTTGCCGGTGACCCGCGAAGCCGTGACCGCGTTCGATCTGCGGCACTCCCGCGCCCTCTGCACGAGGATCTCCGACCTGCCGGACTCCGTGCGATCCGCAGGGGCCGAGGGCCCCCGTCAGCGCCCCGCCAGCGCCCCGAGCATCCAGGAGAGCGCCGCGATCGCGCCGACGCCGACGATGCTGGAGCCGATGATCACCGAGCGCCGCAGGCGCGCCGATCGCGACTCCGAGCCCACCGGCACCGAGCCGACGCCGCCGCGCAGCAGGTGCGCCACTTCGTCAGCCGTGGGCCGCACGGAGGGGTCGCGCGCGGTCATCGCCGCGAGCAGCGTCCGCCACTCCTCCGGCAGGGTGTCGGGGACTTTCGGGCTGCGGTGCAGCCGCGCGAGCGCCGCCTCGAGGACCGTGCCGGAGTACTCCCGGTGACCCGTCAGCGCCTCGAGGAGCACCAGCCCGAGCGAGAAGACGTCGCTCGCCCCGCTGATCGGCTCGCCGGCCACCTGCTCCGGGCTGACGAAGCTCGCCGTGCCGATGACGATGCCGTCGCTGGTGAGCCGTGAGCCGTCCATGAAGTGGGCGACGCCGAAGTCGGTCAGCTTGGCGGTGCGGTCGTAGCCGCTGGAGGCGACGTCGCTGACCAGGATGTTCGCGGGCTTCACATCGCGGTGGACGACGCCGCGCTCGTGCAGGTAGGCGAGCGCCTCGGCCAACTGCGTGCCGATCGCGGAGACCTCGTGTGCGGGAAGCGCGCCGGCATCCAGGCGCGCTTCCATCGTCGGGTCGGCGACGAGTTCCATCACGACGTAGCGGCGCACCTCTCCGCCGAAGTTGTGCAGGCCCGCGTCGAAGAGGTTCACGATGCCCGGATGCGCGAACGAGCTCAGCATCCGCACCTCGCGCTCCTGGCGCGCGACGTCCTCGGGGTTCGAGGCCTCTGCGCGGAACACCTTCACCGCGACGTCGCGCTGCACCGTCTCGTCGTGCGCGCGGTAGACCGAGCCCATGCCGCCCGAGCCGATCCGCTCGATGAGGTAGTAGCGCCCGGCGACCTTCTGCTTCGCGGCGTTGGCGGCGATCACACTCACGACGATCCCGCCTTCCGCTCGAACGGAGCGCCTGGAAGCGCACACGGTGGGCGCTTGCGACGACCGTACCCCGCGGGCGAGCCGTCCGCTCCGGCGGATCGGGGGATTGACGTGACCCGTCCCGAAAGGGGGGCGAAACCGACCGATCGGCGGGCTGCTGCCGGGCTGGGGGCGGCCGGACCGACTCGGCGAGGAGCCGCTGCCGACTCACCGCGTGCGCCTGTCTGGGAGCGGCCTCCCCGCGGACCCCGCTCCGCCGCCGCTCACCGCGACCGGCCGAGCATCCCTTCGAAGGTGCCGTCGAGTGCCCACGGGTCGGGAGCCGCGCCGGCGCGCGACGCCCTGCCTGCCGCCTCGGCCAGCTCTCGTCCGGCGCGGTCGATGCGGGAGGGGAGTGCCCGCCCGTCCTCCGTGGCTCCGCCCCAGTCGTCGGAGGCGGCGAACACGGTGGTCGAGAGCGGAGCCGCGTGCAGGTAGCTGAACAGCGGGCGCATCGCGTAGTCCACGGCGAGGGAGTGCCGGGGCGAGCCACCGGTGGCCGCGAGCAGCACGGGCAGACCGCGCAGCGCCTCCGTGTCGAGTACGTCGACGAACGATTTGAACAGGCCGCTGTAGCTGGTGGTGAAGATCGGCGTCACGGCGATCAACCCGTCGGCGCCGGCGACCGCGTCGAGCGCGGTCTGCAGCGCCGGGCTCGCGAAGCCGGTGAGGAGGTTGTTGGTGATGTCGTGCGCGAGGTCGCGCAGCTCGACGACGCTCCGCTCGACGGCGAAGCCCTGCTCGGCGAGGGCGCTCTCGGTCGCTGCGCTCAGGCGGTCGGCGAGCAGCCGGGTCGAGGACGGCTGGCTGAGGCCGGCCGACACGACGGCGATCCTGCGGGTGTCCATGCGGGTCTCCTGACTAAACGGTGACGGGCTCGGGCTGAGCGTCGCGCGCGGCCACGAGGGAGGAGTGGGTGGGGGCGTCGGGCACGTGCGACGGGCGGCCCTCGGCGAATCCGGCGCGCAGAGCGGGCAGGATCTCGCCGAGCATGTCCATCTGCTCGAGGACCGTCTTCAGCGGGAGTCCCGCGTGGTCCATCAGGAACAGCTGGCGCTGGTAGTCGCCGACGTACTCGCGGAAGCCCAGAGTGCGGTCGATGATCTCCTGCGGGGAGCCGACCGTGAGCGGGGTCTGCTCGGTGAACTCCTCGAGCGAGGGGCCGTGGCCGTAGACGGGCGCGTTGTCGAAGTAGGGGCGGAACTGGGCGACCGCATCCTGGGAGTTGCGGGCCAGGAAGATCTGGCCGCCGAGGCCGACGATGGCCTGGTCCGCGGACCCGTGCCCGTAGTGCTCGAAGCGCTGTCGGTAGAGCTGCACCATCTTCTGCGTGTGCGAGGCCGGCCAGAAGATGTGGTTCGAGAAGAAGCCGTCGCCGTAGTAGGCGGCCTGCTCGGCGATCTGCGGCGAGCGGATCGAGCCGTGCCAGACGAACGGAGCGACCCCGTCGAGCGGGCGCGGCGTCGACTGGAAGCCCTGGAGCGGCGTACGGAACTGCCCCTGCCAGTCGACGTACTCCTCCGTCCAGAGCCGGTGCAGCAGGTCGTAGTTCTCGATCGTCAGCTCGATGCCCTGGCGGATGTCCTTGCCGAACCACGGGTAGACCGGGCCGGTGTTGCCGCGGCCGAGCATCACGTCGACGCGGCCGCCGGCGAGGTGCTGGAGCATCGCGTAGTCCTCGGCGAGCTTCACCGGGTCGTTCGTGGTGATCAGTGCCATCGCGGTCGAGAGCTGGATGCGCTCGGTCTTCGCGGCGAGGTAGCCGAGAGTGGTGGTGGGGGAGGAGGACCAGAACGGCGGGTTGTGGTGCTCGCCCAGGGCGAAGACGTCGAGGCCGATCTCCTCGGCCTTCAGTGCGATCGCGAGGGTCGCCTGGATCTTCTCGGACTCCGACGGGGTCCGTCCGGTCGTGGGGTCGGTCGTGATGTCGCTCACCGTGAAGATGCCGAACTGCATCGGGCGCTCCTTCTGTCCTCCGGCCCCGCGGGGCCAGGTCCATGCGTTTGCATGTACATGGCGGTACAACCACGCGCGGCCGGATCTATTCCCGGCTCAGGTCCCGGCTCAGGGATGCGTCAGCGACGGGATGCGTGCGACACCATCCACGACGTCTCGGGCGAATCCAGTGGTCTCGTCGTCGAGGGCGACGAGAGTGTCGCGAGCATCCTCGAAGGCTCCGACCATGTCGTGACGAAGCCGACGGACTTCGTCGATGGCCCGACCGGCATCCACTCCGAGCTTGCGCGCCTCTGTGGCGAACCCTGTTTCCGACATGGCGTCGAAGCGGTACTCGCCATCCACCGACATCGCCGCCTGCGGAGGCTGTCCCCTGTCACCGAACCGCAACTGATCGTCGAGGTACGGAGCAATGGTGTTCAGGTCGTACAACGGGGCCAGTCGCACGCGAGATCCCTCGAGCATGATCGAATAATTCTTGATATGGGCGTCGGTACAGTATGCAACGCTGTTGAAAGCGACGCCACAGAAAAAGTCCCAGGCGATCACTGCTCTTTCTGCCTCATCGAGTGCCAGAGAATGCACAAGGGATGCTACAGCGGCGATACCGGGCCCGCCTTCTCTTCGCTGGTACTTCTTGGCGGGATCGGTCGACAAGGCCTGTCCCAGGTCCTCCTGATGCAATCGCCGAACGATTCCATCCGCCCCGTGCTCTCGGTCGTAGCGTTCCGAGACGAAGACGCGGTGTGGCCCGATCTGCTGCATCCAGAACGTGGCAGTGGTGAGGCCCAGGCTGCTCGCTGCTGTCGATGTCAGGTATTCGACGACGTCGACGCGCCTGAACCCGTCCGGTGGAACCGGCTTGAGGATGTGGGTCGTCGGCGTTGCACCCAGCGCACGGGCCCACTCTCCTTGATAGCGAACGAGCGCGATCTTGGGTTGTGCTCCGGGAAGCGAGAATCGCTGGTCGAGGCGCGCGTCCGGAGTCCCGTCTCGGTATTCGTCGAGGACCAGGCGAAGCTGTTCGGCGACGTCCTCGTCTTTCAGAGTCTTTCTCGCGTTCCGGTCGCCGTCCGTGCCGGTAGATGCTTCTCCGGGGGGAAGGAGCTGAACGGCTCCCGGGGCGTCGGATCCCGTATGCTCAAGAATGGCGAACGGATTTCTGGGATTGACGTCGAAACGTCGAGCAATGGCGCTTCGCGCCGCGTCGTTGTCCGGAATGAGCCCGGTGAGCCAGGGGAGCACTTTGCGCTTGTTGTGCCGCTCCACGGCTTTGCTCATCGATAACGAAAGGGGAGTGCTCAATGGGTCACTTCTGTAGTCTCTGTCGTAGACGAAGACTGTGTTCCCGGTGCTCTCCTGGAGGAATGTGCCAGCCTTTCTGCCGTCGAGGTAGGCGACGAGCTCACGCGCGGTGGGCATCGAGCGCTGTCTCTTCGAGGCCGTAGCCCAGTGCTCTGAGCACGTCGAGCACCGCACCGACACGCGCATTGGGATTACCTCGCTCGAACTCGTTCACCCACTTGCGGGAGAGCCCTGCGCGTCGAGCCAGCTCGGCCTGGCTGAGCCCGGCGTCCTCCCGCATCGAGACGACCAACTGCCGGAGGTCGTTGACTCCACTGAACATCTGCCATCTCCTTCTCGAGGGTAACCCTTCGGCTACTCGCAGTAGTGTAACCCATCAGTACCACCCTGACGTAACCGAACGTTCCCACCATCCAGGGTGATCGAACGGTTACAACCCGAGTGTCGGAGTGCCGCACGCGCGACCCGATGTGGTCGAGGCAGGCGTCTCGACGAGCCCGCCGCCGCCCGAAACATCCCCGCAATACGGCCCGCACTAGAGTCGTGCCATGGGTGACCTCTTCGACGGATACGGGTCCCAGAAGGTCGAGCGGCCCGCCGGGGGCGCCACTCCCTGGGACGAGATGTTCGCCGATGTCGCGGCGGCCGGCGGCCCCGACGGCGTCCGCGGCGCCTACCGCGACATCTACTCGTCGCTCGCGCGGATGACCCAGGAGGAGCTGCGCGGCAGGACCGACGCGCTCGCCTCCTCCTACCTCGCGCAGGGCGTCACCTTCGACTTCGCGGGGGAGGAGCGGCCCTTCCCGCTCGACGCAGTGCCCCGGGTCATCGAGCACACCGAGTGGAACGAGGTGCAGAGCGGCATCAAGCAGCGGGTCCGGGCCCTCGAGGCGTTCCTCGCCGATGTCTACGGTGCGCAGAACGCGGTCGCCGACGGAGTGATCCCGGCCGGCCTGATCTCGAGCTCGAGCCACTTCCACCGCCAGGCCGCGGGCATCGTCCCGGCCAACGGCGTGCGGATCCAGGTGTCCGGCATCGACCTGATCCGCGACGAGGTCGGCGGTTGGCGGGTCCTCGAGGACAACGTGCGGGTGCCGTCGGGAGTCTCCTACGTCATCTCGAACCGCCGGGTGATGGCGCAGACCCTTCCCGAGCTGTTCGTCTCGATGCGCGTGCGCCCGGTCGGCGACTACCCGAACCGGCTGCTGCAGGCCCTGCGTGCCTCCGCCCCCGAGGGCGTCGACGACCCGACCGTCGTCGTGCTCACGCCCGGCGTCTACAACTCCGCCTACTTCGAGCACACCCTGCTCGCCCGCCTGATGGGAGTCGAGCTGGTCGAGGGCCGAGACCTGTTCTGCACCGGCGGCAAGGTGTTCATGCGCACCACGTCCGGCCCCACGCGGGTCGACGTGATCTACCGCCGTGTCGACGACGAGTTCCTCGACCCGCTGCAGTTCCGCGCCGACTCGATGCTCGGCTCCCCGGGTCTGATGCTCGCGGCGAGGCTGGGCACCGTCACCATCGCGAACGCGGTCGGCAACGGCGTCGCCGACGACAAACTCGTCTACACCTACCTGCCCGATCTCATCCGCTACTACCTCTCGGAGGAGCCGGTGATCAAGAACGTCGACACCTGGCGCCTGGAGGACCCGGGGGCGCTCGAGGAGGTGCTCGACCGGCTCGACGAGCTCGTCGTCAAGCCGGTCGACGGCTCCGGCGGCAAGGGCCTGGTCGTCGGCCCCGCGGCCTCGGCCAAGGAGCTGGCCGAGCTGCGCTCGCGCCTCCAGGCCGATCCGCGGGGCTGGATCGCCCAGCCTGTCGTGCAGCTCTCGACCATCCCCACGCTCGTCGACGACGGGATGCGCCCGCGCCACGCCGATCTGCGGCCCTTCGCGGTCAACGACGGCACCGACGTCTGGGTGCTGCCAGGGGGCCTCACCCGGGTGGCGCTGCCGGAGGGCCAGCTGGTCGTCAATTCCTCGCAGGGCGGCGGCTCGAAGGACACCTGGGTGGTCGGTCTCGACGATCAGCGGCCCGAGCCCGAGTCGCGCGACATCCAGGCGCTCGTCGCCGAGCAGGCCGCGGTGACCAGCTCGATCCCGATCGTCTACCCGCTGAACCACACCCCCGACCACTCGCCGCAGGACGCACCGAGCACCGACCAGGACCAGCAGCAGCAGCAGGCGCGCGCGGTGGGGGAGGACGACTGATGCTCTCCAGGATCGCCGAGTCGCTCTTCTGGATCGGCCGCTACATCGAGCGCTCCGACGGCACCGCCCGCATCCTCGACGTGCACCTCCAGCTCCTGCTGGAGGACCCGTGGATCGACGAGGACACCGCCTGCCGCTCCCTCCTGTCGGTGATGGGCTCGACCCCGCCCGACGACCTGCGCGAGATCACCCGCGCCGACGTGCTGGCGATCCTCGCGATCGACCGCACGAACTCTGCCTCCATCGCCTACTCGCTCGGCGCCGCCCGCGAGAACGCCCGGCGGGCGCGCGAGATCGTCTCGACCGAGCTGTGGGAGTGCCTCAACACCACGCGCACCCGGATGCCGCGCCGCGTCTCGGGAGAGCGCGTCTCGGAGTTCTTCGGCTGGGTGCGCGAGCGTTCGGCGCTCGCCGTGGGGATCATCGAGTCGGCGACTTCGCGCGATGAGGCCTGGCAGTTCTTCACCCTCGGCCGCTCGATCGAGCGCGCCGACATGACGGCCCGACTGCTCGCCACCCGGTCGTTGACCGAGGCGAGCGGTCCCTCCTGGACCACGATCCTCCGCTCCTGCGGCGCCTACGAGGCCTACCTGCGCACCTACCGAGGAGTGCCGAGCGCGCGCAATGCGGCCGAGTTCCTCCTCCTCGACCGTCTGTTCCCGCGTTCGATCCTCTTCTCGGTCTCCCGGGCGGAGGCGTGCATGCGCGACATCGAGCCGCGCACCGGCCGCATCGGCCACTCGGGCGACGCGCAGCGCGTGCTCGGGCGGATCCGCAGCGAGCTGGAGTTCCGGCCCATCACCGACATCCTCGTGGACCTCCCGCGGCACATGGACAGCGTGCAGGAGGCGACCTCGGCCGCGTCCGAGGCGATCCGCCAGCGGTACTTCCCCACCAATGTCATGCCGAGCTGGATCGGGGAGGCGCTGTGAGCAGGCTGCGCATCAGGCACACCACGGGCTTCACCTACGCGGGCGATGTCGTCGCCTCCTACAACGAGGCGCGGATGCTGCCCGCCTCCTCCGACGGGCAGCTCGTGCTGTTCTCGAACCTCGACATCCGCCCGGTCACGTCCGTGCACGCCTACACCGACTACTGGGGGACCCGCGTCTCGTCGTTCGATGTGCTCGACGCGCACCGTGAGCTCTCGCTGACGGCGACGTCGCTCGTCGAGGTGCGGCCGAAGCAGCATCCCGACCACCCCTACGGCTGGGAGCAGCTGGTCGAGCAGGTCGAGACGCGCACCGAGTACGTGGAGCAGTCGAAGCAGACCCAGCGCACCGTGCCTCCGGAGGATCTCGCGGTCCTGGCCCGCTCGCTCGTCGACGAGGCGGCGGGCCCCTGCGAGGCCGCTCTCTCGATCGCCGAGACGATCGGCCGCGCGATGACCTACCGGCAGGGTGTCACCGGCGTGCACTCCACGGCGACGGAGTCGTGGACCGCGCGCGAGGGCGTCTGCCAGGACATCACCCACATCGTCCTCGGGGCGCTGCGCTCCGTCGGTATCCCTGCGCGCTACGTCTCGGGCTATCTGCACCCCCAACCGCTCGCCGAGATCGGCGAGACGGTGGTGGGCGAGTCGCACGCCTGGGTCGAGTGGTTCTGCGGAGGCACGTGGCGCGGCTACGACCCGACCAACCTGATCGACATCGGCGACCGCCATGTCATCGTCGGCCGCGGGCGCGACTACAACGACATCGCGCCTCTGCGCGGTGTGTTCGCGGGCCCGCGCTCGTCCAAGCTCTTCGTCCGCGTCGAGATCACGCGCGAGGCCTGAGCGCGCTCGGCGTCACCGCTCGCTGTCGGCGCCGCGACGGTTGTGCTCCGCGCCACGGCGTGGGGTACACGCTCGATCCTCGGCGAAGGCACTTGCTAGTGGTGCGTGTCGTAAATAGCTAGACGGTTTGTGGCTTGGGAGAGTTGGCGGCTTCGCTGCAGCACTCGACGCTGCGAAGGTGTGGCCCCTGCAGTGGTAGCGTGCTGAGATGCGTTCGAGGCTCGCGATCCTGGGACTGGGGATCACCGCCGTAGGAGTGATTCTTAGTTTTGGCTGGTCCATCTGGATCATCCGAGATGCGCTTCTGCTCTGGAGCTACTGTCCGGCGACGGCACTCGATGGTGCGCTTGAGCGCGTCGTGTGGTCGTTTGTCTGGATGACCGTCGCCGTCGGGGGCTCTGTGGTGATCGCCCGATTTGCGGATCGGAAGCTCGCTGGGTGGTTCGCGATCGCGTTCGTCGTCGTGGCACTCGTCCCGCTGGGAATCCTTTACTTCTTGGGATCCTCAGCGCTCACGCCCGATATCGCTGCGAGTTGGCTGTCGTGCGGTGTGACGGACGCCGTGGCGAATACACGGGCGTTGGCTCTGGCGCTGCCGGCTGTGGGTCTGGGAGGAGCGGGCGTCGCTCTGCTCATGCGGGCGAAGCGTCTGCGCCTTCTGGTTTCGCTGGTCGTCGGGCTGGCTGCGGTTGGCGGATGGATTATCTTCCTGCTCGCCGTGGTTCGTTCGTAGACGGCGACTATTGGCCAGGGCGCGCTGGATCACTCGAAGCGTGCGCGGGCCTTCATCGTTACGGACGGAACCCGCTTGTTCGTAGCGTCCTGTTCGCTAGGCTCCGGCCATCAGCTTCCTGGGGAAGGCCGGATGAAGGCGTACGTCGGCGTCGCGGACCTGGACTGGTATCGCCTGCTCCTCGCCACCGGCGCCCAGCACGATGAGGTCAACTTCTGGTTCCCGAGTCCCCGACAGGGCTTCAAGACGCTGGCGCCAGGCCACTCCTTCATCTTCAAGACTCACGTCGACCGCTCCCAGCCCGCGTTTAGCAATCGCATCGTTGGGGTCGGCCTGTTCTCTGGATTCGCCCGTATGCGAATCAGCGAAGTCTGGCATCTGCTTGGACGGCGAATGGCGTGGTGTCTCTCGAGCGGCTTCGGGAGCGGATTGAGCACTATTTTCGCCGTCCGACGGCCCGGTTCGAGGATCCGGAGATCGGCTGCGTCCTCCTCAACAGCATGGCCTTTTTCGCTGAGGATGAGACGTTGCTGGCGCAGGAGGATTTCGCGCCCCGTATTGTCCGTGGCCGTACCTACGATCTCGAGGAGATCGATGCTGGATGTTCGCGCCCCCTCGGCCATCGCGGCGTCGAAGGCCTGGAAGTCCTCTACCTCCTCGAGGGCGTCCATCATCCGCTCGTAGCGCTCGGGACTGACGACGACGGCCTCCGCTCGCCCTCGCCGTTCGACGATCACGGTCTCGGTATGGGAGCGCTCGACCACGTCCGAGAAGGTCGCGCGCGCATCCGTGACGGAGATGGTGACCGTGCGGCAACTGTACGATCTTCGTGGTTCTCCGTACAGATCCGCACGCTGTCAGGCGCGCGGACGGAGGACGGCCCGGTCTCCGGTGACGGCCTCGGCCGCCGCGAGCCGGGCGGCGCGGCGCAGGCGGAGGTGGAAGCCGAGGCCGATAGCGGCCGCCGCGATGCCGGAGGCCGCGCCCACCAGCATCGCCTGGCGCGGTCCGTAGGAGTTCGCGACCCAGCCGATCACGGGTGCGCCGATCGGAGTGCCGCCGACGAAGATCGCCATGTACAGCGCCATCACCCGGCCCCGCATCTCGGGGGCGGTCGAGAGTTGCACGTAGCCGTTGGCCGAGGTCATCAGCGTCTGCGCCGCCACTCCGACGAAGGGGAGCAGGATCGCGAACGCCCACACGGTCGGCATGACGCCGGCGAGGGCGAGCGCGACGCCGAAGGCGGCGGAGGCGCCGACGATGAGTCGGAGCCTCGGACGGTCGCGACGGGCCGAGAGCAGCGCACCCAGCACCGAGCCGACCGCGATCGCCGACGAGAGCAGACCGAACTCGCTCGCCCCCATGTCGAACACGACGGTCGCCATCGTCGAGGCGAAGATCGGGAAGTTGAGACCGAACGTGCCGATCAGGAAGACGATCACCAGCACCACCAGGATGTCCGGCCGCGTCGAGACGTAGCGGAACCCCTCCAGCAGCGCGCCCGGCCGGCGGGTCGCGCGCGGGGCGCTGCGCAGCTCGTCGCGGTGCAGCGCCCGGAGTGAGAGCAGCACGGCGAGGAAGCTCGCCGCGTTGAGGAGGAACACCCAGCCGGAGCCGATCGCGGCGATGAGCACTCCCGCGATGGCCGGCCCGATCATCCGCGCCGAGTTGAACGAGGCCGAGTTGAGCGAGACGGCGTTGCTGAGGTCGCGCTCCTCGACCAGGGCCGAGACGAAGGTCTGGCGCACGGGCGCATCGATCGCGGCGGCGAAGCCGAGGAGCAGGGCGAAGAGGTACACCATCCAGAGCTGCACGGCCCCGGTCACGACGATGAGGCCCAGGCCGAGCCCGAGCGCCCCCATCGCGCCCTGGGTGGCCATCAGCAGCGTGCGTCGGTCGAAGCGGTCGGCGATGAATCCGGAGAAGGGGACCATCAAGAGCTGCGGACCGAACTGCAGCGCCATCGTCACGCCGAGCGCGGTCGCGTCGTGGTCGGTGAGGTCGTTGATCACGATCCAGTCCTGGGCGGTGCGCTGCATCCAGGTGCCGATGTTCGAGACCGTCGCGCCGGCGAACCAGATCCGGTAGTTCGGCACCGCCAGGGAGCGGAACATCGCGCTCATCGGTCGGCCATCGCGCGCAGCACTGCCGCCGCGTCGTTCAGCAGGCGCAGGTCCTCGGGAGGGAGCTCAAGCAGGCGCGCCACCAGCCAGGCGTCGCGGCTGCGGCGGACGTCGAGCACCAGAGCGCCACCCTCCTCGGTGGCGCGGATGCGCGTCACACGTCCGTCGGCGGGGTCGGCGAGCCGCTCCACCAGGCCCTCGTCGACCAGGCAACCGACCGTGCGGGTCATCGAGGGCGGGCGGACCCGCTCCGCGTCGGCCAGCTCGCCCAGGGTCTTCGCGCCCTCGCGGTGCAGGAGGGCGAGCACGCTGAACTGCGGGTCGCTGAGCTCGTGATGGGCCTTCTCTTGGCGGAGCCGCCGCCCGAGGCGGCCGACCGCCACCCGCACCTCGCCCGCGAGGGATCTCAGGGGGAGGTCGGTCTGCGCTGATTCGGTCGGTGCTGATCCGGTCTGCGCTGATCCGGTCTGCGGAGTCTCGGTCGATGGCACATAGTTAGCCTAACAAAAGACCTGTCGCTCAGGCGGAGGACCGCGCAGTCAGCACCGCTCCGATGCTCGCGGCCACCACGAGTGCGATCCCGACTGCCTCGACGACGCTGAGCCGCTGTCCGAGCACCAGGAACCCCGAGAGCGCCGCCGCCCCGGGCGAGAGCGACATCAGGATCGAGAACGTGGAGGAGCGCAGCCGCCGCAGCGCCAGTAGTTCGAGCGCGTAGGGGACCGCGGAGGAGAGCACCGCCACCGCCAGTCCGAGCAGCAGCACCGGCGGCACCACGAGGGCCGGCCCGGCGGAGGCGATGCCGAACGGCAGCGAGACGACCGCTCCGGCCGCGAGCGCCAGCGCGAGCCCATCGATCCCCTGGAACCGCCCGCCGGTGCGCCCGGCGAACACGATGTACGCGGCCCAGAGCACGGCCGCCCCCAGCGCGAAGCCCACGCCCACCGGATCCATCGACGAGAAACCGCCCTGCGAGAGTGTGACCACACCCGCAAGGGCCAGCACGGCCCAGACGAGGCTCAAGAGGCTCCGTCCGGCGATCACCGAGAGCGTCAGGGGCCCCAGCACCTCCAGCGTCACCGCCGCTCCCTGCGGGATCCGTGCGATGGCCTCGTAGTAGCAGGCGTTCATCCCGCCGAGCGCCAGGCCGTAGGCGGCGACGGTCGCCCAGTCGCTCCGGCTGTGGCCGCGCAGCCGCGGACGGCACACCAGCAGCAGCACCACCGCCGAGAACACCAGGCGTAGCGTGACCGTGCCGATCGGCCCCGCGGCGGGGAACAGCAGCACGGCGAAGGAGGCGCCCACCTGCACGCTCGCGACCGAGCCGAGCACCAGGCCGATCGAGGCGGCGCTCGCCGACCGCTGCGCCCGGGGCACGTCGCTCAGCTGGAGCGTCGCTGGGTCTGCACGGGAGGGACGTTGTAGCCGAGCAGGCCCACGCCCGTCGCGTCCCAGCGCAGCGTCGTCAGAGCCACGTTGTCGACGACGGGGAAGGTGTGCCGGTACGTCTCGGGGTTGATGCCGAGGTAGGCGCAGAGCAGCAGTCGGATCAGGGTGCCGTGCGCGACGACGAGGACACGGCCCTCGGGGTGCTCGCGGTGAATGCGGGCGAGGGCGGTGTTGGCGCGCGCGACGGCGTCCAGGCCCGACTCGCCTCCGGGCATCGGCTGGATCGCGGGAGCGGCGACCCAGGCCCGATAGGCGTCGGGGAATCGCTCCTCCATCTCGGCGGTGGTGAGCCCCTCGCCCTGGCCGAAGTCGACCTCGACCAGCGCAGGGTCAGGCTGGAGTTCGAGGTGGGCGGCTCGGGCGGCGGGCACCGCCGTGCGCACCGCACGCACGAGCGTGGACGAGTACACGGCGTCGAGGTCGGCGTCCACGGCCCAGGAGGCGAGCGTTGCTGCCTGGTCCTGTCCGTGCGGAGTCAGGGCGATGTCGGAGGATCCGGCGAATCGGTTCTCGGAGTGCCAGACGGTCTCTCCGTGCCGGGCGAGGATGAGGGTCGTCACCCTTCGAGCCTAGCGACCGGCGGAGGCTGCTCCCGCCGCGGGCGCGGATCGATCAGGCGACGGGGACTTCGTAGTGGGCGTCGACCAGGACGGGGAGGTGGTCCGAGAGTCCCTGCGGCAGGGTCGAGACGCGCTCGATCCTCACAGCGTCGCTGATGGCGAAGTCGAAGTGGCCGCTGAAGTAGCGGTAGCGGGCGTAAGTGGGGGAGTCGCTGCGCGAGACGAGGTATCCGTTGCGGGTCATCCGGCGGTCGAGACCGCGGAAGAACCACGGGTAGTTGTAGTCGCCGACCATCAGCGAGGGGGTGTCGGGTGCGTACTCGCGCAGCCGGTTGAGTGCTTCGTCGATCTGCTTGCGGCGCAGGGCGTTGCCGGCCGAGAGCGGAGCGGCGTGGAACGACGAGACGACGATCGAGCCTCCGTCGCGGTCGTCGAGGCGCACGGCCAGCAGGCGCTCGTGCGCCGGCGACATGACGCGGTCGTGCATCGACTTGCTCAACTCGAAGGCGGCGCTGCCGGCCAGCTCGAATCGGGTCTGCGAGTAGTACACCGCCAGCCCGAGGCGGTTGCGGGCCGTCACCGAGGCGAGCCTGAGCTCGCCCACCTCCTGCGGGAGCTTCGTGGTGTCGCACTCCTGGAGGCAGAGGACGTCGACGTCGTGGCGGGCGGCGAGCGGAGCGATCTCGACGTGCGCGCGGTGCTCCCGGAGGTTGTAGGAGATCACCCGGAGGGCGCGTTCATTCGACTGCATTGCGCCAGTGTAGGGCTGAGCGGACGAGCGTCGAACGACGGCCGGGCGAACACGGAGGGACCTCCTCGGTACGCGGTCGGCGGGTGCGCCGAGCGGCCGGGGAGGCCCCTGAGCAGGGAGTCTCAGCGCTGCTCGGTGCCGGACGCGTCGGTCTCGGCGTCGGTGCCGTGGACGCCGTCGGTGGGGCCCCAGTCCGGCAGTGGCGGGTTCTGCTCCTCGCCGTCGGCGCCGACCCCGTCGGCCAGGGCGTCGGAGGCTCCGCCCACCTCGTCGAGGCCGGCGGCGGTGCCGGTCTCGGTGGCGGGGTCTGGCGTGCGTTCTGCTCCTTCTGCGGTGTCCTCGGACAGGGTGGGCTCGGTGTCGTCGTCGAAGCTGCTCATACTGTCCACGCTAGGTCGGGCAGCTCGCGAGGGCACCCCCTTGCGCGCGGGCGCGGAGGAGGAAGCGGGACGGCGAAGGCCCCCGCTCCTGACCGGAGCGGGGGCCTTCGCAGCGCTGTACTCAGCGGCCGTACGCCGAGGCGGCCGGGCAGTCGAACGGATCGCCGCCGGCCGAGAGGCCGACGCGGTTCAGGTAGCGGACGACGATGCCGTACGACTCGAGGAGCGAGGTCTCGGTGTAGGGGATCTGGTGGGTGGAGCAGTACTCCTTCGCGATGACCTGCGCGCGGCGCAGGGCCGGGCGGGGCATGTTCGGGAAGAGGTGGTGCTCGACCTGGTAGTTGAGGCCGCCCATGTAGAGGTCGGTGAGCCAGTTGCTCTTGATGCTGCGCGAGGTGAGGACCTGGCGGCGCAGGAAGTCGACGCGCGCCTCCTTGGGCAGCAGCGGCATGCCCTTGTGGTTCGGGGCGAACGAGGCGCCCATGTAGAGGCCGAAGACGCCCATCTGCACGCCAAGGAAGGCGAACGCCATGCCCAGCGGCAGTGCCCAGAAGATCACGGCGAGGTAGAGGCCGACGCGGGCGACGAGCATCGAGATCTCCACCCACCGCTTGTCGACCTTGCCGCGGCCGAAGACGGTGCGGAAGCCGTGGATGTGCAGGTTGATGCCCTCGAGTAGGAGGAGCGGGAAGAAGGCGTAGCCCTGGCGCCGGGTCAGCCAGGCGTACAGGCCTCGCGAGCGGGCGGCGTCCTCGCTGGTGAACGAGATGACGTCGCGCTCGATGTCCGGGTCCTTGCCGAGGACGTTGGGGTTCGCGTGGTGGCGGCTGTGCTTGGTCATCCACCACGAGTAGCTGATGCCGACGAAGAGGTTGGCGAGGGTGCGCCCCGCGACGTCGTTGGCCTTGCCGGACTCGAAGACCTGGCGGTGCGAGGCCTCGTGCGCGAGGAAGGCGAACTGCGTCAGCACGATGCCCAGCGCGGCGGCGAGCAGGAGCTGGAACCAGGAGTCGCCGAGCAGGACGAAGCCGGTCACGATGCCGCCGAGCGCGAGGAGGAGCGCACCGAACATGGCGTAGTAGAAGCCGGTTCGTCGGCGGAGGAGGCCTGCGTCGCGGACGGTGCTCAGCAGGCCGGAGTACTCGGTCGTCGGGTTGATGCGGCCGTCGGCGCGGGGGCGGGTCCGGACGACGCGCGGTGCGCCGGTACCGGTGGTGGTGGGAGTGCTCATCGGCGCCTCGCTCTTCGTGGTGACCGTCTGCAGCGGCGGTCTCTCGGCGAGCGATCCCGACGGGGGCGGTCCGCTCATGGTTCACCACGTCGGTAGTGGCCGGACGTGGCATAGGGGTGACCGGGGTCAGGGGCAACCTTGTCTGAACACTACGGGGCGGTGGCCGACAGCGCATCCGGATGATTGCCAGCCTTCGTTCGCGGCACGCCACGCGGCGCGCGTGTGCCTCCGACGGGGGCCCACCGGAGGCACACGGGGCTCACGAGCCGATCGAGTCCTGCGGGCGGCCCGACTTCAGGGCGGCGAGGCGCGCCTCCACCTCGGTCAGCTCGCCGAGGTCCTCCAGCGACTCGAACTGGGCGTCCAGGCTCGAGGAGGCGAGCTCTTCTGCGCCGCGGACGCGCGCCTCCTCGCGACGGATCTTCTGCTCGAAGCGGCTCACCTCGCTGGTCGGGTCCATGAGGTCGATGCTCTTCACGGCGTCCTGGACCTGGCTCTGCGCTTCGACAGTCTTCGCGCGGGCGATCAGCTCGTCGCGCTTGCTCGAGAGCTGCTGCAGCTTCTCGCGCATCTGGTTCAGGCCCGACTTGAGCTTGTCGACGACCTCGGTCTGCGAGGCGATCGTCGGCTCGGCGTCCTTCGCCTCCTTCTCGGACTGGATCTGGCGCTGGAGCGCGACCTTCGCGAGCGCGTCGAACTTGTCGGCGTCGGCGGCACTGCCGGAGGAGCGCAGCTCGTCGGCCTTGCGGCTCGCGGCGAGCGCCTTGCCGCCCCACTCCTCGGCGTTCTGCACGTCCTCGCGGTAGTCGTCCTCGAGCAGGCGCAGATTGCCGATCGTGGTCGCGATGGCGGCCTCCGCGTCGCGGATGCTCTCGGTGTAGTCGCGGACCATCTGGTCGAGCATCTTCTGCGGGTCCTCCGCCTGGTCGAGGAGCGCATTGATGTTGGCCTTCGCGAGTTGCGCGATGCGGCCGAAGATCGACTGTCTCTGAGCCATGGTGTCTCTCCTTGCATGGTCGGTGGTGCGGGTGTCGGAGGTGGTGCGGAGTCGTGGGGCTGCGGGGTCGGTGGGGCCCGGGGAGCGGGGCAGTGCGGTGCGCTGCGGTGACGGGTCAGAAGCGGCCGCCGCCGCCGCGACGGCCGCCGCCGCCGAACCCGCCCCCTCCCGAGCGACGGCCGCCGCCGCCGAAGCCGCCACTGAAGCCGCCACCGCCGAAGCCGCCCGAGCGGTAGCCGGAGCGGCGACCACCACTGAGCAGCGACTCGACCAGGATCCCGCCGAGGAAGGCCCCGGCGGTATCGCCTCCGAAGGGGCTGCCGGCCGCGGTCGGGGCGGAGTAGGCGCCGGCGTCGGCGCGAGCGGAGTCGAGCGCCTGCTGCGCGAGAGCGGAGGCGCGCTGCGCGGAGCTGAGCGCCTCCCTCGGGTCGGTGGCGGCGAGCTGCGCGGCGTACTCGGCCGAGCGCGCAGCCTCGGCGACACGGGTGCGTGCCTGAGAACCGACTGCGCCGCGTCGTGCGGCGATGAAGTCCTCGGCGGCCGCGACCCGGCTGCGGGCGGAGGCGAGCTCGGCGCCGAGTGCCGCGCGCTCGCGATCGCGCTGGGCCTGCGCGTCGCGGAACCCGCCCACGGCGGCGTCGATGCCCGCGTCGGCCGCCGTCAGGGCCTCGAGCAGGCCGAGCGGGTCGTTCGGCCTGCTCGAGGCGGCCCGCTCGACCTCCGCCAGCGCGACCTCGGTCGACGCGACTGCAGCGGTGACGTTCTGCGCCTGGGCCTGCGACTCCGGGTCGTTCGAGGCGGCGAGCGCCCGGCCCTGCGCCACGTCGGCGCGGATCTCGGCGATCCGTCCGGCGAGCGCGGCCTCCGCCCGCTGCAGATCGGACGCGCGCGCGGCGACCGCCGCGACGAGGCCAGAGGCCTGCTCTGCGGCCTGCTGGCCGGCCCGCAGGAGCACGGCGGCCCGTCCGGAGTCGCCGCTCTGCACGGCCTGCTGGGCGGCGGCGAGCTGGTCACGGGCGAAGCGGAGGCGGTCCTCGGCCTGGTCGGCGTCGTCGCTCACGTCGTCGATCGCGCTGGGCGCGTAACGGGTGGCCAGCTCCGCCAGCAGCGCGCGGGTCGGAGCGAGGCGCTCGCCGAGTTCGGCGACGCGGGTCGTGAGCGCAGCGGCCACCGCCGGCGCGTTCTTCTCGAGGTCGCGCAGCTCCTCGAACGCGCTCGCGCGCTCGTCGAGCGTCTGCTCGGCGTCGTCGCAGAGCTGCAGGATGCGCTGGTAGCCGCCTCGGCGCTCCTCATCGGTCTCGGGCTCGGCGTCGTCGAGCCGCTGCTGCAGGGTGAAGGCCTCGCCCAGCATCCGCTTGGCCGTGACGAGCGCCTCGCGGAACGGACCTGTGGTCTCGTCGCCGAACTGCGCCTGGGCGAAGCCCACCTCCTGCTCGCTGGTACGGACGGCGTCGTCGGCGTGCACGAGGGCCGAGCCGGCCCGGGTGGCGAGTTCGTCGAGGGAGGCCTCCGCCTCCTCCGCGGCGCGTCGCCGACGCGAGCGGCGTACGAGGAGCCAGATCACGACGCCGGCGACGGCGAGCCCGACGAGCACGACGAGCGCGATCAGGAGGCCGGAGCCGATCGTCGCGGCGGCGCTCGGCGCGTCGAGGCGCTGACCGATCCCGTCGGCCGCGGCGACGGCGGCTCCCGACCAGTCGCCGGCCACGAGGCGCGGCTCGATGTCGTCCGTCTGGAGCGACGACACCTGTCCCTCGTCGAGGGCGACGCTGTCGGCGACCGACAGCTGGTACTGGCGTCCGTCCACAGCCACGGCGAGCAGGACGTCGTCGGTGCCCAGGCCGTTCAGCGTCGCCGTGCGCTCCGCCCACGCGGTGCGGTCCGCCGGATCGCTGAAGGTGTCGACGAAGGCGACGAACAGCTGCACGCCGTGCGCGTCGTAGAGCTCGCTCGCAGCCTGCTCGACCTCCGCGGTCTCGGCGGTGCTCAGAGCGCCCACGGTGTCGAGCACGGGCGAGGAGGAGAACGAGACGGGCGGCTCCGCCACGGCCGCGGTCGCCGGGACCAGCGCGAGCGCTGCGGCGGCCAGCAGGGCCACGAGCGTCGGCACGAGCCGGGACCTCGCGGGGTGGTGGGGTCTCGCCGGCATCGCGCACACTCCTTCGTCGTCGCCTCCCGAGTGTAGACAGCCCGGGCGCCGTCGAGCGGGCCCGGGGCGGGCACGTGCCGAACCCGCAGAGCGGCCGGACACCGTCGAGCGGGATGGGAGAACGCCGGGAGGAGGAATGGTCGAGCACCGGCGACCGTTGCGATCGGGAGTGCGCGGCGTCTGCGCACGACGCTCCCTCCGAAGAAAGGCGATCCCGTGGATCCGTTCTCCCCCCTCACAGCCGGCGACCTCGACCTCCGCAACCGACTCGTGCTCGCGCCCATGACGCGCCTGCGCTCGGACGAGCAGGGCGTTCCAGGCCCGATCGTCGCCGAGTACTATGCGCAGCGCGCGAGCCTGGGTCTTCTCATCAGCGAGGGAGTGTTCCCGAGCGCCGAGTCGAAGGGCTACCAGGGTCAGCCGGGCATCGTGACCCCGGAGCAGGCCGAGGGCTGGCGCGCTGTGGCCGACGCTGTGCACGCCGCCGGTGGGCGCATCGTCATGCAGATCATGAACGCGGGCCGCGTCTCGCACACCGCCATCACGGGCACCGAACGGATCGTCGCTCCGAGCGCGATCGCCATCGACGGACAGGTCCGCACGCCGGGCGGTATGCAGCCGTTCCCGGTTCCTCATGCCCTCACCACGCAGGAGCTCGCGACGATCCGCGACGAGTTCGTCGCGGCAGCGTGCCTCGCGGTCGACGCCGGGTTCGACGGTGTCGAGGTGCACTCCGCCAACGGCTACCTGCTGCACGAGTTCCTCTCGCCCGCCTCGAACGTGCGCACCGACGCTTACGGCGGATCGCCGGCCGCCCGTGCCTCGTTCCCGATCGAGGTGACCCGCGCGATCGCCGACGAGATCGGAGCCGGCCGCGTCGGGATCCGCGTCTCGCCCAGCCACAACATCCAGGACGTGCTCGAGACCGACGCGGACGATGTGCGCGCCACCTACGAGGCTCTCATCGACGGGCTCGCCCCTCTCGGGCTCGCCTACCTCAGCGTGCTGCACGCCGAGCCGGCGGGCGAGTTCGTGCAGGACCTCCGCTCCCGCTTCGGCGGCGTCCTCGTCGCCAACAGCGGCTTCGGCTCGCCGACCAGCCGCGAGGAGGCGACCTCGCTGATCGCGGACGGCCACGCCGACGCGGTCGCCGTCGGGCGTCCGGCCATCGCCAACCCCGACCTGGCCGAGCGCTGGCAGGGCGGGCACCCCGAGAACGAGGTCGTGCAGGCGACGGTGTACGGCGGCGGGGCCGAGGGCTACACCGACTACGAGCGCCTCTCGGCCTAGGCGTTCGCCGGAGACGCGGAAGGCCCGCTCCCTCCATGGGGAGCGGGCCTTCCGCCGGGGGCCGGCTCAGTCCTCGCCGGCGCTTCTGAGCTCCGCCTCGATGTCCTCGGTCTGCTCGGACGAGAGTTCGACCTCATCGGGTTCCGCCGCCTCGCCGCGGCGGCCCTCGCCGAGGGCGCGGATCGAGGCGAGTTCGTCGCCGAGCGTCGGGTCGTCGCCGGGGCCGCTCACGATCCGGTCTCGATCTCCCCGGCCGAGACGGCCTCCGCGTACTTGCGGAGGTCGGGTCCGGGTTCGAAGTCGATGAAACGGTCCTTCAGCCGGGAGTTCAGCTCGGCGAAGACGTCCTCCCAGGGCTCGCCCCTGCTGCTCCCGGCGAGGTCGAGCACGGCCTCCCGGAGGACCCGGTCGGAGTCCTCGAGGATCTTGTCGCGGGCTTCGTCGTTCCAGCGGATCTCCTGTGCGTCCATGCTCCGACCGTAGGTGCGGTGGTGCGGCGACCGCAGGGACTTGCGGAGCAGCTGCGGGAGGCGTAGGCGGCAGTGCGACGAGGTCCTCCTGTCGGGTCGCCCCGCCTCCGACGGCGCCCCGGCGACCCGCGGAGTCGTAGGCTTCCCTCGATGCTGACCTTCACCGAGGACCTCGGCCTCCCCGTCCTCGCGCTGATGATCCTCGCCGCCTTCGCCGCCGGATGGATCGATGCAGTGGTGGGAGGCGGCGGCCTGCTCCAACTCCCCGCCCTCCTGCTCGTACCGGGGATCTCGCCGGTGCAGGCGCTGGCCACCAACAAGCTGGCCTCGGTGTTCGGCACGACCACCAGCGCTGTCACGTTCTTCCGACGCGCCAGGCCCGACCTCCGCACCGCGCTGCCGATGGCCGCGGTCGCCCTCGCCGGCAGTTACGGAGGCGCGACGCTCGCGGGTCTGCTCCCCGCCGCGGTCTTCAAGCCGATCATCGTCGTGGCCCTGATCGTCGTCGCCGTCGTGACGATCGCGCGCCCGGCGCTCGGGAGCGTCACCGTGCTCAAGCACGCGGGCCGTCGGCACCTCGTCACGGCCGCCGTGCTCGGACTCCTCATCGGCTTCTACGACGGACTGATCGGCCCCGGCACGGGGACCTTCCTGATCATCGCGCTGATCACCGCCCTCGGCTACGATTTCCTGCTCGCCAGCGCCAAGGCCAAGATCGTCAACGTCGCGACCAACATCGGCGCACTGCTCTACTTCATCCCCGGCGGCCACGTGATCTGGCTCCTGGGCCTGGTCATGGGTGTCGCCAATCTCGCCGGCGCGTACCTCGGCTCGCGGATGGCTGTCGCGCGGGGGAGTCGCTTCATCCGCGTCGCCTTCCTCGTGGTGGTCGGCGCGCTGATCCTCAAGGTCGGCGCCGACGTGTGGAACGAGAACCTGGCTCCGCTGCTGCGCTGACGCCGCCCGCGCGGGTTAATGCTGCCGAAACACCGGAGTAGCGGTGCTGCAACACCGGTGCAGTTGAGTGGTGCTCCCGCGTCGGCTCGCCCCGGGTCGGCCTCTCGCCTACGGAGTCCCATGACGTTCAGAGTCCTCCAGCATCCGGCCGCTCAGATCGGCATCGCGGCGATCGCCGGCGTCGTGTTCGGCCTCGTCGTCGGCGACTGGGCGGGCAACCTCGAGTTCCTCGGGCAGATCTTCATCCGGTTGATCCAGATGGCGATCGTGCCGCTGGTCATGGCGTCGGTCATCGTGGCCACCGGGTCGATGGGAGGCGCGGGCACGGGTCGTCTCGCCGTGCGGACGTTCGGCTGGATGATCGGCTTCTCTCTCGTCGCGGCCGTCGTCGCGGTCGCCCTCAGCCTCTCACTCCAGCCCGGAGCGGGCGCGACCTTCTCGGGCTCGCTCGATCCGTCGCTGGAGCAGTCGGCGTCGGAGGCGGCGGGCTGGCAGGACACGATCCTCGGGTTCTTCTCGACCAACATCGTCGCCTCGATGTCGACCGCCACGATGGTGCCGATCATCGTCTTCTCGCTGCTGTTCGGCATCGCGCTGAACGTCTACGTCTCGTCGACCGGCAACACCCTGGTGCTCAAGGGCCTCGAGCAGCTGCAGGAGGTGCTGCTCGTGCTGATCCGCCTCGTGATGCGGATCGCTCCGCTCGGAGTCTTCGCGCTGCTCGCCGTGCTCGCCGGTCAGGTCGGCGTCGCGGTGGTCACCACCGCTCTCGCGTACCTCGGGACGACCCTGCTCGGAGTCGTGCTGCTCACCGTGGTGTTCGTGGCTGTGGTCAGCCTGCGCACGCGACTCGATCCGCGTCGCCTCCCGCGCAAGCTCGCCGAGCAGACCCTCATCGCGATCACGACGACGAGTTCGGCGGTCACCTACCCGACGGTGCTGCGCGACACGGTCGAGAAGGTGGGGGTGAGCCGTCGGGTGGCGAACTTCACTCTGTCGATCGGTCTGACGATGGGCTCCTACGGTGCCGTCCTCAATTACACGATCGTCGTCTTCTTCCTCGCTCAGGCCGGAGGCGTCGCCCTCTCGCCCGCGCAGGTCCTGCTCGGGATGGGGCTGGCGATCCTGCTGAACATGGGCACGATCACGGTGCCGGGCGGCTTCCCGGTCGTCGCGCTCTTCCTGGCGGGGACCCTCGGTCTGCCGATCCAGGCCGTCGGCCTGCTGATCGCGGTCGACTGGTTCACCGGCATCTTCCGCACGTTCCTGAACGTCAACGGCGACACATTCGTGGCCATGCTCGTGGCGCACGCCGACGGCGAGATCGACCGCGAGGTCTACTCCGGGGCCCGCACGAGCACCGGGACGATCGACGCCCGCAGCTCCTCCTGACCCCGCCGACGGAACGACGTCGGGCGGCCCCCGTACGAGGACCGCCCGACGTCGTCAGAGGGCAGGATCAGCCGAACGGGATCGAGCCGACGACGACTCCCACCGCCAGCATCACCAGCGAGACGATCACCGCGCGCCAGAGTACCTTGCGGTGGTGGTCGCCGAGGTTCACCGCAGCGAGGGAGACGAGCAGCAGGATCGCGGGAACCAGCGGACTCTGCAGGTGCACGGGCTGCCCGGTGATGGAGGCGCGGGCCATCTCGACCGGCGAGATGCCGTAGTTGGCCGCGCTCTCGGAGAGCACGGGGAGGATCCCGTAGTAGAAGGCGTCGTTGGACATGAAGAACGTCATCGGGATGCTCAGCACGCCCGTGATCACCGCGAGGAACGGGCCGAGGGTCGGCGGGATGACCGCGACGACCCACTCCGCCATCGCGTCGACCATGCCGGTGCCGTTGAGCACGCCGATGAGCACGCCCGCGGCGAGCACCATCGACACGACGCCGACGATGCTCGGCGCGTGCTTGACGATCTCGGAGGCCTGGTCCTTCATCGTCGGGAAGTTGATCAGCAGCGCGATCGCGGAGCCGACCATGAAGACGAACGGCAGCGGCAGGACGTCGGCGACCAGCAGCGTCATCACCGCGAGGGTGAGCACGAGGTTGACCCAGATCAGCTTCGGACGCAGCGTCTCGCGCTCGGGGTCGAGCATCGTGTCGGCCATTGCAGTGTCGGCGTCGTCGGCCTGCACTCGGGCGGCGACCGCCACCTGGGCTCCGCGCAGGGACTGCGGGCCGCGGAGGAACGAGAAGCGCTCGCGGGCGACGGTGCGGATGCCTCCGGTGAGGGCGGCGAAGCCGCCGGTGCGCGGCGCCCTCACCGGCGCGCCGACGAGCTCGGGCTCGAGCATCGGCTCGGCCAGTGCGAGCGAGCCGAGGCGGCGGCGCTCACCGAGGCCCAGGAACCAGGCGAAGACGAGGGTGACGGCCAGGCCGACCGCGAGGGACGGCAGCATCGGCACGAAGATGTCGCTCGGCGAGACCTGGAGGGCGGCAGCGGCGCGGACGGTCGGGCCTCCCCACGGCACGATGTTCAGGGTCCCGTTCGCGAGGCCCGCGACGCAGGTGAGCACGACGGGGTTCATCCCGAGCCGGAGGTAGATCGGCAGCATCGCCGCGGTGGTGACGATGAAGGTGGTCGAGCCGTCGCCGTCGAGCGAGACAGCGCCGGCGAGCAGGGCCGTGCCGAGCACGACCTTCGCCGGGTCGTCGCCGAGTGCGCGGACGATGAAGCGGATCAGCGGATCGAAGAGCCCGACGTCGATCATGATGCCGAAGTACATGATCGCGAACATCAGCAGGGCCGCCGTCGGTGCGAGGCTGCCGATCGCCTCCAGGACCATGTCGCCGATGCCGAGGCCGGCTCCGGCGAAGAGGCCGAAGATCGTCGGGACGACGATCAGAGCGACCATCGGCGTGAGCCGCTTGGTCATGATCAGGGCCATGAAGGCCAAGATCATCGTGAATCCGAGTACTACCAACACAGCTGACTCCTTCGTCCGGTGCCTCCGCCCGGGCGCGGCGAGAGTCCGGCCGGGGGTCCTGGAAACCCTAGGGAGCCGCGCGCTCGGCGCCCGGGTATCGCTCATTACGACGACATCTGCGCATAGTGTGGGTTCTGCGCATTCTGCGCACGACGACGGCGAGGAGAGGCGATGCGCTTCGCGACCCACGTGCTGGTCCTCCAGCTCGCGACCGTCTCGGCCGCCGTGCTGGTGTGCGCCGGACTGGTCACAGCGCTGAGCGTCCAGCAGCTGCGCGGCGAGGCCGAGAAGACGGCGCTCGCCATCGCGCGCACCGTCGCCGAGGACCCGGACGTGCGCGACGCCGTCACCGCCTCCTCCACCGAGCCCGGCCCGCCCACGGTCGACGAACTGCGCAGGGGCCCGCTGGAGGACGTGGCCGCCGCAGTCGAGCAGCGCACGGGCGCGCTCTTCGTCGTGATCACCGACGACCAGGGGATCCGCCTCGCGCACCCCGAGGAGGACCGGCTCGGCGAGCGCGTGTCGACGAGTCCCGACGAGGCGCTGGCCGGCCGAGAGAGCGTCTCATGGGGCACCGGCACGCTCGGCGCGTCGGCGCGGGCCAAGGTTCCGGTGTTCGCCGACGGAGAGGAGCGGGTCGTCGGCGAGGTCAGCATCGGCTTCGCGCGCTCCAGCGTTTTCACTGATCTGCCGACCGCGCTGCTGGGCGTGCTCGCCGCAGCGCTCGCGGGCCTCGTGCTCGCCGCGGTCGCGTCCGTCTTCATCCGCCGGCGCCTCCTGCGGCTGACGCTCGGCCTCGCCCCGGAGGAGTTGACCGCCCTCGTGCAGGATCAGGCGGCCGTGCTCGACGGCGTCGACGAAGGAGTGCTCGCGCTCGACCGCGACGGCCGCGTGGGGGTCTGCAACGCCCGCGCCGCCGCGATCCTCGGCTCGGACGATCCGACCGGGCGTGCGCTGCACGGCCTCCCGCTCGCCGAGCTCGCCCTGCCCACCCCGCTGGCCGACGCGATCGGAGCGGCATTGCACGCGCAGGAGCCGCCGCGCGTCGCGGGCGAGGAGGGCTTCGTCGTGCGCTCTCGCATCGTGTACGTCGACATCCGGAGAGTCACCCGCGGCGACCGCGACCTGGGCGTGGTCGTGGTGCTGCGCGACCGCACCGACCTCGCCGCGCTCAGCCGGCGCCTCGATGCGGTCGGCGCCATGACCAATGCCCTCCGCGTGCAGCGCCACGAGTTCGCGAACCGCCTCCACGTGGTCGCCGGACTCCTCGACGCCGGGCGCACGGAGTCGGCCCGCGACTACCTCGGCGAGGTGCTGACCCGAGGACCGCTGAAGTATCCGGTGCAGCACGCCGACCGCCTGCAGGAGCCCTACCTCCAGGCGCTCGTCGGCGCGAAGGGCATCGAGGCCGCCGAGCGCGGGGTGCTCCTGACGCTCGGCGAGGAGACGCTGGTGCGCGGCACGGTCGTCGAGCCAGAGGATGTCGCCACGGTCGTCGGTAACCTGGTCGACAATGCCGTGCGCGCGGCCGTCGAGGGCCGGCGCGACGTGCGCTTCGTCGAGGTCGAACTGCTCGACGACGGCGACGCTCTCTTCGTGACGGTCGCCGACTCGGGAGACGGCGTCGCCGATCCGGAGTCGCTCTTCGATCGCGGCACCGGGGTAGACCCGGCCGAGGACGACGGCCGCGTGCACGGACGCGGATTCGGACTGCCGCTCTGTCGCGAGGTCGCGGCACGCCGCGGGGGCGAGGTCTGGCTGGCCGACCCCGGCGGAGCGGAGTCGGGAGCCGTGCTCTGCGCGCGCCTCCCCGGAGCGGTGCGGCCTCCCGATCACGACGGCGACGAACGATGAGCGCGGACACGGCGCGGGAGCGCACGGTGCTGGTGGTCGACGACGACTTCCGTGTCGCGCAATTGCACGCGGATCTTGTGGAGGCCCGGCAGGGTCTGACCGCGCTCGCTCCGGTGCACACGGCCCGAGCAGCGCGAGCGGCCGTCGCCGAGCACTCGCCCGACCTGCTCCTGCTCGACGTGCACCTGCCGGACCAGAGCGGCATCTCGCTGCTGCGCGAGCTCGACACCGATGCGTTCGTCGTGAGTGCCGCCTCCGATGGGGCGACGGTGCGGCGGGCCCTGCACGCCGGCGCCCTCGGCTACCTGATCAAGCCGTTCGAGGCGCGGCTGCTCGGCGAGCGGCTCGACGCCTACGTCCGCTTCCGCAATGTGCTCCGCGATGACCGTGCGGCCGATCAGGAGGCGGTGGAGCGGGCGCTGCGGATCCTGCACTCGGGCGACGCCGCGGCCGCCCAGCCGTCGCGCTCGGCGACCGAGCAGCTGGTCCTGGCGCGTCTGGCCGAGTCGGGAGTAGAGCTCTCGGCCCTCGAGGTCGCCGAGCGGGCCGGTATCTCTCGCGCCACCGCTCAGCGCTACCTCTCGGGTCTCGCCGGGCGCGGCCTCGTCGAGATGACCCTCAGCTACGGCTCCACGGGTCGCCCGGAGCACCGGTACCGCGCTCGCTGACGTCATAACGAAGGCTGGGACCCGCGTTCCGGGCCCTGCGGCCCTGGAACGGCGTCCCAGCCTTCGTTGTGCAGACGGTTCAGTGCGTGGCGTCCACGTCGGCGTCCGTGGCCTCGGCCACGCGGCGGCGCTCAGCGGCCTCGGCGGCCATGCGGCGGCCCTTCGGGCTGACGAGGGAGGCGATCACCGTCACGACCAGGACGCCCACGATGACGGTCAGCGAGAGTCCGGTGCCGATCTCGAAGACCTCCACGTGCTCGCCGTTGTTGATGAACGGCAGGTTGTTCTCGTGGAGCGCGTGCAGGATCAGCTTCACGCCGATGAAGGCGAGGATCGCGGCCAGGCCGATGCTGAGGTAGACGAGGCGGTCGAGCAGCCCGTCGATCAGGAAGTAGAGCTGACGCAGGCCCAGCAGCGAGAACGCGGTCGCCGTGAAGACGAGGAAGACGTCGCTGGTCAGGCCGAAGATCGCCGGAACGCTGTCGAGCGCGAACAGGATGTCCGTTCCGCCGATCGCCGCCATGACCAGGATCATCGGCGTGAGGACCTTCTTGCCGTCGATGTGCGTGTAGAACTTGTCGCCGTCGTACTGGTCGCTGGTCTTGAAGATCCGCTTGGCCAGGCGCACCATCACGTTGTCGCTCGAATGGTCGTCTCCCGGCTTCACCAGGTTGAAGGCGGTGAGCAGCAGGATCAGGCCGAAGATGTAGAAGACCCAGGCGAACGAGTTGATCAGCGCGGCGCCGAGGAAGATGAAGCCCGTGCGGGCGATCAGCGCGAAGACGATGCCGAAGAGCAGCACCTTCTGCTGGTCGGCGCGCGGGACCTTGAAGCTCGCCATGATGATCAGGAACACGAAGAGGTTGTCGACCGAGAGCGCCTTCTCGGTGATGTAGCCGGCGAAGTACTCGGAGCCCGGGGTCGGTCCGCCGAAGACGAGGACGCCGAGCCCGAACAGCACGGCGATGCCGACGTAGAGCGCCGACCAGAGCGCCGACTCCTTCAGAGTGGGCTCGTGCGCCTTGCGGACGTGGAAGAAGAAGTCGAAGAGCAGGAGCAGGACGATGAAGACGATCGTCAGCGTCCAGATCAGGGGCGACACGGTCATGAAGGGGCAGGCCTCGTTCGAGAAGGGGATGGGGACGGTCGCGGGGTCTCGCTCGTCTGTAAAACGGTAGCGATCCCGGACCCGGCGCAGGATGTCTCCCGCGCGATCGTGAGTATCCTCTCAGTTCGCGGCGCCGGTGGGGCGCCGAGCGGCCGCTGGGCCACACTGGAGCCCATGCCCGGCACCGCTGTCGACAGGACCTTCGAGGATGCGCACGGCATCACGATCCACTACCGCTGGTGGCCGCATCCGAGACCCCGGGCGATCGTGCAGATCGCGCACGGAGTCGGCGAGCACTCGGGACGCTACGTCGAGCTCGCCGAGGCACTCGTCGCGGCGGGCTACGCGGTCGCTGCCGACGATCACCGCGGCCACGGGCGGACCGGGCTCGAGCAGCACGGCGGCGACCCCTCACGACTGGGGCTGCTCGGCCCGGGCGGCCTGCGCGCGACGGAGGCGGCGATCCGCCGGCTGACGTGCGAGGTCGCCGCCGAGAGCGCGGGCGTGCCGATCGTGCTGCTCGGCCACTCCTGGGGCTCGCTGATGGCGCAGCGGATCGTCGACCGGCACTCGACCGATTACGCAGCGCTCGTGCTGAGCGGCACGGCCTACCGCCTCCCGGGCTACATGAACGCGGGCGACCTCGCCCGGCGGCACCGCGTGCCCGGCGGGCTGGGCCTCGAGTGGCTCTCGCGCGACGAGGACGTGTGGCAGCGGTTCCACGACGACCCCCTCACCTTCACCACGCCGCTCGCGAAGCGGATCGGACCGGTCGAGACCCTGCGGCTACTGGGGCGTCCTGCTCGCCGCGGCGCGCCCGCGCTGCCGCTGCTGCTGCTGGTCGGCACCGACGACACGCTCGGCGGGGAGCGCTCGGTGCGCGCTCTCGCCCACGCCTACCGCCGGCGCGCCGGCTACACCGACGTCTCGGTGCGGGTGTACCCGGAGGCGCGGCACGAGCTGTTCCAGGAGCTCAACCGCGCCGACGTCACCGCTGATCTGGTGGAGTGGCTGGACGAGCGGTTCGCGGGCCCTGCTCGCGCCTAGGCTGGCGTCATGCATGGCGAGTACAAGGTCCCCGGCGGAAAGCTCGTGGTCGTCGACCTCGACGTGGTCGACGGGAGGTTCGCGGGCTTCCGGCTCGCGGGCGACTTCTTCCTCGAGCCCGACACGGCGCTCGCCGACATCGACCGGGCTGTCGTCGGGCTGCCGGTCGAGACCGACGCGAAGTCGATCGCCGCGGCGATCCGGCAGGCGCTGCCGAGCGATGCGGTGCTCCTGGGCTTCACTCCCGAGGCCGTGGCGGTCGCGATCCGCCGTTCACTGCAGAAGGCGACGAGCTGGCGCGATTACGACTGGCGGATCGTCCACGACCGGGCCGTGTCCCCGGCCATGCACCTCGCCCTCGACGAGGTGCTCACGGCCGCCGTCGGCGAGGGCCGCCGCGAGCCGACGTTGCGGATCTGGGAGTGGGACCGGCCGGCCGTCGTCATCGGCAGCTTCCAGTCGCTGCGCAACGAGGTCGACCTCGACAACGCCCAGAAGTACGGCATCGAGGTGGTCCGACGCGTCTCGGGCGGAGGCGCGATGTTCATGGAGGCGGGGAGCGTCGTCACCTACTCACTCTCCGTGCCCGGCGACCTGGTGCAGGGCCTGACCTTCGCCGACTCCTACGCCTTCCTCGACGAGTGGGCCGTCAGCGCCCTCCAGTCGCTCGGGATCGACGCCGTCTACCAGCCGCTGAACGACATCACCTCGCCCTCGGGGAAGATCGGCGGAGCCGCGCAGAAGCGCCTCGGCTCGGGTGCGGTCCTGCACCACGTGACGATGAGCTACGACATCGACGCCGAGAAGATGGTGCAGGTGCTGCGGATCGGGCGGGAGAAGCTCTCCGACAAGGGCATCGCCTCCGCGGTGAAGCGTGTGGATCCGCTGCGCAGCCAGACCGGGCTGAGCCGCGCCGAGATCATCGAGCGGATGACGGCGACGTTCGTGCAGCTGCACGGGGGCGAGGCGGGGTCTCTGAGCGACGAGGAGTACGCAGCGGCCGAGGAGCTGGTGCGCACGAAGTACTCGACTCCGGAGTGGCTGCGGCGCGTGCCCTGAGCCCGACCGGGTTCAGCTCGCGAGGAGCTCCTGGTAGTCGGGGTGGCCGGCGATGAAGTCGGCGACGAACGGGCAGGCGGGGACGATCCTCGAGCCGAACCGCTCGTGCGCGTCGTCCAGGGCCGCCTCGACCAGGGTCGCGCCCAGGCCGGCGTCGCGGTGCTCCGGCGCGATCTCGGTGTGCAGGAACACGATGTCGCCGGCGCGGACGGCGTAGTCGGCGATCCCGACGTTCTCGCCGTCGACCCACAGCGTGTACCGGGAACCGTCCGCGTCGTGACGCACCTCTGAGACCATCGCGCCACTCTACGCGGGGGTCTCCTGGGTGCCGCCTGGAGCCCCCCGCGACTCGCCGACGTGTCGCCGGGTCCGCTCGCACTGGCACAATCGACGGGTGCCCAGGACGATCCAGATCGCGGACGGCGTCCCGGAGACACGGAGCGCGGTGTTCCACGCCGACAACCTCGAGGTCCTGCCGCATCTGCCCGACGGGGCCTTCACGGTCGTCTACCTCGATCCGCCCTTCAACACCGGGCGGGCGCAGGTGCGCACCTCGACCACATCGGTGCGCTCGACGACCGGCACGATCGCGGGCTTCAAGGGCCGCAGCTACGAGCGGATCCGCGGGGATCTGCTCCGCTACGACGACCGCTTCGAGGACTACTGGTCGTTCCTCGAGCCGCGCCTGGCCGAGGCGTGGCGGCTGCTCGCCGACGACGGCACCCTCTACCTGCACCTCGACTACCGCGAGGCGCACTACGCCAAAGTGCTGCTCGATGCGCTCTTCGGCCGCGAGTGCTTCCTGAACGAGATCATCTGGGCCTACGACTACGGAGCGAAGGCCACCCGCCGCTGGCCGACCAAGCACGACACGATCCTCGTCTACGTGAAGGATCCGCGCGGCTACCACTTCGACTCCGCGGCGGTCGACCGGGAGCCGTACATGGCACCCGGCCTGGTCACTCCCGAGAAGGCGGAGCGCGGCAAGCGGCCGACGGATGTGTGGTGGCACACGATCGTGTCGCCGACCGGCCGCGAGAAGACCGGCTATCCGACGCAGAAGCCGGAGGGGATCCTCCGCCGCATGGTGCAGGCGTCGAGCCGCGAGGGCGACGCCGTGCTCGACTTCTTCGCCGGCTCGGGCACGACCGGAGCGGTCGCGCACGCGCTGGGCCGCCGCTTCGTGCTCGTCGACGAGCACGCCGATGCCGTCGCGGTGATGCGGCGCCGCTTCGCCGCGCTCGACCCGGCGCCGCTCTTCCTCTGAGGCGGGCCGGCCTCGACCTTGGCTCCGCCCCGCCCCGCCCCGCCCGGCCCCGCCTCGCCTCGCCTCGCCCCGGCCCGCCCCGCCCCGTGAGGTTCCTCCACAGAGGCGGGATCGGCGGTTCTTCCACCGGTAGCGGATCGCACGAGCCGGAGGAGGGTGCGTGTCCGCCAGAGTGGCGGCATGTCCAGCACTGCTCTCGGAGCCTCCACCCGGCACGCGGCGCTCCGCTCCGGGCCGACGGACGCGCAGCTGAGCGCTCTCCCTGGCCAGCCCTGTCCACAGGGTGCGCCCGCGCGTGATGCCGGTCTCCCCTCTCGACCGAGCGCTCGCCCACCTGCCTCGGCGCGTCGGTCCTCGCAGCTCCTCTCCCACCTGATCGCCGCCGAGGCGCTGCCGACGCGACCCGGAGAGGACGATCCGATCCACCTCGCTGCGACGAGGCGGCACCGGCCCCCGAGGACTCGCGGCGTGATCGGTCACACCCTCGCGGAGACCGACGGAGCCGAGCGGCACGGTCTCCCGGGCACGGCAGCGGCGTCGACGTGGATCGGAGCACGACGGCGGACAGCACCGGACGGACGATGTCCAGTTCTCCCGCGACCGCGAGCGGCTGCTCGCCGGTCGTCGTGCGGGCCGGATCATCGTGGTCGTCCGCGCGGAGGGTCTGGCCGGCGGCCGGGCGCGGACGATCGTCGAGCTGCGTGCTGCTCCCGAGGCCCGCGGCCGGCGACCGTGACGCTCCCCGCAGTCCGGTGCTCGCGAGAGCCCCGACGTCGTCGCACCCGGCGCCGACTGCGACGACTCCTGGAATCTCGCGGGCAGGCCTCAGCTGCTCGCGCGGACCACGAGCGTCGTCGGCATCAGCGTGCGGTGCTCCACCGGGAGGCCCTCGATCCGGGCGGTCAGCAGCTCGATCATGCGCGCGCCGAGCTCGTCCGCGAGCTGGCGCACCGTGGTCAGCGCGGGCACGGCGTTCCGCGCGAAGAGGTCGTCGTCGAAGCCGGCCACCGACACGTCCTCCGGGATGCGTCGGCCGGCCTCGCGCAGGGCGACGTACGCGCCCACCGCCATCTGGTCGTTGGCGGCGAAGACACCGTCGAGACCGGGGTCGCGGGCGAGGAGGCGGCGCATCGCCTCGGTCCCGCTGGCGGGCGAGAAGTCGCCCCACTCCACCAGGTCGTCGGCGAGACCGGCGTCGCTCAGGGCGCCGCGCCAGCCGATCAGGCGGTCGACCCCCGGAGGCATGTCGGCCGGCCCCGCGATGGTCGCGATGCGACGCCGTCCCCGCTCGATCAGGTGCGCAGTGGCGACGGCCGCACCGTCGGCGTTGTCGACGTCGACGAAGTACGAGCCGCGCTCCTCCGGCGAGAGCGGCCGCCCGCCGAAGACGACCGGCAGCGAGTCGGAGAGGGCCGCGTAGGAGTGGTCGCCCGAGTGGTGCGAGACCACGAGCGCGCCGTCGACGTTGCCGCCGAGGAGGTAGCGGCGGGTCTTCTCGCCGGAGGTCTCGGAGGCGATCAGCATCGACAGCGTGTAGTCGGTGTCGGCCAGGCGCATCGCCGCTCCCTGGACGATGGAGGCGAAGAACGGGTCGGCGAAGACGCGCGCCGTCGATTCCGGTACGACCAGCGCGATCGACTGGGTCCTCCTCGAGGCGAGCATCCGAGCCGCATGGTTGGGCACGTAGTCGAGCTCGCCGATCGCCTTCTCGACGGCCGCCACGATCTCGACGGCGACCTGGGGCGCTCCGTTGACGACCCGCGAGACGGTCGCGCGCGAGACTCCGGCGCGCGCGGCGACCATCTCGAGGGTCGGAGAGCGCCCCCCGCCGCGCAGACCCGTTCCCTCGCTCACCGCTCAGTCCAGCGCCGCTGCGGCACTGCCGCCGAGCAGGCGCGAGTAGACCAGGCCCGAGTCCTTCACGATCCGCTCCTGCGTGCCGTAGTCGACCCGGACGATCCCGAACCGCTTCTCGTAGCCCCAGGCCCACTCGTAGTTGTCGAGGAGCGACCACACGAAGTAGCCGCGGATGTCGGCGCCCTCATCGATCGCGTCGGCGACCTTCTCGACATGGTCGAGTACGTACTGGGTCCGGTCGAGGTCGTGCACTCGTCCGTCGACCACCGTGTCGTCGTAGGCGGCGCCGTTCTCGGTCACGTAGAGCGGAGGCACGTTCTCGTACTCGAGCCCGAGGCGGGTCAGCAGGTAGCGCAGACCGTCGGGATTCACCTCCCAGTCCATCGCCGTGCGCGGGAGCCCGCGCGAGGGGAACGTGATGAACTCCGAGCCGACCCACGGAGAGCCGACCTCGCGGTCGGTCGCCTGGGCGAAGTCGTCGGCGCCGGCGGGCAGCGGGTGGGCCGAGACGTTGTCGTCGTGGTAGTGGTTCACGCCGAGGAAGTCGAGCGGGAGCGAGATCAGGTCGAGGTCGCCGTCGACGATCAGCTCGTCCAGCCCGAGGCCGGCGACATCGGCGAGCAGGTCCTCCGGGTACTCGCCGCGCAGCAGCGGGTCGAGGAAGATGCGGTTCTGCAGAGCGTCGAAGCGGCGCGCTGCGTCGAGGTCGGCCTCGTCCTCGGGGTCGTCCGGCACCGCATTGGAGAGGTTGAGCGTGATGCCCAGGTTCTGAGCGCCGAGCTGACGCAGGGTCGAGACCGCGAGCCCGTGCGCGAGGTGGGTGTGGTGCACCGCGGCGAGCGCGGCCTGCTGCGAGATCACTCCGGGCGCGTGGACGCCGGCTCCGTAGGAGAGCAGCGTCGAGCAGAACGGCTCGTTGAAGGTGGTCCAGTGCTGGACCCGATCGCCGAGGCTCTCGTAGACGGCCTCGGCGTAGTCCCGGAAGCGCTCGGCGGTGTCGCGGTTCGCCCAGCCGCCGGCCTCCTCGACGGCCTGCGGGAGGTCCCAGTGGTAGAGGGTCAGCCAGGGGAGGACCCCGGCGCCGAGCAGCTCATCGACCAGTCGCGAGTAGAAGTCGAGGCCTTCGCCGTTCACAGGGCCGTCGCCCGGCTTCACGCGCGACCAACTCACCGAGAAGCGGTAGGAGCCCAACCCCAGCTCTTTCATCAGCTGCACGTCGGCGGGCATCCGGTGGTAGTGGTCGACCGCTACCTCGGGGGTGTCGCCGTTGGCGACCGCTCCCGGGACGCGCGAGAACGCGTCCCAGATGCTGTCCTCCTTGCCGCCTTCGTGGCCGGCTCCCTCGATCTGGGCGGCGGCCGTCGCCGACCCCCAGAGGAACCCGGCGGGCCAGTCGCGCAGAGCGAGGCGGTCGGCCTTCGCGACCTGCTCCGAGAGGTTCGGTGTGACGGAAGAGGAGGGGGTGCTGGCGACGCTCATTGCGGGCTCCTTCGGCGGCTCTCCGACCATCTTAGGGCGTCGGTGGAGCGCTCTCTCGCAGGACTCGACAGCGCTTCGCCGTGCCCCGCCCGCCGCGGAATCCTGCGCGCTCAGGCCCGGTGGGCGCCGTGACCGTCCTTCGGCGCGGTGATGGGCACGGAGTCGGTGCGCACGTCCGGCTCGATGCTGCCGGCAGCGAGGTCGGCGCCGGCTCGCGCAGCGAGCTGCGGATCGGTCCGGCGCAGTTCGGCGGCGCTGTCCTCTGCGAGGTCGTGCGCCTCCTGGATGGCCGACTTGGCCCGCAGCGGCGGGGTCTTCAGGAACCACGAGAGGACGAAGGCGAGGAGCACGACTCCGAGTGCGACCTGGAAGACGGTGACGGTCGCGTCGTTGAAGCCGGTCAGGAACGGCGCGGACAGCGCCCGGTCGGCGGTCGTCAGGAACGACGTGTCGCCGTCGAGCGCTGAACCGATCGCCGCGGTGTCCTGCGACTGGAGAAGCTTCAGGATCCCGGCGTTCGCGGGGTCGGCAGCGATGCTCGGATCGGCCGCGGCCCGCTGGAGGTCCGAGGTGATCGCGGGGTTCCTGAAGGCTGCGGCGATCGTCTCGGGGATGCGGCTGAACAGCACCGAGAAGATGACGGCGGTGCCGAGGGTGCCGCCGATCTGTCGGAAGAAGGTCGAGGCGCTGGTCGCGACTCCCATGTTCGCCACGTCGACCGAGTTCTGCGATGCGAGGGTGAGCGTCTGCATCATCTGGCCGAGCCCGAGGCCGAGCAGCAGCATCCCGCCCATCATGAAAATCACCGGCTTGTCGATCGAGGCGAAGGTGAAGTAGAAGAAGGCGGCCGACATCAGGAAGGTGCCGACGATGGGGAAGGCGCGGTAGCGGCCGGTGCGCGAGATGATCTGGCCCGAGACGATCGAGGCGATCATCAGGCCGAGGATCATGGGCAGCATCAGGAACCCCGACTCGGTGGGCGTCGCTCCGTTGACCAGCTGCAGGTAGAGCGGGATCGCCATCATGCCGCCGAACATCCCGAAGCCGACGAGCACGCCCAGCACGGTCGCCATCGAGAAGGTGGGGGAGCGGAAGAGCTTGAGCGGGATCAGCGCGTCGTCGCCCATCATCCGCTCGGCCGCGATGAAGCCGACGATGCCCAGTGCGCCGACGATGTAGCAGACCCAGGCGATCGGCGATCCCCAGCCCCACTCGCGGCCCTGCTCAGCGATCAGCAGCAGCGGTCCGGCGGCGACGACGACGAGGGAGGCGCCCCACCAGTCGATCCGCACCGAGCGCTCCCCGGCGGGCTTGGGCAGGTGAAGGAAGCGCACCACGATGAAGAGCGCGACGGCGCCGATCGGCAGGTTGATCAGGAACACCCAGCGCCAGCCGGTGATGAAGAGGATCTCGGGGGTGCCGGCGAGCAGGCCGCCGATCAGCGGGCCGACGACGCTCGAGATACCGAAGACGGCGAGGAAGTAGCCCTGGTACTTCGCGCGCTCACGCGGCGGGAGGATGTCGCCCATCACCGTGAGGGCGAGCGACATCAGGCCGCCCGCTCCCAGGCCCTGCACCGCGCGGAAGCCGGCGAGGCCCAGCATCGAGGTGGCGAAACCGGCGAGCGTCGAGCCGATCAGGAACAGCACGATCGCGATCAGGTAGAGCGGTCGGCGTCCGAAGATGTCCGAGAGCTTGCCGTAGATGGGCGTCGCGATCGTCGAGACGATCAGGTAGGCGGTGGTCACCCACGCCTGCTGCGAGAGTCCGTCGAGGTCGTCCGCGATGGTGCGCATCGAGGTGCCGACGATCGTCTGGTCGAGGGAGGAGAGGAACATCCCCGCCATGAGTCCGAAGATCACGAACAGGATCTGCCGGTGCGACATCACGGCGCCGGAGGGCGTCGCGGTCGCAGCGGATGGAGTGGAGGCGGATTCGGCCACGGTGGTCCCCTTGTCTGGCGGACGCGCCCAGGCACGGCTCTCCGCCGCAAACGTTGCGTGCTGCGCAAAGTTACACCGCGTGCGAGGTTCGCGACAGGGGCGGCGGCGAGCCTGAGCGGTATCTCAGGTCCGTCGCTGACGACGTCAGAGGTGCGCCGGGACCACCTCGTCGGCCCAGCCCGCTTCGCGCAACGCGGCACGCGCCTCCGCCCGGGCCGAGTACGGCGTGCGCACCCCGAGGATGTCGCGGTAGTTCTGGTGGCCGGGACCCGCCCAGAGGATCGCATCGCCCTCGTGCGCGAGCGAGACGGCGACACGGATCGCCCGCTTCGGGTCGTCCACCTCGTGCAGATCGGCGTCCGGCCGGGCGGCGAGTGCTGCCTCGACGAGAGTGCGGCGGATGGAGGCGGGATCCTCGAACCGCGGGTGGTGGTCGGTGATCACCAGGACGTCGCTCCCGGTCACGGCCGCCTCGGCCATCGCCGGTCTCTTGAGCGCGTCACGGTCGCCGTCGGCCCCGAAGACCATGATCACGCGACCCGGAGTGACCTCGCGGACCGCCTCCAGCGTGCGCTGGAACGCGTCGGCACTGTGCCCGAAGTCGACGTAGACGGTCGGCCCGCGATCGCCGGAGACGCGCTCGGTGCGCCCGGGGAGTGAGGCGTCGACTCCGCCGTCGCGGTGCAGGGCTGCACGGATCTCGCCGATCGGCCAGCCGGCCTCGATCAGCATCCCGATCGCCAGCGCCGCATTGGCGGCCATGTGCGCGCCGATGATCGGGACCGAGGTCGTGATGGCCCGCCCCTCGCGGTTCTGCATCCGGAACCCGGTGCGGCCGAACTCCTGCTCGAGAACGGTCACCGTCCAGTCGGCGTCCACTCCCGGCAGCGAGGTGACGGTGGTCACCGGGATGCCGGCGGTGTCGCGCAACCGGGCGCCCGAGGGCGAGTCGAGCGACACGACCGCGCGGCGCGCGCGCTCGGGCTGGAACAGCTGCGCCTTCTCGCCGAAGTAGGTCTCCATGTCGCCGTAGTCGTCGAGGTGGTCGTGGCTGAGGTTCGTGAAGCCCGCGACGTCGAAGACCACTCCGTCGACCCGGTGGCGAGTGAGGGCCTGCGCGCTGACCTCGATGGCCGCAGCTCCCACTCCCTCCTCCTCCATGCGGGCGACGAGCGCGTGCAGCTCGGTCGCCTCGGGGGTCGTGAGACCGCTGGTCACGGAGGTGTCGCCGATGTGGCGCTCGGCCGTCGAGCTCAGGCCCGGCACGACTCCCAGCTGCCGCAGGATCCCCTCGAGCATGTGCACGGTCGAGGTCTTGCCGTTGGTGCCGGTGACTCCGAGCAGCACCGGGGAGCGCTCAGCGGTGCCGTAGACCGCGGCGGCGACGGCGCCCAGGCGGGAGCGCGTCTCCTCCACCACGAGCACCGGCAGGCCGGTCGCGCGCGAGGCACCCGCGCCGACCGGGTCGGTGAGCACGGCGGCGGCGCCGCGGGAGGCGGCCTGCTCGACGAAGTCGGCACCGTGGCGGTGCACGCCGGGCAGGGCCACGAAGAGGTCACCCGGCTCGACATCGGAGGCGATGAGGGTCACGCCGCTGATCGCGGCGGACGAGGCGTCGTCGCTCTCGACCTCGAGCGTCCGCGCGAGCGCGGCGAGAGGAACGGACGGAGCATGGCGGGGTCGGAGCATGGGGTCCTCTCGTCGATGGCTCCGTGGGGGTCGTGCGGCCGGTGGTGGCGGCTGCACGCGGAGTCAGGGGTGTCACTGAAGATAAAGGAATCGCATATGTGAATCCTTAGAGGATATGCAAGAGCGGCATGGAGGGGCACGCGGTGGACAACAGTCGCCCCCGGTGCTGTCCGGGCGCCGGCGGCGGGGCGCTGTCTAGGCTCGGGGGATGACGTCGAACGAGAACGCGCCGACCGGCGGCCCCCCCGTCCGCCGCCGCGCCCTGGTCATCGGGGGAGTCGCGGCCGCTGCGGGAGTGACCGCCTTCGGGGTGGGAGCGGCCATCGGGAGCGGCGGGCGCTCGCCGTCGACCGCGCCCTCCTCGGCTGCGCCGACCACTCCGGGGCCGACCGCGGTCGCCACCGCCGAGGGGACGTCGACGGTGGACCCGACCGCGGGGCCGACCGCGACTCCCGCGCCGACTCCGGGGATCGACCTCGGCGCCCACTCCGTCGACGACCCGGCGAGCATCTGGGTCGTCGTCAACAAGCTGCGGACGCTCGCGCCCGTCGACTACATCCCGGCCGACCTCGTCTTCCCCGACGTCCCCTTCGTCAACCGGCAGCCGATGCGGCAGGCGACTGCCGACGCGCTGGTCCCTCTGTTCGCCGCGGCGAACAGTGAGGCGGGTCTCTCGCTCGCGGTGCAGAGTGCCTACCGCTCCTACGAGACTCAGGTGAGCGTCTACGCCGGCTGGGTCTCCTCGCGCGGGCAGGCGGGGGCGGACGCGACCAGCGCGCGCCCGGGGCACAGTGAGCACCAGACCGGGTGGGCGGTCGATGTCGTCGGCGCCTCGGGTACCTGCGCGCTCGAGATCTGCTGGGGTGACACGGCCGAGGGGAAGTGGGTCGGGGCGAACGCGCACCGCTTCGGCTTCCTCGTGCGGTACAAGCCGGAGACGACGCCGATCACCGGCTACGAGTCGGAGCCGTACCACCTCCGCTACGTCGGCACCGAGCTCTCGCACTACCTGCACGATGCCGGGATCCCCACGCTTGAGCGGCTCTTCGGACTTCCGGATGCACCCGATTACGCGCCCGAAACCACGACCTGACCTCCCGATCGATCAGAGACGGGCACGATCGGGCGTGACACGCGCCGCTCGTTACCGTACTGTTATTCGGAGCGCTTTCGGAGGCCCGTCATACAGGTCTCCCACCCGTGCCTGGTGACATGGCGCTTCCCCTGATCCTGCGCCGGTTCCCCCGCCGCGCCGCCGACCCGTGAGACCTCTGTGCCCCCTCGTTCCACCAGTCCCGCCGCTCCCGCCGATCCCCGCGACGTTCCCGCCGCCGCGCCGCTGACCCGCCGCGAGGCCCGTGAGCGCGAGGGCCGTGTCCGTGCGACGACGATGCCCGCCGCGGCCGCGACCGCCGCAGCACCGACGGCTGTCACCGCTCCTGCCGTGTCCGCGTCCGCTGCGCCCGCTCCCGCCGCGCGTCCGTCGGCCCCCGCCCCGCTGCACCCCGCCGGCCAGCCCTTCACCTCCCGCCGCGACCGCCGCGCCGCCGAGGGTCACCGCCTGCGCGCCGTGCCCGCCCGCCGCGGCACCTCCTTCTTCCGGCCCTCGCCCCGCACGATGGCCCTTGCCGTCTCGGGTGGGCTCGTCGTCGTGGCCGTCGCTTCCAGCCTCAGCCTCACGGTCGGAGCGGGCGCCTCCGCCGACTCCGCCGCCGCGCCCGCGCCCGCGACTCCGACCACCTCGCCGCAGCCCACGAGCGCGGCCGCCCTGCCTGCGACCACCAGCTCGGCGCGGGTCATGCTCAGTGCGGTCTCGACCACCTCGGGCACCGTCGCCGGAGGCACCAGCGTCACGCTCGAGGGCGCCAATCTCGATGCGGTCGCCGCAGTCCGCTTCGGCGAGGCCGAGGGGAGTGTCGCGGTCGAGAACCGCGACCAGATCACCGTCACCGCCCCGCCCGCGGCGGAGGAGACCGAGGGAGTCGTCCCCGTGGCCTTCTTCGACGCCGGCGGCAACCCGATCACCTTCGACGCCGTCACCGACTCCGCGGCGGCCGTGACCGTCGACGGTGCCCCCGCCGAGACCGTGCAGCCCGCCGCTGACATCGCGACCCCTGGGCCCACGGTCGCCGGGACGAGTGTCGCGGCCGCGGAGGCGCCGGTCCCGACAGCGACCGGCGTGCTCGCGAGCACGAAGGTCGTCGCATCGGCGATCAGCTTCGCGTACACGCCTGACCCCGCGATCGAGGCCGCGAAGGCCCAGGCCGCGCTCGACGCGAGCCGCCTCGCCTCGCAGCTCGACTACCTCCGCACCTACTGGAACGACTACAACACGGCCCAGTACGGAGTGATCCCGGGCAACGACTGCGTCAACTTCACCTCGCAGTCGCTGATCGCCCGCGGCTGGCAGATGGACGGCGAGTGGAACTATTCCGCTTCGGGCGGTTACAGCTCGGCCTGGGCGTCCTCGACCGCGTTCAACTCGTACCTAGCGGCGCATCCCGAGCGGGCCACGCCGCTCTCGAACTCGGAGCGGAGCCGGGTGAAGCCCGGCGACATCGTGCAGTTCGACTGGGACGGCTCCGGCGATTGGGACCATACGGGCGTCGTGACGAGCGTCTCCGGTAGCACGATCCTCTACTCCTCGCACACCGCGGACAACCACGACCAGAGCATCGACTCGGCCTCGGCCGGTCGGATCATGTTCTGGGGGATCTGACCACTCAGGAGGCGGACGCCCCGGCCCCCGCGCCTGCTCCCGCACGAGGAGGGGCCGCCCTCGCTCAGCGATGACGGCCCCTCCTCGTGCACTCCGGTCAGTTCTTGAAGACGTCCTTGACGTCCTCACCGACCTTCTTGGCCTGGGCCTTGGTCTGGTCCGCCTGGCCCTCGGCCTCGAGGCGCTCGTTGTCGGACAGCTTGCCGACCGTCTCCTTGGCCTTGCCGACCAGGTTCTCTGCCGCATTGCGGATCTTGTCGTCTGCACCCATGAGGGGCTCCTTCCGTTCGGTGGGGACATCCGCCGGCGAGTGCCGGGGAAGCGGTGGGGACGGGTCAGGCGACCCGGTCCTCCTTCGAGAAGCCGGCACGCGCACTCGAGGCCACCTCGAGCACGACCGGCAGGCGGGCGCCGAGCAGGGCGTCGAGGCTCTCGACCTCCTGATGCACGGCGTCGACGACGATGCGGGGCGAGACTCCGGCCCGGGGCAGGACGCGCACCTTGAGCGCGGTGTCCGAGCCGTGCCGGTACGCCGCGACCGTCACGTCGAGCAGCTCGGTGCGGCCGGCCAGGGCGTTCTCGAGGACGTCCTCAGCGAAGCCGGTCGCGATCTCGATCCCGCCGGCAGGTCCTCCCGCGGCCTCGTCGCGCAGCACGGTTCCGGTGCGGCCGCGGCCGTGAGAGAAGGCCATCACCAGGGCGAGGACGATGCCGACGAGGCAGATCCCGACGATCGCGTAGAGCGGCCAGAGGGCGGCCGTGTCGCTCCACGCCGTGCCCTGCTCGGGCGAGATCCGATCGACGAGTCGGGTGCCCTGCTCGTCGCCGAACGACGACACCTGGTCGCGCACGGGCTGCGAGACCGTGAGGAGGACGGCGCCGGCGCTGACCGTGGCGAGCACGAGGCCCACGACGAGCAGGACGAAGCGGTTGACGAAGCGGTTGCTCGTGGTCATCAGATCCTCCCGGACTCGGATACCCGGACGGACGCCCGAGTGGCGGGCTTGGCCGCGATGCGAGCGAGCTCGTCGTCGACGGCGCTCTGCACCCGGTCGCGGTCGACCGCGATCCCTGAGGCGGGGGTCACCTCGATCAGCGCGGTGCGCCTACCGAGCGAGGCGCGGGTGTCCTCGCGGCGGGAGTGCGCGGCGGTCCGTGCGGTCCGGGCGAGGGCGGAGGCGATCACCGCATCGTCCACGACGACCGCCAGACGATCGTCCTCGACGGTGTGCCGGGCGCGGGTGCCGGGTGCCAGGGCGAGCACCAGGAGGATCAGCGCGAGCACTCCCGCGCCGACGGCCAGGCCGATCAGGGCCGGATTCGCCCAGTCGGCGACTCCGACGAGGGCGCCCAGAATCGCGGACGGAGCGGCGATCAGGGCCGGGGCGCCCACGATCGCCAGCACCGCCTCCGTGCCGACGTAGGCGGCGACCAGGGCGATCAGCACCAGGACGACAATCTGCGCCGCCGAGCGTGAGCGATGGGTCTCGCGGCGGAGGTAGCGGCGGTAGCGGGCGTCGGGGGCGCTGCCGCTGGCCGGTGATGCGGAGCTCATGCGACTCTCCTCGTGCTTCGAGTGCGGGTGCCGGTCACCCGGATGTCGACCCGGCTGACGGTGCGGCCCGTCAGCGCCTCCATACGGGAGGCGATGCGCGCGCGGTCGCCGTGCAGCCGTTCGAGCAGGGAGCCGCCGCCGGGGATGGCTCCCTGCTCGGCGACCACCGGGCTGGTGACGGCGAGCGCGAGGCCACCGTGGTCGTCCGAGAGCCGGACGCGGATCGACGAGACCTCGACGCCCAGCTCCTCGTGGACGATCGCCACGGCCGCGCGCTCGATGGAGCGGACGGTGATGGTGACGGTGCCCGCCACCGGAGATGCGGGACGCGTGTCGAGAGCGGTCACGAGGGGCTCCTAGCGGGAGGTGGTGCGGCCGCGGAACACGTCCACGAGACTGCGCACGTCGAGTGAGCCGTCGGCGATCCGCGCGATCACGGCGCCGAGCGCCATGAAGACGGCGGTGAGGACGAAGCCCCAGAAGCCGAACAGCAGGGCCGCGAAAGCGAGGACCGCGCCGATCGCGACCCCCGTCAGGGTGTTGCGGCCGCCGGGCGCGGTGGGGCGGGGGGAGGCGCCGAAGTCGCTCATCGGACGCGGCTCTCGGTCGCGTCGTCGTCCTTCTCGTCACCGGGGATGTGCACGTCGACGATGGCGACGTTGATCTCGGCGACGTCCATGCCCACCAGCTCGGTGATCGCCTCGGAGACGGCGGCCCGGACGGCGTCCGCGATCTGCTGCATCGGGACCGGGTACTCGACGACGAGCGTGACGTCGGCGGCGACCTGGGTCTCGCCGACCTCGACGCGCACGCCCTGGCCGTGGTCGGCGTTGCCGACGGCCTGACGGATCGCACCGAAGGCGCGGGCAGCGTTGTTGCCGAGGGCGAAGACTCCGGGGACCTCGCGGGCCGCGATGCCGGCGACCTTGGCGACGACGCCGTCGTCGATGACGGTCGTGCCCTGCGCCGTGCCGGATCCGCGCGAGCCGCCGAGGCTCGTCACGGTCTCGACGGTGGCCTTGTCGACGCGGGGGGTGGAGGGGGTGCGCGTGGTGTCGCTCATGGTGTCTCCTGGACGTCTTGTCGGCTGCGGGTGCTGGGCAGACCGGGATCGGGAAAGCCCGTCGGTTCTCCGCTGGGCTGTGCTTTCATGGGTAAGACGGCGCCCGGAGGGTGTTCGTCACGGTGCGGAGTGAACTTTTTCCTGACCGTTGCCTGACAGCCATCCGGCACCAGGGTCGAGCGAGCGGAGCGGGGAGGCGCCATGGCCGGTCTGGATTCGGCGACCGACGCGCTGCTCGCCGAGCGCTCCGCCGAGGGCGACGTGCGTGCCTTCGAGGTGCTGGTCAAACGGCACCAGTCGATCCTCCGCGCCTACGCGTGGCGCCTCACCGGCTCGCAGGCGGACGCCTCCGACGCCGTTCAGAACGCGCTGATCACCGTGTGGGCGCAGCTGCCCCAGCTCAGGGAGCCGGCGAGCGTGCGCAGCTGGATGATGCGGATCGTCAGTAGGTCGAGCGTCGACCTGCTGCGCCAGCGCCACCCGACCGATGACGTCGACGCCGTGGAGCATCCGGCGTCCCGCGAGCCGGGCCCGTTCGAGACCGCCGAACGCAGTGACGCCATGCGGGCGCTCGCGCGCGCGCTCGCGGAGCTGCCGGAGTCGCAGCGCCAGTGCTGGCTGCTGCGCGAGGTGGGCGGGGAGTCGTACCACGAGATCGCCCAGCATCTCGGCCTCACGGTCACGGCTGTGCGGGGCAAGCTGGCCCGCGCGCGCGAGTCGCTGGTCGTGGCGATGGAGGACTGGCGATGAGGGAGCAGACGCGATGAACGCGGACCAGATCCCCGGCGTCCCCGAGCGGGACGACGGGCAGGAGCGCGCCGGCGAGCGCGATGTCGCGCTGCCCGCGACCACGGAGCCGGAGGGGACGGGACGGGCGGACCCCGAGCCGGGCACGTCCGAGCCGGACGGCATCGGCATCGACGAGCTGAGCGACTACCTCGATCACGGCCGCTCCCCGTACGACCCCGCGATCGAGGAGTCGCCCGAGCACCGCCGCACCCTCCAGGCGCTCGAGCGGGTCCGCACGCTCTCCGGGGCGCTCATCGACGACGACGCCGCCCGCCTCCCGGTGCCGGAGGAGAGCTGGTTCGGCTCGATCCTCGCCCAGGTGCGGCGGGAGGCGCGCGCCGGCCGCGACATCCCGTTCGCCAGCGTGCAGCCGGACGTCTCGCTGACGATCACCGAGGGGGCCGTCCGTGGACTCGTGCGTGAGGCCGGCGACAGCGTGCCTGGCGTGCTCGTCGGCCGGTGCAGACTTCTCGGCGACGTCGCCGAGCCCGGGGCGGAGGTCGTCGTGGAGCTGACGATCTCGGTCTTCTGGGGCGTGCCGATCGCCCGGGCCGCGCAGCAGGTCCGCGAGCGCGTGCACTCGCGGCTGCTGACGCAGACCGAGCTGCGCGTCTCGACCATCGACGTCCGCGTGGAGGACGTCTACGTCCCGGGAACGGAGGAGTCGTGAGTGCGCGGCGCGCGGTGAGCCCCTCCGCCGCTCTCGCCGGCGAGTTGCGCCTGCTCGACGGAGTCGCGACCCTCGTCCCCGCGCGGCACGAGGCGCGCGACGTGCTCGCCCACGCCGCGACGGCGCTCAGCGCGACAGGCCTCGCGATCGAGCCCGTGGGTACCGCCAGCGGCGGCACCTTCGCCGATCCCGTCCTGGTGCGGGTGTCGGGCGAGGAGGTGTCGGTGGCCGTCGACGTCTGCGTGACGGCCGAGGCCTCGGCGCCCGACGTCGCCCGTGCGGTCGGAGCCGCGGTCCGCGACTGGTGCCTCCGCGAGCATCCGCAGCGTGCTCCGCGGGTGACGGTGCGGATCGCCGCGATCGACTAGAGCGCGGCGTCAGCCCCGCCGCGGACCCGGCGCGCCGTCGTGATCGGCGAGGAACGCCTCCGTCTCGGCCGCGGTCGGCGCCGACACCGCCGCTCCGTGGCGAGTCACCGACAGGGCGGCCGCTGCGCTCGCCCAGCGGACGAGGGCGACCAGCTGATCCGGATCGTCGAGCCGGCTGCCGCTCGCGGCCAACCGCGCCGCGAACGCGCCGCAGAAGGTGTCGCCGGCTCCGGTCGTGTCGACCGCCTCCACTCGGAACGCGGGGGCGCGGACGGGCTCCCGGTCACGGACCGCGACGACCGCGCCGTCCGAGCCCAGTGTGACGATCACGAGCGGCACCAGGGCGGTGAGCGCCGAAGCGAGCGCCTCCTCGTCCGGCGCAGTGATCGCGCGGTCAGCGGCGAGCTCGCGCGCCTCGTGCTCGTTGACGATCAGCACATCGAGCGCCGCCAGCAGTTCCTCGGGCAGCGGCCCGATCGGGGCCGCGTTCAGGATCGACACGGTGCCGTTCGCGCGGGCAGTGCGTGCCGCCTCCGTCACGGTGGCCATCGGGATCTCGAGCTGCAGCAGCACGGCGTCCGCCTCGGCGAGGAGGCGCGACTCCTCCTCGGTCGGGTCGACCAGCGCCGCGTTGGCGCCGGAGTCGACGACGATCGCGTTCTCGCCGTGCTCGTCGACGGTGATCTGGGCTGTGCCGGTGTGCTCGTCACCCCGGCGTGCCCTCAGTTCGAGCGGTTCGCGGTGCAGCACGCCGGCCAGCTCGTCGCCCGCGGAGTCCCGGCCGAGGCTGGTGATGAAGACGGTTCCCGGCTTGGTGCGGGCGGCGGCGACGGCCTGGTTGAGTCCCTTCCCTCCCGGGAAGGTGCGGGCGTCCAGGGCGAGCACGGTCTCGCCCGGCGCGGGGATCCGGGCGACCCGGTGGACGTGGTCGAGGTTGGCGCTGCCGAGGACGAGGAGGGACATGCCTCGACGCTAGGGCACGCGCAAGGGGGTCCGCGCTCGTTCAGCCGCCCCTACGGTGGAGTCATGGACACTCGAATCCTCGGCCGCACCGATGCGCCCGTCTCCGTCGTCGGCCTCGGAACCTGGCAGCTCGGTGCCGACTGGGGGGATGTCGCCGAGGGTGATGCGCTCGCCGTGCTCGACGCTGCCGTGGAGTCGGGGGTCACCCTCTTCGACACCGCCGATGTCTACGGCGACGGTCGCAGTGAGCGCACGATCGGCGCCTACCGCACCGCGCATCCCGACGCGCCGGTCTTCGTGGCGACCAAGATGGGACGCCGCGTCGAGCAGATCCCCTCAAGCTACGTGCTCGAGAACTTCCGCGCCTGGACCGACCGTTCGCGCGCGAACCTCGGCGTCGAGACGCTCGATCTCGTGCAGCTGCACTGCCCGCCCACGGCCGTCTACTCCGACGACGCGGTCTTCGACGCGCTCGACACCCTCGTCGCTGAGGGCGCGATCGCGGCATACGGCGTCTCGGTCGAGCGTACGGAGGAGGCGCTCACCGCGATCGCGCGGCCGAACGTCGCGAGCGTGCAGATCATCCTGAACGCGTTCCGCCTCAAGCCGCTCGACGCGGTGCTGCCGGCGGCCAGAGAGGCCGGGGTCGGCATCCTCGCGCGGGTCCCGCTCGCCTCAGGACTGCTGAGCGGCCGGTACACGACCGAGACCGCCTTCGCGCCGGAGGACCACAGGAACTACAACCGCGACGGCTCCGCCTTCGACGTGGGCGAGACCTTCTCGGGCGTCGACTTCGCGACGGGAGTCGAGGCGGCGCAGGAGTTCTCGCGCCTGGCCGAGGACCACGGACTGGCGCCGGCCGCCGCCGCCCTGGCCTGGATCCTCCAGCAGGACGGCGTCACCTCGGTGATCCCGGGGGCCCGCTCGCCCGAGCAGGCCCGCGCCAACGCGGCCGCCGCCTCCGCTGCACCCCTCGGCCCTGCCTTCATGGAGGCCGTGAACGCTCTCTACGACACCCGCTTCCGTCCCACCGTCCACCCCCGCTGGTAGCCCCCGCGCGGCAGCCCCTCATGAGGTGCCCGAGAATGCCGTCGATCTCGCGATTCGTGTGCATTCTCGGGCACCTCAGGTGCGGAGCGCCGCTCGGACGAGCGCGACGACGGCCGGGAGATCGGCGAGATCGTCGGCGGTGAGCTCGATCACGTTCCATCCGGCGGCACGCAGACGACCCGTGCGGGCGCGGTCCTTCCGCCAGCGGCCGCGCTCGACGCGGTGGTAGTCGCCGTGGTACTCGATGACGACCCGGGCCCAGGCGATGCAGAGATCGACCCGGGCGAGAAAGCCGCCCGACGAGTCGCGGATGACCACGTTGGCCTCGATGCCTCGGACGCCGGCCGTGACGAGGGCTACCCGGACGAGTGATTCGGGCCGAGACTCCGCTCGCCCGTCGAGGAGCCCGATCGCACGGCGGAGCCTGCTCAGACCGCGTCGGCTCGGGTAGCGCTCGCTCGCGGATCGCAACTCGTCGGGGGCCGTGAGCCGGAGATGGAGGAGGAAGTCACCCACGGCGACCAGATCGGCGACCTCCAGGGCGCTCCCGAGGTCGCACCACGTCCGCGCCGGGGAGGTGAGGCGCCCACGACGGCCGACGAGGACGTCGCCGGGACGGAAAGTCAGCGTGCGCCCTGCGATCCCCGTCGCGTGCGGTGCGCGGCGTGGGGCCTCGACGGCGATGTCCAGTACGGACCGCTCCTCCCAGCCGGGCGGCAGTGGAGCACCCCACAGCAGGGCGGCGGTGGGACCGCACACGACGGCACCCTCACCGAGGCGGAGCAGGACCGCTGCGCACCGGTCGACGAGGTCTTTCGCTTCCGTCACCGACCTGATGCCGTACGTCGGAGCGCTGAAGCGGGGCCCGCGCAGGACCCCCGCCGACACACCGGCCGCCCGTGCCTCCGATACAGGAAACAGGTCCCGCGGCCACTCGTCGTTCTGCATGCGCCCACCTTGCCCGGGGACGCTCCTCCGCGTGCGTCGCTCTCCACAGGAGACGACTGAAGTGCCCGAGAATGCTGCGATTCCGTCGACTCGTCAGCATTCTCGGGCACCTCAGTCGGGCCTGTGGCGTGAGGGGTTCAGCGCGGCGTCCACGATCGTGCGGGCCTCGGCCTGCACCTCGTGCAGGTGGTCGAGGCCGCGGAAACTCTCGGCGTAGATCTTGTAGACGTCCTCGGTGCCGGAGGGGCGTGCGGCGAACCACGCGTCCTCGGTGACGACTTTCACGCCTCCGACGGCCGCGCCGTTGCCGGGGGCCTTCGAGAGGGTCGCGGTGATCTCGGACCCGGCGAGCGTGGTCGCCGTGATCGCACCGCCGTCGAGCCGGCCGAGCGCCGCCTTCTGCGCCTTCGTCGCCACCGCATCCACGCGCTCGTAGACCGGATCGCCGAAGCGCTCGGTCAGCTCCCGGTACAGAGCTGAAGGGCTCTTCCCGGTGACGGCGACGATCTCGGAGGCGAGCAGTGCCAGCAGGATGCCGTCCTTGTCGGTGGTCCAGACAGTGCCGTCGAAGCGGAGGAACGAGGCCCCCGCCGACTCCTCGCCGCCGAAGCCGACCGAGCCGTCGACCAGTCCGGGGACGAACCACTTGAAGCCGACCGGGACCTCCCAGAGGCGTCGGCCCAGCGACTGGGCCACGCGGTCGATAATCGAGGAGGAGACCAGCGTCTTGCCGATCGCCGCGTCCTCGCGCCAGCCGGTGCGGTGGCGGTACAGGTAGTCGATCGCGACGGCCAGGTAGTGGTTGGGGTTCATCAGCCCGCCGTCCGGGGTGACGATGCCGTGGCGGTCGGCGTCCGCGTCGTTGCCGGTGAGGATGTCGAAATCGCCGGCGCGCGCGACCACCGAGGCCATCGCGCTGGGGGAGGACGGGTCCATCCGGATCTTGCCGTCCCAGTCGAGGGTCATGAAGCCCCACGCTGGGTCGACCTCGCTGTTGACGACCGTCAGGTCGAGCTCGTACATCTCGGCGATGAGCTGCCAGTAGTGCACGGAGGCGCCGCCCAGCGGATCGGCCCCGATGTGCACGCCCGCCTTCCTGATCGCGTCGATGTCGATGATGTTCTTCAGGTCCGCGACGTAGTGCGTGCGGTAGTCGTAGGTCTCGACGGCGCTGGGCTCGGCCGCGCGCACGCCCCGGTTGCCATCGGCGATGAGCTCGTTGGCGCGGTCCGCGATCCAGGTCGTCGCGTCGGAGTCGGCGGGGCCGCCGTGCGGCGGGTTGTACTTGAAGCCGCCGTCGCGGGGCGGGTTGTGCGAGGGGGTCACCACGATCCCGTCGGCTCGGTCGGCGTGCGCCGCGTCGGTGTTGTAGCGGAGGATCGCGTGGCTGAGCGCCGGCGTGGGCACGTAGTCGTCGAACTCGTCGACCAGCACGCGGACCCCGTTGCCCACCAGCACCTCGAGCGCAGTGGTGAGCGCCGGCCGCGAGAGCCCGTGCGTGTCCGCGCCGATGAACAGCGGCCCGGTGATGCCCTGCTCCGCCCGGTACTCCACGATCGCCTGCGTCACCGCGGCGATGTGGTCCTCGTTGAAGGCGGTGTCGAACGCCGAGCCGCGATGCCCCGAGGTGCCGAACACCACCTTCTGGGCCGGGTCGGAGACGTCCGGCTTGTTCTCGTAGTACGCCCTCACGAGGGCCTCGACGTCGATGAGATCGGAGGCCTGTGCCGGCTTCCCTGCGCGATCGGTCATGCCCTCCATAGTGGCAGTCCGCCCCCGCCGCCGGGTACCGCTGCTGGCTAGGCTTGCGCCATGCCCGACACTGCCGCAGCGACCCGTGCCTACAGCTACCTCGGGCCCCGCGGCACGTTCACGGAGGCGGCGCTCGCGCAGGTGCCGGAGGCGCGGGGGCAGCACTGGCACAGCGTCGCCAATGTGGGGGAGGCGCTCAACGACCTGGTCTCGGGGCGTAGCGACGGGGCGGTCATCGCCATCGAGAACTCGGTCGAGGGCGGAGTGACGGCCACGCAGGACGCGCTGGCGCGGATCCCGGGGCTGCGCATCGTCGGCGAGTACCTGGTGCCGGTGTCGTTCATCCTCGTCGGGCGCCCCGGCGCGCGGCTTGAGGAGGTGCGGACGGTCGCCGCGCATCCGGTCGCGTACGGCCAGTGCCGCGTCTGGCTCGACCGCGAGATCCCGAGCCACGAGCACCTGCCCGCGTCGAGCAACGTCCAGGCCACCGTCGATCTGCTGGGCGGATCGCCCGCGCAGGCCGCCATCGCACCCCCGGGCATCGTCGCCCACCACGACGTGAGCGTCCTCGCCGAGCGGATCGGCGACAATCCGGACGCGGTCACCCGCTTCGTGCACGTGTCGCGCTCCCGTGCCCTTCCCGAGCCCACGGGTGCCGACAAGACCAGCGTGATCGCCGAGCTGCCGGCCGACGAGCCGGGTGCTCTGCTCGACCTGCTCGAGCAGTTCGCGACCCGCGGAGTGAATCTGAGCATGATCCAGTCGCGGCCGATCGGAGACGCCCTGGGCCGCTACCGTTTCGTCATCGACCTCGACGGCCACGTGCAGGACGAGCGCGTCGCCGATGCCCTGATGGGCGTGCGGCGCTTCAGCCCGGAGGTGATCTTCCTCGGCTCGTACCCGCGCGCTGACCGCCGACCGGTCACCTCTGTGCGACGCTACGACGACGAGGTGTTCATCGAGGCCCGCGACTGGCTGCGCGGGATCCTCGCCCACGAGCCGGAGGTCGACGATGACTGACGACGCCGAGACCGGCGAACGGATCGATCCGCGCTACGACCCCGCCTTCCAGCGCGGCTTCGGGGGAGGGGTGCAGCGGTTGCGCACGGACGAGCGGGCGTTCGCCCGGCCGGGGACGGGAGCCGCAGCCCCTACCGGCTCCGCAGCGCCCGGCGCGCCGTCAGCGCCCGCTCGGCGTGCGGCGCCGGTACCGGCCGACCAGGCCGGGAGCCGGCGCTCGCGGCGGATCGGCGAGGAGCCTCCGCTCGCCCCGACGGAGCCCCAGGCCTCGTCTCCGGACGTGCCCGTCTCGGGCGCACCCGCTCGCGAGGCCCCGCTGCTCCGGAACCCCTGGCTCCTCGTGCTCCTCGCTGCCGGACTCGTCGGCACGGTACTCGGCCTCGTCCTCCTGTCCGCCGGGTACTCGTCGCCGCCTCCGCCCTACTACGGCGACTCCGACGTCCCCCAGCCCGAGTGGATCCAGCGGCAGCTCCTCTACTACTCGTGTATCCCGCTGCTGGGCTGCCTGCCGGGATCGATCCTGATCGCGATCGGCGTGGCCGCGCTGCGGTGGAGGGGCGTGCCTGCGCCCCGGAGCGCCGGTGAGTCGCCGGAGCAGGCCGCGCTCCTCGTCGCGGAACCTCAGACCCCCGAGGCCCCGAAGAGCAGCCCCAGCAGGTAGGTGATCAGGGCGGCGCCGTAGCCGATGCCGAGCTGGCGCAGCGCGCGGGACAGCGGCGCCGCGCCCGAGAGCAGCCCGACGATCGCGCCCGTCGCGAGCAGCGCGATCCCGACCAGGACGCAGGCGACGACGACGGCCGCGAGTCCGGTGAGTCCCAGCAGGTACGGCAGCACGGGGATGACCGCTCCGGAGGCGAAGAAGCAGAAGCTCGAGAGCGCCGCGCCCATCCCGGTGCCGACCGACTCGTGCTCGTCGACGTCCGGAGCGGCGGACGGGCCGCCGAGGGTGATCGGCGAGGTGACGGCGCCTCCCCGCAGGCCGGTGAAGACGGAGGCGGCCCGCGCGTCCGCCTGCTCCTGCGTCATCCCGCGCGCCCGGTAGACCAGCGCGAGCTCGTTCGCGTCGACGTCGAGGTCCGGCACGACGCGGTTCGTGTCGAGGTCGGGGCTGGAGGCCGAGAGCAGCTCGCGCTGCGAGCGCACCGAGACGAACTCGCCCGCGCCCATCGAGAGAGCGCCCGCGAGCAGCCCCGCGATGCCGGTGAAGAGGACCACGCTCGTGGCGACTCCGCTCGCCCCGACGCCGAGCACCAGGGCGAGGTTCGAGACCAGCCCGTCGTTCGCGCCGAACACCGCGGCGCGGAACGTGCCGGACATCCGCGAGCGGCCGCGCTCCGCGAGCCCGCGCACGACCTCGCCGTGGATCCGCTCGTCGGCCGCCATCGCCTCGGTGGCGTCGTCATCGTCGGCGTAGGGGGAGCGGGCCTCGGCGCGCTGGATCAGCGCGAGCACGAACACCGAGCCGAAGCGGCGGGTGAGGAAGCCCAGCAGGCGCGTGCGCACGTCGGCCCGCGGAGCCGGATCGGCCGCGGGGCCGAGCAGCTCGCGCCAGTGCTCCTCGTGCCGCCCCTCCGCCACGGCGAGCGCGAGCAGGATCTCGCGCTCCTCGCCCGTGCGGCGGCCGGCCAGATCGCGGTAGACCGCGGCCTCGGCCAGCTCGTCGGCGAGGTAGCGGCGCCAGCGGCGCACCTGGGCGGGACTGGGCGTGGGGAGGGTGGTCGCCATGCGATCTCCTGGGGTAGGCCCGCCGACCCGCGCGAGAGGACCGGTCAGGACGTGCGTCGACTGACCGAAGGTCTCGTTCGCCCCGACCGCTCTGGCCGGGGTGGAGCGCCGGGCCCGGATCGTTCCGGACCAGCATGTCGACGCGCCTCGTCGCCCGCTCGGCGGACGGTGGGAACTACTCCCCTTCGCGGGGACCACCGTAGCCCAGATCGCCGGCCGCTCGCGCGCCTCCTCTACACTGCTGGGGTGATTGATGCCGTCCTTCTGCGCGAGAACCCGGATGTCCTGAAGCGCTCGCAGGAGGCGCGCGGCGATTCCGTCGAGCTGGTCGACGAGGCGCTCGAGGCCGATCGCGTGCGCCGCGCGGCGATCACCGAGGCGGAGCGCCTGCGCGCCGAGCAGAACGCCTTCGGCAAGACCGTCGCGAAGGCGCCGAAGGACGAGAAGGCGGCCCTCGTCGCCGAGGCGCAGCGCCTCGCCGCTGCCGCCAAGCAGGCCCAGCAGGAGGCGTCCGAGGCCGACGGTGCCTTCACCGCGCTGGTCAAGCGGATCGCCAACCCGATCATCGAGGGCGTCCCCGCGGGCGGCGAGGAGTCGTTCGAGCTCGTGAGGACCGTCGGCGAGCGTCCGGCCTTCGACTTCGCCCCGCGCGACCACCTCGAGCTCGGCGAGCTGCTGGACGGCATCGACATGCAGCGCGGCGCGAAGGTCAGCGGCGCGCGCTTCTACTTCCTCAAGGGCCTCGTCGCCCGTCTCGAGATCGCCCTGATGAACCTGGGCCTCGAGAAGGCGCTCGCCGCGGGCTTCACCCCGCTGATCACGCCGACCCTCGTGCGCCCCGAGATCATGGACGGCACCGGTTTCCTCGGCGAACACGACGACGAGGTGTACCGCCTGCGCGACGACGACCTCTACCTCACCGGCACCAGCGAGGTCGCCCTCGCCGGGTACCACGCCGACGAGATCCTCGACCTCACCGCGGGCGCGAAGCGCTACGCCGGCTGGAGCACCTGCTACCGCCGCGAGGCCGGCTCGGGGGGCCGCGACACCCGCGGCATCATCCGCGTGCACCAGTTCAGCAAGCTCGAGATGTTCGTCTACACCCTCCCCGAGGACGCGGAGGCGGAGCACGCGCGCCTGCTGTCCTACCAGGAGGACATCCTGCAGAGTCTCGGCCTGCACTACCGCGTGATCGACACGGCGGCCGGCGACCTCGGCCAGAGCGCGGCGCGCAAGTTCGACGTCGAAGCATGGGTGCCCACCCAGGAGACCTACCGCGAGCTGACCTCGACCTCCAACTGCACCACGTTCCAGGCCCGCCGCCTCGACACCCGCTACCGCACCGAGTCGGGGAGGACGGCTCCGGTCGCCACCCTCAACGGCACCCTCGCGACGACGCGCTGGATCGTGGCCCTGCTCGAGACCCATCAGCGCGCCGACGGCTCGGTGCTCGTGCCCGAGGCTCTGCGGCCCCACCTCGGCGGCCTCGAGGTCCTCGAGCCGGTCGCATGAGCGCGGTCCGCGCCTCCGGACGCCGCCTCGTCGCCCTCGACATCGACGGCACCGTCATGCACGAGGACGGCACGATCACCGACGCGGTGACCGAGGCCATCACGCGTCTCGCCGCCCGGGGCGACGAGGTCATGCTGGCGACCGGCCGCTCGCCCTCCTCCACCCTCCCGGTCGTGGCGCGTCTGGGCATCGCGCCCGAGTACGTCGTCTGCTGCAACGGAGCGGTCACCCTGCGCCGCGATCCCGAGGGCGGCTACCGCACCGAGATCGTCGAGACCTTCGACCCGACCGACGTCCTCGAGACCATCCGCCGCTCCCTCCCCGCCGCGCACTACGCGGTCGAGGACGCTGACGGCGCGTTCTTCTACACCGAGGCGTTCCCCGGCGGAGCCGTGATGGGCGCCGCGACGACGCACGTCCCCTTCGAGGAGCTGCTCGGCCGCCTCTGCACGCGCGTCGTCGTGATCTCGCCCGAGACCGGCATCGACGAGTTCACCACCCTGGTCGAGGAGATGGGCCTGCACCAGGTCAGCTACGCGATCGGCTGGACCGCGTGGCTCGACATCGCCCCGCACGGCGTCAACAAGTCGACCGCCCTCGAGATCGTGCGCCAGGAGCTGGGCATCGAGCGGAGCGACGTGGTCGCGCTGGGCGACGGCCGCAACGACATCGAGATGCTCACCTGGGCCGCCGAGGAGGGCGCTGGCCTGGCGATGGGCCAGGCGCCCGACGAGGTGCGCGCGGTGGCCTCCGCCGTGATCCCCACCGTGCACCAGGACGGCGTGGCGGTGGCGCTCTCAGCGCTGCGCTGAGGGCGGGGTCCTGCGCAACGAAGGCTGAGAGGCGCCCAGAGCCGTTGCAGCCGCCGATCGGAGCTCCCGGCCTTCGTTGTGACGGAGTTCGGCGCACGCCGTCCTCCTCCGGCTCGCCCGGGCCCGGCGCCCGCCGGTTACTATCGGGTGTCGCTCCTGCGGGAGCGGCCAGGAGGGCTGTCCGAGCGGCCGATGGAGCCAGTCTTGAAAACTGGTGGGCAGAGATGTCTCGTGGGTTCGAATCCCACGCCCTCCGCCACGCAGGACGTCACCGTCCCGGGAGTCGCGTTTCCCGCGTGGACCGACCTGTCCGCATCCTCACGGGAGATCCGCCGCCCGCGTTGCCGACGACCTTGCTAACGTCCGCCCATGTCGACTATCCGGCCCTCCTCCGACTCCACCCAGCCTGGCCGCCACTCCGGTGACCAGGTGGCACGCCTCCTCGCCGGGCTGGCCGATCGTGATCGCGACGTGCGCCAAGCATCGGCGCTCGCGCTCGGTGAGCGCGCCGACCGTGCCGCGGTGGGCGCGGTGCTCGCTCAGCTGTGGGAGGAACCCGACTTCTTCGTCCGCGACACGCTCACGTGGGCCGCGTCCCGGGTCGGACGCGAGGCCGTTCCGCTCGTCCGTGAGGCGCTCGCAGCCGATCGCCGGCCGGCCGTGCGCACGCAGGCGATGCATGTGCTGAGCAAGATCGCCGACCCGGCGACGATGGACGACATCTTGCCGTTGATCGACGACGGCGCCCCGGAGGTCGCCGCGAAGGCCCGCTGGGCCCTCTCGAGGCTCGGCGACCCTCGGGCCGTCCCCGTCCTCCTCCGACAGCTCGGGACCGGTGATGCGGAGGCGCAGAACGCGCTGACCGACGTCGTCGCCTCCTTCCGAGCAGCCGCCGTTCCGGGACTGATCGACGCGCTGGCCCACGCGGACCCCGCCGCCCGGCGGCATGCGGCGGAGGTGGTCGGCCACATCGGGAGTCCGCACGCTGAGCCGGCCCTCGCAGCGCTCCGGTCGGCCGCCGAGGGCCCGGACGTCGAGGTCGCCGTGTCGGCGCTGATGGCGGTCGGTGAGTTCTCGAGTCACGAGGCGCAACTCGTGATCGCCGACGCCACGCAGAGCGGCGAGCCGCGTGTCAGGGCGGTCGCGGAACGTCTGAGGTCCCGCCCGCCTCGCCGCTCCCGGCTCGAGACGCTCCAAGCAGTGCGCGCCGCTCGGCAGGCCGGCGCCTCCTGACCGGCCGACACCTCCTGAGGTGCTCTCCGAGCGCCGACGGGCGGAGCGGAGGGAGCCGGGAGCGCCCGTCGCCGGCACAGCGCCGTCCGCGGACCGCCAGGATCCTTTCGGGTCGCGCCACCCGTCTGTATAGGATTGCGCGATGCCCGGATGATCCCGGGTCCACATCTCCGCACCACTGACGCCTCGACACCGGGAGACGGATGCGCCGCACGCGCCCTTCGACACAGCGAACCATGCACGAGACCGTGCGCGCGCCGCGCCCGTTCGTGCGGCACGGGCGCCAGAAGCGGCACACGCTGGCCCGGACGCTGGTGAAGGCGGCCGCGGCCGTCGGCGGAGTCGGCGTCGTCGCCTCCGTATCGGTCGTCGCGATCGCCGCGACGCTGCTCGTGCAGTCCGCCCAGCCGTCGGTCGACCTGCATCCGGTCGCGGCGGGCTCGGGCGTCTCGGCCGGCGGTGCCCCCCAGATCGGGGCGCTCGAGGGCGGCTTCAACGTCCTCGTCGTCGGGAGCGACTCCCGCAAGGGACAGGGAGACGCGTACGGCGACCCCGACGCGGAGACCAGCGTCCTCAACGACGTCAACATGCTCCTGCACGTCTCTGCCGACCACAGCAACGCGACCATGGTCAGCTTCCCGCGAGACATGTACGTCGACATCCCGACCTGCGTGAACGCGGCGACGGGCGAGACCATCCCGGCCCGGTCCGACACCAAGATCAACGAGGCCATGGGCAAGGACGTCAGCCTCGGCTGCGTCGCTGGTGTGGTCGAGGACCTCCTCGGGATCAGGGTCGACTACGGCGCGGTCGTGCAGTTCAACGGCGTCATCGAGATGTCGAACGCAATCGGCGGAGTCGACGTCTGCGTCGCGACTCCGATCGACGACCCGTGGACGAACACCCATCTCGAGCCGGGCGTCCACTCGCTCGAGGGGATGGCGGCGCTGCAATTCCTCCGCAGCCGCCACGGCATCGGCGACGGCAGCGACCTCACCCGCATCAGCAATCAGCAGGTCTTCCTCTCGGCCCTCGTCCGCCAGGTGAAGAGCGCCGAGACGCTGCTCAACCCCGTCGCGCTCTACGGTCTCGCGAAGGCTGCGCTGGGCAACATGACGCTCTCGACCGAGCTCAACAACGTCAACACGATGGTGCAGATGGGCCTCGCCCTCCAGGACGTCGATCTCGCGAACGTGGTGTTCGCGCAGTATCCGACCGGCGCCACCCCGAGTGGAGTCGAGCCGAACCGCGCCGCGGGCGACGTGCTCGCGACGGCGCTGCAGACCGATCAGCCGATCGCCCTGACCGGAGGCACTGGCGCGGGAGCCACCGTCGAGGGCCAGGAGGCGGCGCCAGCCGCTCCTGCTGCGCCGGCCGGGCCTGCGACCGCCGACCCACTCGCGACGGCGGAGGCGACACCGGGCACGCCCGCGACGACTCCTGCGGGCGAATCCAAGGTTGCGCTGCCAGAATCGGTCACCGGCCAGAGCGCCGACCAGCAGACCTGCTCGGTCGGATTCTTCGGCTGAGCCGAGGGCGGGCGGTACAGCTGGTGCTCTCCCCCTCGTGCGCTGACTCCGGAGCGACACGCGCTCCGAAGCCGAGAGAGAGTACGACCCGATGAGCGATCGCGCGTCCACGAGGACCACCGCTGCCCGGCACGGCCGGCTGCGACGCCAGAGCGGAGTGCGCTTCGTCGCCCGGATCGTCGCGGCCTGCGTGGGCGTCGGGGTCCTCAGCACCGTCTGCATCATCGCCATCGCGGTCTCGATGATCGCGGGCAGCGCGCGCGCCTCCGTCGATCTCGGCATCGACACCGGTGACACCGCGCCCGAGATCGGCGCGATCGAGGGGGGCGTGAACATCCTGCTCGCGGGCAGCGACAGCGCCGACGGATCGGCCGCGGGTGCGTACGGAGACCGCTCCGAGAACCTCAACGACGTCACGATGCTGATGCACATCTCGGCCGATCACTCGACCGTCGAGGTGGTCAGCTTCCCGCGCGACCTCTACGTGCCGATCCCGTCGTGCACCGATCCGGCCACCGGAGCCGTCTCGCCGGCGGTGGACTCGGCCAAGATCAACACCTCGCTCGAGGCCGGCGGGCTGGCCTGCACGGTGCAGACGGTCGAGCAGCTCACCGGACTCGACATCCCCTATGCCGCTCTGATCCAGTTCGAGGGGGTCATCGAGATGTCGAACGCGGTCGGCGGAGTCGACGTCTGCGTCGCCTCGCCGATCGAGGACGAGTACACCGGCCTCAACCTCGACGCCGGCACTCACACTCTCGTCGGAGCCGAGGCGCTGGCGTTCCTGCGCACGCGGCACGGCGTCGGCGACGGCAGCGACCTGACCCGCATCTCGAGCCAGCAGGTCTACCTCTCGTCACTCGTGCGGAAGGTGAAGAGCGCCTCCACTCTCTCGAACCCCGTGAACCTCTACGGACTCGCCAGGGCGGCCGTCTCGAACATGCAGCTCTCGACCTCGCTCGAGAACGTCAACACGCTCGTCTCGATCGGACTCGCGGTGAAGGACGTCGACCTCGCGAACGTGGTCTTCGTGCAGTACCCGACCGTCATCGACGGTAACGGCGTCTACCCGAGTGCGGAGGCGGCGGCCTCGCTGAACGCCGCGCTCCTGGCCGACCAGCCGATCGCGCTGAGCGGGACCACAGGCGGGGGCTCGCAGGCGCCGGGGTCGACCCCCGCGCCGACGGATCCGGCGCCCACCGCGGCACCCGCGACCACCGATCCCGCCACCCCCGCCAGTCCCGACGGCCCGGTGACGCTCCCGAGCGACGTCTCCGGTCAGACGGCGCAGCAGGAGACCTGCAGCGTCGGCCGCTCGCTCTCGGACCAGTAGCGGGCGGCGCGACGACTGCCACCCCCGGCAGTGGCGCCGTGCGCGCGTGTCGCAGCCGCCTCCTGCGTGCGGTTATGATGGTCGTCGTGCGTCCGCCCGCGGGCGCTCAGGAGTCGTCGCATAGTCCGGTCGAGTGCACCACCCTGCTAAGGTGGAGAACCCTTTATTGGGTTCCGTGGGTTCAAATCCCACCGACTCCGCCAGTTTTCCCCTGGTCAGAACCCGTTTTACAAGGTTCCATCGACCTTCCTCCCTCCTGCGAATCGTGTTTCGACGCGTTCTCAGGTGACCCTTCTATGGGTTCCAGTCAACTCAGGCGCACGCCGCCTGGCCGAGAGAACTAGCTCCGGTCGTTCGCGTACTCGACCGCCGCGCGCTGGGCGGCGGCGGACTGTTGGCGGTAGAGCGTCGCTGTACTCCAACCAACGAGCCGCGCCGCATCCTCCGCGGTTCGGCTGCGGGCGTGCGCGTCGGCGGCGTTCTCCTCCGACCCTGCCCCGTTTGGAACCGCAGCCACGGAACCTGGCCCGTTGTCGGTGGCACCTGGCAAGGTGTCGGAACTGGCGTAGCGGGAGGATCTGTGATGAAGAGGAATTGGCCGCGCGACAGGTACAGCGGCGTTGGCGGTGGGCTGAGCACCGTAGAGGGTAGAGGCCTCTACCCGTTCGATGGCGGAGGAGCCGACCACTTCAACGGAGGTGGGCTGGATCGGTTCAACGGCGGCGGGCTGGATCGGTTCAACGGAGGTGGACTTGACCCGTTCAACAAGGGAGGCCTGGACAGCTCACCTGGCGGAGGTCTCTACACCGGCCGCTGCGACGAGCCATACATGTCGTGTATGCCTCCGATCGACGTCTTCGTGAAGGAGTTGCGCGCACGGGGTTACACCGCAGAAGCCGACGAGATCACAAAGGAGCACGGCCTGGACTAAGGGACCTGCGAACGGGTGCTCGCGTGGCACAGCGGGAGCGAGGTGGGTGACCCCGACGATGCGGCGCTTCGCACTCGCCCTATCGTTGTGGCATGACAGGTGCGGAACCGAAGGCGGCCGGAGCGGCGCCGAACGCCGCGATGAACGCGTCGACGTTAATTGCCCCCGCCCTTCCACTAGACCCGGCGTGCCGACAGACCGGTGCGACCGCATGAGCGGGTGGGAGGACGGCGCCGTCGCGACCTTCATCGCCGCTCTCATCGCGGGCGTCGTAGGACTTGCCGCGATTGTCGTGACCGTGGTCGATGGGATCTCCACTCGGCGAGTGACCAAGAACTTCACCGCGCGCGAACAGAGCTGGACGCGCTGGTCCTGGACGATCGAGAAGGCACTCAGCGACACACCCGCGGAACGGGAGATGGGGTTGGCGATGATGGACGCTCTCAGTGACATGCCGTGGTTGACGGAGGATGATGAGCGCATAGCGTTGGCCGTCGCGCAGGCGGTCATCGCTCGGAACCAACGCGAGGAACCGTGAGAACGGCAGCGACGAGGTCGCTTCCGATCGGAGGACAGATGAGCAAAGACACCGAACAGGCGCTCGAGCACGCTCGCTCGATCCAGGAGAAGATGACGAAGCGCCTGAACAGGCGCAAAACGGTCACCCGCTCGTCATCCACCGGCAGATTCGTCTCGAAATCGACTGCGGCGAGGCACCCTGCTACGTCTGTCACGGAGCGATCCGGTCAGACGAACGCGCGCAGAGCGGGCTGAGCTCGCGCAGCGCATACGACCTCGAGGGGGTCCGATCTCAGTATCAGTGAGATCGGGCCCCCTGACAGTCAGCAACACGCAAGGACGAACGAAGACGAACGATGAGCCGTCTCGTCTACTCGCGCACCTCGCAAAGCTCTCTCCAGCCCGATTCCTCCGCAGAGCTTCAGCGAGTGGATGAAGAGATGCGCATAAAGAGCGCCCTCGTTCATCCGAAAGAAGCGCGGAACGAGCTACTTCACATTGAGCGCGCTCTCGCTGAGCTTGCCCTTCATGAAGGCTTCACGCTCCGCCAGGTCGGACCGCCCTTGGGCGTCAGCCTCAGCACGCTGAGCAAGTGGAAGCTCAACAGCAAATACTTCGGTCCCGGGGGCACCGAGCCGTCTTGACGTCCAATGACGACGAACGGCCCGCCTACCTGGGGGTGGCGACTCAGTAACCGATAACGTCGCGGCTGACTGTCGCGACGACATCGGCGGGCACGTCCGCAAGGGCAATGCGATACACGGTATTCAGGCGTGGATTGAAAACGCCCAAATGCGTGACGCTCTCGAACTCCGGCTGGCCAGAGCGCAGACCCATGAGCAAGTACATGAGCACTTGGAGAGTGTGATCTTTCGTGGGGCCGCTCACCGATACCTTGAAATCCCACAGCGTGTCAGTCGTGAGGAAATCGCCATCGCCTGCCGTTACTACATCGCTGTAGCCACCAGGGAAGGTGAACCCGCCGAGAGTGACAGGCCCGTAGCTCCGAAAGAAGGCTAGGGAGCGCTCGACCATCGCCGCAATGTGGTCGGTCGTGATTCTGTCGGGTTTCGTGCGCGCGTCCGGGTTGTACATCGTCGGTCCGACTCGATAGCCCACGTCGTAACCCGCGAGCTTGCAGGCTGACAAGATCGCGTAGCTATCAACCTTGCCCGCGACGAGACTTGCGACCTCTGCCTCAGCGGTCGCAAGTTCAGCACGCCCGATGGATGCCGCGCCCCTGATCGATATGGCAAACGCCTCCTGGGGATCAGCGCCAGTCGCAAGACGCGTGAGGTAGTCCACGGCCATGCCCACCAGCGAAGCGTGAATATTCTCCACCTTGTGATCGAGAGGCGACGGCCTGCCGTCATCCAGCTGGATCATCGCCATCGACTTCGGATTGATGTACCCGCCGCGAGGCTGAGTTACGTCCTTGATGCGTCGCACGACTGTCGTCACGGCGGTTTTCCTCTCGTCTCCGCCAAGCCTATCGTCCGTCTCCGACATCATCGACACGACCGCCATCGGCACGGAAAGTTCCCATCCATGAACAAGAAGGACCCCGCTTCGCGGGGTCCGAGGGCTGGGGGGGGCGTCGCGGCGTGCGGCTACGCCGGTCCACGCCGCCCGCCCCCAGCCCTCGCCGGAATCCGACCCTCTCATGTCGGCAATCTCGAACTACTCGCGTCCATATCGCAGCTGCCGCAGGCGTAAACGCCTTTGCCCTCGAATTCGAACACGCCGAATAGCCCCACCGTCACCAGTGAGGCTGGCCTGAGCAGTTGCCGTTACGGCGCGCGGGCGTGCTGTCGAGATTCCCAAGCCTCCCGAGCACGACGCGCCCTCAGATCAGCGGCATAACTTGCCCACCAGACCTCATCGTGTCCGATCCCGCCGCTGTCATCCTGCGTCGAATTCGCAGCTGCCCACACCATCCGCTCCTCCCGTATCCTCTTGCGGGTCAGGTGAGCGAATGACCGACCCGGACGCTGTTTCGTTGGGCGGCTCATCGTCACGGTATGCCCGCCATACCCCAGCGAACGATGAGCACGCTTCGAGCAATCCGTTGCACCCGATGGCGGGCAGTCCTTGCACCGGACCTGGAACCGTGCAGCTTGCCGTAGCCGACCCACGAACTCGAATCGTTCCAATGACGGGTCGCTGTCGGCGGTATCCTGACCCGGAACGATGTCCTTCAAGCTGTAGTTCAGGGCTTTCGAGACGTATCCGATTACGCGCGCCGCAGCCGTGGACATGTCCGGCGAAATGTCTTCCTCCCGAGAGCGTCGAGGCTGAATCTCGCGATCCCGTACGTCCTTTTGCTCCCACGAGGCCACTTCACCCGTCACTGGATGCGCAGCCGTAGCAGCGCGAGCAGCTGCCCCCGTCGCCGCAGCCGACACCGGCACGTGATCCGGCACCCGCACTACCGCGTGCAGATGCAGCGCTATCCGCGCTTGAACTTCTCGCACCACGAAATACTCCATCGACGGAGCGCGCCGCCGCATCGCATCCCACAGCCTCGACACCACGCCGTGCCACGCCACTTGACTGCCATAGTCGTATCCGTCCAGATCGACCGGGAGGCCGCGTAAATCGACGTCGGTGGGTGCGTGTCTGGTGCCACATGCACATCGTCGCCGTGCTTTCTCTCACGGCTTCGGGACTCGGTGAACGGCGCCGAAACTTGGGGCGCTGAGCGTGATGAAGTAGTAGCGGAAGCCCTTCACGGGCTGGCCGTCAGCGTCGTACATGCCCGAGCGCGCGAGCCGCTGCCGATCGCCGCGATACTGTGCCGCGCACGACGGGCACGCTGCCGAACGCCGCGACTGACAGCGAACGAACACGCCAGGCCGAGCCTCATAGGGGCGAGCACAATTCGAACGCCGCATCGCTTCTGCGAAGGCATCCGCAAGTCCCGAATCCGACATCCCAGTCGGTCGAACCAGGGGAGTCGCACCGCCGAACACGTCGAGAACTGGCGTGCATCCGGTGCGCGAAGGCGCACGACTACGCGGCCAGTGCGACTCCAAAGGCCCGGCGGTGTCATAGCGTCGTAGCAACGGAGGGGGTTGCTGGTGGTGCGTCGGCAGTTGTCGTTTGAGGATCGGGCTCAGATCGCGGTCGGGATCAAGCAGGGGCTGAGCGATCGGGAGATCGCCGAGTTGATCGACCGCGACCGGACGGTCGTGTGGCGTGAGCGGAGCCGGAACTCGCTCAAGACCCGCGGGTATCAGCCCGTCTCGGCGCAGACGAAGGCTCGCAAGCGGCGAGCCCGTCCGCAGGAGCGACTGATCGATGCCGATTCTGTGCTGTCGGCGCGGGTTCGAGCGGATCTGAAGCGTTCGCGGACGCCGCGGCAGATCGCGGGCCGGTTGCGCCTGGAGGCGGCGGACGCGAGCGTTGACACGATGACGCATTCACCCGACGCCGCAGGCCGCACCGTGTCCCACGAGGCGATCTACCGATGGATCTACGCCCACCCCAAGGGCGAACTCGCCCGCGAAGGCATCCTGTTGCGCTCGAAACAGACGACCCGCAAGCGACGCCGGCCGCTCGGGGAACGCACCGGCGGACGCATTGTGGGCATGGTTTCCATCGATGACCGGCCCGAGGAGGCGTCGGACCGGCGTGTTCCCGGCGCGTGGGAGGGAGATCTGATCATCGGAGCGCACGGCAAGACCGCGGCGATCACCCTGGTGGAGCGGCACTCGCGCTTCGCGATCATCCTGGGACTACCCGACGGAAAAGACTCCGACGGCGTCGCCGACGCTCTCATCGACCGGGTCGACGATCTGCCCGCGCATCTGCGCGGCTCCCTCACATGGGACCAGGGCACCGAGATGGCCCGGCACGCGCAGCTCACCCTCGCCACCGAGCTGCCCGTCTACTTCGCGCACCCGCGGTCCCCGTGGGAGCGGCCCTCGAACGAGAACACCAATGGTCTGATCCGCGAATACCTCCCCAAGGGCATCGAGATCACCAACCACCAGCCCTACCTCAACGCGATCGCCGACGAACTCAACGACCGACCCAGGCAGACCCTCGGCTTCCGAACCCCCCGCGAAGTCTTCGAGCGGCTACTCCTCGACGAAGCCGTTGCTTAGACGACTTGACATCGCCCCCTGCTAAGGTGGAGAACCCTTTATTGGGTTCCGTGGGTTCAAATCCCACCGACTCCGCACCCGCTGATACCCCGGTCACCCGGAGGAATCTGGTCGTCCCGTGGAGTCTGGTCGTCCCGTGGTGTAGAGGCTTCTGCTTTCCGACCGGCGACGGCCCACTCATGTCGAGACGGCTGATGCGACGTGTGCGCCGGCAGGCCGCGACGACGCGCGCGGACCGGCCGACCGGTGCGGGACTTCGTCCGTTCCACCGGACGGGCTACCCTGATCGGATGTCCAGCCCGATCCTCGACGCCCTGTCCGCCCCTCCCGCGCGGAGAGACGTCGCCTCGATCCGCGGCGCACTCGCCGAGATCGCGATCGGCGATTCCGTCCGCGTCCTCGTCCGTTCCCCGCGCTACGGCCTCTACGGCATCGAGGGAGTGGTCCGCCAGGCGGTCGGCGGGGAGCTCGTCGTCGCAGACGTGTTCCTCGGCACGGGCAGCGAGATCCAGAGCATCGCACTCGCTCCGGAGGCGGAGGAGGTGGGCGGATCGCGCTCCGTGGAGGGACTGCAGCACGGAGACCCGGTTCGGGCCGCGTTCTCGACTCCGACTCTCGGATCGTTCACGATCACGGGGCCGCTGACGGCCGGCGGGCGGGATGCCTTCCTCCTCGTGGGCAGCTGGATCGTCTCCGACGCCTCGGAGCCCGGCCGTCACGTCGATCGCGTCGAGCGTCTCGCCGAATTCTCGATCCACGAGAAGCACGTCCCCGGCCACCGCTCCGCCGTCGAGGAGTAGCGGCTCAGCTCTGGCAGTGCGGGCACCAGTAGGTGACCCGGAGCTGCAGCTCGTCGTCGCCGAGTTCGCCGCGCTCGATCGGGGTGCCGCACCGGCGGCAGGGGCGGCGGTCGCGGCCGTAGACCCACAGCTGCTGTCCCGGTCGCAGGTTGCCGGTGGTGGTGCGCTCGATGCGCTCGCGGTTGGCGGTGATCAGACGCTGGGCGAGGGCGATGGTGCGCACGAGGTCGCCGCTGTCGCCGACCGGTCGCGTGGGCAGCAGTCCGCGCAGGAAGCAGAGCTCGGCCCGGTAGACGTTGCCGAGGCCGGCCATGATCCGCTGGTCGAGCAGCGCCAGGCCGATCGGCCGCTCCGGATCCGCGGAGAGGCGACGCAGGGCCTCGTCGGCATCCCAGTCGGCGCCGAGCAGGTCGGGGCCGAGGTATCCGACCACGTCCTCCTCGGCGGAGCGCGGCACGATCTCGAGCAGGCCGAGCTCGAAGCCGACCGCCTGCCAGTCCGCGGTCTCGAGCACGATGCGCGCCTGGAACGCCGGCCTGTGCCACGTCGGGCGCCGCCCGTCGCCGCGCGCGTAGAGGTGCCAACTGCCCTCCATCTTGAGGTGGGAGTGGATCAGAGCGTCACCGACCCGCATCAGCAGATGCTTGCCGCGGGGCACGACCTCGTCGATCGTCTCGCCGGTGAGGTCGACCGTCGCGAACGTCGGCACACGCACGTCGCAGCGGGTCAGTACCTCGCCGTCGAGCGCCGCGGCGAGGTTGTGCGCGGACCGATAGACGGTGTCACCCTCGGGCACGACGACTCCTCCCTGCTCTCACGAGCGCATCCTCAGACCGCGCGGGTTGGCCACGAAGCCCGCCGCCACGAGGGCGTCGCCGAAGGGAGTGCCCAGGGCGAAGGCGCCGTCGATCTTCTCGACGGTCAGCTTCTCGACTCCTCGGGAGCGCACGAGCTGCGCGAGTGCGCCCGCGGCATCCGCGAGGACGGTCTCGTCGGCGGTGAAGGTGAGGGCGGTCTTGCCGCCGCGCTCGAGGTACACCGCGAGGGCGCCGTCGACCACGGCGACGAGCGCACCGGCCTTGCGTCCGGGCCGGTGGCCCTCGACCTGGGGCCACGGGAGCGCGGCACCGAACGGGTTCGCCGGGTCGGTCGCCGCGAGGGCGAGGACCGACCGCGGCTTCTCCTGCACCTCGTCCTGCGGCGCGAACGTGCGGAGGCGGTCGACGCTGCCCGCGGTACCGAACTGGGCGGCGCTGAGCTTCTCGATGAAGTAGCCGCGACGGGCGCGCCCCTGCTGCTCGAAGCCGCTGAGCACCTTGTAGGCGAGGGCGAAACCGCCCAGGACGCCCTCGGCCTGCACCGAGCCCCGGGTGACGATGCCGTAGCGCTCGAGCAGCGTCTCGCCGAGAGCGTGACCGCGGATCGTCGGGTCCGACTCGGCGAGGGGGACGATCGACCAGCGTCCGCCCGCGGTCGGCGGACCGATCCGGGTGGCCATCGTGGTGCGCGTCATCACGCGGCCGCGGGGAGCACGGGCGCGGGCGGGCGGGCGCGGCTGACGGTGCGCGCCTCCGGTCGACCCGACGAGGGTGCGCAGCGGAGCGAGGGTGTCGTTGGTGACCAGGCCTGCCCAGACGAGTTCCCAGAGCGCCTCGACCAGACCGGAGTCGTCGGTCGATCCGACCGCGTCTGACAACTGCCGGAAGAAGTAGCCGCCGCCTGAGCCCAGCACGCCGACGATCTCCTGCTGCAGCTCGCCGAGGGGCACCACCTCGGCAGCGGGGACGGGAAGGGTCAGCCCGGCGGTGTCGGCGAGGTGCAGGCTCACCCAGCCGTCGTTGCCGGGGAGCGTCCCGGCACCGGCCCAGAGGACCTCGCCGGTCGCGGTGAGCTCGTCGAGCATCGCGGGGGAGTAGTCGCGCACCCGCGCGGGCAGGATCAGCGACTCCCAGGCCGAGGCGGGGATGGGCGTGCCGGCGAGCTGGTCGATGACCGACGCCACGCCGTCGACGCCGCGGAGGGAGCCTCCGACGTGCTGCCAGGCGGGGAGGAAGCGGCCGTAGGCTGCCCCGTCGACCGGCTCGACCTCCTTGCGGAGCGCCGCGAGGGAGCGGCTGCGCAGGCGCCGCAGCACCTCCGCATCGCACCATTCGGTTCCGGTGCCCGTAGGGCGGAACTCGCCTTCGGAGACCCGGCGTTCGCCCGACAGGCGGCGGAGGGTGTCGGTGACGACCGCGACTCCCAGGCCCAGCCGCTCGGCGACGGCCGCCGCGGTGAAGGGGCCGTGGCTGCGCGCATAGCGGGCGACGAGGTCGCCGAGCGGATCGCGCACCGGGTCGATGAACGCCACCGGCACGCCGATGGGGAGGGGCACGCCGAGCGCGTCGCGCAACCGGGAGGCGTCCTCCATGGCGGCGTAGCGCTGCTCGCCCGCAAGGCCGACCGGTAGGACGCGCTTGGCGCGGACGAGCGCTGCGACGTGTGACTCGAGCACCTCGCGTGCGACGGGTGCGGCCGTCGCGACGTCCGCGGAGGCGACGGACTCGTCGACCAGCCGCTCGCCGAGCTCATCGAGCGTGAGCGGCCCGAGGAGGCGGAGCAGGTCTGCGGCGCCCTCGAGGCCGCGCAGCCGCCGCTCCGGCTCGACCCGCTGCAGCTCACGCTCGATCTGTCCGAGCACGACCGGGTCGAGCAGCTCACGAAGCTCGGCGCGTCCCAGGAGCTCGCCCAGCAGGGTCGCATCGACCGACAGGGCCGCGGCGCGGCGCTCGGCCAGTGGGCTGTCGCCCTCGTACATGAACGCGGCGACGTAGCCGAAGAGCATCGAGCGAGCGAAGGGGCTGGCCGTGGGCGTCTCGACCTCGAGGATCCGCAGCTCGCGCCCCTCGAGGCGGGCGGCGAGCCGCAGCAGGGCGGGCAGGTCGTAGACGTCCTGGAGGCATTCGCGCACTGTCTCGAGGATGATCGGGAAGGTCGGGTAGGTGCGCGCGACGTCGAGGAGCTGGGCGGCCCGCTGGCGCTGCTGCCACAGCGGCGAGCGCTTGCCCGGGTTGTAGCGCGGTAGGAGGAGGGCCCTGGCCGCGCACTCGCGGAACCGGGCGGCGAACAGAGCGGACCCGCCCACCTCGCTGGTGACCAGCTGCTCCAGCTCGTCGCGCTCGAACAGGAAGAGCTCGGCGCCGGGCGGCTCGGACTCCGTGTCGGGGATGCGCACCACGATGCCGTCGTCGCCGGCCATCGCCGCTCCGTCGACCCCGTGACGCTCGCGGACCCGTGCGCCGACCGCGAGCGCCCACGGCGAGTGCACCTGCATGCCGTACGGCGAGTGCAGCACGAGCCGCCAGTCACCCAGCTCGTCGCGGAAGCGCTCGAGGACGAGCGTGCGGTCGTCGGGGATCTGACCGGTGGCAAGGCGCTGCTCGTCGAGGAAGGAGAGCAGGTTGTTCGTCGCGTACTCGTCGAGTCCGGCGGCGGTGCAGCGTCCGCGCGCCGTCTCGGCCGGGGCCGAGCCGACCTCGCGGGTGAACGCACCGATCGCTTCGCCGAGCTCGGCCGGACGACCCTGCGAGTCTCCCTTCCAGAACGGGAGGCGTCCGGGCTCGCCGAACGCCGGCGTCACGATCACCCGGTCGTAGGTGATCTCCTGGATCCGCCAGCTCGTGGCGCCGAGGGCGAAGACGTCTCCCACGCGTGACTCGTAGACCATCTCCTCGTCGAGCTCACCGACGCGGTTGCCGGTCGATCCCGGCTCACCGACCATGAACACGCCGAACAGGCCGCGATCGGGGATGGTACCGCCGCTGGTGACGGCGAGCCGCTGTGCTCCCGGACGCCCGGTGAGGGTGTTGGCGTCGCGGTCCCAGACCACGCGCGGCCGCAGCTCGGCGAACTGATCGGACGGGTAGCGCCCGGAGAGGAGGTCGAGCGTCGCCTCGTAGGCGGAGCGGGGGAGCGACACGAACGGGGCGCTGCGGCGGACGGTGTCGAACCATTCGTCGACGTCGAGGCTCTCGAGCGCCGTGGCGGCGACCGTCTGCTGGGCGAGGATGTCGAGCGGGTTGGCGGGCACCGACACGGCCTCGATCAGCCCCGACCGCATCCGCTCGGTGGTGACCGCCGAGTGCAGCAGGTCGGCCCGGTGCTTGGGGTAGAAGGACCCTCGGGAGACCTCGCCGACCTGGTGGCCCGCACGCCCGACGCGCTGGAGGGCGCTGGCGACGGAGGGCGGCGTCTCGACCTGCACGACCAGGTCGACCGCGCCCATGTCGATGCCCAGCTCCAGACTCGAGGTCGCCACGACGCAGCGCAGGCGCCCCGACTTGAGGTCGTCCTCGATGATCGCCCGCTGCTCCTTGCTCACCGAGCCGTGATGGGCGCGGGCGAGCAGCGGCTCGTCGTCGGGCGCGGACTGGCCGGCACCGCTGGTGCCTCCCGCGGCGCCCATCACCTCGGCGGGTGCCCGGCGGGCCGAGGCGGCGGCCTCGCCGAGCAGCGCCCCCACCGCGACGGGCTCGCCGGTCTCGCGGGTGCGCTCCGCCTCGCGGCGCTCGGCGTGGATCTCGTTGAGCCGTGCCGTCAGCCGCTCGGCCAGTCGCCGTGAGTTGGCGAAGACGATGGAGGACGTGTGCGCGAGCACGCGGTCGACGATCGACTCCTCGACGTGGGGCCAGATCGATCCGCTCTGCGGGCCGGTCGCTCCCATCGTCGAGCCCTCCTGCTGCGCCGTGGAGCCGAGCTCGGACATGTCCTCGACGGGGACGACGACGCTGAGCTCCCACTGCTTCTCGGAGGCGGGCGCGACGATCGCGACGGGCGAGCGGCCAGCGAGGAACCGGGCGATCTCCTCTCGCGGGCGGACGGTGGCCGACAGGCCGATGCGCTGCACCGGCGTCGCGAGCAGCGCATCGAGCCGTTCGAGCGAGACGGCGAGGTGTGCGCCGCGCTTGGTCGACGCGACGGCGTGCACCTCGTCGACGATGACCGTCTCGACCCCGCGGAGCGACTCCCGCGCGGACGAGGTGAGCATGAGGTAGAGCGACTCGGGGGTCGTGATCAGGATATCCGGCGGCGTCTTCTGCAGCACTCGGCGCTCGGCCGCCGGGGTGTCTCCGGAGCGGACACCGACCGTCACCGTGGCGGGTGCGGTGCCGATGCCCTCGGCACTGAGACGCAGAGCGGTCTGGGTGACGCCGACCAGCGGCGAGCGGAGGTTGCGCTCGACGTCGACTCCGAGCGCCTTGAGCGGAGAGACGTAGAGAACGCGTGTGCGGTGCTGCGGATCCTCCGGTGGCGGGCCCTGCACGAGCCTGTCGATCGCCCAGAGGAACGCGGACAGCGTCTTGCCGGAGCCGGTGGGCGCGACCACGAGGGCGTGCGCGCCGCTCGAGATGGCCGACCACGCACCCTCCTGCGCGGCCGTGGGCGCCGGGAACGCTCCCTCGAACCACGCCCGGGTGGCGGGGGAGAAGCGCTCGAGTACATCCGGCATGCGACCATTCTCCCTGCCACCTCCGACATTGCCCGGTTCGCCGGTCGAGGGCACGCCCGTGACGCCGTATCCGGTGCGGCGGGTCAGGCGAAGCCGAGCCGTACGAACGCGCCGACATCGGCCAGCTCCGCCTGGCCGACTCCGTGCGCGACCCCCTCGTAGACTCGGGCGTCCAGCGCGGTGTGCTCGGGGAACCAGGCGGCCGCATCGCGCACCAGCTCCTCCGGGATCACGGAGTCGAGAGTGCCGCGCCCCCAGAACACGGGCGGCCGGTCGCGGGCGAGGCGCTCGTCGGCGTCGTCGCCCTCGGCGAGCGGCACCACGAATCCCGAGAGCGCGACCGCGAAGACGAAGCGCCCGGGAGCGCGCCGCAACAGCTGCACGGCGAGCGCTGCTCCCTGCGAGAAGCCGAGCAGCCCGATCGGACCCGGGTGATCCAGCGCGTCGAGCCAGTCGATCACCGCGTGCACCGCCTCCTCGACCGCTGCCGGATCCGCGCGCGGCTCCTCCGGGTCGAGCGGCACCCGCAGCGGCCACCAGGCGTTCGCGCCGCCCGCCACCTGCAGCGGCGCCCGCAGCGATGCGAGCACGGGCTCCAGCGGCAGAGAGGCGCCCAGCGAGAAGAGATCGCCCTCGTGCGAGCCGTAGCCGTGCAGGAGGACGAGGAGGGGGCGGCCGACACGGTCGCGTTCGGAGGAGGACCACAGCACCGCGTTCGCGTCGATTCCCATCGCACCATCCTGCCTCCCGTGCGGACGATCCGCCGCCGCGGTCGGAAGACCAGCCGGGTCGGGTAAGAATGGCATCATGAGCGTGCGAACCCCTGACCCCAACTCCGGGTGGCTGTCCGACGACGAACTCGCCGAGATCCGCCGTCGGCTGCCGCTGCTGTACGTCGAGGCGGTGCCCGTGCGCGTGGACGGTCTCGGCCAGGTCACCGAGGTCGGGGTGCTGCTGCGGGCGACGTCGTCGGGGCAGATCACTCGGACGATCGTCTCGGGCCGGGTGATGTACGGCGAGACCCTGCGCGATGCGCTCTTCCGCCACCTCGAGAAGGACCTCGGCCCGATGGCCTTCCCGCTCCTCCCGGCGAGCCCGCTGCCGTTCCACGTCGCCGAGTACTTCCCGATGCCGGGCATGGGGCCCTTCACGGACGAGCGCCAGCACGCGGTCTCGCTCGCCTACGTCGTTCCCGTCACCGGCACCTGCGACCCCCGGCAGGACGCCCTCGAGCTCACCTGGATGACGCCCGACGAAGCGTCGTCGGACGCGGTCTCGGCCGAGATGGAGGGCGGGCGCGGCGCACTGCTCCGGGCCGCCCTCGCCTCCGTGGGCCGACTGTCCTAGCGGCGCGGAGCGTCCTTCTCGCGCGCCGCGGGATGGCGTGCCGTGGTCGACGTCCCGGGTGGCGGGACTGGCAGGAGCGTGTCGCGGTCGCCTCGACGGATCGGCCAGCACGCGAATCCGCCGTTCGGCTCGTGGCCCCTGTGTGCGCGACGTGAGGCGTCGGCGGGAGTCGACTGCAGGGCTGCGCAACGAAGGCTCAGAGCGTGAAATCGCTCATTCGCGAGGCTCTCGGCACTCCTGGCCTTCGTTGCGATGGCGCTCGCGGAACGTCCGCCCCGGACACGACGAAGGGCTGAGGGCCCGCGACGAGTGGTCGCACGGGCCGTCAGCCCTTCGTTCTGCTGTCCTGGTCCAGGACGAGCGCCTGTTCCCCGTCATCGATGGATCAGTCCCCGGACCGGCCGCTCACCATGAGGCGAACAGCTGCTCCGGGGTAGCCGGTCGCGACACGCCCTGCGCGCCGCGACCGTCCATGAGGCCGGTCGCGGCGCGCGGTCTCAACCCTGCGCGCGCCGGCCTCCGCGGCGCTGGCCGCCAGCGGCCTCGCGAGCGGGAGCTGCCGAGGACGCTCCGCCTGTAGCGGTGCTGTAGAACGAGCGCGAGCCGCCCGAGGTCGAGGGCGCGCTCGCGGAGCGGCTGCGGCCTCCGCGGGCTCCGCCGCGAGTGGGACCCTCGGCAGCGGTGCGGTCACGGCGGGGGCGGTCGGCGCCCGCGGTACCGGCCGACCGGCCTCCGCGCACAGGGGCAGTGCCCTCCGTGCGGGCGGCGCGCTTGCGCTGCGCGTTCGCTCCCTGCGAGCGGCCGCCCTGCGACTGCCCGCGGGCGGGTTCGACGAAGGCGGTGGGTGTGACGTACGGCGCGATGTCGCCCACGAGCCTCGCGACGGCGGCCGAGTCGGCCGTCACCTGCTGCGGCGCGACCTGGATCGCGGCCTTGCGCAGCAGCGTCTTCACGTCGCCGCGCTGGGTGGGCAGCACGACGGTGACGACGTCGCCCTCGCTGCCGGCGCGGGCGGTGCGGCCCGAGCGGTGCAGGTACGCCTTGTGCTCCATGGGCGGGTCGACGTGGATGACGAGCTCGACGTCGTCCACGTGCACGCCGCGGGCGGCGACGTCGGTGGCGACGAGCACCTTGACGGTGCCGGCGCCGAACGCGGCGAGGTTGCGGTCGCGGGCGACCTGCGAGAGGTTGCCGTGCAGGTCGACGGCGGGGATGCCCTGGCCGGTGAGCTGCTTCGCGAGCTTCTTCGCGTGGTGCTTGGTGCGCATGAAGAGGATGCGGCGGCCGGTGCCCGATGCGAGGGTCTTCACGAGCGCGTTCTTCGCGTCGAGGCCGTCCACCTCGAAGACGTGGTGGGTCATCAGCGCGACGGGCGAGTTCGCCTCGTCGACCGAGTGCAGCACCTCGTTCTGCAGGTACTTCTTGACGAGCTTGTCCACGCCGTTGTCGAGAGTGGCCGAGAACAGCAGGCGCTGGCCGCCGCGAGGGGTCTTGTCGAGGATGCGCGTGACGACCGGCAGGAATCCGAGGTCGGCCATGTGGTCGGCCTCGTCGAGCACGGTGATCTCGACGGCGTCGAGGTTCACGAAGCCCTGCTTCATGAGGTCCTCGAGGCGTCCCGGGCAGGCCACGACGATGTCGACGCCCTGCTTCAGTGCAGCGACCTGGCGCTGCTGCGAGACGCCTCCGAAGATCGTCGTGGTGACGATGCCGTACGCGTCGGCGAGCGGCTGCATGGCCGCCGTGATCTGCGTGGCGAGCTCTCGGGTCGGAGCGAGCACCAGACCGAGGGGGCGGCCAGGGCGGCGGCGGCCGCCGGCGAGCGATCCGCCGAGGCGGGCGATCATCGGGATGGAGAAGGCGAGGGTCTTGCCGGAGCCGGTCTTGCCGCGGCCGAGGACGTCGCGGCCGTTCAGGGTGTCGGGCAGCGTGTCGACCTGGATGGGGAAGGGCTCGGTGATGCCGCTCGCGGTGAGCGCGGCGACGAGGGGGGCCGGGACGCCGAGGGCGCCGAAGGAGGGGGTGTTCGACATGGAGTGGTGCCTTTCGGGGGCATCATGCCGATCGAGCAGTGCGGCCGGTGGCCGGGGCACGGGTGATCGGCGTTCGGGCGAAGGTGACGGTGGTCACATCCGTTCGCCGTACGATTCGGTGCGCGCGGCCTGAGGCCTCATGCACGTGCGCCAAGTGGTCGGGACGGATCCTCGACGGTCAGAGTCCTAGGGGACAAGGGGCGTTCTACGACGCGGGGGAGCGCGGTCATCGCGCTCGCACCCCTCCACCCTAGTGGGTGCCGATCCATCCGCGCATCGTCGACTGGACTCGGGAGCCGTCGACATCGCCCAGCTTGAGGCCGACGAACTCCCTCGCCCAGTCCGAGGTCTGCACCCGGAAGGGCGGATCCTGCTCACGCAGAGTCGCGAGGATCACGGCCGCGACGTCGCCCGGATCCTGCGCGTGCGTGGACGAGAACGACGAGGCGGCGCGGTCGAGGTAGGCGCCGAGGGCCGGAGCGTAGGGGCCGGCCTGGGCGAGCATCGCGCCCGCGTCGATGCCCACGTTCTCGACGAAGCTGCTCCGCACTGCCCCCGGCTCGACGAGCGAGATGTGCACACCGACCGAGGCGGCCACCGGTGCGAGTGACTCGAAGAACCCCTCGACCGCGAATTTCGCGGCGCAGTAGTCCTCGTTGAACGGCTGGCCGATGGCGCCGCCGATGCTCGAGACCGTGATGATCCGGCCGCGGGAGCAGCGGAGCATCGGCAGGGACGCGCGGGTCACCGCGACCACGCCGAAGAAGTTGACCTCCATCACGCGGCGCAGCTCCGCCGGGTCCTCGAGTTCCGCGGTGCCGAGGTGCCCGGCCCCCGCATTGTTGACGAGGGCGTCGAGACGGCCCTGCTCCTCCTCCACGGCACGGAGGCACGCGGCCACGGAGTCGGGGTCGGTCACGTCGAGCGCGCGCACCTCGAGCTCCACGCGCGCCTCGGCGGCCTCGGCACGGAGCCCGTCGGCGCGCGCGGGGTCGCGGACGGTGGCGACCACCTGCCAGCCGGCTCGCGCCGCTTCGATCGCGGTGGTGCGGCCGATCCCCGTAGAGGTTCCGGTGACGAGAAGGACGGGACGGGGCATGCGCGGTTCCTGCTTTCCGGTGCTCGGCGGCACCGCGGGCGAGGTTATCGACCTCGCCTCCGAGCGCATCCAGCCTCCCGGTCAGCCGCGGTAGCGCTCACCGACCGGGACCTCGACCGCGAGCGTGTTGCCGGCCTGAGCCAGAGGGCACGCCCAGGCGGGATCGTAGGCGCACGAGGGGTTGTAGGCGAAGTTGAAATCGAGCACGAGCGTTCCCGGAGCCGCACCGGGCCCGAGGTCGGCGCCCTTCACTGTGTCGAGGAGGTAGCGACCGCCGCCGTAGGTGCCGCCGGGGGTCCCGGCGAGCGCGTCCTTGACCGGGAGGAACAGCCCGCCGCCGTAGGAGGCGAGCCGCCAGACATCGAGGCGGCCGGCTTGCGGGACCTCGACGGTGCCGATGAGGTCGAACGGCACGGTGCCGTCGGTGCCGGTCTCCACGTCCATCCGGCGTGCCTCCTCGACCGGGGCGAGTTCGAGTTCGAACCGCCACGAGGCGTCGTACGGCGCGATCGGCAGTGAGCGGAAGCGCGCCCGATCGGCGGGCAGGAGTGGAGTGGACGGGTGCTGCGCGAAGAGCGCGTTCCGACCGCGGATCCAGGCGGCGTGCGCGGCGAGCAGATCGACGTTCGAGAGGCGTCGGACGTCGGCGTAGAGCGCGTGGACGTGGCGCCGCCAGTCGGACACCTCGACCGCCGACGTCAAGCGGCGCCGCGGGGAGACCGTGTCGTCCTCGTGATCGTCCACCGACGGCCACTGGAGATGCAGCAGTTCCGAGCGCGAGAGTTCGACCTCCTCCTCGGCTGTGCCGTCGGGGCTCATGCCGGGGCCTCTCCGCGCGGGCGCGCATCGGCGCCCACGTCGTGGCGCCACGAGGGCGCGAGGGAACGGATGCGGATGCCGCGCCACTGCCAGAACGCCCACATCGAGGGCCAGAGCGCCGCTGAGGCGAGTCCGGCCGAGAACTCGAGCCTGTCGCGGAACAGCGTGCGGCCGTCGGGCAGGGGAGCCACGGCCATCCGGTGGTCCCAGGCGGTGATCAGCCGGAGCGAGCCCGAGAGCGGACCGCCGTTGTCGCGCAGGATTCGCACGTCGGGCATCGAGGGCACGCGTCGGTACGAGAGATCGATCGCCTGCGCTCCCACCGGCACGATCCCCAGAGCGTCCATCGCCACGTCGTGGGAGCCGAGGCCCCAGGTCGGCCGGAAGCCGCCCTCGTCGAGCGACGCGGCGGTCAACAGCGGGGACATCACCTCGCGGAACACGGCCGGACTCTGCAGGGCGCGCCAGGCGGAATCGGCATCGGTGTCGAGCACGTGCTTGAGCATCACCTTCACAGCCCCATCCTCTCCCGTCGACCGCCGTGCAGGAACAGGATGCGCGCGAGCCGCTCGACGTGTATGAGCCGGTGGGCCGGCCCCGCAGCCGGTGCGGCGCCGCTGCCTCCTCGGGCTCGCTCCCGAGCGGAGTCGGATCCCGCCCGGGGCTCGCTACCGTGTGAGGGTGAACGCCTCCGCTGTGGACCAGTCGACCTACCAGATCCGCTTCGAGTGGGGAGCGAGGGCGCTGCGCGTGCTCGCCCCCGCCGACGTCACCGTCGTCGTCGACGCGCTGCCCGGTCTCCGCGAGCTCGACCTCGGTGCCGTCGAGGGGCGGGTGGTGCGCGCGGGGCTGACCGATCGCAGCGCGGTGGCCCGCTGGATCCTGGAACGCCAGCACGAGAACGGCGGACGCACGAGCGTGAACCTCGTCGCGGCCGGCGAGGCGGACAGCAGCGGCGAGACCCGGTTCGCGATGGAGGACCATCTCGCGGCCGGGGCTCTCATCGACGCCCTGATCGGCCTGGGGATCGACCACGTCTCGCCCGAGGCGGCCGTCGCCTGCGCCTCCTACGAGGGGCTGCGCCGCGCCTGCGGACACCTGCTCACCGCCTCCACCTCCGGCCGCCTCCTCACCGCCCAGGGGCGCGAGCAGGAGGTGCGGCTCGCCGCGCGCGTCGACACGCGCGACGAGGTGGAGGTGCTGCGCTGACACGTCCTCGGGCTCGCGCCGCGCGCCCCGGGCGCCCGATCCGCAGGAGCAGGTTCGCTCTGCAGGAGGGCGCGCGATCTGTCGGGGATGTTCGCCCCCGCGTCGACGTCGTGCGGCGCTGTCGGCGTCCGGGCGTCCAGGTCCTGCGCACCGCGCCCTGCAGATCGCACCGAGTCCTGAAGATCACCCCGCGCATCTCGACCGCCGCACCGGGTGCGGCGTAGCGTTCCCCGCGAGCGGCGGAACCCGTCCGCCGTCTCCCGACCGAAAGCTGGCACCGCATGAAAGCCGTCCTCAACGACGTCGTCCTCGCCGACGCTCCCGACTCTGACCTGATCTCGATCGAGGGGAACTGGTACTTCCCGCCCTCGAGCATCGTCGAGGGCGTGCTGGTCGAGAGCCCGACCCCGTACACCTGCCCGTGGAAGGGCGAGTGCCAGTACTTCTCGGTGCAGACCGCGAGCGGACTCGAGAAGGACAAGGCCTGGTCGTACCCGCACCCCTACCCGACCGCGTTCGACCGGGTCGGCAAGGACTTCTCGGGCTACGTCGCCTTCGACCGCTCGGTCAGCGTCTCGGACTGAGCTGACCGCGGCGGCGGTCCTCTCCGCCGTCGCGCCGGGTCATCCGCAGGCGGCTGCCCTCGCGCGGTGCGCGCGCACCTTCGCCCTGTTCCCGCAGCGTTGCATCGAGCACCAGCGCCGCGAGCCCGCCCGTGAGGTGTCGAGGTAGAGCATCCGGCACTCCGCCGCCGCGCAGCGACGCAGGCGACCCGCCGCGGGGGACCCGAGCAGCTCCACGGCCTCCCGGGCGATGGTTGCGAGCGCCTGCCGGCCGGCCGCGTTCAGCCGGCCCGCCTGCCGCGATCCTCCGCTCAGGGCGGGCGGGATGTCGGGCATCGCCGCCACGAGGTTGACCACGTCGATGTCGCGCGGGTCGAGTGGAGTCGCGGCCGCCGACGCTTCGGCCAGTCGCGCGACCGCGGCCCGCAGCATCAGAGCGTCGTCGAGCCGGGCGTCGCGGCTCTCGGGCCCGACGGCGTCGAAGCGCTCGGCGAGCCAGGAGGCCAGCGAGGCGTCCGAGTCGAACTGCTCGACGGCGTCGCGCGGGAGCGCGCCCGTGCAGGCGAAGTCGAGGGCGAGGCTGCCGGAGTCGAACCACCAGCGCCGCCCGTCGTCCTCGGCGAGCCACTGCCCCGTGACCGGCGCGCGCCCGCGGATCGTCCGCGTCTCGCCGCTCACGACGTCTGCACGGTGCGCCGCTGCCACTGGATCGCGTTCGCCGACTCGAACCGTCGGGCGCACCTCCCGCACGCGAGCGGCCGGGTGGGGCGGCGGTGCCGGTAGAAGAGGTGTCCACTCGGGCAGCGGCCGACCCAGGGGGCCAGCTCGTCCGCGGTCGGATTGTTGTGGGTGCGGGCTCCGGTGTAGCCGAGCCCGACCGAGATCCGCCGCCACTGCGGTCCGTGCGCCGCCTCGGGACCCGCGAGGGCGTGCGCGACCTCGTGCAGGAGGGTCTGCCACACCTCGTCGTCGCTCCAGCGTGACGCGAGATGACGCGAGACCGTGATGCGTCGCCGTGTCCAGTGGCAGGCGCCGGCGCGGGTCCGCGCGTGGTCGAAGGCGAAGCTCCAGGAGTCGTCGAGGTGCTCCTCGATCAGCGACTGCGCCCAGTGCGCGACATCGTCGAGATCAGCCACGGCGGGTCACGCGGAGCGTCAGGACTCGTCGCCGTCGGCGCGGCGGCGCCCGCGGACGGCGCCGTCGGTGCGCGGGGCGCGCTCGGACTCGTCCTGGAACTCGGAGGCAGCGGCGAAGCCCAGGCGCGCGACCTCCAGCTCCTCCTCCGGCACCCCCACGCGCTCGCCGAGGGCCGTCGCCGCGTCGAAGTCGCGCACCGCCCTGCCGAACTCGCCGAGCTCGAAGAACGTGAGCCCGCGGTGCTTGAGCGCCAGAGAGTGCTCGAGGTGCCACTCGTGGGTGCGCGCCTCCTCGACGCACAGCGCGAGCTCCGAGAGCGCCTCGTCCGGCCGGCCGCGCAGCTGCATCAGGCGGGCACGGCGGACGCGGGCGCTGAGCAGCTCGGCGCGGTCGCCCGAGAAGCGGGTGCGGCGGACGGCCTCGTTGGCGATGTCCCAGGCCTCGTCCACGCGGCCGAGCAGACGCAGCAGCTCCGCCTTCTCGGTGAGCGCGGCGAGACTGCGCAGCGCGCCGATCTCCTCCAGGCGCTCCTGGGCGGCGTCGACGTCGATCTCCTCGCGGAGGGTCGCGGGGTCGTGGCGGATGATGATGCTCAGGGCGATGCTTCCTCGTGAAGTGCGGATCCGTCGCGGGCGGCGGAGGAGAAGACGGACCAAGGCCGACGGGGGCTCGCCCCGGCGTCGATTGTACCGGCGAGCTTTCCCGGGCGACCCCGACGCGCGGCTCCGCTCAGCCCCGGCGCACCTGGAAGACGCTGCGGGCGGGCAGCGGCGACGGTGTGGCGGTCTCGTCGCTCACGGCCAGCGCGCCCGCGGTGAAGTTCTCGAGCTCGCGACCCTGCACGAGCTTGGACGCGGCCGGGTCGGCGGCGAGACGTCTCGGCAGCCCGTCGAGGGCCAGGGGCGCGGCGGAGGCGAGCATCACGACATTGCCGAACCGCTTCGCCTTGAGCATCTGCGTGTCAGTCACGATCGCGGTGTGCGCGAACACGGCGGCGAGGGTCGCGGCCTGCCCGCGGGCGAAGGCCAGCGCTCCACCGTCGGCCACGTTCACGGCGACGAGGCCGCCGGGAGCGAGCAGCGGAGCGATCGCGCCGTAGAATTCGGCGCTCGTCACGTGCGCCGGAGTGCGGGCCCCCGAGAAGATGTCGACGACGACCAGGTCGACCGTCCCGCGCAGACCCGGCGGGAGCTTGCCGAGCACCTCGCGCGCATCGCCCTGCCGGATGCGGATCTGCGCGCCACGCGGGAGAGGCAGCGTCTCCCGCACCAGGTCGACGAGCGCGCCTTCGATCTCGACGACCTGCTGGCGCGAGCCCGGCCGGGTGGCAGCGACGTAGCGGGGGAGAGTCAGCGCGCCCGCGCCGAGGTGCACCGCGGTGATGCTCTCGCCCTCCGGAGCGAGCAGATCGACCGCGTGCCCGATACGCCGCACGTACTCGAAGGAGAGATGCGTCGGGTCGTCCAGATCGACGTGCGACTGCGGCGTCCCGTCGACCACGAGCGTGGCCGCGCTGGCCAGGTCCCGGTCGGGCTCGATCTGCGCGAGGTAGCCGCTGGCGAGCACCGCACGGGGTTGGTCGGAGTCGTCTCCGCGTCGGCGTCCGGTGCGTTCCTGCATCCGACCAGTGTGCCGCGGGAGGTCCCACAGGCAGGAACGCTCCGTTTCCCATACCCGACCCCGGCGAGTGGCGCAAGCATCCGCACTTGCGCGGCGTGGCGCAATGCGGCTATATTCGTACTTTGCGCTCCCGAGTACCCATGCCCTCATATCGCGGTCGGCAGGTCACCGGAACCCGGCATCAGATGGTGGATGCCGTTGCCACACTCTATCCCCGCCCCGAAGACCGAGTCGCCTCGGTCCGCGCGGCGTGCGACGACGAGTGCGGGCCCGCTCCGGCGGGAGCCCACTCCACACATCCCACAGATTGAGACCCGCAAGGGTCTACGGAGGTTCCTTCCTTGGCTGCTGCGTCCACCGCGACCACCACCTCACCCAAGAACGGACGCGCCGCATCGCGTCTCTCGTTCGCCAAGATCAGCGACACCCTGACCGTTCCGGATCTGCTCGCGCTGCAGACCGAGAGCTTCGACTGGCTCGTCGGCTCGGAGGCGTGGAAGACCCGCGTCGCCGAGGCGAAGGCCGCCGGCCGGGAGGATCTTCCCGCCAACTCCGGTCTGGACGAGATCTTCGAGGAGATCTCCCCGATCGAGGACCTCAGCGAGACGATGCAGCTGAGCTTCACCAACCCCTACCTCGAGCCCGAGAAGTACACGATCGAGGAGTGCAAGGAGCGCGGCAAGACCTACGCCGCGCCGTTGTACGTCGAGGCCGAGTTCATGAACCACCTCACGGGTGAGATCAAGACCCAGACGGTCTTCATGGGCGACTTCCCGCTGATGACCGAGAAGGGCACCTTCATCATCAACGGCACCGAGCGTGTCGTCGTGTCCCAGCTCGTCCGCTCGCCGGGTGTGTACTTCGAGCGCCAGCAGGAGAAGACGTCCGACAAGGACATCTATTCGGCCCGCGTGATCCCGAGCCGCGGAGCCTGGCTCGAGTTCGAGATCGACAAGCGTGACCAGGTCGGTGTGCGCATCGACCGCAAGCGCAAGCAGTCCGTCACCGTGTTCCTCAAGGCCCTGGGCCTGACGAGCGAGGAGATCCTCGAGCAGTTCGCCGGCTACGAGTCGATCGAGCTGACCCTCGAGAAGGACAACATCCTCACCAAGGAGGACGCGCTCCGCGACATCTACCGCAAGCTGCGTCCGGGCGAGCAGGTGGCCGCCGAGGCCGCTCGCGCGCTGCTCGACAACTTCTACTTCAACTCCAAGCGCTACGACCTCGCGAAGGTCGGCCGCTACAAGATCAACCGCAAGCTGGGCATCGACAAGGCGCTGTCCGACTCGGTGCTGACGGTCGAGGACATCATCGCGACCATCAAGTACCTGGTCGCGCTGCATGACGGCCGCACCGCTCTCCCGGGCGTGCGCGACGGCGAGGCGGTCGAGCTGCGTCTCGACGTCGACGACATCGACCACTTCGGCAACCGCCGCATCCGCGCGGTCGGCGAGCTGATCCAGAACCAGGTCCGCACCGGCCTGTCCCGCATGGAGCGCGTCGTGCGCGAGCGCATGACCACGCAGGACATCGAGGCGATCACGCCGCAGACCCTGATCAACGTCCGCCCCGTCGTGGCCGCGATCAAGGAGTTCTTCGGAACGTCGCAGCTCTCGCAGTTCATGGACCAGAACAACCCGCTCGCGGGTCTGACCCACAAGCGCCGCCTGTCGGCGCTCGGCCCCGGCGGCCTCTCCCGTGAGCGTGCCGGCGTCGAGGTCCGCGACGTCCACCCGTCGCACTACGGACGCATGTGCCCGATCGAGACCCCGGAGGGCCCGAACATCGGCCTGATCGGCTCGCTCGCGTCGTTCGCGCGCATCAACTCGTTCGGCTTCATCGAGACCCCGTACCGCAAGGTCATCGCGGGTCGCGTCACGACCCAGATCGACTACCTCACCGCATCGGAGGAGGACGAGTACCTGGTCGCCCAGGCGAACGCCCCCCTCACTCCCGACTTCCACTTCGCCGAGGGCAAGGTGCTGGTCCGCCCCAAGGGTGGAGAGGTCGAACTGGTCGATGCCGGCCGCGTCGACTACATGGACGTCTCTCCGCGCCAGATGGTGTCGGTCGCGACCTCGCTCATCCCGTTCCTCGAGCACGACGACGCGAACCGCGCGCTCATGGGCGCGAACATGCAGCGTCAGGCCGTCCCGCTGCTGCGCAGCGAGTCGCCCGTCGTCGGAACCGGCATGGAGGGCTTCGCGGCCATCGACGCCGGCGACGTCATCACGGCCGACAAGGCCGGTGTGGTCCAGGAGGTCTCCGCCGACTCCGTCACCGTCCAGCTGGACGAGGGCGGCACGCAGACCTACTTCCTCCGCAAGTTCGACCGCTCCAACCAGGGCACCTCGTACAACAACCGCGTGGTCGTCTCGGCCGGCGAGCGCATCGAGGTCGGCGAGGTCGTCGCCGACGGTCCCGCGACCGAGAACGGCGAACTCGCGCTCGGCAAGAACCTTCTCGTCGCGTTCATGCCGTGGGAGGGCCACAACTTCGAGGATGCGATCATCCTCAGTCAGAACCTGGTGAAGGACGACGTCCTCTCCTCGATCCACATCGAGGAGTACGAGGTCGACGCGCGCGACACCAAGCTCGGCAAGGAGGAGATCACCCGCGATCTCCCCAACGTCAGCCCGGAGCTCCTGGCCGACCTGGACGAGCGCGGCATCATCCGTATCGGCGCCGAGGTCCGCCCCGGCGACATCCTCGTCGGCAAGGTCACGCCCAAGGGTGAGACCGAACTCTCGGCCGAGGAGCGCCTGCTCCGCGCGATCTTCAACGAGAAGAGCCGCGAGGTCCGCGACACGTCGCTCAAGGTGCCCCACGGCGAGCAGGGCACGATCATCGGCGTCAAGGTGTTCGACGCGCAGGACGGCGACGACGAGCTCGGCTCGGGCGTCAACCAGCGCGTGGTCGTCTACATCGCCCAGAAGCGCAAGATCACCGAGGGCGACAAACTCGCCGGCCGCCACGGCAACAAGGGCGTCATCTCGAAGATCCTTCCGGTCGAGGACATGCCGTTCCTCGCCGACGGCACCCCGGTCGACATCGTCCTCAACCCGCTCGGTGTCCCCGGCCGCATGAACTTCGGCCAGGTCCTCGAGATCCACCTCGGCTGGATCGCGAAGCAGGGCTGGAAGGTCGACGGACAGCCCGACTGGGCCGCGCGCCTGCCCGAGCACGCCCGCGAGGCCGCGCCCGGCACCAAGGTCGCGACCCCCGTCTTCGACGGCGCGGCGGAGGAGGAGCTCGCCGGGCTCCTCGACTCCACCACCCCGACGCGCGACGGCGAGCGCCTGATCGGCTCGTCCGGCAAGACGCAGCTGTTCGACGGCCGCTCGGGAGAGCCCTTCCCGGACCCGGTCTCGGTCGGCTACATGTACATCCTGAAGCTCCACCACCTCGTCGACGACAAGATTCACGCGCGCTCGACGGGCCCGTACTCGATGATCACCCAGCAGCCGCTCGGTGGTAAGGCGCAGTTCGGTGGACAGCGCTTCGGCGAGATGGAGGTGTGGGCCCTCGAGGCCTACGGCGCCGCGTACGCCCTCCAGGAGCTCCTCACCATCAAGTCGGACGACATCCTCGGCCGCGTGAAGGTGTATGAGGCCATCGTCAAGGGCGAGAACATCCAGGAGCCGGGCATCCCGGAATCCTTCAAGGTCCTCATCAAGGAGATGCAGTCGCTCTGCCTGAACGTCGAGGTCCTCTCGGCCGACGGCACGGCGGTCAGCCTGCGCGACACCGACGACGAGGTCTACCGCGCCGCGGAAGAGCTCGGCATCAACATCTCCTCCCGGTTCGAGTCGTCCTCCGTCGACGACATCTGATCCCGCGCCAGCACCTGACGAACCTTCCGTCTCTGACGAGACACCTGTTTTCCGACAAGGAGAAAACATTGCTCGACGTAACAACTTTTGACGAGCTGCGCATCGGCCTCGCGACGGCCGATGACATCCGTCGCTGGTCGCACGGTGAAGTGAAGAAGCCCGAGACCATCAACTACCGCACCCTGAAGCCCGAGAAGGACGGTCTGTTCGGCGAGCAGATCTTCGGACCCTCGCGGGACTGGGAGTGCTCCTGCGGCAAGTACAAGCGAGTCCGCTTCAAAGGCATCGTCTGCGAGCGCTGCGGCGTCGAGGTCACCAAGTCCTCGGTCCGCCGCGAGCGGATGGGCCACATCGAGCTCGCCGCTCCCGTCACCCACATCTGGTACTTCAAGGGCGTCCCCTCGCGCCTCGGATACCTGCTGGACATGGCGCCGAAGGACCTCGAGAAGGTCATCTACTTCGCGGCGTACATGATCATCGACGTGGACGACGACGGCCGCCACGCCGACATGCCCGGCCTCGAGAACGAGCTCCGGCTCGAGATCAAGACCCTCTCGGACCAGCGTGACTCCCGCATCGCGGACCGCCTGGCGCGCCTCGAGACCGACCTCGCCGCCCTCGAGGCGGAGGGCGCGAAGAGCGACCAGAAGCGCCGCACCAAGGACGGCGCCGAGAAGGAGATGGGCCAGATCCGCAAGTCCTTCGATGAGGACATCGCGCGACTCGAGAGCGTGTGGGAGCAGTTCCGCACCCTCAAGGTCGGCGACCTCAAGCCGGAGGACGCGGTCTTCAACGAGCTCGTCGACCGCTACGGCGTCTACTTCGAGGCCTACATGGGCGCCGAGGCGATCAAGAAGCGCCTCGAGCAGTTCGACCTCCAGGCCGAGGCCGAGACGCTCCACCTCCAGATCGCCGAGGGCAAGGGTCAGAAGAAGATCCGTGCCATCAAGCGCCTGCGCGTCGTCAACTCGTTCCTCGCGACCGGCAACTCGCCGGCCGCGATGGTGCTCGACGTCGTCCCGGTCATCCCGCCGGAGCTGCGCCCGATGGTGCAGCTCGATGGCGGCCGGTTCGCCACGAGCGACCTGAACGACCTCTACCGTCGCGTGATCAACCGCAACAACCGCCTCCGCCGCCTGCTCGACCTCGGTGCACCCGAGATCATCGTGAACAACGAGAAGCGCATGCTGCAGGAGGCGGTCGACGCCCTCTTCGACAACGGCCGCCGCGGTCGTCCCGTCACGGGTACCGGCAACCGCGCCCTGAAGTCCCTGAGCGACATGCTCAAGGGAAAGCAGGGTCGCTTCCGCCAGAACCTGCTGGGCAAGCGCGTCGACTACTCGGGCCGCTCCGTCATCATCGTCGGCCCGCAGCTCAAGCTGCACCAGTGCGGTCTGCCCAAGCAGATGGCGCTGGAGCTGTTCAAGCCGTTCGTGATCAAGCGCCTGATCGATCTGTCGCACGCGCAGAACATCAAGGCGGCCAAGCGCATGGTCGAGCGTTCGCGCCCGCAGGTGTGGGACGTGCTCGAGGAGATCATCCGCGAGCGCCCCGTTCTGCTGAACCGCGCTCCGACGCTGCACCGCCTCGGCATCCAGGCCTTCGAGCCCCAGCTGGTCGAGGGCAAGGCCATCCAGCTGCACCCGCTCGTCTGCGCGGCGTTCAACGCGGACTTCGACGGCGACCAGATGGCCGTCCACCTGCCGCTGTCGGTCGAGGCCCAGGCCGAGGCGCGCATCCTGATGCTCGCGTCCAACAACATCCTCAAGCCCTCCGACGGCCGTCCGGTGACCCTGCCCACGCAGGACATGATCATCGGCCTCCACCACCTGACGACCATCCGTGAGGGTGCCGCCGGTGAGGGACGCGCCTTCTCCTCCGTCTCGGAGGCGATCCTGGCGAAGGACCAGGGCTCGCTGCACCTGAACTCGAAGGTCAAGATCCGCATGTCGGACGTGTACTTCGCGCAGGGTCAGGCCCCCGAGGGCGTCGAGCTCGACGAGAACGGCAAGGTCACCGCGCCGATCCTGCTCGAGACGAGCCTCGGCCGTGCCCTCTTCAACGAGGCGCTGCCGGTCGACTACCCCTACTTCGAGCAGGTCGCCGACAAGACGACCATCTCCGGGATCGTCAACGACCTCGCGGAGCGCTACCCGAAGGTGGAGGTCGCCGCCTCCCTCGACCGGATCAAGGACGCGGGCTTCTACTGGGCCACCCGCTCGGGTGTCACCGTGTCGCTGTCGGACATCCTCACGCCTCCGTCGAAGCCCGAGATCATCGCGGGCTACGAGAAGAAGGCCGCGAAGGTCGAGTCCGAGTACGACAAGGGTCTGACCACTCAGTCGGAGCGCCGCCAGGAGCTCGTGAAGATCTGGACCGAGGCGACCGACGAGGTCGCCAAGGCGATGCGCGCCAATTTCCCGACCAACAACACCATCAACCGCATGGTCACCTCCGGTGCCCGCGGAAACTGGCTGCAGGTGCGCAACATCGCCGGCATGCGAGGCCTGGTGAACAACCCGAAGGGCGAGATCATCGCCCGACCGATCATCTCCTCGTACCGCGAGGGGCTGTCGGTCGCCGAGTACTTCATCGCCACGCACGGTGCCCGCAAGGGACTGGCCGACACCGCACTGCGCACCGCGGACTCGGGCTACCTGACGCGTCGACTCGTCGACGTCTCGCAGGACGTCATCATCCGCGAGGACGACTGCGGCACCTCGAAGGGCCTCGACCTGCCGATCATGCTCCAGGACGCCACCGGCTCCTGGATCCAGGACTCGAACGTCGAGAACTCGGTCTACGCCCGCTCGCTCGCCACCGCGGCGACGAACGAGGCCGGCGAGGTCATCGCTGAGGCAGGCGAGGACGTGGGCGATGTGCTCATCGAGAAGCTGGTCGGAGCCGAGGTGCGCCACATCAAGGTGCGCTCCGTCCTGACCTGCGAGTCCGCGGTCGGCGTCTGCGCGGCCTGCTACGGCCGTTCGCTCGCCACCGGCAAGCTCGTCGACATCGGAGAGGCTGTCGGCATCATCGCGGCCCAGTCGATCGGCGAGCCCGGCACGCAGCTCACGATGCGCACCTTCCACACCGGTGGCTCGGCCTCGGCCGACGACATCACGCAGGGTCTGCCCCGCGTGCAGGAGCTCTTCGAGGCCCGCACCCCCAAGGGTGCGTCGCCGATCGCGGAGGCCGCCGGTCGCATCACGATCGAGGACACCGACCGCGCCCGCCGGGTCATCCTCCAGCCGGACAACGGCGACGAGGCGGTCATCTACCCGGTGCTCAAGCGTTCGCAGCTCCTCGTCGAGGACGGACAGAGCGTCGTGCTCGGGCAGCAGCTGCACGTCGGAACCGTCGACCCCAAGGAGGTCCTGCGCGTGCTGGGCGTCCGCGAGGTGCAGAAGCACCTGGTCGGGGGAGTCCAGGGCGTCTACCGCTCGCAGGGTGTGCCGATCCACGACAAGCACATCGAGGTCATCGTTCGTCAGATGCTCCGCAAGGTCACCGTGGTCGACCACGGCGACACCGAGCTGCTGCCGGGTGAGCTCGTCGACCGCTCGCGCTACAGCGAGGTCAACCGTGCGGCTCTGACCGAGGGCAAGCGCACCGCGTCGGCCCGTCAGGAGGTCATGGGTATCACCAAGGCCTCGCTGGCGACCGAGTCGTGGCTGTCGGCCGCGTCCTTCCAGGAGACGACCCGTGTCCTGACGCAGGCGGCGATGGAGGGCAAGCGCGATCCGCTGGTCGGCCTCAAGGAGAACGTGATCATCGGAAAGCTGATCCCGGCCGGAACCGGTTTGCCCAAGTACCGGAACGTCTCGGTCGAGGCGACGGAGGAGGCGAAGGCCGAGCGGTACCCCAACCGCATCTTCGCCGACGACGCCGCGTTCAGCGACGCCGACCTGTCGTTCGTGGACTTCGACTCGTTCTCGAGCGACGGCTACGAGCCAGGCAACTACAGCTGACCGAGGTGAGCTGAACGAACGAAGGCCCCGTCGGGATTCCGGCGGGGCCTTCGTCGTTCCGAGCCCGTCGTCGCTCCTCCAGGACCCGTCCGTTCGCGCCTGGCGACCCGCCAGGCCCGCGTGGAGTGATTGACTCCAGGGCGTTCGTGGGGGCGAGCGTGCATCCGCCCCCGTCCTGGTCGGCGGTGAGGAAGCGCTCGGATGAGACTCGTGGTCGTCGTGCTGGCCGCCCTCCTCGTGGTGGTCGGTGCCGTCGTCGCGCCCGCGGCGCGGGCGGAGGCGGCGGTCGCCGTGGCGCCCGAGTCCTGCGGAGTCGCGACGCTCGCTCCGGTGCTCGCGGGCGACGACGTGAGGCAGCGCGCGGTCGCCTCCCTCGTGCCCATCGTGATGCTGCACGGCTGGCTGGGCACGGCGACGCACGACGAGACCCGGACCGGCGCCTTCTCGCACCTCGTCGACATGGTGGCCCCGGACGGACCGGCCGAGCCGCTCGACACCCCCGAGCCGTCGCTCCTCGGCCGTCTCCAGCAGATCCCGGGCGCGGCCGTCTACACGTTCGACTACCGTCGGCTCGCTGCTCGGTGGGTGACGGATCCGGGAATCAGCGACGCGCTGGCCACATCGATCGCCTGCCTCGTCTCGACGACCGGGAACCGCGCCGTGGTCGTCGCGCACTCGATGGGAGGTCTGGCCGCCCGCCAGGCGCTGAGCGTCTCGGTCGACGGCACCGCCGTCGCCTCGATGGTCTCGACCGTCCTCACCTTCGGGACCCCCAACACCGGCTCCGATGTCGCGGCGCGTCTCGGGCGGATGGTCGACGAGTCCGGAGCGGTCAGCCCCGCCGTGATCGCCGGACTCGACGCCCAGAGCGGGCTGAGCTTCGCCGCGCTCCTCGCGTCGTGCGGTGAGGCCGTGTCGGAGGACGCCGAGCACGCCGGCGAGTGCACCGGCGTGCCGATGATCGACGCTCTGTCCTCGCAGGCGGGGATCGGGCTGCGGACCGGGTCCCCCGAGCTCGGCGCGCTTCCGCCCTGGCCGCCCGGGGTGTACGTCCTCGCCCTCGTCGGAGACATCCGGGTGACGGCGGCCGTCGTGCTCGGTCGGCCGACCGGTCCGGTCGACCTGGGCGACATCATGGTCGCCACGAGCTCGGCCGAGGCAGGTGTGGACGACTACGTCGTCTCGACCTGCCGCTACACGCTGCTCGCGATGCCGGATGCTCCGTCGCTGCTGACCGAGCTCACACCGCTCGCCCGGCTGGGCGACGCTCTGCGCCTGACGAGGCTGGTGGTCGACGTCGACGCGAGTCCCTGCCACCACGCGCGCCTCACCCGGAACGTTGACCTCGTTCAGCACGCGACTGCGGCGGTGGCGGCCACGATCCGCGTCGAGCTCTCCGCACCCGGCTCGGGGCGCGGGGAGGCGGTGCGGAGGCAGCAGCCGGCGGAAGAGGCATGGAGGCGCGCCTCCTGAACCACAAGCCTCCGGAACCACACGACGAGACATGGTGTCGCGAAAATTGACGACCAGTCGCGGGGCGTCGTACGGTCTCTGTGGCCGATGGGGCGGCCGCCTGGGGGGACAGGCAGCGCGGTCCGCGAGGGTACCCGAAGCCCGACGCGGATCGCGCCCTCCCGCCCGCGGCGCACAGCCCGCCTCCGCGTCTGCCGCTACGCTCTGCTGAGCAGCCGATGCCGGGCTCCTTCCGCGCATCGCAGCGCTGGAGGCCGAATGAGCGACGAACCCCTGGCGGCGGGACCACCCGGGCGCAGCGCGAGACTGACCCGCGAGCAGGTCAGGACGCGGCTGCTGGACGCCGCCTTGTCGGTCGTCCGCGCCGAGGGCCTACGGGTGGGAGTCGGTCATCTCCCACTGGAGGAGGTGATCCGGGCTGCGGGCGTCCCGCGCAGCACGGTCTACCGCATCTGGCCGACGCGCCAGTCGTTCTACGACGAGCTGATCGCCGCGATTCCCGAGCGCGTCCTGGCGACCAGACTCGACCAGCCGTCGCTCACGGCGGGCGACTCCTATCTGCACCGCCACCTCGCCGACACCCCGTCGGCCGAGCAGCGTCGACGGACGCTGGTCGCATCGGTCACGGTCGCGGTCGACGCGAACGTCGAGAACGTGTTCGCGTCCCAGCACTGGCGCAACTTCGTCGCGCTCGCCGGCGCCGTAGACTCGCACGAGGAGCCGGCGCGCACGGCGATACACGAGGCGCTCCGGGCTCGCCAGCTGCACTTCATCGACAACATGGCGAAGTACTACGCACACACGCTCGCCGAGGCCGGACTGAGGCTGCGGCCCGGGCTCAGTCACGCGGCGCTCGCCTCCGCGATCTCCGCGCTCGTCGAGGGGCTCTGCATCGCCCGGATCGCAGCACCCGAGCTGGTCACGGGCCCCGTCGACCCGGCCGAGCCCGCATCGCCCTCTCTCGCCGTGACGTCGGTACTGGTGCTGATCGACGGATTCGCGGAGCCGGTGCCGCTTCCCGAGGGCTAGCCGTCGACCGGCTCCAGCATCCCGTCGACGATCGAGCGGATCGTCCACGCCGCGAGGGTCCACTCGACGGGCTCGCCGTCGAGGCCCGGTGCCGTCACCGGTGCGTCGAGGTCGTCGTCGAGGAGCCGACCGCGGTGCGCCAGACCGTCGATGACGATCGCCGTGAGGTGGGCGAGCTGCAGCGTGGTGAAGCCCGGGCGCATCGAGGCGCTGAAGACCTCGAGCGTCTCCTCGTAGAAGGCCTGCATCCGGTGCGTCAGCATGCCCTCGATCCGCTTCGCCGTGACGCGCACCGCCTCGCGAGCAGGACCCTCCTCCATGGAGAACGTGCAGGCGAGCAGTGCGTTGTACGACGACCAGTCGGTGGAGCGGCGCAGGCTCTCGGCGTTCGCGTTCGCGCCGAGGCGGATCATCTCCCACGCCACCTCGCGGCGGCCCGCAGGGGTCGCGAGCAGCTCCGCCGAGCTCTCGTAGACCTCCCGCATCCGCCGTTGGGCTTCGGGATCGGTGCCCTCGGCGTAGCGGTCCTCCACGAAGACCTCACCGATCAGATCGGCCACGAACTCCTCGCGAGTGCTCCAGATCCGGTAGACGGAGCTCCGCGGCACCTCCGCGAGGCGGATGTACTCCTCCATCGGGAGGTGCGCGAAGCCGACGGTCAGGCCGTTGGTCGAGATGACGTCCCTGGCCGCGGCGATCATGCGGCTCCGAACCTCCTGCGCCGGGATCCTCCGGGCGCGTTCCGATGCTTCTGCGCTCAGGTCCATGGTGAGGGACCCTAGCCCGGTCGAGCTCCTGGGCGGCCGGCCACGCGCCGCTGTCGGCCGATACCGGGCGGGCTCGGGGCGTCCTCACACTGAGACGAAATGTCCCAAGATGTGCGCCGAGGGCGGTGCTCCCGCTACGGTGCAGCCGGGGCGGACCCGAACCTGCCCCTGCTAGGGGACCCCTGTGACCGGATTCCATCGATTCACGCTGGCCGTCGACGACGGCCCGGCGATCGAGCGGGCCGCGCTGCGCGCGCTGCTCGCGAAGCTGCTTCCGCAGTTCTCCCACGAGGAGCACGACGAGCACGACGACGAGGCCGAGCGCATCGCCGTGCTCGATCTCGACGGCGTGCCCGGCGAGGACATCGCCGCGATGCTCGAAAAAGCCGCCGCGACGGCCGTCGGGCTCGTCGTGCTCTCCTCCTCCGACTCGCTCGAACCCGTGCGCGCCGTTCTCCGCCGGGAGCGCGCCGCGTTCGTCTGGAAGGGCGACGACCCGAGCGAGCTCGCCGCAGCGGTCGTCTCGGTCGCCTCCGGGCGCACCTGGATCTCGGACACGGCCCGCCACCGACTCGTGCACGGCCGCGAAGAGCGCCGGCCTGTGCTGAGCCCCCAGGAGAGTCGCGTGATGCGCGCCTACGGATCCGGGGCGGCCGTCCGGGTCGTCGCCCTCGACCTCGGCGTCGCCGAGCACACCGTGCGCACCTACATCAAGCGGATCCGCGCGAAGTACCTCGAGACCGGAGTCACCCTGGACTCACGGGTCGATTTCTACCGCCACCTCGACGACCACGACGTCGCGATCCGGCGCGGCGGCGACCGGGTGCGGGCCGACCCGCAGCAGGTGGCCGGCGACGCGCGCGGCGATGTCCGAGCGTGAGCCCAGCAGGATCGCGTTACCGCTCGTGCGACCGTCTACGAAGGCCGCGGAGCCCACGGCGGCGGTGACCGGGACAAGGGTCCGCAGCACGGCGCGCAGCCGGTCGAGGCGTCGATGGTCGGCGTCGTCCGCGACGTTGACCGCGAGCAGCCCCTCAGCGCCCGCCCGCTCGGCGAGCCTCGCGAGGACGGCGCGATCGTAGAACGCCTGCGGGATCTCGTCGCCGTCGTAGACATCGAGCACCACGAGGTCGGCGGCCCACTCGGGCAGCGGCCCGGCCGCGTCGGCGGTGAGGAGTCGAACGCGTGCGCCCCGTGGCAGCGGCGCATGGGCGAGCACGAAGTCGACCAGTCCGTCGATGCGGTCGACCGCCAACTGCTCGGAGCCCGGGCGGGTGACCGCGACGTACCGGGCGAGCGAGAGGGCTCCGGCCCCCAGGTGCAGCACGCGCACCGGCGTCAGCGGGGCGGCGAGGGCGTCGACGACCGCTCCGAGCCGGGCCGTGTACTCCAGATCGAGCGCCGAGGGGTGCCGCGGATCGATCAGCGACTGCTCGGCGCCGTCCACGGTGAGCAGCAGCGCGCCCGTCCGCACGGGGTCCGGCTCAAGGGTGGCGACGCGGCCGTCGGGCAGAACGACCGAGGGAGGCATGCGGCCACGGTAGCCCTCGCGCGGCCCGCGCCGCCGCCGCTACGGTGGCTGTCATGGCCGCCCTGATCCTGCTCGACGTCGACGGCGTCCTGAATCCCTCCGTCCGCAGCGACAGGGGCGCCGGGGGTCACCGGCTCGAACTCGCGCCCGAGCGGGAGGCGCTCGTGCACCGCCTGGCCGCCATCGGCAGCGTGGTCTGGGCGACGACCTGGCCGCCGAGGCTCACCTCCGTGCTCACGGCCGACCTCGGCCTCCCTCGCGGGACTCGGGCGATCGTCTTCGACGGCGGGCTCCCGCACGACCCGCGCTTCCCGGGTCAGACGGGGAAGCTGCAGCCTGTGGCGGCCTGGCTCGAGGCTCAGCGCGAGCCGGTCGACGCGGTGGTCTGGATCGACGACAACCTCCGCGAGGACGCCGTCGCCTGGGCCCGCGAGCAGCCCCTGCCGTTCCACCTGATCCGCCCCGAGTCGGCGGTCGGCCTCACAGACGACGAGGTGGCCGGAGCCGAGGCGTTCGTCGCCGCGCTGCCGACGTCACACGGCGACATCCGGGAATAGCCGCGCCCTCTGCGCTGGTTATCGTCACTCTGGGTGGTTCTGCCGTGACGCGGCCCGCCCCGGGACGACCCGTCCCCTCGTCGATCCCCGTGCCGCATCCGGCGCGACGGGATCGCCACGACTCCGTGATGCACCGAAGGACAGACACCGTGACCCTCTCCGCCCGCTTCTCCCTGCGCGTCCTGCTCGGCACGACGGCCGCTGCCGCCGCCCTCGTGCTCGCCGGCTGCGCTCCCGCCTCGACGGACGACGCGGTCTCGGGATCCACCGGCGAGGGCACCGCCTCGGCGAGCTCGGGCCTCTCCCTCGCCGACATCCAGGAGTCCGGCACGCTGACGATTGGCACCGAGGGCACCTACCAGCCGTTCTCGTTCCACGCCGACGGCGGTACCGGCGCTCTGACCGGCTACGACGTCGATGTCATCACGGCGGTCGCCGAGAAGCTCGGCGTCGAGCCCGAGTTCGAGGAGACGCAGTGGGACGCGATGTTCGCGGGCCTGGACGCCGGGCGCTTCGACGTGATCGCGAATCAGGTCTCGATCAACGACGAGCGCGAGGCGAAGTACGACTTCTCGGAGCCCTACTCGGTGAGCCCCGGCGTCGTGATCGTGCCCTCCAGCGACTCCTCGATCACCGACCTCGGAGGCCTCGCGGGGAAGACCACCGCGCAGTCGCTCTCGAGCAACTGGTACGCCGTCGCTCAGGAGAACGGCGCCCAGGTCGAGGGAGTCGAGGGCTGGGCGCAGGCCATCGCCCTCGTCGAGCAGGGGCGCGTCGACGCGACGGTCAACGATCGCCTGACCTGGCTCGACTGGTCGACGAACTACCCCGACCAGGCCGCAGGCCTGAAGGTCGCCGTCACCACCGACGACAGCTCCGAGAGCGCCTTCACCTTCCCGAAGGGCTCGGACGATTTGGTGGCCGCGGTCGACTCCGCCCTCGACGAGCTGCGCGCCGATGGCACCCTCGCCGAGATCTCGACCCGCTACTTCGGCGCCGACGTCTCGCAGTAGCGTTCCGCGGGACGGCCGTCTCCTCTCGCAGCTGCGGCTCTGAGGCGGCAGATCCGCGCCCCACCGCGCGGAGCTCGCACCGGGGTGCCGAGCCGTGCCAGCATCTCAGAGGAGGCGGGCGCGTCCCGCTCCGCCCGACACCACTACCTCGACAAGCCGACCGCGGTCTCCTCCCGCCGAGGCAGGAGAAGACATGGACCTGTTCCTGCGGTCGTTCTGGCCGATCCTCTCCGGCGGCATCGTCGGGACCATCCCCCTGGCGCTCGCGAGCTTCGTCATCGGTCTGGCGCTCGCGCTCGCCGTGGCACTGATGCGCCTGTCGCGGGTCCGGATCCTGTCATGGACGGCGCGGGCGTACATCTCGGTGATCCGCGGGACACCGCTGCTCGTGCAGCTCTTCGTGATCTTCTACGGCCTGCCGAGCCTGGGGCTGAAGATCGATCCATGGCCCAGCGCCATCATCGCCTTCGCCCTGAACGTCGGCGGTTACGCGGCTGAAGTCATCCGCGCGGCGATCCTCAGCGTCCCGAAGGGCCAGTGGGAGGCGGCGCACACCATCGGCATGGGCCGCTCGCTCGCTCTGCGGCGCATCATCCTGCCCCAGGCCGCCCGCGTCTCGGTCCCGCCGCTGTCCAACACCTTCATCTCGCTCGTGAAGGACACCTCGCTCGCCTCCCTGATCCTGGTGACGGAGCTTTTCCGGCAGGCGCAGAAGATCGCCACCGCGTCGAGCGAGTTCATGCTGCTGTACCTCGAAGCGGCCCTCATCTACTGGCTCATCTGCCTGGTGCTCTCCAGCGCCCAGGGCCTGCTCGAGAAGCGATTGGACCGCTATGTCGCCCGTTGATGCTCCGACCGGTGCGCGTTCCGTCCTCACGGCTCGCGGCCTCCGCAAGTCGTTCGGGGGAGTGGAGGTGCTGCGCGGCATCGACCTCGAGGTGCGTCGTGGCGAGGTCATCGCCCTGATCGGTCCGTCGGGGTCGGGCAAGACGACGGTCCTCCGCTCGCTGAACAGCCTCGAGGTCCCCGACGGCGGAGTCGTCGAGCTCGCCGATGGCAGCGTCCTCGACTTCGACCGCGGCGTCGGCAGACGGGCGCTCACCTCACTGCGCGACCGCTCCGCGATGGTCTTCCAGCACTTCAACCTCTTCCCGCACCTCACCGTGCTGCAGAACGTGACGGAGGGTCCGCTGCGCGTCCAGCGCCGTCCGGCCGCCGAGGTGGTCCCGGAGGCGGAGCGCCTGCTCGAGCGCGTGGGTCTGGGTGGTCGAGGCGGCGCCTACCCCTTCGAGCTCTCCGGCGGCCAGCAGCAGCGGGTCGGCATCGTCCGCGCCCTCGCCCTGCGGCCCGACCTCCTGCTCTTCGACGAGCCCACCTCTGCGCTCGACCCCGAACTGGTCGGCGAGGTCCTCTCGCTGATGCGCGAGCTCGCGGGCGAGGGCTGGACGATGCTGGTCGTCACCCACGAGCTCGAGTTCGCCCGGCAGGTCGCCTCCGAGGTCGTCTTCATGGCTGAAGGCGTGGTCGTCGAGCGCGGCGCCCCGGCCCGCCTGCTCCGCGAGCCGCAGGAGCCGCGGACGCGGCAGTTCCTGCACCGCCTCCTGAATCCTCTCGAGTAGAGCGCGGTCACTGTCCCCCATCGACGGGGACCCGCGCGGCGCGCCGGTCTCGGCGGCGCCCGTGCCTATGCTGTCGAGGTGACCTGGAGCAGCGACGCCGAGACCACGCGGATGTCCTCCGCGACCGAGACGTCCGGCGGAACCGGACCCCAGCCCACCCGGGAGTACGTCTGGCCCGAACCCGAGACCGGCGGTCAGCCGAGTTTCGAGCGCACGATCGACCCCGGTGCGCCCGCGGCGACCACGGATCCCGCCGCCCCCTCGGCACTCGGACCCGTGGAGGCCGAGCCCGAGCCCGTGCGCCGCTCTGGCAACCGGCTCGCCGGGCTCGCCGTGGCCCTGCTCTCGACGGCGGTCTTCGCGGCCCTGTACCTCGTTGCGCTGACCGTGATCCGTGCCCTGGTCGAGCCGGTCGGCGATCCGGTCGCCGTGGCCCTGACGCAGGCGCCCACCGCACTGTTCCTCGCGCCGGTCGCCGCTTTCCTCGTCGGCCTGGCCCTGATCGTGTTGGTCGTCAACCGCGCCGGCTGGTGGGCCTATGTCCTCGGCGGTTTCCTGGTGGCCGTGCTGACCGCCGCCGCCGCGCTCGCGGGGGGCTGGAGCGCCCTCGGTGCGGTCGGCCTCCCGGCCGACCGCGCACTCGTGCTCGAGTATCTGCGCGACCCCGCGGTGCTGGCCGCCGTCCTCGCGGCGGGCGTCCTCGGCCGCGAGGTCACCGTCTGGGGAGGCGCGCTCATCGCCGGCCGCGCCCGCCGCGTCAAGCGCCGCAACGCCGAACGGGAAGCCGCCGCCCAGTCGTGACTGTCGCGGGGGAGGGGCGCGGATCGGGGCTGGGCTACGGTCTCGCCCTCGCCGGTTTCGCCGCGTTCCTCTACCTCGCGCTGGTCGTCTGCGCGTTCGGCGTGCTCAGCCTGCTCCTCGATCAGGACGTCGTGCCCGAGCGCGACGCAGGTCCTCTGCTGGGACCGGTCTCGGTCGCCCTCTGCGTGCTCGCGGTGCTGGTGGCCCTGATCACGCTCGCCGCGCGGCCGACCGTGCACCGGGTGCTCGCCCCCTCGCTGCTCACGGGAGTCGTCGTCTACTTCCTCTTCCTCCTCACCGGAGGAGCGCTCTACGGTCTCGGACGGCAGGAGCCGGACGAGATCCTCGGCTGGGCGCTCGATCACGCCCCGACTGCCTTCGCGCTGGCGACCGGAGTGCTCGCGGCAGTCGTGCAGATCGTCTTCCTCCTGCTCCTGGCCCGCCGCGACGCCGGCGGCCGCAGCCCCCACTGGGGCTGGGAGGGAGACGAGCGCGAGTGAGCGTGTGCGGCGGTCGCGGCTGCTCGCTCGCGGTGCGGCCGGACGCTCTCGCTGGGCGAACGCCCGTCGGTTGACCGGCCCCGTCGCTCCCCGTACTATTCTTTGGGTGTGCGCTTTGCCGTGCGCTTGTGTCGTGCCTCCGGGTCGATGCGGTCGCCGCGCTTCGCTCCACCGGGTCCGCGAGGATCCGAGGGTTCGTCCGATCGGGCGGCCCCCACGGCATACCCCTCACCCTCCTCGATCCCGCTCGCGGGCTCGCGGGGCGAGCGGGGTCCAGACGAACTCGACCCTCCCGGAGACGGACGGGCCGAATGTCGACCATCGATCCGCTGTCACCGTGCAGCATTCAAGGAGCAAAACCAGTGCCAACGATTCAGCAGTTGGTCCGTAAGGGACGCTCGCCCAAGGTCACCAAGACCAAGGCGCCCGCCCTGAAGGCCAACCCCCAGCAGCGCGGCGTCTGCACGCGCGTCTACACGACCACGCCCAAGAAGCCGAACTCGGCCCTCCGCAAGGTGGCCCGCGTGAAGCTCTCCAACGGCACCGAGGTCACCGCCTACATCCCCGGCGAGGGCCACAACCTGCAGGAGCACTCGATGGTGCTCGTGCGCGGCGGTCGCGTGAAGGACCTCCCCGGTGTCCGCTACAAGATCGTTCGCGGCGCCCTGGACACCCAGGCCGTCAAGAACCGCAAGCAGGCTCGCAGCCGGTACGGCGCGAAGATGGAGAAGAAGTAATGCCTCGTAAGGGCCCCGCTCCCAAGCGCCCCGTCGTCGCAGACCCCGTCTACGGCGCCCCGGTCGTCAGCCAGCTCGTGAACAAGATCCTTCTGGACGGCAAGAAGGGCCTCGCCGAGCGCATCGTCTACGGTGCCCTCGAAGGCGTCTCCGCCAAGAACGGCCAGGATGCGGTCGTCACCCTCAAGAAGGCGCTCGACAACGTCCGCCCGACCCTCGAGGTCCGCAGCCGCCGCGTCGGCGGCTCGACCTACCAGGTCCCGGTCGAGGTCAAGCCCCACCGCGCCAACACCCTCGCGCTGCGCTGGCTCACCAGCTACGCGAAGGCCCGTCGCGAGAAGACGATGACCGAGCGACTCATGAACGAGATCCTCGACGCGTCGAACGGTCTGGGCGCCGCTGTGAAGCGTCGCGAGGACACCCACAAGATGGCCGAGTCGAACAAGGCCTTCGCGCACTACCGCTGGTAGCGCACCCCGCGGCCGCCTCCGGACGGCCGCGACCACCGGGGCCGCAGCCTCTGCGCTGCGGTCCCGGTTCCGGCGGCGGATCGCCCGATCCCCGCGACCGGGCGACCGCCACCACCAGAAACCCAGCCCATCGGCCATGAACCCGGTGCGCTGGCTCCATCACCTATCGGAGGAACTCCGTGGCACAAGATGTGCTCACCGACCTGAACAAGGTCCGCAACATCGGCATCATGGCCCACATCGATGCCGGCAAGACCACCACCACCGAGCGCATCCTGTTCTACACGGGTATCACGCACAAGATCGGCGAAGTCCACGACGGCGCCGCGACGATGGACTGGATGGCGCAGGAGCAGGAGCGCGGCATCACCATCACGTCGGCCGCGACGACCTGCTTCTGGAACAAGAACCAGATCAACATCATCGACACCCCCGGTCACGTCGACTTCACGGTCGAGGTCGAGCGCTCGCTGCGCGTCCTCGATGGCGCGGTCGCGGTCTTCGACGGCAAGGAGGGCGTCGAGCCCCAGTCCGAGACCGTCTGGCGTCAGGCCGACAAGTACGACGTCCCGCGGATCTGCTTCGTCAACAAGATGGACAAGCTCGGCGCGGACTTCTACTACACGGTCGACACGATCGTGAATCGCCTCGGCGCGAAGCCGCTGGTCATCCAGCTGCCCATCGGCGCCGAGTCGACCTTCGAGGGCGTCATCGACCTCGTCGAGATGCGTGCGCTGACCTGGCGCGGCGACTCGAAGGGTGACGTCGCGATGGGCGCGAAGTACGAGATCGAGGAGATCCCCGCCGATCTCGCCGACAAGGCCGCCGAGTACCGCGAGAAGCTTCTCGAGACCGTCGCCGAGACGTCCGACGAGCTGCTCGAGAAGTACTTCGGTGGTGAGGAGCTCACGGTCGCCGAGATCAAGGGCGCCATCCGCACGCTGACCGTCAACTCGGACATCTACCCCGTCCTCTGCGGGTCGGCGTTCAAGAACCGCGGTGTCCAGCCGATGCTCGACGCTGTCGTCGACTACCTCCCCTCCCCGCTCGACGTCCCCGCCATCGAGGCGCACGACGTCCGCGACGAGGAGAAGGTCATCATGCGTCACGCGGACTCGACCGAGCCCTTCTCGGCGCTCGCGTTCAAGGTCGCCGTGCACCCGTTCTTCGGTCGCCTGACCTACGTCCGCGTCTACTCGGGCAAGCTCGACTCCGGCGCGCAGGTCATCAACTCGACCAAGGGCAAGAAGGAGCGCATCGGCAAGATCTTCCAGATGCACTCCAACAAGGAGAACCCGGTCGACTCGGTCACCGCCGGCCACATCTACGCGGTCATCGGCCTCAAGGACACCACCACGGGCGACACCCTGAGCGACCCGGCCGCGCAGGTCGTGCTCGAGTCGATGACCTTCCCGGAGCCCGTCATCGAGGTCGCGATCGAGCCCAAGACGAAGGCCGACCAGGAGAAGCTCGGAACCGCGATCCAGAAGCTCGCGGAGGAGGACCCCACCTTCCGCACCGAGCAGAACCAGGAGACCGGTCAGACGGTCATCAAGGGAATGGGCGAGCTCCACCTCGATATCCTGGTGGACCGCATGAAGCGCGAGTTCAACGTCGAGGCGAACGTCGGAAAGCCCCAGGTCGCCTACCGCGAGACGATCCGCCGCACCGTCGAGAAGTACGACTACACCCACAAGAAGCAGACGGGTGGCTCCGGTCAGTTCGCGAAGGTGCAGATCACCATCGAGCCGATGGAGGTCGAGGCCGACAAGACCTACGAGTTCGTCAACGGCGTCACCGGCGGCCGTGTCCCGCGCGAGTACATCCCCTCGGTCGACGCGGGAATCCGCGACGCCATGCAGGTCGGCGTGCTCGCCGGCTACCCCATGGTGGGCGTCAAGGCGACCCTGGTCGACGGAGCGGCGCATGACGTCGACTCCTCCGAGATGGCCTTCAAGATCGCCGGTTCGATCGCGTTCAAGGAGGCATCGCGCAAGGCGCAGCCCGTCCTCCTCGAGCCGCTGATGGCCGTCGAAGTCCGCACCCCCGAGGAGTACATGGGCGACGTCATCGGTGACATCAACTCGCGTCGCGGAATGATCCAGTCGATGGAGGACGCGACCGGAATCAAGGTCATCCGGGCCAACGTCCCGCTGTCCGAGATGTTCGGCTACATCGGCGACCTGCGCTCGAAGACCTCGGGCCGCGCCGTCTACTCGATGACGTTCGAGACCTACGCCGAGGTCCCCAAGGCCGTGGCCGAGGAGATCGTCCAGAAGAACAAGGGCGAGTAGCTCCGCTCTCCGGCCGTCGCCGTTCCCTGGAACGGCGACGGCCTGGTAGTGTCGTGCGGGTTTGCTGCCGAGTGCAGCGCGCCCCCTGTCGCAGCGGGACGGCCGCACGACCACTGCCGGTAACATATCTACACAAAACCCCCGCAAGTCCTCCTGTCCTCGTGCCGCTCCGTGCGGCGATCGGATGCGGATGCTTGCACCTAAGTCCTGAGGAGGACCCACAGTGGCTAAGGCCAAGTTCGAGCGGACCAAGCCGCACGTCAACATCGGAACCATCGGTCACGTCGACCACGGAAAGACCACGCTCACCGCGGCGATCTCGAAGGTTCTGGCGGACAAGTTCCCGTCCGCGACCAACGTCCAGCGTGACTTCGCGTCGATCGACTCCGCTCCCGAGGAGCGCCAGCGCGGCATCACGATCAACATCTCCCACGTCGAGTACGAGACGCCGAAGCGCCACTACGCGCACGTCGACGCCCCCGGTCACGCTGACTACATCAAGAACATGATCACCGGTGCGGCTCAGATGGACGGCGCGATCCTCGTGGTCGCCGCCACCGACGGCCCGATGGCTCAGACCCGTGAGCACGTCCTCCTCGCCAAGCAGGTCGGCGTCCCCTACCTCCTCGTCGCGCTGAACAAGGCCGACATGGTGGACGACGAGGAGATCCTGGAGCTCGTCGAGCTCGAGGTCCGCGAGCTCCTCTCGTCGCAGGGCTTCCCCGGCGACGACGCGCCCGTCGTTCGTGTCTCCGGCCTCAAGGCGCTCGAGGGCGACGAGACCTGGACGCAGTCGATCGTCGACCTGATGGACGCCGTCGACGAGTCGATCCCGGACCCGGTGCGCGACAAGGACAAGCCGTTCCTCATGCCGATCGAGGACGTCTTCACGATCACCGGTCGTGGAACGGTCGTCACCGGCCGTGCGGAGCGTGGAACCCTGGCTCTGAACTCCGAGGTCGAGATCGTCGGCATCCGCCCGACCCAGAAGACCACGGTCACGGGCATCGAGATGTTCCACAAGCAGCTCGACGAGGCGTGGGCCGGCGAGAACTGCGGTCTGCTCCTCCGCGGTACCAAGCGCGAGGACGTCGAGCGCGGCCAGGTCGTCGTCAAGCCGGGTTCGGTCACGCCGCACACCGACTTCGAGGGCACCGCGTACATCCTGTCGAAGGACGAGGGCGGGCGTCACAACCCGTTCTACGCGAACTACCGTCCGCAGTTCTACTTCCGCACCACCGACGTCACCGGCGTCATCACCCTGCCCGAGGGCACCGAGATGGTCATGCCCGGCGACACCACCGATATGACGGTCGCGCTGATCCAGCCGATCGCCATGGAGGAGGGCCTCGGCTTCGCCATCCGTGAGGGTGGACGCACCGTGGGTGCCGGTACGGTCACCAAGATCATCAAGTAGGTCCGTCCTACCGATCTCTCGAGAGGGGTCGTCCGCTTCGTGCGGACGGCCCCTCTCGTCGTTCCCTGAACCGGCGGGCGGTCGCGGCTAGCGTGGGAGGTATGCCCTTCGTCAAGAGCGATCCCGCTGCCCGCCCGGACTTCTTCGAGTGGGAGGCCGCCGGCCTCGATTGGCTTCGGGAGGCGGTGCCGAGCGGGGGAGCGCGGTGCGTCGACGTGCTCGCTGTGGCACCGGGCAGGATCGAGCTCGAGCACATCCGACCGGTCCGCCCGACGGAGGAGAGCGCCCGGGACTTCGGCCGCGCACTGGCCCGGACCCACAGTGCGGGCGCTGACGCCTTCGGCGCGCCGCCGTCGGGCTGGAGCGGACCGGCCTACATCGGCCGCCGCGGCATGCCCTGCGAGCGCGACGACTCCTGGGGCCGCTTCTTCGCCGAGCAGCGGGTCCGCCCGTTCCTCCCTGCCGCGAGGGATGCCGGCGCGTTGACGGCGGACGAGCTCGGTACGGTCGAGCGTGCGGTCGAGCGCGTCGCGGCGGGCTGCTTCGACGACGACTCCGCGCCCGCCCGGATCCATGGAGACCTGTGGGCCGGCAACGTGCTCTGGTCGGCCGACGGCGTCGTGCTGATCGACCCGGCTGCACACGGCGGGCACCGGGAGACCGACCTGGCGATGCTCGCGCTGTTCGGAGCCCCCGCGCTCGAGGCGATCCTCGACGGCTACCAGCAGGAGCATCCGCTCGCGGAGGGGTGGGAGGAGCGGGTTGCTCTGCACCAGCTGCACCCGCTGGCCGTCCACGCAGCCGGGCACGGCCGCTCCTACGGTCGCGCTCTGGCGGATGCGGCGGCGCGTGTGCTGGCACTGGCGTGCTGAGCGGCGCGCTGTAGCGGGCCGCTGGTGCGGGCGGTCAGACTGAAGCGCGCACCGTTCCCGTGTGCGCTGACACAAGGAGGCATCATCGTGGATCTCGGAAAGCTCGGACAGCAGGCCGGCGAATTCCTCAACAGCGAGAAGGCGCAGGAAGTCCTGCACAGTGAGCAGGCCGAGCAGATCTCGGACCAGGCGCTCGAGAAGGGCGGCGACATCGCCAGCCAGGTCACCAAGGGTCAGTACGACGACCGGATCGAGGACCTGAAGCGCCAGGGCGACTCGAGCATCGGCACCGAGTAGCGGCGGCCGTCCGGCTGCTCCCGTCCGCCGTCAAGCGGGTGCAGCCGCCCGGTTCGCAGTTCTAGGGTCTGATCGATGGCTGATACTCGCGCGCAACGACTTCGCAGAACCGACTCGAGCGGTCGTGGCTTCACCCGGGTCGGCGCCGGTTCGGGCTTCAGTTATCGCGACCCCAGGGGTGCGACGGTCACCGATCAGGACCTGCGCACCCGTTTCGACGGCCTCGGCATCCCGCCCGCCTGGAAGGACGTGTGGATCGCGCCCTACCCCAATGGCCACATCCAGGCCACCGGAGTCGACTCCGCCGGGCGGAGGCAGTACATCTACCATCCGACCTGGCGCGAGCAGAAGGACCGGATCAAGTTCGATCGCGCACTCCGCCTCGCCGAGGCCCTGCCGGGCGCCCGCCGCGCCGTGACCGTCGCTCTGCGTGGCGAGGGGCCGACACGGGAGCGCGCACTCGCCACGGCGTTCCGGATGCTCGACACCGGATCGCTCCGCGTCGGCAGTGAGCGCTATGCGAAGGAGCACGGCAGCATCGGCCTCTCGACGCTGCTGTGCGCGCATGCCACGACCCGAGGCGACCGCGTCGCCCTAGCGTTCCCCGGCAAGAGCCATCAGGCCTGGACGAGCGAGATCCTCGACCACGATCTTTCACGCGTCGTCCGCGCACTCAAGCGCCGCGGCCCGAATGCCCGCCTGCTCGCCTGGAAGGACGGCAGGCAGTGGCGGCCGGTGTCGGCTCCGGACATCAACGACTACGTGCGCGAACGCGCAGGCGACGACTTCACAGCGAAGGACTTCCGCACACTGCACGGAACCGTCGCCGCCGCAGTGAGCCTGGCGAAGGCCGGCCCGCAAGCGACGCAGCGCGCTCGGAACGCCGCGATCGCGCAGGCCATGCGCGACGCCTCCGACGTGCTCGGCAACACCCCGACGGTCGCCCGTGCGAGCTACGTCGATCCGCGGCTGCTCGACCACTTCCGCGCCGGTGAGACGATCGACCCTTCGCGCCCGGCCTCCGCCGAGACCGCCGTCCGGGCTCTTCTTTTCGAGTAGCCGAGGAAGCGCGAGCAGGCGGCCGAGCGCCCGGTCGCGGGCCTCTCCGCTGCAGGCCTCGAGCGCGACACGCCCGGGTTGCAGGGGTGGGCCATCTGTGGGAGACTCTTCTGGTTCACGATTTCTTCTCGAGCAGCGTGCTGCTCCGAGGGGGACACTGCCAGGCAGTGCTGAGACGGCATCGCGGAGGCTCGACCCGAGAGGGCGGCCGCGCCGGTGCGGCGTCGAGGCGGCGGGTAGCAGAACGACAACAACCGACATCTCTACGGGTTCTCCGTGCGTCGTGCGTTCTGCACGCCGATCGGAGCGCCACGGATTCGGTGCTTTTGACAGAAGAACACTGGTTGCACTTTTCCGGGTCACCGGAGTTCCTTCGCGAGCGCGTCCAATGCGAGACGAGGCCCACGGGCCGGTCGCGTACGACGCAATAACAAGAGAGTGAGAGATCACACATGGCGGGACAGAAGATCCGCATCCGACTGAAGTCGTACGACCACGAGGTCATCGACACGTCGGCGCGCAAGATCGTCGACACGGTCACCCGTGCCGGTGCAACGGTCGTCGGCCCCGTGCCGCTGCCGACCGAGAAGAACGTGGTCTGCGTGATCCGTTCGCCCCACAAGTACAAGGACAGCCGCGAGCACTTCGAGATGCGCACTCACAAGCGCCTCATCGACATCATCGACCCGACGCCCAAGGCCGTCGACTCGCTCATGCGTCTCGACCTGCCGGCCGACGTCAACATCGAGATCAAGCTCTAAGGAGGAGTGCCACCATGTCTGTCACTGTTTCCCCCACGCTGAAGACCAGCAAGGGCCTCCTCGGCACCAAGCTCGGAATGACCCAGGTCTGGGACGAGAACAACAAGCTCGTGCCGGTCACCGTCATCGAGATCAGCCCCAACGTCGTGACCCAGGTCCGCACGGAGGAGAAGGACGGCTACACCGCCGTCCAGCTCGCCGCCGGTGCGATCGATCCGCGCAAGGTGAACAAGCCCGCCGCCGGTCACTTCGACGCCGCGGGTGTCACCCCCCGCCGCCACCTCACCGAGGTCCGCACCTCCGACGCGAGCTCGTACTCGGCCGGCCAGGAGCTGACCGTCGACGCCGTCTTCGAGGCCGGCACCAAGGTCGACGTCGTCGGCACCAGCAAGGGCAAGGGCTTCGCCGGTGTCATGAAGCGCCACAACTTCAAGGGCGTCTCGGCCTCGCACGGTTCGCACCGCAACCACCGCAAGCCCGGTTCCATCGGCGCCTCCTCGACCCCCAGCCGCGTGTTCAAGGGCATGCGCATGGCCGGCCGCATGGGTGGCGAGCGCGTCACCGTGCTCAACCTCAAGGTGCACTCCGTCGACGCCGAGAAGGGCCTGCTGCTCGTCAAGGGCGCCGTCCCCGGTGCCCGTGGTCGCCTCGTGTTCGTTCGCAACGCCGTGAAGGGAGCGTAGTTCCATGGCTACCTCTGTCGACATCATCGACGTCAAGGGCGAGAAGGCGGGCTCGATCGAGCTGCCCGCCGAGCTCTTCGACGTTCAGACCAACATCCCCCTGATCCACCAGGTCGTCGTGGCCCAGCTCGCCGCGGCGCGCCAGGGAACCCACAAGACGAAGAACCGCGGTGAGGTCTCCGGAGCCGGTCGTAAGCCCTTCAAGCAGAAGGGAACCGGCCGCGCTCGTCAGGGCTCGATCCGCGCCCCGCACATGACCGGCGGCGGCGTGGTCCATGGACCGACCCCCCGCAGCTACGCGCAGCGCACCCCCAAGAAGATGATCGCCGCGGCTCTGCTCGGCGCCCTCTCGGACCGCGCCCGCGGCGCCCGCATCCACGTGGTCGAGACCCTCGCCCTCGGCGACACCCCGAAGACCAAGGACGTCCTCGTCCTGCTCGAGGCTCTCTCGGTGTCGCGCAACGTCCTCGTCGTGCTCGAGCGCGACGACTACATCGCCGAGCTCTCGCTCCGCAACGTGCCGTTCGTGCACATCCTGCCGGCCGACCAGCTCAACGCGTACGACGTGCTCGTCTCCGACGACATCGTGTTCTCGAAGGGCGCGCTCGACGCGTTCATCGCGGCCAAGTCGGGCGTCGAGTCCAACAAGGAAGAGGTGAACGCATGAGCCAGTCCGCCGCGTTCAACAAGGACCCCCGCGACGTCATCATCTCCCCGGTGGTCTCGGAGAAGTCCTACGGCCTGATCGACGAGGGCAAGTACACCTTCGTGGTCGACCCGCGCTCGAACAAGACCGAGATCAAGCTCGCCATCGAGAAGATCTTCGGCGTCGAGGTCGCGTCGATCAACACGCTGAACCGTCAGGGCAAGACCCGCCGCACGAAGTTCGGCACCGGCAAGCGCAAGGACACCAAGCGCGCGATCGTCACGCTGAAGTCCGGCTCCATCGACATCTTCACGAGCGTCGGCTGAGCCGAAGAAGCGTAGAGGAAACAGACAATGGCTATTCGTAAGTACAAGCCCACGACCCCTGGTCGCCGCGGCTCCAGCGTTGCCGACTTCGCCGAGATCACCCGCTCGACGCCCGAGAAGTCGCTCCTTCGCCCGCTGTCCAAGACCGGCGGCCGCAACAACTCCGGCCGCATCACGACGCGTCACATCGGTGGTGGCCACAAGCGCCAGTACCGGCTGATCGACTTCCGTCGCAACGACAAGGACGGCATCAACGCCAAGGTCGCTCACATCGAGTACGACCCCAACCGGACCGCGCGCATCGCGCTGCTCCACTTCGTGGACGGCACCAAGCGCTACATCCTGGCTCCGAACAAGCTCTCGCAGGGCGACATCGTGGAGTCGGGCGCGGGCGCCGACATCAAGCCCGGCAACAACCTGCCGCTGCGCAACATCCCGACCGGTACGGTCATCCACGCCATCGAGATCAAGCCCGGTGGGGGAGCGAAGCTCGCCCGCTCGGCTGGCGCCTCGGTCCGCCTCGTCGCCAAGGACGGCCCCTACGCGCAGCTCCGCCTGCCGTCGGGCGAGATCCGCAACGTCGACGCGCGCTGCCGAGCCACGATCGGCGAGGTCGGCAACGCCGAGCAGTCGAACATCAACTGGGGCAAGGCCGGCCGCATGCGCTGGAAGGGCGTCCGCCCGACCGTCCGCGGTGTCGCGATGAACCCGGTCGACCACCCGCACGGTGGTGGAGAGGGCAAGACCTCCGGTGGACGCCACCCGGTCAGCCCGTGGGGTCAGTCCGAGGGACGCACCCGTCGCCCCAACAAGGAGAGCGACAAGCTCATCGTTCGCCGCCGCACCGCCGGTAAGAAGCGCAAGTAGGAGTTGTAGAAGATGCCTCGCAGTCTCAAGAAGGGCCCCTTCGTTGACGACCACCTGCTCCGCAAGGTGTTCACAGCCAACGAAGCCGGCAACAAGAACGTCATCAAGACCTGGTCGCGCCGTTCGATGATCATCCCGGCGATGCTGGGTCACACCATCGCGGTCCACGACGGGCGCAAGCACATCCCCGTGTTCGTGACCGAGACCATGGTCGGCCACAAGCTCGGCGAGTTCGCCCCCACTCGGACCTTCCGCGGTCACGAGAAGGACGACAAGAAGGGCCGTCGCCGCTAAGCGGCGACGAGAAGGAGGAGAGAAATGGTGGAGTCGATCGCACGCGTGCGACACATCCGCGTCACCCCCCAGAAGGCTCGCCGTGTCGTGAACCTGATCCGCGGCAAGCAGGCTCAGGAGGCACTGGCCATCCTGAAGTTCGCGCCGCAGGGCGCGTCCGAGCCCGTCTACAAGCTCGTCGCCTCGGCGATGGCGAACGCTCGCGTCAAGGCGGATGCCTCGAACGAGTACCTCGACGACCAGGACCTGTTCGTGTCCCGCGCCTTCGTCGATGAGGGAACCACCCTCAAGCGATTCCAGCCCCGTGCTCAGGGTCGTGCCTTCCGCATCAACAAGCGCACCAGCCACATCACCGTCGTGCTGGCCACTCCTGAGGAGGGGACCAAGTAATGGGTCAGAAAGTAAACCCCTACGGTTTCCGTCTGGGAATCACCACCGACCACGTGTCGCGCTGGTTCTCCGACAGCACCAAGAAGGGCCAGCGGTACAGCGACTACCTCGCAGAGGATGTCAAGATCCGCCGGCTCCTCGCCACGCAGCTCGACCGCGCGGGCGTCGCCCGCATCGAGATCGAGCGCACCCGTGACCGAGTCCGCGTCGACATCCACACCGCCCGCCCGGGCATCGTGATCGGTCGTCGTGGCGCGGAGGCCGAGCGCATCCGCGCCGACCTCGAGAAGCTCACGGGCAAGCAGATCCAGCTCAACATCCTCGAGGTCAAGAACCCCGAGGCCGAGGCGCAGCTGGTCGCTCAGGGCATCGCCGAGCAGCTCTCCGCCCGCGTGGCCTTCCGCCGCGCGATGCGCAAGGGTCTGCAGGGCGCACAGCGTGCAGGCGCGAAGGGTGTGCGCATCCAGGTCTCCGGCCGCCTTGGCGGCGCCGAGATGAGCCGTTCGGAGTTCTACCGCGAGGGCCGCGTGCCGCTGCACACCCTCCGCGCGAACATCGATTACGGCTTCTACGAGGCGAAGACCACCTTCGGCCGCATCGGCGTGAAGGTCTGGATCTACAAGGGCGACATCACCAACAAAGAGCTCGCCCGCGAGCAGGCGAACAGCAAGTCGTCGCGCCCCGAGCGCAGCGACCGTCCGCGCCGTGCGCCCCGCCAGCAGAGCGAAGCGCCCGTCGCAGCAGGAGTTGAGGCATAACCATGTTGATTCCGCGTCGAGTCAAGCACCGCAAGCAGCACCACCCGGGCCGTTCCGGCCAGGCCACCGGTGGCACGAAGGTGTCGTTCGGTGAGTTCGGCATCCAGGCCCTCACCCCCGCCTATGTGACCAACCGTCAGATCGAGTCCGCTCGTATCGCCATGACGCGTCACATCAAGCGCGGCGGGAAGGTGTGGATCAACATCTACCCCGACCGTCCGCTCACCAAGAAGCCCGCCGAGACCCGCATGGGCTCCGGCAAGGGCTCGCCGGAGTGGTGGGTCGCGAACGTCAAGCCGGGTCGCGTCCTCTTCGAGGTCGCCGGCGTCGACGAGCAGCTCGCTCGTGAGGCCATGACCCGTGCCATCCACAAGCTGCCCCTCAAGGCACGCATCATCAAGCGCGAGGAGGGAGACGCGTAATGGCGATCGGATCCAAGGAGCTCGCCCCCGCCGAGCTCGACACCTTCGAGGACGAGCGTCTCGTCACCGAGCTGAAGAAGGCCAAGGAGGAGCTGTTCAACCTCCGCTTCCAGTCGGCCACCGGCCAGCTGGACACCAACGGCCGCCTGAGTGCCGTCAAGCGCGACATCGCCCGCATCTACACGGTCATCCGTGAGCGCGAGCTGGGCATCCGCGCCACCCCCGCACCCGTCGAGGCCCCGGCCAAGACGGAGAAGAAGCCCAAGACCAAGAAGGCCGCCAAGGCCGAGGTTGAGGCGACCGAGTCGAACGAGGAGGCCAAGTAATGGCAACCGTCAATGACACCGCCGGCCACGAGTCGGCCGCCCACGACGTCAAGCAGGAGGGCGCTCGCGGCTACCGCAAGACTCGCCGCGGCTACGTCACCAGCGACAAGATGGACAAGACCATCACCGTCGAGGTCGAGGACCGCGTCAAGCATCCCCTCTACGGGAAGGTCATCCGCCGCACCTCGAAGGTCAAGGTTCACGACGAGCTGAACACCGCCGGCGTCGGCGACCTGGTCGTCATCAGCGAGACCCGTCCCCTCAGCGCCTCCAAGCGCTGGCGCCTGGTCGAGATCCTCGAGAAGGCCAAGTAGGCCGCGGCCTACTTGAGTTAGCAGGAGAGACACATGCTTCAGCAAGAATCCCGAGTGAAGGTCGCCGACAACACCGGCGCCAAGGAACTCCTCACGATCCGCGTCCTCGGAGGCTCCGGCCGCCGTTACGCCGGTCTCGGTGACATCATCGTCGCCACCGTCAAGGACGCGATCCCCGGTGGCAATGTGAAGAAGGGCGACGTCGTCAAGGCGGTCATCGTCCGCACCGTCAAGCAGACCCGTCGTCCCGACGGCTCGTACATCAAGTTCGACGAGAACGCCGCCGTCATCCTCAAGAACGACGGGGACCCGCGTGGCACCCGTATCTTCGGACCGGTCGGTCGCGAGCTCCGCGACAAGAAGTTCATGAAGATCGTCTCGCTGGCACCGGAGGTTATCTAGTCATGGCCAAGATCAAGAAGGGTGACCTCGTCCAGGTCATCTCAGGAGCGACCCAGGCTCGCGGCGGAGACCGCGGCAAGCAGGGCAAGGTCCTCGAGGTGCTGGTCGAGCGCAACCGCGTCGTCGTCGAGGGCGTGAACTTCGTCAAGAAGCACACGCGCGTCGGCCAGTCGCAGCGCGGCTCGAAGGAGGGCGGCATCGAGACCGTCGAGGCGTCGATCCACATCTCGAACGTCGCGCTCGTCGACCCGAAGACCAAGAAGCCGACCAGGGTCGGCCACCGCAACGTGGCCGTCACCAAGGACGGCGTGACCAAGACCGTTCGCGTGCGCTACGCGAAGGCGTCGGGTGAGGAACTGTAATGACTGACACCACCGCAGTGGCTGCGAAGGTTCAGCCGCGGCTCAAGGCCAAGTACCAGGCTGACATCATCCCCGCTCTCAAGGAGCAGTTCGGCTTCGGCAACGTCCACCAGGTCCCCGGCCTGGTCAAGGTCGTCGTGAACACGGGCGTCGGCGAGGCTGCCCGCGACGGCAAGATCATCGACGGCGCGGTCAAGGACCTCACCGCGATCACCGGCCAGAAGCCGCAGGTCACGAAGGCCCGCAAGTCCATCGCGCAGTTCAAGCTGCGCGAGGGTCAGGCCATCGGCGCGCACGTCACCCTCCGGGGCGACCGCGCGTGGGAGTTCCTGGACCGCCTGCTCTCCGTGGCTCTGCCGCGCATTCGCGACTTCCGCGGTCTGTCGGACCGCCAGTTCGACGGCAATGGCAACTACACCTTCGGTATCACGGAGCAGTCGATCTTCCACGAGATCGACCAGGACCGCATCGACCGCGTCCGCGGCTTCGACGTGACCGTTGTGACCACCGCGAAGACCGACGACGAGGGGCGCGCGCTGCTCAAGCAGCTCGGCTTCCCGTTCAAGTCGTCGGACAACGCGTAAGCACAAGCCTCGAGGCCGGGGGACGGTGAGAACCGTCCTCCGGCCTCGTCGTACGTCCGCCGCCGAGCCGGGAACGCCCGGATCGGCCGATGACGTGCGGCGCCCGCCGCGATCCCCTGGCCGAGGCGGGTGCGATCGGCCCTCGACCGCAGACCATCGGCCATGTACCATGGCTCGTTGGCCTGCGTTCGCGCGGCCACACGGGCGCCGACGTCGTCGGCGCCGTCCCGCACCACAGGTCGTCACCCTTGTAAAGGGTGCCGAAACCAGGCGAGAAAGGCACCATCAGCCATGACCATGACTGATCCGGTCGCAGATCTGCTGACCAGAATCCGTAACGCGAACTCCGCGCACCACGACTCCATCACGCTCCCGGGCTCGAAGCTCAAGGCGAACATCGCCGAGATCCTCAAGACCGAGGGCTACATCGCCGACTGGAAGGTCGAGGAGGCGCGCGTCGGCACGACGCTCTCCATCTCCCTCAAGTACGGCCCGAACCGCGAGCGGTCGATCGCCGGCATCAAGCGCGTCTCGAAGCCCGGCCTCCGCGTCTACGCGAAGTCGGCCGAGATCCCCACCGTGCTCGGCGGCCTCGGCGTCGCGATCCTGTCCACCTCGAGCGGTCTGCTGACCGACCGCCAGGCCGAGAAGAAGGGCGTGGGTGGGGAAGTCCTCGCCTACGTGTGGTAACCCCTCATGTCGCGTATTGGAAGACTCCCCATCGAGATCCCGGCGGGCGTCGACGTCTCCGTCGCCGGATCCGCTGTGACCGTCAAGGGCCCGAAGGGTGAGCTGACCGTGCCGGTCGCCAGCCCCATCCAGGTCTCCGTCGAGAACGGCCAGGTGTTGGTCTCGCGTCCCGACGACGAGCGCGAGTCGCGCTCGCTCCACGGCCTCACCCGCACGCTCATCGCGAACGACATCGTCGGTGTCACGCAGGGCTACTCCAAGGGCCTCGAGGTCGTCGGAACCGGTTACCGCGTGCTGGCGAAGGGCTCGGACATCGAGTTCGCGCTCGGCTTCTCGCACCCGGTCGTCGTCACCCCGCCCGCGGGCATCTCGTTCACGGTCGAGGGCAACAACAAGCTCACCGTGCACGGCATCTCGAAGCAGGCCGTCGGTGAGGTGGCCGCCAACATTCGTAAGATCCGCAAGCCCGAGCCCTACAAGGGCAAGGGAGTGCGCTACGCCGGCGAGGTCGTTCGCCGCAAGGCCGGAAAGAGCGGTAAGTGATCATGGGACTCGGAACCAGAGGAAAGAGCAAGTCCGCTGCGCGCGGTCGTCGTCACGACCGTCTGCGCAAGAAGGTCGTCGGATCCGCCGAGCGCCCCCGCCTCGTCGTCAACCGCTCGGCTCGCCACGTCTTCGTGCAGATCGTCGACGACGCGCAGGGCCGTACCCTCGCGTCGGCGTCGACCCTCGAGGCCGACCTGCGCGTGTTCGACGGTGACAAGACCGCTAAGGCCCGCAAGGTCGGCGAGCTCGTCGCCGAGCGCGCCAAGAACGCCGGTGTCGAGGCGGTCGTCTTCGACCGCGGAGGCAACAAGTACGCCGGTCGCGTCGCCGCGATCGCCGATGGAGCACGAGAGGCAGGGCTCAACCTGTGAGCGCCGCAGAGAACAAGGAACCCGAGGTCGCCGCTGTGTCGGAGGCCCCCGTCGAGACCGCTGCATCCACGCAGCCGCAGCAGGAGGCTCGCGAGCCTCGCCGCGGCGGGCGCGACCGCAACCAGGGTGGCCGCGACCGCGGTGGCCGTGACGCCGAGAAGAGCCAGTTCCTCGAGCGCGTCGTGACCATCAACCGTGTGTCGAAGGTCGTCAAGGGCGGTCGTCGCTTCAGCTTCACCGCGCTCGTGGTCGTCGGAGACGGCAACGGACTGGTCGGCGTCGGCTACGGCAAGGCCCGCGAGGTCCCGACCGCTATCTCCAAGGGTGTCGAGGAGGCGAAGAAGAACTTCTTCCGCGTCCCCCGCGTCGCCTCGACCATCCCGCACCCGGTTCAGGGTGAGGCCGCCGCCGGTGTCGTGCTCCTGCGCCCCGCCGCAGCGGGTACCGGCGTCATCGCCGGTGGCCCGGTCCGTGCGGTCCTCGAGTGCGCAGGCATCCACGACGTGCTGAGCAAGTCGCTCGGCTCGTCGAACACCATCAACATCGTCCACGCGACCGTCGAGGCTCTCCAGCAGCTCGAAGAGCCGCGCGCCGTCGCCGCTCGTCGTGGTCTCGACTTCGACCAGGTCGCTCCGGCCCGCCTCGTCCGCGCCGAGGCCGACGCCCTCGCCGCCGCGTCCAACGCGAAGGCAGGTGCCTGATGGCCCAGCTCAAGGTGACCCAGATCAAGTCGAAGGTCAGCGAGAAGCAGTACCAGCGCGACACGCTGCGCTCGCTCGGCCTGAGGAAGATCGGTCAGAGCGTGGTCCGCGAGGACAACGCCCAGAACCGCGGATACGTGAAGACCGTCGCCCACCTGGTGAAGGTCGAGGAGATTGACTAATGGCTGAGACGAAGAAGGCTGCCGCTGCGGAGTCCACGACTCCGGCGAAGGCGACCACCACGAAGGGCGCGGCGGCGCCGGCGACCAAGGAGCACGTGCTCAAGGTCCACCACCTCCGCCCCGCTGCCGGCGCCAAGAAGGCCAAGACCCGCGTGGGTCGCGGTGAGGGCTCGAAGGGCAAGACCGCCGGTCGCGGTACCAAGGGCACGAAGGCCCGCTACCAGGTGCGTGTCGGCTTCGAGGGTGGGCAGATGCCTTTGCACATGCGCACCCCGAAGCTCCGCGGCTTCAAGAACCCGTTCCGGGTCGAGTACCAGGTCGTGAACCTGTCCGCTCTCGCGGAGCTCTACCCCCAGGGCGGCGACGTCACCATCGGCGACCTGGTCGCCAAGGGGGCTGTCCGCAAGAACGAGAAGGTCAAAGTCCTCGGGGACGGCGACATTGCGGTTAAGCTGAACGTCGCGGTCGACAAGGTCTCCAGCTCCGCGGAGCAGAAGATCGTCGCTGCGGGCGGATCCATCAAGTAGCACCAGCAGCTTGTCGGTCGAGCTTGCCACGCCGACTCCCTCGGGGAGCGAGTGGCAAGCTCGACCTTTATCCCGCACCACAGAACTGAGCAGGAGACCTTAGGTAGTGTTTGGCGCCGTTGCGCGGATCTTCCGCACCCCCGACCTCCGCCGCAAGATCGGCTTCACTCTCGCGATCGTGGCGATCTTCCGGCTGGGGTCCTTCATCCCCGCTCCGTTCGTCAGCTTCAGCGCCGTGCAGGCGTGTCTCGCGGGTAACCAGGGCACCTCCGGCCTCTACGAGCTGGTGAACCTGTTCAGCGGCGGAGCCCTGCTCCAGCTGTCGATCTTCGCGCTCGGGATCATGCCCTACATCACGGCGTCGATCATCGTGCAGCTGCTGCGCGTGGTCATCCCGCACTTCGAGACCCTCTACAAGGAGGGCCAGTCGGGGCAGGGCAAGCTCACGCAGTACACGCGCTATCTCACGATCGCGCTCGGCGTCCTGCAGTCGACCACGCTCATCACCGTCGCCCGCTCCGGCGCCCTCTTCGGCAACTCCGGCGTGCCCGAGTGCTCAGCACTCATCATCACCGATGAGTGGTACTCCATCCTCCTCATGGTCGTCACCATGACCGCCGGCACCGGCATCATCATGTGGATGGGCGAGCTCATCACCGAGCGCGGCATCGGCAACGGTATGTCCCTCCTGATCTTCACGTCGATCGCCGCCCAGTTCCCCACCTCGCTCTGGTCGATCGCGCAGTCGCGCGGCTTCGAGACCTTCCTCCTCGTCCTCGCCGTGGGCCTCGTGCTCGTGGTCGCCGTGGTCTTCGTCGAGCAGTCTCAGCGGCGGGTGCCGGTGCAGTACGCGAAGCGGATGGTCGGCAGGAGGACTTACGGCGGTAACAACACCTACATCCCGATCAAGGTGAACATGGCCGGTGTCGTGCCCGTCATCTTCGCCTCGTCCCTGCTGTACCTGCCCGCGCTCATCGCGCAGTTCAACCAGCCTGCGGCGGGCCAGGAGGCTCCGGCCTGGGTCACCTGGATCACGAACTACCTCACCCAGGGCGATCACCCGCTCTATATGGCGCTGTACTTCCTCCTGATCGTCGGGTTCACCTACTTCTACGTCGCGATCACCTTCAACCCGGACGAGGTCGCCGACAACATGAAGCGCTACGGAGGCTTCATCCCCGGTATCCGCGCCGGCCGACCGACCGCCGAGTACCTCAACTACGTCCTGACCCGGGTGACGCTGCCCGGCTCGATCTACCTCGGGTTGATCGCACTGGTGCCGCTCGTGGCGCTCGCGCTGGTCGGCGCGAACCAGAACTTCCCGTTCGGCGGCACGTCCATCCTGATCATCGTTGGAGTCGGACTGGAGACCGTGAAGCAGATCGACTCCCAGCTGCAGCAGCGCCACTACGAAGGACTCCTCCGATGACGTCGCACCCGATCGGCTTCCGTCTCCTGCTGATCGGCCCTCCGGGCGCGGGCAAGGGGACCCAGGCCGCTCGGCTGAGCGAGATCCTGGAGGTCCCGGCGATCTCGACCGGCGACATCTTCCGCGCCAACGTCGCGAACGAGACAGAGCTCGGGCTCCAGGCCAAGGCGTACCTCGATGCCGGCCGCTATGTGCCGGACGAGCTGACCAACGCGATCGTGCACGACCGCCTTCAGGAGGCGGACGCGTCGACGGGATTCCTGCTCGACGGCTACCCGCGCACGACGGAGCAGGTCGACGAGCTCGACCGGATCCTCGCCGCCGACGACAACCGCCTCGATGCGGTGGTCCAGCTCACCGCCGACCCGGACGAGGTCGTGGCGCGCCTGCTCAAGCGCTCGCTCGAGCAGGGCCGCAGCGACGACACCGAGGACGTCATCCGCCGCCGCCTCGCCCTCTACGAGGAGCAGACGGCTCCGTTGATCGACGTCTACGCTGCTCGCGGGCTCGTCGTCGTGGTCGATGGTCTCGGCCCCGTCGAGGAGGTCACCGAGCGCATCGTCGTGGCGCTCGAGGGTCACCGGGTGAGTCGGCTCGACTCTCCGGCCGCCTGAGCCATGGCCCTGCGTTCGTCGCTGTACAAGACGCCCGCGCAGTTGCGCTCGATGCTCGCTCCCGGGCTCGCCACTGCCGCCTCGCTCGACGCAGTGCGCGCGGCGATCCGGCCGGGCGTGACCACGCTCGAGCTCGATGCGGTGGCGGAGGCGGCGATCATCGCCCTCGGCGGCCACTCCAATTTCAAGCTGGTGCCCGGATACCGCCACACGATCTGCGCGTCGGTCAACGACGAGGTCGTGCACGGGATCCCGGGCGGTCGCGTGCTCGAGCCGGGTGACATCGTCTCGATCGACAGTGGTGCCGAGATCGACGGCTGGAACGGCGATTCCGCGATGACGATCGTGCTGCCCGATCCGTCGAGACCGGACGAGATCGCGGCGCGAGAAGAGCTCTCCCGGGTCACAGAGGGCTCGCTCTGGCGTGGCATCGCCGCTCTCGCCTCCGCCCGTCACCTCAACGAGGTCGGCTCGGCGATCGAGGAGTACATCGAGGACGAGGCGGAGCGCTCCGGTCGCGTCTACGGGATCCTGACCGACTACATCGGCCACGGCATCGGCCGCAGCATGCACGAGGCGCCACCGGTGTTCAACTACCGTGTGCGCCAGCGCGGCCCCGAGGTGAAGCCCGGCCTGGTCGTCGCCATCGAGCCGATGGTCACGGCAGGCAGCGCTGAGACCGTGGTGCGCGACGACGAGTGGACCGTCGCCTCCGAGGACGGCAGCATGGCCGCGCACTGGGAGCACTCTGTCGCTGTACACCGCGACGGCATCTGGGTCACGACGCTCGCCGACGGGGGCACCGCAGGGCTCGCGCCGTACGGCGTCGTGCCGACTCCGTTCGCCTGAGCGCAGGGCGCCCACCCGTGGCGTCGACGGTGGTGCGTGCGCCGCCGAGCGCCGGTGCACCGACAGCGGTGGTCATCGAGCCCCGGTGAGTCAGCTGTCGATCACGCGCACCAGCTCTTCGATGAAGGCTCCGAAGTCGGTGGAGCGGCGGATCAGACGCTGGACCTCGGCCCGCTCCGCGAAAACCTCGACGAACTGGTCGAAGACCGACTGGAAGGTGCTGCGCCCCGCCGAGGCGAACGCGATCATCGCGATGACGTTCACGCGCTGCTCGCCCCATTCCATCGGCACGTCGTTGACGACGATCGCGATGGAGGTGCGCCGCGCGCTCATCGCCATGGCGTGCGGAACAGCGAGATTGTCGGTGAAGGCGGTCGAGCTCATCCGCTCCCGCTCGATGGCGCCGTCGACGTAGTCCTCGTCGATGATGCCGCCCGCGATCATCCGCTCACCGAGCATCCGGATCATCGCTGCCTCGTCGCGCGCGTGCACGTTGCGGAAGAACAGCGCCTCGTCGAAGAACTGCAGCAGCTCGTCCTTGATCTGCGCTCGCCGACGGTGCCGACGGACCCGCGCGATCGCACGTCGCACCGCCTCCACGTCGTGGTCGGTCAGGAAGGGCTGCACCACGACCACGTCGTCGGCGTACGGGCGCTCGTCGATGGTGGTGATCACCACGTCGGCGGTGAGGCGGTCCCAGTCGACATCGCTGCGCGTGATCAGCGAGCGCACCTCGACCTCGGTGCCCAGGGAGCGCTCGACCCGCAGCCGCAGCATGTGGGCGAGGTCGTAGTAGTTGGGGCAGACGATCACGCACGAGAGCCGCTCCTCCCTCCGCGAGACGCGTTCGAGGAACGAGCCGACGTGCAGGGCGATGTAGGCGATCTCGTCCTCGTTGACGGCGATCCCGCGGCGTCGTTGCAGGCCGCTGGCGAGGAACACGGCGATCTCGTAGGTCATCGGATAGCTCGTCTTGATCGAGCGGGTGAGGGGGTTGCGCGAGTAGCCGCCCTCGGCGGCCCGCGCGACGAGGTTGCGGACGTGCAACGCGAGACGGACGATGAAGCCCTCGTCGTCGAGGTCGACCAGGTACTCGCGGTTCACGTCGGCGACCAGCTCGCGCACGACGGTGAGATCCTCCGGGTCGAGGTAGTTCTCGACCACGGCTGCGACGGGCTCGTTCTGCCCGGGAGTCGCGACACGCGTCGTCATCAGGATCGCTAGCTGTGCGAGCTCGGCATCGGTCAGCCGCGTCGCGAAGTGCCGCTCGACCAGCTCGGCGAGCAGAGCAGCGAGCTCGCCGTGGATCGCGGGGGAGGGGCGCGAGCCGGCGGGGTCCCCGATCCCGCGCGCCACACGGTCGACCGCGATGGCGATGTGCAGCAGCACGCTGTTCACGCCGTAGTCGTTGATGTAGTAGCCACGGCTCTCGAGTGCGGTGAGCAACTCGGTCTTGAACGCGCCGAGGCCGGGCGAGGCGAACTCCCGCTGCACGTCGTCGAGGGTGAACACGCCCTGCGCGCTCTCGTCGCGGAACATCCGCGAGATCAGCCGTCGCCGCGCCTCCTCGCTGCCCTCGAGGCGGACGGACGAGACGCGGCGGACCAGGCCGAGGCCCGCTTCGTCGGCGAGAGCCTTCACCCGACGCAGGTCGGCGTCGATCGTCGACTCGCTCACCGAGAGCGCCTCCCCCAGGTCGAACACGTCGAGCCCGTCGTCGGAGTCGACGAGGCGCCGGACGACGCTGTAGAGCCGGTCGCGGGGAGTGTCCGGCTCGACGTCGCGACTGCGCTGTGTCTCCACGAACGCCGCGTAGGCGTCTCGGGCCAGGCGGTAGCCGTTGGCGGAGGACTCGACCGGTTCGAGCGGGGCGGCCTGCGCCTTCACGGCCGTGATGTAGCTCCGGACGCTGCGGGTCGTCACTCCGAGCCGGTCCGCGAGCTCGTGCGCCGTGACCCAACCGTCCGCGCGGGAGAGGTACTCCAGCAGTCGTTCGCGGTTGTCGGGCATCAGGCTCCAGGCGTGCGGGTCGGGAGGGACGCGGGGAGGCGCCCGGCCGGGCCGTGGGCCCGCTCGACGCGGGCGGCGAGTCGTCGGTGGTGGCAGTCAACCACCTCGTCAGCGCACTCGGGAGTCCCCGCGCCGCCGGTGCGCCGCGAGTCGCTTCCGCCCCCGCGGAAGATTGTCTGTTGGAACTCGGCGGCCCTCCCCGGGGATGCTTGGATGGATCACGACCCGGACGCGAGGAGGCGAACGTGGTGCAGAAGATCCTGATCGTCTGCGGAGCAGGCGCGTCGAGCACGTTCCTGGCGCACCGGCTCCGAGCAGGCGCGAAGGCGCACGGCATCGATGCCGTGTTCTGCTCCGAGACCCTCACGGGGCTCGAGCACTCGCTCCCCGAGGCGGACGTCCTCCTCGTCGGGCCGCACCTCGAGTCGCAGTTCGATGGACTCCGCCGGCGCGCGGAGGACATGGGAGCCGCGGCCGCCCTCCTCCCGCCCGACGTCTTCGGAGCGCACGGTGCCGATGCCGTGCTCGAGACCCTTCCCGTCCTCGTCGCCGCTCGCGCGGTCGTCGCAGGGACGGACGAGGACTCCTCCACCCGCCCGGTCCGTCCGGGTGCGCCCGATCCCGGGCACCACTGATGCAGTGCCCCGCTGCAGGATCAAGGAGAAACGTTCATGGTCGAGCGCACCGTGCAGGTTGCATCGTCGAAGGGCCTTCACGCCCGCCCCGCTTCGCTGTTCAGCCAGGCCGCGGCGAAGTCGGGTCAGAAGGTCCTCGTCGCCAAGGGGGCTGCGACCCCGGTGAACGCCGCGTCGATCCTCGGCATCATCTCGCTCGGCATCGAGCACGGCGACGAGCTCACGGTGACCGTCGAGGGGGACAACGAGCAGGCCGTTCTGGAGGAGCTCGCCGAGTTCCTCACCACCGATCACGATGCGTGATGGTGCGCGCGACGCCGCGCGTCGCGCGCACCATCACGCACGGCGGCAGCCCCGGCGCACGCGGCGCCGGTAGCCCGGAGACACAAGGCGACCCTCACCGGGTCGAACCCCGTCCCCCCGAAACCCAGCCGCCGGGGCCCCTCGCCCCCCTCCCGAGTCCCGCACGACAGGAACGAGCACCCATGACGCTGTCCACTCCTCAAACCGCCTACGCCTCTGCCAAGCTTCAGGGCACCGGGGTGGGGCGCGGGCTCGCGCTCGGTCCCGTCCTGCGCATGCCGGAGCCGCTCCCCGACCCCGAGGACACGCCCAGCACCCGCACCGTCGCGCAGGAGGAGGAGCGCGCGGTCGCGTCGCTCTCCGCCACCGCTGCGACCATCCGGCATCGGGGCGAGCGCGCCGGCGGCTCTGCGAAGGACGTGCTCGACGCGCAGGCCCTGATGGCCGAGGACCCGTCGCTCGCCGACGACGTCACGGCACGGATCGCCGGAGGAGCGACCGCCGAGCGTGCCGTGCACGAGGCTTTCGCCGGGTTCCGCGACCTGCTCGTCGCGATGGGCGGCTACATGGCTGAGCGTGCAACCGACCTCGACGACGTCTCACAGCGGGTGGTCGCCCACCTGCGCGGCGTTGCGGCGCCGGGCGTCCCGGAGTCGGAGGAGCCGTTCGTGCTCGTCGCCCGCGATCTCGCCCCGGCCGACACCGCTCTGCTCGACCTCGACAAGGTCCTCGGCCTGATCACGAGCGACGGTGGCCCGACCTCGCACACGGCGATCCTCGCCCGCGAGAAGTCGATCACCGCCATCGTCGGCACCACGGGTGCTCTCGATCTGCGCGACGGCCAGCTGGTCATCCTCGACGCCACGTCCGGCGTCGTGACGGTGAACCCCTCCGACGCCGAGATCGGTGCAGCGAAAGCCTCGATCACCGAGCGCGCGGAGATGCTCGCGGCCCCCGTCGTACCGGGCTCGCTGGCCGACGGCCACGCCGTGCCGCTGCTCGCGAACCTCGGCTCGGCCGACGGTGCAGAGAACGCGGTCGAGCTGGGAGCCGAGGGTGTGGGCCTGTTCCGCACCGAGTTCCTCTTCCTCGACGCCACGGAGGCGCCCAGCGTCGCCGAGCAGGCCGAGCAGTACACCCGTCTGCTCGCCGCCTTCCCGGGGAAGAAGGTCGTCGTCCGCGCACTCGACGCCGGCGCCGACAAACCGCTCAGCTTCCTCAACGACGACCACGAGGAGAACCCGGCGCTCGGGCTGCGTGGCCTCCGCGCCCTCCGCGCGAGCGAGCAGATCCTCCGCGACCAGCTCACCGCCCTCGCCCAGGCCGACGCGGCGACCGACGCCGACCTGTGGGTGATGGCCCCGATGGTCGCGACGGTAGACGAGACCCGCTACTTCACCTCGATGGCGCGGGAGCTCGGCATCCGCACCGCCGGCGTCATGGTGGAGGTGCCCTCGTCGGCGCTTCTCGCCGACAGGATCCTCGCGGTGGCGGACTTCGCCTCGATCGGTACCAACGACCTCACCCAGTACACGCTCGCCGCGGACCGCATGCTCGGCACAGTCTCGGCCTTCCAGGACCCATGGCACCCGGCCGTCCTCCGCCTCGTCGGCGAGGTCGGCCGCGCGGGAGCGGCACTGGCCAAGCCCGTCGGCATCTGCGGTGAGGCCGCCGCCGACCCGCTCCTCGCCGTCGTCCTCGTCGGACTCGGAGCGACGACCCTCTCGATGTCGCCGTCGGCACTGGCCGACGTGCGCGCCGAGCTGGCCGAGCACACCCTCGACGACGCCCAGCGGTACGCCGAGCTCGCGCTCGCGGCCGACAGTGCCGCCGCCGCCCGCTCCGCGGTGACCGAGGCGATCGCCGCCTCCTGACCCGCGGATCATCAGACCCACCCCCCTGCATCACCCCGCCACCCGGGAGCCGGGACGTCTCAGGAGCGTCCCGCCCGCCCGCCCCTAGAAATCGGAGAACACACCACATGACAACGACGTCAGCGACGTCGACGCGCGGTGGAGCGCGCGTCCACGTCCAGCGCTTCGGCACCTTCCTCTCGGGGATGGTCATGCCGAACATCGCAGCCTTCATCGCCTGGGGCTTCATCACAGCCCTGTTCATCGAGACCGGATGGCTCCCGCTGCTCGGTGTCGATGCCACCTGGGTCCAGCAGTTCGGCGGCTGGAGCTCGGACCCCGACGTGGTGAACACCGGGCTCGTTGGCCCGATGATCACCTACCTCCTGCCCCTGCTGATCGCGAACACCGGCGGGCGCATGATCTACGGCGCCCGAGGCGGCGTCGTCGGCACCATCGCGACCATGGGTGTCATCGTCGGCGCGGGCATCCCGATGTTCATCGGCGCCATGATCATGGGCCCGCTCTCGGCGTGGCTGATGAAGAAGGTCGACTCGATCTGGGACGGCAAGATCAAGCCCGGCTTCGAGATGCTGGTCAACAACTTCTCCGCGGGCATCCTCGGCCTGATCCTGGCGCTCCTCGCCTTCGCCGGAGTCGCGCCGCTCGTGGTCGCGTTCTCGGGTGCGCTCGGCGCCGGAGTCGAGTGGCTGGTGAACGCGGGACTGCTCCCGCTGACCAGCATCTTCATCGAGCCGGCCAAGATCCTCTTCCTCAACAACGCCATCAACCACGGCATCCTCACCCCGCTCGGTCTCCAGCAGGCCGACGAGACCGGCAAGTCGTTCCTCTTCCTCCTCGAGGCAAACCCCGGCCCGGGCCTCGGCGTCCTGCTCGCGTTCTCGATCTTCGGAGTCGGCGCCGCGCGCGCCTCCGCTCCCGGCGCTGCGATCATCCACTTCATCGGCGGGATCCACGAGATCTACTTCCCCTACGTGCTGATGAAGCCGGCCCTGCTCGCGGCCGTCATCCTCGGTGGCATGACCGGAGTCGCCACGAACGTCGCCTTCAACTCCGGCCTGCGGGGCCCGGCCTCGCCCGGCTCGATCATCGCGGTGCTCTTGCAGACCGCGAACGACAGCTTCGTCGGTGTGATCCTCTCGGTGATCCTCGCGACAGCGGTCTCGTTCGCCGTCGCGTCGGTGATCATCCGGGCCGGCCGCAAGCGCGACCTCGCCGCTACCGAGGAGGGCGACGACAAGCTCGCCGCAGCCGTCGCCGCGAACGAGGCCAACAAGGGCAAGGAGAGCGCGGTCGGCTCGCTGATCAACGCCCGCGGAGCGAACGCCCCGCAGGACTCCGCAGGCGCCTCGACCGCGGGGGCCACGGCCACCGCCACGCAGGTACGGAACATCGTCTTCGCCTGCGACGCGGGCATGGGATCGTCCGCGATGGGCGCCTCCGTGCTGCGGAACAAGATGAAGAAGGCTGGCTTCGAGGACGTCACGGTCACCAACAGGGCGATCGCCGCCCTCGAGGACGACGTGGACCTGGTGATCACCCAGGCGGAGCTCACTGAGCGCGCCCGCCAGCGCACCCCGGGTGCCATCCACGTCTCCGTCGACAACTTCATGAACAGCCCGAAGTACGACGAAGTCGTCTCGCTGGTCGCGGAGCAGCACGGCAAGTAGTACGCCAACCATTCGGAGGGAACCCGTAGGGTGCGACAGGGCGGACACGCTCTCTCGTCCCCGCGGGTTCCCTCGCTGTCAGCACCTCCACGGAAGGACGCACCCATGAGCGACGTGCTCACCATCGGACAGATCGACGCCTCCGGCACCGCCACCACGAAGGAGGCCGCCATCAAGGAGGCCGCCGACATGCTGGTCGGAGTCGGCGCGGTCACCCCCGCCTACTACGAGGCCATGCTCGCCCGCGAGGCGACCGTCTCGACCTACATGGGCAATCTGCTCGCCATTCCGCACGGCACGAACGACGCGAAGGACGAGATCCGCTCCTCCGCCCTCTCGTTCGTGCGCTACGCGCAGCCGATCGACTGGGACGGCAACGAGGTGCGCTTCGTCGTCGGCATCGCCGGGGTCGACAACGAGCACCTCGAGATCCTCTCGAAGATCGCCATCATCTTCTCGGAGGAGGACGAGGTGCAGAAGCTCCTCGACGCTCCCGACGCGCAGGCGCTCTACAGCGTGCTGGGCGAGGTCAACTCCTGATGCCCACCGCCGTCCACTTCGGCGCCGGCAACATCGGCCGCGGCTTCGTCGGCCTGATCCTGCACGGCGCCGGATACGAGCTCGTCTTCGCCGACGTGAACTCTGAGCTGATCGGCCGGCTCGCCGCCGCCGACAGCTACGAGGTGCACGAGGTGGGGGAGGACTCCGCGACCCACGTCGTCGACCGCTTCCGCGCCATCGACTCCGCCGCCGAGGAGGAGGCGCTCGTCCGCGAGATCGCCGCCGCCGACATCGTCACGACCGCGGTCGGTCCGAACATCCTCCGCTTCGTCGCTCCGGTGATCGCGAGAGGCCTCGCGGCTCGCGACGAATCGGCGCCGCGTCTCGCGGTGATGGCCTGCGAGAACGCGATCAACGCGACCCGCCTCCTGCAGACCGAGGTGGCGGCCGCCCTCGGCAGTGACGAGTGGGAGCGTCTGCGCACCCGCGCCGTCTTCGCCGACACCGCGGTCGACCGTATCGTGCCGAACCAGGAGACGGGGCAGGGTCTCGACGTCACGGTCGAGAGCTTCTTCGAGTGGGTCATCGACCGCACTCCCTTCGAGGGTGCCGAACCGGAGCTCCCCGGCGCGACGTACGTCGACGACCTCGAGCCCTTCATCGAGCGCAAGCTGTTCACGGTGAACACCGGGCACGCGACGGCGGCCTACGTCGGGTTCGCCGCGGGCGCGCACAAGCTCTCGGACGCCCTCGCGCTGCCGGACGTGCACGATGCGGTGAAGGCGGCCCTCGAGGACACCAAGGCGCTCCTCGTCGCCAAGCACGGATTCACCGATGCGGAGCAGCAGGCCTACCTCGAGAAGACGCTCGCGCGCTTCGCCAACCCGTACCTGACGGACACCGTCGACCGGGTGGGCCGTCAGCCGCTGCGCAAGCTCTCGCGGCACGAGCGCTTCGTCGGACCGGCCGCCGAACTCGCCGAGCGCGGGCGCACGCCGGACGGACTGCTGGCGGCGATCGCTGCCGCGCTGCGCTTCGACGTGCCGGAGGATCCGCAGAGCGTCGAGCTCAGGCAGAAACTGGCGTCGCTCACGCCGGAGGAGTTCGTCGCCGAGGTGACGGGCCTCACCGCTGAGCACCCGCTGTTCCCGCAGGTCGTGGCGGTCGTCAGGGGTTGACCCGACCGCGATGAAGGCAGGAGGTCCTCGGCCGCGGCGGAGGGCCTCCTGCCTTCACCGGCTGCGGTCCACCGTGCTGCGCAGGCTAGAAGAGCCGCCAGCGCGTGAGGGGCCAGGCCACCGCGAAGACGCGCCCGGTGACCCGCTCGAGCGGGACCGTCTTCACGCAGGCGTCGATCGGACCGGGGGCGCCGCGGCAGTCGCCGAGCGAGTCGTTCGAATTCGAGCGGTGGTCTCCGAGTACGAAGACCGAGTCCTCCGGCACCGTGTACTCGTCGAAGCAGCGCAGGGACGCGGGGCTCGTCGTGCAGTCGAGCGTCCCCGGGGCGAACGGGAAGTCCTCGAAGACGTAGGACTCGTCGAGCGGTTGCCCGTCGACGAGTACGTGGCCCTCGGCGTCGCAGCAGGAGACGGTGTGGCCGCCCTCGGCGATCAGGCGTTTCACGAGGAACTCCTCGTGTGAGGGGCCGATGCTGGTCACATCGCCGAAGGTCTTCACCGCCTCCGCGAGAGGGCTGCCCGGCTCGTCGGTGGCGCCCCACTCCGCGTCGCGGGTGAAGACGACGATCTGCCCCTCCTCGGGACCGCCCTGCAGCGAGAGCGTGCGGTCGACCAGGATCCGGTCGCCGAAGAAACCGCCGCCCTGCAGGGTGTTCTCCATCGATCCCGTGGGCACCGTGTACACCTTCACGAAGAAGGTCTGCACCAGGGCCAGGACCACGACCGCCACCAGCACCGACACCAGCGGGTGCGAGTACCAGCGCCGCTTCTCGGTGGACGACCTCGTCGTGCGCGCCATCCGCTCTCCCTCCGCTCGACGGGGCAAGCCTAGGCGGAGCCGTGCGCGGCGCCGGACGCGCGGCGCGGAAGTCCGCAGCCCAGGCGGAAGGCGGGGACCCCGGCAACGACACGCCCGAGGTGGCGGAGCGCGTCGGATTCGCGTAGCATCGACCCTTGGTGTTTTGCGCGTGCTCCGGCATGCCCACGAACCCCGATCCGGGCTCTCGCCCGGTGGTGGATCGTCGCGGAAACATTCGCACGACCAGTACACACACTACTTCCGAACGACAGTGAGGCTATGGCCAAAAAAGACGGTGTCATCGAAATCGAAGGTGCGGTTGTCGAGGCGCTCCCCAACGCGATGTTCCGCGTGGAGCTGACCAACGGACACAAGGTTCTCGCCCACATCTCGGGCAAGATGCGGCAGCACTACATCCGGATCCTCCCCGAGGACCGGGTGATCGTGGAGCTGAGCCCCTACGACCTGACCCGCGGCCGGATCGTCTACCGCTACAAGTAGGCGTTCGCTCCGCTGACGTTCGCGACGTGCGTGTCCTGTAAGGAACGGCCCCGGCATCCGCCGGGAGCACGACGCCAGCGAAATCAAGGACAAGAACAATGAAGGTCAACCCCAGCGTCAAGCGCATCTGCGACCACTGCAAGATCATCCGCCGCCACGGCAACGTGATGGTCATCTGCAGCAGCAACCCCCGTCACAAGCAGCGCCAGGGCTAGTCCCGCTGCTTCCGCGAGGGAGCGCAGGGGCGGCACGCCCGCCCCGACCGAACATCAGAACACACCCGCAGCACCAGAAATCGCGCAGCACCCCGGCTCGGCCTGGGTGGACGGCGAGGACACCTTCGGTCGGAGGCCGAGGCACCGGTGCTGCTTCACACCTCCACTCACTCACAGGAGAAGCCACAATGGCACGTCTGGCAGGAGTAGACATCCCGCGCGAGAAGCGCGTGGAGGTCGCACTGACCTACATCTACGGTGTGGGCCGCACGCGCGCGCTCAAGACACTGAGCGACACCGGGATCGACGGTGACATCCGCGTCAAGGATCTCAGCGACGAGCAGCTCGTCTCGCTCCGCGACTACATCGAGGGCAACTACAAGGTGGAGGGAGACCTCCGCCGCGAGGTCGCCGCCGACATCCGTCGCAAGGTCGAGATCGGCTCGTACGAGGGCCTCCGTCACCGTCGCGGCCTCCCGGTCCGTGGACAGCGCACCAAGACGAACGCGCGCACCCGCAAGGGCCCCAAGCGCACCGTCGCCGGCAAGAAGAAGGCCGGCCGCAAGTAACGCGGGCGACACGGACCTAGAGGAGATACACAAGTGGCTACCCCCAAGTCGGCTGCGCGCAAGCCGCGCCGCAAGGAGAAGAAGAACATCGCTGTGGGCCAGGCCCACATCAAGTCGACGTTCAACAACACCATCGTTTCGATCACCGACCCCTCGGGGGCCGTCATCAGCTGGGCCTCGTCCGGTGGAGTCGGCTTCAAGGGCTCGCGCAAGTCGACGCCGTTCGCCGCCCAGCTCGCCGCCGAGTCGGCCGCGCGCCAGGCCCAGGAGCACGGCATGAAGAAGGTCGACGTCTTCGTGAAGGGCCCGGGCTCGGGTCGCGAGACCGCGATCCGCTCGCTCCAGGCCGCCGGCCTCGAGGTCGGTTCGATCAACGACGTCACCCCGCAGGCGCACAACGGCTGCCGCCCCCCCAAGCGTCGCCGCGTCTGAGCAGCACTCGCAGCCGTCGGCCGACCGCACGAACCGCTTCCGCGCGGGGAGTGGGGCCGGCCGGCGGATCGCGCATTTCTTTCACAACTCCACACCTCGCAAACGCACGTGTCATATAGCGGACACGTGATCGAAAGGAATCATCAGTGCTTATCGCACAGCGTCCGACGCTCACCGAGGAGAACATCTCGGAGTTCCGTTCCCGCTTCGTCATCGAGCCTCTCGAGCCCGGCTTCGGCTACACGCTCGGCAATTCGCTGCGTCGCACCCTGCTGTCCTCCATCCCCGGCGCCGCTGTCACCAGCATCCGGATCGACGGGGTCCTGCACGAGTTCACGACCGTCCCGGGCGTCCGCGAGGACGTCACCGAGATCATCCTGAACATCAAGGGACTCGTTGTCTCCTCCGAGCATGACGAGCCGATCACCGCCTATCTGCGCAAGCAGGGCGCCGGCCAGGTCACCGCCGCAGACATCTCGGCGCCGGCCGGTGTCGAGATCCACAACCCCGAGCTCGTCATCGCCACGCTGAACGACAAGGCGAAGTTCGAGCTCGAGCTGACCATCGAGCGCGGACGCGGTTACGTCTCGGCGACTCAGAACCGCAGCGAGTTCTCCGAGGCCGGCCAGATCCCGGTCGACTCGATCTACTCGCCCGTGCTGAAGGTCACGTACCGCGTCGAGGCCACCCGTGCCGGCGAGCGCACCGACTTCGACCGCCTGGTCGTCGACGTGGAGACGAAGCCGGCGATCTCGCCGCGCGACGCGATCGCTTCCGCGGGTCGCACGCTGACCGAGCTCTTCGGCCTCGCCCGCGAGCTGAACAACGCGGCCGAGGGCATCGAGATCGGCCCCGCGCCGGTCGACGCGGTCCTCTCGACCGAGCTGTCCATGCCCATCGAGGACCTCGACCTGTCGGTGCGCAGCTACAACTGCCTCAAGCGCGAGGGCATCAACAACGTCAACGAGCTCGTCGCCCTCTCAGAGACGCAGCTCATGAACATCCGCAACTTCGGTCAGAAGTCGGTGGATGAGGTCAAGGAGAAGCTGACGGAGCTGGGCCTGTCGCTCAAGGACTCGGTTCCCGGGTTCGACGGCGCCCACTTCTACAGCTACGACGACGAGAGCATCTAGGTCTCTCGCCCCGGAGCCCACGGCTCCTCGCGTCCGACCTGCTGACACCCCTTTTAGTACTGGAGTAAACCCATGCCCAAGCCCACGAAGGGCCCCCGCCTCGGAGGCGGTCCCGCACACGAGCGTCTGCTGCTCGCGAACCTGGCCGCGGCCCTGTTCACGCACAAGAGCATCAAGACCACCGAGACCAAGGCCAAGCGCCTGCGCCCGCTCGCCGAGCGTCTGGTCACGTTCGCCAAGCGCGGCGACCTGCACGCCCGCCGTCGCGTCCTCGCGACGATCGGCGACAAGTCGGTCGTCCACGAGCTCTTCACCGAGATCGCTCCGCTCGTCGCCGAGCGCGAGGGCGGCTACACCCGCATCACCAAGATCGGCCCCCGCAAGGGTGACAATGCGCCCATGGCCGTCATCGAGCTCGTCCTCGAGCCCGTGACTCCGAAGGCGAAGACGTCGCGCACGACCACTGCACCGGTGTCCGCGCCGGTGGAGGACGCTCCTGCCGAGGAGGCGCCCGTCGACGAGACCCCCGTCGAGGAGACGTCCGCCGGGGACGCTTCCGCCGAGGACACCGTCGCTGCGGCAGAGGATGCCGACGAGACCAAGTAGTAGTCCCTCCTCTCGAGAGCCCTCCGCCCCTCAAGGGTCGGAGGGCTCTCGTCGTACCGCCCGCCGTCGCCCGGCCCCGCACTCGTTCTAGAATCGTCGGATGCTCCACCGCGTCCGCCTCGATCTGGCCTACGACGGCTCGCACTTCTCCGGCTGGGCCAAGCAGCCGGGCCTGCGCACGGTGCAGGGGGTCCTCGAGGAGTCGATCGCCCTGGTCCTGCGGTCGCAGGAGCACCCGACCGTCACCGTCGCGGGGCGCACGGACGTCGGCGTCCACGCGAGCGCGCAGGTCGCCCACGTCGACCTCACCGACGAGCAGTGGGCCCGCCTCAGCGGTGGCGGCCGCCGTGCGGGGGAGGAGCCGCTGCCGCCCGCGGCGATCCTCGAGCGCCGCCTGCGCGGGATCCTCGGCCAGTACACGGACGTGTCGGTCCATGGCGTCTCCGAGGCACCGGAGGGATTCGACGCGCGCTTCTCTGCACGCTGGCGCCGCTACGAGTACCGGCTGGCAGACGCCTCCTCGATGCGGCACCCGCTCGAGCGCGCGTCCACGACCTGGATCACCGATTCGCTCGACCTCCAGGCCATGTCGAGAGCGGCGCGCTCCCTCCTCGGTCTGCACGACTACGCCTCGTTCTGCCGGGCGCGCGAGGGCGCGACGACCATCCGGAGCCTCCTCGACTTCACCTGGGAGCGCGACGCGGACGGAGTGCTCCACGCCCACCTGCGCGCCGACGCCTTCTGCCACAGCATGGTGCGCGCTCTGGTGGGCGCGTGCGTCGCTGTGGGCGCAGGCAAGCTCGACGCGGCCGAGCTCCCGGTACTGCGCGACGCGACGCGCCGGACCAATGCGTTCGCGGTGATGCCGGCGCGCGGGCTGATTCTGCGAGAGGTCGACTACCCTGACGGTGCCTCGCTCGCCGAGCGTGCCGTCCTCACCCGCGCCAAGCGCACCGTGAGGACGGAGGGGCCGGAGAGGGAAGGCGCAGCATGATCCGCATCGTTCGAGCAGGAGTCGGAGCGGCCGTCCTGGCTCTCGTGCTCACGGGCTGCGCCTCGGGCACCATCGAGGTGCCGCCGGACGCCCAGGTCTCGATCCCGACGCCGTCCGTGGGGGATCGCTCGACGGCCGGCACGACCGGCGATGCGGACGCGACCGGCACCGAGCCGGCGCCCGCCGAGCCCCCCGCGCCCGCAGGAGCCGCCACCACGACCACGGGCGCGACCCTCGACTGCGCGAGCCTGCTCCCCCTCGACACGATCACGTCGGTGCTCGCACTGCCCGCCGGATTCGCCACCGCATCGGAGGCGAGCGACGGCTGCGCCTGGACCATCGCGGGGAACACCAGCGCGCTGACGGTCCAGTCCTCGACGGGCGGGGACGCCACCTCCTTCGCCGCGCTGCGCGACGCCGGACCCGCGCAGCCCAGCGAGGTCGGCGACAACGCGTTCTTCCGCGCAGGCGACCCCGCGGTCGACCCCGCCGCCACCCTGGTGGTGCTCGACGGCAGCCGCCTGGTGACCCTGCGCTCGTTCGTCGGCGACCAGCCGGCGCTCGAGTCGCTCGCGACCTCGGTGCTGAGCGCGATCGGCTGAGTGCACCAGGTCGGTTCCGCGGACGGCCGGTGGTGTCCGAGCGGTTGGGAACACCGGTGCAGTGCTGTAGTGTCGACCCTTGGTGTTTTCGGCCGTGTGCCGAGCACCCGAAGTTGAGCCCTCCACCGGATCGGTTCGGCCCCCTCGCGGGTCGAACGGCCACGGAGCGGGATTCACGAACACCTCACTCCGACCAGAAAGCAGCACTCACGTGACTCGCACTTTTTCTCCGAAGCCGGCTGATGTCCAGCACGACTGGATCGTCATCGACGCGTCCGACGTCGTGCTCGGCCGCCTCGCCACCCACGCCGCCGCACTCCTGCGCGGCAAGCACAAGGCCACGTTCGCCCCGCACATGGACATGGGCGACTTCGTCATCATCGTCAACGCCGAGAAGGTCGCCCTGACCGGTCAGAAGCTCCTCCAGAAGAAGGCCTACCGCCACTCCGGCTACCCGGGCGGCCTCTCGGCCACCACGTACGCCGAACTCCTCGAGAAGAACCCGGTCCGCGCCGTCGAGAAGGCCATCCGCGGCATGCTCCCCAAGAACTCCCTCGGCCGTGCGCAGCTGCGCAAGCTGAAGGTCTACACGGGCTCCGAGCACCCCCACGCGGCGCAGCAGCCCCAGGCGTACGCCTTCAACCAGGTCGCCCAGTAGGCTCCGGCCCTCCCCGACACCTCAGACTTCGAAGACAAAGGATCACCTACACCGTGGCGAAGATCGCAGACCAGATCGACGTGGCTCCCGAGAGCTACTCCACCGAAAGCCCGGCCACCGAGGCGTCCACGACGCCCCGCGCCGTCCTCAACGTCTCCGGCGCAGCCGTGGGCCGTCGCAAGCAGGCCATCGCCCGCGTGCGCCTGGTCCCGGGCTCCGGCAGCCTGACCGTGAACGCCCGCGAATTCGCGGAGTACTTCCCCAACAAGCTGCACCAGCAGCTGATCACCGACCCGTTCAAGGTCCTCGACCTCATCGGCTCGTACGACGTCGTGGCGAAGATCACGGGCGGCGGCCCCTCCGGCCAGGCCGGCGCGCTGCGGCTCGCCATCGCCCGTGCGCTCAACGAGATCGACCGCGAGAACAACCGCGCCGTCCTCAAGAAGGCGGGCTTCCTGACCCGTGACGCCCGCGTGATCGAGCGCAAGAAGGCCGGTCTCAAGAAGGCCCGCAAGGCGTCCCAGTTCTCGAAGCGCTAGTCGGCGCGGCCTGACGGCCGTACGACCAGCAGCTCGAGAAGGGACTGCGCACCATGCCGCGCCTGTTCGGAACAGACGGCGTCCGTGGCCTCGCCAATCGCGAGGTCACGGCCGACCTGGCTCTCGGCCTCGCTCAGGCGGCCGCCCGTGTACTCGGTGCGGCCGCCCGCGCGGAGGGCCGGCGCCCCGTCGCTGTCCTCGCTCGCGACCCTCGCATCTCCGGTCAGTTCATCGGAGCGGCGGTGGCCGCCGGGCTCGCGAGCGCGGGCGTCGATGTGCTCGACGCCGGCGTCATCCCGACGCCCGCGACCGCCTACCTGATCGCCGATGAGAACGCCGACTTCGGCGTGATGATCTCGGCGTCGCACAACCCCGCCGCCGACAACGGCATCAAGTTCTTCGCCGCGGGCGGCCGCAAGCTGCCCGATGAGCTCGAGAACCGCATCGAGGCGGCGTTGGGAGTGCCCGCGCTCACCCCGACGGGAGCCGACGTCGGTCGGATCCGCCGCTTCTCCGATGCCGAGGACCGGTACGTCCTCCACCTGCTCGGCTCCCTCGAGGGGGTCCGGCTGGATGGTCTGCACGTCGTCATCGACTGCGCGCACGGCGCCGCCGCCGGCATCTCGCCCCAGGTCTTCACCGACGCAGGAGCCATCGTCACCGTGATCGGCAACGACCCGGACGGCCTCAACATCAACGACGGAGTCGGCTCCACCCACCTCGAGAACGTCGCGTCCGCCGTCCGCGCGGCCGGTGCCGATCTCGGTATCGCCCACGACGGCGACGCCGACCGCTGCCTCGCCGTCGACGCGGAGGGCCGCACGGTCGACGGCGACCAGATCATGGCGATCCTCGCCACCTCGATGGCGCGCCGCCGCGTCCTGCTCGATGACGTCCTCGTCGCGACCGTGATGAGCAACCTCGGCCTCAAGCTCGCGATGGCCGACGCTGGGATCCGCGTGATCGAGACGTCGGTCGGCGACCGCTATGTGCTCGAGGCGATGAACGACGGCGGCTATTCGCTCGGCGGTGAGCAGTCGGGGCACGTCATCATGAGTCGCTACGCCACCACCGGTGACGGCGTGCTCACCGGACTCCAGCTGGCGGCCGAGATGGCGCGCACCGGCCGAAGCATCGCTGAGCTCGCCGCGGTGATGGCCGTGTTCCCGCAGACGCTCGTCAACGTGCGCGGCGTCGACCGCGAGGGCGTGCACGACGACGCGGTGATCGCCTCCGCCATCGCGGACGCCGAGACCGAGCTGGGCAGCGACGGCCGAGTCCTCCTGCGGCCCTCCGGCACGGAGCCGATGGTGCGGGTCATGGTCGAGGCGAAGACGCAGGAGACGGCGGACCGTCTCGCGGGGGCGCTCGCGGACGTCGTGCTCGAGCGGCTCCGCTCCGCTCCGTAGCCGGGCGGGCGCCTCCGCCGAGAACCTCGGCTCGTCGGATCGCGTCCGGGCCGGAGGGTCCGGGCGCGGCAGGCGTGCCGAACGGGCTTCCGGGAGCCGCAGGGTATCCGCTGCGCCCGAGGTCGTCGTGGGCGGGTGCGTCAGATCTTGCGCAGCAGCACCGACGAGACCGCGTGATCGGCCTGCTTGCGCAGGACGAGGCTCGCGCGAGAGCGCGTCGGACGAACGTTCTGCACGAGGTTCGGCTCGTTGATGGCTGACCAGATGCTCCGGGCGCGCTCGCGGGCCTCGTCGGGAGTGAGCGCCGCGTAGCGGTGGAAGTACGAGTTCGGGTTCGTGAAGGCGCCCTGCTGGAGGGTGAGGAAGCGCTCCTCGTACCAGCGGGCGATGTCGCTCGTGCGCGCGTCGACGTAGACGGTGAAGTCGAACAGGTCGCTCACGGCGAGCCCGTGCCCGGGAACGGGCGGCTGCAGCACGTTCAGTCCCTCGACGATCAGCACATCGGGTCGCCGCACCACGATCTCGGCGTCGGGGACGATGTCGTACGACAGGTGGGAGTAGAACGGGGCGCGCACCTCGGCGGCGCCCCCCTTCACCTCCGAGACGAAGCGGAGGAGCGCGCGCCGGTCGTACGACTCCGGGAACCCCTTGCGGCTCATCAGCCCACGGCGTTCGAGCTCGCGGTTGGGCAGGAGGAAGCCGTCGGTCGTCACGAGTTCGACGCGCGGAGTGTCGTCCCAGCGGGCGAGCAGCTCCCGGAGCAGACGGGCGATGGTCGATTTGCCGACGGCGACGGAGCCGGCGACGCCGATCACGAAGGGAGTGGGTCGAGCGCGCTCGCCGAGGAACGTGCTCGTCGCGCGGTGCAGCTGGCGCGCACCTCCCGCATAGAGCGTGATCAGGCGCGAAAGGGGGACGTAGACCTCCGCAACCTCGGTGAGGTTCAGCCGGTCGCCGAGCCCCCGCAGCTGCACCACCTCGGTCTCGGTGAGCGGCAGGTCCGTGCTGCGGGCCAGCTCGGCCCAGTCGGAGCGGACGATCTCGACGAACGGCGAGGGATGCGCCTCGCGCGCGTGATCGCGAGGAGACGACGGCATGAGCACCGATCCTAGCGTTCGCGCCGCCGCGCGCCGGACGCCTCGGGAGCGTCCTTCTGGCCGCTTAGAATCGAGCGCATGTGTGGAATCGTTGGATACGTCGGCGCGCGCGACAGCCTGGCCGTGCTGCTCGGAGGCCTGAAGCGCCTGGAGTACCGGGGGTACGACTCGGCCGGCGTCGCCGTGATCGACTCCGACGGACGGATCGACAGCCGCAAGCGCTCCGGCAAGCTCAGCGTCCTGGTCGACGATCTCGAGGCGAGCCCGCTGTCCGAGGGGACCACCGGCATCGGTCACACCCGCTGGGCGACGCACGGCGGCCCGACCGATCGCAACGCCCACCCGCACCTCGCCGACGGCGGGAGGCTCGCCGTCATCCACAACGGCATCATCGAGAACTTCCAGCCGCTCAAGGAGGAGCTGCTCGCCGAGGGCGCCGTCTTCGAGAGCGAGACCGACACCGAGGTCGCCGCCCACCTGATCGCCCGCGAGTACCGCCGGACCGGCGATCTCGTGCTGGCGTTCCAGGCCGTCGTGGCGCACCTCGAGGGCGCGTTCACGCTGCTCGCCCTGCACCAGGACCAGCCCGGCGTCGTGGTCGGCGCGCGCCGCAACTCCCCGCTCGTGATCGGCCTGGGCGACGGCGAGAACTTCCTCGGCTCGGACGTCGCGGCGTTCGTCGAGTTCACCCGCCGCGCGGTCGCCATCGGGCAGGACCAGATCGTGACGATCACTCCCGAGCTCGTCACCGTGACCGACTTCTTCGGCAATGCGGTCGAGACGGAGCCGTTCGAGATCGCGTGGGACGCCTCCGCCTCGGAGAAGGGCGGCTGGTCGAGCTTCATGGCGAAAGAGATCACCGAGGGGCCGGAGGCGGTCGCGAACACGCTCCGCGGCCGCATCCACGAGGGCGCGATCACCCTGCCCGAGCTCGCGGCGCTCGACCCGGTCCTCACCGGCATCGATCGCATCACCGTCATCGCGTGCGGCACCGCCGCCTACTCGGGCATGGTCGCCAAGTACGCGATCGAGAAGTGGGCGCGCGTGCCCGTCGAGGTCGAGCTGAGCCACGAGTTCCGCTACCGCGATCCCGTGCTCAGCCCGCGGACGCTCGTGATCTCGATCAGCCAGTCCGGCGAGACGATGGACACGCTGATGGCGGTCAAGTATGCCCGCGAGTACGGTGCCAAGACGCTCTCGGTCTGCAACACCCAGGGGGCGACGATCCCGCGCGAGTCCGACGCCGTCCTCTACACGCATGCGGGCCCGGAAGTGGCGGTCGCCTCGACCAAGGCCTTCGTCGCCCAGATCGCGGCCCTCTACCTCTTCGGGCTGCACCTGGCGGCCGTGCGCGGAGCCGCCTCCGTCGAGCTGGTGGCCGCGCAGGCCGCGCAGCTGGCCGCGATCCCCGAGAAGCTGTCCCGCGTGCTGGATGCCTCCGACGACATCGCGCAGCTCGCAGGCTGGATGGCCGACACCCGCGCGGTGCTGTTCCTGGGCCGCCACGTGGGCTACCCGGTCGCGCTCGAGGGCGCGCTGAAGCTCAAGGAGCTCGCCTACATCCATGCCGAGGGCTTCGCGGCCGGCGAGCTCAAGCACGGGCCGATCGCGCTGATCGAGCCTGGTCAGGTCGTCTTCGTGATCGTGCCGAGTCCGAGCGAGTCGTACGAGCTGCAGCGCAAAGTGATCTCGAACATCCAGGAGATCAAGGCCCGCGGCGCCCGCGTCATCGCGATCGCGGAGCAGGGCGACACCGCGGCGATCCAGATCGCTGACGAGGTGGTGCCGATCCCGCTCGCCGACCCGCTGTTCGAGCCGCTGCTCGCTGTGACTCCACTGCAGATGTTCGCGATGGAGCTCGCCTCGGCCAAGGGCCTCGATGTCGACCAGCCGCGCAACCTGGCCAAGTCGGTCACCGTCGAGTGACCACGTCGTGATCGTCGGGATCGGGGTGGACGTGGTGGATCTCGCGCGCTTCGAGCGTTCGCTGCTGCGCACACCGCGGCTCCGCGAGCGCTTGTTCGCTGAGAGCGAACGCGAGCTGCCGGTCGCCTCCCTGGCGGGCCGTTTCGCGGCGAAGGAGGCGCTGATCAAGGCACTCGGCGACTCCGCTGGCGCCGGATGGCACGACATGGTGGTCGAGCGCGATCAGCACGGTAACCCCTCCTTCGCTCTGCACGGCGCCGCCCGTGTAACCGCCGAGGAGCGCGGGATCAGCACGGTGCACCTCTCGATGACGCACGACGCCGGAGTGGCCTGCGCGTTCGTGGTGGCGGAGTCGTGAGGGCACCGCTGTCGTACCGCGAGGCGCTGATCGACGTCGAGGCGATCGCGGCGAACGTCGCGCGTCTGCGCGAGCTGACCGGAGCCCGCCGGCTGATGGCGGTCGTCAAGGCCAACGGCTACGGACACGGCGCCCTCGCGGCCGCCCAGGCGGCTCTCGCCGGCGGCGCGGATGCGCTCGGAACGGCGGAGCTGCGCGAGGCGGTCGCCCTGCGCGAGGCCGGTATCGTCGCTCCGCTGCTCTGCTGGCTGCACGACCCGGGTGAGGACTTCGACGCGGCGCTCGAGCACGCGATCGACGTGGCCGTCTCGTCCGTGGAACAGCTCGACGCGCTCGCGCAGGCCGCCGAGGATCGCGGCGTCCGCGCCGCCGTGCAGCTGAAGGTCGACACCGGCCTCAGCCGCAACGGCGCTCCGGAGGAGGAGTGGCCGCGGCTCGCCCTGGCGCTCGCCCATCACGCCGCGCGCGGCTCCCTGCACCTCACCGGTCTGTTCTCGCACCTCTCCAACGCATCCCCCGCCGACGACCACGAGCAGCTGAGCGTGCTGCGCCGCGCTGACGCGCTGCTGCGCGAGAACGGTCTCCACGCGCCCGTCGTGCACCTGGCCGCGACCGCGGCCGCAGTGCGACTCCCGGAGACGAGACTCGACATGGTGCGCACCGGCATCGGCGTCTACGGCCTCTCGCCTTTCGACGACGAGACCTCGCTCGAGCTGGGGCTCGTTCCGGCGATGACGCTCCAGGGCAGGATCGCGGGCGTCCGCCGCGTCGAGCCGGGCACGGGCGTCAGCTACGACTACACCTGGCGGGCCGAGGGGGTGACGACGCTCGCGCTCGTGCCCTTCGGCTACGCCGACGGGATCCCGCGCAGCGCCTCCGGGGTCGCCGAGGTCGCGATCGGCGGGCGGCGCCACCGGATCGCCGGGCGCGTCGCCATGGACCAGTTCGTCGTCGAGGTGGGCGATGCTCCCGTCGCGGTCGGCGACCCGGTCGTCCTGTGGGGCGACCCGACCACCGGGGCCCCCTCGGTCGACGAGTGGGCGCGCTGGTGCGGGACGATCAACTACGAACTGGTGACCCGGCTCGGGCCGCGTGTGCAGCGGAGGGTGCTCTCTGAGGCGGACGGCCGTGCCTGAGCGGTCGTGGTTCGCCGAGCGCGCGGTCGAGGTCGCTGATCCAGAAGCGATGGCCGAGCTCGGCCGGTCGCTCGGACGTGTCCTCCGCGCCGGCGACCTGCTCGTGCTCACCGGCCCGCTCGGCGCAGGCAAGACCACTTTCACCCGCGGCCTGGGCGAGGGCCTCGACGTCCGCGGCCCGGTGACGAGTCCGACGTTCGTGATCGCGCGCACGCATCCGCCGCTGCACGACGGCCCGCCGCTCGTGCACGTCGACGCCTACCGCGTCGGGTCACCCGTCGAACTCGACGACCTCGACCTCGATCTCGAGCACTCGGTCGTCGTGGTCGAGTGGGGAGCGGGAATGCTCGACGGAGTCGCCGACGCCTGGCTCGACATCGTCATCGATCGCCCCACCGCGGGCGCCGACGCCGAGGAGGAGGAACCGGTGGAGCCGCGCACCGTCCGCTTCTGCGGCACCGACTGGAGCTGAGCCCGCGGGTACCCTGGACGGGTGCTCCTCGCGATCGACACCTCCTCCGGAACCTCCGTCGCCGTCGTCGACGACGCGGGCGAAGTGCGCTCCGAGCGCACCGAGACCGACACGATGCGTCACGCCGAGGTCGTCGGGCGGCTGATCCAGGAGGCGCTCGAGGCGGCCGGAGCAGTGCCGGCCGGCATCGAGGCGGTCGCGGTCGGTATGGGCCCCGGCCCCTTCACGGGTCTGCGTGTCGGCATCGCAGCCGCCCGCGCGTTCGCCATCGGCCGCGACATCCCTACCCTCCCTGTCATCTCGCACGACGCCCTCGCGCTGGAGGCCCTGCGCCATGGCCGGCCCCCCGGATTCCTCGTCGTCACCGACGCCCGTCGCCGCGAGCTCTACTGGAGCGCGTACGCGGGGCTCGACGAGCGTGGCCTCCCGGTCCGCGTCGCCGGCCCAGGCCTCGACAAGCCCCCGGCCCTGCCGCATCCCGAGCTGTCCCGCCTCGAGAACGCCTCGGTGTCGGCGGCCGCGCTCGGAACAGTCGCGGCACGGCTACGTGCCGCCGGACTCGCGGGCGCTGTGGACGAGCCGCTCTACCTCCGCTCGCCCGATGTCACTCTCTCGGCCGGGCCGAAGCGGGTGACCGCGTGACCGGCGAGCTTCTGCGCGAGGCCCTTCCCGGGGACCTCGACGCGATCATGGCGATCGAGGAGTCGGAGTTCGCCGGAGACGCCTGGTCGCGCGGGATGATGGCCGAGGAGATCCGCAGTCGCCACACGCGCTACCTGGTGGCCGAGCAGGAGGGTGCGGTGGTCGGCTACGCCGGGCTGCTCTGCCCGGTGGGGGCTCACGAGGGCGACGTGCAGACGATCGCTGTCGTCTCCTCCTCCCGCGGCGCCGGCCTGGGCCGCTGTCTCCTCCAGGCCCTGCTCAGGGCGGCACGCGAGCGCGGGGCGCGCGAGGTGTTCCTCGAGGTGCGCGCCGACAACCCCGTGGCGCAGGCGCTCTACCGGTCGGAGGGCTTCGACGAGATCGGGGTCCGCCCCGCCTACTACCAGCCCGACGGGGTGGACGCCCTCGTGATGCGTCTGCCCCTCCCTCCGACCCAGGAGGCGTCATGACCGCCGGCCCCCTCGTCCTCGGGATCGAGACCAGCTGCGACGAGACGGGGATCGGCATCGTGCGCGGGACGACCCTCCTCTCGAACACCATCGCCTCCTCGATGGAGGAGCACGCGCGCTACGGCGGTGTCGTGCCCGAGGTGGCCGCCCGCGCGCACCTCGAGGCGCTCGAGCCCGCCCTGCACGCGGCGCTCGCCGATGCCGGAGTCGCGCTGACCGATCTCGACGCTGTCGCGGTCACGAGCGGACCGGGCCTCTCGGGCGCTCTGATGGTGGGTGTCGGCGCGGCGAAGGCGCTCGCGGTCTCGCTCGGCCTGCCGCTCTACGCCGTGAACCACCTCGTCGGCCACGTCGGAGCCGACGTCCTGCGCGCCGACGGCAGCGAGGGCAGCCCGGTCGACGTCCCGACCATCGCGCTGCTGGTCTCCGGCGGGCACACCTCGCTCCTGCACGTGCGCGACCTGGTCTCGGATGTGGAGCTGCTCGGCGAGACGATCGACGACGCGGCGGGCGAGGCCTTCGACAAGGTGGCGCGCGTGCTCGGGCTGCCCTATCCGGGCGGGCCGCAGATCGACAGGGTCGCCGCTGACGGCGATCCTCGGGCGATCCGCTTCCCGCGGGGGCTGACCCTGCCCAAGGACCAGGAGCGCCACCGCTACGACTTCTCGTTCTCGGGGCTCAAGACCGCGGTCGCCCGCTGGGTCGAGAAGCGGCAGGATGCGGGGGAGGAGGTGCCCGTCGCCGACGTCGCCGCGAGCTTCCGCGAGGCGGTCGCCGACGTGCTCCTCACCAAGGCGCTCGCGGCCTGTCGGGATCGTGACGTGCCGCGTCTCCTGCTCGGTGGCGGCGTGGTGGCGAACGCGCGCGTACGAGCGCTCGCCGAAGAGCGGTGCGCGGCGGCCGGGGTGACGCTGCGGATCCCTGCGCTCTCGCTCTGCACCGACAACGGCGCGATGATCGCCGCGCTGGCGGCTCAGCTCATCGAGGCCGGGCACCCGCCGTCGGGCCTCGACTTCGGTGCCGACTCCACGCTGCCGGTGACCGAGATCCAGGTGCGGTGAGGGCCGAGCGCTCGAGCCTGGATGACGCAAGCGGCGTCCAGCCTTTTGACAGGCGGAGCGGTGCGCTGCCACTCTGGGCGCATCCGCTCGTTCCTGATCAAGGGGGATCCCATGACCACTCCGTACACGCCCACCTCCGACCGCTACAACGTTCTGGCGATCATCGGTTTCATCGCCGCGTTCGTCGTCAACATCGTCGGGATCGTCCTCGGCTTCATCGCCCTCTCGCAGATCAAGCGGACGGGGGAGAAGGGCCGCGGCCTCGCGCTCGCCGCCGTCATCATCGGTTTCGCCTCGATCGTCCTCGGCATCATCGCCTCGATCATCGTCTTCGCGTTCGCCGCGAGCGCTCCCACGACCGGGTACTGATCGCCCGGCCTCCCGGCAGGGGCCGGCCGGCCGGTCCCAGCCCCGCATCCTCGCCCCCGCATCCTCGCCCCCGCATCCTCGCCCCCGCATCCTCGCCCCCGCACCCCGAGCCCCCGCACCTCAAGGCCCCGCACCCTCAGGAGGGATCCATCGTGAGCGACGACACCGTGCGCCGGGAGACGGTCGATCCGTCGCCCGCGCCGTTCGATCCGCCGCTCGGGGAGCCGTCGGAGGCCGCGCCGCCGCCGACGGCTCCGGCCGCACCCGGATCCGCACCGCACCGGCCACCGCTCGCCCCGCTCGCGGTTGCCGCTCTGGTCTGCGGACTGCTGGGGCTCGCTCCCGCCGCTATCGTGCTCGGTCACGTCGGATTCGTGCAGGCCGGTCGGTCGGGGCAGCGCGGCCGGGGCCTCGCGGTCGCGGGCTTCGTGCTCGGCTACCTGGTGATCGTCCTCGCGGTCGTCGCCTGGTTGGTCTGGAGCGCCTTCGTCGGTGACCTGCGCGACGGAGGCTATCTGCCCGCCTGATCCGCGGGGATCAGCACACGGCACCCTGGCTAGACTCGGCGCATGAGCGACAGCACCCGGTCCAGCTCCGACGAGCACGAGGGATCCCCGCCCGCCCCGCCGGGTCCGCCCGCCCCGCCGGTTCCGCCCCGCGCGACATCCGCCGTTCCGCCCGCCGCAGATGCGCGCCCGCCGGTCTACGGCACGCCGCTGCCGCCAGCGCCCGCTCCGCCCTCGAACGCCGCGCCGCCGTATCCCGCCGCGTCGGCCCACACCTTCCCCCCGGGCTCCGTCGGCTCCCCGGCGCCTGTCGTCCCGCGGACGCTGAGCCTCGTCGGGATGATCCTCGGTATCGTCGGGCTCGTCGTCTCGATCTTCGCCTGGGGCTTCGGATTCATCCTCTCGGCGCCCGCTGTCGTCCTCGGCTTCCTCGGTCGGCGCCGCGAGCCGGGCGCGCGCGGCCTCGCGCTGACCGCGATCATCACCGGCGTCGTGGGCATCCTGGTGTCGTTGGTCTACCTGGCGATCACGATCGTCGTCTTCTCGATCGCCCTCGGTGCGGTCAATTCGGGCTCCTGACCGCTCCCGCGTTCAGCCGACGGAGGACCGCTCGACGCGTTCGGCGAGCAGCGCGCGGTGGCGGCCCTGGATCCGCGTCAGGATGAGGACCGCTCTGGCGCGACCTGCGAGGCCGAGCCGCTTGCGGAACCGGGCGGGGTCGATGTCGACCCCGCGCTTCTTGATCTCGAGCACTCCGATGCCGCGCGAGCGCAGCTCCCTGGCCAGGGTGCGCTCGTCCAGCGGAAGTTCGGCCAGCACGCGGAAGCTGCGGAGGAACGGCGACACGGCGGCCTCGTCGCCGGTGAGGTAGGCGATCCCGGGCGAGAGCATCCGCGAGCCGCTCTCTCGGGCCAGCTCGCCCAGCAGCCGGGCGCGGATCGCGGAGCCGTCGGGCTCGTGCACGAAGGCGCCGAGAGCGCCGACCTCCTCATCCTCGCTGTCCCCGGCAGCGGTGAGCTCGGCGGTCGCCCCCGCGCCGATCAGCAGAGCGGAGCGGCGCACTCCCGGTCGCGCGAGCGCGCCGAACCACAGGCCCGTCTCGACCAGCTCGCCATCGACCGAGACCCACTGCGCCTCCGCCTCCTCGGGAAGCCGCTCGCGATCGAACCCCGGACCGACCTTGACGCCCACCGGCCGGTGCCGGGCGAGGCCGAACGCGAAGTCGAGCGAGGGCGAGTAGTCGTCGGGGTCGTCCAGGCGCCGGGTCTCTCGGTGACCGGCCGTGCGGCGGGCGGGATCGAGGTACACCGCGTCGAAGCCCGTCAGGTCGAACGACTCCGCGCGGGAGTGCGCTGCGCCCGCACGGGGGAACGGGGCGAGGTTGAAGCTCGCCAGCGTCGCGGTGACCTCGTCGGCCTCGACCGCCGTCACCTCCAGGTCGATGGCGGCCATCGCGAGGGCGTCGCCGCCGATGCCGCTGCCGAGGTCGGCGATCCGGCTCGCTCCGGCGGCGGCGAACCGGCCGGCATGCAGGGCCGCGACGCGCAACCGCGTCGCCTGCTCGAGGCCGGCGTCGGTGAAGAGCATCGAGCGGGCGAACTCGCCGAACTTGGCCTCGGCCTTCTGTCGAAGGCGCGCCTGGGTCAGCACCGCAGCAACCAGCACCGGCGAGTGGCCGGCCGCGCGGAGGCGGGCGACGGCGCGGACGAGGTCGTCCGACCGGTACCCGTCGAGGGAGTCGAGGAGCCGGAGACCCTCGGGGGAGAGGAGCTCGACCAGCTCGTCGCGTCGCATCCGGCCATGGTAGGCCACAGGCTCCGGCCGCTCGGCCGTCCGGCTTGGCACTCTGATTGCACGAGTGCCAGCCGAGCCCCTACGATGGATCTAGCACTCTCGGAGCGTGTGTGCCAGAACCACGCTCCGCCCATCTCGTCGTCAAGAAAGAGGTCAACCGTGTCGGTGTCCATTAAGCCGCTCGAAGATCGCATCGTCATCAAGCAGGTCGAGGCGGAGCAGGTGACCGCTTCCGGTCTCGTCATCCCCGATACCGCCAAGGAGAAGCCGCAGGAGGGCGAGGTCGTGGCCGTCGGGCCCGGTCGCATCGACGACAACGGCAACCGCGTGCCCCTCGACATCGCGGTCGGTGACAAGATCATCTACTCCAAGTACGGCGGAACCGAGGTCAAGTTCTCGGGTGAGGACTACTTGGTCCTGTCGGCGCGCGACGTCCTCGCGGTCGTCGTCCGCTAGTCCGGACTCCTCGGAGGGCCCGGCGACCTCGGTCGCCGGGCCCTCCGTCGTCCCCGGTCGGTCCTCCTGGCGACGAGTGGCCTGATCCGCCGGCCGCGACGGCCCTCTGCCCCCTTCTGCGGTCGACGCCGTGCGTAGGATCGGGGGAGTGTCCGCCTCCCGCACCCCCGCCGAACCCCTCGCCCCATCGACCGCCGGTGCGCCCGTCGGGGCGGGCGAGCCGGTGCAGCGGCCCGCGGGCGGCATGTCGTCGACCGGGCTGCTGTTCGCCTTCGGCGCGTACCTGCTCTGGGGTGCGATGCCGCTCTACTTCATCGCGATGGCGCCGGCCTCGCCCTTCGAGATCGTCGCGTTCCGCGTGCTGTTCTCGCTGGCGTTCTGCGTGATCCTGCTCACGGTGACCCGGGGCTGGCGGTCGTTCGCCGCGCTGCTGCGGCAGCCGCGCCTGCTCGGAGTGATGGCGATTGCCGGTGTGCTGATCTACATCAACTGGCAGGTCTACGTGATCGCCACGACGACCGGCCACGTGATCGAGGCTGCTCTCGGCTACTTCATGAACCCGCTGGTCACCGTGCTGCTGGGGGTCCTCGTGTTGCGCGAGCGCCTCCGACCCGCCCAGTGGGTCGCGATGGGCATGAGTGCGGTCGCCGTGCTGGTCATCGCGGTGGGCTTCGGCGCGTTCCCGTGGATCTCCCTCGCCCTCGCCTTCTCGTTCGGCCTGTACGGGCTGGTGAAGAGCCGGGTGGGCGGACGCGTCGACGCCGCCGGCGGCCTCATGCTCGAGACCCTGTGGCTGACTCCCCTCGCCGTCGTGCAGCTGGTCGTGGTCGGCTCGATGGTCGGCCTGACGCTGACGACCGAGGGCGTCGGGCACGCCCTGATCCTCGCCTCGGCCGGGATCGTCACCGCCGTGCCGCTGCTACTGTTCGCCGGCGCGGCCCGTCGGCTCCCGCTCTCGATCGTCGGATTCGTGCAGTACCTGACGCCGTTCCTCCAGTTCCTCGTGGGGGCTTTCGTGCTCCACGAGGAGATGCCGGTGGAGCGCTGGATCGGCTTCGCACTGGTGTGGGCCGCCCTGGCCGTTTTCTCAGTCGACCTCGTCGCAGCCGAGCGCCGCCGGCGCCGTTTCTCGGCCGGAAGTGCGGAACGCGTCGTTCAGCCCTGACGTGGCGGCGAAAAAGTAACGATCCGGTCGCGAAACCTTTTGGTAACACCCCTGTATTGTTCACGGCTGCTTCGGAGGTTAGGTTGGCCGAGCGGTTGCCACCGGCGCCGCTCCCACTGACACACACCTCTCAAGGAGCAACATGGGCGTTTACGCGAAGGCCGGCTCGGCCCGCGCGCGGTCCCTCCGGGCAACCCTCGGCGGCGTCGCCATTCTGGGCGCCAGCGCTCTCGTCCTGGCCGGCTGTGCCGGCGGTGGCGACAGCGGATCGGGTGGCGACGGCGACTCGGGCGGTCTGTCCCTGAAGATCGGCACGATCCTCCCCCAGACCGGAACCCTCGCCGTCCTCGGCCCGCCCGAGATCGCGGGCGTTGAGCAGGCGGTCGCCGACATCACCGACGCCGATGCCGGCATCTCGATCGAGGCGGAGCAGAAGGACTCCGGCGACACCACGACCGACATCGCGACCCAGTCCGCGACCTCGCTGCTCGCCGACAACGTGTCCGCGATCATCGGTGCGGCGTCCTCGGGCGTCTCGAAGACCTTCATCGACCAGGTCACCCAGGCGGGCGTCGTGCAGATCTCGCCGGCCAACACCTCGCCGGACTTCACCACCTACGACGACGACGGCTACTACTGGCGCACCGCCCCCTCGGACGTGCTCCAGGGCCGCATCCTCGGCAACAAGATCCTCGGCGACGGCAAGACGAACGTGTCGATCCTCTACATGAACGACGCGTACGGCACCGGCCTCGAGAAGAACATCAAGGAGACCCTTGAGGCGGGCGGCGCAGTCGTCGCGGCCGAGGAGATCTTCGAGCCGGCGTCCACCGACTTCAACTCGGCGCTGACCTCGGTCCTCGCGCCGAACCCCGACGCGCTGGTCGTCATCTCGTTCGACGAGATCAAGACCATCGCGGAGCAGCTCTCGGCCAAGGGCTTCGACTTCTCGAAGCTCTACGGCACGGACGGCAACTACGGTGTCATCAAGGAGTCGGACACCAACGTCGACATCGCGGGTGCGCAGTTCACCAACCCGGGTGTGCAGGCGTCCGAGGACTTCCAGTCGTCGCTGCAGTCCCTCGTCGAGTCGCAGGGCAACCCGCCGCTCACTGTCTTCAGCTACGCGCCGGAGTCGTACGACGCGACCATCCTGACGGCTCTCGCCTCGCTCCAAGGCGGCGCAACGGACGGCGCGACCATCCGTGACAACCTCAAGGCGGTGTCGGAGGGCGGCACGAAGTGCACGACCTTCGCCGACTGCGCGAAGCTGATCGCCGACGGCGAGGACATCGACTACGACGGCCTGTCCGGCCCGATCTCGTTCGACGACAACGGCGACACCAGCGAGGCCTCGGTCTCGATCTACAAGTACGGGGCGGGTAACACCACCTCGTTCGAGGAGACCGTCGAGGGTTCGCTGAACTGACGACGCGGTGGCGCGGCTCCGGTCGCCTCCACAGAGGGGCTCGGTCTTCGGACCGGGCCCCTTCGTCGTGCCGGAGCCCGTTGCGTCCGTGGCGACACTCTCCGCTCCCGGCCGACGACGGAGCGCGCGCCCTCCCGTCCGTTGTGGCGACGGGGGACGCGCGCTCGGGGCGTGCTGAGAGGGCCTAGGAGGCGCGGAGCAGCTCCGCCTCCTGCGCCAGCCGGTAGGTGACGAACGAGCGACTGTAGTTGCGACGCTTGCCGCCCGTGGTCTCGGCGATGACCACCTGCGCGTAGACGCCGACAACGCTCCAGCGGTCGTAGTCTCCGATCGCGCCGGTGCCGAAGGTGGCGCCGACGGCGACGGGTGCGGGGGTGTAGCTCTTCATGATCGGCTCCTTCGAAGCGGATGCCGCAGCACTCGTGGCGCTGCGGGAGAGAGGACCCGGCGGCCGATCGAAGCTCCACCGGCGGGCGAGGTGAGGCGGGCTATTCCGTGTCGGGGACGACCCGTGTCCCCAAAACTACGTCAGAACGGCCACGGTGCTGTCACCCTCTCGAGGGCCTCCGTTGCGGAGAAAGCCTCGATGACTCGCCACGGCGGACGGGACGCTCCGGGAACGGCGAAGGGCCCGCCATCCGGAGACGGTGGGCCCTTCGCGGTGGCGCTCAGCCGCCGACGGTCGGAGTGCTCGTGGTGACCTCGTTGGTCGTCGCCAGCGTGCCGAGGTACAGCTCAATCACCTTCGGGTCGTTCATCAGCTCGCGGCCGGCGCCCTCGTAGGCGTCGCGCCCCTGGTCGAGCACGTAGCCGCGATCGCAGATCTGCAGGGCGCGGCGGGCGTTCTGCTCGACGATCATGATCGAGACGCCCGCGCGGTTGATCCGCTGCACATTGACGAAGGTCTCGTCCTGACGCATCGGCGACAGGCCCGCGCTGGGCTCGTCGAGCAGGAGCATCGACGGGTCCATCATCAGGGCACGCGACATCGCCACCATCTGGCGCTCGCCTCCGGAGAGCGATCCCGAGCGCTGCTTCAGGCGCTTGGACAGCTCGGGGAACAGCTCCGTCACGAACTCGAGCCGCTGGCGGTACGTCTTCGGCTTCTGGTAGACCCCCATCTCGAGGTTCTCCTCGATGGTGAGAGACGGGAAGACGTTGTTGTTCTGCGGCACGAACCCGACGCCCTTCGACACCAGCTTGTCGGCCTTGAGCCCCGTGATGTCCTCGCCGTTGAGCACCACCGTGCCCTGGCGGATGTTCACCAGTCCGAACATCGCCTTCAGCAGCGTGGACTTCCCCGCGCCGTTCGGGCCGATGATGCCCACGAGCTCCCCGCGCTTCACATAGACGTTCGAGCCGTTGAGGATGTTGACCCCCGGCACGTAGCCGGCATGGAGATCGTGGGTCTCGAGCGTGTTCGGGGTCGTCGTGTCGGCGGTCATTTCTCGTCCTTCTCGAATTCGACGGCGGGAGCGTCGGTCGTCGGGGACGCGCTCGTCGGCGCGGCGGCCCGAGCATCGTCCCCCGGCGTCGGAATGCCCGCCTGCTCCGCCTGCTTCTCGACGTCCTCGCGGACGAGGTCCGACTCCATCTCCTCGGCGATCTCGAGCTGGCCCTCGATTGTCCCGAGGTCGGTGTCGTGGTGCGCCCCCAGGTAGGCGTCGATGACGGCCTGGTCGTTCATCACGGTCGACGGCGGGCCCTCCGCGACGACCTTGCCCTCGGCCATCACGATCACCCAGTCGGCGATCGTGTTGACCATGTGCATGTCGTGCTCGACGAAGAGCACGGTCATGCCCTCGTGCTTGAGGTTCACGATGTGGCCGAGGAGAGACTGCGTCAGTGCCGGGTTCACGCCCGCCATCGGCTCATCGAGCATGACCAGCTCGGGCTCCGACATCAGTGCCCGTGCCATCTCGAGGAGCTTCTTCTGCCCGCCCGACAGGCTCGACGCGTAGTCGTCCTTCTTGGTGTCGAGCTTGAACTTCTCGAGCAGGCGGATCGCGCGCGCCTCGATCGACTCCTCCTCCTTCGACCAGAGCGGCCGGATGAGCGAGGTGAGGATGTTCTCGCCCTTCTGGCCCTTGGCGCCGAGGAGCATGTTCTCGAGCACCGTCATCCCGCCGAGGGCCTTGGTGAGCTGGAACGTGCGCACCATGCCCATCCGGGACACCTTGTAGGCCGGGACGTTCGCGAGGTTCTTCCCCTTGAAGTTCCAGGTCCCGGTGTTGGGCTTGTCGAAGCCGGTCAGCAGATTGAAGAACGTGGTCTTGCCGGCTCCGTTCGGGCCGATCAGGGCGGTGATGGAGCCGCGGGGGATCTCGACGTGGGCGACGTCGACAGCGGTGAGGCCGCCGAAGCGGCGGCTGACGCCGTCGGCGACGACGATGGGGTCCTTCTTTCTGACCCCGGGGACGATGGTGTCCTCGGTGATCTCCGAGACCGGCGTTCGAGTCGTGGTCGTGTCAGGCAAAGTGCAGATCCTTCTTCTTGCCGAAGATCCCCTGGGGTCTGAAGATCACCAGGAGCATGAGGGCCACCCCCACCACGATGAACCGGATGGGTCCGGTCTGCACGGTCGTGAGGCGGATGAGGTCGTTGTTGAGGACCCCGGTGTCGATCCCGAGCGTGAGCAGTCCGTCGGTGAGACCAAGGACGACCCAGAAGATGATCGAGCCGACGACAGGCCCGAAGACCGTCGCGGCGCCGCCCAGCAGCATGATCGTGTAGAGGAAGAACGTGAGCTGGGTGCCGTAGTTGTCGGGCTGGAGCGAGCGGGGCAGGATGAACAGCGCTCCCGCGAGACCGCCGAGCACGCCTCCGAGGATGAGCGCCTGGATCTTGTACGAGAACACGTTCTTGCCGAGCGAGCGCACGGCGTCCTCGTCCTCGCGGATGCCCTTGATGACGCGGCCCCAGGGGCTGCGCATCAGGAGGAACACCAGGAGGCAGGCCAGGAGCACGAGGCCCCAGCCGACGATCCGCACCCACCACTGGTCCTGGCTGTACGTGAGCACGCCGATTCCCCAACGGCCCTCTGGCAGCGGGTTGAGGTCGTTGAACGCCTTCGCCGCGCCGTTGATGCCCTCGGAGCCGCCCGTGATCGCCGAGAACTCGGGTGTCTTGACCGAGAGTCGCACGATCTCGGCCGCCGCGATCGTCACGATCGAGAGGTAGTCGGCTCGCAGCCGGAGCGTCGGGATGCCGAGGATGAGGGCGAAGACCGTCGCCGCGACGATCGTCGCGAGGAACGAGCCCCAGACGGGCCACTCGAACTTGACCGAGGTGATGGCGAACGCGTATCCGCCCACCGCCATGAAGCCGGCCTGTCCGAAGTTGAGCAGCCCCGTGAATCCGAAGTGGATGACCAGGCCGATGGTCGCCAGCGCGTACGCGGCGACGGTGGGATCGACGATCTGCCCGATCGCCAGCCAGATGAAGTTGAGGTTCATGGTGTCCTAGCCGATCCGTTCCTTGCGGCCCAGGATTCCCTGCGGCCTGACCAGGAGGATGATGATCATGAGGATGAGCGGAGCCACGTACTTGAGGTTCTCCGGAATCCAGATCGTCGAGATGTTCATCATCAGTCCGATGATGAGCGAGCCGACCAGTGCGCCGTAGGCGGAGCCGAGGCCGCCGAGCGTGATCGCCGCGAAGATCAGCAGCAGGATCGACGCCCCGGTGTCCCAGCGCAGCGACTGATAGAAGCCGATGTACACGCCCGCGAGGGCGGCCAGTGCGCCCGACATCACCCAGACGACCCGGATGACGCGTTCGACGTTGATGCCCGAGGCGGAGGCGAGGGCCCGGTTGTCCGAGACCGCGCGCATCGCCTTGCCGATCTTGGTCTTCGTGAGCACGTAGGCGACTCCGACGATGCACACGACGCCGATGACCGCTCCCACGATGTCGGTGAACTTCAGGCTGATCCCGAGGGTCGGCACCGTGAGGTACGGAGCCGTGCTATTGGGAAGTGAGAGGCGGTCGGCCCCGAAGAAGAAGACGAACACATAACGCAGAGCCAACGACAGGCCGATGGTCACGATCATCAGGGGGACGAGCTGGATGCCCTTCTTCCGCAGTGGCTTCCAGAGCAGCCCGTCCTGGACGAAGCCGAAGGCGCCGCCGAGGATCACGGCGATGGGGATGGCCAGCAGCGCCGGGAGCCCGAAGACGCCGGAGAAGAGGTACGCCATCAGAGCACCGAAGGTGACCAGCTCGCCGTGCGCGAAATTGTTCAGACCGGTGACGCCGTAGATCAGGGAGGCGCCGATCGCCGCGAGAGCGATCAGGAGTCCGAAGATCAGGCCGGTGACGACCTTGGGCCAGAAGATGATCCAGAACGTGTCGGCCGACACCGGCTGGCTCACGGCGTTCGACGTGCCGTCGGGGTTCGTCGCGTCGTTCCCGGTCGTGCCCTCCGTCGCGGGGTTCGTCGGAGCGGCGGAGTCCGTCGGGACGGGGACTGTCGCTCCCGTGCCCTTCGGGTTCGCGGTCGAGACGATGAAGTTCACGATCTGGTTCTGCGAGGCGACGATCTTCACCTGCTTCGGGTTCTGCCCGGCCCCCGGATAGCCCTTGTCAGCGGGGAGCGTCTCCTCGTCGACGGTCACCGTGTAGCTGCCGGCGGCCTCGAGGGGGAACGTGGCCCGGCCGTCCTCGCCGGTGGTCACGGTCGCCGAGGCGTCACCGCCGAGCTCGACGGACACTCCCGTCAGGTTCTCGTTCGTCCCCTGCACGCGGACCCAGGCGATGATCGACTGGTCGGCGGTGGTGGCGGCGAGTGCGGCGGGGGCGGCGGCCGCGATCCCGGTGAGCGACGCGGCGAGGAGGCCGAGGGCCAGCAGCCGGTCGCGGAGTCCGGTGCGTCTCCTATCCACGGGGCGCCTCCCTGTCCGTCGGGCGCGGGGTCGTCGAGCGCTGGCGGCGCATCGAACGGCAGGCTGTGAGCAAGACGTTTACCTCTCGTCAGGGTGCACAGACGGATGGGGTCTCCGGGCAGAGCCGAATAGCCGTCGTCAAACAACGTTGGTCGACCATACGTTCCACATGTGTCGGCTGTGTTTCCTCACCGGCACGGACGCGTGACGACATTATGCGGGAGAGGAGAGCGCTCCACTGCACGGGACGTGCTCCCAGGGCGCTCCCGAGAGGAATAGACCCGCCCGCTCGGCGCTTAAGATCGAACAACCGTGGCTCGTGCGGAGCAGACCTCCGTGTCTCCTCAGGGCCGCCGCTCTCGACCTGCTAAGGGGCATTGATGGACCAGCCGGATCCCTTCGGATTCCTCGGACTCACGTACGACGACGTCATGCTCCTCCCCGGGCACACCGACGTCATCCCGAGCGAGGCCGACACGGCCTCCCGGCTGACGAAGCGGATCAGCGTGGCGACTCCGCTGCTCTCGGCCGCGATGGACACCGTCACCGAGGCGCGCATGGCCATCGCGATGGCCCGCCAGGGCGGGCTCGGGGTGCTGCACCGCAACCTCTCCATCGCCGATCAGGCCGACCAGGTCGACCGGGTCAAGCGGAGCGAGTCGGGCATGGTCTCGAACCCCGTCACCACGACTCCGGACGCCACCGTCGCGCAGGTCGACGAACTCTGCGGGCAGTACCGCATCAGCGGCCTCCCGGTCGTCGACTCGTCCGGTGTTCTGGTGGGCATCATCACCAACCGCGACATGCGGTTCGTCTCGCCCTTCGAGAAGGCGACCACGCTCGTCCGCGACGTCATGACCAGCTCCGGTCTGATCACGGGGCGCGTCGGCATCCCCGACAGCGAGGTCATCGCTCTCTTCGCGCAGCACAAGATCGAGAAGCTCCCCCTCGTCGATGCGCAGGGCAAGCTCGCCGGGCTCATCACCGTCAAGGACTTCGACAAGTCGGAGCAGTACCCCAACGCCACGAAGGACGACGAGGGCCGCCTGCGCGTCGGCGCCGCCATCGGCTTCTTCGGGGATGCGTGGCAGCGCGCCACCGCGCTCCTCGAAGCGGGCGTGGACGTGATCGTGGTCGACACCGCGAACGGCGACTCCGCGGGCGTCCTCGACATCATCCGCCGGCTCAAGGCCGACTCCGCGTTCACCGGAGTCGACGTCATCGGCGGCAACGTCGCCACCCGCTCCGGCGCTCAGGCGCTCGTCGACGCAGGGGCCGACGCGATCAAGGTCGGGGTCGGTCCCGGCTCGATCTGCACCACCCGCGTCGTCGCCGGCGTCGGCGTGCCGCAGGTCACCGCCGTCTACGAAGCCTCCCTCGCGGCCCGCGAGTCCGGTGTCCCCGTGATCGCCGATGGAGGCCTCCAGTACTCCGGCGACATCGCTAAGGCGCTCGTGGCCGGTGCCGACACGGTGATGCTCGGCTCGCTCCTCGCCGGCTGCGAGGAGAGCCCCGGCGACCTGGTGTTCCAGAACGGCAAGCAGTTCAAGACCTACCGCGGCATGGGCTCGCTCGGAGCCCTGCAGACCCGGGGGGAGCGCACCTCCTACTCGAAGGACCGCTACTTCCAGTCCGACGTGCCCACCGACGACAAGCTCATCGCCGAGGGCATCGAGGGCCAGGTGCCCTACCGCGGCCCGCTCGCGAACGTGGCCTATCAGCTCGCCGGGGGACTCCGCCAGTCGATGTTCTACGTCGGCGCGCGCACCATCCCCGAGCTGAAGGCGCGCGGCAGGTTCGTGCGGATCACCGCGGCCGGGCTCAAGGAGTCGCACCCTCACGACATACAGATGGTGGTGGAGGCGCCGAACTATCGGCGCTGAGCGTCCGGTGTGGGACCGGCGGCGATCCCGACCCGCTCCCTCCCTCCGGGAGACGAGCGCAGGCCTGAGACGGGAGGCCGGGGACGCAGCGCGAGCGGCTTTCCCTCGCCCCGTCGGGAGGGGGCGTCCGCGGTCCCTCGGACGGGCGTCGCCGCGGCCCTGCCGCGAGGCAGGAGCGGTGACCGGCCATCCGCGTGTCAGCGGATCGTCGTGTCGCGGACGTGGGTTGCTCTGCGGAACGCGGGCACGTCGCGAAGCCGACGGCGGGTGTGCGACGAACGGCGCGAGGAGCGAGCCAGGAACGGCACTGCAGGAGCGGTGACCGGCCATCCGCGTGTCAGCGGATCGTCGTGTCGCGGACGTGGGTCGCTCTGCGGAACGCCGGCACGTCGCGAAGCCGACGGCGGGTGTGCGACGAACGGCGCGAGGAGCGAGCCACAGTAAACTCGGCGCTATGGAGATCGAGATCGGGCGCGCCAAGCGCGCCCGCCGCGCGTACGCCTTCGACGACATCGCCGTCGTGCCGAGTCGCCGTACGCGTGACCCCGAGGTCGTATCGGTGAAGTGGTCGATCGACGCGTACCAGTTCGCGACGCCGATCCTCGCGGCGCCGATGGACTCGGTGGTCTCGCCCGCGACAGCGATCACGTTGGGGCGCTTGGGGGCGCTGGGTGTGCTCGACCTCGAGGGGCTGTGGACCCGCTACGAGGACCCGGAGCCGCTGCTCGCCGAGATCCGGGGACTCCCTGCCGAGGCGGCGACGGCACGGATGCAGGAGATCTATTCCGCGCCGATCCGCCCCGAGCTCGTCACCGCGCGTCTGGCCGAGATCCGCGCCGCGGGCGTCACCGTTGCCGGTGCGCTCTCGCCCCAGCGCACGGCCGAGCTCTACCAGACGGTCGTCGACGCGGGAGTGGACGTCTTCGTCATCCGAGGGACGACGGTCTCGGCCGAGCACGTCTCGCGCGACACCGAGCCGTTGAACCTCAAGAAGTTCATCTACGAGCTCGACGTTCCGGTCATCGTCGGCGGCGCGTCGACCTACACCGCTGCCCTGCACCTCATGCGGACCGGGGCCGCCGGCGTGCTCGTCGGCTTCGGCGGAGGTGCCGCCTCCACCACCCGCACCACGCTCGGCATCCAGGCCCCGATGGCCACCGCCGTCGCCGACGTCGCCGGCGCCCGCCGCGACTACCTCGACGAGTCGGGCGGACGCTACGTGCACGTGATCGCCGACGGCGGCCTCGGCACCTCCGGCGACATCGTGAAGGCCGTCGCGGTCGGCGCCGATGCGGTCATGCTCGGCTCGGCGCTCGCACGCGCGACCGACGCGCCCGGAGGCGGCTGGCACTGGGGTGCGGAGGCGCACCACCCGCAGCTGCCCCGGGGCCGACGGGTGCAGGTGGGCACCGTCGGTACGCTCGAGCAGGTGCTCTACGGCCCCGCGACCGGAGCCGACGGCACCGCCAACCTGATCGGCGCGCTCCGCCGATCGATGGCGACCACCGGCTACTCCGATCTCAAGGAGTTCCAGCGCGTCGAGGTCGTCGTCGCGCCGTACCAGCCCAGCTGACGTTCACCGAGCGAGGGAACCCCGGACCGTCGAGGTCGCCTCGATCCGCGGGCTCCCTGGACGGGTCGGGGTTCCCTCGGCCGGAGGGAGTCCCGCGCACCTAAGCTGGAAGTCCCGAGTGGGAGCGCCGCACGGCGCGGAGGGAGCACGCATGGTCGAGGTCCGCAGGGTCAAACTGCCCGGAGTGGGCGTTCTGCACACGTTCCTCACGGCCGACGGAGGCAAGGTCGGCGTCATCGCCCACCGCTCCGGTCACAGCGACCTCATCACCTTCGCCGAGGGCGACCAGGACGGCGCGAAGGTCTCGCTCCGCCTGAGCGACGACGAGGCGCACACGCTCGCCGAGCTGCTCGGCGGCACGCAGATCACCGAGTCGCTGACCGCGCTCGACCAGATCCCCGGCCTCTCGATCGACTGGTTCACGGTCGACTACGACGACCACATCGCCGGGCAGCAGCTCGGCAAGCCGGCCGATCGCGGGATTGTCGGCCTGACCGTGGTCGCGGTCGTGCGCGGCGACGCGGCGAACCCTGCTCCCGCCCCCGACTTCCGCGTGTTCCCGGGCGACACCCTCGTGGTCGCGGGCAGCCCCGAGAAGGTCGCCAAGGCCTTCTCCTACTTCCGCAGCGGCCCCTCCGCCAAGACGGTCGACGCCCCACCCGGAGCCTGAGGGATGCACCACGGCGAAGACCTCATCGTCCTCGGGATCCTGTTCGTCGTCGCCTACGTCCTCGGCCGGCTGGGGAGGACGATCGGGCTCCCGGCCATCCCTATCTACATGGTCGTCGGACTCCTGGCGAGCCCGAACTTCCCGCTGTTCCCCCTCGACTTCGACGCGAGCTACATCGAGCTGACCGCCGTCTTCGGGCTGATCCTGCTCCTGTTCAACCTCGGTCTTGAGTTCGATCAGGACGAGTTCTTCGGGAACGCCGGGCGCCTGATCCTCTCCGGCGGCTCGTACATCGCCGTGAACATGGCGGTCGGGCTCGGCTTCGGCTTCCTTCTCGGCTGGGGGAGCCGCGAGGCGCTCATCATCGCGGGCATCACCGCCACGAGTTCGAGTGCGATCGTCACGAAGCTGCTGATCGAGCTCAAGCGCCTCGCCAATCCCGAGACGCCGATGATCCTGGGCGTGACGGTGGTCGAGGACATCTTCATCGCGGTGTACCTGGCGATCGTCTCGGTCGTGCTCTCGGGTGAGACCGAGCCGTGGCCGGTCGTGCTCAAGCTGCTGATCGCCTTCGCGTTCCTCGTGGTGATGTTCGCTGTCGCGCGCTGGGGCGGCCGGGTCGTCTCGCAGCTGTTCCGCACGCGCGACGACGAGCTGTTCACGATCCTGTTCTTCGGTCTCGCGATCCTCTTCGGCGGCATCGGCGAGATCCTGGGAGTGACGGACGCGATCGGCGCCTTCCTCATCGGCCTGGTCATCGGAGCGACGCGGTTCCGCTCCCGGGTCGAGCACATCGCCATCCCCCTGCGTGACGTGTTCGGCGCGTTCTTCTTCGTGAACTTCGGGCTCGGGCTCGACCCGGGCGCCTTTCCGAGCGTCGTCGTCCCGGTGCTGATCGCCTCCGCGATGACCATCGTGCTCAACCTCGGCGCCGGCCAGTTCGTCGCCTGGCTGAACAGGCTCGGGCCGCGCGCGGGTCTGAATGCGGCGTTCATCCTGCACAACCGCGGCGAGTTCGCCCTCATCCTGGCCACACTGTCGCTCTCGGCGGGCCTCGACGAGCGGATCCAGCCGTTCGCCGGCCTCTACGTGCTGATCATGGCGATCGTCGGCCCGATCCTCGCCTCCCGCTCCGAGAGCATCGGAGCGTTCCTCTCGCGCCGCCGGCACCGCTCGCCCGCCACCGTGCGCTCGGCGATGGACGACGAGGACTTCGCGCTGGTCGAGGCCGCGATGGCCGCTCCGGCGGACGACGGTCTGGAGCAGACCACGCCGCCCCGGCGCGCCGTGGAGCGCGACGAGCTCGACGACGACGTCCCGGACCCGGTGCGGCAGACCCTGATCGACCAGGCGATGCAGCAGTCGGACGGGGCCGACGACGGCCGCCCGCGGCGACCGCGCGAGCCGGACTACTGATCCCACGGAGCTCCCACGCGCACGGGTTAGGCTTCCTCCCGCCCGCTGGACACGGCGCGGGGCGACGGCGGACGAGGGACGAATGACGCAGAGCACGGTGTGGCAGGTGGCCCGGCGCCCGCGCTGGATCGGTGCACTACTGCTCGCGCTCGTGATCGCCGGCCTCTTCGCCGCCCTCGGCCAATGGCAGATCGGCCGGGCGGTCGACGCCGCTGCGCCCGACTCCGGAGTCTCGGAGACGACGCTGCCCCTCGAGGACGTCGCCAGCCCCTCCCGCTCGATCACGGCGACGGCCGACGGCCAGCGCGTCGAAGGACGCTCGGTCCTCGTCCCCGGCGGCGCCGAGATCCTCGGTGGACGCCTGAACGGGGAGCAGCCCGGCTGGTGGGTCATCGCGCGCACACGGACCGACGCGGCCGATCTCGTCCTCGCCTACGGATGGACCGCGGACCGGGCCGCCGCGCAGTCCGTCGCCGACCGGCTGAACGGCGGCGCCGAGCAGGCCCCGGAGTCGTTCACCGGCCGCTTCGTGGCGAACGAAGCCGCGGAGGCGCCCGCCGAAGGGCTGGACCCGATGACCCTCACGGCGCTCTCGATACCGGCTCTGATCAACCGCTGGCCCGATCCGCCGGCCGACGTCTACCAGGGCTACGTCGTCGTCGACGATCCGGTCGGCGGCCTGGAGGCCATCGACTCCCCGGCGCGGGTGAGCGATGTCTCGCTCAACTGGCTGAACGTGTTCTATGCGATCGAGTGGGTCGTGTTCGCGGGCTTCGCGCTCTACCTGTGGTTCCGGCTGGTCCGCGACGCGTGGGAGCGCGAGGCCGAGGAGGCCCTCGACGCCGAGGAACGTGCCCTGACCGACCGGGCCGAGGCTGCGTCGTCCGCACCGTAAACTGGTCGTCATGCCCCTCGAGCCCAAGCCCGCGCAGTTCCCTGCGATCCGGAGCGCGCTCCGCTTCTACCGGGCGACCTCGATCATCACCGGCGTGATGCTGCTCCTGCTCTGCGCCGAGATGCTGCTGAAGTACGTGTTCCACCTCGAGCTGTTCGCCTTCGGGCAGCAGGGCGTGCTGCACTTCGCGCCGATGTACGAGGTGCCCGGGGGCGAGTACAGGTCCAGCGGCACCGGAGCGAACGTCTCCACCGGCATCCTGATCGCTCACGGCTGGTTCTACGTGGTCTACCTCTTCGCCGACTTCCGCCTCTGGAGCCTGATGCGCTGGCCGTTCGCGCGGTTCGTGCTCATCGCGCTGGGCGGAGTGGTGCCGACGCTCTCCTTCTTCGTCGAGACCCGCATCGCCCGCGAGGTCGAGCAGTACCTTGAGCGCCGGACCGCCGGCTCCGGCCCGAAGACCCCGACCGACTCCGTGGAGGCCCCCCATTAGCGACCCGTCCACCGCTCCCCAGCCCCAACTGGCCGCGCAGCCCGTCCTCGTCGTCGACTTCGGCGCCCAGTACGCGCAGCTGATCGCGCGTCGGGTCCGCGAGGCGAACGTCTACTCCGAGATCGTGCCCTCGAACGCGACCGCCGCTGAGATCGCCGCGAAATCGCCCGTCGGCATCATCCTCTCCGGAGGCCCCTCCAGCGTCTACGAGGAGGGCGCTCCGCAGCTCGACCCGGCCATCTTCGACCTCGGGGTCCCCGTCCTGGGCATCTGCTACGGCTTCCAGGTCATGGCCAAGACCCTCGGCGGCGAGGTCGCCAACACCGGCCTGCGCGAGTACGGGGCGACCGACGCGGCGCTCTCGACCGACGGCGGTGTGCTCCTCGGCGAGCAGCCCGCCGACCAGACGGTGTGGATGAGCCACGGCGACTCCGTCGCGAAGGCCCCCGAGGGCTTCGAGGTCCTCGCCTCCACGAGCTCGACGCCGGTGGCCGCCTTCGGCAACGACGAGCGGCGTCTCTACGGGGTGCAGTGGCACCCCGAGGTCAAGCACTCCGCGCACGGCCAGGCCGTCATCGAGAACTTCCTCCACCGCGCTGCCGGTATCCCGGCCGACTGGAACTCGTCGAACGTCATCGAGGATCAGGTCGCCGTCATCCGCGAACAGGTGGGAGCGGGCCGGGTCATCTGCGGCCTGTCCGGAGGCGTTGACTCCGCCGTCGCCGCCGCGATCGTGCACCGCGCGATCGGCGACCAGCTGACCTGCGTGTTCGTGGACCACGGCCTCCTCCGCAAGGACGAGCGCCGCCAGGTCGAGGAGGACTACGTCGCCGCGACCGGCATCCGCCTCGTCACGGTCGACGCCCGCGAGCAGTTCCTCGATGCTCTCGCCGGAGTCGGCGACCCCGAGCAGAAGCGGAAGATCATCGGCCGCGAGTTCATCCGCACCTTCGAGGCCGCCGCCGAGGCGCTGGTGCTCGAGGCGAAGGGCGAGGGCGAGTCGATCGACTTCCTGGTCCAGGGCACGCTCTACCCCGACGTGGTCGAGTCCGGCGGCGGCACCGGCACCGCCAACATCAAGTCCCACCACAACGTCGGCGGCCTCCCGGAGGACCTGCAGTTCGCCCTCGTCGAGCCGCTGCGAACGCTGTTCAAGGACGAGGTCCGCGCGATCGGCCGCGAGCTCGGTCTCCCCGAGGCCATCGTCGGCCGCCAGCCGTTCCCCGGTCCGGGCCTGGGGATCCGCATCGTCGGCGAGGTCACCCAGGAGCGGCTCGACCTGCTCCAGGACGCCGATGCGATCGTCCGCGCGGAACTCACCGCCGCAGGCCTCGACGGCGAGATCTGGCAGTGCCCCGTCGTGCTCCTCGCCGACGTGCGCTCCGTCGGCGTCCAGGGCGACGGCCGCACCTACGGCCACCCGATCGTGCTGCGACCCGTCTCCTCCGAGGATGCGATGACCGCCGACTGGACCCGCCTTCCCTACGACCTGCTCGCCCGCATCTCGAACCGCATCACCAACGAGGTGAGCGGAGTGAACCGCGTGGTGCTCGACGTCACGTCCAAGCCCCCCGGCACCATCGAGTGGGAGTAGCAGCGGCGACGCCGCTCAGACGAACGGGCCTCCTCGGGGGCCCGTTCGTCGGTGAAGCAGGGTGCCGGTGCGGTCGGGGGGGATCGCAGTCGAGGGGCGGGTTCTGCCGCACGTCCTCGGAGGAGCCGGATCCCCTGCTGACCTCACCTGATGCTCCTGCGGACCACACGGGGCCGGCGGAGGGGCCGAGAGGCGGCGGGTCAGACGGCGGTGTCGAGGACTCCGATGAAACGGGTGCCGATGCCGTCGTACTCGTCGCGGCGGTGCCCCTCGGGATGAGGCGGCCAGGCGTCGGGGGAGTGGTCCTCGCAGACGAGGAACGTGAACTCGGGCCACCACTTCTTGGGGCGCGCGGCCTCGGAGCGGCCGCAGACCGTGCAGCCCAGCGTCACCCAGACCGGGCGCTTCCCCGTGCGGTTCGCGCGCGACTGCAGGAGCCACGGCGGCGGGTCCTGCTCGAGGGCTGCGAGCTCCTCCTCGGAGAGACGGGTGGGGATGCCGTGCCGCGTCGCCATCTCGAGAGGGATGTCGAGGCGCTGAGCGGCCTCGCGACGCGTGATCATCCGGCCACCCTAGCCCAGCGCCGCGCGTGAGATCGGAGCCCGAGGCCGCAGTGAGGCGCGCGAGAGCAGCCACTCCAGTGGCCCCTGCCCGACCAGCTGTCGCCACGCCAGCGCGACGACGACGGAGCCGAGCGCGAACACCCCCAGCAGGGTCCAGCTGCGCCAGGCCTCGAAGTCGAACGGCTCGTACGGCACGAGGTAGACGGCCAGTGCGACGAGCTGCAGGCAGTAGATCGTGAGGGGCATGGCGCCGACGGCGGCGAGCGGAGCCGTCACGGTGCGCAGCAGCGGCAGGCGCTCGGCGAGCGCGGTCAGCGAGCCGAGCACGACCGCTGCGACACCGCCCGCGCCGAGCAGCTCGGCGGTCGTGCTCGCATGCGCCTCGACCGTTTCGGGACCTCCGAGCAGCAGACCCCCGCCGTAGCCGACTGCGGCGGCCACGGCTCCGCCGACCACCACCCAGCGCTGGGTGGTCGCCGACCGCAGGTCGCAGCGCGCGATCAGGATGCCGAGCGTCACGTAGGCGAGCCACGACGGCACGGGGTAGTACTGAGTCAGCCAGGTGAGCGGTTGAGCGGCGAGCAGCGCCTCCCCGGGCGTCAGCGTCGACAGCCAGGAGTCTCCGGCCGTCGCGATCTCGTCGACGACGATCGGGCCCGCGATCGCGACGAGCACGACCAGGGCGGCGAGCACGGCGCGCGGCAGGAACAGCAGAAGCGCCGCCACCGCGAACATCAGCCCGTAGTGCGGCAGGATCACCGCGATCGGCGTGCCGAGCAGCGTCAGCGCGACGCCTATCGCGAGGAGGTAGAGCCCCCGGAGGAGGATCGACGCCGTGTCGCGCCACGGTCGGGTCGAGCGGCCGGCGCCGCCCGTGATCAGCCCGATCGACACTCCGGCGAGCACCGCGAAGAGCACCGAGCTGCGACCGTTCCAGACCATCTCGCGCTCCACCGGCGCGAGGTGGGCGGCGAACATCCCCAGCACCGCGATCCCGCGGGCGACGTCGAGGCCGACGATGCGGGAGTCGCGGACGATGGCCATCGCTCCATCGTGCCAGCCCCGACGCGAGCAGGCCAGCAACGACGACGGGCGCCCGACCCTGAGGTCGAGCGCCCGTCGTCGTTCACGGTGCGGCTACTCGCGGAAGATCGCGACGAGGCGCAGGAGCTCGAGGTACATCCACACGACGGTGACCAGGACGCCGTAGGCGCCGGTCCAGCCGTAGATGCGCGGGGCGCGGTTGCGGACGCCCTGCTGGATGAACTCGAAGTCCATCACGAGCGAGTAGGTGGCGAGAGCGATGGCGATGAGGCCGATCACGATGCCGAGGAAGCCGGTCCGCAGACCGAAGCCTCCGCCGACGCCGAACAGGCCCAGGCCCAGGTTCACGAGCGAGAAGACCGCGTAGCTGATCATGCCGATGAAGAAGATCTTGTTCAGCTTCGGCGAGGTGCGGATCTTGCCGTTCATGAACAGCGCCAGGGTGACGCCGATCACGATGACCGTCGCCAGGAGGGCCTGGACGACCGCTCCGGCGTAGGCGCTCTCGAAGAAGCGCGAGATCGCGCCGACTCCGATGCCCTGTGTCGCGGCGTAGCCGAGGATCAGGGCGGGCGACGGGATCTTCTTGAAGGCGTTGACGATGCCCAGCACCAGTGCGACGAGGACGGCCGGCAGCATGAGCTGCGGCACGAACCAGCCCACGGCCGCACCCGCGAGGAGCACGACGAAGGCGAGGGCCGTCTTCGCGAGAGTGTCCTCGACGGTCATCCGATCGGTCTCGACCGAGCTGGCGGCCGGACGGTTGTACATCTGGTCGAGCGTGTCGGGTGAGACGTCCGGGAGATCCTGCACGCGGCCGGCGTAGCCGCGGTTGCTGAACTCCGGGCGTCCGAACGCCGGATTGTTGCTAGCCATGGTTCCTCTTCTCTCAGGTGCGCTGGTCTCCGAGGGAACTCGCGGATCTGAGTCGCTGTGGGCGGGGGATGCGCCGCGGAAGCCCGAGGGTACCGCGACGATGGACACCACCTTATCTGAGAGCGCCTCTCAGAGTCTGGCTGTTCTCTTCGAGCGGACCTCGACTCGGCCGCGAGTCCGGGCCGCCCGTAGGATCGCGGCATGGTTGCGCGCCCCTCTCCGCTCGTCTTCGCCCACCGCGGAGCGAGCGGGTACCGCCCCGAGCACACGCGCTCCGCCTACGAGCTCGCGATCGCCCTGGGCGCCGACGCGGTCGAGCCCGACCTCGTCGCGACCCGAGACGGCGTCCTGGTGCTGCGGCACGAGAACGAGATCTCGGGGACCACCGACGTGGAGCGCCGCCCGGAGTTCGCCCAGCGGCGCACGACGAAGCGGATCGACGGCCGGGAGATCACCGGCTGGTTCACCGAGGACTTCACCTGGGACGAGCTCTCCGTCCTGCGCGCCCGTGAGCGCCTCCCGGCGGTGCGCACCTCCAGCGCCACCTTCGACGGCCAGTTCCCGCTGTTGCGGTTCAGCGAGCTGCTGGCGCTGCTCGACCGGGCGGCGGAGGACGCCCCGGAGGCGCCTCCCGGGCTCGTCGCCGAGATCAAGCACGCGACGTACTTCGCGGCGATCGGGCTCCCGCTCGACGTCCTGCTGCGCCACGAGCTGTCCGCCGCCGGCTGGGGCCCGCGCGACCCGCGCCTCACGATCGAGAGCTTCGAGAAGACGGTCCTCGAGCGGCTGGCAGTGAGGGGAGTCGGGGCGCGGCGGGTCTTCCTCCTCGAGTCGCGGGGAGCGCCGCCGGATCTGGTCGCGGCGCACGGCGAGTACGCGACTCCGTTCACGGCGTTCGCCACCGCTTCCGGTCTGCGCAACCTCGCGGGCGCGGTCGACGGGATCAGCGTCGACCGGAGCATGCTCCTCTCCCACGACACGGGCGATCGCGCCGCAGGGGTGAGCCCGCTGGTCGCCGACGCGCACGCCGTCGGCCTCGAGGTCTACTGCTGGACGCTCCGCGCCGAGAACCGCTTCCTCGGGAAGGCCCACCGCCGCGGGAAGGATCCGGCGGCGTACGGCGCCTGGCAGGACGAGTTCGCGGCGATCCTGGGCACCGGAGTCGACGGCGTGTTCGCCGATCAGCCGGATCTCGCCCTCGAGGCGCGGGCCGTGGCGGAGGGTCGGTCGGGCGGCTGAGCCGCGCGGGCGCACGTCCGGCGGCCGCCCGGCGCGTGGACAGGCGGTCCGAAGGCTCCGCTGGCATCATCGGGACTCCACACCGCTGTGTCCCCGCACGGCCGCGTCAGCCCCGCACGGCGTCGTCCGCCCACCGCCACCCGAGAGGAGGTCGACCCGTGACCACTCGCGTCCGCATCACCCGCCGCTGGATCACCGCCGCGGTCCTCGCCGTCCTCGGGCTGGGCGCCGTCTACGGACTCGCCGTCCTCACGCCGCAGGGTCAAGGTGTCGAGAACTCCGGGCTGCGCGGCGCCGATCTGATCTTCGGCCGTGCGACCGGCGTCGCTGCCGGTGCGCTCGCCGACGTCACTCCGACCTCGATGATCGTCGGGGCGCTGCTGGTCGCGGCGATCGCGCTGATCCGGAGGCGCCCGGCGCTCGCCGTCGCCTCCGTCGCCTCGATCGTCGCCACGGCCGCCGTCACCCAGTTCCTCAAGAACGTGGTCCTCGACCGGCCCGCCCTCATCGACGCCGATTCGCAGTACATCGGCGGCAGCTTCCCGAGCGGGCACACGGCAGCGGCCGTCTCGGTGGTCTTCGCCCTGGCCATCGTGGTCCCCGGTCGTGCCCGCACGGTGGTGCTCGCGCTCGGCGGCGCGATCGTGGTGCTCGTCGGCAACCTGACGATGGCCGCCTCGTGGCACCGCGTGAGCGATGTTCTCGGTGCGGATCTCGTTGCGCTGGCGTCCGCCTCCCTCGCCTGCGCCTGGTTGACGACGCGGGCCCAGGTGGGACGTGCGCCGCGGACTGCGTCGCGGCGCAGCGTCCGCCGGTTCCTGCTCTGGTGCTCGCTGCTCGTCGTGGCGCTGCTGGCCGCACTGGCGGTGCAGGGCATCCAGTACTACCCGGACGACACCAAGGACCTCATCGCCTTCGTGCTGCTGCAGTTGCTCGCGGTGTCGACCTCGACCCTCTCCGTCCTGGGTTTCTCGCTCGCCTGGCGCGGGCTCGACGTGGGAGGGGCGCTGACGGCGTCGACCCCGCTCCAGCGCGCAGCCTGAGCCCGGCGCCCGGTGTCGGAGGTGCGATCTACACTCGGAGGGACATGAGCTTCCTCTTCGATCCGAGCGACTCCCGCGCCACCCCGGTCATCGTCGGTCCCCCCGGCGCCTCCGCCGACGACCTCCGCACCGACCCGGCGCACGAGCAGCTCGTCGCAGGTCTCAACCCGCAGCAGCGCGAGGCGGTCGAGTACCGCGGAGACGCGCTGCTCATCGTGGCCGGCGCCGGCTCGGGCAAGACGAGCGTGCTCACGCGGCGCATCGCGAGCCTCCTGGACAACCGCGAGGCCTGGCCGAGCCAGATCCTGGCGATCACCTTCACCAACAAGGCGGCGGCCGAGATGCGCGAGCGCGTCGAGAAGCTGGTCGGGCAGAACGCCGAGGGGATGTGGATCTCGACCTTCCACTCCGCCTGCGTGCGGATCCTGCGCCGCGAGGCCGAGAACTTCGGGATGACCGGCTCGTTCACCATCTACGACTCGGGCGATCAGCGTGCGCTGCTCAAGCGGATCGTGAAGGAGCTCGAGGCCGACTCGCTCGGCATCACCGTCGCGAGCGCCTCCGCGAAGATCTCGAAGCTCAAGAACGAGCTCGCCGACGCCGACTCCTATGCCCGGACGGCCAACCTGAGCGATCCGAACGAGGAGATGTTCCTCCAGGTGTTCCGCGCGTACTCACGAGCGCTCGAGCGGGCGAACGCGTTCGATTTCGACGATCTGATCGCGCAGACCGTCTACCTCTTTCGGGCCTTCCCGCATGTCGCGGCGAAGTACCAGCGGCGGTTCCGGCACGTGCTCGTCGACGAGTACCAGGACACGAACCATGCCCAGTACTCCCTGATCCACGAGCTGACGCGGCCGGTGCCGCGGGCGACGATCGAGGCGGCGCAGTTCGACCGGCCCTACCGTGGTCCCGTCACCGCCGACGGCTCGATCCCGGGCGCGTCCCTCACGGTCGTCGGCGACTCCGACCAGTCGATCTACGCGTTCCGCGGCGCCGACATCCGCAACATCGTCGAGTTCGAGCGCGACTTCCCCGGCTGCAGGGTGATCCTGCTCGAACAGAACTACCGTTCCACGCAGAACATCCTCTCGGCGGCGAACGCCGTCATCTCGAACAATTTCGACCGGCGCGCGAAGAACCTGTGGTCGTCCAGCGGAGCCGGCGAGAAGATCGTCGGCTACACGGGCTACTCGGGGCACGACGAGGCGCAGTTCGTGGTGGACGAGATCGCGCGGCTGCACGCCGCCGGGACGGGCTACGACCAGATCGCGGTCTTCTACCGCACCAATGCGCAGACCCGTGCGCTCGAAGAGATCTTCATCCGCTCCGCGGTGCCCTACCGGATCCTCGGCGGTACCAAGTTCTACGAGCGCGCCGAGATCAAGGATGCGCTGGCCTATCTGATCACGGTCGCGAACCCGGCCGACGTGCTCGCGCTGCGCCGCATCATGAACACGCCCAAGCGCGGGATCGGCCCCGCAACGGAGGCGCAGCTGCAGTCGTTCGCCGACACCAACGCCGTGACGCTGCGCGAGGCGATGCGCAACGCGGGCTCGCTGGGGATGGGGCCGAAGGTGACCCGGGCGATCGTCGACCTCGCGACCCTCCTCGACGAGTGCGCGCTGATGCTCGACCCGGCCCGCGAGGGAGGTGAGGCGAAGGTGCACGAGGTGTTGACGGCGCTGCTCACGCGCAGCGGTTACCTCGACATGCTCCGCGCCAGCCGAGACCCGCAGGACGAGGCGCGCGCCGAGAACGTGGACGAGCTCATCGCCGTGACCAAGGAGTTCACGCGGAACAACCCGGACGGCGGACTCGTCGACTTCCTCACCGAGGTCTCGCTCGTCGCCGCCGCCGACGACCTCGAGGACGACTCCGGCACCGTCTCGCTGATGACACTGCACACGGCCAAGGGCCTCGAGTACGACGCCGTGTTCCTCACCGGGATCGAGGAGGACCTCCTCCCGCACCGCATCTCGGCGAACGAGCCCGGCGGGCCGTCGGAGGAGCGGCGGCTGTTCTATGTGGGCATCACCCGCGCCCGCAAGCGCCTCTACCTCTCGCTCGCGATGACCCGGGCGCAGTACGGCGAGACCTCGGTCGCGATGCCCAGCCGGTTCCTCCAGGAGATACCCGCCGAGCTGATCGAGTGGCGTCAGTCGCCGGGCGCAGCGACGTCGCGGGGCGGCACCCAGCCGCGTGCGCTCAACGCACAGCGCCCCGGGTTCGGGCGCTCGCGCTCGAACGCCGAGTTCCGGGAGGCGCTCGCCGCCGCTCCCAGGGCCACGGGCGAGTTCCCCAACCGGATCACCGGGATGGTCCGCGACAACGGCGACCTCGAGCTGATCGCGGGCGACCGCATCCGGCACACCGACTTCGGCGAGGGCCGCGTGAACGCGGTGACCGGCGAGGGCAGCAAGCGGGTCGCGCACGTGCTCTTCGAGCAGGTCGGCGCCAAGAAGCTGCTGATCAAGGTCGCGCCGATCGAGAAGCTGTAGTGGCGGGCGGTCCGGCGGCGGCGCGGCTCGCGACGGAGGCGTTCTCGCCGGCGGTCCTTGCGATCGTCGTCCCGGTCGTGGTCGGCGCGCGCGTGGCCGACCCGCCGCTGCTCGGGATGGCGTGGGGCGCTCTCGCCGCCTTCTTCGTGGGCGTGCTGCCCTACCTGGTCATCCGCGTGCTGATGCGCAAGGGGCGGATCCACGGCGACCATCACGTTCCCGATCGGCGGGAGCGCGCGCTGCCGATCGGTCTCGCCCTCGTCTCGATAGCCATCGGCCTCGTGCTCCTCGTGGTGCTCGGGGCTCCGGCCGCCGTCAGTATCTTCGGTGTGGTGACCGTCGCCGTGGTCGCGATGGTCGGAGTCGTGAACCTCGTCTGGAAGCTCTCCGGCCACGCCGCGGTCGTGGCGACCTGCGCGGTCGCGGTGCTGATCGCCTACGGCCCGGTCTCGCTCCTGCTCACCGTTCCGATCGTGCTGGCGACCCTGTGGTCGCGGGTGCGCCTCGGCGCGCACACGCCCGCCCAGGTGATCGCGGGTGGAGCGGTCGGCGCCGCCCTCGCCTCCGCGGTGTGGGCGCTGCTCTCCTGAGCCGCCCGTCGTGCGACGCCGGTGCTGGACGCCCCGGTGTCGTCGCGGACGCCCCCGCGGGAGGGATCAGCCGGCGTAGCGGGCGACGAGCTCGCGCTTGAGGACCTTGCCGCTCGGGCCCAGGGGGAACGCCTCGACGAACTCGATGCGGCGCGGGAACTTGAACGCGGCGAGGCGCTCGTTCGCGTAGACGATCAGCTCCTCGACGGTCGCGGTCGAGGAGGGGGCGAGGATCACCGCGGCCACCACCTCCTGCCCGTGGCGCTCGTCGGGCACGCCAAAGACGGCGGCGTTCTGCACGGCGGGATGCCCGACCAGCACTTCCTCGACCTCGCGGGGATAGACGTTGTAGCCGTTGCGGATGATCATGTCCTTCGTGCGGTCGAGGATGCGGACGTAGTCCTCCTCGTCCTTCGTGCCGAGATCGCCGGTGCGGAACCAGCCGTCGATCACCGCCTCCGCCGTCGCCGCCGGGTTGCCGAAGTACCCCTTCATCAGGTTGTGGCCGCGCACGACGATCTCGCCGAGCTCGCCTCGGGGGAGCAGCTCGACGCGGTCACTGACCTCCGGCCGGGCCACCTCGACCTCGACCCCCCAGATCGGCGTGCCGACCGTGCCCGCGCGAGGAGGGATCCCGACGTGGTTGAACGTCGCGACCGGCGAGGTCTCGGTGAGGCCGTATCCCTCATAGATCTCGACGCCGAACATCTCGCGGAACCGCTCGATGACGGCGACAGGCAGGGCCGCGCCTCCGGAGACGGCGTAGCGCAGCGGCGGGCGGTCGTCGCGTCGGGTCGCCGCCTCGAGGAGGGCGACGTACATCGTGGGCACGCCCTCGAACACCGTGCAGCCGTGCGCGATCATCGCCTCGAGGGCCGCGTCGCCGTCGAACCGGGGGACGAGCACCACCGTCGCAGCAGTCCGGAACGCCGTGTTCATCGCGCAGACCTGCCCGAAGGTGTGGAACAGCGGCAGCGCCCCGAGGAGCACATCGCCCCGGTGCAGGTCGAAGGTGTTCATCAGCAGCACGTCCGACTGCGACACGATGGCGAAGTGTGTCCCCTCCGCCCCCTTGGGCCGGCCTGTCGTGCCGCTGGTGTACAGGATGGTCGCCGTGTCCGAGGGGGCGCGCGGGACGTAGCCGTCGATCGGAGCCGCGGCGGCGGCGAGGTCCTCGAGCCGGGGGAGCGTCGACTCCGCACCGTCCGGCACCATCACGCTGAGGACGGGGACACCGGCGAGGGCCGCGCCCGCCGCCCCCTCGGCGAGCAGTGGTGCGGCGCAGATCAACGCCGACGCCCCGGAGTCGCGCAGCACGTACGCGATCTCGTCGTGCTTGAGCAGGGCGTGCACGGGGACGACGACGGCGCCGAGCGCGAGGACCGCGAAGTAGCCGCGGGGGAAGTCGGGGACATTGGGCACGAGCAGGGCGATACGGTCACCCGGCCCCACGCCCTGGGCGCGCAAGGCGCCCGCGTAGGCGCGGGTCTGGCTCCAGAGGGTTGCGTAGTCGATGGCCTGCTGACCGACCCGGAGGGCGATCGTGGTCGGTGTCCGGCGCGCCGCCTCCGCGAGGATCGCCGCCACCGAGAGCGAGCCGGGCCCGCCCACGCTCGGAGCGGCGGCGAGCGGGGCGGCGGTGGCCTCGGTGGGACGGGGTTCGGTGATGCTCATCGGGGCTCCAGTCGTCGGTGACCGCCGCGGCGGATGCCGGGTGCTCCACGGTAGATCCGCCCAGGGTCCTCGTCGAGCGATCCCGCCGGATGATCAGCGCGGCACGGGGTGCGCCCGCGCGCTCGTCCCTCTACAGTCGGTGCATCGGCCGGCGGCAGCAGCTCGTCGGCAGCGTTCGGTGGCACGAGCCGTTCTCCCGCACAGCGTGGGGCGGGGTGAGGAGGAGGCGCGGATGAGCGGCGAGGCGACCCTCTCCACCGATGCTGTGGTGACGGCTCCGTTCGCCCTCGCGGTCATCGCCGAGGCGACCGGCTCGCGGGTCGTCGGTGCGCGGACCGCGCACGCACACGTTCCGCTCTACAGCGGTCCGACGAGCGCGCGAGTTGAGATCGCGGGCTTCGGCGACAGCGTTCCCGTGACTGTCGATGTGCGCGACGAGCGTGGAGTGGACGAGGCCCGTGCAGCCGCGCAGGCGCTCGGCCTCGAACTCGCGGCCTATGCGGGCTGGACCGTCACGCCGGCCTTCTGAACGTCCCTGCGCACTCGGGCCAGGTAGTAGCGGCTCGGCGCCGTGCGCACCCCGGCCGGCAACAGGCGGTAGACCGCGAAGGTGCGCGCGAGCGCCCGGTCGAACCGCGCCTCCTGCCGTGCATCCCAGCGGAACCCGAACGGCGCGCGCAGCTCGGCGGGGAGCAGGCCGGCGGTCACCAGGCGGAGGTAGGGGCCGAACGGGCGCAGGTACCAGGCCGAGATGCTCGCGCCGAGGAGGTCGCGGGCGACCCGGCGCGCGGCCGGGGTGACCTCGAGGCGGCCCAACTGCTCCTCCCAGTAGGTGTCGAACGCGGCGCGGGAATCGGGCCAGAGCTCCTCGGGCATCTGCAGCGCTGCGCCGATCACGGCGGAGCGGCGCACGATCTCGTCCGCCTCCTCGTCGCCCAGCACGCCGAACACGCCCTCGTAGAGCTGCAGCATCGACTGCGCGAGCGTCGCGGCGACCCAGCGCTGCAGCTCCGGGTCGAAGGCGGTGTAGCCGGGGCCGCGGACCGGCGCGTGGGCACGGTTGACGCGACGGCGGACGGCGCGCACGCCGTCGGGCGTGCCGTAGTTCAGAACGTAGAGGTACGAGAGGGTGCCGTGCAGCCGGGCGACTGCTCGGTGCACGAAGTCGGAGTGGTCGGCCACGCCCTGGCCGACCGCGGGATGCGCGATCTGGAGCAGGATCGCGCGGGCTCCGGCGACCAGGAACACGCCCTCGCGGAAGACATCGGGCCGGGGCGCCGTGGAGCGGGAGCGGGAGGCCAGGGGCATGCCGTCCACGCTACGCGGCGGCGCTCGGCGCGGGCGTGGAACGGCGCACGGGAAGCGCGGTGCGGGTCCGGAGTAGACTCGGCGCGGCCCAGGGGCAGTGCCGAGACTCCGGCGTCGTCCGGGCCACCTCGACCTCGGAACGCAAGCGCGCTCGGCGCGGAATGGGAATGCAGCGTGGATCTCTTCGAATACCAGGCCCGTGATCTGTTCGAGAAGTACGGCGTCCCCGTGCTCCCGGGCATCGTCGCCGATACGCCCGAGGAGGTGCGCGCCGCCGCTGAGAAGCTGGGCGGCGTCACCGTGGTCAAGGCGCAGGTGAAGATCGGCGGCCGCGGCAAGGCCGGCGGCGTCAAGGTCGCGAAGTCCCCGGAGGACGCGTTCGCCGCGGCACAGTCGATCCTCGGCCTCGACATCAAGGGCCACGTCGTGAAGCGCGTGATGGTCGCCGGCGGTGCGCGCATCGACCGCGAGTTCTACTTCTCGGTGCTGCTCGACCGGGCCAACCGCTCCTACCTCTCGCTCACCTCCTACGAGGGCGGCATGGAGATCGAGCAGCTCGCCGTCGAGCGCCCCGACGCCCTCGCGCGCGTCGAGGTGGTCCCCGGCCAGGGCATCGGCCTGGCCAAGGCCGAGGAGATCGCCCGCGCGGCGAAGTTCCCGGAGGAGCTGATCGCCAAGGTCGCCCCGGTCCTGGTGAAGCTGTACGACGTCTACACCGGCGAGGACGCCACGCTCGTCGAGGTGAACCCGCTCGTCCTGACCGAGGAGGGCGACATCGTCGCGCTCGACGGCAAGGTCTCGCTCGACGAGAACGCCGGTTTCCGCCACGCCGAGCACGCCGCGCTCGAGGACAAGGACGCCGCCGACCCGCTCGAGGCGAAGGCCAAGGCGAGCGACCTCAACTACGTCAAGCTCGACGGCGAGGTCGGCATCATCGGCAACGGAGCCGGCCTGGTCATGTCGACCCTCGACGTCGTCGCCTACGCCGGAGAGAAGCACAGCGGCGTGAAGCCGGCGAACTTCCTCGACATCGGCGGCGGGGCCTCCGCCCAGGTGATGGCGAACGGCCTCGACGTGATCCTCGGCGACGAGCAGGTCAAGAGCGTCTTCGTCAACGTCTTCGGCGGCATCACCGCGTGCGACGCGGTCGCCAACGGCATCCTCCAGGCGCTCGAGATCCTCGGAGACACGGCCACCAAGCCGCTCGTCGTCCGCCTCGACGGCAACAAGGTGGAGGAGGGCCGCGCGATCCTCCAGGCCGCCGCCAACCCGCTCATCACGCTCGCCGCGACCATGGACGAGGGCGCCGACAAGGCCGCCGAACTCGCCGCCGCGTAACGGACCCGACGACTCAAGGAATCAGAGAACAAGCATGTCGATCTTCCTCACCAAGGACTCCAAGGTCATCGTCCAGGGCATCACCGGCGGCGAGGGCACCAAGCACACCGCGCTGATGCTCAAGGCCGGCACGAACGTCGTCGGCGGCGTCAATGCGCGCAAGGCCGGCACGACCGTCACCCACGGCGATGTCGAGCTCCCCGTCTTCGGCACGGTGAAGGAGGCGATGGCGGCCACCGGCGCCGACGTCTCCATCGCGTTCGTGCCGCCCGCCTTCTCGAAGGACGCCGTCATCGAGGCGATCGACGCCGAGATCGGCCTCCTCGTCGTCATCACCGAGGGCATCCCGGTGCAGGACTCGGCCGAGTTCTGGGCGTACGCGCAGGAGAAGGGGAACAAGACCCGGATCATCGGCCCGAACTGCCCCGGCATCATCACGCCGGGCGAGTCGCTCGTGGGCATCACCCCCGCGACGATCACCGGCAAGGGCCCGATCGGCCTCGTCTCGAAGTCGGGAACCCTGACCTACCAGATGATGTACGAGCTGCGCGACCTGGGCTTCTCGACCGCCATCGGCATCGGCGGAGACCCGATCATCGGCACGACGCACATCGATGCGCTCGCCGCGTTCGAGGCCGACCCCGAGACCAAGGCGATCGTGATGATCGGCGAGATCGGCGGCGACGCCGAGGAGCGCGCGGCCGACTTCATCAAGGCGAACGTCACTAAGCCCGTCGTCGGCTACGTCGCGGGCTTCACCGCTCCCGAGGGCAAGACGATGGGCCACGCCGGCGCGATCGTCTCCGGCTCGGCCGGGACCGCGCAGGCCAAGAAGGAGGCCCTTGAGGCCGCGGGCGTGAAGGTCGGCAAGACGCCGTCCGAGACGGCCGACCTGCTCCGCGAGGTGTACGCGGCGCTCTAGCCCGCACGCCTCCTCGCGAGACCGTCGGAACGGACGGTGCCACCTGCTGAGGCGGGCCGCACCGTCCGTTCGGTCGTGGTGGCGGGCCCGGGCGGAGTAGCGTCGTGCCGTGACCCGCCGCCTCGGACTCGACCTGCTGACCTTCGTCCCGTACCCGGAGGGTCCCGAGCTGCCGGGCGACGCGGCGCGCAGCCTCGAGGACGGGCTCGCCCTCCTCAAGCTCGCCGAGGAGCTCGGCTACGACACCGGCTGGGTGAGGGTGCGGCACTTCGAGCGCTACCTCGCGTCTCCGATGACCTTCTTCGCCGCCGCCTCCCAGCGCACCCGCCGCCTCCGCCTGGGCACAGCCGTGATCGGCGCTCGCTACGAGTCGCCCGTGCGGCTGGCGGAGGACGCGGCGACGGTCGACCTGCTCTCGGGCGGACGTCTGGAGCTCGGCGTGAGCAGCGGCTTCGCGCACCTCGCCTCGGTCTTCGACGGTGTCTTCGGCCAGGCCGAGCGCGACTTCCGTGCGGAGGCGCAGGAGCGCATCGTCCGCCTCCGCGAGGCGCTCTCGGGCGCGACCCTCGGCATCGCCGAGTCCGCACTGATGTCAGTCCCGGTCGGCGCGCCGCTCGTGCAGCAGCCCCATGCGCCGGGTCTGGCCGACCGACTCTGGTACGGAGCGGGCACGGTCACCTCCGCGGTGCGCGCCGGCGAGCAGGGGCTGCACCTCCAGGTGTCGACGCTCAACACGGAGGAGACCGGTCTGCCGTTCGCCGAGCAGCAGGCCGTGCAGATCCGCGCCTACCGCGAGGCGTTCGCCGCAGCGCATCCCGACCGCGCCTCGCGGGTCACCGCCGGCCGCATCGTGCTGCCCCTGCTCGACTCGGCCGACGAGGAGGCGCACCGCCCCTTCATCGAGGGCTACCTCGCCCGGATGGACGACGACGGCCGCCCCCGCACCGCCGACCGCTCGATCATCACGGCGCCGATGCGCTTCAGCCCGCTGCACATCGGTACTCCCGAGCAGATCGTCGCCTCGCTCGCGGCCGACCCGGCCCTCGCCGCGGCGGATTCGCTCACGATCACGCTGCCGGCGGTGGGTGGCGTGGAGTCGCATCGGCGAATCCTCCGCGCCGTCGCCGAGAGCATCGCTCCGCGACTGGGCTGGACGCCCGCTACGTGAGCCGCACCGGATCCGTGCCCGGGATCTCCTGCGGCGCGCCCCTAGCCTGCCTCCGAGCGAGCCGCCGCTAGGCTCGTCAGGCCCATGAACCGGATCACCGTCGCCCTCCTCGCCGCCTTCGATGCCGCGCTGTCGGCGCTGATCGGTCTCGCGATCCCCCTCGTCCCGCTGGCCCTCCTCTGGGCCGTGCAGTACGACACGACGATCGACTTCGGCGTGTTCTGGCGGGTCGCCGCCGACTCCTGGCTGCTTGGCCACGGAGCCGATCTGCGGGCGGGCCTCGCCCCCGACTCCGCCCTCGCGCTCGGGCTGCCCGGCGGAACGGAGCGGTTCGCGGTGACGATCGCGCCGCTGGCGTTCTCGCTGCTCACCCTGCTCCTTGGCGCGCGCACCGGACGGCGTGCTCAGGAGTCGCCGTTCCGCGCGATCGGCGTCGGCATCGCGATCGGCACGTACCTCCTCGTTTCGCTGCTCGTCACGCTCGGCGCGGCCGATGCCTCGGCGAGCATCGACCCGGTGCAGGGGATCCTGCTGCCCCCGCTCGTCTTCGCGCTCGGCGTGCTGATCGGCGCCGCACTGCACTCGGCGCGTAGCGGCGAGCCCGATCGCCTCGGCGACCTCGCGGGTGAGACCCTCCACCGCCTCCCCGAGCCGGTTCCCGGTCTCCTGGTCGTCTCGCTGCGTGGAGGTGCTCTGGCCGCAGCCGGGGTCGTCGGCTCCGCGGCGCTGCTCGTCGCTGTCCTGCTGATCCTCGACTACAGCTCGGTCGTCGCCCTCTACGAGAGCCTGGGGGCCGAGGCGCTCGGCGGCCTCGTGGTGACGCTGGGGCAGCTGGCGTTCCTCCCGAACCTCGTGATCTGGGCGGCGAGCTGGCTGATCGGCCCGGGTTTCGCACTCGGCACAGGCTCCTCCGTCAGCGCGGCTGGCACGCTCCTCGGACCGATCCCGTCGATCCCGGTCCTCGCCGCGCTTCCTCAGGGGAGCTCCGCCTTCGGATTCCTCGGGCTGCTGGTGCCTCTGCTGGCGGGCTTCGTCGCCGGTTGGCGACTGCGCTCAAGCGTGATGGACGCACTCGACGGGCGCTCGCTGCTGCGCTGGGGTGCGGCCGCGGCGGGCGGGATCGGCGTGGTCGGCGGCCTGCTCCTGGGCCTGCTCGCCTGGTTCTCGGGCGGAGCGGCGGGGCCGGGGCGCCTCGTGCAAATCGGTCCCGACCCGTGGGCGGTCGGAGCCGTCGCGGCCCTTGAGCTCGCGCTCGCAGCCGGGCTGGGTCTCGCGGCCGGGCGGAGCGGGCGCGGCTGACCCGAGCAGGGGCCTCCTCTAGACTTGCGCAGTGCTGAAGTTGGTCGTGCTCCTCTCCGGCGGCGGATCGAACCTCCGCGCTCTGCTGGACGCCACCGGCGACGAGGGCTTCCCGGCCCGTGTCGTCGCGGTCGGCAGCGACACCGATGCCGAGGGCTTCCGTCACGCCGAGGAACACGGAGTCCCGGCCTTCACGGTCCCGCCGCGCGACTTCGGCTCCCGCGACGAGTGGGGCGCCGCCCTGCTCGAGCGCATCCGGGAGTGGCAGCCCGACCTCGTCGTCTGCGCCGGCTTCATGCGGATCCTGCCTCCCGTCGTCGTCGACGCGCTCAGCCCGCGGATGATCAACACCCACCCCGCGCTGCTGCCTCTGTACCCCGGTGCTCACGCCGTGCGCGACGCCCTCGCCGCAGGCGCCACCGAGACCGGCGTCACCGTGCACGTCATCGACACCGGAGTCGACACCGGCCCGATCATCGCGCAGGAGAGCCTCGCCGTGTTCCCCGGCGAGAGCGAGGCCGCTCTGCACGAGCGCATCAAGACCATCGAGCGACGCCTGCTGGTGCAGACGGTGCTCGACATCGCCCACGGAACCGTCGACCTCGAGGAGCTCGCCCGCGCATGAGCATCACCGCCCACGACCCCAGCAGCTACGACGACCGCGACCTGGTCCCCGTCCGCCGGGCGCTGATCTCGGTCAGCGACAAGACCGACCTGCTCGAGCTCGGAGCGGCGCTCGCCGCGGCCGGGATCGAGCTGGTCTCGACCGGCTCCACCGCGGCTGCCCTCCGCGACGCCGGCCACGAGGTCACCGACGTCTCGACCGTCACCGGGTTCCCGGAGTCGCTCGACGGCCGCGTGAAGACGCTGCACCCGGCCGTGCACGCGGGTATCCTCGCCGATCTCCGCCTCTCCTCGCACCGCGAGCAGCTGGAGCGGCTCGACATCGCCGCCTTCGAGCTGGTCGTGGTCAATCTCTACCCGTTCCGTGAGACGGTCGCGGGCGGCGCCGACGCGGCGACGGTCGTCGAGAACATCGACATCGGCGGGCCGGCTCTGGTGCGCGCCTCCGCGAAGAACCACGCGAACGTGGCGGTCGTGGTCGACCCGGTCGACTACTCCGGAGTCGTCTCGGCGCTCGCCGCCGGCGGCACGACCCTCGCCGCCCGCCGCACCCTGGCGGCGCGCGCCTTCGCGCACACCGCGGCCTACGACTCCGCCGTCGCCTCGTGGTTCGCCGGGCAGGAGGCAGCCGAGGGCGTCGAGGGCTCCATCGAGATCCGCGGCACCCTGCAGCAGGTCCTGCGCTACGGCGAGAACTCGCACCAGAAGGCCGCGCTCTACGTGTCTCCGGACGGCACCGGCATCGCGCAGGCGACGCAGCTGCACGGCAAGGAGATGTCGTACAACAACTACGTCGACGCCGACGCGGCCGTCCGCGCCGCCTACGACTTCGTGCTCCCCGCCGTCGCGATCATCAAGCACGCGAACCCCTGCGGCATCGCCATCGCGAGCGCCAAGGCCATCGACCCGATCGCCTCCGCCCACCGCCGCGCCCACGAGTGCGACCCGGTGTCGGCGTTCGGAGGCGTCATCGCCGCGAACCGGCCCGTGACCCTCGCCATGGCTGAGACGGTCAAGGAGATCTTCACCGAGGTGCTGGTCGCGCCCGGCTTCGAACCCGAGGCGCTCGAGGTGCTGAAGACCAAGAAGAACCTGCGGCTGCTGCAGCTGCCCGACTTCTTCGCGCCCGTCGAACGCGAGTTCAAACAGATCTCGGGAGGCGTTCTGCTGCAGGAGCCGGACCGCTTCACCGGCGGCCCGGGCGAGGTGAGCTCCGATTGGCAGCTCGTCGCCGGCGACGCTGCCGACGCCGAGACGCTCCTCGACCTCGAGTTCGCGTGGAAGGCCTGCCGCGCGGTCAAGTCGAACGCGATCCTGCTGGCCAAGGGCGGTGCCTCGGTCGGGGTCGGCATGGGCCAGGTGAACCGCGTCGACTCCTGCCACCTCGCTGTCACCCGCGCCGGCGAGCGTGCATCCGGGTCCGTCGCCGCCTCCGACGCCTTCTTCCCGTTCGCCGACGGCCTCGAGGTGCTCCTGGCGGCGGGCGTCACGGCGGTCGTCCAGCCCGGGGGGTCGGTGCGCGACGCGGAGGTCGTCGAGGCGGCCGTGCGCGCGGGGATCACGATGTACACCACGGGGGAGCGGCACTTCTTCCACTGAGCGCGGTGCGCCGGGCGTCACCGCCGGCCTCGCCCGGGGAGCGGCTCCCGCGGTGGTTCCGGTCGAGACTCGAGCTGCGGTCGTCGCGCTCGAGTACCGCGATGTCTGAGGAGTGGGCGCGGCGGCGTGCGGCGGGCGCACAGAGCGGACGGCTCTCAGGCCGCTGCAAGGCCTCCGACAGCCGGGCGGGAGGCGTGAGCGCGTAGGGTCGCCGGGTGCCTTCCGACTCCACCCCAGACCCCATTCCGGACTCCGCGACCGCTTCCCGCCCTGCCGCCCTCGCGCAGCAGCGCGCGCCGGGTCTCGGCCGCCGTCTCCTCGTCGCGCTCGCCGCCGCTGCCGCCACGGCGTTCGTCGCGCACCTGGCGAATCTCCTCGCGTTCTTCATCGGCAATCAGCTCCAGCCCACGTCGATCCCGCAGGTGAACGCCTACTTCCTGCTCTCGAGCGTGCTCGGCCTGGTAGTGGTGTTCGCGCTCGCCGTCGCCGGCCTCCTCGGCCGCGTGTGGATTGCCGCGCTCGCGGGTCTGGTCGCGGGCGCGATCGGAGCCGTCTTCGGCACGCTCGTGCAGGCCAGCGCCACCGGGAGCGCCATCACCGGGGAGGTGTGGGCGTCGATCTTCGCGACTTTCGGCGGACTCAACCTCGTCCTCCTCCTCGCCTTCACTGTCTCGGCCGCGACCGTCGGCCACCGGGTCTGGAGGCGCTTCTCCGCGCCGACCGGACCGATCGCTCCGACCGCGCGACGCATCGCCCTCGTCCGCGCCCCCGCGGCGGACCTCTCGGTCGGAGAGCTCACCCACCTCGAGCGCGTGCCCGTCGACCAGGCCCGCGCTCAGCAGCAGTGGGAGGCGTACGTCGACCTGCTCGAGCGCGCGGGCTGGGAGACCGTCGAGGCGCCGGCGGCGCCGGCGATGGCCGACTCCGTGTTCGTCGAGGACGCCGTCGTCGTCTTCGGCGAGCACGCTGTGCTCGCCCGCTCGGGAGCCGAGTCCCGCCGGGGCGAGCTCGACGGAGCCGAGGAGGCGGTCCGCGCCCTGGATCTCACGGTGCACCGGATCGAGGAACCGGGCACCCTCGACGGCGGCGACGTACTCAAGGTCGGCGCGACGGTCTACGTCGGACGCGGCGGCCGCACCAACGCCGCAGGAGTCGAGCAGCTGCGCTCGATCCTCCGCCCGCTCGGTCTCACCGTCGTCGCCGTGCCGCTGACGAGAGTCCTGCACCTCAAGAGCGCCGTGACAGCTCTGCCCGACGGCACCGTCATCGGCTGGGAGCCGGTCGTCGACGAGCCGCGACTGTTCCCCTCCTTCCTGCCGATGCCCGAGGAGCCGGGTGCCCATGTCGTCGTCCTCGACCCCGACACCCTGCTGATGGCCGCCTCCGCGCCGCGGAGCGCAGAGCTGCTGCGGAGCCTGGGGTACCGCGTTCTCACCGTGGACATCTCGGAGTTCGAGAAGTTGGAGGGCTGCGTCACCTGTCTCTCGGTGCGGGTGCGCTGACGTCCCTCTGGACGCGCTGCGGCGCGGCGGTATAGCCTCTAAGGCTGCCCTCGGCCGATCGGCCCGGCGGCGCTCCCGCCCTCCACCCGCTGCCCGTGGGGAGGCTCCGTTCCGTCCTGAAAGCGCTGCACCGTGTCCGCACCCGCCCGCCCGTCCGCAGGCACTCCCGCCCAGAAGCGTCCCAGCACGGCCCGCTCGCTGCGGCGCCTCGTCCCCTTCGTCGGTGACGCCGTGCCGCGGCTGGCCGGGGGCATCGCGATCGCGCTCGTGGCGAGTCTGGTCTCGCTCGCGATCCCGATCGTGTTGCAGCGGCTGGTCGACGGACCGCTGGGCGACGGCGCGACGGCCGCGGGCTCCGGCGACCTCGCCCCGCTGATCGGGCCGGTCGCGGTCGTGCTGGTGCTCGGGATCGTCGAGGCCGGGGCGATCGCGCTGCGGCGGCGGATGGTGCTCACCCCCAGCACGCGCATCGAGGCGCGGATGCGCTCGGCGCTCTACCGTCAGCTGCAGGACCTCCCGGTCTCGTTCCACGACCGCTGGCAGAGCGGGCAGCTGCTGTCCCGCGCGATGAGCGATCTCAGCCTCATCCGGCGCTGGATCGCCTTCGGTTTCGTGCTGCTGGTCGTCAACGCGCTGACGATCGTCGTCGGATTCGGCGTCCTCGTCTCGTGGAATCCGATCCTCGGCCTCCTCTTCGTCGTCTGCTCGGTCCCCGTCTGGATCTACGGGTTCGCCTTCGAGAAGCGCTACTCGAGCATTGCGCGGCGGAGCCAGGACCAGGCCGGTGACCTCGCCACGACCGTCGAGCAGTCGGTGCACGGCATCCGGGTACTGAAGGCGTTCGGCCGGCACCAGCATGCGCTCGAGAACTTCACCGGGCAGGCCGAGAAGCTGCGCGGCACTGAGCTCGATAAGGCCCGCGCCATCGCCGGGATCTGGCTGGTGCTGCTGCTCGTGCCCGACGTCGCCTTCGCGCTCTGCCTCCTCGGCGGGGTCTGGCTCGCGGCGGCCGGGCAGCTCAGCGTCGGCGAGCTCTTCGCCTTCTTCGCCACCGCGACCGTGCTGCGCTGGCCGGTCGAGTCGATCGGCTTCCTCCTGTCGATGACCTTCGACACCCGCACGGCCGTCGACCGCTACTTCGAAGTCATGGACAGCCGGAACACGATCACCGATCCGGAGCAGCCGGAGACGATCGCACAGCCGCGCGGGCGTGTCCGCTTCCGCGACGTGCACTTCCGCTACCAGGACGCCCCCGAGAGCGCCCGCGACCTGCTCGACGGCGTCGATCTCGAGGTCGAGCCGGGAGAGACGATGGCGCTCGTGGGCATCACCGGCTCCGGCAAGACGACGTTCACCGCCCTCCTCCCGCGCCTCTACGACGTCACCGGCGGGGTGATCGAGCTCGACGGCGTCGACATCCGCCGCCTCCGCCGCGACGAGCTGCGCTCGCACATCGGCATGGCGTTCGAGGATGCGACGCTGTTCTCCACCTCCGTGCGCGAGAACGTTCTGCTCGGCCGTCCGGACGCGACCGAGGAGGAACTGCTCGAGGCGCTGGACATCGCGCAGGCCGGCTTCGTGCACCGCCTCCCCGACGGCCTCGACACCCTGGTAGGGGAGGAGGGGATGAGCCTCTCCGGAGGACAGCGCCAGCGCCTCGCCCTCGCCCGCGCCATCGCCGCGCGTCCGTCGGTGCTCGTGCTCGACGATCCGCTCTCCGCCCTCGACGTCGACACGGAGGCGCGCGTCGAGGCGGGCCTGCGGCGCGTCCTCGGCGACACCACCGCGATTATCGTCGCCCACCGCCCCTCGACGGTGGCGCTGGCCGATCGCGTGGCGCTCCTCGAGGAGGGGCGCGTCACCGCTGTCGGCACCCACAGCGAACTCCTCGCGAACAGCCCGCATTACCGCTTCGTCATCTCGAGCCTCGAGGAGGACGAGCTGACCCGCCCGGTCGGCGTCGTGCGCATCGGCTCGCGGCCGGCCAGCGATCATGAGGCACGATCATGAGCACGCTCGGCACGACCGAGGAGCGCGACGACCTCAGCAGAGCGGAGTCGTCCGCGCTGCGCCGCCGCTCGCTCCGGCTCCTCGGCTCGCTGCTGCGCCCGCTCCGGCTGCGGCTGATGCTCACCGCGGTCGTGGTTGTCGTCGCGACGGCGGCGCAGGTCGCCGGGCCGGCGCTCATCGCGGCAGGCATCGACAATGGCCTGCCTGCGGTGCTGCGCGGTGACGGCACTCCGCTCGCCCTGACGGTGGGCGCCTACCTGCTCACGGGCGTCGTCGGCGCTGTGCTCGTCGCCTGGTACACCGTGCTCTCGGCGCGCGTCAGCCAGGCGATCCTGATCGACCTGCGTAAGCGCGTCTTCCTGCATACCCAGAAGCTGAGCCTCGAGTTCCACGAGAGCTACACCTCCGGACGGATCATCTCGCGACAGACGAGCGACCTCGATTCGATCCGCGAGCTGCTCGACTCCGGGATCAACCAGCTCGTGCAGGGCGCGCTCTACATGGGTTTCGTGGCGATCGCGCTCGTCTCGCTGGACGGGGTCAGCGGCCTCGTCCTCGCCTGCTCCCTGGTGCCGCTCGCGCTCCTCACCCGGTGGTTCCAGAAGCGGTCGCAGGCGCTGTTCCGCGGCACCCGCGTCGCCTCGTCCCGGCTCATCGTGCAGTTCGTGGAGTCGATGACGGGGATCCGCGCCGTGCAGACGTTCCGTACGCAGAAGCGCAACGAGACGGTCTTCGGCGCGGTCGTCGAGCAGTACCGGCTCGCCTACAAGCGGGTCTTCGGAGTCTTCGGCACCTTCGATCCCGGACTGGTGCTGATCGGCAACGTGACTGTCGCCGCTGTGCTGTTCATCGGCGGCGTCCGCGTGCTCGACGGAGGGCTCGAGATCGGCGCGCTGCTGGCGGTCCTGCTCTACACCAGGCGTTTCTTCGACCCGGTCGAAGAGATGGCGATGTTCTACAACTCCTATCAGTCGGCGGCCGCTGCGCTCGAGAAGATCTCGGGCGTGCTGGCCGAGGAGCCGAGCGTCCCGGATCCGACGCGGCCGATCGACCTGCGGCAGGCGCGCGGGCGGCTCGGCTTCGAGGGCGTCCGCTTCGCGTACGCCACCGATCGGGAGGTGTTGCCGCGGTTCGACCTCGACATCCCTGCCGGGCAGACCATCGCGCTCGTCGGCTCGACCGGCGCGGGCAAGACGACTCTCGCCAAGCTCATCTCGCGCTTCTACGACCCGAGCGGCGGAGTCGTCACCCTCGACGGCGTCGATCTGCGGCAGCTGCACCCGAAGGATCTGCGCCGCGCGATCGTGATGGTGACGCAGGAGGCGTACCTGTTCTCGGGATCCGTCGCCGATAACATCGCGATCGGCCGGCCCACCGCCTCCTACGACGAGATCGTTCGGGCGGCCCAGGCCGTGGGCGCGCACGAGTTCATCGAGGCGCTGCCCGACGGCTACGACACCGACGTGAACAAGCGGGGCGGCCGCGTGTCGGCCGGCCAGCGGCAACTGATCTCCTTCGCCCGCGCGTTCCTGGCGGATCCGGCGGTGCTCATCCTCGACGAGGCGACCTCGTCGCTCGACATCCCGAGCGAGAGGCTGGTACAGCAGGGCCTCCAGACGCTCCTGGCCGACCGCACGGCGGTGATCATCGCCCACCGCCTGTCGACGGTCGCCATCGCCGACCGCGTGCTGGTGATGGAGCACGGCCGCATCGTCGAGGACGGCACCCCGGAGGCGCTGATCGCCGGCGAGGGCCGCTTCGCCACCCTGCACGCGGCCTGGCGCGACTCGCTGGTCTGACTGCGGCGCCATCCGCCTCCGCGTCGCGTCCCCGAGCCGGAGGACCGTGTGCGCCCCGCAGATCGGGTCGCCCCCGCGGACGCCCCCGCGGTCAGGGCCGCCAGAGGGCGGCACGCACGTCGACGCGGTAGCCGTTCGGAGTGACGACGAGCGGCGTCCCCTCCCGCTCGTACTCGACCCGGGCTCGCTCCTCGTGACCGACCGGAGGCGCCCCGCCGGAGCGCACCACGCGCCACCATGCGACCTCCGCACCGTAGCGCGCCATCACCGTGCCCACCGCTCTGGCCGCTCGAGTGCCGAGCATCGCCGCGACGTCGCCGTAGGCCATCACGTGTCCGACCGGGATCGACCCGACCACGTCCAAGACGGCGGAGACGAAGTCGAGCGGCCCCGGCTCGTCTCTCGCGACGTCGAGAGCAGGAGCGCGCGTACCCGGAGGCTGAGCGGTCAGAGCCTCAGCGCCCCGATGTTCTCGCCGTATTGCGTCTCGCCGACGACCTCGAAGCCGATCCAGCGGAAGAACTGCTCGGGCCCGTCTTCGCCCGACTCCCAGACCACGGTGAGGGTGTCGAAGCCGCGAGCGCGCGCCTCGTCTGCGGTCGCGCGCACGGCGAAGGTGCCGACTCCGCGGCCCTGCTTCGCGGCGTCGATGTTGATGCGCCAGATGCAGCTGCGGAACTCCTCGGCCGCCTCCGGGTCGAAGTGCGCGTGGATGAAGCCGACGAGCTCGTCGCCGTCCAGCACGGCGCGCTGCCACGAGGCACCCGGATCGATCACCGCTGCGGCCGCAGAGTACGACACCGGCGCGATGAATTGCTCCTGTCCGGGTTTGAGGCTCAGCCCGTTGACGGCGGAGATGTTCGAGGCGGACAGCTCTTCCAGACGGAGGTCACTCATGGCGTCAATCTACCGGCACGATGCTCGGGCGGGAATCATCCTGGCGGCCGACACCGGGCGGCACAGAGCCGCCCCGGGGACGGCCCGGTGAAGTCTCTCGACATCGAGACAGTTGAGTGCTCGGGTAGGCTGGGTCGAGGCCATCCGGAGCGGTGCAGAGCCGCCCGTCCCGCACAGGTGCGGGGTCATCGACACCATGGGAGAGCAATGTCCAAGATCAAGGTTGAGGGAACGGTCGTCGAGCTCGACGGCGACGAGATGACGCGGATCATCTGGCAGAAGATCAAGGACACCCTCATCCACCCGTACCTCGACGTGAACCTCGAGTACTACGACCTCGGCATCGAGTACCGCGACGAGACGGACGACCAGGTCACGATCGACGCGGCGCACGCCATCCAGAAGCACGGCGTCGGTGTCAAGTGCGCGACGATCACGCCCGACGAGGCCCGCGTCGAGGAGTTCGGCCTGAAGAAGATGTGGAAGTCGCCGAACGGCACGATCCGCAACATCCTCGGCGGCGTCATCTTCCGCGAGCCGATCATCATCTCGAACATCCCCCGACTCGTGCCGGGCTGGAACAAGCCGATCATCATCGGTCGTCACGCGTTCGGCGACCAGTACCGCGCGACCGACTTCGTCTTCAAGGGGAAGGGCACGCTCACTGTCGAGTTCACCCCCGAGGACGGCTCCGAGCCGATGAGGTTCGAGGTCTACAAGGCACCCGACGACGGCATCGCGCAGGTCCAGTACAACCAGGATGCGTCGATTCGCGACTTCGCGCGCTCATCGCTCAACTACGGCCTCTCGCGCAACTATCCGGTCTACCTCTCGACCAAGAACACGATCCTCAAGGCCTACGACGGCCGCTTCAAGGACATCTTCGAGGAGATCTTCGAGACCGAGTTCAAGGAGCGCTTCGACGCCGCGGGCCTCACCTACGAGCACCGCCTCATCGACGACATGGTCGCCTCCGCGATGAAGTGGGAGGGCGGGTACGTCTGGGCCTGCAAGAACTACGACGGCGACGTCCAGTCCGACACCGTCGCGCAGGGCTTCGGCTCGCTCGGCCTGATGACCTCGGTCCTCTCCACACCCGACGGCAGCGTCGTCGAGGCGGAGGCGGCGCACGGCACCGTGACGCGCCACTACCGCCAGCACCAGGCGGGCAAGCCCACCTCGACCAACCCGATCGCTTCGATCTACGCCTGGACGCGCGGCCTCGCGCACCGCGGCAAGCTCGACGGCAACCAGGAGCTCATCGACTTCTCGCTGACGCTCGAGGACGTGGTCATCACGACGGTCGAGTCCGGCAAGATGACGAAGGACCTCGCTCTGCTCGTCGGCCCCGACCAGAGCTGGCAGACGACCGAGGAGTTCCTCGCGACCCTCGACGAGAACCTGCAGGCCCGCATGTCCGCCTGATCTCCGGCTCTCGGACACCCGTTCGGCTCGCAGTGATCCTCGGATCCTGCGAGCCGAACGTGTTTCTGCGGGCCGGGAGCGCCGAGGTCAGAGCGCCCGGGCGAGCGCGGTCATCGCCACTGTCGCGTCGGGCCCCGACGGGATCAGCACGACGCTCGATGCTCCGGCCGCATGCAACTCGGCAATGCGTGTTCGGGCGTCGTCCGGCGTGCCGACGACCGCCAGTTGGTCGACCCACTCATCGGGCATGCCGCGCGAGAAGGCGGTGCGGTCCGCGCTCGCCGCGCGCAGCCGGGCAAACTCCTCCGCGAACGGCAGCGGTTCGATGTGGGGCGCCCAGTCGGGCTCACCGATCCACTCCAGCCCGTGGCGCACCGCGTCCCGCGCGGTGGTGGCCTCGTCGTCGACCGCCGCCACCGAATAGGCGACGAGGCGTCCCGCCGTCGCCATGTGCTCGCGGGCGCGGGCGAGGTACTCCGGAGTCACCGGTTCGGCCAGCACAGCCCCGTCGGCGATGCGGCCGGCGAGAGCCAACGACTTCGGCCCCCGGACTCCCGCCAGAAGCGGCGGCACGACCACGGGCGGCGACTCGAGCACGAGGTCGTCGACCTGCACGTAGCGTCCGGTGCGGCTGGTCCGCTCTCCCGAGAGCAGCGATCGGATCGTGTTGAACTGCTCCTCGAGCAGCGTGAGCGGACTCTGCGGCCAGACACCGAGGCCGCGCATCCAGTGCGGCATGCCGTGCCCGATCCCGGCGTGCAGGCGCCCGGGGAAGAGCTCGGCGAGAGTGCCGAGCTCCATCGCCGTGAAGGCCGCCGTGCGGACGGCGGCGGGCAGGATGCCGATGCCGACGACGATCCGCTCGGTCGCTGCGAGGACGGCTCCGGCCTGGGCGATGCCGCCGCGGAAGCCGAGGTCCTCGACGACCCAGAGCTCGTCGAAGCCGAGCGCTTCGGCGCGGCGCGCGTAGGCGAGGACCTCCGAGGCGGGGAGGTCGCGGGGAAGAAGGACGCCGACGGCAGTGGCGGAGGGAGCGCGCATCCGGTCAGCGTAGGGGATCCCCGGACGCGCAGCAGGGGCCCGCCCGCGCGGACGCGGACGGGCCCCTGCTGCGGCGGTCAGTCGGCAGCTGTCTCGCTGATCTGGACCTGCTCGGGACGGGCACTCGAGACGACCTCGATGCGTCGGGAGCGGGCCTTCTCGCTGACGGGGATGGTCACCGAGAGCACTCCGTTGTCGTAGGACGCGAAGATCCGCTCGGTGTCGACGCCCTGGCCGAGGCTGAGCTGGCGGACGAACGTGGCCGACTGGCGCTCCCGGGTGATCCAGGTGACGTCGTCGCCGCTGGCGACGGTCCGCTGCGCCCTGATGGTGAGCAGCTGACCGTCCACATCCACATCGACGGAGCCCGGGTCGATGCCGGGGAGGTCGGCGGTGAGGACGTAGTGGTCGCCGTCCCGGTAGAGGTCGATCGGCATACGGCGGGGCCCCTGGCCTGCACCGAGCAGGGCAGAGGCGACGCGGTCGAGTTCGCGGATGGGGTCGTAGGTGATGGCCATTGAGATCACTCCATTCGGTCGTGCAACGAAGAGTTCCAAGGGTTGAGCCGACTCGACTCAACTGCGACCAGATTAGCACTCGGCTGGCGAGAGTGCCAAAAATTTTCGTCCCCGATCCGGTCACTTCGTTACGTGCTCGTAACAAAGCTGGGCAAACGGGTTCGTAGGGTCGATTCTGTGTGAGAACCGATCCGGTTCCCAGCGAACGTGAGTAAGGACATCGATTGCCGATCCACCTGTCCCACCGTCCACCCGTCCGTCGCGCTGAAAGGCGCATCCTCGCAGGACTCGCCGTACTCGGCGTCGCCGCTACGGCGGCCTTCGCCACCACCGGCGCCAGTGCCGCTCCACTCGTCGGCAGCGCCTCGCTCGTCGGCGGACTCTCCACCGGGCAGAGCTTCGACGACGGCGATTACGTCGTCACCCTCGTCGAGCCCTCGGCCGCGACGTATCAGGGCACCGACGCCCGCTTCGCGCGCACTGCTCCCCTCGAGGGCTCGCAGCTCCAGGCCGCCTCCGCGCCGGTCGAGGACTACGCGGCGCATCTCGAGCAGCGTCAGCAGGACGTCGCCGCCGCGGTCGACGCGGCCATCGACTACCACTACACGGTGGCGCTCAACGGCTTCTCAGCCACCCTCTCCGGCGACCAGGCTGGCGAGCTGGCGGAGCGCAAGGACGTCGCGCAGGTCCGCAAGGTCGAGAACCTGACGGTCGACCGCGCGGCGCAGACCGCTCCGCTCGCCTCTGCGGCAGGCATCCCCGTCCCTGACACCGGCCAGCAGCGCTCCACCGACTTCCTCGGTCTCGAGGGCGAGAACGGAGCCTGGCAGAAGCTGGGTGGCATCGACGACGCGGGCAAGGGCATCGTGGTCGGCGTGATCGACTCCGGCATCGCGCCCGAGAACCCGTCGTTCGCGGGCCCCGCACTGGCGACGTCTCCGGGAGCGGAGCCCTACACCGACGGCACGACGGTCACCTACGCGAAGTCCGACGGCACCTCGTTCGTCGGCTCCTGCTCGCCGGGACTCCCTGCCTCCGTGCAGTGGGACGGCGACGAGTGCAACCAGAAGCTCATCGGAGCGCGCTGGTTCCTCGGCGACGGCGAGAAGGTCGGCTCGTCCGACAACGCCGAGTACCGTTCCCCGCGCGACGCCGACGGACACGGCTCGCACACCGCGAGCACCGCGGCCGGCAACGCCGGTGTCGAGGCGAGCGTCGACGGCTACGACTACGGACAGATCTCGGGTGTCGCCCCGGCTGCGAAGGTCGCGGCGTACAAGGTCTGCTGGAACGGCACCGAGGCGGGCACCGACGACGACGACTTCTGCTCCGGCTCCGGGATCCTCGCCGCCATCGACGCGGCGGTCAAGGACGGCGTCGACGTGATCAACTTCTCGATCGGCGGCGGCTCGGCCACCTCGACACTCACTCCCATCGACGAGGCCTTCCTCAACGCGGCCTCCGCGGGTGTCTTCGTCGCGGCCTCGGCCGGCAACTCCGGAGCGGGCGCTTCCACTCTCGACCACGCCTCGCCGTGGTACACGACGGTCGCCGCCTCCTCCGTCCCCACCTACACGGCGACCGCCACCCTCGGTGACGGCCAGGCGTTCGTGGGCGGTTCGATCTCGGTCCACGACGACGTCACGGGCCCGCTGGTGAACAGTGCCGACGTGGTCCGCTCGGGCGCCGAGAATCCTGCGATCTGCGAGACCGGCACCCTCGATCCCGCGAAGGTGAAGGGCAAGGTCGTCACCTGCACGGCGGGCGTCACCGCGCGCGTATCGAAGTCGGCCGAGGTCGAGCGGGCAGGCGGCATCGGCATGCTCCTGCTCAACGCGACCCCGAACGCATTGCACGTCGACGACCACTCGGTCCCGAGCATCCAGATCGATTCGCAGGCCTACGACGCGATCACCGCGTACGCGAAGACCTCCGGCGCGCGGGTGACGCTCTCCGAGGGCAACCCGACCGGCGCCGTCATCCCCGTGCCCCAGGTCGCCGGCTTCTCGTCGCGCGGTCCCGCGGAGGCGGACGGTGCCGACGTGCTCAAGCCTGACCTCACGGCACCCGGTGTCGCCATCCTGGCCGACAGCTTCAACGCCGAGGGCGACGACCCCGCCTTCGCGTTCGAGTCGGGCACCTCGATGTCGTCACCGCACGTCGCCGGCCTCGCCGCGCTGATCCTCGGTGCCACGCCGAAGGCCTCTCCGTCGGCGGTCAAGTCGGCCATGATGACCTCCGCCTACGACAGCGTCGACCAGTCGGGAGCGGCCTCCGAGGACGTCTTCGCCCAGGGCGCCGGACACGTCGACCCGACCGCGTTCCTCGACCCCGGGCTGCTCTACGAGAGCGGCACGAGCGACTGGATCGCTTTCCTGAAGGGCGCGGGCTACGTCTTCACCTCGAACCCCGTCATCGACCCCATCGCGGCCATCGACCCGTCGGACCTGAACCAGGCCTCCATCGCCATCGGCGCCCTGGCCGGCACGCAGACGGTGACCCGAACGGTCACCTCGACCGGGCCGGGCACCTACACGGCATCGGTCGACGGGATCGACGGCATCGACACCGTCGTCTCCCCGTCCAGCCTCAGCTTCACCGAGGCGGGGCAAACCGCGGAGTACACGGTCTCGTTCACGACCGGTGACGCCGAGCTGAACGAGTTCGCCACGGGATACCTCACGTGGTCGAGCGCGGAGCACGATGTCCGCAGCCCGATCGCGGTGCGTCCGGTCCTGCTGGACGCCCCCTACGAGGTCTCGGGCTCGGGCACGACAGGCACCGCGTCGGTGACGATCACTCCGGGCGTCGACGGCGCCCTGCCGCTCGCCGCGAGCGGGCTGACCGAGGGTGTCCTCGCCGAGGACGCCACGGCGGCCGACGGCCACTCGGGCACCCTGCCCAAGGGCACCTCCTTCACCACCACGGTGGAGGTGCCCGAGGGCGCAGAGTTCGCCCGCTTCGACCTCGACGCGATCGACGACACGGCCGACCTCGACCTGACCGTCACCAGCGAGAGCACGAAGAAGGTGTACACCTCGGCGACCGGCTCGGCCGACGAGCGCGTCGACATTGCCGCGCCCGCGGCGGGCAGCTACACGGTGGAGGCCGTCATCTACTCTGTCGGCCCCGGCACGTCGGCGACGACCTTCGACCTGCGCAGCTTCGTCGTCACTCCGGAGGAGCGTCTCGGTTCGCTGAGCACCGACCCGCAGATCGTCGACGCTGTTCAGGGTGAGCCGACGGCCTACACCGTCTCGTGGTCGAACCTGGCCGGGCCTGCCCAGTACCTGGGGCGCGTCACCTACGGTGAGTCGGGTCCGGCGACGCTCGTGAGCATCGACGTCGCCGACGCGGTCACGCCAACCCCGGCACCGACCGCGACTCCGGAGCCCACGGCGGCCCCGGAGCCGACCGGGAATCCGGAGCCGACGGCGACGCCCACGGCGGGCCCCCCGGCCGGGCCGGGGTCACCGACCGGTCCTGGAGCGCCCGTCGCCGGCGCCGGCGGTCTCCCCTCGACGGGCTTCGACGGCGGTCTCCTCGGAGCCGTCGCCCTCGCCCTCCTCGGTGCGGGCGCCGTGATCACGGGCCTGCGACGCCGCGCTCTGGCGAGCCGTGAGGCAGGTGCTGCGGAGTAGTCTTCCGCGAGCACCGCGAACGGCCGTCCCGCTCGCTCCTGTCGGAGCAGCGGGGCGGCCGTTCGACGTCGCCCCTCGCCAGGGCGACGTGCCGATCGGGCGGCCGATCCGCGTGTCGTGCGCCGCCCGGGCGAGCGGAGGAGGGCCGAGCCCCCGCCGGCAGCGTGTCGTCGGCGATGCTCTGGCACGGGCGACCGGGACCTCCGGAGGGGCGCGGCCGCTCAGCGGGTCAGAGTGAGCGGCGCCCCGCGACGACTCCCGAGATCACGGCGAGCACACCGAAGACCAGCGCCACGATCGGCTGGCCGAGGTCGAGCCAGGCCAGAGCTGCCGCCCCCATCAGCAGCAGCTCGATCAGCGACCGACCGTAGACGTCGATCGCGAGCACTGCGCGCGGAGAGAGGAACAGAGCCCAGACGAGCGCCGCCAGCACCGGAGCGCCCAGGCCGACGACGATGTTCCAGGGAAGACTCCACGAGGCGAAGCCCCAGACGGTGAAGGTGACCAGGGCGACGAGTTCCAGGAGGAAGCGGAGGACCGCGTTCGGTCCGATCGCAATCGGGGTGGTCGCGTCGTCCGCTCCTGCTCGATTCACGCCGACCATGCTAGCCGTCGCCTGGTCACCGGAAGATGATCGTGCGGGCACCGTCGAGCAGCACCCGATCCTCGGCGAACCACTTGACCGCCTGGGTGAGCGTGCGGCTCTCCTCGTCCTGGCCGATCGCGACCAACTGCGCGACCGAGTGCGAGTGGTCCACCCGCACGACGTTCTGCTCGATGATGGGGCCCTCGTCGAGGTCGCTCGTGACGAAGTGCGCGGTCGCTCCGATCAGCTTCACCCCGCGGGCGTGCGCCTGCTTATAGGGGTTCGCGCCCTTGAAGCCCGGCAGGAACGAGTGGTGGATGTTGATCGCGCGCCCCGCGAGGCGTGCGCACAGCTCGGGTGAGAGGATCTGCATGTAGCGGGCGAGGACCACCAGCTCGATGTCGTGCTCCTCCACCACCTCGATCACGCGCTCCTCGAAGGCGCGCTTCGACTCCGGAGAGACCACAGAGCGCGACTCGAACGGCACGCCGTAGAACTCGGCGAGATCGCGCAGTGTGCCGTGGTTCGAGAGGATCAGCGGGACATCCACCGCGAGCTGGCCTGCGCGCTGGCGGAAGAGCAGGTCGTTGACGCAGTGCGCCGCAGTGGAGGCGAGCACGAGGGTGCGCAGCGGGCGGCCCACGACGTCCAGGCGCCAGGTCATCCCGTAGTGCTCGGTGATCGGCAGCAGTGCCGCAGCGAACTCCTCCCGCGTGATCGGCGACTCGACCTGCAGTCGCATGAAGAATCGGCCGGTGTCGGCGCTCGAGAACTGCTGGCTCTCGGTGATGTTGCCGCGCGCCTGGACGACCGCGCCGGAGACGGCGTGCACGATCCCGGGGAGGTCGGGGCAGGCGAAGGTCAGCGTCCAGTGGTTGCCGGCCGCGCGCTCGCCCGACCAGGCGGCGTCGGCGCCCGCGCGGGCGGGGCGGGCGGTGGAGGGCACGGTCGCGTCGGGCTGCATCCGCTCAGGATATCGGTGGCGGAGGGGGTGTCCGGGCCGGTCAGCCGACGGTGATCGTGGACTCGGCGACCGGGCCCACGCGGCCGTCCGGCGAGGTGTAGCGCACACCGAGCGAGTGGGCGCCGGGGCCGAGGGGGACGGACGCGCTGGTGATGGGGGCCCCGCTGTCATCCGTCAGTACGGTCCCGCCGTCGACAAGGATCTCGATCCCCGCGGCGCCGCCGTCCGTCAGCACGAGCACCGAGACGTCCCCGGCTGGCGCCGACGAGGGAGCGAGCAGGCTCGGTGCGCGCAGCTCGGCCTCGACGGGGGTGCTGGCCGTGCCGGCGCGTGCCACCACCGAGGTCGTGCCGACCGGCAGAGGGAGGGCTCGAGCGCTCCAGGTGCCGTCCGCCTCGGCGGTCGCGGTGGCGTAGCGGCGTCCGGTCTCGGCGTCCTCGAGGAGAACCGTGGAGCCCGGGGTCGCGGTGCCGCTGGCGTCCGGAAGCAGGCGGCCGTCGGTGTCGAGAATGAGCGTCGTCGGCTCGTTCTGCGGCGGGGCAGGCGGTGTGGTCGGGGGGACCGGAACCGGTGGAGTCGTCGGCGGCGCGGGAGTAGGGGTGGGTGCGGTCGGCCCGGGGGTCGGTGTCGGAGTCGGGGCGGCGGTGGGTGCGGGCGCCTGGGGGGTCGGCGTCGGTCCGGTCGGTCGGGGAGTCGTCGGCGTCGGCGTCGCAGCCGGTCCGGAGGGTGTGGGTGTGGGCTTCGGGGTCGTGGGCTTCGGCGTGGTGGGCTTCGGTGTCGTCTGAGCCGGGGGCGCGGTCGGAGCAGGCGTCGGAGTCGCCGCGGGAGGCTGCGTCGTGGGGCGCGGACCTGTCGGCACCGCGGGAGGGCGCGAGCTCGGCCGCGGCGACGGGACCGGGGTGGTGTCCGGCGCGATCGGCACGGCGCCCGGCGCGGAATCCGCACCGGTACCGGAGGACCCACCGTCGGGTCCCGAGGGAGCGGGAGGCAGGGGAGGGAGGGCGCTTGTCGGAGGCAGGGCGCTCGCGGCGAAGGGCGCGGACACCGAGGTGCCGCCTCCCGACCGCTGCTGCTCGGAGGACCCCGCCGTGGAGGGGCCCGCGGCGGACGACGGCGCGTTGCTCCGGCCGCCCGCCTCCGCAGCTGCCGTCTCCTTCGACGCGGCCCCGGCTGGATCCGTGGTCTGCGGTGCGCTCACCGACGTCGCGTCGGTCGACGGTGCATCGGCTCCGGGCTCAGGCTCGGGATCGAGTTCCTCGGCGTCCGGACCGACCGTGCCCGCCTCCTCCGTCACCGCGACCGAGACCTGCGGCGTGGTCGGCAGCAGTGCCGCGACTCCGACCACCGCGACGAGGACGAGCCCCGCCGCGACGGCCGCCGTCGCCACCGCCCCGGCACCGACTCCGGCGCCAGCGCTCGCTCCGGCGCCTGCGCCCGGGTTCGCGCGAGCTCCGTGCGATCCTCCCCGGCCCGGAGGAGCGCTCGCGGTAGCGGCCGATGCCGGCTCCGCGCTCCCGCCGGCCCACGCGGCCGCGCCGCCCAGGCCCGCGGCCAGCGGCAGCAGAACGGTGGCGAGCCTCCGCCCGGCGCTCTCGGCCTCGGCGAGGGCGTCCTCGCACGAGGTGCAGTCCATCAGGTGGGCGTTCAGACGCAGGCGGTCACGGGCAGGAAGGCGCCCGCGGGTGTGTGCTCCCGCTCGTTCGAGCACCCACTCGCACTCGCCGCTCGCCGCGGAATCGACCACGTGCTCACGGATCCACGCGACGCGCAGGCCCTCCCTGGCCCGGAGGCTCAGCGCGGCGACGCCGTTCGGCCGCAGTCCGAGCAGCGGGGCGGCCTGGGCGGGGGAGAGCCCCTCGACCTCCGTGTACCAGAGCACCTCCTGCCAGCGAGCGGGCAGCGCCTTGAACGCGCGCGCGCCGAGGTCGCGCTCGAGTGCGGCGAGGGCCTGCTCCTCGGGGTCCGGCCCCTCTGCGGCGAGCTCGCGGTCGCCGTCGTCCAGGGGGCGCTCGTGCTGCCCACGACGGGCCCACGAGGTGGCGACGTTGCGGATCGACGTGAAGAAGTAGGGGCGGAATGCACCCTCGGGCCCGCCGCCTCGCTCGACGGCGCCGAGAACGCGGAGGAACGCCTCCGAGACCAGGTCGTCGGGGTCGGCGCTGCTCGACCACGCGCGCGCGACAGTGCGGCCCGCGGCGGCGTGCCGCCGCCAGAGTTCGGCTGTCGCCGCCGTGCGGCCCTCTCGGACCAGGGTGAGCAGCTCAGCGTCATTCGCGTCGTCGATGGAGGCGCCCACCCGCCGCAACCCAGCCATGCCGCTCCCTCCCGAGCCTCACGGTGAACCCCCCCGAGCGATCCTCGCACAGAGATGAGCCGCGGTCGGACTACGCGCAGCCGATCGCGCCACTCGTGGCCCTTGCTAGAGTGACTCCGCCGCGACTGGCGTTCGGATGGGTGACCATCAGGGAGCGGCACCTCCTCCGTGGCGTTGCCGCGGACACTTTTCCCGCCGCACGCCTGGGCTGGAACGGATACCGTAGATCGGGTCGCCCGACCGAGCCGTGTCGCCTCGCCGCGACCCGCCGGGCCCCTTCCGTTTCCCAGCCAAGGAGCGTCCGTGTCCTCTTCCCCCGCCTCCGCCCGCCCGGGCCTCTCCGCCTCGTTCGACGAGCCCGTCTCGGTCGTCGATCCCGAGATCGCCGCCGTCCTCCAGCAGGAGCTCGACCGCCAGCGCGGCTACCTCGAGATGATCGCGAGCGAGAACTTCGTGCCGCGTGCCGTTCTCGAGTCGCAGGGCTCGGTCCTGACCAACAAGTACGCCGAGGGTTACCCCGGTCGCCGGTACTACGGCGGCTGCGAGTTCGTCGATGTCGCCGAGCAGCTGGCGATCGACCGGGCGAAGGCCCTCTTCGGCGCCGAGTTCGCCAACGTGCAGCCCCACTCGGGGGCGACGGCCAACGCGGCGGCGCTCGCCGCACTGGTCCAGCCCGGCGACACCATCCTCGGCCTCGAGCTGGCGCACGGCGGGCACCTCACGCACGGGATGAAGCTGAACTTCTCGGGCAAGCTCTACACCGCCACCGCCTACGGCGTCGACCCGCAGACCTTCCGCATCGACATGGACGTCGTCCGCGAGAAGGCCCTCGAGGTCCGTCCGCAGGTGCTCATCGCCGGCTGGTCGGCCTACCCTCGCCACCTGGACTTCGAAGCGTTCCGCGCCATCGCGGACGAGGTCGGCGCGAAGCTCTGGGTCGACATGGCCCACTTCGCAGGCCTCGTGGCCGCGGGACTGCACCCGTCGCCGGTGCCGCACGCCGACGTCGTCACCTCCACCGTGCACAAGACGCTCGCCGGGCCCCGCTCCGGTCTCATCCTCGCCAAGCAGGAGTACGCCAAGAAGCTCAACTCGGCCGTGTTCCCCGGCCAGCAGGGCGGACCGCTCATGCACGTCATCGCCGCGAAGGCGACCGCGTTCAAGCTCGCAGGTGAGGCCGAGTTCGCCGACCGACAGGCCCGCACCATCCGCGGCGCGCAGATCCTCGCCGAGCGCCTCACGGCCGCTGACGCGAAGGCCGAGGGCATCGACGTGCTCACCGGAGGGACGGACGTGCACCTGGTGCTCGCCGATCTGCGCAACTCGCCGCTCGACGGACAGCAGGCCGAGGACCGACTCCACGAGGTCGGCATCACCGTCAACCGCAATGCCGTCCCGTTCGACCCGCGGCCTCCGATGGTCACCTCCGGCCTGCGCATCGGCACGCCGGCTCTGGCCACGCGGGGGTTCGACGACACGGAGTTCACCGAGGTCGCCGACGTCATCGCCGAGGCCCTCAAGCCCTCGGCCGATCTGGAGGCGCTGCGCACCCGCGTCGCCCGCCTCACCGACGACTTCCCCCTCTACCCCGGCCTGTAACAGCACCACCCGCGCGGCGGAGGGGGCGACCCGCTCCGCCGCGCCCTGAACGAGGAGCCTCCAGATGACGGCACAGGTACTCGACGGAGTCGCCACAGCGGCGTCGGTCAAGGCCGAGATCGCCGTGCGCGTGACCGCACTGCGTGAGCAGGGCGTCGTGCCCGGCCTCGGCACGCTGCTGGTCGGCGACGACCCGGCCTCACGCTCCTACGTCGCGGGCAAGCACCGCGACTGCGCCGAGGTCGGCATCGAGTCGATCCGGGTCGACCTGCCGGCGACGGCATCGGCAGACGACATCCGGGCGGCGATCCGCGGGCTCAATGAGTCGGAGGCGGTGACCGGCTACATCATCCAGCTCCCCTTGCCCCGGGGCATCGACGAGAACGCGATGCTTGAGCTGATGGATCCCGCCAAGGATGCCGACGGGCTGCACCCGACCAACCTCGGTCGTCTCGTGCTCGGTGTCGAGGGGGAGCTCGACAGTCCGCTGCCGTGCACGCCCAACGGCATCGTCGAGATGCTGCAGCGCCACGACATCCCGACCTCCGGCAAGCACGTCGTCGTCGTCGGCCGGGGTCTCACCGTCGGCCGCCCGCTCGGGCTCCTGCTCACCCGCAAGGGCCTCGATGCGACCGTCACTCTCACCCACTCGCGCACCGCCGATCTCGCCGCGGAGGTCCGCCGCGCCGACATCGTGGTCGCGGCCGTCGGCGTCCCCGGTCTGATCGCCGCCGACTGGGTGAAGCCCGGTGCGGCCGTGCTCGACGTGGGCATCACCCGGGTCGAGAACGCCGACTCCGGCCGTGCGAAGCTCACCGGTGACGTCGCTCCCGGTGTGGCCGAGGTCGCCGGCTGGCTCTCGCCCGTCCCCGGGGGAGTCGGTCCGATGACCCGCGCGATGCTCATCCACAATGTGGTGACGGCGGCGGAGCGCGCGCTGCGCTGACGGCGGCCGGGAGACTCCCAGGCGCGCCCGCGTAGCGTGGTCCGGCGCTCTCGCGTCCCCCACCTCCGTCGGACACGTCCTCGGAGCGCGCAACGCCCCACGAGGAGAAACCATGCTCACCGTCACCGCCTACGCAGCCCCGTCCGCGACCGAGCCGCTCGTCCCCACCACGATCGAGCGCCGTGACGTCGGACCGCACGACGTCCTGATCGAGATCGTCTACTCCGGCATCTGCCACTCCGACATCCACACCGTGCGCGGCGACTGGGGTCCGGTGCAGTACCCCCTCACCGTCGGCCACGAGATCGTCGGCGTCGTCGCCGAGGTCGGCTCCGAGGTCAGCAAGCACTCCGTCGGCGACCGCGTCGGCGTCGGCTGCATGGTCAACTCGTGCCGCGAGTGCGAGAACTGCCTGGCCGGCGAGGAGCAGTACTGCCTCAAGGGCAACATCGGCACCTACGCTTCCGTCGATCGCGACGGCACCGTCACCCAGGGCGGCTACTCCACGCACGTCGTGGTCGTCGAGGACTTCGTCCTCCGCGTCCCTGAGTCGATCCCCTTCGAGGCTGCGGCACCGCTGCTCTGTGCGGGCATCACCACCTACTCGCCGCTGTCGCACTGGGAGGCGGGCCCCGGCAAGCGGGTCGCCGTCGTCGGCCTCGGCGGGCTCGGCCACATGGCGGTCAAGTTCGCGCACGCGATGGGAGCCGAGGTCACGGTGCTCTCGCAGACGCTGAGCAAGAAGGAGGACGGTCTCCGCCTGGGAGCCGACCACTACTACGCGACCCGCGACGAGGCGACGTTCACCGAGCTCGCGAGCAGCTTCGACCTCATCGTCAACACGGTGAGCGCGCCGCTCGACCTCGACGCCTACCTCGGCCTCCTGCGGCGCAACGGCACGATGGTGAATGTCGGTGCGCCGGCCGAGGCTCTGCCGCTGCACGTCTTCACGCTGTTCGGCGGACGCCGCTCCTTCGCCGGGTCCGGCATCGGCGGTATCCGCGAGACCCAGGAGATGCTCGATTTCTGTGCCGAGAAGGGCATCGCGAGCGAAGTCGAGGTGGTGTCCGCGTCGCAGATCAACGAGGCGTACGAGCGCGTGCTCGCGTCGGACGTGCGCTACCGCTTCGTGATCGACGCGTCGACCTTCGAGAGCTGAGCCGCGTCGGGGAGCCCGGCTCCGCGATGTGAGCCACCGGAGTCCTCGCCGATCCCTCTCCACACGGCGGCATTCGCGCCGCATCGACGACCGCGGCGCGCGGCGTCGCGGTCGGGCAGGTCGCCGGTGTTCCTCCAACGGTGGCCGCCGCTCGTGCTGATGAGCGGCGGCCACCCCGTCGGCACCGTGCGGCTCGGGGAGGCCGGTGGCCGGGTCTCCCCGGGCTCGACGGCTGCGGAGAGCCGCGACCGGGAAGGCCGCCCGCGCAGTCGTGTCCGTGGGCCATCCGCATCCGCTGCCGACCGTGGTGGACACGGCCTGTGCCGTCGGCGATCGGAGCGCGCGGCCTCCGGGGTGGTGATCAGAGCACGCGGCCGGCACCGTCGGCGGCGGTGACGAGGAACAGCTCGGGCGTCGCGAAGCCCTTCTCTGCGAAGGCGGCGAGGACCGCCGCGCGGACCTCCTCCTCCTTCTCGACAGGCGTCAGCGCGATCGCGGAGCCTCCGAAGCCACCGCCGGTCATCCGCGCGCCGAGAGCACCAGCGCTGCGCGAGGCCTCCACGGCGGTGTCGAGTTCGGGGACCGAGATCTCGAAGTCGTCACGGAGGGAGGCGTGTCCTGCGTCGAGCAGTCCGCCGATCGAGCGGGGGCCGTGCTCGCGGAGGGTACGCACGGTCTCGAGCACGCGCGCGTCCTCGGTGACGACGTGCTTCACGCGGCGGAAGGTCACCTCGTCGAGGAGCTCCTCGGCCCGGGGCAGGTCGTCGGTCGAGAGCTCCCGGAGCGAGTCGACTCCGAGAGTGGAGGCTCCGAGCTCGCAGGAGGTTCGGCGTTCGGCGTACCCGCCGGTGGCGTGGGCGTGCTCGACTCGGGTGTCGATCACGAGCATGACCAGCCCCGCCTCTTCGAAGCCGAGGGGGATCACCTCGGTGTCCAGGCTGCGGCAGTCGAGGAACACCGCGGCGTCGCGCTCGCCGAAGAGGGAGGCCGACTCGTCCATGATCCCGGTCGGGGCGCCCACGGCGACGTTCTCGGCGCGTCGGCCGACCCTGGCCAGGGTCGCGCGGTCGAGGCCGAGACTCCAGAGTTCGTCGAGGGCGACCGCCATCGCGCACATCAGCGCGGCCGAGCTCGAGAGTCCGGCACCGACCGGCACATCCGAGTCCACGAACGCATCGAAGCCCGAGCGCACGCCGAGGTCGACGCCGTGCTCCGTGAGTGCCCAGACGACGCCGAGGGGGTACGCCGACCACCCTGACAGCGTCCCTGGGACGAGTCCGTCGAGTGAGACCTCGACGACCTCGGTGGCGAACGCGCTGCTGATGCGGATCGTGCGGTCCTCACGCGGAGCCACGGCGATGGCCGTGGCGCGGTCGATCGCGAACGGGAAGACGAAGCCGTCGTTGTAATCGGTGTGCTCGCCGATGAGGTTCACTCTGCCCGGGCCGGCCCAGACCCCTGCGGCCGTGCGGCCGTACACGCGTGCGAAGCCCGACGACGCCCGCTCGGCGACGGCGGTCGGGAGGGCTGGAGTGGCGGTCATCGGTTCTCCTCGACGATCTCGGCGGCAGTCGTGGCGGGTGTCGTGGCGCCGTCGGGCAGGACGCTGCCCGAGTGGTCGCTGCTCGGGAGGGCGGCGCCGGGGAGTCGCGGCGCCTCCGCTGGCAGGGTGACCGCGTCGGCCCGTTCGATCGCCGCGCGCAGGGCGGCGGCGGTCGTCTCGGGAGCGATGTCGCCGATCCAGGCGCCCATCGCGGCCTCGCTGCCCGCCAAATACTTGAGCTTCGTCTCGGCTCGCCGCGGCGACGTGATCTGCAGCATCAGCCTCACCTCGTCGCGGCGCTCGTGCACCGGCGCCTGGTGCCACGCGGCGATGTAGGGGGTGGGGCTGTCGTAGAGCGCGTCGACGCCCCGGAGCAGGCGCTGGTACAGGCGCGCGAGCTCGTCGCGCTCCTCCGGCGTGGTCTCGGCCAGGTCCGGGATGTGGCGGTGCGGCAGGAGATGGACCTCGACCGGCCAGCGCGCGGCGAACGGCACGAACGCCGTGAAGTGCTCCCCGCGGATCAACACACGCTCGCCCGCCTGCTCGAACGCCAGGACGTCGGCGAACATCGAGGGGCCGTAGGCGTCAAGCGAGGCCAGGAGCCGAGTCGTGCGGGGCGTGACGTACGGATAGGAGTAGATCTGCCCGTGCGGGTGGTGCAGCGTGACGCCGATCGCCTCGCCGCGGTTCTCGAACGGGAACACCTGCTGCACGCCGGGGAGCGCCGAGAGGGCGCCCACCCGGTCGGCCCACGCCTCCACCACGGTGCGGGCTCGCGATGCGCTCAGCGTCGCGAAGGAACCCTCGTGCTCGGGGCTGAAGCAGACGACCTCGCAGCGCCCGACGCTCGTCAGCGTGCGGCCGAGGCCGAGCGTGCGCAGGTCGTCGAGGGAGGCGGGCGCGTCCGCATCCTCGAGGAGCGGCCCGAAGGAGGGGGAGCGGTTCTCGAAGACTGCGACATCGTAGGGGCTGGGCACCTCTGACGGGTTGGTGGGGGAGGCGGGGGCGAGCGGATCGAGCTCGGCCGGAGGCAGGAACACCCGGTTCTGCCGCGAGGCGGCGATCGACACCCATTCACCGGTGAGGACGTCCTGGCGCATCCGGGCCGTGGCGGGCCGCGGATCGAGGGCTCGGGCGTCGACGGCGCGCTCCGGGGGGAGCGCCGTGTCGGCGTCGTCGAAGTAGAGGAGTTCGCGGCCGTCGGCCAGCGTGTGCGGGCGCTTGACGACGCCGGCGGAGAGGGGGATCGCTTCGTTCATGACAGGGGCCAGACTAGAACGTGATCTTCGAAAAGGAAAGTCTGCTTGCGCTTTGACAAGCAGCGCTCGGCGCGGCACGATGGAGCGATGAGGAACGACGGCGAGCCCGAGGCGCACTCCGCGCTCGAGCGCCGCGTACGGATGAGGCTCCTCGCCGAGCGCTCGGGTTTCGTCGCGGTCACCGATCTCGCCGACCACCTCGGAGTCTCCGCGGTCACGGTGCGCTCCGACCTCGCCGTGCTCGCGAGCGAGGGAGCACTCCAACGGGTGCGCGGCGGAGCGATCCCCACCGCGGTGCGCTCCGTCGAGCGCTCGCTCGAGGAGGGCCTGAGCGCAGCCTCCGACGAGAAGGCCGCGATCGGCCGCGCGGCTGCCGCCTCGGTCACGTCCGGCCAGAGCGTCATCCTCGATGTCGGCACCACTCCGCTCGCCATCGCGCACGCCCTCGTCGAGCGAGAGGAACTGCGCGATATCACGGTGATCACCAACGGCCTCTCGACCGCTTTCGCGCTCGAGCCCGCGATCCCGCGCTTCAGCGTGATCGTCACGGGAGGCACGCTCCGCCCGCTGCAGCACTCGCTGGTCGAGCCTCTCGCCTCCGAGATGCTCGAGCGGCTGCGGGCCGATGTCGCCTTCATCGGCTGCACCGGCGTCCACTCCGAGGCAGGCGTCACCAATGTCAACCTCCCCGAGGCCGCCCTGAAGCGGCGGATGCTGCACGCCGCAGCACGAAGGATCGTCGTCGCCGACTCCTCCAAGCTCGGCGTCGTCGACCTCGGGAGGGTCGCGGCCGCGGAGGAGTTCGACCGTCTGCTCACCGGGGCAGCCGCCGCGGATGAGATCGTGGCCGGCCTCGAAGAGGCGGGCCTGGCCGTCACCCGCTGCAGCGCTCTGCGCGATCGCGTCAGTCCGTAGGATTCAGGAATGGCCGACTTCACCCCCGCTCCCGCCACCGGGCGCCAGTTCTCCCTCGACCTCACCGCCGAGGGCAGGACGCTCCACGCCGTCGTGACGGAGGTGGCAGCAGCGCTGCGCCACCTCTCCGTCGACGGCGTCGAGATCACCGCGTCCTACCCCGCGAGCGTTGTCCCGCCGTTCGGGTCGGGCATCGTGCTGATGCCCTGGCCGAACCGCGTCAAGGACGGCCGCTGGCACCATCGCGGCCAGACCCTCCAGCTCGCGATCACCGAGCCCAAGTACCACAACGCCATCCATGGCCTCCTGGTCAGCACGCCCTACCGGCTCGTCGACCAGGGCCCCGCGTTCGTCGAACTCGCCGCGCCGGTGGTCCCGCAGGCCGGCTACCCGTTCCACCTCGAGACGACTGTCCGCTACGAACTGCAGGCGGACGGCCTGACGGTCGTGCACCACGTCGTCAACGTCGGAGCCGACGAGGCGCCGGTCGCGATCGGCACCCATCCCTTCCTCGCCATCGGCGACGTCCCCACCGACGAGCTCGAGATCACCGTCGACGCCGCCGTGCACATCGAGGTCGACGACCGCCTCAACCCCACGGTCCAGAGCCCGGTCGAGGGCACCGAGTGGGACCTGCGCGGGGGGCGCCGTGTCGGCGAGCTCGAACTCGACGACGCATGGGCCGACGTCCGCATCGTCGACGGCGAGAGTGTGCACGGACTCCGCGCGGAGGACGGGCGTCGTGTGCTGCTCTGGGCCGACGCCTCCCACAACTTCGTCCAGGTCTTCATCACCCGGATCTTCCCCGACGGCGACGACGTCACCACGGCGATCGCGGTCGAGCCGATGACCGCTCCGGCCGAGGCCTTGAACACCGGCCAGGGCCTGCGCTGGCTCGAGCCGGGTGAGGAGTGGACCGTGGCCTGGGGCATCCGCCACGAGGGGTTCCCCGTCTCGTCATGACCGCCCCTGCCGCCGTCGGGCGCGACGACGAGGCCAAGCGCGCCGCCCTCGTCCGGATGAAGCGGCTCGCCACGGGCCTCCTGGTCGCGATGGCCGTCGTCTTCGCATTCTCCTTCGCTCTGCAGGACCGCTACCCCTGGCTCCAATGGGTGCGTGCGGCGAGCGAGGGCGGGATGGTCGGAGCGCTCGCCGACTGGTTCGCGGTGACGGCGCTGTTCCGCAGGCCGCTGGGCCTGCCCATCCCGCACACCGCGATCATCCCCACCAAGAAGGACGAGATCGGAGCGAGCCTTGCGCAGTTCGTCGAGGAGAACTTCCTCCGCGGCGCGATCGTCCGCGAGAAGCTCGACTCCTTCGGCATCGCCCGACGCGCGGGGCTCTGGCTTGCCGAGCCCGAGAACGCCCGTCGCGTCGGCGGCGAGAGCGCCGCGGCCGTCCGTTCGGCGATCGCCCTGCTCGACGATTCCGATGTGCAGAGGGTCATCGAGGCGCTCGCGCGACGCCACCTCCTCGATCCGCAGTGGGGGCCGCCGCTGGGCTCCCTCGTCGGCAGCGTGGTCGACGCCGGCCACCACCGGCGCCTGGTCGACACCCTGGTCGAGCAGGCGGAGGCGTGGCTCGCCGCGAATCCGCAGAGCTTCACCAGGATGGTCAGCGGGCGCCTGCCGAGCTGGCTGCCCTCGGCGGTCAGCCGCGCTGTCGACGAGCGGCTCTACCGCGAGGCACTCGTGTTCGTCGCCGCCGTGCGCGTCGATCAGGAGCACCCGTTCCGCCTCGCGATCGACGGCTATCTCGCCACCCTCGCACAGGATCTCGGCACGGACCCCGATCTGATCGCCCGGGTCGAGGAGATCAAGAACCGCGCCTTCGACAGCCCGCGGGTGCGCGAGCTGGCCGGCGACGCCTGGGAGGCGACGAAGGCCTCGCTCCTGGGCGCGATGGACGATCCCGCCAGCCCGCTCCGTGGGAGCATCGAGTCGATCGTCGTCGACCTCGGCAGGCGCCTCTCGACCGATGCGGGCCTCGCCTCGACCGTCGACTCCTGGATCGGCTCGGTCGCCGCCAACCTCGTGGACCGCTACCGCACCGACATCGCCAGCATCATCGGCGACACGATCCACCGTTGGGACCCGCGAGAGACCTCCGAGAAGCTCGAGCTCCAGGTCGGCAAGGACCTCCAGTTCATCCGGATCAACGGCACGGTGGTCGGATCGCTGGCGGGTCTGGTGATCTTCACCGTCGCGCACGCTCTGCTCGGCTCGTGAGGCGGGTCGCGGGGCGCCGCTCCGCAAGCCCTCGCCGATGTCGGTGGTCGGGCGTAGCGTCGCAGCATGAGCGATGACAACACGACCGATCCCGACGTCAAGACCGAGGGCGATGTCCTCGGCGCCCGTGCCGATGACGGCAGCGACACCAGCGCCAGCAAGGACCCGTCCGACTGGGTCACCGGCGACGAGCCGATGACCGGCCCGCAGCGCAGCTACCTCGACACGCTCGCCCGCGAGGCTGGCGAGACCCTCCCGGCCGATCTCACCAAGGCGCAGGCCTCCGAGCACATCGACCGCCTGCAGTCCTCCACCGGTCGCGGCGACGGCAGCAACGGGCACGACTGAGCCCGTCCCTCGTCCGCGGCCCAGAGCGGCTGAGCATCAGTTCCGGTGCTCGCCCCCTTCCGGGGCGCGCGCCGCAGCGTTCGTCTGCCTAGGGTTCGGTCATGGCGATCTCGCGCACGGTCTACACCGCCCTCGACCTCATCGAGGCCGTCCGGGTCCCGGGCCGGATCAACCCCCGGCTGGCCCGTCAGGTGACCCTCTCCCTCCGCCAGCTCCTCGAAGCCGGTGCCCTCGGCCCCAGCGAGCGCCTGATGCGCCGTCGCGCGCGGAGGTTCCGCTTCCGCTCCCGCGACGCCGTCGCCTTCCGCTCCTCCCGCACCGCCCGCGTCGCGCCAACGAGCATCGACCTGCCGCCGGTCTCCATCCGACGCTGAACGCCATCCGTCGGGGGTGATCGGCGCTGGGACAGACATCGGCCGTCCAGCCGTCTAGAGTTCGAGACATCAGGTCCGCCGGATGCCCGTCACTCCGACTCCCGGCCGGTCGACAACGGCGTCGTCCCGGTGCGGGTCCTGCGCCCGTCCGCCCACACTGCGCCCGTCGCTCGGCGCTGCTCCTGTAGTCGAGAAGGAGGTCCCGATGTCGACCCGGCTCCGGCACACCGCCACCACCGTCCGCCTGGTCCGCTGGTACCGGATCGATTCGGACTGGCTCTCCGAGGTGGTCGCCGGGCGCCTCCTCGAGCATCAGGCCGGCCGCTGGCGCCTGATCGTCGGCGGCAGCGTCCGCGACTACCCCGACGCGGACTGGTCGCTCTGCCACGAGTGACCCCGCCCATCGCGCGCGCCGCGGCGGAGCGGCCGACGCTGGGGCCTCATCCCTCTGTACGGTGATCCCGGGAACGCTGGCGGGGCGCGTGCGTCAGACCCGTGCAGGGAGCCGTCGACCCGGGACCCGCGGCGGTGACCAGGACGGAGTGGATCGTGGACGACGACCAGGAGTTGGAGCTGCCCGGCGGAGGCACGACGAGGGTGGTCCGCGTCGGGGATACCGTGCGACGCCCCTTTCGCGCGTGGAGTCCCGCGGTTCACCGCCTCCTCGAGACGGTGTCCGCCCGTGGCTTCGGCGGCGCCCCGGTGCCGCTCGGCATCGACGGTCACGGAAGGGAGATCCTCTCGTTCCTCCCGGGAGAGGTCGGGAACTACCCGCTCTCGGCCGAGATGCGGAGCCGCACGGCGCTCGTGAGCGCCGCGCAACTGCTGCGGCGCTACCACGATGCGACCGTGGACCTCGCCGCCGATCGCACCACCGGCTTCCGCCTCGAACCGTTGGAGCCGGTCGAGGTCGTCTGCCACAGCGACTTCGCTCCGTACAACGTCGTCTTCCGAGGCGGGACCGCCGTCGCTGTGATCGACTTCGACTATGCGCGACCGGGTCCGAGGGCCTGGGACCTGGCGTACGCGCTGTACCGGTTCGCCCCGCTGTCCGTCGCGTTCGGCGCAGAGGACGAGTTCTCGGCCCTGGGGTCGCAGGTGCGCCGCCTTCGAGCGTTCCTGGACGCCTACGGCTGCGATCGGCGTGAGCGGCGCGCGGCGCTTGACCTGGTCGTCCCGCGGCTGCGGGCGCTGATCGCCCTGATGACCGGGGCGGCGGCCGACGGAGACGAGAACTTCGCGCGCCATATCGAGGACGGCCATGTCGGCATCTACGTCCGGGACATCGCGTACATCCGCGAGAACGAACGCGTGTGGCTCGGTGCGGTGGGCTAACGGTGTGCGGCTTGGAAGCGCAGCTCCTCACCGCCGCCGAGCGCAACGGATGGGACATCGTCGGCTGGTACGAGGACGACGGCGTGTCCGGCAAGACCACCGACCGCCCCGGCCTCCAGTCAGCCCTCGCTACCCTCCGCTCTCGGAAGGCGCGGGTGGCGGACGGACTCGTCGCCGCCAAGCTCGACCGGGTGTCGCGGTCGGTGGGCGACTTCGGAGACCTGCTCGACCTGTCACACCGGCAACGGTGGGCCATCGCCGTCCTGGACTTCGACCTCGACACCAGCACCGCGACGGGTCGGCTGATCGCGGGCATGGTCGTGCAGATTGCCCAGTGGGAGAGGGAGATGATCGGCGAGCGGACCAAGGCCGCTCTCGCTGTGAAGCGCGCCGAGGGTGTCCAGCTCGGGAAGCCTTCGACCATCCCCTCCGACGTCTGCGCGCTCATCCTTCACCGCAAGGCCGCAGGGCTCAGCCTCAACGCCATCGCCCGCAGCCTCGACGCGGACGGCGTCCCCACTCCCAGCGGCACCGGCCAGTGGCGACACGCAGTTGTCGGCCGCGTCGTGGACCGCGCCGACCGGGCGGAGGCCGTCTGATCGCGAACGTTCGACAGGTGCAGCGGAAGACCGGCGCTGCCTACGAGGTGCGTTGGCGCGACGGCAACGGGTCCTTCAAGCAACGCACCTTCTCTGCGAAGCGTGAGGCGGAGCGGTTCGGTATGACGGCGGAGTCCGAGCTGGAGCGCGGGGCCAGCACCGAGCCTCTGGTGAAGAACTCGAAGACGGTGGCAGAGGTGGTCGCTGCATCCTTGGCGGCGAGCAAGCCGGAGCTGAAGCCGCGCACGTACCGGTCGGCCGAGCTGCTGTACTCGGGCCGGGTGCTGCCGCTCTTCGGCAAGCGACGCATCGCCACACTGACCCGTGCGGAGGTGCAGGCGTTGGTGGGGGAGTTGCACGCGGAGGGGCTGGCGCCGATGACGGTGCACCACTGCTACGTCGCGCTGCGCAAGGTGTGCAAGCACGCCCTCCATGATCGGCTGATCTCGTTCAACCCCTGTGACGGCGTCAAGTTGCCGAAGAACCACAACGCAGGCCAATTCACGCCGAGCTTCCTCACCGCCGCGCAGGTTGAGGCGCTTGCCGCGCAGCTGTCCAAGGCGGCGCCCTACGACCTGCTGGTGCGTTTCGCCGCATATACCGGGCTGCGGGCTGGAGAGCTCGCGGGGCTCCGAGTCCAGGACGTCGACCTGGCCCGGGGCCACGTGCAGGTGCGCCAGACTATGCAGCACGTTGCCGGGGAGTGGATGGCCGGCACGCCCAAGTCCAAGCGTTCGACCCGCGACGTCCCACTCATGCACAGTGGGCTCATCCGCGACCTCCGCCGGTACCTCCTCCAACACCCGCACTCGGGCAACCCGGCGGCGTTGTTCTGGCCGGGCCGAGCGGTCGGCGGGAAGCACTCGCTCGACTACTCGCGGGTGATGGACAATGCGAGCTTCCGCCGGAACTACTTCCGCCCGGCGCTCGCTGCCGCGAAGCTCCCGGACATGCGCGTCCACGACCTCCGCCATACCGCTGCGTCGCTCTGGCTGGCCGCCGGGTTCCAGCCCTACGAGGTGAGCCGGTGGCTCGGGCACTCGAACGTGACCACGACGGACACGATCTACGCGCACCTTTACGCCACCGACTACACCTCGCACGTCGCGAAGTTCGACGCCTTCGTGGTCAAGAGTGCGGTCTAAGCGCAGCATGCGACACGGGTAGCGGAACAACGAGGTGTGGGTAGAGTTCGGGCATGAGCAGCGATGAAGGTCAGCCGTCCGATTCGGATACAACGCCAGCGCACGCGTTGCCAGATCCCATCGCGCGAGTGATGCCAGAGAACGAACGCGAACTCGCAGATGTGCTCGCGACCGCACTTTCGGCAGAGCACAACGCCCTTCCCTACCTGTTCGTCGGTAGCGGCGTGTCGCGGCGATACCTCGGTTTGCCCGATTGGGAGGGACTGCTTCGGCTTTTCGCTGAGGACGTCGGTGAGAATTTCAACTATCACCTGGCCTCGGCGGATGGTGACTACCCGAAGGCTGCGTCTTCGGTGGCGGCAGCTTTTCATCCGCACTGGTGGAAGGAAGCCAAGTACGCCGACCAGGTCGACGCTCATCAAGACGAAGCGAAGCTTCACAAGGACGGAGCGATCAAGGTTGCGATTGCTCAATACGTAATCGATCACCAGGATCTAATTTCTGGTCGACCGGGAGTGGATGATGCAGCGTTGGCTGCAGAAGTTGAACTACTTCAGGATGTCGTCGTTGATGGCGTGATTACCACAAATTACGACTCCCTCACAGACCAACTTTTCCCAGGTTTCACCGCCTATGTAGGGCAAGAAGAATTGATGTTTAGCGATGCTCAGTTCATCGCGGAAACATATAAGATTCATGGCAGTGCAACTCGACCGCAGTCACTCATCCTTACAGCCGACGACTATCAAGAATTCTCAGATCGAAACCACTACCTTGCCGCGAAGCTGCTGACTATATTCGCGGAGCACCCGGTGATCTTCGTGGGGTACAGCCTGAATGACCTTTATCTGGGTGAGATTCTCGGGAATATTGCCACCGCGGTCGGGCCAGAGAGGCTAGCAGCCCTCGGTTCCCGTATTTACTTTGTCGAATGGAACAACGACTCCAGCTTTGTTCCGACGATCGAGACCGCCAATCTCGAGCGTGGCGGACATCGACTGCCAATCACTAGGCTTGAAACTCACTCGTTTTCATGGATCTGGACAGCTCTACGACAGCTCGAGCGACCATTTCCCGCTGGGGTGCTTCGCGAACTACGCAAGCATGTGTTCGATCTTGTGACCCATCCGGACCCAGGCGATAGCCGAGAAATTGTACGAGCCATACCTATAGATGCGGAGGATGCAGCTGGAGTTCGAGTAGTCTTCGGTGTTGGTCATTTTTCCGAAAAAGATCTTGAAGACCTTTCAAGCATCAGTGCTCGATCGTTGACTCGAAGTGATCTCGAAAGGGATGTTCTCGGCATAAGGGAGAGAATGCTAGATGCGGAGAGTGTTCTCACTTACGGTATCCCAGACCAAATTCGCCCATCTTCCACATCGATCCTCCCTGTACATAAGTATTTGTTTGAGGCCGGGCGGATGGCAAGCGTGGACGGGCCAGTCAATTACGGCGGTCTCTCGCCGGTGGTGCAACAGTTGGCCGAGCGGCCTTTGAACGTCGCGGAGGAACGCTTCCAGCGCGAGATGCAGGGTAGATACGCCACCCCACGTGCCGTGATGGACTCGGGTTTCACGCTATATTTCAGACTGGAATGTCTTGTTCTCTTGGAAGAAGAAGGGCTCGACCTAGACGAGTTTCGAGATGTTCTGATCGAGTTTTACGGCTCCGAGCACTTCGCAAAGCATGTGTCTTACTTTCGCAAGGCCCTTTCTCGTTACGACCGTTTGCGGGCGCGAGCAAATCTTTTCTCGTCCACTGCTGGCGACGCTTGAATCAGATGGCTGCCGTCGGAAGGCTGCAAACCATTTCCCTCAGTTCAGAACTGTGTTCTCGCGAAGATGGCCCATAACCTCGTGCCGACGCGTGGACAGCAAGCATCTCGTGCAGAGCTCGAGTGAACTTGCATGCCTCCCGGGCTCAGCGGGACGTGTCGAGGGGTTCTGGCGGGGTTTGTGCCGTCGGGAGTTGAGGCCAGGGCCACTACTTCCGCGCCGTTCCTGGTGGGCCCCGTCGGGCTCGAACCGACGACCCGCGGATTAAAAGTCCGCTGCTCTGCCAACTGAGCTAGAGGCCCGCGCGCTCCAGGGTAGCGCCCCGCCCGCCGCCCGCCGGGCATACGCGTGCAGGCGCGCGCGTTACCCTCCTCGAACCCCCATCGATGCGCGAGCGCACGACCGCGGAAGGCGGCCCCATGACAGACGGCTTCCACAAGCCGACCAAGTTCCCCTCCCACGTCTTCGAGGCGTTCCAGGGAGGAGAGGACCCGGCGCAGATCACCCGGGTCGCGCACGAGACCGCGATCGCCCTCCTCAGCCGGGTCCGCGACGACCCCGATCCGGTGGTCATCGATCGGCTGGTCGCGTACACCGACCACCACGGCATCGACGCGCTCGCGGAGCTGTGGGCTCGCTCGAGCGCCACCAGCCTCCCCGGCGCGCTCTGGCGGCTCTACCTGCTCCGGCTGGTCATCCGGCAGGACCCGGACAGCACGAGCTTCCTGTATCAGCGTGGAGTCGAGCTCTCGGCCACGATCGATCCGGTGGTCGCCGGTGCAGGCGCGCCGACCGGCCCGGCTGAGGTCACCGAGCTCGCCGATCGGATCCTGCGCGGCGTCTTCGACGGCGACTTCGCGGTCGCGCTCGACAGGGCGGCCGCGTTCTGCCGGGTGAGCGCCTCCGGAGCCGCCTCGGTGGCCGACGACGTCGAGCTGGTCGACGCCGACCGGGCGAGCGAGCTGACCACCCGAGCCCTCCGCCTGTCGACCACGGCGGCCGAGCTCGTGAGCTGCGCGCGGCTCTGGCGCAGCGACTCGCTCGAGTAGGGACACGCAACCCGCGTTCACCGAACGCGAACGCCGCTCGCGGTGACGGGGGAGCCCTTTGTTACACTCGACGAGGCCGGACCGCAGTAACCCCGGGCTCCACTTATAGCCGCTTCGAGCGGCCTCGCGCCGAGAGGCGTTCCTGCGGTCCGGCCCCTTCTCTGCTCGCATCTTTGCACCGGTGCGCGGGGCGAGGGCCCCAGGAGGAGTCGATCCTCGCCAGAGTCCCCACAGACAGGCGCACCGGAATGAAGAACATCAGAGCGTTCCGGATCGCGGCGCGCGTGTGGGCCGGCGCGGGCCTGATCGTCGTCGCTGTCCTCTACCTCCTCGCCGCGGGCAGCGTCGACTCGGCCGCGGGGGCGCAGTTCGCCGCGGGGATGACCGTGGCACAGGGAGCCGTCCTGCGCGTCTTGGCCGTCCTCGACATCATCGCCGGAGCATGGGTGCTGATCCGTCCCCGCAGCTACCCGGGCCTCACCGCGGCGGCCGTCGCCGTGATCGCTCTCTGGCTGGCGCCCCGGCTCGGTGCACCCGCGCTCGTCGACCTCGGATCCTTCGCGCTGGATGTGCGATTCGTGACGCATCCGATCGAGGTGTCGGTCGTCGTCGCGGGCCTCGCCGTGACAGCCTTCTGGATGACGCGAAATCTTTCTGCCCGGGCGCGGGCGAGGCGGGGTTCATGACCGACGACACCACAGCGGATGCCGCAGCGCTGCTCGGGCGCATCGCCCAGGGCGAGCAGGCCGCCTTCTCTGAGCTGTACGACCAGATGGCCGGACGAGTGCTCGGGCTGATCACCCGCGTTCTCGTCGACCGATCGCAGTCAGAGGAAGTGGCGCAGGAAGTATTCCTCGAGATCTGGCAAACCGCCGGACGCTTCGCTCCGAATAAAGGAAGCGCGACGACCTGGATCCTCACGATGGCACACCGCAGGGCTATCGACAGGGTCCGCGCGGCCCAAGCGGGTCGCGACAGGGACATGCGCATCGGTATACGAGACCTGGGTCGCGACTACGACCAGGTCTCCGAGCAGGCGGAGGTGTCCCTCGAGCACGAGAAGGTCGCGGCCGCCATGGGCCGCTTGACGGAGCTGCAGCGGCAGGCGCTGCAGTTGGCCTACTACGGCGGTTACTCGCACAGCGAGATCGCGGGGATCCTGCAGTGTCCCGTGGGTACCGTCAAGACGCGCCTGCGTGACGGAATGATCAGACTTCGAGAAGAGATGGGGGTGGCCCTGTGAACGATGTGCGACTCCCCAACGGGATGGACGACCCGCGAGACCTCGCAGCGGGGCACGCGCTGGGCATCCTGACGCCCGACGAGCAGGCGCGGTATGCGCGCTTCCTCACCGAGCATCCTGAGGCGCGCAGCGAGGCCGATGCGTTCACGGAGGTGGCGGAGGCGCTCGTCGCCGATGCGCCGGTCGTGATGCCCTCGCCGGCGGTGAAAGCCGACCTGATGGCGCTCATCGCCACCACTCCGCAGCTGCCGCTGACTGAGCCGGAGGAGGAGCACGGTACACCCGGCGCCGCTCCTCTCGACTCGCCCGCGATGCAGACGAGCCCGGTGGCGCGCGACAGACGCGGCAGCGCCGAGAACCGCGCGCAGAGCCGGTGGTTCACCCGACCGGCGGTCTACCTGTCCGCGGCAGCGGCCGCTGCGGTGCTCGTAGTCGGTGGGGTGACCCTCCCGCCGCTGCTCTCGCCTGATGCACGCCAGACCCAGCAGCAGACGGCGCTCGAGCAGATCCGCAGCGCTCCCGACGCACAAGAGACCGCGGGCACGGTCGCGACGGGGGAGTCCGCCACCCTGGTCTGGTCGAACTCGCTCGGCCGCTCCGCCCTCGTGGTGGACGATCTGTCGCCGCTCCCGGCCGACAAGACCTACGAGCTCTGGTACATCGGCTCGTCGGGTCCGGTCGCGGCCGGAACGTTCGACGGCGGGGACGGCAGCACCGTCGCACCGCTCGAGGGCACCCTCGCCGAGGGCGCCGTGGTCGCCGTGACGGTCGAGGAGGCCGGCGGATCGCCGACTCCGACGACCGAGCCGATACTGGCCATCGCGACGGCCTGAGCCGTCCGGACACGACGAGAAGAGCCGCATCCCCTCAGCGGGAGGTGCGGCTCTTCTCGTTCCCGGGGCCGGCGACTCAGCCGAAGCGGCCGGAGACGTAGTCCTCGGTCGCCTGGACCGACGGGCGCGAGAACATCGTCGCGGTGTCGTCGTACTCGATGAGCTTGCCCGGCTTGCCGGTGCCCGCGATGTTGAAGAAGGCCGTGCGGTCGGAGACGCGCGAGGCCTGCTGCATGTTGTGGGTCACGATCACGATCGTGTAGTCGTTCTTGAGCTCCTCGATCAGGTCCTCGATGGCGAGGGTCGAGATCGGGTCGAGTGCCGAGCACGGCTCGTCCATCAGCAGCACGTCGGGAGAGACGGCGATCGCGCGCGCGATGCACAAGCGCTGCTGCTGCCCGCCTGACAGACCGGAGCCGGGCTTGTCGAGGCGGTCCTTGACCTCGTTCCAGAGGTTCGCACCCTGGAGCGAGCGCTCGACGAGCGCCTCCGCGTCCGACTTCGAGATCCGGCGGTTGTTGAGCTTGACCCCGGCGAGGACGTTGTCGCGGATCGACATCGTCGGGAACGGGTTGGGGCGCTGGAACACCATGCCCACCTGGCGGCGGACCTGCACGGGGTCGACGCCGGGCGCGTAGAGGTTGTTGCCGTCGATCAGCACCTCGCCCTGCACGTGCGCGCCGGGGATGACCTCGTGCATGCGGTTCAGGGTCCGCAGGAAGGTCGACTTGCCGCAGCCGGAGGGGCCGATGAAAGCGGTGACGGTGCGGGGTTCGATGGCGAGAGAGACGCCCTCCACGGCGAGGAACTGGCTGTAGTAGACGTTGAGGTCGTTGACCTCGATGCGCTTGGACATTGCTTCCTTCGGGGAGTTCGGCCGGAGCCGAGGGTGGGTGTCAGCGGCCGAGCTTGGGCGCGAAGATCTTCGCGATGAGGCGGGCGATCAGGTTCAGCGCCATGACGATCAGGATGAGGACCAGCGCGCCGGTCCAAGCACGGTTGAGGAACGCCTCCGCGTCGGGACCCTGATTGGCGTACTGCGTGTAGACGAACACCGGGAGCGTCATCATGCGCTCGCTGAACAGGTCGTAGTTCATCGAGGCGGTGAAGCCGGCGACGATGAGCAGCGGAGCGGTCTCGCCGATGACGCGGGCGATCGCCAGGGTGATGCCCGTCGTGATGCCGGCGATGGAGGTTGGCAGGACGATCTTGACGACGGTCAGCCACTTCGGGACACCGAGCGCGTACGAGGCCTCGCGGAGCTCGTTCGGGACCAGCTTCAGCATCTCCTCCGAGGAGCGGACGACCACGGGGATCATCAGCACGGCCAGGGCGATGGAGCCGGCGAAGCCCATCCGTACGCCGGGTCCGAGGATCAGGGCGAAGAGCGCGTAGGCGAAGAGGCCGGCGACGATCGAGGGGATCCCCGTCATCACATCGACGAAGAAGGTGATCGCGCGGGCGAGGTGCCCACGGCCGTATTCGACGAGGTAGATCGCGGTGAGCAGGCCGATCGGCACCGAGATCAGTCCGGCCATGGCCGTGATCTCGAGCGTTCCGACGATCGCGTGCAGGGCGCCGCCGCCCGCGTCGATGACGTTGCGCATCGAGGAGGAGAAGAACAGCGGGTCGAAGCGCGCGAGTCCGTTCGAGACCACCGTGTAGAGCAGCGAGATCAACGGCAGCAGCGCGATGATGAACGCTGTCGCGACCAGCGAGGTCACCAGGCGGTCGATCGCCTTGCGGCCGCCCTCGACAAGGCGGGACACCACGTAGATGGCCACATCGAAGAGGACGGTGCCCCAGAAGATCGCGCCGACGAGGCTGAAGTCGTTCATCGCTCCGGCTGCCTGGAGGACCAGGAAGACCGCGGCGAAGACGATCCAGCTGCCCACCAGCAGCATCCAGGGGGCGCCCTTGGGCAGCTGACCCGTCTGCAGGGACAGGGGCATCGAGGTGGTGGCGGCGGACATCAGTTGGCTCCCGAGAAGGCCTTGCGGCGGTTGACGATGAACCGCGCGACCGAGTTCACGACAAGGGTGATGACGAACAGGATGAGGCCCGAGGCGACGAGCACGTTCACGCCGACGCCGCTCGCCTCCGGGAACTGCAGGGCGATGTTCGCGGCGATGGTGTTGGAGTTCTGCGAGGTGAGCAGGAGGAACGAGACGACGGTCGCGGGTGAGAGCACCATCGCGACGGCCAGCGTCTCGCCCAGCGCGCGGCCGAGGCCGAGCATGGCGGCCGAGACGATGCCGGGAGCGCCGAAGGGCAGGACGGCCATGCGGATCATCTCCCACCGGGTCGCTCCGAGCGCGAGCGCGGCCTCCTCGTGCAGGCGCGGCGCCTGCAGGAAGATCTCGCGGCAGACGGCGGTGATGATCGGGATGACCATCACGGCCAGCACGACGGAGGCGGTGAGGATCGTCTTGCCTGTGCCGGAGGCCTGGCCGCTGAAGAGCGGGAACCAGCCGACGTTCACGTTCAGGAACAGGTAGAAGGGCTGCACCATCGGGGCGAGCACGGTCGCGCCCCACAGGCCGAAGACGACGGAGGGGACGGCGGCGAGGAGGTCGACCACGTACCCCAGCGCCATGGCGATGCGGCGCGGTGCGTAGTGCGAGATGAAGAGGGCGATCGCGATCGAGAGGGGCAGCGCGATCACCAGCGCGATCACGGCCGACCAGATCGTGCCGAACACCAGAGGGCCGACGTAGGCCCAGAAGCTCGTCGCATCCCCCGGGAGGCTGCCGGCGGGCGCCGTGAACGCGGGGATCGACTGCGCGACGAGGAAGATCGCGACGGCGGCGAGGACGAGGAGGATGAGGGAGCCGGCGGCGACGGTCGAGATCGAGAAGACCCGATCTCCGACACGCACCTTCGCCTTCGGGCGGACGACGGTCTCAGTTGCCATTCCAGGGGACTCTCTTCAGACGAGGGGGTTCGGCGGTGCGCACAGGGGAGATGCTAGGGCTCGGAACACGGTCCTGGTGAGTCGATACCCCGCACAGGCGGGGCCCGTCCCGCGGATGGTGCTGCGAGACGGGCCCTGCCGGTCGGACTACTTGATCGACTCGATCGCGGTGGCGACCGTGGACGCGAGCTCCGAGCTCAACGGCGCGGAGCCGGCCTGAGCTGCGGCGGCCTCCTGTCCGTCCTCGCTCGCCACGTACGAGGCGAACTGCTTGACGACCTCGCCCTTCTCGGTGTCGGCGTACTCCTGGCACACGATCAGGTAGCTGACCAGGACCAGCGGCCAGGCGTCGGCCTCGGTTCCGGTGCGCTCGATCTCGATCGCGAGGTCGTTGTCCTCGCGGCCCTCGGCGACGGGCGAGGCGGCGACGACCGCTGCGGCTCCGTCGGCCGAGATGGTCGAGAACGCGTCACCGACCTTGAGCTGGGCCATGTCCATGCCCTTGGCGCCGGACTCGTCGGCGTAGCCGATGGTGTTGGTGCCGTTCTTGACCGCGTCGACGACACCCGAGGTGCCCTTGGCGCCGTCTCCGCTCTGGTACGGGAAGGTCTGCGCGGCGGGAGCGTCCCAGACGTCGCTCGCGGTCGCCGCGAGGTAGTCGGTGAAGTTCTGCGTCGTGCCGGAGTCGTCCGAGCGGTGCACCGACGTGATGTTCGCGCTCGGCAGGGTCGCGTCGGGGTTCAGCGCCGCGATCTCGGGAGCGTTCCACGTGGTGATGGTGCCCTTGAAGATGCCCGCGATGGTCGGTGCGTCGAGCTTGAGCTCGTCGACTCCCTCCACATTGAAGATGACCGCGATCGGCGAGATGTAGACCGGGAGGTCGATTCCCTTGGTGTCGGGCGCGCAGGCGGCGAAGGTGCCCGAGAGCTCCTCCTCCTTCAGCGCGGAGTCGGAGCCGGCGAAGTCGGCGGCGCCGTTGATGAAATTGGTGCGGCCGGCGCCCGAGCCCTGCGGGTCGTAGTTGACCGTCACATCGGGGTTCGCGGTCTGGAACGCTGCGGCCCAGGTGGTCTGCGCGGTGCCCTGAGCCGACGAGCCGATCCCGGTGATGGTGCCCGAGAGCGTGGACGTGGTGGCGGAGTCGGAGCCGCCTGCGGCCGGTGCCTCGTTGGCAGCGCAGGAGGTCAACGTGATCGCTGCGACGGCAGCGACGACGGCCGCCTGGCCGAGACGCGAGAATCTCACAAGTAATCCCTTTCGGGTAGGAAAGCATGGAAAACAGAACGGGCCTGGTGCAGCCCGCCAGCGACAGTACGGAGAGGTCGTGTCCTGGCACCGTCCGCTCGGTGAACGTGCGGTGAACGGGGCGGCTCCGGCGCCGGGCGACCGCCTCCTAGGCGAGCGGCGAGTGGGTCTCGACCGCGACGATGCCGGATCCGGGATGCTCGGTCGAGAGATGCACCACGGCGAACCCGCCGGTGGGCAGCGCCGACGCCTCATCGAGGTAGGAGCCGAGCGGAGTCGCGGTGGCGAGCGCGATCTCTCGCAGGATCTCGTGGATCACGGGCCGGTGGCTGCAGAGCACGACCGACTTCCGCGCACGCACGCGCTTGCCGATCAGCGAGCGGATGTCGGCGGTGCCGCGCTCCTGCGCTTCCAGACTGATCTCGTCGCGCAGGCGCACCTCCCGCTTCAGGAGCGACGAGAGCGGAGCGATGGTCGACCTGCACCGCTTCGCCGTGCTCGACACCAGCCGGCGCGGGCGCCAGGCGGCGACGGCCCTGGCGGTGGAGGCGGCCTCGACCCGGCCGCGCCGGGTGAGGCGGCGGGTGGAGTCCCGTCCATCCCAGGAGGAGGCCGGCACCGCCTTCGCGTGCCGCAGCACCACGATCGCGAACGTCTCGAGCGCTCCCCGTGCGGCGACCCGCGCGAACTCGTCGACGATCGCCACGTCGTGCGAATAGGTCAGGTAGGTCCTCGCCCGCTTGAGCGTGACCCACTCGAGGGCCTCGACCTCGTCGTTGGGGAGGAAGTCTGAGGCGAGCACCGCCTTCTCGGTCACCTGCGCAGCCCAGTAGTAGACGGCCTTCGGGCGACCGTTGGGCAACGTGTACTCGGTGCAGCCCAGGGGTACGCCGAGGGCGACGGAGAGCCCTGTCTCCTCGCGGATCTCGCGCACCGCCGTCTCGGGGAGCGATTCTCCCGCGTCGACCTTGCCCTTGGGCAGGCTGACGTCCCGCCGGTGCGGCCGGTGGATCACGAGGAGGTGCGGTCGGCCCTCGATGATCCGCCAGCACACGGCCCCTGCTGCGTAGACGGTGCCCGTCACGGCGTCAGCGGCTGGAGGCCCGGTTGGCGGAGCGCGTCGCGGTGCGCTTGCGGTGGGTGATGTGCTGCATCAGCTGGTTCTGCAGGTCGGCGAGTGGAGCGCCGTCCTCGTCGAGGTGGTGCCGGGTCCAGTCTCCGTCGGGACCGAGCCACCAGGAGGCCGTGCGCTCGTCCATCGCCCGCTCGAACATGTCGTCGATCTCGCTCAGGTGCGCGGGCTCGACGATCCGCACGAGTGCCTCGACCCGGCGGTCGAGGTTGCGGTGCATCATGTCGGCGCTGCCGATGAACACGTCCGGCTCGCCGCCGTTGACGAAGCTGAAGATGCGGGAGTGCTCGAGGTAGCGGCCGAGGATCGAGCGCACCCGGATGGTCTCGGAGAGCCCCTCCTGCCCGGGTTTGAGCCCGCAGATGCCGCGGACCCAGACGTCGACGGGGACTCCCGCCTGGCTGGCGCGGTAAAGCGCGTCGATCACTGCCTCGTCCACGATGGAATTGACCTTGATCCGTATGCCCGAGGGCCGCCCGGCGCGCGCGTTCTCGGTCTCCGTGGCGATCCGCTTGAGCAGGCCCTTGCGGAGGTGGCGCGGGGCTACCAGGAGGCGCTTGAACTTCTTCTCGATCGCATAGCCCGAAAGCTCGTTGAACAGGCGGGTGAGGTCCTTGCCGACCTCGGGGTCGGCGGTCAGTAGGCCGAGGTCCTCGTAGATGCGGGAGGTCTTGGGGTTGTAGTTGCCGGTGCCGATGTGGGAGTAGTGGCGCAGCACGCCGCCCTTCTCCTGACGGATCACGAGGGCGAGCTTGCAGTGCGTCTTGAGCCCGACGAGCCCGTACACCACGTGCACGCCGGCCTTCTCGAGCTTGCGCGCCCACGAGATGTTGGCCTGCTCGTCGAAGCGCGCCTTGATCTCGACGAGTGCGAGCACCTGCTTGCCCGACTCGGCGGCGTCGATCAGCGCCTCCACGATGGGTGAGTCTCCCGAGGTGCGGTAGAGCGTCTGCTTGATCGCGAGCACGTCGGGATCCGCCGCGGCCTGCTCGAGGAACGACTGCACGCTGGTCGCGAACGATTCGTAAGGATGGTGCAGCAGCACATCGCCGCGCGAGACCGCCTTGAAGACGTCCTGACGCTGGTTCGGCTCGCTCGGCGAGAGCTGGAGGGCTGTCGTGGGTACGTGGTTGGGGTACTTCAGGTCGGGACGGTCGATCTTCTGCAGGCTGAACAGTCCGCTGAGGTCGAGCGGAGCGGGGAGCTTGTAGACCTCCTGCGTCGTGATGTCGAGCTCGCGCACGAGCAGGCCGAGGGTCTCGTCGTCCATGTCGTCGGTGACCTCGAGGCGGATCGGCGGGCCGAAGCGGCGGCGCAACAGCTCCTTCTCGAGGGCCTTGATCAGGTTCTCGGTCTCGTCCTCGTCGACCTCGACGTCCTCATTGCGGGTCACGCGGAAGACGTGGTGGTCGAGGATCTCCATCCCCGGGAAGAGGTCGTCGAGCTGGTTGGCGATGAGGTCCTCGAGCGAGATGAAGCGCATCGGCTCGCCAGAGGCGGCGACGCCGGCGATGCGCACGAAGCGCGGCAGCATCTGCGGCACCTTCAGGCGGGCGAACTCGACCTTCTGCGTCTTGGGGTTGCGGACTCGCACCGACAGGTTGAGCGAGAGGCCCGAGATGTAGGGGAAGGGGTGCGCCGGATCGACGGCCAACGGCATCAGCACGGGGAAGACCTGTGCCGAGAAGTAGTCGTCGAGCACCGTGCGCTCCGCGTCGCTGAGCTCGTCCCAGCGCACGATGTCGATGCCGCCCTCGCGCAGCGCCGGCTCGACCAGGTCTTTGAAGGCCCGGGAGTGGCGCTGCTGCAGCAGGTGCGCCTTCTCGGAGATGTCGGTGAGCACGTCGACCGGGACGCGGCCGATGTTGGTCGGCAGCGCGAGGCCCGTGAGGATGCGCCGCTTGAGGCCGGCGACACGGACCATGAAGAACTCGTCGAGGTTCGACGAGAAGATCGCGAGGAAGTTCGCCCGCTCGAGCGCCGGCACCAGGGGGTCCTCCGCGAGCTCGAGCACGCGCTGGTTGAAGGCGAGCCAGCTCAGCTCGCGATCGAGGTAGCGGTTGTCGGGGAGCAGGGGGTCGGAGTGCTCCTCCTCGTCGTCGAAGTCGTCGTCGAGGTCATCGCTCAGGCCGTCTTCGAGAAGCAGGTTGTCGCCATCCATGGAACCATCCTGGCACCGTGCCCGGCCGGCCCGCGCCGCCGATCGTGAATGCTCGACGAACGGCCGAAGGGCGGCGCCTGTGGAGGAGGCGTCGTCTCAGCGGATCGGCGCGGCCCGCTGAAGGTACTGCACGTCGATCGCAGCGTCGGTGAAGCCGAGGGAGCGGTAGAGAGCGACCGCCGCGCGGTTCTCGGCCTCGACGTAGAGGTCGGCCGCCGTGCAGCTGCGCTCCACCATCCGGGCCAGGCCCGCGCCGAGCAGAGCGCGGCCGAGTCCGCGGCCCGCCGCCTCCGGGGCGATGCCGAGCACGTAGATCTCACCCGTGCTCGAGCCCGGTTCGATCTTCAACCAGTCATAGCCCACGAGCACACCGTCGGCGTCGCGGAGGAGGAGGACATCGCCGTCCTCGAACCACGGCTCCGCGCGGCGGGCGGCCAGATCCTCCTCGGTCAGCCGACCCTGCTCGGGATGGGCGGCGAAGACGCGGGCGTTCAGCGCGACCCACTCGGCCGGGTCGAGGTCGCGGCCGTCCGACAGGACGAATCCGTCCGGCATCCGCACCTCGGGTGCCGCAAGGGGGTCGAGCTCGAGGTGGAGGAGCGTGCGCACCGGCGCGAAGCCGTGCGACTGCGCGAGCGCGCGGGCCGCAGGATGGTCGCCGTGCGCCCAGGCGAGCAGCCCGGTCCGGCCGCTCGCGAGCACCTGCTCCAGAGCGGCGGTGCCGACGCCGACGCCCCGCCACTCCGGATCGACGACCAGCTCGAGCTCGCCCTGCCCGAGGATCGCCGCCGCCACGACCGCGTCGGCGCGCAGACCCATCAGCAGCGTGCGCGACCCCGCCCGGGCGTCGACGAGGGTCTGATCACTGAACGGGGGCTGCCCATCGAACCAGGAGGCGCGACCGATCAGGTGGTCCAGCCGCGCGGCGACGGCGGGATCGGCGAGATCCTCAACGGACAGGTTGAGCGACTCGCTCATTGTCCTCTTCGTACACGTTGAAGCGGTATCCGACGTTCCGGACGGTGCCGATGAGCGACTCCAAGTCGCCGAGCTTCGCTCGTAGGCGCCGCACGTGCACGTCTACCGTGCGGGTCCCGCCGAAGTAGTCGTAGCCCCAGACCTCGCTGAGCAGCTGTTCGCGGGTGAAGACCCGCGAGGGGTGCGTGGCGAAGAAGCGCAACAGCTCGAATTCCTTGAAGGTCAGATCGAGCGGCCGCCCGTGCACCTTCGCCGAGTAGCTCGCCTCGTCGATGACGACGCCGGAGGCCTGGATGCGCGAGGTCGACTGCTCCTGGGCGAGGCGGCCGATAACGAGTCTTATGCGGGCGTCGACCTCGGCCGGGCCCGCGGAGTCGAGGATGACGTCGTTGACGCCCCAGTCGGCCGAGACTGCGGTGAGACCGCCCTCGGTGAGGATCAGGATGAGCGGGACGTTGATCCCGGTCGTCGTGAGGATCTTGCAGAGCGACTTGGCGCTCGCGAGGTCCTGCCGCGCGTCGATGAGGATGAGGTCGCAGCTCGGAGCGTTCACGAGTTGCGCCGGCTCAGCCGGGATCTGCCGGGTCCGGTGGCTGAGGAGCCCCAGCGCGGGGAGCACCTCGGCGCCTCCCGCCGAGGTCAGTATCAACAACTGCGCCACGGATCCTCCAGAACTGGTCTGCCCGCAATACTAGCGGCGGGCCGGGAGGGCCGACCGCCTGGGGCACAATTGACGGATGAGCAGGGATCGGGTCGGGATCGGGGTCGTCTGGGTGCTCGCACTCATCGGTTCCGTGGTGACGCTCACGGTGGCCGCACCGGCGTCGCAGCAGCTCTGGCTCGCCCTGACCTTCGGCGGCTGCGTGCTCGCGACCTTCGCCGCCCAGCTCGCCGTCGCCCGCGCGGACGGCTACCTCCTGCGTGCGATGACCAGCATCGTCGGAGCGATGGTCGTCGTGGCGATCGCGAGCGGGATCGCCGCGTTCCTCTCCCTCTGAGCCGCCGTCTCCGGCGGGTAGGATGTCTGCATGCTTCTCGCCCTGGAACTCTTCTACCTCGGACTGCTCGGGCTCGCCTCCCTCGCCATCGTGTGGGTCTCCGGCGTGGTCGTCTACAAGCTCTACCGCGGCCAGAGCTAGCCGCACCGCCGGAGCCCGTGTGATCTCGCTTCCGTCGGGCCTCCCGCCCGAGCTCGTCCCGCTCTCCTGGCTGCTCGGCGTCTGGGAGGGATCGGGTGTCATCGACTACGCCGTCCATGACGACTCGGTCCAGGCGGAGTTCGGCCACCGGATCAGCTTCAGTTACGACGGGCTGCCCTACCTGAACTACAGCTCCTACACCTGGCTCATCGACGATGACGGCGAGGGCGGGCATCGTCCCCTCGTGAGCGAGACGGGCTATTGGCGCCTCAGCCGCGCTCTGACCGACGCCGACGCGGGCCCGGGGATGCTGCCCGGTCGCGGCGCTCCCGCCTTCCCCGATGCAGAATCGGTCGAGACCCTCCGCAATGCGGCGGGCGGCTTCGACATCGAGGTGTCGCTCGTGCATCCCGACGGGGTCAGCGAGCTCTATCTCGGCCAGGTCAAGGGTCCGCGGATCGACCTCGCCACCGACGCCGTGATGCGCACCGCCGCCGCGAAGGAGTACGCGGCGGCCACGCGCCTCTACGGCCTGGTCGACGAGCACCTCCTCTGGGCCTGGGACATCGCCGCGCTCGGTCAGGGCCTGCGCACTCACTCCTCCGGAAGGCTCGCCCGTGTCGACTGACGCCCACCCACCCCTCCTGGGCGCCGCCGGCGCCGTCGCGACGACGAGCACCGCCGAGCCAGGGGTCGCCGCCCACTACGGCGATCCCTTCCGCGAGCAGCGGGCGCTCGCCGCGGGCACCGCGCTCGTCGATCTCTCGGGCCGCGGAGTCGTGACCGTCACCGGCCCCGACCGCCTCACCTGGATCGACTCGCTCACCAGCCAGGCCGTCTCGCGCCTGTCTCCCGGCGCCTCCGCCGAGACCCTCCTGCTCGACCCGACCGGGCGCATCGAGCACGTCATCCGGCTGGTCGACGACGGCGAGACCACCTGGCTGCTGCTCGACCGGGACGAGACCGCGCCGCTCGCGGCCTGGCTCGATCGGATGCGCTTCCTCCTGCGCGTCGAGGTCGCTGAGCGCACCGAGGAGTTCGCGACGCTCGCGGTCCTCGGCGAGGGCGCGGCGCTGTCCTTCGTGCTCGGGCTCGGCGAGGCGCCTGCGGTCTGGCGCGATCCGTGGGCGCAGGTCCAGCCCGGCGGCTGGCAGTACGCCCTCACCGCCGAGCACCCGGGCGCCGACTGGCGGCTCCGCGAGGTCCTCGTCCCGCGTGCAGCGCTCGACGAGCTGGCCCCGCGTGCCTCCGCCGCCGGTGTCGTGCTCGCGGGGGCCGACGCGCTCGAGGCGCTCCGCATCGCTGCCTGGCGTCCGCGCCACGCGACGGAGGTCGACGACCGTTCGATCCCGCACGAGCTCGACCTCCTCCGCTCGAGCGTGCACCTGGCCAAGGGCTGCTACCGCGGGCAGGAGACGGTGGCGAAGGTGCACAATCTCGGCCACCCGCCGCGGCGCCTCGTGCTGCTGCAGCTCGACGGCTCCGACTCCGTCCTGCCCCGCCACGGCGATGCCGTCACGGCGCCGAAGGCGGGAGAGCAGATCGAGGTCGGAACGGTCACCTCGAGTGCCTGGCACTACGAGGACGGCCCCATCGCCCTCGCTGTGGTCAAGCGCACCGTTCCCGTGGACCTCGAGCTGACCGTCGTCGTCGGGGACGCTCGTGTCGCTGCCGCGCAGGAGGTCGTGGTTCCGCCGGGAGCCGGAGCGGAGGCGGGCGTGCCCCGCCTGCCCCGCCTCGGGGCGACCACGAGGTAGGCCACACCGTGGTGGCCGCACGTCCCGTCGAGCGGGGCCGGGCGGCCGAGCGGCTGCGCGGTTTCGTCAGCACCTCCGAGCTGCGTCCCGGCCGGGCTCTCACCCGAGCGGCCGCCTCGCTCCCCGCCGTCCTGCAGATCGTGCTCGCGGCGATCCTGGCCTATTCCGTCGCGCACTACGGTTTCGGGCATCCCGCACCCGTTCTCTCGCTCACCGTCACGATCTCGAGCCTCGGCATCGCTCGCGACACCCGCCCCAAGCAGGTCGCGGAGACAGCGATCGGCATGCTGATCGGCATCACGGCGAGCGAGATCCTGCTCCTGCTGTGGGGGAGCGGAGTATGGCAGCTGGCCGTCGTGCTCGCGGTCGTCGTCACGCTGGGCCGTGCCCTCTCCTCCTCACCGGGCTTCGCGGTCGCCGCAGGCACGCAGGCGATGCTGGTGATGGTCCTCCCCGCGCCCGACGGAGGGGTGTTCACTCGAAGCCTCGACGGGCTGCTCGGCGGGCTTGCGGCGCTGCTGTGCACGGCGCTCGTCCCTCGGCGCCCGCTGCGCACCGCCCGATCCGAGGCGCACCGGCTCCTCACGGCGCTGACCCGCACCGTCGACGGGTTGGCCGACGCACTCCGGCGCGGCGACGCCGCAGCCGCAGCCGCCGCTCTGGAGCGCGTCAGGGCGACCCAGCCGGTGATCGACGGCTGGGCGGCCGCGCTCGACTCGGCGAGCGGAGTCGCCCGCATCTCCCCGTTCGTCCGTCGCCATCGCGGCGAACTGGCCCGCCAGAGCACGATGCTCGGGGCTCTGGACCTCGCGACACGGAACCTCCGCATCGTCGCGCGGCGCACCGAGTTCCTCGTGGGCGACTCGGTGCCCCGGCTCGAGCTCGCCGCGGCCGTCGCGGCTCTCGGACCGGGTCTCGTGCTCCTCGGCCGAGCGGTCTCCGATCCGTCGCTCCTCGCCCTCGCGCGTCAGGACCTCGTGTTGCTCGCGACGACGCTCGACCCGCAGCGGCTGATCCCTCAGGCGCGGCTGGCCGAGAAGACGCTCCTCGTCCTCCTCCGCCCGCTCGTCGTCGACCTGCTGACAGCGACCGGCACGGGCTCTGCGGAGGCCAGGGCGTCCCTGCCGCCGCTGGCGTAGTCGTCGTCAGCCGCATCGTCCTCAGCCGGACGGCGCGATCGCCTCCCAGGCGACGGTGACCTCGCCCAAACGCCAGCGCCGCGGACCGCCGAGGACGGGCCAGGAGCTCCGCAGATCGCTCACGCTCGCGAGCCAGCGCTGCCCCGGCCCGTAGACGGCGAGCGGGGCGTTCACCGTCCAGGCCCGGTCCAGGGCAAGGAGGAAAGCGTGCACCGGCTCGCCCGGGACGTTGCGGTGGATCAGAGCCTTCGGCAGGCGCTCGGCCGCGGTCATCGGCGAGGGGATCGCGGCGAGACGGAGCGACAGGGTGAGCGAGCGCGGTCCCTCCCGCCCGATCTCGAGCCAGGTGCAGATCCGGCCGATCTCGTCGCAGGTGCCCTCGACGAGCACCCCGTCGGGCTCGAGACGGTCGGTCATCGTGCTCCACGCGCCGCCGACCGCCGCCTCCTCGTACTGGCGGAGGACATTGAAGGCGCGGATGACGCTCGCGCGCCGTCCCGGAGGAAGGGGCACCTCGAATCCGCCCCGCTCGAAGCGCACCCGGGCATCGGCCGGGAACGCGGTGTCCCCGGCTCGGACACGCTCGAGTTGCCGGCGCGCAGCCTCGACGCGGGCCGGCTCGATCTCGAGCCCGAGGACGTCGACGTCCGTGGCCACCCGCGCCAGCCGGCGGTGCATCTCGAGCGTCGTCACCCCGCTCGCCCCGAAGCCCAGATCGACCACGAGGGGTGCCTGTGTCGTGCGCAGCACCGCCAGCTCGGCCAGTCGCCGATCGACTCTGCGGAGGCGGTTGGTGCCCGTCGTTCCGCGTGTGACGGCTCCGATGGGCATGCTCTCCAGCGTATCCGCGGCTGCAGGTGCCGCCTCTAAGCTGGACGCATGTCCGAGACCTACACCCTCATCCTCGTGCGCCACGGCAACAGCGAGTGGAACCAGAAGAATCTGTTCACCGGCTGGGTCGACGTGCGGCTCACCGAGCAGGGCGTCGCCGAGGCGACGCGCGCGGGCGAGCTGCTGACCGAGGCCGGGCTGCACCCCGACATCGTCTACACGTCCCGGCAGACGAGGGCGATCCAGACCGCGAACATCGCCCTCGAGGTCGCCGACCGCCTGTGGATCGACGTGAAGCGCTCGTGGCGTTTGAACGAGCGTCACTACGGCGCGCTGCAGGGTAAGGACAAAGCGCAGACCCTCGCCGAGTACGGTCCCGAGCAGTTCCAGACCTGGCGCCGCTCCTTCGACGTTCCGCCGCCCCCGCTCGACGACGACGACCAGTACTCGCAGGCGCACGACGAGCGCTACGCCGACCTCGGTGACGCCCTGCCGCGCACCGAGTCGCTCAAGCTCGTGATCGAGCGGATGCTGCCCTACTGGGAGTCGGACATCAAGCCGGATCTCGCCTCGGGGAAGACGGTCATGATCACCGCGCACGGCAACTCCCTCCGCGCGCTCGTGAAGACCCTCGACGGCATCTCGGACTCCGACATCGCCGAGCTGAACATCCCGACCGGGATCCCGCTGGTCTACACCCTCGACGAGAACTTCGAGCCCGTCGGCGAGGCCCGCTACCTCGACCCGGAGGCGGCTGCCGCGGGCGCCGCGGCCGTCGCCGCCCAGGGCGCCAAGAAGTAGCACCCGCTCTGCGTGCAGGAACGGCCCGCCGGAGTCCTCGACTCCGCGGGCCGTTCCTGTCTGTCAGGGCGCGGTGCCGAGGTGCGCCGCGCATCGTCTGATCAGCGGACCGCGGTCGGAGGGAGGATCGCCGGGTCGTCCGCGCGTGTGGCGAGGCGGACACGGGAGTTCGCTTTAGCCGTTCGTGTCCCGCTCTGCGTGACGTGCCGTTTTGTCGGGCCGACCGCGGTCGGAGTCGCGTTCGCGCGGTGTGAGGCGGATGGGTGAATCGCGTGTCAGCGATTCGCTCTGGCCGTTCGTGTCCCGCTCTGCGTGACGTGCCGTTTTGTCGGGTCGACCGCGGTCGGAGTCGCGTTCGCGCGGTGTGAGGCGGATGGGTGAATCGCGTGTCAGCGATTCGCTCTGGCCGTTCGTGTCCCGCTCTGCGTGACGTGCCGTTTTGTCGGGTCGACCGCGGTCGGAGTCGCGTTCGCGCGGTGTGAGGCGGATGGGTGAATCGCGTGTCAGCGATTCGCTCTGGCCGTTCGTGTCCCGCTCTGCGTGACGTGCCGTTTTGTCGGGTCGACCGCGGTCGGAGTCGCGCTCGCGCGGTGTGAGGCGGATGGGTGAATCGCGTGTCAGCGATTCGCTCTGGCCGTTCGTGACCCGCTCTGCGTGACGTGCCGTTTTGTCGGGTCGACCGCGGTCGGAGTCGCGCTCGCGCGACTCCGACAATCGAACTCAGCCCCAGTCGCCCGAGATCAGGTACTGGACCTTCTTCGCAATCGATACCGCGTGGTCGGCGAAGCGCTCGTGGTAGCGGCTGGCCAGAGTGGCGTCGACGGTGTCGGCGGCCTGGCCCTTCCACGCCTCGCTGAGCACCTTGTCGAACACGCTGACGTGCAGCTCGTCGATCTTGTCGTCCTCGTCGCGGATCTCCTCCGCGATGCGGGAATCCTGCGAGCGGAGCAGCTCGGTCAGCTTGTGCGCGACGACGACGTCGAGGCGGCCCATCTCGACGAAGGTCGGGCGGAGGCTCTTCGGGACGACCTTGTCGGGGAAGCGGTAGCGCGAGAGCTGGGCGATGTGCTCGGCGATGTCGCCCATCCGCTCGAGCGACGCGCTGATGCGCAGGGCGGAGACGACGATCCGCAGGTCGCGGGCGACAGGGTTCTGTCGGGCGAGGATGTCGATCGCGAGCTCGTCGAGGCTGATCGCCAGCTCGTCGATGCGAGCGTCGCTGGCGATGACCTCCTCGGCGAGGGTCACGTCGGAGTGGTTGAACGCCTGGGTCGCCTTCTCGATCGCGATCTCGACGAGTCCGGAGATCTCGACCAGCCGCTCCTGGACCTCGGCCAGCTCCTGCTGGAAAACTTCGCGCATCTTGTGATCGACCCTCTCTACGGCACTCGCGGACGACGGCACCGGATCTGCGGCGCGCACCTCGCACGCCGCTGCGACTGCACTCCGTGGGCGCAGGCGCAGTCATGATGACGACGGCAGGTTAACGAACGGTGCCGGGCGCTTGAACAGTACTCGTCCCGCGGCGGATCGGCCGACGTCCGGTAGGGGGACGCGCGGTGGATGGTTAGCCTGGGTCCGTGGATTCGGGCCTTATCGTCGTGCTGTCGCTCGTGCTCGGCATCGCGATCGGGGTCGTCCTGACGACCGTCCTGACCGTCGCGGCCCGGCAGGGCCGGATCGCCGCGGAAGTGGCAGCCGTCAACCTCCCCGACGGTATCGAGGCGATCATCGACGCGGTGGGCGCTCCAGCGTTCGTCACCGACCCCTCCCACAACGTCCTCACGGCGTCGACCCGCGCGATCGCGCTCGGCCTCGTCTCCCAGGACACCCTCCTCCACCCTGATCTCGTCGCCATCGTCGACCGTGTGCGCCGCTTCGGCGACGACATCGAGCAGGACCTCGAGCTCACCACCAGCCCGCTCTCGGACGTTGCGGTCACCCTCGTGGTGCACGCCACCCGGCTCGGCTCGCGTTACGTGCTCGTGATCGCGGAGGACCACACCGAGGCCCGCAGGCTGGAGGCAGTGCGCCGTGACTTCGTGGCCAACATCTCGCACGAGCTGAAGACTCCGATCGGTGCCGTCGGGCTCCTCGCGGAGGCGCTCGACTCCGCTGCCGACGACCCGCAGCAGGTCCGCCGCTTCGCGCACCGCCTCACCCAAGAGTCGCACCGCCTGGCGAAGATCACCCGCGAGATCATCGAGCTGTCGCGCCTGCAGGCCGCGGATGTGGCCGGCTCCTCCGAGATCGTCCGCGTCGACGACATCGTGACGGCGGCGCTCGAGACCACGCACGTGCTGGCGGAGTCGCACGACGTGACCCTGGTCAAGGGCGGGATGAAGAAGGCCTACGTCGTCGGTCAGGAGAAGATGCTCGTCTCGGCGCTGCACAACCTGCTGGCGAACGCCATCCAGTACTCGCCCGCCGGTTCCCGCGTGGGTCTCGGGGTGCGCTCGACCGGAGGCATCGTCGAGATCGCCGTCACCGACCAGGGCATCGGCATCCCGGAGGAGGACCTCGACAGGGTGTTCGAGCGGTTCTACCGCGTCGATCAGGCCCGCTCGCGCCACACCGGAGGCACCGGCCTCGGCCTCAGCATCGTCAAGCACGCCGTGCAGAACCACGGCGGCGACGTCCGGGTCTGGTCCCAACCCGGTCGCGGCTCCACCTTCACCATCAGACTCCCCGAAGCAGACCCGGCCAGGACGCCGTTCACGGCGACTGCCCCGATAGGAGAACACGCGTGACCAGCATCCTGCTCGTCGAGGACGAGAGCGCCCTCAGCGAACCCCTCAGCTACCTGCTCGAACGCGAGGGCTACGACGTCACTGTCGCTGAAGACGGCAACCGCGCCGTCGCCGCGTTCGACGAGAGCGCCTACGACCTGATCCTGCTCGACCTGATGCTCCCCGGCATGCCCGGTACAGAGGTCTGCCGCGAGATCCGCACCCGTTCATCGGTGCCGATCATCATGGTCACGGCCAAGGACTCCGAGGTCGACATCGTCGTCGGGCTCGAGCTCGGCGCCGACGACTACGTCACCAAGCCGTACTCGACCCGTGAACTGCTCGCCCGCATCCGCGCCGTCCTCCGCCGCCGCACGGAGGACCCCGGCGAGGAGCGGATCGTCGTCGCCGGCCCGGTCCGCATGGACATCGAACGCCACACCGTGGAGGTCGACGGCGTGGAGACGCCCATGCCGCTCAAGGAGTTCGAGCTGCTCGAGATGCTGCTCCGTAACGCCGGACGCGTCCTCACCCGCGGACAGCTCATCGACCGCGTGTGGGGCAGCGACTACTTCGGCGACACCAAGACGCTCGACGTCCACGTGAAGCGCATCCGCTCCAAGATCGAGAAGACGCCGAAGGAGCCGGTGCTCTTGGTTACTGTCCGCGGCCTCGGCTACCGCTTCGACGCGTGATCGCGGGCTCTGGCGGGGTGATCTGCGGCGTTGTCGTCGGTTGCGATACCTCCGGTATCGCGCCCTCCTCCGCCTTGCATCTCACCCCACCAGAGCCCGCGATCCCCTTCTGGTGAGCCTGCCGGGGGTGGGTGGGCCGTCGCGTAGCGACGAGCCGGTGGCGGGGGGGCCGTCGCGTAGCGACGAGCCGGGGGTGGGCCGTCGCTTCGCGGTGGGCCAGTGGGTGGGGTGAGGTGGCGCTGTGCGGGGGCTACTCGGTGGTGGGGGCGTCGACGCCGGGGGCGGCGGTGGGAGTGGGGAGGGCGGTGAGAGCCGGATCAGTGGTGGGCGTCGTGGTGGGGGTGGCCGACGGAGCGGGGGTGAGGGTGGAGTAGGCCTCGAGGGCGTTCGTCAGGACGGGAACGAGGAGCTCCTTGCCCTCCTCGGACCCGTACTGGAAGTAGACCGGCAGCAGGCTGCCCGGGACGGTGTCGAGGTCAGACATCTCGACCGACTCCGAGCTGTCGGGACCGATCTCGGTGCGACCGGGGACGAGTTCGGCCTCCGCGCTCGTCCGGCCCGAGCTCGAGTCGTACTGGACCTCGAGCGTCTGCGACTCGGAGCCCGAGTTGACGATCGACACCACGAGCGTGCCCTGCTCGCCGTCCTCCGAGATGATCATCGCGTTGCGGATGGCGAGATCGCCGATCGTCGCGCCGACGCCGTCGCTGGGGTCGTAGATCTTGCGGGTCGCCTGAGGGGCGACGAGATTGCAGCCTGCGGTAGCGAGGGCGACGCCGACCGCGAGAACGACGGATGCAGCGATACGCGCCTTCACAGGATCCTCCAGATCGTCGGCCCTGCTCGCCCCGGACAGGGCGGATTCACTGTGCACGAGCCGGCACCAGGCTAGCGTAGCGAGAGCCGTGGCGCCGTCCGGCCGACTCCCTCCCGTCTCGGCGCTCATGATAATCTGTCCGCCGCTGAAAGGACGTCGCATGCAGTTCGAGGTCGGAGAGACGGTCGTCTACCCTCATCACGGAGCCGCCACCATCGCCGAGGTGAAGACCCGGACGATCAAGGGCCAGGAGAAGACGTACCTGAAGCTCCGCGTCGCCCAGGGCGATCTCGTGATCGAGGTGCCCGCCGACAACGTCGATCTCGTCGGGGTCCGCGATGTCATCGGCCGCGAGGGCGTCGACCGCGTGTTCGAGGTGCTCCGTGCCGACGTCGTGGAGGAGCCCACCAACTGGTCGCGTCGCTACAAGGCCAACCTCGAGAAGCTCGGCTCGGGCGATGTCGTGAAGGTCTCCGAGGTCGTCCGAGACCTCACCCGCCGCGACCGCGAGCGGGGTCTCTCCGCCGGAGAGAAGAGCATGCTCGCGAAGGCGCGCCAGATCCTCGTCTCCGAGCTCGCCCTCGCCGAGAAGACCGACGAGGACGCGGCCTCGCTCCTCCTCGACGAGGTCCTCGCATCCTGAGCACGTCGGTGACGCCGCCCACCGCGGCCGTCGTCGTGGTCGCCGCGGGCAGCGGCACGCGGCTCGGGCGCGAGCGGCCCAAGGCCTACGTCGACTGCGCGGGGACGACCATCCTCGAGCGCAGCCTCCGCACCGTGCTGCTGCTCGCCGAGCCGGTGCAGATCGTGGTCGTCGCGCCGGCGGCCCTCGTCGACGAGACGGTCGAACTCGCCAGGGCCGCGGGCGCAGCCGACGGCTCGGTCGTCGTCGTGGCCGGAGGCTCCACCCGTCAGGAGTCCGTCGCCCGCGGTCTCGCAATGCTCTCCCCGGGCATCGAGACCGTCCTGGTGCACGATGCTGCGCGTGCGCTCACCCCGCTGGGTCAGTTCGAGCGCGTGATCGCGGCGGTGCGCGCGACCGGGGGCGGAGTCGTCCCCGGTCTTCCCGTGACCGACACCATCAAGCGGATCGGCGCCGATCGCGCCGTGCTCGACACGGTCGACCGCTCACTGCTCGCGGCGGTGCAGACGCCGCAGGGTTTCCCGAGGGTCCTGCTCGACGAGGCCTACGCCGGCGCCGAGGAGGAGTTCACCGACGACGCGGCGCTTCTCGCCTCGCGAGGCGGTGCCTCGGTCGTCGTGGACGGCGATCCGCTCGCCTTCAAGATCACCACCGCGTGGGACCTGGCCCGGGCGGAGCAGCTCCTCGCTCCTCCGCCCGCTGTCCTCGTGCCGCGGGTCGGCATCGGTACCGATGTCCACGCCTTCGACGACGGATCCCCCCTCTGGTTGGCCGGCCTGCTCTGGCCCGGCGAGCGCGGACTCTCCGGTCACAGCGACGGCGATCCGGTGGCCCACGCGATCTGCGACGCACTCCTGGCCGCGGCCGGTCTCGGCGACATCGGGTCGCGGTTCGGGACCTCCGACCCGCGCTTCGAGAACGCCCACGGCGAGGTCTTCCTCCGTGCCACCCGCGAACTCGTCGAGGCAGCCGGGTTCACGATCGGCAACGTGGCGGTGCAGTTGATCGGCAACCGACCGAGGTTCTCGCCGCGGCGGGAGGAGGCGCAGGTCCTGCTGTCGAGCCTGCTCGGTGCCCCGGTCAGCGTCGCCGCCACCACCTCCGACTCTCTGGGCTTCACCGGGCGCGGCGAGGGTGTCGCAGCCACAGCGACCGCGCTCGTCCTCCCCAGCCCTGCGATCCCGCGGTAGTCCCCAGCCCAGCCCGCGGGCCCGGGTCGGAGCGGTCCGACCGGTAAACTCGCCGCGTGACTCTGCGACTGCATGACTCGAAGGCTCAGGCCCTCGTCGATTTCGTCCCCCTCCGAGAGAACGAGGTCGGGATGTACGTCTGCGGACCCACCGTGCAGTCCTCTCCGCACATCGGCCACCTCCGCTCGGCCCTCGCCTACGACCAGCTGCGCCGCTGGCTGCGCTACCGCGGGTACCACGTGACGCTGGTGCGCAACGTCACCGACATCGACGACAAGATCCTCGCGATCGCCGAGGAGTCGCGCCGTAACGCTCCCGACGATGCTCCGCCGGAGCAGTGGTGGGCGCTGGCCTACCGCGTCGAGCTCGAGTTCACCGCTGCCTACACCGCGCTGGGCATCCTCCCGCCGACCTACGAGCCCCGCGCCACCGCGAGCATCGCCGAGATGATCACGCTCATCCAGACCTTGATCGAGCGCGGACACGCCTACCCGGCCCCCGACGAGTCCGGAGACGTGTACTTCGACACGCGATCCTGGCCGGACTACGGCGTTCTCACGCACCAGCGGCTCGAGAGCATGGAGGCCGCGACCGACGCCGATCCCCGCGGCAAGCGCGATCCGCACGACTTCGCCCTCTGGAAGGGCGCCAAGCCCGACGAGCCGGAGTCCGCCTCCTGGGCCTCGCCGTGGGGGCCCGGCCGACCGGGCTGGCACATCGAATGCTCCGCCATGTCGACGAAGTACCTCGGCACGCAGTTCGACATCCACGGCGGCGGGCTCGACCTGCGCTTCCCGCACCACGAGAACGAACTGGCGCAGTCCGGAGCCGCGGGCCACGCCTTCGCCAGCTACTGGCTGCACAACGGGCTCGTGTCGGTGACCGGTCAGAAGATGAGCAAGTCCCTCGGCAACTCCGTCTTCGCCTCCGAGCTGCTCGACTCCGCTCGGCCGCTCGTCGTGCGCTACTACCTCGGCTCTGCGCACTACCGCTCCACCCTCGAGTTCCACGACGGCGCGCTCGAGGAGGCGGAGGCCGCGCTCGAACGGATCGAGGGCTTCCTCGACCGCTCGCGTCGACGCCTCGAGGGCACTCGTTTCGCAGCCCTCGGCGAGCCCGCGGTGCCCGAGGAGTTCGCCGAGGCGATGGACGACGACCTGTCGGTACCGCAGGCGGTCGGCGTCCTGCACGAGACGGTGCGCGCCGGCAACGCCGCCCTCGACGCCGAAGACCTCGGCACCGTCTCGGCGCTGCGTACGCAGGTCCTCGCGATGTCCGCCGTGCTCGGCATAGACCCGGAGGCGCCCGAGTGGGCGCGCTCCGACGACGAACCTTCGTACCGCGCGCTCAGCGTGCTGGTCGACCGCCTGGTCGCCGAACGTCAGATCGCGCGCGAGCAGCGCGACTGGGCGAGCGCCGACCGCATCCGAACCGATCTCGTTGCGGCGGGAATCACGATCGAAGACACCCAGACGGGTGCGCATTGGAGTCTCGATGGCGAATAAGCCCGGCCGCCCAGGAGCGGTCCGAAAGAAGAGCAAGGGCAAGGCCGTCGGTTCCGGCGGTCAGGGTCGGCAGGCCCTCGAAGGCAAGAAGCCCACGCCGAAGGCCGAGGACAGGCCCTACCACCCCGCGGGCAAGGCGAAGCTCGCACGCGAGCGCTTCGTCGCGGCCGGCGGCAAGGGCCGACCGGGCAGCGCGCTCTCGACCGCCTCCCGCGGGCAGGGGCGCCCGGCGACCTCGCGCAAGCCCAAGAGCGGCGACGAATCCGAGATGGTGACCGGGCGGAACTCCGTGCTCGAGGCGCTCCGTGCCTCGATCCCGGCGACGGCCCTCTACCTGGCGACCCGCATAGAGATGGACGACCGGGTGAAGGAGGCGCTCAAGATCGCCACTGCGCGCGGCTTGCCTGTGCTCGAGGTGATGCGTCCCGAGCTCGACCGACTCGCCGGCCCGGACTCGGTGCACCAGGGCCTCGTGCTCAAGGTGCCGCCCTACGAGTACGCGTACCCCAGCGACCTGCTCGAGCGCAGCGTCTCCCGCGGAGCCGTGCCCCTCCTCGTCGCGCTCGACGGCATCACCGACCCCCGCAACCTCGGCGCGATCATCCGCTCCGTCGCGGCCTTCGGCGGGCAGGGCGTCATCGTGCCGCAGCGACGCTCGGTGGGCCTGAACTCGGCCGCCTGGAAGACCTCGGCCGGTGCCGCCGCCCGCATCCCCGTCGCCATGGCGTCCAACCTCACGGCGATGATCAAGGACTACAAGCGCGCGGGCGTCTTCGTCATCGGCCTCGACGGCGACGGTGACGTCTCCCTTCCCGGCCTCGAACTCGCCGACCGTCCGCTCCTCGTCGTCGTCGGCAGCGAGGGTAAGGGGCTCTCGCGCCTCGTCACCGAGCAGTGCGACGCGGTCGTCTCCATCCCGATCAGCTCTGCGACGGAGTCGCTCAACGCGGGGATCGCTGCGTCCGTGGCCCTCTACGAGATCTCGAAGCTCCGGTCCTCCTAGGCGCGCCGGAGCGGCGATCTGCGGCGTTGTCGTCGGGCGCCGATACCGCCTGTCGAGCTTCCTCCTCCGCCTTGCACCCGATCGCACCGGCACCGGCGCGACATCCTTCGAGGAGAAGGAGGAGGCGAGCGGGGGCGGGGTTCTCGCGGGGGTCAGACGTTCCTGGTCCAGTCGACGTCGGCGTCCTCATCGGTCAGCTCGGCATCGCCCGCCGCATCGATGACCAGGTTCGGGAGGGTCAGCGCCTCGGTGGGCGGTGCGATGACCGTCGCCTCGTCGCGGCGGTGACGGAGGATGTCGTTGACATACGCGGTCACTGCCTCGGCGAGCGGGACGTCGCGAGCCTGCTGCTGCGACATGAACCAGCGGTGCTCGAGCAGCTGGTGGAACATCTCGGCGGGCTCAAGGCGACCCTTGAGGTCGCGGGGGATCGAGCGGATGACCGGCTCGAACACCTGCGCCAACCACTCGTGCGCCACCATCTCCTCGTCCAGCCCCTGCTTGTCGTAGGTCGCCGTGTACGAGTCGAGATCGTTCAAGAGGCGTCGCGCCTGGTTCTCCTGGGCATCCAGGCCAGTCAGGCGCAGCAGACGACGCTGGTGGTGGCCGGCGTCGACGACCTTCGGCTGGATCCGCACCGTCGACCCCGACTCGTCGGTCTTGATCGCAAGCTCTTCGATGTCGAACCCGAGGTCGTTCAGGCGGTTCACTCTGTCATTGATGCGCCAGCGCTCCGAGGTCGCGAACGACTCGGCGCCCGTCAGCTCCTTCCAGAGGCTCCGGTACGCCGCGACGATGCCGTCCGACACGGTGATCGGATCGAGGTCGTCATCGACGCGACCGCCCGCCTCCAGATCGAGCAGCTCGCCGGCGATGTTGACGCGGGCGATCTCGAGGTCGTTCTCGCGCTGGCCGTTCGACAGGCCGCCGGAGTACAGCTGGCCCGTCTCCGCATCGACGAGGTACGCCGCGAAGGCTCCCGCGTCACGGCGGAAGAGGGTGTTCGAGAGCGAGACGTCGCCCCAGAAGAAGCCGATCACGTGCAGGCGCACCAGTAGGAGCGCCAGCGCATCGACGAGACGGGTCGCCGTATCGGGACGCAGCGTCTGCGAGAACAGCGCGCGATAGGGCAGCGAGAACTTGAGGTGCCGCGTGACCAGCACGGCCGGGAGCTCGTCGCCCTCGTCGCTCGTGCGGTTCGTGATGACTGCGCCGGGCTCGACGCACGGGACGTCGAGACGCTGCAGGGTCTTGAGCATCTCGTACTCGCGGCGTGACATCTCGGCGGTGGTCTCCTTGACCGCGACGACGTGCCCCGAGAGGTGCGCGAAGCGCACCGTGTGCCGCGAGATTCCCTTCGGGAGCGCGGCGATGTACTCGTCGGGCCAGTCGTCCAGCCGAAGATTCCAAGGCAGGTCTAGCAGAGCCGGATCGACGGTGGCCGAGGTGATGTTCAAGGAGCCGGGCATGGTGCGCCGTTCGTGTCGTGAGGCGGACGGTGGAGGAGCTCCAACGGACGCTGCCGCCGCCCGGAGAGGACGGCGGCAGCGCGTGCGCGGGAGGTGCGGCGACTCAGGAGAGGCGCTCGCCCGACTCCGCGTCGAAGATGTGCACGCGGTGGTTCGCGGTCACGTAGACGCGGTCGCCCGCGGTCGGGTGCACACGGCCGTCGACGCGGGCGACGATGTCGGTGCGGCGCCCCTCCACCTCGGTGTGGCCGTAGAGGTAGCCGTCCGAGCCGAGCTCCTCGATCAGGTCGACCTCGATCGGCAGGCCGCCGGGCTGGGTCGACACGGTGACGTCCTCGGGGCGCACGCCGAGCGTGACGACCTTCTGGTTCGTCTTTGCGAGCGCCTCGCGGGCGATCGGGAGGACGGTGTCACCGAACTTCACACCGCCGTCGGTGACGTCCGCGTGGAACAGGTTCATCGCGGGCGAGCCGATGAAACCGGCGACGAAGACGTTGTTCGGGTTCTCGTACAGGTCTCGGGGCGAGCCGACCTGCTGGAGGAGGCCGTCCTTGAGCACTGCGATGCGGTCGCCCATGGTGAGCGCCTCGGTCTGGTCGTGGGTGACGTAGACCGTCGTGATGCCCAAGCGGCGCTGGAGGGTCCCAATCTGCGTGCGGGTCTGGACGCGGAGCTTGGCGTCGAGGTTCGACAGCGGCTCGTCCATGAGGAAGACCTGGGGCTTGCGGACGATCGCGCGGCCCATCGCGACGCGCTGGCGCTGACCACCCGAGAGGGCTTTGGGCTTGCGGTTGAGGTAGGGCTCGAGGTCGAGCATCTTCGCCGCCTCGAGGACGCGCGCCGCACGCTCGTCCTTGTTGATACCGGCGATCTTCAGCGCGAAGCCCATGTTCTCGGCGACCGACATGTGCGGGTACAGCGCGTAGTTCTGGAACACCATCGCGATGTCGCGGTCTTTCGGCGGCACATCCGTGACGTTGCGGTCGCCGATCAGAATGCGGCCCTCGTTGACCTCTTCGAGGCCCGCCAGCATGCGCAGAGAGGTGGACTTGCCGCAGCCGGACGGGCCGACGAGAACGAGGAACTCGCCGTCGCCGACCTCGAGGTTCAGCTTGTCGACGGAGGCACGCGTGGCCCCGGGGTAGACGCGGGACGCGTGGTCATAGGTAACGGACGCCATTGTTCTTGCTCCTTCACCGGCAGGTACGTGCCGGACGATCCGAGTGAATGGAAGTGATGGTCATCATCGCGATGGGCGACTCCGGCCAACCGTCCCAGTATGCCACGCGGCCGACAGACGTCGGCCGAGCGTCGCGTATCCGTCGTTTGGAGGTTTCCCAGGGCTCCCGCGTAGGATTCCGGCGAGTCGCAGCCTGAGCGGCACACCCATCCCCTTCTCTCACTCGGAGCGTCCTTGTCATGACCAACGGCGGAGCCAATGACCGTCTCTCGAAGAACCAGCGACGAGAGGCCGCCAGAGAGAAGGCGCGCCGACTCCGCGAGCAGCAGAAGCGCCGCGACCGCGTGAGCCGCTTCGCCCTGCAGGGCGGGCTGGCCGTCGTCGTGATCGCGGTCGTCGCGATCGTGGTCTTCGCCGTCACCTCGAGCATCCGCCCGGCGGGTCCGGGTCCGGCCAACATGGCCAGCGACGGCGTCGTCGTCGGCGAGAACATGGTGGCTCGGACGAGCCCCGCCCTCCCAGCCGACGGCACCCCCACTCCCAGCGCGCTCGACACGTCATCGGGCACGGTCGACATCCGGGTCTACCTCGACTACCTCTGCCCCTACTGCGGGCAGTTCGAGCAGACCAACGGCGACCAGATCAAGGAGTGGGTGACCAGCGGCGCCGCGACGGTCGAGATCCACCCGATCGCCATCCTCACCACGCGCTCCAACGGCACCAAGTACTCGGAGCGCTCCGCCAACGCCGCCGCCTGCGTGGCCGACACCTCTCCCGACTCCTTCTTCGACTTCAACTCGCTGCTCTTCGCTAACCAGCCGGCCGAAGGAACGGATGGGCTCTCGGACGACCAGCTCAAGGACTACGCGGCCCAGGCCGGGGTCGAGGACGCGGCGGCGGTGAACAGCTGCATCGACGACCAGAGCTTCGTGAGCTGGGTGCGCGCGGCGACCGAGCGCGCGACGTCAGGCCCCCTGCCCGGCACCGATGTCCCCGCCGTCACGGGCACCCCGACCGTCCTGGTCAACGGCGAGGCCTACTCCGGCTCGCTGACCGACCCGGACGCCTTCAGCTCCTTCGTCCTGTCGGCGGCAGCAGACTCCTACTCGTCGGCGACGCCCGCACCGACCGCCACCGACTCACCGGCTCCGGACGATGCTCCCGCCACGACCGATACCACGACCGAGGCGCCTGCGCCGGCCGAGTCCACCCCGGCAGCGGCTGGTTAGACACACACATCGACGAAGGCCCCGGCTGCGCAACGCGCGTCCGGGGCCTTCGTCCTTTGTGAGCCGACGACGGGACTTGAACCCGTAACCGCCCGATTACAAGTCGGGTGCGCTACCAATTGCGCCACGTCGGCAGGTGCGCTCGCGCACCCGGACACCCTATCGCGGGCCTCGGGACGGATCCGCCCCGAGGCCCGCGACAGCCGCTCAGGGCTGGAGGACGCTGAGGTGCCGGTCAGCCGGCGCAGGCCTTTTCGGCCCGCCGATCTTCCCGTCGGGACGGCCGACGTAGAGCCAGCCGAGCAACTCCTCGCCCTTCTCAAGGCGGTGCGCCTTCCGCACCGCCTTGGCGCGCGTGTAGGAGCCGGTGCGCCAGAAGACGCCCCAGCCCGCTTCGTCGAGTAGCAGGCTGAGGAGGTGCGCGACGCCGGAGGCGACCGCCTCCTGCTCCCAGGCCGGGACCTTCGACTTCTTGACACTGACCACGACGGCGAGGAGCAGTGAGGCACGGTGGGTCTTCTCGATGTACCTGCGCCCGTCCTTCTTGGCGCCGGAGGCGGCCGCGAAGCTGCGACCGATCCGGTCGCGAGCGGCTCCGCGGATCTCGATCACACGCCACGGACGCAACGAACTGTGATCAGCGAGCCGTGAGACCGCGGAGACGAGCGTCGCGATCTCCTCGTGTCCCGGCGCCTCGGCCGTGACCTTCGAGCGCGATCGGCGCGCGAGGACGGCTTCGAGGACGGGGGAGGAGGACACTCTCACTCGCCCTCGGGCGTGAACTCGAGCGCGACCGAGTTCATGCAGTAGCGATCGCCGGTGGGGGTGCCGAAGCCGTCGGGGAAGACGTGGCCCAGGTGCGAACCGCAGTTCGCGCAGCGGACCTCGGTGCGCACCATGCCGAGTGTGCTGTCCTCGATCAGCTGGACCGCGTCCGGGTCCACCGACTCGTAGAAGCTGGGCCAGCCGCACCCGGAGTCGAACTTCGTGCCGCTCTTGAACAGCTCGGCGCTGCACGCAGCGCAGGTGTAGAGGCCGGAGCGGTGCTCGTCGAGCAGCTCGCCCGTCCACGGGCGCTCTGTGGCGGCCTGGCGCAGCACGGCGTACTGCTCGCGGTCGAGCTCCTCGCGCCACTCGGCGTCGGTCTTGTTCACAGAATACGACGACATGGGTCTCCCTAGGAATCCTCGCCAGTGTACGGGGGAGGTCGCTCCCCTCCTCTTTCCCTCAACCCCGTCCTGCGCGGGCGCATTCCGTGATCGCGACCGTGCTCGGGCGTCTCCTGGTCGAGATCGCGCGGGATCGCGCTCGCTGTCGGTCGGAGCGCCTCCGCGGGGTGCCGGCCGTCCTCCTTACTGTGGAGAGATGAGCACGACGACGGACCCGACCTCCGGCACCGGCCTCTCCGAACGCGACCTGCGGGTGCTCGCCTTCGAACGCGAGTGGACGTCCCGCTCGGGCGACAAGGACGACGCGATCCGCTCCCAGTTCGGGCTTTCGGCGGCCCGCTACTATCAGGTGCTCAGCGCAGTGCTCGCCTCACCGGCCGCTCTCGCTCACGATCCGATGCTCGTCTCGCGGCTGCAGCGCATCCGCGACCAGCGCGCCGGCGCCCGCGCCGCGCGACGCCTCGGGCGCCTCGAGTAGACGAGCTGCTCGAGTCCACCAACGGAAGGCCGGCCGTACCCCCGATGTCGAATACGCACCCGAGAGACCGCTTCGACGAGATCCCGGCCACGGAGGGCCGCATCGGCGCGCACCGCCGTCCGCCGGCTCCGCACGCCCGAGCGATCGCCTTCGCCTGGGCTGCCCTGGCCACCGGCGTGATCGTCCTCCTCGGCTTCATCGGGCTGCTGGTCATCGACAATCGCGTGCAGTTCACCGACGTCTTCACGGCGCCGACCGATGCGGCGGGAGCGTCGTCGGCGCCCACCGCGGTCGCGACCGTCGATCCGTCCCTCGGAGTCGCCGTGCTCAACGGCACCGCGACGGCCGGTCTCGCCGCCAGCGCGGGCGATGCCCTCACCACCGCGGGCTGGAGCGTCCCCACGGTCGCGAACGCGAACACCGAGAACGTCGCCACCACCACCGTCTACTACACCGATCCGGCGCTCGAGGGCGCAGCGCTCGGGCTCGTCGGCTCCCTCGGCACGGGTTCCGTCGCCCTCTCACAGGACTTCGTCGAGACCGGTGCCGTTGTGGTGGTCCTGGGCGCCGACTACGTGGCCGCCCAGGGCTGATCCGGCTCCTCTGTTACAGCCACGTTTCCCCCGTGTTGAATCCCGGGCAACTCTTTGCCCCGCTGGCGCTTCCGGCCCTGTCGAGGCAGAACCGTGCGGTTAGGATTCCGAACCAGGCACCAGCGCATCGCTCGTGCCGCGGGCAGCACAGCACTGGGGAGTACAGAGATGGCGAACGGAACCGTCAAGTGGTTCAACGCTGAGAAGGGCTACGGCTTCATCACCGTCGACGGCGGAGGTCAGGACGTCTTCGTCCACTACTCCGCCATCGACATGTCGGGATACAAGGTCCTCGAGGAGGGCCAGCAGGTCGCGTTCGAGGTCGGCACCGGGTCGAAGGGCCCGCAGGCCGAATCGGTCCGTCCGGTCTGATCGAGACTGCTCGAGGAGCCGTCGTCCGCCTGGTGCGGACGGCGGCTCCTTCTGTTGCGGCGGTCGCGGCGGTCGCTTGCACTCCTCCACCGCGAGTGCCAGAATCGGTCTTGGCACTCGCTCCAGTCGAGTGCCAGCACAGAAACTTTCACGACGTCCGGGAGGGACGAGAAACACACATGGCCAAGATCATTGCTTTTGACGAAGAAGCCCGCCGCGGCCTCGAGCGTGGACTCAACACTCTGGCTGATGCGGTCAAGGTGACCCTCGGCCCGCGTGGCCGCAACGTCGTCCTCGAGAAGAAGTGGGGCGCCCCCACCATCACGAACGACGGTGTCTCCATCGCCAAGGAGATCGAGCTCGACGAGCCGTACGAGAAGATCGGCGCCGAGCTGGTCAAGGAGGTCGCCAAGAAGACCGACGACGTTGCCGGTGACGGAACCACCACCGCGACCGTCCTCGCTCAGGCGCTCGTCCGCGAGGGTCTGCGCAACGTCGCCGCCGGTGCCGACCCGATCAGCCTCAAGAAGGGCATCGAGAAGGCCGTCAAGGCCGTCACCGCCGAGCTCGTCGCCGGCGCGAAGGCCATCGAGACCAAGGAGGAGATCGCCGCGACCGCCTCCATCTCGGCGGCGGACCCGGAGATCGGCGCGATCATCGCCGAGGCGATCGACAAGGTCGGCAAGGAGGGTGTCGTCACCGTCGAGGAGTCGAACACCTTCGGCACCGAGCTCGAGCTGACCGAGGGCATGCGCTTCGACAAGGGCTACCTGTCGCAGTACTTCGTGACCGACCCCGACCGCCAGGAGGCGGTGTTCGAGGACCCCTACATCCTCATCGTCAACTCGAAGGTCTCGAACATCAAGGACCTGCTCCCTGTCGTCGACAAGGTGATCCAGGCGGGCAAGCAGCTGCTGATCATCGCCGAGGACGTCGACGGAGAGGCGCTGGCGACCCTGGTCGTCAACAAGATCCGCGGCATCTTCAAGTCGGTCGCCGTCAAGGCCCCCGGCTTCGGCGACCGCCGCAAGGCGCAGCTCCAGGACATCGCGATCCTGACCGGCGGCCAGGTCATCTCCGAGGAGGTCGGCCTCAAGCTCGAGAACGTCACCCTCGACCTGCTCGGCTCGGCCCGCAAGGTCGTCATCACCAAGGACGAGACCACGATCGTCGAGGGTGCCGGCGACGCCGAGGCCATCGCCGGTCGTGTCGCGCAGATCCGCGGCGAGATCGAGAACACCGACAGCGACTACGACCGCGAGAAGCTCCAGGAGCGCCTCGCGAAGCTTGCCGGTGGTGTTGCGGTCATCAAGGCCGGAGCGGCGACCGAGGTCGAGCTGAAGGAGCGCAAGCACCGCATCGAGGACGCCGTGCGCAACGCGAAGGCCGCCGTCGAGGAGGGCATCGTCGCCGGTGGTGGCGTCGCCCTCATCCAGGCCGGCAAGATCGCCTTCGAGAAGCTCGAGCTGGTCGGAGACGAGGCGACCGGCGCGAACATCGTCAAGGTGGCCATCGACGCCCCGCTCAAGCAGATCGCGCTGAACGCCGGTCTCGAGCCCGGTGTCGTCGCTGCCAAGGTCCGCGAGCTGCAGACCGGTCACGGCCTCAACGCCGCGACCGGCGAGTACGTCGACCTCATCGCTGCGGGCATCATCGACCCGGTCAAGGTCACCCGCTCGGCCCTGCAGAACGCGGCGTCGATCGCCGGTCTCTTCCTCACCACGGAGGCCGTCGTCGCCGACAAGCCCGAGAAGAACCCGGTCGCTGCTGGCGGCGACCCCACCGGAGGCATGGACTTCTAGTCCGTCTCCGACTGCACAGAAGGCGGTTCCCCTCCGGGGGAGCCGCCGTCTGTGTGTGTGCGGGTCCATGTGGGCGCCGATCGGCTGTCCGGCGCCTCCCTTCGCCCCGTCAGCCTCCGCCTTGCACTCCGGCTCGGCGGATCGCGTTCCGTTCGGTGTTCGCACACAACCGTCCCTTCCTGCGAGCCGCAGGCCCGAGGGTGATCCGGAGACGCGCGGCTCCAGGGTCGACGGGTCAGACGGAGGCGGGTGACGTCTCGCCGTTCTGACCGACCGTCAGCAGCGGCAGGGCGACGCGGAACGTCGCGCCGCCGCCGGGGGTCTCGACGACGTCGACGCGGCCCTTGTGGGCGGCGACGATCGAGGACACGATCGCCAGGCCCAGACCGCTGCCTCCTGTCTCGCGGGTGCGCGACGTGTCCGCGCGCCAGAAGCGCTGGAAGATCTTCTCGCGGATCTGCGGCGGGATGCCCTCGCCGTGGTCGATGACCTCCAGCAGAGCAAGCCTTCGCGAGCGATCGACGGCGACGCCGATCTCGATCGGAGTGTCCTCGGGCGTGTAGCGGACCGCATTGCCGATCAGGTTGGTCAGCACCTGGCGGATCTTGTTCTCCTCCGCCATCACCAGCGCGGGAACACCGGGCGCCTCGGGAGCAGTGGCCGTACCGGCGGCGATCTCCTCGGCCTTCACCCGGCGCGGACGTCGGCGGAACCGGGCGAGCCGCGCGCCGGCGGCGAGGATCGGGCCGGTGAGCCCGGGATTGGACAGCTCCATCGGCTGAGTCGCCGAAGCGTCGGCCTCGTCGGGCTCGAGCGCCGGGGTCTCGACCGGAGTGTCGTCGCGGGTCTCGACGCCGAAGTCGCGGTCCGGCCACGACGCCATCGCATCCATCGCGGCGTCGCGCGCGAGGGGCATGAGGTCGACGGGGGCCAGCGCGAGGGGCTTGGTCTCGTCGAGGCGGGCGAGTTCGAGCAAGTCCTCCACGAGGCCGCCCATCCGGATCGCCTCTTTCTCGATGCGTTCCATCGCCTGGCCCACTGCCTCGGGGGTCTGCAGCGCGCCCATCCGGTACAGCTCGGCGTAGCCGCGGACCGAGACGAGAGGAGTGCGCAGCTCGTGGCTCGCATCACCGACGAACCTGCGCATCTGATCGATGGTGCGCGCGCGATCGCGGAAGGCGGAGTCGATCCGCCCCAGCATCGCATTGAGCGAGCGGTTGAGCCGGCCTACCTCGGTGTTGGGAGTCGTGCTGTCCAGGCGCTGGCTGAAGTCGCCGTCGGCGATGGCGGCGGCGGTCTGCTCGACCTCGCGGAGCGGGGCGAAGGTCGTGGTGACGAGCAGGCGGGTGAGGAGAGCGCCGATCACGACGATCGCGACTCCGAAGCCGAGGAAGATCGTGAGGTAGGTCGTCATGATGTTGTCGACGCTGCGGGTCGACACGGCGAGGAGCAGGGTCTCGTAGCCGGCGCCCTGGGAGTAGACCGTCGACAGCGCGTGATATTCGATCTTGCCGTTCGCGCTCCAGATGTCCATCGTCTTGTCCCCGCTCTGGAGGGCCTGCTCGATGGTGAAGACCTCGGGGAACTCGGGGGCCGCCGCTCCCGCAGCGTTCGTGCTGTACAGAGCGCCGTTGGGCGCGTAGACCGCTCCGTAGTCGGCCTTGGAGTCGTCCAGCGCGGCGATGCCGCGGACCGCCAAGTCGCTCGCGGTCTTCTGCGCCTGGTCCGTCAGCTGCGCGTCGAGCTGTGCCACCAGCTGAGGCTTGAGCATCGTCATCGTGCCGATGCCGGAGACGAGCAGCCCGAGCGTTAGCAGGAGCACCGTCACTGCGGTGATCTTCGTGCGCAGCGAGATGGAGTTCCACCGCTCGGCCAGACCCTGGTGCATGGCGGTGGAACTCCCTCGGGATCGGCAGCGTCGCGCCTCCGATCGGAGACGGGCGCCGAGGCGCGGAGACTATGCCTTCGCGACCTTCAGCATGTACCCGAATCCTCGCTTGGTCTGGATGAGCGATTCCTCCGAGTGCGTGTCGAGCTTACGGCGGAGATACGAGATGTAGGACTCGACGATGCCCGCATCGCCGTTGAAGTCGTACTCCCAGACGTGGTCGAGGATCTGTGCCTTGCTGAGCACCCGGTTGGGGTTGAGCATCAGATAGCGCAGCAGCTTGAACTCGGTGGGGCTGAGCTCGACCGGCTCGTCCCCGACGAGGACCTCGTGGGTGTCCTGGTCCATGGTCAGCTCGCCGGCGCGGATGACCGCGTCCTCTTCCGCGTGCATGGTGCGACGCAAGATCGCCTTGATGCGCGCGACGATTTCGTCGAGGCTGAACGGCTTGGTGACGTAGTCGTCGCCGCCGACGGTGAGGCCGGTGATCTTGTCCTCGGTGTCGTCCTTCGCCGTGAGGAAGAGGATCGGCGACGTGTACCCGGCTGAGCGGAGGCGCTTGGTGACGCCGAAGCCATTCATGTCCGGCAGCATGACGTCGAGGATGATCAGGTCCGGCTCCTCCTCGAGGACCGCGGAGATCGCCTGCGCCCCGTTGCCGACCGCCCGCACGGCGAAGCCGGCGAAACGGAGGCTCGTGGTGAGCAGGTCTCTGATGTTGGGCTCGTCGTCGACGATGAGAATGCGGGGTCCGTCCATGCACGCCAGTATCTGGCCGTCGGCTGTACAGAGTCTGGGAGCCGAGTGGCCGGGCGCTCTATGGTCGCCCGGCGGCGCGGAACGGCGGAGTCAGGACTGGGCGCGGCGGCGCCGGACTCCCACGATGAGCATCGCGATCATCATCACGAAGGCGATGGGGAGGCCCACGAGCGGAACGGCGAAGACGAACTGCCACAGCGGACCCGTGTACGCCCGGACGCCGAGAGCGGGAGCGACGAGGATCGCGAGGAACGCGAGGACCGTCATGATGATGATCGCGATGAACATGTAGGCGAGGGTGCGCTCCGCGCGTCCGATGCCCGCGGGCTCCTGTGGCTTCACCTGTCAAGGATAGGGCGGTCACGGTCGACTAAACTGATGGCTGCTTCATTTCCAGGAGGGGTCCGCATGCCTACCGGCAAGGTCAAGTTCTACGACGAGGAGAAGGGCTTCGGCTTCATCAGCACTGATGACGGCCAGGAGGTCTTCCTGCACGCTTCCGCGCTGCCCTCCGGAACCGCGGTCAAGGCCGGCAGTCGACTCGAGTTCGGCGTCGCCGACGGCAAGCGCGGTGCGCAGGCGCTCTCGGTGCGGGTCCTCGACACGCCGCCGAGCCTGGTGAAGCTCAATCGCAAGTCGGCGGACGACATGTCCGTGATCGTGGAGGACACGGTCAAGCTGCTCGACGGGATCGGCGCCGGGCTCAAGCGGGGCCGTTACCCCGACAAGGCACACGGCCGGACGATCGCCGCGCTCCTGCGCCGGGTTGCGGACGAGCTGGATGCCTGACGCGGACGAGACGACCTCCGGCCAGGAGCCGCGCGAGGACGCTCCGGCTTCGGAGGCTGCACCGGCGGAGTCCCCTGAGCCCGCAGGATCGGGATCGGGCACGACCGACTCGAGTGCTCCCGGGGGCGAGGGGTCGGAGGCGGACGCGTCCCTCGGCGAGGCCACGGCGGTCGAGGACGGTTCGGAGAGCGAGCAGCCGGCTGGGATCGAGCCCGTGTTCGAGCCCGACCCGGTGCTCGCGGCATCGGTCGATGTCGCGCGCGCTGCGCTCGCCGAGATCACGCCCGCGGAGACCATCGGTGACCTGGTGGACACGGTGGCGCAGGGCGAGCACGTGCTCTCGCTGCAGTTCGCCAACCGCATGCGCGGGTATCCCGGCTGGCTGTGGACGGCGACGCTCTCGCGGATCGACGAAACCGAGGGTGTGGCCGTGCTCGAGGTCGAGCTGCTCCCAGGAGAGGGAGCCGTGCTCGCTCCGGACTGGGTGCCGTGGTCGGTCCGGCTCGCCGACTACCACGCGGCGCAGGAGGCCGCCGGTGAGGAGGTCGACGACGAGACGGACGACCTCGACGAGGACGATCTCGACGACTCCGCAGATGAGGACGACGACTCCGATCTCGAGGGCGATCTGGACGACGATGCCGGTCTCGAGGGCGACGATCCGGAGGACGACGCCGAGGACGATGAGGGCGAGGACTCCGCCGACGACTCGCCGGAGTACTCCGATGACGACTCCCGCACGGGCGCGCGCGAGGTCGCTGCTCCCACCCGTCGCCGACGTCGGCGACGCTGACACGACCGGCCGCCGGACCGCAGCGCTGCCCATGACGATCGACTCCGACACCCGCATCGCGTATCCCGACGGCGCGACCCGCACAACCGGTCGAGTGCAGCACCTCTCTGCACTCGAGGACGGACGCTGGGCGGTCGTCCTCGATGCGACGGCGGCGCATCCGGTCGATCCGACCTGGCCCGATCAGGGGGCCGACCGCGGCGCCCTCGTCCTGGCCGGGGAGAGCCTCGATCTCCTCGACTGCCGGATCGGCGCCTGGCAGGACGGCGAGCTGCACGTGGGCGATCGCCTGCCCGCTCGGCTGGGCTCGGCGGGCTGGAGCTTCGTCGTCGTGCACGTCGTGCAGGACGCCTCCTTGCTCTCGCTGGGCGATGCGGTCGAGGTCGAGGTCGATCCGGAGTACCGTGGTCGGCTGTCGCGGGGCCACACGGCGTGCCATCTCGCCTCCCTCGCGCTCAACGCAGCCGTCGCGTCGTTCTGGTCGAAGCCCGCCCGCGCCGACTCCCTCGGCAGCCCCGACTTCGATCAGGCGGCGATCCGGACGTCGGTGATCCGCGAATCCGGATCGACCGACGTCTACCGCCTCGGAACCTCGCTGCGCCGCAGCGGCGTCGACATCGCCCGGCTGGTCGCGGAGACGGCGGCGGTGCAGAGGCGCATCGACGGCCTGCTCGCCGAGTGGATCGCCACCGGCGCGGACGTGGAAATCCACCGAGACGACGATCTGCTCAGCACCCGCCGAACCTGGCGCTGCACGCTGCCGGCGGGTCCAGCAGCGATCCCCTGCGGCGGCACGCACGTCGACCGCCTCTCGGAGTTCGCGCAGCTCCGCGTCCGGCTGGTGGTCGAGAACGAGGGCACGAGCCTGCGGATGGAGACGGACGCGCTCTAGTCGTTCAGCGCGGTCAGCGGCGGTTGCGGCTGTAGAAGAGCCCGATCGTGCCCAGGACCAGCCCGATCACGACCGTCGAGAGCACGACGGGCGGGGCGACGACTCCCACCGCCGCTGCCACGAGCACCGCCACGAGCGCGACCGCCCAGGCGATGCAACCGACCAGGAGCGCCGTCGCGTCATCGCTCTCGTAGGGAGGCGGGCTCGGCCGCCGCTCCTCCTCGCGCAACCACAGACGCATCGGCGCGCCTCAGTCGGCCAGTCGCTCGAGGACGTAGTCGATGCAGGAGAGCAGCGAGCGGACGTCGTCGGGCTCGATCGCGACGAAGGTGGCGACCCGCAGCTGGTTGCGGCCGAGCTTGCGGTAGGGCTCCGTGTCGACAATGCCGTTCGCGCGGAGGACCTTCGCGACGAGGGCCGCGTCGACCGCGGCATCGAAGTCGATGGTCGCGACGACCTGCGAGCGGTGGTCCGGGTCTTGGACGAACGGAGTGGCGAGCGAGGACGCCTCGGCCCAGTCGTAGAGGGCGGAGGACGACTCCGCGGTCCGCGCCGACGCCCAGGCGAGTCCGCCGGAGGCGTTCATCCACTCGAGCTGCGACTCCATCAGCAGCAGGGTCGAGAGGGCGGGAGTGTTCAGAGTCTGGTTCAGGCGGGAGTTGTCGACGGCGTTCTTGAGGCTGAGGAATTCGGGGATGTAGCGGCCGCCGGCGGCGATGCGCTCGATCCGCTCGATCGCTGCGGGGGAGAAGAGGGCGAACCAGACGCCGCCGTCCGAGGCGAAGTTCTTCTGGGGCGCGAAGTAGTAGACGTCGGCCTCAGCGAGGTCCACGTCGATGCCGCCGGCCGCGCTCGTCGCGTCGACGACGGTCAGTGCTCCCTCGTCGCCGCGGACGCGCCGCACGGGCGCCATGACTCCGGTGCTCGTCTCGTTGTGGGGCCAGGCGTAGACGTCGATCCCCTCGACGATCTCGACCCCGCTGCGCGAGCCGGCGGGGGCGGCGACCACGTGCGGGGGCTCGAGGAACGGAGCGGAGGCGGCGGCGGCGAACTTCTGCCCGAACTCGCCGAAAGTGAGGTTCTCGGCGCGGCGCTCGATGAGGGAGAAGGCGGCGGCGTCCCAGAAGGCGGTCGAGCCGCCGTTGCCGAGCAGCACCTCATAGCCGTCGGGGATGCGGAACAGGGTGGCGAGGTGCTCGCGGACACGGCCGACGAGATCCTTCACCGGAGCCTGGCGGTGCGAGGTTCCGAGGAGGTGCGCACCCTGGGTCGCGAGGTGGGCGAGCTGGTCGTGGCGCACCTTGGACGGGCCGCAGCCGAACCGTCCGTCGTGGGGGAGAAGCTCGCGAGGAATGGTGAGGTCCGGCATGCGTTAATACTAGGGTTCCCGGCCCGTATCCCCCTCCGAGCGACGGAGGTCTGCGTCGTGCCGCAGCGCCGATGCTGCGTCGTGCCGCGCACTAAGGTTGAGCGCGCCGAGACGGGAAGGCTGAGATGACGGATCTGATCGACACGACCGAGATGTACCTGCGCACCATCCTCGAGCTCGAGGAGGAGAACATCATTCCGCTGCGGGCGCGCATCTCGGAGCGACTCAGCCACTCCGGCCCCACGGTCTCGCAGACGGTCGGACGGATGGAGCGCGACGGCCTCGTCGTCGTCTCGGGAGATCGTCACCTCGAGCTCACATCGGACGGACGCCGCAAGGCGATCCACGTCATGCGCAAGCACCGTCTCGCCGAGCGGCTCCTCCACGACGTCATCAAGCTCGACTGGGAGTTCGTGCACGAGGAGGCGTGCCGCTGGGAGCACGTCATGAGTGAGCAGGTGGAGCGGCGGCTCCTCGAGATGCTCGACCACCCGACGGAGTCGCCCTACGGCAACCCGATCCCCGGGCTCGACGAGCTCGGCGACTCTCCCGCCTCGCGTTTCGCGGACGGGGTCATCAGCCTGCCGCGCTTCGTCGCCGGGACCACCGAGCCCCGCCGAGGTGTGGTGCGTCGTCTGGGCGAGCCCGCGCAGGTCGACCCCGAGCTCCTCCTCCAGCTCAAGCAGTCCGGCGTCATGCCGGGTGCGGAGGGAGAGTTCTCGGCGCTCAATGGATATGTGCTCGCGCGCATCGATGGCGCGGAGGCGGGCATCGAGCTGCCCAACGAGGTCGCGGCGCACATCTTCCTCGTCGTCTGAGATCGTCCACGAGGAGGACGACCATCGGTCGGAGGCCGACGCTGCGGGCGGGTCCTCCGCCGATCCGCGACACAGCGGACCGCGGGGCCGAGGCGAGCACGCTCGCAGTGCCGAGCTCCACCAGTGCATCGGGGACCTGCTCCGTGGTCGGGGAGCGGTCTCTTCCCGCCGAGAAGGTGACAAATCGGTAACGGTCGCTTACGCTCTGTGGAGCCCTGCGGCCGAGCCTCGGCCTCGTGGCGCGGGATCCGACGTCCCCTCGCCCGTCTCGGATCCTGTTCACACCGATGCCTCGCGCATGAGACGGGACAGCTGCCTGGGCTGACGGGACGTCGGAGGATCTTCCCTTTTGCCCCAGAATCCCGTCACCCCCAACGACGGCGCCGGTTCCCCCGACCGGTTCCGCTCCACCCACCCGAACCACTCGAGCAACGCCTCCTTCGAGAACCAGCCGCCGGTGATCAGGGCGCGGATCGGCGGAGACGCGCCGGTCGCCCGCCGTGCCGTGCCCGTCGCGCCGGTCCGTGGTGCCGACGTCACCGACTTCGTCCCGTCGCCTGCGGGCACCCCGCGCAAGCGTCGCGGCCGGGCCGTGGGCAAGGTCGCCATGGTCGGCTTCGCCGGCGCTCTCGTCGCGACGATGGCTCTCCCCGCCTACGCCTTCACCCCGGGCAGCCAGGACGACGGGCTCTTCTCCGCCTCCCGCGCCGATCTCCTGCGTCAGGGCGAGGCCCAGACCGTCGCCGTCGCGGGCGGTGTCGTGCAGGCCGCCATCGCCCGAGACGGCTTCTCGGCCGAGGCAGCGCCGCCGCCGCCCGCTCCTGAGCCGGTCGCCGCTCCGGAGCCGGTGGCCGAGCCGGTCGCCGACACCACCGACGTCGCCCAGGCGCGCGCCGAGACCGCCGAGGAGTTCAACTCCTACTCCGGCGCTTCCGCGCCTGAGATCGCCGCGGCCCCGCCGACCACCGGATACAGCCTCTCGTCCGTGTTCGCCACGGCGATGCAGTACCAGGGCGTCCCCTACGTCTTCGGTGGCGCGGACCCGAGCGGCTTCGACTGCTCCGGCTTCGTGATGTATGTCTTCGCCCAGTACGGCATCTCCATGCCGCACTCGGCTGCGGGCCAGGGCGCCATGGGCACCCCGGTCTCGCTCGCCGATGCGCAGCCCGGCGATCTCGTCATCATGGACGGCCACGACGGCTTCTACGCCGGCAACGACAACATCCTGCACGCGCCGTACGAGGGCGCGAGCGTCCGCGTCCAACCCCTGTGGACCTCCGACTACCGGATCGTGCGCATCAACGGCTGATCGACCCGCCGATGACGAGAGCCCGCCCCTTCACCGAGGGGCGGGCTCTCGTCATTGGTGTACGTGAACGACGTGTGACGAATCCGGCCGGACCGCTGGCGTTCGGGGCACGAAGGGTTAACCTGATCCTCAGTCCGCTCACGTGACGAGCGGACGTATTCGTCGAGGGACGGAGTGCCGGAATGGCCGAGCGGAGCGGGCGCCACAGCGTGGGGACGCGCTCGCGCGTGCGGCCGGCCGAGTCGGTACGCGCGCGGGTCCTCGCCGCGGCGGTGCACTCCTCCGACACGCGGATACGGACCCACGCCATCACGCGGCGCTGCGCCGTGGCCTCCCAGGGCGCCGTCCTCGCGACGGCGCCCTCGCTCGTGGTCGCGACGACTCCGCGGGACGGCGTGCGACAGCACGGAGGTCACTGATGCGCACCCTGGTTCTCAACGCCGGCTACGAGCCGCTCGCCGTCGTCTCGTTCAAGCGGGCACTGGTCCTGCTGATGACCGAGAAGGCGACCGTCATCGCCGCTGACGAGGGCAATCCGGTGCACGGCGCGCAGGGCGACTACGTGCGTCCGTCGGTGATCGTCCTGACCCGGTACGTCCGCATCCCGAACGGCCGCAAGGTGCCGGTCTCGCGCCGGGGAGTTCTGCGACGCGACAACCACCGCTGCGGGTACTGCGGACAGCACGCGGCGACGATCGACCACATCCAGCCGAAGTCGCGCGGTGGCCGCGACACCTGGGAGAACCTCGTCGCCTGCTGCCAGCGCTGCAACAACCTCAAGAGCGATCGGACGCCGCAGGAGATGGGCTGGCGCCTGCGCACCGTCCCCCGGATGCCGCGCGCCGGCTCCTGGCTCGTGCGCGGCGCGGAGCGGACGATCCCCGACTGGGACGACTACCTCGCCCCCGCGGCCTGACGACAACGCTGCCGAGGCCGCCCCTCGCGCCGTGTCACTCGTTGTCAGCGCCGGTGCTGGCGCTCGCGTTGCCGGAGCGCTCACCGGACCAGGCCCAGTTCGCGACCTCGGGGATGTCTTCGCCGTGCTCGCGGGTGTAGGCCCTGGCTCGGATGCGGGCGTCCTGCATCTCCTGGCGGAGGCCCGCGGCACGGGAACCGAGGCCGGGGGTGCGATCGATGACGTCGATCACGAGCGAATAGCGGTCGAGGTCGTTGAGCATCACCATGTCGAACGGAGTGGTGGTCGTCCCGTTCTCCTTGTAGCCGCGCACGTGCAGGTTGCCGTGGCCGGCACGCTTGTAGGTCAGTCGGTGGATCAGCCACGGATAGCCGTGATAGGCGAACACGATCGGGCGGTCCGGCGTGAAGATCGCGTCGAACTCGTTGTCCGAGAGCCCGTGCGGGTGCTCCGACTCGGACATCAACCGCATGAGGTCGACGACGTTGACGGTGCGGATCGCGAGGTCCGGCAGCTTCTCGCGCAGGATGCTCACCGCGGCGAGGGTCTCGAGGGTCGGCACATCACCCGCGCAGGCGAGCACGACGTCCGGAGACTCGCCGGGCCGTTCGCTGCTCGCCCACTCCAGGATGCCGAGGCCGCGAGTGCAGTGGGTGACCGCCTCCGCCATCGTCAGCCACTGGGGCGAGGGCTGCTTGCCCGCGACGACGACGTTGACGTAGTCGACGCTGCGGAGGCAGTGGTCGTAGGTCGAGAGGAGTGTGTTCGCGTCGAAGGGCAGGTAGACGCGGACCACCTCCGGCTTCTTGTTGACCACGTGGTCGATGAAGCCCGGGTCCTGGTGGCTGAAGCCGTTGTGGTCCTGACGCCAGACGTGGCTCGAGAGCAGGTAGTTGAGGCTCGCGATCGGACGGCGCCACTCGATGTCGCGGGAGCCGTCGAGCCACTTCGCGTGCTGGTTCACCATCGAGTCGATGATGTGGATGAACGCCTCATAGCAGGTGAACACCCCGTGGCGGCCGGTGAGGAGGTAGCCCTCCAGCCAGCCCTGGCACTGGTGCTCAGAGAGCACCTCCATCACCCGGCCGGCGCGTGCGAGGTGGTCGTCGAGCGGGCTGAGCTCGGCCGACCACTGCTTGTCGGTGGCGGCGTAGACCGACTGCAGGCGGTTGCTCGCGACCTCGTCAGGCCCGAAGAGACGGAAGTCGGTCGGGTTGGCTCGGATGACGTCGGCGAGCCACTCGCCCAGCACCTTGGTCGCCTCGGCGACCGTGCCGCCCGGCTGCTCGACGACCACCTCGTAGCGGCGGAAGTCGGGGAGGTCGAGCGTCTGCCGCAGCAGGCCGCCGTTCGCGTGCGGCGTGGCGCTCATCCGCAGCTCGCCGTCGGGCGCGAGGGACCGGACGCCGGCGACGATTCCGCCGTCCTCGGTGAACAGCTCCTCGGGGCGGTAGGAGCGCATCCAGTCCTCGAGGAGGCGGGTGTGCGCCTCCGTGTCGCGGGCGTTGGGCAGCGGCACCTGGTGGGCGCGGTAGGTGCCCTCCACCTGTGCGCCGTCGATCTCCGTCGGGCAGGTCCAGCCCTTCGGGGTCTTCAGGATGATCATGGGCCAGGCCTGGCGGCTGAGATCGCCCGCTGCCGCGCGCTCTTTGATCGCGGCGATGCGGTCGAGCACGGTGTCGAGGACGTCGGCGAACCGCTCGTGCACGCGCATCGGGTCCTCGCCGTCGAAACCGCCCTCGACGAGGAACGGCTCGTGGCCGTAGCCGCGGAGCAGGCTCTCGAGTTCCTCCTGCGGGATGCGGGCCAGGATGGTCGGGTTCGCGATCTTCCAGCCGTTGAGGTGCAGGATCGGCAGGACCACTCCGTCGTTGAGCGGGTTCAGGAACTTGTTCGAGTGCCAGCTGGTGGCCAGCGGTCCCGTCTCGGCCTCGCCGTCGCCGATGACCGCGGCGACCAGGAGGTCCGGGTTGTCGAAGGCGGCGCCGTAGGCATGGCTGAGCGCATAGCCGAGCTCGCCGCCCTCGTGGATGCTGCCGGGGGTCTCGGGAGCGGCGTGGCTCGGGATGCCGCCCGGGAAGCTGAACTGGCGGAACAGTCGGCGCAGTCCCTCCTCCGACTCGTCGATGTGCGAGTAGATCTCGCTGTAGGTCCCGTCGAGGTAGGCGTTGGCGACCATGCCGGGACCGCCGTGTCCGGGGCCGGTGACGTAGAGGGTCGGCTGAAGGCGCTCGCGGATCACGCGGTTGAGGTGCGCGTAGATCAGGTTGAGCCCGGGGGTCGTGCCCCAGTGGCCGAGGAGGCGGGGCTTGATGTCCTCGCGGCTCAGCGGGGTCTTCAGGAGCGGGTTGGCCAGCAGGTAGATCTGCCCGACGGCGAGGTAGTTCGCGGCGCGCCACCAGGCGTCGACCGTGTCGAGCGTGTCCTGGGTCAGCTCGGCGTCGGCGGGCCTCGCGACCCAGCTGTGCTCGGGGACGGGCAGGAGGGACGGGGCGGGGGAGTCGGCCATGGGGCCACGCTCGCAGCTGGACGACCGGGGCGGAAGGGCCTTGCGATGCTCGGCCGGGGTGGTTCCGCCTCCCGGTTCACTCCTCAGCTGCGCGGGGTCGCCCGGCGGAGGATCGCGGGGCGCGGGAGGCGAGACCGACGATCACTCCGATCACCGAGAGCTGTCCGCGTGAGAGCTTCTTGATCTTGCGGTCGACAGGGAGGCGGAAGTCCTCGACGAGCCCTCGGGCGAACGCCTCGTCCCAGCCGTCGAAGAACCAGGGGGCGCTGCGCAGCACGTGCTTCACCGTGAAGTCGTCCGGGTACTTCTGGCTCTCCTTGATGAAGCAGGTGCGGGAGAGGACGGCGGCGTTCTCGACCGGCGACTGCCCGAAGACGCGGATCTCGCCCGAGTTGGCGAACTCCTGGCCGGTGAGCAGCGACATCAGCGTCGTCTTGCCCGCGCCGTTGCGGCCGAGGAGCCCGTGGATCCGGTTCTCCTCCAGCGCTAAGCCGACGCCGTCGACGGCGCGCATCCGGCCGTAGTGCTTGCTGAGGTCGTGGACCTCGATGACCGCGCTCATCGCGATCCTCCTTCTCTGATCATGTCGGCGAGCTGCTCGGTGCTGAGGCCGAGCTTGGCGGCCTCGGCGAGCAGTGGAGCGACGAACTGGTCGCGGAACTGCGTGCGGCGCTTCTCGACCAGCCGGCTGCGCGCTCCCTCGGCGACGAACATGCCGATCCCTCTCTTCTTGTAGAGCACCCCGTCGTCGACGAGGAGGTTCACGCCCTTGCCGGCAGTGGCCGGATTGATGCGGTGGAACGCAGCGAACTCGTTCGACGACGGGACCTGTGACTCCTCCGGCAGAGCCCCGGCGATGATCTCGTTCTCGAGCTGCTCGGCGATCTGGAGGAAGAGCGGGCGGGAGTCGTCCACGCGGGCTCCTTCCGGTACCGGTTGTGTGGTTCATTGGTTCGGCAACTAACCATGCAGGCTGAGCGGGCTCGGCGTCAAGTGGGGCGAGGTCAGCGCGATGGCCGGGGCGCGCTTCGCGGGCGGCGGGATGCGGCGGGTACACTGGCTCCGCCAGCCTCTGTAGCTCAATGGAAGAGCGACTCCGTCCTAAGGAGCAGGTTGGGGGTTCGAGTCCCTCCAGGGGCACCACGGTTTCCTCACGAAAACCCTTTCCGGAGCGCTGGATCCCCTGGACCGGATCCGGGCGAGCGCCTGCGTCTGCGAGTCGCTGCACCGGCGGTGTACCAGCTCGTCTCGTAGCGGGCGAGTACGACGTTGACTTCGGTGCGGCTGGCGGGTAATTTGACGTCGCTGGCGTTCGCGCCGGTTGAGACCCAGAATGTTATTCTCCCACCGTGGTGTCGGCCAGCGGAGGCGGGGGAGCGTCGTCCTCCGCTGTATCTCCGACGGGGAGAGGCCAGCCAGGAGCGCAGCCGCGCCCCTGGCCGAGATTCAGCGCGGGTTGTACTGCGTGACGAGATTCCCGAATCGCCGCAAACCGATCGCATCGGCAGCTGATGGTGATATGGCGTTGACGGACGCCATCATCCGCATCATGCCGCCGCCCATAACGTGCAATGTGCGTCGACTGCGGATGGTCATGAGGATTTCTCGAGCGACTTGCTCGGGCTCGACGAGCGAGACCTTCATCTTGTCCCACATGCCGAAGAATGCCGACTCCGACTCTGTGTTCGCGGGCGCAGGTCCGAAGAAGGAGAGAGACACATCGGTCCCGGCAAGTTCGCGGTTCGAGGCTTGCACGTAGCCCGCCAACGCGCTGCGGGTCGCCGCATACGCGCTCATCATCGGGAGCCCGACCCGGCCGTCCATGGCGCCGCCCAGATGCACGATGACACCACCGCCGGCTTGCTTGAGCATTCCCGGCAGAAACGCCTGGGTCACGAAGATCGGCCCCTTCACGTTGATGGAAAGCAGCGAATCGACGTCAGCCGGCGTATACGCGTCGATCGCCCTGCGCGGAGACACGCCCGCGAGATTCACCACCGCATCAATCCGGCCGAGGTGATCAAACGACTCGGCCACCAGCTTTTCGAGGCTCGCCGGATCGGAGACGTCGGCGCGCACGTAGATGGCCGAACCGTCATTGCGGCCTGTCAGTGCTGCGGGATCGTTCTCGCTCCTCGCAGCGAGCACCAGCCTAAAGCCTTCATTCGAGAGGAGCTTCGCCAGCGCATTGCCGAACCCTCCGGTCACGCCGATCAGCACCGCAGTGCGTGCCTCACCGCCTCGCTTCGCTCCGCTGCCTCTGTTAATTCCCGCCATTGTTCGTTCCTCTCGTGATATAGATACCACATAAGTATGTTTTATGGTTAAAAAATAGCTGGATAAGGGCTGGCGTCGGGTCGGCTTAGATCGATTGCGCTCTGATCTTCGACACCACGTCCGCCAGTGAAGTCCGCCGCAGCTCGCCCTCGAGAACCGTTTGTGCCTCAGACCGCAGATCCCCCAGGACATCCTTGATATTGCGACTCACGACACAGTCTTGCCTCTCGGGATAGCTATGGATGGCGAACGGCTCCGGAGTAGTGACTGCCGAGTGGACCTCAAGGAGCGAGATCATCTCAGGGCGCCGAGCCAAGGCGTATCCACCAGACTTGCCCACACGTGAAACCACCAGGTTGGCCTTCGAGAGCTTCACGAGGATCCTCTTGACGAAGACAGGGTTCGTGTTCACGCTCCCTGCGAGATGCTCCGACGTGAACGTTCCGTCGTACAGCGCTATCGCCGCCAGCACATGCGCGGCGATGGAGAACTGGGTATTTGCTCCAGGCATGTTTCGATACTACATAAGTATCTGAATGCTCGCAACCGAACGCGTTGCATGCGGGAGTTTGGTCGTACGGGACTGTCGCATACGGATGTACGACGTCAGCCGACCCGCGCTTCAACGAGGTCGAGCGGGTCACTGCTACGCCTTGCGCGCGCCAGGATGACGGCGCCTTCTGCTGCAATCACCAGGAAGCTGGCGCGTTGCGCCGCCTCGTCTGGCGCTACTCCAGCCTGTTCGAGCCGAGCCGCGAGTGCTTCGCCAGTGGCCGTGAAGGCAGCCTCTGCCTGATCGAGAATCGCCGGGTCATGTCCACCGGTTGTCGCCCCGGCCATCGCGCAGCCTGCACGAAAATCCGTGCCCTCGACCACCCTGCGCCAGATGTCGATGTAACCGGAGACCACCTCGCGCGGAGTCCGCGCCTGCATCGCGGCGATCTGGTCCTGCATCCACTGCCGGGAGTGGTCGATGGCGAGTTCGATCAGTTCCGTACGGCCGCGAGGGAAGTGGTGGTACACGGAGCCGCGCGGTGCTCCGGTCCGGGCGAGCACCTCGCGAGTCGACATGCCCTCTAGTCCTCGCTCGGCGATCAGGAACCATGCCTCCCTGATCATCGCCTCACGCACGCCCTCTGCCATGGAGACCATCCTTCCTCACTGTTCAGCAAACCTCGCCAGTCTATGCTATGGTACATAGCATAACCCGTCGGACTCATCCCGACTGTGCTCAGGAGGTACGCGCATGAACCCGAACGATCTCGCCGTCGATGTCTACGTCGCACCGATGCGCCCATTTGCAGGCGCTCCAGCACGAGGTCCGGGCGATGACCCGATGTGGTCGCCCATGAGCAGCACGCTGATCGCGGGAGCGGAGGAGGCCATCCTGGTCGACACGCTCATCACCCGTGACCAGGTCGACTCGCTCGCCGGTTGGGTGCGGGGCTTTGGAAAACGCATCACTGGTGTCTACATCACCCATGGGCACCAGGATCATTGGATCGGCCTCGCCCGCCTCCAGGAGCACTTCCCCGAGGCTCGCGGTATCGCCACCCCCGAGATAGTCGAACGTGCGCGGTTCGAGGCCACGGACCCAAACGTGTCCGCCTACTGGAAGGCCAGCTTTCCTGGAGAGCTGCCACGGACCCCCGTCCTACCGGAGCCCCTGGACGGCAGCGAGTTCGAGCTGGAGAGCCGCATATTGCGGGCTGTCCCGGTGGGCCAGGGCGATACCGAGTTCTCCACTGTTCTTCACGTCCCGTCCGTCGCTGCGGTGATCGGCGGTGACGTCGTCTACAACGGCGTGCACATGATGACAGCAGAAACGGACGAGCAGACCCGCGAGGCGTGGATAGCCAGCCTGGAGAGTGTCGCCGACCTGAAGCCCAAGGTCGTCGTCGCGGGGCACAAGAGCGTCGGTGCCCCCGACCGCCCCGAGATCATCGCCGCGAGCCAGCAGTACCTTCGCGACTTCAGCCGCATCGTCAACGAGGACCACGGCATTGAGGGCATCGTCCACGCGATGCTCGAGCTGCACGGTGACCGCGACAACCCCCGCACCCTCTGGCACTCGGCCCGTGCCGCCGTCGCCAGGCGAGGCTGAGCCGCCACCACGGCCGACGAAAAGCCACCATAACGCGAGTCAGGCGTATTTCTGCGGTTAGAAGGTGGCGCATTCCGCGCCCACCCACGCCGTCATCACAAGGAAAAGGAACAGACATGAATGACCTATCACCACCCAAGCTGATCGCCGTAGCTGGAGCGACAGGTAAGGTCGGCAGCGTAATCGTGGAGGGACTGGCCGGGGGAGGAGTCGCCGTCCGTTCACTGAGCCGAACGCCGTCAGGGCCGGACACCACGAATCGTCAGATCACGAACGTGCAGATCGACTATGAGGACCCCGCGTCTATTGCATCCGCCGTCGACGGCGCAAGCGTGCTGGTCATCTCGTTGGGCAGCTCCGACGACCAGGCTCGTCAGGAAATTGCCCTCATCGACGCCGCCGTGAATGCCGGAGTCGAGCACCTGGTGAAGGTGAGTTCGTGGAGCTGGCCCTCCCAGATTCACCCCTTGGACTGGCACCTCCAGGTAGAGAACCACCTCAGCACGGTCGACATCGGATACAGCCTGCTGCGACCGATGACCTTCACCGCTGTTATCGGCGCTCAGGCCCAACTCATTAAGAACAACCTCTGGGGCGGAGCGGCGGGGACTCGTCACGCCAACCTCATCGATGTTCGTGACGTCGGGGACGTGGCGACCCGCCTTATCCTGAGCGGCGAAGCGAGTGGCCCGGTTCGCAGGGCCTACCACCTCACCGGCCCTGACGGGCTCACTGTGGATGCCATTGCCGAGCACATCTCGCGAGCTATCGGGCGCACCGTGACGTACACCCACCGAACCCCCGACGAACAGCGTGCCGCACTGCTGTCCCTCGGAATGTCCGAATGGACCGTTGAGCTCATCATCGGAATCGATGTCGAGTCCTTCGCATCGGGAGCCAGCACCGAAAGAACCTCGACCGTCGCGGACGTGCTTGGGCGGGCACCCCGCTCCATCCCCGATTGGATCACGGAGAACGCCGAACTTTTCCAGTAGCCAGTGCAATCTCTACGGTTCCGCCTCAGGGCGAACCGGTACGTCGTGGAAGGCGGCACCGTAGGGAGAGGCGGTGTTAGGGGCGACGAGAGGAGTCTCATCAGAGGACGTTGGCCCGCCACGTCGATCACGGGCTGGACGAGGGTCTATGACCGTATTGAGTTACGGGGGATTGTTATCGTGAAGGTGGTTCCGGGCCCTGTAGCGATGGCGATGTGGCCACGGTGGCCGGGGGACTGAAGGTTTCGTTGACTCGTTTTCTACGCCGCGAGTGCGGCGGTTTCGATCATCTTAAACTCGGTTGGGGTGAGGCGGCCGAGGATGTGTTGTCGCCGTCGGCGGTGGTAGGTGCTCTCGATCCAGGTGACGATCGCGAGGCGCAGATCCTGCCGAGTCTTTCAGCGTTGCCGATCGAGAACGTTCTTCTGCAGCAGCGCGAAGAATGACTCGGTGGTCGCGTTGTCACCGCACGAACCCACTCGACCCATCGACCCCTTCAGGCCAGCGGCCTTGACCTCAACGAATTTCCGGGAACGGAATTCCAGACCACAGCCCAGATGATCGCAACCAAGATGATCAGGCCAAGCAGTGCGTCCATGCGAACCCTCTCGTCGATACCTGAATGCTAGCGAGAAGTCGGTGATCGCGAACGGTCGGCTGAACGTTGCCGCCGCGGCGCACCGCGAGGCCCGCCGTGCTGATCATCTCATAACCGACGAGAAGAACATTGAAATCCAGGTTGGCCTTGACCCCGGATGGTGGACACGGGGTTATGCGGATTGTTGTGCTTCCGCGGTCTGGTCAGGGTATCGGTTCTCGAATTCGACGGGCGTGAGCTGGTCGAGGGAGGCGTGGCGGCGTTGCCTGTTGTAGCGGGCTTCGATCCAGGCGCCGACCTCGCGGGCGGCTTTCGTTCTCGTGGGCCAGACGCGGCGGGTGTAGAGCTCGGTTTTCAGGGTCGCGAAGAACGACTCGGCCATCGCGTTGTCCCGGCAGACTCCGGTGTGTCCCATCGAGCGTGTCAGGCCGTTGTCTCGCGCGAAGATCTCGATCTGTTCGGACGCGTATTGGGTGCCGCGGTCGGAGTGGAAGATGACCTCGGGCGGCAGCTGCCCGCGGAGAGTGATCGCCATTCGGAGGGTGTCTTCGACGAGGTCTGCGCGCATGTGATCGGCGATGGCCCGTCCAAGGACCCGACGCGAGTGCGCGTCGATCACGGTCGCGAGATACAGCCAGCCTTCCCAGGTGCGCAGGTAGGTGATGTCTCCGACCCAGACCTGGTTCAGCGCGCCGGTGTCCCACTCGCGTTTCACCGCATCGACCGGGTAGGCGTCGTCCCGGTCGGTGACGGTCGTGGTGCGCCAGCGCCGCGGGAACACGCCTCGCAGGCCCAGCCGGCGCATCGCTGCGGCGACCGTCTTTCGAGAGATGACCTCGCCGTCGGCGCGCAGGTCCGCGAGTATCCTCGGGGTGCCGTAGACGTCGTCAGACGCGGCGTGGAACGCGGCGATCTTCCCCTCGATAACCTCGCGGCGTAGCACGCGCGGCGAGGGCTTGCGACGCGTCCAGGCGTAGTACCCGGACCGGGACACCTCGAGCAGCCGGACCATGCGGGTGACGCTGAAATTGCTCTTCTCCGCGTGCATCAGCTCGAACGCTTCCCGTTCGTATCCGATGCTTCCTGGGCGAAGAAGAGCGACGCTTTTTTCAGGAACGCCCGATCCAGTTTCAGCTCCTGGTTCTCCCTGCGTAACCGGGCCAATTCGGCCCGCTCGTTCTCCGTCAGCGGCACATCCGTCTCGGCATGGTCATCGCGGAACGCTTTCACCCAGCGGCCCAGCGTGGTCTCCTGGACATCGATCTCGCGAGCAACCGCCGCGACCGTCCGGCCCGTGCCGACGACCAGCTTCACGGCCTCTTCTTTGAACTCAGGAGTGAACTCCCGACGCTGTCGACCCATGATCGACATCCTCTCTCACAAGGTGTCCACCAAACCGGGGCAAGGCCAGGTTCCCGAGAACGCGACCGACGCTGAGGTGGACGCCGCTGTCAACGTCGACGTCGACAGGACAATCGACGACGACTTCGACGATCTCCTAAAGTGCCTCTGAACTCCTGGCCCGTCACCCTCATCGGGCCTCGTCACCTGGATGCCGAGCACCGTGGTCGCCTCCGAGAGGTTCGCGGCTCGGGCCGCAGAACGCGCAGAGGCGTCCGCATCTGGCCTAGCGATCACGGAATCGAACGACGTCGATGCCGCACCGGCCGGGGGCGAACCTCGCGTCCTCCTCGGCCGGCACGGCGTGGGTCACTGGTTCAGCGCACGCGGGTCCAGGTCCCGTGCAGCTGGACGAATTCGCCCCCGATGACCGAGGAGGCCATGCAGCTGCCGTTGGTGTAGTCCTCGATATGGGTCACGTGGTCGAGGGAGTCGGGCTCGGTCCAGCGCACCACGTAGAGGCCGTCGCGGACCTCGGTGGTGGTGTAGTCCATCGTCTCGGTGCGGCCCTTGATGGCGCCACCGGTGACAGTGAAAGTGACGCTGGTGTCAGTGGTGAAGGTGATCTCGACGGTGAAGTGGCCGAGCGGGGTGTTCGGGCCGAGGTCGGCGAGCCAGGTCTGTCCGACGCTGGGCAGGGTTGCGGTGTTGTCCATGTGCTTCCTGTGTGTGGGTGTGTGGGAGGGAGGTCAGTGGGCGCGGGTGACGTTGATGTTGAAGTCGAAGGTCCCGAACGCGTTGTAGAGGGTGAAGAAGAGTCGTGCGTACATCTCGACGCCGCGGGCGCCGGTGATGTCGCCGAGGTCGATGATCGATTCGGTAGGCCAGCCGAACTCCTGGAGGAGGCCCTCGACCGTGTGCTTCGCGTCGGTGTCGTTCCCGGCGACGAAGATGCTGTGCGGGCCGGGCACCCTGGTCGGGTCGACCATGACCTGGTAGTAGACGGAGTTGAGCGACTTCACCACACGGGTGTCCGGGTAGGTGCGCTGGATCTGCTCGCCCAAGCTGTCCGTGTTCGAGATCGTCAGGGTCGGTGGGAACCCTTCCGACAGGTCAAGGGGGAGTGCGAGGTCCAGCAGGACCTTGCCGGCCAGCGGCTCCGCACCGACGCCCTCGAGCGCCGCCAGGGCGTGCTGCCCGTTGGTGGCGTTGACGATGACGTCGCCGTGCGTGCCCGCCCCGGGGAGGGTCAGCAGACGGACGGCGGGATGCTCGCGCTGCCACTGAGCGTAGGGCGGGGTGCCCATCGCGTCGGGCTCCGTGCGGGCGAGGGTGCTCGCGACGTCGCGCGTGCCGATGACGACGTCGTGGCCGAGGCCGTCGAGGCGTTCGGCGAGGCCGCGACCGACCATTCCTGTGCCGATGATGGCGATCTTCATGGTGCTGCTCGTTTCTCGTGTCACGCCGTGGCGCGGGGGGTGATCTCGACGGTCGCGGCTCGTGGGCCGGCGGCGATCATCGGGGGGAGATAGCTGCTGCCGGCGTACGTGGTGGAGTAGGCCGCGTCGATCCGGTCGTGCAGGGCGTTGTCTGCGGCGGCGAACGCCACGTCGAAGGTGGAGCCGGCGGTGGTGATCCGGCCGGCGCCCTGCGCGATCGCGGCCTGGTACCAGCGGGAGCGCGTGCCGTTCCAGGCGCGGACGAAGAGGCGGCCCTCGACGACCACGGACCAGATCCAGGTGGGTGTGCCGAGGGTGGTGCCATCGGCGCGGAACGGTGCGATGTGCAGATCGTCCGCGGCCGCGATGCGGTCGAGGTCTGCGGCTGGCCATGAGGTCATGTGTGATTCCTTTCGTCGTCGCTTCGTCGGCAATTCCTGCGACGGGCTCTGCACTGCGTCGCCGACGTGTGGCCTCCATCGTTCGCCCCTCGGGCGCCCGGTGGCAGTCACTGGCAGGGACCCCCTCCGTCGGTGCGCAGGTCATAGCGTGGAAGGATGCAGATCGAGCAGGAGATCAAGGACTTCCTCATGTCGCGCCGGGCGCGCGTCACCCCGGCACAGGCGGGGCTGCCTCCGGTGACCGGTGGGCGACGAGTGCCCGGACTGCGCCGCGAGGAGGTCGCGATGCTCGCCCGACTCAGCGTCGAGTACTACACACGGCTGGAGCGCGGGAAGATCGGCGGCGCCTCCGAGAGCGTCCTGGGCGCGATCGCCCGAGCGCTGCAACTGGACGTCGACGAGAGCGCGTCAAATGGTGTGTGTGAGGGGTGGGTCTTCTGACGAGAGGATGCACGTAGTTGGCGATCGGTAAGGTGACGCGCGAGGAGCGTCGGAAGCAGCAGGCCGAGGGTGCGCAGCGTCTGGTCGAGTCGGGTGTGATGGATGACCTGTTCGCGAAGATCGACGCGGGCGAGATCCAGCTCGATGGTGATGGCGGGTTCATTCAGCAGCTGATCAAGACCGGGTTGGAGCGGGGCCTGCAGGCGGAGCTGACCGATCATGTCGGCTACGAAAAGGGCGACCCGGAGGCGCCCGTGTTCCCGGACTCGCGGAACGGGTCGTTCCCGAAGACGGTCTCCACGAGCGTCGGCGATGTCGAGCTGCGCGTCCCGCGGGACCGCAACGGGTCGTTCACCCCTCGGCTGGTCCCGACGGGCAGTCGGCGTCTGTCGCAGCTGGACGAGATGATCGTCTCGCTCTACGCCGGCGGGATGACGGTGCGGGACATCGAGCATCACCTGGAATCGACGATCGGGACGGACCTGTCGCACGAGACGATCTCGAACATCACCGAGGAGATCGCCGACGAGGTCCTGGCGTGGCAGCAGCGGCCGTTGGAGGCGTTCTACCCGGTGATCTACCTCGACGCGTTGATCGTCAAGGTCCGCGACGGCGGGCACGTGCGCAACAAGGCCGCACACATCGCTCTCGGCGTCGACACGGACGGCGTCAAGCACGTCCTGGGCATCTGGATCCAGGCCACCGAGGGCGCGAAGTTCTGGGCGGGGGTCTGAGCCGAGCTCGCCAACCGCGGCGTCCGTGACGTCCTGATCGTCTGCTGCGACGGGCTCACCGGGTTTCCCGAGGCGATCGAGGCGACCTGGCCCAACTCGATGGTTCAGACCTGCGTCGTCCACCTCATCCGCAACGCGATGCGGTTCGTCGGCTACGGGCAGCGCAAGGCCGTCGCGGCCGCGCTCAAGCCCATCTACCAGGCCCCGACCGCGGAGGCCGCCAGAGACGCGCTCGAGGCGTTCACAACGTCGGAGCCGGGCCGAGCCAACCCTCGCGCGGCGGCGGTATTCGAGGACGCCTGGGAGCGGTTCACGCCCTTCCTGGCGTTCCCGACGGAGGTGAGGCGGGTGATCTACACGACCAACGCGATCGAGTCGCTGAACTTCCAGCTGCGGAAGGTCACCAAGAACCGCGGACACTTCCCGAACGATCAGGCCGTCGTGAAGCTGCTCTGGCTGGCGATCTGCAACATCGAAGACAAGCGCGCCCGCGACCGCGAGAAAGAACGCGGACTTGACCGCGGCGCGAAACGCAAGGCCGAAGGGCGGCTCGTCGAGGGCCAAGTCGTCACGAACTGGAAGAAGGCCCTGGAACAGCTCGCCCTCGTCTTCCCCGAACGCGTCGAGCCCTACCTCTAACTCCAAGGCCCCGCCCACTTACACACACAACTTGACAAGCTCGCCCAACCAGGTGGCTCATTATGGGACACCTGCCGAGGCCTCGGCGCGGTCCGCGATCGCCCGAGAGCGCCGAGCCACGACAACCGTTGAGTGGCATGGCAAAACCCGGCTGGTCTCTGTGCCAGCCGGGCCGCCGCTCTGCTCTAGATGACCAAGCCGTCGGTCTGGGAGTGGTTTACGGCTTCGTCAGCTTTTGTTGCTATTAAGAGTTCCCTCACCGTGCGAAGTAGATATGTTCCTGAGCCGCGACGAAATAAACAAGAGCCCGGCAAATGAAATCATCGCCACGGTCGCGAAGGTTGCTTTGGAATCTGGGAGCACGTAACACATGACGGTACTGAAGACCAAATCAAAGAACGCGATCATGATAAATATTGAGTCGGGAACGGGCCGAAGTAGTAGCTTCTTCATCTCTTGATCATCCTCCCGCGGCCATGCAGCCTGCAGTAGCTCCGTACAGGCCACCCATGACCGCACCGCCCGCCGTCCCCCAGAATGGGATCACGCTCCCGATTGACCCGGCTGCGACCGCTCCGCCGCCAAAACCTGCGATCGCACCCGCTGCACAAGCGTTCCAATCCGGGTCAGCGACGATCCCATACGCGTAGTTTCCTTCCTTGTGCTCGACCACTTGGGTGAGGGTTGTTCCCTCGACTTCAAAGTGAGTGGGAACCGACTGCCCGTTTAGATCCTTGGCCCACGGCGCTGCAACGACGCCCAGTAGGGGCTCTTCAGTCCCTTCGGGTTCGCCTAGCACGGCAACAGCTCCATCCGGAAGGACCTGCAACCTTGAAGCATCATTGAAATTAAAGTCGTATCTCTCGGGAGCCGAAGAGTCCTCGATGTACACGAGGGATCGAAGGCCAGTAGCAGTCGGTTGGGCGATAATCTTCGATCCTGAATGTTGCCCGTCATACACAACGTTTCCATCGCTGACAACCGGGGCTCCTTGCGCGGGCATGATGATTCCAGCCCCGTTTGTGGTTATTACGCTCCCGCCATCCGCGGGAAGTCCACTATCGCCGACCTCTGGAGTCGATTCGCTCGGCGTGACTCGATTCACGGCGCCCGCAGCGGACGAATATTCATTTGTTACGGATTCATCGGCGTATGCGGGTGCCGCCACCGCACCGAGAAGGGCAACCGCGGAAATACCGACAGTTAGTTTCGTGGTCACGTTTCTAGGATTCATGTTCTTCCTCCTCAGCGCTGCCTTCGTCCATACTGGTCTACTCCTGTTCGTGAAGGTGTGTCAACAATGGGGCGCCCACTTCGCGCGCGGGAGCGCTCTCACGCCTGTGGTTACGGTGACCTTGGTGTTGCCTGAGAGCCAGGTGCTTTGGCCTCGAACCTCATTAAAAGCTCCAAGACTCGCGATCGGAGGTGCGCGAGACAAGTCAGCCTCGTCCGGTAACGTCGTCCGTCTTTTCGTAACCGGCAGCCAATGGGGGCAGCACCGTGGCGCGCCCGGGGTGAGATCGGTGGAGCTGGTCCCGACGCATCGTGAAATTTCCCGTGTGTGAAAAGGCGCTCTGCCGCTGGGAGCACCGTAACGGGTGGGGGGGAGGGGCTAGCCGCCCCTCTCCCGTCGAGCTGTCAGGCGACGTCGGTGCGGGCGCCGGGGACGCCCTGGAAGTGGAGGAGGCGGAGCCGTTCACGCTCAAAGCGTTCGAGATCGGTCCTGTGCGTGTCGCTGCTCAGCGTCGCCGCGAGTCGCGACGACCTCGTCGTCGACCAGGCGCTCGAGGTCCTTTCCGGCGTGCGGTCGAGCCGGAGGCCGTCCTGATACTCGTCGACGATCGTCTCCTCCACGGCACGGATGGGCAGCGCTTTCTGCGGAGAGGTCGACCGGCTGAGCAGCGGCGTGGCGGGTGCGACCAGCGAGGACGGATGCGGCACGGGCTCGAACGACGGGCGTCCTACGACCCGGCGATCAGCGCGCGGTAGAAGCGGATCCCGCGCAGCCAGGCGTCGACGCGGATCCGCTCGTTCGGGCCGTGGATGCTCGCACGCTCCGCCCTCGTCATCTCGAACGGCGTGAACCGGTAGACCGCGTCACTGATCGGCGCGAAGAAGCGGCTGTCGCTCGCGCCCAGCTGGATGTAGGGGGTCAGGACGACTCCGGGATGCGATCGGGCCAGCGCGTCGTGGAGCCGGTCCCACGCCTCGCCCGCCCACGGAGAGACGGGCGAGGGCTCGAAGGGCTCGGAGAGCTCGATCTCGACCGCGTCGTCGCGGACGGCCCGTCGCACGTGCCGCACGACGTCGGCCACCGACGTGCCGACCTGGATGCGCACGTTCAGAGTCGCGCGCGCCTCCCGGGCCATCACGTTGTCGGCGGGCGCCCCCGAGAGGGCGGTGGCGACCACGGTCGTGCGCACCAGTGCGTTCATCTCGGGGCCGAGGAACGGCAGCGCTCGTGCGACCAGCGGCGCCGTCGAACCGAGGTGCGAGAAGACCAGGCGGAGTGGAGGAGAGGCCAGGGCGCTCATCCTCGCGAGGAATTCGCGGGTGGGCGCGGGGATGCCCACGGGGAAGGGATGCCGGTGGACGCGGACGATCGCACGTGCGAGGCGTGTGGTCGCCGGCAGTCTCGCGGGGATGGACGCATGCCCGCCCTGCTCGGTGACGCGCAGATGCAGGCTGACGACGCCGCGCTCCGACACGCCCACCACAGCGGCCGGTGCTCGGACGGTCGGGAAGACGTCTGCGACCACGGCGCCTCCTTCGTCGAGGACGAGCGCCGGGCGGAGGCCGCGGTCGCGGAACCACGCCACCATCGCGGACGCGCCCTGACCGGACACCTCCTCCGTGTGACCGAAACACAGGTAGAGGTCGTGGCGAGGGACGTGACCGTCGGCGACCGCCTCCTCGACGGCCTCGAGGATCGCGGCGAGCGCGCCCTTGTCGTCGAGGGTGCCGCGGCCGTGCAGGACAGCCTCGGTGGGGGCGCCGGTGACGACGGCGCCGAAGGGGGCGACGCTCCAGTCCTCGGGCACGGCGGGCACGACGTCGTAGTGCGCCATCAGCACTGTCGGAGACGCTGCATCGAGACCGCGCCAGCGCAGGACGAGCGAGTACCCGCCCACGCGCTCGACCTCGAGGGCGTGGTGCACGCGCGGGTACAGCTCGGTGAGAGTCGCCAGGAACCGCTCGAAGTCGGCGTCCCTCCCGGCGTCGTCGCGGCCGGAGACCGTCGGTATCCGCAGCAGGCTCCGGAAACGCTCGAGCGCTTCCGCGTCCTCGACCCGGCCGCGTCCCGCAGGGCTTCCGTCCGTGCTCGTCGATGCCATCGATGCCTCCCTCTCCCCGTGCTCGTCGAGACCACCCGGCGGGAGCGCGGACTCTCCGCACCGGCCGGCAGCCCGGCCCTCAGCCCACCGGGTGCTCCGCTGCGGGCTCGACGGTCGGCGCCGCGGACGCCGGCATCCCGAGCCCGCCGCGGCGGACGGCCAGGTCGAAGACCGGCGCGGTCATCAGTGTCGTGACGACGGCCATCAGAACGAGCATCGTGAACAGAGTCGGCGTGATGAAGCCGGCCTGGAGGCCGATGTTGAGCAGGATCAGCTCGATCAGGCCGCGAGCGTTCATCAGGCTGCCGACCGCGAGTGACTCGCTCCGCCCCATTCCGAGGAGCCGCGACGCTCCGTAGCAGGCGACGCCCTTGCCGAGCACCGCTGCGGCGATGAGCCCGACGGTGACCAGCCACAGCAGCGGAGTGTTCACCAGCCCGATCTGGGTGTTCAGCCCCGAATAGACGAAGAAGAGCGGCAGCAGCATGTTCTTCACGAACGGCTCGGTCCGGCGGATGACTGTCTCGGCCACGGCGCCTCTCGGCATCGCCACGCCCAGCAGGAAGCCGCCGAAGATCGAGTGGATGCCGATCGCCGTGGTGTACCAGGCGCTCGCGAGGACCAGGATGAGGACGACCATGTAGGCGGACGAGCTCAGCTCGCTCCCGCCCCTCGCCGGAAGGAAACGGGCGAGCAGGGTCTTCCCACCCGTCAGCAGGATCGCCACATAGACGGCCCCGCCGAGCACGGCTGCCACGGCGATCATCGGGTCGCTCTGGAAGACCGCGATGACCACGGCGAGCAGGATCCACGAGACGGCGTCGGTCAGGGCTCCGGAGGCGAGCGCGAGTGTGCCGGACCGCGTGCCGCCCATGCCGCGCTCGGAGATGATCCGCGCGAGCATCGGGAACGCGGTCGTCGCGATGGCGGCGCCCAGGAACAGCGCCGCGGGCCAGAAGTCGACGCCCTCGGTGAAGTACATCCCGGAGTCGGCCAGGAGCGGTGCGGCGCAGAGGATCCCGAGCGCGAGCGGCGCGAGAAGACCGGAGCTCGAAACGCCGACGACGGCGCGGGCGTTCGTGCGGGCCATCCGGGTGTCGAACTCGAGCCCGATGACGAACATGTAGAAGACGAGACCGAGCTGACTGAGTGTATAGAGGATCGTCATCCCGGCGCCGTCGCGCGGGAAGATCGCGGCCTGCAGCTCGGGTGCGAGCAGCCCGAACAGGGACGGACCGAGCAGGACGCCGGCGATCATCTCGCCGATGACCGGAGGCTGGCCGATCCACTGCGCCGCCCGGCGCATCAGCACGCAGGCGATCAGGATGAGGCACAGCTGAGCGGTGAAGTGCGCGGCGATCTCGGTGCTGGTCATCGGTGTTCCTTCTCGGTTGGAGAGGGTCGTGTCGGGCGACGGTGAGCTCGCGGCGGGGCGCAGGCGCGACAGACCCCGGCATCGCGTTCGGGCCCGAGTGCGGTGGCAGCGGTGGTGCACGTCCTCGTCCGGCTGCCTCGATCCGGTGGGCCGATAGTGCCCTAGATCGTCTTCCACGGCTATTCCTTTTCGATAATCACGGGCTATTACTGTCGATGTCCATCGTCGTGTGACCGGCGTGTTACGGCGGCGTAAACTCTGCGACCGATCAGTACGCACTTCTTCCCGGCAGGAAGTAGACCTGGGGCAGCAGTTCAGCGACGACGGGCCGATATCGGGTGAGGAGATCGGCATTCCCGTCGAAAAAGGGGGAAAGCGCATGATCAGAGACGGATCGCCCGGAGCACCTCGGATCCGGAGCGGCGACGCGTGCCGTGCCGCGCGCGTCCCGATACGGGGCGGACTGCGCTAGATGGCCGAGGTGCGCCGCGCGACGCGGGACGACGCAGCCCGGGTCTACGACCTCATCCGCTCCTCCACGCTGCGCAACGCGGCCCTCCCCAGCGAGGCCCGTGCCCGGCTCTTCGAGCCGGTCTGGGGCGGAGAGGAGGACTACTACGGCTATGTCCTCGAAGCAGAGGGAGAGGTCGTCGGCTTCATCGGGATGCTGTTCACCCGGCGCGAGATCGCCGGGGCGATGCGCAAGTTCTGCGAGCTGCACAGCTGGTACGTGAAGGATGAATTCCGCTCCGAGAGCCTGATGCTCCTGCTGCCCGCGCTCTCGATCAAGGGCATGACGCTGCTGAACTACACGCCCTCGCCCGAGGTCTACGAGATCAGCAGGAAGTTCGGCTTCGCCGAGCTGGAGCAGGAGGTGCTGCGCATCCTGCCGGTCCCCACTCCCGGTGCTCTGCGCGCCGATCTGAGGGTCGAGACGGATGAGGCCGCGATCGGCTCCGCTCTGACCGGGTCGCAGCTACGGATCTTCGAGGACCATCGCGGTCTGGACTGCCGGCACTTCCTCGTGCGCCGCCGTGGCCGCTCGGGCCACCTCTACGCGATCGTGAAGAAGATGCGTGTCACTCCGCGCCAGCCGGTCGGCCGCATCCTCTACTTCAGCGACGAGGACCGCCTCGTCGACGCGCTCGGCTGGCTCCGGCTCTACTGGAGCCTCGCGCTCGGCGTCCAGTGCCTCATCGTCGACCGCGCGCAGCTCCGGGTCGGCGCCCGGCTCCCGTTCGCCCCGACGGTGGCGAGGGAGGTGCCCTCGCTCTACAGGTCGCGGGAGCTGACCGCCGACGACCTGCGGGTGCCCCTCTACTCGGAGCCGCTGCTGGTCGGCTACGCGTTGCACTGACCCGACCCCGACACCCGACCCCCGGCGATGACCGTCGACCCCGCGCGACCCGGAAGAGGACTGATGACTCGGACACAGGACGAGACGGCGACCGCCGATCCCGCCACGATGCTGCACCCGATCGATCCGCCGCTGCCCGTGCGCCTCCGCCTGCGGGGGTCGATAGGACTGCGCGGATCGGCGGTGCTGCGCGCCTCGACGGTGCTGACCGGAGAGGTCATCCGGCTGTCGACGCGCGCCGGCGAGCTCCGGATGCCCGCGGCGCGGCCGGGAGTCGGCACCGAGCTGCGGCTCGAGGTCGAGAGCGGCTGGCTCGGTCGAGTGGTGCTCCCGGCGCGGGTCACCGGGCTCGGCGGCGGGGACACCGTCGCGGTCGAGCTGCTCGGACGACCGGCGTCCGAGCGCAGCGCCGCGCTGCTCGTCGGGACGGTGGACGCGTTCACCTTCGGCCACCTGCGTGCCGCCGGAGTCGCTCCGCGTCGCCTCGACCGGTTCCTCGTCGTCGACGAGGTCACCGACGCCGACGCCTTCCGTGCGGCCCTGGAACTGCGGCTGCAGGCGAACCAGCACTTCGGGCGCCTCACCGACGTCGAGGGCAGCGAGCAGCTCGTGGACCGCTGGGACACCGCCTCCGTCACCCTCGTGGCCCGGCTCGGGAGCAAGAACGTGGGCTCGGCCCGGGTGGTGGTCAACAACGGTGATCGGGAGCTCAGCGAGCTCGAGCACGAGTGCGCCGACACGGGCGGCCTACCGCAGCGGCTCTGGGACGAGGGCTTCGTCGAGGCGTCCCGGGTGGGCGTGCATCCGCAGTACCGCGGCCACGGTGTGTTCTGCGCGCTGGCCAGGGCGATCGGCCGGACCGCGCTCGAGGTGCAGGCGCGGTTCGTCGTGCTCGACTCGATCGACAAGCTGATCCCGCTCTACGAGCACCTGGGCGCCGAGCGGCTGGGGATCACCAAGAAGCACCAGTGGAGCGAGGAGACGGAGCAGGTGATGGCGATCGACATCCGCGAATCCCTGGGGCGGATCGGGCGCAACGCCCTGTACTGGCAGAGCGTGTTCGGCCCACTGCTGGCCGACCGCAGCCTCGACGCCCGCGCCGCGATGCGGGGGCTCAGCCGCAGCGGCCGGGCCGTGTTCCGGGCGAAGTCCGCGGTCGGCCGACTGCAGCAGCTGCGCGCTGTCGCGCCGCTCTGATCCGGGGAAGGAGGAGGACCATGCAGATCTCCAGCGCGGAGCAGCTCGTGATCGACGACGTCTTCGTCGACCTCGACCCGGTGATCGGGGCGCCGATCGTCCTCAAGGTCGAGGGCCTGAACTTCGGCGGTTCGATCAAGCTCAAGACCGCCGTCTCGATGCTCGACGCGGCCGAGGCGGCCGGGGTGCTCCGGCCGGGATCAGTGATCGTCGAATCGTCCTCCGGCAACCTCGGAGTCGCCCTGAGCGTCATCGCGGCCGGCCGCGGCTACGGCTTCGTCTGCGTGATGGACCCGCGCTCGAGCGTGCAGAACCGCCGCCACATCGAGGCGACCGGCGGACGCGTGATCGTGGTCGACGAGCTGGACTCGAACCAGGGTTTCCTGACCAGCCGGATCGACTGCGTCCGCGCCCTCTGCGCGGCGGACGACCGTTATGTGTGGCTGAACCAGTACGCGAACTCCGCGAACTGGCTCGGCCACTACGCGAGCACCGCACCGGCGATCGTGCGCGAGTACCCGGACCTGGAGGTGCTCTACGTCGGCGCGGGGACGACGGGGACCCTGATGGGCTGCGTCCGCTACCTGCGCGACATCGGGCATCGCGCCCGGGTGGTCGCGATCGACAGCGTCGGCTCGATCACCTTTCCCGGCAGCGGCCCGGGGACCCGGTTCATCCCCGGACTCGGCAGCAGCCGCCGCCCCGAGATCTTCGAGCCGGCCGAGGTCGGCGAGGTCGTCCACGTGCACGAGGCCGACAGCGTGCGGATGTGCCGTGAGCTCGCCCGCGCCGGGTTCCTCTTCGGCGGGTCGACGGGCACGGTCCTGGCCGGGGCGCTGCGGCACCTCGCCTTCGAGGAGCCGGGCGGAGGGGTGCGCGTCGCGGTCGCCCCGGACCTCGGCGAGCGCTACCTCGACACGGTCTACGACGACGACTGGGTCGCGGAGCACTACGGAGCCGGCACCGTGGCGAGGCACTCGGGCGTCGTCCCACCGTCGTCGCTCGCCGCGGTCGCGAACGGGGCGGCATGAGCGCGGCACCGCAGTTCTCCGTCATCGGCAGTGGCAGCGTGCTGCGCGCGCTCGAGGGTCGGCACGCGGAGATCCTGGACGTCGTCGCGCACGCCTACGTCGAGCACGCGGCAGGCCGCAGCGTGAATCCGCCGAGCCACTTCCTGACTTTCCCCGATCGACCGGAGGCGCGGATCATCGCGCTGCCCGCTGCACTCGGCGGCTCCTCCGGTGCGGCAGGGATCAAGTGGATCTCGAGCTTCCCGAAGAACCTCGAGCGGGGTCTGCCGCGCGCCTCGGCCGTCCTCGTGCTCAACGACATCGACACCGGCTACCCGATCGCCTGCCTCGAGAGCTCCGTCATCAGCGCCACCAGGACCGCGGCCTCAGCCGTGGTCGCCGCCGCCGCTCTCACCGCCCGCCGTGAGCGGCCCCGGCGGCTGCTGTTCGTCGGATCCGGGTTGATCGCGCGGTACATCCACGAGTTCTTCCTTCGCAGCGGGTGGGAGTTCGACCGTGTCGATGTCGTCGACGTCGTGCACGGCTACGCGGAGGCTTTCGCGGAGTCGGTCCGCGGCTCCGGGCAGCAGGCACCGGTGCACACCGTCGAGGACGTCGGGACCGCGGTACGCTCCGCCGATCTCATCGTCTTCGCGACCACGGCCGGCACTCCGCACGTCGAGGAGCCCTCCTGGTTCGCGCACCATCCCGTGGTGCTGCACATCTCGCTGCGGGACCTCTCGCCGCGCATCCTCCTCGGCTCCGTCAATGTGCTCGACGACGTCGACCACTGCCTCCGGGCGGAGACGTCACCGCACCTGACGGAGCAGCTGACGGGATCGCGGGACTTCGTCGACGGAGTGATCGCCGAGGTGATCACCGGCGAGCTCGTGCCCGACCCGGAGCGGTCGATCGTCTTCTCGCCGTTCGGGCTCGGGATGCTCGACCTCGCGGTGGGGCGCTTCGTCCTCGACGCGGTCACCGCGTCCGGCGAGATCGAGCCCGTTCCCGGCTTCTTCCCGGAGGGAGGCCCTCCGTGAGCCCCTGATCCCGGCCCCTGGCCACTCGCCGCACCACCACGCAGAAACGGAGACGTCGTCATGTCGATCGAGCCCATCCTCGCCTTCGCGGGCATCGCGCTGGCCGTCGTGCTCATGCCGGGAGCGGACACGATCCTCGTGCTGCGCACCAGCCTCCGCGACGGAGCGCGCTCGGGCATCGTCACGGCCCTCGGCGTGGTCTGCGGCCCGATCGTCTGGGGCGCCCTCGCCGGGCTCGGCGTGGCGCTGATCCTGGAGCGCATCCCGATCCTCTACAGCATCGTGGCGATCGCGGGCGGTCTCTACCTGATCTACCTCGCCAGTCAGAGCTTCCGGGCCTCGCTGGCGAGCTGGCGGGCGCAGGAGGAGGTGGAGGTCGACGGCGGTGCCGCGATCGAGCACCGGGGACTGCGCTCCTATTTCTTCACCGGCCTGATGACCAACCTGCTCAACCCCAAGATCGGGGTCTTCTACCTGGCCGTGATGCCGGGACTGTTCCTGGACGAGACGGTCACCGTCTGGCTCGGTGCCCTGCTGGGACTCATCCACTCGGTGCTCGGGCTGATCTTCCTCAGCGGAGTCTCGGTGCTCTCGAGCCTCGCCCGGCGCTACTTGATCCGCCGCCGGGCGTACGCGATCACCGAGCTCGTCTGCGGACTCTGCCTCCTCGCTTTCGGCGTGTTCGTGCTGGTCGAGGTCGCTCGCGGAGGGTTGTTCTGATGCGCGGGATCGGCTCGCCGCCGCGGGCCGGCGATGAGCGCCGACTAGGTGCCGCGGCGGATCCGATCGATCGGGCGGCTGGAGGCGAGAGCGCCGACCAGCCCGCCCCCCAGATCCAGGTCGACGAGAGAGACCGGCAGGCGCTGCGCACCGGGCTCCGCGCGGACACCGGCCAGGACGCCGACGCCGGTCAGCTTCGCGGCAGCCTCGGTGCGGCACCACTGCTGCGTGAGCGCCCGGAGGCGGCTCGCGGCCGGCAGCGCCTCCAGAGCGGCCGACTCCGCCGGGTCGAGCGCCTTCGCGAGGAAGTGGCGGGAGATCTCCGCGGCCGGCATTTGGACATCGACGCCCACCCGCTCGCTGCCGACCACCGCGATGACGACCCGGCCACCGCTGTGGCTGACCGAGAAGTCGATCCCCGCGCCCGGAACGCTCGGCCGGCCGTGCGGGCCTCCGCAGCGCGCGCAGCGGCGATCGATGCGCACCTGCGCGGCGGTGACGCCCAGGTAGCGCGCGAGTACGGCGCGCTGCATCCGCCGCGAGAAGGTCTCGCCGGGGGCTGCCGGCTCCGCGCCCTCGATCGCGCCCCAGAGCTGCACCTCGCCCGGCCCCGGAGTGGCGGCCCGCGCAGGCGGGAGATGCGCGAGGAAGTCCGCCATGCCCTCATCCGAGTGCAGGCGACGGACGCTGTCAAGGAGATCGATCCTCTGACGGCTTCCCGGGCCACCGAGACCTCGGTGGCCAGCACGCTCGTCCGGTCCGATGGGGACCGGGTAGGACGGGTCGGGAGCAGCTCCCGGCCGGAGAGGTGTCGTCATGGACGCTGAACTGATCACGATCATCGGACGGGTCATCGACGAGGTGAACGTCAGCCGAGCCGAGAAGATCCCGACGACCGATCTCGAGGCGCTGACGCTCTACGGCGAGGGAGGCGTCTTCGACTCGATGCAGCTGGTGAACTTCCTCGCGATCATGGAGTTCGAGATCACCGAGGAGTTCGACGTCGAGGTCTCGCTCACCTCCGAGAAGGCGGTCTCGCAGCGGGTGAGCCCGTTCAGCCGTGTCCGCCGGCTGATCGACTTCGCCGCGCAGGAGATCGACATCGCCCGCTCGGACAGCGGGGTGGCTGCCGTCGCCGGCGACGCCTCCGTGCGGTGAGACGGGCATGATCGTGGTGGTCACGGGGGCGCGGACGGGCATCGGCCGCGGGATGGTGGAGCACCTGCTGGCGGGCGGACATCGGGTGATCGGCTGCAGCAGGCGCCGCTCGTCGCTGACGCATCCCGACTACGAGCACCACGAGGCCGATCTCACCGACGGAGCCGCCGTGCGCTCGCTCTTCCGGCGGGTCGGCCGTGAGCACGGAGCGATCGACGCGCTGGTCAACAACGCGGGCACCTCCGTCACCAACCACTTCCTGCTGATGCCCGACGAGACCACGCGGCGCATCTTCGACCTCAACTTCTTCGCCGCTCTGCACTGCTCGAGCGAGGCCGTCCGGCTGTTGCAGGCGAGCGGCTATGCGGCGCCGACGATCATCAACGTCTCGTCGATCGCGGTGGCGTGGTCGCTGCCGGGACAGCTGGCGTATGCGGCGAGCAAGGGCGCGCTCGAGCAGATGACGAAAACGATGAGCAAGGAGCTCGGCGCCACCGGCATCCGGGTCAACACGCTCGGCCTGCCGGTAGTCGCCACCGCCCTCTCCCGCAGCGTCGACCCGGAGACGGTGCGGGCTCTCCTGGACCGGCAGGCGATCGCCCGGATGTGCACCCTGGAGGACATCGTCGGGCCGCTCGACTTCCTCCTCTCCACCTCGTCGGCGTTCGTCACCGGCGAGACCGTCTATCTCGGAGGGGTGCACTGAGATGCGGACCGGACTGATCGGGCGATTCCGCGAGCTGGGTGAGCGGACGGCGGTGATCGAAGGAGCGGAGCGCTACAGCTACGCCGACCTCGCCGACGCCGTCGAGCGGACCCTCGCCGACCTCGAACGCGCGGGGCTCGAGCCGGGTGCCGCCGTCGTGCTGCACGCTGACTTCGGGATCGCCGGCATCGCGGGCTTCCTCGCCCTCTTCCTCAATCGCAACATCGTGGTGCCGGTCGTGAGCCTGACGGAGGCACTGCTCGCCGCTCTCGCGCGCAGCACCAGCCCCACCGCCGTCGTCGAGGTGGTCGGCGGCGTCGTCGTGCGGCCGCTCCAGCACGAGGAGGAGGTGCCCGCGCTCTACTCCACGCTGCGCGAGCGCACAGCGGCCGGTCTGGTGCTGCTCAGCAGCGGCAGCACCGGCACTCCGAAGGCCGTGGTGCACGACCTCGACCTCCTGATGGCCGAGAAGCTCGACGGCACCAGGCTGCCGCGGGGACGGCAGCACGTGATGGTGATGTTCCTCCTCTTCGACCACATCGGGGGCGTCAACTCTCTCCTGTCGGCTCTGCGGATCGGAGCCGCGGCCGTGATCGCCCGGGAGCGCACTCCGGAGGCGATCGGCGCCCTCGTGCAGGAGCACCGGATCGACCTGCTCCCGACGAGCCCGTCGTTCCTTAATCTCTTGGTGCTCGGCGGGCACCACACCCGGTTCGACCTGAGCAGCATCGCGGCGGTCACCTACGGAACCGAGGTCATGTCGGCGCCGCTGCTCGCCCGCGTGCGGGTCGCCCTCCCGCGGGCTCGGCTGCTCCAGACCTTCGGGACCAGCGAGACCGGCATCGCGGCGACGACCAGCGACTCCTCCAGCAGTACCTTCTTCCGGCTGGAGGGTGGGAGCGTCGAGCACCGCATCGTCGACGGGGAGCTCCAGCTGCGCAGCCGCACGCAGTTCCTCGGCTACCTCGGCCACGGCGGCGAGGATCCCGTCACCGACGACGGCTGGTTCCGCACGGGCGACCTCGTGGTCGAGGGGGCGGACGGGTCGCTCCAGATCGCGGGGCGCAGCAGCGACGTGATCAACGTCGGCGGCGAGAAGCTGCATCCGCTCGAGCTGGAGACGGTCCTGCTCGGCAGCCCGGCGATCCGAGACTGCGCCGTCTACGGGATGCCGAACTCGATCACGGGGCAGATGGTGTGCGCCGATGTGGTGTTCGACGGCGAGCACACCCCTGCCCAGGCGCGCCGGCATGTGGCCGAGTACCTCGCCGGCAGGGTCGAGCGCTACAAGATGCCCGCGCGGGTGCGGCCGGTGGCCGAGCTGGCGATGACCGCGCGGTTCAAGAGGATCCGAGGGGGATCATGACCGAGCTCACGCTGATCGGAGCAGGGCGGTTCGCGCTCGAGATGGCCCGGCTCGCCGAGACCGCGGGCGGATTCGAGCGGATCCGCTTCACGGCGCTGCCCGGAGAGGATGCGGTCGCGCCCCCGGAGCTGACGGTGGCGCTCGCCGATGCCGACCTCCCCGCGGGGACGCCGGTGCTCCTCGCCAGCTCGGACGTCGACGAGCGGCGCCGGCTGATCGACACGGTGCTGATCCCTCGGGAGCTGCACGCGGTCAGCGTCGTGCACCCGAGTTCGGCGCCCACCGCCGCGCTGGGTGGCGCGCGCGGAGTCGCGATCGGGCCGGGCTGCTACTTCGGGGTGAACACCCGCATCGGCGACTTCACCGTCTTCAACTACCACAGCACGGTCGGGCACCACAGCACGGTCGGCTCGAACACCGTCGTGGCCCCGAACTTCCACACCGGCAACAGCGTGACGATCGGCGACGACGTCGCGTTCGGCGTGAGCTGCACCGTGCATCCCGGAGTCACGATCGGCTCCGGCGGACGCTTCCAGATCGGCACCGCGATCGTGGAGAACACCAAGGAGCGGCACACCTATCTGCCGCAGATGCGAATCATGGCTCTACCGAGGCACGAGGGAGTTGCAGAGAATGACTGAATCCACTGTCGCGATCATCGGTGCGGGACCGGGTGGTGCCGTCGCGGCACTCACTCTCACCGCGCTGGGGCATAAGGCGGTCGTCTACGAGAAGGCCCCGATGCCGCGCTACCGGGTGGGGGAGTCCCTGCTCCCCGGCACTCTCTCGGTGCTGCAGCGTCTCGGACTGAAGGAGCGGATCGACGCGGCCGGCTTCGTCACGAAGCCGTCCGCCACGTTCCTCTGGGGGCAGGGGGAGGTGCCCTGGACCTTCTCCTTCTCGGCCCCGCAGGTCCAGCCCTGGGTCTACGACCATGCGCTCCAGGTGCTGCGGGAGGACTTCGACAGCCTCGTCGTCGACGAGGCTCGGGCACGTGGAGTCACGGTCAACGTGGGCACGGCGGTGACCGACGTCGACCTCGGCTCGCCCGACTCGGTCACGGTGCACTACCGGGACGCGGACGGGCCGGCCAGCGCCGAGTACGACTTCGTCATCGACGCGGGAGGAGTCGGCAGTCCGCTCGCGCGCAAGCTGGGCGTGCGCCGCTACGACGAGTACTTCAAGAACTTCGCTGTCTGGAACTACTACCGGATGGCGGATCCGTTCGAGAACGACCTCAAAGGGACCACTTACACGATCTCGTTCGAGGACGGCTGGGTGTGGATGATCCCGCTGAAGGGCGACCTCTACAGCGTCGGCCTGGTCGTCGACCGGTCCAAGAACGAGGAGGTGCGCGAGCTCGGGCCGGACGAGTTCTTCCGCCGTCACATCCGCAAGGCCGATCGGGCGATGGCGCTGCTCGGCGATTCCGAGATCGTCGGCGAGACGCGCATCGTGCACGACTGGTCCTACGACAGCGAGACGTTCTCGGCCGGGCGCTACTTCCTCAGCGGCGACGCGGCCGCCTTCACCGATCCGATGTTCTCGCAGGGCATCCACCTCGCGGTGCAGTCCGCGGTCTCGGCGGCCTCGGCGATCGACCGCATCAGCGGGAACCCGCCCGAGAGAGACGCCGTGCACGCCTGGTACAACCGCAGCTACCGCGATGTGTACGAGCAGTACCACGAGTTCCTGTCGTCGTTCTACACCTTCGCCTCCTACACGGAGCCCGACTCCGTCTTCTGGCGTCAGCGCCGCGTGGAGGAGTCGGACGACGAGCGCTTCGACCGGATGCGGTGGTTCGAGCGCATCACGGGCGAGGCCCGAGCGGCGTCGCGCCCTGTCGCGGACTTCCGCGACCGCGCGGCAGCCATGATCGAGATCGGCCGCCACCAGCGCGGGCACCTCTCGGACGAGTTCGCGGACGACGAGTTGAACCCGGCGCGGGTGCGGTGGGTGTCGCAGCTGACCCGGCAGCTGCACCGCATCGCCGCATTCGAGTGGACGGGAGAGCAGGTCGCCCTGAAGGAGCACTACGCGATCGATCCGCTGACGTTCGAGCTGCGCCCCGTCCTCGTGCTCGCCGATGAGACGGGGCGCGACATGGTGAAGTGGCCGATCTCTCCCGAGCAACTGCCCCTCTTCGAGCGGGTCGCGAGCGAGGGGATCGGCTATCGGGAACTGCTCGCAGACCTGAACTCCGCGGGGATGAACGAGATCAGCTCGCAGGTGATCATCCGCCTGATGGAGGCCGGTCTGCTGCGCGGGCGCGACCGGCACGGCGAGCGCGTGGTGGTGCAGGACCGGCTGCGGTTCGGAGGCGTCGGAGTCGAGTACGACGTGTGAGGTGGAGGGCCGTCGCGTCGTGCTCGGCGGCGAGACGGTCCTCCGCGGCCGCACCCCGCACGCACGGAACTCCCGGCGAGGACGTCTGCACGTCCTCGCCGGGAGTTCTGTGGGTAGCGCTGAGACCTACGCGGCGACCTGGTTCGCGTGGATCCAGAAGCCCGCGTTCTGCGCCAGCTGGTTGTTGTAACCACCGGACTGAGCGACCGCGCCGTCGATGACGATGGATCCGCCCGGGTTCGTGAAGCGCCAGCCCGCGCTGCGCGAGGTCGCGGGGAGCTGCGTCCAGCGCTGCGGCGTGTCGGTTGCGCCGAGGTTGGTCCGCAGGGTGGCGAGGTCATTGAGGGTCCAGTTGACGCCGGACTGGAAGGTGGCGCCGGCGGCGAGCGACAGCGTCCCGGTGAAGTAGAAGCGGCGGTAGGTGAGACCGTCGCGGACGTAGTCGCCGCCGTTCGAGATGGCCCAGCCCTGCTCCGAGGAGGGGTTCGCGGCCAGGATGGCGACGGGGAGGTCGATCTGGATGCGCACCGTGCCGGTCCAGGCGCAGTTCGTGGGGTTGCGGTAGGCCACGTTGCTCTTCATCCGCGATCCGGGGAGGACCACGCCGATGCCCAGACGCGCACCGGAGGCGTTCGACTGGAGCTCGCCGAGCCAGCCGTCGGACGAGTCGCGGATGTAGCCGGCGGACACGACTTCGGCGCGACCGACGCAGGGCGTGGTCGAGGCGGCCGCCAGCGGAGCGGCGGTGGCGCCGGCGATCACGGGGATCGACCAGGCGGCGCTCTTCACGATGGTGCGGCGGTTCAGACGGCCGTTGCCGGTCGTGGGGGTCTCGTCGGCGCCGGTGGCCGGGGTGTCGGAGTGCTGGGTCATGGAGTGGTTGTCCTTCGTCTCGGAACTGAGGTCTTGCACAGGAGCTTGGATGCTGCTGGGCACTCGGGCCTATCGCTTCCCGCGCACTGCATCGGAAACCAGGTGTTCGCGTGGCGCGTTCGGCCCCGGCCCTCGGCAACGGCGCCGTGGGCTGGCACAGTGGCGATATCAGCGGCAGGAGGGGGTTCGTGGTGGCGTCATCGGAGGATCAGGACGACGGTCCTGCCGCGGGATCCGGAGCGGGCGTCCGCGGGGTCGAGGCAGTCCGGTGGTTCTCGGAGCGGGGGTTCGCGTTCGACGGGTCGGATCCCCGGCTCGTCTGCGACGAGGCCGGCTCCCCGGGGTTCCGGTTCGCCCGGATCTGGCACACGGCGGGAGTCCTGCGGAGGAACGCTCCGCAACGCCGGGCGACGGTCCTCCTCCAGCTCGAAGGAGCCTTCGAGCTCACGTTCGGACCGGGCGGCCGGACGACGACGGTGCGTGCGGGAGATGTGGCCTTCGTGCCCAGCGGCTGCGCCTTCGCCCTCGAGCAGTGCGAGCCCTCGGCGCGCATGGAGATCGAGTGCGACGCACTCGCGCTCCCCAGTTCGACGTTCGAGGTTCTCGCGGACGGTGCGGTACTGCCGATCGGGAACGCCACCATGGCGTCCGTGCTGATCGCCTGCATCAATTCCGCTCTCAACTCAGGGATCTGCTGCACCGACACCGGTTTCGCCGAGTTCCGGCTGGCGATCACGGGATTCACTGCGGCGGCGCTCACGGCCGCGAGCATCGAGCACCGGCCGCCGCGCACCAGCCGGGAGTCGGAGCACTTCACCCGGGCGATCATGGTGATCGGCGAGAAGGTCGCGGACCCCGACTTCACGGTCGCGGTCCTCGCTCGCGAGCTCCAGCTCTCGGAGCCGTACCTCCGCAGGATCTTCGCGACCCACGGGACGACGGCGCGCGATGAGATCCGCCTGCGCCGGGCCGCCCTCGCCCGCATGTACCGCGCGGACGGACTCGGCGGGACCCCGTACTCCGCCGACGAGGCGGCCCGGTACTCGGGCTTCCACGACGCAGAGACGATGCGGGTGACGCTGCGCCGTGACCGGCGCACGCGGAACGCGTCGACGGAGGACGGCTGACGCGACTCCGGCCGGGCCGTTCCCCGGCGTCCTTCCCCGGCGTCCCAGAGGCTCCGGACGGCCTTCCCTCAGGGAGCACCGGCATGATCGCCCTGATACCCGACGGAAGGTTCACTGTGAGCATGTTCAAGCGCGTCCTCGGCATGGCGTCGAAAGCCCTCGATTCGAAGAGCGGTTCGGGGAGCTCCTCGAGCGGGACGACCGACTGGCGCGAGCTGGTCCGCACGGCCGCCGACAAGGTGACGGGCGACTCGCGTACCGCGCCGCCGCAGCCGGCCCGGCCGGCCACCACCGCCCGGCCGCAGGACGCCCGACCCGGGCAGCCCGTGGTGAGCCAGGAGGACCGAGCGGCGATCGCCCGCTACGACTACCTCCTCCGCACGGCCGACCCCGAGCAGCTGGAGCAGGTGCACCGCGAGGCGTTCTCGAAGCTGACTCCCGCGCAGCGCGCGCAGGTCGAGGCACGACTGCGCGACGAACTGCCCGCGAGCGAACAGCCGCGCTCCTCGGCTCCGGAGGATCTCGCGCGCGCGGCGACACGCGGCGAGGCGAACGCCCCGGGATTCCTCAAGACGATGTTCTCGAAGCCGGGGACGCGCGGAGCCGTCGCGGGTGCGGGCGTCGGAGCGGCGGCCGGCATCGGACTCGGAGCGGCCGGCGGGCTGCTCGCGGCGGTGGCGGGCGGCGCCGTGATCAGCAGCGTCGCCGGCCCGCTGTTGGCGCAGGCCTCGGGTCTCGGAGTCGACTTCGAGAATCTCGCGGGCGGATTCGGCGACCTGGGCGCGTTCGGCGACATCACGGGTAGCGCGGGCGAGTTCGTCTCGGGCGCAGGCGAACAGGTCTCGGGGCTGGGCGAGCAGGTCTCCGAGCTCGGCTCCGACTTCCCGCTGCCCGGTCTCGGCGACCTCGGGAACTTCTTCGACCGCTAGGGCCGGCCCCGACCTCGGCCTGCCGGACCTTCGCCCCGCTACAGTCCGGCCCGCTGGACCTGAGTCCGCGTCCTGCTGCGGCGGAGCGACGAGACAGCGGCGAGGGCGATCCCCGCGAGTAGCAGGGCCGCTCCGACTCCCGCGACCACCGTCGTGGACCAGTCGGGGCGGTCGACGGCGGTGGTCCCGTCGAGGAGCTTCCACTCGCAGGCTCCGCCGAGCGGCCACCACGACCAGAATCCGCGGACCAGCTCGCCCGCCTCGGGCGGTACCCCGCCGAGGCTGACCCGGCAGGCGTCGTCGAGCCCCTGGGCGCTCAGGGCCCAGTACTGCAGCGGGACGAGAGCAAGCGCGACGACACCGGCGAGGCCGAGGACGGCGACGGCGATCAGGACGAGGCGGCGGGTGGAGTGTCGGGCGGTCTCGCCGGGCGCAGACGTGTCAGTCATCGTCCGATCGTGCCACGGCCCACCGGAGCGGGGGCTGCCAGCGTGCACGACGACCGGGAGCGGGTCGTGCGCAGCAACGGCACAGACCCGGGCCGTCTCTCTTGTCGTCGCCCCCTCGTTCTCGTCGGCTCGGAACGTCGTGGGAACCTGGGACGGAGGCATGGGTGGGCTGTGCTCTGGCATGCTCTCCGTTCGACGATCGCGCGCGTCGCAGAGGTCACCGGGGCAGCGCTGCCGAAGGTCGTACCGGTGATACAGCTGCGCGGGCGGACGTGCTGTGCCACGCCGCATCGTTCTCGAAGGAGAAAATCATAGAAACTGACGCGAAGGAGAATGGTATGACGTATTGGAACTCGCGACCCTCGATGCTGTGGATCGTTAGTGGGCTTGTGGCGGCAGCTTATTACGTTCATCTTCTCTTGTCCGGTGTCACGGAGGTGTGGGAGGGTGCGTCGGTGATCGTCATCGGTCTTGCCGCTGTCGTCGCCCTCCTCGTCTCCTTCGTCACGTCGAAGCCTTCCACTGAGACGGGTGAGACGGACTCGCGCCTCTCCGGTGGGTCCGATCGCTGAGCGCGGCGTGCAGTGCTGCAACGAGGTCGCACGACAGGTGTTGAAAGCACAGTTCGTGCGACGACGAGCGACGGTCGTGGCTCCTGGCGAAGCGTGAGGAGGAAGGCCGGGAGGTCGTGGCCGCCCCGTCCGCCGAGGAGCTCGCGAACGTCGAGGAGATTCTGCGCGCGCTCGTGACTGGTCTCGGGGTGAACTGGAACGAGGTCGAGACGGTGCGGCGAGCGAAGACCGAGCCTGCCGGAGGCGCTCGTGCGTCGTACCCTCGTCGCATGGGGTTTCTGTTCTCGCTGCTGATCGTCATGCTGATGGTGCTGGCGCTGGTGGACGTCGTGCGGCAGCCGGACAGCGTGGTCCGCAACCTGCCGAAGATCGTGTGGGTGCTGCTGATCGTGTTCATCCCGATCATCGGCGTCTCGCTGTGGTTCCTGCTCGGGCACGAGTGGAAGCGCGGAGACGGCGGTTCATTCGTGCCGGGCGGCAGGGCGCCGCGTCGTCGCTCGCAGAGTCCGTCGACGATCATCGTCCGGCCCGCGCCCATGACCACGGAGGAGCAGCTCGCCGAGCTGGAGCGCGAGGAGGCGCACTACGCGAGGCTCGCCGAGGAGCAGCGCCGACGCCGCGAAGGGGACCGGCCGAGCACCTAGCCCGTCCCGTGCTCACGATCGGTGTCGACCTCGCTGCGGAACCGGTGCGCACCGCGCTCGCCGGCGTCGACTGGGCCGCGGGTGGAGCGGTCGTCCGCTTGCTCGTCCTCGGCGCCGAGGACGAGGCGATCGTCGACGCGTCGCTCGAGGCGGAGGCGATCGGCATCGACTGCGCCTTCGGCTGGCCCCTCGAGTTCGCAGCCTTCATCGCGGCGCACACCCGCCGCGAGGTCGCGCCGCGGACCCTGGCGGGCCGCGACTGGCGCAGGCGCCTGGCCTATCGCGAGACCGACCGCGTCGCCCGCGAGATCACCGGGCGCTGGCCGCTCAGCGTCTCCACCGACCGCCTCGGCATGACGGCGATGCGCTGCGCGGAACTCCTCGACGCGTTCGCGGCGCGCGGCGAGGTGGTCGACCGCTCCGGCGGCGGCCGTCTCGTCGAGGCCTACCCTGCGGCGGCCCTGCGGTTGTGGGGAGTGGAGACCACGGGCTACAAGACGCGGCCGGAGGCAGTGGTGCTCGCCGTCGATGCGCTTCGGCGCGCGGCCCCGTGGCTGGAGGTGCCGCCCTCGGCCCTCGCGCTGATGCGCCGCTCCGACGACGCCTTCGACGCGGTCGTCGCCGCTCTCAACGCGCGGGCCCACGCCCTCGGTGCGACACTGCCGGTGCCTCCGGAGCTGCGCGCGGCGGCCGAGGCGGAGGGGTGGATCGCGGTGCCGACCGGGCCGCTCGCCGAGCTCGCAGGACCCTCGGGACTCAGGCCGAGATCCTGACCCCGAGCAGGACTGCGGCGGATTCGGCGGCCCGCTCGGCCTCCTCGACCGTCGAGAAGGGGCCGGTGGGGACGGGAAGGGCACCGGTCGCGATCACCGGGTCGATCTCGAGTCGGAACCGGGGCAGTTCTGCTCCGGGGACGACGACGATCCGGATCCCGTTCCGGCTCCATCGCGCGGGTTGGATCGTGGGAATCTGTCTCATGGTGCTCTCCGCTGTCGCGTTCGTCGTCACGGGTGGCTGTCGCCTCGACCGTGCACGCCTCACGCTACGACCGGTGCCCGCCTTCCCGAACGGGCTTGACCTCCCAGCCCCGTCAGGCGTAGCGGTCACTGCAGCCGGTCGAGCGTGTCGCTGATGGTGCGCAGGCACTCGATCAGCACCGACACCTGCGCGGAGTCGAGATCGGCGAGCACCTCGCCCTCGGCGGCGACCAGGTTCCGCATCGCCTCGTCCACCCGCTTGGTGCCGCGGGGAGTGAGCGAGACGATCTTGCTGCGCGAGTCGGCGGCGTTCTGCTCGCGGACGACGAGACCGCGCGCCGCGAGGCGCTCCACGCGGCTGGCGAGGTTCCCGCTCGAGAGCGCGAGCTCGATCGACAGAGCCGACGGGGTCATCCCACCGCGACCGCGCTGACGCAGCAGAGACAGCAGCTCGAACTCCCACGGCGTGAGGTCGCTCGCCGCGAAGGACTGGCGGCGCACGTCCTGCACTCGGGGGCTCAGGCGGCGCAGGCGCGAGACGACGTCGAGGGGGGCGAAGTCCAGATCGGGCAGCGCGTGGGCCCAGGCGTCGATCACCAGATCGACATCGTCGTCTTCTCGCATTCCCCCGATTATCCTCGCGGCGGGATCGCGGCGGTGACGGCCCGCTCGCGGAGCCCGATCGGGCCTAGCCTGAGGAGATGGCGGAACGGACAGTGCGGACGACGCGCCTGCTCCTGCGCCCGCTGCTCCCGACGGACGAGGTGGCGGTGATGAGCTATCGCGGGGATCCGCGCGCGGGGCGTTTCCTCCGTCATCCCCCTCTGCGGCCGGGCGAGTACGAGAGTTGGCGGGCGGAGCGATCGGCGGAGTGGGCGTTCGAGCATCCGGGTGACCGCCGGTTCTGGGGTGTCGTCGTCACCGCGACCCAGCGGCTCGTCGGGGATGCGGTCCTGGTCCGCTCCGAGGACGGCGCGGCGGCGGAGCTGGGGATGTTCCTGCACCCGGACACGGCGGGACTGGGCTACGCGGTCGAGGCGGGTGTCGCTCTGATTGAGACGGCCTTCCGAGACCTGGGGATGTCGCGCGTGCTCGCGCGGGCCGATCCCCGCAACATCGCGTCGATCCGCGGGCTGCAGAGGCTCGGTCTGCGCCTCGTCCAGCAGGACGCCGAGGTCGTGCTCGCCTGCCTCGACGCGGAGGAGTGGGCATCGGCGGCGAGGCCGTCCCCGCCGGTTCGCGGCGCAGCTCAGCCGCGTGCGGCGCGGACGTAGGCGACGATCGCGTTCGCGTGGCCGTAGCCGAGGCCGTGCTCGGTCGTCAGCCAGGTGACGACCTTCTTGTGCGGCTCGTCGCGTAGACGCTCGTCCGCCAGGTCGAGCCACTCCTGCACGGGGCGGCCGTAGGTCTTCTCGATGCTGGCGAAGTAGGAGGCGGGGCCCTTCGGCTTCGAGCCGTCGGCAGGCGGTTCGGGGGCGAGCACGCGGTCGGTCATGGGGTCACCATAGCCAGTGCGCGGAGCCGAGTGTCGAGGGGATCGGCACGGCTGATCCCCTCGACACCGCGGTCGACGGCCGGCGCGGATGCCCGCTCGTGCGGATCCGGGTGGGAGGGGCACAGACCCGGCCTGCGCGGTGTCGAGCGCGGTTCGCCGGCCGAGCTCGCATGCGTCGACGCTGTGACCGGGTGCTCTGCGGATCCGACCCGCGCGACAGCTCGGACGATCCTGTGAGCCGCACACATGCTTCACGGCGGATCCCCATCAATGGGGGAGGTGGATCAGTACGATCCATCCGGTAGACGAAAGAGTCTCACCGTTTCTCCCCGCGATCGGGTGCCAGCTCTACCCGCCTTCGACACGTCAGTCCGGCCTGCACCCGCAGCAGCCGTCACTGCGTCGAGGAGATCCTGTGCTGGCTGCGATCCGACCCCGACGACGCAGACCACCCGCGGATACCCGACCTCCCCGCGGATACCCGGCCGTCGCCGGGCACTGCACTCACCCACCCCCGACACACAGAGCGGGCCGCTCCTGCGGTCCGACGGAATCGACTTCACTTGACTGCTCTCTACACTCGCGTGATCGCCCTCGCGTTGGCGACCGTGACGCTCGGATCACCACTGATCGATCGTGACCAGAATCAGCCGCACGTGGCGCATGCGGCTGCTCACCTGGACCACCGGGAGGCGGCGGGCACCATCCGCAACGCCTCCGCGGTCTCCGACGCGCCGACGACTGTCGCCACCGTCGACGCGCTGAGAACCGCCCTGCGCAACAATGCGCACCACATCGTCATCACGGCGACACTCGATGGCGGCCCCGTACCGATCACCGTCGACGTTCGCAACCCGTCGAACAGCAACACGATCATCGAGGGATCCGCTCCGTCGATCGAGCTGATCAACATCCAGATCCGCGTCATCGACGGCACCGTCACCGGAGCGGTGCACGACATCACGATTCGAAACCTCACCATCCACGGCCGGATATCGGATCTCGAGGCGCTGACGGGAGCGGACACGAGGCCGCACGGTGCGGGCACGAACTACGAGGCGATCTCGGTGCGCGGAGCGCGCGACGTCACCATCGACGCCATCACTGCCTACGACACCACGGACGACCTCATGTCGGTCACCAAGGGTGCGGACCGGGTCACCATCTCGAACAGCAACCTGTACTACACGAAGGCCTTCAAGGACATCTCGCCTTCGGTGAAATGGGACTGGGGATTCGGGTTCCAACCACTGGCGGACGAACGGCTCGGCATCCTCGTCGGCGCGCAGGCCGCAGACAGCTACCTGAAGACCGGCCTCCTGCACGTCACCCTCTCTCACAATCACATCGGGTCGCTCGTGCGCGGGCGACCGCTGCTCCGCGGCTATGTCCAGGTCTTGGACAACACGTTCGACAACACCGCCGCTGACTCGAATCAATACGCGGCGATCGAGGTCGGCAGCGGCGGATACGTCGTCGTCGGAGGCAACGTCTTCGATCATTCCCACAACCCGATCGTCGTGCACCTCGATGCGGCGAGCGACCCCTATCAGTTGTACGAAGGCGATAACCGGTTCGTCGGTACCACCGGCGTCATCGAGCGGGGTCAGGCGATGCCGTCCGGTTCCGGCGCGAACAAGAGCTGAGTGGTCGGCCCGCCCCGGACGCGTCTGCGTCTGTGGCGGGCCGCTCCTCGGCTGCTCCCGGGGCGGCCGACGACGACCGCGTGGACACCGCCAGCGGGCACGCGGCCGCCGGCCTGATATCACGACGCGTAGGCCGTCGGATCGAAGCGACGCAGCTCGTCGCGGAAGGCGAAGGCGAAATCCGGCCAGAGCAGGGCGAGACGGCGGTCGGAGGCGAGATACCAGCTGTCGCAGCCGCCGTTGGTCCACACCGTGTCGGCACTCAGGGCGTCGATCCGGGCGATGGAGGCGGCCTCGGCCTCGGCCGTCACCTCGAGGAGTTCGACGCCGGTGCTCGCGCAGTGGTCGAGCGCGGTGAGGACGTACTCGATCTGCGTCTCGATCATGTGCACGGCGGAGTTGTGTCCGAGGCTCGCGTTGGGGCCGTTGATGACGAAGAGGTTCGGGAAGCCGTGCACGACGGTGGACTCGTAGGCGGCCATGCCCTCGGCCCAGCGGTCGGCGAGGAGCTGGCCCCTCCGTCCGCGGATCCTCCGCGCGAACGGCGGCCGGGCCGCGTGGAAGCCCGTCGCAAAGATCAGGACGTCGACCTCGTGCGCCTCTCCGTCGTCACCGATCGCCGCGGCCCCTTCGACGCGCCGCAGCGCACCGGGGACGACGTGCACGTGGGCCCGGCTGAGGGCCGGGTAGTAGTCGTCCGACAGCAGCACCCGCTTGCAGCCGATCTCGTAGTCCGGAGTGAGAACGGCGCGCAGCTCGGGATCAGCGATGTGCGCGGCGAGATGGCCGAGCGCCTCGGCTCGCAGTCCCTCGATGGCGTCGGGCACGCCGACGCGGCCGGCGAAACCGAGCTCGGCCCGCCAGAACAGGTCTTCGCGCAGGCGCGTCAGCGCGCCCGGCGCGCGCGCCAGGGCCCGGCGCTCCTCGGCGGCGTACGCGTGATTGCCGCGGGGGCGCACATAGGGCGCCGAGCGCTGGAACAGCACGACCTCGGCGGCACGCTCGGCGAGGTGCGGCACGATCTGCACCGCGGAGGCGCCCGAGCCGACGATCCCGACCCGAGCGCCGTCGAGCTCGACCTCCTCGCGCCAGCGCGCCGAGTGGAAGGCCGGGCCCGGGAACGAATCGAGGCCGGGGACCGTCGGCAGCCGCGGCTCCGAGAGCCGCCCGGCGCAGACCACGAGCGCGCCGGCCGAGTAGTCGCCGCGGGACGTGCGCACGGACCAGCGGCCCGCCTCCTCCTGGAAAACCGCCTCGAGGACCTCGGTGCCCAGCCGCAGGCGCGGCCCGAGCCGCTCGCGCTCGACGACACGCTCGAGGTAGGCCTGGATCTCGGCACCGGGCGCGTAGAACGCGGACCAGTCGGGTTCGGGGGCGAACGAGTAGGAGTAGAGGTGCGACGGGATGTCGCAGGAGACGCCGGGGTAGACGTTGTCGCGCCACGTTCCGCCGACGCGCTCCGCGCGCTCGAGCACGACGAAGGAGGTGCCGCCGCGGCGCTCGAGGCGCGTCGCCGCTCCGAGGCCGGCGAACCCTGCCCCGATCACGACGACGTCGACCTCGACGGCCATCAGACGGTCATCCGCTCGAGAACACTGCCCGCCGGGTCGCGGCGGGGGTCGGTGACGAAGCGCTCGAGCACGGCGAGCAGCTCGGCGGGCCGCTCGGCCAGGACCGCGTGCCCGGAGTCGATGAGGCAGTAGCGGGCGTCCTCGATCGCACCGAGGAGGGCCTCCGAGCCTTCGACACCCACGACGGCGTCGGCGGTGCAGGCGACGACGAGGGCCGGGAGGCGCAGACGGGTTGCGGCCGCGCTCGCGTCGGCGCGGGCGGAGGCGGCGAGCATCCTGGCGGCGTCGGTGTTCCAGGGGGACGAGGGGCCCCAGGCGCGCAGCGCGAGCAGGCGGCCGGCCTCGTCCTGCGCCTCGGGGGAGAGCAGCTCCCAGAGCTGGGCGGCACCGCGCAGGCGCTCGGTCGGGCGCAGCCAGCCGGCGACGAGTGCCAGGGCGCGGATCCGCGGGTCGTCGGCGGAGACCGCGACGGCGGCTCCGAGTGCGTGGCCGACGACGACGACCTCGTCGGCTCCGAGTGCGTCGAGGGCGGCGCTCACGCCGGCGGGACCGTCGCCCCAGGGGTCGCGGAGGTCGGCGAGTTCGAGCGCGGCGACACGGTGGCGGCGCGCGAGCATCGGCAGCACGAGCGCGGTGTCGGTCCGGACGCCCCGGCCGGCGCCGGTGAGGAGCAGGACGGCGGAAGGTTGCTCGGGACCGGCGGTGAGGAGTCGCGCCTGGGCGGCTCCGACCGTGATCCGCCGCTCCTGCACCAGGGCGGCCTGCCGCTGGAGGTACTCGGACGGGCTCACGGCACGCGTCGGGTCTCGCGCAGGGGGAGCCGCATCCGCTGCACCCCGGCCGAGGACGTCACCTCGGCGCGCAGGGCGCGCTCGGCGGGGACCGTGCCGTACGAGGTGGTGCGCTGGCGCCAGCCGCGGCCGATCTCGCCGGTGATGCGTGCGACGGTCGCGATGTCGAGTGCCCGGTGCGCCTCCGCCCCCGCCTCGGGCCGGAGGACACCGTCGAGGAGCAGACCGCCCAGATCGTCGGCCCCACCGCGCAGGAGCAGCTGAGCGGTGTGCAGCCCGAGCTTGGTCCAGGCGGTCTGCACGTGCGGGATCCGGCCGTGGAGCACGAGCCGGGCGACCGCGTGCACCGCGCGGGTCTCGCGGAGGCCGGGTCCGCCTCTGGTCGCGCGCGCGACCGCCGGCGGCGCCTCTGCGGGCACGAACGGCATCGCGATGAACTCGGTGAACCCGCCCGTCTCGTCCTGGATCGTAGCCAGTGTGCGCAGGTGGGCGAGCTGCTGCTCCGGGGTCTCGACATGCCCGTAGACCATGGTCGAGGTCGAGCGGAGCCCGCTGCGGTGGGCCGCGGTGATCGTCTCGCGCCACTCGGCGGCGCTCGGGTCTGTGCCCTCGCTGAGGATCGCGCGCACGCCGTCGTCGAGGATCCGCGCGGCCGTGCCCGGGACGGAGTCGACCCCCGCCTCGCGGAGCGCGTCGAGCATCGCGGGCAGAGTGCGGCCCGTGCGCCGGGCGACCTCGAGGATCTCACCGGGCCGGTATGCGTGCAGGTGCAGGGAGGGCTGCCTGGCCGAGAGGGTGCGCGCGATCAGGAGCAGATCGTCGCCCGGATGCTCCTGGCCGATCGCGCCCTGGAGGCAGAGTTCGGTCGCTCCCAGCGCGACGGCTTCGTCGGCGAGTTCTTCCAGGCGTTCGACCGTGAGGCCGCCTGCACCCCAGAGGGAGGTGTCGATGTTGCGGTTCACGACGATCGAGACGACGTCGCCCACGGCCTCCCGGCGGACGTCGTCGGCGAGCGCGGCGAGCGCGTCGAGGTCGTCGCCGTCCGCCGCCAGCAGGGCGAGGTAGTCGGCATCGGAGAGCCCTGCCGGGTCGGCGGCGGCCCGGGCGAGCACGGGGCCGAGCGTGGGCGCGGCCGGCCGCGGCGGAGCCTCGAGCGTCTCGCGGTAGGGCCGGGGGAGCACGGGTGCCGCCTCGTCGGCGAGCCACGTCGCGTGGTCGGCGAGAGCCTGCACAGAGGGAGTGACGCGCGGGTCGATCCACGTCTCGGCGTCGCGGAGGTACTGCGGATGCGCGGTCAGACGCTCGTGCAGACGGAAGCCGGCGGCGGCGGTGAGCCGGGCGAGGTCGTCGATGTGGGGCCAGGGCCGCTCGGGATTCACGTGATCGGCCGTGAGCGGGCTGACCCCGCCCCAGTCGTCGACCCCGGCGCGCAGGAGCAGCCCGAGCTCCTGCTCGTCGGTGAGGTTCGGCGGCGCCTGGATGGTCGCGTCCGCGCCCAGGACCAGCCTCGCGACGGCGACGTTCGCGACGTACTCCTGGAGCTCGAGGTCGACCTCGTTCTGCATCGCGGTGCGCGGCTTCGCCCGGAAGTTCTGCACGATGCACTCCTGCACGTGGCCCCAGCGCTCGTGCGACTCGCGGATGGCGAAGAGGGCGTCTGCCCGCTCGGCGGCGTTCTCGCCGATGCCCAGCAGCACACCGGTGGTGAAGGGGATGCGGCTGCGCCCCGCGTCCTCGAGCACCCGCAGCCGCAGCGCCGGCTCCTTGTCGGGCGAGCCGTAGTGCACCCCGCCCTTCTCGGACCAGAGCCGCTCGGCGGTCGTCTCGAGCATCATGCCCATCGAGGGCGCGACGGGGCGGAGCCGCTGCAGCTCGGCCCACGACATCACTCCCGGGTTCAGATGGGTGACCATGCCGGTCTCGGTCATCACCAGGACGGCCATCGCCCGGACGTACTCGAGGGTCGAGGCGTAGCCGTGCTCGGTGAGCCAGGCGCGCGCCACCGGCCAGCGGTCCTCCGGTCGGTCGCCGAGCGTGAACAGCGCCTCCTTGCAGCCGAGCGCGGCTCCCGCGCGGGCGACCTCGAGGATCTCCTCCGGCTCCATGAAGGTCGATTCGCGCTTGGCCGCCAGCCCGCCCGGCGTCTCGACGAAGACGCAGTAGTGGCAGCGGTCGCGGCAGAGTTTGGTCAACGGCACGAAGACCTTGCGGGAGTAGGTGATCACGCCGGGGCGGCCGCGGCGGGCGAGCCCTTCATCGCGGAGCCGGCCGGCCGCGTCGAGGAGCGCGTCGAGTTCGGCACCGCGGGCGCCGAGCAGCGCTTCTGCGCTCTCGCGGGTGATCGGCTCGCCGCGGTCGAGTCGGGCGAGGAGGGTGGCCGTGGTCATGCGGAGCGGCCCTTCCGGAGGGATCGAGGAGTGGGAGGCGTGCGGTCAGAGCGCGCGCAGCCGCGGCGCGAGGTCGCGCTCGAAGCTGTCGAAGAAGCGCTGCTGGTCGGCGCCCGGAGCGTGGAACACGAGGTGGGTGAAGCCCGCCTCGATGTAGGGCAGGATCTGCGCGACCGTCTCCTCCGGGTCGGAGCCGACGATCCAGCGCTTCGCGACCTGCTCGATCGGCAGCTCGTCGGCCGCGTTCTCCATGTCGACCGGGTCGGTCAGCGAGTGCTTCTGCTCGGGAGTCAGCGAGAGCGGCGCCCAGAACCGCGTGTTCTCGAGGGCGCGCGCAGGGTCGGGGTCGTAGGACAGCTTGATCTCGATCATCCGGTCGAGGGTCGAGGAGTCACGGCCCGCCGCAGCGGCCCCCTCGTCGACCGCGGGCAGCAGCTTCTCGGTGTAGAGCTCCATGCCCTTGCCGGATGTGCAGATGAAGCCGTCGCCGGCGCGGCCCGCGTACCTGGCGACGACGGGGCCGCCCGCCGCGATGTAGACCGGCACGCCGCCGTCGGGCTTGTCATAGATCGACGCCTCGTGCGTGGAGTAGTACTCGCCGTCGAAGGTGACTCGGTCGCCGGCCCAGAGCGCGCGCATGAGCCGGACGGCCTCGCGGAGGCGGGCGAACCGCTCCTTGAACTCCGGCCAGGTCTGCTCGCCCGCACCCTGGTAGCCGGTCGCGATCTCGTTGAGCGCCTCGCCCGTGCCGACGCCGAGCATGATCCTGTCCGGGTAGAGCACGCCGAGCGTGCCGAAGGCCTGGGCGATGACGGCCGGGTTGTAGCGGTAGTGCGGGGTCATCACCGAGGTGCCGAGGCGGATGGTCGACGTGCGCTCGCCGGCCGCGGCCAGCCAGGCGAGGGAGAACGGCGCGTGACCGCCTGTGTGCCGCCAGGGCTGGAAGTGGTCGGAGACGACGGCGCTCTCGAAGCCGTGCCGCTCGGCGCTCACGGCGAGCTCGACGAGCTCCCGTGCGCCGAACTGCTCCGCCGATGCCTTGTACCCGAGCGTGATCGTCATGTGCAGCCTTCGTGTGGAGGGGACGGCTCCCCGACCGGGAGCGACCCCTCCATTCTGCGCCTGCGACGGGGCCGAGAGGGACGGTTGGACCGACCCGGGGGAGCGATCCGCCCGAGAGGGCCCTGTGGAGGAAGCTCAGACGGCGGGTGCCGAGATGTTCACCATCCAGCCGATCCCGTAGCGGTCGACGAGCATCCCGAACCGGTCGCCCCAGGGCGAAGCGACCAGCGGCTCGATGATCGAGCCGCCGTCGGCCAGGCCTTCCCAGTAGCCGCTGAGCTCGGCGTCGTCCTCGCCGAAGAGCGCGATCGTGATGCGGCTGCCCGTATCGGCGGGCACGGACGACATCGTGTCCGAGCCCATCAGGACGAGGCCGTTCGTCGTCACCAGTTGGGCGTGCATGATCCGGTCCTGGTCGGCCGGGTCCTGGCTCGCCCCGAAGTCGGCGAAGGTGCTCGAGGTGAGCTCGCCACCGAGCACGCTGCGGTAGAACTCCATCGCCTCCCGCGCGACGCCGTCGAAACCGAGGTACGGGCTGAGCGAGGTGGACATGGCGAGCCTTCCGTCGAGTGGTGGGCCCAGTATCGGCGCGCCGGGGTCCGAGCGCCAGACCCCGGCGCGCGACGCTCAGAGCTCCGCGCGAGTGGGCGGGTTCGCTCCCGCGCGCGAGGTGGTGATCCCCGCGACGTGCACGGCGTGGCGGCCGACGGCGCGCAGCGAGGGCTCGTCCAGGAGCATGCCGTTCGGCGCGCCGAGTCCCTGGCGCAACGCCTCGTCGAGGATCGCCCCCATCGCCGAGTCGCCCGCGCCGATGGTGTCGGCGACGACGATCCGGGCAGCGGGCACGGTCGCACGGGCGACGGCGGAGGCGAGCAGCAGGCCGTCGCCGCCGCGCGTCACCACGGCGAGCCGGGCGCCCAGGCCGAGCAGACGGGTCAGGACCTCGTCGAGCTGCATCGTCGGGTACAGCCACTCCGCGTCCTCGTCGCTGAGCTTCACGATCTCGCACGCGCTCGCGACGCGCTCGAAGCGCGCGAGCGCGTCGGAGTGCGGTCCGACGAGCGCGGGGCGGATGTTCGCATCGACGCTCGCGGTGACACCGGCGGGCAGCGCCTCCAGCAGGTCGAGCACTGCTGAGCCGCCGGGCTCGAGGTAGATCGCGATGGAGCCGGTGTGCACGTGCGCCATTCCCGCGGGGTCCGCTGCCGGCGGGTTCCACGCGAGGTCGAAGACGTAGCGGGCAGATCCGTCCTCGGCGAGCACCGCCCGGGCGGTGGAGGTGCGCTCGGCGTCGCCGTGCCGCACGTCCACCCCGGAGGACTCGAGGTGTTCGGCGATGCGGCGGCCTCGCGCGTCGTCGGCGATGTCGGTGACGATAGTGGCGGCGCGGCCGAGGCGGGCCAGCGTCAGGGCGACGTTCGCGGGCGAGCCACCGACGTGCTCCTCGACGCCGCCGTCGCGCTCGACGATGTCGATCAGGGCCTCGCCGATGACCAGGATGCGGGGTGCCGTGCTGCTGCGGGCGTCGGAGGAGGACATGCCGCCATCATGCCGGGTGGCGCGCGCTCCTCGCGACGCCCGCGCGGTCGGATCCGAGGTCCACCGTCCCTCGAACGCCCCGTTCAGCCGCGGACGCCGGCCAGCACCTCGTCGACCGTCGTGACCTCGATCAGCGGCGCGTAGAGCGCCATCGCGTCCAGTGCGCGCCGGTGGTCGCTCTCGCTCGCTCCGGCGCACGCATCGGCCACCACGTGCACCCGCACGCCCGCGTCCGCCGCGGCGAGCGCCGTCGAGAGCACGCAGCAGTCGGTCGAGACGCCCGTGAGCACGATCTCGCGGGAGTCGTCGAGCGCGGCCTCCAGCTCGGCCCCCCACTTCCCGAACGTGGCGGCGGTGATCGTGCGGTGCCCCTCGAGGCCGGGTACCAGCTCGTAGAGGCGGTCGCCGTCCGGCACCAGCGCGAACGGCCACTCCCGGTAGTAGCGGATCCACGCCCCGCTCGGCCGCTCCGGCGCCACAAAGCGCGTCGTCACCACCCGCTCGCCGAACGCCGGGAGCAGTCGCTGGGTGCCCGCCGCCGCCCGGGCGAACTCGCCGGAGTGCCACGGCGACTCCGCATCGGCGAAGACGTGCTGGAGGTCGACGGCGACGAGCACGCTCACGCGTTCGCCTCCTGCCCGCGTACTGCGCGGCGCGAGAGAGCCAGGGTTCCGACGAAGCCGATCACCAGCGCCACGAGCACGCCGAGGTTCGCACCCGCCCAGTCGCCGTCGCGGCCGCCCAGCGGGCCGAGCAGGTAGCCCTCCCACTCGAAGCCGGGGGAGTAGTTGACCACGAGGCCCCAGCCGACGACCGCGCCCAGGAGCACGAGCGCGACAGGAACCGCGGAGACGCTGCCGTAACGGCCGCGCGCGTCGTAGAGCGACTCCTGGTCGTAGTCGCGACGGCGGAGGAGCAGGTCCGCGAGGAACACGCCGAGCCAGGCCGCGATCGGCACCCCCAGGGTGATCAGGAAGCCCTGGAACGGGCCGAGGAAGTCGCCCGCGACGAAGACGACGTAGACGGCGCCGAGCACCATCAGCACGCCGTCGATCCCGGCGGCCACCGGTCGCGAGACCTTCAGGCCCGTGCTCAGCAGCGCGAGTCCCGAGGAGTAGATGTCCATCACGGCTCCGCCGATGAGCCCCAGCAGCGCGACAACGATGAACGGGAGGAGGAACCACGTCGGCAGGATCCCGGCGAGCGCGCCGATCGGGTCGGCGGCGATCGCGTCGGAGAGCTCCGGGGAGGATCCGGCCAGCAGCAGGCCGACGATCACGAGCACGACGGGCGCGACGGCACCGCCGATCGTCGTCCAGGCGACGACGCCGCCCGTCCTCGCACTGCGTGGCAGGTATCGGGAGTAGTCGGCCGCGGCGTTCACCCAGCCCAGTCCGAAGCCGGTCATCATGAACACGAGTCCGCCGATGACGGCTGCTGTCGAGCCGGCGGGCAGGGCGCCGACGGCGCCGAGGTCGATCCGGTCCAGCACGAGCACCACGTAGACGACGGTCAGCACCGCCGTGGCGACCGTGATCGCGAGCTGCAGCCGCATGATCAGCCGGAAGCCGGCGATCCCGGCGATCACGATCAGCGCCGCGACCACGATCAGCGCCACGAGTTTGGTGAGCACGCCGCCGTCCCAGCCGAATTCCTCGAACACTGTCGCGGTGGCGAGCACCGCCAGGGAGGCGAGCACCGTCTCCCAGCCGACGGTGAGCAGCCACGAGATCACCGAGACGAGACGGTTGCCGTCGACTCCGAACGCCGCTCGGCTGAGCACCATGGTGGGGGCGGAGCCGCGCTTGCCCGCGACGGCGACGAAGCCGCAGAAGAGGAAGGAGACGACGATGCCGACGACTCCGACGAGCGTGGCCTGCCAGAAGGACAGCCCGAACCCGAGCAGGAACGAACCGTAGCTGAGCCCGAGCACCGACACATTGGCGGCGAACCACGGCCAGAACAGGTCGCGCGGCCGGCCGTGTCGCTCCGACTCCTGGATGGTGTCGAGCCCGTTGAGCTCGATGCCGCCGGCGAGGCGGGCGGTCGTGGGGTCGGGAGAGGTCATCGCGTCCTCGTTCTCGCGGGTGCCGGCCCTGCGCCGGAGCTGCACTGAACCTACAGCGCGACCGGGCCCCCGTCGCCCTCGAACAGCAGGCGGAGCGTCTCGAGGTCGTCGGCGACCTGCGCGCAGTCGTCGTCCCAGTCGTCCATGCTCATCCCCGGCCGCCTCCGCACGGTGAAGGCGACTTCGGCGCCGTCGCCGTTCGCCAGCACCCGCAGCGGGTTCTCGACCACCGTGCCGTCCGGCAGCGTCACCTGGTGGTCGGCCACTCCGAAGGGGTTCGCGGGCGCGAAGCGCACCTCGACCCTGCCCATCGGAGAGTCGGCGAACCAGCGGCCGTCCACCTCCTCGACGGCCGACGAGGCGAGACCCGCGGCCCATCGCGGCAGGTTCGCCGGATCGGACACGAAGGCGTACACCTGCGCGGCCGGAGCCTCGATCACGACGCCCACGGGGCGCGATTCGTAGAGGGTCACTGCTGCTCCTTCGTCGTGGCGGGTCCCTGCTGCTCCTCCGCGAAGCTCGACACCAGGAGAGCCGCCAGAGTCGTCCGCTCCAGCATGCCCCCGATGCCGACCGACTCGGTACGAGCGTGAGCACCGGAGCCCGGCGCGCCGAGCCCGTCGAGCACGGGCAGCCCGAGCGCCGCGACGAAGTTGCCGTCGCTCGCTCCGCCCACAGCGATCTCGGTCAGCGGCACGTCGATGCGTCGCGCCACCCGCTCCGCGCGGCGGTACAGCGCGGCGACGGACGCGGTGCGCTCGAAGACGGGCCGCTCCCAGGATCCGCGGACTTCGAGCCGGATCCGCGGGTCGCTCGCCTCGAGCGCGTTCAGTTCGGCCTCGACTCGGGCGGCCTCCGCCGAGCCGCGGATGCGCGCCTCCAGCTCGAGGCGGACGCGAGCGGTCGTGACGTTCACCCGCGAGCCGCCGCCGACGACTCCGATGTTGACGGAGGTGCCCGCCTCGGCGCGCTCGATCGCCAGCACCCGCGGGATCAACGCCCCCAGCTCGTGGATCGCGCTCGCGCCCTTCTCCGGCTCGACTCCGGCGTGCGCCTCGACCCCCACCACGTCGATCACGAAGCGGCCGATGCCCTTGCGTGCGGTCTTCACCGCCTCGCCGATCGCCCCCTCGAACACGAGCACCGCGTCGGCCCCGGTGCTCTGGCGCTCGAGGAACGACCGGGAGGAGACGCTGCCCACCTCCTCGTCGCCGCTCATCACCAGCCGGATCGCCGGATGAGGGAGGCGCGCGTGCCGGAGCGCCGCGACCAGCCACACCATCTGCACGAGTCCCACTTTCATGTCGTAGCTGCCCGGGCCGGTGAGCTGGTCGCCGTCGACCGCGAACGGCCACGACCGGGTGGTGCCGAGCGGCCAGACGGTGTCGTAGTGCCCGAGCAGCGCCACGAAGGGGCGGGTGCCGCGGGAGGCGCGCGTTCCGCCGCTGGCTGCAATGGTCCAGCTCGTCGCGGTCGGGGCGTCCTGCCCTCGCTGGTGCTGCACGTCGAGGTCGTGGCCGAGCCGTTCGCCGACCCAGTGCACGAGGTAGGCGTGCAGCTCGCCGAGGGCCTCGAGGGAGTCGCTCGGGCTCTCGATCATGACGAGGTGGCGGATGTCGTCGATCAGGCGTGCTCGGGAGTCGCGGAGGAAGGCCCGCACTCGTGCGGCGTCGTCGGCGTCGGGGAAGGTCATCGACTCCGGACTACCAGAGTGCGGGCCCGGGCGCGAGGAGCAGGCGATCCCGATCGACCCCCTCGTGAACCGTTCGGCCTCCCGTACCGTTGAAGAGGGAGAGGTGGAGATGTCCGAGGATCAGGCCGAGATGCTGCGTGCGTTGCACGACGAGCACTCCACCGCGCTCTGGCGGTTCGTCCTGCGGCTGACGGGAGACCGGCAGCTCGCGGAGGACGTCGTGCAGGAGGCGCTGCTGCGCGCCTGGAAGCACCCGGAGATCCTCGCCCAGGGCGAGGCGGCCGCGCGATCCTGGCTCTACACGGTAGCCCGCAACATCGTGATCGACGACCGCCGCAGCGCCCGCTATGCCCGCGAGCTGGGCACGGACGAGGTCCCCGAGCGGGCCACCGCAGACCGCACCGATCAGGTGCTCGACGCCTGGCTGCTCTCGGACGCCCTGAGCGGGATCAGCCACGACCACCGCGCCGTGATCGTGCACGCCTACTACGGAGGCCGCACGGTGACCGAGATCGCCGAGATACTCGCAATCGCACCGGGCACCGTCAAGTCCCGGATGCACTACGGGATGCGGGCACTCAAGCTCGCGCTGCAGGAAAGAGGGGTGACCGAGCTGTGACCCACGACCACTCCTCCGACGAGTCCCACGGCGACCCCTTCCGCGACTGGGACGCCCCCTATCTGCTCGGATCCCTCTCGGCCGCCGACCGCCGCGCCTACGAGCAGCACCTGCGCCTGTGCGACGGCTGCCGCGAGGGACTGACGGAGTTCGTCCCACTGCCGGGACTGCTCTCGCACCTGCCTCAGGACGATGCGCTGCGCCTGATCGAGCAGCCGGAGCCGGGCGCCCAGGAGGTGGCACCCTCCGACCTCCTGACCCGCCTCGCCGCTGCGGCCGACGCGGTGCGCCGCCGCACCCGGCTCACGATCGCCGGGCTGGTGCTCGCCGCGGCCGGAGTCTCGGCAGCGGCCGCCATCGCCATCCCGCTGGCCGTCGGCCCCTCCCTCTCCCCGGTCGAGACCGTCGGCTCGACGGTCGCTCTGGCGGCGGCGCCGGGCGTCCCGGTCGAGGCGTCGGTCAAGTTCGTGCCCCAGCAGTGGGGAACCCGCATCGACATGGACTGCAGCTGGTCCGACACCGCGCAGCAGATCGCAGGATCCACCGGCTACGTGCTCTACGTGACCGACACGTCCGGCAGCACGGAGTCGGTCGGCTCGTGGACCAGCGCACCCGGCACCACGATGGAGCCGAGCCTCGCCACGGGCCTGCCGCTCTCGCGGATCGCCTCCGTCGAGGTGCGTCTGCAGGACTCGGGTCTCGTCGTGCTCACCGGCCGTCCCTGACCGCACCGCCGGATTCCCAGGCGCGCGCTCCGCGGACTGAGTAGCTTCTCCTCCATGACGATCGCGACCCTCGCCCTCGCCCCCGCCTCCGTGGCGACCGCCTCCTCCACCGACAGCATCGACGAGCTCTCCGGGCTCGTCGGCGTCGCTGCGCGGGTGATCGCCGCGCTCGGAGAGGCCGGCGTGGGCCTCCTGACGCTGATCGAGACGGTGTTCCCGCCGATCCCGAGTGAGCTGGTCCTCCCGCTGGCGGGGTTCCTCGCGCAGCAGGGGCGGATGAACCTCGTGCTGGTCGTCCTCACCGCGACCCTCGGCGCCTACCTGGGTGGGCTCGTCCTCTACGGGCTCGGCCACCGCATCGGCACCGAGCGCTCCATCCGCCTGCTCTCGACGCTGCCGCTCGTCGATCGCGAGGACTTCGAGAAGGCCGTCGGCTGGTTCCGACGGCACGGCACCTGGGTGGTGCTGTTCGGCCGGCTGATCCCGGGGGTCCGGAGTCTCATCTCGCTTCCCGCGGGATCGGAGCGGATGAACCTCCTCCTGTTCTCGGGTCTGACGATCCTCGGCTCGGGCGTCTGGAACGGCCTGCTCATCGGCCTCGGTGCCGCGCTCGGCACCCAGTACGAGCTCGTCGACCAGTACGCCGGCGTGCTCGATGCGGTCATCTACGGCGCCATCGGCATCCTGCTGCTCGTGCTCGTCGTCCGGAGCGTCCGTCGGCGCCGTTCCGCGGGCTCGACCCACCGCGGCTGAGGCCCGACCCGATTAGAGTCGGGCGGGTGAGCACGCGTCCGACGGTCTACGACGTCGCCGAGCGGGCGGGGGTCTCGATCGCGACCGTCTCCCGGGTCGTCACGAATCCCGGCGCGGTGCGCGAGGCCACCCGGGAGAAGGTCATCCGCGCGGTCGGCGAGCTGGGTTACGTGCCCAGCGGCAGCGCGCGGGGTCTAGCGGCCCAGCGGACCGATGTCGTCGGGCTCTTCCTCCCCGATCACGACGACACGGTGGTGCAGGAGGCGCCCGTCCCCGTCGTGGCGCCGGGCGCGCCGGTGCCCGTGGTCGTCGACTCCGACCACGCGCCGCCGCGCTCGCCGAGCCTCTACTACGACGAGGTGCTCCGCGGAGCCGAGGCGGAGGCCTGGCGCCGCGGGTTCGGCCTGATGATCGCGGCGGCGCGCACAGGAGGGGCGGCGCCCGCCACCTCCATCGCCGGTCGCGTCGACGCGCTCGCCGTGTTCGCCGGCGCTCTCGACGACGCGATCGTCGCGCACATCGCGCGGCGGATCCCGGTGGTGCTGCTCGCGGGCAGCGGCGGCCCCGACTCCGTCGACCGCATCGGCGCGAACAACGTCGAGGGCATGCGGGCGCTGGTCCGGCACGTGCTGGAGAGCCGCCCGCCGTCGCTCGCGTACGTCGACGGCCGGGCGGAGGCGCCGGACGCCGCCGACCGCCGGGCCGGTTTCCGCGCAGCTCTGCACGAGAGCGGGGGAGAGGCTCCTGCAGTGCGGGAGGAGTGCGGGGACTTCACCCGCGCCTCCGGGCGGGCGGCGGTGGAGCGGCTGCTCGCGGCCGGGCTGCCCGACGCGATCGTCTGCGCGAACGACCAGATGGCGCTCGGAGTGCTCGACGGGCTCGCGGAGGCGGGGATCGACGTCCCCGCGCGGGTCCAGGTGACCGGCTTCGACGGGATCGAGGCCGGTCGGCTCGCGCGGCCACGGCTGACCACAGTGCACCAGCCGATGCACGAGCTCGGGCGGATCGCGGTGTCGACCCTCGTCGAGCGCCTCGCCGACCCGTCCCGTCCCGCGCGCTCGCTGATCCTGCCCGTCGAGGTGCTCCTGCGCGAGTCCACTCTCTGACGCGGCTGCGCTAGGCTCCGGCGCTCGTCCCTCGGACTCCGGTCACGCGCTCGCCCCTTGCGCTCCGCGATGTATGCGCATACATTCGGAGCGGGCCCCGCCGAGGCGGCCCGGAAGCGAGCCGGAACCGAGCAATGACGCTGAACACCAGACCCACCCGACGCCTGCGCGCGCTCGCCGCCGCAGCTCTCGCCGCCCTCGCCCTCGTCGCCACGAGCGCGTGCAGCATCCAGATCCGCAGCGCCCCCGATCCCTCGATCCCGGACGACACCATGCTGATCGCGGCCGACAACGGCTCGCCGCTGTTCGACCGCGCCTTCAACCCCTACTTCGTCAACAAGCGCGTCGGCGCGTTCTACGTCTACGAACCTCTCGTGATCCTCGACAACCTCACCGGGGTCGAGCACCCCTGGCTCGCCAGCGACGTGACGCTCCCGGATGCGCGGACCGTGCAGTTCACTCTCCGCGAGGGCGTCACCTGGTCGGACGGACAGCCGTTCACGGCCGACGACGTCGCCTTCACCTTCGATCTGCTCAAGCAGCATCCGGAGCTCGATCTCAACGGCGTGTGGACGCACATCGACTCGATCGAGACCGCGGGCTCCACGGTCACCGTGCACCTGCTCACCGACGACGTGCCCGCCGCGAGCATCATCGGAGTGACCCTGATGGTCCCCGAGCACATCTGGTCCGGAATCGAGGACCCGGCGACCTACCGCGATCCGGACCCGGTCGGCACCGGGCCCTACACGCTCGGCGCGTTCGCTCCGCAGCAGTACTCGCTCGACAAGAACCACGACTACTGGCAGGCGGACACGGTCGCCGCCGAGCACCTGGTGCTCCCGGCGAAGAACACCCAGCTCGACATCGCCACCAAGGGCTACGACTGGGGCTACTCCTATCTCTCCGACGTCGAGGGCTCGTGGGTCGCGGCCGGCAACGAGAACACCTACTGGTTCCCGCCGGGAGGCACGATCACGCTCTTCCCGAACCTCACTCGGGCGCCGTTCACCGACCTGCGCGTGCGCACGGCGCTCTCGGAGTCGCTGGACCGCGACCGCATCGCGAGCCTCGCGACCGAGGGCTACATGCAGGCAGCCGGGCAGACGAACATTCTGCTGCCCAACCAGGAGGACCGGCTCGACCCGGGCCTGCCCGACAGCGGCCGCGTCGCTCAGGACACCCAGGGCGCCCTGGCCCTCTTCGCCGAGGCCGGCTACACGCAGCAGGACGGCCGTCTCGTCGGCCCCGACGGTGCGCAGCTCTCCTTCACCATCACGACGGCGAACGGCTACACCGATTGGCTCCGCGCGGTGCAGGAGGTGCAGAAACAGTGGGGCGCGATCGGCATCGACGTCACCATCTCGGCTCCGCAGCCCGCCGCCTACCAGTCCTCGCTGGCCAACGGCGAGTTCGACATGGCGATGGGAGGCATCGGCGGCACCGGCGACCTCTACCGAGACTTCGCCACGGTGCTCTCGAGCGACTTCCTCCAGCCGATCGGCACCCAGACCACCGGGAACTACCAGCGCTTCAGCGACCCGGCGGTCGACGCGCTGCTCGCCGAGCTCAAGACCACCATCGATCCGGAGCAGCAGCGTGAGCTCGGCTACGAGCTGCAGCGCGTGGTCTACGACCAGGTGCCGGTGATCGCGATGTACTACGGCGGCTCCTGGGGCCTGTTCAGCGATGCGAAGTTCACCGGTTGGCCCAGCGCCGAGGATCCGTACGCGTCGCCGAAGACCTACGATTCGACCCCGCTGCTCATCCTCACGCACCTGGAGAAGGTGTCCGGATGAGCCGCTGCACCCCTCCCACCCTCACGAGAACGACAGGGGGCGCTCGATGACGAGCACCGCACCACTGGCCTCCCCGCAGGCGGCCGCGGCCGCCCGCGACGACCGCCCCGTCGGCCGGGGCACCGCCCGCTACCTGCTCACCCGGCTCGGCCTTTTCGTGCTCACGCTCTGGGCCGCGGCGACGGTGAACTTCCTCCTGCCCCGCCTGATGCCGGGGAGCCCGACCGACGCCGCGCTCGCCAAGCTCGCGCAGAACGGGCCAGTGACGGAGGCGACCCGCGCCGCGATCGAGGCTCAGCTCGGTGCTCCGGGCGGCAACCTTGTCGAGCAGTACCTCGCCTACCTGGGCCAGATCGTCACCCTCGACTTCGGCGTCTCGTACACGTTCTCCCCGCAGACTGTCGCGGAACTGGTGTGGACCGCCCTGCCGTACACGCTCGTGCTCGTCGGGGTCGTGACGGTCGTCGCCTTCGTGATCGGCACACTCATCGGCGTCCTCGCGGCGTGGAAGCGCGGCACCTGGCTCGACGCGCTGCCCACTCTGGGCGGCTCGTTCCTCAGCGCGTTCCCGTACTTCTGGACGGGCCTGCTGCTGCTCTTCTTCGCGGGCTACGTCTTCCGCTGGTTCCCGACCTCCGGGGCGTACGGTCCGACGCTCGTCCCGGCTCCGACCGGCGAGTTCGTCGTCGACGCCCTCTTCCACGCGGCGCTGCCCGCGCTCACCCTCCTGATCACCGGGCTCGGCGGCTGGATCCTCGGCATGCGCAACACGATGATCTCGACCCTCGGCGACGACTACGTCACCTTCGCCGAGGCGAACGGGCTGCGCGCCCGCACGGTGGCGCTGCGCTACGCCGCGCGGAACGCCGTCCTGCCCAGCATCACCTCCTTCGGTCTGGCGCTGGGCGGAGTGGTCGGCGGCTCGGTCCTCGTGGAGCAGGTCTACGGCTACCCGGGCGTCGGCTACCTGCTCTACAACGCCGTCACCAATCAGGACTACCCGCTGATGCAGGCGCTGTTCCTGATGATCACCGTGAGCGTCCTCGTGGCGAACGCGCTCGTCGACGTCCTCTACGGGGTCCTCGACCCGCGGACCAGGAAGTAGGAGGCACCATGTCCGACACCGTCTCGGTGCACACCCAGCGATCGTCCGGCCCCGTGGCCGCCGCTCCCGGCTCCTGGCGGGTCGTGGGGCGGACGGCCGCGACCGTCTGGTCCGACTCCCGGGCCCGCGTGGGCCTGGTCCTGCTGGGCCTGTTCATCCTCGTCGCCGTCGCCGCTCCGCTCCTCGCCCCCTACTCCGCCACCGACAACAGCTTCGAGCGCAGCGCCGACGCGAGCACGGCGCACTGGCTCGGCACGACCGCCGCGGGGGAGGACGTGCTCAGCCAGCTCCTCGTCGGCGCCCAGACCAGCGTCACGGTCGGACTCGTCGCCGGCGCACTCTCGACCCTCGTCGCCGTCCTCATCGGGCTCTCCTGGGGTTACGCCCGCGGCCCGGGCGCCGACGTCGTCGGCTTCGTCGTCAACCTCTTCCTCGTCATCCCGAGCCTGCCGCTGATGATCGTCATTGCTGCCTACCTCTCCGGAGGCGGCATCGGGATGATCATCGCGGTGGTCGTGATCACCGGGTGGGCGTGGGGCGCTCGCGTCCTACGCTCGCAGACCCAGTCCCTCCGCTCGCGCGACTTCGTCACGGCGGCGCAGTTCAGCGGCGAGAGCCCGTTCCGGATCGTGTTCCGCGAGATCCTGCCGAACATGACGTCGTTGATCGTCGGCACCTTCTTCGGAGCGGCGACCGCAGCGATCCTCGCTGAGGCGGGCCTGGAGTTCCTCGGCCTCGGCGACACCACCACCGTCAGCTGGGGCACCATGCTCTTCTGGTCGCAGAACTCGAACGCCCTGCTCACCGGGCAGTGGATCCTGCTGTTCGCACCTGGCCTGTGCATCGCCCTGCTCGCCACCTCGCTGACCCTGATCACGTTCGGGGTCGACGGCATCTCGAATCCGCGCCTCAAGGAAGGAGCGTCGCGATGAGCGCCGCCGCCGGCCCGATCCTCCGCGTCGAGCACGTCTCGATCGACTACGGCGAGGGTGAGGGCGCCACCCGCGCCGTGCGCGACGTGAGCATCGAGCTCGCGGAGGGTGAATTCGTCGGCCTCGTCGGCGAGTCCGGCTCGGGCAAGTCGACACTCGGCTTCGCGCTCACCCGGCTGGCCAAGCCGCCGGCGCGGCTCGTGGGCGGGCGGATCCTCTTCGACGGCACCGACGTGGGAGCCCTCGCCCCGGAGCAGCTGCGCGCGCAGCGTCAGGGCGGCTTCGCGATGGTGCTGCAGTCCGGGATGAACGCGCTGAACCCCGTCCGCTCGGTGCGCCACCACTTCGTCGACATCTACCGGGCTCATCGCCACGTCGAGCCGTCGCGGTGGGAGGCGCGCTCGCGCGAGCTGGTCGGCAGGGTGCAGCTGCCCGAGTCGGTGCTCGACCGTTATCCGGGCGAGCTCTCCGGAGGGATGCGGCAGCGGGTCTCGATCGCACTGGCCCTCTCGCTCGAGCCCCGGCTGATGGTCTTCGACGAGCCCACGACCGCACTCGACGTGCTCGTGCAGCACGCGGTGATGGACACGATCATCGAGCTCCAGCGGGCGGAGCGCTTCACCGCCGTCCTGATCTCACACGATCTGGGCGTCGTCCTCGAGGCGACCGACCGCGTGCTCGTCATGCACGACGGCCGGATCGTCGAGGACGCTCCCTCGCTCGACGTCCTCCAGCGCCCCTCGGCCGAGTACACCCGCATGCTGCTCTCGCACTACGCCGATCCGCGTGCCGAGGTGATCGAGCTCCCCGGACTGCGCGAGCGCGCGGCGCGGCCTGCGGGCAGCCCGGTCGACGCCTCCGCGGTGACGGCGCTGCACGTCGAGTCGGTCTCGAAACGCTACCCCGGTCCGCGACGCGGCGAGCCGGAGGTGGTCGCCGTCGACGACGTCTCGTTCGAGCTCCCCGCCGGGCGCTCGCTCGCCCTCGTGGGCGCCTCGGGGAGCGGCAAGTCGACCCTCGCGAAGCTGATCACCGGCGTCGAGAAGCCGACGTCCGGCGAGCTTCGTCTCGGCGAGCAGCGCATCGACCGGATGCGCGGGAGGCAGTTGCGCACGCTCCGCAAGGACGTGCAGATGGTGTTCCAGGATCCGTACGCCGCCCTCAATCCGCTGCACACCGTCGAATACACGCTGACCAGGCCCGTGGAGAACTACACCGGGCTCTCGAGGGGCGAGGCCCGCGAGCGCGTGCTCGAGCTGCTGCGCACCGTCGGGCTCGCCCCGGAGGAGGAGTTCGCGGCGAAGCTGCCCCACCAGCTCTCGGGCGGGCAGCGCCAGCGCGTCGTGATCGCTCGGGCGCTCGCCTCGGAGCCGCAGGTGCTGATCGCGGACGAGCCGGTCTCGATGCTCGACGTGTCGCTCCGCGCAGGCGTGCTCGCGCTGCTCGAGGAGCTGCGGGAGTCCCGAGGCCTGAGCCTGCTCTACATCACCCACGACCTGCTCTCGGCCCGACTCGTGACCGATGAGGTGATCGTGCTCAACCGCGGTCGCATCGTCGAGCGCGGAGTCACCGCCGAGGTGCTGCGGCACCCGCAGGACGAGTACACGATCGCCCTGCTGGACGCCGTGCCGAACCCGGAGCGGGCGCGCGCCTGACCGGCGCCGCCCCGCCTCCTCCCGACCCACCCGACCACGACTGAGAGGCCGCACTGTGCTGACCTTCCCCGACGGCTTCCTCTGGGGCGCCGCCACCGCCGCGCACCAGATCGAGGGCAACAACATCAACAGCAACTGGTGGGAGGAGGAGCACCGTCCTGGCGCGAGCATCGTCGAGCCCAGCGCAGACGCGGCCGACAGCTATCACCGCTACCGCGACGACATGCGCCTCGCGGCCGAGCTGGGGCTGAACTCGTACCGCTTCAGCATCGAGTGGGCGCGGATCGAGCCGGAGCGCGGTGCCTTCTCCCGGGCCGAGATCGGCCACTACCGCCGTATGGTCGACACCGCCCACGAGTTCGGACTCGAGCCGATCGTCACGCTGATGCATTTCACGGTGCCGCGCTGGTTCGCCCGCGACGGCTTCTGGCGCGCCGCCGACGCTCCTGAGCTGTTCCAGCGCTACACCGAGGCTGCGCTGCCGGTCGTCGCCGACGGCGTGCGCTACGTCTGCACGATCAACGAGCCGAACATCGCGGCGATGCTCGCGGGCGGCGAGGACGCCGCCAACCTCGTCGCCTACGGGCTGCCGAACCCGGACCTCGCCGTCGCCGACGCCCTGCTCGACTCGCACCGCCGCTCCCGCGACGTCCTCGCCCAGCTGCCGGGCGTGCTCTCCGGCTGGACCGTGGCGACGCAGGCCTTCGCCGCCGTCGAGGAGGAGGGCGCAGAGGAGATGCTGCGCGAGTACGGCCACCCGCGCGACGACTGGTACCTGGAGGCGGCGCGCGGCGACGACTTCGTGGGTGTGCAGGCCTACACCCGCACCTTCATCGGTCCGGAGGGGCCGCGCCCTGTGGCCGAGGGTGTCGAGACCACGCTCACCGGCTGGGAGTACTACCCGCCCGCCGCCGCCGACGGCATCCGCAGCGCGTGGGAGCTCACGGGCGGAGTGCCGGTGATGGTGACCGAGAACGGAATCGCGACCGCGGACGACTCCCGCCGCATCGACTACACCCGCAGCGCTCTGGAGGGCGTGCACGCCTGCCTCGAGGAGGGGATCGACGTGCGTGGCTACCAGCACTGGAGCCTGCTCGACAACTACGAGTGGGCGAGCGGGTTCCGCCCGACCTTCGGCTTGATCTCCTGGGACCGCGAGACGTTCGAGCGCACGCCGAAGCCGAGCGCGCACTGGTACGGAGGAGTCGCCCGGGCCGGCGCCCTCGACGCCGAAAGCTGACGCCCGCCCGGCGACGCCGAGCCGGGAGCGGCGTCGGCGGCACGGGCACCGATGCCCTAGCGTTCGAGGGGTCCGCCCCCGACGCGAAGGAACCGTATGTCCGACACCGCCGCCCCCGCCCTCTCCCGCACCGCCGTCGAGCGGAGCTGGATCCTCGGAGTCTCTCTGATCGCGATCACGCTCGGAGTGATCGCCGTCCTCATCCCGGGTCCGACGCTGCTGACGATTGCGATCGTCTTCGGCGTCCACCTGATCGCGGCCGGCGTGTTCCGACTCCTGCTCGCCTTCACCGCCTCCCGCCTCGAGGCGCGCGTGCGCTGGCTCGCCGGGCTGCTGGGCGTGCTGATCCTGGTCGCCGGCATCCTGTGCCTGTCCAACCCGTTCCAGTCGCTGACGGTGCTCGGTCTCGTGATCGGCCTGGGCTGGATCCTCGACGGCGTCTCGAGCATCGCGAGCGGTCGCACCCTCTCGGGGCCGGCCTGGCTGCCGATCGCGGCGGGCATCGCCTCCGTCATCGCCGGCGTGCTGACGATCATCATGCCGGTGCTCGCCCTCAGCTCCTTCGTCACAGTCGCCGCGATCCTGCTCATCATCGTCGGAGTCTCCGGCCTGCTGCTCCTCCCCGGGCGCACCCCGCGGGCGGAGGCGTGAACGTGCCGGGGGCCGATCCCGCTCTCGTCCCCGAGCTCCTCGTCACCGACCTCGGCCGCAGCCTCGCGTTCTGGTGCGGGCCGGGCGGGTTCCGGATCCGCTACTCCCGGCCGGAGGAGGGCTTCGCCTTCCTCGTTCTCGGCAGCGCGCACGTGATGCTCGAGCAGGCGGGCCTCGGCCGCAACTGGATCGCCGCTCCGCTCGAGCCGCCGCTCGGACGGGGGATGAACCTGCAGCTGAGCGTCGAGGACGCCGCCCGCGTGGCGGCGGCGCTCGCCGAGGCGGGCGTCGCCCTCTTCTCGCCGCTAGAAACCCGCTGGTACCGGGTCGGCGAGGAGGAGGTCGGCGTCCGGCAGCTCGTCGTCGCCGATCCGGACGGCTACCTGCTCCGCTTCCAGTCCTCGCTCGGTCGCCGGTCCGCCGCCTCGGTCTGACCCGTCGGCCGACGCGCCACCATCCGCTCGGCGCGCGACGTCATGCCAGAGGTGGATGCCGCCACGGTCCGCGCCTGGTTCGATCGGAGCCATGACGCAGCACCCCGCCACGGGCACCCTCGAACAGGCCGCCGCCGCCGACCCGAGCCCGGACCCGGGCGCTGCCGCCGCCGAGGCCCGACCGGAGCCCCTCGTCCGTCCGGCCGACCTCGTCTCGGCGCTCACGGGAGTCGCCCTCTGCTTCTTCTCGCTCTTCGTCTTCGCGGTCACGCACTGGCAGTACTTCGGCCCCGATGTCGACGACGCCAGCATCCTGGGCTGGCTCGCGCCGCTGGTGGCCGGAGTGGTCTGCCTGCTCGCCTCCGTCGTCTCGGTCGCGGTCCGCGTCTCCGGCCGTCGCGCCGAGCGGGCATGAACGGCCACGGTCGGCGGGTCGCCGAGCAGCTCCTCGCCCAGGCCGGCTGCCTCCGTGTCGAGAGCCCTTGGGTCTCGGGCCCCGAGTCCGCGCTGTCGGTCGACTTCGCCGTGCTCGCCGAGCACGCCGGCGCCCTCGACCTCTCGGAGGAGGCTGTCGCGCGCATCGCGCACTCGCTCGCGACCGGCCGCCCGGTCGATCTGCGCAGTGCCTTCGGCCATCTGACCCGCGACCACGCCCAGCTCGTGATGACCGCGGTCGCGGTCGCCGGGGGACACGACCGCGAAGGCTGCCGGGTCCGTGTGGACGGCGGCGACCGCTGCGTCGAGAGCGTGCCTCCGCTGGCCGCCTGGCCCGCCTGACGGTGCGCCGAGCGCGCCGCCGCCCGCGTCGCTACGTCCTTTCGGAGGTGCCCGGTTTAGGGTGTCCGTGTGCAACGAGTCGACGATTTCCCAGGAGCCGGACCGGTGGAGACCTCACCCGAATCCGGTGACCAGGGGCAGGAGTCCTCTCACGTGCTCCCCCCGAATTCCACGTCACCCGTTCAGGTGACCAGCGGCGAAGCCGGCTACCAGGGCGGCAACGCCGCCGATCCGGTGTGGCAGTCGTGGCGCGACGAGCTCGCCGCAGTCGGCGGCCCCTCGCCGCTGGTGCACTTCGTCGACTCCCCTCGCACCCGGATCGAGCTCTCGACGACGCACCCCGGGGGCCTGCCGCCGTTCATCTCGGGCAAGACCACCCTGCTCTCCTCCCTCATCCGCGATGAGCTGGCCCTGCGCACGGCGAAGAGCGCCGCCGGAGCGATCACCGACAAGGGCATCGAGTTGCGCTCGGTCCGCGGCATCGAGGGCGTCCACCTCGCCATCGGGCTCGCCCAGTGGCGCGCCGGCGACACGGAGTTCACCGCTCCCGTGCTGCTGCGTCCGCTCGCGATCCGCCGCTACGGGCGCGACTTCGAGCTGAAGCTCAAGGGCCAGCCCTACTTCAACCCGCAGCTGGGGCGCGCGCTCAAGCAGCAGTTCGGCATCACGATCGACCCCGAGCAGTTCGTCGCGCTGGCGGTGCAGAACGGAGTCTTCAAACCGCAGCCGGTCATCGACCAGCTCCGCGGTCTCACCTCCCACCTGCCCTGGTTCGCCGTCCACCCCCGCCTCGTGGTCTCGAGCTTCGCCGACGTCGCCGGAGACATGCTCCGCGACGCCCGGATGCTCGAGCACCCGGTGCTCGACGCGGTCGCCGGAAACCCGGCCGCCAAGCGTGCGCTGCAGCAGTCGCAGAAGGTGGCGTCGATCATCCCGCAGGACGAGCGTCCGCCGGCGACCGACAATCTCCTCCTCGACGCCGACGCCGAGCAGGAGCAGGTGATCGCGAACATCGCGGCCGGCAACTCGCTCGTCGTGAAGACGCTCCCCGGCACCGGCGGCACCCAGACGATCGTCAACGCGATCGGCGCCCTGGCCGCCCAGCACAAGCGTGTGCTCGTGGTGAGCGCGCGCCGGTCGAGCCTCGACAGCATCCACCAGCGCCTGCTCTCGGCCGGCCTGGGCGGCGTCGCCGTCGGCCCGCGCACGCTCCGCCGCGACCTCATCCAGTCGATCGGCCGCAACGAGAAGGCGTCGCGCCCCTCGGTGAGCGAGATCGACGACGCCCTGCTGCGTCTGCGGAAGGTGCTGCTCGACTACCGCGGTGCGCTCTCGCGTCGAGACGAGAGCTTCGACGTCTCGGCCCTGCAGGCCCTCGAAGAGCTCGCGCGCCTGTCGCAGCTGCGCACGCCTCCGTCCACCACCGCACGGCTCGACCGCCGAGCGGTCACCGCTCTCGCCCACAGCCGGCCGGACGCGACCCGCATGCTGATCGAGTCGGCGCGTCTCGGCGAGTTCCGCTACGGCCCGGGCGACTCGCCCTGGTACGGCGCCCAGTTCGAGTCGACCGCCGACGCCGAGATCGCCCACGAGCTGGCGAAGCGCCTGCACCTGCGCGATCTGCCGCGCCTGCTCGACCGCGGCCAGGACGTCATCGGCCAGACCCGGATGCGCCCGTTCGAGTCCGTCGCCGAGCTCGGCATCTACCTTCGGCTGCTCCACGACGTCCGCGAGACGCTCGACAAGTTCCAGCCCGCGGTGTTCGACCGCTCGATCCAGGACCTCATCACGGCCACGGCACCCCGCCGCGAGGCGTCCGAGATGTCGTCGACCAACCGGCGCCGGCTGAAGAAGCTCGCCCGCGAGTACCTGCGGCCCGGAGCGCACGTCACCGATCTCAACGCGGCTCTGCGCCGTGTGCAGCAGCAGCGCACCCTCTGGCAGCGCTACGCCGTGGCCGGTACCGTCCCCGAGGTGCCGGTCGGCGTCGCCGACGTCCAGGTCGCCTACCAGCAGGTCTCGGACCAGCTCGGCCGCCTCGACGAGCCGCTCGGACGCCGCGGCACGAATGTGCAGCTCGCCTCCCTCCCGCTCGCCGAGCTGGCGTCGATGATCTCGGGTCTCGCCGAGGACAGCGAGGTCCTGGCCAACCTCCAGGAGCGCACCACCCTGCTGGCGACGCTGCGTGACTGGGGCCTGGATCCGCTGCTCTCGGACCTCTCGCGTCGCCACGTCCCGCCCGAGCTGGTTGCCGGCGAGCTCGATCTCGCCTGGTGGCGCTCGGCGCTCGAGATCATGCTGGCCGACGAGCGCGCGCTCCTCGGCGGCAACACGGGCGTGCTCGACCGCCTCGAGGCCGACTTCAAGCTCGTCGACGAGGCGCACGCCGCCTCCAGCGCCGAGCTCCTGGCCTGGAAGCTCTCCGAGACCTGGAAGATCGGGCTCGTCGACTGGCAGCACGAGCGCGATGCGCTGCGGGCGCTGCTGCGCACGGAGTCGGCGACGACTCCGCAGGAGCTGCAGAAGGCGGCGCCGCACCTCTCGCGCGTGCTCGCTCCTGCCTGGCTCGTCTCGCCCTACGAGGTGCACCGGATCGGCACCGAGACCACCTTCGACGCCGTCTTCCTCGTCGACGCCGGCGCCACCACGCTCGCCGAGAACGTCGGAGCGATCCGACGCGCCAAGCAGGTGGTCGCGTTCGGCGACCCGGTGACGCAGACGCCCACTCCGTTCGCCCTTCGCGTCGACGAGACGCCCGAGTTCGGCTCCACCGCCTCGCGCACCGATGTGGAGGCGCTGCACGCGCAGTCCGCGCTGGCGCGCCTGGGCGAGCTGCTCAACACGGTCACGCTCACCCGCAGCTACCGCGCCGGCGGCGAGGATCTCGCCGAGCTCGTCAACCGGCGCTTCTACGGCGGACGCATCGACTCGCTGCCGTGGGCGGGCTCGTTCCTCGGGCACGACTCGCTCCGCTTCCACTACATCGCGAGTGGGCACGGCATGCCGGAGAACGACTCAGGAGCTGTGGAGTCCGTCGACGCCGAGGTCGCGAAGGTGGTCGAGCTGGTGCTTGAGCACGCCGTCATCCGGCCTCGGGAGTCGCTGATGGTCATCACCGCGAGCCCGCGCCACGCCGTGCGGGTGCAGCAGGCCGTGCTCACCGCGTTCGCCAAGCGCACCGACCTCAGCGACTTCATCCTCGGCGACCGGCCCGAGCCCTTCGCCGTCGTCACCCTCGAGCAGTCGGTGGCGCAGAGCCGCGATCGGGTCATCTTCTCGATCGGCTACGGCCGCACCCCGCATGGCCGCCTGCTCTCGAACTTCGGTGCTCTCGCCGAGCCGGGTGGAGACCGTCTGCTCGCCGTCGGCATGACCCGGGCGCGTCGCTCGATGGACATCGTCTCGTGCTTCCGCCCGGGCGACATCGACGAGTCGCGCATGCGGTACGGAATGGTCGCCCTGGCGCAGGTGCTCCAGGAGGCCGAGGACCGTGTGCAGCCCAGCGATCGCGACGACTACTCCGAGCCGATGCTGGTCGATCTGGCCGCGCGCCTGGAGCGTCGCGGGCTGCGGGTGAACGTCGGGCACAAGGGCAAGCTGGCCCTGGTCGCCGCGCACGGAACTCGCGCCGTCGTGGTCGAGACCGACCGCGATGTCAGCACGCAGAGCCTGCGCGTCTCGCTGCGCCTGCGTCCCGAGCTGCTGCGCCGTCTCGGCTGGCACTACCTCCGCGTGCACAACTTCGAGCTGTTCGCCGACCCCGAGGCGGTCGCCGCGCGGGTGGCCGGGCTGATCGGCGCCTCCGGTGACGAGGCATCCGCCGAGGGGGACGCGGCTCCGACTGCGCCCGCCGCTGCGGCGACCTCGGCCGAGACCCAGCCCGTCGAGCCGCTGCCGCGCGAGTGACCGCGGCCTGCTCCGACACGCCGGCCGGCGCGGACAGGCCGCTGCGGCGCACCCGTGGCGGTCGGCGTGCCAGCCTGCCGGCGAAGCCGGGCACCGACCCGTCGCCGCACGATGCGCCCGTGCCCGATCCGGAGGCGCCGCTCACCCGCCCGGACACGGGCCCCAACGATGCTCGGCTGCGCCAGGACGTCCCGCCGCACTATTGACGTGTGTCCCGTCGTCCCCTCACCCGCCTCGGTGGGTCCGATGCGCCCCGACGCGGCAGGCTCAGTCCGAGTGCCGTCCGGAGTGCGCGCCGCCCCCGGCACCGCGCTCGGTGAGCAGGTCGCGGATGTCGGCGAGCAGCTCCAGCTCGGTGGGCGCCCTGTCCTCGGTGGGAGCGCCGGCGGCCTTCGTGGCGAAGGCGGCGTCCTTGAGGTGGTTGATCGGCAGGACGAACGCGAAGTAGAGCACGAATGCGACGATGAGGAACTGGATCAGCGCAGAGACGACACTGCCCCAGGCGATCACGGACGCGTCCTGGCCGTTGCCCGCCGCCCGAATCTCCCAGGTGAGGCTGTCGAGCGAGGAGGCGTCGAAGAGCAGGCCGATCACCGGGTTGAAGATCCCGGTCACCAGCGCGTTGACGATCGTGGTGAACGCGGCGCCGATGACGACCGCCACAGCCAGGTCGATGACGTTGCCGCGGAGGATGAACTCCTTGAAGCCGTTGATCATGGTCTGTTCCGTTTCTCTCGGCGGGCGGCTGCCGCGCGGTCGGAGGCTGGGTCAGCTCGTGGAGGACGAGCCGGAGGAGGACGAGCCCGAGGACGACGATGACGAGCCCGAAGATGTTGAGCCCGAGCCCGACGAGCTCGAGCCCGACGAGCTCGAGCCCGACGAGCTCGAGCCCGACGATGACGAACCCGACGACGCTCCGGACCCGCCCGCCGACGTGCCGGTCGCTGCGGGTGCCTCCGACCCTCCGCTCGACGAGTCGCTCGCGCCCGACGCGCGAGAGTCCGTGCGGTAGAAGCCGGAGCCGTTGAAGGTCACTCCGACAGCACTGAAGACCTTGCGCAACGCCCCTCGGCAGCTGGGGCACTCCGTGAGGCTGTCGTCCGTGAACTTCTGCTGGATGTCGAAGGCGTTGCCGCACTGCGTGCAGCGGTAGGAGTAGGTGGGCACAGGAGCTCCTCGAGAGCGGGTAGTGGAGGGGGAGGCGTCAGCCGCGGAGGTCGACGACGCCGGAAGGGGTCACGACTCCGTCGACGGCCTGGTCGTGGATCTCGCTGGGGACCCGGTCGACGAACTCGCTGTCGAAGACGACGGCGTAGACCGGAGGGCGCTTCTCCATCGAGCCGAGGGTCTTGTCGAAGTAGCCGCGGCCCCAGCCCATGCGCATGCCCCGACGGTCGACGGTGGCGGCCGGAACGACGATGAGGTCGACGTCGTTGATCGCGATGGGGCCGAGCAGCTGCCCGACCGGCTCCGGCATCCCGAAGAGCCCCTGGGTCTCGGTGTGCCCGTCGCCCACCGCCCAATCGAGCAGACCGTCATGACGCGAGATGGGGAAGAGGACCCGCAGGCCGGTGCTCTCGGCCCAGCCGAGGAAGGGACGGGTGCTCGGTTCGTCAGGTGCCGAGAGGTAACAGGCGATCGAGCGGGCGCCGACCCGCGTGGCCAGCTCGATCAGGTGGGTGGTGATCTGCTCCGACGCCTGCTCTCGGACTGTCGAGGTCTGCGTACGGCGGCGCTCGCGCAGCTCGGCGCGCAGCGCCCGCTTCTCGTGCGTGATGTCGGCTGGCATGCGCTCAGTCTAGATCCGGGGGTCGCGCGGCTCCCGCCTGCCGCTGTGAGGGAGACTCCTGCGCAGGCACCCCGGGAGGGGGCCCGGCGCCGTCCGCCGCCCTCAGTGGCGCGAAACTCCGGCGACTCCCGCCGCCGCTAGGATGACGCCCCATGGGCACTCGAATCCGCAAAGCCGTCATCCCCGCCGCCGGTCTCGGCACCCGCTTCCTGCCGGCGACCAAGGCCATCCCCAAGGAGATGCTGCCGGTCGTCGACAAGCCGGCCATCCAGTACGTCGTCGAGGAGGCGGCCGACGCCGGGCTCCAGGACGTGCTCGTCATCATCGGGCGCAACAAGAACGCGCTGGCCAACCACTTCGACTCGGTCCCCGAGCTCGAGCACAACCTCTCCAAGAAGAAGGACGACAAGAAGCTCGAACACGTCAAGTACGCGAGCGATCTCGCGGACGTCCACTTCGTCCGGCAGGGGGAGCCGAAGGGCCTCGGCCACGCCGTCTCGCGTGCCCAGCGCCACATCGGCGACGAGCCCTTCGCCGTCCTCCTCGGCGACGATCTCATCGACGCCCGCGATCCCCTCCTCTCCCGCATGATCGAGGTCGCCGAGAACCGCGACACCACGGTGGTCGCACTGCTCGAGGTGGACCCCGACCAGATCCACCTCTACGGCTGTGCCGCAGTCGAGACGACCGACGAGGACGACGTGGTGCGCATCACCGGACTCGTCGAGAAGCCCTCGAAGGAGGACGCCCCCTCGAACCTGGCGATCATCGGCCGCTACGTGCTCAAGCCCGATGTCTTCGGCGTGCTCGAGAACACGGCGCCCGGCAAGGGCGGCGAGATCCAGCTGACCGACGCGCTCGAGCGGATGGCGCAGGACCCGGCCGAGTTCGGTGGCGTCTACGGCGTCGTGTTCCGCGGTCGCCGCTACGACACGGGTGACAAGCTCGACTACATCAAGGCGATCGTGCAGCTCGCCTCCGACCGCGAGGACCTCGGGGTTGACCTCAAGCCCTGGCTGAAGGACTTCGTCGCCGGTCTCTGACGCCGCACCACGACGCCTCCGGGAACGGCCGGGACGCTCCGCCACGGTGGACGTCCCGGCCGTTCGCCCGTTCGTCGCTGCCGCAGACCAGCGCGACCGTCCAGCCCTCTCCCGGGTCGGCGCGGAGCAGTAGGGTCGCATCATGCCGTTGCCGATCCCGACGCTGACTGAGGGTCGTGTCACCGTCCGCCCGATCCGGGTCCGCGATGCGCGACCGCTCGAGCGAGAGCTGATCGCCAATCGCGCGTGGCTGCGCCAGTGGGAGGCCTCCGATCCGCGCGGCGGAGCCGCCTTCGACGTCCGCGCGAGCATCCGCTCGCTCCAGCAGAACGCGCGGGCCGGCGGGGGAGTCCCGTTCCTCATCGACTGGGACGGCGAGCTCGCCGGACAGCTCAACATCTCGAACATCGGCTACGGCTCGCTCTCCTCCGGCTCGATCGGCTACTGGGTGGCCGAGCGCTTCGCCGGGCGCGCCATCACCCCCATCGCTGTCGCCCTCGCCACCGATCACGCCTTCCTCGATCTCGGCCTGCACCGCATCGAGATCTGCATCCGCCCCGAGAACCGCCCGAGCCTGCGCGTGGTCGAGAAGCTCGGCTTCCGCTACGAGGGGTTGCGCCGCCGCTTCATCCACATCAACGGCGACTGGCGCGACCACTTCTGCTTCGCACTCGTGGCGGAGGAGGTGCCGCGCGGCGTCCTGCGGCGCTTCCTCGACGGCCAGGTGCCGCACGATGTGGGCGTGCCGAGCGACGCCGACGTCCGCGCCTCCCACCGCTCCGGTCTCTCCGGTCCCCCCGACGGTGCCGGTCTCCCTCCCGCGGGCGGCCGGCTCCTCCGCGATCCGTACGGACACACCTACCCGTAATGACGGCCGGGAGCGCCCTGTGCTCCTAGCGTTGGTCGCATGAGTAGCGACTGGTTGGGCGGAGGCGTCGTCTGGGCGCTCGCCGCCGTCCTCTGGGTCGCCTACCTGATTCCCACGTGGATGCGCCGGCGGTCGTACAACGCGACCGAGCGCAATGCGGTGAGGCTCCAGCAGACTCTGCGGATCCTCGCCGAGACGGCAGAAGTACCCGAGCACGTGCGAGCGGAGGCGACGGCCCGTGAGGTCGCGCTCCAGCAACGCCGTCTCCGGGTGACCGAGACACGACGACGAGCCGAAGAGAAGGCACAGGCGATGGAGCTGGCACAGGCGGAGAAGGCAGCGCGCGAGGCGCTGCGACGGGCGACAGCGGGCGCGCGGCGGAGCACGAGGCGCTCTGCCCTGCGCTGGCGCCAGGGCGCGGCGCTGACGGTGCTGGTCGGACTGCTCGGCGCGCTGGTCGGCCTCGTGATGCTGCCGTTCGGCGGCACGGGGGCGGTGCCGCTGGTCGGGCTGCTCCTGCTGGCCGCGGGGCTCGGCACGCTGATCGTGCTGGCGCCCGGCCGGTGCCGGGCCGCCGCTCCGGCCGCGGTCGCGACGACCGCCGTCACGGCCGAGCGGCGCCGCGCGGAGGTCTTCGAGGCCGAGCTCGACGTGGAGGAGGCGGACGACGCCTCCGAGGAGCTCGTTGAGGACCGCGCGAGCTGGACGCCGCAGCCGCTGCCGAAGCCGCTCTACCTCTCCCGGGGCACCGTCGCCGCCTCGGCGATGGCGTCGATCGACGCCGTCGAGCGCCTGCGCACCGCGGCGGCCGAGGCGGAACTCGCCCAGCGCGCCGCGGCGACCGCTCCCGAGGTGGCTCCGCTGCGCGCCCCGCGTGCCGCCGCGCCCGATCCCGAGGCGCCCCGTCCCTCCTCCCGCTTCGCCTCCATGGGCGTCGTGGACGGCGTCGACGCGATCGACCTCGACCAGGCGCTGCAGCGCCGCCGCGGGGCCTGACGCGAGTGCGAGGCGCCCGCTCGTCCGTGCTAGTGTGGACGAGTTGTTCGGGCCGGTGACGGCTCGGAAGGCACGGGTCCGTGGCGCAGTTGGTAGCGCGCTTCGTTCGCAATGAAGAGGTCAGGGGTTCGAATCCCCTCGGATCCACCAGAGTGTTCTTATTCAAAACATTCGCAAAAGCAATTGCCGAAGGATCTTCGGCGCGAGACCCGCTCTCTGGAGCGGGTCTTTTGCGTTTCGGGCCTGTCGCCCGCAGGTTGTACGCGCGGGCGGCGATGCGGGCGTCGGGGCCGAGGAGAGTGGCGAAGAGGGCGACCTTGTCGGCGGTGATCGTCTCGTCGGGGTTGATGAGGATGCGCTCGAAGAGGACTTGATTGAAGAGCCGTCGGACGTGCTCGGGAGCAGGTGCCTGAAACTGCGCCCGAAATTAAGAAGGGGGAAGTTTAAATGGCACGCATTAAAGCGCTGATAGAGAAAAGCGGAGAGGAAATCGAGAGTATCCTATCCGATTATCGGCTAGGTCAGTTGCGTTCGGTCAAGCAATTGCCAGGGGGGCAAATCAATACCAACTACCGTCTCTCTACTGTGACTGGCGAATTCCTACTGCGGCTCTCGCCTCGCGGAAGGCTACAGGAGGAGATTGAGTTTGAAGTGTCAGTTCTTAGTCACTTGGCGGAAAAGGGTGTACCAGTGCCCACTCCTGTCCGACGGCGTGACGGTACGATCATCGGCAGTTCGGACGGTTCGTGCCTCGTGCTGCTCGAGTTTCTACCTGGCAGGACTTTAGGCCTAGACGAGCTGACAGCGGAAACAGCGCGACAAGCGGGCAGGCTTTTCGGACTGATGCAAGGAGCACTGTCAGACTGCCGGCCCTCGGGGTCCAAGCAAGACGGGGATCACCCCCTGACCGCGGAGCTCGTGCAGGGCCTCCTGGCCAAAGTGCAAGACCGAGGGGTGCTTGATCTAATTCGACGTACTTGGATTGAGACAGAGTCCCGGCGGTGTCATAGCGTCGTAGCAACGGAGGGGGTTGCTGGTGGTGCGTCGGCAGTTGTCGTTTGAGGATCGGGCTCAGATCGCGGTCGGGATCAAGCAGGGGCTGAGCGATCGGGAGATCGCCGAGTTGATCGACCGCGACCGGACGGTCGTGTGGCGTGAGCGGAGCCGGAACTCGCTCAAGACCCGCGGGTATCAGCCCGTCTCGGCGCAGACGAAGGCTCGCAAGCGGCGAGCCCGTCCGCAGGAGCGACTGATCGATGCCGATTCTGTGCTGTCGGCGCGGGTTCGAGCGGATCTGAAGCGTTCGCGGACGCCGCGGCAGATCGCGGGCCGGTTGCGCCTGGAGGCGGCGGACGCGAGCGTTGACACGATGACGCATTCACCCGACGCCGCAGGCCGCACCGTGTCCCACGAGGCGATCTACCGATGGATCTACGCCCACCCCAAGGGCGAACTCGCCCGCGAAGGCATCCTGTTGCGCTCGAAACAGACGACCCGCAAGCGACGCCGGCCGCTCGGGGAACGCACCGGCGGACGCATTGTGGGCATGGTTTCCATCGATGACCGGCCCGAGGAGGCGTCGGACCGGCGTGTTCCCGGCGCGTGGGAGGGAGATCTGATCATCGGAGCGCACGGCAAGACCGCGGCGATCACCCTGGTGGAGCGGCACTCGCGCTTCGCGATCATCCTGGGACTACCCGACGGAAAAGACTCCGACGGCGTCGCCGACGCTCTCATCGACCGGGTCGACGATCTGCCCGCGCATCTGCGCGGCTCCCTCACATGGGACCAGGGCACCGAGATGGCCCGGCACGCGCAGCTCACCCTCGCCACCGAGCTGCCCGTCTACTTCGCGCACCCGCGGTCCCCGTGGGAGCGGCCCTCGAACGAGAACACCAATGGTCTGATCCGCGAATACCTCCCCAAGGGCATCGAGATCACCAACCACCAGCCCTACCTCAACGCGATCGCCGACGAACTCAACGACCGACCCAGGCAGACCCTCGGCTTCCGAACCCCGCGCGAAGTCTTCGAGCGGCTACTCCTCGACGAAGCCGTTGCTTAGACGACTTGACATCGCCGCCTCAGGTGACGATTGTTGGTCTTGGCTACGTTGGTCTACCTACTGCGCTGGCTTTCTTCAGAGCCGGGTGGCGCGTCTTGGGTGTAGACGTCAGCGCCTCGAGATTGGATGCAATCGCTGCGGGACATGTTGACCTGTTCCCGGAAGAACTTGAGTACTTGACCCCTGCAACAGCCAGCGACCGATTCGTACTTCACGCGGAGGTAGGTGCAGTGCGCGGGTCCGAGGCGACCATCATCTGCGTTCCCACGCCGGTTAGCCAGGAGCAAACGCCCGACCTCCGGCCGTTGAGCGCTGCTTGCGCGGCCGTTGTCAGCTCCGCCGTGGCCGGTCAGTGCATCATCTTGACGTCCACAACATATGTGGGATGCACCGAACTGCAGCTACGACGCGAAGACGTGGGTGAAAAGCTTTGGGCCGCCGTTGCCTCGGCCTACGAGGACGATGCGCACCGCAGCTACACCGACGAGTACTGCGAGCGGCAGCGCGCCGACGCCCTCGAGTCGTCGCAGCGCGGTCCAGTTATACCGGCGGCCCGCCTCCCGTATCGTGCTTCGGCGTTGTGCTGGGTCACCCGACCGGTGCATACTGGTGCAGTGGCACGGAAAATCACACTCGTCGATGACCTCGACGGTCTCCTCATCCCGGACGGATCCACCGTTCAGTTCTCCATCGACGACTCGGTCTACGAGATCGACCTGTCGCCGAAGAACCGGCAGAAGCTTCGCGACGCATTCCGTCCCTACATTGACGCGTCGCGTCGCGCGCGCTACAGAACTACTGACCTACCGACCGTCGGGCCGAAGAAATAATAGAGAGAACGGCTCGCCGATCGTCCGGAGCCATAACGCCCGATGTCACTGTTTCAGCCTAATTCGGTTCGCGAGTTCCGCGAATCAGGCAGCGGGCAATGCCGGTGCATTCACTCGGGAATATCCGATCGCCCGCACAGAGATGTTCGTCGACGACGTCGATGGCACTCCGGTCGACGGTGGCGGAGCGACCGTCCGGTTCTCGGGTGACGGCAACGACTGTCGGATCGACCTGTCGGCTGACGACACCGCGACGGTGCACACGGCGCTCGACACGTTCGTAGCCGGCGAAAACTCTCGAGACGGTGTCGTGCCCGCCTCGATCACACTAACGCGCGCGATCGGTTCCGTCGCCTCCTCCTCGGGCGGCGGAGACCGCGGGCGAGCCCAGCTGGAATCCGACTTCAGCCGAGCAGATGTCGGTCTTGTAGCGATGACCGCTGCGCCGTGCACTCCGAGTGGTCTCCGGCGGCGAGCGCGACATGGCCAGCAGCACCGATCCTCGTCGGTGGTCCGCCTCGACCGATGCGGATCGTCAACGACGTGAGCCCCCGTGTCGGCGAGCGGCTCGCTCTCGACGCTGGGCCTCTCGTTCGTCCCGGTCGGGGTCCCGGGTGCCTTCCCGGACGGAATCGCGGCGCTCACCCGTGCCTGGGCCCCCCGTAGGGGGTCCCCTGGACAGGAGCCGTCCTCCCCGCGCTACTCCGCAGTCGGGCCGGATCGTACGCTCAGCGCGCGTGCTCTTCCGGGCATGACGTCGACGACGGGTCGGGATGGGGACGGTACGCACATGGGGAACAGGACGAGCGCAGATCGACTGCGGCGACGGGTGGCAGGCGGTGGCGCAGCGGTGCTCGCGCTGCTGGGGGGCCTCCTGGTGGCGCAGCCGGCGCAGGCGACCGGGACGCTGACGGTGCTCGCGCTCGGTGATTCGATCACCCGGGCTGCGACGACCTGCGGGATCAACCGAGACTGCGCCATGAATTCGTGGGCGACCGGCTCAGCGAGCGAGGTGGATTCGATCGCGACGCGGCTCGAGGCGGCGGACACCCGGACCTCAGTGCGGGCGGTGAACTACGCAAAGTCGGGCAGCCTCATCGGCGGGGTGGAGTCACGTATCGACGCCGCGGTGACGGCGGGGGAGGAGCCCGACGTGGTGACTCTGCTCATCGGGGGTAACGATCTGTGCTCCCTGACGCTCTCGCCCAGCGCTGAGGACGGCTACGCGATGACCTCGGCAGCGGGCTTCGCCTCGTCCGCGACCGGCATCATGCTGTCGATCTCGGAGGCCTGGCCGGATGCCAGAGTGCTTGTCAGCTCTGTCCCGAACGTCGCCGCGGAGTGGCAGGTCGTGAAGCCGACTCCCGGCGCGGCTGTCTGGGCCTGGGGCGGAGTCTGCCGGACGACGCGCGGAGTCGACGCGGTGACCGGCGCACCGCTGACCGGCGCGGCCTACTCCGCCTCCCTGGCAGCGGCGGAGGAGCGGTCGGACGACTTTAACGGAGCGCTCGCCGCGGCGTGTGCCGCCTCCTCGAACGACTGCGTCTGGGACGGCGGCGCCCTCTCGGCGGCACCCGTCGCGCTCGACGAGCTCTCGACAGACGTGGACTGGTTCCACCCCAGCACCACCGGCCAGGCCACGATCGCCTCCGAGCTCTGGGAGGCGTGGGGACTGGGTGACGACGCGTCGCCGAGCCCGACTCCAGGCCCCACCACCTCGCCGGTGCCTACCGCGACTCCGATGCCGACCTCGACGCCCACGGCGCCCCCTTCGACGCCGGTCCCGACAGCTTCGCCGACTCCCCACCTCGACACGACCGCGCCGACGGTGGCGATCACGGCGCCCACGAGCGGATCGACGGTCGGTGGCTCAGTGGTGCTGGTCGCCTCCGCGAAGGATGATGTGGGCGTCACCCGCCTCAGCTTCTGGAGCGGAGCGACCAAGCTCGGAGACGCGTCGAAGTCGACGAACGGCACCTGGCGGCTGACGAGATCCGCCGCCGCCTACCCGGCGGGACGCTACACGATCGTCGCTCACGCCTACGATGCGGCCGGCAACCTCGGACGCAGCCCGTCGATCAGCCTCACCCGGTGACGCCGGAAGGGGACCGTGAGGCGTCCCGGCCGCCTCAGGCGATCGGCCGCTCCGCCTGCAGGGTGTAGCTCAGCGGAGCGACGGCGGGCGTCGCCGCAAGCGCGTACTCGCCGTCGTCCCGCTGCACCATCTGCCCGGGCAGGGCGAGCCAGGGGACGCTGTCGTGCTCGATGAGCATCGTGAGCCGCAGACCCTCGCCCAGCAGAGCGGTCACGATCTCGCCGAGACCGTGGTTCCACTCGTAGGTGGTGGTCGCCCTCAGGGGTCGCTCGGTCTCGACGTAGCTGGTGTCACCGCTCCACTCAAGGGGCTCCTCCTGCTCGAAGTAGGGGAAGCGCAGGTGCAGCTCGTCGGTGCGGGTCCCATCGACGCTCCAGAGCAGCGGATGCGCCTCCCGGAGGAAGAGGCGCCCGCCGGGAGCCAGCAGCGCGGCGACCGTCGTCGCCCAGCGCTCGATGCTCGGCAACCAGCACAGAGCGCCGATACCCGTGTAGACGAGGTCGAAGCCGTGCTCCCCGAGGACCTCCACTGCCTCGTACACATCGGCCTGCACGAAGTCGACACGGTCGCCGGTGCGGGCGGTGAGTCCGCGCGCTCTGGCGACCGCCTCTGCGGAGAAGTCGAGACCGGTGACCCGGGACCCGAGCCGCGCGAGCGAGAGGGTGTCGGTGCCGATGTGGCACTGCAGATGCACCGCGCGGGCCCCGGAAACGTCGCCGAGACGGTGGCGGTCGAAGCGCACCACGTCCGAGAGCAGGACGCGGTCGTCGACGTAACGCTCGATCGCGTATCCCGTCTCGGCCGCGGCGTGCAGAGCCGCGCGGTCGTCCCAGTTCGCACGATTGGTCTCGGTGTAGTGGGCGCTCACGGGTGCTCCTCTGTGGTGTGGACTGCTGTTCGCACGCCATGATGCCGAATCCTCAGCGGGCGCAGGTGTCTCCGGCGCCGCTCGCGATCAACCCGCCTCTCGGACGGTCCTGTGGAGGAGCGTTCGAGGGTGCGTCCTCCCCGCGGGAGACGGGTGACCGGAGCCCGGCCCGGGCACGCACCGCGGGATTCGGTTCGTCCCCGTTCTCGACGGTCGGGAGGATCCAGAAGAGCGCGAAGAGGATCAGAGCGACGACGCCTCCGAGCAGCCCGGGACGAGTGCGAGTTGCACACAACTGTAGGTATATAGCGACGAAACCGATCCGTCGCCTGTCATCGCGTCGCGGCGGGCCGCTGCGCTATTCCGCGCGCAGGCCGGAGGAGCCGAGGGTGACGTCGACGTCGATCCTGATCGCCACCCGCAGGGGGTTGGCGCGTGGAGTCCGGTACCGCCTCGAGTACAGCTCGACGGCGTGCTCGACGGCGTCAGGCTCTTCCTCGACGGAGGCGGGGCCGCCAAGGCTGAGCCAGCGGACGCCGTCGACCTGGCCGACGGTGGCGGTGCCGCCTCGGCGCACGTTTACCACCTTCTGACTGTCCCGCGAGGTGATCACGCGCACGACTCCGTCCTCGTAGGTGAAGCCCACGGCGACGACGTGGAGCCGACCGTGTCGGCCCGGGGTCGAGAGGGTGGCCAGGTGCCGCTCGGTCACGAAGGCGAGGCCGTCTGCGCTCAGGATGCTCATGCCGTGAGCGTAGCCGGGGGCGCTGATGCCGTCGGGAGGGCTCAGGAACGCGCGGAGGCTCCTCCACAGGGGTGATTTCGTCGTCAATCGTGCAGAGCCGTCGCATCGAGGGCCCCGGATGGCATACTCGTATGGGAACCCGAGCTAACGTCATCTCATCGATGCAGCGGGACAGTCCCGTTCCACGACAAGGAGGATCATGTCTCTTCGCAGACGGAGCGCAGCGCTCCTGGGGGTCGCCGCGGTGGCTCTCGTCACCGGCCTCACGGCCACTCCGGCCCTCGCCTACGGGTCCGGACAGTCGCACATCCAGCCGGGCGGCGGCTGCAATTCCGGCAACTACTACTACCGCAGCGATGCCAGGGACGGCCGGGCCAACGCCTTCACCTCGTTCGACGGGTACTGCTGGGGCAACAAGACCGCCGGGGCTCGGCCGATTGCTGGCGGGTCCGTCGGCGCGTGGGCCTACAGCATCGGATCGGTGAGCACCTCGATGAGCAACGGGGCGGGTGCGACGGTCTACGGCAATCACTCGATCAACGGCGGATACGCGAGGTCGACGTGACGCGGCCCCGCCTGACCCCGATCGCGGTCGCGGCGCTCCTCGCCGCGACCGCGCTCGCGGGCTGCTCATCGGAGCCTGACGCAGAGCGCGCTCCCGGCGACCCGATGAGCTCCGCGCAGATCATGGCTCTGGCCGACAAGGAGGGGGAGGCCGGCCACGTCGAGCAGCAGACCGTTCTGGAGGACGGCGCGGTGACGTTCGACGAGTACGACGGCGCCTTCGCGCGGCTCGAGTCCTGCCTGACCGACCACGGCTTCACGGTCGACGGTCCGGTGGTCAGCCCGGTCGACGGGGTGCGCTACGAGTTCCGCTCCGACTTCGGCACGCGCGATCAGACCGCCGCTCTCGCAGACCTGGACGAGTGCAACGCCGTGCACTGGACGAGCGTGGCGCAGGCGTTCGAGCTCTCGCAGCCGCAAATCATGGACGCTCCCCTCGTCACCGCGACCGCCGACTGTCTGCGCACCGATGGACTCACCCTCGACGGAGAGGAGGCGAAGGTCGCCGACTTCGTGTCCTCCGTCGGCGAGGCCCAGGGGAAGGCGGTGCTCGACTGCGTCCAGCAGGAGGGGGCGCGTCTCTACCCCGATCTGCCCTCGCTGTCGGTCGGGTACTAGTCGTGGCCCGCCGGGGAGAGCGAGGAGCCGACGGGCTCGAACCGCGCGGCACGCGGCTGCGATCGCAGCTCGCCCGGGGCCTGCTCACCGCGGGCCTCGTGGCCTGGGTCGCGACTCCGGTTGTGGGCTTCCTCCTCCTCGAGCAGTCGACGCGAGCCGCATCACTCGCGCCGGCGGTCGATGTTTGGGCACCCGTTCAGGCGAACGCGGCCGCCGCTCGCCGCACCGTCTCGGTCGTGGTCACGCGAGACGTCGCGCCCGATCTCTACGCGCCGGCCTGGAGCGGAGTCGTGGAGTCGACGGCGGTCACGCCGGGCACGGTGGTCCGCAGCGGCGACGTCGTGGCGACGATCGCGGGAATCGACCGTCTCGCCATCTCCTCCGAACGACCCTTCTCGACCGAACTCCGGGTCGGTGATGAGGGACCCGATGCCGCAGCGCTCAACGACGTGCTCCGCGGGCTCGAGCTCGATGCTCCGGAGTCGGATGAGTTCACCGTGCCGACGCTGATCGCGGTTCGCGAGCTCGCCGACTCCCTGGGTGTGACCGCGACGAAGGATCTCCAGGTCTTCGACCCGTCCTGGCTGGTCTTCCTCCCGCAGGAGGAGATGACGGTCGCGACCTCGACGCTGCACGTCGGGGCGCTCGCACCGCCACCCGGCGAGGCGTTCGCCACCACCCGTCCGGTGATCGCTGCAGCGCAGCTCGACGGGGCGACATCGGCGGAGCTCGGCGACTCGAACGGTGCGGTGGTGCAGAGGGAGGTGAGGGCGGCCGATGCTGAGCGTCTCCAGATCGAGGGCGTCGAGATCGCTCTCTCTGCCGACCGGCGCGGAGTCGATCCGTCCGCCTTCGGCCAGCTGCGCGAACTGATCGCTGACGACCGATCGAGGACGGACGGAATGCTGCTCGCTGATCCTCGGCCCGGCACCGTGGTCGTGCCCAGCGCGGCGATCGGAGGAGGCGAACGCGCTTGCGTGCTTGCCCGCACGGCGGGCGGCGCGCCGGAGCCACGTGTCGTCACTGTGGAGTCGAGCTCGCTCGGGCGCTCGACCGTCTCGGGTGCCGTGGCGACGGGCGACGACGTCCTCGTCGCTCGGGCGACGGGTGCGCCGCCGTGTTGATCGACGCCTCCGACGTGACGGTGGACTTCGGCGGTCGCCCGATCCTCCGCGCTGTCTCCCTCTCGCTCGAAGCGGGAGAGACTCTCGCCCTCCGCGGCCCCTCCGGTGCGGGCAAATCGACCCTCCTCGGTGTGCTCGCCGGCCAGGTGCGCCCATCCGAGGGAACAGTGCGCTCGGCCCCGCCCGAGCGGACGGCGTGGATCCTTCAGTCCACCCCGGTGCTCACGCGCCGCAGCGTTCTCGACAACGTCGCGCTCGGCGCTCTCGCGCTCGGTTCCCGCAGGCGCGCGGCGGAGGCGGCGGCGCTCGACGCGTTGCGGCAGGTCGGGATCGCGCACCTCGGACTGCGGCCGGTGCACGAGCTCTCGGGAGGCGAGCGGCAGCGGACCGCCGTCGCTCGCGCCGTGGTCGCGGGGAGCGCCCTGATCCTCGCCGACGAGCCGACGGCCTCGCTCGATCCGGGCTCCCGAGCACTGGTGGTCGACGCACTCCTCCGGGCGGCGGCGTCGGGTGCGGGCGTGGTCGTGGCGACGCACGACTCGGTCGTGGCGGCCGCCTGCGGGCGGATCGCGCGGCTCGACGGCGGTGTTCTCCTCGAGATGTCGGGAGAACTCGATGAGTAGACGCCTGCGACCTGCGATGGTCGTTTCGGAGGCGTTCCGCAACGTCCGCGCCCGACCGTGGCCGGGCCTCCTCGCGATGGCGGCCGCGCTGCTCGCGGCGATCCTCGTGCCCACCCTCACCGCCGTCGAGATCGGTGCGCTCGAGTCCCGCGCCGCCGAGCTCGTGTCCGCGGGCGCGACCGTGCTGTCCATCACGGGAGCGGACCGCCGGCCTCTCCCCGCGGCACGGTGCGAGCAGCTCCGCGAGGTCGGCGGCGTCGTGGCGGCGGGCGGCACGATCGCCACCAGCACCCTCCACGACCCCGACGGAGTCGCGGTCTCCCTCCTGCGGGTGACCGCCGGCTATCCGACCGTCGTGTGGCCCGGCCCTGCTCTCCGACACGACCTCGGGACCTCCGCGGTGGTCGGCGAGCTTCTGGCGGCCCGCGCCGGCCTGCACGGGCCCGGCGCGCTGACCGGGCTCGCCGAGGGTGATCCGACGGCGACGGTGCAGATCGACCAGGTCGCCGGCCGCTCCTCCCGCCTCCCGTTCGCGGACCGCGCTGTCGTGGTCACCGAGCCGGCGACCGGAACCGTCCAGGAGTGCCTTGTCGAGGCGGACCCCGGCGCGGGCTCCGCGGTAGCGGCGCTCGCCGTCTCCTGGTTCCCCGCCGACCTCGAGGCGTCGGCGGCGCCTATCGCCCCGGCGCTCGACGGGGTACAGTCGCTCGACGAGTCGGTGTCCGCACGGCTCTCGCTCGTCGGCCCACCGCTCGGCGCAGTGCTCTGCGCGATGGGACTCGCCGCGGCTTGGCTGGCCAGACGGGCCGACATCGCCCTCTACCGCAGCCTCGGTCTCTCGAGCGCACGCCTCCTGCTGATGCTGACGGTCGAGACCGCACTCACGAGCGGGGTGGGCCTCGCGATCGGGCTCGCCGTATCGACGGTCCTCCTGCCGTGGTCGCCGCTGGCCCTGCGGCTCGCCGCCACCGACGCCTTGGCGATGCTCACCCTCACCGCACTCCTGCCGCTCCTCGGCGCCGCGGTCCTGCCGAGAGGACGGGGACACGATGCCCTCCGCGGACGCTGAGTGGCTGAGAGGACGGGCTCGGGCTCACGCCTCCAGGATCAGAGCCTCGCCCTGGCCACCTCCGCCGCAGAGGGCCGCGACCCCGAGGCCCCCGCCTCGTCTCCGCAGTGCGAGCGCGAGGTGCAGAGCCAGCCGCGCGCCCGACGCGCCGACGGGGTGGCCCAGCGCGATCGCGCCTCCGTCAAGGTTGACCGACTCGGGATCCACGCCGAGATCGTCGGCCGAGTGGAGCACGACCGAGGCGAAGGCTTCGTTGATCTCGATGACGTCGAGGTCGGCCACCGACGCGCCCCGACGTTCGAGTGCTCGTCGGATCGCCGCCGAGGGCTGCGAGTGCAGGGAGTTGTCCGGCCCGGCCACCTGGCCGTGCTCGGCGACGGTCGCGAGCCACGACAGCCCGTGCGCTCGCGCCCATCCGCGCGAGGCGACGACCAACGCCGACGCCCCGTCGGTGATCGGAGACGAGCTGCCCGCCGTGATGGTCCCCTCGGGAGAGAACGCGGGGGCGAGGCGCGCGAGCGTCTCGGGCGTGCTGTCCGCTCGGATCCCGTCGTCCGCCTCCACGACCAGATCGGCCGCCCGTCGCTGCCGCACGGTCACAGGCACGATCTCCGCGCCCAGGATCCCGGTGGAACGGGCGCGCTCGGCGCGCTGGTGCGAGAGCGCGGCGAAGGCGTCCTGGCGGTCCCGGTGAATGCCCCGCTCGGCGTTCCCGTCGTCGGTGACGCGACCCATGATCCGACGGTCGAAGGGATCGAGGAGGCCGTCGTGCAGCAGGGCGTCCTCGAGCGCCCTCGGCCCCACGCCGAGCCCGGAACGCGAGCCCAGAAGGAGATGCGGAGCGCCGGTCATCGACTCCTGACCTCCCGCGACCACGACGTCGGCCTCGCCCAGTCGGATCATCCTCGCCGCGTCGATCACGGCGGTCAGCCCCGAGAGGCACAGCTTGTTGATCGTCACGGCGGGCACGTTCCAGCCCACGCCCGCCAGCACAGCGGTCTGCCGGGCCGGGCCCTGACCGGCACCGGCCTGGATCACCTGACCGAGCACCACGGCATCGACGTCCTCCGGGCGGACGCCGGAGCGGTCCAGCGCTCCTCGGACGGCGACTACCCCGAGCTCCACGGCCGAGAGCGGGGCGAACACTCCCGAGAAGCGCGCGAACGGGGTGCGCGCGCCCCCGAGGATGACGGGCGTGGTGTCGTCAGTGGGCACGACTACTCCTTCTGGACGATGGGAGTGGCGCAAGCGGTGGCGACGTCGCCACGCCACGCCGCGATCGACGTCCGCCGGAGCGGCTCACGGTACAAGGACGATCTTGCCGCGAGCGTGACCCTCCTCGCTCAGACGATGCGCCTCCGCGACCGCCTCGAGAGGGAAGCGCGGCCCGATCTCGATCGAGAAGCGCCCCTCCGCGGCGAGCCGCGCGGCGAGCGGGATGCCCTCTCGCCGCAAGCCCTGCTCCTGCTCCGTCAGCGGAATCGGGCTGCCGCCCATCCATGCCCGGATGCCCAGCTCGGCGGCCCGCGCACCGACCACGACGGTCGCCACGTGCTGCGAGTCCGCCACCAGGGCGAGGGACGCCGCGAGCGCCTCGTCGGTCCCGGCCGCATCGAGCACGCGGTCGACGCCCTCCGGAGCCTCCTCCCGGAGCCGGTCGTCGAGGCCCGGACCGTAGGCGACGGGCACGGCGCCCAGCGCTCGCAGGGCCGCGTGGTGGGAGGGGCTCGCGGTCGCGATCACCCGGGCTCCGCGATCGAGCGCGAACTGCACCGCGGCCCGACCGACCGCCCCCGCCCCCGCGTGCACGAGGAAGGTCGATCCCTCCGCGACTCCGAGCGACACCACGGCCTGGTAGGCGGTGCTGACCGGGATGCCGAGGGCCGCAGCTTCCTCGAAACCCAGCCCCTCGGGCAGGGCATCGAGGCTCTCAGGAGCGACGGCGACCGCAGTCGCGTAGGTACCGACCGCTCCGCTCACGATCACCTCATCGCCCACGCTCCAGCCCGAGACGCCTTCGCCGAGGGCCGTGACAACGCCGGAGGCGTCCGACCCGATCCTGCGCGGCCCGCTGAGCGGTGCACTGGGACGCAGGCCCGAGCGGATCTTCCACTCGATCGGATTCACCCCCGCCGCGCGGACGGCGACCACGACCGATCCGGGCGTGGCCTGCGGGTCCGGCGCTTCCACGACCTCGAGCACCTCGGGCCCGCCGAACCGCTCGTACTGCACGAACCTCGCCATGTGGTCCTCCTTCTCGGCCGGGCACGGAGCCCGGGTCATCCCTCAGTCCAGCAGGCTCTCGCGCACCTCGCGGCGCAACACCTTGCCGATCAGCGAGGTCGGCAGCTCCTCGACCGGGACGACACGTTTGGGCACCTTGTACGGCGTCAGATGCAGGCGGCAGAAATCGCGCAGGGCCTCAGGATCGACGGCGGTGCCGGCGCGCATCACCACGGCTGCCGCGACACTCTCGCTGCCGTCAGAGCGGGGCAGGCCGACCACGGCCGCCCGCACGACGTCAGGGTGCGACTCCAGCACTCCCTCGACCTCCGAGGGCGAGACGTTGAAGCCGCCGGTGATGATCAGCTCCTTCGCGCGATCCACGATCGTCACGAAGCCGTCGGCCGAGACGGTGGCGATGTCACCGGTCCGGAGCCACCCGCCGGGCAGGAGGGTCGCCGCGGTGTCCTCCGGCCGCTTCCAGTAGCCCTGGAACACCTGCGGCCCGTGCAGCAGCAGCTCACCGGACTCGCCCGGCCCACGATCGACGGAGGGATCCGCCGGATCCACCAGCCGGATCGTCGTGCTCGGGAACGGTACGCCCACCGTGCCCGGCCGCCGGGTCGGTCCGACCGGATTCCCGATCGCGACCGGCGAGCTCTCGGTCATGCCGTAGCCCTCGACCAGCAGTCCGCGGCTCGCGCGCTCCCAGCGGTCCACCGTCGCCACCGGCAGGCTCATCGCCCCCGAGATCGCGAAGCGGATGCCGCGCAGGTCGATCTCGTGGCGCTCGGAGGCGCGCGCGAGAGCGTCGTACACCGGGGGCACAGCTGGCAGGAAGCTGGGCGGCGAGCTCTTCGCCGCCGCCTTCACGAGGCCGACGTCGAAGGTCGGGAAGAGCACGATCTTCGCCCCCAGGCTGAGAGCGAAGGTCAGGCAGAGCGTGAGCCCATAGGCGTGGAACAGGGGGAGGACGGCGTAGAACGTCTCGTCGCCCTCGCGCAGGCCCGGGACCCAGGCGCGGCCCTGCAGTGCATTGGCCAGGAGGTTCGAGTGCGAGAGGATCGCGCCCTTCGGCGTCCCCGTCGTGCCGGTGGTGTACTGCAGCAGCGCCGTGTCCGAGAGAGCGGGCCGCGGGTGAGAGCGGGAGATCCTCCGACGGCCCAGGAGGGTCGAGAAGGGGAGGAGGCTCCGGCTGCGCGGCCGGGTGGTCAGCTTCGCGCGGGCCTCCCGCACTGTCGGTAGCGGCAGCCGGAGGGCCAGTCGCTTGCCGCGGGGGAACGAGCGGGTGAGATCGACCGAGAGGACCTGCTCGATCCCGAGGTCGGCCGGCATCGTGGCCACGACGTCGGCTACCTTATCCCAGACCACCGCGAAGCGGGCACCGTGGTCCTCGAACTGCCGCCGGAGCTCCCGCGGCGTGTAGAGCGGGTTGTGCTCGACCACGATCGCGCCCAGACGGAGCGTCGCGTAGAAGGCCACGACGTGCTCCGGGCAGTTCGGCAGCACCAGCGCGACACGGTCGCCCGCTCGGACGCCCAGCCGACGCAGCCCCTCCGCTGCGCGGGCGACCTGGTCGCCCAGCTCTGCGTAGCTCGTCCTCGCGCCGAAGAACTCTAGCGCGGTGCCGCGTCGATAGCGGGCGACCGAGTCGTCGAGCAGATCGACGAGGGTCTGAGTGGGCGGGTCGATCTCGGCGGGCACACCCTCCGCGTAGGAGGTCAGCCACGGCTTCGTCGCCAGGTGGGAGGATCCGGAGGTCACACCGTGAGTATCCGATACGCGCCTCCGCACTTCCTCCGAGGCGTGCGACGGGCTTCCGTCTCCGCTCGCGGCGCGGCAGGCTGGCGGGATGAGTGCAGCCATCGACCTCCTCCGCGACGCCTTCGGCCGCGTGCACGAAAACGTGCATGCGGTCCTCGACGACAGCACCACCGAGCAGCTCGCGTTCCGCGCGGACGCCCGCTCGAACTCACCCGCCTGGCTCGTCTGGCACCTCACCCGCGTGCAGGATGATCACCTCGCCCCCCTCGCCGGCCACGAGCAGGTCTGGACCGCCGGGGGCTTCCACGAGCGCTCCGGCCTTCCGTTCGGCCCCGAGGTGAACGGTTACGACCAGGAGCCGTCCGAGGTCTCGGCGCTCGCCGCGGTCCCGGCGGAGCTGCTGGCCGCCTACGCCGATGCCGTGCACGAGCGCACGCTCGCCTTCCTCGACACCCTGGGCGACGACGATCTCGCCCGCGTCATCGACGAGGCCTGGGATCCTCCGGTGACCCTCGGCGTGCGACTGGTGTCGGTGGTCGACGACGACGCCCAGCACGTCGGCCAGGCGGCCTACGCGAAGGGTCTCGCCGAGCGCGCTGCGCTCTGATCCGGCACCGACGCCCGCCGGCCAGGCTCCTCGGTGTCGTGCAAGAGGAGAGACGAGCGTCGTCCCGACCCTCCGGGGGCTCTCGGGATCCGGTGCACGAGGAGCCGCTACCCTTGTCCGCGGCGCCGTCGCTCGGCGGAGGCGCCCGCGGAGCGAGGACCGCGCCACCGAGAGGAACACACGTGACGTTGCCCGAGACCACCACCGCCACCATCGCGAAGCGCACGGGGCGCGACGTCGCCCCCGAGATCGCGCGCTCGTGGCTGCTGGTGAACGCCACCCGCACCGAGACGTTCGACGCCGCGCACGCCTCCCGCGCCGACCAGATCGTCCTCGACATCGAGGACGCGGTCGACCCCAAGGCCAAGCCGGATGCGCGCGCCGACGTGGTCGAGTGGCTGACCGGTGAGAAGCGCGCCTGGGTCCGCATCAACGACCACTCCACCCCGTTCTGGTCGGACGACGTCGACGCACTGAAGGGCCTGCCCGGCCTGGCCGGCGTCATGCTCGCCAAGACCGAGGCCGCCGAGCACGTCACCGAGACCTTTGACCGGCTCGGCGGCTCCACCCCGGTGCTCGCGCTGGTCGAGTCGGCGCTGGGCATCGAGGAGGCGGTCTCCATCGCCCGCGCTCGCGGCACCTTCCGGCTCGCGTTCGGCAGCGGCGACTACCGCCGCGACACCGGCACCAGCGCCGACGACCTCGCGATGGCTTACCCGCGCTCGCGCCTGGTCGTCGCCTCGCGCATCGGCGAACTCCCCGGCCCGATCGACGGCCCGACCGTCTCGAACAGCCACCCCGTGCTGCGCGAGCAGTCGGCGCTGACCGTCTCGCTCGGCCTCACCGGCAAGCTCTGCCTCGACACCGAGCAGCTCGCGGTGATCAACGAGGTCATCAGCCCGACGCCCTCGGACGTCGCATGGGCGCGCGACTTCCTCGACGAGTTCGAGGCCCGGGGCCGCGTGATCCGCGACGGCAGCGACCTCCCGCGTCTCGGCCGCGCCAAGAAGATCGACAAGCTGGCGACCGCCTTCGGGGTGAACCCGCTCTGACCGGAGGCGACGCGGGCGGGCGCGCGGGGAGGTTCCGCGTCCGCCGTCCAGCGCGGCGCTCGACCTCACTCCGCGCCGCGTACCTGCGCGATTACCGGTACGCCTACGGCTCGCGCCTCGTGCACCTGCGCGAGGGTTGGGATGTGACACAGTACGCATCCGGCGCTGGCGCCCCCGTGCTGCTGATCCCCGGCGTCTACGAGACCTGGCAGTTCCTCCGGCCGATCGCCGAGCGGTTGCACGCGGCGGGCCACCCCATCCACGTGCTTCCCGCGCTCGGGTACAACACGCGTCCAATCGTCGCCTCCGCCGGCGTCGGTCAGGACTACCTGCGCGAGCAGGACCTGCGCGGCGTGGTCGTCGTGGCGCACAGCAAGGGCGGGCTGATCGGCAAGCACATGATGGTGGTCGACGACCGCGAGGAGCAGCGGATCGAGCGGATGATCGCCGTCTCGACCCCGTTCAACGGCTCAAGCCTCGCGCGCATCGCTCCGGCGCGGGCACTGCGCGAGTTCTCACCGCACCGCCCTCTCATCCGGCACCTGCTCGCCGAGCGCGAGGCCGACGCGCGCATCACGTCGATCTACGGGATGCGCGACCAGTACATCCCGGGCGGGAGCCGGCTCGCCGGCGCGCACGAGAACATCGCGGTCTCGGTCGTCGGCCACTTCGCGCTGCTCTCGCACCCGAAGGTGCTCGACCTCATCGCTGAGCGGGTCTGAGCCTCCCTCCGAGTCTCACGACCAGGGCGTGAGCAGCACGAGCGGGATCTGCCGCTCGGTCTTCGTCTGGTATTCGGCGTAGTCGGGCCACGCCTCGACGGCGCGCTCCCACCAGGTCTCGCGCAGCTCGCCCTCGAGGACGCTCGCGGTGTAGTCCTTCTTCACCGGCCCGTCCTGGAGCTCGACGTGCGGCTCCTTGAGCATGTTCCCGTACCAGACCGGATGCTCGGGCGCGCCGCCCTTGGACGCCACGACCACATACTCGCCGTCGTGTTCGACCCGCATCAGCGCGGTCTTGCGAAGCTTTCCGCTGCGGGAGCCGACGGTGGTCAGAACGATGATGGGGCGGCCTCGGAGGAGGTTGCCCTCGGCTCCGCCGGTCCGCTCGTAGAGCTCCGCCTGCTCGCGGGCCCACTCGGACGTGCTCGGTTCGTATTCTCCTGTGAGAGGCATACTCCGATGGTACGGGCGCGTGGGCGCGCTGCCGGCCGGAACGCGGGAGGCGGAGCCCCTCCTCTCGGCGGTGCACGAGGATGGAGCGGTGCAGCCTGCTGACCAGTTCGACCGAGCCCGCATCGCGCTCCTGCGCGACGACCTCCTCCGAGCCCGCTACCGCGTCGACGCGGTCCGCGACCTCTGGGGCGAGGCGGCGGCGGAGGCGCTGCACCGCGGCGATCGCGTCCCCGCCCGCCGCGCGCTCGAGCGCACCGGAGACCGCGACGCTCTGGCCACACTCGCGCGACTCTTCCTGCTGGCCGATCCGGTTCCGGCCGACGACGCAGAAGAGGCGTTTGGCGCCCTCGCGCTGGAGGGAGCAGTGGAGCTGGGCCTGGTGCGCGTCGAGGCCGGAGCCGTGGTCACGGCCGCGCTCGATCTGCGGCCGTACGACGTGGTCGACGTGCGCGGCGCGGCCTCCTGGTGGATCGCCTCCGACCTCGGCGAACTCGCTCTCGGCCGGCCGCTCGACGAGGATCACGTGCTCGGCGTCGGTGGCGCGAGCCTGACCCTGACCGGCCTGATGATCCAGCGTCCGGTCGGCCGTGTCCTCGACCTCGGCACCGGCTGCGGGATCCAGGCTCTGCACGCCTCGCGTCATGCCGAGCACGTGGTCGCGACGGACGTCTCGGAGCGGGCCCTCGAGCTCGCCTCCTTCACCGCGCAGCTGAACGGGATCGAGAACATCGAGTTCCGCCGCGGCAGCCTCTACGAACCCGTTGCAGGGGAGCGGTTCGACCACATCGTGACCAATCCGCCGTTCGTGATCACGCCGCGCGCCGAGGGCGTCCCCTCCTACGAGTACCGCGACGGCGGCCTCGAGGGCGACGAGATCGTCCGCCGCGTGATCCTCGGCGCGGCCGACCACCTCGTGCCGGGCGGGGTCGCGCAGCTGCTGGGCAACTGGGAGTACCGCGAGGGAGCCGACGCCTTCGACCGGATCGCGGGCTGGCTGGCCGACGCCCGGAGCCCGCTGCAGCAGGCGCTCGAGTCCGAGCCCGCGGGGCTGGACGCCTGGATGGGCGGAACGGCCTCGCCCCTCGACGTCTGGATCGTGGAGCGTGAGCAGCAGGACCCGGCCGTGTACGCCGAGACCTGGATCCGCGACGGAGGGACGACCCGCGGCCCCGCCTTCGACGCGCTGGTGGAGGCGTGGCTGAGCGACTTCGAGCGGAGGGGGGTCACGGGGGTCGGCTTCGGCTACGTCACCCTGCGCCTCCCCGGGCGCTCGAGGCCGCCGATCCGGCGTTTCGAGCGGATCGGCACACCGGTCGCGACCGCGGGGCTCGGAGGGCATCTCGCCTCCTGCCTCGACGCCGCCGAAGCGCTCGCGCCGCTCGATGACCGCGCGCTCGCCGGGCTCGCGCTGGTGGTCGCCGGTGATGTGACGCAGGAGCGGCACTACTGGCCGGGCAACGACGACCCCACGGTGCTGCGCCTGCGGCAGGGCGGAGGCTTCGCGCGCGTCGAGGACGTCGACACGGCGCTCGCTGCGGTCGTGGGCGCCTGCGACGGCGAGCTCTCGATCGCGGCGATCGTCGCGGCGGTCGCCTCGCTGCTGCAGGTCGAGGAGGAGGCCGTCGCCGAGTCGGTCCTGCCGCGGGTACGCGAGTTCGTGGCGACGGGCCTGCTGCACCTGCCCTGAGCCGGGCCTGGGCTCAGAAGAGCGTGGCCGGGTCCTCGGCGGCGGGAGAAGCGGGTGCGGGTGCCGCTCCCGGCCACCCCGGTCCCGCGTCGACCGGTCGGCGGTTCTGGTAGGCGGTCGCCGCGTTCCGGGCGCGCACGTCCGCCGCCTCGTTCATCCGGTGGTTCGCGTGCCCCTTCACCCACTCGAAGGTGACCCGCCTGCCCTGCAGCTCCTCGTCGAGCGCCTTGATGATCTCGACGTTCATCACCGGCTTGCCGTCGGCCTTGCGCCAGCCCTTCCGCTTCCAGCCCGGCAGCCACTCGGTGCACGCCTTGATGGCGTACTGGCTGTCGCAGAGGATGTGCAGCGGCTCGTCCTCGCGCGCGGTCGCCCGGAGCAGCTCGAGGACCGCGGTGAGCTCGCCGATGTTGTTCGTGCCGTGCGACCAGCCGCCGGCCGCCCAGCGCTCGTCGTCGACGTACCAGGCCCAGCCGGCGGGGCCCGGGTTGCCCAGTGCGGACCCGTCTGCGGCGGCGATGATGCTCACGTGCGTCTCTCCTTCGTGCTCTCGGTGCTCGCGCCGGTGCGGCGCCCTCCGAGGGTAGTCGGGCAGTGACGGGCGACGGTGCGCCCGCTCCGGGAAGAAGGCGCCTCCGACCCGCGCGGGAGCGTGCCCCGTGATCCGGTCGACCGCGTCGTCAGGGCACCTCGGGCGTCCGTGGTCGTCGGCTTCCACGGCGCAGGCCGAAGGGGCGCCCGGGCTCGCTCATCCTGCGCTCGCCGCTCGCGCGAGCACATCCACCGCGTAGCCGTAGCCCGCGATCCCCGCCCCGACGATCACGGCGACCGCGATGTCCGAGAGGTAGGAGTGCTGCCGGAACGGCTCGCGGCGGTGCACATTGCTCACGTGCACCTCGACCATCGGCAGCCCGGTGGCGAGCACCGCGTCGCGGATGGCCACCGACGTGTGCGTGTAGGCGCCGGCGTTGAGCACGATGCCCGAGACGGCCCCGCGGGCGGCGTGCAGCCGGTCGACGATCGCTCCCTCCGAGCTGCTCTGGAAGGTCTCGATCGCTAAGCCGTGCCGCTCGGCGGCCTCGGCGGCCAGTGCCTCCGCGTCGGCGAGGGTGTCCGAGCCGTAGAGCTCGGGCTCGCGGGTGCCGAGCAGGTTCAGGTTGGGGCCGTTGAGGACGAGGATCGGCAGCTTCACGCTCCGACCCTAGCGCCGGCCGTCCCCGCGAGCGGGAGCGGCGGCAGCGCCGCCCGCAGCGCGATCAGCTCGCGCGCGTGGGCGTCGAGGCGCCGGTCCTCATCGGTGTGCAGCTTGAGCGGAGGAACCGGCTCGGCCGCTCCATCGGCGCCGCGCACCACGAAAACGCTCCGGCACTGCGTCGTCAGCTCCAGCTCACCCGTGCGCGGGTCGCCCGAGCGCACGTGCACGGCGAGGTGCATGCTCCGGGCGCTCGTGTGGATGAGCCGCGCCTCCACTTCGACGAGGTGCCCGATGCGCACCGGCCGGTAGAAATGAATCCCGCCGGAGTAGACGGCCACCGCGTCGCGTCCGCTCCAGCGCTGCGCGACCGCGTCCGCGGCCTCGTCGATCCAGCGCATCACGATACCGCCGTGCGCGTTGCCGCCCCAGTTCACATCGTTCGGGGCGGCGAGGAAGCGGAAGACGATGCGCGGGCCGGTTCCCTCCTCCGTGTAGCTCTGTGCTCGCATCACGTCGTGCAGCTGTCGACGGCCCGCTATGCGGGCGGCCGCTCCCTCGGCGAGCGACAGGTCCTCGATCGAGCGAGGCCGCCACTTCGGGACTGTGCGGGGCCTCTTCTCGTCGTCGACCGCGACGAAGACGAGGAGGCAGTGGGTCGCATCCTCGTACCGGCCGGTCCTCGGATCCGCCTGCGCCACCTGCACGAGCACGTGCATGCTGGTGCGCCCGGTGTGGATGACGCGGGCGCTCGCCTCGATCAGGTTGCCGACCGCGATCGGCCGGGTGAAGTGCACGTTGCCGACGTAGGCCGTGACGCAGTAGCCGCCGCTCCAGCCCACCGCGCAGGCGTAACCGGCCTTGTCGATCCACTCGAGGACGCGGCCGGCTTGCACACTGCGGCCGTCGGCCGTGGCGTCCTGGGGTGCGGCGAGGAAGCGGAGGGTGATGCGGTCGTTCATCGGAGCCCGTCGTCGGAGGAGGAGAGGAAGGGTGAGGAGGAGGGGGTGGACCCGCTGGCGGGATGCGAGGAAAGGGGGATGGTCCGCCCGCGGGCCACAGGGGTGTCCGACCGGAGTCGGCTCGGTCCGGCGAGGCCGCGCTCAAGCGGCCAGCGACACCTTCTCGGCGACCAGCCGCAGGCGCAGCGCCTGGAGCTCGGCGGTCAGCTCGGGAGGCAGACGGTCGCCGAAGCGGCCGAAGAACTCCTCCGTCAGGGTGCATTCGTCGAGCCACGCCTCCACCGGCACCGAAAAGAGCTCCTCCTTCTGCTCGGCCGTGAGCGCGAGACCGTGCGTATTGATCGCGATCGGCAGGTCGCCGATGGGGCTCCGCCGCGCCTCGGCGAGACCCTCGAGCCGCCTCACCAGCCACTGCAGCACCCGTGCGTTCTCGCCGAAGCCCGGCCAGAGGAACTCGCCGTCAGCGTCCTTGCGGAACCAGTTGACCTGGAACACGGCCGGCGCCTTCTCTCCCAGCTTCTCGCCCAGCGCGAGCCAGTGCGCGAAGTAGTCCGCCATGTTGTAGCCGCAGAAGGGGAGCATCGCGAACGGGTCGCGGCGCAGCTCCCCGACGGTCCCCTCTGCCGCCGCTGTCTTCTCGGAGGCGATGGTCGCCCCGAGGAAGACTCCGTGCTGCCACGACGTGGCCTGCGTCACGAGCGGCACGTTGCTGGCCCGGCGTCCGCCGAAGACGATGGCGTCCAGCGGCACGCCTTCGAAGGCGTCCCAGTCGGAGGACAGCGACGGGCACTGCTCCGCCGGTGCGGTGAAGCGCGAGTTGGGGTGCGCCGACGGCGTGCCGGAGGCGGGGGTCCACGGCTGTCCGCGCCAGTCGGTCAGCCGCTCCGGCACCTCGTCGGTCAGTCCCTCCCACCAGACGTCGCCGTCTTCTCGGAGAGCGACGTTCGTGAAGATCGTGTTGCCCCAGAGCGTCTGCACCGCGTGCGGGTTCGAGCTCTCGCCTGTGCCGGGTGCGACGCCGAAGAAGCCGGTCTCCGGGTTCATCGCCCAGAGGCGTCCGTCCGCTCCGGGGCGCATCCAGGTGATGTCGTCGCCGAGGGTCTCGACCCGCCAGCCCGGGATCGCAGGCTGCATCATCGCCAGGTTGGTCTTGCCGCACGCGCTCGGGAACGCGGCGGCCACGTGGTAGCGCCGCCCCTCCGGCGAGACGATGCGGATCAGCAGCATGTGCTCGGCGAGCCAGCCCTCCTCGCGGCCCATGGCCGACGCGATCCGCAGGGCGAAGCACTTCTTGGCCAGCAGCGCATTGCCGCCGTAGCCGGATCCGAAGGAGACGATCTCGCGCGTCTCGGGGAACTGGGTGATGTACTTCGTCGGATTGCAGGGCCACGCCACGTCCTCGCGGGTGAGGCCGCCGGCGTCGCGGAGCGGGAGGCCGACCGAGTGCACGCCGCGCACGAACGCGGTCTCCTCCGTGAACGCAGCGAGCGGCTCCGCGCCGACGCGCGCCATGATCCGCAGGTTGAGCACGGCGTAGGCCGAGTCGGTGAGCTGCACGCCCAGCTGTGAGAGGGGGCCGCCGACCGGGCCCATCGAGAACGGGACCACGTACATCGTGCGTCCGCGCATCGCTCCGTCGAGGAACGGGGCCAGCTCGGCCTTCATCGCCGCGGGCTCGCGCCAGTTGTTCGTGGGGCCGGCGTCGGCCTGGTCGGTCGTGCAGATGAAGGTGCGGTCCTCGACCCGCGCGACGTCGTCGGGGTCCGTCCGCGCGAGGAACGAACCGGGTCGCCACTCCGGATTCAGCGGCAGGAGAGTACCGGCGGCGACCAGGCGCTCCGTGAGGCGGTACCACTCGGTTGGGGAGCCGTCGCTCCACTCGATCGCGTCGGGCTTGAGCACGGCGGCCATCTCGCGTACCCAGCGGCGCAGGGCGAGAGGCGCCGGAGGCACCGTCGGCGCGGGGACGGCTGTCGGGGCGGTCATCGTGCTCGCCTCGAGTCGGACGGTGTTGCTGTAGATGCTCATGCTGGCTCCGCTTTCGGTGGTCGTCGTCGACGGGGTGGGGAGTCGCCGGCCGGGGCCGGAGAGGGGCGCTCAGTGGCGCCTGAAGCCAGAATGGAGGAGGATCGGGACATCTTCCCGGGGCGCAGCTCATCACAAAGCAGTTTTTTTGCGCCACCGTCACAACCGACTGCTGGAGCTCGCCGTGACCGATCCCTCCGCTTCCACCGACGCCGTCCTGCTCGGCCAACGGCTGCGCCATGTCCGCGCCCAGCGCGGGCTCACTCTCGGGCAGCTCGCCGAGCGGGTGGGCGTCTCTGGGAGCCAGCTCTCGCTGATCGAGACCGGTCGGCGCGAGCCGCGGCTCTCCCTCCTCCAGCGCCTCGCCGCCGCCCTCGGGGTCGAGCTCGCCGCCCTCCTCTCGGACGAGCCGCCCAGCGAGCGGGCCGCGCTCGAGATCGAGCTCGCCCGGGTTCAGAAGGGCTCGCTCTACCGCTCCCTCGGTCTGCCCGAGTTCAAGGTCAACAAGAGCCTGACGACCCCGGTGCTGGAGGCGTTCCTCGGGGTGTACCGCGAGCTCGCCCGTCGCCGCAGCGAAGCCAGCGCCACCCCGGAGGAGGCGCGTCGCGCGAACACGGCGCAGCGCCTCCAGCTGCGCGAGCGCAACTCCTACCTGCCGGAGATCGAGGAGGTCGCCGGCGAGATGCTGCGCACCGTCGGTCACCGTGGCGGAGCGCTCACGCACAGCTCGGTCTCGAAGATGGCCCGCCACCTCGGCTTCGAGATCATCCACGTCGGCGACCTGCCGCATTCCGCCAGATCGGTGATCGATCTCGCCAACGGGCGGATCTACCTCCCGCCCGCCTCGATCCCCGGCGGGCACGGGCTGCGCGCGCTCGCGCTGCAGGCCATGGCGCACCGTCTCCTCGGCCACGAGCGACCGGCGACCTACGCCGACTTCCTCCGCCAGCGCCTCGAGATCAACTACTTCGCCGCCGCCTGCCTGATGCCCCTGGAGCCGGCGGTCGCGTTCCTCCAGGAGGCGAAGCGCGAGCGCGACATCTCGGTCGAGGACTTCCGCGACGGCTTCGGAGTCACCCACGAGGCCGCTGCGCTGCGCTTCACCAATCTGCTCACCTCGCATCTCGACATCCGGATGCACTTCCTGCGGATCCTGGGCGACGGATCGATCCAGAAGGCCTACGAGAACGACGGCCTGCCGTTGCCGACCGACGTCACCGGCGCCGTGGAGGGGCAGGTCGTCTGCCGCTACTGGTCGGCTCGGTCGGCGTTCAGCCGCACGAACCGCACGACCGAGTACTACCAGTACGTCGACACGCCGGCCGGCACCTTCTGGTCGGCCTCGCAGACCGGCACCACAGCGACGGAGGAGTTCTCGATCACTGTGGGCGTGCCCTTCGCCGAGGCGCGTTTCTTCCGTGGCCGCGACACCGACCGCCGTGAGCTGTCGCGCTGCCCCGACGAGTCGTGCTGCCGCCGCGCGCCGGCCGAGCTCGCTGCGCGCTGGGACGGCAACGCCTGGCCGAGCGCCCGCCTGCACGCGCACGTCCTCGCCCCCCTGCCCTCGGGTACCTTCCCCGGTATCGACGACGCCGAGGTCTACGAGTTCCTCGACACCCACGCCCGCGAGTCCTGACCGCCCTCGCGCCGCCCCTCGCCCCCGCCTCTCCCCCCCTTGAGATGCCACTTCGGTACGCCCGCATCGGCGTGTCGCGTACCGAAGTGGCATCTCGCGGAGGGGGCTGTGGAGAACTTCTGCGGGGGTGAGGGCGGGTCGGACATCCTCGGGGCATGGACAGCGGGCAGGGCGAGGTGATGGAGTCGAGGGACGGCACGACGAGGCGCAGGCTGGCGGCCGGGCACCCCGTCGTCGTGTTCCGTGGGGCGCGGACGGCGGTCGAGCCGCTCACCGTCGACGAGCGGATCCGCGCGTACAGCGCCGTCATGCGCCCCGGCGAGTTCTTCTCGCACGGCACGGCCGCGCACCTGCTCGGCCTCCCCGGTCCCCGTCCCAGCGCGACGACTCCGCTCCACGTGTCCGTCGCGCCGCCTCAGCGTGCCGCGCGTCGAGTCGGGGTCCGCTCGCACCACCTCTGGGACGACGCCGTGACGGTGGTCGACGCGGGCTCTCCGGTCGCCGATCCGGCATCCACCTTCTGCCACCTGTCCGATTCGCGCTCGCTCGACGACCTCGTCGTCCTCGGCGACGCGATCGTCGGGCCCGACGAGGACGGCCGGAGGCGCGGGTGGCGTGTCGACCTGGAGGTGCTGGCCTCTCGCGCGGCCTCGTTCCGAGGCCGCGGCGGACGGCGGGCCCGCGACGCGGTGCCCTGGGTGCGGGTCGGCGCGGAGTCCCCGATGGAGACGCTGCTGAGACTTCTGCTCCTGCGCGCGGGCCTTCCGGAGCCGGAAGTGAACGTCGAGCTGTACGACGACGAAGGCCGATTCGTCGCGCGGGTGGACCTGCTCTACCGTGCGCGCCGTGTCGTGGTCGAGTACGACGGCGACCAGCACCGCTCGGACCGCGCACAGTACGAGCGCGACATCCGGCGCATCGAAGCGATCGAGGCCCTCGGCTACCGGGTCGTCCGCGTGCGTTCCGCCGGCGTGCTCCTCCACCCCGAGGAGACCGTCGCCCGCGTGCGTCGCGCACTGTTCGGCTGAGACCCGCGAGATGCCACTTCGGTACACGTTCTTCGGCGTGTCGCGTACTGAAGTGGCATCTCGCGGAGGGAGGGGTGGGGAGGGGGCGTCAGCCCGAGATGAGGGCGCGGGCGGTGCCCTCGTCGAGGATGAGATCGGTGATGAGTCCCGCGGCGAGGGCGCCGCGCAGGCCGGGCAGCTTGGAGGCGCCCGAGACCACGCAGATGCGGCGGGAGGCGCGCCGCACCGTCGAGAGGTCGGGACCGCTTGCACGTTCGTTCATCGGGATGTCGTCCCAGGTGCCGTCGGAGCGGTAGAACACCGTCGCGACGTCGCCGACCACTCCGGAGCCGCTCAGCGAGGTGAAGTCGTCCGGCTCCAGGTAGCCGCCGATGTAGACCTTCGAGGGCACCGCGGCGAAGGGCGAGCCGAGCCCGAACAGCGCCACGTCCATCCGTTGCTGCAGCTCGAGCACCCGGCGGGTCGAGCGTTCGCGCCACAACGCCTGCTTCGTCGTCGGATCGTCGAAGAACGCCGGGACGGGGAACTGCTGCACCTTCGCGGCGTAGGCGTCGCCGAACCGGCGCAGGATCTCGCTGGAGTAGTTGATGCCCGTGGTCTCGGTGTTGCCGGCGCCGTTCAGCTGCACGATCTGCGTGTTGTGCGTCTCCTTGGCGATGAGGTGACGGCTGATCGCGCTCATCGTCGACCCCCAGGCGATGCCCACGATCATGTTCGAGTCGATGAACTGGCCGAGGATCCGCGCCGCCGAGAGGGCCACCCTCTCGAGCCGGTCGATCTCGCTGGTGTGGTCGGGTACGGGCACGATGTGCGCCGTGATGTCAAAGTGGGCGCGGACCTCGGCTGAGAGCGCACTGGCCCGATCGAGCGGCGAACGGATCTGGATGTCCACCAGCCCCGTCGCGCGCGCATGCGACAGCAGCCGCGACACCGAGGAGCGGGAGGTGTGCAGCTCGTGGGCGATGGCGTCCATCGTCAGATCCTGCATGTAGTACAGCTGTGCCGCACGCAGCGCGTCCCTCGTCTTGTCGGGATGGGTCGCGTGGGTCGTCTCGTCGAGTTCGACGACCGGTCGGACTGGGGTCATTGCCGCTCCCTGCACGTATTTCCACCCGTCTTGACCGGATGTGTTGTCCCGTCAAGGATGGCTGTATTCCTTCGCGATATCAATCGTCCATCTTTCCGGTGCACGATGGCCGGAGGCCCCGACGAAACACCTACGACACGAAGGCGAGTACGAAGTGGCACAGTCCGACGGAACTCCCGGAACCTCCGCTCTGCGTGAGAGCGTGGCTGCTCTCCGCAACACCCCCCGCGCCACGGTCCTGGTCATCGGCGGTGGCATCAACGGCATCGGGACCTTCCGCGAACTCGCGCTCAACGGCGTCGACGTCGCGCTCGTCGAGCGGGGTGACTACGTCTCCGGCGCCTCCAGCGCCTCGAGTCACATGATCCACGGCGGTATCCGCTACCTCGAGAACGGCGAGTTCCGACTCGTCAACGAGGGCGTGCACGAGCGCAACGGCCTGCTCAAGATCGCCCCCCACTACGTCAAGCCGCTGCAGACGACGATCCCGATCTACTCGACGTTCTCGGGCATCCTCGCGGCCCCGATGCGCTTCCTGACCCACAAGTCCGGCAAGCCGCAGGAGCGTGGGGCGCTGCTGATCAAGGTCGGCCTGACCCTCTACGACTTCTTCTCGCGCGACGGCGGCACGGTTCCGCGACACCAGTTCCACGGACGCAAGCGCTCGCTCAGCGAGCTGCCCAAGCTCGACCCGAGGATCAAGTACACCGCCACCTACTTCGACGCCTCCGTGCACGAGCCCGAGCGCCTCGCGCTCGACGTGCTGAACGACGCGCTGGTCGGCGGCAAGAAGGCTCGCGCGGCGAACTACGTCGAAGCCGTCGGCGCCGACGAGAAGGGTGTCGTCCTGCGCGACCGTGAGAGCGGCGAGGAGTTCACCTTCGAGGCCGACGTCGTCGTCAACGTCTCCGGACCCTGGACCGACTTCACGAACACCGCACTGGGCACCACGACGTCGTTCATGGGCGGCACCAAGGGCTCGCACATCGTGCTCGACAACCCCGAGCTCGTCGAGGCGTGCGAAGGCCGCGAGATGTTCTTCGAGCACAGCGACGGACGCATCGTCCTGATCTACCCCCTCAAGGGGCGCGTGATGGTCGGCACGACCGACATCGACGCCGACCCGACCAAGCCGGCGGTGTGCACCGAGGAGGAGATCGACTACTTCTTCGAGCTCGTCAACCACGTCTTCCCGGCGATCGCGGTGAATCGCTCGCAGATCGTGTTCAAGTTCTCCGGCATCCGCCCTCTGCCCCGTCACGACGACGAGGCGCCCGGGTTCGTCTCCCGCGACTACCGCATCGAGCCGTCGACGCTGCCCGGCAAGGGCACCACGGTGCTGAGCCTGGTCGGCGGAAAGTGGACCACCTTCCGCGCCCTCTCCGAGCACCTCTCGAACGAGGTCTTCACGCGGATCGGCGTCAGCCGTCGCGTCTCGACCGTGAAGACCCCCATCGGAGGCGGCAAGGGCTTCCCGAGGACCGACGCCTCCCGTGCGCAGTGGATCAGCCAGCACCGGTCCGGCCTCTCCTCCGCCCGCACCGGGCAGCTTCTCGAGCGCTACGGCACCCGCGCGCAGGAGGTCATCGAGGCCCTGGCCGACGGCCACGACGAGGCGCTCGACTTCGACGCCGACTTCACCACAGGAGAGATCCGCTACCTCGCGCAGCACGAGAGCGTCGTGCATCTGATCGACCTGGTCCTGCGCCGCACCAACCACGCGTTCACCGGCGGTCTCAGCCGCGAGCTCCTCGAGGAGCTCGCCGAGCACACCGGAGCGGTCCTCGGCTGGGACGAGGCGAAGCGCGCCCAGGAGGTCGACGCGACGATCGCGCACCTTAAGGACTACAACGGCGTCGACGTCGGAGGCACATCGGTGCAGGCCCCGACGGCCGTTCCCGCGTCCTGACCCCAGGGGATCGGCGCGAATCGACGGAAGCCCCGGACGAAGTCCCTTCGTCGTCCGGGGCTTCCGTGCGACAACGCACAAACGTGCACGCGTCGTTCCTTGTCGCTTGGTCGGGGCGCCGATAACTTCACAGTCGTCGGGCATCGATGCTCGCCACGGGCGCCCCCCTGCGTCCGTCATATGAAAAGGAAAAGGTCAACGTGGACAATCTCGGAGTGGTGTTCCTTGCCGAAGTCGTGGGAACGGCGATGCTCGTGCTCCTCGGCTGCGGTGTCGTCGCCAACGTCGCGCTCGTCAAGAGCAAGGGTCTCAACGGCGGGACCCTCATGGTCAACATCGGCTGGGGCTTCGCGGTCTTCGCCGGCGTCATCGTCTCGTACAACTCGGGTGCTCACCTCAACCCGGCCGTCACCCTCGGCCTCGTGGCCAGCGGTGCGACCGAGTTCGGATCGGGTGTGCCGGTGAACATCGCCTCGATCCTCGTCTACATCCTCGCTCAGCTGATCGGCGCGATCATCGGCGCCGTCTTCTGCTGGCTCGCGTACAAGCAGCACTTCGACGAAGAGCCCGACGCCGCCAACAAGCTCGGGGTCTTCTCGACCGGCCCGGCGATCCGCTCCTACGGCTGGAACTTCGTCACCGAGGTCATCGGTACGTTCGTCCTCGTCCTCGTCGTCATCGGCTTCGGCGGCGGACGTCAGGGAGACGGCGGACTCGCCGCGCTCGGTGCTCTCCCCGTCGCCATCCTGGTGATCGCGATCGGCGCGTCCCTCGGCGGCCCGACCGGCTACGCCATCAACCCCGCCCGTGACCTCGGACCCCGCATCGCCCACGCGCTGCTCCCGATCAAGGGCAAGGGCTCGAGCGACTGGGGCTACGCCTGGGTGCCCGTCGCCGGCCCGATCGTCGGCGGTGTTCTCGCGGGTCTCTCCTCGCTGGTGCTCCTCCCCGTCCTCTGAGCCGCCGAACTCCACTTCACCCCCGTTACGAAGGAGTAATCATTCATGGCTGACTACGTCATCGCTATCGACCAGGGGACCACGTCGTCCCGCGCGATCATCTTCGACAAGAAGGGCTCGATCGTCTCCACCGGCCAGAAGGAGCACGAGCAGATCTTCCCGCGGGCCGGCTGGGTCGAGCACGACCCGCTCGAGATCTGGAACAACGTCCGCGAGGTGATCGGCCAAGCCCTCTCGCGGGCCGACCTGACCCGCCATGACATCGCCTCGGTCGGCATCACCAACCAGCGTGAGACCGCGGTCGTCTGGGACAAGACCACCGGCAAGCCCGTCTACAACGCGATCGTCTGGCAGGACACCCGGACCCAGTCGATCGTCGACCGGCTCGCCGGCGACGAGGGCGCTGACCGCTTCAAGTCGATCGTGGGCCTCCCACTCGCGACCTACTTCTCGGGCACCAAGATCGTCTGGATCCTCGAGAACGTCGAGGGCGCGCGCGAGAAGGCCGAGGCGGGCGACCTGCTCTTCGGCACCACCGACACCTGGGTGCTCTGGAACCTCACCGGAGGCATCGACGGCGGCGTCCACAAGACCGACGTCACGAACGCCTCCCGCACCCTGTTCCTCGACCTCGAGACCCTCGAGTGGCGCGACGACATCCTTGAGGCCTTCGGTGTGCCGAAGTCGATGCTCCCCGAGGTGTGCTCCTCCTCCGAGGTCTACGGCAACGTCGAGTCCTCGTCGCTGCTGCGTGAGGTGCCGATCGCAGGCATCCTGGGCGACCAGCAGGCCGCGACCTTCGGCCAGGCGGCGTTCGATCCGGGCGAGGCGAAGAACACCTACGGCACCGGTAACTTCCTGATCTTCAACACCGGCACCGAGATCGTCCACTCCAAGAACGGGCTGCTGACCACCATCGGCTACAAGCTCGGCGACGGCGAGGTGCACTACGCGCTCGAGGGCTCGATCGCGGTGTCCGGCTCGCTGATCCAGTGGCTGCGCGACAACCTGGGCCTCATCGGCTCGGCTCCCGAGGTCGAGGCGTTGGCCGCGACGGTCGAGGACAACGGAGGCGCCTACTTCGTCCCCGCGTTCTCCGGCCTGTTTGCGCCGTACTGGCGGTCGGACGCGCGTGGAGCACTCGTCGGTCTCACCCGCTACGTCAACAAGGGCCACATCGCCCGCGCCGCGCTCGAGGCCACCGCGTTCCAGACCCGCGAGGTCCTCGACGCGGTCAACGCCGACTCCGGTGTGCCGCTCCAGGAGCTCAAGGTCGACGGCGGCATGATCGCCAACAATCTGCTCATGCAGTTCCAGGCCGACATCCTCGGCGTCCCCGTCGTCCGACCGGTCGTCGCCGAGACGACTGCGCTCGGAGCGGCCTACGCGGCCGGCCTCGCGGTCGGCTTCTGGGAGAACCTCGACGACCTCCGCCAGAACTGGCAGGAGGACTCGCGCTGGACCCCCGAGATGGACCAGGACGAGGCCGCCCGCCAGTACCGCCTCTGGAAGAAGGCCGTCACCAAGACCTTCGACTGGGTCGACGAGGACGTGCAGTAGTTTCTGCCACGGCGGTCCCGCTCGCCGTGACGCGGTCGGCTGCGCGAGGCGGTGGCGTCTCGTGGAGCGGGCTGCCGCCGGCTGGGGAAGAACGCTGACACGCGTTCTCCCCGTTAGCCTCGAAGGGCGAGCGGATGCTGTGGTCCGACTCGCATAGTGCGGTGAAGCGCCCTGCTCGGCCCTCGGGTCGGGCGGGGCGCTTCGTCGTTCCGACGGCGGCACCGGAGGCCGGTGGGGCCGGAGTGCATGCCTCGTCAGGGACGAGGCGTGGTCTCTGCGAGGGGTGGGGGACGACGAGGAAGAAGGCCGCTCGCGCAGAGGCTCGAGAGCGCTCCGATGCTGATGGGCACGGGTGGGGGAGCGTCGTCGACGATCCCGTGCGGCTCGGAGTCGTCGACGATTCCCCTCGGCTCGGAGTCGTGGTCGATCGCGAGCCCGAGCTCGTGGCGCTGTTCCGGGTGCGCTGAGAAGCCGGAACAGCGGTGTCAGGCCCTGCGGAGCTCCAGCTGGGCGTCGAGCGCGTCGAGGGAGCCGACGCGCCGGACATCCAGCGCCAGCGCCTCCGGCGGCAGCTCGCGGCCGTGTTCCGGGCCTCCGACGCGGTCGAGCCAGACGCCGCGCAGGCCGGCGGCGGCTGCTCCGATCGCGTCTGTGCCCAGGCGGTCGCCCACGTAGAGGGCGTCGCCCGGCGCGACACCGAACCGGTCGCAGGCGATGGCGAAGATCAGGGCATCCGGCTTGGCGACTCCGACGTCGCCCGACGCGATCACGTGCTCGATCCGGTCGGCGAGGCCGAGACCCTCGATCTTCGCGAGTTGGACGTCGAGCACCCCGTTCGTGACGACGCCGATCCGGATCCCGGCGGCGTCCAGCCGGTCGAGGACGGGCAGCGCGTCATCGTGCAGGGCCCACGCCGCGACGTAGTGATCGAGGTACTCGCGGAACCAGCTGCTCGCCTCCTCGGGCGTCAGTGTCACTCCTGCCTGGGCGGCGAAGGCGGTTGCCCGAGCCCGGCGCTGACCCTCGAAGTCGAGTTCGCCCGAGAGGTAGCGGTGGTAATGCTCCTCCTCGAGCAGGTGCCAGCGGCGCTGCACGTCGAGCGGGTCCGCGGAGTAGGCGGCTCCCAGCGCCGAGGTGTGCGCCACGATGCCCTCGCGGACGGCGCGCGCGTGCGCGAACAGCGTGTCGTCGAGGTCGAACAGCGCGAGCCGCAGCACGGCGCGCTCAGCGGGTCCGGCGGAGGAGGCCGATGCGCTCGTACACCGTCGCGAGCGTGGGCTCCGCAGCCTCGGAGGCGCGGTCGGCAGCGCGGGCGAGGACGCGGTCGAGCTCGGCCGGGTCGGCCAGCAGCTCGGCGGTCCGCGCGCGGATGGGGTCGAAGGTCGCGGCGACCACCTCGACGAGGCCCTTCTTGAGGTCGCCGTAGCCGCGGCCCGCGTACTCCTGCTCCAACGACTCGACGGAGCGCTCGGCGAGCACGGAGTAGATGGTCAGCAGGTTCGAGACGCCGGGCTTCGCCGCGCGGTCGAAGCGCACCTCCGACTCGGTGTCGGTCACAGCGCGCATGATCTTCTTCGCCGTGGTCTTCGGCTCGTCGAGAACGCTCAGTAGGCCCGCGTCCGACTCCGCCGACTTCGACATCTTGGCGCCGGGGTTCTGCAGGTCGAAGATCTTGGCGGTCTCTCGCGTGATGTGCGGCTCCGGCATCGTGAAGGTCTCGCCGAACCGCGAGTTGAAGCGCGCGGCGAGGTCGCGGGTGAGCTCGAGATGCTGGCGCTGGTCCTCGCCGACCGGCACGGCGTCGGCCCGGTACAGCAGGATGTCGGCCGCCATCAGGATCGGGTAGGTGAACAGCCCGACGGACGCCGCCTCCGCGCCCTGCTTGGCCGACTTGTCCTTGAACTGCGTCATGCGGCTGGCCTCGCCGAAGCCGGTCAGGGTGTTGAGCACCCAGGCGAGCTCGGCGTGCGCGGGCACGTGGGACTGGATGAAGAGTGTCGAGCGCTCGGGGTCGATGCCGGCCGCGATGTACTGCGCCGCGGTCGCGCGCGTGCGCTCGCGGAGCTGCTGCGGGTCCTGCGGCACGGTGATCGCGTGCAGGTCGACGACGCAGAAGTACGCGTCGAAGTCCTCCTGCATGGCGACCCATTGCGTCAGTGCGCCGATGTAGTTGCCGAGGTGCAGCGAGCCCGAGGACGGCTGCATGCCGGAGAAGATGACGGGCTTGGCGCCCGGAGTGCTGGGAGTCATGGGTGGCCTCGAGGGGTTGGAGTCGCGGAAGCCGCGGAGAAGGAGGGTCAGAGCTCGTAGTCGACGACCACGGGGGCGTGGTCGGACCAGCGGGTGTCGTAGGCGTCGGCCCGATCGACCTCGTAGCTGCGGGCGAGGGCGGCGAGCGCGGGGGTCGCGAGCTGGTAGTCGAGGCGCCAGCCGGTGTCGGTGTCGAAGGCCTTTCCACGCTGCGACCACCAGGTATACGGGCCGGGTACCTCTCCGGCGAAGCGGCGGCCGAGATCGACCCAACCGAATCCGGCTCCCTCGTTGTATCCGGGCTCGCCCTCTGCGCCGATGAACTCGTCGAAGTAGGCGCGCTCCTGCGGCAGGAAGCCGGCCTTCTTGAGGTTGCCCTTCCAGTTCTTGATGTCGAGGGTGCGGTGCCCGACGTTCAGGTCGCCCAGCACGACGGCGAGCTCGCTGTGCTCCCGCAGGCGCGGGAGGCGCTCCTTCATCGCCTCGAGGAAGCGGTACTTCTCGACCTGCTTGGGGGTGTCGACCTCGCCGGAGTGGACGTAGGTCGAGACCACGGTGAGCGTGCGGTCGCCGACCGCGTAGTCGGCCTCGAGCCATCGTCCGGCGGAGTCGAAGTCGTCGGCGCCGAACGAGACGCGGTGGATCGTGGCGCGGGTTCGGGAGGCGAGCGCGACTCCCGCTCGGCCCTTCGCGGTCGCTTCGTCGTGCAGCACGTTCCACTCGTCGCCGAGCAGGCCCGTCAGGTCGTCGGTCGAGGCTCGGACCTCCTGGAGGGCGAGGATGTCGACGTCGCGCGCAGCGAGCCACTCGCCCATGCCCTTCCGGTAGGCGGCGCGGACACCGTTGACGTTGACAGAGGCGATGCGGAGAGGCTTGCGAGTCACGAGATCAGTCTACGGAGCGGCTCCGACAGCGGCGGCGCCGTGACGCGCACCCTCCCCTCGCAGGAACGGCGGGATCTCCCGGGGAGGCGTCCGTCGCTCACGGGGCCGTCCCACCGGATCGGCCGTACCGTGCGGATCCCCGGCAGATCACGCCGAGCCCTGCAGATCGCACGCGACCCTGCAGAGGGAGCCTCCAGGAACGACGAAGCCGGCGGCCGCCTCCCGCCGCCTCCCTTGGAGAAGGGGGAGGAGCGCGGAGACGACCGCCGGCGGGACCGCTCAGGACGGTCGGTCGGGGGAGATCAGGCGACGACGGGCTGCGCGGCAGCAGGCTCCGGCACCTCGGCGACGACGGGCGAGCGCCTGATGCTCTTCGCGATGATTACGCAGACGGCCGTGACGACCATGCCGACCACGATCGCGACCAGGTAGAGCAGCGGCTCTCCGACGAGACCGGTCACCCACACGCCCCCGTGCGGGGCGCGCAGGGTCGAGCCGAACAGCGCGACGAGCGCGCCGGTGGTGGCCGAGCCGATCATCGCGGAGGGGATCACGCGCAGCGGGTCGACCGCAGCGAACGGGATCGCCCCCTCCGAGATGAAGGACGCGCCCAGCAGGTACGCCGCCTTGCCGTTCTGCCGCTCGGCGTCGGTGAACAGGCGCTTGCGGAGCGACGTGGCCAGGGCGAGACCCAGCGGAGGGGTCATGCCGGCCGCCATCACGATCGCCATCACCTTGAACTGCACCGAGTTCGGGTCGCCGTCGGCCGGTACGGAGGCGAGGCCGGTCGTCGCGAAGGCGTAGGCCACCTTGTTGACCGGCCCGCCCATGTCGAAGGCCATCATCAGGCCCAGGATGATGCCCAGGACGATCAGGTTTCCGCCGGACAGTCCGGAGAGCCAGGCTGACAGTCCCTCGCTCAGCGCACGCAGCGGAGCGCCGAGCACGACGAACATCAGGAAGCCGGTGATGAAGGTCGCTATCAGGGGGATGATCACGACGGGCATCAGCGACTTGAACGCCGCGGGGAGCTTGATCCTCGAGATGTAGAGCGCGGCGTATCCGGCGATGAAGCCCGAGGCGAGACCGCCGAGGAAGCCGGCCCCGACGGTGATCGCGACCGCGCCGCCGAGGAAGCCCGGCGCGATACCGGGGCGGTCGGCGATGCCGAAGGCGATGAATCCCGACAGCACGGGCACCAGGAACGCGAAGGTCGCGCCTCCGATGAGGAACATGACCCCGGCCCAGTCGGTGACGTTCGCGACGTTGAAGCCGTTGTCGATGATCTGCTGAGCCTCGAAGTCGACGATCTGGTAGCCGCCGAACAGGAACGACAGGGCGATCAGGAGTCCGCCCGCGGCGACGAACGGGATCATGTACGAGACGCCGGTCATCAGGTTCTGCCGGATGCGCGTGCCGACGCCGACCTTCTTCGGGACGGCGGGGGCGGCGGCCGGGGTCGAGCGGGCCGGAGCAGCGGCGGTGCCGGATCCGCGCAGGGCGAGTGCGCGGTCGAGGACCTCGTCGGGCCTGGCGAGCGCCTCGGCGACGCCGACCTGGAGGATCGGCTTGCCGGAGAAGCGGTCCTTGCCGCGGACCTCGAGGTCGGCGGCGAGGATCACCACGTCGGCGGCCGCGATGTCGCTCGCGGTCATCTCCTCGGATCCGGCCGCTCCCTGCGTCTCGACGTGGATCGGGTAGCCCCGCTTCTTCGCTGCCTGCTCGAGGGCCTCGGCCGCCATGTAGGTGTGGGCGATGCCGGCGATGCAGCTGGTGACGGCGACGAAGCGCGGTCCGGAGGCGGGGGCCGCGGCCGGAGCGGCCTGCGCCTTGGCGGCGGCGCGGTCGATGACCTCGGCGGCCTTCGCGAGCGCCTCCGAGGTCCCGACCTCGAGGGTGGGCTTGCCGGAGAAGCGGTCCTTGCCGCGGACCTCGAGGTCGGCGGCGAGGATCACGACGTCGGCGGCCGCGATGGTCTCCTCCGACATGGGGTCGGAACCCGCCGCTCCCTGGGTCTCGACCTGGATCTCGTAGCCCTTCTTCTTCGCCGCCTGCTCGAGGGCCTCGGCCGCCATGTAGGTGTGGGCGATCCCCGCGATGCAGCTGGTGACAGCGACGATCCTCACGAGACGACGACCTCTCTGGCGATGACGTCCGCGACCTCCTGGCCGCTCGTGGCGGCACGGAGCGACCCGGTGAAGGACTCGTGGATCAGCTTGCGGGCGAGCTGCGCGAGGATCTTGAGGTGCGCCTGGTCGGCTCCGTCCGGAGCGGCGATCAGGAAGATCAGGTCGGCCGGGCCGTCGGACGCGCCGAAGTCGACGCCCTGCTTCGCGATGCCGACCGCAACGCTCGGCGCGACGACGTGGGAGGAGCGGGCGTGTGGGATCCCGATGCCGCCGGGCATGCCGGTGGCCATCTGCGATTCGCGGGCGCGAACGTCGGCCAGGAAGCCGTCGAGATCGGTGACGCGGCCGGCGTCGGCGAGCGTCTTCGCTAGCTGGGCGGTGGCCTCGTCCTTGGTGGCGGCGGTGAGGTCGACGATGACCGTCGACGCCTCGGTGAGAGCAGTCATGCGCTCAGTTCTCCAATCGGGAGGTGGGGTTCGGGGTTCTCGACGACGGTGACGTCGTCGGGGCGGAGGGAGTCGGGTCCCGGAGCTTCACTGCCCGGGAGCTGGACGGCGGCGGTACCCCAGGCGACGGCTGTCGCGAGGCGCTCCGCTTCCGTGGCGTCGACGGCCGAGAGATAGCCGGCGAGGGTGCTGTCGCCGGCGCCGACCGTGCTGAGGGGCACGACGGCGGGGGCGCCCGCCCACCACGACGCGCGCGCCGTGACGAGGAGGGCGCCGTGTTCTCCGAGGCTGACGAGCGCTCGCGCGTCGGGCAGCTGCAGGAGTTCACGGGCTCCGGCGACGACGTCTCCGACCGTCGTCAGGGAGCGGCCGAGGAGCTCTTCGAGCTCCTCGAGGTTGGGCTTCACCAGGGTCGCGCTGCCGGCCGCGATGATCGCGGTCAGAGGCGCGCCCGAGGTGTCGACGGCGAGGGGGACGCCGAAGTGGAGGGCGAGGCGGCCGAGGGCGGGGTAGAAGTCCGCGCCCAGTCCCGGGGGGACGCTGCCGCAGGCGACCAGCCAGCGGGGCGAGGCGGAGACGTGCTCGCCGATCAGCACCGAGAGGGCCTGCGCCTCCTCCGCAGTGACCGCGGGGCCGGGTTCGTTGATCTTGGTGGTGCGGCCGGTGCGGTCGTCGACCACGGTGATGTTGGTCCGGATCGGCCTGGCGATCGCCGCGCTGGCCGAGCGGACGCCCGCGGAGTCGAGCATCGACGAGAGGTCGAGGCCGGTGGAGGCGTCGGCCGGGTAGACCGCGGTCGCCTCGACGCCGTTGCGCGCGAGGGCGCGGGCGACGTTGACGCCCTTCCCTGCCGGATCGCGGCGCACGTCGTACGCGCGGTTGACCTCTCCGACGGCGAAGCCGGTGGTCGACAGGGTGACGTCGATGCTGGGGTTGGCGGTGACGGTGACGATCATGCGCGCACGACCTCCGGTCCGGCCGACTCGATGTCGTCGGCGAGCTCTTCGTCGACGTCGCTGTCGGTGATGACGGTGTCGACCGCGGACAACGGAGCGACGTGCCCGAAGTCCTGTCGGCCGAACTTGGAGTGGTCGGCGAGGACCACGACGCGGCGGGCGGCGGCGATGATCGCCGACTTCACGACGGCCTCGTCGAGATCCGGGGTGGTAAGACCCCGCTCGCGACTGATCCCGTTGGTGCCGATGAAGGCGACGTCTACCGAGACGGAGGGGATGACCTGCGCGACCCACGGGCCGACCGCGGCCTGCGTCACTCCGCGCAGGTGCCCGCCGATCAGGTGGAGGTCGATGTTGGGCCGGCCGACGAGCGCCATCGCGACGGGGAGGGAGTGGGTGACGACCGTCAGCCGGCGGTCCAGGGGGAGCAGCTCCGCCAGGCGCACCGTGGTGGTTCCGGCGTCGATGGCGATCGAGCCGCCGTCGGGGACCTCGGCCAGCGCGGCGGTGGCGATCCGGTCCTTCTCGCCGGCGAGGTGTCCCTCGCGGGCGGCGACCTCCGGCTCGATGCCCAGGCGCTCGACCGGGATCGCGCCTCCGTGCGCCCGGCGCAGCAGGCCGCGCTTCTCGAGGCTCGTGAGGTCGCGTCGGATGGTCTCGGGCGTCACGGCGAGCGAGAGGGCGAGGTCGCGGACCTCGACGCGACCATCGCTGCGGGCGCGGTCCAGGATCGCCTGGTGCCGCTCCGGTGCGTACATGTGGACTCCGTCGTCTCGCCGTGTGGTGGTTCGCCGGACCCGGGATCGTCGCCAACCGCGGATCTGCGTTTATCTCTTTTTAGACCCGTTCGAACCTGAAGTCAACACAAACGGGCATTTCGACTGTAGCCCTCGAGCCGACGCATCGGCGGAGTCGCGGCCTGGTGCTCAGGTGGCGCTGCGGATTACGCGGAGAGCTCCTCGAGCTCGGCTTCAAGGCGGGCGAGCTGCTTCTCGAGTCGCCGACGCTTGAGGAGGGAGGCGCCCGGCAGGGCGGCCCGAAGGCGCTCGCACTCGGCCTGCGCGAGAGTGCGGCGGGCCGCGCGGAGCTGCTCCTCCCGCTCCTGCTCGCGCTCCTCCGATGTCAGTTTGCGCGCCGAGATCCCGGCGTCGCTCATCCCCACCGAGATCCACGAGGCCGCGATGAGGATCACCTGGCAGACCAGGTTGAACCAGATCAGGAGACCGATCAGCACGGCGAACGAGGCCAGCAGCGGATTCCTGGACGCGCCTCCGAGCAGCTGGGTGCCGAGGACCTTCAGCGCGCCCAGGGCGACGCCGCCCATGAGTGCGCCGGCCCAGAGGTTCTTCCACGGGATGGGGATCCCGGAGAGGATGCGGAACGATCCGGCGAGGGTCGCCGTGTCGAGCACGAGCATGATCAGGAGGCCCACCGCCCCACCGGCGACGCGGCCGGCCGTCGACTCGCTGCTGATGCCGAGGAAGGCGAAGGCCACGTCGACGAACGAGGTCGAGAAGACCGAGAGCGCCGCGGAGACCAGCAGCACGACTCCGAAGACCAGGGCGAGTCCCGCATCCTTGAGCTTCAGTAGCACGAACAGCGTGGTCGGGCCCGGGAGCGTGAAGAGCAGGCGCACCGCCTGGCGCAGGCTCCCGAGGAAGTTGAGGGCCGTCCAGATGAGTCCGGCGGCGGCGATCACTCCCGTCCAGCCGAGGATCGAGGAGTCCAGGAGCGTGTCGACCGAGACGAGAGCGTTCTCGCCTCCGATGAGGCCCGGAACCGATCGGGTCACGAGATCGAGGAGGGAGTCGCGCAGCACCGAGTCGTCGCGCATCCAGAACCCGAACACGGCGAAGACGACGAACAGTGCCGCGAAGACGGCGAAGAGCGCCTGGAACGCCAACCCGGAGGCGAAGAGCGGACCGCCCGTCTCGGAGTAGTGCAGCATCACCCGCACCGGCCGCGTCCGCATGATCCGCTCGACCAGCCCGGGGATCCCGCGGGGAGTGTCGGCCGCCTCGGTCATGCCTCCCAGCGTAGGACCGCGTGCCGTCTGCGGATGCATGCTCGGCTCGCGGGAACGCCGGCGGCTCGATCGCGGTGCCGGCCGCGCTCGAACGACGTCGCGTCGTCGTCCCGCTGCCTGCCGTCGACGTCGAGCAGCGCCCCGTCGTCGGTCCCGACGTCGACCCGGCCGACGCCGGGGCTCTTGACCTGCGGCTCGCACTCGATCCCGGCGATCGTGAGGCCCACCCGCGTGACGGGCTCCGGCCCTGATCCGGCGCGTGGATCGGTGAGTCGAACCACACGCGAGAGACGGCGGGGGAGCCGACTGAGGACGTCTGCGAGAGCGGCGGGGTCGATCAGACGTACGTGAAGGCAGGAGTCGACGACGGCGACGGCGAACTCGGCGCGCTGGCAGGTGAGGACGTGGCCCAGCGCCTCCTCCCGAGCCGTTCGGGTAGAGCAGTGCATGCATCGAGCTTCGCCCGCCGGTCGCCGACCCGACTGCCGCACACCTCTATCCCTGGAGAAGCCGGCCGTTCCGCCGCCTGTGGAGGGAATCCTGCCTGCTCCTCGGCTCGCGATAAAGCGTTCGGCTCGCCGGATCCGATGATCCCGACGAGCCGAACGCCTTCTCGCGAGCCCGAGACACGGGTCAGGCGCGGCCGCGGATGACGGCCTGCTTGACCTCGGCGATCGCCTGAGTGATCTGGATGCCGCGCGGGCACGCCTCCGTGCAATTGAAGGTCGTGCGGCACCGCCACACGCCTTCCTTGTCGTTGAGGATGTCGAGGCGCGCGCCGCCCGCATCGTCGCGCGAGTCGAAGATGAAGCGGTGCGCGTTCACGATCGCAGCCGGCCCGAAGTACTGCCCGTCCGTCCAGAAAACGGGGCACGAGGACGTGCAGGCGGCGCAGAGGATGCACTTGGTGGTGTCGTCGAAGCGGGCGCGGTCGGCGACCGACTGCACGCGCTCCTTGCCCTTGGGTGCCGGGGTGCTGGCGACCAGGAAGGGCTGCACCTCGCGGTAGGAGGCGAAGAACGGCTCCATGTCGACGACGAGGTCCTTCTCGAGGGGCAGGCCCTTGATCGCCTCGATGTAGATCGGCTGCGAGATGTCGAGATCCTTGATCAGGGTCTTGCAGGCCAGCCGGTTGCGGCCGTTGATGCGCATCGCGTCGGAGCCGCAGATGCCGTGTGCGCAGGAGCGGCGGAACGTCAGAGATCCGTCCTGGTCCCACTTGATGCGATGCAGCGCATCCAGGACCCGGTCGGTCGAGTACATCTCGACGTCGAAGTCCTGCCAGCGCGGCTCCGCGTCCACCTCGGGGTCGAAGCGGCGGATGATGAAGGTGACGGTGAACGCCTCCGGGGCGGCGGGGGCAGCCGGCGGCTGCTCGAGGGTCGCGGTCGACATGGCTAGTACTTCCTCTCCATCGGCTGGTACCGGGTGATCACGACGGGCTTCCAGTCGAGCCGGATGTGGTCTCCGGCGTCGGAGGAGTGGGCGTCACCCGAGAGGTACGCCATCGTGTGCTGCATGTAGTTCTCGTCGTCGCGCTTGGGGAAGTCGTCGCGCATGTGTCCGCCGCGGCTCTCCTGACGGTTGCGCGCCGAGTAGACCACGACCTCGGCGAGGTCGAGCAGGAAGCCCAGCTCGACGGCCTCCAGCAGATCAGTGTTGAAGCGCTTGCCCTTGTCCTGGACTGAGATGTTGCGGAACCGGTCCCGCAGGCGCTGGATCGTGCCGGTGACGGCCTCGAGAGATTCGTCTGTGCGGAAGACCTGGGCGTTCTTGTCCATCTCGTCCTGCAGCTCCTTGCGGATCGAGGCGATCCGCTCGGTGCCGGTCGCGCTGCTGAGCGAGGCGAGCATGTCGCGGATCGGGCCGGCCGGGTTCTCGGGCAGGGGAGTGAAGTCGACGGTCTGGGCGTAGTCGGCGGCGTTGTTGCCGCTGCGCTTGCCGAAGACGTTGATGTCGAGGAGCGAGTTGGTGCCGAGGCGGTTGGAGCCGTGCACCGAGACGCAGGCGCATTCTCCGGCGGCGTAGAGGCCGGGGACGACGGTGGTGTTGTCCGAGAGCACCTCCGCCTTGACGTTGGTGGGGATGCCGCCCATCGCGTAGTGCGCCGTCGGCATGACGGGGACCGGCTCGACGACCGGGTCGACGCCGAGGTAGGTGCGGGCGAACTCCGTGATGTCGGGGAGCTTGGTTTCGAGCACCTCGGCGCCCAGGTGGGTGCAGTCGAGCAGCACGTAGTCCTTGTGCGGACCGGCGCCGCGGCCCTCCGCGACCTCCTGGACCATGCAGCGGGCGACGATGTCGCGCGGCGCGAGGTCCTTGATGGTGGGGGCGTAGCGCTCCATGAAGCGCTCGCCCGAGGCGTTGCGGAGGATCGCGCCCTCTCCTCGCGCTCCCTCGGTGAGGAGGATGCCGAGGCCCGCGAGGCCGGTCGGGTGGAACTGGAAGAACTCCATGTCCTCGAGCGGGAGGCCCTTGCGCCAGATGATCCCGACACCGTCGCCGGTGAGGGTGTGCGCATTGGAGGTGGTCTTGTAGATCTTGCCGAAGCCGCCGGTGGCGAAGATGATCGCCTTCGCCTGGAACACGTGCAGCTCGCCCGTGGCCAGCTCGTACGCGACGACGCCGGAGGGCTTGTCCACTCCGTCGACCGTGGTCATCACCAGGTCGAGGACGTAGAACTCGTTGTAGAAGTTGATGCCGAGCTTGACGCAGTTCTGGAACAGCGTCTGCAGGATCATGTGGCCGGTGCGGTCGGCCGCGTAGCAGGCCCGGCGGACGGGGGCTTTTCCGTGGTCGCGCGTGTGTCCGCCGAAGCGGCGCTGGTCGATCTTGCCCTCGTCGGTGCGGTTGAAGGGCAGACCCATGTTCTCGAGGTCGATGACCGCGTCGATGGCCTCCTTGGCGAGGATCTCGGCCGCGTCCTGGTCGACGAGGTAGTCGCCGCCCTTGACGGTGTCGAACGTGTGCCACTCCCAGCTGTCCTCCTCGACGTTCGCGAGGGCCGCGGCCATACCGCCCTGCGCCGCTCCGGTGTGGGAGCGGGTCGGGTACAGCTTCGAGATCACGGCAGTCCTCGCCTTCGGACCGGCCTCGATGGCCGCGCGCATCCCGGCGCCGCCGGCGCCGACGATGACGACGTCGAACTGGTGGTAGTGGACACCGTCGGGGCCGAGGGTCGACGCGAAGGCGTTCTGATCAGTGCCGGTGTGGGAGTGGCCTGGTGTGCTCACGTGGGAGTTGCTCCGATGTGCGGGAAGGGAGGACAGGGGGACAGGAGCGCGGCGTTCCGGAGGATCACGCCGAGCAGAACGACGCGAGCAGTGCCGGATCGGCTCCGGGCGGGCACGGGTCGAACGCGAAGACGACCCAGGTGCCGAGCGCGATCAGCGACACGACGGCCACGAGGATGCCGCCCTTGAACGCTCGAGCGAGCAGCGGCGAGGTCGCGTAGTCGTTGACCAGCGTGCGCATGCCGTTGCCGCCGTGGATCAGCGCCAGCCACAGCATCAGCACGTCCCACCACTGCCAGAAGGGATTGGCCAGCTTGCCGCCGACGAAGCCGAAGTCGATGGCCTTGATGCCGTCTCCGAGCAGCAGGTTGTAGATGAGGTGGCCGAAGATCAGGACGATCAGCACGACGCCGGAGGCGCGCATGTAGATCCAGCCCCACTTCTCCCAGTTGGTGCCGGAGGAACGGGTCGGCGTGTGCGGTGTCCGCGGTGCGGCGACGGTGCTCAATGGGCACCTCCCTCGCTGAAGACGTTGATCAGGTGGCGCGGGGCGAAGCCGAGCATGAGGACGACCCACAGCCCGATGACCACCCAGAAGAGCACGCGCTGATTGCGCGTCGCCCAGCTCCAGAAATCGACCAGGATGATGCGGAGCCCGTTCAGCGCGTGGAACGCGATGGCACCCACGAGGCCGGTCTCGCCGAGCCCCATGATCGGGTTCTTGTACGTGCCGATGACCGCGTTGTACGCCTCGGGGCTCACAGCGATGAGAGCCGAGTCGAGGACGTGCACGAGGAGGAAGAAGAAGATGGCGACACCGGTGATCCGGTGCAGCACCCACGACCACATGCCTTCGCGCCCGCGGTACAGGGTGCCGGCCGGACGCCGGATCTTCCCCTGCTTCCGGGGTGCGAGGGTGTGAGCAGCTTGAACTGACACGAACAACCCTCCCTGGTTGTGCTCCGACGGCCTGACCGGATTCCGCGTCTCGTGGACGGGGCGGGGCGCGGGAGCGACGAGAAACTCGCGTTCCGATCCTAAGCGTCGGCGCAGTGGCGCGCGGCTTAGGCGAGCCTTAGCTGCGGGGTACCGCGAGCGAGCGGGCTCCGGCGACCGCGTAGTGCTCGAGCAGCTCGTCGGTGAGCGCGCTCCAGGTCCGGTGCAGCACGCGGCGACGGCCGGCCTCGCCGAGCCTCGACCGCAGCTGCGGATCGCGCACCAGCCGCTCCACCTGTCGTCGCAGATCGGAATCACTCTCGGGCGCGTAGAGCAGGCCGTCGACCCCGTGCTCGATCAGGTCTGTCGGGCCGCCCGCGTGCGGGGCGACGACGGCGGTGCCGGCGGCCTGCGCCTCCTGGACGGTCTGGCCGAAGGTCTCCTCGGTGCCGGTGTGCACGAAGACGTCGAGCGCGGCGAAAGCCGCGGGGAGGCGTTCGCCGTCGAGTCGCCCGAGCATCCGCGCCCGAGATCCCAGCGCTGCGCCGACCCTGGCGGAGGAGGGGCCGTAGCCGCCGATCACCAGCTCTGCGCCTGCGATCGGGGCGAGCGCCGCCAGCCGCTCGACCCGCTTCTCCGGGGAGAGACGGCCGATGTAGCCCACCAGGGAGTCGCCCTTGCCGAGTCCCGCGCGCAGCTCGAGGGCGGTAGGCGAGGACCGCATGCGGGGATGGAACCGGTCGCTCTGCACGCCGCGTCCCCAGAGGGCCGTGCGCTCGATGCCGGCGGCGGCCAGATCGTCGAGGGCGCTGGTGGAGGGGGCGAGGGTGAGGTCGGCTCCGGCGTGGATCTGGCGGACGACCCGCCAGGCGAGCGCGCGGGCGCCGCGGAGGCCGTAGCGGGCCGCGAACCGCGCCACGTCGGTCTGATAGACGGCGACGCTCGGGACGCCGAGGCGGCCCGCTGCGGCCAGGGCGCGGGCTCCGAGGAGGAAGGGGGAGGCGACGTGCACGATGTCGGGCTCGAAGTCGGCGAGCTCCCGCGTCAAAGCGAGGGTGGGGATCCCGACGGGGAACTCCCGATAGGCGATCGCGGGATGCTCGACCACGCGGTGGCCGGCGTAGGACGCCGGTGCGCCGGCTGCAGGGCAGACGACCAGCGCCTTGATCCCGCGCCGGGCGAACTCGTCGAGCACCCGGAGGACGCTCGTGGTGACTCCGTTCAGCGACGGCAGGAAGCTCTCGGTGACGACCGCGACTCTCACGCGCCGGAGGTTACGGCGCCGACGTGAACGGCGACGCGCGCGAGGATGAACGGACGGTCGTTCTCGACCGCCCTTGTATCCTGCGGACATGACATCACCTGAGACCGATGGCCGCGCCCCGCTCGACCGCTTCTACAGCGTGATCCCCGCAGGCGGGATCGGCTCGAGGCTGTGGCCGCTCTCCCGGGCCGACGCACCGAAGTTCCTGCACGACCTCACCGGATCGGGTCAGACCCTCCTCCGCGACACCTGGGACCGTCTCGCGCCCCTCTCCGGCGCCGACCGGATCATGGTCGTGACCGGTCGCGCGCACCGCGCCGCCGTGGAGGAGCAGCTCGTGAGCCTCGAGGACGCGAACGTCGTCCTCGAGAGCGAGCCGCGCGACTCCTCCGCTGCGATCGGCCTGGCCGCCGCCATCCTCGAGCGCCGCCAGCCGGGTGTGATCATCGGCTCGTTCGCCGCCGACCACGTGATCAGCGGCCAGCAGCTCTTCCACGACGCGGTCGCCGAGGCGGTCGTCGCGGCCGACGCGGGGTACATCGCCACCATCGGCATCACACCGACCGAGCCGGCCGTGGGCTTCGGCTACATCCGGACGGGCGAGCACCTCGCGATCGACGGTGCAGCACACACGCTCGCCGTCGACTCCTTCGTCGAGAAGCCCGACGCCGAGACCGCCCGCGCCTATGTGGCGAGCGGCCAGTACCTCTGGAACGCGGGGATGTTCATCGCGCGGGCCGACCGCCTCCTCGAGGAGCTCGGCCGCTCCAAGCCGGAGTTGCTCGCCGGTCTGCTTGAGCTCGCCGCCGCCTGGGACACCCCGGAGCGCGGTGCGGTCGTCGACCGCATCTGGCCGGGTCTGGAGAAGATCGCGATCGATTACTCCGTCGCAGAGCCGGCGGCGGCCGCTGGCAGGCTCGCCGTGATTCCCGGTCACTTCTCCTGGGACGATGTGGGGGACTTCGCGTCGATCGCCAAGCTGCACGCGAGCGGGCTCCGCTCGGACCTCGCGATCCTCGGCGAGGACGCTCGCGTTCTGGCCGATTCGGCGACCGGCATCGTCGTCAGCGGAGGTAACCGCACCATCGCCCTCATCGGAGTGAAGGACATCGTCGTCGTGGACACCCCCGATGCCCTTCTGGTCACCACCACCGAGAACGCCCAGAAGGTCAAGGGTGTCGTCGACGCCCTCCGCCTCTCCGGCCGCACCGACGTCCTCTAGCCCCTACCTCGCAGTTCCCGAAGCGCGGCCCTCCTTCCGGAGGCGCCGCGCTTCGCCGTCCCCGCCTCCCCGCGCATCCGCTCCCTCCCTGCTCTCGGAGCGTCGAGCCATTCCTCCCCACCCGTCATCCCTCTCCGTCGCTCGCACTCGCTCCGTGTTCCCACTCGCCACGGTGCCTGCCCGCTGCTCGGTCCCTCCCTCCCTCCCGCTCCCCTCCCCTCCCCTCCCTCCCTCCCTCCCTCCCGCCCCCCGATTCCCCGCCAGGGGAGAGGGCCGCGAGCCGGAATCGAGTGCCAGCGATTCCGGCCAGCCCGACGCACCCCGCCCCACCCACGCCCCCACCCCCTCTGCCACCCGCGCCTGTGATGCGCTCGCGCATCACAGGAAGATCAACACTGTGTAACGCTTCCTGATCAGCGCCGTCCGGGCGCCTGAGCGAGTTGTCACGTTGGGTAACGTGAGGGCATCGACGCCCTGCCGCTCGTCGCGCTGGGCCGCACTCCTGGAGGACGACATCTTGACTATCACCTCGCGTAAGGCCGCGTTCGGCGGTCTCGCCGCCCTCGGCGTCACCGCGCTTCTCGCCGGTTGCGCCTCCGCCCCGGAGGCGGCCGGTTCGAGTGCCGCCGCCGGCGGCGACTTCCTGCCCTGCATGGTCTCGGACGCGGGCGGGTTCGACGACAAGTCGTTCAACGAGCTCGGCTTCAACGGCCTGACGAAGGCGTCGGAGGAGCTCGGCGTCACCCCCAAGACCGTGACCTCGGAGTCCGAGACCGACTACGCCCCGAACCTCACGAGCCTGGTCGACCAGGGCTGCAACCTCATCATCACCGTCGGCTTCGCGCTGGCCGAGGCCACATCGGCCGCTGCCGAGGCGAACACCGACATCGACTTCGCGATCATCGATGACGCCTCGATCGACCTGCCGAACGTCAAGCCGATCACCTTCGACACCTCACAGGCGGCGTTCCTCGCCGGCTACGCGGCGGCCTCGTACTCCAAGACCGGTGTCGTCGGCACGTACGGCGGTCAGCAGTTCCCGACCGTCACCATCTTCATGGACGGCTACGCCGACGGTGTGAAGTACTTCAACGAGCAGAAGGGGAAGGACGTCAAGGTCGTCGGCTGGGACGTCGACGCGCAGACCGGGTCCTTCACCGGAGGCTTCGCGGCGGGTGTCGAGGCCAAGTCGGCCGCGCAGTCGCTGATCGACCAGAACGCGGACGTCATCCTCCCCGTCGGCGGTCCGATCTTCCAGTCGGCCATCGAGGCGATCCGCGACTCCGGCAAGGAGATCGCGATGGTCGGCGTCGACGCGGATCTGTACGAGACCTACCCGGACGGCGCCGACCTCTACCTGACCTCGATCCTCAAGGGCATCGAGGCCGGCACGACCGATGTGACCAGCACCGCCGGTGCCGACGACTTCGACGCCACTCCGTACGTCGGAACGCTGGACAACGACGGGGTCGGCATCGCTCCGTTCCACGACTTCGAGTCGAAGGTTTCCTCGGACCTGCAGGGCGAGCTCGACACCATCAAGGAGGGCATCATCGACGGCTCGATCACCGTCACGTCGCCCTCAGCCCCCAAGGCGTCCTGACCGCTCGCGAAGAGGCCGGCGGGCCCGAGCACTCCTCGGGCCCGCCGGCCTCTTCGCGGTTCCGGGGCCCCGTACCCGGCCCGCGGCGTCTCGTGGTCCGAACCGAAAGTTAGATTGGTCCCATGAAGCTCGAACTGCGTGGCATCACGAAGCGCTTCGGCGCGCTCGTGGCCAACGACCACATCGATCTCACGGTCGAACCCGGCGAGATCCACTGCCTCCTCGGCGAGAACGGGGCGGGCAAGTCGACGCTCATGAACGTGCTGTACGGCCTCTACCGGGCCGAGGAGGGCGAGATCCTGCTCGACGACGCAGTCCAGCAGTTTTCCGGACCGGGTGACGCCATGAAGGCGGGCATCGGCATGGTCCACCAGCACTTCATGCTCGTCCCGGTGTTCTCGGTCGCCGAGAACGTGATGCTCGGCCACGAGCAGACGAAGGCCGGCGGCCGTCTCGATCTCGCCGCCGCGCGGGCCCGCGTGCGCGAGATCTCGGACAGATTCGGCTTCGACGTCGACCCCGACGCGATCGTCGAGGACCTGCCGGTCGGTGTGCAGCAGCGGGTCGAGATCATCAAGGCGCTCTCGCGGGACGCCCGAGTGCTCGTCTTCGACGAGCCGACCGCTGTGCTGACGCCGCAGGAGACGGACGAGCTGATCGCCATCATGCGGCAGCTGCGTGCCGCCGGGACCGCCATCGTCTTCATCACCCATAAACTGCGCGAAGTGCGCGAGGTCGGCGACCGGATCACGGTCATCCGTCTCGGCAGGGTCGTCGGCGAGGCGTCGCCGACGGCGAGCAACGCCGAGCTGGCTTCGCTGATGGTCGGCCGGGCGGTCGAGCTGACGGTGCAGAAGGAGCCGGCGCACGCGGGCGAGGAGGCGCTCGTCGTCAGCGGCTTGACCGTGCGCGACGCGAGCGGCCAGGCGGTCGTGGACGGCGTCTCCTTCGAGGTCCGCCGCGGCGAGATCCTCGCGATCGCGGGGGTGCAGGGCAACGGCCAGACCGAGCTCACCGAGGCGATCATGGGGCTGCAGGAGCGGGTCGAGGGCACGGTGACGCTCGACGGCCGCCGCCTCGACGGTCTCTCGGTTCGACGCGTGCTCGAGTCGGGCGTCGGCTTCGTGCCCGAGGACCGCACCGAGGACGGACTGGTCGCGGAGTTCACGATCGCCGAGAACCTGATGCTCGACCGCTCCGACTCCGGCCCGTTCGTGAAGGGCCTGGGTCTGCGTCTGAAGGAGCTCGAGCGCTTCGCCGAGGAGCGGGTGCGCGAGTTCGACGTGCGAGCGCAGGGGATCGGCACCCATGTCGGCCGTCTCTCCGGCGGCAACCAGCAGAAGGTCGTGCTCGCCCGCGAGCTCAGCCGCGAGCTGCGCCTGTTCATCGCGGCGCAGCCCACGCGCGGCATCGATGTCGGCTCCATCGAGTTCGTGCACAAGCGCATCGTCGAGACTCGCGATACCGGCGCCCCCGTGATCGTGGTGTCCACCGAGCTCGATGAGGTCGCCGCTCTGGCCGACCGCATCGCGGTCATGTACAAGGGCGGGATCATCGGCATCGTGCCCGCCGACACGCCCCGCGAGGTCCTGGGGCTGATGATGGCCGGGCAGACGCCCGCCGAGAAGGGAGCGGCGGCGTGAGCGACGCGCAACTGCCCGCGGTCGATCCCGACGCGGAGAACGAGAAGGCGACGGGGCTCGAGCCCGGTCAGAGGCCGGGTCAGGAGGCGCGCCCCGGTCCGATCGAGAGCGGTGCCTCGCGCGTGCTGCGCGAGATCCTCTCCGGGACCGCGCTGATGTCGGTGCTCGCCGTGCTGCTCTCGCTGATCGCGGGCGGAGTGCTGATCGCCGCGACCGACAAGGACGTCCAAGCGGCGTCGGGCTACTTCTTCGCCCGGCCGCTCGACACCGTGCAGGCCGTGTGGCAGTCCGTCGCGGGCGCCTACTCGTCGCTGTTCCAGGGCTCCGTCTACAACTTCCGACGCGAGGGCTTCGCGAACGGCATCAAGCCACTCACCGACACGCTGGCGTTCGCCACTCCGCTGATCGCGGGCGGTCTCGGCGTGGCGCTCGCCTTCCGGGTCGGGCTGTTCAACATCGGCGGCCGCGGGCAGATGCTGATCGCGGCGGCGTGCGCCGGCTGGGTCGGCTTCTCCTTCGATCTGCCGTGGGGCGTGCACCTGGTCGTCACGCTCGCCGCGGGCATCCTGGGCGGTGCCCTCTGGGGCGGCCTGGTCGGCCTGCTGAAGGCGCGGACCGGCGCGCACGAGGTGATCCTCACGATCATGCTCAACTACGTCGCCTTCTACCTGATCTCCTACCTGCTTCGCACACCCGGCGCGCTCCAGGCCCCCGGGTCGAACAACCCGAAGTCGCCCGGCATGAAGGAGACGGCGGTCTTCCCGGCCCTGCTCGGCTCCGGCTATTCGCTCACCCTCGGCTTCGTCTTCGCTGTCCTGGCGACGGTGTTCGTCTGGTGGCTGCTCAACCGCTCGAGCATCGGCTTCAGGTTCCGCGCGGTGGGAGAGAACCCGCACGCCGCCCGAGTGGCCGGCATCGACGTGAAGAACAGTTATGTGTCCGCGATGCTGCTCTCCGGGGGTCTCCTCGGCCTGGCAGGCAGTGCGCAGGTGATGGGCACGGTCACCACGGGGTTCACCTCCGGGATCGACGCCGGCATCGGCTTCGACGCCATCACCGTCGCTCTCCTCGGACGTTCCCGCCCCTGGGGCGTGTTCTTCGCAGGTATCCTCTTCGGCGCCTTCAAAGCTGGCGGCTACTCGATGCAGGCCGGTGAGGGCGTGCCGATCGACGTCGTGCTCGTCGTCCAGTCGCTGATCGTCCTCTTCATCGCCGCACCGCCGCTGGTGCGTGCGATCTTCCGCCTCCCGACGCCGGGGTCCGCCCCGAAGCGCCGCCAGCGCCGCACCTCGGAGGTGTCCGCATGAGCACCGTCGTCGCCACCGCTCCCGGCCGGGTCATGATGCGCAGTTGGAAGGCCCCCGTCGCGTTCACTGTGTTCGCGCTGCTCGCCGTGGTGCTCTTCGTGGCACTCGGCCGCGACGGGACGAGCTCGTTCCGGCTCGCGGCGGGGAACGACTTCTTCGCTCTGCCCGATGTGCCGTTCCCGACGCGGCCCACCGGAGTCGTGGTCGCGGTCCTGCTGGTCGCGCTGGCCGTGGTCGCCGCCGCCCTGACCCGCGCCGGCCGGCGGATCCCGCTCTGGCTCTCCGTGGTCTTCGCGCTGGCCTTCCTGATCGGGTTCCTGGTGTGGGCGTCGGCGGGCGCAGCGCTACCGGTCTCCGGGCTGCTGCTCGGGACGGTGGGTCTGGCGACTCCGCTGATCTTCGGCTCGCTCGGCGGGGTGATCTCGGAGCGGGTCGGAGTCGTCAACGTCGCGATCGAGGGTCAGCTGCTCGCCGGCGCCTTCACCGCAGCGATGGTCGGATCGCTGACCCGCCAACCCGTTCTCGGCCTGCTCGCGGCGATGGTGGCGAGCGTGCTGGTCTCGTTCGTGCTCGCGGCCTTCGCGATCACGTACCTCGTCGACCAGGTCATCGTCGGCGTGGTGCTCAACGTGCTGGTGACGGGGCTAACGAGTTTCCTCTACTCGCAGGTGCTCTCGTCCGATGCGGCCACCTTCAATTCGCCGGTCAAGTTCGACCGCCTTCCGATCCCGGTGCTCAGCCAGGTCCCGATCGTGGGCGCCGTGCTGTTCAACCAGACTGTGATCGTCTACCTCATGTACATCGCGATCGTCGCCGTCTGGTGGGGGCTGTTCAGGACGAAGTGGGGCCTGCGCCTCCGTGCCGTCGGCGAGCACCCGCAGGCGGCCGACACCGTGGGCATCGACGTGGCGCGTACGCGCTTCTGGAACGTGTCGCTCGCCGGTGCCATCGCCGGGATGGGCGGCGCCTACTACACGCTCGACGCGGTCGGCGCGTTCGGCAAGGAGATGACGGCGGGCGCCGGCTTCATCGCCCTCGCCGCCGTGATCTTCGGACGCTGGGATCCGATCCGCGCGACACTCGCGTCGTTGCTCTTCGGTTTCGCGACCAACCTGCAGAACGTGCTCGGCGTGATCGGGTCACCCGTGCCGAGCGAGTTCATGCTGATGCTGCCCTACGTGGTCACGATCTTCGCGGTCGCCGGCCTCGTCGGGCAGTCCCGCGGGCCGGCGGCAGCAGGCAAGCCGTACCTGAAATCATGAGGGGAGTCGTCGTGACCGGGATCGACTGGGAGGCGCTGCGCTCTGCGGCCCTCGACGCCATGGGCCGCGCCTACGCGCCCTACTCGAAGTTCCCGGTCGGCGCCGCGGCGCTCGTCGACGACGGACGGATCGTCTCCGGCTGCAATGTCGAGAACGCCTCCTACGGGCTGGGCCTCTGCGCCGAGTGCGCGCTCGTCTCTGCGCTGCACATGAGCGGAGGCGGCCGGCTCGTCGCCTTCACGTGCGTCGACGGGCGCGGCGCGACGCTGATGCCCTGCGGACGCTGCCGCCAGCTCCTCTTCGAGCATTCCGCCGACGGCATGGTGCTGGACACGGTGTCGGGTCTGCGCACGATCGACGAGGTCATCCCCGACGCGTTCGGCCCGCGCACCCTCGAGGCGTACGCGGGGGAGCAGCCCGCCGCCTCCCGCTCCGATTCGAACCGAGGAACCGCATGACCCGCTCCACCCCCGTCGAGGCCTTCGACGCCGTCGACGTCATCCGCACCAAGCGAGACCGCGGCACGCTCTCGACCGCGCAGATCGACTGGCTCGTCGACGCGTACACCCGCGGCTACGTCGCCGATGAGCAGATGGCGGCGTTCGCGATGGCCGTGCTGCTCAACGGGATGCAGCGCGACGAGATCCGCGATCTCACGCTCGCGATGATCGCCAGCGGCGAGCGGATGCGCTTCGACGGCCTCGGCAAGCGCACGGTCGACAAGCACTCCACCGGGGGAGTGGGCGACAAGATCACGTTGCCGCTCATGCCGCTGGTCGCCTCCTTCGGTGTCGCCGTGCCGCAGCTCTCGGGCCGCGGGCTCGGGCACACCGGCGGCACGCTCGACAAGCTGGAGTCGATCCCCGGATGGCGCGCCGAGCTCAGCAATGAGGAGATGCTCGAGCAGCTGCGCACGGTCGGCGGGGTGATCTGCGCCGCCGGCTCGGGCCTGGCTCCGGCCGACAAGAAGCTCTACGCGCTGCGCGACATCACCGGGACGGTCGAGGCGATCCCGCTGATCGCTTCCTCGATCATGTCGAAGAAGATCGCGGAGGGGACGGACGCGCTCGTACTCGACGTGAAGTTCGGCTCGGGTGCGTTCATGGTCGACATCGAGCGCTCGCGCGAGCTCGCGCGGGCGATGGTCGACCTCGGCACCGATGCGGGCGTGCGCACCACCGCTCTGCTCACCAACATGAATGTGCCGCTCGGCCTGGCGATCGGCAACGCGAACGAGGTGCGGGAGTCCGTCGATGTGCTCGCCGGCGGCGGCCCCGCGGACGTGCGCGAGCTCACCCTGGAACTGGCCCGCGAGATGCTCGCGCTCGCCGGGCAGCCGGACGCCGACGTCGAGAAGGCGCTCGACGGCGGAACGGCGATGGACACCTGGCGGGGAGTGATCCGCGCGCAGGGCGGGGACCCGGAGGCGGCTCTGCCCCGGGCGCGCGAGACGCACGTCGTGCTGGCCGATCGGGACGGCGTCCTCGTCGAGCAGCGGGCCCTGCCGTTCGGGATCGCCGCCTGGCGTCTCGGCGCGGGCCGCGCCCGGCAGTCGGATGCGGTGCAGCACGCCGCGGGGATCGACCTGCACGTCAAGCCGGGCGGGGTGGTCCGCGCCGGGCAGCCGCTCTTCACGCTCTCGGCCGACGAGCCGGAGCGGTTCGAGCGGGCACTGCAGGCGCTCGAGGGCTCGTACCGCGTGGGCGACGCCGGCGACGAGGTGCTCGACGGCGGTCCGCTCGTGGCGGAGCGGATCTCCTGATCGACCTCCGGGTCCCCTGACGGGATTCGACTCGTCGGAGCCGGTCGCGGCTGCGAGCCGGACGCCGTGCCGTGAGCCGGCGATCTCGTCCGTGCCGCCGTGGCCCGGGAGGCGCCGGACGGTGAGCCGTCCTCGTCGACCCTCTAATGTGGTCCGCGAACCACAGCCCGACTCGCGAGGAGCACCGTGACCGATCACATCGAGGAGTACCTCCTTCCGGGCGAGGGCATCCTCATCGACGAGCTGCCGAAGGTCTCGCTGCACGATCACCTCGACGGCGGCCTCCGCCCGGGGACGATCGTCGAGCTCGCCCGCGCCATCGACGCCGAGCTCCCGGCCGACGAGCCGGCGGCCCTCGGCGAATGGTTCCGGAGCACCCCCGGATCCGGCTCGCTCACCGACTACCTCGCCCGTTTCGAGGTGACCGTCTCGGTGATGCAGACCGCGCCGGCCCTCGAGCGCGTCGCTCGCGAGTTCGTCCTCGACCTCGCCGCCGACGGCGTCGTGCACGGCGAGGTGCGCTGGGCGCCCGAGCAGCACCAGCGCTCGGGGCTCACCCTCGATGCGGCGGTCGAGGCCGTGCAAGAGGGACTGCAGCAGGGCGTGCAGGAGGCGGCGGCGCACGGCCACCGGATCCGGGTCGGCCAGCTGATCACGGCGATGCGGCACGCCGACCGCTCGCTCGAGGTCGCGGAGCTGGCCCTCCGCCACCGCGAGCGGGGAGCGATCGGCTTCGACATCGCGGGGGCGGAGGCGGGGCACCCCGCGTCCCGGCACCGTGCCGCGTTCGAGGCGCTCGCGTCGGCGCATTTCCCGGCCACCGTGCACGCGGGCGAGGCAGACGGTCTCGGCAGCATCCGCTCGGCCCTGCTCGACGGTCGCGCCCTGCGCCTGGGCCACGGCGTGCGGCTCGCCGAGGACATCCGGATCGAGCGCCAGGACGACGACGCGAGCTACGTGACCCTGGGCGAGCTCTCCGAGTGGGTGAAGGATCGCGAGATCGCGCTGGAGCTCAGCCCCTCCTCCAATCTGCAGACCGGGGCGATCGCCGCGTGGGGCACCGAGCTGATCGATCACCCCTTCGACCTGCTCTACCAACTCGGCTTCCGGGTCACGGTGAACCCCGACAACCGCCTGATGAGCGCGACGACCCTCAGCCGCGAGCTTGCCCTGCTGTCGGACGCGTTCGGCTACGATCTCGACGACCTGGAGGCGTTCCAACTGAACGCGGCCCAGGCCAGCTTCCTCCCGCTCGACGAGCGTCGCGAGCTGATCGAGACGATCAGCACCGGCTTCGAGGCGGCCTGAGGATGCCTCTCGACGCGCTGGCCGACGAAGCGGTCGCCCTCCGGCACTCGGCGGCCTCGTGGCGCGAGGCCGTCCTCGAGGCAGGTCGCGCTCTCGAGCGCACCGGTGCCGTCGAGGCGGCCTACTCGCGCCGCATGATCGAGCAGGTCGACGTGCTCGGGCCCTACATCGTCATCGCACCTGGACTCGCGCTCGCGCACGCCCGGCCGGGCCACGACGTGCTCGCCGACGGTCTCTCAGTCGTCACGCTCGCCGAGCCCGTGCCCTTCGGGCACAGCACCAACGACCCGGTCTCGGTCGTCATCGGCATCGCCGCCACGCAGTCGCACGGCCATCTCGGCTTCGTCTCCGGACTCGCCGACGTGCTCAGCCGCCCCGACGCGGTGACCGCGCTCGCCGCTGCCCGCACCGTCCGCAGCATCAACGCCGTCCTCACCGACGACAGCCCACACGTCCCGCACCACGGAAGAAGCGCATGAAGATCGTCACCCTCTGCGGCGCCGGAATCGGCACCTCGGCCATCCTCAAGCTCGGCGCCGAGCGGGCGCTCGAGGCGCTCGACCTTGAGGCGGAGGTGATCGCCTCCGACCTCGACTCGGTCGACGGCCTCGCCGCCGACGCACAGGTGATCCTCACCTCGGGCGAGCTCGTCGACCGTATCGCCCCCACCTTCGCCGAGGTCGTCGTGATCGACAACTACCTCGACCAGAACGAGATCACGGCCAAGATCGAGCGCGCGCTCGGCTGAGCGATCCGGCGGATCACTCGAGGAGGGACCGGGCTCCTGCTCGGAGGGCGGCGAGGCGGGACGAGACAGCAGACCGACGAGCCGCGGCATCGGGATCGGTGGACCAGGCGTCGAGGTAGAGCTTCACCTTGGGCTCGGTGCCGCTCGGGCGCGCGATGAGGCGCGCTCCGTCGAGGGAGAAGCGCAGTGCGTCCGTGGGCGGCAGGACACCGTCCTCGGCCAGCAGATCCTCGGTGCGCGCGACCGCGAGAGAGCCGATCGCACTCGGAGGACTCGCCCGGAGCCCCGCCATGATGCGGCCGATCTCCGAGAGGTCCGTCACCCGCAGCGAGATCTGCTCCGAGCCGAAGAGCCCGAACCTCGCGGCGAACGCCTCGAGCTCGTCCTCGACGGAGCGTCCCTCTGCGGCCAGCTCGCTCGCGAGCGACAGGAACGCGAGCGCCGCCGAGATCCCGTCCTTGTCGCGCACCGTCCCGGGGTTCACCAGGTACCCGAGCGCCTCCTCGTAGCCGAAGACCAGGTCCGGCACCCGTGAGATCCACTTGAAGCCCGTGAGCGTCTCGATGAAGTCGAGCCCGTAGTCGGCGGCGACGGCGCCTAAAGCGGGGGAGGAGACGATCGAGCAGGCGAGCGCCCCTCCGCCGCGGCCCTCGCGACGCGCCTGTTCGGCCGCGCGCCAGCCCAGCAGTGCGCCGACCTCGTTGCCGGTGAGCCTCCGAAAGCCCTCGGGCGCCGAGGGATCGGGCAGCGCCGCGGCGAACCTGTCGGCATCCGGGTCATTGGCGATGATCAGCTGCGCACGACCGGAGCGCGCGGTCGCGAACGACAGATCCAGAGCCCCCGCCTCCTCCGGGTTCGGGAACGCCACCGTGGGGAACGCGGGGTCGGGCTCGATCTGCTCGACGACGACCGCGGGCTCGTCGAAACCGGCGGACGAGAGCACCCGGTGCGCAGTCTCCCAGCCGACCCCGTGCATCGCCGTGTAGACCACGCGCAGCGGAGCCGTCTGCCGCCCGAGCGCTGCGGTCGCCTCGATGTAGGCCGTCACGACCGACTCCTCCGCGAGGCGATACTCGCCGCGGGGCAGCTCAGGGACCCGCTTCGTGCGCGCGACCGCGAGGATCCGCTCGGCGATCTCGGAGTCGACGGGCGGCACGATCTGCGAGCCCTCGTCGGCGCCGCCGAGGTAGACCTTATAGCCGTTGTCCTGGGGCGGATTGTGGCTGGCGGTGACCATCACGCCCGCGTCGGCGCTCAGGTACCGCACCGCGAACGCGAGCACCGGCGTGGGCAGCAGTCTCGGCAGCAGCACCGCGTCGACGCCGACGCCGGCCATCAGCGCGGCGGAGTCCTCGGCGAAGACGCGGGAGTTCTTCCGGCCGTCGTAGCCGATCACGACGACGGGTCGCTCGAGGCCCTGGGCGAGAAGGTGGTCGGCGAGGCCGACGGCGGCCTGCGAGACCAGCACGCGGTTCATCCGGTTGGAACCCGTCGCGATCGCGCCGCGGAGGCCCGCCGTGCCGAAGGCCAGGCGCGCGCCGAAGCGGTCCTCCAGCTCGGCGCGGGCCGCGGCGTCGCCGGTGTCGGAGGCGGTCAGCAGGCCGACGAGCTCTTCCCGCGTCTCGGCGTCAGGGTCCTGTGCGAGCCAGTCCTCCGCGAGGGCGCGGACGTCGGCGGTCACAGCGTTCCCGTGATCCCGGCCAGGAGCCGAGCGAGGTCGTCCTCGGCGTCGCGTCCGGCTTCGAGCACCTCCTCGTGGCTGAGGGGTGTCTTCTGAATGCCGGCGGCGAGGTTCGTGATCAAGGACATGCCGAGCACCTCCATGCCGGCCTCGCGCGCTGCGATCGCCTCGAGGGCGGTCGACATGCCGACGATGTGACCCCCGATGATCCGAGCCATCTGCACCTCTGCGGGGCTCTCGTAGTGCGGTCCGCGGAACTGCACGTAGACGCCCTCGTCGAGCTCGGGACGCGTGCGGCGCGCGAGCTCGCGCAGGCGCGCGGAGTAGAGATCGGTCAGGTCGATGAAGGTCGCACCCTCGAGCGGAGAGTCGGCCGTGAGGTTGATGTGATCGCTGATGAGCACGGGTGTGCCCGGCGTCCAGTGCTCCTTGATGCCGCCGGCGCCGTTGGTGAGGATCATCACTGTCGCGCCCGCGGCGGCCGCGGTCCGGACGCTGTGGGCGACCCTGCGCACGCCGTAGCCCTCGTAGTAGTGAGTGCGCGCTCCGATGATCAGCGCACGCTTCCCTGTCGGCAGCAGAACGGAGCGGAGGGTGCCGCCGTGCCCGTGCACCGCGGGCCTGGAGAATCCGAGGATCTCGGTGGCGTCCACGCTCGCGGTGGTCTCGCCGATCGCATCGGCGGCTCTGCCCCAGCCGCTGCCGAGGGTGAGCGCGATGTCGTGTCTCTCGACGCCCGTCGCCTCGGCGATCTGCGAGGCGGCGCGGGCCGCGATCTCGAAGGGATCGGCGTCGGGTGCGTCGAGCGGATGCGGGGTCTGGTCGGCCATTCCCCCACCCTACCGAGGGGCTGTCCGGGCCCCGGTGCGCCGCCTCCGCCCCTCCGATCACGGGACGATTGGGCGAACTCCCAGCGGCGGGGGACAATGGGGACATGGCCTATGAGTTCGAGCGCGCGCAGAGGATCGCTGTACTCGGAGGGGGGCCGGGCGGCTACGAAGCCGCCATCGCCGGAGCGCAGCTCGGCGCGGAGGTCACCCTCGTCGAGCGGGTCGGAGTCGGCGGCTCGGCCGTGATCACCGACGTCGTGCCGTCGAAGTCGCTGATCGCCACCGCCGAGGCCACGAACGCCATCGGCGAGGCGGCCGACCTCGGCGTGCAGTTCTTCACCCGCTCCGAACAGAACCGGCCTGTGCGCCCCGAGGTCGCCGTCAACCTCGCGACCGTGAACAAGAGGCTCCTCGGCCTCGCTCGGCAGCAGTCCGAGGACATGCGGGCCACCCTCGTGCACCACGGCGTGCGCATCGTGCAGGGCGACGGCCGCCTCGACGGCTCGAACGCACTCATCGTCTCCACCGCCGCCGGCGGAGTGGGGATGGACTTCGACCGCATCGAGGCGGACACCGTCGTGGTGTCCGTCGGGGCGAGCCCCCGTGTCCTCCCGACCGCGGCTCCCGACGGCGAGCGGATCCTCAGCTGGACGCAGCTCTACAACCTCAAGTCGGTGCCCGAGCACCTCATCGTGGTCGGATCCGGCGTGACCGGAGCGGAGTTCGCCTCCGCCTACCGCGCCCTCGGTGCCCGCGTGACCCTGATCTCGTCGCGCGACCAGGTGCTGCCCGGCGAGGACGCCGACGCCGCGGCCGTCATCGAGAACGTCTTCAAGCGCAACGGGATGGTCGTCCTCTCGAAGTCCCGCGCCGACCGCGTCGAGCGCACCGAGACCGGAGTGCGGGCGACCCTGTCAGATGGCCGTGTCGTCGAGGGCTCGCACTGCCTGATGGCGGTCGGCTCGGTCCCCAACACGGCCGGCATCGGCCTTGAGGACGCGGGCGTCCAGCTCACGTCATCCGGTCACATCCGCGTGAACCGGGTCGCCCGCACCAGCGTTCCCTCGGTCTACGCGGCGGGCGACTGCACGACGTTCCTGCCCCTCGCCTCGGTCGCCGCGATGCAGGGACGCACCGGCGTGTTCCACGCGATGGGCGACGCGGTGAATCCGACCGAGGTGCGCAACGTTGCGGCGAACATCTTCACACAGCCCGAGATCGCGACCGTCGGCTGGAGCCAGCGCGAGATCGAGGAGGGGATCGCGCAGGGTGAGATCTACAAGCTCCCCCTCGCGGCGAATCCGCGGGCCAAGATGATGGGCATCCGGGACGGCTTCGTGAAGCTGTTCGCCCGCACCGGCTCCGGCACCGTCATCGGAGGCGTCATCGTCGCCCCCAAGGCGAGCGAGCTGATCTTCCCGCTGGCGCTCGCGGTCGAGCACCGCCTCACTGTCGACCAGGTCGCGCGCGCCTTCACGGTCTACCCGAGCCTCACCGGCTCGATCTCGGACGCGGCCCGCGCCATGCACATCGTCACCTGACCCGCACCAGCCGACCGGGATGCGCGCAGCCCCGCCTAGGTGATCTGCAGCAGCACGTGGCCCGCGGGGACGGTCGACCCGGCCTCAGCGTTCACTCCCCGGACGACGCCGTCCTTGTGCGCCGTGAGCGGCTGCTCCATCTTCATCGCCTCGAGGACCACGACCAGGTCGCCCGTGACGACGGTGTCGCCCTCGGCGACAGCGACCTTGACGATCGTGGCCTGCATCGGCGAGGAGACGGAGTCGCCCGTCACCGTGCTCACCGAGGAGGAGCCGCGGCGCTTGGGGGAGGCTGCGGCGGTCCCGCGCGCGGGCGCCGAGCCGACGAGGTCGCCCGGCAGCGAGACCTCGACGCGGCGGCCGTCGACCTCGACCACGACGTTCTGGCGGGCGGCGGCGTCCGGGATCGTGCCCGGCTCGCCGCTCCAGGCGGGGATGCTGTTCTCGAACTCGGTCTCGATCCAGCGGGTGTAGATCGAGAAGGGCGCGCCGTCGGCCGGAGCGAACGCCGGGTCCTCGACGATGACGCGGTGGAACGGCAGCACGGTCGGCAGCCCGGTGACCTCGAACTCGGCGAGCGCCCTCCGCGAGCGCTCGAGAGCCTCTTCGCGGGTCGCGCCGGTCACGATGAGCTTGGCCAGGAGGGAGTCGAACGATCCCGAGATGACGTCGCCGGCGACGACACCGGAGTCGACGCGCACGCCGGGGCCGCCCGGCACCTTGAAGACGTGCACCGGGCCGGGAGCCGGCAGGAAGCCGCGGCCCGCGTCCTCGCCGTTGATGCGGAACTCGAAGGAGTGGCCGCGCGGCTCCGGGTCGTCGTAGTCGAGGGTGCCGCCCTCGGCGAGGCGGAACTGCTCGCGCACGAGGTCGATGCCGGTGACCTCCTCCGACACGGGGTGCTCGACCTGCAGCCGCGTGTTCACCTCGAGGAACGAGACCGTGCCGTCCTTGCCGATCAGGAACTCGCAGGTCCCGGCGCCGACGTAGCCGACCTCGCGGAGGATCGCCTTCGACGCGCGGTACAGCTCGGCGTTCTGCTCGTCCGTGAGGAACGGCGCGGGCGCCTCCTCGACGAGCTTCTGGTGGCGGCGCTGGAGCGAGCAGTCGCGCGTCGAGACGACGACGACCGTGCCGTGCGCGTCGGCCAGGCACTGCGTCTCGACGTGCCGGGGCTGGTCGAGGTACTTCTCGACGAAGCACTCGCCGCGGCCGAAGGCGGCGACGGCCTCACGGGTCGCGGAGGCGAACAGCTCCTCCACCTCGTCGCGCTCGCGGGCCACCTTGAGGCCGCGGCCACCGCCTCCGAACGCCGCCTTGATCGCGACGGGGAGGCCGTGCTGGTCGACGAACTCGAGCACCTCGGCGGCGCCCGAGACGGGGTTGAGGGTTCCGGGAGCGAGCGGGGCGCCGACCTTCTCGGCGACGTGGCGGGCCGAGACCTTGTCGCCCAGGCGCTCGATCGCGTCGGGGCCGGGGCCGATCCAGATCAGCCCGGCGTCGATGACGGCGCGGGCGAAGTCGGCGTTCTCCGCGAGGAATCCGTAGCCGGGGTGGACGGCGTCGGCGCCGGAGCGGCGCGCGATCGAGAGGAGCTTGTCGATCACGAGGTAGGTCTCGGCGCTGGTCGTCCCACCGAGGGCGTAGGCCTCGTCGGCGAGGCGGCTGTGCACGGCGTCGCGGTCCTGGTCGGCGTAGACGGCGACGGAGGCGATCCCGCTGTCGCGGGCGGCGCGGACGACTCGGACGGCGATCTCGCCCCGGTTGGCGACGAGCACCTTCGTAATCTTCGGCATGGTTCCCAACCCTAGGGGGCGGCCTCGTCGAGCCCGGCGCGGCTCACCACAAAGAAGCGCGGGGGCTTCGTCGGATCCTCACAAGGGCGCGGGCGGCGCCTCGGGTGCTGCGTGCGGTTCAGCGGTTCCAGAGCGCGGTCCACTCGACCCCCAGTCCGCGCACGAGCGAACGGAGGGTCGGTACCGACATCCCGACGACCGTCGAAGGGTCGCCCTCGATCGCGGTGATGAATCCGGCGCCCCGCCCGTCGATCGTGAAGGCGCCCGCGACCTCCAACGGTTCGCCTGTGGCCACGTAGGCGTCGATCTCGGCGTCGTCGATGTCGGAGGCGAAGGTGACAGCGGCGGAGGTGACCGCCCCGGCCTCGGCGACGACGCGTCCGCCGCGGTGGTCGATCAGCCAGTGGCCGGAGTGGAGGCGCCCGGTCCGTCCGCGCTGGGCTCGCCAGCGCTCGCGGGCGCGCTCCGGCTCGTGCGGCTTGCCGTGGACGACGCCGTCGAGCACGAACGCGGAGTCGCCGCCGAGCACCAGTCCGTCGATCGCCGGTCCGAGGACGGCGCTGGCCTTCGCGCGGGCGAGCAGCGAGACGGTCGCGTCGGCGTCGAGCACGGACCCGTGCTCCTGCTCGGCCCGTGCCACGGCCGCGGGCTCGTCGACCCAGGAGGGCACGATGACGGGTTCGATTCCGGACGCCCGCAGCAGCGCGAGACGCGCGGGCGAGGTGGAGGCGAGATAGAGGCGCACGAGGGCTCCCTGCGGCCGGGCCCACGCTGTGGGATGCTCGACGGATGGCACAGACCCCGCCCCGAGCCGACTCCCGCCCCGCTGGGGCCGACGACGCACTCGGGTCCGAGATCGAGCTCGACATTAGCAACGTCGCCCACGGAGGCGTGTTCGTCGCCCGCCACGAGGGTCGCGTCGTGTTCGTCCCCGACGTGCTCCCCGGCGAGCGGGTGCGCGCACGGGTCAGCGAGATCCGGCACGACAGCTTCTGGCGCGCCGAGGCTCTCGAGGTGCTCACCGCTTCGGAGCACCGCGTCGAGCACGTCTGGCCGCAGGCCGGACTCGACCGCAGCCCCGAGGAGCGCGTGGGCGGCGCCGAGTTCGGCCATGCCGACCTCGCCTACCAGCGCGAGCTCAAGCGTCTCGTCCTCGTCGACTCCTTCGCCCGCTTCGCGCGCCGCGAGGTCACGGTCGACGTCGCGCCCCTCGCGGGCGACGACGAGTCCGGCGGTCTGGGCTGGCGCACCCGCAACCGGCTGCACGTCGACGAGGAGGGTCGGGTCGGGCCCTACGCGGCACGCAGCCACCATGTCGTCACCGTCGACTCCCTGCCGCTGGCGACCGCCGCCTCCTCGGCTGCAGCGCCGCTCGGTGAGCGTCTGGCGCCCGGCTCGGTCGTCGACCTGGTCGACGCTGCCGGGTCCGAGGGCGCCGCCGTCCTTGTCCACGACCCGTCCGACAAGCGTGCCCGGCGCGACCGGACCGTGGTCAGCGAGTTCGTCGCCGACCGCACCTTCCGCGTCGACCGCTCCGGCTTCTGGCAGGTGCACCGCGGAGCCGCTGCCACGCTGTTCGAGGCGGTCCAGGGCGCGGTCGACGTGGCGTCGGCCGATCCGCGCGCCGCGAACCACGACCTCTACGGTGGCGTCGGCCTGCTCGCTGCGGCGCTCTCCGACCGCCTGGCCGTCGGCGTCCGCGTCACGAGCGTCGAGAGCGACGCCCGCGCCACGGAGCACGCACTCGCGAACCTCGCCGACCAGGTCGGAGCCCGAGCCGTGACCGCTCGGGTCGACCGCTACCTCCGCGACGTGATCGCGCAGGCCGACGCGCGCGAGCGGGACCGCTGGCGCGCCGCCACCGTCGTCCTCGATCCGCCCCGCTCCGGCGCCGGGCGCGCGGTCACCGATGCGCTCGCGGAGCTGCGTCCCGCCCAGCTGATCTACGTCGCCTGCGACCCGGTCGCCCTGGCCCGGGACGTCGGCGCCCTGACCGGCGCCGGCTACGAGCTCGAGCGGCTCGACGGCTTCGACCTCTTCCCGCACACGTCGCACGTCGAGGCCGTCGCGCGACTGGTGCGACGCGACGGCTGACCCGGCGCGGCTCCCGCGTCGGTACCATGGGCCGGATGGAGCCGAACACGGAGGTCGAGGTCGCGGGTCCTCGCGTGCGAGTGGCCATCGTGGATGACCACGAGTCGGTGCGCCTCGGAGTCGCCGCCGCCATCGAGAGCGCGGGGATGCAGGTCGTCGCCGCCGCTGAGACGGTCCGCGCTCTCGAGAGCACGATCGGCGGGGCCGAGCTCGAGGTCCTGGTGCTCGATCTCTCGTTGAACGACGGCTCCAGCATCACCAGCAACGTCAAGTGGGGCCAGCTGCGCGGTTCGGCCGTCCTCGTGCACAGCATCGCCGACCGCGTGGTCGCCGTGCGGGAGGCGCTCGCCGCCGGCGCCGCCGGCGTGATCCCGAAGTCGTCGCCCATGTCGACCGTCGTCGCCGCGATCCGCACCGTCGCCCGCGGCGAGGTGCTGAACAACCTCGAGTGGGCCTCCGCGATCGACGCCGACGACGACTTCGCCCGAGCCGTACTCGGCCGACGGGAGCGCGACGTGCTGCACCTCTACGCGTCGGGACTCCCGCTCAAGCTGGTTGCCGAACGGCTGCAGATCTCGGTGTCGACGGCCAAGGAATACCTCGACAGGATCCGCGACAAGTACGTCGAGATCGGGCGCCCGGCCCCGACCAAGGTCGACCTGCTGCGCCGCGCGGTCGAGGACGGCATCCTCCCGGGCATCGACCCGGACGACGGCGATGGCGGGCGCTGAGGGGGCGTCCGCCCGCACTCACGCCGGGCGGGAGCGGATCGACCGGATCATCAGCACCGTCGTGTCGTTCTTCGGGTTCGGCTTCGGGCTGCAGACCGTCCCCCCGATCCTCGCCCAGCTGCCGCTGCTGCGCCCCGAGATCGCCTGGCCGGTCCTCGTGCTCGTCTTCGGAGCCCTGAGTGGAGCGGTCCTCACCGCGGTCCTGCGGCGCGGCTCCCGCATCACCGCCGTCCTCGTGGCGGTCGGCGTGCTCGTGGCGCTGCTCACCTGGCCGGCGGCGGTCGAACCCGGCTCCGCCCCGCGGGAGACACCGTGGATCTGGTACCTCCTGACGATCGGCACGGCGTTCTGCACGATCGCCGCGCCGCTCCGGATCGCGATCGCCTACGTCTCACTCACCACGGTGCTCTTCGGGACGCTGCGCGTCCTGCCCTCCGGGGGCGGGGCGGAGCCGACCCGCGCGGTCCTCGACGCCGCATATGTGGGCATCGTCGGCTTCGTGATGCTCGTCCTCATCACGGTGCTGCGGCAGTCGGCCGACAGCGTCGATCGCGCCCGGAGCACAGCGACTCGGCAGTACGAGGCGGCGATGCGCCAGCACGCGGGAGAGGTCGAGCGGGTCGAGGTCGACGCGCTCGTGCACGACAACGTCCTGGCGACGCTGCTCGCGGCCTCCTCCGCCGAGTCGCCGGCAGAGCGAGCGCTCGTCTCGACGATGGCGCAGCGCACGCTCGCCGTTCTCCTCCCTGAGCGCGAACCCGAGACGCCGGACGGCTTCGTGGCCGTCGAGATGCTCGAGCGTCAGCTCGCGTACGCCGCCTCGACCTTCGAGGCGGCGTGCACGGTCGAGGTGGCTCCAGGGCTGGACCCGCGCCGCGCCGCACTCCCTCGGACGATCGCGGAGGCGCTGCTCGGCGCCACCTGGCAGGCCCTCACCAACAGCGCGCAGCACGCCGGTCCGAGCGAGAGCGTGCGCCGCTCGGTGCACGGGAGGCTGGACGAGGGCGTCGTCGAGATCGTGATCGAGGACGACGGCCGCGGCTTCCGGCTCTCGGAGGTGCCCCGCGAGCGCCTCGGCATCCGCCTGTCCATCCTCGAGCGCGTGCACAACGCGCGGGGCTCCGCTCGGGTCGACTCCGCTCCCGGGGAGGGCACGCGGGTCGTGCTGGGCTGGCGGCGCGACGGAGAGGCGGGACAGCGGTGATCACCTATCCCCGCCCCCTGCTCCAGGCGCTCGGCGCCGGCTTCTCTCTCTACCACGTGGTGCTCGCGTTCTTCTCGTTCCGGATCTCGCCGGCCACCCCGGCCGACCTGGTCGCGGTCGCGCTCTACGTCGCGGCGACCGTGGTCGCCCTGTGGCCGGGCGCGAGCATGCGTCTGTCCCTCCCCGTGGCGATCGGGATGACGGGCGTCGCGATCGCGCTGCCGCTGCTCGTCGCGCCTTCGCTGGATCCGACCGCCTCGAACGGCTACTCCACCTGGTACATCGCTGCTGTCGGCACCCTGATGACCATCGTCTGCGCCCGGCGCCGCGCTCTGTGCGCCTGGGTGGGCGTCGCCTTCTTGATCGTGCACACAGTCGTCTGGGCCGGGCCGGTGGCGCTCGCGACCCTCGGGGTTGTCGGAGGGATCGCCTGGGTCGCCATCGCGCAGCTGCTGATCATCGAGCTCGGCCGGGCGGGGGCGGAGGCGCGGGTTCTCGAGGCCGCCGAGCGTGCGGCCGCCTCCTGGCGGGCTGCGGAGGAGGCGCACCTGACCGAGCGCGAGGTGCGCCTCGAGCAGACTCGCGCGATCGCCTCCGACATGTTGCGCAGGATCGCAGCTCCAGGGCCCGGGCTGTCGGAGGAGGAACGACGTGAGTGTCGTCTGCTGGAGGCCGCCGTCCGAGACGAGATCCGTGGACGGCGGCTGCTCGACGACGAGGTGCGCCGCCTCGTCCTCGAGGCGCGGCGGCGCGGTGTCACCGTGTCGGTGCTCGACGACGGTGGTCTGGACCGCAGCTCGGAGGGCGAGAGCCGCAGGGTCCTCGGCGAGCTCGCGCAGGCGCTCGACGGGATCCGGGACGAGGTGGACCGCGTCGTGGTGCGCACCGCCTCAGCGGACTCCCCGTCGGCGGTCACGGTCGTGGGGTTGAGGACCGCGGGGGACGGCAGCGCGGGAGCGCTCGGCTCGGACGACGCGGGCGACGAGGTCGACGCGTGGGTCGAGATCCGGCGCGAGGAGCGGAGCGACGGCGGAGCGTGATCCGGCTCGCCCATCCCGGACGGCGGCGCGACCCGCCGGTCACGTGACCCGGCAGCGGCGGACCTGGAGTGGCGGACCAGGCGGCGGCGGACCCGATCGCTCCCGGGTCGGATGGCGTCGCCCGCCGGAGTGAGACGCTGCGCGACGCCCGGCGACGCCGGCGAGTCGCTACCGGCTCGTTAACGGAGTGCGGCGGGCCGTCCACTCCTCCGAAGAGGGGGCCCGGCCCGCCGTCAAACCCCGAGTGAGGGTAACAACCCGAATATTACCCTCACTCGCCCCCAACACACCCGCCTCGTTACCCTGGTCGGCGGGTGATTGGCGATGCCCCGTCCGTAGATGGAGCACCTTACGAAGACAACTATGCTCGGTCCGCAAGGGGCCCGGTAGTCGGCACTTTAGGGGACTAATCGGGGGACAAAATTCATTTTTCTCGGCGCAGATCGCGGGATCCGCGACGAGGAGGGTCGGAACCGGCTCGGCCCTCGGGATGGTCAGCCCGAGAACGAGCGCCACGCGCCCGCGGCGGGACGCAACGGTGAGCGCAGCGCGGAGGCGCGGTCGTTCCAGCCGCCGCTGGGCTCGCGCGGCGTCCCGGGCTCGGTGCTCGTCCGCGACGCCAGCGCGGTCACGACCGCTGTGATCGCAGCGATCTGACGGGCGTCGAGGCCCGGAGTGGAGATGACGACGGCGGGTTCGGAGTCGGATGCGGTCATCCCGTGACGCTATCGCATGCCGTTCACGGCGGGGGGTGGCGGGGCATGGCTATGCTGACGCGGGTGTCGCCGGAGCGGCGTCCGTCCCTCGCGAACAGGAGCCTTCCCGCATGCCGACCTGGTCCACGAGGCGCGGCGCGGCGGTACTCCGTCCTCTCCGACGGCTGGTTCGGCGCTCTCCGGCTGCCGTGGCGATCACCCTCGTCCTCGTCGCCGCGAGTGCCGTCGCCGGGACGCTCGCGGGCCCGGCCAGCGCCGAGACGACAGCCTGGTGGGCGGCCGGAGCGAACACGACGCTCGACGGACGGCCGTGGACGGCCGTGACATCGCTCCTGATCGCCGCCGATCCGCTCCAGCTGCTCCTCGACGTGCTGCTGATGCTGCCGCTGCTGATCGTGGCCGAGCGCCGCCTCGGGTCCGCCCGCACCGCCGTGTCCTTCCTCCTCACCGGAGCGCTCGGCGCCGTGCTCGGCGCGGGTCTCCAGGCGATCGGTGCCCAGGCGGGGGAGTGGTGGGCCGGCGACACGGTCGGCGATCACACCTTCGATCCGCTGATCGGCGCAGTGGGTGCGCTGGTGACCGCCACAGCGTTCATGGGCGCGCTCTGGCGCCGCCGCCTGCGCGTCTCCGTCTTCGCTGTCGTGCTGATGTTCATGCTCTACGCGGGCGACTCCGCCGATGTCTACCGGCTGCTCTCGGGCGCGTCAGGCCTGGTGCTCGGCGCGCTGCTCGCCGGCGGAGTCGCGGGGCTGCGTCCGCAGCGGCCCGCGCCGAGCTCGCACCGCGAGTCCCGCGCCCTCCTGGCCACCATCGTCGCGGTCACGGCGATCGGCCCGCTGGTCGCCGTCCTGTCGGATTCGGGGTACGGCCCGTTCTCGTTCCTCGGCCGCCTCCTGCAGAGCGCCTTCACCGGCACCACCGATCTGGAGGACCCGTGCAGCCGCGCGGTTCGGCACTGCGCCCACCACGTCCGCCTGAGCCTCGTCGCGCCCGGCCCGATCTTGCTGACCTTCGTGCCGCTCCTGCTGCTGCTGGTCGCCGCCTACGGGCTGCGCTCTGGTCGCCGTCTGAGCCTGCTGTTGGCGATCGGGGTGAACGTGGCGATCGCGATCCTCGAGGTCTTCTCCCTCCAGCGCGCCGCCCGTCATCCCGAGTTCCAGTACTACGCCGAGTACCTGCTCTGGGTGGCGACGACGGTCCTGGTGCCGCTCGGGGTCGTGGCCGTGCTCGTGCTGGGGCGGCGTCATTTCCGGATCCGCGCGCCGCGCGCCGCCGCCCGGCTGTGGACGCGCGTCGTCGCGATCGGCTTCGTCGCCTCGCTCGGCAGCTACCTCGTCCTGTCCGCCGGGGTGCGCACGGGCTTCGAGCCTCTACTCGGCTTCGGCCGGCTGCTGCTCGACGGGCTCCTGCGCTTCGTCCCGGTCAGCTTCCTGGGCGGAGCGGGTCTGCTCGCGGTGCCGCGGGAGCCGTTGGCGCGCGTGGTCTTCGAATGGGTCGGACCGGTGTTCTGGCTGCTCGTCCTGGTGGCGATCATCGCTCTGCTCCGGGCCACCGACATCCAGCGCGTCCGCGGCGACGAAGCTCGTTACCGAGCCCTGCTGACGCGCCACGGCGCGGGGAGCCTCGGCCACCAGGGCACGTGGGAGGGGAACGCGCACTGGATCTCGCGGGACGGCGAGGGCGGAGTCGCCTACCGGGTCATCGGCGGAGTCGCCCTCACGCTCTCCGATCCCGCCTGCACGCCGGAGCGTCGGGCCGACACGGTGGCCGAGTTCGTGCGATTCTGCGACGAGCGCAGCTGGACCCCGGTCTTCTACAGCATCCACGACGAGCTGCTCCCGATCTTCGACGACCTCGGCTGGTCGCGGCTCTCGGTGGGCGAGGAGACGATCCTTGAGCTCTCGGCGTTCGAACTCACCGGCAAGCAGTGGCAGAAGGTCCGATACCCGCTCAACCGGGGGATCAAGCTCGGCATTCGGGCGGAGTGGACGAGCTGGCCGGAGCTCTCGCTCGGCATGGCCAACCAGATCGTCGACCTGTCGGAGCGGTGGGTCGCCGAAAAGGCCCTGCCCGAGATGGGCTTCACGCTGGGCGGGATCGACGAGGTGCGGGATCCCGATGTGGCGCTGCTGCTGGCCGTCGGGCCGGACGGCGTCCTGCAGGGAGTGACGAGCTGGCTCCCCGTGCACCGCGAAGGCCGCGTGATCGGGTGGACGCTCGACTTCATGCGCCGCTCCGACGACGCGATGCCCGGGATCATGGAGTTCCTGATCGCCTCCGCCGCTCTGCGCGTGAAAGAGGAGGGGGCCGAGTTCCTCTCGCTCTCGGGTGCCCCGCTCGCGACTGCGCCGATCGAGGAGGGGCAGCAGCCGCCCGAGCCGACAGTGCTCTCGCGCCTGCTCGAGTTCCTCTCGCGCACGCTCGAGCCCGCGTACGGCTTCACGTCGCTGTTCCGCTTCAAGGCCAAGTTCCACCCGCGCTACGCCGGGCTGTGGATGGCCTACCCCGATGCGCTGCAGCTCCCGCGCATCGGAGCGGCGCTGGGCCGCGCCTACCTGCCCGACCTGTCGGCGTCGCAGGCGCTCGCCTTCGCTCGCGTGGTCGGCTCCCGAGCCGAGGAGAAGGCGCCCGCGGGCGACGGGGCGACGCCGACGGCGAGCGGGTGAGCGCCGAGGCACCGCCTGTCGCGCCGGCTTGAGGGAGCAGCGCGGCGACGACGAGGACGACGGCAGGCGTCAGCGCCCGGTGGCCCGGGAGCACGGCGGCAGGCCGCAGCATCCCGACCGCTCCCGATGGGGCTGCGCAGCCCGGTGAGGTCGACGACGTGCGCCGGGGGGAGCAGGCCGCTGAGAAGGGCTGCCGCGCCGTCGTGCCGTCTCCCGTCCCGAATCGCCGGGCTGCTAGAGCGGGATGTTGCCGTGCTTCTTCGCCGGGAGGTTCGCCCGCTTGGTGCGCAGCGCGCGCAGGGCCTTGATGATCGAGACGCGCGTGGCGGAGGGCTCGATCACGCCGTCGAGCTCGCCCCGCTCGGCGGCGAGGAACGGACTGGCGACGTTGTAGGTGTACTCGTTCGCGAGCCGGGTGCGGACGGCCGCGACGTCCTCGCCCGCCTCCTCCGCCTTGCGGATCTCGCCGCGGTAGAGGATGTTGACGGCGCCCTGGCCGCCCATCACCGCGATCTCGGCGGTCGGCCAGGCCAGATTGATGTCGGCGCCGAGCTGCTTGGAGCCCATCACGATGTATGCGCCGCCGTAGGCCTTGCGCAGAATGACGGTGACCAGGGGAACGGTCGCCTCGGCGTAGGCGTAGAGCAGCTTCGCCCCACGGCGGATGACGCCGGTCCATTCCTGATCAGTGCCGGGCAGGTAGCCGGGAACGTCGACCAGGGTGAGGATCGGCAGCGAGAACGCGTCGCAGAAACGGACGAAGCGCGAGGCCTTCTCTCCGGCCTCGATGTTCAGTGTGCCGGCCATGGCGCTCGGCTGGTTCGCGATGATGCCGACCGAGCGCCCCTCGACCCGGCCGAAGCCGATCACGATGTTCGGGGCGAACAGCGGCTGCACCTCGAGGAAGTCGCCCTCGTCGACGATGTGCTCGATCACGGCGCGCATGTCGTACGGCTGGTTCGGGCTGTCCGGGATGACCGTGTCGAGGAAGCGGTCGGCGTCGGTGGTCTCGAGGTCGACCTCGGTCTCGAAAACCGGGACCGGCGAGAGGTTGTTGTCGGGGAGGAAGGAGAGGAGAGTCCGCGCGTAGTCGAGTGCGTCGTCCTCGTCGCTCGCGAGGTAGTGGGAGACGCCCGAGATCTTGTTGTGGGTCAGCGCGCCGCCGAGTTCCTCCATGCCGACGTCCTCGCCGGTGACGGTCTTGATGACGTCGGGGCCGGTGACGAACATCTGGCTGGTCTTGTCGACCATGATCACGAAGTCGGTCAGGGCGGGGGAGTAGACCGCGCCGCCCGCGGCCGGGCCGCAGATGATCGAGATCTGGGGGATCACTCCGCTCGACGCGGTGTTGCGGCGGAAGATCTCGCCGTACTTGCCCAGGGCGACGACGCCCTCCTGAATGCGGGCTCCACCGGAGTCGAGGATGCCGATGATCGGCACGCCCGTCTTGAGGGCGAGGTCCATCACCTTGATGATCTTCTCGCCGGCCACCTCGCCGAGCGAGCCGCCGAAGATCGTGAAGTCCTGCGAGTACACCGCGACCTGCCGGCCGTGGATGGTGCCGGTCCCGGTGACGACGGCGTCACCGTAGGGGCGCTTCTTCTCCATGCCGAAGGCGTGGGTGCGGTGGCGGACGAACTCGTCCAGCTCCACGAACGAGCCCGGGTCGAGGAGGGTGTCGATCCGCTCGCGCGCGGTCATCTTGCCCTTGGCGTGCTGCTTCTCGATCGCCGCCTCGCCGCTGGCCGTGACGGCCTCGTGGTAGCGGTTCCTCAGGTCCGCGATCTTCCCCGCGGTCGTGTACAGATCGGGCGCGGGACGTTCGGTGTTCGCGGTCACTCGCTCACCCTACCGGCGGCCGAGACCGTCTCTCTTGTCGCCCGTGCACAGGGAGCAGGCGTCTGCGCGGGAGGATCCCGACAAGGAGCGGGCGCGTCGAGGTGCCTCGCGGGAGCCGCCGCTACCGTTGCCGCATGCAGCTCCCGCTCTCGCAGGCCGTCTCCCCCCGGATCGTGGTGCTCGAGCACGCAGGGTCGACCAACGACGAGCTGCGCGAGCGAGCGACGGCCGATCCCGCGGCGTGGCCGCACCTGTCCGTGGTCGCGACCGACGACCAGCGTGCAGGCCGGGGCCGGCTCGGGCGCGTATGGGAGGCCCCTGCGGGCAGGACTCTGGCGGCCTCGATCCTGGTCGACGCCTCGGGTCTGGACGCCGCGGCCGCCGGCTGGCTGCCCCTGGTGGCGGGAACCGCCCTGGCGCGGGCACTCGCTCGACTGGTGCCGGCGGACGTCGCGGTGAAGTGGCCCAACGATGTCCTCATCGGTGGGCGGAAGACGGCGGGAATCCTTGCCGAGCGACTCGCCGACGGCCGCGTGATCGTGGGAACGGGGGTCAATCTCCTGCTCGACGAGACGGAGCTGCCGGTGCCCACTGCCACCTCCCTCGCCCTCGCTGGAGCCTCGACGACGGACGCCGACACGGTGTTGTCCGCCTTCCTGACCGAGCTCGCGGCGCTCCTCGCTCCGCTCCTCGCCCTGGGCGACGCGGAGTCCGCGGGAACGGCCGCGGCTGTCCGGCACTCCTGCGCGACCCTCGGCATGCGCGTGCGACTCGACCTCCCCGACGGCACGCACGCGGAGGGAGTCGCCGACTCGCTCGCGGCCGACGGCGCCCTCGTGCTGCGGCAGGACGGCGTGCACCGCGTGTTCTCATCGGGCGATGTCCTTCACCTGCGCTCGTGATGGCCCGCTCCTCGTCCGACCCCGCGCAGCGCGAGCTCGCGCGCCTGACTCCGCGTGCCCGACAGGCGTTCGCTCCCGTCCTCGGCTTCCTGCTGCTCACCTGGGCGGGCTTCTACTTCGCGGCGCAGTTCGAGTTGCCGCTGCAGCGCTGGATCATCGGGATCGGCACGGCGGTCCTGGTGCTGCTGCTGTGCGTGCCCGGCCTCGCGCAGTGGGCGAGCGTGCACTATCGGATCACTCCGACCGGCCTGACCGCCCGGCGCGGAGTCGTCGCCGTCCGACGTGCCGAGCTCGTCTTCGATCGGCGGATGTCCGTCACCGTGGACAGGAGCGTCCTCCAACGCGTGGCCCGCTGCGGAGACGTGCGGATCGGTCAGAGCGGCGCCGACCTCTTCGTGCTGCGCGACCTCCCCGATCCGGAGCTGGCGGCCGAGCTGCTGCGCGAGACGATCGCCGCCGCGCCCGCGTCCGATCCGGAGTGGCCCGCGCCCGTGTGACCGTCCCTGTCGGGAGACGCTCGATCGGCGGGGCCGCTCGGCCCCTCGGTACGATGGAGCCGCCCCGCACCAGCGGGCGGAGACGGAGGATCCCATGCGCGTCGGCGTGATCGGAGGCGGCCAGCTCGCCCGGATGATGATCCCCGCTGCGGTCGAGCTCGGCATCGAGATCGCCGTGCTCGCCGAGGGCGAGGGATCGTCGGCGGCACTGGCCGCGACGCGGGTGGGTGACTACCGCGACGAGGAGACGGTGCTCGCCTTCGCCGAGACCGTCGACGTCGTGACGTTCGACCACGAGCACGTCCCCCAGCCGATCCTCCGCGAGCTGATCGCGCGCGGCGTGGCCGTGCACCCCGGCCCCGACGCCCTCCTCTTCGCGCAGGACAAGCTGATGATGCGGCGCCGCCTGAGCGAGCTCGGCGTGCCGGTGCCCGAGTGGGCCGAGGTCTCCTCCGCCGAGGAGCTCGCGGTGTTCCTCGCCGACCACGGAGGCGCTGCCGTCGTGAAGACGGCCCGCGGTGGCTACGACGGCAAGGGCGTGCGCGTCGTGCGCGGGGCGCACGAGGCCGACGACTGGTTCGCGGCGCTCGTCGACGACGGTCGAGGGGGCTCGCTCCTGGTGGAGGAGCTGGTCGACTTCCGTCGCGAACTCGCGCAGCTCGTCGCACGCCGTCCCTCCGGCGAGAGCATCCTCTGGCCGGTCGTCGAGTCGGTCCAGCGCGACGGAGTGTGCGCGGAGGTGATCGCGCCGGCCCCCGCCTCCGCGGGCCGGATCGCCGCGGCGGCTGCGGAGATCGCGGAGACGATCGCCGAGAAGCTGGGCGTCACCGGCGTGCTGGCAGTGGAGCTCTTCGAGACGAGCGACGAGCGGATCCTCGTCAACGAGCTGGCGATGCGCCCGCACAACAGCGGCCACTGGACGATGGACGGCTCGACCACGTCGCAGTTCGAGCAGCACCTGCGCGCGGTCCTGGACCTGCCGCTGGGGGCGACCGGCTGCCGGGATCCGTGGACGGTCATGGTGAACGTGCTCGGCGGTCCGGTGGGGGAGTCGCTGACTGATCGCTACCCGCGTGTCCTCGCCCAGCATCCGACCGTGAAGGTGCACAACTACGGCAAGGAGCCGCGGCCGGGTCGGAAGGTCGGGCACGTCGCGGCAGCTGGTGACGAGCTCGACCTGGTGGTCTACGAAGCGCGCGCGGCGGCGGCCGTTCTCACGGACTGACCCGTACGATGGTCGCCGTGACGAGCCAGACGACCTCCCCGACCCCTGCCGGAGCCCTGTCGTGAACGCGGGTGCGCTCGTGAACGGCCCGTCCCCGCTCGTCGGAGTCGTGATGGGCTCCGACTCTGACTGGCCCGTCATGCAGGCGGCCTCGGCGGCGCTCGCCGAGTTCGGCGTCGCGCACGAGGTCCGGGTCGTCTCGGCGCACCGCACTCCGGAGGCGATGATCGCCTACGGGCGCGATGCCCGGGCTCGCGGGTTGAAGGTGGTCATCGCTGGCGCCGGCGGTGCCGCGCACCTCCCGGGCATGCTGGCCGCGGTCACGTCGCTCCCCGTCATCGGAGTCCCGGTCCCGCTTGCCCGCCTGGACGGTCTCGACTCGCTCCTCTCGATCGTCCAGATGCCGGCCGGCGTCCCGGTGGCCACCGTCTCCATCGGCGGCGCCCGCAACGCGGGTCTCCTGGCCGTCAAGATCCTGGCGACGTCCGACGAGGCACTGGCGTCGGCGCTCGACGCCTTCGCCGCCGACCTCGAGGCGCAGGTCGCCGCCAAGAACGACGCTCTGGTGGCGGGCCTGTGACCGCCGTCGCCCTGCCGCTGCGGCATCCGGACGTCTCCTCCCGCGCCTTCATGACCCGCCGGGCGTGGTGGCTGCTCATCGTCAACGTCCTCGTCCCCGGCTCCGCTCAGGTCCTGGCCGGGAACCGCAGGCTCGGACGGCTCGGGCTCGGCTTCACGCTGGGCCTCTGGGTCGCCCTGCTCGTGGGCGTCCTGCTCTACGTCGTCTTCCCGACGGGCCTCTACACGCTGGCCACGTTCGACCTGTCGATGCTCGCGCTCCAGGCCGCGCTCGTCGTCTACGGCGTGGTGTGGCTGGTGCTCACCCTCGACACTCTGCGGCTCATCCGGGTCGTGCGGGTGCGACCGCGGATGCGCGGGGTGCTCGCCTTCGCGACGATCGCTGTGATGGCGGTCTCGGTCGGTAGCACCGCATACGGCACCTATCTGATCGGGGTCACCCGCGGCACCCTCTCGTCCATCTTCGGTGGCGGAGCGATCGAGCAGCCCATCGACGGCCGGTACAACATCATGCTTCTCGGCGGCGACGCGGGAGAGGACCGTGACGGGCTGCGTCCGGACAGCATCTCGGTGGTCAGCATCGACGCCTCCACAGGCAAGGCCTCGATCATCGGGGTGTCCCGCGAATTCGTGGACATCCCGATCCCCGAGGACAGCCCGCTGCACGAGCTGTACCCGGACGGGTACAACACCGACAACTGCGGAGTCGACGTCTGCAAGCTCAACTCGATCTACACGGAAGTAGAGCTGAAACATCCCGAGCTCTACCCCGACGCCGAGGCCGAGGGCAGCGACCCGGGCATCGAGGCGATGCGCGATGCTGTCGAGGGCATCCTCGACCTGAAGCTCCAGTACTACGCGCTGATCGACATGGAGGGCTTCGCCCAGCTGATCGATGCGCTCGGCGGCATCGACATCGACTACGTGGCCGACGATCCGCTGCCGCTGGGTGGCCTGCCCGACGGGGACGGCGTGATGCAGGGCGTCAACCAGTGGATAGACCCCGGCCAGTACCACTTCAACGGCGAGCAGGCGCTCGCCTACGCCCGCTCCCGCTACACCACGAGCGACTACGACCGGATGGCGCGGCAGCGCCAGGTGCAGGAGGCGCTCCTCGACCAGTTCGATCCGGGCAATGTGCTCGCGAAGTTCCAGGACGTCGCGGCGGCGGGCTCGCAGGTGATCAAGACCGATGTCCCGCAGGGCATGCTCGGCTACTTCGTCCAGCTGGGCCTGAAGACGAAGTCGCAGCCCGTCGATCCGATCGAGCTCGTGCCGCCGGACGTCTACCCCGAGAAGCCCGACTACGACGTCGTGCACTCTCTGGTGAAGGCGGGGCTGGCGGGGGATTCCGGGCAGTAGGGGCGAGAGGCTGGGCGCCCCGGGCCGGGCTTTATCGGAGCCGACGTAGCGCCCGCCCCGGGCGGAGGCTGCTGCGCGCCCTGTCCCCGCCGCGAAGACATCGAGGTGTAACGTGAGATAATCTCTTCTAGGAGGCTCTCATGCTTCGATCCGACCCGGCGCAGGCTGCTGCTCTCGTCCGCACGACTCTGGACGCGCGCAGCGTTGTCCTGAGCCACCAGATGGCGCTCCACGATGCGGCCGGAACGGCCCTCGTGGACTTCGCGGGCCCCTACGCCGGCGCCTTCAGCGAGAACCTCCTCCTCCACCTCGACGACTCCGGCCAGCTCTCGCGCGCTCTGGGCCTGCTGGTGGACGACGTGGAGGCCGCATCGGTGCAGGCACGTCGGGAGCTCGAGCGGCTCGAGGAGCTGGCGGCCTGGCAGGTTCGCGAGGATGCTCGCGAGGAGCGACGTCGGGTGGACGCCGCAGGTGCCGTGCTCGCCGCGGCGGAGGGGCTCCTGGACCGGATGCCCTCCGCCGAGCCGTTCCTCGCGCCGGAGGTATCGGCGGCCTTCTTCCCGATGCCGCACCGTCGCGGTGGCGCGGGCGGTTCAGCCGGGACCAGTTCCGCGAATCCGGACCACCTGCGGGTGTTCGTCTCCCGTGCGCGTTCCTCGGCAACCGATCTCGAGGCCGTCCTCCACCGGCTGCGCTCGGAGTGGGCCGCTTTCGTCGATCGGTGCGCCTGGGTGCGCACGGGTTCGCCGTCGTTCCTCGAGGGATTCGCCGTCTTCACGGAGGAGTGCGTCGCGGACGCAGCCTGGATCGAGCGGATCGCGAGCGCTTTTGAGGCGGCGGGCGGGGGGACCCTCTCGGTCGGCGTGCTCGATCTCGTCTCGGCGACGAAGGCGGAGCTCAGCGTGGACCGCCTGCAGCACGCTCTGGGATCGATGCCCGCCGGCGAGATCAGCGCGATGGTGGCGGGATCGCCCGAACTCGCGGAGCGCCTGGAGGGCATGAGCCCCGAGTCCGTGGCAGTCTGGTGGGCGACGCTCGATCCCGCGGAGCACGGATCGGCCCTCTCCCCGCGGCAGTGGATGCTCCTGCAGAGCCTTCCGACGCTGCTCGGCAATCTCGAGGGGCTGCCCTACGGAGCCCGCGATACGGCGAACAGGATCGCCCTGCGGAGCGGTCTCCGAGCGGTCGAGCGCCAGATCGTCGCGTCGGAGCGGATGCTGCTGCTCACGATGCTCCTGCCGGCCGCGCCCGTGGCGCTGCCGATGGTGAAGGCGCGTCTGGACGAGCTGCTGGAGAGGCAGGCGTGCCTAGTGGACATCGACGCGGCGCTCACCACAGTGGTCACTGGCGTACCCCGGTTCCTCGTCTCGCTCACCGGGGACCAGCCTCCGCTCGCCGCGGTCTCGATCGGCGATCTCGACACGGCGACCAACGCCTCGTTCGTGGTTCCCGGGATGGGGACGACGACGCAGAACATGAGCACCCTCGCGGCCGGAGCCCAGACGGTCCAGTCGCAGCGAGGAAGCGGGAGCGCCGTCGTCGCCTGGATCGGCTACAAGACGCCACCGGTCCCCTTCTCCCCGGACCCGGACCTCAGCGTTCTCGGCCTGGCGCGCGCGGAGGAGGGCGCGGCCGCTCTCGTCTCGACGCTCAAGGGATTCGCTGCGGTCCGTCGGGACTCGATGCCGATGCTCGGAGTGGTCGCCCACTCCTTCGGCAGCACGGCGGCGTCCATCGCGATGACCGACCCGGACGTCCATGTCGACAGCTTCATCACGCTCGGATCCGCCGGGCTGCCGAACTGGATCACGAGCGCGAGCCAGCTGCACGCCGACCGGGTCTACGCAGGCCAGGCCACCGACCGGTACCTCCTCGATCCCGCGCCCGGAGACCGGTACTCGTGGGTGGGCAGGGAATTCAGCCCGTGGCACCGCGTCGACCCCTCGGATCCCGCCTTCGGTGCGCGGGGCATCGGCGTGGAGACGGGCGGCGACGCGGGGCCGCCGGTGACGACCCACGACCTGGTCGTCGGCGAGTCCACGGACGACCGGGGGTACCTCGAGCGAGGGACGGAGTCCGCCCGGAACGTGGCGTGGGCTCTGGGTGGCGAGGAGGAGAAGCTGAGTCCGCGCTCGCCCTACTCCGGCTCGGTGCCGCGTCCCCGGGCTCAGACGGCGCCGGAGGTTCCGGCTCATGAGTGAGCTGCGACGGGAGTGGCGACTGCTGCGAGCGCTGTCCGCGATGCTCGCGGTGCTGCTCCTGAGTGCCTGCGGAGGCTCGGCGCCCGTGTCGCCCGAGGAGAACCGGTCGGGCGTGGTCGAGTTCGTGAAGGAGTCGGCCGCGGTCGTGCCGGGTGAGGGCTGGTCGACGAACGAGGGAACGCCGCCGGCTGACCGGTGCGGCCTCGGCTGGGGGCGCAGGGGTGCGCGGTTCGCCTACAACTACTGGGCGCGTCCCGGGGTGGATCTGGAGGGTGATGCGCAGCGGGTGGCGGAGTACTGGCGTTCGCTCGGGATGAGCGTGAGGGTCACGGACTCGACCCCCTGGCCCACCGTCTACGGGGAGGGCGGGCCGGTGCAGCGCGCGAGCTTCGCGACGTCATCGGCCTGGGCCGACCGGTACTCGATCGGTGCGGTCTCGTGGTGCGAGCCGGGTGACTGGATGGCGTTGAACCGTGACTTCCGTCGCCGCGCGCAGGAGGGCGAGGTCCAGCCCGGCGACGAGCCGCGGATGAGCGAGGAGGAGCAGGCGTGGACACCGGCCCCGACTGCACCGCCGACCGCGCCCCCGTCCGCTCCCGCGCAGGAGCCACGGCGCCCCGCTCGTGCGAACCGTCGCAGCCGCCTGCCGGTCAGAGGTCGGCGTGCAGCGCCCAGACGCGCTCGGCCGAGTCGCGCCAGCTGAACGCGCGCGAGCGGTCGCGCCCGGCCACGGACATCCGCTCGCGCAGCCCGGTGTCGGCGAGCACGCTGCTCATCGCGACGGCGAGACGCTCGGGGTAGTGCTTCGCATCGGCGCGCTCGACGGCGACGCCGGCGTCGGCGGCGACCTCCATCAGGGCAGGGTCGTCCGAGTGCACGACGGGCACACCGAAGTGCATCGCCTCGAGCACCGGCAGACCGAATCCCTCGGCGACGCTCGGGTAGACGAACAGTGTGGCGCGGTCGAGGACGACGGCGAGATCGGCGTCGCTCAGCACGCCCAGCGCGCGCACGCGCGTCTCGTCGAGGCCCTGCTCGTCGGCGACGGAGGCGATGTCGAGCTCGCCCCAGCCGGTCGGTCCGACCAGCAGCAGCGGGAGGGCGGGCGCCGATGCGCCGCCGAAGGCCGCGATCAGTGAGACGAGCCCCTTGCGCGGCTCCAACGTGCCGACGCTCAGCACGTACTCGGGCGGGAGGTCGAGAGCCTGTGCGCGCTCGTCGGCGTCCTCGGGCAGCACCAGTCCGGATCCGACCGCGCCGCCGATGACACGCAGGCGGTCGCCGAAGTCCATCAGCTCCGAAAGCTGCTGCGCGACGGCGTGGGTGGGCACGACCACCGCGTCGGCGTGCTTGCGTGCCCGCTTCGCCATCGCCCGGTGCCACTTGGCCCCGTGCGGCGTCAGCGTCTCGGGATGCGTCCACGGCACGGTGTCGTGGATCGTGACCGCGATCTGCTCGCCCCCGCCGCCGTCATGACTCCGCAGCGGGGCGAACAGGCTCGGCGCGTGCATCATTCCGCCGCCCGCCGGGATCGCGATGCCGTACTGCCAGGCCCGCGAGAGCTCGCGTCGGCCCAGGGGGAGTCGGTGGAGACCGGCAAGGCCGGGGAGGCGCAGACGGAGCTCCTCCTCCTTCTCCGGCGGATGCGCGGAGAGGACGGCCTCGACCTCGCAGTCGCGCGGAGCGGTCGCGATCAGCTCGCGGGTCAGCTCCTCGGTGTAGCGGCCGATGCCCCCGGGCACGCGCGCGAGCATCTGGTCGACGACGACCCGGAGAGTGGTGGTCACGGAGTCACCGCCTCGAGGGGAGCGGCGGCGAGGGCGTCCTGCCAGGAGCGCAGCGGCGCGAGTCCGGCTCGGCTCCAGCCGTCGTGGCCGAGCACGGAGTAGGCGGGACGCGGCGCGGGACGCACGAAGGAGCCGCTGTCGGTCGGTCTGAGGCGCTCGGGGTCGAGCCCCGCCTTGGCGAAGATCGCCCTGGCGAAGCCGAGCCACGTCGTCTCGCCGGAGTTGGTGCCGTGGTAGACGCCGGGAGGCGCCCCCCGGTCGACCAGCTCGATCAGCCGCGCGGCGAGGTCGGCGGTCCAGGTCGGCTGGCCGTGCTGGTCGTCGACGACGGCGAGGGTCTCGTGCGAGCCCGCGAGACGGACCATCGTCTTGGCGAAGTTGCCGCCGTGCGCGCCGTAGAGCCAGGCGGTGCGGACCACGTACCCGCGCTCCGGATTCCCGGCGAGCACGAGCTCCTCGCCCTCGGCCTTCGTGCGGCCGTAGGCCGAGATCGGTGCTCGGGGGTGGTCCTCCGCGTAAGGGCTCGCAGCGGAGCCGTCGAAGACGTAGTCGGTCGAGACCTGGACGAGGGCGGCACCTGTCTCCGCCGTGGCGATCGCGAGGTTGTGCGCCCCGACGGCGTTGACGCTCCGTGCAGCGTCCTCGTCGCTCTCAGCGTCGTCGACGCGCGTGTAGGCCGCGCAGTTCACGACCGCGTCGTGGCCGGCCACGGCGGCGCGCACTGCCTCGAGGTCGGTGACGTCGAGGTCGCCGCGCCCGAGGGCGGTGCTGGCGCGGTCGCCGACGGCGCCGCGCAGGTCCGTGCCGAGCATGCCCGAGGCGCCCGTGATGAGGAAGGTCACGTCATCATCATGCCTGAGCACCGTGGACCGGCGTCGGTGCCGCACCGAGTCGGGCGAGTGCGGCACCGGCCTGTCCGGACGACGTCACAGTTCTGGAACATGCCGTCGATACACTGACGTCCGTGCAGATCCGTGAGCTCGACATCCCCGACGCCTACGAGGTGACGCCGCGCCAATTCCCCGACGACCGAGGGGTCTTCTACGAGTTCTACCGGTTCGATCACCTGGCCGAGAAGGTCGGTCACCCGCTCTCGTTGCGACAGGGCAACACGTCGGTCTCGCGGCGCGGCACTGTGCGCGGCATCCATTTCGCCCAGGTCCCGCCGTCGCAGGCCAAGTACGTCTCGTGCTTCTCCGGCTCGGTGCTCGACTACGTGATCGACGTGCGCGTCGGCTCGCCGACCTTCGGCCGGTGGCAGTCCGTCCTGCTCGACGACGTCGACCGCCGCTCCGTCTACCTCGCGGAGGGCCTCGCGCATGCGTTCGTGGCCCTCACCGAGAATGCCGTCGTGTCGTACCTCGTGAGCGCCACTTTCGATCCGGAGCGCGAGAAGGGCGTCGACCCGCTCGACGAGCAGATCGGACTGCGCTTCCCCCCGGAGGCCGGGGAGTTGCTGCTCTCGCCGAAGGACACCGCGGCCCCGTCGCTCGCCGACGCCGAGGCGCAGGGCATCCTCCCGAGCTGGGACGAGGCGCGCGACTACTACGCCGAGCTGGACGGCTCCGCCTGACCGGCGAGGCCCGTCAGCGCTTCGGTCGCAGGCGCATGAGTGCCACGCGCGCTCCGAGTCCTAGGCGCACAGCGGCACGGATCGGAGCCTGGTACCAGGCTCCGTACTTCTGCGCGAGGTAGAGGTAGGCGCTGCGGTGGTGCACCGCGAGCATCCGCGCCGACGCCAGGCGAGTGGAGTGGCCGCCGAGGTGCGAGACCACCGCGTCAGCGAGGTAGACATTCGTCCACCCCCGCCGGCCGAGGGAATCGCCCAGCTGGACGTCCTCGAAGTACATGAAGTAGCGGTCGTCGAAGCCGCCGATCTGGTCGAACGCCGTCCGCCGCACCATCACGCACGCTCCGGACAGCCAGCCCGCCTCCATGCGGCCGTGCTCGAGAGTCTCGACCGCGCGGGAGCGACGGTACGTCGCGGACCAGGGGTTGCCCGGCCACATGTGCGCGAAGAGGGCGTGGCCGATGCCCGTCCCGAGTGATGGGAGCGCCCGCGCGGAGGGGTAGACGGTGCCGTCGGAGTCGAGGATGCGCGGTCCGATCGAGCCGATCCGGTCGTCGGTGACCGCCGCGGCGTACAGCGCGTCGATCGAGCCCGGCAGGAACACCGTGTCCGGGTTCGTCACCAGGATCCACTCGACCTCGGGTCCGAGGCGATCGACCGCGTAGTTGACGGCCCTGCCGTAACCGAGGTTCCGACCCGTCTCGTGGAACTCGACCTCGGGGTGCCGCTCGACCACGCGGCGCACGGAGTCGTCGGTCGTCTGGTTGTCGACGACCACGATGCGCACGTCGTGGTCCGTCGCCGCGGGAATCGACTCCAGGCAAGCGCGGAGGACCTCACCCGAGAAGTGGGTGACGACGACGACCGCGATGGGCAACGTCGAGCGGGCGATGGGAGCCTCCGGGGAGTGCGGTGTCGACGGGCGGGGGCACCGTCGGAAGAACTCGACGAGGCTAGCACGCGGGCTCCGCCGAGCCTCAGCGAGCCGCGGACCCGACCTCGTCGACGATCTCGCCGAGCTCGACCGCGATGTCCGCGGTGGACGCGGGCCTGCGGAACACGACGAACTTGTAGAGGCAGAAATTCCAGACGAGGCCCACGAGCACCGCGACCGCCTTGGCGACGTTGATCGCCAGGAACGCCTTCTCGCCCGCGCTGGGCAGGAAGAGGAGGGACGTGCCGAAGCGGGTGTCGAAGAAGACCTCGAAGCCGTAGATGATCAGCGACTGCAGGACGAGGGAGCTGAAGCCGGTGACGAGGAAGAACTGGCCGAAGGTCCGCAGGGTCGGGCGGTCGGGGTGGCGGAAGACGAAGAAGTGGTTGAGGAAGTACGAGATCGAGATCCCGACCGTCACCGAGACCACGTTCGCGAGGAGTGTCGGCAGACCGACCATCAGCGAGAGCGCGTTGAGGATCAGGAAGTCCAGCGCTGTGTTGAGCGAACCCGCGACGACGAATCGCACCTTCTGGGATTCCAGCCAACGCGCCACGGTACTCCTCCTGCCGACGATCGCCCGGCGGGACGACTCGGGCCGAGAGTACGCGGTCGGTCTGTACTGGGACCCCCTTGCGCGCGAACCCTTCCTGAGAAAGTGCGGCGCTGTCGCGGATGCCCTTCCCATCGGCGGGCGGCGCGCGCCCGGCACGCCCCAGGGCCGATGGTGCACGCTGGTACTGTTCCACCGCCTCCGCCCCGGCGCGAGCGTGCCCGACGCCGCTCCGCCACCGCCCGAATCGGATCGCCATGCTCTCCCTCACCATCGTCACTCCCACGTACAACGAAGCGGACAACGTCGGCGAGCTGCTGCGCCGGCTGGCCGCCGCCGCTGCGGCCGAGCCCGACGTGCTCGTGCGCTCCGTCATCGTGGACGACTCCTCGCCCGACGGCACCGCCGAGCGGGCGCGCGCGCTCGGCGCCCAGCTGTCGACAGGGACGTTCTCGGTCGAGGTGCTCTCTCGCGCGGCCAAGGAGGGACTCGGCGCCGCCTACCTGTGGGCCTTCGAACAGGTGCTCGGGCGCGAGGACCCGCCGACGCACATCCTCCAGATGGACGCTGATCTCTCGCACGACCCGGCGTATCTCTCCGACTTCCTCCGCGAAGTGCGCGCCGGTGCCGATCTCGTGGTCGCCTCGCGATACATCCCCGGAGGCGGCACGCCGGACTGGACGCTCGACCGCAAGATCCTCAGCCGCGGCGGCAACCTCTACTCGCGGGCCTTACTCGGGTCGCGGCTGACCGACTGGACGGGCGGGTTCAACCTCTTCAGCCGTGAGCTGCTCGAGCGGATCCACTTCGAGACCGTCGATGCGACGGGCTACGGCTTCCAGATCGCGCTGAAGCACCGTGCGTCCGTCGCCGCACGTCAGGTCCGCGAGATCCCGATCGTGTTCCTCGACCGCACCGAGGGGACCTCCAAGATCCCGGGCAACACGATGCTGCGCAGCCTTGTGCTGGTCCTGCGGATCCGGCTCGGGCGCGACTCGTCCCGGTAGCTGCTCCCGTCCGAGAGGCGGGTCGCCCGGCCCGCCGGTGGAGGGCGTACTCGGGCTCACGGCCGTCGTCGAGCCCCGGCGCTCACGAGCCGGTGCGGAAGAGCAGCCAGCGCCGGTCGGAGTCGGTGCTGACGACGCTCGGCCGGTCTGAGTCGGCGACCGCGTCGACGAAGGGCTTCCAGCCGTCGGGGTCATCGACGTAGGCGAAGGTGTCGACGAGGACCGCGCAGGCACCCGAGGCGTCATACTCGCGCTCGAAGGAGCGGGGTGTGGTCGCGAGGTCCCAGTCGTCGGCCGAGCGGGTGCCGCGGACCGCGCCGTAGCTGTAGCGCAGGCCCGCCTCGTCCGAGGAGTAGAGGTAGGGCAGGGCCTCGTCGTAGTCGCCCATGTCTCCGATCGGGTCGGTCTCGGGGAAGTCCTTGAGCGGGAGCTGCGCGATCCCGCATCCGTCGGCGAGGCGTCGCTCCGTCTCGTGAGTGAACGCACGGACGGGGGCGTCGTCGGTCGGATCGAGCGGGATCGCCGCCGCCGTCCCCGCCACCTGGTCGATCAGCCCCACCACGGCGACGACCGCCAGTGCAGGGAGGAGGAGTCGCAGGCGCCGCGTGACCGCCTCCAGGGCGATCCCCGCCACGCCGAGAGCGAGCACGCTGAGCACGATCGACATCCGCGACCACGCCCGGATCTCGGGGCTGACGACGTAGGAGAGGATCGCGCCGAGCCCGGCGACGACGAAGAAGAGAAGCGCGAGGACGAACGCCTGGCTGAGCAGCCCGACCCGGGCGTCCGTGACCAGCAGGGCGATACGCGAGCGCGAGCCCACGCCGGAGCGTCCCGCCCGGCCGAGCGCTGACAGCACGATCAGCAGGACGAGCAGGAACGCGGCCGAGACGACCACCGCGGTCGAGGGGTTCTCGGTCGTCTCGAGGATCCTGCTCGAGCGGGCGTAGTCCTGGGCGAGCTCGGCCAGCGGTGAGAACCCGCTGGTGGGCGAGGGCAGGAGCAGGCTCTGCAGTTTGCCGCCGTAGAACTCCGACTCCTGCGGAGAGCGGCCCTGGAAGTACTTCTCGTAGCGATCGCCCTGGTTGTTCGAGAGCACGGCGAGCTGAACGGCGACGAAGCCCAGGAGTGAGCCCAGTGCGAGCGTGGGCCAGGCGAGCGTGCGCAGTGGCGACCGGCGCACCAGTGTCGCGAGCACCGCCAGTGCCCACGCCGAGCCGAGCACGATGGCGCCGAAGACGAAGTAGTACGACTGCGTCCACGCGATCGCCACGGCGATGACGATGACGACCGCCGCTCGCACGAGGCGACGGCGGCGCGGGCCGACGATGCCCGCCGTCCACCGGGCCAGCGGATCCGTCTCCCGCCCGCCGATCACCAGCAGCAGTACGCCGATGAGCGGCACGGCCCAGTAGCTCGCGAGGAAGGGGTGCCCGATGGACATCTGCACGAAGTGGTAGGGCAGCACCGCCGTCAGCACGCCGAACACCAGAGACGTGGCGCGGCGCAGGCGCAGAGCCCGGAAGAAGACGTAGGCGGTGGTTCCGACGGCGGTGAAGCCGGCGATGTTGTAGAGGTTGAGCAGCCAGACGCCGTCGGGAGTGAACGGTCCGACGAGAGCGACGAAGACGGCCGACCAGGGATCGAACAGCGGCGCGAAGAAGAGGTTCTGGACGGCCGGGAATCCGAGCCGGCCGTTGGGCAGGAACGGGAACACCTCGCGGGCGCTCGAGAAGATCGTGTAGTGCAGCACCTGGTCCGGGCCGCCGAAGGCCCACCTCTCGCCGAGGTTCTGCGGTGTGATGCCGAGCGCGAGGACCCCGAGCGCGGTCGAGAGCACGGCGGCCGCAGCGCCGAGTCCCAGATCGAGGAGGAGCGCCCGGCGACGACGGTGCCGTCGGCCCTTCGGCAGGGTGGCGGCGTCGTCGACGGTCATCCGGTGGTGGTCCTTCCGTTCTGCGGGGAGCGCTGAGCGGAGGCGGGGCCTGTCCGGGCGCGAGGGAACCCTATGGTAATTTCTTCGGGTTCCGCCGGGATGTCGCCGCCCAGCACGCATGCTCGACGAAAGCTCTTCCATGACACGCACTGTCCTTCTCGCCGGTGGCGCCGGGTTCGTGGGATCGAATCTCGCCGCACGTCTCCTCCGCCGCGGCGACCGGGTGGTCGTTCTCGACTCTCTGCTGACCGGCTCGACCCGCAACGTCGCTGCCCACCTCGGCCACCCCGCGCTCACAGTGGTCGAGGCGGACGCGGCCACTGCGCGCTCTCTCGTGGGTCCGTTCGATGTGGTGCTGCATTTCGCGTCGCCTGCGTCGCCGCCGCGGTATCTGGCGCATCCGATCGAGACCTTGCATGCCGGCTCGGTGGTGACGGAGGCGTTGCTGGATGTGGCGCGTCGGGATGGTGCCCGGTTCGTGCTCGCTTCCACGTCGGAGGTGTACGGGGATCCGCATGTGCATCCGCAGCACGAGGAGTACTGGGGGAACGTGAATCCGAACGGGCCGCGGAGTGTGTACGACGAGGCGAAGCGGTATGCGGAGGCGTTGACGTTCGCGTATCGGCGCAGTTTCGGCGTGGACACTGGTGTTGTGCGGATCTTCAACACGTACGGGCCGAACATGGACATCGACGACGGCCGGGCGGTACCGGCGTTCGCGAAGGCTGCGTTGGCGGGTTCTCCGCTGCCGATGCACGGTGACGGGACGCAGACGCGGTCCCTTCTCTACGTCGACGATCTGGTCGAGGGTGTCCTGCGGATGGTGGAGTCGTCCGACGCGGGCCCGATCAACCTGGGGTCCGTGGACGAGCTGGAGTTGCGGGAGATCGCCCGTCGGATCGTGGAGCTCGTGGGAAGCGACTCCGAGGTCCACTACGGTCCTCGCCCTGTCGACGATCCCGAGCGTCGTCGGCCTGATATCACCCGTGCCCGCGAGGTCCTCGGCTGGGAGCCGAAGGTGTCGATCGAGGAGGGGCTGGCGCGCACGGTGCGCTGGTTCTCCGAGGGTGCGTCGAACGAGAGCGGTGCCCTGTGAGACTGTCGATCCTGATGCCCGTGTTCAACGAGGAGGCGACGCTGCGCAAGGCAGTGGATCGTGTCCTCGCTGTGGAGTTCCAGGAGGGCGTCGAGATCGAATTCGTGATCGTGAACGACGGCAGCCGTGATCGGACCCGCGAGATCCTGGACTCCCTCGAGGATCCGCGGATCCGGGTGTTCCACCAGCCGCGCAACCAGGGCAAGGGCGCGGCGATCAGCCGGGCCGTGCAGGAGGCGACGGGTGACTACGTGATCATCTGCGACGCGGATGAGGAGTATCGGCCGAGCGAGATCCCATCGCTGCTGCAGCCGGTCCTGGACGAAGAGGCGGAGCTCGTGTACGGGAGTCGCACGTTCGGGAGTCACACGTCGTTCTCGTACTGGTACGTGCTGGGCAACAAGGGCGTGAACCTGATCACGAACATCCTCTTCAACGCCTACATCTCGGATGTGGAGACCTGCTTCAAGCTGATGCCGCTGAGTCTCTACCGTTCCCTCGGCATCAGGGAGAAGGGGTTCGGGATGGAGGCGGAGGTCACCGGGAAACTCCTCGCCCGCGGCTACCGTCCCTACGAGGTCGGCATCAGCTACAAGGCCCGTACCCGCGAAGAGGGAAAGAAGATCACCGTGAAGGACGGCTTCGAAGCGATCTGGATCCTCGTGAGGATCCGCCTGCGCGAAGGCACCCGCACCCGCCCGCCGAAGACGCCGGTGTCCTGAGCCCGTGGCCGATTCCCGCGTCACCACTGCCGCGACCCCGCCTCGTCGGGGCGCGATCGCGCTCGTCCGTGCGGTCTCCGCAGGTCTCGTCTCGTACGCGCTCAAGTTCGGCGTGGTCGGCATCATCGGCCTCGTCGTCGACGTCACCGTCTTCAACCTCCTCCGGGTCGGCGGGATCGGCGGAGAGCACCTGCTGTCGGGGCCGATCGGCGCCAAGGTGGTCGCCGTCGCCGCAGCGACCGTCGTCACCTGGTTCGGCAACCGCTACTGGACCTTCCGCGAGCACCGCCGAGCGAACTACCTCCTCGAACTCGCTGAGTTCAGCGTCGTGGCCGTCGCGGGCATGGCCGTGAACCTGCTGCCCCTCTACGTCTCGCATTACGTCCTGGGCTTCGACAATCTGGTGGCCGACAACATCTCGGCCAACGTCATCGGTCTTGTGCTCGCGACCGCCTTCCGATTCGTCCTCTACCGCTACTGGGTGTTCGGTCACCACCGCTCAGGAGGAGTGGTCGAGCGGCGCGAAGCCGAGATGGCCGCTGCCGCTCTGTTCGAGGACGACGCCTCCGCCGTCGCCGACACATCCGGGATCCGCCTGCCCCACCGCTGACGTCCCGTCGCTGATAAGCGCGTGCACCGACCTCGACTTCTGACGCGAATGCCGCCCGCATCGGTCGGGTGAGAGTGAAGAGAAGGTTCTTTCCGCCATCGCGGTACCGTTCGCCTCTCCGCGCGTCGTCCGCGATATCGGGAGCGAGAATCGACGCCTGTGCGATGTGCTGCCGGTGCCCTTGTCCGCTCGAGAACGTCTGGTGCTGCTGGTGCCATGATTCGGACGTCAGCAGTGACTGATTTCTACCCTTATGCGCCTCGGGATCAGTTGGCGCGAGGGGAGATCCGACGCCCGAGAAGTGCGCTCTCGTGACCCGCTGTCATCAGTTGAGGGACCCTCCTAGGAGGCTTCCACGCCCACGTTTCACCGGCCCGCAGAGGACTCTCCTCTCGTTGTCCCGCGAGAGATGACGGCGCAGGAATGCCGTTCCCCTCTGCAGGTGATGAGATCTCTCGTTTTTTGGGAGGAAGCGGGGGCGCCGCCGACAGAGTCGTCGACGCGCATCGTGAGATGGCCGAGCGGGGCTCCGGGACCCGCCGTTCATCACAGGCGCCCGAGAGAAGCCTGTCGGCCGATTACACTGGAGCTGTGCCTGAAGAGACGACGTTCCCCCAGCGCGCCCGCAACGAGGGCGCGACCGAAGCGGAGACCATCGAGGAGCTCCGTGACCGCTTGGATTCCCTGCTGAACGACCCACTCGATCAGTGGGCCGCGAACATGCACTTCGGCGGTGTCCACTACGTGGCCGACTTCGAGTCGACCCTCTCGTGGAAGGTCACGCGGCCGTTGCGTGCAGCACGCACCTTCCAGATCCGCGTCGGTCAGCTGGGCCTGCCCGGCGCAGTGCGCCACTCGATCCGTTACGCCAAGCGCCGTTTCGGCGGTCGGGCCCGGTGAACGACCTCGACCTCGCGGGTCGCGACGCCCGCCGTGCCTTCGTCGTGCAACGGCTCGAGCAGATCGCGCCGTTCGTTCTCGAGGATCCCGCGGCGTCGGCCGATCTCGCCGACCGGGGCCCCGGGCCCTTCCTCGATGAGATCGCGCGAGCTGTGCAGCGTCGCGACTCGGACGACCTGACCTGGCTTTCGCTGGCGGCGTTCCTCGGGGTCTACCCCGTGCCGCACCTGTTCAGCTGGTTCAAACGCTCGCTGCAATTGGCGCAGCCGCACGAGGCGATGCGCGTGTTCATGGTCGCCGGCACTCGGGCCTCGACCGGCTACCACGACCTCTCCACGACGCTCTCCGTCGTCACCGACGCGGTCGTGGTCGACGTCGACTTCTGCGCCCGCAACTCGCACGCGACCGGTATTCAACGCGTGGTCCGTCAGACGATGAAGCGTTGGCATCGTGACCACGATCTGATCCTCACCGCCTGGGAGCACGGTTCCATGGCGTTGCGTCGGCTCGGTGCCGGAGAGCTCGAGCGGGTCATCGACTTCGAGACCAGCAGTGCGCGGCCCTGGGAGCAGGGCCGTCCCGACCGCGTCGAGTTCGTCGTGCCGTTCCGCTCGACCGTCGTGATACCCGAGGTGCCCACGGTGGGCATCTGTGATCCTCTCGCCGCGCTCGCTCAGTTCTCGGGCAACACGGTCAGCGTGATCGGATACGACGCGATCCCGGTGGTCAGCGCCGACACCGTGCCACCGCAGGAGAGCCTGCGCTTCGTCAACTACCTCACGGTGGTCAAGCACGCCACCCGGGTCGCGGGCATCAGCGCGGCCGCGACACAGGAGTTCGAGGGCTTCACGGCGGCACTGCCCGCCCAGGGGCTCGAGGGCCCTGAGCTGTCGACCGTCTCGTTGCCCGTCGAGTCGCCTCCGCTGACGACGGAGGCGACTCCCGAGAAGGACGACCTCCCTCTCGTTCTCTCGGTCGGCAGCCACGAGCCGCGCAAGAACCACCTGGCGACCCTCTTCGCAGCAGAGATGCTGTGGCGCGAGGGCAAGAAGTTCCGGCTCCGTTTCATCGGCGGGGGCAATCCGTGGGCGACCCAGGTCTTCGACGTTCGGATCCGGGAGGCTCAGCGCCGAGGTAGGCCCGTCGAGATCGTCCGCGGTGCGAGCGACGACGTGCTGGTGTCCTCCTACCGCAACGCACGGTTCTTCGTCTTCGCCTCGACTCATGAGGGCTACGGCCTGCCTGTGGCCGAGGCGCTGGCTCTCGGCCTCCCGACCATCACGTCCGACCGCGGATCGCTGGCCGAGATCGCCGCCGACGGCGGATGCCTGACTGTCGATCCCTACGACGACGACCAGCTCCTCGCGGCGATGCGCGAGTTGCTCGACTCCGATGAGCGGCTGGCGGAGCTCGCCGCGCAGGCTCGCTCTCGTCCGAAACGAACCTGGAACGACTACTCCGCCGAGCTGTGGGAGGCCCTCGTGCCTTCCAGGGCTGGGCGCGACGAGGAGGATGACGATGCGTGAGTCGACAGCGATCGAGCGCCTGACCCTGCTGCTCGAGACAGTCGAGCCGACGACTCCTCCGGCCCGCCAGGTTCCGGCTCTGGTGCGGCAGGTGTCCGATGCGCTCGCCGAGCCGACCTTCGAGCAGACATGGCTCCTCCTCGCGGTTCTGAACGCCGAGCTGCCGGTGCGCGATCAGGTCGTCGATTCGCGGCGCACGGCTCGCCTCGAGGGGGTCGCGCGGCTGGTGGAGTCTCTGCTGCGGCCGACCGCCGCCGCGCGTGTCCTCGATATCGTCCGCTCTCCTGACACCGTCGTGATTGCACGGCACGCCGTGCTTGTCGATGTCCACCACACCGCTCGCACCGGCCTGGCGACGGGAATCCAGCGGGTCGTCCGCAACACGATCGTCGAGTGGAACAGCCGCCACGATGTGATGCTGATCGTGTGGGACGACGCGATGTCCGGATTCCGCGAGGTCGGCAGTGAGCTGCGCACCAATGCGCTCTACGGATCGGCCCCAGATGCGCGGCTCGATCCTCGGGCCCCGGTGGTGGTGCCCTGGGAGTCGCTCTACGTCCTCCCGGAGCTCGCGATCGAGGACGCACGGAGCGCACGGCTCTCGGCCTTCACGGAGTTCAGTGGTAACGCGACCACCATGATCGGCCACGACTGCGTTCCGCTCACCACGGCCGAGACCGCTCATGGCGGCATCAGCGGTCAGTTCCCACGAACCCTCGTCGCCGTCTCGCATATGGACCGTGTCGCCACCGTGTCGCACGCCTCGCAGACCGAGTTCCGGGGCTGGCGCGGCATGCTCGAGGGCGAATCCGGTCCAGACGTCGACGCGATCCCGTTGCCGGCCTCTGCGGGAGGGGGCGCCGACTTCGACGAGGAGGGCACCCGCGCTCTGCTGGGCGCCGAGGACGGGAGCCCTCTCGTCGTCTGCATCGGCAGCCACGAGCCGCGCAAGAACCACCTGGCCGTGTTGCATGCCGCTGAGCTGGTCTGGCGGTCAGGGGTCGACTTCACGCTCGCCTTCATCGGCGGGAACGCGTGGAACAGCGAGGAGTTCCAGGGTCGAATGCATGCTCTGCAGGACGAGGGCAGAGCGGTGGACTCCTTCTCGGCGATCACGGACGAACTGCTCTGGAGCGCGTATCGGAGCGCGCGCTGCACGGTGTTCCCCTCGCTCAACGAGGGATTCGGGCTTCCGGTGGCTGAGTCGCTCGCAGTCGGAACTCCGGTCATCACTTCCGGCTTCGGCAGCATGAAGGACATCGCCGCCCAGGGCGGCGCTCTGCTCGTGGATCCCCGCGACGACCGCTCGATCCGTGACGCGCTCATCTCGCTGATCACCGATGACGAGGTGCACGCGCGCCTCACCGCGGAGGCGCACGCCCGGGTGAACCGGACGTGGGGTGAGTACGCCGACGAGCTGTGGAGCTACGTCACTGCTGTGGCTCCGGCTGGCGTCTCGGTGCACTAGAACGCAGCGCCTCCTCCTCCCCGAGGGTGCGGGCAGGGGGCTCAGGACTCCACGAGGCCCTGAGCGGCACGCACGAGTGACTCGGCGGCGTCGCTCCAGGGGCGTACTCGTCCCGCCTCGACGTGTCGAGGATGGGCGAGAACGGACTCGAGTGCGCGTCTCAAGGCTCTCTCGTCGTGGAGCGGCACGAACTCCGCCGCGCTTTCGTGCCCGCGCAGTGCATCGCGGATGCCCGGGATATCGGACACGACGACGGGCGTCCCTGTCGCCACTGCTTCGAGGGCCGGCAGACCGAACCCCTCGTGCAGCGAGACGAGGGCGAGGGCGTCAGCGCCGGTCATCAGCGCCGGCATCTCGGCGTCTTCGACGAAGACGGGCGAGAGCCGGACATCGGCTCCGGCGGTCACTGCCTCGTCGACGGCTCGTCGGACATCGTCGTCGTCCCACGAGGTCGCCCCGACGATCAGGAGCGTCGTGGCCCGAGGGCGCTCTGCGGCGGCGAAAGCCCTCACGAGAGCGGCGACGTTCTTCCGCGGCTCCACCGCACCGACGAACAGCAGGTAGCGGTCGACCCCGACCCCGACCCGGGCGCGGACTGCGGCGACCTCGGCGGCGGCACGTCGACGGAAGACCGAAGCGTCCACGGTGGTCGGCAGGATCACGACGCGGTCCCGCTCGACGCCGAGGTGCTCGACGATCTCTGCGGCGGCGGAGGGAGTCCCCGTCGCGACGAGGTCGGAGCGCGAGAGCCAGCCGGGCATCCGGGCGCGGAGGAGAGCCCGACGGTCGGCGGGAACGAGCTCGGGGGCTACAGCGAAGCAGGCGTCGTGGACGAAGGTTATTCCGCGGGAGTGTCGAGTCAGCGCCCAGTTGCGGTAGTTCGGGAAGAAGTAGACCCCCCGTCCGACGAACGGGTCCAGGGGGACCGACGTCCGAGTCAGCAGGCCTACGAGTCGCCGGGGGAGCGGAATGCCCCGGACGGAGAACGGCAGTCCGATGCTCGCGACTGCCCTGCGCTCCGAAGCCGGAACGAAGAGGATGACGTCGACGTCGCCCCGACGGTGCGCGGCCTCGAGCGCCCGCAGGGTCTCGAGGAGGACATGGCCCACGCCGGTCAGCCGCTCAGCCGCCAGAGGACTCGCATCGACGAGCAGCCGGACCTGCTCCGAGGTCATGCCAGGGTAATGCCGTCGACCGTCGCGGACGCCCCGACGTCTACCAGACCGACCCGCTTGCTCGAGCGCTCGACCGTGAAGCGGGCGCCCACGGGCACCCGGGTGAATTCTCCCGTGTCCATCGTCGACGCGGAGGCGTGCACCGCATACGTTCCGCCGCCGAAGTGCGTGTCCGGCAGGTGGAAGACGACGGTGGTCTCCTTCGTGAGCGGCGGGTGCTCGAAGCCCAGGCGCATGGTGTTCGTCCCGAAGACGACCTGGCCGAGAGGAGTGTCCACACCCATTCCGAGGAACCAGCGCTCCAGGGGAGCGGATGTCAGCGGACGCAGGGTCACGCGCACCTCGAGGTCGTCTCCCGGGCGCAGGATGCGGTTACCCTGCTCGACCGTCCCGCCCTCAAGTTCGATGCTGACGATCTCAGCCGGCTGGGCCTGCTCGGGCTCCTCGCCCGCCTCCTCCGCTTCTGCGCTTTCCCGCTCGACCCTTTCCTGGCGCGACGACTCGAATCCGTTGCGGAGCACTTCGAGGCCGCGGGCCGTCTCTCCGTCGTAGATGACGGAACCGTGCTCGAGGACGACCGTGCGATCACAGAGTTCGCCGACCTGTTCGAGGGAATGGGTCACGAGCACGATCGTCTTGCCGGCACGCTGGAACGCACGGATGCGGTCCATGCATTTGCGCTGGAACGGCTCGTCGCCGACCGCGAGGACCTCGTCGACGAGGAGGAGATCGGGATCGGTGTGGATGGCGATCGCGAATGCCAGCCGCACATACATGCCCGAAGAGTAGAACTTGACCTGGGTGTCGATGAAGTCCGAGATCTCGGAGAAGTCGACGATCGAGTCGAACTTGTCCTCCAGTTCCTTTCGGGAGAGCCCCAGGATCGCCCCGTTGAGGAACACATTCTCCCGCCCTGTGAGGTCGGGGTGGAATCCCGCACCCAGCTCAAGGAGTGCAGCCAGACGCCCGCGGCGCTCCACCGTGCCGGTCGTGGGCTGGATGATTCCGCCGATCAGCTTCAGCAACGTGCTCTTGCCGGAGCCGTTGGCGCCGATCAGGCCGACTGTGGATCCCAGAGGGATGTCGAGATCGATGTCGCGCAGCGCCCAGAAGTCATCGCGGTGCTGCTTGCCCCGGCCGAAGTTGACGACGCGCTCTTTGAGGCTCTTGTCCTTGCGGATCACGAAGCGCTTGGAGGCGTTCTGAACGCGAATGATGGTCGGCATCGCCGCCGCGTCGGGAACGGCGACCTCGGTCTCGAGTGTCATGCGGTCAGATCTCCTGTGCGAAGTTGCCCTCGAGGCGGCGGAAGATGCGGTGGGAGACCCAGACCAGCACCACCCCGACGAGGAAGACGATGAGAAGGTGCAGGGCCATGTCGGCGGGCCACGGTTGCCCGGGCACCGCGGTGAAGCTGCCATCGGCCTGCTCGACCAGCGTCTCGTGGGATCCGGGACCCCAGATGGCCCGCTGGAATGCGAGCATCGCGTTCGTCATCGGGTTGAGCAGGTAGATCTGCTCGATCCAGCTCGGCACCGTCTGCACCACGAAAGACCAGGCGTAGGTGATCGGCGAGAGCCAGAAGAAGATCAGTAGCCCCACTTCGACGAGGAACTGGATGTCGCGCAGGTAGACGTTCAGTGCGGACAGTGCGAGTGCGAGTGCGAGCCCGTAGACCAGGGTGACTGCGAGCGCCGGGATGATGAACAGGAGCTGCCAGCTGATGGTGAGGGCTCCGAGCGCCGCCGCTCCCACGATCAGCACGAGGAACTGCACGGCGAAGTTGAACAGAGCGGCACCGATGGTCGCGACGGGGAAGATCTCGCGGGGGAGGTAGACCTTCTTGATCAGTCCGGCGTTCGCCAGGATCGACGTGGTCCCGGTCGCGACGATCTCGCTGAAGAGGTTCCAGAGGGTGAGACCGCAGAACACGAAGATCGCGAACACAGGGATGCCTCGGGCCGCTCCGAGGAACTGACCGATCGCCACGTAGTAGATCATCAGCATCACGAGGGGGCGGATGAGCGTCCAGACGAAGCCGAGGCTGGAGTCCTTATAGCGCGCCTTGAGCTCGCGGTTCACGAGGAGCCGGAGCAGCTCGCGGTGCTTGAAGATGTCGATCAGTGCCGAGACGAAACCGCTCGCGCGGCGCCCTCCGGGCTGCGTGCCGCTCTGATGGAACGGCTCCTGGGCGATCGCATCGACGCGGTCCGCCGCGCGCGTGATCGTGGTATTCCTGCTGCTCATCGGTCTCCCAGCCATAGCACTGCCGTGGCGGCAGCCAGATCATTGTACGTTTCGGTTCCGCGGCGGCGCGGAGACGGCGCGGGGTGATCCGCGCAGTCAGACCGCTCGGCGCGCGAGGTGGAGGTCGTTCTCGACCATCCGGGCGACGATCTCCTCGAAACTCACGGTCGGCGACCAGCCGAGCACCTCGCGTGCGCGGGAGGCGTCGCCCCGCATCTCGGGGGCGTCGACCGGCCGCGCGAAGCGCGGGTCGACCGTGACCCGGTGCTCCCAGTCGTCGATGCCGGCGGCCGTGAAGGCGGCGCGGACGAAGTCGCGCACCGAGTGGGCGACTCCGGTCGCCACGACGTAGTCGCCGGGCTGCTCGGCACGGGAGGCGCGCACCAGTGCATCGACGTAGTCAGGGGCCCAGCCCCAGTCGCGGCGAGCATCGAGATTGCCCAGCGAGAGCTCGGACTCGGCCCCCGTCGCGATGGCGGCGACACCCGCCGTGATCTTGCGGGTCACGAAGCCCGGGGGCCGGCGGGGGGACTCGTGGTTGTAGAGGATTCCCGAGGACGCGTGCAGCCCGCGCCCGCGGTAGACCGCGACCAGGTGGTGGGCGAACGCCTTCGCCGCGCCGTAGGGCGAGACCGGTCGGATGGGGGTCTCCTCGGTCTGCGGGTTCGCTGTCGCCGCGCCGAAGATCTCGGAGGACGACGCCTGCACGAAGCGCACCTCGCGACCGGCCGACTCCTGGAGTGCCAGGGAGGCCTCCAGGAGAGCTGCGACCGCCGTTCCGGTGACCTCGGCGGTCAGCACGGGCTCCTGCCACGAGAGGGCGACGGAGGACAGGCCGGCCAGGTGGAACACCGTGTCCGGCTGCGCCCGGGCGACGACTCGGCCCAGGCCGGCCGGGTCGCCGAGGTCGCCCTCGAAGGCGCGGACAGCGGCCGGCAGGGAGGCGGCATCGGCCCCGCGCACGAGCGCGGAGACTTCCCAGCCGTCGGCGAGCAGGGTCTCGACGAGGTAGCCCCCGTCCTGTCCGCTCGCTCCGGTGACGAGAGCTGCGGGCATGACTACCTGATCAGCGCCGACTGCTCGGCGAGATCGTTCTCGACCATCATCGACACGAGCTCGGGGAACGAGACCTTCGGCTCCCAGCCGAGGACGTCGCGGGCCTTCGCCGGGTCGCCGATGAGGAGGTCGACCTCGGCCGGGCGCATGAACGCGGGGTTCTGGGTGACGTAGGGGGTCCAGTCCTCGATGCCGACATGGGCGAAGGCGATGTCGAGGTACTCGCGGATCTCGTGGGTCTCACCGGTGGCGACCACGTAGTCGTCCCCCTCCGGCTGCTGCAGCATCCGCCACATCGCGTCCACGTAGTCGCCGGCGAAGCCCCAGTCGCGCTTCGCGTCGAGGTTGCCGAGCTCGAGCGTATCCTGCAGGCCGAGCTTGATCCGCGCGACCGCGAGGCTGATCTTGCGGGTGACGAACTCGGGGCCGCGGCGGGGCGACTCGTGGTTGAAGAGGATGCCGGAGGAAGCGTGCATGCCGTACGACTCGCGGTAGTTGATGGTCATGTAGTGACCGAAGACCTTGGCGACGCCGTAGGGGGAGCGCGGCCAGAGCAGCGTGTCCTCGCTCTGCGGGACCTGCTGCACCTTGCCGAACATCTCGGAGGAGGAGGCCTGGTAGAACTTCACTCGCGACATGTCGTCGCCGGCGTAGAGGCGCGTGGCCTCGAGGATGTTGAGGACGCCCTTGCCGGTCACATCGGTGGTGAGCGAGGCGTTCTCCCACGAGTAGGCGACGAACGAGATCGCGCCGAGGTTGTAGACCTCGTCCGGCTGAGCGGCGGCGAGCACGCGCACGAGGCTCGAGACGTCGGTCAGGTCGCCGGTGAGCAGGGTCACACCGGGCACGGTGCGGCGCACCAGCTCGTACTTCGGGTTGTTCTGCCCGCGTACCAGGCCGAAGACCTCGTAGCCCTTCGAGAGCAACAGCTCGGCGAGGTAGAGGCCGTCCTGGCCGGTGATTCCGGTGATCAAAGCGCGAGGCACGTGGTGGTCCAATTCGTCGGGGTCGATGACAGCGGGCTACATCCTACCCACGGGCGTCAGAGGCCAGCGGGATCGACGCGGCGCCGCGGGTATCCTGGCCCGGCTCGGACACGATTGGACGCCATGCCGGAACCGCTCCCCGTCACGCTCGCTGTGCTCACCGTCGATCCGGGCGGGATGGGCGGCGGCGAGACCTACGCCCGTGCGCTGACGCGCCTCCTGGTCCCGCGGCCGGGGGAGGAGGGGCTCGCCGTCCAGACTCTGGTCCCCGAGAACGCGCGCGGCTTCAGCGAGGGAGTGCCCGAGGTCGTCGCCGAGGGGGTGCAGAGCGGAGCCGGCCATCGCCGTCGCGCGATCGGGATGCTCCAGGGGCTGCTGCGCACGCGGCGCCTGCGTCGGCGGCTCGGCCGCGAGGCCGTGCTGTACTTCCCCTTCACGGTACCCCTGCCCTATCCCTCCCGCCGTCAGGGTCACGTGCAGATGCTGTTCGACCTCCAGCACCGCGATCTGCCGCACCTCTTCCCGCGGGTCGAGCGCGTCTTCCGCCGGATCGCCTATGAGGCCACGGCGCGGCGCGCGGACGCCGTGATCACCATCAGTGCGTTCACCAAGGGCCGGATCGTCGAGCTGCTGGGGATACCGGAGGAGCGGATCCACGTGTCGCACCTGGGCGTGGACACCGAGCGCTTCCGGCCCCACCTCGGTTCGCGCGAGAACTTCGTGTTCTATCCGGCGCGCGCGTGGCCGCACAAGAACCACGCGCGCCTGTTCGAGGCGATGCGGCTGCTCCGGGCCGAGGGCCACGCCCTGCGGCTGGTGCTGACCGGAGGCGATCTGGACCGCCTCGGCCCGCTACCGGACTTCGTCGAGTGGCGCGGCCACGTCACTCCGGACGAGCTCGCCGACCTCTACCGTCGAGCCGCGGTGCTGGCGTTCCCGAGTCTCTACGAGGGCTTCGGTCTTCCGCCGATCGAGGCGATGGCGTCCGGCTGCCCGGTCGCGGCGGCCGACTCCGGCTCGCTGCCGGAGATCTGCGGCGAGGCGGCGGTCTACATCGATCCGCTCGAGCCCCGCTCGATCGCCGACGGGATCCTCGAGGCGATCGCGCGCACGGGTGAGCTCGGGCCGCTCGGGGTGGAGCGGGCCCTCCACTTCAGCTGGGAGCGCTGCCGAGAGGAGCACCTCGCCGTCTTCCGTGCCGTCGGGGAGCGGCGCCGCCCGCGCTGACCGGCGTCACTCCCGCGGGCGGAGCAGGCGGCGCCAGCTCAGGCCCTGCGCCGCCCGCATCGCGCAGAGCACGACCAGCAGCCAGCCCGCGTCGAGGAGGATGGAGCTCTCGGCCAGTGCGGTGACCACGAGCACCGTGAGCACCAGAACCGGCCAGACGTGCACAACGGCCTTGCGCTCGGAGGCGATCAGCCAGGACCGCCACAGCGCCAGGCCGACGAGCACCACGAACAGCACGACTCCGACCAGCCCGACCTGCAGCGCCACGTCGAACAGCGCGTTGAGGCTCGACGAGTGCGGCCGGCCCGAGAGGTAGTCGATCGCGGTGAAGGGGTAGAGATCGGTGCGCCAGTAGCCCACCCAGCCCCAGCCGATGATCGGTGTCAGATCGCTGAACCGCCAGACCTGCTGCCAGAGCCGCAGCCGGAACTCGAACTCGCTCCCGGCGTTGAGCAGCTCGATCACGCGGTAGCGCAGGAGCCAGGCGGTGAGCGCAGCAGCGATCGCGACGCCGAGGACGACGTACTGGCGACGCCTCCGATGGCCGCTGTCGCCGCGGCGGACCCAGCGGAGCGCGAGAGCCACCACGGCGGCCACCGCCAGGACCCCGGCGCTCACGGCCGACCGGGTGAAGAGGAGGGTCGTCGCCGCCAGGACGATCGAGGCGATCGCCGGCCCGCGTGCCACGGAGCGGGTCGCCAGCTCGACCGAGAACGTCACGATCGCCAGCAGGCACACCAGCCCGAGCTGGTTGCGGGTGCCGACGAGCCCCTGGATCGGCCCGCCGTCGGCGAGCAGCCCCTCGACGCCGAGGAAGCGCAGCGGCACGTCGATCAGGATCCCGGAGAGCACCTCGACGGCGATCGAGGCGATCAGGACGAAGCGCAGCACGTCGCCGACGGAGCGGATGATCTGGATGATGTCGCGGGTGAGCCCGATCGCGATCGCGAGGAAGGCGAGTGCGAGCTGGTAGGTGACGCTCGAGAGCGTCACCCACTGGTAGTCGCTCCAGAGGACGCTCAGGCCGGTCCAGCCGAGGAAGACCAGGATGCTCGTGGGCAGCAGGCCCTCCCAGTCGAGCAGGCCACGGCGCAGAACGAGCATCCCGGCCGCGAGCAGGACGAGACCCGCGACGGCTGCGATGTAGCCCGGCCAGCCGATCATCCCGCGCACCGCCGGGGCGCAGAGCACGGTGACGAGGGTCGTCTGCGCGAGGGCCGCGGCGAACTGCGGCGACGCCGTCGCGTCGGCGACGGAGGCGGGGAGCGAGGGGCGGCGGAGCCTCATCGCCTCGAGCGGGAGCTCGCCGGAGGGATCGGCTCGGCGGCGAGCACCTCGGCCGCTTCGGTCGCCGGCTGCTTCGTCTGCACGGCGAGGACCACGAGGAGCATCCAGCCGCCCTCGATCAGGATCCGGCTCTCGAAGAGCGACTGCGCGAGCAGCGCGACCACCAGAAGGAGGGGCGCGAGCGAAAGAGCGGAGTAGGGGAGCGTCGACCGTGCGTCCCGCCGGGGGCGGTCGACCGCGCGGAACCAGGAGCGCCACAGTGTCGAGACGGCGAGGGCCGCAAAGAGGAGGAGGCCGACGACTCCGAGCTGGAGGGCCACGTCGAGCCAGGCGTCGTGCGCCTGAAGGTAGAGCACGCCCTTGCGTTCGGCGAGGGTGTCGAAGGGAGCGACCCACGGCGCCCAGTAGCTGACCCAGCCCCAGCCGAGCACGGGGCGTTGCAGAGTCAGCTCCCCGACCGCGCGCCAGATGTCGAGGCGGCCGGTCGCGTCCTCGCTCTTGCCGAGGACGCCGAGCAGAGTGCCCCACCCGGCGCTGCCCGCTGCGCCGAGGACGACGGCCAGTGCGGCGGCGGTGAGGTACACGGGGCGCCGGCCGCTCTCTCCACGGTGACGGGCCCACAGGGCGAACCCGGCGGCCAGCGCGACGGCGACCAGGCACAGCAGCACCGTGGCGGAGCGGGTGAGCAGGAGCGTCGCGGCCGAGAGCGCGAGCCACAGGACACCCCAGCGGCGGGTGATCGAGCCCGCCGCCAGCTCGATCGCCACGACCACGAGGCCCAGGAGCGCGAGGAAGCCCAGGAGGTTGCGGTTGCCGACGATGCCCTGGACGGGGTCGCCGGTGAACAGGGCGGCCTGCGACCAGTAGAACGCATCGGGCACGCGACCGTCAGCGGGGGGCTCGATACCGACCGGGAGGATCGGCTGCCGGACGGCGACGGCGACCACCAGCTCGAACAGCAGGGACAGGCCGATCGAGATCCGCAGCGCGCGCCCGAGCGCGGTGACGAGCTCGCCCGTGCTCAGGGTGAGCGCGAGCATCACGCCGCCGACCGTCGTGGCGAGCTGAGCGCCGACTCCGATCGCGCTCGCCCCGGGATAGGCCGACCACAGGAGCGAGAGCAGCGCGAGCGCCAGGAAGGCGACCAGCGACTTCGGCGTGCGGGCCCAGCGCAGGCGCGGGCGCGCGCGGACGAGCACGACCACCGAGGCGACGAGCAGGACGGCCACGACGAGGCCCCACCCCCACCAGCCGACGAGGTTGCGCAGCGCCTGCCCCGCCAGCAGCACCGCCAGCACTGCCACGGCCAGCCCTCGAGGAGCGGCGGGCGCGACGCGACGGATCATGGCGACCAGTCTAGGGAGCGGCCACGAGCGGCCCGTCGCCCGCCCGGCGAGCCCAGGCGACGGAGCCGATCGGCCGGAGACGCTCAGACGAAGGCGGCCGTACCGGTGATCGAGCGGCCCACGATCAGCGTGTTCATCTCGCGGGTGCCCTCGTACGAGTAGAGCGCCTCCGCGTCGGCGAAGAAGCGAGCGACCCCGTAGTCGAGCACGATGCCGTTGCCGCCCATCACCTCGCGGCACCAGGCGACCGTCTCGCGCATCCGCGCCGTCGCGTAGGCCTTGGCGAGCGCCGAATGCTCGTCGCGCTGCTCGCCGGCGTCGAGCATCTCGGAGACGCGGGTCGCGAGCGCGATGCTCGCCGTGATGTTGCCGATGCTCTTCACCAGGAGGTCCTGCACCAGCTGGTGGCCCACCAGTGGCTTGCCGAACTGCACCCGCTCCTTCGCGTAGCGCAGAGCCGCGTCGTAGGCGCCGATCGCGACTCCGATCGCCTGCCACGCGACCTCGGCCCGGGTGAGGCGGAGGACCTTCGCCGTGTCGCGGAACGAGTTCGCGCCCTGGAGTCGCAGCGACTCGGGCACGCGGACGCCGTCGAGCACGATGTCGGCGTTCTGCACGGTGCGCAGGCTCTGCTTGCGGGCGATCGCGGTGGCTCGGTAGCCCGGCGTCGAGGTCGGCACCAGGAAGCCCTTCACCTGGGAGTCCTCGACGTCCTTGGCCCAGATGACGGTCACGTCGCTGAAGGTCGCGTTGCCGATCCAGCGCTTCTCGCCGTCGAGCACCCAGGTGTCGCCCTCGCGTCGCGCGGTGGTGCGCAGGCCCTGTGCGGAGTCGGAGCCGGAGTGCGGCTCGGTCAGCCCGAACGCGCCGACCACCTCGCCCGAGGCGAGCCTCGGCAGCCACTGCGCCCGCTGCTCGTCGGAGCCGGCCACGCCGACCGTGCCCATCACCAGGCCGTTCTGCACGCCCACGTACGTCGCGATCCCAGCGTCGACCCGACCCAGCTCGAGCGCCACCCAGCCGCGGAACACCGCCGAGTTCTCGAGAGCCCGGGTCTCGGGCCAGGACAGACCGATGACGCCGGTCGCGTGCAGCCCGGGGATCAGCTGACGAGGGAACTCCGCGCGCTCCCAGTAGTCGTCGGCGATCGGCCGCACCTGCTCCTCGAGGAAAGCCCGGAGGCCGACGAGCAGCTTCTTCTCGCCCGGGGTCAGGCCCGCCTCGAATCCGTAGAAGTCGGCTGTCAGGGTCTCGAAGGTCGTGCTGTCCATGCTCCATGCTCCATCGCTCGTCGGACACGGCACCGCGGCGCCGCAGTGGCGGCGGCGATGCTGCTGCGCCCAGCGTACGAACGCGGCGGACGAGCGCCGCGTCCTCTGGTGGTGAACGCCAATGGGCGGGCCCTCCTCCCGGGCGCGCGTTGTGGATCCTGCTAGCGTCGGGGCGGGCCGGCCCGGGCGGATCCGGGCGAGCGGCTCCGACCCACTCCCCGGACGGAAGGCCAGAGCTCCCATGTTCATCCCGATCGGCAACACACCCCGCGACTACGCCTGGGGCTCGCTCACCGGCATCTCCGAGGCTCTCGGCACGGCGGCCTCCGGAGCCCCCGAGGCCGAGCTCTGGCTCGGGGCGCACGCCGGCTCGCCCGCGCGCGTGCTCGACCCCTCCGTGGTGGGTGCCGACACACTCGCCGAGTGGATCGCCCGCGAACCCGAGGCGGCGCTCGCCGGAGTCGAGGGATCGGTCGATCCGGTCTCGGGAGCACCGCGTCTGCCGTTCCTGCTGAAGATCCTCGCCGCCGGCGGTCCGCTCTCGCTCCAGGCGCACCCCTCGGCCGAGACGGCCCGGCGCCGCTTCGTCGAGGAGGAGGCGGCCGGCATCCCCCTCGACGCTGCCGATCGAAACTACAAGGATCCGTTCCACAAGCCCGAGCTGATCTACGCGCTGAGCGAGCGCTTCGACGCGCTGTGCGGCTTTCGCGATCCCGCCGCCGCGCGGACGCTGTTCGCCGAGCTCGCGCAACGGTCGTCGGGCGCGGGCTCCGCAGCCGTCTCGAGTTTCGCGGACTCACTCGACGGTGAGCCCGCCGCGGTCCTCCGACGTGCCGTCTCGTGGCTGCTCGCCGACGGCGACCGCGCCGACGTCGCCGCCCTGGTGACGGCCGTCGTCGACGCCTGCGCGGGTGACGACCGGCTCGAGACGGCGACGGTCCGCGACCTCGCCGCGTCCTACCCCGGCGATCCCGGCATCGTGCTCTCCCTCCTGCTCAACAGGGTTCGGCTGGCCCGCGGCGAGGTGCTCTACCTGCCGGCGGGCAACATCCACGCCTACCTCGACGGCACCGGCGTCGAGGTGATGGCCGCCTCCGACAACGTGCTGCGCGGCGGGCTCACCCCCAAGCACATCGACGTCCCCGAGCTCGTGAGCGTGCTCGAGTTCTCGCCGCTGCCGGTGCCGTACCTGCCCGCCGAGGAGGCGGCGCCCGGCGTCCGCCTCTACCGCCCCGATGTCCCGGACTTCGTGCTCGCCGTCGTGCAGCCGGAGTCGGACGAGGCCGTCCGGGTGCAGCTGCGCGGACCGGCGATCGCGATCGCCACCGACGGCTCCTTCGCGGTGAGCGGAGCCGAGGGCTCGGCACGGGTCGAGCGCGGCGAGAGCGTGTTCGTGACGCCGTCGGAGGGTGCCCTCGCGGTCACCGGGCGCGGGACGCTGTTCGTCGCGACTGTCTGATCCGCGCTCCCTCGGCTGCACTCCCTCAGGCGGCGAAGGTCCTCCGGTAGGCCGCGGGCGTCGTCTGCAGCACCCGGGTGAAGTGGTGCCGCATGACCGCGGCCGTGCCGAAGCCCACCCGGGCGGCGACCGCCTCGAGCGTCAGGTCCGACTCCTCCACGAGCAGTTGCGCCCGCAGGAGGCGCTGCCGGGTGAGCCACGCGAGCGGAGTCGTCCCGAGGTCGGCGCGGAACCGGCGCGCGAAGGTGCGCGGCGACATCAGGGCGCGCCGAGAGAGAGCCTCGATCGTGAGCTCCTGATCGAGGTGTTCGAGCATCCATTCCATGACCGCGGCGAAGGAGTCGGCGTGCGCCACCGGAATCGGCGTGCGCAGGTACTGCGCCTGGCCGCCGTGCCGCTGCGGAGGAACGACCATGCGCCGCGCGACGACGCTCGCGGCCTGCGGTCCGAGCTCCTCGCGGACCACGTGCAGCGCCGCATCGATCCCGGCCGCGGTGCCCGCGCTGGTCACCAGGCGCCCCTCCTGGACGTACAGCACGTCCGCATCGACGGTCACGGCGGGGAAGCGCCGCGCCAGCTCCTCGGCGTGCATCCAGTGGGTCGTGGCCCGTCGCCCGTCGAGCAGTCCCGCCTGCGCGAGCGTGAAGGCGCCGCTGCACACGCTCAGAATCCATGCGCCCCGCTCGTGCGCGCGGCGGAGGAGGCCGAGGACCCGGTCGTCCGCCGGACCTCCGCCGTGCGCGGGGACAGCGATCAGGTCGGCGTCCTCGGCAGCGGTGAGATCGTCGAGGACGACGACGTCGAAGCCGAGAGCGCTGCGGACGGGGCCGGGATCGGGAGTGACGATGCGGAAATCGAGCGCGGGCCCGCCGTCTGCGCCGCGGTCGATCCCGAACACTTCGCAGACGACGCCGAACTCGAACGGTGCCAGACCGGGCAGGGCGAGGACGGCGACCGAGCGGAGCACCCTGGCAGGATATCGCCGTGCATCGTGATCCTGCCGGTCGTCGCGCCGCCGATAGGGTGAGTTGCGGTGCGCAAAGCCGCGGGCCGGGTATCGAGGAGGTTGCGCATGGCATGGCTGGTCACCGGGGGAGCCGGGTACATCGGGGCGCACGTCGTCCGCTCCTTCTCCGAGCAGGGCATCGACCCCGTCGTGCTCGACGACCTGTCCTCGGGGCACGGGGCTTTCGTGCCGGACGGCGTCCCGTTCCATCAGGGCTCGATCCTCGATGAGGCGCTTCTCGACCGCGTCTTCGCCGAGCACGACATCGCGGGCGTCGTGCACGTCGCCGGCTTCAAGTACGCGGGAGTCTCGGTGCAGCGCCCCCTGCACACCTACGAGCAGAACGTCACGGGCACGATGCGCGTGCTCGCGGCGATGGAGCGCGCCGGCGTCGACTCGATCGTCTTCTCCTCCAGCGCGGCCGTCTACGGCGCGGTCGACGTCGAGCTCGTGACCGAGGACACCCCCAAGAGCCCGGAGTCGCCCTACGGCGAGTCGAAGCTGATCGGGGAGTGGCTGCTGGCCGACGCGGGTCGCGCACATGGAGTGCGCCACGCCTCCCTGCGCTACTTCAACGTCGTCGGCTCTGGCGCGCCCGACCTCTATGACACGAGCCCCCACAATCTCTTCCCGCTGGTGTTCGAGGCTCTGTTGGCCGGCCGGACCCCGCGGATCTACGGCGACGACTACCCGACGCCCGACGGCACCTGTGTCCGCGACTACATCCACGTCGCCGACCTGGCACTCGCCCACGTCGCAGCGGCGCAGAGGCTCGCCGCAGGGGAGCCGGTCGATCCTGTCTACAACCTGGGCAGCGGAGTCGGCGCGTCGGTGGGCGAGATCATGCGCGCCATCGCCGAGAGCACCGGTATCGCCTTCACCCCGGAGGTCGCCCCGCGCCGCCCCGGCGACCCGCCCCGCATCGTCGCCTCCGGTGAGCGCGCCGCCCGCGATCTGGGCTGGCAGATGCGCCACACCGTCGCCGAGATGGTCGAGAGCGCCTGGCGGGCCCGCAGCGCGGCGAACGGCTGACAGGAGTTCATCTTCACGACACGCCGGAGCCCGATGAACCCTCCACGGAGGGTTGAGGGTTTATGGTCTGCGACTTGACCTGAGCGAATGACACCGCTGTAATTACCTAGGCGGTCGCTCCGGGAGGAGCTGCCCGCCGTCCATCGGTTCGCAGGCGGGGTAGGAGACGGCATGACGCTTCCGGAACAGCACTCCGGAGTCCCCGAGGACTGGTTCGTCGATCCCGTCCGCCTCGGTGTTCCCGGGGTCCGGCCGGGCATCGACTCCGAGACAGCGCCGCCCACCGGTGCGCTCTCGTGGCAGGTCGACTCCCTCTGCGCACAGACCGATCCCGAGGCCTTCTTCCCCGAGAAGGGCGGGTCGACCCGCGATGCGAAGAAGATCTGCACCTCCTGCGAGGTCCGCGCCCAGTGCCTCGAGTACGCCCTTGAGAACGACGAGCGCTTCGGCATCTGGGGCGGCCTCTCGGAGCGCGAGCGCAGGAAGCTGCGCCGTCGGGCCTGATCCCGGCCCGTGCTCGCGGAGCGCGCCACATCGGTGGGGCGGCGAGCCATAGGCGGGGCCCCGGTCCCGATCGCTTAGGGTGGTCCGCGATGTATCCACGAGTCACCGCCGTCCTCGTCGCGCGCAACGGCGCGGCGTACCTGGAACGAACCCTCACGGCCCTGCGGGCGCAGACCCGGCAGCCGGACGCGACGGTCTTCGTCGACGGCGGCTCGAAGGACGCGACCGAGGAGCTGCTCGCCTCCTGGGGCCCGACGCAGCTCGTCCAGGTCGCCGAGAACCTCCCCTTCGGCCAGGCGGTGGCGCGCGCCGTGCGCGTCATGCAGCCGCCGGCAGGTGAGGACGAGTGGCTCTGGCTGCTCGCCCAGGACTCCGCTCCCGAGCCCGGCGCCCTCGCCGCCCTCCTCGGCGCCGTCGAGGTCGCTCCCTCCGTCGCCGTCGCGGGGCCGAAGGTCATGGACTGGACCCGATCCGGGTACATCCGCAGCTACGGCGAGTCGGTCACGAAGTACGGAACGACCGTCCACCTCGTCGAAGACGAGCTCGACCAGGGGCAGCACGACTCCACTCCCGATGTGCTCGCCGTCTCGGCGGGCGGCATGCTCGTTCGCCACTCGCTGTGGGAGGAGCTCGGCGGTTTCGACCCCGGCCTGCCCGTCGTCGACGACGCCCTCGACTTCTCGATCCGCACCCGCCTCGCCGGGCACCGCGTCAGCCGGGTCCCGGATGCCCGGGTCACGACCGCGCGGATCGGCCTGCAGCGACCCGACGGACGTCGGATCGACAGCGGGGAGCGCCGCCGAGCGCGCCAGCACCGCACCGCGCAGCTGCACCGTCGGCTCGCCTACGCGCCCGTCGCGCTCCTCCTGCTGCACTGGCTCTCGCTCGTGCCGCTCGCCATCGGCCGCGCCGTCGTACGCCTCCTGCGCAAGCAGCCGGGGCTGGTCGGAGGCGAGCTGCTCGCGGCCGTCGTCGTCGTGTTCGGCGGCACGAAGGTGCTCCGCGCCCGCAGGGTGTTGCGCTCGTCGAAGAACGTCGGCTGGAAGGCGGTGGCTCCGCTGCGCATCCCGCTCGACGTGGTGCGGCAGCTCCGCTCCGTCCGGCACGACGCGGTGCGCGTACAGGCCGGGCGCGATCGGCATCCGCTGCACTTCTTCCAGGGCGGGGGCGTGTGGATCGTGCTCGTGGCTGCGCTGGCCGGCCTCGCCCTCTACACCCCCCTCGTCGCCGCTCCCGCCCTCAGCGGCGGAGGACTGCTCACGCTCTCGCCCACGGTGGCCGAGCTCTGGCGCAACGCCGCCTACGGCTGGCGCGACCTCGGTCCCGGCTTCATCGGAGCCGCCGACCCGTTCGCCTCCGTGCTCGCCGTGCTCGGCTCGCTGACCTTCTGGTCGCCGAGCTTCTCGATGGTGCTGCTCTACCTCCTGGCCCTTCCCGCCGCCGCGATGGGCGCCTGGCTGATGATCGCGAGACTGACCCCGCGCGCCGCGGCCCGGGCCGCCGGTGCGCTGGTGTACGTGCTCGCACCCTCGTTCTTCGCCGCGCAGGCTGACGGCCGGCCGGGCCCGCTGCTCGTGCACATCCTGCTGCCGTGGCTGTTCTTCGCGGGATACGGCGCGTACCGGTCGTGGTCCGCCTCGGCGACGGCGTCGATCCTCGCTGCGGCGGTCGTCGCCAGCGCGCCCGTGCTCACGGTGCCGTTGCTCGTGATCTGGCTCGTCGTCGTCGCGACGTCAGGCCGCCGCCTGGGGCGCTTCCTCGGTCTGCCGATCCCCGCCCTCGTCCTGCTCTTCCCGCTCATCCTGGCTCGGGCGCCCCGGGGCGACTGGCTCGCGATCGTCGCCGACCCCGGCGTGCCGCTGCCGTCGGGGCAGTCCGAGACGGTCGCGCTCCTCGCGGGCTTCCCCGGCGGGCTCTCGACCGGGTGGCTCGGGTTCCTCGGCGGCCTCGGCGTCGACGCCTCCGTCGTGCCGCTCGTCACCGCCGCGCTCGTGCTCCCGCTCATCGTCTCCGCGGTGGCGGCCCTGCTGCTGCCGAACAACCTCTCGGCGCTCGGCGGCGTCGGCGTGGCCGCGGCGGGTCTCGTCACCGCCTCCCTGGCCCAGGGCGTGCAGGTGACCACGACGGGCTCCGAGACCGTGGCCGTCTGGAGCGGCACCGGGCTCAGCCTGTACTGGCTCGGACTGGTCACCGGCTTCTCCCTCTCGATCGCCGCCCTGCCCTCCCTCCGGATCGTGCCGGCGCTCGCGGTCACAGCCGCCGTCGCGGTGGCGGTCGGCCCGTTGGCCGTCGCGTTCCCCACCGGTGCCGGAGTGACGACCACCACGGACCGCTCGCTGCCCGCCTACGTCGCCGCGGAGGCGCAGAACGATCCTCGGGTGGGAACCATCGTGCTCGTGCCACAGGCCGACGGCGGGATCCTCGCGCGCCTGGAACGCGGCGCGGGGGCGACACTCGACCAGCAGTCGACGCTCGCCAACACCGGCGCCGAGCGCACCGACGCCCTCGACGAGCTGGCGGGCAACCTCGTTTCCCGCACCGGCTTCGACGTGCCCTCGGCGCTGCGGGAGCTCGGCGTGCGGTTCGTCGTGCTGACCGAGCCCGCCGACAGCCAGGTCGGCGACGCCGCCGCCTCCGTCCGCGCTCGTGCCGCGGTGGCGCTCGACGGGAACGCCGCGTTCTCGGCCGTGGGAGACACCCGCTACGGCCTGCTCTGGTCGGCCGTCGACACCGAGGGCACCCGCACGGAGGCCGCGCCCTCCGGCGTGGTCGGACCGTTCGGAGTCGCCTACACGATCGCGCTGGTGCTCGTCTTCCTCGTCGCCCTCCTGCTCGCGGTCCCGACCGGGCTCTCGCTCGAGCGTGGCCGCTCCGGAGGCCCGGTCGCGGGGATGGACGACGAGCCCGGCGAGGCCACCGGCCAGTTCGACGACGGGAACGACGATGCCTGACGCCGCCGACCAGGAGAACCGCATGACCGACCCCGAGTCCTCCGGCCGCCGTTCGCGCGCCGACCGGCGATCCGCGCGGGCGGAGTCCGCCTCCTCCGGGGAACCGGATCGCGCTCCGTCCGCGGCGCGCCGGCGCCGCACCGCCCTGCGCGGCGCCGTCGGCGTGGCGGGAGTCGTGATCGCCGCCGCGGCCGTCGCCGTGCCGCAGCTTCTCCCCGTGCCGCTCGCCTCCCGCGCCGCCGAGGGGGTCGTGGTGACCCCGGTCGCCGCCGACAGCTCCCTCGTCTGCGGGGGAGACCTGATCGACGCGAGCGAGCCCGAGGAGCTCCGCCCCTTCGACGGCTCCACCTCGGCCCGCTGGCCCGACGGCTCGACCTCCGGCTCGACTCCGCTGGACGAGGGCGACGTCGCCTCGCCCGGGAGCGGCATCGTCAGCCTCGACGTGCCGGCCGACGCGGATCCGACCCCGGGCGGCGTGAGCGTCCAGTCGATCGCGAACGAGACGGTCTCCGGCCTCTCGGCGCGCGGCTGCGCCGAACCCTCGGCCGACAGCTGGCTCGTCGCCGGGTCGACCGATGTCGGCCGCACCTCCGTGCTCGTCCTGGCCAACCCGAGCGCGGTCGCCGCGACCGTCGACCTCACGCTGTTCGGTGAGAGCGGCCTGATCCAGGCGACCGGTGCGACGGGCATCGTGGTCCCGGCGGGTGCCACGCGAGCGCTGCCTCTCGCGGGTCTCGCTCCCGGAGTCGTCCAGCCCGTCGTGCACGTCTCCGCCCGCGGTGGCGAGGTGGCGGCGAGCATGCAGAGCAGCGCGATCTCGGGGCTCACCCCCGAGGGCGTCGAGACGACCGGTCCGTCGGCCGGCCCGGACACGCTCGCCGTGATCGCGGGCTTCACCCTCACGTCGCCGCCCGCCGAGCGGTCGAGTGACGACGGCAGCGGCGGCGCGGGCAGCCCGGTGGTGCGCATCCTGACCCCCGGCGACGTCGACAGCACCGTCTCGGTCGAGATCACCAACGAGGACCCCAGCGGCTCTGGTGCCTCGACGCAGGTCGTGGTCCCCGCGGGCCGGGTCGGCGAGGTACCGCTCACCGGTCTGGTCGACGGCTCCTACCGGGTCGTGCTCCGAGCCGACCAGCCGATCGTCGCGGCCGGCCGGAGCACCTCGACCGGCTCCGCGGGCACCGACTTCGCCTGGTTTGCCTCCGGCGCCTCCACATCGCGGGCGTTCGCCGTCGCCAACACGGGCGAGCCCGGCGCGCTGCTACACCTGCTGAACGGCAGCAACTCGGCGGCGACGATCGAGATCGCGGCACCGGGAGGCACCCGGACCCTCGAGCTGGGCCCGTTCGCCGCGGCCTCGGCTCCGCTGGGCACCGACGCCGTCGTCGTCTCGAGCACGCAGCCCGTGCAGGCGTCGGTCTCGATCGCCCTCGACGGGAGGATCGCGTCCTACCCGATCGTGCCGCCCGGACCGCTGTCGTCACCGATCACTGTCTACTCGCACTGAGGTGTGCGCTCGATCCGAGCGCCGCGCCCGATCGGCTCAGGGGTGGCGGTAGCGGTCCGGCGAGATGTCCCACGGATCGCGCCCGAGCAGCTCGGCGACGGCCCGGAACACGTAGCTCTCGATCAGCATCCGCTGGTGCCATTCGTCGCGTCGGTGCAGCTTGGCCAGGCGCTCGATCGGCACCCGGTAGAGCGTGATGCGCCGTGCGGCGTGGTCGACGCGCCATCGGGCGATCCCGGTGCCCTGGAGGCGGGCGGGGTCGACCTCGGGGGTCGCGGCGACGTCGACGCGGAGCCCGACCAGCTCGTCGGGCCACGTGCCGCGGAGATAGTCGATCGCCGAACCGATCGTGGTCTCGAAGAAGTCTGCCCGCGTCTGCAGCAGCGGCAGATGCGGCCCCGTCACCGGGCCGCGGATGCCCCGCCCGTGCCGATCACGAGAGCCCCCGTGCACGGAACCCGCCGATCGTGCGGCGGAACGATGAGCGCGGGGCATGCCTCCAGCCTATTGCTACTGTGGGCGCGATGACCGGACGGCACTGCTCGCGGACGGGCTGCCGAGCGGCGGCCGTCGTCACACTCACCTACGACTACCGCGACTCCCTCGTGGCGGTCGGTCCGCTGAGCCCCGCTCCTGACCCGCACGGCTACGACCTCTGCGCCGAGCACGACCGCCGCCTCCTGGTGCCGCGGGGCTGGCAGACCGTGCGCTTCGGGGTTCCGGCGGAGTCGGAGTCCTCCTAGGAAAGCGGATCCCCTCCCACTAGGACCGCTCGGGGAAGCCGCGTGGCGTGCTCGCGAGCACCGGGGCCAAGCGCTCGAGACGCTGGTCGGCGAGCCGCAGCGCGCCCTCCTCCCGCGCCCGTCGCAGCGCGGCGACCGCCAGGAGGAAGTCCTCGGCGGGAGCGGCGGGCAGCGGCGACACGAACGCGGCGGTCTCCTCGGCGAGAGCGCTCGCGAGCAGGGAGCGCGACGGCTCGGTCATCCCCTCGCGCTGACGGAGGAACTGCGCCAGCCTCCGCGCCAGGGGGTCCGGGAGCCGCGCGGCGTCGGCCGTGACCGCCCATGCCCGCAGCGGCTCCGGCACCTCGACCACCAGAGGCTCCACCCGCGGTACCCGCTCAAGCTGGCTGTGCGTGCCGGCGAGCACATCGCCGAGGCGACGGGAGCGTCGCGAGACGAGCCCGACGACGGCGGCGAGCCCGCCGAAGGTCATCAGGATCTCGATGACGCCGGTGAGACCGCGCACGAGCGCGTGCCGGAAGCCGATCGATCCGCCGTCGTCGCGGACGACGCGCGCTCCCACGACGAGCTTGCCGAGCGAGCGCCCCCGGGTGGCGGTCTCGACGGTCACCGGCACGATCACGATCGACACGACGAGCGCCGCCACCGCGACCGCCGCCGACGCCGCCGGGTCGAGTCCGCCGTCGCCGGACAGGGAGCCGACGAGCAGGAACAGGCCGAGCGCGAGCAGCAGCTCGGCCACGAGATCGACGATCGCGCCGACCGCGCGGAGGACGAAGGAGGCCACGGGAACCTCGAGCGCGATCGCCTCGCCGGTGACGAGGTCGGTGTCGTCGAACAGGTCGGTCCGCTGGTCGTCCACGGTGCTCCTCCCGCTGTTCGGCTCCGGCTCCGGGCCACGGCTCTGGCATCGGGCCACGGCTATCCTGTCAGGAGATGGACATCGACGCTCTCTCGGCCGCCCGCGCACCGCAATGGACGCGACTCGACGAGCTCGCGCGCAAGCGCCGGCTCACCGGTGGCGAGGCCGACGAGCTGGTCGAGCGCTACCAGGCCGCCTCGGCCGATCTCGCCGCTCTCTCGTCGACCGCTGGATCGACCGCTGTCGGCGCACGCCTCGCCGTGACGCTCTCGCGGGCCAGGGGGAGGCTGACCGGCACTCGGGAGGAGCCGCTCGCGGCGATGTCGCGCTTCGTCGTCCTCACGCTCCCGGCGGCGCTCCACCGCCTCCGCTGGCTCACGCTGGCCGTGGCTCTGGCGACCGCGCTGGTGGCGACTCTGTACGCGGTCTGGATCCTGGGCGATCCGCGCCTCCTCGCCGCCCTCGGCGACGACGCGCAGCTGCGCCGCTTCGCGCAGAACGACTTCGTCGACTACTACTCCGAGAACCCCGCAGCCTCCTTCGCGGGCCAGGTCTGGACGAACAACGCCTGGATCGCGGCGCAGTGCGTCGCCTTCGGCATCGTCGGCGTCTACGTGCCGTACATCCTGCTGCAGAACGCACAGAACCTCGGCACCTCCATCGCTGTCATGTTCCACGCGGGCGAGGGCGACACCTTCTTCCTCTACATCGCGCCTCACGGGCAGCTCGAGCTGACAGCCGTCTTCGTCGCTGCCGCCGCGGGTCTGCGGATCTTCTGGGCGTGGATCGCGCCCGGTGCCAGGACTCGGGGGCAGGCGCTGGCCGAGGACGCCCGCAGCCTGTTCACGGTGGCGGTCGGGCTCGTGTTCGTGCTGCTGGTGTCGGGCGTGATCGAGGGCTTCGTCACACCGGCGCCCTGGCCGTGGTGGGTGAAGATCGGGATCGGCGCGCTGGCTCTGACCGCGTTCCTCGTCTACATGGTCGTGGTCGGCGGGCGGGCCGCGCGGGCGGGGGAGACGGGCGACCTCGACCGCTTCGGGGCCGGCTCCCGCAGCATGGCCGCCGGCTGACGGCGCGCGGCCGCCGTCACGGCGCTGCACATCTAGAGCCGCCCCGCGGCCTTCAGCGCGAGATACCGGTCGGCCAGAGCCGGGGGGAGCTTCTCGGGGCTGCCGAGTACCACCTCTCCGCCCAGACGTCGCACGGCGGCCGAGAGGCGCTCGACGTCGGCCAGTGAGCGCTCGGCGGCGGCGGCGGAGTAGACGGCAGCGCGATCCCCGCGGTCGGCGGCCATCCGCTGCAGCTCCGGATCGACGACGCAGGCGACCACGACCGTGTGCACCCGCGTGAGCTGGGGGAGGACGGCGAGCAGGCCCTCGGCCGAGCCGATCGAGTCGAGCGCCGTCAGGACGACCACGAGCGAGCGCTGCGAGGCGAGCGTGCGCACCTGCGCGGGCAGAGCGGCCCAGTCGGTCTCGATGAGCTGCGGCTGCACGGGCGTCAGGGCGTCGACGACGCGGGTCAGCACCTCCGAGCCGGTCGCGCCGTGCACTCGGGCGCGGCGGGCCCGGTCGAAGGCGAGCACGTCGACCCGGTCTCCCGCGGAGGCGGCGAGAGCGGACAGCAGCAGGGACGCCTCGATCGCGGTGTCCAGGCGCGGCTCGTCCTCGATGCGGGCGGCGGAGGTGCGCCCCGTGTCGAGCACGACGATCACGCGCCGGTCGCGCTCGGGCCGCCATGTGCGCACCACCGGCTCGCGACGCCGAGCGGTCGCCCGCCAGTCGAGCGAGCGCACGTCGTCGCCGCGGACGTACTCGCGGAGGCTGTCGAACTCGGTGCCCTGCCCGCGGATCATCACGCTGGTGCGCCCCTCCAGCTCGCGCAGGCGGGCCAGACGGGAGGGCAGGTGCCGGCGGGAGCGGAAGGCGGGCAGCACGCGCACGACCGCAGGGGTGGAGTGGGTGGCCTGGCGGCCGGCCAAACCGAGCGGTCCCCAGGAGCGGACGGTGACGTGCAGCGCGCGGCGCTCGCCCCGCCTCCTCGGCGCCAGTACGGTCGTCACCGCGCGGCGTTCGCCGGGCGGCAGCCGCAGCGGCGAGCGGGTCGCCAGCGCTCCGGCCGACGGCTCCCAGGCGTCGCGGACGAGGCCGGTGATCCGCCTCCGCCCGGTGTTGGTGACCAGGAGGATGGTCTCTGCGCGCTCGCCGAGGCGCACCCGGTCGGGGACGCGCCGCTCCAGAGACACAGCGCGGGCCGAACCCGCGGCGATCAGGTCGACCGCCACGAGAACCGCCCAGACCAGCAGCCACAGGCCGAGCATGGCGAACGCGAGCTCGGCTCGGCCGCCGAGGAGGACGACCGGTACGAGGCCGATGAGGAGGACGAGGACGGAGCGTCCGGTGAGGTGCACGGCTCAGACCGGGACGCGGACCTGCTGCAGAATCCCGCCCAGGACGGACTCGGTGCGCACGCCCTCGAGCTCCGCCTCCGGTTCGAGCTGGAGGCGGTGACGCAGCACCGGGAGGACCATCGCCTGCACGTGGTCGGGCGTGATGGAGCCGTAGCCGTTCAGCCAGGCCCAGGCGCGCGACGCGGCGAGCAGGGCCGTCGAACCGCGCGGGCTCACGCCGAGCTTCACGCTCGGGCTCTCCCGGGTGGCCCGGGCGAGGTCGACGATGTAGCCCAGCACGTCCGCGCCGGCGCCGACCCGCCGCACCGAGGCCTGCGCCGCCCGGAGCCGGCCTGCGTCGAGGACGGGATGCACGCCCGCGGCTCCGAGATCACGCGGGTCGAATCCTGCCGCGTGGCGCGTGAGCACTTCCACCTCGACGTCGCGCGGGGGGACCTCCAGCACGAGCTTGAGCAGGAAGCGGTCGAGCTGCGCCTCGGGCAGCACGTACGTCCCCTCGTACTCGACCGGGTTCTGAGTCGCGGCGACGAGGAACGGGTCGGGCAGGGCGAGGGTCCGACCGTCGACGCTGACCTGCCGCTCCTCCATCGCCTCGAGCAGGGCGGCCTGCGTCTTCGGCGGCGTGCGGTTGATCTCGTCGGCGAGCAGGAGGTTCGTGAACACCGGACCCTCGCGGAAGGCGAAGCCGGAGGTCGATGCGTCGTAGACCAGCGAGCCGGTGATGTCGCCGGGCATCAGGTCCGGCGTGAACTGCACGCGCCGGGTGTCGAGGCCGAGCGAGACCGAGAGCGCGCGAACGAGCAGCGTCTTCGCGACTCCGGGAACGCCCTCGAGCAGCACATGGCCGCCGGCGAGCAGCGCGATCAGCAGGCCGGAGACCGCGCCGTCCTGGCCGACGACCGCACGGCCGACCTCGGCGCGGACACGGTCGAGCTCAGCGCGCAGCTCGTCGTCGGCGAGAGGAGCCGCGTCGTGGCGCGGAGCGGGTGGCGCAGTGGGATCGCTCATCGGAGAGGGCCTTCCGGTCGTCGGTCGGGGGTCGGTGCGAGGGCGGCGCGGAGCGCACTCTCGAAGCGGAGGAGGTCGTCGGACGCGGTCACGAGAGCGGCGTCGTCGTCGGGCTCGTCCTCGACGAGGAGGCGGCGCAGCTCGGCAGGGTCGCGCCCGAGCCGGTCGGCCGCAACGGCGACGACCTCGTCGACTCCGGTCGCGGGGGCCAGGCCGAGCAGTGCGGCGGTGCGGCGCAGCGTGCCAATACGGAGGGAGTCGAGCGCGCGCAGGCGCAGCGAGCCGCGCGCGTAGAGGCGAGCGCGGCCGCGCGCGGTCTCGCTGGCGTGCACGACGACCGGCAGCGGCTCGACGGCCAGGGGGCCGAGCCGCCGGCCGCGCCAGACGGCGGAGGCGACGAACACGGCGACCAGCAGGAGCAGCGCCGGCGTCACCCAGCCCGGGGCGAGGTCGGCGGGATCGACGGGGGCGTCCGCGGCGTCATCGGCAGCGGCCCGATACCAGACCAGGCGGTCCTCGCCGCCGAGCAGGCCGAGCGCGAGAGCGGCCCGGCCCTCGTCGTCGACAGTGCTGTTGCGGAGCAGGTCGGCGTCGCCGACCGCGGTGACGGTGGCGCCTCCCGGGCCGTCGGCGCTGACCAGGGCGAACGCGTCGTCGCCCGTGGGGAAGCAGCCGGTCACGCCCGCGTCGAAGGCACGGTAGCTGCTGCCTCCGGAGGGGAGCGTGCCGGCGCGCTCGGCCGCGGGCAGACCGCAGTCGGCGCGCAGCACTCCCTCGTCGCGGGGGGAGCCGGCGAAGCGGACGCCCGGCAGCAGGGACTCCAGCGCCGCGCCGCCGGGCCGGACGAGGACGACGGAGTCCGATGCGAAGGCGAGCCGGCGGTACTGCTCCTCCTCCAGCGCGGTCTCCGGATCGTCGACGAGGAGCGTCGCCCCCGGAGCGAGAGCGGAGAGAGCGGAGGCGAGGTCGTCGGCGCGCACCACCTCGACGCCCTCCTCGCGGAGCACCTGCGCCACAGCGCGCGCGCCGTCCGGTGCCGCACTGTCGACGTCGAGGTCGGGAGCCGGGACGCGGGCACCGGTGCCGACGATGAGCAGGAGGGTGCCGACGGCGACGATCCCGACGAGCACCGCCCAGATCCGGCCGCGCCGCAGCATCGCCCCGAGCGTCGGAGTCGTGACCGAGTCGACGCTCATCGGGCGGCCCCGAGCGCGTCGAGGGCGGGCGACACGGCGGCGAGCTCGCGATCGAGCGCGACGACCCGCTCGTACTCGTCGGGTCCGCACGGCAGTCCGAGGTAGCGCACGCGGTCGAAATCATCCGCTGCTCCCCGCAGCGCCGCTGCCGAGGAGGGGAAGGCCGCCGACGCGCGCAGCGCCAGACCGTGCGCCGTGGTGCCCGGAGACACCCGCAGCACGGTCCGCTCGTCGAGCGAGCGCACCAGGGCCCGGAAGCGCTCGACGAGGGCCTCGTCCCAGGCGCCCCGTGCGGCCGCCGCCTCGGCGAGGGAGCGGAGCGTCGCGGCCGAGCGTGAGTCGTCGTCGGCGAGCACCGCGCCCGTGACGCCGCTGCGACGGGCCGCGCGCGGCCGTCCCGCGATCAGCAGGGCCGCCACGACGAGCGCCACCAGCACGAGCACGCCGATCACGGCGGCCACCGGCAGCGGCGGGCCGTCGCCCTGCAGGGTCAGGGAGGTGAACCAGTCGCGGATCGCCTGCACCACCCGGTCGAACAGGCTCGGCTCGGCCGCACGGTAGCGGGCATTGGCGAGCTCCTCCAGAAGCAGGCGGCGCGCCTGCTCCGCGTCGGGATCGAGAGGGACCGCCGGCAGGATCACGAGCGCTCCGGCACCGGGAAGGGGTCGGCGGAGGCGCGACCCGCCGCCCGCTCCTCGACGTGCCGCATCAGCACCAGGTCGAAGCCCTCGCGGCGCATCCGCCGGTCGAGGTAGAGCAGCCCGGTCACGGCGGACTGCAGCACGGTCCCGACCGCGCCGATGACGAACCCGATGGCGACCGAGACGATCGAGACGATGATCGAGGTCGTGCCCTGCGCGTCCGGATCGGTCGGCGCGACCAGTGACCCCGCGATCGGGATCAGGATGCTGAACGGGGTCGCCACCACCTGACCGGCGACCTGGACGATGACCGTCATCAGGGCGAGCGCGCCGCAGGTGCGCCAGAAGCCGCCCGCGACCAGTCGCCACGAGCGGGCGACGGCGCGGCGCAGCGGCAGCCGCTCCAGCACGATCAGGCTCGGCACGAGGGCGAGTTTCGTGCCCAGCCAGATCCCGAGCGCGAGCGCGACGAGCCCCGCTCCGATCAGCACCAGGATCCCCCCGACGATCGCGCTGGAGGCGCCGTCCTGCGCGCCCAGGACGAACAGCGGCGCCGCGAGCCCCGCGACCAGCAGCACGAGCAGAAGAAGGCCGAGACCCTGGAGGAGGGTCCACGCGATCAGCGCCGCGAACCGCCCCCGGAGCCGGGCGAGCAGTCGGCGGAGCGTGGAACGCTCACCGAGGACGCCGCGGGAGACCTCGAGGACGACGACGCCCTGCACGAGCGCGCCGGTGGCGAGGGAGACGCTGAGAGGGATGAGCGCCGCGAGGATCACGATCGCGAGGGAGCCGGCGCCGACGGCGTCGCGGTCCGCCGTCTCCGCCTGGGCGATGCGCCCGACAGCGAGTACGGCGATCAGGCCGTAGACCGCGAGCGCGAGCACCGAGCCGAGCCCCTGGACGAGAAGCGCCACCCCGAGGGTCGTCCGGGGGCTGCGCCGCAGGACCTGGAACGGCGCTCCAAGCAGGGTGCCGAAGCCGAGCGGACGCAATGGCACGAGTCCGGGCCTGGGCGGGGGAGTCCAGCCCGGCCCTGGGCCCTGCCCGGCGCCGGACGCGACGGGCGGGGCGGAGGCGATCGGAGCGGCGGGTGGGACCGGCGGGCGGCGCGGCGCCTCCTTCGCAGAGGAGCCGTCGTCGGGACGGCCTGCGGGCGGCGGCCACTGAGCTGCGTCGGTCATCCCTCCCATGCTGTCACAGGCGGGCCGGAGCGATCCTCCCGGTGGCGGATCATCCTGCACCGCTCGGCCGCGGTGCGTCCGGCCGCGAGGCGGTGCAGAGCCTCCCCGCCCGTGCGGTGCCGCGTCGGTTAGCCTGAGTCGGTCACCGTGTGCGCCGCTGGGCGGATGCGACCCGAGACGAGGAAGAGCAGACCCATGAGCCCGCGCATTCTGGTGGTCGACGACGACGCCGCCCTGGCCGAGATGATCGGCATCGTGCTGCGGGCCGAGGACTACGAGGTCTTCTTCTGCGCCGACGGATCGGGCGCCCTCGAGGCCTTCCGCCGGGCCCGGCCGGATCTCGTCCTGCTCGACCTGATGCTGCCCGGCATCGACGGGATCGAGGTCTGCCGCGCGATCCGCGCCGAGTCCGGTGTGCCGGTCATCATGCTCACCGCCAAGTCCGACACCTCCGACGTCGTGCAGGGCCTCGAGTCCGGCGCCGACGACTACATGGTGAAGCCCTTCGACCCCAAGGAGCTCGTGGCGCGGATCAAAACCCGCCTGCGCCCGGCGGTCGTCGCCGCCAACGCCGTGCTCCAGGTCGGCGACCTCAGCCTCGACGTGGCCGGGCACGAGGTCCGCCGCGGTGAGGAGCGGATCGGCCTCACGCCGCTCGAGTTCGACCTGCTCCTCGCGCTCGCCTCCAAGCCCCAGCAGGTGTTCACCCGCGAGATGCTGCTCGAACAGGTCTGGGGCTACCACTACAAGGCAGACACCCGTCTCGTGAACGTCCACGTGCAGCGGCTGCGCGCGAAGGTCGAGAAGGACCCCGACGATCCGCGGATCGTGACGACCGTGCGCGGAGTCGGCTACCGCGCCGGCGCCGTGATCCCGAGCTGACCGTGGCCCGGCTCGCCGCTCCCGCGCTGCGCCTCTGGCCGCGCCGCGTCCTCGGAGTCTGGCGCCGGTCGCTCCAGTTCCGCGCAGTGGCGATCACGGTGCTGCTCAGCGGCATCGCCATCGGCTCGACCGGCGTCTACCTCTCGTACAGCATCAGCGACAACCTCTTCCAGTCGCGGCTCACCCAGGTCACCGGAGACACGTCGCGCGCGACCCGCGCGGCCCAGGGCTACCTCGATGCGGCGACGGTGTCCTCCCGGCAGGACATGGAGGAGGTGATGAGCTCGGTGCGCACGGCCGTCCGCGACGCCTCCTCCTCCGCTCTGATCGCGGTCGTCCGCGCGCCGGACCAGGAGGCCTCACCGCTCGCCCCGCAGGACATCTACAACCGCGAGCTGCAGGACGGGGTGATCAGCGACGACCTGCGCGAGCGGGTCCAGGCCGGCTCCGACGGCCAGTACTGGCAGTCGGTGACTCTCGACGCCTCCGGGCAGGAGCAGCCGGGGATCCTGGTCGGCTCGACCCTCCAGCTGCCGAGCTCGGCCGGGCGCTACGAGCTCTACATCGGCTACTCGCTCGCCGATGCCGAGCGCACCCTGCAGTTCGTTCAGCAGGTGCTCAACGTTGCGGGGATCCTGCTCATCCTCCTGATCGGGGCGGTCAGCTGGGTCGTGGTGCGGATCGTGGTGGCACCCGTCCGGGTCGCTGCGCAGACGAGCCAGCGCCTCTCGGCCGGCGATCTCGATGTGCGGATCCCGGAGCGCGGGCAGGACGTGATCGCCACCCTCGCCCGCTCCTTCAACGGCATGGCCGACAGCCTCCAGGACCGCATCAGTGAGCTCGCGACCCTCAGCCGCGTGCAGCAGCGCTTCGTCTCGGACGTTTCGCACGAGCTCCGGACGCCGTTGACGACCATGAAGCTCGCGGGCGATGTGCTCTACGACCAGCGCGAGGGCTTCCCGCCCGTCGCCGAGCGCACCGTCGAGCTGCTGCACGGGCAGATCGGCCGGTTCGAGAGCCTCCTGGCCGACCTGCTCGAGATCTCGCGCCACGACGCCGGTTCGGCCGAGCTCGAGCTCGAGCCGGTCAATCTCGTGCGGCTCGCCGGCGACGAGATCGAGGCGATGCGCGGGATCGCCGAGGCGAACGGCTCGCGGCTCACGCTCTCGGCCCCGGGCGGCTACTTCGACGCCGATCTCGATCCGCGCCGCATCCGCCGGATCGTGCGCAACCTGCTCGGCAACGCGATCGAGCACGGCGACGGCCGCGAGATCGTCGTGACCGTCGACAGCACCGCCACCGCCGTCGCCCTCGCGGTGCGCGACTACGGGCACGGAATGACGGCCGAGGAGGTGGTGCGCGTGTTCGACCGCTTCTGGCGCGCCGACCCGTCGCGCCGCCGCACCCTCGGTGGCACGGGCCTCGGCCTCTCGATCGCCCAGGAGGACACCGCCCTGCATCACGGCTGGCTCCAGGTCTGGTCGCTGCCCGGCCGCGGGGCCTGCTTCCGGCTCACCGTTCCTCGGCACCGGGGCGAGCGGATCGACTCCTCGCCGCTCCCGCTGCCCCCGGTCGACGCGGGCGAGCAGGCGTACAGCGGGCCGATCGTCCTCCCGCCGCAGGCCGCTGCGCAGACGGAGGCGCCCGCCGGAACGGCCGGGGTGCTGCCGTGAGGCGGGGCGCGCTCCGGGCTGCCGCGGTCGCTGCGCTGCTCGCCCTCGGTCTGGCCGGCTGTGCGGGTATCCCGCGCGCCGGCGACGTGGGGGTGGGTCGCCCCGACACAGCGCCGCAGGACCTCCAGTACGACTTCCTCCCGTCAGGTCCCGCCGCCGGTGCGTCGCAGCGCGACATCCTCACCGGATTCATCGACGCGGCGTCGAGCCCGCAGAACAACTACAAGATCGCCCGCGAGTTCCTCTCGACCGGAGCCGACTGGACGCCGGGAGAGCACGTGACGGTCGACGAGGGCCAGCGCTCCGCCTCTGGGCAGTCGGCCTCGACCCTCTCGCTCACGATCACTCCGGTCGCCGAGGTCGACGGCACCGGCGTCTACACCGATGTCGCGACCACGGCCGCCCTCACTCTCGACTACGGCTTCGTGCAGGAGAACGGCGAGTGGCGCATCAGCGCGCCGCCGAGCGGGGTGGTCATCGACCGCACCACGTTCGAGCAGGTCTTCTCGACGCACGCGCTCTACTTCTTCGATCCGAGCTATCGCTACCTCGTGCCCGACCTGCGCTGGTTCGCTTCGCGGGCGGACAGCTCGACCAGCACGACGATCGTGACGGAGCTGCTGCGCGGGCCGACTCCCTGGCTGCGGGACTCCGCCGCAGTCGTCTCGGCCTTCCCGACCGGCACGGCGCTCGCCGCCGAGACGGTGCCGGTGGAGTCGCAACGCGCCGTCGTCGACCTGAACTCGGCCGCGCTGGAGGCCGATCAGCGCCAGTGGCGGCTGATGTCCCTCCAGCTGAACCGCAGCCTCGCCAACGTCTCGAACGTCACCGGAGTCGCGCTCTCGGTCGAGCAGAATCCGATCGACATCCCCACCCAGGTCTCCGGCCTGCCGACGGCTCCTCGCGTCGACACCCGGCCGCTGGTGCTCACCGACGACGGCTTCGGGTTCCTCGCCTCCTCCGGCCTCGCCGAGATCGGCGTCTCCGAGCGCGTCCAGGCCCTCGATCCCCGGGCGGCCGTCCTCGGCGAGCAGCGCGGCGCCGACTCCGACGCGCCTGCCGCCGTGCTCTCGAACGCCGGGGTGACCCTGGTGGACCCGGGCGGAGGCGGTGTGCTGCTCGATGCTCGGACCGGCCTGGTCGCGCCCACCATCGACCCTCTCGGCTACGTCTGGTCGGTGCCCTCGACATCGCCCGGGCAGCTGGTCGCGTACTCGGCCGACGGCTCCCGCTCGATGCAGGTCGCGACCGCGTGGAGCGAGATCGACTCCCTCGCCTCCCTCGCCGTCTCGCGCGACGGCACGAGGATGCTCGCGCTGGCGCAGGACGGGCAGCAGGCCACCGTCCTCGTGGCGGGCATCACCCGCGCGCAGGACGGTGACCCCATCGCCATCGGTGAGCCGGTGGTGCTCCGTTCCGTGCTCGGCACCGCCGTCGCCGCGGCGTGGACCGACGAGCTCGACGTGGTCTCCGTGGTCCGGGGATCGACGGGGGAGGACGCCGTCACCCTGAACCTGATCGGCGGGGGAGCCACTGCGCTCGGCACGACGACCGGCACCGTGCAGATCGCCGCAGGCAACGCGTCGACGCAGATCCGCATCCTGGCCGAGGGCGGTGAGCTCCGGCAGCAGCGCGGCTCGGCGTGGCAGACCGTCGCGACCGATGTCGACCTGCTCGCGACGCAGACCGGCATGGGGTCCTGAACGCTCCTCCCCAGGCCGATCCCGGTGTCCGATCGTCGCGTCCGGCCGCCTGCGCCGCCCGCGCAGTCCACAGGAGCGGCACCGTGGAGGGATGCTGCGCGACCACCTCCTCGACGCCCTCGCCGTCCTTCTCCCGCTCGACTGCCCCGCCTGCGGCAGCCCCTGCTCGCGGGCGCCGTGCTCCGGCTGCACGGCCGAGCTCACCGGCGCGGCGGTCCTCCAGCGGCGCTCGCTCGGCCCGCCGGACGACCCGCTCGATGTCGCAACGGGCGCTCCCTACGCGGGCGTGGTGCGCAGGCTCGTCGTCGCGGTCAAGGAGGAGGGCCGGACCGCCGCGGTCCCCGCTCTGGGCGCTGTGCTCCGGCCGGCCCTCGGCGCGGCGCTCGCAGGCCGGCGGGTGGCGCTGATCGCCCCGCCGAGCTCCTCCGCGAGCCGGGTGCGCCGTGGCGTCGATCCCGTCGCGCTGCTGGTGAGCGCGGCAGGCGGGAGCCTCGGGCCGTCGCTCGCCCGCACTCGGGTGGTACGAGACCAGGTGGGGCTCGGCCGGGTCGAGCGCAGCAGCAACCTCGATGGGGCCTTCCGCGCACGCCGACCCCTCTCGACCTCGTCGCCGATCGTGCTGGTCGACGATGTCGTCACGTCGGGCGCCACCCTGCTCGAGCTGCGCCGCGCCGTGCGCGCAGCCGGTGGCACGGTGCTCGGCGCGGCGGCGCTCGCCGGGACACCGCTGCGATCGGAGGCCGTACCAGCAGCACCCCCAGGAACTCCCGGTGCCGATCCGGGGGCCGGGGTCTACGGTGGGGGCACGGCGTGAACGGTCCGCCCCGGAGAAAGGCGGCACGCCGTACTCGACTGGGAGGTTGTCATGGACATCGACATCACAGGACGCAACATCGACATCACCGACCGCTTCCGCGCGTATGCGACGGAGAAGTCGGACAAGGTCGCGCACCTCGCCGATCGTGCTCTCGCGCTCGAGATCAAGGCGAGCCGGCACGCCGAGGGCAAGGGCTCGAGCGGCGGCGACCGGGTGGAGCTCACGCTGATCGGCAAGGGGCCCGTCGTGCGGGCAGAGGCGAGCGGAGCCGACAAGTACGCGGCCTTCGACATCGCCATCGGGCGCCTCCTCGAACGGGTGAGACGCGCCAAGGACCGCAAGAAGGTCCATCGGGGCCAGCATCGGCCGACCTCGCTCCGGGATGCGGCCGCCGACGACTTCAGCGTCGTCGCGATCCAGCCCGCCGACGCCGCGGTGCTGGAGCAGCTCAGCACCGGGGTCGTGCCCGTCCAGGAGGCACCCGAGCCGGCGGAGGACGAGGTGGAGGAGCCGTACTGCCCCGTCGTCATCCGCAAGAAGGTCTTCCCCTCCGTGTCGATGACGGTCGACGACGCCGTCGACTACATGGAGCTCGTGGGTCACGACTTCTACCTCTTCATCGACTCCGAGACCGACCGCCCGAGCGTCGTCTACCGTCGCAAGGGCTGGGACTACGGGGTGATCGGTCTCGGCGACGAGGCCGACGCGCTCTCCGAGCAGGCCGCCGGCTGAGGTCGGCGCCCCGCACAGAGGGCCCCGGAGCGAGCCGCTCCGGGGCCCTCCTCGTCCCGGACCCGGTGAGCCGCCCGGGAGTCCGCCCAGGGCGGACGCGACGCCCGGGCAGCGCACGGCCCGCCCCGGCTAGGCTGGTCGGGGTCCGCGCTCCGGCGTGCGACTCCTGTCTTCTACTTATTTGGAGTACCCGTGGCCTCTGTCCTCGAAAAGGTCCTTCGCGTCGGGGAGGGGCGGGTCATCCGCCGCCTCGAGAACTACGCGAAGGCCGTCAACGCCCTCGAAGAGGACTTCACGCACCTCAGCGACGAGGAGTTGAAGAACGAGACCGTCGAGCTGCGCGAGCGCTACTCGAACGGCGAGACCCTCGACGACCTCCTCCCGGAGGCGTTCGCCGCCGTCCGTGAGGCCTCGCGCCGCACGCTCGGCCTCCGCCACTTCGACGTGCAGCTCATGGGCGGCGCCGCCCTGCACCTGGGCAACATCGCCGAGATGAAGACCGGAGAGGGCAAGACCCTCGTCGCGACCCTCCCGGCCTACCTCAACGCCATCGCCAGCCGCGGCGTGCACATCGTGACGGTCAACGACTTCCTCGCGTCCTACCAGTCCGAGCTCATGGGCCGCGTCTTCCGCGCCCTCGGCATGACGACCGGCGTGATCCTCTCGGGTCAGACCCCGGAGCAGCGCCGCGAGCAGTACGCGGCCGACATCACCTACGGCACGAACAACGAGTTCGGCTTCGACTACCTCCGCGACAACATGGCCTGGCAGGCGCAGGACATGGTCCAGCGCGGTCACTTCTACGCGATCGTCGACGAGGTCGACTCCATCCTCATCGACGAGGCCCGCACCCCGCTGATCATCTCCGGCCCGGCGTCGGGTGAGGCCAACCGCTGGTTCGCCGAGTTCGCCAACCTCGCCAAGCGCCTCGTCGAGGACGAGGACTTCGAGGTCGACGAGAAGAAGCGCACCGTCGGCGTGCTCGAGCCCGGAATCGAGAAGGTCGAGGACTACCTCGGCATCGACAACCTCTACGAGTCGGCGAACACTCCGCTCATCTCGTTCCTCAACAACGCGATCAAGGCGCGCGCGCTGTTCAAGAAGGACAAGGACTACGTCGTGCTCAACGGCGAGGTCCTGATCGTCGACGAGCACACCGGCCGCATCCTCGCCGGTCGCCGCTACAACGAGGGCATCCACCAGGCCATCGAGGCGAAGGAGGGTGTGCAGGTCAAGGCGGAGAACCAGACCCTCGCCACCGTCACGCTGCAGAACTACTTCCGCCTCTACTCCAAGCTCTCCGGCATGACCGGCACGGCCGAGACCGAGGCAGCCGAGTTCATGTCGACCTACAAGCTCGGCGTGGTCCCGATCCCGACGAACCGCAAGATGCAGCGCATCGACAACGCCGACCTCGTCTACAAGAACGAGGAGGTCAAATTCGCCCAGGTCGTGGAGGACATCGCGGAGCGCCACGCGGCCGGGCAGCCCGTCCTCGTCGGCACGACCAGCGTCGAGAAGAGCGAGTACCTCTCGCGCCTGCTCGCCAAGAAGGGCGTGCGCCACGAGGTCCTGAACGCGAAGAACCACGCGCGGGAGGCGGCGATCGTCGCGCAGGCCGGCCGCCTGGGCGCCGTCACCGTGGCGACGAACATGGCTGGTCGCGGCACCGACATCATGCTCGGCGGCAACGCCGAGTTCCTCGCGGTCGCAGAGCTGTCCGGCAAGGGCCTCAGCCCCTCGGAGACTCCTGAGGAGTACGAGGCCGCCTGGGACGACGTGTTCGCTGCCGTGAAGGCGAAGGTCGCCGAGGAGGCGGAGAAGGTCCAGGCCGCCGGCGGTCTCTACGTGCTCGGCACGGAGCGGCACGAGTCACGTCGCATCGACAACCAGCTCCGCGGCCGTTCCGGCCGCCAGGGCGACCCCGGCGAGAGCCGGTTCTACCTGTCGTTGACCGACGATCTGATGCGCCTGTTCAACTCGGGGGCGGCCGAGGCTTTGATGGGGCGCGGCAACGTCCCCGACGACATCGCGATCGAGTCGAAGGTCGTCTCGCGCGCCATCCGCAGCGCTCAGTCGCAGGTCGAGGCGCGCAACGCTGAGATCCGCAAGAACGTCCTCAAGTACGACGATGTCCTCAACCGCCAGCGCGAGGCCATCTACTCCGACCGCCGCCACATCCTCGAGGGCGACGATCTCCACGAGCGCACCCAGAAGTTCCTCGTCGACGTGATCGACGAGATCCTCGAGGTGCACACCGGTGAGGGCAACGGCGACGACTGGGACTTCGACGCCCTCTGGACCGAGCTGAAGACGCTTTACCCGATCAGCCTCACGATCGACGAGGTCGTGCAGGAGGCGGGCAGCCGCGGCCGCATCAACCGGGAGTTCATGCGCCGCGAGATCCTCTCGGATGCGACGCTCGCCTATCAGCGCCGCGAGGAGCAGCTCGGCTCCGTGGCCATGCGGGAGCTCGAGCGCCGCGTCGTGCTCTCGGTGATCGACCGCCGCTGGCGCGACCACCTCTACGAGATGGACTACCTCAAGGACGGCATCGGCCTGCGCGCGATGGCGCAGCGCGACCCGCTGGTCGAGTACCAGCGGGAGGGCTTCGCGCTGTTCCAGCAGATGATGGGCCAGATCCGCGAGGAGACCGTCGGCTTCCTGTTCAACCTCGAGGTCGAGGTCACCCAGAAGCAGGGCGAGGTCGCCGGAGTCGCCGCCAAGGGTCTCTCGCAGCCCGTCGCTCCCGCCGAGAAGCTCAGCTATTCGGCGCCGAGCGATTCGGGAGGGGTCGAGGTGCGCAACCAGCGTGGCCAGGTGCAGCAGGCTGCCACGGCCAAGGCCCGCGCCGAGGAGACCCGCAAGGCCCAGCCCGAGGGCGAGCCCGAGAGCGCGGCGACCACGGGGGCGTTCGGCCAGAAGTCCGGCGGCTCCGAGGCTGTTCCCGCTAACCGGGAGGAGCGTCGCGCGCAGGCAAAGCGCCGCTGAGCCCCGTCCCGGACGACGTCGGCCCCGGTCCCGCAGCACGCGGGAGTCGGGGCCGACCTCGTCTCAGGCGGTGCCGCCCCCGATCGACACCCCTCCCGGGCCGTTGCCGAGCGTCTGCAGGGGCGGCTTCGTCGATGGAGTCGCCGAGGTCGACCGGCAGCCGGTCCCTCGCTGATGACGAGCCCACCGGGCCGACGACCCCGGCGTGACTCCAGCGCCGCCCCGTGCCCCTTCGTCGGCATCGGCTCGCGGTCGACGACGAGGCAGTGGGCGGCGACTCGCTTGCCGCCTCCGCAGACGGCGTCGCACGCGAGGGGAACAACGACCGAGCCCCGACCGCGACCGGTTGCGCGGCCCTGATCGAGCGGATGTCGACGGGCGCCCAGGCGCATCGTCGAGGCCGAGCCCCGTCGTCGACCACCGACCCGAGGGCGATCCTCGATTCGTGGGTGCCGTGCCGGCGACGGGGTCGCTGTCACAGCACGTTGATCGCGGTCGCGCGCCAGCGGGCGTCCATCCCCTCGAGGCGGATGGCGACGGCCCGGGTGCGCACGCGGCTGTGCACGAGCACCACTCCCTCAATCACGCCGTCGCGCGGCTCTGCCATCACGACGCGGCCGATCGTGAACGGGATCCGCTGCCCCGTGCGGCGCGCGAGGCTGCGCGAGCGAGCGGCGAGCACGACCCGCTTCTGCAGGTGGCGGTACACCTCGTCCGTGAGCCATCGGGCGATCTGATCGATCTCGCGCGAACCCTCGAGGATCTCGATCACCACGAGCGTGAGACGCGCGAGGATCGGCTCGGGGTCCGGCAACTCGGCCCGCGTCGCTGGCTGCGGCGCGAAGAACGCCGCGACCGCCGGCTTCTCTCCGGTGGGCACCGCATCGAAGGGGAGGGTGCGGTAATCGAAGGCGTGGAGGGGCAGGCTCATGGGGCGGTCTCCAGTAGCAGGGCGAGCGACTCACGGGTCCAGGGTCACCTCTCGGCTCGGACGGATGGAGCGCGCCGGGGGCGAAGCGCGCGGGAACACCTTCATCGAATCAGTCGAGCGATGCTCACGGTCCTTCAATGCCAAGACTGTGGATAACCAGGGTCAACCCGAACCAGTGCGGTATGTGCCCGGCGGTCGAGGGCTGACGAGCGCCCTAGGCTTGACGGGTGTCGACCCTCAGCGATCTCGTCCTCTCCCACGGCCGGTCCGACGAAGCGGATGTGGAGTGGCTGCACCTGCTGGTCGGTGACCTGCAGCTGCTCGCCGACCTCGCCTTCGCCGACATCGTGCTCTGGGTGCCGACCGCCGACGAGAGCTTCGTCGCCGTCGCGCACGCGCGTCCCTCCAGCGCAGCGACGCTCTTCTATCGCGACTTCGTCGGGCAGCGGATCAAGTCCGAGTGGCGGGCGCAGGTCGTCGAGGCGTTCGAGACCGCGCGCATCGTCGACACCTCTGCGCCCGACTGGTTCGAGGAGACGCCCACGCGCGTCCGCGCCGTTCCCGTGCTGCGTCGACTCGGCGCCTCGGACGGGGCGACCACGGACCGGCCGATCGCCGTGGTCACGCGTCACACCAATCTGAGCGAGACGCGCACACCGAGCCGCCAGGAACTGACGTTCAACGACTGCGCGAACGACCTCTTCTCGATGATCGCCTCGGGAGACTTCCCGGATCTGGGTGCGCCGACCGGACCGCGCCGCGGGGCTCCGCGCGCCTCCGACGGCCTGATCAGGCTCGACGTCGACGGCATCACCACCTTCGCCAGCCCCAACGCCCTGTCGGCGTTCAACCGCATCGGCTTCGCCGATGAGCTCGAGGGGGAGTCGCTCGCCGAGGTCACCACGACCCTCATCGCCGGCAAGGTCGTCGTCGACGAGTCCCTCCCTCTGGTGGTGACCGGGCGCGCGCCCTGGCGCACTGATATCGAGGCGCGGGGAGTCACGGTCTCGCTGCGGGCGATCCCCATCCGCGACCGGGGTGAGCGGGTCGGCGCGGTCGTGCTCTGCCGCGACGTCACCGAGCTGCGCCACCAGGAGCGCGAGCTGATCACCAAGGACGCCACCATCCGCGAGATCCACCACCGGGTCAAGAACAACCTGCAGACGGTCGCGTCGCTGCTGCGGATCCAGGCCCGCCGGACGCACTCGGACCTCGCCCGGGAGGCGCTCACGCAGGCGATGCGCCGTGTCGCAGCGATCGCGGTCGTGCACGACACGCTCTCGGAGGGGCTCAACCAGAACGTCGACTTCGACGCCGTGTTCGACCGGGTGCTGCTGCTGATCGCCGAGGTCGCCTCGACCCACAACACCACCGTGCACCCGAAGCTGACGGGGAGCTTCGGCAACCTGCCCAGCGAGTACGCGACTCCGCTCGCCCTGGCCCTCACCGAGCTGGTGACGAACGCCGTCGAACACGGGCTCGCCGGCCGTGAGGGCGATGTCGAGATCGTCGCCTCGCGCAGCGAGGACGAGCTGACGGTCAAGGTGCGCGACACCGGCGTCGGCCTGCCTGAGGGCAAGGTCGGTTCCGGCCTCGGGACTCAGATCGTGCGCACTCTCATCCAGGGCGAGCTCGGCGGCACGATCGACTGGCACACGCTGGTCGGGCGCGGCACCGAGGTGACCATCGAGGTGCCGCTGCGCTGGCTGGAGCGGGCCCGCTCCTGACACGGGCGGCCGCTGGAGGTCCGGGTCCGGTGGGGACGAGGGCCGTCGGGGAGGGCGCTGCGTTCCCACGCCTGCGTCCGGCTCCCGCGCCGGGGACGACGAGACCCCCGCCCGCCGTAGGGCGAACCGGGGGTCGGAGGTCGTGCCGCCGAGCGGCTAGGAGGCGCGGCGGGCGCGGGCCGCGCGGCGCTTGAGTGCGCGGCGCTCGTCCTCACTGAGGCCGCCCCACACGCCCGAGTCCTGGCCGGTCTCGAGGGCGTACTGGAGGCAGACCTCGGTGACGGTGCAGCGAGCGCACACCGACTTCGCCTTCTCGATCTGGTCGACCGCCGGGCCGGTGTTGCCGACCGGGAAGAAAAGCTCGGGGTCAGCGGTGAGGCAAGCGGCCTTGTCGCGCCAGTCCATGCGGGTGCTCCTTGTGTGACGGCGTGCGTGGAGGAACCACGCAGTGTTCGGGTGGGATGATCGATCCACGCCGACGATCTCGACCGGCACGTCGACCTCCGCGCCTTCACCGGTGCACGCCACGACCGCCTGCGCGCGTGCGCAGGGCGGTTCGGTGCGGTGGACGGGACGGCGCTCGGTTCTTGCCCGGTGCACTCGGCGCTGTGCGGGGGCACGGCGCTGGTCACCCGGCTCCAGTGCTGGTCACCCGGCTCGCCTCCGGCCTGACGGCGCGGTGGGATCGGATGTTCACATCGGCGGAAACCCACGACCCTGTGAGCGGTGAAACGAACTGGACTAGCCTGTCACGGGGATGAGCCCGAATCAAGAGTCCTGGATGGGATGTGGCTGTGATCGCTGATGCGAACGGGTCCCGCGGACCCCGCTCGAACGCCTCCTGGCCGGCCGGGCTGCTGGTCCTGATCTCCGTCCTCACTCTCGAGACCCTGGCCGTCGCGGCGCTCGCGGGCTGGCTCGTGATCGAGCTCCTGACCACTCGTGCCGACACCGTCGGCGGAGGCGTGGCGATCGTGGTGCTTGCGCTGATCGCGCTCGGCTGGGCCGCCGCCACCACGCTCGCCGCGATTCGCCGGCGCAGCTGGATGCGCGGCTCGGCACTCACGATGCAGCTCGTGCAGATGGCGGTCGCCCTCGGTGCCTTCCAGGGGCAGTACGCGGCCCCCGACATCGGATGGGCGCTCCTGGCTCCTGCGCTGGTCGCCGTCGCGACCCTCTTCCTCCCGAGCGTCGTCTCGGTCACCCGCCGCGATCCCAGGGCCGGCTCGGTGTAGGTCCTCGTAAGGCCATGGGCGCGGGACGACCTGTCGGTCACCGGCAGGCCGCATCCGCACCTGCGCTCTCTGCCGCGCCACCGTCCGCGGACGCGATCGATCGCCGCTACGCTTCCAGGCGGAGTCGACAGAATCTCGGATCGGGGGGCGGTATGGCGGCGAGCCCTGGCGACGCTCTGGGCGCGCGTTATCGGCTGATCGAGCGGATCGGCGCGGGCGCCGCGGGCGAGGTGTGGCGCGCGGGTGACGCTCAGGGGCCCGACCTCGCTGCGAAACTGCTCCGTCGCGAGCACGCACAGGACGCGGGGCTGGTCGAGAGGTTCGTCCGCGAGCGGTCCGTGCTCACACGGCTGCGGCATCCGCACGTCGTCGAGGTCCGCGACCTGGTGGTCGAGGGAGAGACGCTCGCGATCGTGATGGAGCTCGTCGGCGGAGGCTCGCTGCGCGAGCTCCTGCGAGCCGAGGGGCCGCTGGCCGCCGCCCGTGCGCTTCCGGCGGCCGCCTCGATCCTCGATGCGCTCGCGGCGGCCCATGCGATCGGCACGGTCCATCGCGATGTGAAGCCCGACAACGTCCTGCTCGCCGAGGGTGCGGATGATCTCGGATCCGCCGTCCGTGTCTCCGACTTCGGCATCGCCCACGTCGTCGCCGAAGGACCGCGCGCGACCACGGGCATCATCGGGACGCCCGAGTACCTCTCGCCCGAGATGCTCGCCACAGGCGCGGCCGGTCCGCCGAGCGACGTCTACTCGACCGGGATACTGCTCTACGAGCTGCTCTGCGGGCGCACTCCCTTCGCGGGAGTCGGCACCGACTTCGCCGTCGCCTACCGGCACGTCTCGATGCTCCCGCCCCCGCTCGACCTGCCGCCGCGGCTGACGTCGCTCCTCGACCGGATGCTCGCGAAGGATCCGGCGTCCCGGCCGACAGCTCCGGAGGCGGCGGGGATCCTCCGCAGGCTCGCGCCGGAGCTGGCGGGGCTGCCGGCGCTCCCGCTCGCGACGGGTGTCCCGACGTTCGAAGAGGCCGATCGTCCAGGCACGGTCCTGCGCGGAGCCGTTGTCGTGGCGGAGCCGCTGCCGGTCGAGGAGGGGCCCGCGCCCGAACTCGGTCCGTCCTCGCAGGCGACGATGCTGCGCTCGGTGCCGCGTCGGGAACTGCGGGCGGCGGAGCGCGCGCCGGAGGCGGTTCCGGCGAGGCGCCGTGGCGGCCTGCGCATGATCCTCGCGGGCGTTGGGGCGGGCGTGCTGCTCATCGGAGCGGTCGTCCTGGCGATCCAGCCCCGCGGGGGCGAGGCGCAGGCATCCGCGCCCGGCGCCGCGCTCTCGGCCCGCCAGCAGGACCGGCCGCTGCCGACCGGCCTCGGCGTAACGCGGTCGGCCACCTGGGACTCGGCGCGTTCGGCAGTGGTCGTCGAGATCAGCTACTCCGCGCAGAGCGCGCCCCTCTCGGGGGCGCTCCTGGAGGTGGTGCCGGGCCTCGATGCGGCAGGTGCCTGCCCCGCCGTCACCTGGACGGGAGCGACGGCCGTGCGCAATCAGCCGAGCGTGACCGGAGTCGGGGTCGGCTGCGGCTGGAGCCTGACGGGCATCGACGTCCCGGCCCAGGGGAGCGTCGACGTGACAGCGACTGTCTCGATCGCGCCGACGGACCAGGGAGCCCTCGACGCGTGGCTCGCGGCTGCCGGGTCCGCGACCACAGAGGCCGTCGCCGATCCCACTGTCGCAGGCACGGCCTACCCGGTGCAGCGCCTCCGCGACGTGCAGGTCCAGACGCCCGCGCGGACCGTGAGTCAGACCGCGCTGCCGGTGACGCTGGTGCCGGTCTGGCCGAGCGGGGCGGACCCCGTGGATCCGCTGCTCGTGACCCCGTCGGCGGGGCCGGCGAGCAGCATGCTTGACGCGATCGCCGGGGGAGTGAGCGGAGTGCGGTTCAGCGACGGCTGCGGGGGCGCGGTCGCCGTGTCCTCCGACGGGCTGACGGTGACCGCACTCTCGGTGACGCCGTCGTGCGAGCTGCGGGCCCGGGTGGGGGCGTTCTCGGACCTGGCGAGCAGTCCCTTCGCGATCACCACCCGCGACTGAGGCGACGTCTTGCGCCAGTGTCGCGGAATAAAGGTCCCCGCGAGATTTCCAAGGCTGCCTCGTTCTACGATGACGAGGTATCCTCACTACGCCGACGGCGCAGCGGGGAGCGGGCGGGACGGTCCCGCCCGCAGTGGAAGAAGGGTGTGATCTATGTCACGTGTTCTCTCGACCGAAGAGGCGAAGTCGGCTATCCAGCAGATCCAGTCGATCGTCAACGGCGGTCTGACCGATCAGATCAGCCAGCTCGACGCGCAGGGGCGGACGCTGTCCGACCCGAACGTCTGGGACGGCCCTCTGGCCTCGCAGTTCCGCTCCTCGACCTGGCCCGAGACGAAGTCGGCTCTCGAGAAGGCCAAGCAGGAGCTCGAGGAGCTGCGCAGCCAGCTGGCGACGATCTCGCAGAACATCTTCGCCGCCGGCGGCGGGAGCTGACCGGCCGTCCCGTCCCCGCGTGCTTCGGCGCGCGGGGACGGGACGTCTCCTGACTTTTTCTCTAGAGAGGTGGCGGTACTGATGGATCTGGGTGCGATCGAGGAGGACGTCCCGTTCGACGACGGGGTGGCGAAGGCGCTGATCGCGGCGTTCGATGCGGCTGCGTCCGCGGTCGCGGGACAGGCGGGCTCGCGCTCGTCGCTCGTGACGACGGCGCTCGCGGACTTCCGCGGGCGTTTCGCGCAGGTGTTCGAGAGCAATGCTCGGGTGGCGGCTTCGGATGCCGTCGAGCTCACTCAGCGGTTGCGTGAGGTGTCCTCGGGCGCCCGGCAGCTTCGACGAGAGGCGCACAAGGAGCAGAAGCGGCGACAGATCGCGCGCGAGTGGCAGCGCGAGCAGGACGCGCGCAACCTCCTCGAGCGTGCCGGCGATGCGCTGTTCGGCTCCGAGGATCCGCCCGTCGGACCGGCGGCGGAGCAACCGAGGATCCCCGTGGAACCCGCGAGCACGGGAGCACGCGAGATCCCGGCTCCCGGCGGTGGCGGTACCGGCGGCGGAACATCCGCCGCCCGCCCCGATCACTTACGCGCTTTCGCAGCGTCGGCATCGACTCTCGACGACGACCTGGCTGCCGCCATCGCCGGGCTGCGAGGACGGCTCTCCGACTTCACCGAGCGTTGCCGCTGGGGCGCGGTCTCGGCGGACGGTGTGGTGAGCGGAGCCGACACGTGGCTGACCGCGAACCGCCAGGATGCCGCCTGGGCGCGCACCGTCGCCGACGCCTTCGCTGCGGCAGGTGGTGAGGGCGTTGTCTCGACCGTGGCCGACAGCGCGCTCGCTGTGGCTCTGGCCTCCGCGGGCATCCCCGCCGATCGTCGGGACCTCACGATCGAACCCGCGCAGGCCCTCGGGGCCCCGCCGAGCACGGGGTACTCCGATGATCCGGTCAACACGGCCACCGGCAACTTCCTCGAGATCGAGGTCGACCTCGTCTTCGATGGTGGCTGCTCGACCTTGCGTCTGGAGCGGAGCTACAACTCGCTCGACGAGAGCATCGGCGCGTTCGGTCGGGGGTGGTCGTCGATCACGGAGCAGCGGCTCCGGCTCGAGGATGAGGGCGCGACGTGGGTACTGCCCGACGGCCGAGAGATCCTCTTCCCCCGCGAGGGATCGGGCTGGGCGCGAGCGGTCGGTGAGAACCGCTGGCTCCAGGCCCGCGGCGAGCTGTTGGTCGCGTCCGACGCCGAAGGGACGACGGTGGAGTTCGCGGCGGCGGGCCGGTGGCTCGCGTCGGACTCCGGGCGCGGGACGAGAGTCTCGGCCGAGTACGTTGACGGTCGCCTGGTCCGGCTCCGGCACGCGCGCCGCCGCTGGGTGGACATCGAGTGGCGGGGCGACCGGATCGTCGCCGCACTCGCCTCCGACGGTCGCCGCGTCGAGTACCGCTATGACGACGATCGGCTCGTGTCCGTCTCGCATCCGGAGGGGTCGCGGCTCTACTCCTGGAACGGCGCGGGCCTGATCGAGTCGGTGACCGCAGCGAGCGGCGTCGTGGAGGTCGTCAACGAGTACGACGCGCGGCGTCGCGTACGTACGCAGCGCTCGCCGTTCGGCCGGGTGACCCGCTATGCCTACCTCGCGGGCCGCGCGACCGTCGTCTCCGACGAGGACGGATCGCGCTCGAACACCTGGATCGCGGACTCCCGCGGGTGCCTCGTCGGAGTCATCGACCCGGAGGGCCGGCGGCAGTCGATGAGCTACGACGCCCAGGGCAACCTCCTCTCGGTCGTCGAGCGCGACGGGGCGGTCACGGCGCATGCGTACGACGAGCGCGGCCGTCGCATCCGGACAGTCACTCCCTCGGGCGCCGATGTCCGCCTGAGCTATGACGCGCGCGACCGTGTCGTGTCGGTGGCGGCCGGAGAGAGCGTCACCGTCTACGAGTACGCGGACGACGAGACGCGCGACCCGGCGCTGGTCGTCGATCCGGAGGGCGGCCGCACCGCCCTGACCTGGAGCGAGGGCCTGCTGACGCAGGTCGTCGATCCGGTCGGCGTGGTACTGCGGATGACCTATGACGAGCACGGCGATCTCATCGCCACGACCGACGCCGATGGCCGCACCGCTCGGCTCGAGCGGGACGTGGCCGGCCGGGTGACGGCGGTCGGGCGGGTCGTCCTTCGCCGGGTTGCCGGCGAGGGGACCTCGCGCTACCGCTACGACGCTGTGGGTCGGCTCATCGGGACGCAGGATCCGCAGTACGGCGCCCGGCGGTTCCGCTACGACGCTGCCGGTCAGCTGGTCGAGGCGGTCAACGGCGTCGGGGGAGTGACTCGGTACGACTACGACCAGCGAGGCCGCCTGGTGACGATCGTCGATCCGACCGGTGGGGTGACGCGGCGTGAGTACGACGCGGCCGATCGCGAGGTCGCGCGAGTCGATCCGTTGGGCCGCAGGACGACAGCCGGCTACGACGCCGCTGGTCGACGGGCATGGCAGGAGAACCCGGACGGGCACCGGTGGGAATGGCACTTCGACGCCTTCGGCCGCGAGAAGGCTGCGCGGATCGACGGCGCGCTCGTCTCCGAGATCCAGCGTGATCCTCGACATCGTCGACTGACGATCACGGACCACACCGCAGCCGAGCCGGTGGTGCACCTGCTGGCCTGGGACCGCGCTGGCCGACTCCTTCAGCGGCGACGGGACGGCGACGGACTGGCCTGGGAATACAACGCCGACGGTGCCCGCTCTGCTGCGATCGGGCCCGATGGCGCTGTTACGCGCTACGAACGGGATCTCGCGGGCAGGATCACCGCGATCGAGCACCCGCTGCTCGGTCGAGCTGAGTTCTCGTACGATCCCGCCGGGCGGATCACGTCGTCGTCGGCCGGTGGTGGCCGACAGACGTGGCAGTACCGTGACGGCTTCCTCATTGAGCACGTCGAGGATGGGCGGGTGACCGCCCTCGACCGCGACGGCGAGGGACGGCTCTCGAGGGTGCGCAGCGGTGACCGATCGGTGGAGTACCGATACGACGAGGCGTGTCAGCTGGTGGAGGCGCGCGGAGATGTCGTCTCCTCCTGGGCCTATGACGCCGGCGGGCGGCTGATCGCCGAGAGCACGGCTGGGCGGACGAGCACCCGCTCCTACGACACCGCGGGTCAGATGCGGTCGACGACGGACGCTGACGGGATGGTGACCGAGTACCGGTACGACGGGCTCGGCCGACGCACGGGCGTGCTCGGCTCGGACGGCTCTGTTCGCAGCTTCGCCTGGTCGGGCTCCGGGCGGCTCGAGTCGATCGAGGACCGGCGGGCCGACGGGTCCACGTCCGTGGTCTCCCTCCACGTCGATGCGCTCGGTGAGCTGGCGCGAGTGGGGTCCACAGAGCTGCGGTGGGACAGCGCAGACGCCGTTCCGTCGCTTCACTCGGTCGGGCACGTTCCCGTTCTCGCGGCCCCGGGCGGTGTCACTGGCATCGGGGAGCGCTGGGTGAGCGCCGGGTGGAGGGCGCAGCGCCCGACACCGCCGATGAACCCCTGGGACCTGCCACCCACCGAGGACTCCACGCTGCCTTCCGAGCTCTCGCTCGCTGCCGGCGGTGGGGTCTCGGTGGCGGGCCTGGAGTGGTTGGGCCATCGCGTGTACGACCCGGCGACTCGCGGGTTCCTGTCGACGGATCCGCTGGAGCCGGTCGTCGGTTCGGGGTGGTCGGGTAATCCGTATTCGTATGCGGGTAATGATCCGTTGCATGCGCTTGATCCGCTGGGTTTGCGGCCCGTGACCGATGCGGAGTCGCGTGCGTATCGGGATGGGAACAATGGGGCGTTCGCCGACGTGGGCCGGTTCGTCGTGGACGTCAACCGGTGGGCGTGGGAGAACAAGGAGTACCTCCTCGCGGGTGCCGCGGTGGTCGCTGGGATCGCGTTGATGTGCACGGGGGTGGGTGGTCCGGCTGGTCTCGCTCTGATGGCGGGTGCCGGGGCTCTTGTGTCGGGTGGTGTGTCGGTGGCGACGCAGAAGGCGGAGACTGGTTCGGTGGATTGGGGCAGGGTGGGGATCGATGCGGCGGTGGGAGCGGTCTCTGGCGCTGCTGGGGCGGGTGTGGGTGCGGCGTTCGCGAAGGCGGGGTCGGGCATCGTGACGCGCACGGTCGGAGCGGTTGCGAGCGGTGCGACAGAGGGTGCGGTGGAAGGGACGCGGGACTACGCGCTGGCGCCTGGCCCACACACTGTGGAGGGCTGGGTAAGGGCCGGGGCCGAGAACGCTCTGATCGGAGGCGCCACTGCCGGGATCACGGCGAAGATGCCGCCGTGGTTGTCCGTGGAGAACATGAAAAACTTTGACAAGTGGATCTACCGGTCGAGGTACACCACGGAGCCGACCGTCATGTTCCGGGCCGGGGACATCAATGGGTTTCATACTGGCGGTTGGTGGTCGACGGATGCTCCCGTGAGTGTCAGCACGGTGCGCGCCGAAAAAGCGCTTCCCCCGGTCTGGTCGACTGGAGAACCCTCTGTAGTGAACACAGGTTTTTCTGCGGAGATTCCTGCTGGTCTTTCGAGCTATGTGGGACGAGCGGCGCCGCAACGTAGCGCCAGCGGCGAATTGTTTCGAGGTGGAACCAACCAAACGCTCATGCCCGACGGTAAGACTAGTGCAAAGGAGCTTGGCTCATGGCCTCTTTTGCCCTGACTGAAGAGCGGAAAGAAAAGTATGCGAAAGAATTGGATCGGTGTGGAAAACTTCTCTCGGAGGCGAACGTGTCGCTGACGTCACGGCAGTTTGAGCACTATGCGAGCATCGTGAGGGGCGCGACGTCCCTCCGTCAGGTGAGATACGTGGCATCGCGCGTGCGGATGACCTTTGTAGGCACAATGACTAGTATTAAGGATCGAGGTATTCTTAACGCTGATAGAAGTATCAATATCGAGCGTACAAAAGAGTACGACGAGGCGATAGACACTGTAATACGATCCTCTAATCGTTTGCGGTGGTTGTTGTGAAGGACGAGTCACCAAGCGTTGATCGGGCACGGTCGGAGACAGCATCGCTCGCGCAGCGATCCAGGGAAGGCGTTGAGTACGCCGCGGCTCTGGCCGGCCCGGGAAGGCTCTGGTCTGAGGCGCTCTCGTCAGGATCGCGGCGAAGATGCCACCGTAACCCTCTCTTAGAGGGTTATTCATAAGGTTGCTTACCAGCCGAGTCGGTAGAGTTCGAGTTTTGTGATGGTGCGGATGAGGGTGGGGAGTTCGCTGAGGCGTCCGCGGTAGCCGGTGGCGATGATTTTCCAGTTCTTGAAGTGGGCGATGCACCTCTCGACTGCGGATCGGGTTCTGGAGATTTCCCGGTTCGATTTCTTGGTGTTGTCGTCGAGGGTGGCGCCGTGGGGACGTTTGCGGGGAGTGGTTGCGGTGGTGCCGATGTAGCCCGGGTCGGGGATCCAGTCCGTGTCATCGAGGATCGGCTCCCAGCCGCAAAGCGCGAGAGCGGCACGATCATGACGGGCGCCGGCGACAGGGGCTGACGCGGCGAGGAGGCCGCCGTCCAGATCTGCGGCGATCTGCACATTGAGGCCTTGTCGGTGCCGCTTCCCGGAGTAATTCGACCGACCCGTTTTCGCGCGGTTCCGGGTAGGAACGTCTGTCCCATCGACCAGGACAACACGGCCTCGGACAGCTTCTTCCAGGGAAACCCCTGAGAAGCAACAGGCTTGCTCGACCAGCGGAACGATGCGCCGGTAGATCCGCGAGACGGCGGCTTGAGAGACGCCGTGCAGGTCCGCGACGGCGGCTTGGTTCAGGTTCTGTCGCAACAGCAGCAAAGTCAGGATGACCTGCTCCCGCAGGTTGAGAAGCGCGGGACGGCCAGGCAACGATGGACGCCCGGACAGGATCTGGAATATCCGAGCCACCAACTCCGTCACCTGCCCAGAGGTCAAACCTGTAGTAGAGTCATAGCGCATCGACTTCTCGCTTCAAGAATGGCGTGTACGAACTTCCATTCTCTCCCGCGAGAAGTCGATGTCTTTACAGCAACACGCGCGAAACAGACCTTATGAATAACGCTCTTAGTAATAGTGTAAAGGAACTTGATTCGTGGCCCCTTTTGCCCTGACCAAAGAGCGGAAAGAAAAATATGCGAAAGAATTGGACCGGTGTGGAAAACTTCTCTCGGAGGCGAACGAGTCGCTGACATCACAGCAGTTTGAGCACTACGCGAGCATCGTGAGAGGCGCGACGTCCCTTGGTCAGGTGAGATACGTGGCATCGCGGGTGCGGATGACTTTTGTAGGCACAATGGGTAGTCTTAAGGATCAAGGTGTCCTTAACGCTGATAGAAGTATCAATATCGAGCGTACAAAAGAGTACGACGAAGCGATAGACGCTGTACTAAAATCCTCTAATCGTTTACGGTGGTTGTTCTGAAGGACGAGTCGCCAAGCGTTGATCGGGCACGGTCGGAGACAGCATCGCTCGCGCAACGATCCCAGGAAAGGCGTTGAGTACGCCGCGGCTCTGGCCGGCTCCGGGAAGGCTCTGGTCGAAGGCGCTCTCACCAGGATCGTCGCCGAAATTCCGCGGGGCTGGGTCGAGGTACCGTTGCTCCCCAGCGAGGAGCTACAGGAGACGCGTACCCGGGCGAAACCAATCAAACCTACCTCCCCGACGTATGGAATGATGTGAAGGAGACCGACTCGTGGCGGCTTGCACCTTGAACCCTCGACAAAGAGACGAATATGCTCATGCCCTCGAAGACCTCTCCGCCCAGCTGGCCATTTTGCCTCACCCTCGAGCCTCCGTCCATTTCGTCGAATTGGCGCGAGTTGCGAGAAATGCATCAACAAGGAAACAGATGCGCCAGTTGTGCAAAGACGTTCGATCGTGCTTCGGGTTGCGGCTTGGCGGTCTGGAGGATGCCTACGCGACTCGACCGGACGGAACGCTTGACCTTGAAACTTCGTTGCGCTACCAGGAAAAGTTGAAGCTCGTCTGGGAGATGTCTCGAGCTACACGATGGATTTTCTGATGGACGCCGTGCGCCGAGTCGAATGAACGCGCGCGTCCATTCTCTCATGCCTCGCGATCGAGTGCATGCCATTCGACCCGCGGCTTCCTGCCGACGGCTCCTCGTGATCCTGTTCTGGGCGCCGCCGTGGCTGGCCGTGACGATCATCAAGAACGCCGACACCTGGATCTACCGGTCGAGGTGCACGACGGAACCGACAGTCGTGTTCCGGGCAGAAGACATCAACGGCAAAGTGCGCCGATCACAGATGTCACGCGTCGTGGAGGGGCTCGTCACCATGTCGCCTGCATGGCTCGACGCGCCAAGAAAGGTTTATGGCGCTCCGGGTAAAATGATGGTGTGCGCCGCCGCCGATTTTTCTCAGGAGATGCAGTAATGGACCTTTTCCGTCTGACCGACCGGCGCAGGGACGAATACGCCGCGGCGCTCGCCGATCTGGCGGGTCGCCTGCCTCGAGAGGATTTCTACGCCGGCCTTTTTGCCGATCATGCCCGGCGCGCGCGCGAAGCGACGACGCTGAGGGAGATGCGGCAGCTGTGCAGGGCTGTCGCGTCCTGCTACGGACTCAGAGATTGGGGCGTCGAGACCCGCTTGATCTTTCGAGCGGACGGCTCGTTGGACCGCGAAGCAACGGCCTGGTTCGGCGAGTCCGCCGAGAACGTGCGGCAGCTTTCTCATCTCATCTGGTGGCTGATGTGAGGGGTGGCACGTGGCCGAACCGAACAGCGCCGGAAGGGACCCTCGAGGAGGAGCTGCGCCTCCCGGGCGCTCGGCTGATCGCGCGCCTCGGGGCCTGAGCACACCTAAGCGACGCCGTCCGCAGGCGTGGGCGAGATCGACTGCACGAAGTGGACCTCTCCGGCCAGGCTGACGAAGCCGCGGCCGACGGTGGCCGGGACAGGGGTGCGCCGGGGGATCTGCGCGGGGAACAGCTGAGTGTCGTTCTCGGCATCGGGCTGCAGCAGGAGGCCGGACCGGGACCGTGCCATGGCCTTCGTCCAGTGCCCGTACTGCGTGCGGAGTTCGATGGAGCGGCCCGCGGCGACGACGCACCGACCCGGACGGGACGAGGAGAGGAGCGTCGTCAGGCCCTGGTCGGGGTCGTCCCAGCGTTCGGCGTCGTCGATCAACAGCAGTACCGGCCCGTCCTCCATGAGGAGCGATGCGAGGAGGGAGCGCAGCTCGTCGGCGCCGACGGCGATCCGGTCGAGATCGGCGCCGACCAGTGGAGAGCGGCGGTCGCACGCTCCCCAGATGGCAACCGTGCCGGCGGCACGGGCGGCCTCGACGAGCGCGAGCAGCACGGTGGACTTTCCCGACCGGGCGGGACCGGTGATGAAGACGTGCTCGCCCTCGTAGAGCTCGAAGGCGAGCGGTGCCAGATCGGCTTCGCCCAGGCCGATCGGGAGCCGCCAGGGCTCGGCGTCGAAGCGGGCTCCGAGGCCGAGCGCGCTGACCGGAACCCGCTGCGGCAGCGTGGCGATCGCGGTCGTCTTGCTCGTGGTGTCGGGCCAGGCGGCCACGACCTCCTCCACTGCCGCCCGTAGGCCCGAGGCGGGGGTCGCGACCTGCGTCTGCAGGAGTGAGGACGCGAGCACGCACCGGCCGGGAACCGGGGGCGGGGCGTATCGAGGCTTCACCCCGGCGATCGAGTAATCCTGTGGGTCAGCGAAGCGGAACAGCCACTTCTGCGTCGTGACCTCCTCCATCACGGAGGGGAGAGCCTTCACGCGGGTACTCGTCACCGCGAAGTGCAGGCCCAGCTCGGGGCCGTCGGCGTAGGCCCGCGCCAGCGCCTCGAGGAGGACCTGGCCCTCCCAGTCCTCGAAGTCGTCCTTGAGCGTCGCCAGGCCGTCGATCAGCACGAGGGTCCGGCGATGCTCCCCGTGGGAGGCCCGCCGCCTCCGGACCTCGTCTCGGAGGTGGCGCAGGAAACGGGTCTGCTTCTCGTGCGCGCCCGCGCCGGCGCCGACGTAGGAGACGGTGTGCGGCAGATCGGCCAGGGCGGAGCAATCGCGGGAGGCCGCGTCGAGGATGTATAGGTCGAGTTCGGCGGGGGAGAAGTGGCGGGTCGCGGTGAGCGCGATCGAAGCGAGCGCCGTGCTGGTGCCGCTGCCCGGAATGCCGAGGAGAAGCAGATTGCCCTCGGCGAGGTCCCATCCGCCCGTCACCTGGCGCTGGCGGTCGGGATCGTCCGAGAGCGCGACGCGCAGCACATCGTCGACGACCTGGCCGAGGTCGGACTCCTCGGCGCCGAAGCCGCCGAGAAGAACGGAGTCGCCGAGCGGCTCCGGCCAGACCGGCCGCGGTGGGGCGAAACCCGCCTCCGCATTCGCCTTCACCACCGCGTCGATCAGGAGATCGAGGTCGGTCGGTGCCGTCTCGTCGGCAGAAGCGGGAGAGGGATCGGCGAGCGGCACTCCGGTGAACCCGACGGGTCGGACTTCGACGGCCTCGGCCGCCTCCGCCTCGGCGCGGCCGGTGACCAGCGCCGTCTGCACGGGGGAGATGTCGTTCTGTCCGAGCTTCACGTAGGCGCGTCCAGTCTCGCCGCGCGAGATCTCGGCCGCGCTCGCGACCCCGATCACATTGGAGGAGTCGTCGCGGCTCTGCACGCGGAGGGCCACGCGCAGGTTGGTGTTGGCGAGGATGTCATCGTTCACCACGCCGGCCGGCCGCTGGGTGGCGAGGATCATGTGCACCCCGAGCGTGCGGCCGACAGCAGCGACGCTGACCAGCGACTTTAGGACGTCGGGGTGCTCCTTCGCGAGCATGGCGAACTCGTCGACGACGAGCAGCAGTCGCGGCATCGGCTCCGCGGGCGACGTCGCCCAGTAGGCGTCGAGGTTGTCGATGCCCTCGCCCGCGGCGGCGAAGATCCGCTGGCGCCGCTGCATCTCGGCCTCGAGGGACCGCAGCGCCCGGTCGGCGAGCTGCGCATCGAGGTTGCTGATCGTGCCGATCGTGTGCGGGAGCCGCTCACAGGCCGCGAAGGCTGCTCCGCCCTTGAAGTCGATGAGCACGAAGCTCAGGCGCGTCGGATCATTCCAGGCGGCCAGGCCGGCGACGAAGGAGCGCAGGAACTCGCTCTTGCCGGAGCCGGTGGTGCCGCCGACGAGGCCGTGCGGACCGTCGGCGACGAGGTCGAGCACGAGCGGACCGCGCTCGCCGATCCCGACGGGCGCGCGGACGCCTCGGGCGCTCGACCACCACTCCCGCACGATGGCCGGCGTCGGCCGGTCGGCTCCCAGAAGGGGCGGGAGGCGCACGAGCGCCGGGAGGGTCGCCCCCGCGGTGACGAGCTCGGGGTCCTCGAAACGCGCCAGGTCGCGCGCGCAGCGCTCGGCCGTGACGTCGTCGAGCCCGGCGAGCACCACGTCCTCGACGGTGACCCGCTCGTCGGGGCGGGTGAGGACCGCGGAGGCGTCCTCCCCGACCCGCACGATGACACTGCACGAGGCGGGGAGCTGTTCCTCCGACGCCGCGAGGACGATGCCGGACACCCGGGTCGTGGGCCCGCGCTCACCGCGCCCGAGTCCGAGGAGGCCCCGCGCGGGAGCATCGCGCCCCTCGGTCAGCACGTCCGAGTCGAGCACCAGGAGCACGCGCGGTGAGGAGTCGTCGTGGATCGCGCGCAGGAGCCCGGCACTGCGGTCGCGCCGGTCGGAGAGCCGACGTTCGCCGCCGGGGAGCCGGGTGTGCGGGAGCCAGGAGGCCCAGCTCCAGTCGGAGTCGCGCCCGCGGTCGCAGAAGACGCCGACCGCCAGGTCGGCCGGTCCGCAGTGGACCGCCGCCTGGCAGAGCAGGCTCCGGGCCAGGGCGAGTCCGCCCTCCCGGTCGCCGACGATCCCGACGACGCCCGCATCCGCGAGGTCGACCGACACGGGGGCGCTGGGAACGACGCTGTCCGCGACGATCGCGCGCACCTCCTCCTCGACCCGCGAGAGACCGCGCTGGTCGAGCGCGGGCGACCACGGCACGTCTCCCACCCCGACGTGCAGGCTCAGCACGTCGGGGGAGGTCGCGCGCCGCTGCCAGAGCGAGGTGGTGGGCAGCGCGGCGCGGCGGATCGTCGTCGCCGGGTCGGGCGCGTCCTCTTCGAGGCGGGCGCGCTCGAGCCGGGCGGCCCGGGCGATGTCGTCGCGGAGCGTCTGCAGTGCCTCGCCGTAGCGCTGCTCTTCTGCCCGGGCCGTCCGCGTGTGCCGGTGCCGCTGCTCCAGCCACATTCCGACGCCTGCGACCGGGCTGAGTGCGGCGAACAGGGCGTAGCGCGCGTCGCCCATGATCAGCACCATCGCGAAGGCGAGGACGAGGGGCGCCGCGACCGTGATCACGCTGAACTTCGCGGCGGAGGCGATCGAGACGCGGGTCGGAGGCACGACGGGGTCGGCCGCGGCGGCTCGTCCGGGCCGCGGCGGCCGGTTGAAGGGCACCGTCGCGCTCGGGGTGACATTGTGCAGGCTGCCCGGCTCGGGGGCGGGCGGCTCGGCCGGCGCCGGGCGGAGCAGAAGTGCCGCTCCTCCCGCGATCACGACCGCGGAGTCGGTCACGACGACGCCCTCACCCGCGGCGGAGACGCCGTCGACGAGGGTGCCGTTCGTGCTACCGGCGTCGCGCACGCGCAGAGCATCGCCCTCGCGAGTCACGGACAGGTGCTCCCACGATGCGCTCACCGTGTCGAGGACGAGATCGGCGTGCGGCGATCGTCCGACGGTGAGCGCGCGACTCCGGGGGATCTCGACCACGTCTCCGGCGCGGAGCCCACCGGAGAGCGTTGCGGTCCAGCCGCGGACCGCGACGGGCCGTGGCTGGGGCGAGCGCGCGATCCGGGTGCCCTCGAGCAGCAGCAGATCCGCCAGCGGAGTCTCGACCGGGTGGAGTGCGGAGTCGACGGCCAGCGTCGTGCCGGGCGGGAGACGGTGCCCGGTGGCGGCATCGACGAGGTCGCCGAGTGTCGAGGCGTCGCGGTGACGACCGAGCTCGATGTCGGAGCGGGCGTCGTCGAGGTCGAGGAGGAGTCGCATCGGGGTCCTCAGGGTCGGGGCTGCCCGGCGAACCAGAGCAGCGGCGGGTCGGCGGGCCGCAGACCGAGGTCCTGCGGTGAGGCGTGGAGGGCGACGACGGGGGCATCGATGGCGGTCGCCGCCCCGAAGTCGAGCGGTGGTCCGGCGAGGCCCTCGACCGATCCGGCGGTCGAGCCGTTGAGGGCGGCGGCGACAGCGGAGGGAGCGCTGCTGCCCGCTGCGGCGGACGCCCGTACCAGCGCCACGACGGCGTCGTGGCTGGCCGCGTCGGCGACCGCTGCGACCTCGCGGAACGGCCGGTCCCCGAAGAGGGTTGTCCGCTCGGAGTCCTCGGCGGTCATCCGCACCGCACTCAGGAACGCCGAGGCCGCGCGCCCTCGCTCGTCGCCGCGGAGTGCGACTGCGTCGCCCGAGTCCACGCCGACCGTGGTGAGGTCTCCCGAGAGGGTGCCGCCGGCCTCGACGAGGTCGGGAGCGAACACGGGGCTCAGGGCGTCGGGAGTGAGCAGGATCGGAGCAGTTGTCCCGGCGGCCTGCAGAGCCGCGACCGCGGTCGCCTGCGCGGCGGCGGGGCCGGACACGACGATGCGCTCCGCGGCCTGCTCGCCCTCCAGGTGAGGCCGCGCCGCGGCGATCAGCGCGTCCGCGGTGCCGCCCGGGTCGACGGTCACCGCCGCGGCAGGCGAGAGACCGGCCGGAGTTCCTCCGCCGGCGTCGACGAGGAGCACCCGCGCGTCGGCACCGGCCGCATCCACGAGGGCCGTGTCGGCTGACGCGGTGTCCGGCCCCGTCAGCCAGGCGCCGTCGCCCGCCGCGGCCGGGTCGCTGTCGTAGGGCAGGACGGCCGCGATCCCGGCGGCGCGCGCGGCGTCCGCCGCCGCACCCGTGTGTGCGCCGTCGGTCGCGAGCACGAGGCCCGACACCTGCTTGCCGGCAAGCTCCTCGACCGCAGCGCGCGCTCCCTCGGGCGTCCCGTGGTCGTCGGCGGCGACGAGATCGACCTTGCAGCCGCCCATCGCGAAGCGGTGCGCGGCGGCGACGGTTCCGTTCGCCGCGTCCTTCCACTCCGCGCCTTCGCCTGGCGCCGAGCTGAGCGAGACGACCACGCCGAAGGTCAGCCCTTCCGGTACGCGAGCGCAGGAGAGCCCGACCGGGAGCTCGGCGACCGTCGTGGTCGGCGCCGGCCGCGGAGGCAGGAGTGCGATCAGCACGCCGCCCAGGAGCAGCAGCGCGCCGACTCCGCCGCCGAGCAGGATCAGAGTCTGGCGACGGGGATGGAGGTGGGGGCGCTCTGCGGCGCGCCGACCGAGGCGGGTCATTGCCCGTCCCCGATCCGGAAGGAGTAGACGGTCTGCGAGTGAGCGCCCTCCGGGACGTCGAGGTGGAAGGCCGGGAGTGTGTCCGCCGCCTGGATTGAGGCGCGCTCCTGGGCCTGGGCGAGCAGGATCCCGGAGACATCCTCGGAGCGGACGGCGGCGTAGCCCTGCGCGCTCTGCGAGGCGAGGGCGAGCTGCACGTCGGCAGTGCCGACCTTCGCGGCGCTCGTCGTCATCGATCCGAGGAGCCCGGACCCGCCGACCGTCCGGTCTCCCAGATCGAGCAGCACCTTGTGCAGATCGGCGGCCAGCAGGGCCGAGGCGCCGTCGGTGTCACGGGTGGAGGCGTCGATCGTCGTGGCGATGCTCGCGAGCGAGTCGCGGGTGCGCTCGGTCACCGCCTCGCCGATCCGTGCTTCGGCGGTGCTCAGCGCCTGGTGCTCGGCGTCGACGGTCGCGGCGCCGTCGGTCCCGATATCGGCCGCCGCCTCGTGCAGTCCCGACACCGAGCGGTCGAACATCGCGGTGATCGCGTCGGCGTCGGCCGCGGAACGGGTCGAGACCCGCCGCACCTGAGCGTCGAGGAGCGCGGCGACTGCGGAGGACGCGGCCGAGTCGGCCTCGGCGAACGCTTGCTGAATCGCCGGAGCGAGGGCGTCCTGCTGAGTGCCGAGCGCATCGACTCGTGCGCCGAGGGCGTCTCGCTGCGTGCTCAGTGCGGCGGCGCTCGCGCGGAGAGCGGCGAGCAGCCCGGCGAGGCGGGAGTCGTCGGCGCCGGCCGTCGCGCCGGTCGCAGCCACGTCGCTCCGTACTGAGGCGAGAGCGGTCCGCAGTGCGGCGAGGTCGGCGCCCGCGCCGGTGTCGCCGGTGATCGATGCGACCGACGTCCACGCGCCGACCTGCGCGCGGAGCCGGTCGGCCATCGGGGCGGAGTAGCCGTCAGGTGTGTCGAGGCGGCCCTTGCCGGAGCAGGGCGTTCCGGTGAGGTAGGCCCGGAGCTCCTCGATGGAGCCCCGCGGGACTGCCGAGGGGGCGCTCGTCGCGCGCGGCGTCGTCGCGGGGGCTGGAATCGTGGGCGCCGGAATCGCGGGCAGAAGCTCGCAGAGCCGGTCGGCCAGCTCATGGTTCTGCGCAGACAGCGAGCCGGCCGTCGTCGGGGTCCCGAGCTCGTCGAGGGCCGTCTTCGCGGTCGCGCCGACCGAGGTGACGGCCTTCTCCAGCTCGCCGGTGTCGGTGTCGAGCCCGTCCAGAGTCGTCGAGAGCCCGGCGAGGGTCTGCGCGACGGACCCGCTCGGGTCCGCCAGAGCGTCGACCGCGGCCGAGGTCGCGTCGACCCGGCTCGAGAGCGCCGCGTAATCGGACTCCACACCGGCCATCAGCTCCGGCTGCAGGGAGTCCACGAGGCTCTGCCCGCGGCCGAGCATCCCGAGCAGCACGGTGTCGACGGCGGCTCCGGACGCCGCGAGCGAGCAGGTCATCGACGGAGCGGCGCAGCTCTGGGCGGAGGGTTCCGCCGGTCCGACGGCGCTGCGCAGAGAGGCGACGACCTCGTCGCGGCAGGACGCGGCCGCCGTTCCGTAGGCGTCCAGCTCGGAGGTGAGTCGCAGCAGCTCCGAGTAGATCGAACCCGAGGTGCCGCTGGCGCCCGTGGCCGCGACAGTGCAGCCGCTTCCTGAGAGCTCCGGCGACGGCACCGCGGCGGAGGTGTCGCCCAGCATCGCGTCGACCGCGTCGATCGCCTGCGAGAGCTGCTGCAGCAGTCCGGATTCGGTGCCCGACACCGTCGACGAGAGCTGGGTCTTCAGCGTGGCCAGCTGCCCCGAGAGCCCCTGCATCGAGGCCGCCGTCGAGGCGGTGCTGGTCCGCAGCTCCTCGGCCGTGCGGATACCCAGCGTCTCGGAGGTCGCGTCGAGCGAGGTCCGCACCTCGGCCACGGTCGTGCCCGCCTGCGTCAGCAGGTCGTCCACCGAGGTGATGACCTCGATCGTGCGGCGCTCGAGGGCGAGCGGCGAGGCGTCTCCGGAGTCGAAGGCGGCATCGAGCGCGCCTGCGGTGGTGGGATCGGTGCTCAACCCGGGCTGGACGGCCAGATCGAAGGCGGGGACGGCGAAGTCGTCGACGTCGGCGACGAGGGTCAGCGTGGCGGTCGCGCCTCCTCCGGGCGGGGCGAGGAGCGAGGCCCACTGGACGACGGCGTCGCCGTGGTCGTCGCGGCTGAGCACCCCGTTCGTGACGGTACCAGACTCGTCCTCGGTGACCACATTGCTCGGGGAGACGCCCGGCAGCACGGTGGAGGCGGCGACCGTCAGCGGAGCGCCCACGAGTGCGCTGCGGCTCGCTGAGCGCCCGGCCACGTCGAACGCGACCTCCTCGGCGTGGACCGTCAGGTTCTCGACTGCGAGCGAGATCTCGACCCGCCCCGATCGGCCCGCGAGCTCGGCCAGATCGGTCCCAGAGGCATCGGCGGTGCGCCACGAGGAGCGGACCCGGACCGGCAGATCGGCGGCGACCGCGGCGGGATCGTAGGTGGTGGTGGCGACCGTGGTGTCGGATGGATCCTCCCCGACGCCGAGCGCCGTCCCCTCGATCTCGCCGACGGCGCCATTGGTCGACAGGCCGATCGAGACGGACTGCAGCACCTTCGCGGCGGCGAGCGGCGGCGGCTCCGGCGGCGTGCAGCCCGCCAGCACTGCGACCACGGCCGCGATCGCCGCTCCGACCATCGTCCTGCGAACCTTCGAGCGCACCCTGTCCACCCCTCGTTCCGACGGGGCACCGGGCGGTGCCGCTCACATCGACGTGAGAGATGCTCGCAGAAGAGCCGAGCGGCGGCGTCGCGATGGCGCGCGAGGAGCCTCATCGCGCGCCAGAAATCACACCAGCTTCAACTTCTTGCGCAGCGCCTGCACGTGCCCGGTCGCCCGGACGCCGTACTGCGCGAACTCGAGCGCGCCCTCCGCTCCGACGACGAAGGTCGAGCGCAGCACGCCCACCACGGTCTTGCCGTAGAGGCTCTTCTCGCCCCACACCGCGTAGGCGCGGTGTGCCGTCATGTCGGGGTCGCTCAGCAGCGGGTAGGCGATGCTCTGCGCGTCCGCCCAGCGCCGCAGCGCCTCCGGAGTGTCGCGAGAGAGTCCGAGCACCTCGTAGCCGGAGTCCCGAAGCGAGGCCGCGTTGTCGCGGAAGTCGCAGGCCTCCGTCGTGCAGCCGGGGGTGTCGGCCTCCGGGTAGAAGAACAGGATGACGCGCCGCCCGCGGTAGTCGGCGAGAGAGACGGGCTCGCCGTCCTGGTTCGGCAGCGTGAAGGCGGGGGCGGTGTCGCCGGCGGCGAGTCGCGCTTGGGCGGTGACAGGGGAGAGGTCGGTCATCGTCTGCTTCCGTCGGTGGTGGTGAAGGTGGTCAGGAGTCGCTGGAGCGAGTCGAGCCGCTCGGGTCCGCTCGCACCGAGCAGGCCTCCTTCAACGGCCTCGACGATCGCGCAGTCCGGGGAGTCGGGCAGGTGCGTGCAGCCGCGAGGGCACTCCCGGGCGATTTCGGCGAGCGTCGTGAAGGCTCCGAGGATGTTGTCGGTGTTCACGTGCCCCAGGCCGAACGAGCGCACGCCCGGGGTGTCGATCACCCAGCCGTGGCGGTCGCCGCGTTCCACGCGCAGTGAGACGGTGGAGGAGGAGGTGTGCCGGCCGCGGCCGGTCACGGTGTTGACGTGCCCTGTCGCGCGGTGCGCATCCGGTACCAGCCTGTTGACCAGGGTCGACTTGCCCACACCGGAGTGCCCGACGACGACCGTCTCGTGACCGAGCAGGGCCTCGGCGATCTCGTCGACGGGCGGCTCGTCCTGGCTCGAGAGGAACACGCGCAGGTCGAGCCCCTCGAAGTTGCGCAGGAACGGAGCGGGATCGGCGAGGTCGGTCTTGGTGATGCAGAGCATCGGAGTGATTCCGGCGTCGAAGGCCGCGACGAGGTAGCGGTCGACCAGGCGCGTGCGTGGCTCGGGGTCGGCCGCGGCGACGACGCAGAGCATCTGATCGGCGTTCGCCACGATCACGCGCTCGATCGCATCCGTGTCGTCGGCGCTGCGCCGCAGCAGCGTCGTGCGCTCCCGGATGCGGACGATGCGAGCGAGGGTCCCCTCATCGCCGCTGGAGTCGCCGACGACGTCGACCCGGTCGCCCGCGACGATGGCCTGCCGTCGCAGTTCGCGGGCCCGCGCGGCGGTGAACTCGTGCTCCTCGGGCGTCCCGTCGCCGATCATCACCGTGTAGCGCCCGCGGTCGACGCCGAGCACCATCGCGATCTCGGCGTCCTGGTAGGCGGGCCGGTTCTTCGTGCGGGGCTTCGTCCCCTTCGGATTCGGCCTCACCCGGGCGTCCGATTCGTCGTAGCCGTCGAAGTCGTCGAGCACGCCGTCGGCGTCGAGGCCGCTGTCCGTCCACCACGACACAGGTCAGGCCGATCCGGCGAGGGTGGTCCACAGCGCGGGGAACTGCGGAAGCGTCTTCGCCGTCGTGGCGATGTCCTCAATCACGACGCCCGGCACGACCAACCCGATCAGGGCGCCGGCGTGCGCCATCCTGTGATCGGAGTAGGTGCGCCAGCGTCCGCCGTGCAGTTCGGCCGGCTCGATCCGGAGGCCGTCCTCCGTCTCGACCACGTCGCCGCCGAGACCGCTGATCTCGGCCGCGAGCGCGGCGAGTCGGTCGGTCTCGTGGTGGCGGATGTGGCCGATTCCCCTCAGCGTGCTCGGCGTGCTCGCGAGTGCGGCGAGGGCGGCGAGGGCCGGCGCGAGCTCGCCTCCCTCGGAGAGATCGAGATCGACGCCGAGGATCTCGTCGCCGCCGGTCACGACGAGGGCGTCCCCGTCGCGCTCGACAGTGGCACCGAACAGCGGCAGGATCCGCTCGAGGTGGGCGCCGACCTGCGTGGTGACGGCGGGCCAGTGGCGCAGCCGCACCCGGCCGCCCGTGACCAGTGCCGCCGCCAGGAAGGGAGCGGCGTTCGAGAGATCGGGCTCGATCAGCACATCGGCTCCGGCGATCGTCTGCGCGGCGACGGTCCACTCTCCCGGCGCAGGGGTGCCGACCTCGACTCCCCGGGCGGCGAGTGCCGCGATCGTCATGTCGATGTGCGGCTGGCTCGGCAGCGCGCGGCCCTCGTGGCGGAGGCGGAGCCCGTCGTCGAAGCGTGCGCCCGCCAGCACCAGGGCCGAGACGAACTGGCTCGACCGTGAGGCGTCGACGACGGCGTCGCCCCCGCGGACCGAGCCGGACCCGTGCACAGTAAAGGGGAGCGCGCCACGACCGTCGTCGGCCACGTCGACGCCGAGCGAGCGGAGGGAGGCGATCGTCGCCCCCATCGGCCGCTTGGCCGCGTAGGCGTCTCCGTCGAACGTGGTGGGCCCGAGCGCGAGCCCGGCGAGCGGGGGCACGAAGCGCATGACCGTCCCCGCGAGGCCGCAGTCGATCGTGGTCGAGCCCAGCAGTTCCTCCGCCGGCTCGATCACCAGGTCGGAGCCGAAGTCTCCGGTTGCACCCGACTCGCGGATGCCCGTGCCCAGTGACCGTAGAGCGTCGATCATCAGCGAGCTGTCGCGCGAGTGCAGCGGCGCACGCAGGGTGGAGGGTCCGTCGGCGAGGGCCGAGAGGACGAGCTCGCGGTTGGTGAGGGACTTCGAGCCCGGCAGGGCGATCTCGGCGTCGAGGGCGCCGGATGCCGCGGGCGCGGGCCACGCGTCATCGCCGGGGAGCGCACGGGCGTCGCCGTACGGATCGAACTCGGGAGCGGAATAACGCGAGAAGACCATCGGTTGTCAGGATAGTCGGCCGACAGGGAGTCGGCGGCAGCGGCGGAGGCGGAGCATGGCGGCAATGAGCACGGCGACGGTGAGCACGGCGACGGTGTCGCGGAGCACGGCGACAACGGCCGGGACGGGCGCGGTGCCGCGGAGCGTGCGAACGCCCGCACGGCGCCGGCGCCGGCCCGCAACCCCGGTCGGCGTGAGCGCCTCCGCTCTAGAATCGCTGGTGATGACTCGCGACGACGTACCCCGCACCAGCCCCGCCGACGAGGCGCCGGCGCCCGCCGAGGGGGAGCAGACGATCGAGGAGACCGTCGAGGAGTCGTTCGACGACGCTCCAGCGGATGCTCCGGTCGATCTCCGCGCACTCTTCGAGGAGCAGGCCCTGCCGTTCATCGACCAGCTCTACGCGGCCGGTCTGCGGATGACGAAGAACCCCTCCGACGCCCAGGACCTCGTGCAGGAGACGTTCGCCAAGGCGTTCGGCGCGTTCCGGCAGTTCCAGCAGGGCACGAACCTCAAGGCCTGGCTCTACCGGATCCTCACCAACACGTTCATCAACTCCTACCGCAAGAAGCAGCGCGAGCCCTACCAGAGCGCGATCGACGAGCTCGAGGACTGGCAGCTCGGCGGCGCCGAGTCCACCACGGCCACCTCAAGCCGTTCGGCCGAGGCGGAGGCGATCGACCACCTCCCGGACACCGCGGTCAAGGAGGCGCTACAGGCGATCCCCGAGGACTTCCGGCTCGCCGTCTACTTCGCGGACGTGGAGGGATTCTCCTACCAGGAGATCGCGGACATCATGAAGACCCCCGTCGGGACCGTCATGAGCCGGCTGCACCGTGGCCGCCGCATGCTGCGCGAACGACTCACCGACTACGCACGCGAGCGCGGCTTCCGCGCCGCATTCACCTCCGGGAGCACGAAATGACCGACAGCGGCTGCACGAAGGCCAAGGCCGAGCTCGAGGAGTACCTCCACAACGAGCTGTGCAAGGAGGACGCCGCCGACATCCGTGAGCACATGGTCGGATGCGTCGACTGCGCTGACGAGGCGAAGGTCGGCGTCGTGCTGACCATGGCCGTGCAGCGCGCCTGTACAGAGACGGCTCCCGAGGACCTCCGCGCTCAGGTCCTCGGCATGCTACGAGATGAGCAGGCCAGCCACACTCCCACTCCCGCCCGCCTCTAGCCGCCGCCCCTGAGGAGCGCCACCGCACCGAGGGAACCCCGGTCCGTCGAGACGGCCTGCATCGGCAGGTTCCCTCGATCGGCCGGGGTGCGCTCGGCGGCGATGCGTTCGAACGTCAGCGGGCGAGCGCCCTCGACAGCAGGTCGGCCTGCTCGGACGCGTGGCGCTTGGCCGAGCCCGCAGCGGGCGACGCCGCGGACGGCCGGGACACGACTCGGATCGGCCGCCCGAGCTGCGGCGCGACCTCGAGCGCGATGAACGGCCACGCCCCCTGGTTCTCGGGCTCGTCCTGGACCCAGACGAACTCCGCGTCGGGGTAGCGCTCGGCGATGCCGCGCAGCTCCTCGATCGGCGCGGGATAGTACTGCTCGACCCGGACCAGCGCGATGCCGTCGTCCGGCTTCTTCTCGAGTTCGGCCTTGAGGTCGTAGTGCACCTTGCCGGCGTGCAGAAGCACGCGCTTCACGGTCGATGCGTCCTGGATGCGCGCGTCGTCGATCACCGGCTCGAAGCGGCCCGAGGTGAACGCCTCGACAGGGCTCGAGGCTCCGCGCAGTCTCAGCATCGCCTTCGGGGTGAAGACGATCAGCGGGCGGCGCGGTCGCGAGTAGGCCTGGCGGCGTAGCAGGTGGAAGTACGACGCGGGCGTCGACGGGCGCGCGACCGTCATGTTCCGCTCGGCGCACATCTGGAGGTAGCGCTCGATCCGGGCGGAGGAGTGGTCGGGCCCCTGCCCCTCGTAGCCGTGGGGGAGCAGGAGCACGAGCGACGAGCGCTGGCCCCACTTCTGCTCGGCCGACGAGATGAACTCGTCGATCACGATCTGCGCGCCGTTCGCGAAGTCGCCGAACTGCGCCTCCCACAGCACGAGGGAGTCGGGCCGCTCGACCGAGTAGCCGTACTCGAACGCCATCGCCGCATACTCCGAGAGCAGCGAGTCGTAGATCCAGAGCCGCGCCTGCTGCTCCGACAGGTTCATCAGCGGCAGCCACTCCTGCCCGTTCTCGCGGTCGTGCAGCACGGCGTGGCGCTGCACGAAGGTGCCGCGGCGGGTGTCCTGGCCGACGAGGCGCACCGGGGTGTCCTCGAGCAGCAGGGAGCCGAGCGCGAGCAGCTCGCCGAACGCCCAGTCGATCGAGCCGGAGCGGCTCATCTCCTGGCGCTTCGCCAGCAGCTGCTGGAGCTTGGGGTGCACGGTGAAGCCCTCGGGCGGGGTGGTGAACGCGTCGCCGATGCGGGTGATGACCTCGTTCTTCACTCCCGTCACCTCGGGCTCGCCCGGGTAGTCCTCGCCCCGCTGCGCGTCCGGCAGCTCGAGGTCGGCCACGGAGTCGCCGTCGGCGGTGATCACGGGGATCGCGCCGGTCTGCGCCGCGTGCGTCTCGGCGAAGGCTCGCTCCAACCGGTCCTGGAAGTCCTGGTGCGCGCGGGCGTACTCCTCCTCGGTGATGTCGCCGCGGCCGACGAGCGCCTCGGTGTAGAGCTTGCGGACCGAGCGCTTGGCCTCGATCAGGCTGTACATCAGCGGCTGGGTCATCGAGGGGTCGTCGCCCTCGTTGTGCCCGCGGCGGCGGTAGCAGATCAGGTCGATGACCACGTCGCGGTTGAAGCGCTGGCGGTACTCGAACGCGAGCTGCCCGACGTGCACGACGGCCTCGGGGTCGTCGCCGTTCACGTGGAAGATCGGAGCCTGGATCGACTTGGCGCCGTCGGTCGAGTAGATCGAGGTGCGCGCCTCGTGCGGCGGGGTCGTGAATCCGACCTGGTTGTTGATGTTGATGTGGATCGTGCCGCCGGTGCGGTAGGCCCGCAGCTGCGACATCTGGAGGGTCTCGACGACCACGCCCTGACCGGCCATCGCGGCGTCGCCGTGGACGAGGATCGGCAGGGTCGTGAAGGTGCCGATCGGCTTGCGGTCCTGCTTGGCGCGCACGATGCCCTCGAGCACGCCGTTGACCGCCTCGAGGTGCGAGGGGTTCGCGGCGAGGTAGACGGGGATCTCCTCGCCGGCCGCGCCGCGGAAGGTGCCCTCGGTGCCGAGGTGGTATTTCACGTCTCCGGAGCCCTGGACGGTGCGCGGATCCTGCGTGCCCTCGAACTCGCGGAAGATCTGGCCGTAGGTCTTGCCGGCGATGTTCGTCAGCACGTTGAGGCGGCCGCGGTGGGCCATGCCGATCGCGACCTCGTCGAGCTTCTCGTCGGCCGCCCCCTGGAGGACGGCGTCGAGCAGAGCGATGAGCGACTCCCCTCCCTCGAGCGAGAAGCGCTTCTGACCGACGTACTTGGTCTGCAGGAAGGTCTCGAAGGCCTCGGCCTCGTTGAGCTTGCCGAGGATGCGCAGCTGCTCGTCGTGCCCGGGCTTCTCGTAGCCCCGTTCGAGCTTCTGCTGCATCCAGGCGCGCTGCTCGGGATCCTGGATGTGCATGTATTCGACGCCGACCGTGCGGCAGTAGGAATCGCGCAGGATGCCGAGGATGTCGCGCAGCTTGAGCTGGCGCGCGCCGCCGAAGCCGTCCGTGACGAACTCGCGGTCGAGGTCCCAGAAGGTGAGTCCGTGGCTCTCGATGGCGAGGTCGGGGTGCGAGCGCTGCACGTACTCGAGCGGGTCGACGTCGGCCATCAGGTGGCCGCGGACGCGGAACGAGTTGATGAGCTCCTGCACGCGGGCGGTCTTCGAGACGCGCTCGGCGAGGTCGACGGCGATGTCGGTCGACCAGTGGATCGGGTCGTAGGGGATGCGCAGCGCCGCGAAGATGTCCTCGTAGAAGTCGCGCCCGCCGAGCAGCAGCTCGTGCACGATCTTGAGGAACTCGCCCGAGCCCGCGCCCTGGATGACGCGGTGGTCGTAGGTCGAGGTCAGGGTGATGGTCTTGCCGATGCCCAGCTCGACCAGCGTCTTCTCGGACGCACCCTGGAACTCGGCGGGGTACTCGAGGGCGCCGGCTCCGATGATGCAGCCCTGGCCCTTCATCAGGCGGGGGACGGAGTGGACCGTGCCGATGCCGCCGGGGTTCGTGAGCGAGAGGGTGGTCCCGGCGAAGTCACCGGCGACGAGCTTGTTGCCGCGGGCGCGCTTGACGAGGTCCTCGTAGGCGGCGAGGTAGGCGGTGAAGGTGAGGGTGTCGGCGCGCTTGATGCTCGGGACGAGGAGGGCGCGCGTGCCGTCGGGCTTGGGCATGTCGATCGCGATGCCGAGGTTCACGTGCGCCGGAGCCACCACGGCGGGCTTGCCGTCGACCTCGTCGTAGAACACGTTCTGGCTCGGGAAGTCCTTCAGCGCCCGGATCAGCGCCCAGCCGATCAGGTGCGTGAACGAGACCTTGCCGCCGCGGGTGCGTCGCAGGTGGTTGTTGATCACGATGCGGTTGTCGATCATCAGCTTCGCCGGGATCGTGCGGACGCTCGTGGCGGTGGGGATCGTGAGACTGGCGTCCATGTTGGTGGCGAGGCTCTTCGCCATGCCGCGCAGCGGGGTGACCGTGTCCGCCTCCTCCGGGGCGGACTCCTGGGGCGCGGGCCCGCTCACCGGCGCGTCGGCGGGGATGGGCTGGGCCTTCGGCTGCTTGGAGGTGGTGCGCGAGGCGGGAGCCGTATCGGAGGGTGTCGTGACGGGATGGGTCACGGCACCTCCCGCGCTCGTGGACACGCGCTCGGCGACCGGAGCGGAGGCGGGCTTCGCAGCGGCTGCGGGGTCTGTGCCACCCCCTGCGAGCTGGGCCCCGTAGCGCTCCAGGATCGGCCACCAGGACTCGTCCACCGAGGCGCGGTCGGCACTGTACTGCTCGTACAGCTCCTCCACGAGCCACTCGTTGGCCCCGAAGTCCTCCGCGCCCTGCTCTGTTCCTGCTCCGGTCAACTGGCTCGACACAGCCGATCGCCCACTCTCTCCGTTGATTCGCGTTGTCTCGATCATCCGGACGGGCCCGTCGCATCCCTCCGCGCTCTCCACCGCGGAGGAGGAGGTCGTCCTCGGCCGCGAGAGACGCGGTGCCCGAGCCTGGTCCCGTCCCCGTCGCCAAGCCTAGCCCGGATCCCGCACGGCCGACCCGGGGCCGCGCCGGAGTAGCGTTCTCCCCATGCGTTTCTCCGGCGGAGCACCCTCAGGCGACCTCACCTACTCGGACGTGTTCCTCGTCCCCGGCCGCTCCTCGGTGACAAGCCGGCTCGACGTCTCCCTGGCTCCCGGCGACGGCACGGGCGCGACCATCCCGATCGTCTCCTCGAACATGAACTCGGTCACGGGTCAGCGGCTCGCGGCCGCTCTCGCGCGCCGCGGCGGCCTCGGCGTGCTCCCGCAGGACATGCCGCTGCAGGCCCTCGATGCCGCCATCCGCTGGGTGAAGCGCCAGCCCGTCGCCTTCTCCGGCGCCCTCACTGCGGCACCGGGGACGACGGTGGAGGAGGCGCTCACGATCCTCCCGGCCGTCGCCGGCCACGGCTTCGTCGTGCAGGAGGCGGACGGCGCGATCCTCGGCTGCGTCCCGGCCTCGCGTCTCGCCACCGCTCTGCCGGACGCCCTGCTGGGCGATCTCGTGCACGGTGCCGCCCCCTCGATCGACGCCGACGACGTGCCCACTGCCCGCGCCGCCTTCGATCTGATGGTCGCGGCCGACCTCGACTTCGCCCCGGTGCTGCACCACGGCGCCCTGGTCGGCACGCTCTCGCGCACCGGCGCCCTCCGCTCCACCATCTACGACCCCGCGCTCGACGCCGACGGCCGCCTGCGCGTCGCGGCGGCGGTCGGCATCAACGGCGATGTCGAGGCGAAGGCGCGCGCCCTCGTCGCGGCCGGAGTCGACGTGCTGGTGCTCGACACTGCGCACGGCCACCAGGAGGGGATGCTCCGGGCCCTGCGCACCGTCGCGGCGCTGGATCTCGGCGTTCCGATCGCCGCCGGCAACATCGTCACCGCCGAGGCCGTGCACGATCTCGTCGACGCCGGCGCGGACATCCTCAAGGTCGGAGTCGGCCCGGGCGCGATGTGTACGACCCGGATGATGACGGCCGTCGGCCGCCCGCAGTTCTCGGCGGTCCTCGAGACGGCCGAACGCGCGCACGAGCTGGGCGCACACGTCTGGGCGGACGGCGGGGTGCGCTACCCGCGCGACGTCGCTCTCGCGCTGGCCGCGGGTGCCGCCTCCGTGATGATCGGATCCTGGTTCGCGGGCACGATCGAGGCGCCGGGAGAGCTGCGCAGCGACACGGTCGGCCGGGTCTACAAGGAGAGCTGGGGCATGGCGTCGGCGAAGGCCGTGCAGGAGCGCTTCGACCGCCTCGACGCCTACGAGCTGGCCCGCAAGCGCCTCTTCGCCGAGGGCATCTCGTCCTCCACCATCTACCTCGACCCGTTGCGCCCCTCGGTCGAGGACCTGCTGGACATGATCACCTCGGGCGTGCGCTCGTCCTTCACCTACGCCGGCGCGCGGAGCGTGACCGACTTCCACGAGCGCGCGCACGTGGGATTGCAGTCGGCCGCGGGCTACGAGGAGGGCAAGGCGCTCCCCGTCAGCTGGTGAGCTGTGCCCGCGTGCTAGAACCGACCCCATGACCATCGTCGACAACGCCGTGTACGTCGGCGGCCACCGCATCAGCGACCCGGAGTCGCTCGAGGACACCTTCGAGCTGATGCGCGAAGAGCACGGCATGGCGTGGATCGGGCTCCACCGCCCGACCCGCGAGGAGGTCGAGGCTGTCGCGGAAGAGTTCGGCCTGCACCCGCTGGCCGTCGAGGACGCCCTGAGCGGACACCAGAGGGCGAAGCTCGAGCGCTACGACGACGGGCTCTTCGTGGTGCTGCGGCCCGCGCGCTACGTAGACGCGGCCGAGACCGTCGTGTTCGGGGAACTGCACGTGTTCGTCGGCCCCGACTTCGTCGTGACCATCCGGCACGCCGACTCCCCGGACCTCGCCCGGGTGCGCCGCCGGCTCGAGGAGGATCCAGCGCTGCTGGCCCGCGGGCCGGAGGCGGTGCTCTACGCGATCCTCGACCAGGTCGTCGACGAGTACGCGCCCGTGGTCTCCGGCGTGCAGGGCGACGTGGACGAGATCGAGGACCAGCTCTTCGGCGACGACTCGGACGACGGGCTCTCGGAGCGTATCTACCGGCTCTCGCGCGAGGTCATCCACTTCCAGCGCTCGGTGCAGCCGCTCACGGCGCTGCTGCACGAGCTGCTCCAGGAGGCGACGGCCGACGAGAGCGACCTCTCGCCCGAGCGGATCGAGCTGCGGCGCTCGCTCCGCGACGTCCTCGACCACACCATCCGGGTCACGGACGCGGTCGACTCGCTCCGCGCGATCCTTGACAAGGCGCTCACCGTGCACTCGACCCTCGTCTCTCGGCGCCAGACCGAGACCGGACTCGCTCAGAACGACGTGGTGCGCAAAATCTCCTCGTGGGCGGCGATCCTGTTCGCGCCGACGCTGGTCGCCGGCATCTACGGGATGAACTTCGACGATATGCCCGAGCTGCACTGGCGGCTCGGCTACCCGTGGGCGCTCGGCCTGATGGTGCTGTTCGGCGTCGCGCTCTACACGGCCTTCAAGCGGAAGAAGTGGCTCTGACCCCGAGCAGGGAGCGGCGCTGCGCCTACCGCTGCCGAGTACTGTCGGCGCCCTGGCCGCGGTAGACTCTGCCCCACAATGGACGACCCTCCCTCTGCCCATCCGCGCCCGGACCGGCCCGTCCGGCACTCCTCGGACCACCCTCACCCGACCGGGGGCGACCACCGTGGGAACTGAGTGGCTCCTCCTCGGCGTCGGCCTGCTGCTGACACTGGGTACCGGCGTCTTCGTCGCCAGCGAGTTCGCCCTGGTGAACCTCGACCGCGCCGATCTCGAGGCCCGCCGCGATCGGGGTGAGACCAGGCTCGGAATGACCATCGCCGCGCTGCGGGTCACCTCGACGCACCTCTCGAGCGCGCAGCTCGGGATCACGCTGACGACGTTGCTGACCGGCTACACGATGGAACCCGCGCTCTCGACTCTGCTGGAGCAGCCGTTCAGCGGCCTCGGCATCCCCGAGGAGGCGCTCGCGCCGGTGATGACAGTCGTCGCGATCGTCATCGCGACGCTCCTGTCGATGATCCTCGGCGAGCTGGTGCCCAAGAACTTCGCGCTGGCGCTGCCGCGGGCGACCGCCAAGCTCGTGGTCCCGCTCCAGACCGCGTTCACCACCGTGTTCCGACCTGCCGTCGCCCTGCTCAACGGCAGCGCGAACGCCCTGCTGCGGCTCGTCGGCATCGAGCCCAAGGAAGAGCTCTCTGGCGCCCGCAGCGCCGAGGAGCTGTCGAGCCTCGTCCGCCACTCCGCCAGCGCGGGACTGCTTGAGGAGGACACCGCCGACCTGCTCGGACGCACTCTCCGTTTCTCCGCCCTCACCGCGGGCGATGTGATGACGCCGCGCCTCCGCCTGTCGACCGTCGAACGCGCGAGCACGGCGCAGGATGTGCTCGACCTCGCCCGCACCACCGGCCTCTCGCGCTTCCCGATCACCGACGACGACATCGACGACATCGTCGGAGTCGTGCACGTGAAACAGGCGGTCGCGGTGCCGCGCGGCAAGCGCTCCGAGGTGCCGGTGACGGCGCTGCGCTCCGAACCGCTCCGCGTCCCCGAGACCATGAAGCTCGACGTGCTGCTGACGGAGTTGCGCGGCCGGGGCTTCCAGCTCGCCGTCGTCGTCGACGAGTACGGCGGAACGGCGGGCGTCGCAACGCTCGAGGACCTCGTCGAGGAGCTCGTGGGCGAGGTGGCCGACGAGCACGACCGCTCCCGCGCCGACGTCGTCAAGCTGCCCGGATCGACGACCTTCCCCGGGATGCTGCGTCCGGACGAGGTGCTCGACCGTGCCGGCGTCCACATCCCCGCAGAGGGCCCCTACGAGACGGTCGCCGGCTTCGTGATGAGCCAGCTCGGCCGCCTCCCCGCGGTCGGCGACCGGATCGCGGTCGAGGGCGGATCGCTCCGCGTCGAGCGGCTCGACGGACGGCGCATCGACCGGCTCCGCTTCACCCCCGATCCGGAGGCTGTCCCCGAGGGTATCCCCGATCCGCTCGCCGACGTCGCGCACGGCCACCGCGGCCGGAAGGAGGCCGACGATGAGTGACTGGGCAGGAATCGCCTGGCTCGTGGTGCTCCTCGCTGCGAACGCCTTCTTCGTCGGAGCGGAGTTCGCCGTCATCTCGGCCCGCCGCTCCCAGATCGAGCCCCTCGCCGAAAGCGGACGCCGCAGCGCGATCACCGCGCTGGCAGCCATGGAGCACGCCACGCTGATGCTGGCCACGACCCAGCTGGGCATCACCGTCTGCTCGCTGCTCATCCTCAACGTCAGCGAGCCGGCGATCCACCACCTGCTCGAGGTGCCGCTGCACGCCGTCGGCATCCCCGACGAGCTCTCGGGGACCGTCGCATTCGTCATCACCCTGCTGATCGTGTCGTTCCTGCACGTGGTCCTCGGCGAGATGGTGCCCAAGAACATCTCGTTCTCGATGCCGGACCGCGCCGTGCTCCTGCTCGCACCTCCGCTCGTCGCGATCGCCCGCGTGCTGCGCCCCATCATCGTCGCGCTGAACGCGATCTCGAACGGGGTGCTCCGTCTGTTCAAGGTCGAGCCGAAGGACGAGGCGAACAGCACCTTCACGCTCGAGGAGGTGCAGACGATCGTCGACCAGTCCACCCGCGAGGGAACGCTGCGCGACTCCACCGGCACCCTCCTCGCCGCGTTCGAGTTCACCGAGAAGAAGGTCCACGACGTCGCCCTGCCCCTCGACGGCATCGTCAGCCTCCCCAGCGGAGCCACGCCCGCCGACGTCGAACGCGCCGTGGCCAAGCACGGGTTCTCGCGCTACGTGATCCTCGGCGACGACGGCACCCCCGAGGGCTACATCCACCTCAAGGACGTGCTCGACCTCGACGGGGACACCGAGGGCGAGAAGTTCCGCCTCCCGGTCCCCGCGAAACGCATCCGCCAACTCGCCTCGATCTTCGAGGCCACCGACCTCGAGGACGCCCTCGCGATCATGCGCCGCACCGGCGCGCACCTCGCGCGCGCCTTCGACGAGCAGGGCCGGGCCACGGGAGTGCTGTTCCTGGAGGACATCATCGAGGAGTTGGTCGGCGAGGTCGACGACGCCACCCGCCGCTGACGGCGCGCGAGGCGTGGGCGGCGCAGTCGCGGCGTTGTCGTCAGGCGCGATACCGCCGGTATCGCTTCCTCCTCCGCCTTGCGACTGCACCGCCCACGCCTCGCGCCGACTCCTGGTTGGGAGGGGAGGGGGGCGCGGCTTCGCCGGCGCGGCGTGGGGCGGGGCGGGGTGGGCCGCGGGGCGGGGAGAGGTGCGGTGGGGTGGGTCGTAGGGTGGCGGGATGACGGATGGGTTCGCGGGAGTCGGGGTGGCGGAGGCGGCACGGGAGCTGCGGCGACCGCGGGCGGAGGACGACAAGTACCGGCGGGGGGTGCTCGGGGTGGCGACGGGGTCCGAGCGGTACCCGGGAGCCGCGGTGCTGGGAGTCGAAGCGGCGGTGCGGACGGGAGTCGGCATGGTGCGCTACCTGGGGTCGGAGCGGCCCTCGGCTCTGGTGCTCGCGCGACGACCCGAAGTGGTGACGGCGGCGGGGCGCGTGCAGGCGTGGCTCGTCGGCTCCGGCACCAGCGCCGACGACCGCAGCGACGACCAGCGGCGCACGCTGCTCGACCAGCTGCACTCCGGAGTGCCGGTCGTGCTCGACGCAGGCGCCCTCGACCTGATCGACGAGGTCGCCGGACCGGTCGTCATCACGCCGCACTTCCGCGAGCTGGCGGGCCTGCTCACCCGCTCCGGAGAGGACGTCGACGTCGCCGCCGTCGCGGCCGATCCGGGCGGATGGGCGCGGCGAGCCGCCGACCGTTTCGAGGCCTGCGTGCTCCTCAAGGGCAGCACGACGCACGTGGTCGCCGGGGCGACCGCCCTGGCGGTCAGCGGCTCGACGCCCTGGCTCGCCACCGCCGGCAGCGGTGACGTCCTCGGCGGAGTCCTGGGCGCGCTGCTCGCCGGCCGCTCCGCCGACGCGGAGGCGGCCGGGCGCGTCCTCGCTCTCGAGGATCTCGCGCCGCTCGCCGCCGCCGCCGCGGTCCTGCACGCGGAGGCCGGCCGCTCCGCCTCCCGCGGTGGACCGATCGCCGCACTCGACATCGCCGAGCACCTGTCGGGAGTCGTCGCCCGACTCCTCTGGTGACTCTCTCAGGAATCGCTCAGCCTCAGGGGTGAACCGTCTCGGTTCCTCTGTCGTTGTCCCGGGAGAAGCGGCGCTCCCGCGTCTCCGGTGCCTCACCGGATTCGCACAGCCGCCTCATCGAACGCTCGTCGAGAGCGCCTCTACCGTCGGATCCGCCGCGTCCGCCCCAACCAGGAGTACAGACATGACCGCGAAGACCACGACCCGCTACGCCCTCACCCTGCTCGCCGGTGCCGGCACACTCGCCGCCCTCGCGGCGTGCTCGAGCACCGCCACCGCCGGAGACGACTCCGCCGACACGACCACCACCGCGCCGACCTCGGCCACGAGCCCGACCCCCACCGCCACCGGAGCCGCCGGCGACGCTGCGGGCACCGGCAGCTACACCGACGGCAGCTACGAGGCCGAGGGTGCCTACACCTCGCCCGGCGGCAACGAGAAGGTCGGCGTCTCGCTCACCCTCGCCGACGGCGTCATCACCGAGGTGACCGTCACGCCCGAATCCGAGAACCCGACCGGCCAGCAGTACCAGGAGCGCTTCGCGAGCGGTATCTCGGGTGAGGTCGTCGGCAAGTCGCTCGACGAGATCGACGTCTCGAAGGTGTCCGGCTCCTCGCTCACCGCGACCGGCTTCAACGAGGCCGTCGAGACCATCAAGGCAGATGCCACGGCCTGATGCCGTGAGCGTGCTCGGGCACGCCTGGCGGTTCGAGGCGATCGGCACGTCCTGGCAGCTCGACACCGTCGATCCGCTCGGAGACGACGACCGCGCGAGGATCTCGGCGCGCATCGAGGACTACGACCGCACCTGGTCGCGCTTCCGCGCCGATTCGCTGGTCTCACGCCTCCGGATCGAGACGGGTGAGCATGTGTTCCCGGCCGAGGCCGAGGAGCTCTTCACCCTCTACGACGTGCTCGACGAGGCGACCGGAGGAGGGGTGACCCCGTTCGTCGGCGACGCACTCGAAGAGCTCGGCTACGACCCCGCTTACAGCCTCGTCCCGCGTGGGCCCGCCGCTCCTGCTCCGTCTTGGAGCGCGGCCCGCACGGGAGGACCGACGGTGGTGCGCACTGACGCGAGCGTGGTGCTCGACGTCGGAGCCGCCGGCAAGGGGCAGCTCGTCGACCTCGTGCTCGACGAGCTCGCCTCGGCCGGAATTGAACGGGCGATCGTCGACGCCGGAGGCGACCTCCGGGGTCGCGGAGCGGGCCCCTTCCGGGTCGGCCTCGAGCACCCCTACGACCCCACTCGCGCCATCGGCGTGGCCGTTCCCGGTGAACGCGCGCTCTGCGGCTCCGCGAGCAACCGCCGCGCCTGGGCCGACGGCCTGCACCACGTCCTCGACGGCCGGTCCGGCCGTCCGGTCGAGACGATCGTCGCGACCTGGGTCGTGGCCGACACCGCCCTGGTGGCCGACGGACTGGCGACCGCGCTGTTCGTCTGCCCGCCCGAGACCCTCGCCGACCGCTTCGACTTCGAGTTCGTCCGAGTCCGCAGCGACGGCACCCTCCATTACTCGCCTTCCTTCCCCGGAGAGGTCTTCCGATGATCGGCACCCTCGATCGCGCCCTCGGTCGCGTCACCACCTACAGACTGGTCTGGACGACGCTCACCGCGCTCCTCCTGGTCGCCGTCTGCTACTCCGCAGCGGGGCTGATCTTCTTCTCCCCGCTCGAGATCATCGCCACGGCGGCCATCGCTGTCGTCGCGACGGTCGGAGCCACCTACGCCGTCTCGCGACTCGTGCGCAGACCCGCGCACCTCGAGTCGTCGATCATCACCGGACTCCTGATCGCCTTCCTGCTCTTCCCGACCTCGGAGCCGCAGGCGCTCCTCGTCGTCGCGCTCGTCGGAGTCGTCGCCGCGGTCTCCAAGTACGTCCTGGTGTGGCGGGGCCGGCACCTCTTCAATCCCGCTGCGGTCGCGGTTCTCCTGGTCGCTCTGGTGCAGGGGCTTCTGGCCGATACTCCGCTCGCCGGCTCGCTCACCGCTGCGGCCTGGGTGCTCCCGACCGGCGTGATGTGGCCGTGGGTCCTCGTCGGCTCCCTCCTCGTGGTCGCACGGGTGCGCCGCTGGGCCGTCTTCGTGGTCTTCGTCGTCGTGGCGAGCGCGGTGTCGGTGCAGCAGTCCCTCCAGGGCGGCCTGGAGCTGGGCGCCGCGCTCACGTCGGTCCTCACGGCGTACCCCTTCGTCTTCGCGGGAGCGTTCATGCTCACCGAGCCGCTGACGCTCGCGCCCCGCAGGTCGCAGCAGCTGATCATCGCGGTCGTCGCGGCCCTGCTCGCCAGCGTCCCGTTCCACCTCGGCGTTCTCTACGCCTCTCCGGAGCTCGGACTCGTGGTCGGCAACGCGCTCGCCTTCGCGTTCGCCTACCGTCAGCGCCGGAGTCACGCGCTCCAGCTGACCTCAAGCAGGACCCTCGCGCCCGGCATCGCCGAGTACCGCTTCCGCTCGTCGGTGCCGCTCCACTTCGAGCCCGGCCAGTGGCTCGAGCTCGACCTGCCGCACCGCGCCGACCGGCGGGGGAGTCGTCGCACGTTCTCCGTCTCCTCCGCTCCCCGCGAGGGCGAGATCGCGATCGCCCTGCGGATGCCCGAGAAGGCGAGCAGCTTCAAGCGCACTCTGGCGGCGCTCGAGCCCGGCAGCACTCTCCGCGCGACCAGCATCGGTGGCGACTTCGTGCTGCCGACCGACCCCTCCGTCCCCCTGCTGCTCGTAGCGGGCGGCATCGGGATCACCCCGTTCGCCAGCCAGCTGCGCTCCCTCGCCGAGGGGCCACGGCGCGACGTGGTCGTCGTGGTCGCCGCTCCGAGCCTCGAGGACGTCGCCTACCGCGACCTGCTCGAGGAGTCCGGCGCGCGCGTCGTTCTTCGCTCGCGGGAGACGCCCTCCTCACTGCCGGATGGATGGTCGCACGTGACCGGCCGGCTGACCGCCGAGGTGCTGGCGGACGCGGTCCCGGACGCGGGCCGTCGGGTCGGCTACGTCTCCGGCTCACCGTCATTCGTCGACGCCGTCCGCGGCGCTCTGCGCGGAGCGGGTGCCAAGCGCATCCGCACCGACGCCTTCCCGGGGTACTGACACTCTCAGCAAGGCACAGCCCCTGCCAGGGTCCGGTTCAGCCATCCGATTACACTGACGCGGTGCCGTCCTCCCCTCCCCGCGCGTCCGCCCGCCCCCTCGACCGGCTGCGCGAGAACCGCGACTCGGCCGCCGTGCTCTGGGGCAGCTTCGCCCTCGTGCACGTCCTGCTCTCGCTGCTGGCGCTCTTCGCGCCGGGGCTGCCGATGGGCGATGTCAGCATCGTCTACAAGGAGTGGATGAGGACGGCCGTCGAGGGCGGCGGGATCGCCGGCATCGACACCGGCTGGGTGTACCCGATCCTGGCCTGGGCGCCGATGTCCGCTTCGTGGCTCTTCGGCGCGGGCGGCTACGACCTGATGTGGCTCGTCCTGGTGACCCTCGCCGACGCAGCAGCCTTCGCTCTGCTCCTGCGGGGGCGCTCGCGGCCGAGTCTGGCCGCTGCGCGCTGGTGGCTGCTCTTCCTTGTCCTCCTCGGCCCGATCGCGGTCGGCCGCATCGACGCCTTCACCGCACCGCCCGCCATCGCAGGCATGCTGTGGGCCGCGACCCGGCCCGGTGCCGCCGCGTTCCTGCTCACGATCGGAACGTGGATCAAGGTCTGGCCGGCCGCGATCCTCGCCGCCGCGCTGCTCGTGCTCCGCGGCCGGGTGCGGACGGTGATCGTTCCCGCGGTCACGTCCGCCGTGATCGTCGTCGCGGTGGTCCTCGTCGGAGGCGGCGACCAGGTCTTCAGCTTCGTCACCGACCAGACCGACCGCGGCCTCCAGATCGAGGCCGTCGTCAGCACGCCGTGGATGTGGCTGTCGGTCGTCCCCGGAACCGGCAGCTACGTCTACTACGCCGCCGACATCAACACCTTCGAGATGCACGGGCCGGGTACCGAGTTCGCGGCGAGCCTGATGACTCCGCTGCTCGCGCTGGCGATGCTGGGCGTGGCCCTGCTCGGCCTTCGGGCGCTCGCCCGACGGGCGGAGCCGACCAGGCTGTTCCCGCTCCTCGCGCTGACCTTCGTCGTCGTGTTCATCGATGCCAACAAGGTGCTCTCCCCGCAGTACATCGTCTGGCTCGCACCGCCCGTGATCGCGGGTCTCATCGCCTGCCTCGACGGCTCCTTCGACCGCCCGGCGAAGCTCACGCTGCTCACGGCGGCGCTGACGCAGGTCGTCTATCCCTACCTCTACCTGTTCCTGCTCTGGTCGCACTGGTGGATGGTTCTCTTACTCACCGCGCGCAACGTCGTGCTCGTCGTCCTCCTGGGCTGGCTCGTGCGCGAGCTGTGGCGGGTGGGCTCGCCCCGTGCACTCGACACGGCCGGCCTTCCTGCCGCGACCGGCAGCGGGGCGATCCGCGTGGCGGCCCAGGGGTCGTAGGCGGGCGGCCCAGGGGTCGTAGGTGACCGGTCGCGGTCCTCGTAGGCTCGGACTGCGCGGCCGAGACGCGGCGGCGCAGTCAGGGAGGCTCCCATGCTCGTCGCTTTCTCGGTCGCTCCTTCCGGGGGCGAAGCTCCCGACGCCTCGGTGCACGTCGCCGTCGCCGCCGCCGTCCGCATCGTCCGCGAGAGTGGACTGCCCCACCGCACGACCTCGATGTTCACCGAGATCGAGGGTGACTGGGACGAGGTGTTCGACGTGGTCAAGCGGGCGACCGAGGCGGTCGGCGCCTTCGGAACGCGGGTCTCACTCGTGCTGAAGGCCGATATCCGCCCCGGCTTCTCGGGCGAGCTCGACGGCAAGCTCGAGCGCCTCGATCGCGCCCTGGGGGAGTAGCGGCTCCCCGTCGTCGGGTCGATCGGAGGCGACCGCCCCCTCTCCGTGGACGCCCTCTCGAATCGATTCGACATCGATCGGATCCCGAGTAGCCTTGACCGGTGACACTCTCGCCGGCCCGCACCCGTCTCGCCCTGCTCGCCCTCGCCATGGGAGGATTCGGCATCGGCTCCACCGAGTTCGTCGCGATGGGGCTCCTGCCCCAGCTGGCGGCGGACCTCCTGCCCGGGGTCTCAGCGGAGGACCCGGAGCTGGCCGTCTCGCAGGCCGGAATGCTGATCTCGGCCTACGCCCTCGGCGTGGTCGTCGGCGCCCCGACCATTGCGGCTGCGGCGGCCCGCTGGCCGCGCAAGCGCCTCCTCCTCACGCTGCTGGTCGCCTTCACGATCGGCACGATCGGGTCGGCGCTCCTGCCGAGCTTCCCGCTCGTGCTCATCGCCCGCTTCGTCGCCGCGCTGCCGCACGGGGCTTACTTCGGTATCGCCTCCCTCGTGGCGGCCGACCTGATGGGGCCGGGCAAGCGCGGCAAGGGGGTCGCCTTCGTGCTCTCGGGACTGACGATCGCCAACGTGGTTGGCGTCCCCGCGATCACCTGGGTGGGCCAGGTGGCGGGCTGGCGCGTCGCCTACCTGGTGGTGGCCGCGCTCTTCGCGCTCACCGTGATCGCTGTCCAGGTGCTCGTGCCGCACCAGCCGGGCAACCCCGCTGCCACGATGCGCTCCGAGCTGCGGGCCTTCGGACGGCTGCAGGTCTGGATGACGCTGCTCGTCGGCGCGGTCGGCTTCGGCGGCCTGTTCGCGATGTACAGCTACATCTCACCGCTCTCGACCGAGGTGACGGGGCTGCCGCTGGGCGCGGTGCCGTGGATCCTGGTGGTGATCGGCCTGGGGATGACGGTCGGCAACCTCGTCGGAGGCTGGGCAGCGGACCGTGACGTGCGGCGTGCCCTGGTCGTGCTCTTCGTCGGAGTGGGCGTCTCGCTGGTCGGTCTGGCGCTGTCCGCGACGACGGTGGTCGGCCTGATCGTGTTCACGTTCCTCGCGGCGGGGTTCTCGGCGGCGGCCTCGCCCGCGATCCAGACCAGGCTGATGGATGTGGCGCGCGACAGTCAGACGATCGCCGCAGCACTCAACCATTCCGCGCTCAACATCGGCAATTCGCTGGGTGCGGCGCTGGGCGGTCTGGTCATTGCGGCGGGCCTGGGCTACCTCTCGCCCCTGTGGGTCGGAGTCGGTCTGACCGCCGCGGGGATCGCCCTGGCGCTGACCAGCATCGCCATCGACCGTGTGCGCGGAACCGTCTACCCGGTCCACCGCGAGCCGGCGGCTCCCGGCACCAAGGGCATCCCTGTCAACGCCCTGTAGGCGTCCGCTCCGGAGAATCGACGCCGAGTTCTGGAAGGATCGCGTCATGCGCGCAGTCAGCTACCGGTCCTTCGGCGCCGTCCCCGAGATCGTCGAGGTCCCCGATCCCGTCTGCCCCGCCGACGGGGTCGTGGTCCGTGTCGCCGCGACAGGGGTGTGCCGGAGCGATTGGCACGCATGGAAGGGGCACGACGACTCGGTCGTCCCTCCCCAGATCCCCGGGCACGAGTTCGCCGGGACAGTCGCGGAGGTCGGCGCAGAGGTGGGGCACTTCGCCGTCGGCGACCGGGTGACGGCCCCGTTCGTGTTCGCCTGCGGGGTCTGCGAACAGTGCCTCGCGGGTGCGACGCAGGTGTGCCTCCGGCAGCAACAGCCGGGGTTCACGCTCGATGGTTCGCACGCTGAGGCGCTGGTGGTGCCTCGCGCGGATCTGAACCTGGTTCCGCTCCCCGACGCTGTCGGCTTCATCGAGGCGGCAGGACTCGGCTGCCGCTTCGGGACCGCTTACCACGCGCTGCACGTGCGTGGCCGGGTCGCCGCGGGCGAGTGGGTGGCCGTGTTCGGCTGTGGCGGAGTGGGCCTGTCGGCGGTGATCGTCGCCCTGGCGGCGGGTGCTCGGGTGATCGCCGTCGATGTCTCTGTCGCGGCCCTCGAGGCCGCCGCTGCGCTCGGCGCACTCACCGTCGTCGCCGGTGAGGGTGTCGTAGCCGCGGTCCGAGAGGCGACCGGCGGTGGAGCGCACGTCGGCATCGACGCCGTCGGGAGCAGGGCAACCTCGGAGACCTCGATCGCGGTGCTGAGGCCGCGCGGGCGCCACGTGCAGGTCGGCCTGCTCCTGGGTGCGGAGGCGGCCCCGGCGGTCCCCCTCGGCCGCGTCATCGCGCAGGAGCTCGAGCTGCTCGGCAGTCACGGCATCGCCCGCGGCGGCTACACCGCGATGCTCGACGACATCGTCGCGGGCCGCCTCCGGCCCGCCGACTCGGTCGGCCAGCTCATCACTTTCGATGCCCTGCCGTCCGCACTCACCGCCATGGATCGCTCCTCCGTCACTCCCGGAATGACGGTCGCCGTCCTGGCCCCTTGACGTCCTGGCCCCCTGACGTCTCCCGCCGCCGTCCCGCCCGGGTGATGGCCAGGGGAGGGGGGCTCAGTCCGTCTCGATCAGGATCCCATCCTGGATGGCGCGCTTGCGCAGGGCGACCTTGGTTCCCACGTCGATGCCGACCACGCGGTACTTCTCGCGGATGCGCTTGAGGTACGACTTGGCGGTCTCCTCCGAGATGCCGAGCTCGAACGCGACGGACTTGACCGGCTCGCCACCGCCGTAGAGCGCCATCACTCGACGCTCCTGAGCGCTCAGCTTGGGCGCCCCGTCGGAGTCGCCCGTCGAGAGGGCCATGTCGAGCTCGTGAGAGATGTAGGAGTGGCCGTCCTTGGCCGCCCGGATCGCCTCGACGATCATGTCGGCGTCCTCCGTCTTGACCAGGTAGCCGAGCGCTCCGGAGGCCAGCGCCTCGCGCACCACGGCGGGTTCGGAGTACGTGCTCATCAGCACGGTCTTCACCCCGGTGGTCTTCAGAGTCGAGAGCTTCACCGAGATCGGGATGTTGTCCTTGAGATCGAGGTCGAGCAGGACGACATCGACGGGGAACTCGGGGTGCGTGAGCAGCTCGGGCCAGGAGGCGACGGCGGCGACGAGCTGGATGTCGGACGCGGCCCCGCGGATCCACTCCGTGAGTGCGCCGAGGAGCATCTTGTGGTCGTCGACGACCGCGAGGGTGATCTTCGAATCGGCGGTGGGGGTCATCGGTGTCCTTCTACTCGGCTGTCGTCGGGGCGTCTCTGCGGCTGCTCACCGGTCGACCGGGTTCTCGACCAGGCAGTCGATCTCGATGCGCAGCTCTCCGTCGCGGGAGTTGTCGCGGAAGACGCCGACCCGAGCGATAGCCTCCCACGTCGCCGGATCGACCCCGCGCAGGGGCGCGCCCGATGAGCGGAGGGTGATCGGCACGAGCAGACGCCGCCCCGCCGACTCGGACCCGCGGTCGCGCGCGATCCCGGTCTCGATGTGCAGGACCAGCGCGAGCCCCGTCGCGCTGTCGGCGATCAGCCAGACCGCCGAGAGCAGTCCGTCGCGCTGATGCTGGGCCAGCAGCCCTGCGGCGCCGTCGGGGTCGTCCAGATCGATGAGGGGAGCCAGCAGCTCCGACTCGACGACGGCGTGGTGCAGCCAGGTCTCGCGCCGGCCCTCGATCAGGTGGAGGCGGAGCTGCGTGGCCAGCGAGGTGGCGTGGGCGGCGCGCTGCGCGTCGAGCGGCAACGGCACGGAGCCGTCCCCGACCTGGGTGAGGAGGCGTTCGGCGGCGAGGTCGAGGCGTGCCAGCTCTTCGGAGGCGAGCATCCCCACCGCGTAGCGCGGCCCGAGCGTTGCGCTCTCGACGAGGGCGCGGTCGATCTCGATGCGCACCATCCGGCGGAAACCGCGCATCATCACGACGACGACCACAGCGGGTGCGAGAGTGACGACGAGCGCGCTGATCCGCACCGCGAGTGCCGCTGGGCCCCCGGACTCCATCGCGCAGAAGGCGATGACTTCGGCGATCGCGATGAGGCCTCCGACAGCGAGGATCTCGACTCCCCGCCGGTGCACGATCAGAGCGGAGTGCGCGACAGCTGCGGCCACCGCGGCGGTCGGCGCAGTGCGGGCGGACCCGGAGTCGGTCACCGCGATCAGGTCGAGCGCGACCGCCGTGCCGGCGCCGACCAGGAAGCAGAGGTACACCGGAGTGTGCAGACGTCGCCCGCCGATCTGGACGGCGAGCAGCGTCGAGCAGAAGGCGGCGACGACCACCACCCAGGAGATCGCCGTGAGCCGGGGCTCGGCGTAACGGCCGGCGGTGGTCAGGAAGATCAGCAGCTCGTAGGCCATGATTGCGGCGGCGATGCCGTTCAGGCCGCTGCCGAGGTAGTTCGTGCCGAGTCCCTCCTGCTGGCGTCGCGCCGACCGTGCGGCGCGAGTGGAGCGGCCCCTGCCCGTGCCGGGTCCGCCCTCTCCGAGCAGCGGTGCAGGCAGATCGGGGAGCGCGCTCACTTCGGCACCTCGAGGACCACGGTCGTGCCCGAACCGGGGGCGCTGAACAGGCGGGTGCGGCCGCCGACGTCGCTGAGGCGGGCCACGACCGACTCCGTGAAACCCAGCTTCGAGTGCGGGACCGACTCGATGTCGAAACCCGCGCCCGCATCGGTGACCATCGCTCGCACGGTGTCCTCGTCCTCGGTGATCGTGACATCGGCGGAGCTGACGCCGGAGTGCCGCCGCACGTTCTCGAGGCACTCGGCCAGCGCGAGCACGAAGGAGTCGAGCGCGACGCCCGTCAGCGCCACCGTGCCCGAGCCGTGCCAGATCACCTCGAGGCCCATCCGGCCGAATCGGTGGCGGACGGCCTCGAGGGTGTGGGCAGCGGGAGCCGTCGTGACGCTGGTCAGCTGGTAGGAGCCCGAGGCGCTGGGAGTCGGGGTCCCGCCGAGCCGCAGCTGGCGGAGGAGGCGGGCGTCCTGTGCCGCCTGCTGCCGGAGCGCCTCGACCGAGACTCCGCGACCCGAGTGCGCGAGGAGGGTGAGCGTGGCGAGCACCGTGTCGTGCAGGAGCCGCGCGCCCTGGCGACGCTGCGCCTCCATCTCGCTCGCTTGGCGCTCGACCCGGTGGGCAGTGCCGATGCTGTCGATGCGACGGATGACGAGCGGTACGGCGCTGCTGATCCAGAGGGCGAAGCAGCCCAGCGTGCCCCACGGCAGCAGGCTCTGCACCACGACCGTCGGCATCGCCGTGTCGCTGGACACGAGGGCCGAGGGGATCACGCTCACCAGGAGCACGGGCAGGAGCAGGGCGAGGCGGCGCACGCTGGTGGTCACGACCACGGCGACGCTGGCGGTGATGGCGTTCGCGGTGTTGACCAGGACGAACCCCGCGAAGTCGCTCCCCGGCGCGAGCCCGAGCGCGAGGCCGACGCCGAGGAGCAGGCCTCCGACCGCCACGGCGAGGAGGCTGCCCCGCCGACCGGAGCGCGCGAGCTCGATGTGCGCGGTGGCGAGCCCGAGGATCAGGGCGACCGCGAAGGGGACGGCCGCCGCTTCGAGGATGCCGGGGATGAGCACCATCGTCAGGGCTGCGGCCTCGGTCACCAGGCCGATCCCGCACGCGGAGTGTCGCAGCAGCCGGTCTCGCTCGCGAGCGCTGCGGATCATCGGCACGCTCTGGCCCCCTCCGGTCGTCGGCGCTGGGCTGCCCCGTGTTCACGATAGCCAGTGCCGCTGCGGCGCGGCGCGGAGCGCGCGGCGCGGGGCGTGGGGTGGTGCCCGCCGCGGTCAGCCGTTTCGGCCGTCGTCGGGATGCGCCAGCAGCCGGGCGAGGTGGGCGCCGACGGCGTCGTCCTCGATCAGGAAGCCGTCGTGACCGAAGGTCGAGGTGATCACCGCGACCTCACCCCCGTCGAGGGCGCCCGGGGCGTGCGCGGCGATGATCCGCTGTCCCTCGACGGGGAACAAGCGGTCGCTGTCGATGCCGAGCACCAGGGTGGGGCTGACGATCCGCGAGAGAGCGGCCGCCTCTCCGCCCCGGCCGCGGCCGACGTCGTGGGAGTTCATCGCCTCCACGAGCGTGATGTAGCTGTTCGCGTCGAAGCGGCGCGTGAACTTGTTGCCGTGGAAGTCGAGGTACGACTCCACCGCGAACCGCCCGCCGCCTCCGAGTGGGCTCAACCCCGACTGCCAGCTGCGCTCGAAGCGGTCGTTGAGCTCGGAGGGGCTGCGGTAGTTCAGCAGCGCCATCCTCCGGGCCAGAGCGAGACCGTGGTAGGGACCCTGTCCGTCGCCCGCGTCGTAATAGGCCCCGCCGGCGTACGCCGCGTCGTTGCGGATCGCCTCCAGCTGGACGAAGTTGAGCGCGATCTGGTCGGCGGTCGCCCGTGGCGGAGCGGCGAGGACCGCGAGCCGCGCGACGCGCTCCGAGTGCTCGATGCCCCACTCCAGCGCCTGCATCCCTCCCATCGAGCCGCCGATGACGGAGTGCCAGCGCTGGATGCCGAGGAGGTCGCTGAAACGCACCTGCGCCTGCACCTGGTCGCGGATGCTCGTGTAGGGGAACCGGGCACCCCACTCGTGCCCGTCCGGGGCGAGGGAGGCGGGGCCGGTGGAGCCCTGGCAGCCTCCGAGCATGTTCGGCGCGACGACGAACCAGCGCTCGGTATCGATGACGAGGCCGGGCCCGACCAGGCCCGACCACCAGCCGTCGGTCGCGTGACCGGGCTCGCCGCGGCCGAGCAGGTGAGAGTCGCCGGTCAGCGCGTGCAGCACTAGGACGGCGTTGTCCCGCTCGGGCGAGAGCTCGCCCCAGGTCTCGTAGGCGATCCGCGCGTGGGGGAGGTGCCCGCCTGCCTCGAAGGCGAATGGGCCGAGGTCGACGAAGCGGCGACCGCCCGGATGGTCTCCTTCGCGCCAGGCGCCGGTGGCGGGTGGCTTGCCGATCACCGAGCGGAGCTGACGCTCGGTGATGAACGCGGACGGAACGGTGTCCTCGAGTGTCTGCTGCCAGTCCATAAGCAGTGCCCATCGTGTCAGAGAGCGGAGGCGTGCCCGCGAGTATGACGTGCGGCCCCCACTCCGCTCCGGCCGTGCCGCCGCCCGCGACCTCCTCGGACGGCGGCACCGGGTCAGGCGTTGGCGCGCGACGCCTCCACGACCGCGCGTGCGGCATGGAGGGCGTGGTCGAGATCGGCGCGCAGGTCGTCGATGTTCTCGAGGCCGACCGAGAGGCGCACCAGCCCCGGGGTGACGCCTGCGGTGAGCTGCTGCTCGGGCGAGAGCTGCGAGTGCGTGGTCGAGGCGGGGTGGATGACCAGCGAGCGGACGTCGCCGATATTCGCCAGGTGCGAGAAGAGGGTGAGGGAGTCGACGAAGGCGCGTCCGGCGTCTACCCCGCCCTTGAGCTCGAAGGACAGCACGGCGCCGACGCCCCGGGGTGCGTAGTGGTTCGCCGCCGCGTACCACGGCGACGTCGGCAGGCCCGAGTAGTTCACGGTAGCGATGTCGGAGTGGTTCTCGAGGTACTCCGCGATCTCCTGCGCGTTCTGCACGTGGCGCTCGACGCGCAGCGAGAGGGTCTCGATGCCCTGGATCAGCTGCCAGGCGCTCGCCGGTGCGATGGAGGCGCCGAGGTCGCGCAGCAGCTGCACGCGGGCCTTGACGATGTACGCGAGGGAGTCACCGACCGCCGCGGTGTAGACGGCCCCGTGGTAGGACTCGTCCGGTGTGGTGAGACCCGGGAACTTCGCAGCGTTTGCGCTCCACGCGAAGGTCCCGCCGTCGACGATCGCGCCGCCGATGACGGTGCCGTGTCCACCGAGGAACTTGGTCGCCGAGTGCACGATGATGTCGGCACCGTGCTCGAACGGGCGGATCAGGTAGGGCGTCGCGATCGTGTTGTCGACGATCAGCGGCACGCCCGCCTCGTGCGCCACGTCGGCGACGGCACGGATGTCGAGGATGTTGATCTTCGGGTTCCCGACGGTCTCGGCGAAGAACAGCTTCGTGTTCGGTCGGATCGCGCGGCGCCACTCCTCCTGGTCGTCCTGGTTCTCGACGAAGGTCGTCTCGATGCCCAGCTTCGCGAGGGTGTACTTGAAGAGGTTGTAGGTCCCGCCGTAGATCGACGACGACGACACAAGGTGGTCGCCGGCCTGCGCGATGTTCAGCACCGCCGCCGTCTCCGCGGCCTGGCCGGAGGCGAGGAGCAGCGCGCCTGAACCTCCCTCGAGCGCGGCGAGGCGCTCCTCGACGACAGCCTGGGTCGGGTTCTGGATGCGCGTGTAGATGTTGCCGGGCTCTGCGAGCGCGAAGAGGTTTTGCGCGTGCGCCGCGTTGTCGAACACGTAGGAGGTGGTCTGGTAGATCGGCGTCGCGCGGGCCTTGGTCACCGGGTCCGGAGCGGCTCCCGAGTGGATCTGCTTGGTCTCGAACTGCCACTGCTCGGGCTCGGTCATGATGCATCCCATCGGGTCGTCTGAGTCGGGGGGACGGAGGCCTTTCTCCGCCGCGACGAGCGTACGCGCGGCCCGATCGGGCGGCGAGGACGCCCGACACACGGGGTAACCCCGATCAGGGCCGCTCGGGCGGTCGATCGCGTTTCGAGCCGGTCGGATCCGCGCGGCCGGCTCGCTGCGGTCGGTCGTCGGTCGTCGGAGCGAACAGCCACGCCGCCCGCGGCTCTACCAGCCGATGGAACAGCGTGCGAGTCCAGCCGAGCGAGAGCAGCACCGAGACGACGGTGCAGAACACCACCATCACCACGAGCGCGAGCGTGCTCTCTGTGCTCGAGAGCAGCCCCGACTCGCGCAGCGGGTAGAGGACGAAACTGTGCAGGAGATAGACGTACATCGTCGACTGCCCCCACGCGGTCAGCGGGGTGCGGCGGCGCGGTACCAGAACGACGAGCGCGAGGGAGAGCACGACGGCCGCCGTCATCAGCGCGAGCCGGACGAGGCCCGCCCACCACTGGGTCTCGCCGAGCGCGTCGTAGGGGCGGTCGTAGAAGAACCAGTAGCGCAGGTCCGCCGCGCGGAACGCGTCGATGTTGACCGTCATGACGACGGCGGTGACGGCGAAGAGGGCGATGGCGACGATCCGCGCGAGCAGCACCCGCGAGGGCGGAGACGCCAGCCACCGGTCGACGAGGCCGCTCGACCCCTTCGTCCAGCCGCGCAGCCGCCAGCCGAACACGAAGAAGGGCAGGATCCCGATCGCGCGGGCCAGCGAGAAGGTGGAGTCGACGTTGTCGTAGTAGCTGACGCCGACGGCCAGCACGATGCTGATCACCAGTGGGCGGCGCAGCAGAGCGAGATAGGGGAGGACCAGCCGGAAGATGCCCAGCGCGAGCAGGAACCACAGCGTCCAGCTCGGCTTCGTCGGGTTGAACTCCTGCTTGCCCTCGACGAGGAACTGCACGAGGGTCCAGACCGTCTCCATGATCAGGTACGGCAGCAGGATGTCGGTGAGCACTCTGCGCATCGCCCGCGCGTTCGGGGCGGCGCCCTTCGAGAAGTAGCCCGAGATGATCGCGAACGCCGGCATGTGGAACGCGTAGATGGTCAGGTAGACGATCAGCGAGGTGTCGGAGTGCGCTGTCAGCCGCTGGATCCCGTGCCCGATCACCACCAGGGTCACGCAGACGAACCGCGCGTTGTCCCAGAGGGGGACTCGGCGTCGGGGAGGGACGGCTGTCCCGGAGGTCGCGGGAGCCGGGTCGGCGTGCGGCACGCGGCCAGACTAGCGTTGGCTGCGACGACGGAGTCGGTGGTGTCCGAGGCTTGACGGAAAGGGGACGGGCGTGGATCGACGTGTCGTCGTGACAGGAGCGAGTTCAGGGATCGGCGCGGCGACGGTCCGCCTGTTCCGCGAGCGCGGCTGGGAGGTCGTCGCGGTCGCGCGCCGACGCGACCGGCTTGAGGCGCTCGCCGCCGAGACGGGCGCCGAGTACGTCGTCACCGACCTGACCGATGCGCGGCAGGTCGATGCGCTCCGCGACAGCCTCGCCGCCTCCGGCCCGGTGCACGCGCTCGTGAACAACGCGGGCGGGGCGCTCGGCCTGGACTCGGTCGAGGCCTCCGACCCCGAGGACTGGCGCCGGATGTTCGAGATCAACGTGCTCTCGGTCAAGCTCGTCACCAGCGCGCTGCTCCCGCTGCTGCGCGCAGGCGTCCGCGATTCCGGCTCCTCCGCCGACATCGTGACGGTCACCTCGATCGCAGGGCACGTCGCCTACGAGGGCGGAGGCGGCTACAACGCCGCCAAGTTCGCCGCCCACGCGCTGGTGGCCGTCCTGCGGCTCGAGCTCGCGGGCGAGCCGATCCGCGTGGTCGAGATCGCCCCCGGGATGGTGCACACCGAGGAGTTCTCGCTCGTGCGTTTCGGCGGCGATCGAGCCCGCGCCGACGCCGTCTACGCCGAGGTGCCCGAGCCGCTGGTCGCCGAGGACATCGCGGCCGCGATCGTCTCCTCCGTCGAGCTGCCCCCGCACGTGAACCTCGACCTCGTCACGATCAAACCGGTCGCCCAGGCCGCCCCGCACAAGGTGGCGAAAGGACCGTTGGCGCCCCGCGCCTGAACGATGTGACGCGGAGGGCCGCGACGCCCTAGCCTGTCCCTCATGGTTTCCGACGCCGACGACTCCGCCGCCCTCCTCGCCGCCACGGAGAAAGAGGTGCTCGGCTGGCTCGAGTTCGGTGACGCCGCGCGGCACCTGGCCGATGACGTGGTGGCCTCGGGCTACCGTCCGGAGCTGGTCGTCGCCATCGCGCGCGGCGGCCTCCTGCTCGCGGGAGCGGTCGCGTACGCGCTCGGGATCAAGAGCTGCGGGGCGCTGAACGTCGAGTTCTACACCGGCGTCGAGGCGCGTCTGGCCGAGCCCGTCGTGCTGCCGCCCCTGCTCGACGAGGCCTCGGTCCGCGGCAAGCGGATCCTCCTCGTCGACGACGTGTCCGACTCCGGCCACACTCTCGCGCTCTCGGTGGACCTCCTGCGCGCGATGGGCGCCGAGGTGCGTACGGTCACCCTGTACACCAAGCCGCGCACGGTCCTCGAGCCCGACTTCTTCTGGCGCCGGACCCCGCGCTGGATCGTCTTCCCCTGGTCGGCTCTGCCCCCGGTGGACGGAGCCCTCGCCGAGGACGACGAGTGAGCGTCCACCTGATCGGAGGCGGCGCCGAGCACGAGCAGCAGCTCTACTCCGCGTTCCTGGCGGAGGCACGCGACCACGCTGTCGACGCGGGCCGTATCGAGGGCCCGCGCATCGCGATCGTCGTCGTGCACGACGGCCTCGGTCCTGAGGCTTACTCCGGTTACGCGGCTCTGCTCGCCTCCGTCGGCCCGCTCGACCCGTTCGCGGTGCTGAAGCCGGAGGGCGGTCGGATCGACCCCTCGGTCTTCGACGACGTCGACGGGATCTTCGTGGGCGGCGGCCTCACCCCGGCCTACCGCGACGCCCTCGAGTCCTGCTTCCCGCGCCTGCGCGACCTCGTCTCCTCCGGCGTGCCCTATGCGGGCTTCTCGGCGGGGGCGGCCGTCGCGGCCGACCGCGCTATCGTCGGCGGGCACCGCATCGGCGGCGTCCAGGTCGCTCCGGAGGCCGCCGCCGAAGAGCTCGATGAGGTGACCGTGCTCGAGGGCATCGGACTCGTCGATGTGTCGGTCGACGTCCACGCCGCGCAGTGGGGCACTCTCGGGCGCCTCGTCGCCGCGGTCGAGGCCGGTCTGGTCGACGGCGGAGTCGCGCTGGACGAGTCGACCGTGCTCATCGTCGGCACCGGGGCGCTCCGCGTCGGCGGAGCCGGATCGGTCTGGCGGGTGAGCGGAGGCGACTCCGGAGTCGTCGTCGCCACTCTCGCGGCGAGTTGACCCCGTGGATCTGAGCGAGCTGGCGGCGGCCGGTCTGATCGACGTGGGCTGGGCCCGCGCACTCGCGCCCGTCGGCCCGGACATCGCGGCGATGGGGGAGTTCCTGCGTGCCGAGGTCGCGGCGGGCCGCCCCTACCTGCCCGCCGGACGTGACGTCCTGCGCGCGTTCGCCGCTCCGCTCGAGGACGTGCGCGTCCTGATCGTCGGCCAGGACCCGTACCCCACCCCCGGGCATCCGATCGGGCTCTCGTTCGCGGTCGAGCGCCATGTCCGCCCGCTGCCACGGAGCCTCCAGAACATCTACCGGGAGCTGCACGACGACCTCGGCGTGACCGCCCCGCAGCACGGCGACCTGAGCGGCTGGACGACGAGCGGAGTCATGTTGCTCAACCGGGTCCTGACGGTCGCTCCCGGAGCCCCCGCCTCGCACCGCGGCGCCGGCTGGGAGGTCGTCACCGAGCACGCCATCCGCACGCTCGCCGAGCGCGACCGCCCGCTGGTCGCGATCCTCTGGGGCCGCGACGCGGCATCCCTCCGGCCGATGCTGGGCGATGCCGGCGTCATCGAGAGTGCGCACCCGAGCCCCCTCTCGGCCTCGCGCGGATTCTTCGGCTCGCGGCCGTTCAGCCGGGCGAACCGGCTGCTCGTCGAGCGCGGGGCGGAGCCGGTCGACTGGAGCGCGCTCCCGTGAACGGGGCGACGGCGCTCGGGCGGCTACGCTGGCCCGGATCGCTCAGCGGGAGAGACGAAGGGGAGCCGGATGCTTGAGGAAGAGTACGAGCGGCGGCGGGTACTGCCGCCCCACCTGCGCAAGGCGCCACCGCCCGAGCCGGACTTCTCGTTCGAGATCCGTGAGGTCCGCGAGGAGGATCTCCCCGATGTCCGCGAGATCTACAACCACTACGTCCGCAACACGGTCGTCACCTTCGACGAGGACGACTCGACGCTCAAGGAGTGGCGCTCGAAGTTCGCGCGCAACCAGAAGCTCGGTCTGCCGTTCATCGTCGCGGTCTCGCCCTCCGGCCAGATCCTCGGCTACGCGATGGTCTCGCCCTGGTCGTCCAAGCGCGCCTACCGCTTCACGGTCGAGAACTCGATCTACCTCCGGGCGGCCTCCACGGGGAAGGGGCTCGGCAAGGCGCTGATGGCCGAACTCCTCGAGCGCGCGAAGGCCGTGGGCATCCGTCAGATCATGGCGGTCGTCGCCGACAAGGGCGCGGAGGCGTCGCTCACCATGCACGCGCGGTTCGGCTTCGTCGAGGTGGGCCGGATGGGGCGGGTCGGCTTCAAGTTCGAGCGCTGGCTCAGCACCGTCCTGCTGCAGAAGACGCTCAAGTAGCGGCGCGCTCTTCCTCGCTGCTGCCCGCTCTCCGGGCGAGGCGCGGGTCGTGCTGCTGCGAATGCGCCTCATCGACATCCGACGGACAGAGACCTCTCTCTACACTGGACCGCATGGAATGGCTCGTCCCGCTCATCGTCGTCGTGGTGCTCGTCGTCATCCTCGGCATCTACCTCTGGGCGACGTACAACTCGCTCGTGACCCTCAATGTCCGCGTCGACGAGGCGTGGAGCGACATCACCGTGCAGCTCAAACGCCGTGCCGATCTGATCCCGAACGTCATCGACTCGGTGAAGGGTTACGCCGCCCACGAGCGTCAGGTCTTCGAGTCCGTGACCCGGGCCCGGGCCGAGACGCTGCAGGCCAGGGGGCCGGCGGAGGCGTCGGCGGCCGAGGACCACATGCAGAAGGCGCTCACGTCGATCTTCGCGGTCGCCGAGGGCTACCCGCAGCTCCAGGCGAGTCAGAACTTCCTCCAGCTCCAGGGCGAACTGGTCGACACGGAGGACAAGATCCAGTCCGCCCGCCGGTTCTACAACGGCGGCGTGCGAGAGATGAACACGAAGGTCACGGTGTTCCCGAACACCCTGTTCTCGCGTCGGCTCGGGTTCTCGGAGCGCGAATTCTTCGAGGTGGGCGATCTCGCCGCGATCTCGGAGCCGCCCCGCGTCCAGTTCTGAGGCGGTCGGATGTACAGCGCGATCGCGCGGAACAAGCGCAACACGGTGGTGATCCTGGTGCTGTTCCTGGTGATCATCGGCGGGCTCGGCGCCCTGGCCGCTGCGGTCTACCGCAGCACGACCGTCGTCGTCGTGGTGCTGGTCGCTGCGGCGGCCTACGCCCTCTTCCAGTATTTCTTCGCCGCGAGCCAGGCGGTCGCGCTGAGCGGAGGCGTCCCGATCGGGCGAGCGGACGAGCCGCGGCTGCACCGCATCGTCGAGAACCTCTCGATCGCCACGGGTACGCCGATGCCGACGGTGTACATCATCGATGATCCGGCTCCGAACGCCTTCGCGACCGGGCGCGACCCCGAGCACGCCGTCGTCGCCGCGACGACGGGTCTGCTCGAGATCATGGACGACGCCGAGCTCGAGGGCGTGATGGCTCACGAACTCGGTCACGTCCGCAACTACGACATCCGCGTCTCGATGATCGTCTTCGGGCTCGTTGTCGCCGTCGGCTTTCTCTCGGACGCGTTCCTCAGGCTGGCGTTCGTCGGCGGTGGCCGGGGCAGCAGCAACAGTGGTGGCGGCAACCCCGCCCTCCTGGTGGTCGGCCTGGTGGCGATGGCGATCGCCCCGATCGCCGCGAGCGTCGTCCAGCTGTCCATCTCGCGACAGCGCGAGTACCTCGCGGATGCGACGAGCGCGCTCACCACTCGCCATCCGGATGCGCTCGCCCGCGCCCTGCTCAAGCTCGAGTCGGCCGGCCGCCCGATGCGCCGGCAGAACAGCTCGATGGCGCACCTCTGGATCGCGGATCCCTCGAAGCCCGGGGTCGTCGCCCGCATGTTCGCGACCCACCCGCCGATCGCCGACCGGGTCGCGCGTCTCGCCGAGATGGGCTCGCGCTTCTAGGTCCCGTTGTCAGACGTCCGGTGCGCGGCGGGAATCACCGCACCGGGTCGTCGTTCTCCGCGGGGCGGAGCCGCTGTCGAGGAGGTCCTCGTGGCCCGCACGGGAGCCGTCGTCGTCGGTCAGCTCGTCAGATCGGTCAGGGCCCGGCCTGCATCGACACCGGTCTGGGCGCCGGAGCGACGACCGCCGAGGGGCTCCGCTCCCGGGTCGATCGGATGCTCGGAGAACGGCCGTCGGTGCAGGCGCGTGCCGGCGTCGCCTCCGCCCTCCTCCCGGATCGCGACGTCGCCGGTCTGCGGGGAGGAGACCGTCGCCGCGTGGGGGTGGGACGCCCCGTCCTCCCCGCGCGGGAGTTCGGCCGATCCGGGAGTCACGACCGCGTCGACCGGGATGTTCTCCTCGAGGAGCGCGAGGGCCGTGGTCGTGCTGCCGGAGGAGTGCGCGAGGAGCGCGGGAACGACCGGGTTCTCGTGCCGGACCGCCGCGAGCCCGCGGAGGGCTCGTGCCAGAGCGCGGCCGCCGCGCTCGGCACGGTGCCCCGAGAGCACCGACCTGTCGAGGTCGGACCCGTCGGGAGGCGGAGGAGTGTCGTCCCCGATCCAGGCGACGACCGCGCTCTCGGCCGGCAGCAGATCGGCGACGCGGCGGGCCGCCGTCGTCCACGACTCCATGTCGTCCGTCGTGGTGCCTGCTCCCGCGACCGTGTAGACCACGGTCGTCGCGGTGTCCAGGTCGCCGATGCTCACCGACGCCGAGGGCGGCGAGTCGGCGGTGAGCGAGCAGAGGAGCCGAGCGGACGATCCGGGTACCGGCGTCAGGCTCCCCTGGATGCTCAGTAGCGGTCGCAGACGCTCGTTCGCCGCCGTGATCGCGAACGCGGCGGCCGCGATCTCGAGCGTGGTGGCCTCAGGTCGGTCCTCGAGCTCCTCCTCGCGGAAGAGAGCTGCATCGCGCTCAGCCGTGAGGGCGTCGATCCAGCCCGACAGCGAAACCCGGTTCGCACGGTCTCGCGCGCCGTAGGGGATCCCCTCCAGGGTCCCGAAGAACGAGGGACACGCGTCGAGGAGCACCGACTGCCGCCGGGAGAGAGCGCCGGGCTCGGCGTCGAGGCCGTGCCACCAGCGGTTCACGCCCGCGGAATCGAGGGCGAGGAGCTGCTCCTGCAACTCCGGACGCGCCGCCCAGACTGTTCCCACCTCCTGCGGGTCGAGCGTGGCGAGAGCCGTGAGCAGGACGGGATCAGAGAGCTTCAGCACGGGAGCGGACGCCAGTTCCACCGCCATCGAGGAGAGGGCCTCGCCGCCCGCGGCGTCGAAAGCCGTGGCGACGCGCTCCATCCAGTCGGCGTCCGCCCCGTTCTCGTCGAGCAACTCGCGGACGCCGTCGAAGACGGTGACCCGGCCGGTCGGAGCCCAGGAGCAGTCGACGCCGAAGCGCCGCCAGATCGCCGCCACCTCATCGAGCAGGGCGCGCACCCGCCCGTCGCTCGTCCGGGCCCGTTCCACGAAGCTCCGCAGCCGAGTGGGGTCCGCGGAGCCGCGCACGGCCGCCGGAGCGCTCGTGCGGCGACGACTCCGCGCCGAGAACGACGCCGAGAGCGGGCTCGGCGGCTCGGCCGGATGCTCCTCCTGGGCAGCGAGCCCCGCCTGCCGCTGCCGTTCGCGCTCGGCTGCGGCGCGCGTCCTGTCGACCTGCTGCGCGAGAGCCCCGAGTCGATGGGCCAGCATCGTGCGGTCGACCGCCTCCGTCTCTACCGCCTCCTCGAACAGGGAGCGGTGCATGCAGGCGAAGCCGTGCAGCGCCTCCTCGGCAGCCTCCGCCCGGGTGCTCGACTGATCCCTCAGCAGGTCGCCCAAGTCGCGGGCTCCTGCCGCGAGCCGTGCGGCCACGTCGTCGTCGAACACGATCATCCCCGAGTCCTTCCCGCCCCACCGCGACTCCTCGCGATAACGCGAGGAGTTCTCACTCTACTCGCTCGAGCAGAGTGAGGCGAGCGTGACGCGCGGAGTCAGCCGAGGGGGCGGCGAGTGGTCCGCCGTCGAGCGTCGCCAGGTACTCAGCGAACACCGGCGCCGGATCGACGCCCGTGGAGGCCGCGTCGACGAGCGCTCGGCGCACGAGCGCGAGCACCACCGTGGCCAGCACCGCCGCTCGCGGGAGGGAGGCGCGGCCCAGGTCCATACGCTCGGCGAGGAACGGCGTGAGCGCCTCCTCGCCGTCGTGCAGCGACTGTGCCCAGACGGCGCGCATCGCCGGCGTCTCGGTGAGCAGCGGGATCAATCGGAGGGTGCGATCGAGGTGACGGCCCGATGCGGAGGCGGCGAAGGCCTCCGCCAGCGCGGCGTTGAGCGGTTCGGCGAGGGGACGCTCGACGAGTGCGCGCCCCATCGCGCTGACGGCGGCGGCGAGCACAGGGCGCACGCAGTCCTCCTTGCTGCCGAGATAGCGGTGGAAGGTCCGCAGCGAGATCCCGGCGGCGTGAGCGAGCTCGCCGGTGCCGACGCCCGAGACGGTCCCTCGCTCGAGCAGCAGGGCCACGCACTTCTCGGAGAGGGCAAGCGCGAGGATCCCCCCGCCGGGCGCGGCCTCGCTCATGCGTTCACGCGACGCTCGGTGAGAGCGGCGAGCAGGGCGGGCGCGAGAGTGCCCCTGCCAACCACCTCGACGGCGTCCAGACCCTGCCAGGCCGCTGCCTCGACGAGCAGCGCCGCCACGCGCTCCGCGGTGTCGGCGGGTGCACCCGGCTCACGCCAAGCCGCCTGCACGAGGAGGACCCGGCGGCGGCGATCGCTCTTGAGGTCGACCCGCGCGGCGATGACGTCGTCGAGGAGGACCGGGAGGACGTAGTAGCCGTGCACCCGCTGCGCCGCGGGCGTGTAGATCTCGATCCGGTAGTGGAATCCGAAGAGCCGCTCGGCGCGCGGCCGGTGCCAGACGACCGGATCGAAGGGGGAGAGCAGCGCATCGATGCGGAGGGCGCGGGGGCGCCGTGCCTCGACGTGTCGCCACAGGGGGAGGGGCCGTCCGCCGCGTTCCCACCCGCGCACCTCGACCGGCTCGAGCTCACCCGCATCGACGAGCTCGTCCACGGCGAGCCGGGTCGGCGCCTGGAGGAGCCGGTGGTAGTCGGCCAGATCGTCCAGCGTGCCGATCCCGTGCGCGCGGGCCGCCCTGCGCACCAGCTCGCGCACCGCATCCGCCACCGGCACCTCGCTCTCGAGCACGTCGCGCGGCAGCAGCTGCTCGGCCAGCCCGTACGAGCGCTCGAATCGCGTGCGCCCGGCAGTCACGACCTCACCCCAGCGGAAGAGCATCTCGAGCCCGCGCTTGACGTCCGACCAGCCCCACCAGGGACCGGTGCGGACGTTGGCCTCGTGCTCGATCTCGGAGGCGCGCAGGGGGCCGTCGGCGAGCGCGGCGCGCAGCCAGTCGAGCGTCGAACGGTTCTCGGCGGCCCAGCCCTCGTGCTCGGGGAGCCGGATGCGGCGGTAGTGCTGCATCCGCCACCGGTAGAGGGGGACGTCCTCGCGCCGGACGAGCGCCGCCTCGTGCGCCCAGTACTCGAGGTACGGTCCGTCCGCCGTGAAGGCAGCCGCGTCGAGCAGCGAGCGCTCGTAGGGCCCGAGACGCGCCAGCACCGGGAGGTAGTGGCTGCGTTCGAAGACGGAGACGGAGTCGAGCTGCAGGGGACGGATGCGATCGACGACGGCGCGCACGTGGCGCGCCGTCACCCGAGCGGGCCGGGGCGCGCCGAGGCCCTGCGCCGCCAGGGCGATCCGGCGCGCGAGTGCTGGCGAGAGCTGCTCGGTCATAGTGCGACCACGGTAGCGAACAGGTCCGACATCGCCGCTTTCTCGGGCGTCACCTCCGCGCCGCGTCGCTGATGCCTGCTGCGGAATGCACCGGGGCCTAGTCTGGGCAGATGAGACTCGGCAGGTCCCGCCGCACCTCCGGCACGCGCGCTGTCGAGCGCGCAGCGCAGGCCATCGACCCCCGGCCCACGCCGGTCCCCGACTCCGCCTTCGTGAGCGACGGGATGCGGATCGCGGGCGCCTGGGCGTGGCGGGTGCTCGTGGTGGTCGCGGCGCTCGCCGTGGTCGCCCTGCTCGTCATCGAGCTGAGACTCATCGTCATCCCCCTGCTGCTGGCGATCGTCATCGCGGCGCTGCTCGTCCCCTTCTCGAGCTTCCTCCAGCGTCACCGCTGGCCCAAATGGCTGGCTGTGGTCGTCTCGGAACTCGGGATCGTCCTCGTCATCGGCGGGCTGCTCTTCCTCGTCGTCACCCAGGTGTACGCCGGGTTCGACGACCTCAGCCGCCAGACGGTCCAGTCCTACGCCGACCTCAAGGCGTGGCTCCTGGAGTCGCCGCTGCACCTCACCGAGAACGACATCAACCAGTACGCGCAGCAGGCGCTGACGGCGCTCCAGCAGGACTCGGGGGTGCTCGTCAGCGGGGCGCTGAGCGTCGGATCCACCGTCGGGCACGTGCTCACCGGCGTGCTGCTCACGCTCTTCTCGACCCTGTTCATCCTGATCGACGGCCCGAACATCTGGCGCTGGGTGGTTCGTTTGTTCCCGCGTCGCGCACGCGCATCGGTCGACGGCGCCGGGCGCGCGGGCTGGGTCACCCTCACCAACTTCGTGAAGGTGCAGATCCTCGTCGCGTTCGTCGACGCAGTGGGCATCGGCCTGGGCTCCTTCTTCCTCGGAGTGCCGCTCGCGATCCCGATCGGGGTGCTGGTCTTCCTCGGATCGTTCGTCCCCGTGATCGGAGCGGTCGTCACCGGAGCTCTCGCCGTCTTCATCGCGCTCGTCTACAACGGGCCGCTGATCGCCCTGATCCTGCTGATCGTCGTGCTCGGGGTGCAGCAGCTCGAAGGCCACATCCTGCAACCGCTGATCATGGGCTCGGCGGTCAAGGTGCACCCGCTCGCGGTCGTCCTGGCGGTCGCCGGCGGATCGATCCTCGCGGGCATCGCGGGGGCCTTCTTCGCGGTGCCGTTCGTCGCGACCCTCAACGTGATGGTCAAGTACGTCGCGAGCGGATCCTGGCGCTCGTCTGCCCGAACCCCCGAGAAAGGTGCCGCAGAGTATGCAGACTAGCCGGGTCGTCGGACCCTCGCTCCGCGAGTTCGAGGCGGCCCGCGCCGTCATCGCGCCGGTCATCGCCTCGACGCCGATGGAGACGAGCAACTTCCTCGCGCAGGTCCTCGGTGCGCCGGTGTTCCTCAAGTGCGAGAACCTGCAGCGCACCGGCTCCTACAAGATCCGCGGGGCGGTGTACCTGCTCTCGCGGCTCACTCCGGAGGAGCGGGCGCGCGGAGTCGTCGCCGCCTCCGCCGGCAACCACGCCCAGGGTGTGGCGTTCGCGGCCAGGGAGCTCGGCATCGAGGCCACGATCTTCATGCCGATCGGTGTCGCGCTGCCCAAGCTCTCGGCGACCCGCGAGTACGGCGCCGACGTCGTGCTGAGCGGCCACATCTTCAACGAGGCGCTCGCGGCGGCGGCGGAGTTCGCGGAGCGTACCGGCGCCGTGTTCGTGCCTCCGTACGACCACCCCGACGTCATCACCGGCCAGGGCACGATCGGGCTCGAGATCCTCGAGGAGGCGCCGGGCGTCGAGACGATCGTCGTGCCGATCGGGGGCGGCGGCCTCATCGCCGGTGTGGCCTCGGCGGCGAAGCAGAAGGCCGCCCAGGAGGGGCGCACGCTCCGGGTGGTCGGCGTGCAGGCGGCGAACGCGGCACCGTATCCGCTGTCGCTCGCGAGCGGAGAGCCGACGGCGATCACGATCAGCCCGACGATCGCCGACGGCATCGCGGTCGCCAAGCCGGGTCAGCTCAACTTCGCGATGATCCGCGACATCGTCGACGAGGTCGTCACGGTCGAGGACGACGACATCGCCCGGGCGCTGCTGGTGCTCCTCGAGCGGGCGAAGCTCGTGGTCGAACCCGCCGGCGCCGTCGGCATCGCGGCGATCCTCACGGGGAAGATCCGCGATACGGGACCGACGGCCGTCATCCTCTCGGGTGGCAACATCGATCCGTTGATGATGGAGCGGGTGATCAGCAGGGGGCTCGCCGCGTCCGAGCGCTACCTCAAGATGAGCATCGGCCTGCCCGACCGGCCGGGTCAGCTCGCTCGCATCGCCGAGCTCATCTCGGAGGCGAACGCCAACGTGGTCGAGGTCCTGCACACCCGCCACGGCCGCGGGTTGCAGATCAGCGAGGTCGAGATCGAGATCAGCGTCGAGACCCGCGGTCCGGAGCACGCCGACCGCGTCCTCGAGGTACTGACAGACGCCGGCTACCACCCGCGCGTGTCGACCGCTTGATCGTGCGGTTCTCGGTGTCGCGCCCGTCGACGACGCCGTGATGGTCGTGGGTGATCGGTTCTCCGCAAGGCGGAGGAGGAAGCGATACCGGTGGTATCGCGCCCGACGACAACGCCGCGGCGATGGTCGTGGGTGATCGGTTCTCCGCAAGGCGGAGGAGGAAGCGATACCGGTGGTGTCGCGCCCGACGACAACGCCGCGGCGATGGTCGTGGGTGATCGGTTCTCCGCAAGGCGGAGGAGGAAGCGATACCGGTGGTGTCGCGCCCGACGACAACGCCGCGGAGGGCCGATCACCGTATGATCAGTGGCCGTTCCAGGTCTCGACGTTCGCGACGCGGACCTCGATCTCGCGGCCGTTCGGAGCGGTGAAGCGGGTGCTGTCGCCCACCTTCAGGCCCATGATCGCCGAGCCGAGCGGGCTCTGCGGGCTGTAGACGTCGAGGTCGCTCTCGCCCGCCATCTCGCGGTTGCCGAGGAGGAAGCGGGACTCGTCGCCCGCGATCTCGGCGGTGATGATCGTGCCGGCCTCGACGACTCCGTGGCTCTCGGGCGGCGTGCCGATCTCGGCCTCGCGCAGCAGCGCGGTCAGCTGGCGGATGCGCGCCTCGATCTTGCCCTGCTCGTCCTTCGCGGCGTGGTAGCCGCCGTTCTCCTTCAGATCGCCCTCCTCGCGAGCGACCTCGATGCGCTTGGCGATCTCTTCGCGTCCGGCGGTGGACAGCTCGGTGAGCTCCGCCTGGAGGCGGTCGTACGACTCCTGGGTCATCCAGGTGACCTGTGACTGGTCGGCCATGGTGGGCTCCTCCTCTGAGGGCCGCGCTCGCGGCGTGCGACAGAGCCGAGCGGAGGGATCCGCGTCCGGCGATCGCGACGGCCGGCGTCCGGCGGCGGTGGAAACGACGAGGCCCCGACGAGTCCGTCAGGGCCTCGGGCAACCCTACGGGAGCCAGCAGGAGGAGATCAAACCTGTGTTCGCGAGCTCGGTGGTCCGCACGGTCTCGGTGAAGGAGCGGAAGCGCTCGGTCGACGCGGGGTACTCGACCACCAGCCAGCCGACGACGGCGGACTGCTCGTTGAGGGCCTGCACGGCGCAGGCCACGTCCCTCCCGACCGGCGCGGTGAGGTCGAACGAAACCTGGACTGTGCGGTCGTCGACGACCTGGTGCGCAGTGTCCTGCGCATCGACGCCCCCGCGGGCGCCGTCGAGCCCGGCCCAGACGACCCAGGCGGTGAACACGGCGAGGAAGGCGAGCGCGACACCGCCGAAGAGCCAGCGGTTGCCGCGGCGGGAGCGGCGCGTGCGCCCGTAGCGAGTCGCGAGCGGACCGACCGAGCGGACCTCGTCCGGCTCGAGCTCGGCGTCTGCGCTGCTGTCGACGCTCTCGGACGTGCGGGCGGCCACGGAACTCCCTGGGTGATACGTCTACTCTTGGTCGGGTGGCGTCCGTCTCTTCCGGAGCAGCGCGCCGACCCCATTAAACCCCGAGGAATCGAGCGATCGTGTCCCAGACCGTCGAGGTCTCCGTCGATTCGGAGGCGCGGGAGACGCCGCGCCTCCTCGCCGTGCACGCCCATCCCGACGACGAGTCGAGCAAGGGCGCAGCGACCCTCGCCGCCTACGCCGAGCGCGGCGCCGAGGTCATGGTCGTCTCCTGCACCGGAGGCGAGGCCGGATCGGTGCTGAACGAGGGCCTCGAGGCCCGCGCGCACGCCGAGCGCGACATCGGGGGCCTGCGCCGTCACGAGATGGCGGCCGCGCGCGAGGCCCTCGGCGTGGAGCACACCTGGCTGGGCTTCGTCGACTCCGGGATGCCCGAGGACCGCGCGGTCGACGCCTCCTCCTTCGCAGGCCTGCCGCTCACCACCGCTGCCGCGCCGCTGGTGCGGCTGGTGCGCCGGTTCCGACCGCACGTGATCATCGGCTATGACGAGAACGGCGGCTACCCGCACCCCGACCACATCCGCGCGCACCAGGTGGCCGTGGAGGCCTTCCGCGCCGCAGGGCTCGCAGGGGAGTACAGCGGTCTCGGCGCGCCGTGGAGCGTGTCGAAGCTCTACTACGACCGCGTGTTCAGCGGTCAGAAGCTCCGGGCGATCGCCGAGCACCTCCGCATGCGTGATCCGGAGGACCCCCGGCTCGCGGTCTTCGAGGAGATGAAGCGCTGGAACGAGGACGCCCCCTTCCTCGCGACGACACGCATCGTCATCTCGGGCTTTCACGACCGCCGCGATGCGGCGCTGCTCGCGCACGCCAGCCAGGTCGCCCCCGACAACGCGTTCTTCTTCCTCCCGCACGAGGCGATCGACGCCGCCTGGCCGACCGACGACTTCCAGCTCATCGAGAGCCGGGTGGAGGCGCCGACTCCCGAGACCGACCTCTTCGCAGGCCTCGACCTCGCGGAGCTGGCTCCCGGGCCGACGGCGGTCGTGCCGCCGATCGCCCCCGACCTGGAGCCGACCGGCCGGACCCCGGTCGCGGCGGAACCCGAGGGATCCGGAGTCGTCGTCACCGACCCGGACGACGCTCCGGCCGCCCACGAGAGCGGGGTCCGAGCGTGATCGCCACCGCCCTCGGGAGCGCCCAGAACCTGCTCGTCCTCGCCGCCTCCACTCCGATGCCGACGCCCGGGCCCGACTTTAACGAGGACACGGTCACCCCCGGGCTCTTCGGCTTCATCACGATGCTCGTGATCGCCGTCGCGGCCGTGCTGCTCGCGGTCGACATGGTCCGGCGGGTGCGGCGTACGACCTACACCGCGCAGGTGACCGAGCGGCTCGACGCCGAGGAGGCCGAGCGCGCCGAGCGCTCCACCGACCGCTGACCTCAGCCCGCGTTGTAGACGGGGTCGAGGCAGACGATCAGCGCCGCCGTCCAGTGGCAGAGGAACGCCACAGCGGTCAGCGCGTGGAAGATCTCGTGGAAGCCGAAGACTCCCGGCACCGGGTTTGGCTTCTTGACGCCGTAGATGATCGCGCCCGCGGTGTAGCAGAGCCCGCCGACGAGTACGAGCACCATCATCGCCGCGCTCGCCTCGAACAGCGGGCCGAGGTACATGACAGCGGCCCAGCCGAGCAGCAGATACAGCGGCACGTACAGCCAGCGCGGCGCCGAGATCCAGAACACGCGGAAGCCGATCCCGAGCAGCGCCCCCGACCAGACCAGGACGAGCAGCAGTGAGCCCTGCGCGGGCGGCAGCGCCAGGACGGCGAGCGGCGTGTAGGTGCCCGCGATCAGCAGGAAGATGTTGGCGTGGTCGATCCGCTTGAGGATCACCTTCGTCCGCGGTGCCCAGTCGAAGCGGTGGTAGAGCGCGGAGGTGCCGAAGAGCAGCAGGGACGTGGTCGTGAAGACCGCGGCCGCCCACGTCGCCGGAGCGCCCTCGGCGACGATGACGAGCACCACCCCGACGATGACCGCGAGGGGGAACAGGCCCGCGTGGATCCAGCCGCGCCACGTCGGCCGGGTCTCTGTGGCCGGGTCGTTCTCGATCGCGTCCTCGACCAGGGGGAGGCCGGGCAGGTCGGGGCCGGTCGCATCGTCCCGTGCTACCGCGACGTCCGCGGCACGTGACTGGCGCGCGGAGGGCTCGGGAGGGGGAGGCGTCGGCCGCTGACTCATGCGAGACAGACTACGACGCGGTGCCGGGGGCGACACTGGACCCCGATGCGCTGGGTCGACCGCTCCGCGTCGACTACCGTGTCACTGTGCCGAAGCCGAGACTGCCCGCAGGGAGAGACCTCCTCTACGGCGTCTACAAGAAGCGTCTGCGCTCGAGCCTTCCCCCCGACTCCCTGCCGAACCACGTCGCGATGATCATCGACGGCAATCGGCGCTGGGCTCGGCAGCGCGCTCTCGAGACCGCTGCGCACGGACACCGGGCCGGCGCCGCGAAGGTGCACGAGTTCCTCCAGTGGTGCGACGAACTCGGAGTGCGGCACGTCACCCTCTACCTGCTCTCGCAGGACAACCTCGTCGGGCGGGACAGCAGCGAGCTGACCGAGCTGATCGCGATCATCGCCGACCTGGCGGAGGAGGTGTCGCAGCAGCCCGATTGGCGGGTGCAGCACGTCGGCTCCGACGAGGGGCTGCCCGCAGCGCTGGTCGCCGCTCTGGACAGTGCGGAGGAGCGCACCGCCTCCCACACCGGCCTGCACGTGAACCTCGCCGTCGGCTACGGCGGTCGTCACGAGATCGCCCAGGCCGTGCGCAGCATCCTCGACGAGCACGGCAAACGCGGCTCCTCGATCGAGGACGTCGCTGGTCTGCTCACTCCCGAGCTCATCGGCGAGCACCTCTACACGAGCGGCCAGCCGGACCCGGATCTCGTGATCCGCACCTCGGGCGAGCAGCGGCTCTCGGACTTCATGCTCTGGCAGAGCGCGCACAGCGAGTTCTACTTCATGGAGGCCCTGGGGCCCGACATCCGCGAGGTCGACTTCCTCCGCGCCCTGCGCGATTACGCCGGCCGCCACCGCCGCTTCGGCAGCTGATCTCGCGTCCCGCGCCGCGCCCGACAGGGAGGCCGACATGAGCCCGTCCGAGGTGACTCCTCCCGCCGACTCCGGATCCGCGACGGACGCGTTCCTCGCGACCTTCCGCGAGGAGACCGGCTACCTCGACTTCGGACGTGTGGGCCCGGTCTCGAGCACCGTCGAGGCCGAGCAGGCCGCCGTCACCGGGATGCTCGCGCGCGCCAGGAGCGGCAGCCTCGACGAGCTGTTCCGTCAGGACGAGCGGATGCGGGAGGCCGTGGCCGCGCTGGTGCGCGTCCCCGCCGATCACGTGGTGTTCCAACCGAACACGTCGACGGGACTCCTGCACACGCTCTTCGGAGCGTCCGGGGACGTTCTGCTCTCAGCCGCCGAATTCCCGAGCCTCCCGTTCGCCGCCGTCCGCGCCGGCCAGGCGCTGGGTGCGGTCCAGCCGCGCTGGCTCCGCACCCAGCAGGGCCGGGTGACGCCGGAGGCCGTCCGGGAGCAGCTGAGCGACGAGGTGACGGCCGTCGCGGTCAGCCTGGTCGACTCCCGTACCGGCTACCTCGCCGACGTCGAGGCGATCCGCGACGTGATCGGCGACCGCCTCCTGATCCTTGACGCGATCCAGGGGTTCGGCGTCGTGGATGCTCCCTACGAGTTCGCCGACGTGGTCGTCTCCGGCGGCCAGAAGTGGCTGCGCGCCGGATGGGGCACGGGGTTCCTCGCGCTGAGCGAGCGCGCCCTGGCGCGGTTGTCGCCCGTGCTCTCGGGCTGGACCGGCTCGCAGGAGGCGGAGCCCTGGGACGCCGTCGCGCCTCCGCGTCACGACGCCCGTGCCTTCAGCGTCAGCAACCCGGACCCGATCGCTCAGGCTCGTCTCGCAGCGGCGCTCGAGGACGTCGCCTCGGTGGGTGTGCCGACGATCGCGGCCCTCGTCGCCGAGCGGGTCAGCGCGATCGTCGATCTCGCCGACGAGTTCGGCCTCGCAGTCGCCGGCTCCCGCGACGATCACGAGCGCGCCGGCATCGTGGTCCTCGAGCCCGAACCGGAGGAGCTGGCCCCGCTGGTCGCGTCCCTCACCGCGCACGGCGTGACCGCGAGGCTGCGGCCGAGCACGGTGCGCTTCAGCGCGCACGCGGGCACGACCGACGAGACGCTCGCCCTGCTCCGCGCCGCCCTGATCTCGGCGGCCACCAGCATCGAGTACTAGCCGAAATCCGCGCGTTCACGCGTTGGTTACACATTCGTAGCGACGAGAAGCACACGGATGTCATTCGCCGGGTTAGGTTCGAGTCATCAGGTACAGCGCCTGGTCGAGACGGCCCCCGACGTACGGCTCGATATCGCGCAGACACCGAAGGGACACTGCGCGGTGCACAGGATGCACCGAAGAGGCCGGCTCGAGGACATGAGCCGGGGGCCTCGGCCCCCGGAGTGTGGAGAGTCGTCGTGACAGTTCCCCAGGGCATGGATCCGCAGACCGGCACGCAGAGCGGTGTCCACCGCCGCGTGCAGCACGGGTCGGCCGACTCCACCGATCAGCTGCACCGGACCTACGTCCTCGACACTTCGGTGCTGCTGTCGGACCCCTCCTCGATGTTCCGCTTCGCCGAGCACGCGGTCGTGCTGCCGATCGTGGTGATCAGCGAGCTCGAGGGCAAGCGCAACGATCCCGAGATCGGGTATTTCGCGCGGCAGGCCCTGCGCCACCTCGACGAGCTGCGTGTGCAGCACGAGCGACTCGATCTCCCGATCTCGGTCGGTCGGGGAGGCACGCTCCGGGTCGAGCTGAATCACTCGAACATGTCGGTCCTGCCCAGCGGGCTCCAGTTGGGCGACAACGACGCCCGCATCCTCGCCGTCGCGCTCAACCTGCAGAGCGAAGGCTCGGCGGTCACGATCGTGTCGAAGGACATGCCGATGCGCGTGAAGGCCGCGTCGATCGGGCTGGCCGCCGAGGAGTACCTCGCCGAGCTCGCCCCGGAGTCGGGCTGGACCGGCATGGACGATGTCACGCTCCCGGGCGACGCGATGAGCGAGCTCTACGACCGCGAGCGGCTCTTCACCGACGTCGTCGCCGACATCCCCGTGAACACGGGGCTGGTCGTCCACTCCGACCGCGGATCCGCACTCGCTCGGGTCACCGGTAAGCGGCAGATCACGCTGGTGCGCGGTGACCGGGACGTCTTCGGGCTGCACGGGCGTTCGGCGGAGCAGCGTCTCGCGATCGACCTGTTGCTCGACCAGGAGGTGGGCATCGTCTCGCTCGGCGGGCGCGCCGGCACTGGCAAGTCGGCGCTCGCACTCTGCGCGGGGCTGGAGGCGGTGCTCGAGAAGCGTCAGCACAAGAAGATCATGGTGTTCCGCCCGCTCTACGCGGTCGGTGGGCAGGACCTCGGTTTCCTGCCCGGCGACGCCGCCGAGAAGATGAACCCGTGGGCCCAGGCGGTCTTCGACACGCTCGGCGCCCTGGTCTCGCAGAACGTGCTCGACGAGGTGATCGAGCGCGGGATGCTCGAGGTGCTGCCGCTCACTCACATCCGCGGTCGGTCGCTGCACGACGCCTTCGTGATCGTCGACGAGGCCCAGTCGCTCGAGCGCAACGTGCTGCTGACGGTGCTCTCGCGTGTCGGCCAGAACTCTCGGGTGGTGCTGACCCACGACGTGGCTCAGCGCGACAACCTGCGGGTCGGCCGGCACGACGGAGTCGCCTCCGTGATCGAGACGCTCAAGGGGCACCCGCTGTTCGCGCACGTCACACTGACGCGCTCGGAGCGCTCGGCGATCGCGGCGCTCGTCACCGAGATGCTGGAGTCGAACGAGCTGGCCTAATTCCGGCCGACTCCGGCTCGTCAGAACGCGTCCGGCTCCCGGGATCCGCCGATCTCGGCGAGCCGGGCGCGTTTCCTTGGGCCGGAGACGGTCCAGTGATCCGGACTCCCGGGGCAGGCGTAGCGTGGGCGGGGTGAGCATCCTCGATGACGCGCTCCTCGAGCGCTTCCGCACCCGCGCCGCCGACTACGACGAGCACAACGCCTTCTGCAGCGAGGACCTCGAGGAGCTGCGAGCGATCGGCTACCTCGCCCTCTTCGTCCCCGCGCACCTCGGCGGCGCCGGCCTCGGTCTGGAGGCGGTCGCGGCGGAGCAGACGCGGCTCGCGACCGCCGCCCCCGCGACCGCGCTCGCCGTCACCATGCACCTCGTCTGGACGGGGATCGCGCGCGCCCTCCTCGAGCGGGGCGACGACTCCCTCCGGCACGTCCTGACCGACGCGGTGGCGGGTCACGTCTTCGCGTTCGGCAACAGCGAGGCCGGTAACGACCTCGTGCTCTCGGACTCGCTGACGAGGGCCGAACCGCTGCCCGACGGCGGCTACCGCTTCACCGGCACGAAGGTGTTCACCTCCCTCGCCCCGGCCTGGACCCGTCTGGGTGTGTTCGGCCGCGATGACAGTTCCGCTCAGCCCCAGCTCGTGCACGGCTTCATCGACCGCGAGAGCCCGGAGTCACCGGTGCCCGGGCTCGAGGTCCGTGACGACTGGGACACGCTCGGCATGCGGGCGACGCAGAGCCGGTCGACGGTGCTCGACGGCGTCGTGGTCCCCGCCGAGCGGATGGTCCGCTCGCTGCCGGTGGGTCCCAGCGCGGACCCCTTCGTCTTCGCGGTCTTCGCGAACTTCGAGCTGCTCATCTCCGCCGTCTACCTCGGGATCGCGCAGCGGGCGCTGGAGCTCGCTGCGGCCGCCGCCCGCCACCGCACGTCGCTCCGCGCAGGCGGGCGCTCGATCGCCGAGGATCCGGAGGTCCGGCGTCGCCTCGCGGAGGCGGCGATCCTGCTCGACGGCCTCGATGCTCCGCTGCTTTCGGCGGCGGCCGACGTCGATGCGCTGGCCGACCGCGGCCAGCGGTGGTTCCCCTCCCTCGCGGGCGTGAAGATCCGCACGACGGAGGCGGCGCTGCGCATCGTCGAGAGCGCCGTGCGGGTCGCAGGCGGCTCGGCCTACGCCCGCCGCTCCGAACTCGCCCGGCTCTACCGCGACGTGCTCGCCGGCCTGTTCCACCCCTCCGACGATGCCTCGGCGCACGCCGCTTTCGCTGCCCTCCTGCTCGGACCGGTTCCGCCGCGCGACTGATCGACGTGCGTGAGCGGGCGCCAGACGCGTTCCGGCAGAGGCTCGTACCCGGTTCGGGACCGGCCCGGACCGTTCGCGGCCCGCCCGGACCGTTCGCGGCCGGCCCGGACCGTTCACAGCAGGCGCTGTGGAGAACCGTGACGGGGACGCGCTCGCGCGCTCTAATGTCGGCGGATGTCGAATCCCTCTGTTGCGGATCGGGCAGCGCTGGTGCTGGGTGCCGCGGCCCTGCTGGTGGTCGCGGCTCATCGCGGAGTGCCGGGGCTGCTGCCCGTGGCGCTCCTGACGGTGCCGCTGGTGCTGGTGGATGTCCGCGAGCGACGCCTCCCGAACGTGCTCACGCTGCCGCTGCTCGTTCTCACCGCTGTGCCGGTCCTGAGCGCGGGCGCGTTGGCGGCCGTGCTCGGGACCGGCGTCGCGCTCTGGATGCTGCACGGGTCGGGCGGGCTCGGTCTCGGTGATGTGAAGCTGGGAGCGGCGCTCGCGCCTCCGCTCGCGCAGCTCGGGGCCGATCGGGTCGTCCTCGCGCCCGCGCTCGCCTTCGTCCTGGCCGGCGTCTGGGTGCTCGTCCTGCGCCTGCGCGCTGAGCGGATGCCGTTCGGCCCCTTCCAGCTCGCCGCGTTCTGGTTGGTGGTCGCCGGATGAAGGACGGCCCGCTCCCGGCGGACGACCCGGTGAGCGGGGTGTCTCGCGGAGGAACGGGCCGTCCGATGCGGTGCGGCTCAGCCGGGGTGCGTCATCGACATGACGTCGAGAGCGGTGTCGAGCTGATCTTCGGTGACCTCGCCGCGCTCGACGAAGCCGAGGTCGACGACCGATTCGCGCACCGTGATGCCCTTGGCGACCGAGTTCTTCGCGACCCTGGCGGCAGCCTCGTAGCCGATCACCTTGTTCAGCGGGGTCACGATCGACGGCGAGGACTCGGCCAGTGCTCGCGCGTGCTCGACGTCGGCCTCGAGCCCGTCGATCGCCTTGTCGGCCAGCAGAACGGCCGAGTTCGCGAGCAGTCGGATCGACTCGAGCAGCGCCGTCCCCATCACCGGGATCGCGACGTTGAGCTCGAAGGCGCCGGAAGCGCCGGCCCAGGCGATGGTGGCGTCGTTGCCGATCACGCGGGCGCAGACCATCAGGACCGCCTCCGGGATCACCGGGTTGACCTTGCCGGGCATGATCGACGAGCCCGGCTGCAGGTCGGGGATGCGAAGCTCGCCGAGGCCCGTATTGGGTCCGGAGCCCATCCAGCGCAGGTCGTTGTTGATCTTGGTGAGGCTCACGGCGATGACGCGGAGCGCTCCGGATGCCTCGACCAGCGAGTCGCGGGCGCCCTGTGCCTCGAAGTGGTTCCGCGCCTCGGTGACGGGAAGGCCCGTCTCCTCCGCGAGGCGCGCGATGACCTTCTGCGGGAAGCCGGCGGGGGTGTTGATTCCGGTGCCGACCGCGGTGCCGCCCAGGGGGACCTCGGCGACGCGGGGGAGCGCCGACTGCACGCGCTCGATGCCCAGACGGATCTGCGCCGCGTAGCCGCCGAACTCCTGACCGAGGGTGACGGGTGTGGCGTCCATCAGGTGGGTGCGCCCGGCCTTGACCACCTCGGCCCACTGCTCCGCTTTGACCTCGAGCGACTCGGCGAGCTGCTCGAGGGAGGGGATCAGCGCCTCGATCAGTGCACCCGTCACGGCCACGTGGACGGAGGTGGGGAAGACGTCGTTCGAGGACTGTGAGGCGTTGACGTGGTCGTTCGGGTGCACGGTGCGACCGAGCGCCGTCGTGGCGAGCGAGCCGAGCACCTCGTTCATGTTCATGTTCGAGGACGTCCCGGACCCGGTCTGGTACACGTCGATCGGGAAATGGGCCTCGTAGCCCCCGCCGACCACGAGATCGGCCGCATCGGCGATCGCGCCGGCGATCTCCTGGTCGAGGACGCCCAGCTCCGCGTTCGCAAGGGCTGCGGCCTTCTTGATCCGGGCGAGGGCGGCGATCTGCGCCGGCTCGAGCCCGGCTCCCGAGATCGGGAAGTTCTCGACGGCCCGCTGCGTCTGCGCCGCGTACAGCGCGTCGCGCGGCACGCGCACCTCGCCCATCGTGTCGTGCTCGATCCGGAAGTCGCCGGAGTCGTCGGTCGGGGAGTGATCCACCACGCTGTGTTCGTCCTTGTCTGATCGGTTGCTGCTGTGCTGTCCGGAGCCGCTCATGCGGCATCCGACCCCGAGACCGCAGGGGTCGCGGGGAGGACCGAGCCGGAGCCGCGCTCCAGCTCGGAGACGTAGGGGCTGAGCTCCGGCGGGTCGATCCCGAGCACGAGGTCCGACACCACGGTCCCGTCCGAGAGTCGGTAGTTGGCGCCGACGAGGGCGAGCGAGCCGGACGCGACGGCGTCGGCGATCAGGGGGGAGCGCTGTAGCAGCTCGGCGACCGTGTCGCGCAGGTGCTCACGGCCGACCGCCAGAGCATCGGTGGCCGAGGGGTCGACGAGCACCCGCCCGTCCGGCTGCGGGCCGACGTGGCGCCGGACGGCCGGGATGATCGGCTCGATCAGGTGCTCGATGTGCGGGGGGAGGCGCTCGGCACCGGGCGCCTGCGACTGGATCGCCGCGCGGACCGCTCCGCACTCGTCGTGGCCGAGGACCAGCAGGACCTTCACGCCGAGCACCGCGACGCCGTACTCGAGCGATCCGATGATCGAATCGGCGATCACCTGGCCGGCGTTGCGCACGACGAAGAGGTCGCCCAGACCGAGGTCGAAGATGATCTCGGCCGCGAGCCGGGAGTCGCTGCAGCCGAAGAGCGCGGCGAGTGGTGCCTGAGCTGCGGCGAGCTCGGCGCGCCGTTCGACGTCCTGGCGCGGATGACGCGGCTCCCCGGCCACGAAGCGCTGGTTGCCACGCAGCATCTCCTTCCACACCCAGGCGGGCGGGCGGGACTCGCGCGGGACGTCGGTGCTCGAATCGAGGCTCATCGGGACTCCTCCAGGCCGATCTGCGGGGTGATGGCGGCCACGACCTGGCGGATCTCGTCCGTCGGGGCCGTGCCGTAGACGAGGTAGGTGCTGGACCCCTCCGTCGTCTCGAGTGCGTAGGGGGTGTTGCCGGTGTCCGCGCCGGAGTCGCGGTGGTCGAAGACGGTCCACGCGCGGCCGTCGATCCGCTCGACGCCCGTCGCCGCCCGACGGTCGAGCTGCGAGGCCACCCAGTCCTCGTCGGCGTCGAGTCCCTGACTCAGACCGATGTAGCCGGCCTTCGGGGTCAGCAGGCCGACGTACCAGTAGTCGATTCCGCCCTCGCGGCGCAACTCGGCGGCGTTCGCCTTCCAGCCCTCGGGCAGGGTCGGCACGGCCAGGGTCTGCGTCTGGCCGAGCTGGACCTGGGCGGCGACGCGCGGCACGTCGACCGACGCCAGATCGACCGTGTCGCCCCGAGGCACCAGCAGCACGATGAGGGCGACGGCGCCGACTGTGGCCAGGAGCGAGAACACGAGGTTGTTGACCGTCTTGCGCTGGCGGTAGAGGCGGGAGTTCTCGGCCTTCCGGGCAGCCGTCTCCTCGGCCGTCTCGGGTCGGCCGAGCTCGGCGACGACCCGCGGGGGTGTGCCGCGGCTCATCCGGCGCTCGCCCCGGGGGAGCGGGCCGCGTCGAGCCGGGCGCGGGCGCCGATCAGCCACTCCTCGCAGCGCGCAGCGAGCGCCTCGCCGCGCTCCCACAGGGCGAGCGAGCGCTCGAGGGTCGAGCTGCCCTGCTCGAGCTCGGCTACCACGCGCATGAGCTCGTCGCGGGCCTGCTCGTACGAGAATCCCGAGACGTCGGAGTCGCTCACCGGAGCGTCGGGGGAGTCGGTGCGGGCGTCGGCCATGAGGGTGATCCTATCGAGCGGGGCTGAGGGCGGAGTGGGTCGCGGCGTGCTCAGGAGCGGCCGGCCGGGTCGGCTGCGCGGCCCTCGGAGCGGGCACCGACGGCTCCCGCCGCCAGGGTGAGGACGAGCGCATCGCCGGAGGGCGCGTCTCCTGGAGCGCGGACGACGTGCCCGGCCGAGTTCTGCACGATCGCGTACCCGCGGTCGAGCGTGTGCTGGGGGGAGAGCGCGCGCAACTGACCGTGCAGGCGTTCGACCTCGAGATGGGCGCGCTCGATACGCCGCTCGACGAGCTCCGCCCCGCGGGCGACCCAGCGGGTCAGCTCCTCGGAGTGGCGATCGACCAGCACGCGCGGCTGCGCCAGCACCGGACGCGAGCGCAGCTGCGAGAGCCGGTCGATCTCGTGCGAGACGAGTCCGCTCACGCGGGAGGTCATCCGCAGCCGCGCCTGCTGCACGCGCAGAAGTTCGTCGGACACGTCGGGGACCACGCGCTTCGCCGCGTCGGTGGGCGTGGACGCGCGCAGATCGGCGACCTCGTCGAGCAGCGGACGGTCGGCCTCATGACCGATGGCACTGACGACGGGCGTCGAGCAGGCCGCGACGGCGCGCACGAGGGACTCATCGCTGAAGCCGAGCAGGTTCTGGAAGTCGCCGCCTCCGCGCGCGATCACGATGACGTCGATGCTCGCGTCGGCGTCGAGCGCCCGCAGAGCCGAGAGGACCTCCGGCACCGTGCGCTCGCCCTGGACCGCGGCGTGCACGATGCGGAAGCGCACGGCGGGCCAGCGCAGCTGAGCGTTGCGCAGGACGTCCTTCTCGGCGTCCGAGTCCTTGCCTGTGATGAGGCCCACACCGTGCGGGAGGAACGGCAGCGGCTTCTTGCGGGACGGCTCGAACAGCCCCTCCGAGGCGAGCTGCCGGCGCAGCCGCTCGAGCTTCTCGAGCAGATCGCCCAGTCCCACGTGGCGCATCTCGAACACCTGCATCGAGAGCGTGCCGCCCTTGAGCCAGTAGTTGGGCTTCACCAGGGCGATCACGCGGTCGCCCTGCGCCAGATCGGCCGGAAGCCGGCTGCGCACCGACGACCAGACGGTGAAGCCGACGGTCGCGTCGCCCGAGAGGTCCTTCAGCTTGCCGTAGACGTTGCCGCCCGATACCCCCCACTGGGTGATCTCGCCCTCGACCCAGGCGGTGCCGAGCCGCTCGATCCATCCCTTGATCTTGCTCGCGAGCAGGCCGACCGGCCACGGAGAGTCGGCGGTGGGTGGGGCGTCGGTCATCGCTGCCTCTGCTCGAAGGGACGGGGAGCGGGAGGGCCTTCCCGCGCCGACCACGGTACGGGATGCCTCCGACACGGGAACGGCTCCGGCACAGGATGCAGCACGTAGGATCGGGGGGTGAGTCACGTGTCGATCAGCCTGCCCATGCCGCGCATGCCCCGCGCCTCGGGGCGTCTGCGCGACGTCCCCGTCGACGGCACCAAACGCGTCCTCCTCGCCGCCCCGCGCGGATACTGCGCCGGAGTCGACCGCGCGGTCGTCGCCGTCGAGAAGGCGATCGAGCACTACGGTGCCCCCGTCTACGTCCGCAAGCAGATCGTCCACAACGTGCACGTCGTCTCGACGCTCGAGAGCCAGGGTGCGATCTTCGTCGACGAAGTCGACGAGGTGCCGGAGGGCTCGCACGTCGTCTTCAGCGCCCACGGTGTCTCGCCGGCGGTCGTTCAGGGCGCGGCCGCTCGCAACCTCCAGGCGATCGATGCGACCTGCCCGCTCGTGACCAAGGTGCACCGCGAGGCCGTGCGCTTCGCGCGCGACGACTTCGAGATCCTCCTCATCGGCCACGAGGGCCACGAGGAGGTCGAGGGCACCGCGGGTGAGGCGCCCGATCACGTCACCCTCGTCAACAGCCCCGACGACGTGCCGAACATCGTGGTCAAGGACCCGGACAAGGTCGTCTGGCTCTCGCAGACCACGCTCTCGGTCGACGAGACAATGGAGACGGTTCGCCGCCTCCGCGAGCGCTTCCCCAACCTGCAGGACCCGCCGAGCGACGACATCTGCTACGCCACGCAGAACCGCCAGGTCGCGATCAAGAAGGTCGCCGCCGGTGCCGAGCTGGTCATCGTGGTGGGCTCCGCGAACTCGTCCAACTCGGTGCGCCTCGTCGAGGTCGCACTGGAGTACGGCGCGAAGGCGGCCTACCGGGTGGACTACGCGAGCGAGATCAAGCAGGAGTGGCTCGACGGGATCCGTACTGTCGGCGTCACCAGTGGTGCCTCGGTTCCCGAGGTGCTCGTGCAGGAGGTTCTGGACGACCTCGCCGCCGCCGGCTACGGCGACGTGGAGGAGGTCAAGACCGCCGAGGAGGACCTGATGTTCTCGCTCCCCAAGGAGCTGCGCAAGGACGTCGCTGGCAAGCGCGATGCGCGCGGGGTCGGCGGGCGGATCAGCGCCGGCGCCTAGAGCGTCAGCCCCGGTTTACGCACGAGGCCGCCCTCCCTCGGGAGTGGCGGCCTCTTCCGTCAGCGGGGATTTAGACGTCCGTGGCCGCGCCACTCTGCGACGACGACAGGCGCGTGACGTAGTCCGCGAAGGTCGGATCGCCCAGGATGGCGATCGCCGCGACGATCAGCGAGAGCAGCACCGTCGCCACGATGCCGAAGATCGGCACGAGCACCGCGCGCTTGCCCGCGCGCAGGCGCCGGATCGAGATCCACACCGCGAAGGCGACGATCAGCGACTGCGCGAGCGCCACGACGATGCCGAGGATCCGCGCGAGCTCGGGTGACGCGTAGGTCCCGATGCCCTGGGTGCGATAGAGCTCCTGCAGCGTCGTCGCGAAGCTCGACGGATCGAGCAGCGTCGGCACGGCGAAGAAGACGCCGAGCGCGAGCAGCACGATCGTGAGCAAGCGGTCGACCGGATGCGCGACCACCGGCTCGGCAGGCGCGGTCGCGGGACGCGGATCGCTCTCGGAGCCGCGCGGATCGGGGACGACCACCGCGTCCTCCGGCGGCCGCCACGACCAGCCGGGCGGGGCGTACTCGCCGTACTGCGGCTCCGGACGCCCGGCGCCCGGCTGATCGTGTGCGTTCGTCACGGAGCGGTGCCCTACTTCCCGGAGTTCCCGGCCGAGCCGAGCTGGCGGGTCGCCTCGGCGACGCGCGCGGCCATCGCGGTCTCGGCGATCTTGCCCCAGGCGCGCGGGTCGTAAATCTTCTTGTTGCCGACCTCGCCGTCGACCTTGAGGAAGCCGTCGTAGTTCTTGAGCACGGTGTCGGCGATGGAACGGCTGAAGGCGTACTGCGTGTCGGTGTCGATGTTCATCTTCACCACTCCGTTGCGCACCGCCTCGGCGATCTCCTCGTCCGTCGAACCGGAGCCGCCGTGGAAGACAAGGTCGAGCGGAAGCGCATCGGTGCCGTACTTCTTCTGCAGGCCGTCCTGGATCTCGCGGAGCAACTCGGGACGCAGGCGCACGTTGCCCGGCTTGTAGACCCCGTGCACGTTGCCGAAGGTGAGGGCCGCCATGTAGCGCCCCTGCTCGCCGAAGCCGAGGGCCTCGACGGTCGCGATCGCGTCGTCGAGCGTGGTGTAGAGGTGCTCGTTGATGTCGTGCGAGACACCGTCCTCCTCGCCGCCCACGACGCCGATCTCGACCTCGAGGATGGCGTTGATGTTCTTCACGCGGGGGAGGATCTCCTTCGCGATGGCGAGGTTCTCGTCGAGCGGCACCGCGGAGCCGTCCCACATGTGCGACTGGAACAGCGGCTCGCGGCCGGCCTTGACCTCCTCCTCGGAGGCGGTGATCAGCGGGTACACGAAGCCCTCGAGCGCATTCTGCGGGCAGTGGTCGGTGTGCAGCGCGACGGTGACCGGGTAGTTCTTGGCGACCTCGGTGGCGAACTTCGCGAAGGCGATCGCGCCGGCCGCGCGGTTCTTCACGGTGTGACCGGCGAAGTAGTCGGCGCCTCCGGTCGTGACCTGGATGATGCCGTCCGAGCCCGCCTCCGTGAGGCCCTGCAGAACGGCGTTGACGGTCTGCGACGACGAGACGTTGAACGCCGGGTAGGCGAATCCGCCCGCCTTCGCCTTATCGAGCATCTCTGCGTACTGGTCCGGGGTAGCGACGGGCATGGCATCTCCTTTGACGGATGAACGGGAGGGGTCGGGCGGGGCCCGCGTCGCCGTCGAGTCTAGCGAGGCGGGCTGCGCCCTCTCCCCGGGCCCTCGGGCGCGCTGGGCTAGGCTTCGAAGGGGATGGGGATCCGCTCCGCGGGTCCTGCGACGACGTGCACGAACTCGACGACGAAGGACTCCGCTCAGTGACCGACAATGCTCCAGTGATCGACAACGACTCGCTCTACCTCCACCCCGACCGCAACCTTGGCATGGAGCTCGTCCGCGCCACCGAGGCCGCTGCGATCCGCGCCGTGCCGTTCATCGGCAAGGGCGACAAGAACGCCGCCGACGGAGCAGCCGTCGACGCGATGCGCACCTTCCTCGGCACCGTGAACTTCGACGGGGTCGTCGTGATCGGCGAGGGCGAGAAGGACAACGCGCCCATGCTCTTCAACGGCGAGCACGTCGGCAACGGCTCCGGCCCGGCCGCGGACATCGCGGTCGACCCCATCGACGGCACCTCGCTCACCGCCGCCGGACGGCAGAACGCGCTCTCGATGATCGCCGTCGCCGACCGCGGCGCGATGTTCGACCCCTCCGCCGTGTTCTACATGGAGAAGATCGTCACGGGCCCCGAGGGCGTCGGCATCATCGACATCGAGCGCCCGATCGGCGAGAACATCCGCGCCCTGGCCCGCGCCAAGCGCAAGCCCGTCGAGGAGATGCGGATCGCGGTCCTCGACCGGCCGCGCCACGCTCAGCTGATCGAGGACATCCGCGCGGCCGGCGCCGGCACCCGGCTCCTGCTCGACGGCGACGTCGCGGGCGGGATCAACGCCGCCCGGCACGACTCGCGCCTGGACATGTGCGTCGGCACCGGAGGGACGCCGGAGGGGATCATCACGGCGTGCGCCATCCGCGCGCTCGGCGGAGTGATCCAGGGGATCCTCCGCCCGAAGGACGACGACGAGCGCCAGCGCGCGATCGACGCCGGCCACGACCTCGACCGCGTCCTGCACGCCAACGACCTCGTCCGCAGCGACAACACCTACTTCGTCGCCACCGGAGTCACGAACGGCGGCCTCGTCAAGGGTGTGCGCAAGGAGGGGCACGTCATCACGACGGAGTCGATCGTCCTCCGCTCGCGCTCGGGCACCATCCGCCGCGTCACCGCTCAGCACCTCGCCGAGAAGTGGGTCTGAGTCCCGCCAGGACTCCGCCCGACGACCAGCAGGACATCGGCGACCGGACGCCGCCGCGCCCTGGCCGGTCGGGCCTCCGGCTCAGGCCGAGCGCTCGCCCTCATCGGTGTCGGCGGTGAGCAGCTCGACGGCCGTGAGGCGGCGCGGCGACGAGGAGACGCCTCCGACGGGTGCGATGACCCGGGACTCGTCGATCGAGTCGAACTGGCGCGCCGTGACGAGCACGCGGCTCTCGAGCGAGCCGGCGAACGCGTTGTAGGAGTCGACCGTCTTCTCGAGTGAGCGGCGCAGCCCCTCGGCGTGATCGGCCAGTGTGCCCAGACGTGCGTAGAGGGTCCTGCCGAGGTCGAGCAGTCGCTTCGCATCGTCCGTCAGGACGTCCTGCTGCCAGGTGTAGGCGACGGTCTTGAGCACTGACCACAGGGTCACGGGGGAGGCGAGGGCCACGCGCTTGCGGAACGCGTACTCGAGCAGGCTCGGATCGGCGTCGAGGGCGCTCGCGAGGAGCGGCTCGCTCGGGATGAACGCGATGACGAACTCGGGGCTGGCGGGCAGCCCCGTCCAGTAGGAGCGGGCGGCGAGCGCGTCGACGTGTCCGCGGAGCGCGCGGACGTGTGCGCGCAGGAGGCCTGCGCGACGCGCCTCCTCGTCACCGCTCGCGCCGGCGGGGATCGCGCTCGCCTCGAGGTAGGCGTCGAAGGGGACCTTCGCGTCGACCGCGATCGCCTTGCCGCCCGGGAGGCGGACGACCATGTCTGCGCGCCCCCGGCCGGCCTCGCCCTCGAGGCCGAACTGCACATCGAAGTCGACCCGCTGGGTCAGCCCCGCCGCTTCGACGACGTTGCGCAGCTGCGTCTCTCCCCAGGCGCCGCGGCTCGTGTTCGAGCGCAGTGCCGAGGCGAGGGTCTCGGTGGTGGAGCGCAGCTGCTCGCCGGCGGCCCGCTGGCCCTCGAGCTGTTCGGTGATGGCGCCGAACTGCGCGGCGCGCTCGCGTTCGAGCCGGCCCACCGCCTCCTGCATGCCGCGCAGGCTCTCGGCGACCGGGGACAGGGTCTGCAGGATGCGCGCGTCGTGCCGCTCGCGCTCGGCCACGACGCGCAGCTGCTCCTGCAACTCGCGGATCTGGTCGCGCGCGGAGCCGAGGTGCTCGCGGTGCTGTTCGACGACCGCCTCGTGGCGCGCCTCGAGCCCGTCGGCGCGGGCCTGCGCCGTCGCGAGCTCGAGGGCGAGAGCGGCATCGGGGGTGCGCGAGCGGGCGAGGAGCGCGGCGACGGCTCCGGCCAGGAGCGCGCCGATCACGAGGCCGAGGATGAAGCTGAGTTCCATGCCGCCGATGAGACCATGCACCTCCGACATCGTCTGACCGACGCGCCACGGCCACCGAACGAGGGACACGGGCGGTCCCCCGGGGCTAATAGGCTTCGCGACCATGGGGAATCACCGCCGACCATCGCGCCTGCTCACCGCCGCGCTCGCCCTCGCCGTCGGACTCGGCACTGCCGTCGTCCCGTTCACCGCCGCCTCCGCCGCCGAGGACGCCGTGCCGCCGTCGACCACCTCGGTCGAGACGGGCGCCGTCGACGCCTCCCTCGACCGGGCCGATCTCGGCACTCCCGATCTCTCCGTCCAGGCGTACGACGCCGACGAGACGAAGAGCTTCCGCGCCGGCTTCATCATTAGCGACGCGAACTTCTTCGACGCGGACGCGCTCAGCGCGAGCGATGTGCAGAAGCTGCTCGACGATAAGGGCAGGAGCTGCACGGGCTCGAACGCCGGCGTCCCCTGTCTCCGCGCTTTCAGCCAGGCGACACCGAGCCGACCCGCCGACGCGATGTGCGCGGCGTACTCCGGCAGAGCACTCGAGTCGGCGGCCTCGATCTTCGCCGGAGTTGGTGAGGCCTGCGGTATCAACCCGCTGGTGCTCGTCGTCCTCGTGCAGAAGGAGCGGAGCCTCGTCACCGACACCACGCCCACCGCCGCCGACTACGCGAAGGCGACCGGCTACAACTGCCCGGACACCGCCGCATGCGATCCCGGCTCCGCCGGCTTCTTCACGCAGGTCTACAGCGCCGCCCGACAGTTCAAGCGCTACGCCAACCCGCCCGGCTCCGGCGCGAACTTCACGGCCTACGCGCCAGGGACGACGCCGAACATCCAGTACCACCCGAACACGGCTTGCGGATCCTCAGCCGTGACGATCCGCAACCAGGCCACCGCCGATCTCTACTACTACACGCCCTACCAGCCCAACGACTACGCCCTCACCGGGCGCGGCGACGCGAACTGCGCGACCTACGGCAACATCAACTTCTGGTACCTCTTCAGCGATTGGAACCCCGCCGGCACCCTCGCGAACGCGGGGATCGCCCCCGTCGGCCGTGTCGACACCCCGCGGATCTCGGGCGGCACGCTGACCGCGTCCGGCTGGAGTGTCGATCCGACGACGCAGCGGGCCGCGCTGAGCACGACGGTCACCGTCACTGCTCCCGACGGCACGAAGACGGTCCGCACCCCGACCGCGAACGGCGACCGCGGCGACATCCCGCGCGACTACCCGGCCGCCGGCCGGGCGCACGGCTTCGCGGCGACCGTCCCGGTCTCGGCGGCCGGCACCTACCAGGTCTGCGTCAGCGCGGCCTCCGTCGAGTGGAACCGCTGGACCGGCACCGGCGACTCGCGCGGACCCGGCTCGAAGGACCTCGGCTGCTCGAGCGTGAGCACCACCGCCGGGATCGACGTGGCCCGACTCGCCGGGACCGACCGGCAGGGCACCGCCGTCGAGATCTCGAAGGCGGTCTTCGGCCCCCGTGTGCCGGTCGTCTACATCGCCACCGGTGGGAACTTCCCCGACGCGCTCAGCGCCGCGCCCGCCGCAGCCAAGCAGGGCGGCCCGCTCCTGCTCGTCGACCGCGACTCCATGTCGCAGCCGGTCCGCGATGAGCTCACCCGGCTCGCGCCCGCGAAGATCGTGGTCGTCGGCTCCTCGCTCAGCGTCGGCGACGGCCTGCTGAACCAGCTGAAGTCCTACTCTCTGCAGGTGCAGCGCATCGGCGGGAAGGACCGCTACGACACGTCGAAGCAGATCATCCAGTACGCCTTCTCGGGAGGCTCGTCCCGCGCCTGGCTCGCGACCGGCGAGAAGTTCCCCGACGCTCTCGGTGCGAGCGCGGCAGCGGGTGCCGTCGACGCTCCCGTGATCCTGGTGAACGGCGGCCTCGCCAGCGCCGACTCGACCACACGAGCGATCGTCTCGGGCCTCAAGGTCCAGAACCTCACCATCGCGGGCAGCGCGTTGTCGGTGAGCGACGGGATCAAGGACTCGCTTCCGGCGCCGAGCGTCACGCGGATCGGGGGCGTCGACCGCTACGACACGTCGGAGCAGCTCAACCGCGCGGCGTTCGCGAGCGCGAAGACCGTGTTCCTGGCCACGGGCGAGAACTTCCCCGACGCGCTGGCCGGAGCCACGGCCGCGGGCTACTCGAGCAGCCCGCTCTTCGCGGTGCCGCCGACCTGCGTGCCTCGGGCAGTGCTCGCCGACATCGCCACGTCCGGGGCGACGAGGGTCGTCCTGCTGGGCGGGCCGACGACCCTCTCGGACGACGTCGCACGCCTCACGCCCTGCGGCTGATCGACGACCACCGCGCCACTAGCGTGAGGGGATGACCCCGACCGCACCGCCCCCGAGCGTCCGTCGCCGCCGGGGCGGTGCGGTCGTCGTCGCGGCCCTGGTGGCGCTCCTCATCGGCGGAGGAGCCGACGGAACGCAGCGCGCACCGATGGGGGAGCTCTCGAGCGTGCGCCTGTGGACGTTCCTCGCGCCCGGTCCTGTCGCCGCCGACTTCGACCCGGGGGACATCGTCTCGGACGAGGTCTTCTTCGACGGGGACGCGTTCGGCCCGCTGACCATTCAGGCGTTCCTGAACGCCCGTGTGCCGCTCTGCGAGGGCGACGGGGTGCCCTGCCTCCGCGACTACGCCGAGGATGTCGCGCCCCTTGAGGCGGACGAGGAGTGCGCTGCGGCTCCCGGCGGCCGGCGGCTCCCGGCGGCCGAGATCATCGCGACGATCGCCTCCGCCTGCGGGGTGAACCCTGCCGTTCTGCTCACGCTGCTGCAGAAGGAGCAGTCGCTCGTCACCGATCCCGCGCCGAGCGAGCGCCAGTTCCGCAGCGCCACCGGGTACGGCTGCCCCGACACCGCCGACTGCGACAGCGGCTCCTACGGTTTCGCGGCGCAGGTGTACGGCGCCGCCTGGCAGTTCCAGCGCTATCGCGACCCGGACAGCAGCTTCGACTGGTACCCGGTCGGAGCGACGAGCCAGATCCGCTATGCACCGGACGAGACGTGCGGCACGGCTCCCGTGCGCATCGAGAACGCCGCCACGGCGGGGCTCTACTACTACACGCCGTACCAGCCGAACGCGGCTGCGCTCGAGAACCTCTACGGCGAGGGCGACACCTGCTCGGCCTACGGGAACCGCAACTTCTGGCGCATCTTCAGCACCTGGTTCGGCGACCCTCGGGCCGGTGCCGCAGGGTCCTAGACCGCGACCGGGGCCTTCGGGCGCAGACGCTTCATTGTGACACCGGCCAGCTCGCCCAGCTCGGCCAGGCCGGTCGCGCCGTGCCGCTGCGCGGCGTGCACGACGATCGCGGCGCACGCTTCGGCGTCGGCCGACGCGTCGTGGTGGCGGAAGTCCTCGAAGCCGGCGGCCATCGCCACGGCGGGCAGGCGATAGGAGTCGAGCTCGTAGGTCTTGCGGGCGAGCTGGAGCGAGCAGAAGTAGTCGTACTCGGGGTGCTCGAGCGCGGTCGCGGCGCAGGCGGCACGGATGACGCCCATGTCGAAGCCGGCGTTGTGCGCGACGAAGACGTCGTCGCCGGCGAAGGCGGCGAGGTCGGTGAACTGCTCGGCCCAGCCCGGTGCCGCATGCACGTCGGTCTTGCGGATGCCGTGGATCCGCGTGTTCCACTCGAGGAAGTCGTCGAAGCCGAGCGGCGGGCGGATGAGCCAGCCGGCGCGGTCGACGACCCGCCCGTCGCGGACCTTCACGAGCCCGACCGAGCAGGCGGAGGCTCCGTGCGAGTTGGCGGTCTCGAAGTCGATGGCGGTGAAGTCGATGGGCACGCTCCACCCTCTCACGCACCTCCGACGCCGCCCGCAGCGGCACGCGGCGGCCGCCCGGCCCGCCCGCGCCACGCCGTAGGATGGATGCCCGTGGCTCTCACTCTCGCAATCGTCGGTCTCCCCAACGTCGGCAAGTCGACGCTCTTCAACGCGCTGACCAAGAACACGGTCCTCGCGGCGAACTACCCGTTCGCGACGATCGAGCCGAACGTCGGAGTCGTGAACCTGCCCGACTCGCGCCTCGAGGTGCTCGCCGGGATCTTCGGCTCCGAGCGCATCCTCCCGGCCCCCGTCTCCTTCGTCGACATCGCCGGCATCGTGCGCGGCGCCTCCGAGGGCGAAGGCCTGGGCAACAAGTTCCTGGCGAACATCCGTGAGGCCGATGCGATCGCGCAGGTCATCCGCGGCTTCGAGGACTCGGATGTCGTGCACGTCGACGGCAAGGTCGACGCCGCGAGCGACATGGAGACGATCAACACCGAGCTGGTCCTCGCCGATCTGCAGACCCTCGAGAAGGCCGAGGCCCGCTACGAGAAGGAGCTGAAGGGGAAGAAGATCGAGCCGATCGTGGTCGAGACCGCGAAGAAGGCGCGCGAGTTCCTCGACTCCGGCAAGCCGCTCTCGGCGTCGCCGCTCGACCTCGAGCCGATCCGCGAGCTGGGCCTGCTGACGGCCAAGCCCTTCATCTACGTCTTCAACGTCGACGAGGCGGTCTTGACCGACGAGTCGCGCAAGGCCGAGCTGGCGGCGCTTGTCGCACCGGCACAGGCGATCTTCCTCGACGCGAAGATCGAGTCGGAGCTGATCGACCTCGACGAGGCGGACGCCGCCGAGATGCTCGAGTCGACGGGCCAGACGGAGTCGGGCCTGAACCAGCTCGCCCGCATCGGCTTCGACACGCTGGGCCTGCAGACGTACCTCACGGCGGGCCCGAAGGAGACGCGCGCCTGGACCATCGGGAAGGGCTGGACCGCTCCGCAGGCCGCGGGCGTCATCCACACCGACTTCCAGAAGGGCTTCATCAAGGCCGAGATCATCTCGTTCGACGACCTCGTCGAGACCGGCTCCATCGCGGAGGCGCGCGCGAAGGGCAAGGCCCGGATCGAGGGCAAGGACTACGTGATGCAGGACGGGGACGTGGTGGAGTTCCGCTTCAACGTGTGAGACGGCTCCGACTCGTCGGAATTCGGCTCGCGGGGATCGGCCGATCCGGCGAGCCGGAGCGAGAGGCCGTCCCGTCCGGCACCGACATGCGCGCGATCGTCGAGTCGGCCTTCTCGGGGGTACGGCGCGCATCGGCTCGACGCGGAGAACGAGAGCATCCGAGATGGGCCCGTCAGTAAACAAGGCCGCGGCGCTCCAGGTGGTGAGCGACGGAGCGGCTCGAGAGAGGGTCGCACCTTTCCTTCGGCACGATCGTCCTGAGTGGAGGTCCGTCGCAAGGACGAGACGGTGACGACGAGAGAACCGAAGAGTCTGAGGGCCGGCAGCCGATCAGGCGACGACCTGGATATCGCGAAGTACCGAAGAATCCTGTCAGCTAGACTCTGGTCCCTCTCACGGGTCATTCCTCGTGCATTCTTCATGCACGGCCATCCTCTCTGTGCGTTTCGGTGGTGGTGGTGGGCCTGGAGAACCCCGGGGCGTCGATGGCTCTGCGGATCCGAGCGGCAGAGCAGTTGTCACCGTGCAGAGAGTGATCTCTGCAGCTCACGCCAGCGTGACGGTCCTCCGCGCTCGCGACGCCTCAAGTACCGCTCGGCTCAGCGCAGAGAACATGTCAAAGCGCACAGCCAGTTCTGCCGTATCCGCACCTGTCCGAGAGTGTTCGCCGGGCTGACGTATCAATCCACTCAGGAACCGCGCTTTCTTGAGTTGATGGCGAGACAACTCTCAGCCGAAGCGCGGTTGCGTCGACCTCGGCCGGAATACAGTGGCGCTGGAAGACCCCGAAATTCACCATCACGAAAGAAGATGACATGAACAATGCGGGCATTTTTGCGATCGACCTCGACCGCATCGAGGTGGTCGAGGTGGTCAACGGCTTGGACGACCGTGCCCTCGGAGTTTCGGCCTCCGACACGTGGCTTTGAACGCCCTCGTTCTCGTCCACGTGCAGCTCCACCTGCTAAGAGAACACATCGACTGACTGATTCGCGGCCTGCGATCGAGTCGATGGTCGCAGGCCCCTCCCGCTCTTTTAGCGTCGGGCCGCGCATCCGCTTCGGGGCGCTGCGACGCGAAGATGATCGAGAGCTCGGTGACGACCAGCTTCACGAAGTATGCGCCGTCCTCCTGGAAGGAGATTGCAATATCGACAGATCGGGAATACCGGGATGTCACGTCGGGCGTTGCGCGACTGGCGAAGGGGATGGCGAAGTGGAGTGTCCGCCGCTGGCGCCTCTGGGAGTGCATACGCGTCCGTTTAAGAGCGAAGAGACCCAGTATGGGGGAGTGCAATGCTATCGCGCAGCCATGAGGGAGTTCAGCGGCTCTTCCGCCAGAGTGACCCTCACGCTGGACGCCCATAGGGCCATGGACGCGCGCACGAAACATCTCCTCGGCGCGTCGGCAAGAGCCAACTTCTATGGACGAGTTGCGGAGATGGCGAATCCCTGTGGAACCGCGAATGATGACAAAGAAAGACGACTGTCCACTCCTGCACTGCACAGCGCCCCGTCCGTCCGTGCCGGTCGTGACCATGATGAATCGCATCGTCGCGAACCCTGGTCCAGATGCTTTCGAGCACTGGACCCGCGTCTCCTAGGCGCAACGGTCAAGGACGTGCTGGCGACCGAGCATGTGACGATACGCGCAGCGTACCTCGGCTCGATCATTCACCCCACAGGCAACAGGCCGGGGCTCGCCCGAGAGGCGGAGAGGTCAGTGCGCCGGGCGGTCCTTGATCTCGTGGAGGGACGACGTCGAGCTTCACGCCGAGATCAGGCCGAGTGATCCGGCCGCGATCCCGCGGATCAAGGACATGGAAAGGACGAGTCAGGAACCGTATATGTACGACAGGTCGCGCTTCAGCACTCCCAAGGCGAAGATCGTGATGGGTGCCGTCAACGTCGCGGTCCCAGTCGCGCTCTACTATTTGGCCCGCGCTCTCGGCGCGAATGAGGTCGTGGGGCTGATGACGGGAGTCGCCTGGTCTCTCGTCTCCGCGGCGTACGTGTTCGCGATCACCCGGCGGATCAGTGCAAGTTCCGGGGCCGTCGGTTTCCTCCTCCTGCTCAGTGTCATCACCGCGTTGGTCACGCGGGATGCCTCGTCGGTCCTCGTCGCCTCCGGCATCGTTCCCGCTGGCATCGGTCTGCTCATGATCGTGTCTGCCTTCGTCGGACGACCTGTGATCCAGAGCCTGATCGCTCCGGCCATGGATGCTGCTGCGAGGAATGAACGAGTCACTGCCACGTGGATGTGGAACAACGAACCGACTTACCGGCGCACCATGATCGTGTCCACGGCTCTGTGGGGATTCCTGGTCCTCGCCGAGGCGATCGCCGGTATAGTCTTGGCCATGAGCCTGCCGGTCGATGAAGTGGTGGCCATCCGACCAGTGGTCGCCACTCTGATCGTCGGCGTAGCTGGTCTCTGCCAGTACCTGTACATACGCCACCTGAAGAAGTCTGTGCCCGAAGAACGACGTGAGGGGTAGGAGCGCTCAGTGAACCATCCGCGGCATGGAATGACGTGCAAGGCAAGGTGCTGAAGTTCGGAGTCTCGTTCCTGCCGGATCTCGATCCTGGTCTACGGTCACCGCTGCACTACTACCGTGACCTCAGAGCGTTATTCATAAGGTCTGATATGCGCGTGTCGTTGTAAAGACATCAACTTCTCGCGCGAGAGAATGGAGGTGCCTACACGCGCCATTTCTGAAGCGAGCAGTCGTTGCTCTATGGCTTTACCACAGGTGTCAGCTCTGGGCAGGTGACGGAGTTGGTGGGTCGGATATTCCAGATCCTGGCTCGACGTTCTTCGTTGCCGGGACGCCCGGCCCTTGTGAACCCGCGGGAGCAGATGATAACGGGAAAATCATCGCCACCGGCTACCGCGGACACCTCACCGAACTCCCCGCCATCATCCGCACCATCACGAACCTCGAGCCCTACCGACTCGGCCCGAAAACAGCCTTATGAATGCCACTCAAAGGCTACATCGAACTGGAAATGATTACCCCATCCGAAAGAATCCCGACAGCTACGTGCTTGAATGGGAACACGAATTCAACAATGACGTGAACTTGATCCGGTGCCAGATCGAACAAGCGATTGCCCACCTCAAGAACTGGCGCTTACTCCACACGGTCCGCCGGCGACCGTTCTCCACCTTCACCCGAACACTCTCCGCGGTCGTAGCACTTCATTTCTTCACACAAGCCGCGTGAATCAGCCCCCTACGGCCGACACCCGTTGAGTCGACTGGAGTTCCGTTCCACCGTGTGACGCTCGGCCCTTCGCACCGAGCTCGGCCACGCCGCGATCCACTGATCCGGGCTCGTTCCCGCAGGCCGGAGCAGGCAGGCGTCGACCGAGCCGAGGCGCCGCGAACTCGCCGGAGTGGACCGGCGGCGGCGGCGGCCGTCCCGTCACGACGGTGACCCGAGTGCCTTCGGTGAGAGAAGGCCGCTGCGTCCCCGGGAACGGGACCGGGAGGATGAGAGACTGGGCGCATGGAGCACACGGTGCCGCTGATCCTCACCACCCGTCGCCTCGACATCACACGCTTCGACAGCGGCGATCTCGACGATCGTCTCGCGTACCAATCGCGGGAGGACGTCGCCCGTTACCTCTACCGCGAGCCGCTCAGCAGGGAGGCCTGCGCGGCGGGCATCGAGCGGGCCGTCGCGACCACGACGCTCGAGGCCGAGGGAGACACCCTGATTTTCGCGATCCGGGTGCGCGGGGAGCGTCGGGTCGTCGGGGAGGTCGTCCTCACCCTGTCGGATCGTCGGGCCTCGCAGCTCGAGATCGGCTGGGTCTTCAACCCGGAGGACGCGGGCAGAGGCTACGCCACCGAAGCCGCGCGGGCGATCGCCGAGCTCGCCTTCTCGGAGTACGGCGCGCATCGGCTGTTCGCCCGGCTCGACACCGAGAACGAGCGCTCGGTGCTGCTGTGCCGACGTCTGGGATTCCGGCGCGAGGCGCACCTGGTCGAGAACGATCGACGCCTGTCGGGGGCGTGGGGGAGCGAGTTCGTCTACGCGGCGCTCGAGGAGGACCTCATCCGCGACGACGCACCGTGGCGATAACCTACGAGGCCTCCGCGACCGATGTCGCCCGAGTCCGGCTCACGCCGTCGCCGATCGGGGAGGCCGTCTTCAGCCTGCGGGCACTGACGCGGCCGGGGGCCGCGTCGCAGTTCGGCCCGTTCCTGGAGCACGCGCGTGGGCGCCTGAAGGGCGTCGACCTGCGAGTGCTCCGCTCCCTCGTGCCCAGCACCGGGTACGTGCCGGACGTCCTCACACCCAGCCCGCGGTTCGCGCCCTCGTTCCGGACACAGCTGGAGGAGGTGCGGGCCACGCCCGCGGAAGAGTTCGCAGCCCAAGTCGACTGGATGGAGCGGGATCCGGGGACCACGAGGGAGTGGAAAGCGCGGACAGCGACGGCCCGGACTTTCGCGGTGCAGCACCCCGAACAGGCGCTGCCGGTGGTCGCCGACCAGCTCGAGTCGTACTGGCGCGCCGTGCTCGAACCGATCTGGGGGCGCCTCGACCACTCCCTCAGCCACGACATCCGCGACCGGACCCTGCTCGCGGAGCGCGGCGGAACAGCAGCGATGCTCTCCTCGGTCAACGAGCGGGTGAGCTGGGACGGCACGACGCTGAGCGTGCGCAGCACCTACGACTTCTCCACCACCATGGGCGGCGCCGGGATCGCCTTCGTGCCCAGCGTCTTCTCGCAGTCGGAGGTGCTCACCATGCTGCCCCCGCTGGAGCCGATGCTGGTGTATCCGCGGACGCTCGCGAGGGACTTCTGGAGCGAGGAGCCCGAGGATCCCGACCCGCTGAGCAACCTGCTGGGGCGGGTCAGGGCGACGATCCTGCACTCTGTCCGCAGCCCTGTGACCACGGGAGCCCTCGCGTCGATCGCGGGAGTCACTCCGGGGGCCGTCAGCCAACACATCGCCGTGCTGCGCGACTGCGGCCTGGTGACGACCGACCGCCGCGGCCGCAACTCCGTGCATTCGCTGACGCGCGCAGGAGAGGACCTCCTCGGCGCCTCCGCCGCTCCCGTCTTCTCGCGGCGCATCCTTTAGCCTCCGCTCAACGGTTCGTCGATTCGCGGCCGCCGTCCCTAACCTCATCGAGGTCCCGCCCGACGGCGGCGATCGACCACGACGAGGGAGGATCTGGTGACGACACCGGCGGGCGACACGATCGTGATCGGCAACGGCGCTCTGGGCAGCGCGATCAGTCTCGAGTTGGCACGGCGCGGTCACCGCGTCACCCGGCTCGGCCGCGCGGCCCGGCCCCTGGCCGCGAGCACGGCGGCCGGCGCGATGCTGGGATGCTTCGGCGAGGTGACGACGAGTGTCCTCGCCTCCGAGCACGGCCGCGCGAAGCTCGCCATGGACATCGAGGCACGACGCTTCTGGCCGGAGTGGGACGAGCTGCTCGCGGACGCCTCCGGTGACGAGGAGTCGCTCTTCACCTCGGACGGGACGACGGTCATCCTGAACTCCGCCGGTTCCCGCGCCGTCGACAGCGGGAACTACGCGGCGATCATCTCCTCGCTCGACGAGGCGCAGGAGCCCTACGAGGACGTCGACGCCGACGCCATCGACTGGCTGGATCCGAACGACCTCGTGCGCCCTCTCCGTGCGCTGCACATCCCGGGGGAGCGCTCGGTCGACTCCCACCGGCTCCTGGTCAAGTCCGATGCTGCTCTCGCGCGCTACGGCGGAGTCGTCGACGAGCGCGAAGCGCGCCGGGTTGTCGTCACGGCGGGCCGTCTCACCGGCGTCGAACTCGTCGACGGGACGGTCCTCACGGCCGGCTCCGTGGTCATCGCCGCCGGTGCCCGCTCGCTCTCCCTCCTCGACGACGTGCCGGACATCCGCGCGAAGATCCCTCCGATGGTGAGCGGCTACGGGGTGTCCGTCCTGCTCGAGCCGGAGGAGAGGCCTCTTCCGCGCACCGTGATCCGGACTCCCAACCGGGCCTTCGCCTGCGGGCTCCACGCTGTCCCCCGGGACGACTCCACGCTGTACGTCGGCGCGACGAACATCGTCTCGCCGGAGCCCCGCGAGACCGCCGCACTCGGTGACCTGCAGTTCCTCATCGGCTGCGCGATCGACCAGCTGCACACGAACCTCGCCGAGGCCGCGCTCCTGCGCGTGCAGGTCGGCAATCGGCCGATCCCCGCCGACGGCTTCCCGTTGATCGGTCCGACCGGCATCGACGGCCTGTTCCTCGCGACCGGCACCTACCGCGACGGCCTGCACCAGTCGCCGCTGATCGCCGGCCACGTCGCAGGACTGGTCGAGGGCAGCGAGGGGCACTGGTCGTTCCTGCGCGACTTCGAGCCGGTGCGTGCGCCGCTGGCCACGGGAGACCGTGCGTCGGTCGTCGAGACGACCGTGGAGCACATGATGGCGACGGGGTGGGAGTACCGCTGGAACGTCATCTCCGAATGGCCGCCGCGCATCGAGCGCCATCTGCACCGTCACTACGCCGAGCTGGTCGACGGCCTGCACGAGACGTTCACTCCGCCGGCCGAGCTGGTCGCCGCGATGAGCGCGCCGATCCGGGCTCGACTCGAGCGCTACTACGGAGAGTGGTCGTGACGGTCGCACGCGCGACTCTCCAGCGCGAGGTGACGCGACGGCTCACTCGAGCCGGTGTCTGGGACCCGGAGGGCGACGCCCGCGCGCTCCTGGACCGCTTCCTCGGACCGGACGATGCGGCCTCGGCCCAGGCAGAGCTGGAGCGTGCCGTCGCCGAGCGCGAGGAGCGGATCCCGCTGGAGCACATCGTCGGAATGGCACTCGTGGACGGAGCGACGTACACAGTCGGCACGGGAGCGTTCATCCCGCGCGCGGAGAGCACGCGGATCATCGAGCTCGCGGCGGCGCCGGAGATCCTGAGGCGGGGCGGCGCCGTCCTCGACCTGTGCGCGGGCGTCGGGACTCTCGGGATCGGCATCGCTCTGCGCCGGCCCGATGCGCGCGTCACCCTGATCGAGCGCGACGAGGTGCCGATGCGCTACCTGCGCCGCAACATCGCCCGTCTGCTCGGTTCGGAGCGGTCCTCGGTCACCGCCGTGCAGGCCGACCTCTACGAGACGGACGCGCGGGGACTGGCTCCGGCGGACGTCGTGGTCGCGAACGCGCCGTATGTTCCGCAGGACCTGCGGCTCCTGCCGGAGTGGGCGGAGCATCAGCCGCGAGAGGCCCTCTACGGAGGCGGCGACGGCCTCGATCTGATCCGGCGCGCGGTCGAGGTCGCCCGCACGGTCCTGCCGGCGCAGGGCACGCTTCTGCTCGAGCACGATCGCGCTCAACCCGAGGCCGTGCGTGCGCTGCTGGAGGCGCAGGGTTTCGCCGAGGTCCAGACCGTCCTCGACTCCGCCGGTGAGACCCGCATCACCCGGGCGGCACGGCGATGAGGGCTGCGGAGGCATCGACGAGTTGGATGCACCGACGGCTCGAGAGCGCGTCGGACGCCCTGGATCGGGCCTTCGAGGAGGGACTGACCGGGCACGTCGTCGTCGGCCGGGACGGGAAGCGGGTCACGCTCGAGGACGGCAGCGAGACGATCGAGTTCGTCTCCTGCTCCTACCTCGGACTCGAGACGCATCCGAGGCTCGTCGAGGCGGCTCACCGCGCCCTCGACGAGTTCGGACTGCACCTCTCGTCGTCGCGCAACCGGATGCGGCCGCGGTACCTCGGCGAGCTCGAGGCGCTCCTCCGCGAGGTCTACGCGGGCGCGCCGGTCTGCGTCTTCACCTCGACCAGTAGCGTGCATCTGGGAGTGCTGCCCGTGCTCGGCGCGAACGGCCTGCCCGGCTACCCGGTCGAGGGGCGGGTCGAGTTCCTCGTGGACCGCACGGCGCACGCGTCGATGCAGGTGCTGCGCGGCATCCTCGACCAGCTGGGGCCGACCACGAGGGTCGACGTCGCCGAGACGCTCGCGGTCGAGGAGCGCCTCGCCGCTGTCCGTCGCGCGGGCGGCACGCCGATCCTCCTCGTCGACGGAGTCGGCTCGATGAGCGGGCTCGTGCCGGTCGTGGAGCTGGCGGACCGGCTCGCGGCGGCCGGGGGATACCTGTACGTCGACGACGCGCACGGCATCTCCATCGACGGACCGGCCGGAGCCGGCTGGGCGTTCACCGCGTTCGGCGGCCGGCTCCCCGACAATGTCGTCCTCGCCGGCTCCCTGTCGAAGGCGTTCGGAGGCTCCGGCGGATTCGCCGTGGTCGCGGGCGATGACGACGTCCGGGCTCTGCGCACATCGGCCAATCCGCTGGTGTTCGGCCACTCGATCATGCTCCCGATGCTGGCGGCCGACGTGGCGGCCGCCGAGATGCACCTCTCGGGCGAGGTCGTACCCCTGCAGGAGCGGCTGTGGTCGAACATCGCGCGATTCGACGACGCTCTCAGCGGGCGGGTCCTCAACGAGGGACTGCGCTCTCCTGTCCGCGGCGTCCGCTTCGCGCGCGAGGCGGAGGGGCTTGCGGCCGCGCGACGCCTCCGCGCCGAGGGGATCATCATGCTCCCCGCCTTCTACCCGACGGTGGAACAGGGCTCTGCGCTGCTGCGCTTCGCGATCTCGGCGCTGCACACTCCCGAGCAGATCGACCGCGCCGCCGCGGCGGTCGCGAGCGACGGAACGACGGCCTCATCGGGGTCGGGGGAGCGTGCGCGATGACCGCGACGGATACTCGGGTGGCGACCCTCCGCGACCGCCGGCTGGTGGTCTTCTCGGCCTCGTACTTCGTCACCTACCTCGGTGACGGCATCTTCTACGTCTGCGCCGCGCTCTTCTTCACCCAGATCCTCGACGTCTCCCCGGTGGTCTACGGCGCCGTCCTGACCGCGTCGTGGCTCGTCGCGATGGCGCTCAGTGTGCCCGCGGGTCATCTCGCGGACCGCTCCGACCCTCGGATCGTGGCGGCGGTGATGCTGCTCGCCTGCGGAGCCTCGGTCGCGGCGTTCGTCGTCGTTCCGAGCATCGTGGTCTTCGCCGTCGCCTCGGTCGTGCTCGCGGTCTGCACTCAGGGCACTCAGTCGGCACGAGCGGCGGTCATCGGACGGACCTTCCGTCCGGAGATCGTGACCCGCGTACGTGCCGTTCTGACCGCTACGAGCAACTCGGGTCTCGCGCTCGGGGCGGTCGTCGGCGGCATCGCCCTGGAGAGTGCGGACGAGGCGGTCTTCCGGGCGGTCTTCCTCATCGACGCCGTGACCTTTGTGGTGTCGGCCGGGCTGGTGCTCGCAACGAGGACGGGACCGGCGCCGGAGCGCGAGGAGGGCGGGCGCGGCGGGTCGCTGCGGAGCATGCTCGGAGTCTTCCGGGACGGCCCGTACGTGGGTCTCGGCATCGCGAACGGTGTGCTCTCGCTGCACATCACGCTGATCGACGTCGCTCTCCCCCTCTGGATCGTGCGCGACACCCAGGCGCCCACATGGTCGGTGGCGCTCGTCTTCGTGATCAACACCGCACTCGTCGTGCTGCTGCAGTACCGGGTCGCGCGCGAGGTGACCGGCGTCCTCGTCGGAGTCCGGCGGCTGCGATGGGCGGGACTGCTGCTGCTCGCCGCGATGGCGCTGTTCGGCGCAGCGAGCCTGCCGACGAGCCCGGAGCCGGCGATCGCGGTGCTCGTCGGCGCGGCCGTGGTCCTGACCTTCGGCGAGATGATCCAGACCTCGAGCATGACGGAGATCAGCTTCCGGCTGGTCCCCGATCAGCGGTACGGCCAGTACCAGGGCTTCTTCGGTATGGGCGGCACGCTCGCGGAGGCGCTCGGCCCGCTGGTGGTGACCTGGATCGTGCTGGGGCACGGGGTCCTGGGCTGGACGCTGCTGGGCCTCGCCCTGCTCCTCGCTGCGGCATCGGTCGGCCCCATCGTCACGCGCGCCCTCCGCTCGCCGATCGCCAGGGAGAACCTCACGTGAGCGCGCCAGCGGAGAGCGTGCTCGTGATCAGCGCCAGCGCGCGCACGCTCTGGAAGGTGCGCGACGCCGGCCTCGCCGTCGTGCACATCGAGGATCCGACCATGGCTGCTCCGGCGAGCGCTGCGCTCTGTGTGCGCTCCCTGCGCCACACGCTCACCGACGTCCCCGCCCTGGTGCGGCTCGCCGAGCAGCTCCATGCCGAGCACCGTTTCTCGGGGGTCGTGACGAACCACGAGCCCGCGATAGCAGCGGCCCAAGCGATCGCCGACACGCTGGGCCTGCCGAGCAGCGGTGTCGGAGCGCTGCTGCGCGACAAGGCCGCGCTGCGTCGCGCGCTCGCCGGCTCGCGCCTCGCGCTCCCGTGGGCGGTGCTGTCCTCGCGTGCCGACCTGACCTCCTTCGTGCGCGAGCACGGGCTGCCGTTGATCGTGAAGCCGACGAGCGGCTCGGCGAGTCTCGGAGTGTTCCCTGTCCGGGAGGCTCGCGAACTCGACGCCGTGTGGGCGCAGGTCCGGTCCCTGCTCGAGGAGGGGCACCGGTACAGCGCCGTCCTCCCGGTGTTCGGGTTCATGATCGAGCGGTACGTGGACGGTCCCGAGTTCAGTGTGGAGAGCGTCAGCACGGACGGGCGGCACGAGTTCCTGGCGATCGTCGAGAAGACGACCAACGAGCACCGGGTGGAAGTCGCGCACACCGTCCCCGCCCGACTCTCCGGTGAGGGGGCCCGCCGGGTCATGGACGCGGTCCGAGAGCTCCTCGATCGGATCGGCTTCCGCGCGGGCCCGGCGCACACCGAGGTGATCCTGGGTGCGGACGGAGTCGTCGTCGTCGAATCGCACGCCCGCACCGGCGGAGACGGCATCCCGGCCCTGGTCGCCGCGGTGACCGGACGCGACGCAGAGAGGGAGCTCATCGCCCTCGCGACCGGCCGGCCGGTCCCACCGTCGGAGCCGCCCACGGCCGTCGCGATCAGCAAGCGCTTCCTGGAAGCGCGGACGGGCACGGTGGTCTCCATCTCGGGAGTGGAGGCGGCCCGCGCGCTCGCCGGGGTCCGTGAGGTCATGGTCGCGGTCGAGCCGGGCGATCAGGTTCAGGACGCCGACGCCAGCTGGTGGCGGGTCGGAGAGGTCGTCGCCGCGGCAGCATCCGCCCAGGCCGCCGAGGACCTCGCTGCGCGGGCCGCCGCGATGATCCGGATCGAGGTGCGCTGAATGCGTCTCGAACCGCTGCCCACCGAGCAGTCTGCTCTGGACGCCGCGCAGGACCGGTCCTTCGCCGCCATGCGCGACGCGATCGCGGCGTCGGAGACCTGCACCGCGTACACCCGGGTGGTCGACGCCCTCCGTCCCGATCGGATCGACGAGATCGAGGTCCTCGACCGGGCCCGGCTCGCTGCCTGGGGTGCAGACGCGGTCGCGCCCAACAGCATCACGACAGGAGACGTCCGCATCGTTCTGCGCTCGAGCGGATCCTCCGGGTCGATCCGCACGGTCCGCCACTCCGCCGGCTTCAACGACCAGGTGGGCTTCCTCGGCGCCCGAGGCATCGGGATGGGCGGCCTTCCCCGCAATCCCCTGGTCGTCAACGCGCTCGCTCCCGGCGACCTCTTCGGCGGATTCGGCTTCGCCGAGGACGCCCTGGCCCGCCGAGGCGCGGCGGTGCTGCCGGCGGGAAGCGCGATGGATCCCGATGCGCTCGCCGACGTGATGGCGGGCGAGCGAGTGGACGCGATCGTGGCCGTTCCCGGCCAGATCGGACTGCTCCACGCCCGACGTCCCGAGGCTTTCGACTCGATCCGAGTCGCCTACTACCTGGGAGATCGCCCGCGGCGGGACCTTCGGAGCGCGCTGGCCGCGAGCGGCGTGGAGCTGCGCTCCTTCGCGCTGAGCACGACCGAGACCGGGCCGATCGGATTCCAGTGCGAGCACCTCAGCGGCCCGGACCACCACCTCCACGAAGACCTCGTGCACGTGCAGATCCTCGGCCCGGACGGGCGGCCGGTGCCTGAGGGAGTGCTGGGGACGGTGGCCGTGACGCCTCTGGTCGACAGCGGACTCGCGCTTGTCAGGTACCTGGTCGGGGACGAGGGCACGCAGCTCGGCCGCCGGTGCCGGTGCGGCTCGCCGTCGATGGTGCTCCGGCTCGGCTCTCGCGAAGGGACCTCGACGAACATCCGCGGCACTCTCGTGACCGAGGCCATGGTCCGCGGCGCACTCCCGGTGGCGTCCTCCGACGTGCAGCTCGTCGTGGAGGACGACGGGCAGCGGTTCGGCCTCGTGCTCTGCGGACCCGGCGCCGCCGGAGTCGAGGACTCGACGCTCGCCCCGTCCTTCCTGGCCGAGCCGACGCTCGCCAAGGTCCTCCGGACGCGGGGATTCGCCGGGATCCGGATCGACCGCGACCGCTCGCCCGCGCACGATCGGCGCGGCAAACAGCCCTTTTTCTTCCGAGGAGGAACAGACCGATGACCCAGAGTGCCAGCCAGATCCTCGCACCCGACCGCGCCCGCCTCGACGAGCTCGATCGGCAGCTCCTCGACCTCCTCGTCGAGAGGATGGGCGTGTGCCTGACCATCGCCGACCTGAAAGCGCAGCACCGGATCCCCATGATGCAGCCGGGGAGGGTCTCCCTCGTCATCGAGCGCGCCAGGGCGCGGGCGGTCGGTGAGGGGCTCGATCCGGAGTATCTCGGCGGGGTCTTCCGCCTGGTGATCGACGCGACGTGTGCGGCGGAGGACGCTCGAATGGCGTCGGGGGAGCGGGGTGAGGCATGAGCCGGGTGCTGGTGATCGACAACTTCGACTCGTTCACGAACAACATCGTCCAATACCTGCACGAGATCACGGGCGAACGTCCGATCGTCGTGGACAACCGGACGCGCTACGAGGATCTCCCCCTGGGCGAGGTCGACTCCGTCGTGATCTCGCCCGGCCCGGGCCATCCGTCCGTGCCGGAGGACTTCGGTGTCTGCCGGGAGGTGATCGAGCGTCATCCGCTTCCGATCCTGGGTGTCTGCCTCGGGCACCAGGGGATCGCCGTGGCGTTCGGCGGCAGCGTCGTCCACGCCCCCGAGCCCGTGCACGGGATGATCGAGGAGATCTCCCACAACGGAACGGGGCTCTTCACCGGGCTCCCCGCGCCGCTCCGCGTCGTCCGCTACCACTCGCTGGTCGCCACAGACCTGCCGCCGGAGATCGAGGTGACCGCTCGCTCCGCGGACGGTCTGGTGATGGCCCTCCGCCATCGCACGCTCCCGATCTGGGGCGTGCAGTTCCATCCGGAGTCGATCGACACCGACGGCGGCCGGGCCCTGCTGAGCAATTTCCTCGATCTCGCCGGGGGTCGGGCGGGCGCCGACTCTGTGACGGCTGCCTTCGAGCGGGTCGGCGGTGTCCTGCGCGGTGTCGTCCACGTCACGGAGGTCGACTGGCCCCGCGATCTCTCCGCTCATTTCCGGCAGGCCAGGGCCGCAGGCGCACGGTTCTGGCTCGACGCCGAGAACAGCGAGCACCCCGATGCCGGCTACTCACTCATGGGGATCGGCGGGCGCGACGTCACGCTCGCCTACGAGGTCTCGACGCGGCGGCTCTCGCTCCACGGACCGCTGGGCTCCGACTCCGTGACGGGCGATCTCTTCCTGCTCCTGGACCAGCTCCTCGCCGCGTCCGCGGTGCGCGAGGCCGACGGGCCGACGCCGTTCACGTCGGGCTTCGTCGGCTACCTCGGCTACGAGCTGAAGGAGCTGGTCGGCGCAGGTCCGAGCCGACGCTCCGAGGTGCCCGACGCGGGCTTCGCCTGGGCGCCGTCCTTCCTCGTCTTCGACCACCGGAGCCGCCGCGCCTGGCGTCACGACGTCGCCACGGGCGGAGCCGTCCCGCACCCGCCCGCTCCGATCGCCGCGGTGGAGGAGCCGGACGCGCAGTACACGCCCGGCCCGGTGCCGGAAGCCGCAGTGAACCTCCGCGACGGCCACCGCGCGTACGTGAGCAAGATCGAGGAGGCGAAGCGGCTCATCCGCGACGGCGAGTCCTACGAGGTCTGCCTGACCAACTCGGCGACGGCGCCGGCTCCCGCCGACCCCCTCGAGGCCTATGAGCGGATGCGCTCGGTGAGCCCGGTGCCCTACGGTGCCTTCCTCGAGCTCCCCGGCCTGGCGATCCTCAGCTCGTCTCCCGAGACCTTCCTGCGCATCGGCGCCGACGCAACGGTGGTGACGCGGCCGATCAAGGGCACCCGCCCTCGCGGCCCGGACCCGGTCGCCGACCAGCGGCTGCGCGAGGAACTCGCGTCGAGCAGGAAGGACCGGGCCGAGAACCTGATGATCGTCGATCTCGTCCGGCACGATCTGAACGCCGTCTGCGAGCCCGGATCCGTGACTGTTCCCTCGCCGTTCGAGATCCAGTCCTTCCCCTCGGTCCACCAGCTGGTGTCGACCGTCGTCGGCGTGCGGGCGGAGGGTGTGAGTTCCGTCGACGTCGTCCGCTCCTGCTTCCCGCCCGGCTCGATGACCGGCGCTCCCAAGCGGCGGACGATGGAGATCATCGACAGGCTTGAGGGCGCCGCGCGCGGGCCGTACTCCGGCGCGCTCGGGTGGTTCGACCACTCGGGGGCGATCACCCTGAGCGTAGTGATCCGCACGGTCGTGGTGACCGGCGACCGGGCGACGTTCGGCGTCGGCGGCGCGATCACCGCGCTCTCCGACCCCGAGGACGAGTTCGAGGAGACCCTCGTCAAGGCGAGCGTCCCCGCCCACGGTGTGTGCCGCTCCCCGGTGCTCCAGCGGCAGCCGGCGAGCGTCGGAGTAGGAGAATGAGCGCGGCGGTCGTGATCGGTGGCGCCGGGATCGTGGGCACGTGGCTCCGGGAGGTGCTGCAGCACGCTGGCTGGTCGGTGGTCGCGGTCGACACCGCCGGTGCTGAGCTCGACGCCGACGCTCGCGGCTCGGATCCGCGACTGCGCCGGCTCGTGGCCGAGGCCGATCTGGTGGCGCTCGCTCTGCCGGAGGACGTCGTCCTCGAGGTGGCCGACTCGATCGAGCCCCTGCTGCGCTCCGACGCTCTGCTCGTCTCCACCGCCTCCGTGCAGTCTCCGCTCTTCGACACGGCCGCCGGCCGTCGTCGTCGACGCCGACTCGTCGGCTGCAACCCGATGTTCCGGCCGACGCTCAGCACGGCGGGGCGGCGGGTCCTTCTGGTGACCACGGCGGATGCCGACGAAACGGCCGCCCTGCCCCTCCGCGACGCGCTGCAGAGCAGCGGCGCTCTCGTCGAGCTCCTCGACCCGGCCGATCACGACGCCCTGATGGCGGTCACCCAGGTGCTGCCGCACGCGGCGCTCCTCGCGGTCGCGTCGGTGCTCGCCTCCTCCTCGATCGACCCCGCCCTGGTCTGGCGTCTTGCGCCCCCACCGGCGCGGACGGTGCTGGCCTGCGCCGCCCGCATCCTGGAGGCGAACCCGCACGTGTACGCCGACATCCAACGCGCCGACGGTGCTGCCGAGATCCGTGCGCGGCTGGCCGACGGCGTGCTGGCGCTCGGCACGGACACGACGGGCGAGCTGGCCGAGAGGCTCACCGCCCTGCGCGGGTCGCTCTCGGAGATCGTCGCGCCTGCGGCCGCGCTGGCCGCCGAGCTCTTCGAGCACGACGGCCCGACGGCCCCGGCGAGCAGAGCGGAATCGGACTCGTGACCCACTTCGTCGTCTTCGGCGAGCCCTTCGACTTCGCCGAGCGCGCCCACCGGCGCTTCGCGCACAGCACCGTGACCCTGGTGGTGGAGGCGAGCCGGGTCGGGCGCACGACCGGAGTCGACACCGTCGACGCGGTGATCGAGGTCGCGGATGCCGCCCACGACCCGGACGCGCTCAGCGAGGCGGTCGCGCGACGGGGCCCGACGCCGACCCACGTCGTCGCCCTGGTCGACCACCTGGCGCTCCTCGCCGCCCGCTTCGCGGAGCGCACCGGACTCGTCTTCCACTCGGTGGCGACCATCACCGCCATCGGCGACAAAGGCGCGATGCGGCGGCGCCTCGCGGGTGACCCCGACCTCGCAGTCCGGTCCGCGATGGCCCACGACGAGGCGTCACTGCGCACGGCCGCCGCGGCGATCGGGTTCCCGCTCGTGGTGAAGCCGTCCGATTCGACGGGGTCGCAGGGGGTCAGCGTCCTCCGTTCCGAGGACGGGCTGTCGGCGGCGGGAGAGCGCGCGCTGGCGGTGTCGGCCGCCGTGCTCGTCGAGGAGTTCCTCGACGGCCCGCAGTACAGCGTGGAGGCGTTCTCGGAGGACGGGACGCACGTCGTCCTCGCCGTCACACGGAAGTACTCCGATCCGCGCACACTCGTCGAGATGGGGCACGTGCTGCCGGCGGATCTCCCCGACGCCGTGCGGACGGAGTTCGCCGAGCGCACCCGCCGGCTCCTCCGCACACTCGGGCTGCGCTACGGCCCCTCGCACACCGAGTTCGTCCTGACCGAGCGCGGCCCCGTGCCGCTGGAGACGCATGCTCGGGTCGGCGGCGACGACATCTACCTGATGGTCGCGGACGGTCGTGGCGTCGATATGGACGCGCTCCAGGTCGAGCAGATCTTCGGCGACCGAGTGCTCGACAGGCTCGTGCCGGTGCAGCGGTCGGCGCAGGCGATCTGGTTCGGCGCGGCGGAGGAGGCCTCCTCCTTCCGAATGCCCGACGATTCCGCCGAGCCCACCACGACCGCAGTCGTGTGGCTGCGCCGCGACTCTGCTCCCGCACTGCGCTCCTCGGGCGACCGTGTACTCCAGGTCAGAGCGGAGGCGTCCACCGCGGCCTCCGCGCTCGAGGCCGCGCGGTCCCACGCCGAGCAGCTCGCTCGCGCCGCAGGCCTCTCCCCGCGCCTGACCCGGCTCGACGAGCTCGTCTGACCCGCCCCGCGACGGGAGCCGACGCTCCGATCGCACCCCTCGCTTCCCCGCCCCGCCTTCACAAGACAGCATGTCCGACACCCCGACGACACTCCGCCTCTTCACCTCCGAATCGGTGACGGAGGGGCACCCCGACACGATCTGCGACCAGATCTCGGATCGGATCCTCGACGCCGTCCTCGCCCTCGATCCGCACGCGTGCGTCGCCGTGGAGACGATGATGACGACCGGTCTCGTCCACGTCGCCGGGGAGGTGACGACCTCCGGCTACGTGGAGATCCCGACCGTCGTCCGCGACGTGATCACCGGCATCGGCTACACCTCGTCGGACGTCTCGTTCGACGGACGCACCTGCGGCGTCGACGTCTCCCTCGGCGCGCAGTCTCCGGAGATCGCGCTCGGTTACCGTGAAACGGCCTCTACCGCGAAAGGGCCTGTACCGTGAAACGCGGGGGAATTGAGGAACAGACAGCACAGGGGAGCGGGATGAGCAGTATCGACGATGTGGACTACACGAACTGGGACTGGCTTCCCCGCGCGGCGGAGGAGGTCGAGAGCTATGTCCGCCGCTTGCTCGCGGAGTCGAGCATCCAGCCGCACGCCGTGTCGGCGCGAGCGAAATCGATAGCGTCCTTCCAGCGGAAGCAGCGGCTGAAGAAGTACACGGATCCCATGGCGAAGATCACGGACATCGTCGCGATCCGCATCATCACGTACTCGAATACGGACAGAGACCGCGTGGGGGAGCTGATCCGCTCCCGATTCGCCGTCCTGACCGGTGAGGATCGGAATCCCGGGGATGAGAAGCCGCCGCGCCTGCGCGGATACGACTGCCTGCACATCGTCGTCTCCGGAGAAGTCGACGGCCACGACTCCGACTGGGTCGTCTCCGGCGGAGAGCTCGAGCGCTACTTCACGACGTTCGGAGGCCTCGAGATCCAGATCCGCACAGTGGCAGGACATGCGTGGGCGGAATTCGAGCACGCGAGACGCTACAAGGGCGCGCAGTACGAGGCGGTCGGCAAGCAGGACAAGGAGACGATCGACCAGCTCTTCGGCGCGGCGTCCGACGCGCGACGCGCACTCGATGAGACGTTCGTGGCCATCGATCGGATTCTCGCGCGACCGACGATCGACAGTGAGAGGCCGCACATCCAGGTCCGAGTCGAGCCGGAGGCCGTGCACGGGGAGACCCTGTCGACTCCGCTGGACAAGGATGCACTCTCCGACTTCCTGCAGTCGCGGTTCCCCGACGACACCGACGGCAGCCAAATAGGGATCGAATTCGGAATCGAACTCGCGCGCTGCTGCGGGATCGACACGGTCGAGCTGCTCGAATCGGCGTTGGAGGACGTCGACAGCGAGCAGGTGCGAGCGCTGATGGAATCGGGTGGTCCGGTCACTCGAGTCCGGCGTCTCGACGACGAGATGCTCGCCCACTTCGGGCAGGACTACATCGAGAAGACCAAGAATGCGGGAAATGTCCAGCATCGAGGGCGTCAGCTCGAGTGGCGCTACGACCGTTTGCGGGGAAAGACGCGGTACAGGACCTATCTTCTGCTCAGCCGCACACGGCAGGCGGAGTTCGACGCGGGGCCGTACACAGCGGTCGGCGCGCTGCGGGAAGTCGCGAGGATCCTCGCGAGTGAACTCGGGAGGGAGGCCGTCGCTCTTCCGGGATTCGTCTCATCGGAGCCTGATCTGCCCGCGAGGACGAGGGCGAAGAGGGTCTCGATCGACGGCGACTCGGATATCTGGGTGATCTCGAACCTCGGCCGCGAGGCAGTGGAGGGAGTCATGGCGGAACTGCTCTCGCGGGTCCGTCCCTTCGACCTCCGTGTCGCCAGGGGCGACGTCGTGGTCGCCGACGGTCGGAGCGAACGCCTCCGTCGCGAGGCTGACGAGACCGCGTCGGACCTGCGTCGGTGACTCGATCCCGACCGATGGTGCTGACGGCTGCGCCGGGATCGGGGCGGGGAGACCCGCGCGTCTCCGCTCACCGTCCGCACCAGCACCCGCGAGTCGGGGCTCGACGGTGGCGGCCCTCGCGGCCGGATCTGTCTAGGCTCGCCCCATGACTCGACTCGACGGTGCCGTCGTCCTCGTCCTCGGAGCGTCAGGCGGCCTCGGCCGTCTCCTCGCGGACTCGCTGGAGGCGCAGGGCGCGACCGCTGTGCGCGCGGGCCGCGACGCCTCCGTTCTCGGCCCGGCGCCTCTCGTCGCCGATCTGCGCGGGGAGGACGCTCCGCGCCGCCTCGTCGCCGAGGTGCTGGAGCGGCACGGGCGGCTGGACGGCGTGGTGGTCGCCGCCGGCGTGGTCGCGTTCGGACCGTCGGCCGAGCTGGATCCGGCCGTGCTCGAGGAGCTGGTCGAGGTCAACGCGCTCGCGCCGATCCGGCTGGTGACCGCAGCCCTGCCGGCGCTCGCGGCCTCGGCGAGCGCGGGCCGGCAGCCGTTCGCGCTGACGATCAGCGGAGTCGTGGCCGAGGCGCCGACCGCGGGGCTCGCCGCGTACTCCGCGTCGAAGGCCGCGCTGCACGCCTTCGTGAAGGCCTCGGCGAAGGAGTATCGGCGCGCGGGCGTCCTGCTGCTCGACGCGCGGCCCGGCCACACCGAGACCGAGCTCTCGCGGCACCCGCTCGCCGGCGAAGCGCCGCGCTTCGGCGCGGGACTCGTGCCTCAGGCGGTCGTCGACCGGCTGCTGACGGCGATCGTGGACGCAGAGCCCGACCTGCCTCCCGCCGCCTTCATCGGCTGAGGTCTGCACAACGAAGGCTGTGCCGCTCGAGGAGCCGCCACACGGTCTCTCGGCCGCTCTCAGCCTTCGTTGTGTAGGCATGTGCACGCTGCGGCGTCACCGCTCGTTCACCGACGCGTCGCACGGGCGCACTAGCGTCCCTCTGTGCCCGACACCGCCCACGACGCCCTCCGCCCCATGCCCGAGCTGCTCCGCACGCTCACGCCCGATGACGCGCGGGAGCTCGTCGTGCTCGACGAGGACGACGACGATCCCGTGCTGCTGCGTCGCGACGGCACGCAGATCGACACCTGGCGCGAGGGCTACCCCTACGACCAGCGGATGTCGCGCGAGGAGTACGAGGCGGGCAAGCGCCTCCTGCAGATCGAGCTGCTGAAGCTGCAGAACTGGATCAAGAAGCACGGCCGCCGCTTGGTCGTCGTCTTCGAGGGTCGCGACGCGGCAGGCAAGGGCGGCACGATCAAGCGCTTCACCGAGCACCTCAATCCGCGCGGCGCCCGCGTGGTCGCGCTCGAGAAGCCCACCGAGCGCGAGTCGGGGCAGTGGTACTTCCAGCGCTACGTCTCGCACCTGCCGGCCGCCGGCGAGATCGTCCTCTTCGACCGCTCCTGGTACAACCGGGCGGGAGTGGAGCGGGTGATGGGCTTCTGCACGCCCGCTCAGTACGACGAGTTCATCCGGCAGACCCCGCTGTTCGAACGGATGCTGGTCGGCGACGGCATCGACCTGGTCAAGCTGTGGTTCTCGGTGTCGGCGGAGGAGCAGCGCACGCGCTTCACCATCCGCATGATCGACCCGGTGCGGCAGTGGAAGCTCTCACCGATGGATCTGGCGTCGCTGGACAAGTGGGACGACTACACCGCGGCGAAGGAGGCGATGATGGCGGCGACGGACACTTCGGCCGCTCCGTGGACCATCGTGAAGAGCAACGACAAGAAGCGGGCCCGACTCGAGGCCATGCGCTACGTGCTCAGCCTCTACGACTACGAGGGGCGCGACGAGGAGGTCGTCGGACCTTCGGGTCCGGATCCGCGGATCGTCGGTTCGGCCGCGGACGTGTACGAGCGCGGCGAGCACGCCGCCGCGAGCTGAGCGGAGGAGCGACGCCGTGCAGGAGCAGACGATCGGCGCCGACCTGCCGGGCGTGCACCTGCGCTGGCTGGCCCTCGATGAGCAGAGCCTGGACGCCGAGCGGCTGCTGCCGCTGCTGACGCTCGAGGAGCGTGAGCGCTACCGGAGCACGGTCGCGGCATCGGCGGCCGAGCGCTTCGTCTTCGGGCGGGTGCTGCTGCGGATGCTCGCCGCTGAGCTGACCGGCGCCCGACCCGGCGGTGTGCGGGTCGTCGCCCGGTGCGCGCGCTGCGGCGGCGCCCACGGGCGGCCCCGGCTGGAGGGCCGGGAGGCGGCGCTGGCGCTGCTGTCGGTCAGCATCGCGCACTGCGCTGGTGCTGTCGTGGTCGCCGCAAGCAGCGCGGGAGTCGTCGGAGTCGACGTCGAACCGGTCGACGGGCCGGCCGAGCGCGGCGAGCGGATCACGCGGGTGGCCGGAGCGCCGTTCGCCACCGGCGGGGCGCGTCCCGCCGATCCGGTCCTGCACTGGACCCGGGTCGAGGCCGCGCTGAAGGCCGACGGCCGCGGTCTGGAGCTGGATCCGCGGCACGTGCACGTGCACGAGTCCCGGCTCGCGGCCGAGGCGCGGATCGACGGCGTGCGGTTCCGGCTGGCCGAGCCGCACCTCGACCCGTCCCTGCGCGTGAGCGTCGCGCTCGGACCGATGGCGGGTTCCGGTGGCGGGCCCATCATCGGCTGGCGTCGCGAGCACGGCGAGGCGCTGGCCGACTCGCTGGTCTCAGCGGGCGGGCGGTAGCGGCGGCAGCTCCTCGTCGAGGAGCCAGGCGTCGAGGAGGTCGTCGACACCGTCGCCGAGCAGCTCGGCGCAGAGTTCGCGGAACTCCTCGTCGGTCACGGCGGCGGAGGCGTGCCGCGACGTCCACGCGCGCACCAGCGCGAAGAACGCCTCGTCGCCGACCGTGAGGCGCAGGGCGTGCAGGGTCAGGGCGCCGCGCTTGTACACGCGGTCGTCGAAGAGAGCGACCGGGCCGGGGTCGCCGAGCACCAGATCCTGCGGGGCCGCACGCAGCACGGCGTGGTGACGGCGGGCGCAGGCGTCCGCGGAGGCGCGGCCCGCCTCCTCCGACCACAGCCACTCGGCGTAGCAGGCGAAGCCCTCGTTGAGCCAGATGTGCCGCCAGCGCGCGATGCCGACGCTGTTGCCGAACCACTGGTGGGCGAGTTCGTGCGCGATCAGGCGCTCGGATCCTCCGCGGCCGTCGGCGTGGTTGGCGCCGAAGACGGCCATGCCCTGCGCTTCGAGCGGGATCTCGAGCTCGTCGGCGGTGACGACGACGCAGTAGCGGGCGAAGGGGTAGGGGCCGAAGAGACGCACGAACAGCGTCAGCATCGCGCCGAGCGGCGCGAAGTCGCGGTCGACCCGCTGGGCGAGCGCCGACGGGCGGGCGAGCGCCACGGCGACTCCCGCGAGCAGACGCTCCTGGATCGCGTAGCGGCCGATCTGCACCGAGGCGAGGTAGGCGGCGGTCGGCTCGCGCTGCTCGTAGAGCCAGGTGCGCCGGCCGGAGCGAGCGCTCGAGTCGAGCAGCACGCCGTTCGCGAGGACGGTGTAGCCCTCCTCCGCGCTCACCCGAAGGCGGTAGGGGGCCTTCTCGGCGACGTCGTCGTTGCACGGGAACCAGGTCGAGGATCCCGAGGGCTGCGAGGCGACCAGCGCGCCGTCCTCCAGCTCCTCCCAGCCCAGCTCGCCCCAGTGGCTCGCGCGGGGAGCGGGATGCCCGCTGTACTCGATCTCCACGCTCACCGTGGCGCCGGCCGCGAGCGGCGCGGTCGGTGTCACCCGCAGCTTGTGGGTGGTCTGCTCGTGCCGGGCGCGCTGGCCGTCGACCCGCACCCGTCCCACGCGCAGGCGCGAGAGGTCGAGCGAGAAGCGGCGCAGGGGGTGCAGCGCGACGATCCGCAGGACGGCCCGGCCGATCAGCCGATTGGATGCGACACGGTAGTCGAGGTCGAGGTCGTACGACTCGACGCGGTACCCCGTGTTGCCGATCCCCGGGACGTACGGATCGCCGGCCGTCTCGAGCCCGGTCTGCGCGGGGCTCACGCGACGGGCGCGTGGTAGTCGGCGACGCGGACCTCGCGCCAGGGACCGATCGGATTGCCGCTCCAGCGGCTGCCGGCCGGCACGAGCTCACCGCGCATGACGAGGGAGGCGGGACCGACCGTGCCGTGCGCGGCGATCCGCGCGGCCGGCAGGATCACGCTGTGCGGCCCGAGGGTCGCACCGGGGTCGAGGCTCACGAGATCCATGCTCATGATTCGATCATGGAACAGGTGGGTCTGCACGACGCAGCCCCGGTTCACCGTCGCGCCGTCGCCGAGCGCGATCAGGTCAGCCTCGGGGAGCCAGTAGCTCTCGCACCAGACACCTCTCCCGATCCGGGCGCCCAGGCTGCGCAACCACCACACCAGCGCCGGGGTTCCGGCGGCGGCGTGCGCGAACCACGGAGCCGCGACCATCTCGGTGAAGGTGTCGGCCAGTTCGCTCCTCCAGACGAAGGAGGACCACAGCGGCTGCTCGCTCGGGCGCACCCGCTGGAGGAGCAGCCACTTGGCGGCGGTCGACACGGCCGCGGCGACGGCACCGGCGGCGAGCAGCACGACACCGCCGAGCAGCGCGGCCGCGACCGCGCCTACGGCCTGGATCAGCGTGAGCAGACCGACGACGACGCCCAGCCCGATCGCCGTCGAGACGACCACGGGGACAAAGCGGGCGAGCTCCCACGCGAGGCGGGCGACGCGGAGTCGACGAGCGGGACGGAAGGTGCGCGTCGACTCCGCTTCGACCACCGTGCGCCGCAGCCGCACGGGCGGCGAGCCCAGCCACGACGATCCGGCCTTCGACTTCTTCGGAGCCGAGGAGAGCACCGCCACGAGGCCGCCGGCGGGAACCGTGTGCCCGGGAGCCGCCATCCCCGAGTTGCCGAGGAACGCGCGCTCGCCGATCTCGGCGCGCGCGAGCCGCATCCAGCCGCCGCCGAGCGCGTAGGAGGCGACGAGAGTGTCGTCGGCGAGGAAGGCGCCGTCGCGGATCGTCGTCATCGCGGGCAGCAGCAGCACGGTCGACGCCTCGACGTCCCGGCCGACCCTCGCGCCGAGCAGGCGCAGCCAGACCGGGGTGAAGAGACCGGAGTAGAGCGGGAAGAGCAGGGTCCTGGCCGCATCGAGTAGGCGCTCCGTCGACCAGACCTTCCAGCCGATCCGCCCGCGCACCGGGTGGACGCCCGGTTCGACGCCGCGGCCGAGGAGGCGCACCAGCACGATCATGAGCAGTGCGAGCACGAAGCCCGCGACGGCCACGGCGGGCACCAGCGCGGCGAGGGCCGGGCCGATCGCGGCGCCGAGGTCGGCGGAGCCGCGTGCGGCCCCGGCGATGACCGCGAGTCCGGCGGCGGCGGCGAGGACGGGCACGCCGGCGAGGCCGACGGCCGAGACCGCGTAGACCCAGACCCAGCCCGGTCGCCGCGGCGGTCGCTCCGCAGGGAAGCCCGCGTTCGCTCGGCCGAGCCGCTGGGCGGGGGAGCCTCCCCAGCGCTGCCCGGCGGGGACCCTCCCGAAGACGGCGGAGCCCGGCTCGATCTGGGCGTGCTTGCCAATCCGCGTGCCGGGCAGCAGCGTGCTGCGCGCCCCGACGGTGCTGCCTGCGCCGACTCTGACGGCCCCGACACGGAGCACGTCGCCGTCGATCCAGTAGCCCGAGAGGTCGACTTCGGGCTCGATCGCCGCTCCGCGCCCGAGCGTGAGCATTCCGGTCAGCGGCGGGAGCGAGTGCAGATCCACGTCGTCCGCGATCCTCGCGCCGAGCGCGCGGGCGTACGCGGCGACCCACGGCGCCCCCGCGAGGCTCACCGCCCGGAGTTGGAGGGCGATCTGCTCGGCCAGCCAGAGGCGTAGGTGCACGCTCCCTCCGCGGGGGTGGTCGCCGGCCCGGACGCCGCGCAGCAGCGAGCGGGCGGCGAGCACGGTCAGCCCCATCCGCCCGAACGGTGTCAGGAAGAGCGCGAAGGCCGGGATCAGGGCGACCAGGGGAACGGTCGGCAGCCAGCCGAAGCCGGGCGTGAGGTCGAGCAGTGCCGTGACGGTGAGGATCGCGGTCACCCAGCGGGCGCCGCCGAGTGCCAGGAGCGGGGCGCCCAGGAGGGTCTGCAGCACCCGCATCCGCCGCGGCACAGGGAGGATCCGATGCCCCGAGTCCTCGGCGTCGCCCGTCGCCCTGCCCGCTGTCTCGGCGGCCATCGCCGCCAGGCGCGGGTGCGCGTAGACGTCGGCGACCGTGAACTCCGGGTGGCGCTCGCGGATCCGCGCGACGAGCTGGGCCGCCGCGAGGGAGCCGCCGCCGAGGTCGAAGAAGTTCGCCCGCTCGTCCACGGGCACCCCGAGCACCTCGCGCCAGAGCCCGGCCAGCCACGCCGTCCCGGGATCGAGGTCGACCTCCTCCGCGGTGCTCTCGGCGAGCGGCCACGGCAGAGCGGCACGGTCCACCTTGCCCGAGACGCGCGTCGGGAGCTCGTCGACGACGGCCAGCAGCGGCACGAGAGCGGCGGGCAGCTCCTCGCGGAGGCGGGCGAGCGCGGCGTCGCGGTCGAGCTCGCGCCCGCCGGCCAACGCGAGGTAGCCGACCAGGACCTGGTTGCCCGCGCTCGTGCTGCGGACGGCGGCCGCCGCTCCCGAGACGCCGGGGAGCGCCTGCAGCGCCGCCTCCACTTCGCCGAGCTCGATCCGCCGGCCGCCCAGCTTCACCTGGTCGTCCGCGCGCCCCTGGAACACCAGGCCTGCGCTCTCGAAGCGCACCAGATCGCCCGAGCGGTAGGCGCGCTCCCAGCCCAGCAGCGGCGCGGCCGCGTACTTCTCGGCGTCCTTCGCCGGATCGAGGTAGCGGGCGAGGCCCACGCCGCCGATGACCAGCTCGCCGACCTCGCCCTCGCCGACGCGGTGGCCCTCCCGGTCGACGACGGCCAGCCGCCAGCCGTCCAGCGGCAGGCCGATGCGCACCGGCGCAGGGCCGCCGAGGGGAGCCGCACACGCGACGACGGTCGCCTCGGTCGGACCGTAGGTGTTCCACACCTCGCGCCCCTCGACGGCCAGTCGCTCGCCGAGCTCGGGTGGACACGCCTCGCCGCCGAAGATCAGCAGTCGGACACTCTCGAGCGACTCCGCCGGCCAGAGCGCGGCGAGGGTGGGCACCGTCGAGACCACGGTGATGCCGTGCGTGGTCAGCCATGGACCGAGGTCCATCCCGCTGCGTACGAGCGAGCGCGGCGCGGGCACGAGGCAGGCGCCGTGCCGCCAGGCGAGCCACATCTCCTCGCAGGAGGCGTCGAACGCCACGGAGAGGCCCGCCAGCACTCGGTCGCCCGGCCCGAGCGGCTCGTGCTGGAGGAACAGCCGCGCCTCCGCGTCGACGAGAGCGGCGGCCGAGCGGTGGCTGACGGCCACGCCCTTCGGAGTGCCGGTCGACCCGGACGTGAAGATGATCCAGGCGTCGTCCTCGAGCGAGGGCGGCTGGGCGAGCGGGATCGAAGCGGTGCTCGGGTGCGGAGCGGCTCCCGTGGACAGGCGCGAGGCGGGCGCCGGGGCATCGCTGCGCTCGAAGCGACCGGAGCCGGTGATCACGCCGCGGACGCAGGCCTCGCCGAACACGAGCCGCGCCCGCTCCTCGGGGTCGTCGGCGTCGACCGGGACGTAGGCCGCTCCTGCGGCGAGGACGGCGAGGATCGCGAGGTACAGCTCCCGCGAACCGCTCGGCATCCGCACACCGACCCGGTCACCGCGACGGACGCCCGCCGCGGTCAGCTCGGCCGAGAGCTGAACGATGCGGGCCAGCAGCTCCCGATAGCTCAGCGCGCCCGCAGGATCCTCGAGCGCGGAGGCCTCCGGATGCCGCTCCGCGGTCTCGCGGAGGACGTCGACGAGGGTGCGGGCAGGAGGGCTGGACGCCGCCGCGTCGAGCACGTCCTGCGGCCCGGCCGTCTCGGTCACGTGTCGTCTCCGTCCCGGCCGCGAGATCGGGGGAGCGGCGGCCGGGGCGACACGGTAGGGATCCGTGGTGACGTGGAGGTGAACAGCGGGTGCGGTCAGTGCGCCATCGGTGCCACGGCGTCGGAGTCGGCGGGCTTGCGCACCAGGAAGGCGGCGACGATCGCGATCGTGGCGATCGACGCGCCCCAGAGAAACGCGGAGTGGATGCCACCGGCCGCGGCGACGACCTGGTCGGCACCGTCGCGGGCGAGCGCCGCCGACTGGATCGACAGGACCGTGACGAACAGGGCCGTGCCCGCCGCGCCTCCGAGCTGCTGCACCGTGCCGATGATCGCGCTGCCGTGCGAGTAGAGCGCCGGCCTGACCGAGCCCAGACCGGCCGTGAACAGCGGAGTGAAGACGAACGCCAGACCGAGGCTGAGGATGACGTGCAGCGAGAGCACGAACCACGGCGACGAGCTCTCGTCGAGCAGGGTGTAGCCCCAGAGCGCACCGGCGACGACCACCGAGCCGGGGACGAGCAGCACCCTCGGGCCGAAGCGGTCGTAGCCGCGCCCGACGAACGGCGCGAGGAGGCCCATCAGCAGTCCGCCGGGCAGCAGCAGCAACCCGGTCTCGAGCGGCGTGAGCCCGAGCACGTTCTGGGTGTAGAGCGGCAGCAGGATGAGCGTGCCGAACAGCGCCGACATGCTGACCGCCATCATGACGATGACGATCGTGAAGTTGGCCGAGGTGAAGGTGCGCAGGTCGAGCAGCGCGCGATCGGTGCGCTGCAGCAGCAGCTGGCGGCCGATGAAGCCCGCGAGGCCCAGGCCGGCGACGACGAAGGGGACCCACGGGGCCACCACCGCTTCGCCGCCCTCGCCGAGGCTGCTCAGCCCGTAGACCAGGCCGCCGAAGCCGAAGACCGAGAGCACGACCGAGAGCGCGTCGATGGGGATGGACCGGGGCTCGGTCACGTTCTCGACCTTGCGCAGTCCGAGCAGTAGGGCGCCGACGGCGATCGGCAGCACGATCCAGAACATCCAGCGCCAGCTGAGGAAGTTGAGGATGACACCCGAGATGGTCGGCCCGACGGCGGGGGCGACCGAGATGACGATCGAGATGTTGCCCATCATCCGGCCGCGGATCGCCGGCGGGACCAGCGTCATCACGGTCGTCATCAGCAGCGGCATCATGATCGCCGTTCCACCGGCCTGCACCACGCGTGCGGCCAGGAGCACGGCGAAGGTGGGCGCGAGCGCCGCCGAGAGCGTGCCGATGCTGAACAGCGTCATCGCGGCGGCGAAGAGGGTGCGGGTGTGCAGCCGCTGGATCAGGTAGCCCGTGATCGGGATGACGACCGCCATGGTCAGCATGAACGCGGTCGAGAGCCACTGGCCCACGTGGGCCTCGACCCCGAAGTCGCGCATGAGGTCGGGCAGCGCGACGCTCATGATCGTTTCGTTGAGGATCACGACGAACGCCGAGACCAGCAGGAGGCTGATCACCAGGCGGCTGCGCGGCTCGAGGGTCGCTGCGGCGGCGGGCGCGGCGGGGCGCGTCGGGGAAAGGGTGCCGGGCTCGGTCACAGGTGGGTCTCCGGTCATGAGGGGGAACAGCGTCGTGAGGGCGGAACAGCGTCGTGAGGGCGGAACAGCGTCCTGGTGCGGATCAGCGGGGTCGCGGATCAGCGCTGGGTGCGGATCAGCGCTGGGTGCGGATCAGCGCTGGGTGCGGCGTCGACCCGGGTCGCGGGGCCGATACGGGTACGGACGGGAGAACAGTGCCAGGCACCCCCGACATTCCCGATCGTCGTGAATCCGATCGAGACGGATCGCAGGCGCGGCGGCTCACGGCCCGTCGAGGACGGTCGCGAACGTGCTCGCCGCGTGCTCCGCCTCCGCCGGCGTCGCACCCTCGCCGAAGCTGAAGCGCACCGCTGTCTGCGCCACCTCCGGGGCGAGGCCGAGGGCCAGCAGCGTCGGCGAGGGGTCGTCGCGCCCGGCGGCGCACGCCGAGCCGCTCGAGACGACCACACCGCGCTCCTCCAGGGCCAGCAGGGTCGACTCGCCGCTGCGGCCGGGCACCGCGAAGGCGGCGATCGAGGGGAGGCGGTGCTCCGCTGCTCCGAGCGGCACGGCCCGCGGCACGAGAGCGGCGACCCGCGCGGCGAAGGCGTCCCGCACGGCACCGACACGGCCGGCCCGGTCCGGATCGAGGTGCCGGACCGCCGCTCCGAGCGCCACGGCGAACGCGACGTTCTCGGTGCCGGAGCGCCGTCCCCGCTCCTGGCCCCCGCCGTGCACGAGCGGCTCGAACGCCAGTCGGTTGCGCAGCAGAAGCGCCCCGACCCCCTTGGGGGCACCGAGCTTGTGCCCCGAGATCGAGACCGCGTCGGCCCCCCAGCTCGCCACATCCAGCCAGCCCGCGGCCTGCACCGCGTCCACGTGCAGCGGCACGCCCTGCGAGCGGCAGACGGAGGCGATCGCGGGGACGTCCTGCACCGTGCCGATCTCGTTGCTCGCGGCGAGCACCGAGACCAGCGTCGTGTCGGGTCGCACGAGCGCCGAGAGGGCGTCGAGGTCGAGCCGCCCCTCGCCGTCGACCGGCACCACCGAGATCTCGAAGCCGTGCAGCCGTCGCAGGTGCTCGGCCGACTCCACCGTCGCCTCGTGCTCCAGCGCCGAGAGCACCAGGTGTCGGCCGCGCGCGGCGCCCAGGGCGATCCCCTTCACCGCGGCGTTGATCGACTCCGTGCCGCCCGACGTGAAGAGCGTCTCGGAGCCGCGCCCTCCGAGGAACCGGGCGACGCGGCTGCGCGCCTCCTCGAGTGCCCGCGCCGCAGTGCCGCCGAGCGCGTGCGAGCTCGAGGGATTGCCGTACTCGCTGGTTAGGAAGGGCCACATCGCCTCCAGCACCTCGCGGCGCACCGGCGAGGTCGCCGCGTGGTCGAGGTAGATCACGCGACCGCGATGTCGAGGCCGAGATCGAGCGAGCGGACACTGTGCGTCAGCGCGCCGACCGAGATCACATCCACTCCGGCCTCGGCGATCGCACGCACCGTCGAGAGGTCGACTCCGCCGCTCGCCTCCACGACCGCCCGCCCGCCGATGAGCGCGACGCCCTGGCGCAGCAGCTCCGGCGTGAAGTTGTCGAGCATGATCGTGTCCGCGCCCCCGGCGAGGGCCGGCTCGATCTGGTCCAGGCGGTCGACCTCGACCTCGATGTGCGCGGTGTGCGGCACGGAGGCGCGCGCCGCCCGCAGCGCGGACGCCAGGTCGATCCCGCGCTCAGCGAGTACCGCGAGATGGTTGTCCTTGGCGAGGATCGCGTCCGAGAGCGAGAAGCGGTGGTTGCGGCCGCCTCCGCAGCGCACGGCGTACCGCTCGAGTGCGCGCAGGCCCGGAGTGGTCTTGCGGGTGTCGACGATGCGGGCGCGGGTGCCCTCGACGGCGGCGACGTAGCGCGCGGTGAGCGTCGCGATGCCGCTCATCCGCTGCACCAGGTTGAGCGCCACGCGCTCACCGCGCAGCACACCTCCGGCCGGGCCCTCGATCCTCGCCAGCGTCGCCCCGGCCTCGAAGGCCGCGCCGTCCTTGAGCAGCACCGTGCAGCGGATGCGCGGGTCGGCGTGCCGCATGGTGCCCTCGAGCACCGCGCCCGCGCTGAAGACGCCCGGCTCCCGGGCGACGAGGGCGGCGCTCGCCGTCGCGTCGGCGGGGATCAGAGTGTCTGTGGTGAGGTCGCCCCAGGGTGCGTCCTCCTCGAGGGCGAGGGCGACGACGCGGTCGATGCTCTGGCTGGTCAGCACGGGAGGGCCGCCTCTCTCCTGGTGTCGGGTCTCCGGGCGGAGTGGGGATCGGTTCTGCCGCGCTCGGCGGCGGGCGCCGCAACGTGGTCGGGCGAATCGGTGCGGTGGTGCGCGCCGACAGATCCGGTGCGCGCGAGCGCCGCGTCGATCAGCGCGAGCGCGCAGGTCAGCAGGTTCGCGTCCTCCAGAGTCCGCACATCGAGCGGTGCCGGCACGGCGGAGCCGGCGAGCGCCGTGCGCGCGTCCGTCAGCCCGGCCGCATCGCGCGAGAGCCCGGCTCCGGACCACATCGCCTCCTGCAGCGTTTCGCGCTCGAGCCTCATCGGCACGAGCCGGTCGGCGGGTCCCGCCTCCGACTCGGGGCGGGGCGGGAGGGAGTCGAGGGCGGCCGCGACACGGCGGGCGAAGACCACGCCCTCGAGCAGGCTGTTCGAGGCGAGCCGGTTCGCACCGTGCACGCCGGTCCGGGCGACCTCGCCGACCGCGAAGAGCCCGGGGAGGCTCGTCCTGCCGTCGAGATCCGTCGCGATCCCGCCCATCCAGTAGTGGGCGGCGGGAGTGACGGGTAGCAGATCGCCGCTCAGCGAGAGCCCGTTCGCCCGGCAGACCGCCGAGATCGTGGGGAACCGCCGCGCCAGGACCGCCGGGTCGATCGCGCGGGCGTCGAGGTGCACGGGGAGCCCGCCCTGCCCGCGCATCCGCTCGGCGATGGCGCGGGCCACCACGTCGCGAGGGGCGAGCTCGGCATCGGGGTGGACGTCGAGCAGGAAGCGCGTGCCCGCGGCGTCGCGGAGGACCGCGCCCTCGCCGCGCACCGCCTCCGAGACCAGGAACCCGCCGGGCAGGGCCAGCGTGGTGGGGTGGAACTGGTAGAACTCCAGGTCGGCCGCGGCCGCTCCCGCGCGCAGCGCCGCGGCGAGCCCGTCCCCGGTCGCCACCGAGGGGTTGGTGGTGTGCCGGTAGAGCTGGCCCGCCCCGCCGGTCGCGAGCACCACGGCGTCGGCGTGCAGCCGCTCGATCGCGCCGCCCCCCAGCACCTCGACACCCGTCACCGCCGCTCCCTCCCGCAGCAGGTCGATCAGCGCCGTGTCCTCCTGCAGCTCGACGGAGGCGCCGCGCACCGCGTGCACGAGCGCCGCCTCGAGAGCGGCGCCGGTCGCATCGCCGCCGGCGTGCAGGATCCGCGGACGGGAGTGGGCACCCTCGAGCCCGCGCGCGAGCTCGCTGCCGGAGCGATCGAAGCACACCCCCCACTCCTGCAGAGCGGTGATCGCCGCGGGACCGCCGGCGCAGAGCACCTCGACCGCGTCGCGCACGGCCAGCCCTGCTCCGGCGGTCAGCGTGTCCTCGACGTGCAGCGCCACGGAGTCGGCCGAAGCGGTGACCGCGGCGATCCCGCCCTGTGCGGCCCGGGTGGACGACTCGGCGAGCGCGCCCTTGGTGACCACCAGCACCTCGTGCCGACGGGAGGCGACCAGCGCGGTGACCAGGCCGGCGATCCCGCTGCCGACCACGACGACCCGCACGTCAGGCCGCCGGACCCGCGGGCGGCACCGCGGCCAGCATCCGCTCGAGTGCGACGCGCGCCTGGACCTGCACCGACTCCTCCACCGAGATGCGGTTGAGGACGGTGCCCGAGACCAGGCCCTCGAGCACCCAGGCGAGGTAGCCGGGGTGGATGCGGTACATCGTCGAGCACGGGCAGACCACATCGTCGAGGCAGAAGATCGTGTGCTGCGGGTACTGGGAGGCCAGGCGCTGCACCAGGTTGATCTCGGTGCCGATCGCGAAGGTCGAGCCCGCCGGCGCCGCCTGGATCGCCTTCACGATGTAGTCGGTCGAGCCGTACTCGTCGGCCGCGTCGACCACGGCCATCGGACACTCCGGATGCACGATCACGCGCACGCCCGGGTGCTCGGCGCGCGCCTTCGCGATCTGCGCGACGGTGAAGCGCTTGTGCACCGAGCAGAAGCCGTGCCAGAGGATCACCTGCGCGTCGAGGAGCGTCGCGGTGTCGGACCCGCCCTGCGGCTTCCGCGGATTCCACATCGGCATGCGCTCCAGCGGCACCCCCATCGCCTTCGCGGTGTTGCGGCCGAGGTGCTGGTCGGGGAAGAAGAGCACGCGCTGTCCACGCGCGAACGCGTCCTTGAGCACCGTCGCCGCGTTCGAGGAGGTGCAGACCACGCCGCCGTTGCGCCCGCAGAACGCCTTCAGCGCGGCGGAGGAGTTCATGTACGTCACCGGGATCAATGGGACGCGCCCGTCGGCGTCCGGGTCGGTGCCGTAGAGCTCGGTGAGCTCGGCCCACGCGTCCTCGACCGAGTCGATGTCGGCCATGTCGGCCATCGAGCAGCCCGCAGCGAGGTTCGGCAGGATCACCGCCTGCTCCGGCCCCGAGAGGATGTCGGCCGTCTCGGCCATGAAGTGCACGCCGCAGAACACGATCGCCTCGGCGTCGGGGTTGCCGGTCGCCGCTTTCGCGAGCTGGAACGAGTCCCCCACGTAGTCGGCGTACTGCACCACCTCGTCGCGCTGGTAGAAGTGGCCCAGCACGAGGACGCGCCCGCCCAGCGTCTGCTTCGCGTTCAGGATGCGGTGGTGCAGCTCCTCGGCGCTCGCCGCCGTGTACTCCTCGGGCAGCCTGCCCTGCACAGGCGCGTCGAGGGGGATCGGGTCCGCCTGGGAGGCACCGGGGCCGTACGCGGGCAGGCCCAGGTCGAACGACCAGGGCGCCTCGGCCAGCTCGGGCGCGCAGGTCGCGCCGGGGGCAGACCCGCTCTCGATGAGCCGGATGGTGCTGTCGACGGATGTCACGGTGTCTCCTCGGGAGGCGGCGGAGTGTCGGGCGGTGGCGGAGGCGGGCGGAAGCGGATGGAGGGTCGGCGGGCTCAGATGGGGAGCGGGCCGTTGTCGACGAGGGCCGCCGACGCGTCGTAGCGGTACAGGCGGGGCGGCCGGTGGCGGGTGCCGGTCAGGCGCTGTCCCGTCGGCACCACGGCCCGTGAGGCCTCGATCGTCCGGCGGAAGTTCGCCGGGTCGAGCGGTCTCTGCAGGACGGCCTCGTGCACCTCCCGCAGCTGGGCGAGGGTGAAGGTGTCGCCGAGGAACGCCTGGGCGATGCGCGAGTACTCCATCTTGTTGCGCAGCCGCCACAGGGCGTACTCCACGATCACTCCGTGGTCGAAGGCCAGATCGAGGGGGAGATCGGTGCACAGCCACGTGACGTTCTCGCCGACGGTCGCCTCGTCGGCCTCGGAGGTGCGCACGAGCGCCCAGTAGACGATCGAGACCACGCGGCGCTCGCCGGGGGAGCGGTCGGTGCCGCCGACGGCGTAGAGCTGCTCGAGGTAGCGCGGGGCGAGCGCGGTGGTCTCGCGGAGGGTGCGGCGCGCGGACTCCGCCAGGTCCTCCTCCGGGTGCAGCGGCCCGCCGGGCAGTGCCCAGAGCCCCTCGAAGGGTTCGCGGATACGGCGGACGACGGGGATCCAGACGGTGCTGGCTCCGGTCTCGGGGTGGGGGCGCAGGGCGAAGATGACGGTCGAGACCGCGAGCTGAATCGCCTCCACGCCGGCTCCCGCCTGTGAGTCGCACTGACTTTAAGTGTGGGAGCAACCTTAGTGTCGTCGCGACCCGAACGCCAGCCCGAGGATGTGGCGAGAGGGACCCGACGCCGGTCCGTGCCGCCCGCTAGGCTGACCGGACAATCGAATACCGGGCCGCATACGCGACGCGGGAGAGCCGGCTCCGGTCGGCACCGAAGGAGCAAGCCTCCCCGCCAATCTCTCAGGTCTTGTACCGCGTCGAACTGGCCACTCTGGAAAGCGATCCGCTCGGATCCGCCGATGGTGAAAGCGCCGCACTCCGCGACGGCGCGAATCTCTCAGGCTCCACGACAGAGGGGGAGTTCCCACGGCACTGCTGTGCTCTGCCGCATCGGCGGCGCGAGTCCAGCACTGCGATGAATTGGAGAACTCATGTCCGAGACCCCCTCGACCGAGGTCCGCTACTCGCCCCTGCACGAGGTGCATGTCGCTGCGGGCGCGTCCTTCACCGACTTCGCCGGCTGGCAGATGCCGGTGCGCTACTCCGGCGATCTCGCCGAGCACCACGCCGTGCGCACCGCCGCCGGCCTGTTCGACCTCTCGCACATGGCCGAGATCCTCCTCGTGGGGCCCGAGGCGGTCGACGCCCTCGACTACGCCCTCGCGAGCGACCTCTCGGCGGTGGCCGTCGGCCGCGCGAAGTACACCCTGCTGCTCGAGCGCACCGGCGGCGTGATCGACGATCTGGTCGTCTATCGCACAGGCGAGGACCGCTTCATGGTGGTCGCGAACGCCGCCAACCGACGCATCGTCGTCGAGACCCTGCGCGACCGCACCGCGATGTTCGAGTGCGAGCTGTTCGACGAGAGCGACGACATCGCGCTCATCGCGATCCAGGGCCCCCGCTCGCTCGAGATCCTGCAGAACCTGCCGGGTCTCGCGGTCGAGCACGGCGAGGAGGCGGTGCTCGACACCGCCGCCGCCGCCCGCCTCCTCGCCGAGCTGCGCTACTACCGCGCGGTCCCCGCGACCTTCGAGGCGCACCCGGTCCTGATCGCGCGCACGGGCTACACGGGGGAGGACGGCTTCGAGATCTACCTGGCCCCCGAGACCGCTCCCACCCTCTGGCAGGCCCTCGCCGAGACCGGCGGGGGAGCGGGCCTCGTCCCCGCCGGTCTTGCCGCTCGCGACACTCTCCGGCTCGAGGCGGGCATGCCGCTCTACGGCCACGAGCTCTCGCGCGAGATCTTTCCGGCCCAGGCGGGCCTGGGGCGCATCGTCGCGCTGGGCAAGCCGATCGACTTCGTCGGTCGCGCCGCGACCGAGGAGGGGCCCGCAGGCGACGCGCCCGTCCTGGTGGGCCTGGTCGGCGATGGTCGACGCGCCGCCCGTGCCGACTACACCGTCCTCTCCGGCGACGACGAGGTCGGAGTCGTCACCAGCGGCGTCCTCTCGCCGACCCTCGGACTGCCGATCGCGATGGCCTACGTCGCGCCCTCCGCCGCGCAGCCGGGGACGGTGCTCGCCGTCGACATCCGCGGCACACGCCTCCCGATGACCGTCACCGAGCTCCCCTTCTACTCGAGAAAGAAGAACTGACATGGCCGTGCCCTCCCCGCTGCAGTACACCTCCGACCATGAGTGGATCCGCGTCGACGGCGATGTCGCGACCGTCGGCATCACGTCCTACGCCGCCGACAAGCTGGGCGACGTCGTCTTCGTCGAGCTGCCGGAGGCGGGCTCCCGCGTCGAGGGCGGCAGCGTCGTCGGCGAGATCGAGTCGACCAAGTCGGTCGGCGAGCTCTTCGCGCCGGTCGACGGCGAGGTCCTCGAAACCAATGCGGCCGTCGTCGACAGCCCCGAGCTGGTCAACTCCGACCCGTTCGGCGAAGGGTGGCTGATCCGGGTGCGCGTCGACGCGCTCCCCGAAGGGCTGCTCGACGCCGCCGCCTACACCGAGCTGGTGGGCGAGTAGATGGCGGCCACCAGGGCCCCCGGCGCGTTCGAGTCCCGCCACATCGGGACCGACGCCGACGCCCAGCGCACGATGCTCGCGGCCCTCGGCTACGACTGCGTCGAGGAGCTCGTCACCGCGGCCGTGCCCGAGTCCATCCGCGTGCGCGAGCTCGCTCCTGTGCTGCCCGCGCCGGCCACCGAGACGGAGGCGCTCGCCGAGCTGCGCGCGCTCGCCGCCCGCAACATGGTGCGCCGCCCGCTGATCGGCCTCGGCTACCACGGCACGCACACCCCCGCGGTGATCAAGCGGAACGTGCTCGAGAACCCCAGCTGGTACACGGCTTACACGCCCTACCAGCCCGAGATCTCTCAGGGTCGCCTGGAGGCCCTGATCACCTTCCAGACGATGGTGTCCGAGCTCACCGGCCTCGACACGGCCGGCGCCTCGATGCTCGACGAGGGCACCGCGGTCGTCGAGGCGATGCTGCTGGCGCGCCGCGCCTCGAAGGCGCGCACCGATGTCTTCGTCGCCGACTCCGATGCCCTGCCCCAGACGCTCGCGCTGCTGCGCGGCCGGGCGGAGGCGGTCGGTATCCGCATCGTCGAGCTCCCGCTCTCGCGCACCCCGGCCAAGGAGGTGCCCGAGGCGTTCGGCGCCCTCGTGCAGTACCCGGGCGCGTCCGGCCAGCTCTGGGACCCGTCGGACGTCCTCGCCGCCGTCAAGGCCCGTGGCGGTCTCGGTGTCGTCGCCGCCGACCTCCTCGCGCTCACCCTCGTCCGCTCGCCGGGCGAGCTCGGCGCGGACATCGCGGTCGGCACCTCGCAGCGCTTCGGCGTGCCGATGGGCTTCGGCGGACCGCACGCCGGCTACCTCGCGGTGCGCACGGGACTCGAGCGCCAGCTCCCCGGCCGCCTGGTCGGCGTGAGCCAGGACGCGGCGGGCCACCCGGCCTACCGCCTGTCGCTGCAGGCCCGCGAGCAGCACATCCGCCGCGAGAAGGCGACCTCCAACATCTGCACCGCGCAGGTGCTGTTGGCCGTGATGGCGGCGATGTACGCGGTCTACCACGGCCCCGACGGACTCGCCGCGATCGCCGAGCGCGTGCACGGACGTGCCGCGCTTCTGGCGCGCCTCCTGCTCGACCGCGGCCACGCCCTGCGTCACGCCGACTTCTTCGACACCGTGTCCCTCGTCGTCCCCGGTGGTGCGGAGGCGGCGGTCGCCCGCGCGCGCGACGCAGGGTTCGACGTGCGGCTCGTCGACGCCGACACGGTGGCCGTCTCGATCGACGAGACCGTCACCGACCTCGAGGTGATCGCCGTCGCGACGGCCATCGGCGACCTCGACTCGTCGTTCGGCTTCGTCGGCGGCGCGGCCCGCAGCATCCCCGTCGCGCTCGAGCGGCGCACTCCCTTCCTCGTGCACCCCGTCTTCAGCAGCCACCACAGCGAGACGTCGATGATGCGCTTCCTCAAGCGCCTCGCCGATGCCGACTACGCGCTGGACCGCGGCATGATCCCGCTCGGCTCCTGCACGATGAAGCTCAACGCCGCCGCTGAGATGGAGGCGGTCAGCTGGCCCGAGTTCGCGGACCTGCACCCGTTCGCGCCCGAGGCCGACGTGCAGGGCTCGCTCGCGCTGATCGACCAGCTGGAGGGGTGGCTGGCCCACCTCACCGGCTACGACTCGGTCTCGCTCCAGCCCAACGCCGGCTCGCAGGGGGAGCTCGCCGGGCTCCTGGCGATCCGCGGCTGGCACCGGTCCCGCGGCGACGCCGACCGCACCGTCTGCCTGATCCCCTCCAGCGCGCACGGCACCAATGCGGCGAGCGCTGTCCTCGCGGGGATGCGCGTCGTGGTCGTCGCCTGCGACGAGCTGGGCAACGTCGACCTCGACGACCTGCGCGCCAGGATCGGCGAGCACGCCGAGGCGCTCGCCGCGCTGATGATCACCTACCCGTCCACGCACGGCGTCTACGAACACGAGGTCGCCGAGATCTGCCGCCTCGTCCACGAGGCCGGCGGCCAGGTTTACGTCGACGGCGCGAACCTCAACGCCCTGCTCGGCTTCGCCCGCTTCGGCGACTTCGGTGGCGACGTCTCGCACCTCAACCTGCACAAGACGTTCTGCATCCCCCACGGCGGAGGCGGCCCCGGCGTCGGCCCGGTCGCCGCGAAGGCGCACCTCGCGCCGTTCCTGCCCGGGCATCCGCTCGCGCAGCGGCTCGAGCACGGCGTCGGGCAGCTGGGCGAGCGGATCGTGCACGGCGGTGCCCCGGTGTCGGCGGCGCCCTACGGCAGCCCTAGCATCCTGCCGATCTCGTGGGCCTACGCCCGGATGATGGGCGAGGAGGGGCTGCGTGCCGCGACCGGCGCCGCCGTCCTCTCGGCGAACTACGTGGCCGCGCGCCTCCGCGAACACTTCCCCGTGCTGTACACCGGCGAGAACGGCCTGGTCGCGCACGAGTGCATCCTCGACATCCGCCCGCTCACGGCCGCGACCGGAGTGACGGTGGACGACGTGGCCAAGCGCCTCATCGACTACGGCTTCCACGCACCGACCATGAGCTTCCCCGTCGCGGGGACCCTGATGGTCGAGCCGACCGAGAGTGAGGACCTCGCCGAGATCGACCGCTTCATCGAGGCGATGATCGGGATCAGGGCCGAGGCCGACCGGGTCGGCGCGGGGGAGTGGCCGCTGGACGACAACCCGCTGCGAGGCGCTCCGCACACGGCCGAGTGCCTGGTGGCCGAGGAGTGGACCCACCCCTACAGTCGCCAGGAGGCGGTCTACCCGGTCCGCTCGCTCGTGCGCGGCAAGTACTGGCCACCGGTCCGCCGCGTCGACCAGGCCTACGGCGATCGCAACCTGGTGTGCGCCTGCCCGCCGATCGAGGCCTTCGCCTGATCCGCCTGCAGAACGAAGGCTGAGAGCTCAGATCCGCCCTCGGGAGGCGGCTCACGAGGTCTCAGCCTTTGTTATGAGGGGGCGGCGTCGAGTCCTCCGTCGAGGAGCGGTCGCCGAGCGTTTCTCCACAGACGGCGGACGAGGCCCGCTCTCCACAGACCGCGGTCGGTTGGTGCCGACGCGGCTGCCCGCCGGTCATCGTTGCCGGATGGACCGACTACTCGCCGTGCTCGCCGAGCTGGGCGGCTTCGCCTCTGCGGCTCAGCTCGCCGCAGCCGGCTGCACGCGCCATCATCTGCTGAGCGCCGTTCGAACCGGTGCGGTGCACCGGGTCCGCCACGGGTGGTTCGCGCTGCCCGGCGCGCCGGAGGCCGAGATCGCCGCCGTGGCAGCGGGCGGTGTGCTCACCTGCGCTTCGGCACTCGTGGCGGCAGGCCTGTGGGTGCTCGCGGAGGGGCCGCTCCACGTCGCCGTGCCGCCGAACGCGACAGCGCGCCCGCGACCAGGGGTGCTGCTCCACTGGCGGCGCTGGCCGGGGTGTGGCACGGGGACGGCGTCGGTCGACGGCATCCGCTCGTCCGTCCTTCACGTTCTGACCTGCCTCCCCGCTGAGGAGGCGGTCATGGCCCTCGACTCCGCGGTGAACTCCGGCGCGATCGCCTACTCCGATCTCCTCGATCTGCGCGGCATCGCTCCGGTCGGCAAGCGCGCCCTGTTCGATCTGGTCGAACCTCTGTGCCAGTCCGGGCTGGAGACCAGGATCCGCCTCGCCGCCGTCCGGATCGGAGCCCCTGTCCGTGCGCAGGTCCACGTCCCCGGAGTCGGGCGGCTGGACAACCTGATCGGGGACCGGCTGTGCGTGGAGACCGACGGGCGCCGGTTCCACGCCGGCTCGGTGCAGCTCGAGGAGGACTACCGGCGAGGCCTCGCGCTCCACGCCAGGGGGTTCGTCGTCGTGCGGCTGTCTGCGCGCCAGGTGCTCCACGAGTGGCCCGCGACCGAGGCGGTCCTCGCGTCGATGGTCCGGCAGGGAGTGCACCGCTGGGGCACGAGGACTTGCCCACTCCGACACAACGAAGGCCAGGAGTGCTGATGAGCCCGAGAACGCCGCTCTCCGCCTTCTCAGCCTTCGTTCTGCCGGGTCGGCGGCGCGAACAGGCCCGGCCAGAGCGCGACGGCCAGCGGGTACCCGACGAACGACACGATGTCGATGATCGAGTGGGCGATCACCAGCGGCAGTGTCCGCCCGAAGCGCTGGTAGAACAGCCCGAAGACCACCCCCATGACCACGTTCCCGATGAAGGGCCCGATGCCCTGGTACAGGTGGTAGCTGCCCCGCAGGAGCGCGCTCGTCAGCAGGATCCGCCAGCGCCCCCAGCCCAGATCGCCGAGGCGGGCGAAGAGGTAGCCGATGACGATGACCTCCTCCTGCACCCCCGCCCTGATCGCCGAGAGCACCAGGACCGGCACCGTCCACCAGAGCCAGTCGTCGGGCGCGGCGCTCACGGCGACCGTGATCCCGAGCGCACGCCCCACGGCGTAGAGCGCGATGCCCGGCGCGCCGATGGCGACGGCGATGGCCGTCCCCGTGCCGAGATCACCGAGCGGGCGCCGCAAGTCCAGGCCGAGGCGCCCGAGTGGCCGGCCCGAGCTCTGCCAGAGCAGGAACGCGCAGAGCGCCACGGGGACGAGATCGAAGAACAGGGCGAGCAGCTGATAGACCAGGTCGAACACCGGCCGGTCGCTGAGCGCGCCGTTGATCGTCGCCGTCTGATCGCCGAGCGACGTGGGCCGCGTCAGCCGGTTCGTGATCGACACGATCGAGTAGACCGCGGAGGCGCCCAGCGAGAGCCCGAGGACGAGCAGGACCTCGATGCCGATCCGCCGTGAGGGCCGTCCGGACGCTGTCAGGTCGGTGGACACTCCGTGGGTCTCCTCTGGATCGATGTGTTGCGCCATGGGGCCGCGCGACGCACGTTTCATGCGGATCGACGCAAGGATTCCATCCCCTGGTTACCGCTGTGTAACGGTTTCCACCTGCTTTTGTGCAGATAGCGAGCGAATACATAGTCTCGTTCACGGCATCCGCACGACGGCCACCAGTCTCGTGCGCCGACGCCGTAGCCACGCGCACGGCACCCCACGCGTCAGGGAAACCACTTCTCGCGCGCCCCCACACCACTGGAGGAATAGTGAACATCAGACGTTACGGACTCGGGGCTCTGGCGCTCGTCGCCGCGAGCACGCTGGTCCTGGCCGGCTGCAGCAGCTCGGGCGACTCGGGCGGGGGTGCATCGGGAGGCGACGCCGCCGCGATCATCTCCACCAACGGCTCCGAGCCCCAGAACCCGCTGATCCCGACCAACACCAACGAGGTGGGCGGCGGCAAGATCCTCGACGAGATCTTCGCGGGCCTGGTCTACTACGACGCTAAGGGCGCCCCCGAGAACGATGTCGCCGAGTCGATCGAGTCGGACGACGCCCAGAACTACACCATCACGATCAAGTCGGGCCTGACCTTCACCAACGGCGACCCGGTCACGTCGAGCTCGTTCGTGGACGCCTGGAACTATGGCGCCAAGCTCTCGAACAACCAGATCAGCTCCTCGTTCTTCTCGAACATCGAGGGCTTCAGCGACACCGAGGACAGCGAGCTGACCGGTCTGAAGGTCGTCGACGACACCTCCTTCACCGTCGCACTCAAGGCGCCGCAGTCGGACTTCCCGATCAGCCTCGGCTACTCGGCGTTCTACCCGCTCCCCGCCGTGGCGTTCGACGACATGGACGCGTTCGGCCAGAACCCCATCGGCAACGGACCGTACAAGCTGGACGGCGACGACGCCTGGCAGCACGACGTCCAGATCGAGCTGGCCAAGAACGAGGACTACACCGGTCCCCGCGAGGCGAAGAACGGCGGCCTGAAGATCGTCTTCTACGCGACGCAGGACGCCTCCTACGCGGACCTGCTCGCCGGCAACGTCGACGTGGTCGACCAGATCCCGGACTCCGCGTTCAGCACCTTCCAGAGCGACCTCGGCGACCGCGCCGTGAACCAGCCCTCGGCCGTGTTCCAGTCGTTCACCATCCCGGAGCGCCTCGCGCACTTCGGCGGTGAGGAGGGCAAGCTGCGCCGTCAGGCCATCTCGATGGCCTTCGACCGCAAGGAGATCACCGACGTCATCTTCGACGGCACCCGCACCCCGGCCTCCGACTTCACCTCGCCGGTGATCGACGGCTACAGCGAGTCGCTCTCGGGCGCCGAGGTCCTCGAGTACAACGCCGACGAGGCCAAGAAGCTGTGGGCTCAGGCCGACGCGATCAGCCCCTGGGACGGGACCTTCAAGATCGCCTACAACGCTGACGGAGGCCACCAGGGCTGGGTCGACGCGGTCACCAACTCGATCAAGAACACTCTCGGGATCGACGCCGAGGGCGAGGCCTACCCGACCTTCGCCGAGGCGCGCACCAAGATCGTCGACCGTTCGATCGAGACCGCGTTCCGCACCGGATGGCAGGCCGACTACCCGAGCCTGAACAACTTCCTCGGCCCGCTGTACGTGACCGGCGGCTCCTCGAACGACGGCGACTACTCGAACCCCGAGTTCGACGCCCTCGTCCAGCAGGGCCTCTCCGACTCCGACACCGACGCTGCGAACAAGACGTTCCAGCAGGCGCAGGAGATCCTCCTCCAGGACCTCCCCTCGCTGCCCCTGTGGTACGCGAACGTGACCGGCGGCTACAGCGAGAACGTGTCCAACGTCGAGTTCGGCTGGAACTCGGTGCCGCTCTACTACGAGATCACCAAGAACTAAGCTCGAACCACTGGGGCGCTTCGCCCGTGCCGTCGACCACCCGGTCGGGGCACGGGCGGAGCGCCCTGTTTCGGTCACAATCGAATGAGGTCTCCATCCATGCGACACCGGAACCGGCAGGGCTGACATGCTCGCCTACATCGTCCGACGCATCCTGCAAGCCGTCCCCGTGCTCATCGGCACCACGTTCCTCATCTACTTCATGGTCTTCTCCATGCCGGGGAACCCGCTCCTGTCGCTCTTCGGCGACAAGACGCCGAGCCCCGCGCTCCTCGCCCGCCTCGAGGAGCAGTACCACCTGAACGAGCCCTTCTTCGTCCAGTACCTGTACTACCTGGGAGGCGTCGTCCGCGGCGACTTCGGCATCTCCTTCTCGGGCCAGTCGGTCAACGAGATCCTCGCCCGCACCTTCCCGGTCACCCTGACGCTGGCCATGATGGCGATCATCATCGAGATCGTCGTCGCCCTGACCATCGGCCTCATCAGCGGCCTGCGCAAGGGCAGCTTCTTCGATGCGAGCGCGCTCGTCGTGAGCCTCCTGCTCGTCTCGGTGCCGATCTTCGTGCTCTGCTTCATCGCGCAGTCCTTCTTCGCGATCCAGCTGGGCTGGTTCAGCCCGACGGTCGGCGCAGACGTGTCGTTCCAGCGCCTGCTGCTGCCGGCGATCGTGCTCGCTCTCTTCGTGGTCGCCTCGGCGATCCGCCTCACCCGCGGCTCGATCATCGAGACCGCCGGCTCGGACTTCGTGCGCACCGCCTACAGCAAGGGTCTTCCGCGCCGCCGCGTGATCCCCGTGCACATCCTGCGCAACTCGCTCATCCCGGTCACGACGCAGTTCGGAGCCGACTTCGGCCTCCTGATCGTCGGCGCGACCGTGACCGAGGGCATCTTCAACGTTCCCGGAGTCGGGAACACCCTGTATCAGGCGATCATCAGAGGGGAGCGGCCCACGGTCGTCTCCTTCGTCACGGTCATGGTGCTGTTCTACCTCGTGGTGAACATCCTCGTCGACCTGCTCTACGCCGTACTCGACCCGAGGATCCGCTATGCCAAATGAGTTCCCCGGCGGCGCGCAGAAGCCCCGCCGCATCGACCACTTCGTGGCCCCGCTCGAGGAGACGCCGATCGCCTCGATCGACGCCGTCAGCCTCGACGAGAAGCCCAGCAACCTCTGGAGCGACGCGTGGCGCGACCTGCGCAAGCGCCCGATGTTCTGGATCTCGGGCGTCCTGATCCTCGTGGTCATCGCGGTCGCCCTGTTCCCTGGCCTGTTCACCTCGGTGGATCCGCGGCAGTGCGCGCTCTCGTTCAGCAATCAGGGCCCGGGCGGCGACAGCCTCCTCGGATACACGAAGCAGGGCTGCGATGTCTACTCGCGGATCATCCACGGCACGTCCACGTCGCTGACCGTCGGCCTGATCGTGATCGTCATCACGACCGTCTCCGGAGTCATCGGCGGCGCGCTGGCCGGCTTCTTCGGCGGCTGGGTCGACACCGTGATCATGCGTCTGGGCGACATCTTCTTCTCGATCCCCTACATCCTGGCCGCGGTCGTCATCATGTCGGTGTTCTCGGAGCACCGGAACGTCTTCGTGATCGCTCTGGCGATCGGCGCCTTCGCCTGGCCGACCACGGCCCGGGTGCTGCGCTCCGAGGTCCTCCGCGTGAAGCAGTCCGACTTCGTCGGCGCCGCCACTGCGACGGGCCTGTCCCGCCTGGCGATCCTGTTCCGGCACGTGCTGCCGAACTCGATCGCTCCCGTCATCGTCGTCACGACCATCTCGCTCGGCGCCGCCATCACCGCGGAGGCGACGCTGTCGTTCCTCGGTGTCGGGCTGCCGGGTTCGGTGATGTCGTGGGGCAACGACATCAGCCAGGCGCAGCGCGACCTCCGCACCAATCCGCAGACGCTGATCTATCCGTCGATCGCCCTGACGGTGACGGTGCTGAGCTTCATCCTCCTGGGCGAGTCGCTCCGCGACGCGCTCGACCCGAAGGCGAGGGCCCTCCGATGACGTCCACGACACCGAATGCGCCGAAGGGGCCCCTGCTCGAGGTCACCGACCTCGAGGTGGGCTTCCAGACCGGCAGCGGCCTCGTTCCCGCCCTCCGCGGTGTGAGCCTCACGATCGAGCACGGCCAGACCGTGGCGATCGTGGGGGAGTCGGGCTCGGGCAAGTCGACGACTGCCGCGGCGATCATCGGCCTGCTGCCCGGCACCGGCACCGTCACGGGTGGCTCAGTGCTGTTCGACGGCAAGGACCTCGCCACGGCGACGAGGACCGAGCTGGAGGACATCCGCGGGCGCCGCATCGGCTACGTCCCGCAGGACCCGATGTCGAACCTCAACCCGGTGTGGTCGGTCGGTTTCCAGGTCGAGGAGACCATCAAGGCCAACGGCCTCGCGACCGGTCGCAAGGAGGTGCGCGCGAAGGCGATCGAGGTCCTCCAGAACGCGGGCCTCGCGGACGCCGAGAAGCGGCTCAAGCAGTTCCCACACCAGTTCTCGGGAGGCATGCGCCAGCGCGTGCTGATCGGCATCGGCCTGGCCGCCGCTCCGCAGCTCCTGATCGCCGACGAGCCCACCTCGGCGCTCGACGTCACGGTCCAGCGCCGCATCCTCGACCACCTCGAGACTCTGACGAAGACCGACGGCACCGCGCTGCTGTTCATCACCCACGACCTGGGCCTCGCCGCGGAGCGCGCCGAGAAGCTCATCGTGATGTACAAGGGGCGGATCGTCGAGTCCGGCGCCTCGGTGGAGGTGCTGCAGAACCCGCAGCACCCCTACACGCAGCGCCTGATCGCGGCGGCGCCGAGCCTCGCTTCGCGCCGCATCCAGTCCACGGCGGGTGCAGCGACGGAGGCGGTTCCCGGCGAGTCCGCCGCCGTCCGCGAGGTCGACCTCGTCGGCGCCCACCAGGCGGGTGCGGTCGTCGCCGGCGCCCCGATGATCGAGGTCGACGGCCTGACGAAGGTCTTCAAGATCCGCCGCGGCGGCTTGAAGGCCGAGGACTTCACCGCCGTCGACAGCGTGTCGTTCTCGATCCCGAAGGGCACCACCACGGCGCTCGTCGGCGAGTCCGGCTCGGGCAAGTCGACGATCGCGCGTCTCGTGCTCGGCCTCGAGACGGCCACCTCCGGAGCGATCTCGATCGCCGGGCGCCGCACCGAGAAGCTCAAGGGCAAGCAGATGCTGGCGCTGCGCCGTTCGATGCAGCCGGTGTTCCAGGACCCGTATGGCTCGCTCGACCCGCTGCACAACATCGGCAACACCATCTCGGAGCCGCTGCGCGTGCACAAGGTCGGCGACCGCGCGTCGCAGCGCGAGCGAGTCCTCGAGCTGCTCGACCAGGTGTCCCTGCCGCGCGTGATCGCGAGCCGGTACCCCAACGAGCTCTCGGGTGGCCAGCGCCAGCGCGTGGCGATCGCCCGCGCGCTCGCGCTCAAGCCCGAGATCGTGGTGCTCGACGAGGCGGTGTCGGCGCTGGACGTGCTCGTCCAGGCGCAGATCCTCCGCCTCCTCGCCGATCTGCAGGCCGAGCTCGGGCTGACCTACCTGTTCATCACCCACGACCTGGCGGTGGTCCGCGTGATCGCCGACGACGTCTGTGTGATGCAGAAGGGGCGGATCGTCGAGCACGCCCCGACCGACACGGTGTTCGACTCGCCGCAGCAGGAGTACACCCGTGAGCTGCTCGCCGCCATTCCCGGCGCCGGCATCGAGTTCGCGGTCTGACCGACGGATCCACGGGCCCCGGCCCCGCGCGGAGCGTTCCCTCGGGGGCGACCCGTGCGGGGATCCGGGGCTCTTCGCCGTCGTGCCGCTTCGCTGCGCTACGATGGATGGTCCCCCTTTTGCACGAGAACACGAGACGAGTCCGTTCACATGGCAAGTGCCACCCGCTCCGACCTGCGCAACGTCGCGATCGTCGCCCACGTCGACCATGGCAAGACCACGCTGGTCGACGCCATGCTCAAGCAGACGAACTCCTTCGACGCGCACGCCCACGTGGACGAGCGCGCGATGGACTCGAACGAGCTCGAGCGCGAGAAGGGCATCACTATCCTCGCGAAGAACACCGCTGTCTCGTACAGCGGCAAGCACGCGACCGACGGTCCCATCACCATCAACGTGATCGACACCCCCGGCCACGCCGACTTCGGCGGTGAGGTCGAGCGCGGCCTCTCGATGGTCGACGGCGTGTGCCTCCTGGTCGACGCGTCGGAGGGCCCCCTCCCGCAGACCCGCTTCGTTCTGCGCAAGGCGCTGGAGGCGAAGCTCCCCGTGATCCTGCTGGTCAACAAGACCGACCGGCCTGATGCGCGCATTGACGAGGTCGTCGCCGAGAGCCAGGACCTCCTGCTCGGCCTCGCCTCCGACCTCGCCGACGATGTGCCGGACCTCGACCTCGACGCGATCCTCGACGTGCCCGTCGTCTACGCCTCCGGCAAGGCTGGCCGAGCTTCCGCGAACAAGCCCGAGGACGGCTCGCTGCCCGACGCCGAGGACCTCGAGCCGCTGTTCGAGGCGATCCTCACGCACATCCCGGCCCCCACCTACGACGACGGAGCGCCCCTTCAGGCCCACGTCACCAACCTCGACGCCTCGCCGTTCCTCGGCCGTCTCGCCCTCCTGCGCGTCTTCAACGGCACGATCAAGAAGGGGCAGACCGTCGCGTGGGTCCACCACGACGGCACGCACACGAACGCCCGCATCACCGAGCTGCTGATCACGAAGGCTCTCGACCGCTACCCGGCGGAGTCGGCCGGCCCCGGCGACATCGTCGCGATCGCGGGCTTCCCCGAGATCACCATCGGTGAGACCATCGCCGACCCCGAGGACATCCGTCCGCTGCCGGCCATCACGGTCGACGACCCTGCGATCTCGATGACGATCGGCACCAACACCTCGCCGCTCGTCGGCAAGGTCAAGGGCCACAAGCTCACCGCGCGCATGGTCAAGGACCGTCTCGACCGCGAGCTCATCGGCAACGTGTCGCTCAAGATCGTCGACATCGGACGACCCGACTCGTGGGAGGTCCAGGGCCGTGGCGAGCTCGCGCTGGCCATCCTCGTCGAGCAGATGCGCCGCGAGGGCTACGAGCTCACCGTCGGAAAGCCCCAGGTGGTCACCCGCCAGGTCGACGGGAAGACGCACGAGCCCTTCGAGCACCTCACCATCGACGCTCCGGAGGAGTACCTCGGCGCGATCACGCAGCTCCTCGCCGCTCGCAAGGGCCGCATGGAGGGCATGTCGAACCACGGCACCGGCTGGGTGCGGATGGAGTTCATCGTCCCCTCGCGCGGCCTGATCGGCTTCCGGACCGAGTTCCTCACCACCACGCGCGGCACGGGCATCGCGAACGCGATCCTGCACGGCTACGAGCCGTGGGCCGGCGCCATCGTCACCCGCAACAACGGCTCCATCGTGGCCGACCGCTCGGGCGTCGTGACGCCGTTCGCCATCATCGCGCTGCAGGAGCGGATGACCTTCTTCGTGAACCCCACAGAGGAGGTCTACGAGGGCATGGTCATCGGCGAGAACTCGCGCAACGACGACATGGACGTCAACATCACCAAGGAGAAGAAGCTGACCAACATGCGTCAGTCGACCTCCGACACCTTCGAGTCGATGACGCCGTCCCGCCAGCTGACCCTCGAGGAGTGCCTCGAGTTCGCCCGTGAGGACGAGTGCGTCGAGGTGACCCCCGAGGTCGTCCGCATCCGCAAGGTCGAGCTCGATGCCAACGCCCGCGCGCGCATGACCAGCCGTCTCAAGAAGCAGGGCTGACCCCCGCCGGGCGCCGCGAGGGCCCGGGCACGTCGTCCGCGCCTGCCGAGCGGGAGGCGCGGCTGGTCAGCCGGTCGGCGTCGGTTCGGGCGACGGCGTCGCCGACTCCGCCTCGAGGGTGCTCGTGGTGAACGACACGAAGGCCGACGCGTCGTCGGGCTTCCCGGTGTACTGCTGGCCGTTCACGAGCACTGTCGGAGTCGATTCCAGCTTCGCGAGCGACGAGTTCGCGAGCGGTTCGGTCGTCGCACGCTTCGTCGCCGCTGCGACCCACGGCCGGAATTCCCCGCTGGTGATGCAGGCCAGCACGTCGTCGTCGGTCACTCCCGCACCCGTCACGAGGGAGCGCAGCGCGTCGTCGTCGAGGCCCGTGGTCCCCTCCGCCGGCTGCTGGGCGAAGAGCGCGGCAGTGACGGCCAGGAAGCGGTCCGGGTCCTCGTCGGCCACGCAGGCCGCGGCGTTCGCGGCGCGACTCGAGTACTGCGATCCGGCGGAGGAGGAGTCGAGGATGGCGATCGGGTGGATCTCGAGGGTGATGGCGCCCTGCGTCAGCCAGCTCTGGAGCTGTTCGGCGTTGGTCGTCTCGAACTGGCCGCAGTAGGGGCAGAGGTAGTCGACGTAGAGGTCGACGGCCACGATTCCCCGGCCGCGGGTGGCGCTCTCGTCGGTGGCGACCGGGAGCGCCTCGGGAGCGAGAGCGGGTGTGGTCTGCACGGTCACGGCAGAACCGTCTCCGGCCAGCACGATCCCGTCGCTGATCATGTTCGCGGGGCCGGCGCTCGCGATCTTCTGCTGCGACCACATGTTCCAGCACACCAGCGCGACCACCGTGAGCAGCCCGATCACCGCCCCGCCCTGGCCGAGGAGCCTGTTCCGGCGACGCCGGCGGCGCTCCGCCTCCCACCGCTCCCGCGCCTCGGCGCGGGCGCGTTCTTGGCGTTCGCGTTTCGTCGGACCGTTCCTCGTGCTGTTCCCGGACATCGCCCCGAGGGTAGGAGCGGCGGCTCGGCGCGTTCCCGGAGGACGCTCGCCGGAGCCTGGGACGGCATGCGGATCTCCTCAGGCGCCGATCTCCTCAGGTGCCGATCTCCTCGGGCGCGGATCTCCTCGGGTGCCGATCTCCTCGGGTCCCCGGCCGATCCGGGCCCCGGTTCAGGCGAAGAGCGCGGAGCCGAGGTAGTCGTTCTCGTCGCGGGCGCCGGGGGGCACGGCGAACACCGCCGATCCGACGTGCTTCACGTACTCGTTCAGCGCATCGGTCGCGAGGCTCTTCTGCACGGTGATGAACTGCTGCGGCGACCGCTGGAAGGAGAGGAAGAACAGGCCCGCGTTCAGGCGCCCCAGCTCGTCGTTGCCGTCGACGAAGTTGTAGCCGCGGCGCAGCAGCCGCACCCCGTCGTTCACGCTCGGATGCGCGAGGCGCACGTGCGAGTCCTTGTCGATCAGCGGCGCACCGGTGGCCCCTGTCGCGGTGAAGTCCGGCTCGGCGAACTCGGCTCCGCCTGAGAGCGGGGCGCCCGAGCCCTTGCTGCGGCCGATCACGCGCTCCTGCTCGCCGAGCTGGCTGCGGTCCCAGGTCTCGATGATCATGCGGATCTTGCGGGCGACCAGGTAGCTGCCGCCGACGAGCCAGTCTGGGCCGTCCGCCGCCGACACCCAGACGTGCTCGTGAACGGCGTCGGGCTCCTCGGACTTCACATTGGCCGTGCCGTCCTTGAAGCCGAAGAGGTTGCGCGGGGTCGCCTGAGCCGTCGAGGTGGAGGAGGTGCGCCCGAAGCCGAGCTGCGACCAGCGCAGCGAGGCGCGCCCGAACGCGATCCTGCTGAGGTTCCGGATCGCGTGCACGGCGACCTGCGGGTCGTCCGCGCAGGCCTGCACGCAGAGATCGCCGCCTCCCGCCGCGGGTACCAGGGCGTCACCGCGGAACCGGGGCAGCGTCTGGAGCTCCGGGGGGCGACGCGCCGCAAGGCCGAACCGGTCCGAACCGTTCTCATCGGTGAACAGGCTCGGGCCGAAGCCGACGGTGATCGTCAGCGAGGCGGCGTCCAGCCCCAGCGCTTCACCGGTGTCCTCGGGAGGTGCCGTGTCCGCTCCGCCGACCGCGCCCTCCTCGGTCACCTCGAGGCCCTGCGTGAGCCGGGAGGCGGCGAGGGTCCAGTCTTTCAGCAGCTCGATCAGGTCCTCGCGGCTGGTTCCGGCGGCGAGATCGAAGGCGGCGAAGTGCAGGCGGTCCTGTGCGGCGGTGGTGATCCCGGCCTGGTTCGCCCCGAAGAAGGGGACGGTGCGCGCCGAGGAGGAAGCGGTCGCGCTCGTGGCGGAGGTGACGGCCACGGTGCCACCGATTCCCGCGGCGAGCCCGGCGGTGCCGGCCGAGACGAGGCCCAGCAGCCCCCGCCGCGAGAGTCGGCGGGGGTGAACGACCTCGTCGGTGGACTCCGGCTGCTCCGGCTCCGTGCGCTCCTCGGCGTCCACTACGCTGCCGGCTCCTCGACACCGAGCACCGTGTGGGTGAGCTGCGAGAGGGGCTCCGAGAGGGCGTTGACCTGGTCCGACAGCTCCTTCTTCTGTTCAGCGGTCAGCGTCGAATAGGCGACGAAGCCCGAGTCGATCGAGCCGTACTGCGCGAGCAGTGCATCCAGCTCCGAGAAGCGCTGCGTGATCTGGGTGGTGAGATCTGCCCCGTCGTCACCGGTCGCGGTCGCGATGGGTTCGACGTTGCCGAAGGCCACCTCCGCACCCTGCACGTTCGCGGCGAAGTCGGTGAGGTCGGTGCTCGACCACCAGTCCTCCTCGCCGGTGATCTTGCCCGCCGCTACCTCGTCGAGCAGGCCGATGGCCCCGTTCGAGATGTCGCCCACCGAGACGGTGAAGTCGGAGGTGTTCACGAGGTCGGAGAGGCTCTGCACATCGGCGACGAGGCCCTGACCGAACTGTGCGCGCTGCTCGGTGGTCGACGGTGCCCAGTCGAGGAAAGCGCTGGTGCCGTCGGAGTTGAGCGCCCCCTCGGCCGGAACCCACAGATCCTTCTCGATGCGGTGGAAGCCGGTCCAGTCCAGGCCCTCGGCGACCGCGTCGACCTCGCGGTAGTCGATCCTTGGGTCGAGGTCGCCGAACGCCTCGGCCGTGGGCTCGATGCGCTCGTAGAAGACGCGCGTCGAGGCGAAGAGGCTGCGCGCCTTCTCGTCGTCGCCCGACTCGTAGGCCTGGGCGAACTCCGTCACGGCCGGCAGCAGCTCGCCGACCTGCGACTTCACGTAGGAGACGTAGTTGGTGACCGCTGCCTCCGTCGCCGCCTTCTGATCGGCCGACTGCGCGGTCGCCTCGCCCGTGACCGTGAATTCGCTCAGCCCCACGGGAGCGCCGACCTGCTGGAACTTACAGGCGGTGTAGTAGGTGCCCGGCTCGAGCTGAGCCACATAGGACACGCTCTGACCCGGAGTGACGTTCTCCTTCTCTCCCACGATGCGCAGCTTGTCGTCGGCGAGGATCTCGAACTCGTTGACGTCGGAGCCGCCGTTGGTGAGCGAGAACGTGACGGGTCCGGCCTCGGCCGTGGTTGCCGAGACATCGCACGCGTCGTCGCTGATCGCCACGTCGAGTGCGGCGCTCGAGGACGACGCCGGAGTATTGGGCACGCACCCCGTGAGCAGCAGGGCGAGCGCGCCGGTGCCGGCGAGGCCGAGAGCGACGCGGGGGAGCGGACGGCGGGTGGGACGAGCGCGCGAGGACATGGTTCTCCTGGGATCGAGGGGGAGTGCTCCGGGATGGCGGCGCAGGGTCAGACGGATGTGGGGGCGGGGGAGGCGACCGGGGCCGCGCTGCCCCGACGCGGGCCGCGCAGGCGGACCTGGCGGACGAAGAGCAGCCCGACGACGACGAGGTAGAGCAGCCAGACCACGAACTGCAGCGCGGTTGGCTCCGGCGTGTAGTTGAAGAGACCGCCGAGCACCGCCGTGACGGGCGGCGGGAGGATCGGGCCGAGGGAGAACAGCGGCGCACCCCAGCCGGGCAGCACCGACGCCTCCTGGAGGTCGCCCACGCCGTACGAGAGCACGCCGGCGGCGACCAGGATGAGGAAGCCGCCCGTCCAGGTGAAGAAGCGGCCGAGGTCGATGCGCACGAAGCCGCGGAAGATCAGGTACGAGACCAGCACAGCGCTGATGATCCCGAGCAGCGCGCTGATCGTTCCCGTCCAGGCGTCCGTCCCGGAGCCGGCGCTGCTCGAGGACACGCTCGCCCAGACGAAGAGGGCGGTCTCGATCCCCTCGCGGCCGACGCTGATGAAGCCGAGCACCACGATTCCCAGGCCGGAGCCGGAGATCGCGCCGTCGAGCTTGGACTCGAGCTCACCCTTCAGACTGCGGGCGTTCGCCCCCATCCAGAAGATCATCCAGGTCACCAGGCCGACCGCCAGGATCGAGAGGCCCCCGCCGATGATCTCCTGCGCCTGGAACGAGAGCGTGGACGGTCCCCAGGTGAGGATCGCGCCGGTCGTCAGAGAGATGACGATGGCTGCGGCGATGCCGGTCCACAGCCGCGGCAGGACGTCGCGTCGGCCCAGCTTGGTCAGGTACGCGACGAGGATGCCGACCACGAGGCCGGCTTCGAGGCCTTCACGGAGGCCGATGAGGTAGTTTGCGGGCACGCGTGTTCTCTTGGTCGATGGTGGACGAGGAGGGGGCTGCTCCCACCCCGAGCCGGCTTGTTCGGTAAGCCTTGCCTTATCCCGGGGTCGACTGTAGTGCGCCTCCCGACCCCTGTCCAGGAGCGTCGCGCGCCGGGCATCGGGCAGGACGAGAGGCGGAGAGTGGACGCGGGCCGAGACGCAGCAGCCGAACGGGTGGTCGCCGTGCACGCCCACCCCGACGACGAGACGATCACCATGGGCGGCACGCTGGCGCGACTCGTGGCGCAGGGGGCCGCGGTCACGGTGGTCACGGCCACCCGCGGCGAGTGCGGCGAGGTGATCCCCGACGACCTCGCTCCGCTCAAGGGCTCGGACGAACTCGCCGCGCACCGCACCGCCGAGCTGGTCGTCGCGCTCACGGCGCTCGGAGTGGGCGACCACCGCTTCCTCGGCGACACCGGGGCCCGTGCTCCCGGCCTCGCTCCCCGCGTCTACCGCGATTCGGGCATGCAGTGGGGCCCTGGCCGCGTTCCCGTCCCGCTCGAGCCGGTCCAACCCGACTCCCTCATCGCCGCGACCGAGGAGGAGGAGATCGCCGACCTCGTCGCTGTCCTCCGGCAGGTCGACGCCGGAGTGGTCCTCTCCTACGACGCGGGCGGAGGCTACGGTCACCCCGACCACGTGCGCACCGCGCGGATCGCCGAGCGCGCCGCCGAGCTCCTGGGGCTGCGCCTGCTCGCCGTCCTCCCCGAGGCCGCGCCTCCGGAGCCCGGCGACGTCGTGATCGAGCTCTCTCCCGAGGACTACGCCCGCAAGCGCGCCGCGTTCCAGGCGCACGCGACCCAGCTCGTGGTCGAGGGGGACGAGGCGCGGCTCTCGAGCGGCCCGGCGTTCGCGATCGGCCGCGTCGAGCGCTTCCGCCCCTCGACGCACGCCTCCGCCACCGAGATCGCCACCGTCGAGCGGCCGACACTCGGCTCGCGGCTTCTCTCGGGCGTGGTCGGAGTGCTGGTCGGTGCGGTCGCCGGAGCGATCACGACCGTCGCTCACCAGAGCACCGTTTCGATCGGCTCGGTCGTGCTGCCGCTCGGACTCCTCGCCTCGCTCGCCGGGGTGCTCCTGCTCCTGCTCGGGCTCCGGCTGGTCCTGGTCGACCGCTTCGTCGCCTTCTGCACGGCGATGGGCCTGCTCACCATGGTGGGGCTGCTCGCCCTGCGCAGCGCCGGCGGATCCGTCCTGGTGCCGGCCAACGGCCTCGGCGTCGCCTGGACCTTCCTCCCGGCGCTGATCGCACTGGTCGTGATCGCCTGGCCGCGGCTGCGCACGCCGGCGCCCGTCGAGCCGCTCACCGGCATCGACGCCCCGTCGGCCCCCGTACGATAGAGACACTGTTCGAAGGGACCTGGACGACCGTGACCTACGTGATCGCACTTCCGTGCGTCGATGTCAAAGACCGCGCCTGCATCGACGAGTGCCCGGTCGACTGCATCTACGAAGGCGAGCGCTCGCTCTACATCCATCCCGACGAATGCGTCGACTGCGGCGCCTGCGAGCCGGTCTGCCCCGTCGAGGCGATCTACTACGAGGACGACCTGCCCGAGGAGTGGTCCGACTACTACAAGGCCAACGTCGAGTTCTTCGACGAGATCGGCTCGCCCGGCGGAGCCGCCAAGGTCGGCGTGATCGCGAAGGACCACCCGGTCATCGCCGTCCTCCCTCCGCAGAAGCACTGAGCGGGAGCGGTCATGGCGCTTCGCGAACTCCCCGACTACCCCTGGGACCAGATGGCCCCCTTCGCCCGGCTGGCCGCCGCGCATCCCGGCGGTGCTGTCGACCTCTCAATCGGCTCTCCCGTCGATCCCACCCCCGCGCCGATCCGCGAGGCGCTCGCCCGCGCGACGGATGCCCACTCCTATCCGACCACGATCGGCACGCCGGCCCTGCGCGCGGCCGTGACGGCCTGGTATGCGCGTCGCCGCGGCGTGCCCGGGCTGGGAACCGACGAGGTGCTCCCGACCATCGGTTCGAAGGAGTTGGTCGCGTGGCTGCCCTTCCTGCTCGGCCTCGGCGAGGGTGACGTCGTGGTGCATCCGCGCGCCGCGTACCCCACCTATGCGATGGGTGCGGCCATCGCCGGCGCCGAGGCGCTCGCCTCCGACGACCCGGACGAGTGGCCGGAGCGCACCGGGCTGGTCTGGCTGAACTCGCCCGGCAATCCGGACGGAGCTGTGCTCGACGTGCCCGTCCTCCGGCGCGCCGTGGCGCGCGCCCGCGAGCTGGGCGCCGTGATCGCGGGCGACGAGTGCTACGCCGAGCTGGGCTGGGACGGCCGCTGGGCCGACGAGCCGATCCCGAGCATCCTCGACCCGCGGGTCGTGGGGGAGGACCGCCGCGGCGTCCTCGGTGTCTACTCGCTGAGCAAGCAGTCGAACCTCGCCGGCTACCGCGCGGCCTTCGTCGCCGGGGACGCGGCGCTGATCCGCCGCCTCCTCACCGTGCGCAAGCACGCCGGCATGATCGTTCCCGCGCCGCTTCAGGAGGCGATGGTGGTCGCCCTCTCCGACGACGAGCACGTCACGGAGCAGAAGGAGCGCTACCGCTCGCGCCGCGATCGCCTGCGCCCCGCCCTCGAGTCCGCGGGCTTCCGCATCGACCGCAGTGAGGCCGGCCTCTACCTGTGGGCGACCGAGGGCCGCCCGGCCTGGGAGTCGATCGAGCGGCTCGCGCAGAGGGGGATCCTCGCGGGCCCCGGCGTCTTCTACGGTGATGGGTCGCCCGAGCACGTCCGGCTGTCGCTGACCGCCTCCGACGAGCGGATCGACGCCGCCGTCGCGCGCCTGACCGGCGCTTCCTGAGTCGGTCACCAGGCTTCCTGGCCCCCTCCGACAAAGACCTGGACCCAGCGCTGGGCGATGTCACAGTGCCCGGGCTTTGCCCATAGGCTGTATGCGGTTCGGTCGACGGCGCCTCACGAGGGCCCGGCTGCACCACGATCCAGACCCGGCGCCGCCCGCTCCGTGCGAGCGCTTCCGGGGTGCGACCGCGACGACCTGGGAGGCGTTGTGACCGAATCCGGCACGCAGAGCGAAGGAACCGCGACGGTGGGTTCCCCCGAGCCCGCCACCGAGAGCGCAGAGCCGCAGCCCTCGTCGCCGGTGGAGCAGGAGTTCCCCGAGAAGGTCACGCTCACCTTCGGCGATCGGACCGCGGACTTCCCGGTCCTGCGCAGCGTGGACGGCTCGTCGAGCATCGACTTCTCGACCCTGTCGAAGCAGACCGGGTTCATGTCGCTCGACTACGGCTTCGTGAACACCGCGGCGACGAAGTCGCAGATCACGTACATCGACGGTGATCAGGGGATCCTCCGCTACCGCGGCTACCCGATCGAGGAGGTCGCCACCAGCGCGACGTACCTCGAGGTGGCGTGGCTGTTGATCTACGGCGAGCTGCCGACCGCCGACGAGCTCGCCGGCTTCGACGAGAGCATCCGCCGGCACACTCTCCTGCACGAGGACCTCAAGCGCTTCTTCGACGCTCTTCCGCACAGCGCGCACCCGATGTCGGTCCTCTCGGCCGGGGTCTCGGCTCTCTCGACCTACTACGAGGACAGCTCCAACCCGAAGGATCCGGAGGCGGTCGAGCTGACCACCATCCGTCTCCTCGCGAAGCTGCCGGTGATGGCCGCGTACGCGCACAAGAAGAGCATCGGCCAGGCGTTCCTCTACCCGGACAACTCGCTGAGCTTCGTCGACAACTTCCTGCGGCTGAACTTCGGCACCCTGGCCGAGAAGTACGAGGTCGATCCGGTCCTCTCGAAAGCGCTCGACCGCCTGCTGATCCTGCACGAGGACCACGAGCAGAACGCGTCGACCTCGACCGTCCGCCTCGTCGGCTCCACCGAGGCGAACCTCTACGCCTCCGTGTCTGCCGGCATCAACGCTCTCTTCGGCCCGCTGCACGGCGGGGCCAACGAGGCCGTGCTCACGATGCTCGGCCGCATCCGCGAGTCGGGCGAGAGCGTGTCGACCTTCGTCGAGCGGGTGAAGAACAAGGAGGAGGGCGTGCGTCTGATGGGCTTCGGCCACCGGGTCTACAAGAACTACGACCCGCGCGCCAAGCTGGTCAAGGAGAGCGCCTCCGAGGTGCTGCAGGCGCTCGGCGTCAAGGATCCGCTTCTCGACATCGCGATGGAGCTCGAGGCCCTGGCGCTCGAGGACGACTACTTCAAGGAGCGTCGCCTCTATCCCAACGTCGACTTCTACACCGGAGTGATCTACAAGGCGATGGGCTTCCCGCCCCGGATGTTCACCGTGCTCTTCGCGATCGGCCGCCTCCCGGGTTGGATCGCCCACTGGCGCGAGATGAACACCGACAAGCAGACCAAGATCGGCCGACCCCAGCAGCTCTACATCGGCTCGCCCGAGCGCCACTGGCCTTCCGGCCGCTGACCGTATCGCTCGAGGGAATCCCGACCTGCGAGGGAGCGAGCAGCCGCCGGTTCCCTCGCCGGTCCGCGGCCCTTCGAGCGCGAGGGCCGGCCGGTCAGGCGTGCAGCGCCGCGTTGAGTTCGGCGCCCGCGCCCGTGCGGGGGAGCACCTCGACGGCGCCGGTGAGGGAGTTGCGGCGGAACAGCATGTTCGGCACGCCCGAGAGCTGTGCGGCCTTCGCGGTCCGCGGTCGGCCGTCGGGCAGCGGTGCCGAGCCGATCAGCACGACCTTGGTGCCCGCGGTGATGTAGAGGCCGGCCTCGACGACCGTGTCGTCCCCGATCGAGATGCCGATGCCGGAGTTGGCGCCGAGCAGCGCCCGAGCGCCGACCGAGATTCGCTGGACGCCTCCGCCGGAGAGGGTGCCCATGATCGAGGCCCCGCCCCCGACGTCCGACCCGTCGCCGACGACGACGCCCTGTGAGATCCGCCCCTCGACCATCGAGCTGCCGAGCGTGCCCGCGTTGAAGTTGACGAAGCCCTCGTGCATGACCGTGGTGCCAGGGGCGAGGTGCGCGCCGAGCCGCACGCGCGACGTGTCGGCGATGCGCACCTTCTCGGGGGTCACGTAGTCGGTGAGTCGGGGGAACTTGTCGATGCCGGTCGCCTGGATCCCGTGGCGACGGAGCGAAGGACGTAGGCGGGTGAACGACTCGGGCGAGACGGGGCCCGCATTGGTCCAGACCACGGTGGGCAGGTGCGCGAAGACGCCGTCAAGGTTCACGTCGTTCGGTCGCACGAGCAGGTGCGAGAGCAGGTGCAGGCGCAGGTAGGCGTCGGAGGTGGAGGCGGGCGGCGCCTGGATGTCGATCTGGAGCGTCACGACATCGATGCGGACCTCGCGCCGGGGGTCCTCGCCGGCCTGCTCCTCGAACTCGGCGGGCACGATCCACGGGTCGCGTCCGGCTGGGATCGCACCGAGCCGCGGCTCCGGGAACCAGGTGTCGAGGACGGTGTCGTCGGCGGCGATCGTGGCGAGCCCGTAGCCCCAGGCGGAGGCGGGCGAGGCGGAGTCTGCGGAGTGCTCGGGCGTCATGCGACCCAGGGTAGCGCGGAGGGTGCTGCCGCTACCCTGGTGCCCATGGCCGACCAGACCACCGCCCCTCCGCTCGATCTGCGCACCGATCCGGTCGCCCTCACCCGGGTGCTCTGCGACATCCCGTCCGTCTCGGGGGACGAGCTCGAGATCGCCGACGCCGTACAGCGGGCGCTTGAGCAGTACGGCCACCTCGAGGTCATCCGCGATGGGCACACCGTCGTCGCGAGGACGAACGTCGGGCGAGCACAGCGGGTCGTGATCGCCGGCCACCTCGACACGGTGCCGATCAACGACAACCTCCCTGTCGTCGCCCGGGCGATTGACGGTGTCGACCACCTCGTCGGCCGCGGCACCGTCGACATGAAGGCCGGAGTCGCCGTGCAGCTCGTGCTCGCGGCGGAGCTCGTCGAGCCCGCCGTCGACATCACCTGGATGTGGTATGACAACGAGGAGGTCGCCTCCGATCTGAACGGCCTCGGCCGTCTCTCGCGTCGCCGGCCGGACCTCTTCACCGCCGACTTCGCTCTGCTCGGCGAGCCGACCGGCGGCACCGTGGAGGGCGGCTGCAACGGGACCCTGCGGGTCGAGGTGTTCACCCGGGGCGTGCGCGCCCACTCCGCCCGCAGCTGGGTCGGCGAGAACGCCGTCCACGCGGCAGCGCCGGTGCTCGCGCGGCTCGCCGCCTACGAACCGCGCTCGGTCGAGGTCGAGGGCCTGGTCTACCGAGAGGGGGTGAACGCCGTGAGCATCGTCGGCGGAGTCGCGGGCAACGTCATCCCCGATCTCTGCACCGTGCAGGTGAACTACCGCTTCGCGCCCGACCGCACCGGAGAGGAGGCGATCGCCCACCTCCGCGAGCTCTTCGAGGGCTTCGAGGTCGAGGTCGCCGATCTCGCCGAGGGCGCTCGGCCCGGTCTCGACGCCCCGCTCGCGCAGGCGTTCCTGGCCGCCGTCGAGGCGGAGGCACGACCCAAGTACGGCTGGACGGACGTCGCGCGCTTCTCGGCGATGGGCATCCCCGCCGTCAACTACGGACCGGGAGACCCCCTCCGCGCCCACGCTGACGACGAACGGGTGGCGGTGCGCGAGATCACGGCCTGCGCAGAAGGCCTGCGCCGATGGCTGACGGCGGCCCCGTGAGCACGATGATCACGCCCGCGCCGGTCCGGTCCCGCCTGCGCTCGGTGCCGTGGTGGGCCGGGGTGCTCGCCGTGTACCTCGCGACCCGGGTCGTCACGACCGTCATCCTCCTCCGTTTCGCGTCGATGCAGGAGGCGAACCCGTGGACCGGCCCGTCGCCCTCCTACTCCGCCTTCGCGTCGATGTGGGACGCGCGCTGGTACGAGATCATCGCGGCGAGCGGCTATCCCTCCGTACTCCCGATCACCGAGACGGGCCACGTCGGAGAGAACGCCTGGGCGTTCATGCCGCTCTACCCGGCCGTCGTGAAGGCCGTCATGGCTCTCACCGGCCTCGCCTGGGCGCCGGCCGCTGTCACCGTCTCGGTGATCTGCGGAGCGGTCGCCTGCCTCGTGCTCTACCGCCTCCTCCGGCACTCGCTCAGCGAGTCGCAGTCGCTCGCCGCCGTACTGCTCTTCTGCGTGGCGCCGACCTCTCCTCTGCTCCAGCTCGCGTACGCCGAGTCGATGGCGATGATGCTGACCACGATCATGCTGCTGCTCCTGGTGCGTCGCCGCTGGGTCGCGGTGGTGCCGGTCGTGCTTCTGCTGGGGCTGACGCGGCCGAGCGGACTCGCCGTCGCCGCCGCCTCCGGTCTGTACGTCGTCTACCGGATCGTGCGCCGTGCGAAGGAGCCGTTCCCCCGGGCGCAGTGGCTGCCCGCGGTCGGCCTCACGCTGTGGGGCCTGGTCGTCGGGTTCCTCTGGCCCGCGATCGCCTGGGTCGTGACGGGATCGGTGACCGCGTACACCGACACGGAGCTGGCCTGGCGCTCGGTCTACATCGGCTACCAGGAGCTCCTGCCGTTGACTCCGTGGTTCCAGGGCGGATCGTGGTGGGGCTCCTGGTGGTTCCAGGCGCCTGCGGTCGGCATCCTGCTGGTGGTCCTGCTGGTCGTGGTCTTCGTGGCCGCGCTCGCGGCGCCGTGGACGCGGAGGCTCGACGTCTTCAGCCGTGCCTGGATCGCCGGCTACGGGCTGTACCTGTTCGCGTTCTTCTTCCCGCAGTCGAGCACGTTCCGACTGCTCGGGCCGATGTTCCCGCTCGTCGGGGCACTCGCGGTCCCGCGGTCGCCCGTGTTCCGCGTGCTGCTGGTGCTGCTCGGCATCGGCGGTCAGATCGCCTGGATCTCGCTCTGCTGGTCCGTGACCAGCGGCGACTGGACTCCGCCGTGATCCCGGCCCGGCTCTCGATGGGCGCGACGGTTCGGAACACCCGCGCGGATGCACGATAATAGAGGGATTCGTCACGAAAGGGGAACTCTATGGCGGCCATGAAGCCGAGGACCGGAGACGGACCGATGGAGGCTGTTAAGGAGGGCCGACTCATCGTCGTGCGCGTTCCGCTCGAAGGAGGCGGACGCCTCGTCGTCTCGGTCAACGATGCAGAGGCGAAAGAGCTGCACGACGCGCTCGCGTCGGTGGTGTCTCCCGCCTGATCCGCACCGTCGAGAACGCCCGTCGCACACCGTGCGGCGGGCGTTCCCTCGTCGACGGGTGCAGCGAGCCGGTCTCCGGTCGCTCAGGCGCGGCGCTTGTTGGCCTGGAGCAGACCGTCGCCGATTGGCGACAGCACGCTGACCACGGCGGGGGATCCGCAGATCTCGGCCACGAGCGTGCGGAAGGCGGTCGCGATCTCGTCGCGCTGCGCCGGGTTGGCCACGCGCCCACGCCACAGCGCGTGCGGGACGAGCACGGTGCCGCCCGGCCGGACGAGGCGCAGGGCGTGCTCGACGTTCTCGATCACTTGCAGCGGGTCGCCGTCGACGAACACGATGTCGTACGAGTTCTCGTTCATCCGAGGCAGCACCTCGAGGGCGCGCCCCGGGATGAGGCGGAGGCGGTTGGGGGAGACGCCGGCCTCGTGGAACTGGGTGCGCGCGTGCTGCTGATGCACCGCCTCCGAATCGATGGAGGTGAGCATCGCCTCGGGAGCGCCGTCCAGAAGCCAGAGGCCGCTGACGCCGGTGCCGGTGCCGATCTCGATGATGGAGGTGGCGCGCGCGGCCGCCGCGACCAGTGCGGACTGCGCGCCGATCGAGGGGGAGACCGCGTCGATGCCCAGCTCGACCGAGAGCCGGCGGGCCGAGGCGATGCCCTCGGACTCGACGATCGCGTCCTCGGCGTACTTCCAGTTGGCATCCTTGTCGGACACGGGTGGGCTCCTCTGATCGGTGCGCCGGACGGGTCGCGCCCGGGCACCGTCAGGCTACGGTGGCGCGCGCGCTCCGCGGGGGAGGCGCGGCGGGTTAGTGTTGTCCTCGTGTTCGGTTTGACGTTCGACAAGCTCCTCATCATCGGAGTGATCGCGGTCTTCGTGCTGGGTCCGGATCGTCTTCCGTACTACGCCTCGCAGCTCGGCCAGCTGGTGCGCAAGATGCGCGGGTTCGCCACCCAGGCGCGCGAGCGCGTCAAGGACGAAATGGGCGAGGAGTTCAACGAGGTCGACTGGCGCAAGCTCGACCCGCGGCAGTACGACCCTCGTCGGATCATCCGCGACGCCCTCCTCGACGACGACGATCCGACTCCGACCGTGAAGCCGCCGACCGCCGTCGCTGCACCGGTGGTCGCGGGAGGCACCGGCTCCGCCCAGGACAGCTACTACACGACGATGCAGCGCTCCGTCGGCACGGGGACCCTCTCGAGTGTCGCGCCGCCGCCGATCGACTCCGAGGCCACCTGAGCGGCAGCACGTCCCCGCGCGTGGACGCGCGTCTCAGTCGACCGCGATCGGCAGCCGTCGGCCGGTGAGGCCCCGGGGGCGTGCCGCCAGCGTGTGCGCCAGCGCGTCGATCGCCTTGGCGGCGGGATCCTCCGGGTCGCCGACGACGACCGGAACGCCCGCGTCGCCTCCCTCCCTCAGCGCGACGCTGATCGGCAGAGATCCCAGGAGAGGGACCGCGTCGCCGGAGGCGCTCAGACGACGGGCGACCTCTGCGCCACCACCGCTGCCGAAGAGCTCGAGCACCGAGCCGTCCGGCTGCGGAAGGCCGGACATGTTCTCGACGACTCCGATGATGCGCTGACCCGACTGCCGGGCGAGGGCGCCGCTGCGCTCGGCCACGTCGGCGGCGGCCGGCTGCGGAGTGGTCACGATCAGCACCTCCGCATGGGGGAGGAGCTGACCGATCGAGATCGCCACGTCTCCCGTTCCCGGTGGCAGATCGAGCAGGAGCACATCGAGGTCGCCGAAGTAGACGTCGGTGAGGAACTGCGAGATGGTGCGGTGCAGCATCGGTCCGCGCCAGGACACGGCGGCTCCGCGGGTGTCGCCCTCCAGGAACATCCCGATCGAGATCACCTTCACGCCGTGGGCGACCGGGGGGAGCATCAGCTCGCCGACCCGGGTCGGTCCGGCCACGTGTCCCTCGTGCATCAGGCCGAGCAGCCCGGGTATGGAGAAGCCGTGCACGTCGGCGTCGACCAGGCCGACCGCGAGGCCGCGGCGCGCGAGGGCCACCGCAAGGTTGGCCGTCACCGTCGACTTCCCCACGCCGCCCTTGCCGCTGGTCACAGCGTAGACACGGGTGAGCGAGTCCGGACCGAACGGTATGCTGCGCCGGGCGCCTCTGAGGCGCTCCGTCAGAGCCGTACGCTGCGCAGGTGTCATGACGCCGACCGCGACATCGACGGCCGTGACTCCGGCCACCGCAGCGCTCGCCTCGCGGACGTCGCGCTCGATGGCGGAGGCCGCGGGGCAGCCCGTGATCGTGAGTCGGATCGCGACCCGCACCGCGCCGTCCGCGGTCGCCGCCACCGACTCGACCATGTCGAGTTCGGTGATCGGCCGGCGGATCTCGGGGTCGGCGACGCCTCCGAGGGCCGTCAGGACCGCGTGCTCGAGAGCAGTCGGCTCAGGCATCGCTGCGCTCGGACGTCGCGGTCCGGTCCTTCTCGAGCTCTTCGAGCAGGCCGCGCAGCTCCGAGCGGATGAAGTCCTTGCTGGCCATGTCGCGGATCGCGAGGCGGAGCGCCACGACCTCGCGTGCCAGATACTCGGTATCGGCCAGGTTGCGCTCGGCGCGCTGGCGGTCCTGCTCGATCTGCACGCGGTCGCGGTCGTCCTGGCGGTTCTGCGCGAGCAGGAGCAGCGGAGCCGCGTAGGACGCCTGCAGCGACAGGATCAGGGTCAGCACCGTGAAGCCGAGGGCCTGCGAATCGAAGCGCGCGTCCTCGGGGCCGTAGGTGTTGAACATCAGCCAGAAGACGCAGAAGATCGTCATTCCGACCAGGAACCACGGGGTGCCCATGCCGCGCGCGAACGACTCCGTCAGACGGCCGAAGCGATCGCTGCTCGGCCGGCCGCGCCGCGAGAGCACCCGGGTGCGCAACCCCTTCGGGGCGTCGAGCCGCCGATCCTGCTTGCTGTCCCTAGCCACGTGCACCCCTCCGTCCTCGTCGTGTCCTGCTCGTCGCCGGCGCGGGCGGCACGAGCGGGATTCCCTGCGTCGCCGTGGTGACCGGCTTCCGCGGTTCGTCGTCGTCGCCGTGGCTGCGCCAGTCGTCGGGGAGGAGATAGTCGAGCACGTCGTCGATCGTGACGACCCCCACGAGGCGGTGGGAGGCGTCCACCACGGGCACCGAGACGAGGTTGTAGCTCGCCAGGATCCGGGCGACTTCGGCCGCGGACGTCTCCGGAGTGATCGGGTCCATGCTCTGATCCAGCAGCGTGCCGAGCCGCTCGTGCGGGGGATAGCGGAGCATCCGCTGGAAGTGGACCATGCCGAGGAAGCGTCCGGTCGGCGGCTCGTAGGGCGGTAGCGTGACGCAGACCGCCGCGCCCAGGGCGGGGGCGAGCTCGTGGCGCCGGATGAGGGCGAGGCCCTCGGCGACCGTCGCCTCGGAGGAGACGATGATCGGCTCGGTCGTCATCAGGCCGCCCGCGGACTCAGGGGCGTAGCTGAGGAGCATGCGGACGTCGTCCGCCTCCTCCGGCTCCATCAGTTCGAGAAGCGCCTCGCCGCGCTCCTCGGAGAGCTGCGCGATGAGGTCGGCGGCGTCGTCGGGCTGCATCTGGTCGAGGACGTCGGCCGCACGGTCGTCGTCCAGCTGTCCGAGAATCTCGACCTGTTCGCTCTCGGGCATCTCCTCGAGGACGTCCGCGAGGCGGTCGTCGGAGAGTTCGCCGGCCACCTCGAGCATCCGCTGCTGCGGGAGATCGAGGAGCGTGCTGGCGAGGTCGGCGGGCTTGAGCTCGGAGAGGCTCGCGACGTACTGCTCCGCCGACTGCGCCTCAGTCGAGACGCTCTCGCGCACCTCGCGCCAACCGGCGAACGCGGTGGCGCCCTTGGCGAAGGGGGAGGGACTCGTCTTGGGTCGGCGGACGAAGAGCTGCGCGAGCTCCCATTCACCGGGTGCCGCCTCCTCGATCGCGACGTCCTCGACAGTGGCGTCGCCCGAGCCGTCGACGAAGCTGACCCGGCGGCCGAGCAGCTCCGCGATCACCCGGACTTCGCCACCGCGCTGTTCGAAGCGGCGCACGTTGATCAGCCCGGTGGTGATGATCTGGCCGCTGCCGATGCTGGTGACGCGGCCGATCGACACGAACACCCGCCTCCGCCCGGGGATCTCGACGACGAGTCCTACGACGCGGGGCGCGTCGTTCTGCCGGTAGACCAGGAGCACGTCGCGGACCTTGCCGACACGATCGCCGGCGGGGTCGAAGACACTGCATCCGGCCAAGCGCGCGACGAAGACTCTGGCGGAACTCACGGCTACAAACCTAGACCCGCACGACCGGGTGGACGCCGAGCCTTCTCGGTTCGTCCTCGGCCTGCTCCCCAGATCCGTCCAGAATCCTTCAAGTCTGCTGTGCCACCCTGAACGGGTGACTCAGCAGACGCCGTTCAACGGCCGAGGTCCGGCCTTCCCGACCATCCCCCGCGGGGAGATCCTCGCGACGTTCGAGACCTACCAGGAGGCCCAGGCCGCCGTCGACGTCCTCGCCCGCGCGGACTTCCCGGTGAGGCAGTTGGCGATCATCGGGAACGAGCTCAAAAGCGTCGAGCGCGTGACCGGCAAGCTCACCTGGGGCCGTGTTGCGCTCGCGGGAGCTGCCTCCGGTGCGTGGCTCGGAGTGTTCCTCGGCCTGCTGCTCATCATCTTCTCCCCGACGACCGAGTTCTCGTTCCTTGTCGCTGCCGTGCTCCTCGGAGCGGGCTTCGGGATGCTCTTCGGTCTCGCCTCCTATGCCGTGAACCGCCGCCGTCGCGACTTCACCTCGACCATGCAGGTGATCGCGACGAGCTACTCCGTGCTCGTCGACCCCGAGGTCGTGAACCGGGCCCGCACGCTGCTCGACGGCCGCGGAGCAGCGGCGGAGGCTCCTCAGGCGCTGTGGTCGCCGCCGCCGGCGACGGGCGAGCCGCAGCCCGTCCGCCCCGAGGACGACCAGCGCTGACGCCGTCACCCAGGCCCCCGGTCCGCCGGGGGCCTTCGTCGTTCCCCGACCTGGCCCGCGCCTCAGGCCGAGCCGACCGGCGGAAGGACGATGTCCACCGCCAGACCGCGGGGAGAGCGGTTCGCGAGGGTGACGGTGCCGCCCGCCGAGACGACCGTGGTGTGCACCAGGGCCAGACCCAGCCCGCTGCCGCCGGAGGCGAGGGCCCGGGAGTCGTCCGGGCGCGAGAAGCGGTCGAAGGCGACCGGGATGAACGCGGCGGGCATGCCCGGTCCGTCGTCCGAGACGCTCAGCAGGAGTCGCCCGTCCTGCTGGCTCAGCGCGGCCACGATCATCCCTCCACCCCGCAGGGCCTGGATCGCGTTGCGGACGAGGTTGTCGATGACACGGCCGAAGTCCTGAGCGGCCACCGCGTACAGGCGCGCCGGCTCCCGCTCGTCGATCTCGTAGTCGATCTCGACCCCCGATTCGGAGGCGAGCAGGCGGGTGCGGTCGACGGCGCCGACCAGCTCGTCCACCAGCTCCGAGAAAGGGGCGGTCGGCCGCACTGTGCGGCTCTCGATGCGCGAGATGTCCAGTAGCGCGGAGGCGAGCCGGACGAGCCGGTCGACGCTCTTCTGCGCGTCCAGGATCACGCGGTCCACCGCGGCGGAGTCGTCGACCCGGTGGTGCGCGATCTCGAGTTGCGCCGAGAGTGCGGCGAGCGGCGTCCGCAGCTCGTGGCTGGCGTCCGACACCATCTGCTTCTCGCGAGCGAGCGACGCGGTCTGCTTGGTCAGGAACGCGTTGAGCGTCACCGCCAGCTCGTCGATCTCGTCACGGGTCCCGACGACGGGGAGCTGATCACCCTGCCCGGGATCGGCGGCAATCTGGTCCGCGCGGGCGCGCATCCGCCGCACGGGGGCGAGGGCCGCGCCGGTCAGGATCCACGAGGCCAGGCCGAAGGTGACGACGAGGAAGATCGCGGCGTAGACCAGGACATGCGCGAAGTCGTCAAGCACGAGCTGCGACGCGGCCTGATCGCGCGCGGAGGCGACCTGCCAGACCCCCTGGGCGCTCTCGACCGCACTGATCCGCACGAGGTAGCGGGTGTCCGGTGTCGTCACCTCGATGAATCGCACGGACGCACCCGCCGGCTCCTCCGTCAGGGCAGTGCGCACCCTGTCGGCCAGCCGCGAGGGCATGGTCGATGTGCTGACTGCGCCGTCAGGCGCCAGCGCGAGGAACAGCTGGCCGGTCGAGGGCCCCCGGTTCTGCGGCACGTTGCCCACCGAGATGTCGCGGCGGACCTCGTCCTCAATCGACATCAGGATGGTGCGCTCGCTGCGGTCGACGATCCCGGAGACGACCTGGTGGAAGAGGACCGCGGAGAGCGCGAAGAGCACGGTGGCCACCGCGACGGTTCCGACGGTGATCCTCGCGCGGATCGACAGCGCGCCGGAGCGACGGCGTGCGGTACTCGCCTCCGTCACGGGCTACTCGACCGGGCGGAGGAAGTAGCCCTTGCCGCGCACGGTCACGATGCTGACGCCGGTGTCCTCCGTCGGCAGCTTCTTGCGGAGGTAGCTGACGTACTGGTCGACGATGTTGTTGTCGACGATCTCGCCTCCGCCCCAGATCTCGGCGAGGATCCGCTGGCGCGTGACGACGGAACCGACGGGGGAGATCAGCAGCTTGAGGAGCTCGAGCTCTTTGGGGCTGACGTGGATGCGCGAGCCGTCGGCGGTGCGGCGGATGCTCGAGCCGTCGACGGTGATCCTCCCGACATCGATCGATGTCGACATCAGGGAGGGGCTGCGGCGCAGTAGGGCGCGGAGGCGGGCGTTGAGCTCGGTGAACGCGAACGGCTTGGTGAGGTAGTCGTCGGCACCGGCGTCGAGTCCGAACACGCGGTCCTCGATCGCGTCGCGCGCGGTGAGCAGCATGATCGGCGTGGGTCGCCCCAGTTCACGGATCCGTCGGCAGATCTCGAAGCCGGACATGGCGGGGAGCATCACGTCGACGATGGCCGCCGAGAACTCGGCGTTGGTGAACGCGACGAGCGCGTCGATGCCGTTCGTGGTCAGCACGGCCTCGTAGCCGGCGTCTTCGAGTCCGTCGACGAGGGCCTCGCCCATGGCTGGATCGTCTTCGACGACAAGGATTTTCACGCGCTCACCCTACGGCTCGGTTCTCAGGATCACAGACGTGGACGCCGCGTGTCCGGTGCGATGGTTCACAGGAGACCGGCGCCGGCGGTAGGCGCGGAGCGGATCCGCGGGCCCGACCCCTCCGATCGTGGGTCGGCGCCGAAGAGAAGAGGAAGTGGCCGAGCGGTGGCGGGACCTGCGCTAACCGTGGCGCTCTTCTTCTCTCCTTCTCCTCGGAAGCCCGACGACACTGTTCGCGCTGTTCACTTCACCGTCACCCGGGGGCGGCACACCACATGTTCTCGTTCCTCTCGATCTGGGTGCGTCTCGCCCTCTCGGTCGTCCTGTGGATCGTCCTGCTCCCCGTCATGCTTCTGCTGCTCCCGTTCCGCACCGACCGGTGTCGTCCGCGCTCGGTGCCGCGGAGCGAGCGGATGAGACCCGGCGTGGCCGCGATCGATCCTCTGCCGCACCCCAGCGCGTCCTGACCCAGCTCGATCCCGTCGGGTGCGCTCGTGCGGAGCGCCACCTGTGGCGCCGTCGCTCACCGGGCCGGCCGCGCACACGGTTCGCCCATGCCGAATCCTCGGCATCCGTGAGCGCTCGCGCGTCAACCCCGTCGTGATCTCTCAGGCTGCTGGCCTAGCGTTCCTCCGTATGGTTACCCGACCGGAAGAACAGCGGATACAGCCCTCCACAATCGTCGCCGACCCGATCCACCTCGACGCAAGCAGCGGAGCGGCGGCGACCATCCGCGTCACGCCAACCGTCGTCGTGTCCTCTGTGGTCGCACCGCCTCCACGGGGGGTCCTCTCGCGGATCCTGGGTCGTGGTCGCTGCGAGGCCTGCGGGACAGCGACCGCCCGACGGCGCGACACCTTCTGCTCGGCGGCCTGCGCGAGCACCTTCCACCTGTACGAGTGAGAGCGGGCCGGCGCCGACCAGCGCGACGGCATCGCTGAGCGACGACGGCCCGGGAACCCTGATCCCGGGCCGTCGTCGTGTCCGCGCCGACCGACGGGAGCATGGGCACCGCTGCACCGTGCGTCACGGCGCAGGATGCCTCACTCTGAGGAGGGCCTCCGGCTCGGGCGACCGGCCGCGAGGAGTGGTGCCCCCAGTAGGATTCGAACCTACGCCCCTGCCTCCGGAGGGCAGTGCTCTATCCCCTGAGCTATGGGGGCCAGGAGTGCCTGACCACATTAGCACCCGGTCGGGCGGGCCCCGACCCCGAGGAGCGCGCCCCGCGCGTGCCACGATGGAGGCATGCTGCGCACTGTCTCCGCCTCGCTGGACCTGCGTCTGGACGGTCCGACGGACCTCGTCCTGCTGATCGCGGCGACGCCGACCGGCGACTCCTTCGACGACTCCCTCGCGGTGCGCCTCAACGGCGAGCCGCTGCCCGTGCGCGAGTTCCCCGGGCGGCACGGAGCCCGGATCCACCGCGCGGCAGGCGCCCAGGGAGCGCTACGGGTCGAGTACACGGCGCGCGTCGCCGGACACGGAGCTCCCGACGAGCCGAGCGAGCTGGAGCTGGTCGAGTACCTGCGTCCCAGCCGGTACGCGGAGGCGGACCTGCTCGGCGGGATCGCTCGCCGCGAGTTCGGGCGGGCGAAGGGCTTCGAGGCGCTGACCGCGGTCGAGGAGTGGGTGCACGGCCGCCTCTCCTATGTCTACGGCTCGACGGTGGGCACCGGCGGGGCGGTGCAGGTGATCGAGAGCGGCGAGGGAGTCTGCCGCGACTTCGCGCACACCGCCACCGCGCTCCTGCGCGCGCTCGACATCCCCGCGCGGGTGAGCGCTGTCTACGCGCCCGCGCTCCGGCCGCGCGACTTCCACGCGGTGACGGAGGCGTGGGTGGGCGGGGCCTGGCACGTCATCGACGCGACGCGGCTCGCTCCGCGCGGGTCGATGCTCCGCATCGCGTCGGGGCGGGACACCGCCGACACGGCGTTCCTCAGCAGCTACCTCACCGACCTGTCGCTCACCGCGATGCGCGTCGAGGCCGAGTGCGACGAAGCGCTCGAGGACGACCACGTCTCACCGGTGCGCCTGGGCTGACGCCGGAGCTCAGCCGCCGAGAGCGGCGAGTGCCGCTCGCACCAGAGGCTCGGGGTCGCCGGGCTCGACGAAGGAGGCACTGGACGCCTCGACCCAGTACTCGCCGACGAACGCATCGGCGACTCCCCGACCGTCGGCCACCTGGTAATAGCCCTCGATCTGCGGCGGTCTGCCGTAGGTGGGCACGGCCTTGCTGGTGGTGAAGAACTCGTTCTTGAGGGCCTCGATGACGTCCGGATCCAGGTGCGCGACGGCGAGCTGGAGCTCGGCTCCCGATCCGTCGGACCAGCCGCAGAGCAGGCCGTCGTACTGGGCGATCTCGCGCGAGACATCGGTCGGCTCGACGTCGTCGGCGGGGGAGAAGCCGTTCCACAGGCCTTCGAGTGCGGAGGCGGGCACCAGCTGCTCGCACGAGAGCGGGATCGGCGTGCCGGTCACGGCACCGCTCGCGCTCGGCTCCGGCGCGGCGGACGGGGCGCAGCCGGCGAGGAGCACCGCCGTGAGGCTGACGACGAGGAGGACGGCGGGACGGCGCATGCGAGGCACCCTAGCGGCTCCCTCCGGACCGGCCGCGCAGCGCCACGGGCAGGGGAGCGCGCAGCGCCACGACAGGGGAGAGGGGCGGACAGCGGCCGGTACAATCACTCCCCGTGACTCCTGAGCAACTCGCCGCCTCCCTGCACGCCCTCGTCCTCGACGCCGTGCAGCGACGAGGCGGTGACGCGGGGGTCGACCTCTCGGACGTCGTGCTGGAGCGGCCGAAGAACCGCGACCACGGCGACTGGGCCTCGAACATCGCGATGAAGCTCGCGAAGAAGGTCGGCGCGAACCCGCGCGAGCTCGCGGCCGAACTGGCCGAAGGGCTGGGCGCGGTCGAGGGGGTCGCCACGGTCGAGGTGGCCGGGCCGGGGTTCCTCAACGTCCGGCTCGAGGCCGCGGCGGCGGGCGCCCTCGCCGGCGTCATCGTCTCGGCGGGCGAGTCCTACGGGACGGGCAGCGCGTACTCCGGCGTGCGGATGAACCTCGAGTTCGTCTCGGCGAACCCCACCGGACCGATCCACATCGGCGGCACCCGCTGGGCGGCGGTCGGCGACAGCCTCGCGCGGATGCTCATCTCGCAGGGCGCCGAGGTGACCCGCGAGTACTACTTCAACGACCACGGCGCGCAGATCGACCGCTACACGCGGAGCCTGCTCGCGGCGTACCGGGGCCAGCCCACGCCCGAGGACGGCTACGGCGGCGCCTACATCGCCGAGATCGCCGAGCGGGTGGTCGCCGCCTACCCGGGTGACCTCTCCGTGCTCCCCGATGCGGAGCTCGCCGAGACCTTCCGCTCGATCGGCGTCGAGCTGATGTTCGGCGAGATCAAGCAGAGCCTGCACGAGTTCGGCGTGGACTTCGACGTGTACTTCCACGAGAACTCGCTGCACGAGTCTCGTGCGGTGGAGCGTGCGATCGAGCGCCTGCGCGAGCTCGGTCACCTCTTCGAGGCGGACGGCGCGACGTGGTTGCGCACCACCTCCTTCGGCGACGACCGCGACCGGGTGGTCATCAAGAGCGACGGCGAGGCGGCGTACATCGCCGGCGACCTCGCCTACTACCTCGACAAGCGCGAGCGCGGCTTCGACCGGGCGATCATCATGCTGGGAGCCGACCACCACGGCTACATCGGCCGGATGATGGCGATGTGCGCCGCGTTCGGCGACACCCCGGGGGTGAACCTCGAGATCCTGATCGGTCAGCTGGTGAACCTCATCCGCGACGGCGAAGCGGTCCGGATGTCCAAGCGCGCCGGCACCGTGGTGACCATGGAGGACCTGGTCGAGGCCGTCGGAGTCGACGCGGCCCGCTACTCGCTGGTGCGCTCCTCCGCCGATTCCACCCTCGACATCGACCTCGACCTGCTGACCAAGCGCAGCAACGACAATCCCGTCTACTACGTGCAGTACGCCCACGCCCGCACCCGTCAGGTCGCGGCCAAAGCGGCGGCTTCGGGAGTACCGGCCGAGCCGTTCGCGCCCGAGACGCTCGTGCACCCGACGGAGTCGGCGCTGCTGGGCGGGCTCCAGGAGTTCCCGCGGATCGTGGCGCACGCCGCCGAGCTCCGCGAGCCGCATCGCGTCGCGCGCTACCTCGAGGAGATCGCGGGCCTCTACCACCGCTGGTACGACACCTGCCGCGTGGTGCCGCAGGGCGAGGACCCGGTCGAGGCCGTGCACTCGACCCGCCTCCGCCTCAACGAGGCGACCGGTCAGGTGCTGCGCAACGGTCTCTCGCTGCTCGGCGTCACCGCCCCGGACCGGATGTGAGCGAGGCCGTCGGGCCGCGGCGGCGGCGCAGGGGTGCCCGCGCCGCGCTCGTCGTCGCGATCGTCCTGGTGCTGGTGGTGATCGCCGCGGTCGTCGGCGACTCGGTCGCGCGCCGCGCGGTCGCCGATCGGGCCGCCGCGAGCCTCAGGGAGGCGCTCGCGCTGCCCGCCGATCACGCGGTCGACGTCGACGTGGCGGGCTGGGCGGTGCTGCCGCAGCTGCTGAGAGGCCGGCTGGACCGCCTCGACCTGCGCAGCTCCGACGTCTCGTTCGGCGAACTCGACGGCGATGTGGCGGCGACCCTCGTCGGAGTGCCCGTGAGCGGCGACGGAACCGTCGACTCCGGCACCGCGACGGTCGACATCGACGCCGCCTCCGTCTCGACGCTGGTGACGGAGCGCAGCACGGTGCCGGTGGATGACGTGACCCTCGACCCTCCGCTCGTGCGCGTGACGGCGTCGGTCGATGTGCTCGGCCTCAGCCTCGGGGCGGGAATCGGCCTCGGACTCGCGGCCGTCGACGGGGCGATCGAGCTGACGCCGCAGGAGGTCTCGGCGGCGGGGGCCACCTTCTCGGCGACGCAGTTCCGCGAGCGCTTCGGCGCTGTCTCGGGCGATCTGCTCGCACCGTCGACGGTCTGCATCGCCGACTCGGTGCCCCGCGGGCTGACGCTGACCGGCGTCGAGGTCGCCCGTGACTCCATGGACGCGACCTTCGCCCTCTCGCCGAGCTTCCTCAGCGATCCGGCCGAGCAGGAGACCGGCTCCTGCTCCTGATCGGGCGCGGCGGCCGCCGCGTCGCCCGGTAGGATCGGAGCCCTGTGCCCGCGTCGTCCGCGGGTCGAACACTGACATCGCTGGCTTCAGGGGTCAATCCGGACCCGCTCGCCCCGCAGTGACGCTCCCACTCTCTCCTGTGAGGTCTCACCCGTGGTCATCGACGCCGCCCGCGCTCCCCAGCATCCGCTCGCGCCCGACTGGCTGCGCACCCCCGACGATGCGAACGAGCTCGTCGAGGGGATCTGGTCGGACGGCGCCCGTCGTGACGCGGACGGTGTGCTCTGGGTCGCCGGAGTCGCCGCCACGGAGCTCGTGCGCCGGTACGGCACTCCTCTCTATGTGGTCGACGAGGCGGATGCCCGGCGCCGGGCCGTCGAGCTCCGCGACGTGTTCGCCCGCGAGCTCGCCCGCATCGGCACGGGCGTCACCGTCTACTACGCAGGAAAGGCGTTCCTGTCGACCGAGGTCGCCCGCTGGATGCGCGGCGAGGGCCTCAACCTCGACCTCTCCAGCGGCGGGGAGATGGCCGTCGCGCTCGCTGCGGGAATCGAGCCCGAACGCTTCGGCCTGCACGGCAACAACAAGTCGCTCGCCGAGATCGATCGTGCCGTCGAGGTCGGCGCGGGCACGATCGTGCTCGACAGTCTCCTCGAGATCGAGCGCGTCGCGGCCGCAGCCGAGCGGCACGGGCGGGTGCAGGCCGTCCGCCTCCGCGTGAACAGCGGCGTGCACGCGCACACCCACGAGTTCCTCGCCACCGCGCACGAGGACCAGAAGTTCGGCCTCGCGCTCGCCGACTGCCCGGCCGCCGTGGCGCGCATCCGCTCGTTCCCGTCGCTGCGCTTCCTCGGCCTGCACTGCCACATCGGCTCCCAGATCTTCGGGGCGGGCGGATTCGCGGAGTCCGCGTCGCGCCTGCTCGACGTGCACGCAGCCCTGCTCGCGGACGGCCCGGTGCCCGAGCTCAACCTCGGCGGCGGCTTCGGCATCGCGTACACGAGCGCCGACGATCCCACGCCGATCGCTGAGATCGCGGCGGCCGTCGCGGACGCGGTCGCTGAGCAGTGCGCGGTGCGCGGGATTCCGGTGCCGCACATCGCGATCGAGCCGGGGCGCTCGCTGATCGGGCCCGCCGGCCTGACCCTCTACGAGGTCGGCACCGTCAAGGATGTGGTGGTTGGCCCGGAGGGAGCGACGGCCGTGCGCCGCTACGTCAGCGTCGACGGCGGGATGAGCGACAACGCCCGCCCTGCGCTCTACGGAGCCGACTACACGGCGCTCCTCGCGAACCGCTCCTCCTCGGCCGAACCCGCGCTGGTGCGGGTCGCCGGCAAGCACTGCGAATCGGGCGACATCGTCGTGCACGACGACTTCCTGCCCGCCGACGTCGGGCCGGGCGATCTGCTCGCCGTCGCGGCGACCGGCGCCTACTGCTGGTCTCTCGCCAGCAACTACAACTACCTCGGCCGTCCCCCGGTCGTCGCCGTGCGCGACGGGCGCTCCCGCGTCCTCGTGCACGGCGAGACCGAGGAGGACCTCCTCCGCCGCGACGCCGGCATCGAACGAAAGGCGACCTCCCGATGATCGAGTACCGCAGCCTCCGCGTCGCCCTCCTGGGTGCCGGGTCCGTCGGTGCCCAGGTGGCCCGCCTCCTGCTCGACCACGGCGACGAGCTCGCGCAGCGCGTGGGGGCGCCGCTGGAGCTCGTCGGCGTGGCCGTGCGGAATCCGGACGCCCCGCGCACCGCCGACATCCCGAGGCACCTGCTGACCACCGACGCGGAGTCGCTGATCCTCGGCGCCGACATCGTGGTCGAGCTGATGGGCGGTCTGGAGCCGGCCCGGAGCCACATCCTCGCGGCGATCTCGTCGGGCGCCGACGTGATCACCGCGAACAAGGCGCTCCTGGCCGCGCACGGGAACGAGCTCTTCGAGGCGGCGGACCAGGTCGGCGCGCAGCTCAACTACGAAGCGGCCGTCGCGGGCGCCATCCCGATCATCCGTCCGCTGCGCGACAGCCTCGCGGGCGATCGCGTCCACCGGATCCTCGGCATCGTGAACGGCACGACCAACTACATCCTCGACCGGATGGACACCGAGCACTCGAGCCTCGAGGAGGCGCTCGCCCGCGCCACCGAGCTCGGCTACGCCGAGGCGGACCCGACGGCGGACATCGAGGGCTACGACGCCGCGCAGAAGGCCGCGATCCTGGCGCGCCTGGCGTTCCACACCGACGTGCCGGTCACCCTCGTGCACCGCGAGGGGATCACCGGCATCACCACGGCTCAGGTCGACCAGGCCCGCGACTCCGGCTACGTGATCAAGCTGCTGGCGATCTGCGAGCGGCTGACCGACGCCAAGACGGGGGAGGAGGGCGTCTCGGCACGGGTCTACCCGGCGCTCGTGCACCGCTCGCACCCGCTCGCCGCCGTCCACGGCGCCAACAACGCGGTCTTCGTCGAGGCCGAGGCGGCCGGCGATCTGATGTTCTACGGAGCCGGTGCCGGCGGCGTCGAGACCGCCTCGGCGGTGCTGGGCGACGTGGTATCGGCCGCCAGGCGCCACGTCGTCGGTGGTCCCGGCCTGGTCACCAGCGCGAACTCCGGCCTGTCGGTCCTGCCGATCGGGCATGTCACGACCCGATACCAGGTCACCCTCGAGGTGCTCGATCGGCCGGGCGTGCTCGCGCAGATCGCGGGGGTGTTCGCCGACCACGGGGTCTCGGTCGAGACCCTGGTGCAGACTCCGCCGGACGCCGACCCGCTGGAGGAGACGACCGGTGCGGCGCGGCGCGAGCCGACCGCTACCCTGGTCCTCGGCACGCACGCCGCGGCGGAATCCGATCTGGCGGCCACCGTCACCGCCCTCCACTCCCATGGTTTCGTGGGCGCCGTGACGTCTGTTCTACGAGTTGAAGGAGCCTGAGATGGCCAAGCAGTGGCGCGGAGTCCTGCACGAGTACGCGGACCGCCTCGATGTGACGGAGGCGACCCCGGTCATCACGCTGGGCGAGGGCGGCACCCCGCTCATCCCCGCCGCGGCCCTCTCTGCGCGGACGGGCGCGAAGGTGTGGGTCAAGTACGAGGGCATGAACCCGACGGGATCCTTCAAGGACCGTGGCATGACCATGGCGATCTCGAAGGCCGTCGAGCACGGTGCGAAGGCTGTCATCTGCGCCTCGACCGGCAACACCTCGGCCTCGGCCGCCGCGTACGCGACCCACGCCGGCATCACCGCCGCCGTGTTGGTGCCCGAGGGCAAAATCGCTCTGGGCAAGCTCAGCCAGGCCATCGCGCACAACGCGCAGCTCCTGCAGGTGCAGGGCAATTTCGACGACTGCCTCGACATCGCCCGCGACCTCGCGAACAACTACCCGGTGCACCTGGTCAACTCGGTGAACCCCGACCGCATCGCCGGCCAGAAGACGGCGGCCTTCGAGGTCGTCGAGGTCCTGGGCGACGCGCCGGACCTCCACATCGTCCCGGTGGGCAACGCGGGGAACTACACCGCCTACTTCCGCGGCTACTCGGAGGAGCTGGAGCGCGGCGCCACGACGCGCCTCCCGCGCATGTTCGGCTTCCAGGCCGAGGGCTCCGCTCCGATCGTCCACGGCGCCCCGGTCCGCCACCCCGAGACGATCGCCAGCGCGATCCGGATCGGCAACCCCGCCTCATGGGAGCTCGCTCTGAACGCACGCAGCGCCAGCGACGGCTACTTCGGCGCGATCAGCGACGAGAAGATCCTCGAGGCCTACCGCATCCTCGCCGGCGAGGTCGGCGTCTTCGTCGAGCCGGCGTCGGCGATCAGCGTCGCCGGGCTGCTCGAGCGTGCCGAGGCCGGGGCGATCCCGAAGGACGCCACAGTCGTGCTCACGGTCACCGGTCACGGCCTCAAGGACCCGCAGTGGGCGCTCCGTACCGCCGACGGCGCCGACATCACGCCGACCGTCGTGCCTGTCGACACGGCAGCGGTCGCGGACGTGCTGGGGCTGGCCGGCGCATGACCTCAGCGGTTCCCGTCGGCCGCACCGTCCACGTCAAGGTCCCCGCCACCTCGGCGAACCTGGGCCCCGGCTTCGACACGCTGGGCCTGGCGCTCTCGTTCTACGACGAGCTCGACGTGACCGCCGTCGCGGCGACGGGTGCCCGTGTGACGGTGCACGGCGTGGGCGAGGGCGAGGTGGCGACCGACGAGACGAACCTCGTCGTGCAGGCCGTCGCGTACACCTTCGCGGATCAGAGCCAGGAGATGCCCGGGATCGAGGTGATCGCGCGCAACATCATCCCGCACGGCCGCGGGATGGGCTCCTCCGGGGCGGCGATCGTCTCGGGGATCATGGCGGCGAAGGGGCTGCTCGAGGGGATCGTGGAACTCGACGCCGACGACCTGCTCCGCATCGCGACCGAGATGGAGGGGCACCCCGACAACGTGGCGCCCGCGCTCTTCGGCGGGCTGACCATCGCGTGGGTGGAGCCCCACGCCGATGCGGCCGCCGGCTCCCCGCTGCGCCCCCGCTCCAAGAAGCTGATGGTGCACCGCGGAGTCTCGCCGGTCGTCTTCGTCCCCGAGCACACCATGTCGACGCGCCTGGCGCGCTCGTTGCAGCCGCAGAGCGTGCCGCACGAGGACGCGGTCTTCAACGTCTCGCGCTCGTCGCTGCTGATCGCGGCGCTGATCCAGAGCCCGGAGCTGCTCTTCGCGGCGACAGAGGACAAGCTGCACCAGAACTACCGCGCGGCCGCGATGCCGCAGACCTCCGAACTCATCGCCCTCCTGCGCTCGCACGGCTACGCGGCCGTCGTCTCGGGCGCCGGGCCGAGCGTCCTGGTGCTGTGCAGCGACCCCGCGCAGCGGCTCGCGGCGGCCGACCTCGTCGCGACCGAGGCGCCCACGCCGTGGCGCGCGCACATGCTGGCCGTCGACTTCAAGGGTGCTACAGTGGGGACCGCATCCCTAGGAACCGCGTAACGAGCGGACTCTGTCCGACGGATCGTCCCGACAACCACGGCCATCCCATCGTGTGAAGGGCGCCCCTGCTTCTCCTGCAGACCGGCGCCTGGTCTCCGGGCCCTCGCTGCGCTCTCTGGCAGGAGGCGCCGGTGACCGAGAGCATCGCGTGGATCAGAACACGCGATGGCACCGCGCGGTCGATGAGCTCTCCCGGTGAGCAGTCGTTCCCGGGGGGAAGGAACCCTCTCCAGTGACAGATGTCAACACCCACGGCTCGACCGTGGATCTCACCGCCGATCTCTCGGCGCTCCGCGTCGCGGAGCTCCAGGCGCTCGCGACGCGCCTCGGCCTCGGCGGAGCCTCCAAGCTCCGCAAGGGCGAGCTCGTCCAGGCGATCTCGGACCTCCGCGCCGGCGCTGCGGCCGACGCCGAGTCGATCGCTCCGGCGACCGCCGAGGACGTCGCCCCCGTCGTCGACGCCACCGTCGTCGAAGCGGAGCCGGCGGACGTGGCCGAGCAGGCGGCGCCCGCCCCCGAGGCGGCGGCCGAGCTGCCGACCGCCCTCGAGAGCACGGAGGCCGACACGGCCGACGTCCTCGAGCAGGCCGCACCGACCGCTCCCGAGGCGGCGGCCTCCGTCGCCGAGTCGGCACCGGTCGAGCTCGAGCTCCCCGCGGCCGCCGAGCCGGCCGCCGAGCCGGCCGAGCGCACCCCGCGTCGCCGCAACTCCCGCCGCGCCTCCAGCGGCACGGTCGCTGCAGGCGAGCACCTCAACGTCCCCGGCGGGTCCGGAGTCGACTCGCTGATCCCCGACCTCCCGGTGCTCGAGCAGGATCGCGACGCCGAGCCGGCCACGAAACCCGTGATCGACATCGAGCTGCCGAACGGCCCCGAGTCCGACGACTCCTCCCGCGAGAACGGCCAGCGTGAGCGCCGCGGCCGCCGCCGCAGTCGCGGAGGCAGCGCCGAGCAGAACGAGCAGGCCGAGTCCGCGCCCGCCGACAACGACGCGTCCTCCGACTCCGGCGACCAGCAGGAGCAGCAGAACGGCGACCAGCAGCAGAACGGCGACCAGCAGGGCACCGGCCGCGGACGCAATCGGCGCAACCGCAACCGCAACCGGGGGGACGACCGCCAGAACGACGCTCCTCAGAACGGTGCCGCGCAGAGCCAGCCGCAGAACGGTCAGGGCTCGCGCGCCGCGCAGAGCGAGGGCCAGCAGGTCCCGCAGCAGCAGGGCGGCACCGGCCCGCAGCAGAACGGCCAGCAGGCCGAGGGCGAGGACGGGCGCCGCAGCCGCTACCGCGACCGCAAGCGCCGCGGCGGAGCAGTGGGCGACGACATCGAGCCCGAGATCGGCGAGGACGACGTCCTCATCCCGGTCGCCGGCATCCTCGACGTCCTCGACAACTACGCGTTCGTGCGGACCACGGGCTACCTGCCCGGCGTGAGCGACGTGTACGTCTCGCTCGGCCAGGTCAAGAAGTACAACCTGCGCAAGGGCGACGCCGTCGTCGGCGCCATCCGCCAGCCCCGCGAGGGCGAGGGTGGCGGACGCCAGAAGTACAACGCGATCGTCCGGGTCGACTCGATCAACGGCCAGACCGTCGAGGAGGCCGCCGCACGCGTCGAGTTCCAGAAGCTCACGCCGCTCTACCCGACCGAGCGCCTGCGCCTCGAGACCGAGCCCGGCAAGCTGACCCAGAGGATCATCGACCTCGTCGCCCCGATCGGCAAGGGCCAGCGCGGCCTCATCGTCGCGCCGCCCAAGGCGGGCAAGACGATCGTCCTGCAGCAGATCGCCAATGCGATCGTGCAGAACAACCCCGAGGTCCACCTCATGGTCGTCCTCGTCGACGAGCGTCCGGAGGAGGTCACCGACATGCAGCGCACCGTGCGTGGCGAGGTCGTCGCCTCCACCTTCGACCGCCCGGCCGAGGACCACACCACGGTGGCCGAACTCGCGATCGAGCGCGCGAAGCGCCTGGTCGAACTGGGACACGACGTCGTCGTGCTGCTCGACTCGATCACCCGCCTCGGCCGCGCCTACAACGTGACGGCGCCCGCCTCGGGTCGCGTGCTCTCGGGCGGGGTCGACGCGTCGGCCCTCTACCCGCCGAAGAAGTTCTTCGGAGCGGCGCGCAACATCGAGAACGGCGGTTCGCTCACCATCCTCGCGACGGCACTCATCGAGACCGGCTCGAAGATGGACGAGGTGATCTTCGAGGAGTTCAAGGGCACCGGCAACATGGAGCTCCGCCTCTCCCGCCACCTTGCCGACAAGCGGATCTTCCCCGCGGTCGATGTGAACGCCTCCGGTACCCGCCGCGAGGAGATGCTGCTCAGCACCGACGAGGTCAAGATCACCTGGAAGCTTCGCCGCGCCCTCGCCGGGCTCGACCAGCAGCAGGCGCTCGAGATCATCCTGTCGCGCCTAAAGGAGACCTCCTCGAACGTCGAGTTCCTGATGCAGGTCTCGAAGTCGGCGGTCGGCCCGGCCGCCGCCGGCCACGGCAACGGCCACCACTAGCGCCCCGACGTCCGCGGTCGCCCCTCGAGCAGGGGCGGCCGCGGACGTTTTCGCGTCCCCGGGTGCCGCCGCTGCGTCCCCACCCCACTACTCCGGAAGCCAGGCCCCTCATGTTCGAATCCGTCAGCGTCCTCCTCGCCGAGCACGAGGACCTGCAGACGCAGCTCTCCGACCCGGCTCTGCACGCCGATGCCGCCCGGGCGAAAAAGGTCAACCGGCGCTATGCGGAGCTGAGCCAGATCAGGGCGGCGCACTCCGCGTGGCTCCAGGCCGGCGAGGACCTCGAGGCGGCACGCGAGCTCGCCCGGGAGGACGAGGCGTTCGCTGAGGAGGTCCCCGAGCTGGAGGAGTCGCTGCGCGTGGCGCAGGAGAGGCTGCGACGCCTCCTCATCCCGCGCGACCCGGACGACGGGCGCGACGTGATCATGGAGATCAAGGGCGGCGAGGGGGGAGCCGAGAGCGCGCTCTTCGCCGCCGACCTGCTCCGGATGTACCTGCACTACGCGGAGGCGAAGGGCTGGAAGACCGAGATCCTCGACCGCGACGAGTCCGACCTCGGCGGCTACAAGAACGTGCAGGTCGCGATCAAGAGCAACGCCTCCGATCCGTCGCAGGGCGTCTGGGCTCACCTGAAGTACGAGGGAGGCGTGCACCGCGTGCAGCGCGTCCCCGTCACGGAGTCGCAGGGCCGCATCCACACATCGACGACCGGCGTGCTGGTGTTCCCCGAGGTCGACGCGCCCGAGGAGGTCGCGATCAACCAGAACGACCTCAAGATCGACGTCTACCGCTCCTCGGGGCCCGGCGGTCAGTCGGTGAACACCACCGACTCCGCGGTGCGCATCACCCACCTTCCCACCGGCATCGTCGTCTCGATGCAGAACGAGAAGAGCCAGCTGCAGAACCGCGAGGCGGGCATGCGTGTGCTGCGCGCCCGCATCCTGGCGCGCCAGCAGGAGGAGATCGCCGCGGCGGCCTCGGACGCGCGCAAGACGCAGATCCGGACGATGGACCGCTCGGAGCGCATCCGCACCTACAACTTCCCCGAGAACCGGATCGCCGACCACCGCACGGGCTACAAGGCGTACAACCTCGACGGGGTGATGAACGGAGCGCTCGACCCGGTGGTCGAGAGCGCGATCCAGGCCGACGAAGAGGCGCGTCTGGCCGACATCGGCTCCGAGGGGGCATGAGCCTCGTGACCGCCGGCGTCGACGCCCGGGCTCTGCTCGCGGAGGCGGTCGGTCGTCTCGCCGCCGCGCACGTGCCGACCCCCGATGTGGACGCGGAGCTGCTGCTCGGCCACGTGCTCGGACTCGGCCGCGGGCAGCTCCAGGCACGCCTGATCACAGGGCTGGCCCTCGACGAGCGCGCGCAGGCGGCGCTCGAGAGCGCGATCGAGCGCCGGGCCGCCAGGGAGCCGCTCCAGCACATCACCGGCGTCGCACCGTTCCGCTCCCTTGAGCTGGCGGTGGGCCCCGGAGTGTTCGTGCCCCGCCCCGAGACCGAGGGCGTCGCGCAGATCGCGATCGACGCCCTGCGTGCCGTCGTCGATCCATCGCCCCTCGCCGTCGATCTGGGCACGGGGAGCGGAGCGCTCGCGCTGGCCCTGGCGCACGAGGTTCCGCACGCCCGGGTGATCGGCGTCGAGAACGCCCCGGAGGCGTTCATCTGGGCGCGCGGCAACCGCGAGCGTCTCGGGCTCGAGAACGCGCGCATTATCTTCGACGATCTGGCCCGGGCGCTGCCCGAGCTCGACGGCACCGTGTCGGTCGTCGTCTCCAACCCGCCGTACATCCCGGCGGCCGCGATCCCGCGCGATCCGGAGGTGCGCCTGTTCGACCCGCCGTCGGCGCTCTACGGCGGCGAGGATGGGCTCGACGTGGTCCGCTCGCTCTCGGTCACCGCGCTGCGCCTGCTCCGGCCAGGGGGAGTGCTCGTGATCGAGCACGGCGAGCTGCAGGGTGCCGCGATCCGCGCGCTGCTGACGGCTGACGGCTGGCGCGGCTCGACCACGCAGCGCGACCTCACCGGACGTGATCGGGCGACGGTAGCGGTGCGCTGAGGCGGCGGGTCCACGCGCGCTGCTCGCGTCGGCCGTGGTCCGGCAGCCGCGCTGGGCGGGGATGCTCGGAAGGCGAGCAGCGCCTCCGCAGGCGTGCTCGTCGGCTCCCTGCGGAGGTGCCCGAATCCACTGACGCGCACGGCCCGCGGAGTGACTCCGGGAGCCGCTCCGCGCTGACGAGCGCGAAGCCTGTCGCTCAGTCCTCAGCCGCGTACTTCGCCTCCGTGGACGCCTTCGCCGGTCGCCACCACGCCTCGTTCGCCCGGTACCAGTCGATCGTGGCCGCGAGACCTGCCTCGAAGTCGGTGTAGACCGGGCGCCAGCCGAGCTCGGTCCGCAGCCGCGAGGAGTCGATGGCGTAGCGGAGGTCGTGCCCCGGCCGGTCGGTGACGTGGTCGAAGTCGTCCTCGGCGCGGCCGAACGCGACGAGGATCCGCTGCACAACCTCGAGGTTGCTCCTCTCACCGTCGGCGCCGATCAGGTAGGTCTCGCCGATCTCGCCGCGGTCGATGATCGCCCAGACGCCGCTGTTGTGGTCGTCGACGTGGATCCAGTCGCGCACGTTCGCGCCCGCTCCGTAGAGCTGGGGCCGGATCCCGTCGATGGCCTGGGTGATCTGGCGCGGGATGAACTTCTCGACGTGCTGGTAGGGCCCGTAATTGTTCGAGCAGTTCGAGATCGTCGCGCGGATCCCGAACGAGCGCACCCAGGCGCGCACGAGCAGATCGCTGGCCGCCTTCGTCGACGAGTAGGGGCTCGACGGGTTGTAGGGGGTGCGCTCCGTGAACCGCGCCGGGTCCTCGAGCGCGAGGTCGCCATACACCTCGTCTGTCGAGATGTGGTGGTAGCGGACGTCGTGCGTGCGCACCGCCTGCAGCAGCGCGAAGGTGCCGACGATGTTCGTCTCGAGGAACGGCGTCGGGTCGTGCAGCGAGTTGTCGTTGTGCGACTCCGCCGCGAAGTGCACGACGAGGTCGGAGTCGGCCACGAGCCGGTCGACCAGCTCGGCATCGGCGACATCGCCCTCGACGAGCCGCACCCGGTCGGCCACGGGGGCGAGGGACTCGCGGTTGCCCGCGTAGGTGAGCTTGTCGAGAACAGTGATCCGCACGTCGGGACGCTCACGGAGGGTCAGGTGGACGAAGTTGCTGCCGATGAAGCCGGCACCGCCGGTGACGAGGATTCGCACGAGGGCTCCTGCGGGGGTCGGGGAGAAAGGGGTTCAGCGGCCGGCGGTCGCGCCCTCGAGGCGCAGCAGCCGCTGGAGGTAGGCGCCGTAGCCGCTCTTGACCAGCGGAGCTGCGAGCTCAGCCAGACGGGCGTCGTCGATCCAGGAGTTGCGCCAGGCGATCTCCTCGATGCAGCCGATCTTGAAGCCCTGGCGCTGCTCGATGACGCGTACGAACTCGGTCGCCTCGATCATCGAGTCGAACGTGCCCGTGTCGAGCCAGGCGGTGCCGCGGTCGAGGACCTGGACCTTGAGACGCCCGGCATCGAGGTAGCGTTCGTTGATCGTCGAGATCTCGAGCTCGCCGCGGGCCGAGGGGCGGATCGTCTTCGCGATGCCCACGACGTCGTTGTCGTAGAAGTAGAGTCCGGGCACGGCGTAGGTGCTCTTGGGGTGCTCCGGCTTCTCCTCGATCGAGACCGCCCGGAACCGCTCGTCGAACTCGACGACACCGTAGGCGCGGGGATCCGCGACCTGGTAGGCGAAGATTACGGCGCCCTCGATCGAGGTGTTCGTCGCGAGCGCCGTCCCGAGTGCCGTCCCGTGGAAGATGTTGTCGCCGAGCACCAGCGCGACGGACTCGTCGCCGATGAACTCCTCGCCGATGAGGAAGGCCTGGGCGAGGCCGTCGGGGGAGGGCTGGACGGCGTAGTCGATCCGCATTCCGAGGCTCGAGCCGTCGCCGAGCAGCGCGCGGAACTGATCGTTGTACTCCGGGGTGGTGATCACGAGGACCTCGTCGATCCCGGCCATCATCAGCGTGGACAGCGGGTAGTAGACCATCGGCTTGTCGTAGATCGGCATCAGCTGCTTCGAGATGCCCTTGGTGATGGGCCACAGTCGCGAACCGGAGCCGCCGGCGAGGACGATGCCCCTCATCGCGCGGCTCCCGACCGGACGGGGGCCGGGATCGTCTCCCGGCGAGCCGCGGAGCAGGAGGTCGGAGACTGCGCGGAGGGGATCACGGTCACGACTCTATCGGCCGGTCGCGGGCGGCTCCGCCGGGCCGGAAGCGCCCGCGGGGATGTGGCGGGGACTGACGCGTCGGCTCACTCCGGCATCGGCTCGGGCACTCGGGACGCCGAGTCGACGCCGCTCGCGGTCCCCGCCGAGGGCCCCTCGCGAGCGTTCGACGGCGCATCCACCATCGGGTGGTCGGCACGCGCCCAGTACGCCGTGGCCGACTCTGTTTCGCGCCTCCCACTCGGGGGTGGCGAACGGCCGGGATAGCTTCTCGGACGTCTGCGGCTCCGCCTGTCGCAACGGAGAGAGGTACCGTCCTGTGCACGACGTCATCGACCGCCGGCATCCGGCGTTCCGTCCGCACTGCGGCATGGGGGCCGCGGTTCGCGCCGAACGTCCGCGCGCGCGGCGTCCCGTCGCAGGGGCGTCGTCGTCGGCGTGCCCGCTGACCGGGGGAGGACTCCCGTGCTGACCATCGCGATCGTCGCGCTCGAGGCGTGGCACGCAGCACCCCTCGAGCGGGCTTGGCGCGAGCAGGGCCACCGCGTCGTCGTGGTCACGTCCGATCCGGACGGCTTCCCCGGAGCTGACGTGCGCCGCACCCTCCTCGGGCGAGTCGTCGCGCCCGCGGGCCGTCTCGGTGCCGCGTCCGTCGCACTCCCCGCCTTCACCCGCCGTGCGCGCCGGCTCCTCGAGCCCGAGCGCCCCGACATCGTCGTCACGTTCCCCGGCACGGCGCTCGAGCTGATCGGGCTCGCCCCGACGACGCTCCTCCTCGCCGACGGGGGGCGCAGCGAGGCGGTCGCCGAGCACCCCGACGCTCAGGCACGCCGTCGCGCCCCCTTCGCGTCGCGTTGCGACCAGGAGCTCCGCGGCACGGTCGTCGTGGTGCCGACCGCCCACCTCGCCTCGCCCTCCGCGTGGCACCTCACCGCGCCAGCGGTCATCGTCCCCGGCCTCCCCGAGCCCACCGCCGTCGCACCGACCGCGCCCGACGGCCCGCTGCGGCTGATGACGGTCGGTGCACCCGGATGGGACCAGGGCACCGACCGCCTCGACGTCGTCGCCCGCCTCGCGGGCACCGAGTACATCACGGTGGTGGACACGGGAGGAGAGGTCGACGACGACCTGGCGCCCGGTCTCCGCTTCGTCGGGGAGCAGGACCGGGACGGTCGGGCGGAAGTGCTGCGGCACTCCCACGCCTACGTCCACCTCGCGCGCACGACGAGCGGAGCCGCGGCGGGCCTCGAAGCGCTGGCCGGCGGCGTCCCCGTCCTCGCGACGGAGTCCAGCGTCCTCGCCGACTTCTGCGCCGCGGGCGCCGGCGCCGTCGTCCCGGACTTCGCTTCCCGGGAGGACTACGAGGACGCTCTCGGTCGTATCCGCCGCGAGTGGAACTCGATGTCGGCCCGTGCCCGCGAGCTCGCCCGTGAGCGGCCCTGGTCGGTCGTGGCGGACGAGGTCCTCGCCCTGGCGAAGGGCGGCGCGCGTGTCGCCTGAGCCCCGATCCACCGAGGACGCTCTGCCGGAGGATTCCGCGCCGGCGGGATCCCCGACCATCGCCCTGCCCAGCGCCGTCGCACTGCGTCTCGCCGCAGTGCTGGTGCAGTACACCCTGCGCGACCGCGGCATCCGCAGTCTCGTGATCAAGGGCGAGGGCCTGCACCGCCAGGGCATCCGCCCCCCGATGACCTCCGCCGATGTCGACCTCTGGGTCGACCCCGGCCACTTCGACGAGGCTCTCGTCGTGCTCGGATCGATGGGCTGGCGCCGCCGCGCCGAAGCCCTGAGCTGGACGCTGTTCGTCGACCACTCGATCACCCTGGTGCACCCCTCCTGGCCGTGCGATGTCGACGTGCACCGTTCGTTCCCCGGCGCCTTCGAGGAGGAGCGGCTGGTGTTCGAGCACCTCTGGGCGGCGCGGGTCGATCTGCCGCTCAGCGACGAGACCCTCGAGATCCCCGGTCCGGCCCACCACCTCGTCCTCCACGCTCTGCACCAGCTGCGCAGCGCTCGTTCGGCGTCCTCGGCGGGCATCCTCGCGGCACTGCGCGAGCACGGTGCGAGCCTGTCGCTCGAGGAGCGGGCGGCGATCCGCGACGCGGCCGTCGAGCTCGGCGCGCAGACACCGATGAACGAGCTGCTCGAGTCGTGGGGCGTCGCCGCCCCCGCCGAGGAGCGATACCGGCACGCCCAGGTCCTCTGGGATGTCCGGCGCCGCTCCGACCGACACACCTTCAACTGGCTGCACGCCGTCGCCTCCGCTCCGTGGCGGCTCAAGGGCGTCCTGCTGCTGCGGGCGGCGTTCCCCACCCGCGCCGATCTGGAGGCGAGCCATCCCGGCGCGAAGACGCGCGGCCGACGCCTCCGTCTCCGCCTCGAGAGGACGGTGCGCGCCGTGCGCGGGCTGCCCTCGGCGCTCTCGGGATTCCTCCGTGTCGCCCGGGTGGGCGGGCACGACGAGCCTGCTCCGGCGTCGTCGATCGACGTGGTCGTCGAGGCCACCGCTCCGCTGCGGCCGTCCGACGAGCCGACGGTCGTCCCCGAGCACGCCGAGTCGGTCGAGGAGCCGACGGTCGAGCAGGAGACGCCCCGTCCGGCCGTGCGCTTCGCCGTGGAGCGCACCGACGAGCAGGCGTACGTCCTCGACCTCTCGCGGCCCTGGTCGACTCCCGTCGCCCTCTCCCTCAGCGCCGACGCCGTGTTCCAGGCGGCGATCCTCGAGGGCCGTCCGCGCGACGAGGTCGTGACGCTCCTCGCGACGCGCTTCGAGGCCGATCCGGATCTGCTGCGCCACGACGTCGACCTCGTCCTCGACTCCCTCGAGCAGTACTTCACCGACGCCGAGCCGCTCGGGAGCGACGCGTGAACGCCGGGCACGCGAGCGGCGTGCGCGTTCTGCACGTCCTCGACACCTTCGAGGACGGCGGTGCCCAGCGCGTCGCCCTCTCGCTCGGAGCGTGGAGCCGTGAGCACGGCTGCACCGTCGCCTACTGGGGCCGGCCCGGTCCGCTCAGCGCGAGCGTCCCCGCGGGCTCGACGACCTTCGTCGTCCGCCGCCCCGAACAGGGTTTCGCCGCCGATCTGTTCAACCTCGCCCGAGCGGTCCGGCGCTTCCGCCCCGACGTCCTGCACGCGCACCAGCGTCGGGAGGCGCTGCTCGCGCTTCTGGTGGGAGCGGCTCTCGGCGTCCCGGTGGTCGAGCACGCGCACACGGAGCTCCCCTCGATCGACCGCCGAGCCCTGTCCTTCCGTTCCCGCCGCATCTTCGCCGTCTCGGCGTCGGTGGGGCGCATGGTCGTCGACGATTACGGGCGCTCGCCCGAGCGCGTCGTGGTGACGGGAAACGCCCCCGCCAACGTCTCCGGCACTCCCGCGAGCGAGTCCGCGCTCACCGAAGCGCCGGTCCGCATCCTCGGGATCGGCCGGCTCGCCGAGCAGAAGGACCCCGAGCGCTTCCTCGCCGCGGTCGAGTCGCTCGCCCGCTCGCGCGAGGTCACCGCGACCTGGCTCGGCGACGGTCCGATGCTGCCCGCGCTCCGGCAGCGGGCGCTCGAGGCTGGGGTCGCGGAGTTCAGCGGCCCGTCCGCCGACGTGACCTCCGCTCTCGATGCGGCGCACCTGCTCCTCTCCACATCCCGCTGGGAGGGAACGCCGCTGGTGATGCTTGAGGCGATGGCCCGTCGGCGTCCGGTCGTCGCGACCGATGTCGGCGGCGTCGGTGAATTGCTCGGCGGAGGCAAGGGCCTCCTCGTGCCCGCCGGCGCCACCGGCGACGAGATCGCGGCTGCCCTCGAGGCGGCCCTGGCCGAGCCGGACCGTCTGCTGGAGCACGCGGAGCGGGCGAAGACCTGGGTCGACGCGGTCGCCTCGCCCGACGCCGTCTTCGGCGCGGTCCTGCTCGCCTACCGCGAGCTCGGGGTACGGCGGTGACCGCGGACAGGCTCTCGGTGACCGTCATCGCACCGTGCTACAACGCGCTCGCGCAGCTCGACGCCTTCCTGGCCCGACTCGAGAGGACCCTCGTCCCCGGGGTCGACGTCGTCCTCATCGACGATGCCTCCGCCGACGGCACGGCCGATGTCCTCGAACGCTGGGCCGCCTCGCGCGACGATGCCCGCCTCCTGCGGGTGAGGGAGAACGGGGGAGTCGCGGCCGCCCGCAACCGCGCGCTGGCCGAGATCGACTCCGAGTTCGTCTGGTTCGTGGACGTCGACGACGAGTGGGACCCGCGGATCGTCTCCACACTCGCGACCGAGGCCGAGCGGTCAGCGGCCGACATCGTCGTCTGCCGGGCGCTCTACCGGACGCGCCAGGCCACCTCCGGGCGTGTGATCGACGGTCTCGACCGCCGCGAGCTCGTCTCGTCCGAGCGGGCGCTCGAGCGGATGGCCGCGGGGGAGCTGCACGGCTTCCTCTGGAACAAGCTCTTCCGTCGCCGGATCCTGCAGAACGAGCTGTTCCCGCGGCTCACCTCGCAGTCCGACTTCGTCGGGGTGCTGCGCGCGGTGCAGGAGGCGGAGCGGGTCCTGTTCATCCCGGACATCCTCTACTCCTACGTCTACACCGCCTCCTCCATCACCCGGCGGCGCGATCCGAATCTGGGCAACCTCCTGGTGTGCGCCGAGGCGATGCGCGCGGCGCTCGAGCGGACGTTCGACGAGGTACCGGTCGCTCTCTCCGACTGGTTCACCACCTGGTTCTACGCCGTGCCGGTCGCCCTCACGCCGATCCGGCAGAACGCCGATCCCGCCCTGGTCCGCACCGGTATCGGCTTGGGCTCGGCCGCGCTGAAGGACGTGCACGTGCTGCGCTCGGCGCGGCGCCCGCGCATGCTGGTACTCGCGCTCGTGCTCAAGCACGTCCCGGCCGCGTTCGCGCTGATCAGCCGCGTCCTCTACTCCGTGCACGACACCCACCGCCGCCTCTCCGACCGAAGGAGCACCCCCCGATGAACGGCGTGACCGTCTGCATCACCGCCCGGAACGCGGAGGGCACGATCGCCGGCTCCGTCCGGAGCGCACTCCGCGCTCTCCCGCCGTCGGGACGCGTGCTCGTCCGCGACGACGGGAGCACCGACGGAACAGCGGCCGCGGTGGCGCGCATCGGCGACCGCCGGCTGCGGATCCTCGACGACGCGTCACCGCAGGGCATCCCCGCGTCGCGCAACGCCCTGCTGGAGCAGGTCGAGACGCCGTTCGTGGCGATCCTCGACGGTGACGACCGGGCGTTCCCGTGGCGCTTCAGCCGCCAGGCGAGGCTTCTCGCAGGAGGCGCCGATCTGGCCTTCTCGACGGTCATCGTGCGCAAGCCCCCGATCCCGCTCCTCAAGCCGCAGCTGCTCCCGTTCCTCTCGAGCGAGGGCATCGCGCTCGCGCTCCTGCTCGAGAATCCGCTGATGCACCCGACTCTGACGGGCCGCACGAGCGTGATGAGGGCTCTCGACGGCTACCGCTCGGTGGCGGCGGAGGACTTCGACCTCTACCTCCGCGCGAGCCTCGAGGGACACCGGCTGGTGCGCGACACCGTGCCGACCGTCCTCTACCTGCGCCATGCGCACCAGACGACGATCGATCCCGACTGGATCCGCTCCAAGACCGCCAGCACGCTCGTCGAGGAGGCGTTTGACGACCTCGGCCGTCGGCTCCTCGGCTTCGCGCCCGGCTGGTTCTCGTGGCGTCGCGCCGGCTTCCCCCGCGGCGGTGCTCCGGAGGGCCTCGAGACCGAGCTGCGAGCTCTGCTCGACGCGGCCGCCGGACTCCGCCCGAGCGAGCAGCGGCACCTCGCCGGCCTCGTCTCGTTCTTCCGGGGGAAGGCGGCGGCATGACCTCCTACATCACCGGCCGCATCGAGCGGATGCCCGCCAGCATCACCTCGCTCGAGGAGGCCACGCAGGCCGTCCTCGATCTCGCCACGAGCGGGCGGGACGAGCTCGTGGTCACCCCCAACACCGATCACTTCGTGCGCTGGAAGCAGTCCGGCGAGTTCCGCCGCTACTACGGACGCGCCTCCCTCGTCGTGCTCGACGGCACCCCCCTGGTCTGGATCGCGCGCTGGTACGGCCACCGCACGGCGAGCCGCGTGACGGGAATCGACCTGTTCACCGAGGTCTGCCGACGCGCCGCCCTCGAGGATCTTCCCGTGGCGATCGTCGGCGGTCGGCCCGGTGTCGCCGATCGCGCCGCCGCCGAGTTGATGCGCCGCTTCCCCGGACTCCGGGTGCCGATCTCGGTCGCACCCGAACCCGCGGACCTCGCCGACGACCAGTACCTCGCCTCGCTCTCGTCGACGCTGCGCGAGGCCGATGTCCGGATCGTCGCGCTCTGCCTGGGATCGCCCAAGCAGGAAGAGGTGCGCGAGCGCCTCCTCACGGTCGGCGGCACAGGCGCCGTCTGCCTGGGCGTCGGCGCCGCCGTCGACTTCCTCGCCGGCGAGGTGTCGCGAGCGCCCCTGTTCCTCCAGCGCCTCGGACTCGAGTGGGTCCACCGCCTCACCCGCGAGCCCGGGCGCCTCTGGCGCCGCTACCTCGTGGATGCCGTCCATGTCCTGCCGAGTGTCGTCGCGGCACTGCGGCACCGGGTGCGCCATGCCTCCCGCTGAGTCGCCCGGGGCTTCCGAGCGCCCGCTCGTGCTCGTGTGGAAGCGTGCCTGGCTCCAAGACTCCGAGACCTTCGTCCGTAACCAGATGCGCGGACTGCACCGCTGGCGCGCTCTCGGGGCGGGCCTCGAGCACACCGGCTCCGGGGTCCTGCGCGAGGAGAGCGACCGAGTGCTCTACGACCCGATCTCGTCCTGGCAGCGCCGGGCCCTGCTGCTGCGCTGGTTCGGAGTCTCGCGCGGCCTCGACGCCCTGATCGCCGAGCAGCGGCCCGAGCTGATCCACGCGCACTTCCTCACCGATGCCGCCTACATCGCCCGCTACGCGCGGCGGCGGCGCATCCCGCTGGTGGTCACCGGCCACGGCTACGACGTGACCAGCTGGCCGCGTGCGACCGGTGCTCCGCGGTCGCTGCGCCCCCTCGCGCGCCTGCAGCGTGCGCTCACGGCGCGCGCCGTCTTCCGTCACGCTTATGCGGTCGTCGGAGTCTCGCGCTTCATCGCCGACGGTCTCGTCCGGCTCGGCGCCGACCCCAATCGCACCGAGGTCCGCTACATCGGCATCCCGACAGTGGCGGACGCGCCCTCCCAAGACGCTTCCCGCGAAGGCGTCGTCTTCGTCGGGCGGCTCTCGGACAAGAAGGGGGTCGCCGATCTGCTCGACGCGATGGCCGCGCTACCGCTGCCGCTGCGCGACGTCCCGCTGACGATCGTCGGCGACGGCCATCTCCGTGCGGCTCTCGGCGAGCAGGCGGCGCGGCTGGGCCTTACCCGAGCGACGTTCGTCGGCTCCCGCCCGCCCGCCGAGGTGGCCGAGATCCTCCGGACCGCCGCGGTGTTCTGCGCCCCGTCGCTGACCGCGTCGAACGGGGACGCAGAGGGCTTCGGGATGGTGTTCCTCGAGGCGGCACTCGCCGGTGCTCCGGTAGTCTCCTATGCTCACGGCGGCGTCCCGGAGGCGGTCGAGGACGGAGTCACCGGAATGCTCGTTCCCGAGGCCGACGTCACCGCCCTCTCGACGGCTCTCGCCGCACTGCTGGGCGACCCGGCCCGTGCGGAGACCATGGGACGGGCGGGCCGGGAGCGGGTCCTCGCCTCCTTCGACCTCTCCGATCGCATCCGCGATCTGGAGGACCTCTACGACCGCGCAGCCGGTCGCGCACGATCGACGACGACGAACGGAGAGCGACGATGAACGGCGCGAGGCACACGATGGAGCACCGTCAGCGTCCCGGTGCGGGGCGCACGACGACCACGGCTCAGCGCGGCCGCCCGGTGTCGTCCGGACAGGCGCTCGGCGGGCGTCTCGGGCGCCTGGCGACCGGCCCGGACGCGGTCTCGGCCGCCGTGCTCGAGAAGCGCGACGACAAGCGGCGCCGGATCCACTTCGCGATCGTTCTGCTGGTCACCTTCATCATGACCTCGGGGGGCAAGATCGTCGACCTCTTCCTGGCAGGTCGCGCCGCCTCCGACGGCTACTCCACCGGCGCCGTGAACCCGAGCAACCTCGGCGCGACGGTCGACGCGGTGGCTCCGGCTCTGTTCCTCGTGGGCGTCGCCGTCATCTTCTTCCTCAACCTCGGCCGCAAGCGCGCAAACCTGATCGGGCTCGCGGGTGCAGCCGTCTACCTCGTCACCGCCCAGGTGACCAACACGCTGGCCGTGGGCGGCGTGAATCCGACGCCGAAGTACTGGGTGATCATCGCCCTCGTCCTCGCGCTGTGGTCGATCGCCCCGCGCTGGGACGACCTGCGGGTCATCGGCATCGCGATCGTCCTGATCGGTCTTGCGAGCCTCCTGACCGGTCTGACGGACCAGGGCTGGATGCGTGAGGACGCTCTCCTCGCGGGGGAGACGAAGGCCCTCATCGGGACGCGCCTGCTCGCCGGGATCTTCCCGCAGATGAATGTCCTCGGGATGACGATGGCCCTGGGCCTGCCGTTCGTCCTGCTCCTGCGCCGACGGGCCGCCCGGTACGCCGGTCTGGCGATCGTCCTGGCCAACCTTGTGCTGAGCGCCTCGCGCACCTCGCTGATCGCGGCCGGCATCACGATCCTCGTCGCGGTGGTCCTGCGCCTCATCCGTCACGAGCGCACTCGCCGTGCGGTGGCGATCAGCGCGGTGACGCTCACGGCGACGGCGATGGTGCTCCTGCCCATCCTCGTGAACGACCGCTCGGCCCTCACCAGCCGCGGCGCGATCTGGATGTCCTCGATGAGCGTGATCCCCGATCACTTCCTCGTCGGCCTCTCGACCAACGCCTTCACCAAGGAGGGCATCATGCCCCGGCTGATCGGGCACACGCCCTGGCACGGGCACAACCTCTTCGTCTCGACGATGGTGTGGGGCGGGATCATCCTCATCGCCGCTCTGCTGGTGTTCCTCGTCAGTGTCCTCGTCCGCTCGCTGACCTACTTCGACCGCTCCATGGTCAGCTATCTGTTCGTGCTGACGCTGCTGGCCTGCTCGCTCGCCGAGATGCCGCTGCGCATCGACGACTTCGACGGAGTGTCGTGGCTGACCTGGGTCGCCGTGCTCGCGGTGATGATGGTGCCCGGCCCGCCCGCACCCGCGGAGCAGGTCTGGCGCCGCCGCCCCGTGCTCACCGAGGATGCCTCCTCCACGAGCGGACCGCGCGCGTTCAGCGCTCGGGGAGCCCGGTGAGCCTGCGCCGGACCACCGTTGATGCGACGACCTGGACGGCGATCTCCTTCGCCGTCGCGCTCGCGGTGCAGCTCGGGCAGTTCGCGCTGCTCGCGCGGCTGCTCGATGCGTCGCAGATGGGCCTCATCGCGATCGTCGGCCTGCTCAACGCGTTCGTCGACATCTTCCTCGGCATGGGAGTCGCGCAGGCGATCATCCAGCGGCGTCGGGCGACCAGCTTCGAGCTCTCGTCGGTCTTCTGGCTGAACCTGAGCGTCGGCGTCCTCGTCACGGCGGTCGTCTTCCTCGCGGCGGGACCGATCGCCGTGCTGCTCGGTTCCGCTGCCGCCGCTCCCGTCCTCGCCGTGGCCTCGCTGGTCTTCGTGGGCAGCGCCGCCGGCCAGGTGCCGCGGGCCGTGCTCGAGAAGGGCATCCGCTTCCGCGCGGTCGCCATCTCCGAGACCGTCTCGATCGCCGGCGGCTTCGCCGTGACCGTCGCTCTCGCCTTCGCGGGAGCGGGAGCCGTCTCGTACGCCTGGGGCCTCGTCGCGACCGCGCTGCTGCGCTCCGCGCTCGCCTTCGTGCAGGCACGTCGGTGGTTCCGTCTCCGCTGGCGCTTCCGGCCGCGTGAGACAGGGCGCTTCCTCTCGTTCGGCGTCTTCCAGACCCTCGATGGAGTCGTGAACTATCTGGGTTCCAACGCGAGCTCCCTCGCCATCGGCCGTCTGCTCGGCCCGGCCCAGCTCGGCGGCTACACGCTCGCCTACAATCTGGCCGTCAACCTCCCCGCCCGCGTCAACCCGATCGTGACCCGGGTGATGTTCCCGGTCTTCTCGTCCATCCAGCACGACCGGGACCGGGTCGCCAAGAACTACCTCAGCGTCACGGCGGTGCTCGGTATGGCGAGCATCCCGCCCCTCGTCTTCGTCGCCCTGCGCTCCGAGGAGGTCGTCCGCGTGTTCTACGGGCCGGACTGGGGCTGGATCGCCGGGATGACCACGGCGCTGACCTTCGTCGGCGCGGTGCGCGCCATCGGCAATCCCGTCGGCTTCGTGCTGATGGCGATGAACCGTGTCCGCTTCGGCCTGGTCGTGAACGTCCTCAAGACGGCCGTCACCATCCCGATGATCGTCGGCGGCGGCGTGCTCTTCGGGCTCGACGGCCTCATCGGCGGTCTGCTGCTCTCCAGCGTCCTGGGATTCGTGGTCACCTACGTCGTCCTCCGGGTCATCCTCGGCATCCGCATCTCGGCCTTCCTGCGCGCCTGCAGCGGTGGACCACTCCTCGCGCTGCCCATGGCGGTCCTCCTGATGGCGCTGTCGGCCTTGCCCGAGGGCTCCTTCCTCCGGCTGTTCCCGGTCGAGATCGTGCTCGCCGGTCTCGTGCTGGGGGCGACCGCGCTCCTGGCTCCGGGCCGCGATCTCGCTGAGGCCCGCTCGCTCGTGCTGTCGCGGCTCCCGCAGCGCTTCCGTCCGGGCCGGGCGACGCCGCCCGAGGTGGCTGTCGTCCTCGCCGCGGAGGAGCGCTTCGACGGCACCGGGGGAGCAGTCGCGACATGGGTGCGCGAGACCGTCTCGCGCTCGCAGCTGCGGATCACTGTGCACGCCCCCTGGTCGGCTCCGGCCGAGGGCGTTGACGTCCGCCACCACCGCGTGTACGGCGCGGTCTACTCCGTCCAGCGCAGGGTCGCCCTCGTGCTCGCCCGGCGCCGCGATGGCGACCCGGCGGCCGAGCTGCGCCGCCTTTCGCTCGGTGGACGGCCGTGGCTGCTCTGTCTGGCGCCGTCGCTGCGTCGGGTGCCGACCGTCTGGATCCACAACCGGCCGCGCTACGCCGCCAGGTTGCGCCAGCTGGGCTATCGGGGTCGCATCGTCGCCCACATGCACAACGACCTGCTCGACCATCTCCCTCATGCTCTCGAGGAGGCGCGTCCCTACCTCGACGCCGTCGACGAGTGGTTCTTCTGCAGCGAGTTCCTGCGTCGTCGGGCGGTCGATCTGTACCGCCTCGAGGCGACGGCGGTCCTGTACAACGGAGTCGTCCCGGCCCCGCAGAGCGAGCGGTCCCCGCTCGCCGTTCCTGTCGAGGCCGTCTTCGCCGGCCGCCTCGTGCCCGAGAAGGGCGCTCGCGAGGCGGTGGAGATCGTCCAGCGAGTGCAGGCCGAGCAGGGCGTCGATCTCCGACTGGTGATCGCGGGAGCGGCCGGCCTCGGTGCCGACGCGACGCCGACCCCCTACGTCCGCGCCCTCGACGAGGCGATCGCAGCGCAGCCGGCGGCGGCCCGGCGCCTGCCGTTCCTCCCGCACGAGAGACTGCTGGACCTGTTCGCGTCCTCCGCCTTCCTCCTGTACCCGTGCCGGTGGGACGAGCCGTTCGGAATGGTCGTGGTGGAGGCGCTCTCGCGCGGGCTGCCCGTCGTCACCGTCGAGCGGGGCGGGCTCCCCGAGATCCTGCGCACCGGCGACGGTGTCGTGGACGGCTCGATCCTCGTGCGGGCCGGGTCCGAGGAGGAGGTCGCGGCGGCGATGGTCGCCGCTGTGCCGGCCCTCCTGGAGTCCCTCCGCGATCCGGAGCGCCGGGCGCAGATCGCCGAGGCCTCCCGTCGGCGGTCGGCGGAGTTCGGCTGGCCGGGCATCGCCCGTCGCGCCGACCAGCTGCTCGGCGGCGCGCAGCCTCAGCACTGACCAGGAGCGTCAGCCCGCACGCGCCTGACCAGGAGCGTCAGCCCGCACGCGCCGCTCGCCGCACGGACGCGTGTCGTGACGAGTACTCGATGGCTCCCAGTCGGAACTGACGGGGTGCTCAGCGGCGCTCGGCATGCCCTGAGGGGCTCCGCCGGGCCGCTCGGCTGCGTCCTCCGTATCGCGCCACCACGCCGTCTCTCGGCGACTCCACCGCAGTTGTCGAGTTATGCTCGCGCCTCGTGTCACTTACCCGACTTTTCTTCATTGACTACGCCCCCCGTCCGAGCGCCCTGACGCTTCGGACCTCGCTCGATCGGATCCGGTCCGGCGACCCCTCGCTTCCCGCCCGTGCGCGCGCGCACGCACGGCAGGCGCCGCTCGCCGGACACCCGGACACGGCGGCCGGAAATGCCTCTGCGACGAGCGTCGCCGCATATCTGCCCTCCCCGGCAGTGGTGGGTGCACCGTCCAGATCCTCGCGACGTTTCGCGACACTCTCTCGACTCCCTGTCCCCGGGTCGCGGGGCGCCACCCGCCTCTCCGAGGGGGTGCGGTGATGGGTCGGCACGCTGAGGCACTCACCACCCCTGTCCGCACCGCGAGTCCCGCTCCGGCTCGGACAACCCCGACGACCCGCTCGGGAGGACAAGCCTCCTCCCGGCCGATCGCCACAGCCCCCCGGCAGCGCCCTGGCGGCCGGCCCGGACGCGGGAGGGCCGGCCGGCCCGGTCGCACCGAGGTCGTCGACGAGGCGCAGAAGCGGCACGAGCGGACCCTGCTGCTGTTCCTCACGGTGCTGCTGGCGCTGAGTGTCGTGCAGTTCTACACGGTCGGTCCGGTCACGGCGCCCGTCGGCTGGAGCCTCCTGTTCCTCCCGTACCTCGTGACGCGGATGCGCGGCACCCACGTCGACCGCTTCGTCGTCCTGGCCCTGCTCATCTTCGGCGCCACCCTCTTCGCCGTCTCCTACTCCCGCACGCCCTCGGTGGGACTGCGCGAGCTCGTCTCGACCATCTCGTTCCTCTCGCCCTATCTGGCCGTCCGGCAGCTCGGTCCGAGCGCCTGGAGGGTCGTCGGCAGGGCGCTTGTCTGGTCCGCTCCGGTCTTCCTCCTCCAGGTCGTCCTGACGATCGTCTTCCAGGTGGACCCCGTGCAGGAGGCGGCCTATCTCCGCTGGCCGAACGCCGTCCTGTTCTCGGACATCTACGTGCGCGACATCTTCACCACGTCGTTCAACAACGTGCTCCAGGAGAAGTCGGGCGGATTCTTCCTCAACGGCAACATCGCGTCGATGTACATGGCGACCACGGCGGCGCTCTACTTCGCCGCCTGGCGGAAGCAGCGCGGCAAGGTGCTCTTCCTCACGGCCGTCGCCGGACTCGCCGGATCCCTCTTCACCCTGTCCAAGACAGCGATCGTCCTGGCGATCGTGCTGCCCGTCGTGGTCGCGGCCATCCGGGGCCTCAAGGGCAGAAGCCTGGGTCCTGTGGCCTGGATGATCGCCATCCCCTCGAGCATCGCGGCCATCTACAGCGTGGCGGTCTTCTTCCCCCAGCTCGCGAACGCGGGTCTGCTGACCCTCGGCGCGCGTGGCGACTTCATGCGCCTCGCGGCCAGCGCCTTCCCGGAGCACTGGCTCCTCGGTCTCGGCTACGGCGGCTGGGAGGACCTGTGGCTGGCGCGGGCGTCCGAGTTCACACAGCACAGCGAGCCCCGACCACCCCACAACCTGCTGATCAGTGCGTGGTCGAACGGTGGTCTCCTGATCGCTCTGCCCGTCCTGGCGTTCCTCCTCGCCGCGACCGTCGGAGTCCTGCGCCTGCTGCTGCGGGTCGCCAAGACCGAGGCCGTCCTGGTCGGGGCGCTGGCGGTGGGGATCCTCTGGACCTTCCTACACGGCATGGCGGACAACACCAACTGGTTCGGCGACCAGCACTCCCTCGCCGCGCTCGCGATCACCGTCGCTCTCGTGTCGGGGATGCTGGCGGAGCAGAGGGACGTGCCGGTGGCACGGGTCGTCACGCCGCCGCGCGACCTCCGCGGGGCGTCGCGCCCGGGCGGTCGCGGGAGGCCTGCGACACCGCGCGCACGGCGCTGAGACGCCGGGGCGCGCCGTCGGCGGTCCGACACCGACGGCGCGCCGGTATCATCGGCTTGTTATGGCACGCATCTACGACTGCTCCGTCGACACGGACCTCCTGACCGGCACCCGTCTCGCGCGGACGGCCATCGGCCGCGGCGAGCTCGTCGTGATCCCCACCGACACCGTCTACGGCGTCGCGGCCAACGCGTTCGACGCCTCCGCGGTGCAGCGCCTGCTCGACGCGAAGGGACGGACGCGGCAGTCGCCGCCGCCCGTTCTCATCGGCGACGTGGCGGCGCTCGACGCTCTGGCCGAGAACGTGCCCGACGCCGTGCGGGATCTTGCACGCGCGTTCTGGCCGGGCGGGCTGACCATCGTCCTGCACGCACAGCCCTCGCTCGTCTGGGACCTGGGCGAGACCCGCGGCACCGTCGCCCTGCGGATGCCCGACAATCCGGTGACCATCGAGCTCCTCGCCGAGACCGGTCCGCTCGCCGTCTCCTCGGCCAACCGCACGGGGCAGCCCTCGGCCGCCACCGCGCAGGAGGCTTTCGAGCAGCTCGGCGAATCCGTCGACGTGTATCTCGACGGCGGGTCCGCCGGTTCGCGCTACAGCGAGCGGCCGGCGGGTGCGAGCGAGTCCTCGACGATCGTCGATGCGACCGCGCTCAGCTTCGAGGGCGGCGTCCTGCGCATCCTGCGCCAGGGTGTCGTCTCGCCCCAGCAGATCCGCGAGGTCGTCGGAGACCTGCTCCCCGACGCGGACGCCGTCCCGTCCGCGCCGGTGGAGGACGCGGTCCCGTCCGGGTCCGACGAGGAGGCGCCGACTCCCGAGCAGCCCGTCGGCGCCCGCCCCGACTGGGCGTCCGGCGCCCGTCTGGAGGACGACGAGTCGCCCGACGGCACCACGCGCACCGACCCTGCTCCGGGTGAGTAGCGCGTGATCACCTTCGCCCTCGTCTCGCTCGCCGTCGCGATCGTGACCGGCGCGCTCTCGTGGGTCATCTGGAAGCTGAGCCTGAAGTATCGGCTCTACCCCCAAATCCGGGTGCGCGACATGCACACCCGGCCGACGCCCCGCCTCGGCGGGATCGCGATGTTCCTCGGGATCCTGGTCGGGTTCGGCATCGCCTCGCAGCTGCCCTACTTCCGCCTGGTCTTCGCGAATCCGGAGCCGATCCTCGCGATCCTCGGGGCGAGCCTCCTGATCGTGCTCATCGGGGTGGCCGACGACATCTGGGACCTCGACTGGACGACGAAGCTCGCCGGCCAGATGATCGCTGCCGGTCTGATCGCCTGGAAGGGCGTCCAGATCGTCTCGCTCCCCATCAGCGGGCTCACCGTCGGCTCGCCCTGGATGTCGTTGATCATCACCGTCCTGGCGATCGTCCTCGTCACCAACGCGCTGAACTTCATCGACGGGTTGGACGGACTCGTGGCCGGCGTCGCACTGATCGCCAACGGCGTCTTCTTCCTCTACAGCTACCTGCTCGTGCAGCAGACTTCGCCCACCGACTACTTCAACCTCGCCTCGCTGATCGCCGTCGTGCTGGTCGGAGCCTGCGCGGGCTTCCTTCCGATCAACTGGCGCCCGGCCAAGATGTTCATGGGCGACGGGGGAGCGCTCCTCGTCGGCATGCTGATGGCGACCTCGGCGATCGCGGTCACCGGCCAGATCGACCCGGCTCAGCTTGCGGCCAAGGAGCTGCTACCCGCGTTCATCCCGATCATCCTCCCCTTCGCGATCCTCGTCGTGCCCCTGATGGACTTCGGACTCGCGGTGATCCGCCGTCTGCGGGCAGGCAAGTCGCCCTTCAGCGCCGACCGCAAGCACCTGCACCACCGCCTACTCGACATGGGCCACTCGCACCTGCACGCGGTGCTGATCTTCTACGCCTGGACCGCGGTCGTCGCGTTCAGCTGCCTCCTGATGTTCGTCGTCGACGTGCTGTGGGTGCCGCTCGTCTTCCTCGGCGTCGGACTCCTGGTCTGCACCGTCGTCACGCTCGCGCCCCTCAGCCGCCGGAAGCGGCTCGAGGCGGCCGCGCAGTCGGCCGAGGCCTCGCCCGTACTCGACCCCCTCGACCGCGCGTCCTCGACGGAGCCGCTCCGTCCGCCGGCCGGACTCCCGGCCGATCGGGACACGACAGCGTCACCCGTGGCGCGGAAGGAAGCATCATGACCGAAGCCTCCCCGGCCTCCCCTCGCCCGCAGCCCGCCTCGGTCCCCGTGCTGCGCCGGACGATCGCCGTGGGTGGGTTCTTCGTGCTCGCCCTCGCGATCCTCGGCACGGTGGTCGGCGGCATCACCGCCGGGGGAGAGGGCGCGATCGGCGCTCTGCTCGGCGCGATCGTCGGCGGGGTGATGGTGCTGCTCACCGCGGCCAGCATCCTCGTCGCGAACCGGCTCGACATCGGCGGCTTCTTCGCCGTCGTGCTCGGCACCTGGCTCGCGAAGTTCGTCCTGTTCGTCATCGCGGCGCTGGTGCTGCGCGACCAGCCGTGGCTGAACAGCACGGCGATGTTCGTCACGATCATCGTCGCCGTGCTCGGCTCGCTGGTGATCGACGTCCTCGTCGTCTCGCGCTCGCGCGTGGCGAACGTGAGCGACATCGCCCGGTGAGGATGCGCCGAACGGTTCCTGAGAGGACCACGATTCGGCTCCCAGGCCGTTCTGTTGCTACAGTAGGAGCGAATCCCGCAGGCGAACGTGTCCTCAGATCGTCTCACCGTTGATGTCGATCGTCGAGCACGAGCGCCGTTCGAGCGGAAATAACCCCACCTTTCGTCGTCGCGAGAGCGTTGTGTCCGAATGATTCGATTCGGTCGGCTGCAACGTGCCACGCCCCGAATTCCAGGAGCTAGCGCTGTTTGCTAACGCTGTGAACCTGTTGGTCTCGACCTCGACCGGTGAGAGTGACTTCCACACCCCGTCGATCTCCGAGTTCTTCCCGCCCGGTTTCCTCTTCGAGGGAACCCCTTTCGAGATCAACCGCGTCATGCTGGTCCGCTTCATCGCGGTCATCGCACTGATGCTGTTCTTCTGGCTCGGGACGCGCAAGCTGCGCCTCGTGCCCGGACGCTTCCAGAGCGTCGTCGAGATGGCCTTCGACTTCGTGCGCGTCACGATCGCCAAGGACATCCTCGGCGAGAAGGACGCCCGCCGGTTCCTGCCGATCCTCGTGACGATCTTCTTCGCGATCATCTCGATGAACCTGACCGGCATCGTCCCGTTCCTGAACATCGCGGGCACCTCGGTCGTCGGCATGCCGCTCTTCCTCGGTCTCGTCGCCTACGTGACGTTCATCTACGCCGGCATCAAGGACCGCGGGATGGGCTTCTTCAAGAACGCGCTGTTCCCGCCCGGGGCACCGTTCCTCATCTACTTCATCCTCACGCCGATCGAGCTCCTGCAGACGTTCATCATCCGTCCGCTCTCGCTCGCCCTGCGGCTCGTGATGAACATGATCGTCGGGCACCTCCTCCTGGTGCTCTGCTTCTCGGCCACGCAGTTCTTCCTCTTCAGCTCCCAGGTCGACCCGGGCTTCAAGCTCTTCGGCGTCGTGACCTTCGCCTTCGGAGGCGCGTTCACGCTCTTCGAGCTCCTCGTCGCCGTCCTCCAGGCGTACATCTTCACCCTCCTCGCTGCGGTCTACATCCAGTTGGCCGTCGCCGAGGAGCACTGACCCCACTACTCACGGGCTCCCGCCCGTTCTCACGATCACCCCACTGAAAGGACCCACTCGTGGACTCAGTCACCGTTCTCGCCGAACTCACCGGCAACATCGCGACGGTCGGTTACGGCCTCGCAGCGATCGGCCCCGGCATCGGTGTCGGCATCGTCGCGGGCAAGACCGTCGAGGCCATGGCGCGCCAGCCCGAGATGGCAGGCCGCCTCCAGACCACGATGTTCCTCGGCATCGCGTTCACCGAGGTGCTCGCGCTCATCGGTCTCGCCACCTACTTCATCTTCGCGGCGTAGTCGTGTTCAGCACCGCTGTGAACATCGCTGCGGGAGAAGGTGACGTCCCCGAGGTCATTCTGATCCCGGAGTTCTACGACTTCTTCTGGTCGGGGGTGATCTTCCTCGTCCTGCTCTTCTTCTTCTGGAAGCTGGTCCTGCCTCGCCTGCAGAAGCTGCTCGATGCGCGGGCGGCGGCGATCGAAGGGAACATCGCCAAGGCCGACGAGGCCCAGCGTCAGGCTGAAGCCGCTCTCGAGAAGTACACCGCTCAGCTTGCCGAGGCCCGCGCCGAGGCGGGAGTGATCCGCGAGAAGGCGAACGCCGACGGTAACGCGATCGTGGCGGCGAAGAAGGAGCAGGCGCAGGCCGAGGCCGAGCGCATCCTGCACAACGCGCATGCCCAGATCGAGGCGGACCGTCAGGCCGCTGTGGTCTCGCTCCGCTCCGAAGTCGGAACCCTCGCCATCGACCTCGCCTCCGGCGTGATCGGCGAGAGCCTCAACGACGACGCGAAGGCGGCCGCGATCGTGGACCGCTTCCTCGCCGACCTCGAGGCCTCGGAGAAGGCGAGCAGCTGATGGGCAGCGCGTCCAGGCAGGCACTCGTATCGGCGAAGGCGGAACTCTCCGCCCTCGGTGGTCAGGGGTCCCTCGACACCGCCCAGCAGCTCTTCGAAGCGGCTCGGGTCATCGACGGCCAGGCGCAGCTGCGCTCCGCCCTCGCCGATCCGAGCGCCGATTCGAGCAGCAAGCAGGCTCTCGTCGCGCGCGTGTTCGGTCCTTTCGGCGAGCCGGCCAAGCGCCTGCTCACCGTGATCGTCGGCCACCGCTGGTCGAGCTCGAGCGACCTGGTCGCCGGCGTCGAGGAGGTCGGGGTCCGCGCGATCGCGGCATCCGCTCCTGCGGGTGCGTCGATCGAGACCGAGCTCCACGCGTTCGGCGCGGTCGTCGCCTCCGACGCCCAACTCGAGCTCGCGCTCGGCAGCAAGCTCGCCGCGGCCGAGTCGAAGGTCGCGCTCGTGCAGCGCCTCCTCGAGGGCAAGGCCTCGGCTGAGACGCTGGCGATCCTCCGGCAGCTGATCGCGCACCCGCGCGGTCGCCGCATCCCGGAACTCGTCCGCTTCGCCGCCGGAGTGGTCGCCGACCAGGGCGGATTCACCCTCGCCACGGTCTCGGTCGCCGCGCCGATCGCCCCCGAACAGCTCGATCGGCTCCGCTCGGCGCTCACGCGCCAGCACGGCCGCCCGGTCTCCGTCAACGTCGTGGTCGACCCCGCCCTCCTGGGCGGAATGCGCCTGCACGTCGGCGACGAGGTCATCGACGGCACCGTCTCCGCACGGCTGTCCGACCTGAAGCTCCAGCTCGCGTCCTGACGGGCGCACGTATCCTCAGAGGGCACCGCTCTCGACCCCCGCACCATCCAGGTCAGGCCCCGACGACCTCTTCGGCTCGCACGGACCCAACGAATAGGAATTCCCATGGCAGATATCACCATCAGCCCGGATGAGATCCGCGACGCGCTGAAGGACTTCGTCTCGTCGTACGAGCCGGGCAAGGCCTCCACCACCGAGGTCGGCTACGTCATCGACGCCGCCGACGGCATCGCCCACGTCGAGGGACTCCCCGGCGTCATGGCCAACGAGCTCATCCGCTTCTCGAACGGCGTCCTGGGCCTCGCCCAGAACCTCGACGAGAACGAGATCGGCGTCGTGGTGCTCGGCGAGTTCTCCGGCATCGAGGAGGGCATGGAGGTGACCCGCACGGGCGAGGTCCTCTCCGTCCCCGTCGGCGACGGCTACCTCGGTCGTGTCGTCGACCCGCTCGGCAACCCGATCGACGGTCTGGGCGACATCGCCTCCGAGGGCCGTCGTGCTCTCGAGCTCCAGGCGCCCGGCGTCATGTCGCGCAAGTCGGTCCACGAGCCGCTGCAGACCGGCATCAAGGCCATCGACGCGATGATCCCGGTCGGCCGCGGCCAGCGCCAGCTCATCATCGGCGACCGCCAGACCGGCAAAACCGCCATCGCGATCGACACGATCATCAACCAGAAGGCCAACTGGGAGTCGGGCGACACGAACAAGCAGGTCCGCTGCATCTACGTCGCCATCGGCCAGAAGGGCTCGACCATCGCCTCGGTGAAGGGCGCGCTCGAGGACGCCGGAGCGATGGAGTACACGACGATCGTCGCGTCCCCCGCCTCCGACCCCGCCGGCTTCAAGTACCTCGCGCCCTACACCGGCTCGGCCATCGGCCAGCACTGGATGTACGGCGGCAAGCACGTCCTCATCATCTTCGACGACCTGTCGAAGCAGGCCGAGGCCTATCGTGCGGTCTCGCTCCTCCTGCGTCGTCCGCCGGGGCGCGAGGCCTACCCGGGCGACGTCTTCTACCTGCACTCCCGTCTGCTGGAGCGTTGCGCCAAGCTGTCCGACGAGCTGGGCGCCGGATCGATGACGGGTCTCCCGATCATCGAGACCAAGGCGAACGACGTCTCGGCCTACATCCCGACCAACGTGATTTCGATCACCGACGGCCAGATCTTCCTCCAGTCGGATCTCTTCAACGCCAACCAGCGTCCTGCGGTCGACGTGGGCATCTCGGTCTCCCGAGTCGGCGGTGACGCGCAGGTCAAGTCGATCAAGAAGGTCTCCGGCACGCTCAAGCTCGAGCTGGCGCAGTACCGCTCGCTCGAGGCGTTCGCGATGTTCGCCTCCGACCTCGACGCCGCCTCGCGTCGTCAGCTGGCCCGTGGCGCGCGCCTCACCGAGCTGCTCAAGCAGCCGCAGTACTCGCCGTACCCCGTCGAGGAGCAGGTCGTCTCGATCTGGGCCGGCACGAACGGCAAGCTCGACGAGGTCCCCGTGCCCGACGTGCTGCGCTTCGAGCGTGAGCTCCTCGACTACCTGGGCCGTAACACCCAGGTCCTCAGCACGCTCCGCGAGACCAACGTCCTCTCCGACGACACCGTCGCTGAGCTCACCCGCGCCGTCGACGGCTTCAAGCTCGAGTTCCAGACGGGCGAGGGCAAGCCGCTCGCCTCCGCCGGGCGCGAGGAGCACCAGGCGATCGCGGCTGACGAGGTCGGCCAGGAGAAGATCGTGAAGGGCCGTCGCTGACCAGCGGCACCCGACGATTCGCCACTTTTAGGACAACAGGAGACACATGGGAGCGCAACTCCGGGTCTACCGGTCGAAGATCCGTTCGGCCCAGACGACCAAGAAGATCACTCGGGCCATGGAGCTGATCTCGGCCTCGCGCATCCAGAAGGCGCAGAACCGCGTCGCAGCCGCGGCGCCGTACTCGAACGCGATCACGCGGGCCGTGTCCGCCGTCGCGACCTACTCGAACGTCGAGCACCCGCTCACGACCGAGCGCGAGAAGCTGGACACAGTCGCGATCGTCATCTTCACCTCCGACCGCGGCCTCGCCGGCGCGTTCTCGTCGAGCGTGCTCAAAGAGGCCGAGGAGCTGGCTGCGCTGCTGCGCAGCGAGGGCAAGGAGGTCCTCTTCTACCTGGTCGGCCGCAAGGCCAACGCCTACTTCTCCTTCCGCAAGCGTCCGAGTGTGCGCGTCTGGACGGGCGGTACCGATCAGCCCGTCTTCGAGACCGCGAAGGAGATCGCCGATGCGGTCGTCGAGTCCTACAACCTCGATGACGAGGAGGGCGGCGTGGACGAGATCCACCTCGTCTACAACCGTTTCGTCAGCATGGTGACTCAGCAGCCGACCGTGGTGCGCCTCCTGCCGCTCGAGGTCGTCGAGGGCGCCGATGAGCAGAACAGCGAGCTCTACCCGCTGTACGAGTTCGAGCCCGATCCCGAGACGGTCCTCGACCGCCTCCTGCCCGTGTACGTCGAGAGCCGCATCTTCAACGCGATGCTGCAGTCGGCGGCCTCGGAGCATGCGGCGCGCCAGAAGGCGATGAAGTCGGCGAGCGACAACGCGGACACGCTGATCAAGACCTACACGCGTCTGGCCAACAACGCGCGCCAGACCGAGATCACGCAGCAGATCGCCGAGATCGTCGGCGGCGCCGACGCCCTGTCGTCCTCCAAGTAGAGGGCCCAGCTCCCCACACAGTTTCGACTCCGCCCTCCCGGTGCGGTGAGACCACAGAAGGAAGAAGCAATGACACTGACCGCACCTGAGGCGGCGACCGGAACGTCGGGCGGGGCCATCGGCCGCATCGCTCGCGTCACCGGCCCCGTCGTTGACATCGAGTTCCCCCACGACGCGATCCCCGAGGTCTACAACGCGCTCTACACGCACGTCGAGGTCGAGGGCGTCTCGAGCAAGCTGACCTTCGAGGTCGCGCAGCACCTGGGCGACGACCTCGTCCGCGCCATCTCGCTGAACCCCACCGATGGTCTCGTCCGCGGCCAGGAGGTCCACGACACGGGCCTGCCCATCTCGGTGCCCGTCGGCGATGTGACCAAGGGCAAGGTCTTCAACGTGATCGGCGAGGTGCTCAACGCCGACGCCGACGGGAAGATCAACGGCGAGTCGTTCGAGATCACCGAGCGCTGGCCCATCCACCGCAAGCCGCCGCAGTTCGACCAGCTCGAGTCCAAGACCGAGCTGTTCGAGACCGGCATCAAGGTCATCGACCTCCTCACGCCGTACGTGCAGGGCGGCAAGATCGGCCTGTTCGGCGGCGCGGGCGTCGGCAAGACCGTCCTGATCCAGGAGATGATCCAGCGAGTCGCGCAGGACCACGGTGGAGTGTCGGTGTTCGCCGGAGTCGGCGAGCGTACCCGTGAGGGCAACGACCTCATCGCCGAGATGGAGGAGGCGGGCGTCTTCGACAAGACCGCCCTCGTCTTCGGCCAGATGGACGAGCCGCCGGGAACGCGTCTCCGCGTTGCCCTGTCGGCACTGACCATGGCGGAGTACTTCCGCGATGTGCAGAAGCAGGACGTGCTGCTCTTCATCGACAACATCTTCCGCTTCACCCAGGCCGGTTCGGAGGTGTCGACCCTTCTGGGCCGCATGCCCTCTGCGGTCGGCTACCAGCCGAACCTCGCCGACGAGATGGGCGTGCTCCAGGAGCGCATCACCTCGACGCGAGGACACTCGATCACCTCGCTGCAGGCGATCTACGTCCCCGCCGACGACTACACCGACCCGGCTCCGGCGACCACCTTCGCGCACCTCGACGCGACGACCGAGCTCTCGCGCGAGATCGCGTCGAAGGGCCTCTACCCGGCCGTCGACCCGCTGACGTCGACGTCGCGCATCCTCGACCCCCGCTACCTGGGCGCCGACCACTACCGCGTGGCGACGAACGTGAAGCAGATCCTGCAGAAGAACAAGGAGCTGCAGGAGATCATCGCGATCCTCGGTGTCGACGAGCTCTCCGAGGAGGACAAGATCACGGTGTCGCGTGCGCGCCGGATCCAGCAGTTCCTCTCGCAGAACACCTACATGGCCAAGAAGTTCACCGGCGTCGAGGGCTCCACGGTTCCGCTCAAGGAGACGATCGAGTCGTTCGATGCGATCACCAAGGGTGAGTTCGATCACGTGGCCGAGCAGGCGTTCTTCAACGTCGGCGCGATCACCGACGTCGAGGAGAAGTGGGCCCAGATCCAGAAGGAGAACGGCTGATCATGGCCGGGACCCTGAAGGTCAGCGTCGTCTCCGCCAACGCCGAGGTATGGTCGGGAGAGGCGAAGCAGCTCACGGCCCGCACCGTCGAGGGCGAGATCGGCATCCTGGCCGGCCACGAGCCGATGCTCGCGATCCTCGCCACGGGCGAGGTACGGGTCACGGCCCTCGACGGCACGCGGCTCACCGCTCAGGCCGATGACGGTTTCCTCTCGGTCGAGAACGACGTCGTGACGGTCGTCGCCCGCGAGGCGGCGCTCATCTGACGCACCGCCGCTGAGAGCGGCACCGGGAGGGGCCGGGTGATCATCGCGATCGCCCGGCCCCTCCGTCGTGCCCTGCCCGAACCGTCGATCAGCTCGAAGGAGACCCGTGCACATCCTGCTTCCACCGTCGGAGACCAAGCGCGAGGGCGGCAACCTGCCGTTCGTTCTCGAGGCGCTCGCGTTCCCGGAGCTCCTCGAGAAGCGCCGTGCGCTGAGGGATGCCCTGATCGAGCTGTCCGCCGACCGTGAGTCGTCAGCACGGGCGCTGAAGCTGGGCCCGCGACAGCTCGACGAAATCGACCGGAACGCTGCTCTCGCGTCGGCACCGGCTCTGCCGGCCGTGGACCGCTTCGACGGTGTCCTCTTCGACGCGCTCGACGCGGCGAGCCTGCCGCCGGCCGCTCGAGAGGTGCTGGGCCGGAGCGTGATCGTCCAGTCCGCCCTGTGGGGGCCGGTCGGCGCGCTCGATGCCATCCCCGCCTATCGGCTCTCGCACGACTCCCGCGTGCCCGGGATGCCGCTGAAGCGGTGGTGGGCTGCGGAGGCAGGCCGGTCGTTGGCCTCGCTCGAGGGACTCGTTCTCGATCTGCGCAGCGAGGCCTACGCTGCTCTCGCCCCTCTGGGCGACGCGAACGAACGCTACTTCGTCCGTGTGCGCTCCAGGCACGCCGATGGCGGGCTGCGGTCCCTCAATCACCATAACAAGCAGGGCAAGGGGCGCTTCGTCCGAGCGCTGGCCGAGGACGGTGTCTCGACGGATTCGCTCGACGAGCTCGCGGCCTGGGCGGAGCAGCGGGGGTTCTCCCTGGCTCGGAACTCCGAGACGGGCGAACTCGATCTGGTCACTCCGGAGGGCTGAGTGTTCAGCTGCGGCGAGCGCACCCCGTGAGATGGTCGTCGACCAGTCCGGCGGACTGCATCAGCGCGTAGGCGGTCGTCGGGCCCACGAAGCGGAAACCCTCCTTCTTGAGCGCCCTGGCGAGCGAGGCGGAGGCCGGGGTGCTGGAGGGGATGTCGCCGGGGCGGACGAGGCGCTCCGGCTCCGTCGCCTCGTGGAACGACCAGACGAGACGGTCGAGCGCTCCGACGCCCTCCCGCTCGACGAGAGCCACGGTCGCTCGGGCGTTGTCACGCGCGGCGATGATCTTCGCGCGGTTGCGGATGATGCCGGTGTCCTCCATCAGACGATCGACGTCCTCTTCGCCCGACGCGGCGAGGCGCACGGGATCGAAACCCGCGAAGACGTCCCGGAAGCGCGGGCGCTTGCGCAGGATCGTCAGCCACGACAGACCCGACTGGAAGCCCTCGAGGCAGATCTTCTCGAGGAGCGGGCGATCGCCGTGCAGGGGAACGCCCCACTCCTCGTCGTGGTACCGGCGGTACTCGGGGTCGTCGCCGCTCCATGCGCAGCGGAGGACACCGTCCTCGCCCAGGAGGAGGCCGTCGTCGGTGGTCATCGGTGCGCGATACCCTCGTGCTCGAGCAGCCACGCCTTGGTCTCGATACCTTCACCGGCGCTGAAGCCGGTGATGCGGCCGTCGCTCGCCAGAACCCGGTGGCAGCCGACGATGATCGGCACCGGATTCGCCCCGACCGCGCCTCCGATGGGCCGGCCGGAGCGCAGCCTCCCCGTGGCGGTGCCGAGCGCCCCGTAGGACGTGATCTCGCCGAAACCGATCCCTTGGAGCTGCTGCCAGATCTCGAGCTGGAAGGGAGTGCCGCGCAGCGCCACCGGGAGGTCGAACGAGCGGCGGTCCCCGGCGAAGTACTCGCGCAGCTGCTCGACGGCGCGGTGCAGCACCGAGAGATCGGAGTCGGGGAGGTGCTCGTGCGGGAGCCGACCGCCCCGTTCGATGGCGAGCGAGACGATGGACTCGCCATCGCTGCCCACCTCGATGCGGCCGAGAGGGCTGGTCGTGCGTCGCACGTGCAGGGGAGTCGTTCTCATGCCTCGAGGGTATCGGCGCTGATGTGCCCGGACCGGCGGGAATCGGACACCGGTGCACAGGCTGCAGAGAGGACCGCCTGTGGAGGGAGCTGCGGCGGACCACGGCGACGGCGGTGCCGAGCGCAGTCGTGGAGAGGACCCCGTGCACGGTCGTCGCCGCGGCGTGCCCGGGGTGCCGGACGAACGCGGGCGGAGCCAGGATCATCGGGAAGCTGAGGGTGAGGGAGATTCCGACGGACCGCCCGATCACAGGGGCGTCGCCGACGTGCGCGCCCCGTGCGCATCGGCCGTGCTCAGAGCTCCCTCCACAGGAGGAAGTCTGCGCGATCCCTCCGACGAACGCGCGGTCCGCGGCCCACACCGGAGGTGAGCATCGGCAGGATCGGCGCATGACCTCACCACTTCCCGCTCACCCGTCCACCCTCGGTCCGCGCCGGCTCCCCGCCGCGCTCTCCGCCGTCGAGCTGCAGAGGCTCCTCTCCGCGGTTCCCTGTCCCGTCGAGCGCAGCCCGCGGGGGAGTCTCGTGCTCGTCCCGTTTCGGGCCGGTGAGCCCTCCGGCTCGCTCCGCTTCGCCGTCCCCGAGGCGGATCCGGGCCTCGTCGCCCGAGCCTGCCTCGGTGCGCTCGGGAGGTTCGGCCGCGTCGAGCAGGCCGTCGCGGTGGTGAGCCCCGGCGAAGCGGCACCGGATGCATGCGCGCGGCTGGTCGCCGCTCTCGAGGCGCGCGGTCGAGCTCTCCCGGGGCTGAGCCTGCAGGTCGCGGTGCTCGACGAGCGCGAGGCGGATCCCGCCGGGCAGGCCGTTGCGCTCCTGCCCGTGATCGACAGGGCCGAGTGCCTCGAGGTCGCCACCGTCGTCGATCGGCTCCTCGACCGGCATCCCGGCGCAGAGCTCCCGCGAGCGCTCCGCGCCAGCGTCGACGAGCTCGTGCGCCGATCAGCGGACGGCCCGCCCGGTGCCATCCGCCCCGCCTCCCTCGCTGCCCTCATCGTTTCGGTGCAGCGGGCGGAGGGCGCGGACCGCGTGCTTCTCCTCGGTCGCGCCGCCTGCACCCGGGCGCCTCTGACCGCGTTGCTCGCCAGGGCGTGCGCCTCCGCCCCCGGTACCGAGCGAGCAGCAGTGCTCGTGGTGCTCGCGCGTCTCCTGGCCGGCGAAGGGCGAGCCGAAGAGGCGAGGGAGCTCGCCGGCGAGGCGGTGCGTCTCGATCCGCACCACGTCGGCGCGCGACGCCTGTCTGCCGCGCTCCTCGAGGAGCGGCCGGGATGCGCCGCGTGACGGAGCGACCCGCTCTACAGCCTCGACCAGGCTTCGGTCAGCACTCCGCGGAGGATCTGCTCAATCTCGTCGAACTCCGAGGGGCCGATGGTCAGCGGAGGCGCGAGCTGCACCACCGGGTCCCCGCGGTCGTCAGCGCGACAGTAGAGCCCGGCATCGAAGAGCGCCTTGGAGAGGAAGCCGCGCAGGAGCCGCTCCGACTCGTCCTCGTCGAACGTCTCCTTCGTCGCCTTGTCCTTGACCAGCTCGATCCCGAAGAAGTAGCCGGCTCCCCGAACGTCGCCGACGATGGGCAGATCGAGCAGTTTCTCGAGCGTCGATCGGAAGAGGGGCGAGTTCTCGCGGACCCGTTCGTTCAGGCCCTCTTCCTCGAAGATGTCGAGGTTCTCGAGGGCGACCGCCGCCGAGACGGGGTGCCCGCCGAAGGTGTACCCGTGAGGGAACACCACCTGGCCGTGGCGGAAGGGCTCGTAGATCCGGTCGCTGACGATGGTCGCCCCGATGGGGGAGTAGCCGCTGGTCATGCCCTTCGCGCAGGTGATCATGTCCGGCACGTAGCCGTACTCGTCGCAGGCGAACATGTGGCCGATACGGCCGAAGGCGCAGATCACCTCGTCCGAGACGAGCAGGACGTCGTGCCTGTCGCAGATCTCGCGCACTCTTCGGAAGTACCCGGGCGGGGGCGGGAAGCAGCCCCCGGAGTTCTGCACCGGCTCCAGGAACACCGCGGCGACGGTGTCGGGGCCCTCGAACTCGATCATCTCCTCGATGCGATCGGCCGCCCAGAGCCCGAACGCCTCCAGATCGTCACCGTGCTGGGGCGCACGGTAGAAGTTGGTGTTCGGCACGCGGAAGCCGCCGGGCACCAGCGGCTCGAACATCGACTTCATGCCGGGGATTCCGGTGATCGCGAGCGCGCCGTGCGGGGTGCCGTGATAGGCGACGGACCGCGAGATCACCTTGTGCTTGCCTGGTTTCCCCTGCAGCTTCCAGTAGTGCTTCGCGAGCTTGAAGGCCGTCTCGACGGCTTCGCCGCCGCCGGTCGAGAAGAACACGCGGTTCAGGTCGCCAGGAGCGTGATCGGCGAGACGGTCGGCCAGCTCGATGGCCGAGGGAGTGGCGTACGACCACAGTGGGAAGAAGGAGAGCTCGGAGGCCTGCTTGGCGGCGGCTTCCGCAAGCCGACGGCGACCGTGGCCGGCATTCACGACGAAGAGGCCGGAGAGGCCGTCGAAGTACTTCCGTCCCGTGCTGTCCCAAATGTGGTGGCCCTCGCCGCGGGTGATGATCGGGACTCCCGCGCCCGAGTCCATCGTGGACTGGCGGGTGAAGTGCATCCACAGATGGTCCTTCGCCTTCTTCTGCAGGGCACTGTCGTCGATCCCTCCCGGTGCGTCGGCTCCGCGCACGGAGTCGCCCGACTCGAGGCCGGACGTCGAGAATGCTGTCTGAGTGGTCATCGGTTACCGCGTTCCCCAGTTGTAGAACTGCTTGTGGAGCTTGAGATAGACGAAGGTCTCGGTCGAGAGCACGCCCGCGAGCGAGCGGATCTCCTCGTTGAGCAGGGCGATCAGGTCGTCGTCGTTCTCGCAGACGACCTCGGCGAGGATGTCGAAGGAGCCGGCCGTCAACACGACGTAGTCGACCGCGGGGATCGAGGCGAGCCGGTCAGCGACCTCGCGGGTGTCTCCCGTGACGCGCACGCCGATCATCGCTTGGCGGTAGAAGCCGAGCTGCATCGGATCGGTGACTGCGACGATCTGCATGACGCCGGACTCCGTCAGCTTCTGCACCCGCTGCCGCACCGCGGCCTCACTCAGGCCGACCGCTTTACCTATCTCGGCGTACGAGCGCCGGCCATCGGCCTGCAGCTGCTCGATGATCGCCTTCGAGACCTCGTCGAGCTGGATCGGGCGCTGGGACGGAGGTCGGGGAGGGCTCATGCGGTGATTGTGGCAGTCAGCGAGTAGCCGGGCAAGTGAATCCGCAGGCCAGCCCCCACCGGACGGCGGAATCGGTGGTCTGGCCGTCTCGAGGCGCGGGCGGTGGCGCCCCGCTCCGTCGGTGCCCAGGCGACTCGCCGGCAGCGGATAGCATCGTGACAGCAGCGTTCGAGGCGGGCGCAGAAGCACCGAGGAGACGCGATGACGCAGATCGGCCGCAGCCGTGCCTCCGTCACCGTTCCGGTCTCGGCCTGGACCTCGGACACCCCTTCGGCGGAGGTGACCATCGGGTGGGCCGCTCGCACCGAGACCGGGCTCGTCCGTAGCACGAACGAGGACAGCTACCTCGCGAAGAGCCCTCTCTTCGCTGTCGCGGACGGGATGGGCGGTCATGCCGCCGGCGAGGTCGCGAGCGACGCGGTCGTCGCGCGTCTGTCGACGGCGGCCCTGGGGGCGACGGTCGGCGCGGAGGAGATCGACCGGGCTCTGCGGGAGGCGGTCGAGGACATCGCTCGCCAGCCGCACACGGCCGACGGTGGCACGGGCACTACGGTCACGGGAGTGGCGTTGACCGCGGTCGGCGGCGAGCCCTACTGGTCCGTCTTCAACATCGGCGACTCCCGCGTCTACCTCAGCTTCTCGGGAACTCTCGTGCAGCTCACGATCGACCACTCCATCGTCCAGGAGCTTGTCGACGCCGGAATGATCACGCGCGATGAGGCGGACGTGCACCCGCACAGCAACGTGATCACCCGCGCAGTCGGGTTCCACGAGGCGCCCATCCCCGACTACCGCCTCGTCCCCGTCCTCGCGGGGACGAGGCTCCTCGTCTGCTCCGACGGACTCACGAGGGAGCTCACCGACACGGGGCTCGGTCACCTCCTCGCTGAGAGCCGGTCGGCTCAGGAGACCGTGGACGCGCTCGTGGAGGCAGCCCTGGACAACGGCGCGCACGACAACGTGACCGTGATCGTGGTCGATGTGCTCGCCGTCACCGGTGACGACGGTCGCGGGTTCCCCGTCTGACCTGCTGCACCACTCGCGCCCGCCCCGCCTGGCCGCAGCGACGCGAGAGCAGCAGCCGCCTGCCTCCGACTGCCGGTTCGCGTCGGGATCCGCTCGCTAGAGGACCGAGCACCCGGCGCTGGGTACGATGGAGAGAGAAAGGGCGTTCTCGGTGATCTGCAGCACGTGTGGCTCCACGCTCGCTCCCGGGGCGATCCTGTGCGGCGAGTGTGGTTCATCGGTGACTGCGCACGCTGCATCGGGTGCGAGCCGTCCCGCCTCGTCCGGTGACACCACCGTGCTCGACCCCTCGCGTCGCGCCTGGCTGCCGGGTCTCGCTCCCGGCAGACACCGGCGCCCGGCGGCCGGAGCTCCGATGGCGCCGCCCGCGCAGGGCCTCGTGCGTCTCACCTTCGCAACCGGCCAGCACGCCGTGGTCACGGGCAACGGCCTGATCGGCCGCCAGCCGCTGCCCGACCCCAACGAGACCTTCCGCCACATCCTGGCGATCCCCGATCCGTCGCGCTCGCTCTCGAAGACGCACCTCGAGTTCGGCTTCGACGACGGTGGTCTCTGGGTGCGCGACCGCTGGTCGGCGAACGGCTCCGTCCTGGTCGCTCCGACGCAGGCTCCACTTCCGCTGGAAGCCGGGCGGCGGTACCGGGCGAAGCTCGGCAGCCGTCTGCTGCTCTCCTCCGTCGAGATGGCGGTCGAGCGAGTAGAGGGTTCGGCAGGGGCGACGGCGCGCCCGCCCGCCGGCCGCTGACGACCGAGCCTGCCAGGCGACTCCGACGAACCGAATCGGCGGTCGGATCGGATTCTCGACACTGATTTCGTGACGATCATGTTTCCAGATCGCCGTTCTCCTCCGTCTGCCGTGACAGGCGCACGAGCGCTGTGCCAGTATTTCCCCACGTTCACCCCGGTGGGCTCGAGCATCGACGCAGTCAGGAGTCTCCGCCATGACCCGTCCCCTCCCGAGGGATCCCGTCCTCCGCGACGCCATCGCCGTCGCCCGCTCGCACGAGCGCGAGCGTCGGGCGGTCCTCTCGCGCCGGGCGGTCCTCAGCGGCCTCGGACTGGGGGCAGGCGCCCTCGCTCTGGCGGCCTGCGCACCGCAGACACGCGCGGCTCCGACCGCCGCAGCCGACCGCTCGGCGAGCGACCCCCGGCTGGTCTGGGACAACTGGCCCGCCTACATGGACGAGGACGACGACGGGAACTACCCCTCACTGACCGGCTTCGAGGACAGCACCGGGATCGCCGTCACCTACAACGTCGCGGTCGACGACAACAACTCGTACTACGGCAAGGTCAAGGACCAGCTCGCCCTCGGCCAGTACATCGGAGCCGATACGGTCTGCCTCACGGAGTGGATGGTGTCGCGGCTGGTCCGCCGCGGCTACGTGCAGGAGCTCGACCACGCCAACATCCCCAACATCGTGAATCTCACGCCCTCGCTCGCGAACCCCGACTTCGATCCGGGCCGCAAGCACTCCCTCCCGTACCAGGCCGGGTTCTCGGGCATCTGCTGGAACAGGGAGAAGCTCCCCAACGGTCTCTCCAGCATCGAGGAGCTCTGGGACCCGTCGCTGCGCGGCCGGGTGGGCGTGCTGAGCGAGATGCGCGACACGATCGGTCTGATCATGCTGGCCCAGGGGACGGACATCGCCGGGCCGTGGGGCGATGACGAGTACATGAACGCGATCGACGTCTTCCGGAAGCAGGTCGACGTCGGCCAGATCCGGAACATCAAGGGGAACGCCTACCTCAACGACTTGCAGAACGAGGACACCCTCGCTGCCATCTGCTGGTCGGGCGACATCACCCTGATCAACACCGAAGCGGGCGACAAGTGGGAGTTCGCCTTCCCCGACTCCGGTGGTGCGCTCTGGAACGACACCTTCGTCGTACCGATGGGCTCGCAGCGGAAGGCCAACGCCGAGACCCTGATGAACTACTACTACGAACCCGAGGTCGCCGCTGAAGTGGCCGCCTGGGTGAACTACATCACCCCCGTCGACGGAGCGAAGGACGTCATGGAGAGCATCGACCCGGAGCTGGCCGAGAACCAGTTGATCTTCCCCGACGAGGACACGCTCGCGCAGGCGCATGTGTTCCGCACCTTGACGGCCTCGGAGGAGAAGGAGTACCAGGCCGAGTTCCAGAAGGTGCTCTTGGGCATCTGATGGCGACCGGGACCTTCGCCGAGAGCGGCGCCGACCTCCAGCTGGTCGGGATCAGCAAGCAGTACCCCGGCTTCACCGCCATCGACTCGCTCGACCTCACCATCCCCGCCGGGTCGTTCTTCGCCCTGCTGGGCCCGTCCGGCTGCGGAAAGACGACCACGCTCCGCCTCGTCGCGGGTCTGGAGGATCCCTCGGCCGGGCGGATCCTGATCGGCGGGAGGGACGTCACGGCGACCAAGACCTATCAGCGTCCTGTCAACACGGTGTTCCAGTCGTACGCGCTGTTCCCGCACATGTCGATCCTCGAGAACGTCGCCTTCGGGCTCAAACGCCGCAGGATCGCCGATCCGGTGGGCAAGGCGCACGAGGCGCTGCGGCTGGTCGAGCTCGACCACCTCGCCCAGCGCCGCCCGGCGCAGCTCTCGGGCGGGCAGCAGCAGCGCGTGGCCCTCGCCCGCGCGCTGGTCAACCGACCGGCTCTGCTCCTGCTCGATGAGCCGCTCGGTGCGCTCGACCTCAAGCTGCGCCGTCAGATGCAGCTCGAGCTCACGTCGATCCAGAGGGAGGTGGGGCTCACCTTCCTCCACGTCACTCACGATCAGGAGGAAGCCATGACGATGGCCGACACGGTCGCCGTGATGAACAGAGGCCGGATCGAGCAGATGGGCGCCCCGGAGGAGCTCTACGAGCTGCCACGCACCGCCTTCGTCGCGAACTTCCTCGGCCAGTCGAACCTGTTCACGGGAGAGGTGGTCGGCTCGACCGACCGCGCTCTGACCGTCGACGCGGGCGGGCACCGCATCGTGGTGCCCACCGCGCGCTGCGCTCGGACGAGCGGCGAGATCACCATCGGGGTCCGCCCCGAGAAGCTGCTGCTGCTGACCGAGGAGCCGCCGCAGGCTCCGGGCCGCAACATCCTCGGCCCCGGCAGGGTGAGCGACGTCTCGTTCAGCGGGGTCAGCACGCAGTACACGATCCAGATGCCGGGAGTCGGGCCGGTCATCGTCTTCGCGCAGAACATGGTCTTCGGCCCGGTGGTCGGCGAGGGTGCGGAGGTGTGGGTGGGCTTCAGCGCAGAGCACGGCTTCGGTCTCGCCGACGAGCCCGGCTCCGTCCCGCGCTTCGACGCAGACGACTCCACCCACGCGATCGCCGTCCAGCGTCGGGGTCTGCTCTCCGGCCGAGCGGGAGGCGCGTAGGCATGGCCTTCGCCGCTTTCGCCTCGGGTCCGGCCACCTCGGCGCCGCCGCCGGTCCGCGCGCGCTCGACCGTCGCGCTGGTCCTGATGCTTCCGGGCATCGCCTACATGCTGCTGTTCTTCCTCGCGCCGCTGATCTCCCTCGTGCTCACGTCCTTCCAGGCTGAGGTGCCGGATGGCGACATCGGCGAGTACGCGCCGGGCTTCGCCTGGCAGAACTACCTGGTCGTGATGAGCGACTACTGGCCGCATGCCGTACGCTCCTTCGGCTACGCGCTGATCGCGACGGTGCTCGCGCTCGTGATCAGCTACCCGCTCGCGTACGTCATCGGCGTGAAGGCGCGCTCGTGGCCGCTCCTCCAGAACCTGCTGCTCACGCTGGTCATCGCCCCGTTCTTCATCAGCTTCCTGCTGCGGACGCTCGCGTGGAAGCAGATCCTCGCAGACGAGAGCCCGCTCGTGCAGGCGCTGAAGGCGATGGCCGTCCTCCCCGGGGACGGCCATCTGACCGGTACGCCGTTCGCCGTGATCTTCGGCATCACCTACAACTTCATCCCGTTCATGACCCTCCCGCTCTACACGACGCTCGAGCGGCTCGACGTGCGCTTCCTCGAGGCGGGATCGGACCTCTACGCGCATCCAGCCTCGGTGTTCTGGCGGGTGACTGTCCCGCTGTCGATGCCGGGCATCGTCTCGGGCACGCTGCTCACCTTCATCCCGGCAGCAGGCGACTACATCAACGCCAGCCGCGACTTCCTCGGTTCGTCGCAGACATCGATGGTCGGCAACGCGATCGAGGCCAACTTCCTCACGCTCGAGAACTACCCGGCTGCCGCCGCGCTCTCGATCGTGCTGATGGCCGTGATCCTGTTCATCGTCGGCTTCTATGTGAAGCGCAGTGGAACGGAGGAGCTCCTGTGACCGCCACCGCCGACCGTCCGATCGCCAGCGGCCAGGAGGCTCTCGGCGCGCCCGCTCCGGCTCCGGCGGCGCGCCCGCGGCGCTTCCGGGGCCTCGGCCTCGGTGTCTACACGGCGCTTGCGCTGATCTTCTTGCTGATCCCCATCGGCTACACCTTCGTTTTCTCGTTCAACGACTCCGGCAAGAGCAACCTCGCCTGGCGCGGCTTCACCCTCGACAAGTGGGTATCGGCGTGGAGCAGCGACGAGGTGATGACGGCCTTCGGCAACAGTCTGCTCGTCGGAGTCGTCGCGACAGCGCTGGCGACGGCGCTGGGCACCATGATCGCAATCGCGCTGGTGCGTTTCCGGTTTCGGTTCCGCTCGGCGATCAGCCTCCTGCTGTTCCTCCCTATGGCGACCCCGGAGGTCGTGCTCGGAGCGGGACTGGCGGCGCAGTTCCTCAGCGTCGGTGCCGAGAAGGGGCTGGTGACGATCGTCCTCGCGCACACGATGTTCTGCATCAGCTTCGTCGTGGTGACGGTGAAGGCGCGGGTCGCGAGTCTGGATCCGGCGTTGGAGGAGGCGGGCCGCGACCTCTACGCCTCACCGAACCAGGTGTTCTGGAGGATCACCTTCCCGCTGCTGCTCCCGGGGATCCTCGCGGCGGCCCTGCTGTCGTTCGCGCTGAGCTTCGACGACTTCATCATCACGAACTTCACGTCGGGATCCGTGACCACGTTCCCGAAGTACATCTACATCGCGGCGGCGCGGGGAATCCCTGCCGAGGCGAACGTGATCGCCTCGGCGGTGTTCGTGCTGGCGATCGTGGTGGTCGTGATCACGCAGGTGTCGTCGGCGGCGCGGGCGAAGCGCCTCGCCCGCACGCCGTAGCGCGGAGTCGGACGGAGGGGGCGGAGCGACGGGGTCAGACGTAGGAGGCTCGGATCGCGCCGACCGTGCGCCCGCCGCCCGAGACGACCGGGTTCAGCCGCACGAGCACCTCGTTCGCCGCTCCCCGGTCGACGACGCCGGCCTCGACCAGGAGCTTCAGCGCGACGACCGTGGCCGCCCGCAGGCTGCCGTCGAGCATCTTCAGCGCGACCGTCGTGCCGTCCGGCGACGCCATCACGAGCACCCCCTCGGCGCCGAGCTTCGCGACGAGCCCGAGGCGTTCGATCACGACGGTGTTGTCTCGGCCGGGGCCGTCGATGGCCCATGCGTTCTCGAGGATCGCGGCGGTCAGCACGCCCGCCTGGCGGTAGAGACCGAAGGGGGAGGCGGGGGAGGAGGAGACGATCCGCGAGATCCCCTTGGCGAGGGCCGTTAAAGCAAGAGCGTGCACCGGGGTGCCGCAGCCGTCGATGCCGGAGGCGACGACGCGCTCGCCGGTCAGCCGCTCGATGGTGTCGACGATGTGCTGCTGGAGCGGGTGCGAGCGCTCGAGGTAGTCCTCGGTGCTCCAGCCGTTCTGCACGCAGGCCAGGAGCATCGCCGCGTGCTTGCCCGAGCAGTTCATGAAGAGGGAATCCGCGACGCCGCCGGCCCGCAGCAGCTGAGCGCGGGCTGCGGAGTCGCCGGGCCAGTCGGCGGGGCACTGCAGAGCGTTGTGATCGAGGCCGGCTCGGAAGAGCAGGTTCTGCACCAGGGCGACGTGCTGCGGGATGCCGGCGTGGCTCGCGGTGGCGATCACCGCCTCCGGCCCGCTCAGCTCGACTCCCGCGGTCATCACCGCGAGGGCCTGGAAGGGCTTGAGGCACGATCGAGGGAAGACGGGTGCTGTCGGCGCGCCGAGGCTGCGCACGACGCGGCCGTCGGGGTCGAGCAGCACGGCCGAGCCGGCGTGACGGGACTCGATGAATCCCGAGCGCTCGACGACCGCCAGCTCGACGGACTCGGCGACGGTGAAGGTTCCTGCTGGCATCCCCCCATCTTGCCCGACCGCACCGCGCCCCCGAGCGTTCCGCCTTCCTCCCCGCGGGAGGACGCCGATGACGCGGCGCGACGGTGTGGCGCCGGGGTCGGTGGCAGCCCGCAGGCGTCTGCGACTAGAGGGAGGCGAGGGCGTCGGCGATCACCGAGACGGCGTCGTCGAGCAGCTCGTCGGTCAGGGCGAGGCTCGGCAGGAAGCGGACCACGTTCCCGTAGGTACCGGCGCTCAGCACGAGTACGCCGTGCTGAGCGGCGTAGTCGATGACCGATTGGACAGCGGCGGGGTTCGGCTCCTTCGTTGTTCCTGCGGTGCCGGGCATCACGAGCTCGATCGCCATCATCGCGCCGATACCGCGGACGTCGCCGATGATCTCGTGCTGCTCCTGCAGCACGCGGAGCGCAGCGCCGAGGCGGGTGCCGATCCGGTCCGCCTCGGCCAGGAGGCCCTCACGCTCGATGCGCTCGAAGACGGCGACTGCTGCGGCGGCGGCAACCGGGTTGCCGCCGAAGGTGCCACCGAGCCCGCCGGCTTGAGCGGAGTCCATGATCTCGGCGCGACCGGTGACGCCTGCGAGCGGCAGCCCGCCCGCGATCCCCTTGGCGGAGAGGACCAGGTCCGGCACCAGGCCGAGATGCTCGCTGGCGAACCAGGCGCCGGTGCGGGCCATGCCCGACTGGATCTCGTCGGCGACGAAGACGATGCCGTTGGTGGTGCACCACTCCTGCAACGCCGGGAGGAAGCCCTGCGCGGGGACCATGAAGCCGCCCTCGCCCTGGATGGGCTCGACCACCAGGCAGGCCAGAGCGGAGGCGCCGACCGTCTTCTCGAGGTACGAGATGGTCCGCTCGGCGGCCTCGGCCCCCGAGAGTCCGTCGTGGTACGGGTAGGAGCTCGGCGCGCGGTGCACGTCGCTCGCGAACGGCCCGAAGCCCAGACCGTACGGAAGCGCCTTGAAGTTCATCGCCATCGTGAGGTTGGTGCGGCCGTGGTAGGCGTGGTCGAGCACCGCCACACCTGCCCGACCGGTGTGCTTGCGGGCGATCTTGACGGCGTTCTCGACCGCCTCGGCGCCGGAGTTGACCAGCACGGTCTTCTTGGCGAAGTCCCCGGGGGTGTGCTCGGCGAGCAGCTCCGCGACCCGGATGTAGGGCTCGTAGGGCGTGACCGTGAAGAGCGTGTGCGTGAGACGGCCGAGCTGAGCAGTGGCCGCCGCGACGACGGAGTCGTCGGTGTGACCGATGGTCGTCACGCCGATGCCGGCGCCGAGATCGATGAAGGCGTTGCCGTCGACGTCGACCAGGATCGCTCCGTGCGCGCGGTCGATGTAGACGGGGAGCGCGGTGCCGACTCCGGTGGGGACGACGGCGAGACGACGCTCGTGCAGGGCCCGGGATCGGGGGCCGGGGATCTCGGTCTCGACGCGCCGCTGCTGAGGGATCGCGGACGTGGGAAGCTGGGGCGCGAGCGTGTCTGTCATGGTCCTGCGAGTCTAGCCGCGGGGGTTCCGCCTCCAGAGGTCCAGACCAGCGGGACCGGCCTGATCCACCACGCGGAGGAGGAGAACCGATGACGTCGGAGCACGAGTACGCACTGTCCGTCGTCTGGGAGGGGAACCGGGGCACCGGCACGAGCGGCTACCGCGAGTACGGGCGCCAGCTGGTCGTCTCGGCCCAGGGACCGGAGCCGATCCTCGGTTCCGCCGACACGCCCTTCCGCGGGGACGCCGACCGCTGGAACCCCGAGCAGCTGCTTCTCGCCGCGCTCGCGCAGTGCCACCTGCTCTCGTACCTGCACGTGGCCGTCAAGAACGGAGTCGTCGTGACCGAGTACACCGACGACGCGATCGGCCGGATGCAGCAGGAGGGAGAGGGCGGCCAGTTCACCTCGGTCACCCTGCGGCCGCGCGTGACAGTGGCCGAGGCCTCCACGGTCGACCTCGCGCAGTCGCTGCACGCCGAGGCGTCGCGGCTCTGCTTCATCGCCCGCTCGGTCAACTTCCCTGTGGCGCACGAGCCGGTGACGCTGGCGCGTTGAGTCAGCGGCGCTCGTGCGGCAGCGCCCTGCGGATCCGTTCCACCGCCGTGGTCGGCGGCGACTCGTTGTACACGCCCGCCGATTCCTGCCCGGACAGAGCGTGGATCGCGGCCATCACCTCGTCGGTGGCGTGCCGCCTCGCTCGTCCGGAGTCTGCCGAGCCGTGTCGGGAGAGATCGAGCGGCGCTCCGAAGCGGACGGTGATCCGGTGCAGATGGGGGACGCTCGTGCCGACCGGCTGCAGCTCCTGCGTCCCGATCAGCCCGACCGGCACGACGGGAGCGCTCGTCGTCAGCGCGAGCCAGGCGACTCCGGTGCGCCCGCGGTAGAGGCGCCCGTCGCGCGAGCGCGTGCCCTCGGGATACACGGCGAAGGCCTCGTCCCGTTCGAGGATCGCCCGGCCGAGATCGAGCGCCTCCTGCGCCGCCTGCCCCGCTCCGCGCTCGACCGGCACCGCACCGACGGAGGTGAAGAAGGAGCGTGAGACTGCACCGCGTACCCCGGTGCCGGTGAAGTAGTCGGACTTCGCCAGGAACTGCACGGGCCGGGGAGCGAGCAGAGTCAGCACGGGGGAGTCGATGAACGACAGATGATTGCTGGCGAGGATCACCCGCCCGGTGGTCGGGACGTTCTCGCGCCCCTCGACGATCGGCCGGTAGACGAGGCGGCCGACGCCGCTCATGGTCAGTCGCGCCAGACGCGCGGAGAGGCCGATCCCCGGTGGGGTCGGCCTCTCGAGATCGCCATCGGTCCGCATCCGGTCGAAGATACCGGCGTGTCCATGCCGCTCCGATCATGCGCTTCCCGGATCAGCCCAGCTGCGCGAGCGCCTCCTCGATCACCGTCGCGGCGTCGTCGATCAGCTCCTCGCTGATGACCACGCTCGGCATGATGCGCAGGACACTGTCCCAGCTGCCGGCATCGAGGACGATGACGCCGTTCGTGGTGGCGTGCTTCAGGATTGCGGTGAGCGCCTCCGGGTTCTGCCGCTTCGTGCCGGGGTGCACGAGCTCGACGCCCCACATCGCACCCTTTCCGCGCACCTCGCCGACCACCGCGAAGCGCTCGGCCCAGTCGCCGATGCGCGCCTGGAGCGCGCGCTCGACGCGCTGCGCCTCCTCGAGCAGCCCCTCCGACTCGATTGCCTCGAAGGTGGCCAGGGCCGCGGCGGTCGAGACGGGGTTGCCGCCGAACGTGCCCCCGATGCCCCCGGGCTGCACGGCGTCCATGATCTCGGCGCGACCGGTGACAGCGGCCAGCGGGAAGCCGCCGGCGATGCCCTTGGCGGTGGTGATCAGGTCGGGGACGACCCCGTGGTGCTCGATCGAGTACCACCTGCCGGTGCGGGCGATGCCGGCCTGGATCTCGTCGGCGACGAAGACGATGCCGTTCTCGGTGCAGAACTCGGAGAGTCGGCGGAAGTAGCCCGGTGCAGGGATGATGATGCCGCCATCGCCCTGGATCGGCTCGACGAAGAGGGCGGCCAGCTCCTGGGCGCCGATGTGGGTCGTGATGTAGTCGATCGTGCGCTCCGCCGCCGCCTCGCCCGTCATGCCCTCGGGATCGCGGAAGGGGTAGCTGATCGGGAGGCTGTAGATCTCCCCGGGGAAGGGGCCCATGCCGGCGCGCTCCGGCCAGGGGCGGTACGTCATCGCCATAGTCAGGTTCGTGCGGCCGTGGAAGGCGTGGTCGAGCGTCGCGATCGCGCGCCGGCCGGTGAATTTCCGGGCGATCTTGACCGCGTTCTCGACGGCCTCGGCGCCGGAGTTGACCAGGATCGAGTGCTTCTCGAAGTCCCCGGGGGTGATCTCGGCGAGCTTCTCGGCGACCTTCACGTAGTTCTCGTAGGGAGTGACGGTGAAGAGGGTGTGCGTCAGCTTCTCGGCCTGCGCGGCTGCCGCGGCGGCGACCGCCGGGTGGGCGTGGCCGATGGTGGTCACGCCGATGCCGCAGCCCAGGTCGATCAGGCGGTTGCCGTCGACGTCGACCAGGACCGCGCCCGAGGCATGGTCCATGTAGATGTTGGCGAGCGTCCCGGCGCCGCGGGAGACGCTGGCGACGCGGCGCTCCTGCAGGGCGACGGAGCGCGGGCCGGGGAGCTCGGTGACGAGCTCTCGGGACTGGGGGACCGAGAATTCACGCATATCCCCGATGCTAGGCGAGCCTTCACCGTACTGACTGGAGCCGACGCGCCCGGCTCGGCGTCCAGGACCTCCCGAGGCGTGTCCCCCAGGATGGACGGCGACCCCCGAACGTCCCCGGTAGCAGCCGGTCAGGAAAGGTGCCTCCGTGCGCAGAACCCTCGCGATCCTCGCCGTCCTCGGCGCCTCCCTGAGCCTGGCGGCGTGCACTCCGGGAGCGCCCGACGCGGCGCCGTCCGCCTCCGCGACTCCGCTGGGCTGCGCGAGCGAGGGGGAGGCGACCGCCGCGGTGCAGACGAGCGGCGATTTCGCGACCAAGCCCGTCACCGTCTTTCCGAGCCCGATGACCGTCGACACCACCGAGCGCTCGGTCGCCGTCGAGGGCACCGGCGCCGAGGTCGCCGAGGGCGACATCGTGCTTGTGGACTACACCCTCTACAACGGCACGAGCGGCGCGGAGTTCTCGGCCAGCAGCTACGCTCCTGGCGGTCGCGCCGCGTTCACGGTCGACGCCGACCAGTACCTCGCCGGACTGGTGAAGGCGGTGAACTGCGCGACCGTCGGCTCGCGCGTGGTCGCGGTCGTGCCCCCGGCCGATGCATTCGGCGATGCCGGGCAGAGTGATTTCGGCATCACCGCAGCCGATTCGATCGTGATGGTCATCGACGTCGAGCAGATCGTGCCGACCGCGGCCGACGGCGAGCCGCAGGCCCCAGTGGACGGGTTGCCGACCGTGGCGCTCGCCGACGACGGCGCGCCGACGGTCTCCATCCCCTCGACCGACCCGCCCGCCGACCTCCAGCTCGCTGTGCTGAAGAAGGGCTCCGGAGCGACCGTCGCCGACGGCGACCAGCTGATCGTGCAGTACCAGGGCGTCATCTGGGGCAGCGGAGAGGTCTTCGACCAGAGCTGGGGGAAGCCCGCCCCGGCGTCCCTCGGCACCGGCGCGGTGATCGAGGGCTTCAAGGAGGCGCTGGTCGGCCAGACCGTCGGCTCGCAGGTGATCGTGACCATCCCGCCCGCCAAGGGCTACGGCGACGCCGGCAACCAGCAGGCCGGGATCAGTGGGACAGACACCCTCGTGTTCGTGATCGACATCCTCGCCATCACCTGACCGGATCCCGCTCACCCGGTTCCGCTCCGCCCGTCGTGCCAGGATGGGCGGATGCGCAGGGTCATCATCCTCGGCTCCACCGGCTCCATCGGCACGCAGGCCCTCGACGTGATCGGTGCGAACCTCGACCGGTTCGAGGTCGTGGGGCTCGCGGCCGGGTCGAACCGGCCGGTCGTCGCCGAGCAAGCCGCTGCGTTCGGCGTCGAGCACACGGCTTTCGGGGCCGACGAGGCGGAGCAGCTGATCCGCTCGGTCGAGGCGGACGTGGTGCTCAACGGCATCACGGGCTCGGTCGGCCTCGGCCCGACGCTCGCGGCGCTCGAGGAGGGGCGCACGCTCGCCCTGGCCAACAAGGAGTCGCTGATCGTCGGCGGCGAGCTGGTCACCTCGCTGGCGGCGCCGGGACAGATCGTGCCCGTCGACTCCGAGCACTCGGCGATCGCGCAGGCCCTGCTCGCCGGAGCCCACCGCGAGGTGCGGCGCCTGGTGCTGACAGCCTCGGGGGGACCGTTCCGCGGACGCGACCGCGGGTCCCTCCGCGACGTCACTCCGGCCGAGGCTCTCGCGCACCCCACCTGGGACATGGGCCTGGTCGTCACCACCAACTCCTCGACCCTGGTCAACAAGGGCCTCGAAGTGATCGAGGCGCACCTGCTCTTCGACGTGCCCTATCACCGGATCGACGTCACCGTGCATCCGCAGTCGGTGATCCACTCGATGGTCGAGTACGTGGACGGCTCGACGATCGCGCAGGCGTCGCCGCCGGACATGCGCCTCCCGATCTCGCTCGGCCTCGACTGGCCGCACCGCGTGGCCGGTGTCGGTGCACCACTCGACTGGACCCGCTCGCACAGCTGGACGTTCGAGCCACTCGACGAGGAGGCGTTCCCCGCGGTCCGCCTCGCCAAGCGCGTCGGCGAGGCCGGCGCCTCCTACCCGGCCGTCTTCAATGCGGCGAACGAGCAGGCCGTGCAGGCCTTCCACGCCGGCCGGATCGGCTACCTCGACATCCTCGCGACGGTGGAGGCCGTGGTCGACGCGCACGCCGTCGACGGCGCGCTGACCCGCCAGTCGTTGGCCGCTGCCGAAGAATGGGCACGGCGCGCGGCGGACGCGCGGATCGCTGGAACCTGACCGGCGGGCTCATCGGGTTCGTGCAGGCGCGCCCCAGCGGGCGCGGGCGGCTCCGGCCTACAGTGTGTCGGTGGAATCCGTGCTGCTCTTCGTCCTCGGCGTCGTCATCATCGCCATCGGTGTCGCCCTCTCGATCGCGCTGCATGAGGTCGGGCATCTCGTGCCCGCGAAGCTGTTCGGCGTCAAGGTCACCCAGTACATGATCGGATTCGGGCCCACGATCTTCTCGCGCCGCCGTGGCGAGACGGAGTACGGCGTGAAAGCGCTTCCGTTGGGGGGCTACATCGCCATGATCGGCATGTACCCGCCGAAGCATGCGGGCGATCCGATCACGGAGTCGCCGGTTGGGCTGTTCCAGGGCGTCGGCTACCAGTCGTCCGAGAAGCGCACCGCAGGCCGTCCGACGCTGATCGACGAAGCCCGCGCCGCGAGCGCGGAGACGATCGGTGAGGGGGAGGAGCACCGCGCCTTCTACCTGCTCCCCGTCTGGAAGCGCGTCATCGTCATGGCGGGGGGTCCCTTCATGAACCTCCTGATCGCGACGGTCCTCTTCACGGTCCTGCTCTGCGGCATCGGAGTTGCGCAGAGCACCAGCACGCTCGCGTCGGTCTCGCAGTGCGTGGTCCCCGAGTCGCAGCGCGCCACCGCGACCTGCACTGCCGACGACCCGCTCGCCCCCGGCGCCGCGGCAGGGCTCCTGCCCGGGGACACGATCACGGCGATCGACGGCACGCCGGTCGGCACCTGGAACGACCTCACCCCGATCATCCAGCGCTCGGCGGGCGTGCCGCTGAGCGTCGCCGTCGAGCGAGACGGTGCGTCGCTGACCCTCTCGATCACCCCGGCCGAGAACGAGGTCGCGGTGACCGACTCCGCCGGAAACCCCGTCACCGACGCTTCCGGAGCCGTCGAGACGCAGACTGTCGGCTTCATCGGGATCTCACCCACCTCGGAGCTCGCCCGGCAGCCCATCACCGCGGTGCCCGGAACGGTGTGGCAGAACATCACCAGCGTCGCCCACGTGATCCTCAACCTTCCGCAGCGCCTGATCGACGTCGCTCAGGCCGCCTTCGGCACGGAGGCGCGCGATGCCAACGGTCCGATCAGCGTCGTCGGAGTCGGCCGGATCGCGGGCGAGATCGCCGCCTCCGACCAGCTGCCGATCGTCTCGAAGGTGCAGACGATGGTCGGTGTCCTCGCCTCGCTCAACGTCGCGCTGCTGGTGTTCAACCTGGTGCCTCTGCTGCCGATGGACGGCGGCCATATCGCCGGCGCCCTCTGGGAGGGGCTCCGCCGTCGCATCGCTAAACTCTTCGGCCGCCGCGACCCCGGGCCTGTCGACATCGCACGCCTGCTCCCGCTGACCTACATCGTCGTGCTCGTGCTCGGCGGCATGAGCGCCCTCCTCATCTACGCCGACATCGTCAAGCCGATCACGCTGTTCTAGTCCGCACGACAATCCCTGCACGACGTCCGGCGGTCGGCATCCGGAGGCGCTGTGTCCTGTCGAGCGGGTCGCGTTCGACTCGGCGGATCGCGAGACGTGATTCGACCGTTCGCCGCGGCCGGGGTGTCCCGGGCTCGTCGGCTGGAGTGAGGCCCACCCGCCCGCTGTGGTGCGGACCGGCTCCCGCCGGGGCCAGGGGTTCCCTCGGCACGGGCCGCGGCTGGGAAGACCCGGCGAGCGGTCGGAGGGTCGCTCCGCGCGCGTACGATGGGGCGCGTGCCAGCAGTGAATCTGGGTCTTCCCAAGGTCCCCATGACCCTCGCCCCCCGCCGCAAGTCCCGCCAGATCAAGGTGGGCAAGGTGCTCGTGGGCGGTGACGCGCAGGTCAGCGTCCAGTCGATGTGCACCACGCCGACGACGAACATCAACGCGACCCTCCAGCAGATCGCCGAGCTGACCGCGTCCGGCTGCGACATCGTCCGCGTGGCGGTGCCGAGCCGCGACGACGCGGAGGCGCTGCCGATCATCGCGAAGAAGAGCCAGATCCCGGTCATCGCCGACATCCACTTCCAGCCGAACTACGTCTACGCCGCGATCGACGCCGGCTGTGCCGCGGTCCGGGTCAATCCCGGCAACATCCGCAAGTTCGACGACCAGGTCGGCAAGATCGCCGCGGCCGCGAAAGCCGCAGGCGTCTCGATCCGCATCGGCGTCAACGCCGGCTCGCTCGAGCCGAGCATCCTGCAGAAGTACGGTAAGCCCACCCCCGAGGCCCTCGTCGAGAGCGCCGTGTGGGAGGCGAGCCTGTTCGAGGAGCACGACTTCCACGATTTCAAGATCTCGGTCAAGCACAACGACCCGGTCGTCATGGTGAAGGCCTACCGCCAGCTCGCCGAGCGCGGCGACTGGCCGCTGCACCTCGGCGTCACGGAGGCCGGCCCCGAGTTCCAGGGCACCATCAAGTCGGCCACCGCGTTCGGCATCCTGCTCGGCGAGGGCATCGGCGACACCATCCGCGTGTCCCTCTCGGCCCCGCCTGCCCAGGAGGTGAAGGTCGGCCTGCAGATCCTGCAGTCGCTCAACCTCCGCGAGCGCAAGCTCGAGATCGTCTCGTGCCCGAGCTGCGGCCGCGCGCAGGTCGATGTGTACACGCTCGCCAACGACGTCACCGCCGGCCTCGAGGGCATGAGCGTTCCGCTGCGCGTCGCCGTCATGGGCTGCGTCGTCAACGGCCCGGGCGAGGCCCGCGAGGCCGATCTGGGCGTCGCCTCCGGCAACGGCAAGGGCCAGATCTTCGTCAAGGGAGAGGTCATCAAGACCGTGCCGGAGGCCGAGATCGTGCAGACCCTCATCGAGGAGGCGAACCGTCTCGCGGCCGAGATGCCCGCCGATGACACGTCGACCGGCGCCCCGGTCGTCACCGTCGGCGCCAACTGAGTCGGTGCGGGGCGGATCGGCGTGGTCAGGCCCGCTCTGCTCCTCGCGTTCGGCGTCGTTGCCGTGACGCTGGTCGCCTCCGGAGTCGCGGCGCTGCGCAGCACGCCGGCACCGCTGAGCGACGACTGCGTCGACCTCCGCACCGCTCAGGATCCGTTCGGCTGTGACGGTTGGGTGCTGACCGCCGCCGAGGGCGAGACTCCCTACTCGGCCTGGGTGGAGGATGCCCGGGTGCGGCTGCGATCGGAGCGGGTGGCTGGTGAGCCGACCCTCGTCGTGGGGACCGACTGCCTCGTGCTGAGAGCCTCGTACCGGATCGAAGGGACCGTGCTCGTGCCCTCCGACGAGGTGACCGGCTCGGACACCTGCTCGGACACGCCGAGTCCGGCAGGCATCCGCCTTCGCGCGCTGCTCTCCGCTCCGATCACCCTCGGCGGCACGCCCGACGACGTCGTGCTCGACGGCACGCGTGGCGCGGTCGTCTTCTCGCGCATCCCCGGCTGAGGCGTCCCCGGCCGAGCGGCCTCCCGACTCGCGGGCCGGGGGAGGACTGCGGATAGGATCGTCCCTCGTGGTCACCCGTCTCTCGCATCTGTTCGTCCGAACCCTCCGGGAGGACCCGGCCGACGCCGAGGTCGCGGGCCACCGCCTCCTCGTACGCGCGGGCTACATCAGGCGCCAGGCGCCCGGCGTCTTCGCCTGGCTGCCGCTGGGCCTGCGGGTGAAGCGGCGCATCGAGCGGATCCTCCACGAGGAGATGGAGGCGGCCGGCGCTCAGGAGGTCCACTTCCCCGCACTCCTGCCCCGCGAGCCCTACGAGCTCACGGGACGCTGGACCGAGTACGGCGACGGCGTCTTCCGTCTGAAGGACCGCAAGGACGCCGACTACATGCTGGCGCCGACCCATGAGGAGTTCTTCACGCTACTCGTGAAGGACCTCTACTCCTCGTACAAGGATTTGCCCCTGTCGATCTACCAGATCCAGGACAAGTACCGCGATGAGGCGCGGCCCCGCGCCGGCCTCCTGCGCGGCCGCGAGTTCACGATGAAGGACGCCTACTCCTTCGACTACACCGACGCGGGACTCGACGCGAGCTACCAGCGCCAGCGCGACGCCTACGAGCGGATCTTCGCGCGCCTGGGCCTGGAGTACGTGATCGTGCAGGCCGATGCGGGGGCGATGGGCGGTTCGCGCAGCGAGGAGTTCCTGCACCCCACCCCCGTCGGCGAGGACACCTTCGTGCGGTCGGCCGGCGGCTACGCGGCGAACGTCGAGGCCTATCGCACCCCTGTGCCCGAGGCGAGCCCCGTCGAGGGCCGGCCGGAGGCGCGCGTCTTCGACTCTCCCGACACCCCGACGATCCAGACCCTGGTCGACCTCGCGAACGCGACTCAGCCCCGCACCGATGGCCGTGCCTGGACTGCCGGCGACACGCTCAAGAACGTCGTCCTGGCGCTCACCGCCCTCGACGGCACCCGCGAGCTCGTCATCGTGGGCCTTCCCGGCGACCGCGACGTCGACCTCAAGCGTGCCGAGGTCGCCTTCGCTCCCGCCGAGGTCGAGGCCGCCACGGCCGAGGACTTCGCGAAGCACCCCGGCCTGGTCAAGGGCTACATCGGACCCTGGTCGTCCGAGGGCGCGGTCCTGGGTGAGGAATCGGCCACCGGTGTCCGCTACCTGCTCGACCCGCGTGTGGTCGACGGCACCGCCTGGATCACCGGGGCCAACGTCTCCGGTCAGCACGTCCTCGACCTGCTGGCGGGACGTGACTTCCACGCGGACGGCACCGTCGAGGTCGCGGAGGTGCGCACCGGCGATGAGGCACCCGACGGCTCCGGCCCGATCGAGACCGCCCGCGGCATGGAGATCGGCCACGTCTTCCAGCTCGGCCGCAAGTACGCCGAGGTCCTGGGCCTGAAGGTGCTCGACGAGAACGGCAAGCTCGTCACCGTCACGATGGGCTCCTACGGCATCGGCGTGACGCGCATCCTCGCGATCATCGCCGAGAGCACCCACGACGAGCGCGGACTGCTCTGGCCTGCGAACGTCGCGCCCTTCGACGTGCACGTGATCGCGACCGGCAAGGACGCGGCGGCGCTCGAGCTGGCGGAGTCGGTGGGCGCCTCCCTGGAGGCGGCCGGCCGCGACGTGCTGATCGACGACCGCCCGAAGGTGTCCCCGGGCGTCAAGTTCGGCGACGCCGAGCTGATCGGCGTGCCGGTGATCGTCATCGCCGGGCGCGGTGCCGCCGACGGGATCGTCGAGCTCTGGGACCGCCGCTCCGGCGAGCGCGAGCAGCTCCCGGTCGCCGAGGCGCTGGCCCGCCTGGGCGCGTAACACCCTGCGAGAGCCTTCGCCGCCGCCCTACCGGGCGCGCGGCGGGGGCTCTCCTGCCGTTCCGCTTTCGTCTCCCGAGCCGCTGCCCGCACAGGCGGTCCCTCTTGATCCGCGCCGTGCCGCGGCGCGGCTCGTCGTCGTTCCGGTGTCTCGCGAACGATGGGCGCCACGAAGCCGGGGCCGTCAGGGCTTCTGGATTCTGAACGGCACAGATGACGCTTCCACTCACGTCGGAGGAACTCTTCGCGCCTTTTCGTCACGCCGCTCGAGGCCTGTTCGAGCCAGGTGAGCGGCGGGGCAGCGTTGACCATGCCGCTTCTGCATGTGTAGACCAGACCACGAAGCGACCGTTGCCCACCGCGAACGACCAGGGGCGGGTGAGGGTCATGTCGACCTTTTTCGGAATGCGAGTGGCTGAATGAATGCTTCACACGATCAGGTGAAGAAGACCCTCCAGATCGGCGCGGCGGTGAGCGCAGTGAGCCTCCTCGCCGGCGCCGTCTTCGTACCTCTTCTGATACTCGCGGTCGTAGCGGTGATCGCGAGCGCGATCGTCGCCGCTGCGATCAGCTGTCGCGCCACGCACCGGTGGGCGTGGACCTGGGTGGCCGGTGTCGCGTCAGTGGTGTGGGTGTCCAGCGCGATCTACGCCTTCGATGTCTGAGGGCAGGCATTCGATCTCAGCGACGCCAGCCGCTCCGTGCCCGACTCTCTCAGCATCGCGCTGACTGCGGCCTTCGCTCTCAGCGTCGCCGGTTTCGTCACCGTGGTGGCCAGCGCGGTCGTTTCGCTGCGTCGGGCGCGGCGGCAGGACCCGACCACCCGTGTCCGCTCCACCACTGCTCTCGCTGGAGCGTGACACCAGGGCCTCACGCGCGTCAGCTCTTCTCGGTCACCGATGCGACCGACGTCACGCCTACAGATACAACCTCGATCTGCCTGTCGGCTCGACCTTGCACGCCAATGGCAGCGGCGCAGGCAGCGTGCTCGACGTCGCCGGCCTCTGGAGCGGATGAAGGCCGCTGGGCCCGCGACGCGAACGGAACGAGTATTCCTACCCATTACGACGTCACTGGCACGACACTCACTCAGATCGTCGACCTTTCTCAACCCGATATCGCCTTCCCTGTGGTCGCGGACCCGTGGTTCGGTCGAAACCTCATCGATCACGTCACGTGGGTACCAGGCGACCCGCAATGGGGACCCACCGCGCAGGTGTATCCCACGGACTACGGACGCGACCAGATTGCCGTAGGCCCCGAAGCCAACGAGGCCGCCTGGGGAGAAGCCCTGGAGAAAGGCGATCGGTCTCGACTGGATCACAACAACCTCCACGACCACTTCAGCTGTCACTTCCTCGGCCGTAGCTCCACCGTGGGCAAGGAGAGCTGGAACCTCGACAACAACCGACCCGACGTCGGACTCGCTGCGACGATCGCCGCCTCCTGCAATCCACAAGGTGGAGAAGACTAGCCCTTATAGGGAACGTGGGGGGTCAGGAGCGATTCCTGACCCCCGACGTTTTCTCTGAGGCCACACCAGGCGCATCCTGTCGGATCTTTCATGACGTCGCTTGTCCCTCCTCCCGTTCCGCCGTGCGCATCCGAGACGCGGGTGGACCGTGCGTCCGCGTCGGGTACCCTTGAGGGCTGATCCGGGTGCGAGCACCCCACCGACGCACGACCGCGGTCACCACCGCGGCAGCCAAGTGAATAGAGAGAAAGGCCCGCCCGTGGACATCGACCTGAGCGTTCTGCGACTCATGGAGCGCGAGCGCGAGATCCCCTTCGAGGAACTCGTGCAGATCATCGAGCAGGCGATCCTCACCGCCTACCTCAAGCACATCGGCCAGGCGGACGACGCCGACAAGTCGACAGCCGTCTCCGCACGCGTGCACCTCGACCGCAAGACCGGCCACGTCTCGGTCTTCGTGCCCGAGTACGACGACGAGGGCGCCGTCGTGGGCGAGGCCGAGGACTCGCCGCGCGACTTCGGCCGCATCGCCGCCTTCGCCGCGAAGCAGGTCATCAACCAGCGCCTGCGCGACATTGCCGACGAGCACGTGCTCGGCGAGTTCAAGGGTCGCGAGGGCGACATCGTCGCCGGCGTCATCCAGCAGGGCCCGAACCCGCGGATGATCCACGTCGACCTCGGCTCCATCGAGGCGATCCTCTCGCCCGAAGAACAGGTTCCCGGCGAGGATTACAGCCACGGGCGTCGTATCCGCGTCTACGTGACGAGCGTCGGCCGCGGGGCGAAGGGACCCTCGGTCCAGGTCTCGCGCACCCACCCATCGCTGGTGCGCAAGCTGTTCGCCCTGGAGGTGCCCGAGATCGCTTCCGGCGTGGTCGAGATCGTCTCGCTCGCCCGCGAGGCTGGACACCGCACCAAGATCGCCGTGCGCGCGACCGAGCCCGGCGTCAACGCCAAGGGCGCCTGCATCGGCGAACTCGGCCAGCGCGTGCGCGCGGTGACCGCCGAGCTCAACAACGAGAAGATCGACATCGTCGACTACTCCTCCGACCTGCCGACCTTCGTCGCCAGCGCCCTCTCGCCCGCCAAGGTGACCAGCGCCTTCGTGATCGATCAGGGCCTCAAGGCCGTGCGCGCGCTGGTCCCGGACTACCAGCTCTCGCTCGCCATCGGCAAGGAGGGGCAGAACGCTCGACTCGCCGCGAAGCTCACCGGTGCCAAGATCGACATCCAGCCCGATTCGGTGATGGACGGGGAGTGATCCCCGGCCAACGGCCACGCGGGGAAGCGCTCGTCCGGACGAGGGAGTAGAGTGAGTCCCGTCAGAACGTGCGTCGGCTGCCGTCTGCGCGCCCCCCGGGCCTCTCTTCTGAGGCTCGTCCTCCACTCGAACGTCCTCGCGGTAGACCCGCGTGCCGTTCGTCCTGGTCGGGGAGCGTGGCTCCACGACTCAGCCGACTGCTACGGGCTCGCGGTCAAGCGCCGCGCGTTCGGCAGGGCGTTCCGGACGCGCGAGAGCGTGGACGCGAGCGAGCTGGAGCAGTACGTCATGCGCGTTCGGACCGGCTCGGTTCCTCATCCGGAGGGGCCGGAGCAGCGCACGATCACACCATAGAGAACAGGCAGAACGGCCCGTGAACTGATCATGAGCGAAGACTGATGAGCGGCTCGACATGAGACCCGTCCGTTCGTGACGCCTGCCCCCGTCTTGGGTGCAGGCCCAAGACAGGAGAGAAGTGGCAAAACCACGCGTACACGAGATCGCATCCGAGCTCGGTGTCGATAGCAAGGTCGCACTTGCGAAGTTGAAGGAGCTCGGCGAGTTCGTCAAGGGACCGTCCTCGAGCATCGAACCCCCCGTCGCCCGCAAGCTCCGCGAGGCCCTCCAGGGCCAGGGCGGATCCGGCGCGGGGGCGTCGTCGACCCCGACGACCCCCTCCACCCCCGCCCGCCCGGGGGCTCCGCGCCCTTCGGGCTCGCGTCCCTCCGCGCCGACGCCCGGCCCGGCCAAGCCGCCCGCCCCGGCGCCGGCTCCGCCGATGTCGGTCGCCGAACGTCAGGCTCAGGCTCAGGCCGCTCAGGAGGCCGCGGCCGCCCAGCGCGCCCAGGCCGCCAAGGACGCTCCTGAGGCACCCGCGGCTCCGGCTCCGGCCGAGGCCCCGGCGGCCGAGGCCGCCGCCGACAAAAAGGCAGCGGGCCCGACCCCCGGTGGGCCCAAGCCTGTGACCCCGCGTCCGGCTCCCGCCGCCAACCCCCCGCGCCCCGGTGGCGCGTCCGGAGGCTCCAACCGCCCCGGCGGCACCCCCCGCCCCGGGAACAACCCCTTCGCCAGCAACCAGGGCATGGGTCAGCGTCCGGCCGCCCCGCGCCCCGGCAACAACCCCTTCGCCAGCTCGCAGGGCATGGGATCACGTCCGACCCCGGGCAACATCCCCCGCCCCGCTGCTCCGCGCCCCGGCGCGCCCCGACCCGGCGGGCCCGGCATGGGCCAGCGCCCCGCCGGCTTCGGCCAGCGTCCCGGCGGTCCCGGTGGCGGTGCCGGCCGTCCCGGCGGTGCCGGTCGTCCGGGTGGCGGCGGCTTCCAGCGTCCCGGCGGCGCTCCCGGTGCCGGCGGCGGCTTCGCCCCGCGTCCGGGTGGCGGCGGCGGTCGCGGTCGTGGCCCCGGCGGCGGAACCGCGGGTGCCTTCGGCCGCGGTGGCGGCAAGAGCAAGGCCCGGAAGTCCAAGCGCACGAAGCGTCAGGAGTTCGAGCTCAGGGAGGCTCCGTCGCTCGGCGGCGTCAGCGTTCCCCGCGGTGACGGCAAGACGATCATCCGTCTGCGCCGCGGCGCGTCGATCTCGGACTTCGCCGACAAGATCGAGGCCATGACCGGCGTGCCGGTGCCCCCCGGCAACCTGGTCACCGTCCTCTTCGCCCTCGGCGAGATGGCGACGGCGACCGAGTCGCTCGACGAGGCGACCTTCGAGGTGCTCGGCTCCGAGCTGGGCTTCAAGATCCAGGTCGTCTCGCCCGAGGACGAGGACAAGGAGCTCCTCGAGGGCTTCGGTCTCGACCTCGAGCAGGAGCTCGACGACGAGACGGACGAGGACCTCGAGATCCGTCCCCCCGTCGTCACCGTCATGGGTCACGTCGACCACGGAAAGACACGGCTGCTCGACGCGATCCGCAACGCCAACGTCGTCGCAGGCGAGGCGGGCGGCATCACGCAGCACATCGGTGCGTACCAGGTCGTCGCCGAGCACGAGGGCATCGAGCGCCCCATCACCTTCATCGACACCCCGGGTCACGAGGCGTTCACCGCCATGCGAGCCCGCGGTGCCCAGGTGACGGACATCGCGATCCTCGTGGTCGCGGCGGACGACGGCATCATGCCGCAGACGATCGAGGCGCTGAACCATGCCCAGGCGGCCAACGTCCCGATCGTGGTCGCGGTCAACAAGGTGGACAAGCCCGACGCCAACCCTGCGAAGGTGCGCCAGCAGCTCACCGAGTTCGGTCTGGTCGCCGAGGAGTACGGCGGAGACGTCATGTTCGTCGACGTGTCGGCGCGGGCGAACACCGGCATCCAGGACCTCCTGGACGCCGTGCTGCTCACCGCCGACGCGGGGCTCGACCTGCGCGCCAACCCGAACAAGGAGGCACGCGGGGTCGCGATCGAGGCGAAGCTCGACAAGGGACGCGGTGCGGTCGCGACCGTCCTCATCCAGTCGGGAACGCTGCGCGTCGGCGATGCGATCGTCGCGGGAACGGCCTACGGTCGGGTCCGTGCTATGGCCGACGAGAACGGCAACGCCGTCCTCGAGGCCGTGCCGTCGCGACCGGTGCAGGTGCAGGGACTCTCGTCCGTGCCTCGCGCCGGCGACACCTTCCTCGTCACCGAGGAGGACCGCACGGCACGCCAGATCGCCGAGAAGCGCGAAGCCGCTCAGCGCAACGCCCTGCTGGCCAAGGCCCGCAAGCGCATCTCGCTGGAGGACTTCACCCGCGCCCTCGAGGAAGGCAAGGTCGAGTCGCTCAACCTCATCATCAAGGGCGACGTGTCCGGTGCCGTCGAGGCGCTGGAGGAGTCGCTCGTCAAGATCGAGGTCGACGACTCGGTGCAGCTGCGCATCATCCACCGCGGTGTCGGTGCGATCACGGAGTCGGACGTCAACCTCGCGACGATCGACAACGCGATCATCGTGGGCTTCAACGTCCGCCCCGACCCGAAGGCCCGCGAGCGCGCAGCTCGAGAGGGAGTGGACATCCGCTTCTACTCGGTCATCTACAACGCGATCGAAGAGGTCGAGAACTCGCTCACGGGCATGCTCAAGCCCGAGTTCGAGGAGGTCCAGTCCGGTGTCGCCGAGATCCGCGAGGTGTTCCGCTCCTCGAAGTTCGGCAACATCGCGGGTGTCATCGTCCGCTCCGGCACGATCACCCGCAACTCGAAGGCGCGCGTCATCCGCGATGGCGTCGTCGTCGGCGACAACCTCGCCATCGAGTCGCTGCGTCGCTTCAAGGACGACGTCACGGAGGTCCGCACGGACTACGAGGCCGGTATCGGTCTCGGCAAGTACAACGACATCCAGATCGGCGACGAGATCGAGACGATCGAGATGAAGGAGAAGCCGCGAGGCTGATCCTGCTCCACTGGAAGGCCCGGGTCCGCCCGGGCCTTCCGCCTTTCCCCGGGTTCCCGGCCGGTGCAGGGGAGGGCCGGGAGGGGGCTGCGACGCGGCACCCCTCCCGCCCGCCCCCTCCCGCCATCGCGCCCGGCAGGCCGGGTGGACCACGTGATTAGATGACGAGCCCAACGGTTCGTCGAGAGAGATGTGAGGACCAGCCATGGCAGATCCGGCACGGGCGAGGAAGCTCGCCGAACGTATCCAGGTGATCGTCGCCAAGCGGCTCGAGCGCGGACTCCGCGATCCGCGGCTCGGCTTCGTCACCATCACCGATGTCCAGGTGACCGGTGACCTGCAGCACGCCTCCGTGTTCTACACGGTGTACGGCACCGACGAGGAGCGCGCCGACTCGGCTGCGGCCCTCAAGGCCGCCACCGGCATGCTGCGCACCGAGGTCGGCAAGAACATCACCGCGCGGCTGACACCGTCGCTCGAGTTCATCCTTGATGCGCTCCCCGAGAACGCCCAGCACATCGAGGAGCTCCTCGCCGCCGCACGCAGCCAGGACTCGCAGGTGCAGTCGCTCGCTGCCCAGGCGGACTACGCAGGCGAGGCCGACCCGTACGTGAAGCCGCGCGAGGACGAGGACTAGGCGCTGAGCCCGAACACCGCGGAGCCCGTGGCGACGTCGACCGACTCCAGGACGACGACGACGCGGGCTCCCGGCAGGAGCGGGGCCTGCACGTCGACCGTGATCTCGGGCTCGAGCAGCTGCACGGCCGAGCGGTTCCGGCCCGACGAGACGACGACTCCGGTGAAGGAGGCGCCCTCGCGGCCGCGGAGGATGGCGGCCTCGACGATCGCCGTGGCTGCTCGCGAGGCGGCACCGGCGCGCCGGTCGCTCGCCGCGAGGAGCGGGGGCAGCCCGGGGAGCGCGGCGCGCAGCCCGTCGGGCACCGCGTCTCCGTTGGAGACCGCGAGGCAGACGGCGAGGCCGAAACGGTCGACCAGGCGCCGCAGCGGCGCCGTGACGTGAGCGTAGGGCGCGGCGAGCGCGGACTGCGCGGGGTGTTCGGGAGGTGTCCCGTCGAACGCGGTGTAGCCGGCTCCGCGGAACAGGGTCGCGGCGGCGTGCATCACCGCCAGCTGCGCCGGGTCGCCCGTGTCGAGACGGCGCAGGTAGGCGCCGTAGGGTTCCTCCGTCGGCCAGGGGGTACCGAGGGCGGCGGCCCTGGCGCGGAACGCGGCGACGGTCTCGGGATCCGCGGCGGGCATCGTGCGCAGGATTCCGACTCCCGCGCCGAGCATCATCCTCGCGGCGACCATCCCGGTCAGGAGCGAGACCTGGGCGTTCCAGGCCTCGACCGCCAGCGGCGCTCGGCGCTCCACTCGGTAGCCGCCGCCGACCGCGACGATCTCCTCCTCGGGGAGGGTCAGGCTCGCGCCTCCGCGCTCTGCTTCGCGGGCGAGGCGCTCGCGCCCGAACCAGGCGAGCAAGGCGATCGAGGGATGCGGCTCGCCTGCCTCGACGCTGCGCTGCACTGCTCCGTAGTCGAGGCGTGCGACGCTGCGGACGAGCGAGCGCTCGAGGCGCACGGAACGCGGCTCGGCGCGCTCATCGAGTGTCAGCGTCCAGACCAGGGCACGTCGCCGGACGTCGGGCAGGAGCGAGGCGGTGCCCTCGGAGAGCACGGCGGGATGCAGCGGGATCCGCCCGTCGGGGAGGTAGACGGTCTGACCACGGCGTCGGGCCTCGGCGTCGAGCGCACCGCCCGAGTGGACGACCGCCGGGACGTCGGCGATCGCGTAGCGGAGGACGACGCCGTCCGTGGTGCGCTCGAGATGCAGCGCCTGGTCGAGGTCGAGGGAGCCCGGCGGGTCGATCGTGACGAACGGCAGATCCGTGCGATCGCTGCGGCCGCCGTCCTCCGCGTTCGCGTCGGCGTGCTCCGCCTCGGCCAGCGCCTCGGCCGGGAACGCACCGGGCAGGTCGATCGCGACCCGCACGGCCGCGAGGGCGCGGTCGACGTCGTCGTCGGGGCGGGGGAGGCGGAGGCGGCGACCGGTCACGGCGCCGACCCTACCCGGCGGCTCCGACAGTCGCAGCGCTCAGGCGCCGGGGAGGAGGTATCCGTCGACCGGGTCGCCGGTCGCGAGCCCGTCGGCCAGCAGGCCTGCGAGGGCGCGGCGGCGCTGCTGCGCATCGGGCCAGAGCGACTCCACCTCCGCGGCGGTCACGGGGGCGTGCGCGGCGCGGAGCTCCGCGAGGATGAGGCCGCGCACTTGGCGGTCGGAGCCCTCAAACCGCTTCTGCGGCGCCTTCACCGGACCGGTGTGCTCCGGGTAGCCGTCGGCGCGCCATCGGCAGAGGTGGCGGATCGGGCACTCGTCGCAGCGCGGAGCGCGAGCCGTGCAGACGACCGCGCCGAGCTCCATCATCCCGGCGTTGAATGCCGCCGCCTCGGGTAGAGGCTCGGGAAGGAGTGCGGCCATCGCCGCCAGGTCGGCCTTCGCGCGGGGAGGGCCGGGCTCGGCTGCTCCGTCGACCGCGCGGGCGATCACGCGGCGGACGTTGGTGTCGACGACCGGGTGCCGGCGGCCGTAGGCGAAGACGGCGATAGCGCGAGCCGTGTAGTCGCCGATTCCTGGCAGGGCGAGGAGGGTGTCGACGTCGTCGGGGACCACGTCGCCGTGCTCCTGGGCGATCGCCACGGCACAGGCGTGCAGGCGGAGGGCACGGCGCGGATAGCCGAGCGACTGCCAGGCGCGCACCGCCTCGCCGGGCGGAACCGCGGCCAGGGCGGAGGGCGTCGGCCAGCGCTCCAGCCAGTCGGCGAGGCGCGGGACGACCCGGACGACCGGGGTCTGCTGGAGCATGAACTCGCTGACCAGCGTTCCCCAGGCGGGGAAGCCGTCGCGGCGCCAGGGCAGATCGCGTGCGCTCGTGCGGAACCAGTCGACGATCACGTCGGCGAGGGCGGCGGAGGGCATCAGACCACACTAGGCGCTGGCGCGTATCGTGGGCGGATGACCAGGTGGGCTCCGCAGAAGGCCGATGTGCTCGACGCTCTTGCAGCGGAGGTGCTGCACAACTACGGGCGTGGCCGGGTCGCGGTCGGCGTCGACGGCGATGACCCCGCGGTGAGCGGGGTGTTCGCCCTCGAGCTGGCGGAGGCGTTGCGGCGCGCCGGCCACGACGCGATCGTCGCGCACCTCGCCGACTTCCATCGGCCGCGTCTGGAGCGGGACGATCCGTCGGTGCCCGAGGAGCAGCGCGCCTACAGCGGCCGCTACGACTACGAGCTGCTTCGTCGAGTGCTTCTCGACCCGTTCAGGCTGGGCGGCAGCACCGGCTTCGTGTTGGCGGGCTTCGACTCGGTGCGCGACGAGGCGCGGCAGGCCTGCTGGCGCACGGCCGGCCAGGATGCGGTGCTCCTGGTGGACGGCGAGTTCGCGCTGCGGCCCGAGCTGCGCGGCGCGTGGAGCACGAGCATCCGGCTCGACACGCAAGAGCCGCCGGTCGACGCGGCCTACCGGGCGAGCACGGATCCCCGCCGGCTGGCCACGATCTTGGTCGACATCCGCGACCCCGAGCAGCCGCGCAGGCTCTTCGCCGACTCCTGCTGAGGTCAGGCGTGCGCGACCGAGCGTGATCCGGCCGCGAAGGAGCGCTTCGGTGCGTCTCGACCTCGGCGCGCTCACGGCTCAGACCAGTGCGGCCCGCCGCACGACATCGGCGGGAGGAAGGAAGACGCCCGTGCGCTCGACCTCGTGGACGAGCTCGACCAGCAGCTGATTGACCCGGGCCTCCCGCCCGCCGCGCTCCGCGGTGCGGACGACAGCTCCGGCCAGGTGGTCGATCTCGCTCGGCACACCGCGGCGGATGCTCTGCAGGGTCGATCCCGGATTCGGCACCTCGCCCATGCCTGCGGCCATCCGGCGGGGGAGTAGCTCCACGACGGGGAGCGGCGCGGCGGCCAGCGCGCGGATGGAGCCGTGAGAGAGCCCCTGCAGCGTGCCGAAGCGCACGCCGGCCGCGATCCCGGTGCGCGCCGCCTCCCGCAGTGCCCGGGCGAGGACGCGGCGGAGCCCCGGGTCGGCCACCGTCTCCTGGACCGAGAGCCCGGTGATGGCGGGGAGTGCGTTGACCTCGTTGATCAGGAGCTTGGTCCACTGAGCGCCGACGAAGTCGTCGGTCGTCTCGGTCGGGATCGCCTCGCCCAGCACGACCGCCGCGCGGCGCACGTCGTCGTCGGCCGGCCGACCGGGGACGCCGAGAGTCGTGAGGGCCGCGGCGGTCACGCTGACCCGGCCGGGTTCGAGGTGGCTCGCGGCGAAGAGCGCCAGCGCGCCGACGAGCCGTGCGTCGCGGACCTGCCGTGCCGCGGCCTGGAGGCCGTCGAGGCCGTTCTGCACGACGACCACGAGCGTGCCGTCGACGGTCCGGCGGTTCGCCCGCAGCGCGTCCTCCGCGTCCTGGGCCTTGGTGCAGACGACGGCGAGCTCGGGAGCGAGATCGAGGGTCTCACCGCAGCGCACCCAGGCGGTGTGCTCGCCCCAGGCGCCGTCGAGGCGGAGGCCGGAGCGGCGGATCGCCGCGAGGTGCTCCCCGCGGGCGGTGACCTCGACGTCGTGTCCTGCGCGGTCGAGAAGAGCGGCGACGGTACCGCCGACGGCGCCCGCTCCGAGTACTGCGATCCTCATCCGGACAGCCTAGAGCGGCCCGCGTCCACCCCCTCGGCCGCGCGACGGGACTCCCGATCCGCCGGTGTATCGTCGCACCCGTGCTCGAGACCCCCAGCCCGGCTCCGACGGCCCCGGCCGCCGTTGCAGCGACGGCTCCCGCCGCGTCGTCGGCTCCGAATGGCATCCTCCTCCTGGACAAGCCGGGGGGGATCACCAGTCACGACCTGGTCTCGCGGACGCGTCGCCGAGCCGGCACCCGTAAGGTCGGCCACGCGGGGACGCTCGATCCGATGGCGACCGGCCTGATGATCCTGGGGCTCGGCCCCTCGACCCGGCTGCTCACCTACCTCGTCGGCCTCGACAAGCAGTATGAGGCGACGATCCGCCTCGGCGCCTCCACGACGACCGACGACCGCGAGGGCGAGCTGCTCGGCTCCGCAGAGCCCGCCCTCGTCGCCGCGCTCGCCCCGGAGGCGGTCGTCGACGCGGTCGCCGCCCTCACCGGCGAGATCGCGCAGATCCCCAGCACCGTGAGCGCGATCAAGGTCGACGGACGCCGTGCCTACGCCCGAGTCCGGGACGGCGAGGAGGTCGTGCTCGAGGCACGTCCCGTGACGGTCTCGTCGTTCGATGTGCTGGCGCGGCGCGAGGTCGACGGCTTCCTCGACCTCGACGTGCGCGTCACCTGCTCCTCCGGCACCTACATCCGCGCGCTCGCCCGCGATCTCGGAGCGGCGCTCGGCGTCGGCGGCCACCTGACGGTGCTGCGCCGGACCGCTGTCGGCCCCTTCACCGTCGTTCGGGCGGGTGCGCTCGACGAGCTCGACGTCCCGGCCGCCCTGCTTCCGCCCGCCGCGGCCGCCGGTGAGCTCTTCCCGCTGCTGCGCCTGGAGTCCCGCGAGGCCGTCGACCTCGCCAACGGCAAGCGCATCCCGGCCCCCGAGGAGGTCGCACGGGTGAAGGGCCTGCTGGCCGCCGTCGGGCCGGGGGAGAGGCTGATCGGGCTCGCCGAGCGCCGCGGCACCCAGCTCAAAAGCGTCGTCAACTTCCCAACCGAGGAGCTGCGGACGGCCGCCTCGTGATCGAGTGGTTCACGATCCTCCAGGTCGGGATCGCCGTCGCCGCCGGCCTGCTCTGCCTCGTGCTCGGCCTCGTCGGACGCCGCCCGTCGGACGTGTCGGTCGGTGCGACCGCGATCGTCGAGCTGCTGCTCATCGTGCAGCTCGCAGTGGCGATCGTCTCGCCGCTGGTCGGCAACCGGCCCTCCGGAAGCCTGCCGGAGTACTACGTCTACCTCATCTCTGCGCTCCTGCTCCCGCTGGCCGCGGGCTTCTGGGCGCTGATCGAGCGGAGTCGGTGGAGCACACTGATCCTCGGCGTCGCCTGCCTGTCGATCGCCGTGATGGTCTACCGGATGCATCAGATCTGGTTCGTCCAGAGCGCCTGATCCGCGCCGCCACCGGGCCCTGCCGCTCGACCGCCTACCATGGACCTGCGATGTCGAAACCAGCCAGCGAAGCGTCCGGACGGGCCGCCCACGACCCCCGACTCCCTTCCGCACCCGCGAGTGCCGACCCGAGCCGCTCTGCCCGCTCCCGCGGGATCGGCAGCCTGCTCGTCGTGGTCTACGGGATCCTGGCGCTCGCCGCGACGGGTCGCTCCCTCTTCCAGATCATCGACCGGTTCGACGAGGCGCCCCTCGCCTTCTCGCTCTCGGCTCTCTCGGCGGTCGTCTACATCGTCGCGACGGTCGCGCTCATCGTGCCGGGACGCGCCTGGCAGCGCGTGGCCTGGGTGACGATCACGTTCGAGCTCGTCGGCGTCCTCGTCGTCGGCGCCGTGAGCGTGCTGGAACCGCAGCTGCTCGGCCTGACCAGCGCTGACCCCTTCGGACGGCAGTCGACCGTCTGGGCGGCCTTCGGAGCCGGCTACCTGCTCATCCCGCTGGTTCTGCCGGTGCTGGGCCTGTGGTGGCTCCGTGTGCAGGGGCGACGCGGCCCGCGAGCGGCGTCCTGATGCGCGTCGAGACGCGGCCGGGCGACCTCGCCGGCATCGGTCCCTCGGCCGTGAGCATCGGCAAGTTCGACGGCGTGCACGCGGGACACCGCGCGGTCATCGGCACTCTGCACGACCGGGCGCGTGAGCGCGGTCTCGCGGCCGTGGTGGTCACCTTCGACCGTAACCCGCTCAGCGTGATCGCGCCGGAGAAGTGCCCGCCGGCGCTGGTGGGCAACGAGCAGAAGCTCGAGCTGCTCGCGGGGACCGGGGTCGACGCGACGCTGCTCCTCACGTTCGACGAGGAGTTCCGCGCGCTCTCGCCCGAGGAGTTCGTGCAGCACGTGCTCGTCGACGCGCTCGAGGCGCGGGTGGTGCTCGTCGGCTCCGACTTCCGCTTCGGCGCACGGGGGGCGGGCGACATCGGGATGCTGCGCCGGCTGAGCGAGCAGCACGGCTTCGAGGTGGAGCTGATCGACGACGTCCGGCCGGAGGACGGCCGCCGCGTCTCCTCCACCTGGATCCGCGAGCTGCTCGCCGAGGGTGACGTCGAGCACGCCACGCGCCTGCTCGGGCACGAGCCCGTGGTTCGCGGAGTCGTCGTGCACGGCGCGAAGCGCGGGCGAGAGCTGGGCTTCCCGACCGCCAACCTCTCGCCGCAGTCGCAGGGCCTGATCCCGGCCGACGGCGTGTACGCGGGGAGGCTCACGACGGACGGCGTCACGCATCCGGCCGCGATCTCGGTCGGCAGCAACCCCACCTTCGCCGGAGTACCGCCGAAGCAGGTCGAGGCGTACGTGCTCGATCAGACCCTCGAGACCCTGGACCTCTACGACCGCGTCGTCGAGGTCGCCTTCGTCGGCCGCATTCGGGGACAGGTCGCCTACGAGGGCGTCGAGCCGCTGATCCGCCAGATGAACGACGATGTGCTGCGCGTGCGCGAGGTGCTCGGCATCGCGTGAGCCCGCTCGGTGGCTGGGGCACCTAGCAGGGGCCGGGGGCCCGCACCAGCGGGAGAGGTCGCGGGGCCATCGGCGTAGCGTGGCCGCATGAGCCAATCCCCCTCCGACTCGACGCGCCCCCTCGCGCTCGTCACCGGCGCGACCGGCTACATTGGCGGTCGGCTGACGCCGCGCCTCCTGGAGGCGGGGTTCCGCGTGCGAGTGCTCGTGCGCGATCCGCGCAAGCTCTCCGACGTGCCGTGGGCGGAGGAGGTCGAGGTCGCCCAGGGCGATCTCGGCGATCCGGAGTCGCTCACCGCCGCAGTCGACGGTGTGGACGTCCTCTACTACCTCGTCCACTCGATGGGCTCGGGCAACGACCACGCCCACTTTGAGGAGGTCGAGAGCCGCGCCGCGCAGAACGTCGCCTCGGCGGCGATGGCGGGCGGCGTCGGCCGCATCGTCTACCTCGGTGGCCTGCACCCTGACGGCCAGGAGCTCTCGAAGCACCTCCGCTCGCGCGCGGAGGTGGGCCGGATCCTGATGGAGTCGGGCGTGCCGACGATCGCGCTGCAGGCCGGCGTGATCATCGGCTCCGGATCGACCTCGTTCGAGATGGTCCGCCACCTCACCGACGTGCTGCCCTACATGCCCGCGCCGCAGTGGGTGCGGAACTTCATCCAGCCGATCGCCGTGCGCGACGTGCTGCACTACCTGATCGGCGCCGCCTCCCTCGAGGACCGCCGGCTCAACCGCACCTTCGACATCGGTGGGCCCGATGTGCTGCGCTACGGCCAGATGATGAACGGCTACGCGGTGGAGGCGGGCCTGCGGCAACGACCGATCGCGTCGCTGCCGGTGTTCACCCCGTGGCTGGCCTCGCAGTGGGTCAACCTCGTGACGCCGATCCCGCGCTCGCTCGCGGTGCCGATCATCGCCTCGCTGCAGTACGACTGCGTGGTGCACGAGCAGGACATCCGCTCGCTCATCCCCGACCCGGAGGGCGGACTCACCTCGTACCGCCGGGCGGTCAGGCTCGCGCTGGGCAGGATGCAGGCGGGCGAGATCGAGACGAGCTGGCAGAACGCGGAGGTCGTCGGCGCGCCGAGCGATCCGCTGCCGAGCGACCCGGAGTGGGCCGGCCACACCGTCTACGTCGACCTGAAGGTGCGGCGCACCCAGGCCGACCCGGCCAAGCTCTGGCGGGTGATCGAGGGCATCGGCGGCACGAATGGCTGGTACTCCTTCCCGCTCGCCTGGGTGATTCGCGGCTGGATGGACCGCCTCGTCGGGGGAGTGGGCCTGCAGCGCGGACGCCGCGACTCCGCCCGGCTGCACGCCGGCGACGCGCTCGACTTCTGGCGGGTCGAGGCGATCGAGCGGCCGACCCTCTTGCGTCTGCGCGCCGAGATGAAGGTGCCGGGAGGCGCATGGCTCGAGATGCGCGCCGAACCCTCGGACGGCGGCGGCTCGGTCTACACGCAGCGCGCGGTCTTCTTCCCGCAGGGGCTCGCGGGCCGACTCTACTGGTTCGCGATCCTGCCCTTCCACGGCGTCATCTTCAACGGCATGGCCAACCGCATCACAGCCACCGCGGCCGACCTGCCGGACTCCGGCGACGAGCGCTCCCCTGGCGGGCGCCGGGCGCAGCGGTGACAATGGAGGGGTCCGACGGCGGCGAGACCGCCCGGGACGCCGACGAGAGGAGCACGATGAGCGAACTGTCGAGTACGGACGCGGGGCGCGATCTCGAGCTGGGGAAGGTCCTCTTCATCGGGGACAGCATCATCCAGGCGGGGGCCTGGGGTGAGTGGCTGACGCACTCGACGGTCGTTGACGAGGGAGTCGGAGGGGCGACCACCGCGGATGTCGTCGCGCGTCTCCCCGAGCTCGTCGCGCAGGAGCCGGATACCGTGGTGCTCCTGATCGGCACCAACGACCTGGCGTGGCACCGCACAACGGAGCACATCGTCCGCAACATCGAGACCGTCGTCGCGACGTTCCGCCGCGACCTGCCCGACGTGCGCCTCCTGGTCACGTCGGTCCTGCCCCGCGGACACGAGTTCGCCCCGCAGATCCGCGGTATCAACCGCCACCTCTGGCAGTTCGCGCCCACCGCGCACGCGGGCTACCTCGATCTCTGGCCGGTGCTCGCGGGCGAGGACGGCGGCCTGCTCGAGCAGTACTCGCCGGACGGGCTGCACCTCAACGAGGAGGGCTACCGCGTCTGGCGGGAGGCGCTGGGCCCGGCACTCGAGGCGGTGCTGCGGATGCCTCCGCGGACTCGACCGATCACGCTGCCGTACGACGAGTTCGCGCGGCCGAAGACGGCCTAGACAGGCGTGACGGGGAGTCGGCCGCTGGGTCGTTTCCCTCTCCCGTGATCGGGTGAGGAGGGCACGCGCGTGCGGCCAGAGGTCAGGCGTCCCGTCCGAGAGGCTGCTCGCACGGGGGCGTCGACACGCTTCACGGACATCCGGATCGTCGGCGCGGTGCTGCGCTGTCGTGCTCGCCAGTACTGACGCCCGGACCGAGGTCAGCCCGGTCCCGTGCGCTCGAGCAGGCGGGCGAGTGCGGCGATCGCGGCGGGGCCGACACGGCAGCAGCCTCCGATCACGTCGGCTCCGGCGTCGAGCCAGGACGCGACCAGGGCGGAGTCGAAGGCCGGGTCGCCCGTCCACCGGCGTGTGGGCGCATCCCAGACCTCGCCGCTGTTCGGGTACACGACGACCAGCTTGCCCGTAGCCCGGCGAGCGAGACGGGCCGCTGCCGCGACGTCCGCAGGCGAGCAGCAGTTGACCCCGACGCCGATCACGTCGTCCGAGGCGGCTGCCACGGCGAACGCCTCGGCGAGTCGTTCGCCCGCGGCCGTACTGTTCCCTCGGGCGCTCACGGTGATCCAGGCGGGTATAGGGGAGCCGCGGAGGGCGGCGACGACGGCGTGCACCTCCCGCACGGAGGGCAGCGTCTCGACCGCGATCACGTCGGGGCCCGCGGAGGCGAGCGCCCGCAGGCGGGGGCGGTGCCACCGGGTCAGCTCCTCCACCGTGAGGCCGTCGTCGCCTCGGTACTCGGAGCCGTCGGCGAGTGCCGCGCCGTAGGGGCCGACGGAGGCGGCGACCCAGCCGCTCTGCGCCTCCCTCGCCAGGTATACACTCGCGCGGAGGGCGCGCTCGGCGAGCTCTGCGGGGAGGCCGACGGCTGCGAATCCGCTCGTCGAGACCTGGTAGCTCGCGGTCACGGCTACGCGGGCGCCGGCGTCGGCGAAGACGCGATGCGCGTCGCGCACACGCTGCGGCTCGTCGACGAGGACCCGGGCGCTCCAGAGGGCGGAGTCGACGGCCGCGCCCCGCGCCTCCAACTCGGTGCCGAGCCCGCCGTCGAGCAGCAGCGGGCGCTCACGCGCCGCGGCGACCAGGGCGGCGGCGCTCACGAGCGGTTGTTGGAGAGCTCGAAGATCTTCACGAGCTCGGCGATCGCCGCCTCGCGGGCCTCGCCGCCCTCCTCGAACATCGCGGTGATGTGCGTGCGGAGGTGGTTCTCGACGATCAGCTTGTTCAGCGAGCCGAGCGACTTCTGGATGGCGAGGGACTGCGTGACGATGTCCACGCAGTAGTCCTCGTTCTCGATCATCTTCTCGAGCCCGCGCATCTGGCCGCCCAGGATGCGGGCACGGTGCAGGGAGCGCTTCTTCAGGTCCTCGATCACTCCGCCAGCCTACGCGCCGGAGCAGGTACCCGGGCGGGGTATCCGCCCCCGTACGATCGACGGGTGAGCACCCGCAAGCCGTCCCGCACCGCCGCCGCCCGCTACCCCTCCCGGGACCAGGCGCGGATGGCGCTCGCACCCGGGATCCTCGCCGCGATCGTGCTGCTGGCCGGACTCGCCCTCGTCGGCTCCGACGCGTACGACGTCATCCGGTACCCGGTCGCGATCCTCGCGGCGGTGATCGGCTGGTTCGCGATCCAGGCGCGCTCCCTTCTCTGGCTGATCGGGCTCGTGCCGGTGCTCGTGCTGTGGAACCCGGTGCTGCCGTTCGCGTTCCCGGACGCGGTCTGGTCGTCCCTGAGCCTCGCTGCGGTCGGCGTGTTCGTCGCCGCCGGACTGATCATCCGCGTCCCGACCCCGGAGTGACGACGGGCACGCCCGTTCCTGCGGCGGAGGACCGCCGACAGTGTGCCGATCCTGCGGCGGAGGACCGCCGACGGTGTGCCGAGGAGTAGGCTGACGATGCACCTGCACGCCGGGGATGCTGCGACCGGGTCTCAGACCCGTTGCTCGGAGTTCTTGACGGCTACGGGATGCACCGACGCCCGTCGCCTCCGCGGAGGCGATCCGGCGGATGCAAGGCGACGGCAGAGCGCGGGAACCCCTCCTCCGCCCCCGTCCCACGTCGAGGAGGAGCATGGCTCGCAGCGGCCAGCGTCAGTCCGGTCAGACGCGTCGAGCGTCGAACGCCGCCGGCAGCCGACCCCGACCGCGCTCGCGCGGTGTCGACGACGCCGGGATCATCCCGATCCTCGCGCGCCGTGTGCGCGAGGTGGAGGCCAAGGCCCAGACCGGCAAGGTCGGGCCGACCAACCGGACGAAGTTCCTGGTCATCGCGCTGCTGATGCGCGAGGAGCGCAAACGCGTCAAGGTCGACTCCGCGCTCAGCGAGGCTCAGCGCGCCGAGGAGATGAAGCGCCTCGACGGGATCGCGACGATCCTCGCCAAGACGGCCGCGCGAGACACCAGCCTGATCGCGCTGCTCGAGTCCGAGGCCGGCATCACGCCCGCCGCGCAGAAGCTGCGGCGCGACTGGCTGCTTGAAGCGGGCGCCGAGCTCAGCCCCGACGAGCTGCTGATCGTCACCGAGCCGGAGCCCAAGCCCGAGGTCCCGGAGAACCAGGTCGTGCCGCCCTCGGTGCGCGCCCGTCAGCTGGCCAACCCCTTCCTCCCGCCCGACTTCTCGGTCGCGCAGGCCGCCACTCCGGCTCCGCGCCGCCGCCTGGACGACTGGGAGCTGCTCGGGCCGCTGTTCAAGGCCTTCGAGTACGGCGCCGGCGGACGCGCCGCGAGCATGGAGCTCCCCGAGCCGCCGAAGCTCGACCGCGTCTCACCGCGCGGACGTGAGCTGATGCCGCATCAGGCGCGCTTCATCGAGAGTGCGCGCGAGGGGCACCGCAGCTTCGTGCTCGCCGACGAGCCCGGCCTGGGCAAGACCGCGCAGAGCCTGCTCGCCGCCTCCGTCTCGGGTGCCTACCCGCTGCTCGCGGTGGTTCCGAACGTGGTCAAGATGAACTGGGCACGCGAGGTCGAGCACTGGACCCCGCAGCGGCGCGCCACGGTGATCCACGGTGACGGCGGAACGCTCGACGCCTTCGCCGACGTCGTGATCGTCAACTACGACATCCTGGACCGGCACATCGGCTGGCTGGGGAGCCTCGGATTCCGCGGGATGGTCGTCGACGAGGCGCACTTCATCAAGAACCTCCGCTCGCAGCGCTCGCAGAGCGTGCTCGCGCTCGCGTCGAAGATCCGCGAGACGACTCCCGGCCACGACCCGCTGATGATCGCGCTCACGGGTACTCCGCTGATCAACGACGTCGACGACTTCCGTGCCATCTGGCGTTTCCTCGGCTGGATCGACGAGACCAAGCCCGGGCCGGAGCTGATGGGCAGGCTGGAGGAGACGGGTCTCACTCCCGCCGACACCGGCTTCTACCCGGAGGCGCGCGAGGCCGTCATCGACCTCGGCATCGTCCGCCGCAAGAAGATCGACGTGGCCGCCGATCTGCCCTCGAAGCGGATCGTCGACCTGCCCGTCGAGCTCGACGACGACCTCGGCCGCTCGATCCAGAAGGCCGAGCGCGAGCTCGGAGCCCGGATGCTGCAGCGCTACCGGGCCGTCACCGCGTCGATCACGCACGAGCTCGACGACGACGAGCGCGACCGGTTCATCCGCATCGTCGCCCAGAGCGAGCTCGAGGAGTCGAAGGCGGCGAAGACCGGCGAGAACGTCTTCACGATGGTGCGCCGGATCGGGCAGGCGAAGGCGGCGCTGGCTGCCGACTACGCCTCGCAGCTGGCCCGCTCGGTGGGCAAGGTGGTCTTCTTCGCGAAGCACATCGACGTGATGGATCAGGCCGAGGAGACGTTCGAGAAGCGCGAGCTCGCCTCCGTCTCGATCCGCGGGGATCAGACGGCGACCTTCCGGCAGGCGCAGATCGACGCGTTCAACAGCGATCCGGACGTCTCGGTCGCCGTCTGCTCGCTCACCGCGGCGGGCGTCGGGGTGAATCTGCAGGCGTCGTCGAACGTGGTGCTCGCCGAGCTGTCCTGGACCTCCGCGGAGCAGACTCAGGCGATCGACCGCGTTCACCGCATCGGCCAGGAGGAGCCCGTCACCGCCTGGCGCATCATCGCGGCGCACACGATCGACGCGAAGATCGCCGAGCTCATCGACGCGAAGGCCGGCCTCGCCGCCCGCGCGCTCGACGGAGCGGACGCCGAGACCGCCTCGGCCGACACGGTTCAGCTCGACGCGCTCATGCACGTCCTTCGGGAGGCGATCGGCTGAGCGGCGCCGCTCGACGTCGCCAAAACGCAGCAGCGCGTCGCGCACGGCAGAGCGCTCCGTCGCTCCCGCCCGCGCCGATGGCGTCTCGGCGAGAGCGACGGCCCGTCCGGTCGCGCGGGCGATGCCGGGACCGGCGTCGGTCGCGAGCCGGTCGGCGTAGCGGATGCGTGGGGTCGGCCTCGATCCTCGCGCCGCCGGTCGGGTCGCTGTCGCGATGCTCGCGAGCGTCCGAGGACAAGCCGATGACCGCCTCGGGCCCAGCAGCTCGCGTGCGGCGTCGACGGGAGGTCGTGCCGACCGAGGTGGGCGCCGCGCGACCGGGTGACACCCGAGGTGAGCCTCAGCCGGTGCGGAGCGTGCTGTCACCCCGATCGCCGACGACGACGCGGAGCCCGATCGGCAGCCGCTCGCGCATCGCGTCGACATGGCTGATCAGGCCGATCGTGCGGCCTCCGGTGCGGAGAGCGTCGAGCGTGCCCAGTGCGGTCTCGAGCGTCTCGGCATCGAGCGAGCCGAACCCCTCGTCGATGAACATCGTCTCGAGCGTGATACCGCCCGACTGCATGCTGACGACGTCGGCGAGGCCGAGGGCGAGGGCGAGGGAGGCGAGGAACGTCTCGCCGCCCGAGAGCGAGGCGGGCTGGCGGCGCACGCCGGTGAAGGCGTCGAGCACGTCGATGCCGAGACCGGAGGAGGCCCTGCGGTAGGCGAGCGAGTCGTCGTGGAGCAGGGTGTACCGGCCACTCGTCATCGTCTCGAGGCGGAGGTTCGCGGCGCCGACGATCTCCTCCAGGCGGCCCGCGAGGGCGAACGACTCGAGGTCCATGCGTCGGGTGTTCTGCCCGCGCCCGTCGACCGTCTCGGCGAGGGCGCGTAGCTCCTCGTAGCGGCGGAGGCGCCCCTCGAGCGAGCGCAGCCGGCGCGCGGCGACCGCCGCCAGCTCGGCCAGCCGGGCGGCGCGGTGCTCGAGCACCGAGAGCCGCGACCGCGCCTCGTCGCGCCGGGTGGAAGCCAGGCGTGCCGACTCCTCGAGTTCGGCGAGGTCGACGGGAGTGGCGGGCAGCTCCCGCAGCTCGGGCTCGGCGAGTACCGCGTCGACGGCGCTCCTGCGCCGCTCGTGCTCGGCGACGACGGCCTCGGCGCGGTCCCGCTCGCCGGCGGTGAGGGCGGCGTTCTCGGCAGCGGCGGAGTCGGCGAAGCCGCGCTCGGCCAGGACGGACGCGAGGTGCTCGCGTGCCTCGTCGGCCGCTGCCGTACGGGCGAGCAGGAGGGCCTCGGCCGCGACCAGAGCGTCGGCGACGCTGCGGCGCTCGGTCAGCTCGGCCACTCGAGCGGCGATGCTCGCCACTCCGTCGCGCTGGCTGTCGATCCTCTCGCGGAGGATCCGCAGCGCCTCCACGGCGATGGTCGCCTCTCGGGCCAGTCGGTCGTGCTCGGCGCGGGCTCTTTCGCGGAGCGCGGTCAGCTCGTCGGCGCGGCGGCGCAGGGCGCTGCGCTCGCTCCGGAGGAGCTCGCATCGGGAGGCCGCTGCGCGGGCCGCGGCGAGACGCCCGGTGGCCTCCTCGCGCGCCAGCGCGAGGGACTGCGACGTCTCGCCTCCGCTGCGCTCCTCGAGCGCCGCGACGACGAGGGCCGCGCTGCTCTCAGCGGCGCGAGCCCGGTCCATCGCGCCGGCCGCCCTGTCGACCGCGGCACGCGCCCGGTCGAGGTCGTCCGTGCTCACGGGGGCTGCCTCGCCGTGTTCCGCGGGGCGCGGGTGCTCGTGCGCACCGCAGACGGGACACGGTTCGCCCGGGACGAGCGAGCCCGCGAGTTCGCCCGCGAAGCCGACGAATCGGCGGGCGACGAGCCCGGCGTGCTCGGCGGCGAGCTCGCGGTGCCGACGGACGGCGTCGGCGTAGGAGGCGCGGAGCGCGGTGAGCGACGCGGCGGCGGACTCCCTCTCGGCAGCCGCCTCGATCCGGCCCTCGAGGGCGACGAGCTCCACCTCGCGGGAGGGGACGGTCGCGGCCACGGGGCTCAGCGACTCCTCCTCGGCGCCGATCGCCTCGAGTCGCTCGGGCAGCACCCGCAGCTCGCCGTCGAGCAGCTCCACAGCGGCCAGCGCCTCGCTGCGCGCCTGCTCCGCGTGCTCGGCCGCCTTCTCGGCCCCGGGGATCCGCCGCTCCTCGACGAGCGCCTCGGCCAGGGCCCCCAGCCGGCCGCCGAGAGCCTCCGACTCCCGGGTGGCCGAGTCGCCGTCGGCGCTCCCGCCGATGACCGAGCGGAACCGCTCTGCGGCTCGCTCCCGCGCCGCGCTCGCCGCGTCGGCGGCGTCTCGTGCGGAGGCGGACGCCCGCAGCACGGGCAGGACGCCCTCTGCCCTGCGGGCCTGCTCGAGGCGTTCGCGCTGCGTGACGACGACGACCTCGGCGACCGCGAGCTCCTCGCTCTCGCGGAGGGCGCGCGATCGCCGCTCCTGGGCCCGGCGGACGAGCACGGCGGCCTCGAGGGCGGCACGCGACCCGTCGTGCAGCGTATCGGCACGCTCGACCTCGGCCCGGGTCTCGGCCAGCCGTGGCTCGAGGGCCGCGACGAGGCTCGCGAACCAGGCGGCGTCGGGAGTCGCTGCCTCTTCTTCGACCTCGCCGAGACGGCGCGCTTCGTCGGCGAGGGCGGCGACCGCGGCCCGTTCCTCCTCGAGCCCGGCGGCGCTCTCGTGCAGCTGGTCGAGGAGGCGCCGACGCAGCAGCTCGTACCGCTCGGTCGCGAAGAGGGTGCGCAGCAGCCGCTGCCGATCGTCGTTCTTGGCGAGCAGGAATTCGTGGAAGCGGTTCTGCGCGAGCAGGATGACCTGGAGGAACTGGTCCTTCGTCAGGCCGACGATGCGGCCGATCTCGACGCCCGTCTCCTTCGCGCTCGACGAGATTCCGCTCCAGGCGCCGTCGACCCGCTCGAGGAGCGACACCTTCGCCGCCTGGCGCGTCGTGCCTCCGCCGCGCTTGGCGGGCCGCTCGTACTCGGGCGAGCGCCTGACCCGGTACAGCCGTCCAGCGACCTCGAAGTCGAGCTCGGCGAAGGTCTCGTCCTCGGGCGCACTGTGATCACTGCGGAGCCTCGCGGACGTGCCGTCGAAGCGGGGCACCGACCCGTAGAGGGCGAAGCCGATCGCGTCGAGGATCGTCGACTTGCCCGCTCCGGTGCGGCCCGCGATCAGGTAGATGCCGACGTCCTCCAGCCGGTCGAAGTCGATCTCCTGCCGGTCGCGGAACGGTCCGAGCCCGGCGAAGGAGAGGCGCCGGATCCTCACCGCAGAGCCTCGGCGTCGAGAGCGGCGAGAGCCTCGAGCACGATCTCGCGCTCGGCCTCGGAGGCGCCGCTGCCGCGCACATGGGAGAGGAAGTCGTCGACGATCTCGACGTCGCTGCGCCCGCGGATCCGCTCGGCGTAGGCGCTCGACGCGGCGGCCGGCGCACCCGGCGGCCGGTGCTCGAGGGCGACGCAGCCGGGGAACCGCGACTGGAGGAGCGCCATCGCGTCGAGCGGGCGGACCTCGTCGGTCAGCACGGCCGACACCCAGTCGTGCTCGATCGTGGCGAGCCCGGGGTCGGCCAGCAGCTCGTCGAGCCGCCCCTCGATCACGCTGAGCCGGCGGGGGACCGGCAGCGGTGACCAGCGCACCTCCTCGAGCCCGTCGGCCCCGAGCTCGACGAGCCAGCAGCCGCGGGGCTTCCCCGCCTCCCCGAACGAGTAGTGCAGCGGCGCCCCGGAGTATCGGACCCCCGGCCGCAGCTCGGCCCGCCCGTGCAGGTGGCCGAGCGCGGCGTAGTCGGCGTCGGCGAAGTGCTCGACCGAGACGTAGTCGAGGCCGCCGGCGGTGATGTCCCGCTCGAGCACCGCCGCCGGCGCGCCGACAGCGAAGCAGTGCGCGAGCACCACCCAGGGCCGGCCTGCGGCCTCGGCGGAGGCGCGCACTCGCCGCATCGCGAACGCGAGAACGTCCTCGTGGCGGCGCAACGGCTCCTCCGGGTGCCGGTGGCGGTAGAGAGCAGGCTCGAGGAAGGGGATGCCGTGGACGCCGACCTCGAGACCCGCTCGGTCGCGCAGGACGACCGGCTCGGCGTACGCCTCCGGGTCGGTCAGCACGTGCACCCCGGCCGAGCGCAGCAGACCGGCCTGGAAGCCCAACCTCGCGGGGGAGTCGTGGTTGCCGCTCGTCAGCACCACCTCGGCGCCGGCGGCGCGGATCGCCTCCAGCACGCGGGTCAGCAGCGTGTAATGCTCGGCCGCGGGCACGGCGGAGTCGAAGACGTCGCCCGCGACGAGCACCGCGTCGACGCGCTCGGAGCGCACCGTCTCGACCAGGGCCTCGAGCACCTCGCCGAGCGCGGCGACCGTCGAATGCCCGTGGAAGGTGCGGCCGATGTGCCAGTCGGAGGTGTGCAGCAGTCTCACGCTCGTCCTTCCTCTGGTCGGTCATGGGGATGCCTCCAGGCTAGTGAGCACCCCCGACACGCATCGACGCTCGGCGTGGCGCCCGGACACCTCCCGTTCACCGGCGGGTGCACAATAGGCGTCGGTCGAACAGAGGAGATGGTCGTGAAGCTGCCCCGCGTCCCCGCGACGATCCTCGGCCTCGGCTCGCGAACCCGAGCGGCCGCCGAGGACACGGCGCCGATCCAGCGGATCCTCCCCGAGGAGGAGCCCGCCCGCACCAGCACGGTCGACAACGCGATCTACCAGGACGGCCGCCGCGTCGTCTCGCCGGGCAGCATCCCGGAGGCGCTCGCCGCGCTGCAGGAGCTGCCCGACGCCATGGCCTGGATCGGCCTCTACCGACCGACCGCGGCCGAGCTCGCCGCACTCGAGGACGAGTTCTCGATGCACCCGCTCGCCCTCGAGGACGCGATCAGCGCGCATCAGCGGCCCAAGCTCGAGCGCTACGGCAGCGACATGTTCGTCGTGCTGCGCGCCGCCAGCTACTCCGACCAGCGCGAGGAGGTCGACTTCGGCGAGCTGCACCTGTTCGTCGGCCCCAACTTCGTCGTCACGGTCCGACACTCCGAGAAGCCCGACCTCTCGCTGGTTCGCCGGCGGATGGAGGCCGACCCGGACCTGCTGCGCATCGGCCCGGTCGCCGTGCTCTACGCGATCCTCGATGCCGTCGTCGATCAGTACTCGCCCGTGGTCGCGGGCCTCGAGAATGACATCGACGAGATCGAGGCGCAGGTCTTCGAGGGTGACCCCGCGGTGTCGCGCCGCATCTACGAGCTGAGCCAGGAGGTGCTCGACTTCCAGCGCGCGGTCGCCCCGCTGACCGGGATGCTGGGACGCCTCGTCACCGACTTCGAAGTGTTCCAGTCTGACGTGGAGCTGCGCCGCTACATCCGCGACGTCGCCGACCATGTCGCGGTCGTCACCGAGCGCGTCGACGGCTTCCGGACCACGCTGCGCGAGATCCTCGCCGTGAACGCCACCCTCGTCGCCCAGCGGCAGAACGAGGACATGAAGAAGCTGGCGGAGGTGGGCAACCAGCAGAACGACGAGGTCAAGCGGATCTCGGCGTGGGCGGCCATCTTTTTCGCGCCGACCATGATCTCGAGCATCTACGGCATGAACTTCGATGTGATGCCCGAGCTGCATGTGCCGTGGGGCTATCCGGCGGCGCTCGCCGCGATGGTCGCGTCCAGCGTGGTGCTGCACCGCCTGTTCCAGCGCTGGGGCTGGCTCTGAGACTCCGCGGTTGAGACGGCGCTCATGACCTGAGCGCTCGGCGCCCGAGCGCTCAGGTCGTGCGGGAGCCGTCCGAGTCCTCGTCCGGCTCGGCGACCTCCTCGCCGTCTGCGCCCGAGGCGTCTCCTGTCACGTGCAGGTCGGTGTCGCCCGGGATGCTGAAGTCCTCCAGCGGGTCGAGGGGCTTCTTGTCGTCGCTCATGCCAGCCACCCTAGGAGCGTCCGGCGAGCCGCTGCACCGCTGCGACGGGGATCGACAGCCACTCGGGGCGGTTGCGCGCCTCGTAGATCGCCTCGTAGATCGCTTTGTCGAGCTCGAACGCATCGAGGACGGCGCGGTGAGCGGTGACCGCGTCGCCGGCGCGCTCGGTGTACCCCTCGAGGAACGCGGTCCTGCTCGCGGCCGCCCAGTCCGCCCGGGAGGCGCCGGGAGCCGCCTGCTCGTGCGCCCCCGCAGCGTAGTCGAACGAGCGGAGCATGCCTGCGACGTCGCGCAGGGCGACGTCCGGCAGCCGCCGCTCGTGCATGGGCCGCAGCGGCTCGCCCTCGAAGTCGAGGAGCACCCAGCCGCGGTCCGGCACCGAGAGCACCTGGCCGAGGTGGTAGTCGCCGTGGATCCGCTGCAGCCTCGGCCACGGCGCGCTCTCAGCGGCGCGGAACACCGCGTCGATCGCCTCCGCGTCCTGGGCGACGACGGGCACCTCCGCGGAGGCGATCCGCAGCCTGCGCCGCATGGTCGCGATCATCCGTTCGACGACCTCGGGCGTGGTGTCTTCGGTGGGCATGACGTCGGCGAGGGTGGCGTGAACCTCGGCGGTGGCGCGGCCGAGAGCCCGTGCGGGGCCGGTGAAGTCGGAGTCGGCGGCGACGGCCTCCAGGGCGACGCGCCAGGCGTCCTGCACGTCGGGGAGGAACTCCTGGGCGAAGGCGAGGTGCCCGAATGCTCGTCCGCTCGGTTCGCCCCGGTCATCCCACTCGCCGGTGACGTTCCCGATCACGGGCGGCACGAGCGCGCTGCCGGCCGCGTTCAGGGCCGACTGGACGGTCACGTCCGGGTTGTCGCCGTGGTGCAGCGCGCGGAACACCTTGACGATGACGGGGGTGCCGGCCGACCCGTCCTCCGCGAGGGTCTGCACGATCACGGAGGTGTTCGACTGTTCGCCGCTGAGCACCCGCGAGGAGGCGAAGGCACCGATGACGGCTCCGGCCTGCCGGTAGCCCTCGGCTCGCGCGCCGCCCTCTGCGCCGTCGGCGTCGGAGCGGCCGGAGTCGGCGATCATCCCGAGCAGGGCCCGGGCGAAGAAGGGGTCGCGCGGGGCGTCGTACACCCAGCGCTCGCCGTCGGAGTAGACCAGCGCGTCCTCGAGTCCGGCGACCGGCCCGGGGTGCACGGTCACCGGCACCTGGTAGAGCACCGGACTCGTGCCCGCGCGGTCGATGATGAGATGGTCCACCACCTCGCCGCCCTCCGGCCGCAGCGACCAGGCGCCGCGGACCTCCAGCTCGGGGCGCCGCCCCTTGCTCGCGTACCACCTCTGGTCAGCCACCCATGCGGCGATCCGGTCGATCGACAGGCCTGCGCTCATGCTCTTCCCTCCGTCGGCACCCCGAACCCTACGCGCCGCGGACGACCCGCGAGGGGGCTTGCGGTCCACCGCAGCCGGCGCGTCCCGCTGGAGTGCGAGCGCGAGTGGGCGTCGAACGGGGCCTGCCGACATTGGGGAGCCCGTTCCGCGTCGATTCGCGGGCCGGCCCACGTGAGAGACCCGCGCTCAGGCCAGCCCGAGCACGTCCAGCGTCCAGGCGTACTCGAACGCGACCTCCCGCCAGCGCTCGTAGCGCCCGCTGACTCCGCCGTGTCCGGCCGACATCTCGGTGCGCAGCAGCGCCGGAGCGCCGACCTCGCGCAGCCGTGCCACCCACTTGGCCGGCTCGACGTAGAGAACGCGCGTGTCGTTGAGGCTGGTCGTCGCGAGGATCCGCGGGTAGCGCACCCCCTCCCGCACGTTCTCGTAGGGCGAGTACGACTTCATGTAGGCGTACACCTCGGCGTCGTGCAGCGGGTCGCCCCACTCGTCCCACTCGATGACGGTCAGCGGCAGCGACGGGTCGAGGATCGACGTCAGTGCGTCCACGAACGGCACCTGCGCGAGGATCCCGGCGAACGACTCCGGGGCGAGGTTCGCGACCGCGCCCATCAGCAGGCCGCCGGCCGAGCCGCCCTGCGCGACCAGCCGCTCCGGAGTGGTGAAGCCCGCGTCGACGAGGTGCTGGGCGGCGTCGACGAAGTCGGTGAAGGTGGTGCGCTTGTGCAGGGTCCTGCCGCTCTCGTACCACGAGCGGCCCATCTCGCCGCCGCCGCGCACGTGCGCGATGGCGAAGACGACTCCGCGGTCGAGCAGCGAGAGGCGGGGGATCGAGAAGCCCGGATCGATGCTCGCCTCGTACGAGCCGTAGCCGTAGAGCAGGACGGGAGCCGGGGCCGAGTCGGGATCGGCGGCGTCGCGGCGCCAGACCAGCGACAGCGGGATCCGCGTGCCGTCCTGCGCGGTCGCCCACTCCCTCCGCTGCACGTAGCGCTCCGGGTCGTAATCGCCCAGTACCGGCTGCTGCTTGAGCACGGTCCGCTCGCCTGACGCGACGTCGAGCGCGAGCACCGTCGACGGGGTGACGAACGAGGTGTAGGCCAGGCGGAGCGACGTCTGCTCCCACTCGGGGTTGCCGGCGAGACCGGCGTCGTAGAGGGGCTCGTCGAAGAGGATCTCGTCGAGGCGCGACTGCGCGCCTCCCTCGCGGAGGAGCCCGAGGCGCGTCGCTCCCTCCCAGCGGTACGAGACCACGACGTGCCCGGCGAAGGCGTCGACCCCCTCGATGCGACGGCCCTCTCGGTGGGGGACGACCACGCGCCGCTCGCGGGCCCGCTCGGTGGCGTCGAGGGAGAGGTCGGCCGGCTCCTCGACGATCTCGAAGTCGAGTGCTCCGTCGTTGTGCACGATGAGGAGGCGGTCGCGCCCGTCGAGAACGGCGTGCTCGACCTCGTACTCGACGCCCTCCCGCCGCGGCCAGACGGAGCGGAAGTCGCCGGTCGGATCCGACGCGTCCAGCAGCAGGCACTCGCTGGTGATCTTGCTGCCGATCTCGATGACGAGGAAGCGCCGGCTTCGGGTGAGCCCGATCCCGATCCAGTAGCGCTCGTCCGGCTCCGCGAAGACGACCTCGTCGGCGGTGGAGTCGGTGCCGACCGCGTGCCGCCAGACGGTGTCGGGTCGCCACGACTCGTCGACCGTGGGATAGAAGACGTAGCGCTCGTCGGCGCCGAAGGTGGCGCCGCCCCCCGTGCCCTCGATCACGTCCGGCAGATCCTCGCCGGTCGACAGATCGCGGATGCGCAGGGTGTAGCGCTCGTCGCCCTCGACGTCGGTGCCGTAGAGCAGGTAGCGGCCGTCCGCCGAGAGGTCGAAGCTGCCGAGCGAGAAGAAGTCGTGCCCGTCCGCCTCCGCATTGCCGTCGAGGACGACCTGCTCGCCGTCGAGCACGGCGCCGTCGGCGATCGAGGGTGGCGTCCAGTCGTCCGGTCCGCTGATCGGGGCCCGGCAGTGTACCGCGTACTGGCGGCCCTCGTAGGAGCGCGAGAAGTACCACCACGCGCCCTCGCGGACGGGGACCGACAGGTCGGTCTCCTTCGTCCGCGACCGGATCTCCTCGAACAGGGTCTCGCGTAGCGGCGCGAGCGGGGCGAGCACCGCCTCGGTGTAGGCGTTCTCGGCCTCGAGGTGTGCGATCACCTCGGGACTCTCCTTCTGCCGCAGCCACTCGTACTGGTCGACGACCAGGTCGCCGTGGTGGCGGCGCTCGAGGGGGACGCGGCGGGCGACAGGGGCAACGGGCGCAGTCATCCCGCCAGCCTAGAGCGAGCCGCCCGGCCCCGCCCCGGGTCCCCGCGACGCACCGGTCGTGTCCACAATGGAGCATGGTCAGCGGTGTGCAGAACGAGTCGGCGGCGTCTTCGACGGGCGGTGCGCGGCGTGTGCAGACCGAGGTCGAGCGCACCTACGACGTGGACGCCGAGACGCGGCTCCCCGACCTGCTCGGCGCCGGCCCCGTCGCCTCCGTCCTGCCAGAAGAGCCGGTGACCCTCCGTGCCGACTACTTCGACACTGCCGAGCGCGCCCTCTCGCGTGGTCGCATCACCCTCCGCCGCCGCGAGGGCGGCGCCGACCAGGGCTGGCACGTGAAGCTCCCCGGGTCCTCGGGGCGCACCGAGATCCATGCTCCGCTGACCGAGACGCGGACGGTGCCCGCCGGTGTCCGCGAGCCCGTCCTCGGCTACGTCGGGCGCGCACCGCTCGAACCGCTGGCGCTGCTCGAGACGGTCCGCTCGATCACCCGCGTGCGCGATGCCGAGGGGCGGGAGCTCGCCGAGATCGCCGACGACCTCGTGATCGCCCGCGACCAGCGCACCGGCCGCGAGCGGCGCTGGCGCGAGTGGGAGGTCGAGCTGGTCGATGCCGCGGGGGAGGAGGGCGAGGCCCTTCTGGACGCGATCGAGCAGTACCTGTTCGCGGCCGGTGCCCGCCCCGCCGTGACTGCGTCGAAGCTGGCCAGGGCTACCGGTGGCCCGATCGACGAGACGGCACCGGAGCCGCGCACCGGCGGCCAAGCGGCGCTCGCCGCGATCCGCGGCCTCCTGCGCGAGTTGCGCGCGGTCGACCCCCGGGTGCGCCTCGAGGCCGACGACGCCCTGCACCGGATGCGGGTGCTCACCCGCCGGCTCCGCAGCGTGCTCGCCGCGTCGCGCTCCGTCCTCGACCGGGCCGCGACGGATCCAGTGCGGAGCGAGCTGCGCTGGCTGGCCGGCGTGCTCGGTGCCGCCCGCGATCAGGAGGTGCTCGGCGCCCGGCTGCGTGCAGCGGTCGCCGCGGTCGAGGGTGCCCCGAGCGCCCCCTCTGCTCTGCACCACGAGATCGAGCGGAGGCATGCGGCGGCGCTGCGTCGCGTCGCGCGCACCCTCCGCGGCGGCCGCTACCTGGCGCTCCTCGCCTCGCTCGACTCCCTGCTCGCCGATCCTCCGCTCACCGCAGCGGCGCCGTCCGGCCCTCGGGCGCTCGTCCGCCGCTCGGTCGCGAAGGAGCTCTCGCGCATCGCGCGGGCGCGGGCCGCGGTCGACGGCGGTTCCGTCGAGGCGCGGCACGACCTCCGCAGGGCGGCCAAGCGACTCCGCTACACCGTCGAGGCCTGGCGGATCGTCGTGCCCGCCGCGGTCGGGCCGCGCCGTCGCTCGCTCGCCCAGGCGGCCGAGGACCTCGCCGATGCGCTGGGGGAGGAGCGCGATGCCCGGGCGCTGCGCGAGCTGCTCCTGGGCGACGTCGACCGCAGCGGCGAAGGCGCCTTCGCGCTCGGCGTCGTCTCGGCCGAGCAGAGGCACCGCGCCCGCCGGGCCGCAGCGTCGGCGACGAAGGCACTAGCGCGTCTGGAGTCGCTGTCAAGCTGACCGACCGGTCTCACACACTGAATCCACGGCGGATAATGTGAATCATGCCTTCTGTCCGTGCTCTTCCGTCATCGCTCTTGCGCCCGCGGCACTTCGACCGCGACGACGTCGTGGTGCACGCCGGCCTGTTCTCGCTGGTGAACTCGAGCACGACACCGCGCGCGGCCTGGACCGAGGACCTGATCGCCATCGGCGACGTGCTCGACACAGCCGAGTTCCCCTATCGCCTCATCCGCGGCAGTGACGGTTCGCCGTTCCTCGCCGTCGACCGCGTCCTCGGCGCCGAACTCGCGACTCTGCTCGCGCGCGCCTTCGCGACCGAGCCCTTCTACGCCAAGACGGTCGACAAGCGGGGCACTCCGCCGCAGCTGCTGGCCGAGGGCGTGCTGGCGCCCTACCCCCGCGCCTCCGTGTTCAAGCTCTTCCGCCCGCGGGTGTCCTCGTCAGGATCCCTCCGCTACGGCGCGCGCAGCGGCGTGCGGCTGGAGCTGTGGAAGGTGGGCGAGGACGAGATCTTCACTCCGGCCGAGAACGCGCTGATGCGCAACAGCCTCCCCGTGACCGAGGCGATCGACGCCCACGTCGAGGCGTACGGACGGACCTGGCCGACCTTCGAGGGGATGTTCGAGCCGCTGGTCAGCGACATCCGCTTCGACGTCGACATCGTGTTCTCGTGGGTCGACGGCACCGATCTCGAGTTCCAGCGGGCCCGGGCCGCGCGGATGGCGAGCTACGTCGTCGGCGAAGGCGACGACGCCCCGGCACGGTTCCGCCAGATCGACGAGCTCAAGTACGCCCTGCGCAGCGTGTACATGTACGCGCCCTGGATCCGCCACATCTACATCGTCACCGACTCCCCGCGGCCGCGCTGGCTCGACGAGCACCCCGACGTGACTCTGGTGCGCAGCGAGGACCACTTCCGCGACCTCTCCGTGCTGCCGACCCACAACTCGCACGCCGTCGAGAGCCAGCTGCACCGGATCCCGGGTCTCGCCGAGCACTTCCTCTACTCCAACGACGACATGTTCTTCGGCCGCCCGGTCGACCCGTCGATCTTCTTCTCGCCCGGAGGCATCACCAAGTTCATCGAGGCGACCACGCGGATCGGCATGGGCGACTCCAACGCGACGCGCAGCGGCTTCGAGAACGCGGCCCGCGTCAACCGGCGCCTGCTCCGCGAGCGGTTCGGCGCGATGACGACCCGCCACCTCGAGCACGCCGCCACCCCGCTGCGCAAGAGCGTGATGGCCGAGCTCGAGGCCGAGTTCGAGCCCGAGTTCACCGCGACCGCGGCGAGCCGCTTCCGCTCGGCGGGCGATGTCTCGGTCACCAACTCGCTCTACCACTACTACGCGCTGATGACCGGGCGCGCGGTCGTGCAGGAGAACGCGGCCGTCAAGTACGTCGACACGACGATGCACCAGGGACTGAAGGACATGCGCAAGCTCCTGAAGAACCGCGGAGTCGACTTCTTCTGCCTCAACGACGGCAGCTTCCCCGAGATCTCGGCGGAGGCGCGCACGAGGGCCGTCATCGGTTTCCTTGAGGAGTACTACCCGATCCCGGCCCCCTGGGAGCGCGAAGACTGAGCAGCGGCCGGGCGATCGGGGGAGCCGTTCTCGGGCTGCTGCTCGGCCCGGCCGGCTCCCTCGTGTTCGTCGGAGTCGGAACGGCCGTCGCTCTCGCGGCGGCCCCGGGCTTCGCGGGTTTCCTGTTTTCGCGCGATCGGGACGGCCGCCGCTGACGCCGGCCGTCTGACCTGCTCCGTCTCGGTGCTGTGCGGGGCCCGATCGATGTGCAGGATCGGCTGGACGCCCCTGAGCGCCGAGTCTCGTGCGCGCTGACGTCCCTAAGCGCTGACGTCCCTAAGCGCTGACGCCCCTAAGCGCTGACGCCCACCGGCTCCACGACCGGCGGGTACAGCGCCTCATCGCGCTCGAGCGGAGCCGTCGGCGCCGGAGCGATCTCGACGCCGTGATCCGCGAGGATCCGCTGCGTCTCGTTCGCCGAGACGTACGACACCTCGGAGGAGGCGCCGACCGGCACCACCGAATGCAGCACTGTGCCCTCGTAGACGTGGATCAGGTTGAAGGCCTGCGCTCCGTTCCTGGCGCGGGTGCCGCCGACCGGCACGTTCAGGTCCTGCGTGTAGCAGGTGGCCGACGCGACCGAGACGGGGATGCCCGCGAACATGGCGGTCGAGGAGTAGTGCAGGTGCCCCGCGATGATGCTGCGGACGTCCGATCCCTCGAGTACCTCGGCCAGAGCCGACTGGTCGCGCAGCTCGACGAGCACCGAGAGGTCGAGCACGCTGGGGACCGGCGGATGGTGCATCGCCAGGATCGTGCCGTGCGGGGCCGGGCTCGCCAGCTCCTCCGCCAGCCAGTCGAGCTGAGCGCCCGAGATCTCCCCGTAGTGCGCGCCGGGGACGGTCGAGTCGAGCGCGATGACGCGCAGGCCGTTGACGTCGTGCACACGGTCCACCGGCTGCGTGGTGGGCAGCTGATCGAGGAGCCCGGCGCGGAACGCCCCGCGGTCGTCGTGGTTGCCCATCACCCAGATCACCTCGGCGCCGAGGCGGGCGGCGGCCGGCTCGACGACTGCGCGGAGCTTCGCGTACGCCTCCGGCTCGCCCTTGTCGGCCAGGTCTCCCGTGATGACGATCGCCTCCGGTCGGCCGCCCGATTCCTCGAGCTCGTCGAACAGCAGACGCAGTTGCGCCTCGCTGTCGACGTCGGAGCCGTAGAGACCGCCGTCGCCGGCGATGAAGTGGGTGTCGCTGAGGTGCAGGACGAAGTGGTGGGGCCGGGGGTACTCGGCCTGACGGAGGGACATGATCCTCGGGTTCCGCGATCGGTGGGGCCGGGTGGGGACCCGGCGTCGGCATGTGCGCACTGTCTCAGCGGAGGCGGCCCCGCTGCGAATCAGTCCATCATTGCGGGGTGAACGCACGGCCAACACAGACTGGCGCGTGATCGAACGGTTCTCCCAGCTTGCTCGGCGCTGCTCTCAGAGTCGGACGAGCAGCCGGGCGTAGAAGTCGATGGCCCGCTCGAACTGGTCGACCTCGATCGACTCGTCCGCCCCGTGGATCCCGAGCTGCTGCCGCGGGCTGATCTCGAAGGGGATGAAGCGGTAGACGCCATCGCTGATCGCATGGAAGTGGCGGGCGTCGCTTCCGCCCGTCTGCACGTACGGCGCGACGATCGCGTCGGGGAACGACTCCTGGACGACCTGGCGCAGGACGTCGTACGGCCCGCCGTCCCCTGGCTCGCCGGTGGGCGAGACGGGCGAGGGCTCGTGCGCCACCCTGACCGCGACCTCGACCTCGGGATCGTCGATGACGGCCCGGACGCGCTCGACCACTCCCGCGACGGTGCCGCCGGGGTTGATCCGCACGTTGGCGGTGGCGCTCGCACTGGAGGCGAGGACGTTCGCGCCGGTGCTGCCGCGCAGCTCGGTGATCGCGACGGTGGTGCGCAGCATCGCCGCCGAACGGTTGGAGTGGGCGGCGAGGGCGCCGATGACGGCGTCCGGGTGCTCGTGGGGGTGGGCGTACCAGACGGCGTGGGCCGCGTCCGCGTGGTCCGCGGCGGCCCGAACGAGCTCGGCGATGGGCTCGGGGAGGGTCGAGGGGAACGGGTTCTCGGTGAGCCGGTGGATCGCGCGGGCGAGGCGCTGGGTGGCCAGGAGCCCGGGAGGCGGCGGCGGTGCGGACGCGTGGCCCCCGACGTCGCGGCAGGTCAGCTCGAGGTTCATGATGCCGCGCTCGGTCACGCCGATCACCGCGAGGGGGGTCGTGACCCCCGGCAGGATCCCGCGCCGGACGTTCCCGCCCTCGTCGAGCACGAACCGCGGTCGGACGCCCCGGGCCGCCAGGAGGGCGACCACCGAGGGTGCGCCGTCGCCGGCGGTCTCCTCGTTGTGGGTCGAGAGGAGGTAGACGTCGTGCCGGGGCCGCTCACCGCGCAGCACCGCGGCCTCGACGGCCTCGAGCAGCGCGACCAGGGAACCCTTGTCGTCCAGCGTTCCGCGGCCGACCACGGACGTGCGGCCGTCCGCGCCGACCACAGTGGCGGCCGCGAACGGCTCGCTCGACCACTCCGACGGCGTGACGCTGACCACGTCGTAGTGCGCCATCAGCACGGCGGGCTCTCCCGGCTCCTCGCCGCGCCAGTGCCAGAGCAGCGAGTGCCCGGCGACGCTCTCGAACTCCAGAGCCTCGTGCAGCGCCGGGTAGAGCTCGGCGACGAGCCGGCGGAACTCGTCGAAGCGGCGCCACTCGGTGACCGTCTCGTCGGAGTGGGAGACGGTGTCGACGCGCAGCAGGGCCTGGAAGCGCTCGAGCGCGGTCGTCGTCACCGGGCTAGCCTACGACGGCGGTGCCGGCCCCCGGTCCGCGGGAGCGGAGGTGCGCGATGGGACTGCCCGAGGTGTGCGTCGTCTACGTCCTCCGCGAGGGTCCGCGGGGCACGGAGGTGCTGCTCGGCCGGAAGCGCCGCGGCCTCGGCGAGGGCCGCGTGGTCGCCCCCGGCGGCAAGCTCGAGCCGGGGGAGTCGCCGGTCGACGCTGCCGTCCGCGAGCTGCACGAGGAGTCAGGGCTCGTCGCCCGCGCGGCCGACCTGGAGCCGCGCGGCGTGCTCGACTACTCCTTCCCCCACCGGCCGGCGTGGAGTCAGCGCTCGCACGTCTTCCTCTGCCGCCGCTTCGACGGCCGGGTGACGGAGTCGAGCGAGCTCGCGGCCGACTTCATCGCCGTCGAACAGGTGCCGTTCGAGCGGATGTGGGACGACGCCCGCCTCTGGCTGCCTGACGTGCTGCGAGGCGGGGGGCCGGTGCGCCTCCGGGTCGAGTTCGGCGCCGACCTCGCGAGCGTGGCCTCCTGGAGCCCGGCGACCGCTCAGACGAACGTGCCTGCGACGAGCAGCGCCAGGAGCGAGATCACCGAGGCGATCGAGAGCGTCAGCGAGTAGGCCGTGAGCGTTCCGCGGACGGTGAGCCCGAGCACGGACTTGAACAGCCAGAACGCGTTGGCGTTGACCATGCCGAGGAAGAGCGCGCCGGAACCGGCGGCCAGCGCGATCAGCGCCGGGTTGACGTCGAGCACAGGGATGAGCGGGGCGACGATGCCCACTGCGGTGATCGCGGCCGTCGAGACGGAGCCGATCGCCGCATGCAGCACGGCGGCGACGACCCAGGTGAGCAGGATCGGCGAGAGGGCGCGCCCGTCGAACGCCCCGGCGAGCGCATCGCCGACCCCGGTGCCTCCGACCACCGCGGCGAGGCTGCCGCTCACTCCGGTCAGGACGACGATCGGACCGCTGCGCGTCAGCGCTGCGCCGAGCGCCGTCGCCACGGCGCCCTTCGGGAGCGCCACGAGCGCTGTCGCGTAGGCCAGCACCAGGCCTGCCAGCAGTGCGATGTGGGCGTCGCCGAGGAACCGCAGGAGCGGGACGTCGAGCTCGGCCAGCTGGGTGAGCGAGTTCGCGGCGATCAGCACGATGGTGAGGGCGATCGGAGCGACGGCCAGCGCGAGCGGGACCCGCCGCGTCGCGACCGCCGCGCCTCCGGAGACCACGCGCGTCCCGTCCGCCTCGTGCTCGGGAGACGGCCCTGAGACGGCCCCGCCCTCGAGATCGCGCTCGTCCCGCCAGCCGCCGCGCTTCACCAGGGCGCTGTACACCAGCACGGTCAGCACGATGGTGACGATGCCCAGCGGCGCGCCGACGGCGACCATCGACGGCAGGGGAGCGCCCGCGATGCCCGCCGTGGCCAGCGCCGCGGCACCGGGGACGACGAACACCACGCCCACGATCATCCCGACGATGGAGGAGCCGGCCAGCAGGCCGTACCCTCCGGCGCCGAGCCCCCGCGAGGCCAGGCGGGTCAGCGGTGCGCTCATCACGACGAGCACGTCGGAGTAGATCGAGGGGAAGGCGACACCGAGGGTCAGCGCGTACGCGAGAGGGAGCGCGCGGCGGCCGAAGCGCGCCACGAGCCAGCGGGCGAGCAGCGGAGCGACGCCCAGCGCCTCCAGGAGCGACCCGAGCAGCAGGCCGAGCGCGATCAGCAGGCCGATGTCGCCGAGGACCGCGCCGAAGCCGGACGTCATCGCCGTCACCGTCCCCTCGCCGCCCTGCCCCGAGACGAGGCCGAGCCCGAGAGCCGAGACGAGCAGGGCGATCACCGGCTCGACCTTCAGGACGACGACCAGGACCACGACGGCCACGATCGTGAGCAGGATGAGGAGCACGGGCCAGTAGTCGATCATGGGCTGTCCTTCTGTCGAGGAGCGGGAGGGCGCGGCAGGAGAATCGCCGCCAGCCGTCCGGCGTCGGCCGTGGTGCGCCGTCGAGAGGACGATCGGGCTGATCCGCGGCTCCTGGAGAACGTCGCGGAGATGCGGCGCGTCAGCGGAACATACCGATCTCCGGCACCGCGCTCGGGTCCCGACGTCTTGTTTCGTCATCCCCCGTCGCGAACCCTCGGGCGGGATGCGCGCCGTGCTACTTTCGCCGGGCAGACGTCCTCGGGGGGAGGACGCAGCCGCTCCTCTCCTCCGTCGTCGTCGGCGTCCGGATGGCCTTCGCGCCCTCCGCTCCGCCAGGCGTCCTCCGTGGGACGCCGCCGTCAGCGGACCACCCCGACAGCGACGCGATCCGGCCCCGCCCGGACGCGCCCGAGCGCAGCAGGAGCACCACCCATGACGGCACAGATCATCGACGCGACCGATCTCGACGAGCTCCGGCGCATCGGGCAGGAGCTCCGCGAGGGCGCGACCGTCATCGCGCAGACCGACACCAACTACGGCGTGTTCGCCAGCCCCTTCTCGCGCAGCGCCTGCTCCCGCCTCTACGACATGAAGAAGCGCGACGGCGCGAAGCCGCTCACCCTCTTCGTGTCCGCGCCCCGCGACTGGGCGACCTGGGCCTTCGCCCCGGAGACGGCCGACATGGATGCTGTGGTCGCGGCCTTCTGGCCGGGGCCGCTCAATGTGATCCTGCGCAGGAAGCCCGTCGTCCCGGACTGGGTCACCTCGGGCCAGGACACGGTGTCGGTCGTGCACAACCTCAGCGCCCCGATCAACCTCCTCTCGATCTTCTCGGGGCTGCCCCTCGCCGCGACGTCGGCCAACATCAGCGGTACGGTGTCGACCGGCCTCGTCGACTTCGACCTCGCCGCGGAGCATCTCGGCGGCGACAGCGACTACCTCATCCGCAGCGCCACCGCGCCCGATTCGACGATGAGCAGCACGATCCTCTCCCTCGTCGGCGGGGCGTCGATCGTGCGCCAGGGCGATCTCGGCGCCGAGGCGCTCCGTGTCGTCGTGCCCTCCCTTGTCTGAGGGCGGGCGCGCGGACGTCGTGCGCGAAGGGAGTGCCGCGGCTCTGATCACGGTCTACCGGATCGTTTCGCGTGCCTACTTCCACCTGCCCGTGGTCGCGGTGTTCCTGCTGGCGCGCGGCTACCCGATCCTGGCCGTGGCACTGCTGCTCGCGCTCTACGGGGTCGTGGCGGCGCTCGCCGACGGCCCGCTCTCGCCGCTCACGCGCCGCCTGTCCTCGGCGGGCGCGCTCGTCGTCGGTGAGGGAGTGAAGGCGCTGGGCCTCGTGGTGATCGTGCTGGACGCCGATCCGGTGGCCGTCGTGATCAGCCAGCTGCTCGCCGGCGGCGGCTTCGCGCTGACGGCGGGGCGCGACGCAGCGCTGGCCTCCTCGCTGCGCGCGGGGGCCGATGCCCGCCGCCAGGAGACGGCGGTGCAGAGCGGGATGTTCCTCGCCTCCTTCGGGGCCGGAGTGATCGGAGCGGCCTCGCTCGCGCTGTGGGACCGGCTGCCGTTCCTCCTCAGCGCGCTGGTGTCGTGCGCCGCGCTGGCCGTGGTGCTCCTCGCACGCCTGCCGCTCGGTGCTGGAGCCTCCACGGGAACGCGGGCGCGCGCCGTGCGACCGGCCGTCCTGCCCGCGGCGGTGCGCTTCTGGTCCCTGTACTACTCCGTGAACCGCGCCGTCCTGCTCGCCGCCTACACCTTCGTGGTGCCGCTGCTGCTCTTCCAGGAGCTGCGGCTGTCGCTCCCCGCGTTCGGCCTGGTGCTGGGCCTCTACACGCTCGCCGGCCTCGCCGCCGCCCGGCTCTCACCGATCATCGCCGGCACGCCCCTGGTGTTCCAGCTGACGGCGCTCACTCAGGTGCTGGGCCTCGCCCTGACCACCCTCGGCGTCCTCGGGGCTGCGATCGCCGGCCTCGCCCTGCTCGGGATCGCGGGCGGCTTCGTGCGGCCCGCGACGATGATCGCCCTGGCGCCCGCGATGAACGGGCTGGAGGACGGCGCCCGGGTCGCGGTGATGCGCGGGCTGGAGCGCAACCAGGGGATCCTCCAGGCTGTCCTGCTCGTCGGCGCCGGGATCCTCGTCCCTCTCACGGGAGGGACCGCGCCGACCCTCGTCGTCCTCGTCGTCCTCGCGATCCTCGCGCAGACGATCGGGGCCGTCTCGATGCGACGACAGGAAAGGAGGGCCGTCCCCGCGGAAGCGGAGTGACCGAGGAAGACCGGGACGAGCCCGCCGGCGGCGTCCCTCATCCACGTGCAAGGAGTGAAGCAATGCAGCCCATCTACACGTTCTCCGATTCCGACAGGTCGACCCTCCAGCAGTCGCTGCTGGCGATCGCCATCGACCCCTACAAGGACTACAACCCCTTCCGCGACGCGATCGCCGCGCTGATCGACAGCGGTGACGTCCCGCAGGGCTTCGTCGACGCGCTCGCTCGCGTCCGGCGCGAGCGCGACGAGAAGATCAGCTACGCGCACCTGATCTCGAACAACCCGGTCGACGACGAGATCCCCTGGCTCGACCAGGACGATGCGCTCGAGGACAAGTACCGCAAGAAGCTGACCTTCGTCGGCGAGGGCCTGCTCGAGCTGCAGTCGCAGTACCTCGGCTCGCCGCTGCTGGCCTACGCCACCCGCAACAACGGCGACTTCTTCCAGGACGTCTACGCCGACAACCGCTTCTCGAACACGCAGACGCAGAAGACCGACGGCGAGCTCTACTGGCACAACGAGCGGACGGCGCACCCGGTGCGCGCCGACTTCATCTCGCTCCTGGGCCTGCGCACGCCCGAGACCGACCTCGTCTACACGAAGTACGTCGACGGCCGCGAGATCCTGCGCTTCATCTCGACCGAGAACCAGGCGCTCCTGCGCGAAGCGGTCTACATCACCCCGTTCGACGAGCTCTCGCGGGCGCAGAACAAGAACCAGATCGTGTCGGACCAGCACGCTCTGCTCGAGAACGAGCACAGCTTCCGCTACTACGACACCCGGACGGTGCCGGCCGATCCGGACGACCTGCCGCACCTGTGGGCGCTGTGGCAGTTCCGCGACGCGCTCTCGAAGGTCAGCGAGCAGTACCACCGCATCCGCGACGCGGACCTGCTGATCATCGCGAACCAGGACGGCCTGCACAGCCGCCAGCTCGTCGACGTCCAGGACCGCGAGAAGACCCGTTTCCGCTGGCTGCTGAAGACGTACTCGTTCCGCGACGCGGCGACGTCCGACCGGCACTCCGACTACTGGCTCGACGGCGTCCGCGGCCGAGTCACGGACTGAGACAAGAAAAGAGGAGAACGACATGACCGATCTGACGAGGAACACCCCTCCGCACCCGCTCGACTTCCTGCCCGCCGTGGCGCCGCTGGAGGTGTCCAGCGACGAGGTGGCCGACGGCGAGCGGCTCGCCGAGGCCCAGGGCAGCGGCGACACCAGTCCGTCCCTGCGCTGGAGCGCCGGCCCCGAAGGGACGCAGTCGTACGCCGTCACCGTCTTCGACCCCGATGCGCCGACCCTCGGCGGCATCCACCACTGGGTCCTGGTCGACATCCCGAAGGAGGTCACCGAGCTGTCCGCCGGCTCGACGGACGTGGGACGCCCGGCGCTCAACGACCTCGGGTCGCTCGCCTACGCCGGTGCGGCGCCGCCGCCCGGTGACCGCCCGCACCGGTACCTCTTCACGGTGCACGCGCTCGGAGTGCCGACGCTGCCGGTCGACGAGTCGACGCCGGCCTCGCTGGTCGGCTTCCACCTGACTGTCAACACGCTCGCGCGCGGCTCGCTCACGGCGCTCGCCTGAGTCTTCCCGTCGACGCACGAGAGGCGGGCGGGCGCGCACCGGGCCCCGGAGTCGATCCGGGAGCCCGGCGCGCGCCCGTCCGCGGCGTCGCACCCGGAGGGGAGGGGAGGCCATCCGCTAGGCTTCCGCTCGGCCGGGGCCCCCGCCCATGGCGTCTCTGGACACCACGAAAGGGAAAGAATGACCAGCACGACGGTGATCGAATGGCGCGAGCAGGCTCCTGAGGAGGCGGTGGACGCGCTGTCCGCTCCCGGTGGGCTGGTCGTCTGCGCGACCAAGGTCGGCTACATCCTGATGACGACCGACGGAGCGGGCCTCGAGCGCAAGTTCTCGGCCAAGCAGCGCAACCGCAACAAGCCCGGCGTCGTGCTCTGTTCCAGCATCGAGCAGCTGACCGAGCTCGCCGAGCTGAACGACGAGATCCTCGCCTTCTACCAGAAGCACTGGGACGAGGACATCCTCCTCGGCTGCATCCTCCCGTGGAAGGAGTCCGCGGTCGACATGATCGACGAGGACGCCCGTGAGCTGGTCCGCGACAAGCGCGGCACGAGCTGCTTCGTCATCCGCTTCGGCCGCCCCGCCGAGCAGCTGGTCACCCTGCTCTGGGAGCGCGACCGGACCCTCAGCTTCGCCAGCTCCGCCAACCCTTCGGGAGTGGGCAACCGTGGTCGGGTCGCCAACATCGGCGAGCGGATCGAGAACGAGGCCGACGTGATCGTCGCCGCCGACGGCTACGTGGCCTCCATCCAGCCCGGCAAGGACGAGGACTCGCGCCACGAGCAGGGCGTGATGGTGTCGCTCGTCGACGCCTCCGGAACCCTCATCCCCGAGCAGCGCGGCGAGCGCTCGATCACCCCGGGCCCCGTGCTCATCCGCCGCGGCCTCGACTACGAGCGCATCATGCTGAACCTGGCCGAGCACTTCAACTCCTGGGACTACCGCCAGGGCGAGTACTACTGATCGATCGTCGACCGGAATCCGGTTGTCATCGGGAACGGTGCGTACGCGGCCGTGGCGCCCGCTCATCGGTAGAAGTTCGCCGACGAGCCGACAACCCGTCGAGGATTCCGTGATCGAACCATCCGAGAACGCGGAGCCCCAGGTGCTGCGCGTTCTCGGGTGGGCCGCGGCCGTGTCCCTCCTCCCCGTCGGCGTGACGTCGGCGCTGGCGGGAGTCGGCGCGCTCGTGGCCCCCGACTTCGCCTCGCTCTTCCTCTTCTTCGCGGCGGTCGGGCTCATTCCTGGAGCGCTCGTCTTCGTCCTCCCGAGTGCGGCGCTGGGGCTTCGGCGATCGACGTCGACGCAGCCGCTCGCTCCGGCCCTCCTCCTGCTTCCGGCCTGGCTGGCGACTCTCCTCGTGGTGTCGCCTTCGATGGCGCTCGTGGTCGGTCTGTTCGATGGGCGGCTGAGCGCGAGCAGTGTCCTGCAGGCGGTCGCCCCGGGCCCGGCGGTCCTCGTCGCCGTCCTGCCGACGGTCTTCGATCTGGGCCTGTCGGTGCTGCTTCTCGCGCTCGGGCGACGGCGGCTCCACCGATCCGGTGAGCGCTGGCACGAAGAGCGGGCGCCCGGGTGGGACGAGTGATCCTGGGCGAGTCCCGCCGTCAGAGCTCCAGCACGTCTCCCGGCTCGAGGGCGTGGTACTCGCCGCCGCCTTCGCGGACGGCCCAGGCCAGCCGGTCGTGGCTGAGCGAGCGCCCGGCCTCCGAGAGCACCTGCTCGTGGGTCGCGAAGGCGTGGCGCGGAGCGAGCTCGAGCACGTAATCCATCACCTCGGCGATCTTCATCCACGGTGCACCCGCGGGCGCCGCGAGGACCTCGATGTCGACGCCCTCCGGCACCGTGAACGAGTCGCCGGCGTAGTAGACGCGGCCGTTCACCAGGACGCCCACGTTGTCGATCACGGGGATGCTGCGGTGGATCACCGCGTGACGGGAGCCGAAGAAGCGCAGCTCGAACGGGCCGACCGTCACGACGTCGCCGTCGGCGACCGTCTCGACGTCGAAGCGCTCGGCCGCGGCGGCGACCCCGGCCGGGCCGAGGATCCGGAGCGACGGAGCCGCGTCGCGCAGGCGCCGCAGCTGCTCCGGAGTCCAGTGGTCGGCGTGCTCGTGCGTGATCACCACGGCGACGGTCCCGGCCGTCCCCTCGACGGGTCGCGTGAAGGAGCCGGGGTCGACGACGAGCCGGGCGCCGCCCTCCTCGATCAGGACGGTCGCGTGCTCGAGTTTCGTCAGTCTCATGGAACGAGCCAAGCGCGTCGACGGGCATGGAGCAAGGGCCGTGGGTCGCGGGGACCCCGATGCGGCCCCGCTCGATTTGCACCGACGCGGAGGCATATGCCACACTCTTCGAGTTGCAAAAACGCGGCCCCATCGTTTAGCGGCCTAGGACGTCGCCCTCTCACGGCGGTAACGCGGGTTCAAATCCCGCTGGGGTCACCACGGCAACACGAGAAGAACCCCCGGTCATACCCGGGGGTTCTTCTCGTTTAACGCTGCGGCCGGGCGGCGTCGCTCGGAGTCGGTCCTCCCGCGTGCACGCTCCGCCGCGCCTCGTGTCGGCGATAGGATCGCATCCGCGCACGGAGGTACCGCGCGGTCCCGCCGGTGCATCGGCGCCGGGAGTCGCGAGCCGGCCCGGGTGCCTGCCGTGACTCGAGAGCCGATCCCCGGAACGGTCCGCCGGCTCCCTCCCGCATCCTCGAAAGGCTCCCATGCTCGATCTGCCCGTCTGGTTCGTGATCGGCTCGTTCGTCGTGCTGAGCCTGGTCCTCGCCGCCGACCTGCTCCTGGTCTACAAGCGCCCGCACGTGCCGAGTCTGAAGGAGTCGGGCCTCTGGGTCGGCTTCTACGTCGCGCTGGCACTGGTGTTCGCCCTGCTGATGCTGATCCTGGGCGGCGGGGAGCTCGCGGGCCAGTTCGTCGCGGGCTGGCTGACCGAGTACAGCCTCTCGGTCGACAACCTGTTCGTGTTCGTCATCATCATGGGCCGCTTCGCGGTGCCGGCGAAGCTGCAGCAGGAGGTGCTGATGGTGGGCATCATCATCGCGCTGATCTTCCGCGGTGTGTTCATCCTGCTAGGTGCTCAGCTCATCGAGAGCTTCAGCTGGATCTTCTACCTCTTCGGCGCGTTCCTGGTCTACACGGCCTGGAACCAGGCGTTCGGCAAGGAGGACGAGGACGGCGGCACCGACAACCTGCTGATCCGCCTCCTGCGCCGCCGAGTCAGGATCGCGGACTCGTTCGACGGCTCGAAGATCCGCACGACGATCGACGGCACCCGCTACTTCACGCCGATGCTCATCGTGTTCCTGGCCATCGGCTCCACCGACCTGCTCTTCGCGCTCGACTCGATCCCGGCCATCTTCGGCATCACCGAGAGCCCGTTCATCGTCTTCACCGCGAACATCTTCGCCCTGATGGGGCTGCGCCAGCTCTACTTCCTCCTCGGCGGTCTGATCGACAAGCTGGAGTACCTCAAGTACGGCATCGCGTTCATCCTCGCGTTCATCGGGGTGAAGCTCGTGCTGCACGCCCTGCATGAGAACGACCTGCCGTTCCTCAACGGCGGTGAGCCGGTCCCGGTCTGGGACATCGACACGATCACCTCGCTGGTCGTCATCGTCCTCAGCATGACTGTCGCGACCCTGGCGAGCCTCGCGAAGATGCGGCGCGAGCACCGGCACATCGAGCTGCACGACGGGCACCCGGAGGTCGTCTCCGACGACGCGCGGGCCGCCTCCGAGGAGAAGTGAGCCGCCGATGAGTACGACCGTCCTCGATCTGCCCCAGGGTGTGCTGCGCCTCTCCGTGAGCAGCAGCACCGATGTCGGATCCGTCCGCCGCGTCAACGAGGACGCCCTGCTCGCGGAGGACGTCCTCCTCGCCGTCGCCGACGGCATGGGTGGGCACGCCCGGGGCGACCTGGCCAGCGCCGCCGCCGTCGACGCTCTGCGCGCCCACCGCTCCGCAGGCATCGGCCCGGTCGACGCCGTGTTCGAGCTCGTCGAATCCGCGAACTCGGCGGTCCGTGGACTCGATGTCGGCGGCGCGCTCTGCGGAACCACCCTCACCGGGTTGACGCTGGTCCGCCCCGATCCGCGCGGACCGGTGCGCTGGGCACTGTTCAACGTGGGCGACTCCCGAGTCTACCGCTGGGACGGGGCTGGGCTGGAGCAGCTCACCGTCGACCACTCCGCCGTCCAGGAGCTGGTCTCGGCGGGACTCCTCAGCAGGGAGTCCGCGGAGTCGCATCCCGACCGCAACATCGTGACCCGTGCCCTCGGCGCCGACGACGAGGTCGAGACCGACGTGTGGACGCTGCCCGTCGTTCCGCGCGCCAGCTACCTGCTCTGCTCCGACGGTCTCACCAAGGAGCTCTCGGACGAGCGGATCGCCGGGTTCTTCGCGCGCCGCGACGCCGGAGAGGTCGAGGCGGCCGATCTGGCATCTGTGCTCGTGCGCGCCGCGGTCGACGCGGGAGGACGCGACAACGTGAGTGTCGTCATCGCCGACGCGGTCCTCGAGCCGCGCGCCTGACGCGGGCGACTCCGCGCCGCCCCGCCCGTGGTCGGGCGGTGACGCGGTGCTATTCTCGGTCCATGCTGAGCGGGCTGAACCTCCTTCCGTGCCGCGACGAGACCTCGATCTGACCGGCCTCTCTCGTCGCGGTGCCTCGCCTGGCCGAGCAGCGACTCCCGAGGAGGAGAAGGAACCGTCATGACCGACAGCTCGAACGGCGCCGCCGAGACCGATCCGGGCTCCGGCGCCCCCGCGCAGCGACCTCGCACTCTGGCCGAGAAGGTCTGGGACGACCATGTCGTGGTCAAGGGCGAGGGTGGGGCACCCGATCTGATCTACATCGACCTGCACCTCCTGCACGAGGTGACGAGCCCCCAGCCGTTCGACGGGCTGCGCGCCGCGGGTCGTCCGCTCCGCCGCCCCGATCTCACGATCGCCACGGAGGACCACAACACCCCGACGCTCGAGATCGGCCGCCCGATCCAGGACCCCATCAGTCGCACGCAGATCGAGGCCCTGCGCCGCAACGCCGCCGAATTCGGTGTGCGCCTGCACTCGCTCGGCGACGTCGAGCAGGGCATCGTCCACGTCGTCGGACCGCAGCTGGGCCTGACGATGCCCGGAGTCACGGTGGTCTGCGGCGACTCGCACACCTCGACGCACGGAGCGTTCGGCGCGATCGCCTTCGGCATCGGCACCAGCGAGGTCGAGCACGTGATGGCGACGCAGACCCTCCCGTTGAAGCCCTTCAAGACGATGGCGATCACGGTCGAGGGAACGCTGAAGGAGGGCGTCACGGCGAAGGACATCATCCTCGCCGTCATCGCCCGGATCGGCACCGGGGGCGGGCAGGGCTACATCCTCGAGTACCGCGGCTCGGCGATCCGCGCGCTCTCAATGGAGGGTCGGATGACGATCTGCAACATGTCCATCGAGGCCGGTGCCCGCGCCGGCATGGTCGCTCCCGACGAGACCACCTTCTCCTACCTCAAGGGCCGTCCGCACGCTCCGGCCGGCGACGACTGGGACGCGGCCCTCCAGTACTGGCGGACGCTGCCGACCGATGAGGGCGCCGTCTTCGACGCCGAGGTCGTCATCGACGCCGACGATCTCGAGCCCTTCGTCACGTGGGGGACCAACCCCGGCCAGGGCGTCTCGCTCTCGCAGGCCGTCCCGGATCCCGGCTCGCTGCTCGACCCCAACGAGCGCGCGAGCGCGCTCCGAGCCCTGGAGTACATGGACCTCTCGCCGGGCACGCCGATGAAGGAGATCCCGGTCGACGTGGTCTTCATGGGTTCGTGCACCAACTCCCGGATCGAGGATCTACGGGCCTTCGCGGCGATCATCGAGGGGCGCACCAAGGCACCCGGTGTCCGCGTGATGGTCGTCCCCGGATCTGCGCGCGTGCGGCTCGAGGCCGAGGCAGAGGGTCTCGACAGGATCGTCACCGCGTTCGGCGCGGAGTGGCGCTTCGCCGGCTGCTCGATGTGCCTGGGGATGAACACCGACCAGCTCGTCGAGGGCGAGCGCGTCGCGTCGACGTCGAACCGCAACTTCGAGGGCAGGCAGGGCAAGGGCGCGAAGACCCACCTCGTCTCGCCGCTGGTCGCCGCGGCGACGGCCGTGCGCGGCACCCTCTCCAGCCCCTCCGATCTGGAGCCCTCCCGCGAACCGGTGGGGGTCTGACCGTGCAGAAGTTCGAGACCGTCACCGCGCTCGCGGCACCGCTGAAGCGCAGCAACGTCGACACCGACCAGATCCTCCCCGGCGTCTACCTCCGCCGCATCACGAAGACCGGCTTCGAGGACGCCCTCTTCCACGGCTGGCGCCAGGAGGAGGACTTCGTCCTCAACCAGGAGCGCTATCGCGGTGCGGGGATCCTCGTGGCCGGCGCGGACTTCGGCATCGGCTCAAGCCGCGAGCACGCGGTCTGGGCACTGCGCGACTTCGGGTTCCGCGTCGTGATCTCGCCGCGCTTCGGCGACATCTTCCGCGGCAACGCCGGGAAGCAGGGTCTGCTCGCCGCCGTTGTCGCAGAGGCCGACGTGGAGCGCCTGTGGGAGATCATCGAGCGCACCCCGGGAATAGAACCGACGGTGGATCTGGTTGCGCGTACGGTCACAGCCGGTGGCGAGACCTTCCCCTTCGAGATCGACGACTACACTCGATGGCGCCTGATCGAAGGCCTGGACGACATCGGCCTGACACTGCGCGATGAAGCGCGCATATCCGAATTCGAGACCCGTCGCGAGAGCTGGCGGCCCAAGACATTGCCGGTGACATAGCGTGAACACACTTCTTCAGGACGCCAAGGCGGCAGGAGCCCGCATGGGGATGACCACCGAGCGGATCACGATCAACGGCGGCCGTCCGCTGAAGGGTCGGATCGAGCTCAAGGGGGCGAAGAACCTCGTCACCAAGGCGATGGTCGCGGCGCTCCTGGGTGAGGGCGCCTCCACCCTGCGCGATGTCCCCGACATTAGCGACGTCCGCGTCGTGAAGGGGCTCCTCGAGGTCCACGGCGTCAAGGTGAAGCAGGGCGCCGAGGTGGGCGAGCTGATCCTCGACCCCTCCAACGTGGAGTCGGCGCACTTCGCGGACATCGACGCGCACGCCGGCTCGAGCCGCATCCCGATCCTGTTCTGCGGCCCTCTGCTGCACCGCCTGGGTGAGGCGTTCATCCCGGATCTCGGCGGCTGCCGGATCGGTGACCGTCCGATCGACTACCACCTCGAGGTCCTGCGCAACTTCGGCGCCGTCGTCGAGAAGCTCCCCTCCGGCATCCGGATGTCGGCCCCCGAGGGGCTGCACGGAGCCAAGGTGTCGCTGCCGTACCCGAGCGTCGGAGCGACCGAGCAGGTCCTGCTCACCGCGGTCCGCGCCTCCGGCATCACCGAGCTCTCGGGAGCGGCGATCGAGCCCGAGATCATGGATCTCATCAACATCCTGCAGAAGATGGGCGCCATCATCTCGGTCGACACCGACCGGGTCATCCGGATCGAGGGAGTGGATCGTCTCACCGGCTACACCCACCGCGCTCTCTTCGACCGCAACGAGGCCGCTTCCTGGGCCGCAGCGGCGCTGGCCACCGACGGCGACATCTTCGTGGGCGGCGCCCGCCAGCAGGAGATGACGACGTTCCTCAACGTCTTCCGCAAGGTCGGCGGTGCGTTCGAGATCGCCGAGGACGGCATCCGCTTCTACCACCCCGGCGGCGAACTCAAGCCGGTCATCATCGAGACCGACGTCCACCCCGGCTTCATGACCGACTGGCAGCAGCCGCTCGTCGTCGCCCTCACCCGCGCGAAGGGCGTCTCGATCGTGCACGAGACCGTGTACGAGCAGCGCTTCGGATTCGTCGATGCGCTCGTCGAGATGGGCGCCACCATCCAGATCCACCGCGAGTGCCTCGGCGGGCAGGCCTGCCGCTTCGGTCAGCGCAACTTCATGCACTCGGCCGTCATCTCAGGGCCGTCGAAGCTGCACGGGGCCGACATCGTCGTGCCCGACCTCCGCGGCGGCTTCTCGCACCTGATCGCGGCGCTCTCCGCGGAGGGCACGTCCACGGTCTCCAACGTCGGCATCATCAGCCGCGGCTACGAGGACTTCCTCACGAAGCTGGAGCTGCTCGGCGCTGACTTCTCGCTCGACGCCTGAGCGAGGGGTCCCTCGCCGGCCCCGGGCGTGGGGGACGGGCGACGCGACCGGGGGTGCGAGGATGGGCGGGTGTCTGAACGAAGCCGTCCGTCCATCTTCTGGTTCCTCGCGGCGGTGGTGATCCCCGTGATGACCGCCTCGGTCGACCTCCGCATCCGCGACGGTCACAAGGTGCCGAGCACCGGCGCGTTCGTGTTCGCGCCCAACCACTACAGCGAGATCGATCCGATCATCACCGGCTGGACGCTCTGGCGCTCTGGCCGGGCGCCGCGGTTCCTCGCCAAAGCCTCGCTGTTCCGGGTCCCCGTCCTGGGAGCGATCCTGCGCGGATCCGGCCAGATCCCCGTCGAGCGCTCCGGCTCCGTCCGCGGCAGCGAGCCGCTGAAATCGGCGAAGGAGCTGGTCGACCAGGGCGGCTCGGTCATCATCTACCCCGAAGGCACCCTCACCCGTGATCCCGAGCTGTGGCCCATGCGCGGCAAGACCGGTGCCGTCCGGATGGCGCTGCAGTACGGACTCCCGGTCGTCCCTGTGGCGCACTGGGGCACGCAGCAGCTCATGGGGCGCTACTCCAAGCGGATCACGCTGTTCCGCCGCAAGCGCGTCGACGTACTGGTCGGCGACCCCGTCGATCTCTCCGCCTTCCGCGGGCGCAGCCTCGACTCCGCGACCCTCAACGAGGCCTCTGCGGTCGTGATGGCGGCCATCACCGGTCTACTCGAGGAATTGCGTGGCGAGAGAGCGCCCGAGAAGCGCTGGAATCCGGCCGACCACGACCAGAAGGGCACGGGACGCTTTGAGCAGTAGAAGCCAGAGGACGCCGATCCCGGTCCCTCGCCGCGTCGCCGTCCTAGGAGCGGGGAGCTGGGGGACGACGTTCGCCAAGATCCTCGCCGACGGCGGCTCCGAGGTGGTGATGTGGGCCCGCCGGGCCGAGCTCGCGCGCGAGATCACCGAGGCCAAGCGCAACAGCGACTACCTCCCCGGCATCAACCTGCCGCGCAGCATCCGAGCGACCCCCCGCATCGAGGAGGCGCTCGAGGGCGCGGACCACGTCTACCTGTCGATCCCGTCGCAGTCGCTCCGCGGCAACCTCGAGGCGATCACGCCATTCCTCACCGAGCGGACCGTGCTGGTGAGCCTGATGAAGGGCGTCGAGAAGGGCACCGGGCAGCGGATGAGCGAGGTGATCGCGCAGATGCTGCCGATCTCGCCCGATCGCATCGCCGTCGCCTCCGGACCCAACCTCGCCCTCGAGATCGCGAAGGAGCAGCCGACCGCGGCGGTCATCGCCTCCGAGAGCCTCGTCACGGCGCAGGAGGTGGCCCTCGCCGCCACCAACCGCTACTTCCGCTCGTACGTGAACACCGATGTGATCGGCACCGAGTTCGGCGGAGTGCTGAAGAACCTGATCGCGGTCGCGATCGGCATCGTCGACGGCGTGGGCTACGGCGAGAACACGAAGGCCTCGATCATCACGCGAGGCCTCGCCGAGATGACCGACTTCGCGGTCGCGTACGGCGGACGGCCCGAGACGATGGCCGGGCTCGCCGGGCTCGGCGACCTGATCGCCACGTCCAGCTCCTCGCTCTCGCGCAACAACACGGCGGGGCGCCTGCTCGGCCAGGGCTACAGCTTCAGCGACGTGGTCGCGTCGATGCAGCAGACGGCCGAGGGGCTCGCCTCGGTCGCGCCCGTCCTCGAGCTGGCACGCGCCCGGAGCGTCGACATGCCCATCGTCGAGCAGGTGTCGCAGGTGCTCGCCGGTACGCTCGATCCGAAGGACATCGCGCCGCACCTGACCACGGATTCGGACGAGCCACAGGGTGAGAGGAACCTCGATGACCAGCAAGCTCGCAGTGGCCGTTCTGTTCGGGGGGCGCTCCAGCGAGCACTCGATCAGCTGCGCAACCGCGGCGGGGGTACTGCGCGCGATCGACCGTGACCGCTTCGAGGTGATCCCCATCGGGATCACCCCCGACGGCGCGTTCGTGCTCGAGGAGGACCGCCCGGAGAAGTTCGCTCTCGATGCGGCGGCGCTTCCCCGCATCGACGACAACGGCACCCGGGTGCACTGGCCGGAGTCGGCGCTCTCGCGCGAGCTGACAGTGACGGCGTCCGGCGGCTCGACGCGCTCGCTCGGCGAGGTGGACGTCGTGCTGCCTATCCTGCACGGACCGTGGGGCGAGGACGGCACGGTGCAGGGGATGCTCGAGCTCGTCGGTCTGCCCTACGTCGGCTCCGGGGTCCTCGCCTCGGCGCTCGGGATGGACAAGCACTTCACCAAGACCGTGCTGCAGGCTGCCGGCCTCGCGGTCGCTCCCTGGTACACGGTCACCGAGGCCGAATGGCGCGCCGACCCGGGCGACGCCTCCGCCGCGCTCGACGAGCTCGGGCTCCCGGCGTTCGTGAAGCCCGCCCGAGCCGGGTCGAGCGTGGGCGTCAGCCGCATCGACGAGCGCGCGCAGCTCGAGGCCGCGCTGGAGGAGGCGTTCGCGCACGACTCGCGCGTGCTCATCGAATCGGGGATCGTCGGCCGCGAGGTCGAGATCGGGGTGCTCGGCGGACGCGGCGGCGGCCCGGCGCGCGCCTCCGTCGCGGGCGAGGTCGTCGTGTCGGGCCGCGGCTTCTACGACTTCGAGGCCAAGTACCTCGGCGCCGCAGGGATCGAGCTCGTCTGCCCCGCCGACCTCGCCGACGACGAGCTCGCCGAGATGCGCGCGCTCGCCGTGCGCGCGTTCGACGCCATCGGCGCCGAGGGACTCGCGCGCGTCGACTTCTTCCTGACGGCCGGCGGCTTCGTCGTCAACGAGATCAACACCATGCCCGGTTTCACACCGATCTCGATGTTCCCGCGGATGTGGGCCGCGAGCGGCGTCGGTTACCCCGACCTGATCGGCGAGCTGATCGATCTCGCTCTCGAGCGCGTCCCGGTCGCCGTTCGATGACGGGGGCGCTCGCGCTGCGGATCGTCAGCGGCGGCGCCGCGCCGTTCGAGCAGATCCGCGAGCAGATCACCGCTCGGATCGCTGCGGGGGAGCTGCCCGTGGGCACACGTCTGCCGACGGTGCGCTCGCTGGCCGGGACGCTCGGACTCGCTCCGGGGACCGTCGCCCGTGCCTACCGCGAGCTGGAAGCGGCGGGAGTCGTGGAGACGCGCGGTCGCGCGGGCACCGTGGTCGCCGGGGGCGTCGACGCCCTGGAGCGCGAACTCCAGCTGGCGGCGGCCGCCTACGTCGCGCGAGCCCGCTCGCTCGGGGCGACCGACGGGCATGCGCGGACCGTCGTCGTCGCAGCTCTCGACGGGTGACGATGCAGGAGGGTCAGCCGGAGGGAGTCCCTGAAGGGTCGAGAGTGTCGGAATCCGACACGTTCGTGCACTTCCGTGTCTGCGGGAGGGACGAGACGGCGCTCGCGAGGTCGAGCACGGCGGATGAGCCGGACGCGCGGCTCTGATCGACGGTGATCTGCACGGCGGGATCACGCCCGTAGGTGGTCAAGGTGTAGATGTCCTCGTCCTTCCGTGTCTCGTCGATGATCCAGTCGACTCCGCTGACGGAGACGCACAGGTCTGTCGTCGGCGCCGGCACCTCGACTCCGCAGTGCAGGATCACCGCCGCGGGTGTGCCCCAGGCGGCGGTGCCCTGCGCGTTCGTCTCGCGCTCGGGCTGTTCGGCCACCACGTCGGGCAGCCTGGCCGAGACCGCAGCGCAGCCTGTGCTCGTGGCGTCGGCCGCGGGCTCGAGGGCGACCGTCGCTGCGCAGCCGGAGAGCAGAAGGAGTGCGGAGGCGGCGACGAGGGGGGTGCGGAGGCGGCGGGGGAGCATCGCGGTCAACGCTAGCGTGTGAACCATGGCAGCGGATCGGAGTCCCACCCTCGCCGAGCTGAGCGAGAGCGAGGTGCTCACGCGTGTCCTGGCGCGGCTCGACGGCGGGGGAGCGGGCGGCGTCGAGACCCTGGTCGGTCCAGGCGACGACAGTGCGGTGCTGCGTGCTCCGGACGGCCGCTTCGTCGTCACGACCGACATGATGGTGCACGGCCCCGACTTCCGGCTCGCCTGGTCGAGCCCCTCGGATCTCGGCTGGAAGGCAGCCGCCTCCAATCTCGCCGACGTCGCCGCGATGGGCGCCAGGCCGACCGGCCTCGTCGTCGCGCTGGCCGCACCGCAGTCGCTCGGTGTCGAGGTGCTGGAGGGGATCGCCTCCGGTCTCGCCGCGGGCTGCGCCGCCATGGCGCCGGGCTGCGGGGTCGTCGGGGGCGACCTCTCCGCCTCCGCGACGTTGACGCTCTCGATCACGGCGTTCGGCTCGCTCGACGGGCGTGAGCCAGTGCTGCGCAGCGGTGCGCGCCCGGGCGACGTGCTGGCCACGGCGGGGCCGCTCGGCCGGGCCGGGCTCGGGTTGCGGTTGCTGTTCGAGCGGGCGCGGGAGGAGGGTGAGCCGTCGGCCGCCCTCGCCGTGCGCCTCCGCGAGCGGCACCCGTCACTGCTCGACGCGCAGCTGCGGCCGACGCCTCCGATCCTCGCGGGGACCGCTGCGGGCGGCCTGGCCACCGCGATGATGGACGTGTCGGACGGGGTCGTGCTCGACTCCCGCCGACTGGCCCGGGCGAGCGGCGTCGTCGTCGACCTGGATGCGGAGGCCGTCGATCGGCATGCCCGCGAGCTGCTGGGGGTCGAGGGCGTCGATCTCGCTCTCGCGCGGGCGATGGTCCTCGGCGGGGGAGAGGACCACGCGATGCTGGCCTGCTTCGCCCCCAGCGCCCCGCTGCCCGCCGGATTCACGGCTCTCGGGGTCGTGCGCGAGGGTGCGCCGGACGTGCGGCTGGGCGGTGCGCCGTTGACGGAGGACGGTGGATGGGACCCCTACCGGGGCTGGGACGGCTCGGCGGGTTGACGCCGTGACGGAGCCTGCGGGAGGCCGCCCGACGAGGCGTTTTCTCTCGCTGACCGAGAGGACGTTCCGGCCGTCGGCGCTCTCAGGAGTCGGAGACGGCCGCTGCGGGCGACGCCCACCAGATCGAGGTCTCGCCGTAGTCCTTGCGTCGCTCGCGCTCGAGGCCCGCCGGCCATCGCGGCTCCGGGCTGCGCGCGCTGCGCTCGACCACGACGACCGCGTCCTCGCGCAGCAGCGGGAGGACTCCGGCGAGATCGGCGGCCAGCTCGTCCTCGCCGAGGTCGTAGGGCGGGTCGAGGAACACCGCGTCGGCGTTCAGCGCGGGCGAGGAGCCGAGGAAGGACCGCACGGAGGCGGTGACCACCTCGATCCGCGGAGCGGGCGCCCCGTTCTTGGCCGCCGCAGTGAGGATCGCGCGGACGTTCTCGCCCGCGGTCCTGGCGGCCTTCGGATCACGCTCGACGAGGATCACCGAGCTCGCCCCGCGACTGGCCGACTCGAGGCCGAGCGCGCCGGACCCGGCGTACAGGTCGACGACGGTCGCCTCCTCGAGGGCAGCGCGCGCCTCGAGGGCTGAGAAGACGGCCTCGCGGACCCGGTCGCTGGTCGGACGGGTGCCCGCGTGCGGAACCCGGAGGGTGAGCGAGCCGGCGAAACCGGCGATGATCCTGGTCACCGGACCGAGCATAGGCTGACCGCTGAGCGAGCCGCGGGTCGGCCCCCCTGACGGGATGCCGCGTGAACTCGAGAACCCTGGGTCCTTTTCCGGCTGGGACTGCGAGAATCCGTAGCTATGACGTCGCTCGAAGACACCCGCTCCGCTGTCGGCCGACGAGCGGTGCCCGGGACACCCCTCACGCGCGAGGAGTTCACCGCCCACTCCGGCGCCGTCCTCGGCAACCTCACCCGCGTGATCGACGGCAAGTCGGCCGAGGTCTCGATGGCGGTGACGGTGTTCCTGGCCGGTGGCCACCTCCTGATGGAGGACGTCCCCGGCACGGGGAAGACGGTGCTGGCGAAGTCGCTGGCCGCGTCCGTGGGCGGCAGCGTGGCGCGCATCCAGTTCACCCCCGACCTGCTGCCCTCCGACGTGACCGGCGTCTCGGTCTACAACCAGGCCACCCGCGACTTCGAGTTCAAGCCGGGGCCGGTGTTCGCCAACATCCTGATCGGCGACGAGATCAACCGCGCCTCGCCCAAGACGCAGTCGGCGCTGCTGGAGTGCATGGAGGAGCGCCAGGTCTCGGTCGACGGCGTCACCCACCTCCTCCCGCAGCCCTTCGCCGTGATCGCAACGCAGAACCCTGTCGAGATGGAGGGCACCTACAGCCTCCCCGAGGCGCAGCGCGATCGTTTCATGGCGCGTCTCTCGCTCGGATACCCCGACGAGAGGGCCGAGCTCGAGATGATCCGCACCCGCGACGCGGCCAGCCCGCTCGAGGAGCTGCGCCCCGTCGTGGGCCTGGTCGAGCTCGAGCGGATGATGGCGTTCGTGCGCTCCGTGTACGTCGCACCGGCCGTGCAGGAGTACGTGGTCGCGATCATGCAGGCCACTCGGATCGATCCGGAGCTGCGTCTGGGCGGCAGCCCGCGCGCGACCCTCCAGTTGATCGCTGCGGCCAAGGCCCTCGCGGCGATCAACGACCGCGACTTCGTCGTCCCGGACGACGTGGACGCGCTCGCCGTCCCGGTCCTCGGGCACCGCCTCCTGCCCGCCACGCGCCTGCCCGGCCGTGCGGGCGCCGGAGCGTCGCACTCGGTGACCGAGATCGTCCAGCGGATCGTCGCGTCCACTCCCATCCCCTTCAGCGGCCGTGGCGACTGAGCGCCGCGCCGCTGAGGCTCCCTCGGCTCGGCTCGGCGGACTGCCCGCGCTCGCCGGCCTCGCTCTGACCCTGCGCGGCTGGGTGCTGGTGCTCCTCGGTGTCGCGGCCGTCGTGATCGCGCCCGTCGCAGAGTTCAGAGAGCTGCTGTTCCTCGGTCTCGTGCTGCTCGGGCTGCCGCTGGGCGCCCTCGTCTCCCTCGTCGTGGCGACCCCGTCCGTGCGGGTGCAGCGGCGCTTCGCTCCGCAGAACGTGGCCGCAGGAGACGTCGTCGAGGTCGACGTGCTGCTCGAGAACCGCGGTCGAGCTCTGCGTGGCGGTGCCAGAGCCCAGGACCGCCTCGAGCGTGTCGAGCGCGGAGCCGTCGTCGGCCGTCCGGTCGCCGAGGGAGCCTTCGCGCTCCCCGCGGTGCCGGCCCACGGCCGGGTGAGCGCGCGCTACCGCCTGCCGGCCGACCGTCGTGGCATCCACCGCATCGGTCCGCTCCGTCTCGTCCGCGGCGATGGCCTCGGGCTGGCCCTGCGCGAGAGCGTCGTGGGCGCCGCTCAGCCGTTCGTCGTCACTCCCCGGGCCGTGCCGTTGCAGAGCGACGTGCTCGACGCGCACGGTGCCGGTGGGTCGAGCCCGGTCGCCCACGCGACGGCCGGAGCCGGAACCGACGACGTGATTCCGCGCGACTATCGCCCGGGCGACGCGATGCGGCGGGTGCACTGGCGCGCCAGCGCACGCTCTGGCGAGCTCAAGGTCCGCCAGGACGAGCAGAGCACCGATCCGCACGCCTGGGTCCTGCTCGAAACGCGTGCCGAGCGGATGGTCGGGCGCCGCGACGAGGAGCGGCTCGAGTGGGCCGTGTCGATGACCGCCTCGCTCGCCGTGCACCTGCTCGAGCGCGGCTTCGAGACCCACCTCGTCGAGACGGGCGCGAGCGACGAGCAGGAGCACTCCGAGGACGAGCGCGAGGTGGCGCACGACGTCCTGCTGCGCCTCGCCGAGCTCGCGCCCTCGCAGGAGTCGGTGGAGGCAGTGCCGCGGATCGCGGCCGAGATGCGCGACACAGGAGGAGCGCGACCCGTCTTCGCTGTGCTCTCGCGCCTGCACGAGGACGATCTCGACGCGCTCGCCTCGCTCGCCGCCCACGCCCGGCCGGCGATCGCGTTCGTGGTCGGCGGAACGGCGGAGGAGGAGTCGGCTCTGGCATCGCTCGGCTGGTACCCCGTCGCTGTGGCGGTCACCTCCTCCGTCGAGGAGGCGTGGGCCCAGGCACTCGCCCTGCGGGTCGTCGCGTGAGCCGGCGCAGCGAGCGCGATCCCCGCTCCGGAGCCCTCCTGCTCAGTGCGATGCTGGGTCTCGCGATCGTGGCCGCCGCCGCAGGCACAGGCCGCCTGCTCGTCGGAGTCGGCTGGCTGGTGCAGCTCGCCGTCGCCGTCTCGGTCGTGCTCGTCGTCCCGGCCATCGCGCGGGCGTTCCGGGTGCATCCTGTCCTCCCGCCGGTCCTCGGCACACTGGCTGCTGGGGGAGTGCTGACGGCGATGTTCGCGCCGACGCAGGCACTGCTGTTCGTCGTGCCGACCCCCGCGGCTGTGGCGCAGGCGAGGGCGCTCGCCGAGGGCGGCTTCACCTCGATCGCCCAGCAGGGCCTGCCGGCCGTCGCCGACGAGGGCATCTCGTTCCTCCTGATCGGCGGCGTCGTGGTGGTGACCTGGGCGGCCGACCTCTTTGCGTTCTCGGTGCGCCTTCCCGCGCTCGCCGGACTCTTCCCTGCTGCGCTGCTCGCGGTCCCGGCGATCATCGACCCGTCCGACGTCTCGTGGCCGAGCCTGATCGTCACCGCACTCGCGTACGCCGGCGTCCTCGCGGTCAGCGCGGCACCGTCGGCACGGGCCGGGAGGCGGGCCTGGGCCGCCACGGCGCTGCCCTCGCTCGCGACCGTCACGGTCGTCGTGGTCGGCGCAGGACTGCTCGCGGGCTCGGCGACCGGCTACACCCGCACGACCGCGGCCTCCGGGGTCTCGGGCGCGCTGTTCAACGGCTCGATCGACCCGGTCGTGGCCCTGGGCAACGATCTGCGGAGGCCCAATCCGGTGACGGTGCTGCGCTACTCGACCGACTCCGAGCTGCCGGTCTACCTGCGGGTGCTCACGGTCTCGGACTTCGACGGCGACGACTGGGCGCCGAGCGAGACCGAGGAGACGGCCGCCATCGACACGCCGATCGCGCCGGAGGGCCTCTCTGCGGGCGTTCCGAGGGACGCGGAGGAGGTGGAGGTCTCGATCGAGACCCTGCGGAGCCAGTGGCTCCCCGTCCCCTACCCCGTCGCCTCGCTCAGCGGAGTCGGCGACGGATGGCTGCAGGACGTGCAGGACGGCTCGATCCGCGGCGATGCGACCACCCGCGCCGGCGACGACTACGAGGTGGAGGCACTGCGCCTCGCTCCCGATCCCCGGCAGCTGCTCGACGCCCCCGCCCCGCAGGGCCAGGACCGCTACCTCGCGCTGCCGGACGATGTGCCCGAGGTCGTCCGCTCGACGGCACTCGAGGTGACCGCCGAGGCGACCACCGGGTACGACCGTGCCCGGGCGCTGCAGACGTACTTCCGCTCGTCCGCCTTCCGCTATTCGGAGCAGACGCCCGCAGAGGAGGGCTACGACGGCGACGGTGTCGGCGTGCTCGCGGCGTTCCTCGAGACCCGCGAGGGCTACTGCGTGCACTTCGCTTCGGCGATGGCGGTGATGGCGCGCGAGCTGGGCATCCCGTCGAGGCTGGCCATCGGTTACCAGCCTGGCTCGGTGGTGCCCTCCGCGGGCAGCGAACTCACCGCCTACCGCGTGCTCTCCTCCGATCTGCACGCGTGGCCCGAGCTCTATTTCGAGGGCGTCGGTTGGCTGCCCTTCGAGCCCACGCCGAGCCGGGGAGCTCCCGCGTCGTACACGCTGCCGAGCGCGACCGCGTCGACGGGGCCGAACGTCCCCGGCTCGGCGGCGGGCTCGGCTCCCGACGCATCGAGCGCCCCCGAGGCCGCCCCGACTCCGACCGCTGCCTCACCGACTCCGACGGCCGGCGCCGTTGGCGCGACGGGGAGCGCCACCGCCTCGCCCGCGACGCTGTGGCTGCTCCTGCTCCTTCTGCTCCTCGTGCCGTGGCTTCTGCGTGTGGTCAGGCTCCGCCTGCGCCGGAGTGCTGCTCGGCGCGGTTCGATCGAAGCGGCCTGGGCCGAGCTCACGGCCAGCGCCCGCGACCTCGGCATCCCCGTGGAGACGGGCGAGTCGCCGCGCGCGCAGGAGGCGCGAATCGGTGCCGGACTCGACGCCCCGGCGCGCGCGAGCCTCCGCGGTCTGCGGGAGCAGCTCGAGCGGCGCCGGTACGCGCCGGTCTCGGCCGATGCCCAGGCGTGGGCGGAGGTCGTGGTCGTGGTAGCCGCCCTCCGCGCCTCGGTCGGGCCGGGGCGCCGGCTGCTCGCCACTGTGGCTCCGCGGTCGGCGCTGGACCCCGGAGCCCGGCTCGCGCGTCCGAGGTCCGACCTATGATCGCTAGGTGATCACGGACCCCCTCGACGCCTCCCTCGCGCCGCTGATCGGGCCGCGCACGGCGGGCGTGGTCGAGAAGGCCTTCGGCTACCGCACGGTCGGCGAACTGCTCGGGCACTACCCGCGCCGGTATGCGAAGCGGGGCGAGCTGACGGCCCTCTCGAGGCTCCCCGTCGGCGAGAGCGTCACGATCGTCGCGGAGGTGCGCGAGGTGCGCGAGCGCCCGATGCGCAACCGCCGGGGAACCCTGCTCGAGGTCGTCATCTCCGACGGCTCCGGCACGCTCTCGCTGACCTTCTTCGGGCAGCCGTGGCGCGCGGCCAAACTGCACCGCGGTGTGCGCGGCATCTTCGCGGGAACCGTGTCGATGTTCCGGGACACTCCGCAGCTCACCCATCCCGACTACCGGCTCTTCGACGACGAGGAGGCCGCCGCGACCGAGGCCGGCGGCGGCGAGCTCGCGAAGGACTGGGCCGAGCGGCCCATCCCGATCTACCCGGCGACCAGCGCGATCTCGAGCTGGCAGCTCCAGGCCGCGATCGGCGTGCTGCTCGACGGCCTGCGCGACGTGTCCGATCCGATGCCCGAGGCGGTGCGCGCCGGTCGCTCGCTGCTGCCGCTGGGCGACGCGCTCGAGCTGATCCACCGGCCACAGCGCGACGGCGAGGAGGCGCAGGCGCGCGAGACGCTGCGCTTCCACGAGGCCTTCCTCCTGCAGCTGGCCCTGCTCGAGCGGCGCGCGTCGGCACGGTCCACGCCCGCCACGGCCCGGGTGCCCTCGCCCGGCGGCCTGCTCGAGCGCTTCGACTCCGGTCTGCCCTTCGAGCTGACCGGCGACCAGCGGGCGGTCGGCGGAGAGATCGAGGCCGACCTCTCGAACGAGAGCCCGATGACCCGCCTGGTGCAGGGCGAGGTCGGCTCCGGCAAGACACTCGTTGCGCTCCGGGCGATGCTGACGGCCGCCGAGAGCGGCGGCCAGGCGGCCCTGCTCGCGCCGACGGAGGTGCTCGCCGGGCAGCACCTGCGCTCCATCGTGCGCACGCTGGGTCCCGAGCTCGCCACCGAGCTGGTGCCGACGCTCCTGACCGGCGGGCTGGGAGCGGCGGAGCGCCGCTCCGCGCTGCTGCGGATCGTGACGGGAACGGCGAAGATCGTCGTCGGCACGCACGCGCTGCTGAGCGACGCCGTCTCGTTCGACGACCTCGCCCTCGTCGTGATCGACGAGCAGCACCGCTTCGGCGTCGATCAGCGCGACGCGCTGCGCCGCAAGGGCGCGAAGCCTCCGCACGTGCTCGTGCTCACGGCCACGCCCATCCCTCGCACCGTCGCGATGACGGTCTTCGGCGACCTCGACACCTCGACGATCCGTGAGCTCCCCGCCGGTCGCCCCGGCATCACGAGCCACGTCGTGCCTCTCGCCGACCACCCCGCCTGGATCGCGCGGGCGTGGGAGCGGGCGGAGGAGGAGATCCGCGCCGGCCATCAGGTCTACCTGGTCTGCCCGGCGATCGAGCCGGGCGAGCCGACCGAGGGCGCGCAGGCGGCCGAGGAGGACGCCCCCGTGGCGGCCCCGCTCTCGACGGTCGCGGGGACGCTCGAGGGCGTCCGCGCGCATCCTCTGCTCGGAGCCCGGCGCTCGGCCGCCCTGCACGGGAGGATGACGACGGAGGAGAAGGACGCGGTCATGCGGGCCTTCGCGGCCGGCGAGATCGACGTGCTCGTGTCGACCACGGTCATCGAGGTGGGCGTCGACGTGCCGAACGCGTCGATGATGGTGGTGCTCGACGCCGAGCGGTTCGGAGTCTCGCAGCTGCACCAGCTCCGCGGGCGGATCGGACGCGGCGGCGTCGCCGGCGTCTGCCTGTTCGTCACAGCGGCGGAGGCGGGCACGATCGCGCGCGAGCGGGTCGAGGCCGTCGCGGCGACGCTCGACGGCTTCGAGCTCGCCGAGGTCGATCTGGAGCTGCGCCGCGAAGGCGACGTCCTGGGGGACTCTCAGTCGGGAGGCCGTTCCTCGCTGCGCCTGCTCCGCGTGGTGCAGGACTCGCACCTCATCGTCGAGGCGCGCGCCCTGGCCGAGCGCCTCCTCGAGGAGGATCCGGCCCTCGCCGCGCACGACCGCCTCCGCGCCGCCCTGGAGCGCCGTGTGCAGGACCGCGACCGCGAGTTCCTGGCCAAGAGCTAGAGCGTCGGAGGCGGCCGCTACGCTGGCGGCATGGCCCGCATCGCCGTCGTCCCCGGTTCCTTCGACCCCGTGACCCTCGGGCATCTCGACGTGATCGAGCGGGCCGCGCGCCTGGTCGACGAGCTGCACGTGGTGGTCGTGCACAACCCCGCCAAGACGGCGCTGCTGCCGATCGCGCAGCGGGTCGCCCTGATCGAGCAGTCGATCGTCGAGGCGGGCATCGAGGGGAGCATCGTGGTCGCCTCCTGGAGCATGGGGCTGCTCGTCGACTACTGCACCGATGTGGGGGCGAGCATCCTGGTGAAGGGCATCCGCTCCCAGGTCGACGTCGCCTACGAGACGCCGATGGCGATCGTCAACCGCAACCTCGCCCATGTCGAGACCGTGTTCCTCCTGCCCGACCCCGCACACGCTCACGTGTCGAGCTCGCTCGTGCGCCAGGTGTCGTCCCTGGGCGGGGATGTCGCGCCCTACGTTCCACCCGCCGTCGCCGCCTACCTCCGCTCGGCCTGACCGCTCGGGTCGACCGCCTCCCCCGGAGGTCTCGGGCCGAGGCCCGGCTCCCTGCCCGCACCGGAGAGAATGGACGGGTGACCGAAACGCGCGTGCAGGCCTGGGCCCTCGACGGCATCCCGGAGGTGACCCCCGGCGACGACCTGCTCGAGCTGCTCCTCGCCGCCGTCGCCTCCGCCGAGCCCGCGGATCGACCGCGCGACGGCGACATCCTCGTCGTGACCAGCAAGATCGTCTCCAAGGCCGAAGGGCGGATCGTCGCCGCGGTCGACCGCGAGGAGGCGATCACCGCCGAGACCGTCCGCGTCGTCGCAACGCGAGCGCATGCCTCCGGAGTCACGCGCATCGTCGAGAACCGCCTCGGCATCGTTCAGGCGGCGGCCGGCGTCGATTCCAGCAACGTCGCCGCCGGCACCGTGCTGCTGCTGCCGCTGGATCCGGACGCGTCGGCCCGTCTGCTGTGCGCCGGGCTCCGCGAGCGCCTCGGCGCACGGATCGGAGTGCTGATCAGCGACACCCTCGGTCGCGCCTGGCGGGTCGGCCAGACCGATGCCGCGATCGGAGCCGCGGGAGTGCTCGTCGTCGACGATCTGCGCGGTGCGGTCGACTCCCTCGGCCGCACGCTCGCGGTGACGCTGCCCGCGGTGGCCGACGAGATCGCGGCCCTCGGCGATCTGGTGAAGGGCAAGGCGAGCGGCCGGCCCGTGGCCGTCGTGCGCGGGCTCGCCCGGCTGGTGGTCGGGCTCGACGCGCCGGGGGCCCGTGCTCTCACGCGCACCGGCCCGGAGGACATGTTCCGGTTGGGCGCGGACGAGGCCTTCGCCGCGGGCTACGCGGCGGGAGTCGCTGCCCCGTCGCGGGAGGATCGCGCGTGATGCCGGGCTGGAGCGCGGTCGTCGTGTTCAGGGGGCGCGGCGGCTCGAAGACGCGTCTCGACCTCGACTCCCGCGCCGAGCTCGCGGAGGCGTTCCTGCTCGACACGCTCGCGGCGGCCGGAGGAGCCGAAGTGCTGCTCCTCGTGACATCGGACTCGGGTGCCGTCGAGCGCGCGCGTGCGGAGCATCCCGGACTGGTCGTCGTCGCCGACCCGGGCAGTCTCGACGCCGCCGTGGTGAGCGGCGCCGCTGAGGCCCTGCACCGGCGACCCGGGACTCCGGTGATCGTGCTGACCGGCGACCTGCCCGCCCTGCGGACGGTCGATCTCGATCGCGCACTCGCGGCCGCCTCCTCGCTGCCTGCCGCTGTGGCGGATCGGGAGGGGAGCGGGACGACTGCGCTCCTGCTCGCCGCGGAGGCCCTCGTCGCGCCGTCGTTCGGTCCGGGCTCGCTGGAGCGGCACCGCGCCGCCGGCTGCGCGGTCCTCGAACTGCCGAGCACGTCGACCCTCCGGCTCGATGTCGACACCGTCGCCGATCTGCGCGACGCCGAGGAGGCAGGGGTCGGCCCGCACACCGCCCGCGTCCTCGCAGCGGCGGTCTGAGCCGCGCGCTCTGTTCCGCACCGCGCCGAATCCACCGCACGGGGCGACGACCGGGCGGCCTCGGCGCTCAGCCGGCGAGCAGGCCCGCCTCGAACGCGGCGGTCAGGGCGTGGTCGAGCCGCAGCGGCGCTGTGTCGACCGAGCGGATCGGCACCGCGCGCCGCGTGCTCGAGACGAGCCAGGCCGCATCGGCTGCCACCAGGGCCGCGACCGGCAGCTCCCGTCGCGCCGCGTCCAGCCCGAGCCCGCGACCGAGTGCCAGGATCCTCTCCACCGTCGTCCCCGCGAGTACCCCGCTCGAGACCGGCGTCGCGAGCACCCCCGCGGTCAGCAGCACCAGGCTCGAGGTCGCCCCCTCGAGCAGCAGCCCGTCGCTCGTGCGCCAGACCACGTCATCGGCGCCGCGCGCCGCCGCCTCCCGCAGCGCCGCCCGGGTGACGGCACCCGAGGTGGTCTTCACTCCGCCGAGGAGCCACGGAGCCGCCTCCTGCGCGCCGCGCGCGTAGCCGCGGTCGAGCACCACCACGGCAGCGCCGCGCTCGCGGAGCCGGCTCGCATCGGGAGTGGGCGCCGCGCGGACGGTGCAGCGCGCCAGGTCGCCCGGGCCGAAGGCGGCGACGAAGCGCACGGTCAGATCCTCGACGCGGTCGTGCTCCGAGACGGCCAGCTCGAGCGCGTGCGACCACAGCGCCGCCTCCGGGACGGCAAGCCCGACGGCGCGCGCCGACTGCGCGAGGCGGTCGAGGTGCTCGGTCACCGCACGCGGTCGTCCGCGGAGGACCGCAACGGTCTCGAAGACGCCGTCGCCACGGAGGTAGCCGGCCTCGTCGACGTGCACGAGCGGAGCCCTCGGGTCTCGCAGCCGAGCGGAGCCGGACGCGATCTCGACGAGGACGGGGGAGCTCATGCCCCCATCCTGCCCCGGTCGAGGGATTAGCGGGGGCGGAGGCCGCTCGCGACGTCGTCGGCGCTCGCGAGCTCCCGCCACGGCTCCGCCCGGGCCCCCGGAGCACCGAACACATCGGCCTCGGCGAGTGCCGAGACGTCGAGCCCGGTGAGAGTGCCGATCTCGGCGACCGGCAGCTGGAAGGTGCGGAAGCCGCCGAGCGGCACGAGCCCCTCGCGGACGGGCTCGATGAGCTCGGACTGGTCGAGCAGGTAGGCGCTGGTGGCGAGGGAGGCGCCGTCGGGGCTCCAGGCCGCGATCTTCCAGAAGCGTCGGGGGATGCCCACACCGCGGTAGACGGGATCGTCGCCGGCGAGCACCGGCCCGGTGAAGACGCTGAGCCGGGTGCGCCACGTCTGCGCGTACTCGAGCACCAGTGTCTCCAGGCCCAGCCACAGCTCCTGCGACTGGTTGAAGCCGCTCGCCTGCGGAGCGGCGTTCGTGTAGCAGAAGCTGTCGCGGTTGGCCGCGCGCGCCTCGGCGGCCTCACCCCAGACCGGGTCGCGGCGGCGCACGAGGTGACCGCGGTCGAGGTCGTTGCGGGCGTAGACCTCGGAGCCGGTCTGCTCGGAGGCGGGGACGCGGTCGTCGAGGTGCCAGTCGTCTCCGCGGTCGAGCTCCACCAGCCGGGCGCCGTCGATGTTCACCGCGGTCGAGAGCGCGAGGCGCCGCTCGGGATCGAGGAGGACCTCGAAGTGCGTGTACGGCAGCAGCCGCACAGCACGCTCAGCAGAGGGCCGCGGCGCGGCGGCGTCGACGCCGAGGAATCCGGCGTCGAAGCTCACTCCGCGGCCCCGACCGGAGGCGTCGCGACCGGTTCTGCGGGCAGCGGCGAGTCGGGGTCCTCCGTGCCGGGCTCGGCGGTCCCGGTCGTCTCCGGAGCAGGAGCCTGCGGCGCGGGAGCCTGCGAGCCGTTGCTGATCAGCAGCGTGATGTCCGAGTACCGGGCGACGGTGGTGCCCGCTCCGGGGTCGGTGCCCGCCACAGTGCCGGCGGGAGCGGCCGAGTCCACAGTGGCGCCCTCGTCGACGTCGAAGCCGAGGTCGTCGAGCGTCTCGGTCGCATCGTCGATCGAGCGTCCGGAGACGTCCGGCACCACGATCTGGCGGCCGTTCAGCAGCGCGCTGCTCGGCTCGGCGAAGTCGTCGCCTCCGTACTTCTGGTCGGCCCGGGTCATCACCGAGTTCCAGATGTAGTGCCGGATGTTCGAGGCGTACGGACGGCTGTCGAGCTCCGTGTTCGGGAACCGCACCTCCCGCATCGAGGTGTGGCCGTCGATGTTGCCCACCCAGACCACGGTGGCGACGCGCGAGCTCGCGCCGTCCATCCAGGTGGACTCGGCGTTGTCCGTCGTACCCGTCTTGCCGATGTGCTCGATCCCGTCGTCGGGGTCGGACTGCGCCGCCGTGCCGGAGGTGACGACCCGCTGGAGCGCGTAGTTCGCCACTGCGGTCAGCTCGGGGCTCAGTGCCTGGTTGCAGGTCGAGACCGGAGGCTGCACGGCGGCACCGGTCGCGTCGGTGATCGAGTCGATCGCGATCGCGGAGCATGCGCTGCCGTTGTTGGCGAAGCCGGCGAAGGCCGTGACCATGGACAGGGGCGAGATGTTGGAGTCGGAGCCGAGGATCGAGGCGGGCTTGATGCCGAGGTCGCCACCGTCGGCCGCCTTCACCCCGAAGGCCGCGGCCTGGTCGCGGATCGAGCAGAGGTCCAACTGCTGCGCCATGGCCAGGTAGACCGTGTTGATCGACCTCATCGTGCCGTTGAGAACACTGAAGGTGCCGTCCTCGTCGTCGTCGTTGCCGACCTTGTAGGGCCTGTCGTCCTCGCCGCCGGGCAGGCACTTCGCGGGGAACCCCTCGAAGGTGCGTACCCGTCCGTTCACGGTTTCGTTAAGCGTCCGCCCGCTCGCGAGCCACTGCGCCAGCGTGAACACCTTGTACGTCGAGCCGACCTGGAATCCGGTCGAGCCTCCGTAGGCCGTGTCGGTGTTGAAGTTCAGCGCCGAGAAGTTCTCGCCGTTCACGGAGCCGGCCGCGTCGTAGTCCTTGTTCTGCACCATGGCCAGGATCCGGCCGGTGCCCACCTCCATCGACACCGTCGAGCTGCCGATGTTGGTGTCGTTCGTCGGGACCTTCGGCACCGCGTTGTTCGTCGCGTTGGCCGCCGTGTCCTGGAGGTCGCGGTCGAGGGTCGTGTAGATCTTGTAGCCACCACGCTGGAAGTTGGCGAGGCGGGTGTCCGCGTCGTCGCCGAAAGCCGGATCGTTCTGCACCACGCGGGTGATGTAGTCGCAGAAGAACGCGGCGTTCCCCGCGGTCTGGCAGCCGGTCGGGGTCTGCGTGATGGCCGGCACGACCTCCTCGGCGGTCGCCGCGTCGTGCTGCTCCTGCGAGATCTTGCCCTCGCGGAGCATCTGACCGAGGACGTAGTCGCGGCGGATCTTGTTGTCCGGAATGTTCTCGGGGTCGTCGATGCGCAGGCTGTTCGGATTGTTGACCGTCGCGATCAGGCTGGCGGCCTGCGCGAGGCTGAGGTCGGCGGCGTTCGTCGAGAAGTAGTACTCGGCGGCGGCCTGGATGCCGTAGACCTGTCCGCCGAATCCGGCGATGTTGAGGTAGCCCAGCAGGATCTGGTCCTTGCTGTACTTCTTCTCGAGGTCGACGGCGAGCTTCATCTCCTTGAGCTTGCGCCCGGGAGTGGTGGCCGTCGCCTCCTCGTAGGCGGCCTGGGAGGCGGCCTCGTCGGTCTCGCTCAGCGACTCCGCCTTCTGCACCAGCACGTTCTTCACGTACTGCTGGGTGATCGACGAGCCGCCCTGGAGGTCGTCGCCCACCAGGTTGCTGAGCACCGCGCGGATCGTGCCCTGCAGGTCCACTCCGCCGTGGACGTAGAAGCGGGGGTCCTCGGTGGCGATCGCCGCGTCCTTGGCGAACTGGCTCACCTGGTCGAAGGCGACCTCCTCGCGGTTCTGCGCGTAGAAGGAGGCGAGCAGCTCGTTCGAGCCGTCCGTCCGCTTCGCGTAGATCTCGGTCTTCTGGGCGAGCTGGCCCAGCTCGAGGTACTCGGGCACGGTCTCGAACAGGCCGATCGGGTTGTTCTCGGCGAGCCCGGTGACGGCGAGGGCGGGAGTGACTCCCACGGTGATCAGCAGACCCCCGGCGACACTGGCTCCGACGATCCCGAGGACCCGGGCGAGCATGCCGCCGCGGGCGGTTTCTTGCGCAGACATGGCTACGAGAGTAGGCGACGCGCCTGAGTCCGGCGTGCCGCCCGCGCCAGAGTGCCTCCCGAGTACGGTGAGCGGGTGATCCGAGTCCGCGCATGACCGCCGCTGCCGACTCCTCCGCGGCGCGCCGCAGGGCGGTTCTCGTCGTGGCGGTCCTCGCCTCCTTCGTCGCCTTCCTCGACGGCACGGTCGTCACCGTGGCGCTGCCCGCGATCACGCGGGAGCTCGGCGGCGGGCTCGCCGTTCAGCAGTGGGTGGTGGACGGCTACCTCATCACGCTCGGCGCGCTCATCCTGGTGGCGGGCTCGCTCGCCGATCGGATCGGGCGGGCACGCAGCATGGCGATCGGCCTCGTCGGCTTCGGTGTCACCTCGCTGTTCTGCGCCCTCGCGCCCACGGCGGAGGTGCTGATCGTGGCGCGGATGCTCCAGGGCGCGGCGGGCGCGATCCTGGTCCCCAGCTCCCTCGCGCTCATCATCGCGACCGTGCACGGCGCCGCTCAGGGGCGCACCATCGGCGCGTGGACCGCCTGGACAGGGACGGCGACGATCGCGGGTCCGGTCATCGGCGGTCTGCTCGTCGATGCGGGCTCGTGGCGCTACGTCTTCGCTCTGAACGTCCTGCCGATCGTTGTGACGCTCGTGCTGCTGCGCCGGCTCGGCCCCGTCGACTCGGGGAGCCGCGTGCCGATCGACGGCGTGGGCGCGGTCCTCGGCGTGATCGGCCTCGGCGGTCCGGTGTTCGCGCTCATCGAGCAGGAGCGGCTGGGCCTCGCGCATCCGCTCGTGCTGGCCGCGCTGATCGGGGGAGTCGCCGCGCTGGTCGCCTTCGTGCTCTGGGAGCGCCGCACACCGCATCCGATGCTGCCCCTGTCGCTCTTCTCCTCCCGCACCTTCACCGTTGGCAACATCTCGACCGCCTTCGTCTACGGCGCTCTCTCGTTCGGCTTCTTCGCCCTGGGCCTCTTCCTCCAGCAGACGCTCGGGTACTCGGCGACGCTCGCGGGGCTGGCGACCCTGCCGCCGACCGTCCTGCTGCTCCTGCTCTCGCAGGTGTCCGGTTCGCTCTCGGCGCGGGTCGGGCCCCGCCTGTTCATGGGGGTCGGACCGCTGGTGGCTGGTGCAGGCTTCCTCCTCCTCTCCTTCGCGGGGGAGTCGGCCGACTACGTCACGCAGCTCCTGCCGGGCATCCTGCTGTTCGGGCTGGGGTTGGCCGTGACGGTCGCCCCGCTGACCTCCACGATCCTCGGCGCGGTGACGGACGGGCACAGCGGAGTCGGCTCCGCCGTCAACAACGCGGTCTCGCGCATCGCCGGTCTGGTCGCCATCGCCGCCACATCGCTGGTCGTCGGCGACTCCCTCGATGCCGAGGGCTTCTCCCGGGCGGCGGTGACGACGGCGGTGCTGCTCGTCGCCGGCGGGGTCGTCTCCCTCGTCGGCATCCGCAATCCGGAGCGGCTCGATCCCGCCCCGGCCGACTCGGCGCGCCGCGGCCGCTGATCCAGTACCACTTCCGGGGGTGCGGTACCCGATGTTCACCGGCCGGTGCCGAACCTTCGAGGACTCGAGGGTGAAATAGTTGTCGCTACATGGAATACTGGGCCGCGACGATGCACTTGCATACATCCGACGGGGACGCTCTCCCCGCGACGACCATCACTCTCGAGGAGAAACCATGACCGACACCATCACCATCCCCGGCTACAAGGCCGGCACCTGGGTCATCGACCCCACCCACAGCGAGGTCGCGTTCAGCGTCCGCCACCTGATGATCAGCAAGGTCAAGGGCACGTTCGAGCGCTTCACCGCCACCTTCACCACCGGCGAGAACCCCCTCGACTCCACCGTCGAGGCCACCGCCGAGGTCGCCTCCGTCAACACCAACGAGCCCAACCGCGACGGACACCTCCGCACCGGCGACTTCTTCGAGGCCGACCAGTACCCCGAGATCCGCTTCGTGTCGACCGCGGTCCGCCCCCACGGCAGCGACTTCCTCGTCGACGGCGACCTCACCATCAAGGGGGTCACCAAGCCCGTCACCTTCGAGGTGGAGTTCGGCGGCTTCGGCACCGACCCCTACGGCAACTACAAGGCCGGCCTCACCGCCAAGGCCACCATCGACCGCACCGACTTCGGCCTCACCTACAACGCGGCCCTCGAGACCGGCGGCGTGCTCATCGGCGAGAAGGTCACGATCACCCTCGACCTCCAGGCCGCCCACCAGGCGTAGTCCGCAGCGGTCGACCGGAGCCGTCCCTCCCCTCGGGGAGCGGACGGCTCCGTCGTGCCGGGGACGGCCCCGTCTCGGGCAGGAGGCCTGCAGCGAGCTCGGTGCACGGTGAGCTCGGGGTGCGGAGCCACCGTCGGGCCTCAGAGGACGCCGAGCTCCGTCAGCTGCTCCGAGATGCCGGCGCCGTCGGGTGCGTAGACCCACGGCGTGCCGCTCGTCTCTGAGCGGTCCTGCGCCTTCGAGCGCCCGCCGGCCAGCACGGCCTCACCGGTCGAGAGCTGCCGGATCGCGATGGCCGCCACCCGGTCCGGGTGCTCGTTCGCGAAGTCGGCGTAGATCTCCTCGTCGTGCTGGCCGTCGTCGCCGACCAGCAGCCAGCGCACATCGGGGAACTCGTCGGCCAGACGGCGGAGGTTGACCTCCTTGTGCTGCTTGCCGCTGCGGAACCAGCGGTCGTGCGTCGGCCCCCAGTCCGTCAGGAGGAGGGCGCCGGCCGGGTAGAGGTGCCGCGAGAGGAAGCGGGTGAGTGCCGGTGCGACGTTCCACGCTCCCGTCGAGAGGTAGATGACGGGCGAGCCCTCGTGCTGGCGGGCGAAGCGGTCGAGGAAGACCGCCATCCCGGGGGTGGGCATCCGTGCGTGCTCGTCGAGCACGAAGGTGTTCCAGGCCGCGATGAAGGGGCGGGGGAGCGCCGTCACCATGACGGTGTCGTCGACGTCAGAGACGATCCCGAGGCGTGCCTCCGGCCGCACGATGAACACCGGCGCCGCGACGGGCTTCGACCCGGCCGTGGAGAAGGTGATGGTGTGCCAGCCGGGGGAGAGCGTGATCGGCAGATCGGCGTCGACCACACCGCCGCGATCGGCGGTCACCCGGTGCTGCTGCCCGTCGACCTCGACCGAGACGACCGCCCCGCTGACGAACACGCTCGTGAAGCTGCGCCAGCCGCGCACGCCCTCGACGGGGCGCACCTCCTCGACGCCCGGAGGCGTCGGAGGCGTGTAGAGAACGCGGGCGAGAACCCGCAGCTGCTCGGTCGTGCCGTAGCCGGTGTAGGGGATCACCCGCGGGACATGCCCCTTCCGCCGCACGCGACGCATCCGGAAGGCGTGGAGTCGGTCCTCGAGGCGGGCGGCGCGGTGCATGACCTCGGCCTTGCCCGGGCTCAGGGGCTTGCTCTCGGGCGTCAGCGGCATCCGTCCAGTCTGTCAGATGCCCGCACCCCCGCGGATCGCGCTCTCACGAGTGCCGCGGCCGGGTTCGCGCCCTCTCGGCTCAGGCCGGCTGGATGAGCTGCGGCCCGTTCGCCGAGACGGAGCCGACCGCGGCTCCGACGGTGCGCACGTCCAACTCCTCGGCGAGCTCGGCGGCACCCTCGGCCGCGGCTCGGAGCAGGTCGCCGTCGCCCGTCGAGCCTGGATCGAGCCAGTCCTCGATCAGCTCGGGCTGGAGCAGCACAGGCATCCGCTCGTGCACGTCGGCGACCGCACCGGAGGAGGGCCGCGTCAGGATCGTCGCCGAGAGGAGCCAGGGCGCGCCCGGCTGCGAGGAGCGCCACCACTCGTAGAGTCCGGCGAAGAGGACGAGCGACCCTTCACCGGGCGACACGTACACCGGCGATCTCGCGCCGTCCGCGGCGATCCGCCACTCGTACCATCCGGAGGCCGGGACGATGGCCCGTCGAGCGCTGTACGACTCGCGGAAGGACGGCTTCTCGGCGACCGATTCGATCCGCGCGTTGATCAGCGGCGCCCCGGCCGAGGGGTCGGCGGCGGAGCGGGGCACGAGCCCCCAGCGGGCGCCGGCCAGCCTGCGGCGCGGCGGGCTGCCCTCCTCCACGCCCTTCATCGATTCGGCGACCACGGCGATCCGCTGGGTCGGCGCGATGTTCCAGGAGGGCTCCGGCAGGTCGGCGCCCGGCTCGTCGATGTCGAAGAGGGCCACCAGGTCGGCGGCGGACTGCGAGAGGACGAACCGTCCGCACATGGGTACTCCTGAGGTGCTGTGCTCGGTCTCCGCCGATTCCGAGCGATGAAAACGAGGGACTTTCGATGAAATGACGCCGATAGTCGATCAGCGTGCGTACGATTGTAGGAACCCCGATCGAAGGAGCCCGCCGTGCCTCTTGGAAATCTCGTCGACCGCCCTTTCGGCGAATCGCCCCAGGTTCGCAACGAACCCGTACAGGTGCGCAGCGCCGCCAGGCTCGCTTCCCTCCTCGATGCGGCGGCCGCCGTCGTCGATGAGGTCGGCTTCGACCGCCTCACCACCGCGATGGTGGCCGAGCGGGCGGGAGCCGCCATCGGCACCGTCTACCGCTACTTCCCCGACCGCATCGCCGTCCTCCAGGCCCTGCGCGAGCGGGCCCTCGAGCGCTTCCGGCGGAGGGTCATCACCGGGATCCGCGACACCCAGCCGAACAACTGGTGGGGGGCGGTCGACTGCGCGATCGACGCCTTCTGCGAGATGCACCGTCATGAGCCCGGCTTCCGCTCGATCCGCTTCGTGGACACGATCCACGCTCCCGAGGTCGCGGGCGAGGCTTTCGAGGCCGGCTTCTTCGCCCGCCGCTTCGCCGAGATCCTCGCCTCCGAATACGGTCTGCCGGGCGGCGCCCAGCTCTCGTTCCGGCTCGAGGTGACCATAGAGGTCGCCGATGCGCTGCTCACCCGCGCCTTCCTGATCGATCCGAACGGCGACCAGCGGTTCATCGACGAGAGTCGCGCGCTGCTCCGCAACTACATGACCGCCTACTACGGCGACGTCGACGAGGGCTAGCGTCCGCTCGGCTTAGCTCTTTCCGCGGCGTCCCGCAACACTCCGCCGTCCAGGTTGGCAGGCGGCTCCAATTGGTGTTTTGCTGGCCACCGGGTTCCGATCGGCGCCCGACGGGTCGAGGCGGTGCCGACGGGCACGGCCCGGCGCAGGAGCGACGCAGTCGCACCGGAGGGCGCGGACGCTGAGGCGGGAGCGGGCTCCGGAGCGGGGCGCGCGCAGGAGCGAGGGCAGCACGGTCGTGATCGAATTCCGCGGAGTCAGCAAGCAGTACCCGGACGGCACGCGTGCCGTCGACGACTTCTCGCTCGTCCTCCCGTCTCGGCAGACCACGGTGTTCGTCGGGTCGTCGGGTTGCGGCAAGACGACGATCCTGCGGATGATCAACCGCATGATCGAGCCGACGTCGGGCACGATCGAGATCGACGGCGAGGACATCTCGTCGCTCCCCGCGGTCGCCCTGCGCCGGCGGATCGGCTACGTGATGCAGAACTCGGGTCTCCTGCCGCACCGGCGGGTCGTCGACAATATCGCCACCGTGCCGCGCCTCACCGGCGTGGCCAAGAAGACGGCCCGGGCCCGCGCCCTCGAGCTGATGGACACGGTCGGTCTCGACCGTTCGCTCGCCACTCGATATCCGAGCCAGCTCTCGGGCGGCCAGCAGCAGCGCGTCGGAGTCGCGCGCGGCCTGGCCGTCGACCCCAACATCCTGCTGATGGACGAGCCGTTCGGGGCCGTGGACCCGCTCGTGCGCGCCGACCTCCAGCGCGAGACGCTCCGCCTCCAGGACGAGCTCGACAAGACCGTCGTCTTCGTGACCCACGACATCGATGAGGCGTTCCTGCTCGGCGATCAGGTCGTCATCCTCGAGAAGGGCGGCCGGATCGCGCAGAAGGGCACGCCCGCCGAGATCCTCGCCCGACCGGCGAGCGAGTTCGTCGCCGGCTTCGTCGGCGCCGATCGCGGCAAGCGCTCGCTGCGGATCGAGGAGCACGACGGCGTGCGCGTCGTCGTCGACGGCGATGGACGTCCGACGGGGGTGCTGCGAGCGCAGGACGGTCCCGCCGAGTGAACTGGGTCGTCAACAACACGGACGCGATCGTCGCGAACCTGCTGGCGCACCTGGCCCTGTCGGTGCCGCCGATCGTCCTCAGCTTCCTCGTCTCCCTCCCGTTCGGCTGGTTCGCGAACCGCTACCGCTGGAGCCGTGGCGCCCTCCTGACCGGCATGGGGGTGCTGTACGCCATCCCGTCGCTCGCGATGTTCATCCTGCTGCCGGTGCTGCTGGGGATCCCGCTGCGTTCGACCGCCAACGTGATCACCGGGCTCACGCTCTACGGGGTGGCCCTGATGGTGCGGACGACCTCGGACGCACTCGGAGCCGTCTCGGAGGACGTGCGTCAGTCGGCGACCGCGATGGGCTACTCCGCGTGGGCGCGCTTCTGGCGGGTGGAGTTCCCGCTGGCGGGACCGGTGCTGCTCTCGGGCTTGCGCGTGGTGACGGTCAGCACCGTCAGCCTCGTCACCGTGGGCGCCGTGCTGGGCATCCAGAGCCTCGGACTGCTGTTCACCGACGGGTTCCAGCGCGGGATCACCGGTGAGATCGTCACCGGCATCGTGCTCACGATCGCGCTGGCGCTGGTGCTGGACGCGCTGCTGGTCGTGCTGGGGCGCCTCCTGATGCCCTGGACCGCGGTCGACCGGGTGCGCCGTGCGCGGCGACCGGTCGTTGTCGAGACGGCGGTGACGACGTGAACCTCCTCGCCGACGCGCTCGCCTGGATCGCCGATCCGGCGCACTGGACCGGGGTCTACGCGATCCCGACCCGCGTGGCTCAGCATGTAGGCATCAGCCTCCTGGTGCTGGTGATCGCGGCGGCGATCGCTATCCCGATCGGCTACCTCATCGGGCACACCGGGCGGGGCAAGGGCCTCGCCGTCCCGCTGGCCGGCGGCCTGCGCGCGCTGCCCACGCTCGGCGTGCTCGTGCTCGCCGCGATGAGCCTGGGCCTCGGGCTGGGTGCTCCGGTGATCGCCCTGGTCGTGCTCGCGATCCCGTCGGTGCTCGCCGGCGCCTACTCCGGTCTGGAGGCTGTCGACCGGCGCACGGTCGATGCCGCCCGCGCACTGGGCATGACGGAGTGGCAGATCCTCGCGCGGGTCGAGATCCCGCTCGGGCTGCCGCTCCTGATCGGCGGGCTCCGCTCGGCGACGCTGCAGATCATCGCGACGGCCACCCTCGCCGACTACATCGGGGCGGGCGGGCTCGGCCAGTACATCTTCCGCGGAGTGAAGTCGGGCGACTACCCGCAGATGCTCGCGGGCTCGATCCTCGTGATCGTGCTGACGCTGCTCAGCGAGGTGCTGTTCGCCGTGCTCCAGCGGCTCGCCGTGCCCCGCGGAGTCGTGCTCGGACTGGCCGGCACCGCCGGCCGTACAGGTTCCCGCGCCTCGTCGCCCCGACGACGCGCGGTGATGGGAATCCCCATCGAAGAAGGGAAATAGCAATGTTCACAGCACATTTCACGAAGGGCCGTGTCGCGCTCAGCGCACTCGCGGTCGGTGCCGTGGTGGCACTGGCAGGGTGTTCCTCGAGCGATCCGCTCGATGAGGGATCGGGTGCGACTGCGGGCTCCGAGACCATCGTGGTCGGCTCGCAGGACTACTACTCGAACGAGATCCTCGCCGAGATCTATGCCCAGGCACTCGAGAACGACGGCTTCACCGTCGATCGTCAGCTGCGCATCGGCCAGCGCGAGATCTACCTGCCCGAGATCGAGAGCGGATCCATCGACGTCTTCCCGGAGTACGACGGCAGCCTCCTCCAGGCGCTCCAGCCCGATGCGACGGCCACCACCGCCGACGACGTGTACACCGCGCTGGGTGAGGCCCTGCCCGACGGCCTGCGCGCCCTCGACGCGGCCGACGCGAGCGACCAGAACTCGTACACCGTCACCCAGGCCTTCGCCGATCAGTGGAAGCTCACCGACATCGCGTCGCTGAAGAACGTCACCGATCCGATCGTCCTGGGTGGCAACTCCGAGCTGCAGACCCGCCCCTACGGACCCGAGGCTTTGCAGTCGAAGTACGGCATCGCGACGACCTTCCAGGCGATTGAGGACAGCGGCGGATCGACCACCGTCGACGCGCTCACCAGCAATCAGATCCAGCTGGCGAACATCTACACCGCCGACCCGAACATCCAGAAGAACGACCTGGTCGCGCTCCAGGACCCGGACGGCCTGTTCGTCGCGGACAACGTCGTGCCGATCGTGTCGAGCAAGATCACCGACGACGCTGCCGAGGTGCTGAACGCGGTCAGCGCGAAGCTCACGGCGGAGGACCTGGTCTCGCTCAACTCCGAGAGCGTCAACGAGCAGAAGTCCGCGTCGGCCATCGCCGGCGAGTGGCTCAGCTCGGCCGGTCTCGTCGGCTGAGCGTCGCCGCTCCCGGGTGGAGGCGCGTCACTCGTCGAGGTGACGCGCCTCCGCTCTGCTGAGGAGCTTCTTGCCCAGCAGCACGAGCAGGGCGAACACGACGATCACGGCGACGAACACGTAGCCGGCGCCGTGCAGGCTGTCGGAGAGCTCGCGATAGCTGCCCGCGGCGGCCGCGCCCACTCCGACGTAGGCGCACGACCAGAGCACGCAGGCCGGGATCGTCCAGGCCATGAAGGTCCGATAGCGCATGCCGCTCATCCCCACGGTCAGCGGGATCAGTGAGTGCAGCACGGGTAGGAAGCGCGAGAGGAACACGGCGATCCCGCCGCGCCGGGCGAGGTAGCGCTCGGCCCGCAGCCAGTTCTTCTCGCCGAGGCGGCGGCCGAGGCGCGATGCGCGGATCCGGGGTCCGAACAGGCGGCCGAGTGCGAAGCCGACGGACTCGCCGCAGAGAGCGCCGACCACCACGGTGATCGCGAGGGCGAGGAACTGCAGCGGGCTGGTCACGCCGGTCGCACTGACGATCACGACGGTGTCGCCCGGAACGATCAGCCCGGCCAGGATCGTGGTCTCGAAGAAGATGGCGAGTCCGGCGAGCAGCGTCCGCCACACGGGCGGGACGCTGACGACGGCGTCGAGGATGCCGGTCAGCGCGTCGTTCACGAGCTGACCTCTGGGCACGTTCGGCCACCGACGGCACGGCTCGGGATGCTCGGCATGGCTCGATCGTACGGGCGCGCGGCTGGGCGGGGGCAGGGCTGCGCCCGGGAGGCCGGTGGGTGGCGCGGCGGCCGGATCGCGGGCTGCTACTCGAGGCCGGGCAGAACCACGGCGCGCACCGCCTCCGAGAAGCGCGCATAGCCCGCGTCGTCGAAGTGCAGGCCGTCGTCGACGAAGAGGGAGCCGTCGACGGCGCCCTCGGGCGTGAGCAGGGCACCGGCGGTGGGCACGAAGGTCACGCGGTCGTCGGTCTCGGCCCACGCTCTGATCGCGCTGTTCGCGGCACGCACCTCGTCGCGGACTGCGGCGCGGGCGGGGGTCTCGGCGATCTCGATGTAGTAGAGCGCGGCGTCCGGAGCGACCTCCTCCAGCCGCTGGAGGTACTCGACGACCGCTTCGGCCGTATCGGCGCCACTGCGGGAGTCGGCCTCTCCGCTGATGTCATTGGCCCCCACGTAGGCGATCACCGCGCGGGGGTCGAAGGGGGCGACCATCTGGTCGAGCCAGGCGAGGTGATCGGCGACCGTCGTGCCGCCGATGCCGATGTTGTACGTCTCGAGTGGGCGCAGGTCTTCCTTCGAGGTGGTCCAGCGGCCGATCGTCGAGCTGCCGGTGAGGACGACGCTGTCCTGCGGGTACCCGGCCGCGAAGCGCTTCTCGAGTCCGGCGATCCGCTCGGCCATGTCGACGGAGGAAGGGGCGGGGGAGGAGGGGCCGGCGTCTCGTCCTGTGTCACGGGAGCCGAGAGCGAGCGCGGTCGCCACGACCGCGAGGAGCACCGCAGCGGCGGTCAGCCCCACCACGAGGGGGCGGCGGCGCGACTCACGAGGGCGGCCGGTGGTCGTCTCTGGGCTCATCCGTCGATCATCGGGCATCGGGGCGGTCGCGGGCAGCCCCTGCGGACGCGCGGGTCGTACATCCGCCGCCCGAACATTCACTCGAGACTTCACAGGAGATGCACAGGCGTGCAACACTGGCCCATCGCCTCCGCCACTGTCGTCGCCGGCCGACTCATGACGGACGACTACGGACGAGGTTTCATGGCACGCGCACGCATCACCTGGGTGGACACCGCCAAGGGCATCGCGATCGTCCTGGTCGCCCTCGCCCACTCGGTGCAGTGGACCACGACAGCGGGTCTCGCGCCGGACGCGTGGAACGACATCAACCTGCTGCTCATCACGTTCCGGATGCCGCTGTTCTTCCTCGCGTCCGGCCTCTTCGCCGGATCGGTGCTCAGCCGCACCTGGCCCGAGCTCTGGCGGTCGCGCCTGAGCCTGCTGGTGTGGACGTTCCTGCTCTGGTCGGTGGTGCGCTTCGTGTTCTTCCTGGTCGTGCCCAATCCGGGCGGGACGGACGAGTCCGACCCGGTGGCGCTCCTCCTCCAGCCCGTGATGCCGCACAATGGCCTCTGGTTCCTCTACGCGCTGACGATCTTCTTCGTGCTGGCCAAGCTGGCCAGAGGCCGGGTCGATTGGCGGGTGCAGATCGGTCTCGCGACCGCGATAGCCGTGGTCTGGTACGCGGTCCGCTCCACCACCTCGGAGGGGACGGGCAACATCGCCTGGGACGGCATGGCCCGCTACCTGATGTTCTTCCTCCTCGGCCTGCACCTGCGGTCGGCCGTGATCGCCTTCGTCGAGCGCCGCGGGATCGTCAGCGGACTCGGCTTCGGCGTGCTCTTCCTCGTGCTCGCCGGCGGCATACTCGCTGTTCGCGGGCGCTTCCCTCTGCTCACGGTGGGCCTGGTCGTGGTCAGTGTGCTGGCGGTGCTCGCCGGGCTGATCGTCGCGCGGTTCCTCTCGGATCGGCGCGGCGCCCGCTGGATCACGTTCATCGGCCGCAACACGCTGCCGGTGTACGTGGTGCACGTGCTGTTCGTGTCGCTCGCCACGAGCGCTCTGCTGCTCTTCGAGGGTCAGCGCTGGCTCGATGCAATCGCCCCTGCCGTGCCGCTCGTGGTCTGCGCGGTCGGCGTCGCGGCCGCCCTGGGCTACTGGCGCCTCACCCGCGACCTCCCCGTGCTCGCCTACGGCTTCCGCGCTCCGCGCTGGTTCGCCGGCACCACCTCCCGCCTCGGCGCGCGCTGATCCGCGCCGTCGTGAACGGATTCCCACGCTAGGTTCCACGGATGTGCGGCTGGGAATCGACTGGGGACCAGTGAGACGATCCCTCAGTGCGGCGGGGCTACCGGGATCGCTCGGCGTCGAGAGGCCGGTGGACAAGGGGACGACGGAGGCGAGGGCCGCTCGGCCGCGACGACGGGGGCGAGTCGCTCGACGTCGAGAGGGTCTGTCTCGACGTCGAGCGATCGCTCGGAAGAGAGTCGCGCCGGTGGCGGAGGACACACCCCGTCAAGGGGGACTCCGGCGGGTCGCCGAGGCCCGCACATCCGCCCCAGTGCTGCGATCGGCGGTCATCGCGCGCGGCTCAGAGACCTACTCTCGGTGCTGTGAACGAACTCCTGGACCCGCTTCTGCTGTCGAGATGGCAGTTCGGTCTGACGACGATCTACCACTTCCTCTTCGTTCCGCTCACGATCGGCATGGCGCTCACCGTCGCCATCTTCCAGACCTGCTGGGTGCGCACGGGGAAGGTGCACTACCTCCAGCTGACGAAGTTCTTCGGCAAGCTCTTCCTGATCAACTTCGCGATGGGAGTGGTGACCGGCATCGTCCAGGAGTTCCAGTTCGGGATGAACTGGAGCGACTACTCGCGCTTCGTCGGAGACGTCTTCGGCGCTCCGCTCGCCTTCGAAGGGCTGCTCGCCTTCTTCCTCGAGGCCACCTTCATCGGCCTGTGGATCTTCGGCTGGGACAAGCTCCCCGAGAAGGTGCACCTCGCGACCATCTGGCTGACCACGCTCGGTACGACGCTCTCGGCCTACTTCATCATCGCGGCGAACGCCTTCATGCAGAACCCGGTCGGGTTCCGGATCAACGAGACGAAAGGCCGCGCGGAGCTCACCGACATCTGGGCACTGCTGACGAACAAAGTCGCGCTGGCCGCCTTCCCGCACACGATCTTCGCCTGCTTCATGGTCTCGGCCGCGGTGATCATCAGCGTCGCCGCCTACCACCTCTCGCGGAACCAGCACCTCGAGACCATGCGACCCGCACTGAGGTTCGGCGCCTGGATGATGCTGATCAGCGGCGGGCTGACCCTTGTGACGGGCGATTCGCTCGGCCTCGCGATGGTCGACACGCAGCCGATGAAGATGGCGTCCGCGGAGGCGCTGTACACGACTTCGACGGGGGTCGACGCCTCCTTCTCGGTCTTCACCTGGGGCACACCCGACGGGTCGAGCGAGCTCTTCTCGATCCGCATCCCGTATCTACTCTCGTTCCTCTCGACGCACACCTTTACCGGCACCGTCGAGGGCATCAACGACCTCCAGGCCCAGTACACCGAGGTCTACGGTCCGGGTGACTACACGCCGATCATCTGGGTCACCTACTGGTCGTTCCGCTGGATGATGGCGCTCGGAGTCCTCGCGATCGGCGTGGCCGCGGCCGGCCTCTGGTTCACCAGGAAGGGCCGCGAGCCGAAGCGGTGGATGTGGAAGATCGCGATCTGGGCGGCTCCGCTCCCGCTGCTGGCGATGATCGTCGGCTGGGTCTTCACCGAGATGGGCCGCCAGCCGTGGCTCGTGTTCGGGCTGCTCAAGACCGCCGACGGCGTCTCGCCCGGAGTGAGCGGGCTCGAGGTCCTGATCTCGCTGGTCGCTTTCACCGCGATCTACGGGACGCTCGCCGTGGTCGAGTTCCGCCTGATCAAGCGCGCCGCGCAGGCCGGCCCCGATGATGCTCCCGAGATCGACGAGGAGAGCGGTCGTCCGCAGCTCGTCGGCACGGTCTACTAGGAGGCAGCTGCCATGGACTCGGTCTTCTCCTTCGATCTGGCCACGCTCTGGTTCTGGATCGTCGCCTTCTTCTTCATCGGCTACTTCGTCCTCGACGGCTTCGACTTCGGGGTCGGCATGTCGCTGCCGTTCCTCGGCCGCGACGACACCGATCGCCGAGTGCTGATCAACACGATCGGGCCGGTCTGGGACCTCAACGAGACCTGGGTCATCGTCGCCGGCGCCGCCCTCTTCGCGGCGTTCCCGGAGTGGTACGCAACGCTGTTCAGCGGCTTCTACCTCCCCCTGCTGCTCATCCTGCTCGCGCTGATCGCGCGCGGCGTCTCGTTCGAGTACCGGCACCAGCGGCCGGAGACGGCGTGGAAGACCCGGTTCGACACGATGATCGTCGTCGGGTCCGCGGTGCCGGCCTTCCTCTGGGGCGTGGCGTTCGCGAACATCGTGCGGGGCGTTCCGATGGATGCCGACCACAACTACATCGGCACGGTCGTCGATCTGCTGAACCCGTACGCGCTGCTCGGCGGCGCGACGACCCTTCTGCTGTTCTTCGTGCACGGCGTGGTGTTCGTCTCCCTGAAGACAGAGGGCGAGATCCGCGAGCGGGCACGCCGACTGGCGACCAGGGCCGGTCTGCTGGCCATCGCGGTGGCCGTGGCGTTCCTCGGCTGGACGAACCTCGAGCAGGGGAGCACCGCCTCGTGGGCCCTCTCGATCGCCGCCGCGGTGACCCTCGTCGGCGGCTGGCTGGCGAACATACGCGGGCGAGAGGGACGGGCGTTCGCCCTGCTCGCCGCCACCATCGCGTTCGCCGTGCTCGCGCTGTTCACCACACTCTTCCCGGCGGTGATGCCCGCCTCGAACGTGCCCGCCTACGGGCTGACGATCGAGAACGCCTCGAGCACGCCCTATACGCTGACGGTCATGAGTTGGACCGCCCTGGTGTTCGTGCCGCTCATCGTCGGCTATCAGGCCTGGACCTACTGGATCTTTCGCAAGCGCATCAGCCGGGCGCACATCCCGGCCGACGCGCACTGAGGTGAAGCCGCTCGATCCGCGCCTGCTCCGCTACACCCGCGCGGCCCGTGTCTTCCTGCTGCTCGGCGGAGCCCTCGCGCTCGCTCGCACCCTGGCGATCGTCGCCTTCGCGTGGCTCGTGGCGCAGTTGGTCGCGGGAGCCGTCGACGGGCGCAGCGCCTCGGACCTGGCGCCGCTGCTGGCTGCACTGCTCGCCGTGGTGGCGGTGCGGGCCGGGCTCGCGTGGGCGACCGAGGTGAACGCCGTGCGCGGCGGGGTGGGCGCGAAGGCCCAGCTGCGCCGTGCGGTGCTCGCCGCGATGACAGAGCTTGGGCCGTCAGGGCGGCCGGAGGGCGGCTCGGGAGGCGCGGTCGCGCTGCTCGGCGGCGGACTCGACGCGCTCGACGGCTACTTCGCGCGCTACCTGCCGCAGTTGATCGCGACCGCGGTGGCGACTCCGCTGCTGACCCTCGTTGTGTTCCTCGCGGATCCGCTCAGCGCGCTCTTCCTGGTGGTGACCCTGCCGCTGATCCCCGTGTTCATGGTGCTGATCGGCTGGGCCACGCAGGCGGTGCAGAATCGGCAGTGGGAGCGGTTGCAGGCGCTCGCCTCCGGGTTCGTGGACACGGTCGGCGGGCTGGCGACGCTGAAGATCTTCGGCAGGGCGGAACGGCAGGCGACGCGGATCCGGGCGCTGACCGAGGACTACCGCGTGCACACGATGAAGGTGCTGCGGATCACCTTCGTCAGCGGGTTCGTGCTCGAGCTGGCCGGCTCGCTCTCGGTCGCGCTGGTCGCCGTCTCGATCGGGCTGCGGCTCGTCGACGGCTCGCTCGGCCTGGCAGTGGGGCTCTTCGTGCTCGTGCTCGCACCCGATGTGTTCCTTCCCGTGCGCCAGGTCGGAGCCGAGTTCCACGCGGCGGCGGACGGCGTGCAGGCGGCAGACCGCGCCTTCGCGGTGATCGAGCGCGCGGCGGCGCTCCCCGCAGAGGCGGCGGCGGACGCGGTGAGCGGCGACCTCGAGCTGCGAGGCCTCGCGGTCGACGACGGGCGAGGGCGGCTGCTCGCGCCGCTCGACGCGGTGCTGTCCGTCGGTTCGATCACGGCGCTGACCGGGCCGAGCGGATCCGGGAAGTCGACGCTTCTGGCCGCGCTGGCGGGCTTCGTGCCGTTCGAGGGCTCTCTGCTGTCCGGCGGGGAACCGGTGACCGGCTCCGCTCTGCGCGAGTGTCTCGCCTGGGCGGGTCAGCGACCGGACCTGCTGCCCGGCACCGTCGGCTCGAACGTCGAGCTGGGCACGCGCGCGCCCGATGCCGAGCGGGTGCGCCGAGCGCTCCGGATCGCGGGTGCCGACGTGGAGCCCGAGCGACGCCTCGACGTCGAGGGCAGCGGGCTCTCCGGCGGCCAGAGCGCTCGTGTGGCGGTCGCCCGGGCGGTGCACCGGCTGCTGGAGCGCGACTGCCGCGTGCTCGCGCTGGACGAGCCGACGGCGGCGCTCGACGAGGAGTCGGAGCGCGCGCTGCTCACCGGGCTCCGGATGCTCGCGGACCGCGGCGTGATCGTCGTGGTCGCCACCCACCGGCCGGCGACCATCGCGGCGGCCGACTCCGTGCTCGCCCTGTCCGCCGAGGCGGTCGTCCGATGAAGCGCACCGAGGTCCTCCGCGCGGCGATGCCGGGCCCGCGCCGCTTTCTCCCGGGGCTCTCCTTCGGGCTGCTGTCCGCCGCCTCCGTCGTGGCGCTGCTGGCCTGCTCGGCCTGGTTGATCGTGCGAGCGGCCGAGCAGCCGCCGATCCTCTTCCTCTCGATGGCCGTCGTCGGGGTGCGCGGGTTCGCTCTCGCGCGCGCCTTCTTCCGCTATGTGGAGCGGCTGACGGGGCACGACGCGGCCTTCCGCGCCCTCGGGGAGCTGCGGGCGGGCGTCTACGAGCGTCTGGTCCCCGTCGCTCCCGACGGTCTCGGCCGCGTGCGCCGCGGTGACCTGGTCTCGCGGGTGGTGGCCGACGTGGACGCGCAGCAGGACGTGCCGCTGCGGATCGTGCAGCCGCTGCTGGTCTCGGCCGTCGTCGCGGCGCTCTCGGTGACCGGTGTCTGGCTGCTCCTGCCGGCAATGGGTGCGGTGCTGCTGGTGCTGGTCGTCCTCGCATTCGTGGGCGGTGCCGTGGGCAGTGGGCTGCTCTCGGCGCGCGCCGACCGTGAGCTCGCCCCCCTGCGCGGCGAGCTGGCGGAACGGCTGAACCTCCTGGTCACGAGGCTCGACGTGCTGATCGCCTTCGACGCGGCCGGGGAGGCGATGGCCGATGTCGCCCGGGTGGAGGAGGCGCTCGCGCGCGCCGCCCGCCGTCGGGCAGCCTCAGCGGGTGCCGCGGCCGCTGCGCTCGCGCTCTGCTCGGGCCTCGCGGTCGGGGCGGGGCTCGCGCTGGGCGTGCCGGCGGTCGGCGACCTCGGCGGCCCGGGGCTCGGCGTGATCGCGCTGGTGCCTCTGGCCGTGTTCGAGGTGCTGGCGGCCGCTCCGCTCGCGGTGCAGTCGGCCAGGACCGCCCTCTCGAGTGCGCAGCGGCTCGCCGATCTCGACAGCGAGGCGGCGTCGCCCGCGCTCGCGACCGACGCGGACGTGGATCCGCTGGCCGCCCTGCCCACGGCGCGCGACATCGTGCTGCGCGACGTGGCCGTGCGCTGGCCGGGAGCGGCGACCCCCGCCCTCAGCGGCGTCTCGCTCCAGCTGCCGGCCGGAGCGCGGGTGCTCGTCACCGGTGGCAGCGGGTCGGGCAAGACCACGCTGGCGCACGCTCTGGTGCGCTTCCTCGACCACTCCGGCTCCTACCTCCTCGGCGGGGTGGAGGCGCGGACCCTGCCCCAGGCCGCGGTGCGCCGCGTCGTCGGGTTGGCCGAGCAGCAGCCCTACCTGTTCGACGACACGATCCGGCAGAACCTGCTGTTCGCCCGGCCGGAGGCGGACGCGGCGGTCCTCGAGGATGTCCTGGAACGGGTGGGGCTCGCCTCCTGGGTCGCCGCCCGCGGCGGGCTGGATGCGCGGGTCGGCGAGCGGGGCTCGCTCGTCTCGGGCGGCCAGGCCCAGCGGATCGCCCTGGCACGGGCGCTGCTGGCCGACTTCGACGTGCTGGTGCTGGATGAGCCGACAGCCTCGGTCGACGCGCCGGTGGCGGATGCTCTGCTGGCCGATCTGCTGCGCGCCGCGGAGGGGCGAACGGTGGTGCTGATCGCGCACCGCGTGGATCCGCGGCTCGCCTTCGACCGGCGTCTCCGCGTCGGCGGGGGGACGGTGGTCGAGGTCGACAGCGGTGAGCCGCACCGCGAGGGCTGAACGGGGCTCAGCCCCGGCTCCGCGGGCGGTCTGTGCGAGCGAGCTTCGCGACCCGGGCCAGCCGCCCTCCCTCCGACAGCCAGCGGTCGAGCACCGCGTCGGCCCGGCTCCGCGCTGTGCCCTCGAGGGCCGCGAGCAGCGGAGAGACGACGTCGAGCGCCAGAGGGTCGCTCAGCTCATCCACGCGCGAGTCGCGCACGAAGCCCTCGAGGCGGGTGAGGTCCCCGGCGCGCAGCTCGCTCACCCGCGCCTGCAGCAGCACCACCGCGGCCAGCCGCAGCTCGAAGACCGGCGCCACCCAGAGCTCGGACGAGAGCGCCGTCACCTCGTCGTGCCCGAGGCCGCGGAACTTCCTCAGCGCGTCCCGGGCGGTGCCTCGCACGGCACCGACCGAGGCGCCGGTGGAGTCGAGCCCGGCGCCCAGACGCTCGCGCACGCCCTGAGCGCGCCAGACATCGCCCTCGTACTCGAGGGCTGCGCGGAGGAAGTCGCCGGGATCGCTCACTCCTCCATCATGCGGCGCGCGTCAGGAGCGACTCGCCCAGCCGGTCGCTCAGACGGCGCGGCCCTGGGAGTCGTCGGTCATCGCGTTGCCGTCGCTCGGCATCCGGAACGAGTAGCCGTCGCGCGTCGACACGATCCTCTGCCCGGGCGCCAGGTCCTCGCCGCCGACGGGGGCGTTCGAGTAGGTGCCCGCGGCGGGCGCGGTCTGCTGCACCCCGTCGCTGCGCGCGGCGAACTCGCCGGGCACCTGCCGGGAGGAGGAGAGCGGCGCCTGCGGGTTCTCGTCCGCGAGGGCCGCAGTCGCGCCGATCAGCAGCCCTCCTGCGGCGACGAGCGCGAGGAGTCCGGAGGTGACCGAGCGGAGGGGAGAGGACGGCGTCATCGCAGGGCTTTCTCGAGCGGCCGGCCCGGGCCGGGAAGAGCGGTACTCGAATCCTGCCCGCGCGACGCTTCAGCGGGACCGGCGAGCGCGCCCTCCGTCAGGGGGACAGCCGAGCGCTGAGGTCCTCCGCCGGTGGCGTCAGACTCGGGGCAGCGGCCGGCGCAGGGCGTCGAGCCGGCGTCGCCAGGCCTCGAGCCGACCGGGCTCCGCGGCGAGCGCGGGGCCCTCGACCCAGCCGGTGACCAGCCGGAGCCCGTGCAGCGCGTTCGCGACCCAGACCTCGCGCCCCTCGAGCGCGTCCGGCTCGGCCGGCGCCTCGATCACGTCGACCCCCAGGGCGCCGGCGAGCACCGAGAGCGTCCGCGCGGTGACACTGCGCACCCGCGGGCTCTGCGGGGGCGGGACCACGAGGGCGTCGCCGAGCCACCAGAGGATCGCGCTGCTCGCGCCGTCCGCGACCGCTCCGTCCGCGTCGAGCAGGACCGCCTCGTCCGCTCCCGCCGCCAGCGCCCGTGTGCGCAGCAGCGCCAGCCGGGCGATGTCGGGCCCCTTGCGCTCGGGGGTCCGCCGCGGATCGACCGGGCTCGTCCACAGCACTGCCGCACTGCCGCGCGGCGGGGCCTGCCGCAGCCTCAGCCGCAGGACTCCGCCCGCGAGCTCGACGCGAGGGAAGACGGCTCCGGTGCGGGGCAGCGCGGCGACGGCGGCGCCGAGGAACGCGTCGGCGTCGGAAGGGCCGCCCGCGGCCGCGACGGCGGCGAGGAAGCGCTCACGGTGCAGATCGAGCCCGCGCACCCGGCCTTCGTCGACCAGCCACGAATCGGCCGCGGCGAGCGCAGTCGTCGGCGCCTCCACGGCGGGGCCGAGGCCGCGCCCGTCCCACTCCCGCACCTGCTCGCCGTCCACGACGGCCTACGCTAGCCCAGTGGTCTCGGAGGATCGGTACGTCCGCTCGATCGAGCTGCCGTGGGTGGATCCGGAACGCGCCTACCTGGCGCTCCTCGCCTCGGCCGAGGCCTCGTTCTGGCTCGATTCGGGGCCGGCCGCCGTGACCGGACGCTCGTACCTCGGCTCCTGCGCGCCCGAAGACGTTCTCGTTGTCGAGGCGGGCGGCGACGTGGCGGCGGCGCTCGCCGCGGTCGAGGCGGAGCCGGCCCTGGGGGAGCCGGCGCTCGGCCGCTACGGCTGGCTGTCCTTCGAGGCAGGAGCCGCCTCCGTGGCGCCGGCGCCCACACGGGTCGCCGCCGGGGATCCGCCCGCGCTGGCGCTGCTGCGCGGGGATCCCGTGCTCGAGTTCGATCACGCTCACCACCGCCTCCGCGTGGTCGGCACGACCGATGTGGAGGAGACGGCCCGAGCGGTGAGGGCGCTCGCGACTGGTCCAGCGGCCGTGCCGGGGCCGGCCGCGCCCGAGCCGGCGGGCGCGGTGCGCTGGCGACACACGCCCGGCGCCTACACCGCGCTGATCGAGCGCTGCCAGGACGCGATCCGCGCTGGCGACGCTTACCAGCTGTGCCTGACGAACGAGATCGTGGTGACGGGGCGCTTCGACCCGGTCGAGTGCTATCGGCGGCTGCGCCGCTCCAGTCCGAGCCATCACGGCGGGCTGATCCGGTTCGGCGGGCGCTCGCTGGTCAGCGCCTCGCCCGAGCGCTTCCTCACCGGCACCGCCGAGGGTCGCGTGGCGACGCATCCGATCAAGGGCACCCGCCGGCGGGGGAGGGACGCCGCGGAGGACCGGGCGCTGCGCGAGGAGCTCGTCGGGAGCGTCAAGGAGCGTGCCGAGAACGTGATGATCGTCGACCTCGTGCGCAGCGACCTGGCGCGCGTGGCGGTCACCGGGTCGGTCGCTGTCGACCGCCTTCTCGAGGTCGAGAGCTACCCGCAGGTGCACCAGCTGGTCAGCGAGGTCTCGGCGCAGCGCGCGCCCGGGGTCGGAGTCGCTGCGCTGATCGCCGCGCTGTTCCCCGCGGGCTCGATGACGGGCGCGCCCAAGCGGCGGGCCGTCGAATTGCTGCGCGAGTGGGAGGCGGGGCCGCGGGGCGTCTACTCCGGCACCTTCGGGCGGCTCGGCTCCGACGGCTCCCTCGACCTCGCGATGACGATCCGCACGCTCGTGCTCGACGACGAGTGCGCACGACTGGGCACCGGCGGCGGGATCACGGCGCTCTCGGTCGCCGCGGAGGAGGTCGAGGAGACCCGGCTCAAGGCGCGGGCGCTGCTGGCCGTGCTGGGCGTCGGCCAGGAGTGAGCGGGCGCCCGCTTCGTCTGCCGTGTTCGCCGGGCCAGTAGGGTTGAGGGTCGAACGCGGCCGCCCCCGCGCTCGCGTTCTCCCCCCTTTTTTTCAGAAGTGAGAAGCACCTGTGGCAGAAGAGACCTCCCGGCAGACCGGCGCGAACGACGAGGAGCGCTACGACTTCCGCGCGCTCCAGGAGAAGTGGCTCCCGATCTGGGAGGAGACTCGCCCGTTCGCGACCGATGCGGAGGGCGACAAGCGCCCCCGCAAGTACGTGCTCGACATGTTCCCCTACCCCTCGGGCGACCTGCACATGGGCCACGCCGAGGCCTACGCGCTGGGCGATGTGATCGCGCGCTACTGGCGGCAGCAGGGCTTCACCGTGCTGCACCCGATCGGCTGGGACAGCTTCGGCCTGCCCGCCGAGAACGCGGCGATCAAGCGCGGGCTGAACCCGGTCACCTGGACCTACGACAACATCGAGCAGCAGAAGCGCTCGATGAAGCGCTACGCCGCGTCCTTCGACTGGGACCGCGTGCTGCACACCTCCGACCCCGAGTACTACAAGTGGAACCAGTGGCTGTTCCTCAAGATGTACGAAAAGGGCCTCGCCTACCGCAAGGACAGCTGGGTCAACTGGGACCCGGTGGACCAGACCGTCCTCGCCAACGAGCAGGTCCTCGCCGACGGCACCTCCGAGCGATCGGGCGCGGTCGTGGTCAAGAAGAAGCTCACGCAGTGGTACTTCAAGATCACCGACTACGCGGACCGGCTGCTCGACGACCTGAACCAGCTCGAGGGCTCCTGGCCGTCGAAGGTCATCGCCATGCAGCGCAACTGGATCGGCCGCTCCATCGGCGCCGATGTCGAGTTCGAGATCGAGGGCCGCGAGGAGCGCGTGACCGTGTTCACGACGCGCCCCGACACCCTCTACGGTGCGACCTTCATGGTGGTCGCCCCGGACTCCGACCTCGCCTCCGAGCTGGTCGAGGGCGGAGACCCCGCGGTGCGGGATCCTTTCCGCGCCTACCTCGACACGGTGCAGAAGTCGAGCGAGATCGAGCGGCTGACGGCCGACCGGCCCAAGACGGGCGTGTTCCTCGGCCGCTACGCCGTGAATCCGGTGAACGGCGAGCGGCTGCCGATCTGGGCCGCTGACTACGTGCTCTCGGACTACGGCCACGGCGCCGTGATGGCGGTGCCCGCGCACGACCAGCGCGACCTCGACTTCGCCCGCGCGTTCGACCTGCCGGTGCGCGTGGTCGTCGACACGAACGCCTCCGTCACGGGCGCGATCCCGGTGATCCCGGAGGACCCGGACGAGCTGGCCGCGCTCGAGAAGGAGTACTCGCTCGACCCCGCGACGACGGGTGAGGCGCTCACCGGCGACGGGCGCCTGATCAACTCCGGGCCGCTCGACGGCCTCTCGAAGCGCACGGCGATCGAGCGGGTCATCAAGCTGCTGGAGGAGCGCGGCCGTGGACGCGCCGCCAAGAACTACCGCCTGCGCGACTGGCTCATCTCGCGTCAGCGCTACTGGGGCACGCCCATCCCGATCATCCATGGGGCCGACGGCGAGCTCGTGCCGGTCCCGGAGGATCAGCTGCCCGTCGTCCTGCCCTCGACCGACGGCCTCGACCTCCAGCCCAAGGGCTCGTCGCCGCTCGGAGCAGCGGAGGACTGGGTGAACGTGCCGCACCCCGTCGACGGCTCGCCGGCGCGCCGCGACCCGGACACGATGGACACCTTCGTCGACTCCTCGTGGTACTTCCTCCGCTTCCTCTCGCCGAAGGACGACACCCAGGCGTTCGATCCGAGGCTCGCCGAGAAGTGGGCGCCGGTCGACCAGTACGTCGGAGGCGTGACGCACGCGATCCTGCACCTGCTGTACGCCCGTTTCATCACCAAGGTGCTGTTCGACCTGGGCTATGTGTCGTTCACCGAGCCGTTCACCGCCCTGCTCAACCAGGGCATGGTGCAGATGGACGGCGCCGCGATGTCGAAGTCGAAGGGCAACATCGTCCGCCTCTCGGACCAGCTCGACGAGTTCGGCGTCGACGCCGTGCGCCTGACGATGGCGTTCGCCGGCCCGCCGGAGGACGACATCGACTGGGCCGACGTCTCGCCCGGCGGCAGCGGCAAGTTCCTCGCCCGGGCCTGGCGCCTGGCGAAGGACGTCACGTCGAAGCCCGATGTCGAGTGGAAGAACGGCGACGCGGCGCTGCGCAGGCAGACCCACCGCTTCCTCGCGGAGTCCCCGTCCCTGATCGAGGCCTTCAAGTTCAACGTCGTGGTCGCGCGCCTGATGGAGCTCGTCAACGCGACCCGCAAGGTGGTCGACTCGGGCGCCGGAGCCGGTGATCCTGCGGTCCGCGAGGCCACGGAGGTGGTCGCGATGGCCCTCAACCTGTTCGCGCCGTACACGGCAGAGGACATGTGGCACCGCCTCGGCTACGAGGGCACGGTCGCGCACGCACTCTGGCGCAAGGCGGACCCGACGCTGCTGGTCGACGAAACCGTGACCGCGATCCTCCAGGTCGACGGCAAGGTCCGCGACCGCCTGGAGGTGTCGCCGAAGATCTCGTCGGACGAGCTCGAGGAGCGTGCGCGGGCGACCGCCGGCGTGGCGCGGGCGCTGGTCGAGCGTGAGGTCGTGAAGGCCGTCGTGCGGGCGCCGCGGCTCGTGAACCTGGTGACGAAGGCGGTGTAGCCGCCTCGGTCCGGTGACGGGGCTCCTCCTGGCGTGGGAGGGGCCCCGGTGTGCGTGCTGCGGCGTTTGCCCGGTGTCGATGCTCCTCCACAGCGGGTGGATCGTCGGGCTCTCCCCGGATCGGCGTCGACGGCCGTCAGAGGTGCTGACCGGCCTCCTACCGTCGTCGGATGCGGGAGACCAGTGGGACGGACGAGGAGCAGCTGACGGAGCTGCTGCGGCCCCGGCGGGCCCGGCCGCGCTGGCGGGTGGGGGCCGGAGCGGCCGTGGTGCTGGTGGTCGTGGCTGCAGTGGTCGCGGTGCTGCTGGCGGGGGTCCGGGCGGGCGGCCACGAGCGGGTGCTGGCGCCCGTCGCGGCCACGAGTGCGCCCGCCGCGGTGGTCGAGTCGTTGTACGTGCACGTCGCCGGCGAGGTCGCCGCGCCGGGGCTGTACCTCCTCTCGCCCGGCGCGCGGGTGGCGGATGCGGTGGCGGCGGCGGGCGGGTTCCGCGAGTCGGCGGAGCGGGCAGCGGTGAATCTGGCGCGCAAACTCGTCGACGGCGAGCAGATCGTGGTGCCGGCTGCCGGGGCCCCGCCGGCCGCCTCCGGTGGGGCGGCGTCGGGTGACTCCGCGGCGGGCTCGGTCCTGAGTCTGAGCACAGCCACGGCGGCCCAGCTGGAGGAGCTGCCCGAGGTCGGTCCCTCGACGGCGGCGAAGATCGTCGCCTACCGGGAGGAGAACGGGCCGTTCACCTCTGTCGACCAGCTGCTCGAGGTGCCAGGGATCGGCGAGAAGACGCTCGAGGCCTTCCGTGACCAGGTGGCGCCGTGAGCGCTGTGCGGGCGGCGGATCTGCGACTGCTGCCGCTCGCGGTGGCGAGCTGGGCGGCGGCGTGGTCGGCGGGCCTGCTGCCGGTGACGGCGGTGCTCGATCGGGGAACTGCCGCGTGCGCCGTGGCGTGGTCGCTCGTCGGCGCGGCGGCCGGCCTGCTCCTGCTGAGGAGTGACCGAGTGCGCGCGCTGTCGGGAGTCGTCCTGGTCGCTGCGGCCGGGGCCGCGCTCGCCCTGACCTCCGTCGTCGTGTCCGCGCCCGGAGACCACCCGCAGGCGCTCCGCTCGGCCGCCGAGGACCGCGCCGAGACGGTCGTCACGGTCCGCGTCGACACGGGAGCACGACCGCTTCGCACCGGCGGGGTCTGGTTCGAGGCGACGGCGCTGCGGATCGGAGACGAGGCGGTGGCGGCTCCGGTCCGCGTCCTGCTGGCCGAGCCGGGCGGGCGCCTCCCGGTCGCCTCCGAGCTCGTGCTCGAGGCGCGCGCGGGGCCGGGAGAGGGGGCCGTCGGCGAGGCGACCCTGCTCACCGCCTCGAGGATCGTGGAGCGGCGCGGACCGGAGGGTGCGGCCGCGGTGGCGGAGCTTCTCCGCTCGAGCTTCCTTGAGCGGGCGGCTCGGGTCGGCGGCGATGTCGCGGGACTGCTGCCGGGACTCGCCACCGGCGACACGTCCGCGCTCGACGCGGGGCTCGAGGAGGACATGCGCACCGCCTCCCTCACCCACCTCACCGCGGTCTCGGGGGCGAACTGCGCGGTCGTCGTGCTGGCCGGATGGATGGTCGCGGCGCTCCTCGGCGCAGGCCGGCGCCTCCGGACCGTTGCGGCGCTCGCGGTGCTCGGCGCTTTCGTCGTGCTCGTGACACCGGAGCCGAGTGTGGTGCGGGCGGCGGTGATGGCGACCGTCGTGCTCCTCGCTCGGCTCGGCCGGCGTTCGGGAGCGGCAGTGCCGGCCCTGCTGGCGACGGTCGTCCTGCTCGTGGTCGCCGATCCGCCGATCGCGGGGCGACTCGGCTTCGTGCTCTCGGTCCTCGCGACCGCCGGGCTCCTGCTGCTGGCCGAGCCGATCGCCGCCGCGCTCGGCCGGGTGCTACCGCGACCGCTCGCGCTCGTGCTGGCCGTGCCGACGGCCGCGCAGCTGGCGTGCCAGCCGGTGGTGCTGCTCGTGGATCCGTCGCTGCCCGTCTACGGCGTGCTCGCCAACCTGCTCGCCGAGCCGGCCGCTCCGGCGGCGACGGGACTCGGGCTGATCGGCTGCCTTCTCGCGCCCTGGTGGCCCTCCGGAGCTGACATCGCGATCCGGCTCGCCGCTGTGCCCGCCTGGTGGATCGCGTCGATCGCGCGGGCGGTCGCCTCGTGGCCACAGCCCCGTTTCGCGTGGTGGCCCGGCCTCGTCGGCGCGCTCGCCTTGACCGCGCTGACGCTCCTGGCCCTGGTGCTGGTCACCCGCTCTCCGCGCCTCGCGCGGCTCAGGAGGACGGCGGCGGTCGGTCTCGCTTGCGCGCTGGCGGCGATGGGCGGGACGACGGCCGCGACGCCGCTGCTGCGCACGGCGGCGGTCCCCGCCGACTGGCGGGTGGCGATGTGCGACGTCGGACAGGGAGACGCCCTGCTCCTGCGCGGCGACGCCGGTGTCCTGCTCGTCGACACCGGGCCGGAACCCGATCGGCTGGACGCCTGCCTCCGCATGATGGGGGTGGACCGCGTGGCGCTGCTGGTGCTCACGCACTACGACCTCGACCACGTGGGCGGGCTCACGGCTGCGCTCGGCCGCACCGACTCCGCTCTGGTCGGCCCGGTGGCAGCCCGCGACGACGAGCGCGATCGGGCGGCGCTGACCGGCTCGGGAGCGGCGGTGCAGGAGGCCGCGCGCGGCGACTCCGGCTCGCTCGGGTCACTCCGCTGGCGCGTGGAGTGGCCGGAGCGGGGGAGCGCGCTCCGCGGGAACGAGGCGAGCGTGACCCTCCGCGTCGACATCGGGCCGGATGCGCGAGGCGGACCGCTCTCGGTTGCTCTGCTTGGCGATCTCGGCGCAGAGGAGCAGGGGCGCGTCGCGCGGCTTCCCGTCGGCCGGGTCGACGTGGTGAAGGTCGCGCACCACGGCTCGGCCGACCAGGCCCCTGCGCTCTACGACGTGCTCGGTGCGCGGATCGGTCTGATCTCGGTCGGGGCGGGGAACGACTACGGGCACCCGACCCCTTCGCTCCTGGCGCTGCTGGCCGCGCGCGGCGTCGAGACGCTGAGATCGGATGTCGAGGGTACGGTCGTGCTCGCGTCCCGCAGCGAAGGGGTCGTGGTCTGGACGAGTGGCGCGAGCGCCGTCCCTCCGTGATGACGGCCGTCCGAAGGCTGAGCGCCTCCCCCCTTCTCCCGAGAGGATCGGCGTGCCGCTCATCGGTCCGGCCCCCCCGATGCTCTCTCGGCTCCAGGCGGATGCGTCCAGGATCGACTCCCAGCCGCAGCGCCTCATCGCGGCGCGGTCGTGGAACGCGCCGGGCAGAGGGCTGGAGATGCAGGGCAGGTGGCCGTGCAGATCGGATCCGATCTGCACGTGCAGGCCCTGCCGGTATCTTTTCCTTGAGCCGTTCTCCCCGGTGTGCCACCCAGGGCACGGTAATTCTGCAGAGCGCGACCCACGGTGAGACCTCGGAATGCGACAGCGTCGGTGACGTTGCCTTTCTCCGCTTCATGGGCGCCGATGAGCAGGGTCGTGGGTGTGAGGACATCCAGCTGTACGCCGCTGATCGGTCGGAATACCGAGATGGTGACGGAAGCGAGAGTCGATGGCATCGTGATGCTGCTTCGGTGCGTTTCAAGAATGTGCTTCGTCGAATGAGTGGATGGCGGTGAAGGGTGGTCGCTCAGGAAAGCTCGAGTGGACGTACGCCGCGCCGCTCGACATGTCGGCGCGAGATCGACGGTGTACCTCGCCCACTGTGGCCGGATTCCGCGCGCTGGCACGACTCACCTCGCTGATCGTCGGATCGCCTCCCGACGGCGGCTCAGTGTCGGAGGCGGGACGTAGGGTGGAGGGCGCTCGAACGGCGCGGCACGAAGGGACGACGGATGGCAGGTAGGGCCCCGGCGCGCGCGAAAGCGGCGCCCGCGAAGGCGGCGATCCCGCAGCTCGCCTGGAACCAGACGCGGCCCGCGCCGATCGTGCTGATCACCGGTCCGGAGCAGTTCCTCGCGGACCGCGCGCTGCGCTTCCTCCGCGAGTTCCTCCGCGCGGAGGACCCGAGCCTGGAGGTCAGTGACATCGACGCCGGCGGCTACGCGCCGGGCGAGCTGCTGACGCTCGCGAGCCCGTCCCTCTTCGACGAGCCGCGGCTCATCCGGGTCTCGAACGTCGAGAAGTGCACCGACGCGTTCCTCCTCGAGACGCTCGACTACCTCGCGGCGCCCGCCGATGGAGCGACCGTGGTGCTCCGCCACGGCGGCGGCAACCGCGGCAAGAAGCTGCTCGACGCGATCCGCTCGGGCACGGGGGGCGGGATCGAGATCGTCTGCGCAGAGCTCAAGCGCGAGAGCGACAAGGTCGACTTCGCGATCGCCGAGTTCCGCACCGCCGGGCGCACGGCGACGACCGGTGCCGTCCGCGCTCTCGTCTCGGCCTTCTCGGACGACCTGGACGAACTCGCCTCCGCCTGCCAGCAGCTGCTCTCGGACGTGACCGGCGAGATCACCGAGGCGACTGTCGCGAAGTACTACGGCGGCCGGGTCGAGACGACCGCGTTCACCGTCGCGGACTCCGCCATCGCGGGACGGCACGGGGAGGCGCTGCTCGGGCTCCGCCACGCCCTTGCGTCCGGCGCGGACCCCGTCCCGATCGTGGCCGCCTTCGCGAGCAAGCTGCGCACGATGGCGAAGGTCGCCGGCACCCGCGAGGGCTCCGGCCAGGTCGCCTCCCGCCTCGGGCTCGCCCCGTGGCAGGTGGACCGCGCCCGCCGCGACCTGCAGGGCTGGACCGGCGAGGGACTGGGCACGGCGATCCTCACGGTCGCCGACACCGATGCCAACGTCAAGGGCGCCACTCGCGACCCGGTCTACGCGCTCGAGCGCATGGTCTCCGTCGTCTCCGCCCGAGGCCTCTAGGCGTGGTTCCTCGGATCGTCCTACCCGGTACGTCCCCCCGCTCCTGCCGGCGTGACCATCGCGCGAGGCCGACCGCGCGACGAGCAGCGACGAGGCACACGAGCGACGAGGCGCACGAGGAGCCTGTCGACGGCGGAGCTGCAACGACGACGGGGCCCGGCCATCGGCCGGACCCCGTCGTCGTTGCAGCGAAGCGCAGAGTTACAGCGCCGCGACCCGCTTCGCGATGGCCGACTTGCGGTTCGCGGCCTGGTTCTTGTGGATGACGCCCTTGCTGGCGGCCTTGTCGAGCTTCTTCGCGGCGAACGCGAGGGCCGTCGAGGCCGTGGTGGCGTCGCCGGCGGCGATGGCGGTGTGGACCGAGCGGATGGCGGTCTTCAGCTCGCTCTTCACGGCCTTGTTGCGCTCGTTCGCCTTCTTGTTGGTGAGGTTGCGCTTGATCTGCGACTTGATGTTTGCCACGTGGATTACCTTCTTCTCGGATGTGCGTGTGTGCAGCCGGCTACTCGACGGAGTGCCCCTTCCGCGGGTGTCTGAACGCCCTGCGGTGCGACTGGAGGTCGCCGGCTTCTGATCACTCCACGCCTGCCGGGTGTCCGGAGGGGGAGCGCAAGCCAACAAGGAACTTTAGCGCACCCGCCGTCGCCCTTCAACCGCGCCGCACCCGCCTCCTGCTCGCCCCTCAAGATGCCTCTTCGGTACGCGACACGCCGGGGAAGGCGTACCGAAGAGGCATCTCGCGGGGGAGGCGCGCCGGTAGCGTGACGACCGTGCCCCGTCTCGCCGACCACGTCTCCACGGAGCCGCCCGCGGGCGTCGGCCGACCGGTCGAGAGCGCGCTGCGGGTCGACGGAGCGCCGCTCGCGAGGACCGAGCCCGACGCGTCAGCACTGCGCCGCGCGATCACGGTCGTGCGCGCATGAGCCCCGGCGACGTCCTGGTCCGCCGGGTCTGGGCGGAGGAGTACGACGAGGTCTCACGCCTGCGCCTCGCCGCATACGCCCACGACTACGAGCTGGGGGAGGAGTATGCGGCCGACATCGCCGCAGTCGCCCGGCACGACCGTGAGGGCGAGGTGTGGGTCGCTGTGGACGTCGACGGCCGCATGCTCGCCACCGTGACCACTGCGCGCCAGGGAGCCAACCTCTACGAGCTCGGCCGGCCGGGGGAGCTGGACTGGCGGCTGCTCGCGGTCCATCCGGAGGCGCGCGGGCGCGGCCTCGGGCGCCTCCTGACCGAGTTCGTCGTGATGCTCGCCGTTGAGCGAGGTCTCGACCGGGTCGTGATGAACAGCGGCAGCCTGATGACCGCGGCGCACGCCCTCTACGAGAGCATGGGCTTCGTCCGGCTCGGCGATCGCGAGAACCCGCCCGGCGTGGAACCGACCCGCACCTATGGGCTCGAGCTGTAGCCCGGCCCCCGCCGCCGGGCATGGGACACTGGTCCCACGATGTCTCCACGTGCACACACCGGCCTCGAGCCCGCCGCGACCGATCCGGCGTCCCTCCGCAACTTCTGCATCATCGCCCACATCGATCACGGCAAGTCCACTCTCGCCGACCGCATGCTCGGCATCACGGGGGTCGTGGAGGACCGGGCGATGCGCGCGCAGTACCTCGACCGGATGGACATCGAGCGCGAGCGCGGCATCACGATCAAGTCGCAGGCCGTGCGGATGCCGTGGGAGCGCGACGGCCGCACCTTCGCCCTCAACATGATCGACACCCCGGGCCACGTCGACTTCTCCTACGAGGTCAGCCGCTCGCTCGCCGCCTGCGAGGGCGCGATCCTCCTGGTCGACGCCGCGCAGGGCATCGAGGCGCAGACCCTCGCCAACCTCTACCTCGCGCTCGAGAACGACCTCACGATCATTCCGGTCCTCAACAAGATCGACCTCCCCGCTGCCGATCCCGACAAATACGCGAAGGAGCTCGCGAGCCTGATCGGCGGCGACCCCGACGACGTGCTCCGCGTCTCCGGCAAGACCGGCGTGGGCGTCGAGGCGCTCCTCGACCGCGTCACCGAGCTCATCCCGCCGCCTGTCGGCGACGCCGACGCCCCCGCACGCGCGATGATCTTCGACTCCGTGTACGACGCCTACCGCGGAGTCGTCACCTACGTCCGGATGATCGACGGCAAGCTCTCGCCGCGCGAGAAGATCCAGATGATGTCGACCCGTGCGACGCACGAGATCCTCGAGATCGGCGTCTCGAGCCCCGAGCCGGTCGCCACCAAGGGGCTCGCGGTCGGCGAGGTCGGCTACCTGATCACCGGAGTGAAGGACGTCCGCCAGTCGAAGGTCGGCGACACCGTCACCACGGCATCCAAGCCCGCGACCGAGGCGCTCCCCGGCTACACCGAGCCGCTGCCGATGGTCTTCTCCGGCCTGTACCCGATCGACGGCAGCGACTACCCGGATCTGCGCGAGGCTCTCGACAAGCTGAAGCTCTCGGACGCCGCGCTCGTGTACGAGCCAGAGACCTCCGTCGCGCTCGGCTTTGGCTTCCGCTGCGGATTCCTGGGGCTCCTGCACCTCGAGATCATCACCGAGCGCCTCCAGCGCGAATTCGGCCTCGACCTGATCACGACGGCGCCCTCGGTCATCTACGAGGTCTCGACGGAGGACAAGAAGACCGTCACCGTCACCAACCCGAGCGAGTTCCCGGTCGGCAAGATCGCGGCTGTGACCGAGCCGATCGTTAAGGCCGCGATCCTCGCGCCCAAGGACTACGTCGGCACGATCATGGAGCTCTGTCAGAGCCGCCGCGGCACGCTGATCGGCATGGAGTACCTGGGCGAGGACCGCGTCGAGATCCGCTACCACATGCCCCTCGGCGAGATCGTCTTCGACTTCTTCGACAACCTCAAGTCGAAGACCGCCGGCTACGCCTCGCTCGACTACGAGCCCGCCGGCTCGCAGGAGGCCGACCTGGTGAAGGTCGACATCCTGCTCCAGGGCGAGCAAGTCGACGCCTTCAGCGCGATCGTGCACCGCGAGAAGGCCTACGCGTACGGCGTGCTGATGACAGGGCGGCTGCGCAAACTCATCCCGCGGCAGCAGTTCGAGGTCCCGATCCAGGCCGCCATCGGCGCCCGGATCATCGCGCGGGAGTCGATCAGCGCGATGCGCAAGGACGTCCTGGCCAAATGCTACGGCGGCGACATCACCCGCAAGCGTAAGCTCCTCGAGAAGCAGAAGGAGGGCAAGAAGCGGATGAAGATGGTCGGCCGCGTCGAGGTCCCCCAGGAGGCGTTCATCGCCGCGCTCTCGGGCGACGTCGAGACGAAGGACAAGAAGTAGGGGCACCCGCCCCCGCGTCGCCTCCCCGTCACGTCGGATAGTCTGGGTCGGATGGACAGCACGGCCCGGCGGGCGAAGCCGACGCACGCCGTGCGCGACGTGTCCGGGAAGAAGGTCGGGACGTGAGCATCCGCCGCTCCAACTTCGAGGGCCAGCCGCAGGTCACCTACGCGGCCGTCGGCGGCACGTTGGCGCCCGATCTGCTCGAGTACCCGCCGGACGGCTTCACCGCCGAGCGCTTCGAGGCGCGCCTCGGCTCCGGCGACGAGCGGTTCGCCATCACCTCCGCCTCACTGATGACGTGGGGCGTTCAGCGCGGCAGCGGCATCGAGGTCACCGACATCTCCACCGGCAGCGGCGTGCAGTACACCGGCGTGAACTTCGACTCCGCAGGCACGCCGATCGATCTGGTCAGCCGACCGACCGAGGAGCACTTCGCGCCGGACGGCACCCCCTACATCACGGCGGGTGTCACCGCGGTGCTCAAGGTCGTCCTCCTCGGCCGCACCTTCGACGCTCCCGTGCGGGTCGTCTACGTCGTCGACGAGCCCGACCAGATCGGCTTCGCCTACGGCACCCTCGAGGGCCACCCCGAGAGCGGCGAGGAGTCGTTCGTCGTCGAGCGGCGCGCCGACGACTCGGTCTGGCTCGTCATCCGTGTCTTCTCCCGCCCTTCCACCCGCCTGTACCGCCTGGGCGCGCCGGTGCTGCGTGCCGTGCAGAAGCGCCAGGTCAAGAAGTACCTGCGCGCTCTGCTGCCGGCGCGCGTCAGCTGACGTGGGCAGCGCCCTCCCGCTCGCCGATCCGGCCCCCCTCGACGGACTCCTGCCCGGCTCGGTCGCCGAGGGGGCCGAGAACCGCGACCTCGGACTGTACGTGCACGTCCCGTTCTGCCGGGTGCGCTGCGGGTATTGCGACTTCAACACCTACACCGCCACCGAACTGCGCGGAGCACGCCAGCAGGACTACGCCGACGAGGCGATCGCCGAGATGGCGCTCGGCGCCGGTGTCCTTGAGCGCGCGGGCCTGCCGCGGCGCCCGGCAGCGACGGTGTTCTTCGGAGGCGGCACCCCCACGCTCCTGCCCGCGGGCGATCTCGTGCGGATGCTCGACGGGCTGCGCGGGCACTTCGGCGTCGCACCCGGCGCCGAGATCACGACCGAGGCGAACCCCGACTCCGTCGACGCCGCCTACCTGCGGGCGCTGGCCGACGCCGGATTCACCCGGGTCAGCTTCGGGATGCAGTCGGCCGTTCCCCACGTGCTCGCAACCCTCGAACGCACCCACGATCCGGAGCGCGTGCCGTTTGTGGTCGAGTGGGCGCGCGAGGCGGGGCTGCAGGTCAGTCTCGACCTGATCTACGGGACGCCGGGGGAGTCGCTCGCCGACTGGGAGCTCTCGCTCGACTCCGCTCTCGCGAACCACCCCGACCACCTGTCGGCCTACGCGCTGATCGTCGAGGACGGCACGAAACTCGCCCGGCAGATCCGCCGCGGCGAGTTCGCGACTCCGGACGACGACCTCACCGCCGACATGTACGAGCTCGCCGATGCCCGGCTCGCCGCTGCCGGCTACTCCTGGTACGAGGTGAGCAACTGGTCGCGCGACGACGCGTACCGCTCACGGCACAACCTCTCCTACTGGCTCGGCCACGACTGGTGGGGCGTCGGCCCCGGTGCGCACAGTCACGTGGGCGGCGTGCGCTGGTGGAACGTGAAGCACCCGGCGGCCTACGCCGACCGGCTGAGCGCCGGATCCTCACCGGCGGCCGGTCGCGAGACGCTCGACGCGGTCACCCGGCGCGTCGAGGATGTGCTGCTGCGCTCACGGCTGGCGGACGGACTGCCGATCGACGCGGTCGCCCCGGATCGTCGGCGCGAGGTCGCCGGTCTCATCGCCGACGGGCTGGTCGATGGACGGGCGGCGCTGCGGGGCCGCGTCGTGCTGACGCTGCGGGGGCGCCTGCTGGCGGACGCGGTGGTCCGGCGGCTCACCGACGGCTGAGGCGCTGCCCGTCCGCTACCGGGACCGGCCGCCTCGCGTCCCGCGGCTGCCCGATCAGCAGGATCCCTGGGAGCGCCAGGATTGGCGGCTCGTTGCGGCGAGGCCGGCTCCGACCTACTTGAAGAACGGGATGCTGAGCGGATACGAGTAGTACTCGCCCGCGCTCGCTCGGACCGACGCGATGATCGCGAAGATCAGCACCAGGATCGGTACCGCGAACAGGACGAGGAACCCCACGAACACCGCGGTCAGGATCGTCCCCGCGATGTAGCAGATCAGCATGGTCAGCTGGAAGTTCAGCGCCGACTTTGCGTGCGCCTCCAAGAACGGACCGCGCCCCTTGAAAACCAGGTAGACGATCAGCGACGGCAGGAAGCTGAAGAAGATGCCGACGAGGTGGGTGACGATCGCCCAGGTCTTCTCGTCGGCGGGGTTCAGCGGCGGGGCGGGCGTCCCGTAGGCGGGAGGCGGGGGAGGGGTGGCCGACATGATGGTCTCCGTTCCGGCGTCGGCGCCGGGCATCCCCCGTGCGCTCGGCGTCCATCGTGGCATGCGGCGGCGGCGCACGCAGTCGTCCGTGCGGAGGAGATCGGAGGTGACGGCGAGGCTCCTCCCCAGGCCGCGCCGGGCGGGGGGTGTGGCCGATCCCCGCACATCCCCGCTCGCCGGGCTCGGTCGCGGTTATGATTGGCACTCAGAGTTGCGGAGTGCCAGGCTCCGCGCGGCGGCAGCGCCGCACAGGAGCGTGCCCGTGGGCACCCGGAGTCCGGCGGGAGGTCGGTCGTATGGTGACGGAGCGCGGTCTCCAGGTCCTGCGTGTGATCGTGCAGGACTACGTGGCGAGCCGGGAGCCGGTGGGCTCGAAGTCGATCGTCGAGCGGCACGCCTTCGGCGTGTCTGCAGCCACCATCCGCAACGAGATGGCCCAGCTCGAAGAAGAAGACCTGATCGCCGCCCCGCACACCTCCTCGGGCCGTGTGCCCACCGACAAGGGCTACCGCCTCTTCGTCGACCAGCTCGCCGACCTGCGTCCGCTCACCTCCGCGCAACGGCAGGCGATCGAGACCTTCCTCGGTCAGAGCCCGGATCTCGACGAGGTGCTGGTCAAGACGGTGCGGCTGCTCTCGCAGCTCACCAACAGCGTCGCCCTGGTGCAGTACCCCTCCTTCGGAGCCGCGCGGCTGCGCCATGTGGAGCTGGTCGCCCTCGCGCCGCGCCGGCTGCTCTCTGTGCTCATCACCGACACCGGGCGCGTCGACCAGCGCGTCCTTGAGACTCCGGAGGACGTCGACGACGCGCTCCTCGGCGAGATCCGGGCCAAGCTCAACACCGCTGTGCTCGGCCTCGGCCTCCAGCAGGCGGCCGAGATCCTCGGCTCCGTCGCCGAGCGGTTCAGCCCCGAGCGGCACCGCGTGCTGACCCCGATCGTGCAGACCCTGCTCGAGCAGGTCGGCGCCAACCGCCAGGACCGGCTCGTGATGGCCGGAGCAGCGAACCTCGTGCGCACCGAGGAGGACTTCTCGGGCAGCATCTACCCGGTGCTCGAGGCGATCGAGGAGCAAGTGGAGCTGCTGCGCCTCTTCGCCGAGATGACTCCCGATCCGCGGGGCATCTCGGTGCGGATCGGCCGCGAGAACGCGCCCTTCGGCCTCCAGGAGACCTCGGTGCTCACCAGCGGCTACAACACCGGGGGCGGCCAGGTCTCGCGCCTGGGCGTTCTCGGGCCGATCCGAATGGACTACTCCGGCAACATCGCAGCGGTGCGCGCCGTCGCCCGCTACCTCTCCCGTCTCCTCGGCGAGGAATAGCCCCCAGACCCCACCGGTCCCCGCCGGTTCCCCGGGTGCGCCGCGCCCGGCCCACCGACCCACGAACGAAGGACGAAGCCACCTGTGGCCGATCACTACGAAGTGCTGGGCGTCGATCGCGACGCCTCCGCCGACGAGATCAAGAAGGCGTACCGCCGCCTCGCGCGCGAGCTGCACCCGGACGTCAATCCGAGCGCCGACGCCTCCGAGCGCTTCAAGCTCGTCACCCACGCCTACGACGTCCTGAGCGATGCCCAGCAGCGTGCGCAGTACGACCGCGGCCCCCAGGAGGGCTTCGGCGGAGGCGGGCAGGGCTTCGGCGGCTTCGGCGACATCTTCGAGACCTTCTTCGGCCAGGGCGCGCAGGGCTCGTCACGCGGTCCCCGCTCGCGCCGCGAGCGCGGCCAGGACGCCCTGCTGCGCGTCGAGGTCTCGCTCGACGAGGTCATCTTCGGGGCGCACCGCGACCTCGAGGTCGACACCGCCGTGCTCTGCGAGACCTGCCAGGGCTCCTGCTGCCAGCCCGGCACCTCGCCGATCACGTGCGACATCTGCCACGGCTCCGGTCAGATCCAGCGCACGGTCCGCTCGCTGCTGGGCAATGTGATGACCGCGAGCCCGTGCGGCACTTGCCGCGGCTACGGCACCGTCATCGCCACCCCCTGCTCCACCTGCCAGGGCCAGGGCCGCGTCCGCGCGCGCCGCACCGTCCCCGTCGATGTGCCGGCCGGCGTCGACACCGGTCTGCGCCTTCAGATGCCCGGCAGCGGCGAGGTCGGCCCCGCCGGCGGCCCCAACGGCGATCTCTACCTCGAGATCAAGGTCAAGCACCATGACGTCTTCAGTCGTAACGGCGACGACCTGCTCTGCACTCTCGAGGTCCAGATGACCGACGCGATCCTCGGCTCCACCGCCACCCTCGCGGCGCTCGACGGTGACATCGACATCGACATCAGACCCGGCACGCAGAGCACCGAGATCGTGACGATCAAGGGCCGCGGAGTGACGCGGCTGCGCGGCAGTGGACGCGGCGACCTCCGCATCGGCATCCAGGTGGTCACCCCGACCAAGCTCGGCCACCGCGAGCGCGAGCTGATGCAGGAGTTCGCGAAGCACTACAAGCCGCAGAAGCCCGCGCTGACGCACTTCCAGCAGGGCCTGTTCTCCAAACTCCGCGACCGGTTCCTCGGCTGATCCCGTGGCGCACCACTACATCGACGAGACGCTCGACTCCGCCGGCTTCGCGCCCGGGTCGCGGCTCGCGCTGACGGGCGCGGAGGCACGGCACGCCGCCACCGTGAGCCGGATCCGCGTGGGCGAGAGCGTCCGGGTGGGCGACGGGCGCGGGCGCGTCGCCACGGCGGCGGTCGAGAGCGCCGAGGCGGCGCGGGTGGTGCTCGTGGTCGAGTCGGTGCAGGAATCGCCGGTGCCTTCGCCGCGCCTGGTCCTCGTGCAGGCGCTGGCCAAGGGGGATCGCGACGAGCTCGCTGTCCAGGCCGCGACCGAGCTGGGTGTGGACGAAGTGGTCCCCTGGCAGGCGACCCGGTCGGTGTCTCGCTGGTCGGGCGTGAAGGAGGAGAGGGGCCGCGAGCGGTGGCGCAGCATCGTCCGCGAGGCGAGCAAGCAGTCGCTCCGCGCCCGACTGCCCGAGGTCGCACCGCTCGCGCGGACGAGCGACGTCGTCGGCCGCGCCGCCGCGGCGCGGGTCCTGGTTCTCGAGCCGGGAGCCGCCGCCCGGCTCTCGGCGCTCGTGCCCGACGAGCGCGACCTGGTGCTCGTCGTCGGCCCCGAGGGCGGCATCGCCCCGGAGGAGCTGGGGCAGTTCGCGGCCGCCGGGGCCGAGGCGGTCGCGCTCGGCGACTCCGTGCTGCGCACCTCGACCGCCGGACCGGCCGCCATCGCCGTGCTCTCGGCGCGGCTGGGCCGCTGGTGAGCCTCCTCCACAGCCCTGCGCGGCCGCGCGCGTCGCGCGCCGTGGGCGAACGGAGCGCCAGGCGCGGCCGAGGCCCGTTTAAGATGGCTGTATGAGCGAACCCACCGTCTTCACGCGCATCGCCCGTGGCGAGATCCCCGCCGACGTGGTGTTCGAGAACGAGCGCATCCTCGCGATCACCGACATCGCCCCCCAGGCCCCGGTGCACCTGCTCGTGTTCCCCAAGACCCAGGAGCATCCGACGGTCGCCGCTCTCGCTGCGGCCGATCCGGCTCTGCTCGCCGAGATGGTGCAGGTCGCCCAGTCGCTCGCCGACGCCCACAGCGACGGTCAGTTCCGCCTCGTCTTCAACTCCGGAGCAGAGGCGGGCCAGACCGTGTTCCACGTCCACGCCCACGTCCTGGGCGGTCACCACACGGAAGGCTCCCTTGCCACCGGTTGAGAACACGGGCGCGAGCCCCGATGAGCGCCCCGCCGCAGGCCCGGATGCTCCCGAGACGACGCGCCGCGTCGTCGCCGTCGACGGGGTCGCCATGGTGCGACTCCTCGGCCCTCAGGACCGCCTCATCCGGGCGGTCGAAGGACGATTCCCCGATGTCCGAGTGCACGTACGCGGTAACGAGGTGACGCTCGAGGGTGAGCGCGAGCCCGTCGTCGCCGCGACGCGCCTGGTGGAAGAACTGGTGCGCATGACCGCGAGCGGGCACGACCTCGATCCGGAGGGCGTGCGCGAGTCCGCCCGCATCTTGCAGAACGGCGGGCCGGTGAGTCCGGCCGAGGCCTTCGGCCAGGCGATCCTCACCGCGCGGGGCCGGAGTGTCCGCCCCAAGACCCTCGGCCAGCGCGAGTACGTCGACGCGGTCGATCAGAACACCATCGTCTTCGGGATCGGCCCGGCCGGCACCGGTAAGACCTACCTGGCGATGGCGAAGGCCGTGCAGGCGCTGCAGCGCAAGGAGGTCGAGCGGATCATCCTCACCCGCCCGGCGGTCGAGGCGGGGGAGCGGCTGGGCTACCTGCCCGGCTCGCTCACCGACAAGATCGACCCGTACCTGCGGCCGCTCTACGACGCGCTCAACGAGATGATGGACCCCGAGATCGTCCCGAAGCTGCTCGCGGCCGGCACGATCGAGGTCGCGCCCCTCGCCTACATGCGCGGCCGCACCCTCAACAACTCGTTCGTCGTGCTCGACGAGGCGCAGAACACCACACCCGAGCAGATGAAGATGTTCCTCACCCGCCTCGGCTTCGGCTCGAAGATGGTGGTCACCGGCGACATCACCCAGGTCGACCTGCCGACCGGCGCCAGCGGCCTGCGCCTCGTGACACGGGTGCTCGACGACATCGACGACATCCACTTCTCGCGCCTGACCAGCGAGGATGTGGTGCGCCACAGCCTCGTCGGCCGCATCGTCGATGCGTACACCGAGTACGACCAGCAGAAGCAGGCCCAGCACTTCGAGCGCGAGCAGGCGCGCGAGTTCGCCAACCGGGCCGAGCGCCGCGGAGGCGCGGCCCGCGCGTCCGGCGATCGCCAGCCCCCGCGCGGCTGAGCCCGCCCGCCACGACCCGACCGAAGGAACCCCGCATCCCGTGAGCATCGAGATCAACAACGAGTCGAGCGTCCCCGTCGACGAGGCGGCGCTGCTGCGCCTGGCCGGCTACGCGCTCGACTCGTTGCACGTGCACCCCGACGCAGAGCTCGCGATCGTGCTCGTCGACGAGGGCGCCATGGAGCAGCTGCACGTGCAGTGGATGGACGAGCCGGGGCCGACCGACGTGCTCAGCTTCCCGATGGACGAGCTGCGGCCCGGCACCGAGGACGAGCAGACGCCGGCCGGGCTCCTGGGCGACATCGTGCTCTGCCCTCAGGTCGCGCAGACGCAGGCCGAGGCCGCGGGCCACTCGGTGCTCGACGAGCTGCAGCTACTGACCGCCCACGGGCTGCTGCACCTCCTGGGCTTCGACCACGCCGAGGCTGAGGAGGAGCGCGAGATGTTCGGCATCCAGCGCGACATCCTTGTCGGCTTCCACATCAGCGAGCGACGCCGCTAGAGCGCGCCGTGCCCACTCTCCAGCTCCTCATCGCCGCACTCGCGCTCGTCGCCGTCGGCGGATGGTTCGCCGCGACCGACGCCGCGCTCGGCGTCCTCTCGCGCAGCGACCTGCTCGACATGGCCCAGCACTCCCGCAGTGCGCGCGCCCTCCGGGCGATCGCGGGCGACATGAGCGCCCACGTCAACGTCGTCAACTTCTCGCGGATCGCGGCCGAGACCACGGCCGCCGTCTTCGTCACCACGGTGCTCGTGGTCGAGGTCGCTCAGCTCTGGCTGGCTCTGCTGCTCGCGGTCCTGATCATGGCCGCGGTCTCATTCGTGCTCGTCGGCTCCAGCCCCCGCAGCGTCGGTCGAGCGCACGCGCGCGCCGTGCTGGGCACGAGCGCCTCTCTCGTGCACGTGCTCCGGGTGGCGCTCGGCCCCGTCGCGCACGGCCTCGTCGCCCTGGGCAACCGTGTCACGCCGGGCACCGGCCGATCGGCCGGGTTCTCCTCCGAGGAGCAGCTGCTGAGCATGGTCGACGAGGCCACCGAGCAGGATGTGCTCGAGCAGGACGACCGCGAGCTGATCCACTCCATCTTCGAGTTCAACGACACCTTCGTCCGCGAGGTGATGGTGCCGCGCACCGACATGGTGACGATCGAGGCGACCTCCTCGGTGGGCGCCGGCATGGGCCTCCTGCTCAGCCGCGGGATCTCGCGGCTCCCGGTGATCGGCGAGGGCGTCGACGACGTTCTCGGGGTGCTCTACCTCCGTGACGTCGCCCGGCACACGTACGAGCGGCCGGATGACTCCGACACGGTCGCGGAGCTAGCCCGGCCGGCGCTGTTCGTGCCCGAGTCGAAGAAGGCCGACGAGCTGCTGCGACAGATGCAGCTCGAGTCCAACCACCTGGCCATGGTCGTCGACGAGTACGGCGGCATCGCCGGTCTCGTCACGCTCGAGGACCTGATCGAGGAGCTCGTCGGCGACATCTCGGACGAGTACGACCGCGAGGTCGACCTGTTCGAGGAGACGTCGCCCGGGGTCTACCGTGTCTCGGCGCGCCTGCCCGTCGACGAGCTGGGCGAGCTGTTCGAGCTCGACCTCGAGGACGACGACGTCGACTCCGTCGGCGGCCTGCTCACCAAGGCCTACGGGCGCCTGCCCGAGCGTGGCGCGACCGCCCGCATCGGCGGCGTGATCCTCGAGGCCGAGCAGGCGGATCCGCGTCGTGGCACCATCTCTACGGTGATCGTCCGCCGCGATCCCGATCTGGACACCGTCGGCGAGCCCGGCACCGGCCCCGTCGCGATCATCGCCGACGGCGGCACCACCACCCCCAGCCCGAGCACGGCTCCCACCCGCGGAGCCGCGAGCGCGGGCGATCGGAACGAGGACGCACGATGACAGACCACACTCCCAGCACCGCACCGCACCGGGCGGGCTTCGTGTCGTTCGTCGGCCGCCCGAACGTGGGCAAGTCGACGCTGACCAACGCCCTGGTCGGCGAGAAGATCGCGATCACCAGCTCCAAGCCGCAGACGACGAGGCGCGCGATCCGCGGAGTCGTGCACCGCCCGGACGGGCAGCTCATCGTCGTCGACACCCCCGGCGTCCACCGGCCGCGCACCCTCCTTGGCGAGCGGCTGAACTCGCTGGTCACCTCGACGCTCGGCGACGTCGACGTGATCGGGATGCTCTTCCCCGCCGACGAACCGATCGGCCCTGGCGACCGCTTCATCAACGAGCAGCTCGACGCTTTCCCCCGGGCGCGCAAGGTCGCCGTCGTCTCGAAGGTCGACCTGTCGTCGAAGAAGTCCGTCGCCAAGCAGCTCCTGGCCGTCTCGGAGCTGCGGGAGTGGGACACCATCGTGCCGATCTCGGCCGTGACGGACGAGCAGCTCGACCTGCTCGCCGCGGAGCTGCTGCGTCTGATGCCGGTCTCACCCGCGCTGTACCCGGAGGAGGCGGTGACCGACGAGGACCTGTTCTCCCGGGTCGCCGAGTTCATCCGCGAGGCGGCGCTCGAGGGTGTCTCGGACGAGCTGCCGCACTCGCTCGCCGTCACGCTCGACGACATGGTCGAGCGCGAGGACGGCTCGCTGATCGACATCTACGCCAATGTCTTCGTCGAGCGCGACAGCCAGAAGGGCATCATCATCGGCAAGGGCGGACAGCGTCTGCGCGAGGTGGGTGCGGTCTCGCGGGAGCAGATCGAGCGTCTCCTCGGGCGCCGCGTGTTCCTGTCGATCCGGGTGAAGGTCGCGAAGGAGTGGCAGCGCGATCCAAAGCTGCTGGGGCGACTGGGCTTCTGACCGTGCGGAGCCGGTATCGGGCCCCGACCCGCCGCCGCGCGCCCGCCGTCTCCCGGAGGACGCCGATCACCCTGCCGGACGACTCCGCGCGGTGCGCGGACCCGTAGCGTGGACTCCATGCGTGCCTTCTCCGACCGACCGGCGACACTGCCGATCGCCGGAGTGGTCCTCGCCGGCCTCCACCTCGCACTCGCGCTCATCGGGTTGCTCCCGCCGGAGCGGCTCCCCGGCTCCCTGCTGGTGGCCCTCGCGCTCGCGGTCGCCGCGCTGCTCCCGGCCCTCGCCCCGTCCCTCGTCGCGGTCGGAGTGCTCACCGCTGGGGGGATCCAGATCGGCGGCATCCCTGTCGACGGCGTGCTCGTCGGTCTACTCGTGCTGTGGCAGACCACGCGGCGACTGGGGCCGTGGACCCGGGCGCTCGCCCTCGTGGGCGGTCTCGTCCTCGCCGGCGCCGGCGGGATCGTCGTCGCGTTCGAGCTCTCCGGCACCGCGGGCCTGTCCGCTCTTCCCACCCACGTCGAGTTCCTCGTCCTCGCGGTCGTGGCGCTGCTCGTCGCCTCGTTCCTGAGCGGCGCCCAAGTCCTCGTGTTCGTCCTGGCTCTGCGTGCGCCGATCGGTCCCGACGACCGGGTCGAGGCCCTCGTCACCCGGGTCGCGGGTCCCCAGGATCCGTTCTCGGTGGGGATCGCGGGCGGGCAGGGCCTCGTGCTCCTGTTCATCGCTGCGGTCCCGTTCACCGAGACGGGCGAGGCGATGCAGATCCTGCTCTCGGGTGTCTTCGCCGTCGCACTCGTGCTGCACCGCCGCTCGCCCCCGCTCGCTCTCGCCGTCGCGTGGTTCGGTGCGGCGCTGCAGATGAGCCTGCAGCTCTCGCCGAGCCCGGCCGACGTCGCGATCCTGGTGGTGCTCTTCGGCACCGGAGCGTCGACGTCGCGCCGCGTGCGGACCGCCGGCGCGGTCTCCGCCGTCCTCGGCTCCGTCGTCGCCGTGGCCTACCTGATCGTCGTCTACGACCTGCTCTCGGGCACCGCCGACGCTCCCTTCACGGTGACGGCGACCGCAGGCGGGATCCTCGCCACCTTCGGCCTCTCGTGGACCGTCGGCCTCCTCTCGCGTGCCGTCGGCCGCGCCCGCGAGGGGCAGACCCTCCGCGCTCAGGCCGAACAGGAGCGCTCACGGGCCCAGCGCGAGCTCGACGCCGTGGAGGAGCGCAACCGCATCGCCCGCGACATGCACGACGTGGTCGCCCACTCCCTGGCGGTCGTGATCGCCCAGGCCGACGGCGCCCGCTATCTCGGCGCGTCGAGCCCGGAGCAGACGGACGCGGCTCTCTTGACCATCTCGACGGTCGCCCGAGATGCGCTCGGCGATGTCCGAGTGCTGCTCGCTCAGCTCCGCCACTCCCAGACCGACGGTCCCCAGCCCGGCGCCCGCGACCTGCCCGCGCTCCTCGAGAGCGTCGGCAGCGCCGGCGCCCCGGTCCGCGCCGACCTCGAGCTCGACCTCGACGAGGTGCCCCGCGCCGTCGGGCTCGCTCTCTACCGCATCGTGCAGGAGGCGACCACCAACGCGCTCCGGCACGGCCGCCCCGGCTCGCCGATCGAGATCGCGCTCCGGCGCGAGGAGGACGAGCTCACGCTGAGGGTGAGCAACGCGCGCCGCTCCGGAGTCGAGAGTGAGCCCGGCTCCGGCGGCGGACACGGTCTGGTCGGTATGCGCGAGCGCGCCGTTCTCGTCGGCGGCGCCCTGGCCGCCCGCTCCGTGGGGGAGGACTTCGTCGTGGACGCTCGCCTCCCCTCCGCCGCGTCGCCCGCCCGCGACGTCGGCACTGCTCCGCCCATCGCCACTGGAGGCCGAACCGCATGACCGAGTCCATCCGCATCGTTCTGGTCGACGACCAGGCGCTCTTCCGCGCAGGCATCCGCATGCTGCTCGGGTCGCAGCCCGACCTCGAGGTCGTGGGCGAGGCCTCCGACGGAGCCGAGGGTGCGGTTCTCGTGGCGCGGCTCGCTCCAGACGTGGTGCTGATGGACATCCGCATGCCGGGTGTCGACGGCATCGAGGCGACCCGGCGGATCCTCGCCGACGCCGCGGACCGGGGCGTCGAGGCTCCGCGCATCCTGGTGCTGACCACTTTCGACCTCGACGAGGCGGCGGCCCGGGCGATCCGGGCCGGGGCGAGCGGCTTCCTGCTCAAGGACACCGAGCCCGGGTTCCTGCTCGCTGCGGTGCGCACGGTGCACTCGGGCACGGCCGTCGTCGCCGCTTCCGCCACCCGCGAGCTGTTCGAGCACTTCGGTGCGGCCGGCAGCGGCCGTGAGACTCCGGCCGAGTTCGCGACCCTCACCGATCGCGAGCGCGAGATCTTCCATCACGCGGCCCGGGGTCTGAGCAACACCGAGATCGCCCGCGCCGAGTTCCTCAGCGAGGCGACCGTCAAGACGCACATCAGCCGCACCCTCGGCAAGCTCGGCCTGCGCGATCGCGTGCAGCTCGTCGTCTACGCCTACGAGAACGGGCTGGTCGCGTAGCCGCGCCCGGGGTGTGTCGCCTCGCGGGGCGGTGCTAGCCTGGCCGCGTGCGCGTCGGTCTGCTCCTTCTTAGCTGCCGCGACGAGATCTGATCCTCAGGCCCCCCTCGTCGCGGAGTTCGCCGTCGGCTGACCACACCCTCGCCAGCGAGTCCGTCCGCACGCGGATCCCGCCCGGACGCACGCGAGCCGGACCGGGCTCGGAACCGCATCGGACTCGAGCCCGCATCGTTCGAGCGGGCACACCGTTCGAGCGGGCACAGACCCGAGCGAGACCAGACACGAGCGCGTCCCCGCGCCAGGAGAGCACACCATGCAGAACACCCAGAAGCCCTCGCCCATGCCGATCCACAAGTACCGGCCCTACCACGAGCAGATCACCGTCGACCTGCCCGATCGCACCTGGCCGACCCAGCGGATCACGACCGCGCCGCGCTGGTGCGCGGTCGACCTGCGCGACGGCAACCAGGCGCTGATCGACCCGATGAGCCCCGAGCGCAAGCGGATCATGTTCGATCTCTTGGTCCGCATGGGCTACAAGGAGATCGAGGTCGGCTTCCCGAGCGCGAGTCAGACCGACTTCGACTTCGTGCGCAGTCTGATCGAGGAGGGCGCGATCCCGGAGGACGTCACGATCCAGGTGCTGACGCAGGCGCGCGACCATCTGATCGAGCGCACCTACGAGTCTATCCGCGGCGCCCGTCAGGCGATCGTGCACCTCTACAACTCCACCAGCGTGCTGCAACGCGAGGTCGTGTTCCGCAAGGATCGCCAGGGCATCATCGACATCGCTCTGGCCGGCGCGCGCATGTGCCGCGAGATGGAGTCGACCGTCCCCGGCACGACGGTCTACTACGAGTACTCGCCCGAGAGCTACACCGGCACCGAGCTCGATTTCGCGCGCGAGATCTGTGACCGTGTCGTCGAGGTCTTCGAGCCCACTCCCGAGCGCAAGGTGATCCTCAACCTGCCGGCCACCGTCGAGATGGCCACCCCCAACGTCTACGCCGATTCGATCGAATGGATGAGCCGCAACCTGGCTCAGCGCGAGAACATCATCCTGTCGCTGCACCCCCACAACGACCGCGGGACGGCCGTCGCCGCCGCCGAGCTGGGCTACCTGGCCGGCGCCGACCGGATCGAGGGTTGCCTCTTCGGCAACGGTGAGCGCACCGGCAACGTCGACCTGGTCGCGCTGGGCGTGAACCTGTTCACCCAGGGCATCGACCCGCAGATCGACTTCGGCGACATGGACGGCATCAAGCGCACCGCCGAGTACTGCAACCAGCTGGCGGTGCCCGAGCGGAGCCCGTGGGCCGGCGATCTCGTCTTCACCGCGTTCAGCGGCTCCCACCAGGACGCGATCAAGAAGGGCTTCGAGGCGATGCAGGCCGAGGCCGAGCGCACGGGCCGCAGCGTCGACGAGCTCACCTGGGCCGTGCCGTACCTGCCGGTCGACCCGAAGGACCTGGGCCGCTCCTACGAGGCGGTCATCCGCGTCAACTCGCAGTCGGGCAAGGGAGGCGTCGCCTACCTGCTGAAGACCGACCACGCGCTCGATCTGCCGCGCCGCCTGCAGATCGAGTTCTCGGGAGTGGTCCAAGCCAAGACCGACGCCGGGGGCGGCGAGGTCACCAGCGAGCAGATCTGGGCGATCTTCCAGGACGAGTACCTGCCGGCGCCCGTCGAGCGCTCCGACGAGAAGTGGGGGCGCTTCGAGCTGATGCACACCAGCACTTCGAGCGACCTGGGCGGCAGCATCGCCCTCGAGGCCGTCCTGCGGGTCGGAGACGAGAGCATCGCGGCGAGCTCGCGCGGCAACGGACCCATCAACGCTTTCGAGGCCGTGCTGGAACAGCAGGGGATCGACGTGCACGTGCTGGACTACGTCGAGCACGCGCTGAGCGCCGGTGGCGACGCGCTCGCCGCCTCCTATGTGGAGTGCACCGTGAACGGCCGCACCCTGTGGGGCGTGGGCGTCGACGCCGACATCTCGACCGCCTCCCTGAAGGCGATCGTGTCGGCCGTCAACCGTGCCTTGCGCGAGACCACTCCGGCGATCGAGCTGGCGACCGCCTCCGTCTGACGCGCCCTTTCCCGAGGGAACCCGGGACCGTCGAGGGAGCCTCCGCCCCGAGGCTCCCTCGACGGTGGCGCGCTCCCTGACGGCGTGCCGGCGTCAGGCGCGGCCGCGCCAGCGCAGGCGCGGCACCCGGCTGAGCGCCCGCTGCTCCGGCAGGCTCCAGCCGTAGCGCACCGCCAGGAGGCGGATCACGGTGGTGACGGCGACGGCCAGCGGTGCCGCGTAGTCGATCACCATCCCGAAGCGCAGCGCCGTCACCAGCACCACGGTGCCGGCCGTCGCGGCGATCGCGTACAGCGAGCCGACGTGCATCAGCGCGATCGGTCGGTTGAGCAGGATGTCGCGCACGACCGAGCCGCCGACCGCCGACACGGTCCCGACGAACACCGCGGGCACCTCCGGGACGCCGAGCGCCAGCGCCTTGGTCGTGCCGATCGCGCCGAACAGGCCGAGGGTGAGCGCGTCGAGGGCGGTGATCGTCCCGTCGACGCGGTTCAGCACGTGCTGCAGCAGCATCCCGAGCAGGGAGGCGGCGACCGCGACCAGGAGGTACGCGTTCGTGTGCAGTGCCGCCAGCGGGGTCTGCAGCAGCAGGTCGCGCAGCACGCCGCCGCCGAGACCGGTCGCCGTGCCGATGATCGTCACTCCGAGCAGGTCGATGCGGCGGTCTCGGAACTCTCCCGCGAACATCGCGCCCTGCAGGCAGCCGATGGCGATTGCGAGCAGATCGGCCCAGGCCGGGATCACGAAGAGAGTCGCTGCCACGACGCCCATCGTTCCACGCCCGGCCCCGCGTGCAGGCCGGTGTCGGTGGTGGGGAGGATAATCGCGTCCATGCCCACCTATCGTGACGAAGCCGTGGTGCTCCGCACGCACAAGCTGGGCGAGGCCGACCGCATCGTGACCCTGCTCTCGCGCGGCCACGGCAAGATCCGCGCCGTCGCCAAGGGGGTGCGCAAGACCGGCTCGAAGTTCGGCTCGCGGCTTGAGCCGTTCATGGTCGCCGACCTCCAGCTCTACGAGGGCCGGAGCCTCGACATCGTCACGCAGGCCGAGTCCCTCGGCGCCTACGGGGCGCTGATCGCCGCCGACTACGACAGCTACACGGCCGCGAGCGCGATGGTCGAGACGGCCGATCGGCTGACCGACGCCGATGCGTCGCTGCAGCAGTACCTCCTCCTGGTCGGTGCCCTGCGTTCGCTCTCTCGCCATGAGCACGAAGCGGTGCTCACCCTCGACTCCTACCTCCTGCGTGCCCTCTCGATCGCGGGCTGGGCCCCGAGCTTCGAGGACTGCGCGCGCTGCGGAGCCCCAGGCCCGCACGGCGCGGTCGTGATCCAGCTCGGAGGCGTCGTCTGCGCCGACTGCACGCCGCCCGGCGCCCCGCGCGTCGCCCCCGAGGTCGTGGTCCTGCTCGGTGCCCTGCTGACAGGAGACTGGGCCCACGCCGAGACGACCGAGCCGACCACGCGGTCCCGAGCGAGCGGAGTCGTCGCCGCCTACACGCAGTTCCACCTCGAACGCGGACTGAGATCCCTGGAGCACGTCACCCGATGAAGCCGTTCACACACAAGGACGCCGAGCCGTACCGCCCCCTCGACTGGACCGGGATCCAGCCGCCGGCGATCCCGCGCAGGGCGGTGCCCGCCCACGTCGCGATCGTGATGGACGGCAACGGCCGGTGGGCCAACTCCCGCGGCCTCACGAGGATCGAGGGCCACAAGCGCGGCGAGGCGGCGCTGCTGGACGTGGTGGCCGGCGCGATCCAGGTCGGCGTCAAGCACCTCAGCGTCTACGCGTTCTCGACCGAGAACTGGAAGCGCTCGCCCGAGGAGGTGCGCTTCCTGATGGGCTTCAACCGCGATGTGCTGCACCGACGCCGCGACCAGCTGAACGAGTGGGGCGTGCGCATCCGCTGGGCCGGTCGGAGGCCCCGGCTCTGGGCCTCCGTGATCAACGAGCTCCAGTTCGCCGAGCGGCTGACCGCCGGCAACGACGTGCTCACCCTCACCATGTGCGTCAACTACGGAGGCCGAACCGAGATCGCCGACGCGGTCCAGCGGCTCGCCGCAGAGGTCGCTGCGGGGCGACTCACGCCGTCCGGCATCTCAGAGAAGACAATCGCGCGGGCGCTCTACGTGCCCGAGCTGCCCGACGTCGATCTGTTCGTGCGCTCCTCGGGCGAGCAGCGCACCAGCAACTTCCTGCTCTGGCAGAGCGCCTACGCCGAGATGGTGTTCCTCGACCGGCTCTGGCCGGACTTCAGCCGCACCGATCTGTGGGAGGCGATCGAGCGCTACTCCGGTCGGTCGCGGCGCTTCGGCGGCGCGGTGGACGTGCCGGGAGCCTCCGCGTGATCCGGGTCGGCATCGTCGGCTTCGGGCTCGCCGGCAGCGTCTTCCACGGTCCGTTCCTCGCGGCCGACCCGGCTTTCGAGGTGGTCGCCGTCGCCACCCGAGACCCGGATCGCGCCGCCTCCGCCGCCTCAGCCCATTCTGCGGCGCAGATCGTTCCCGACCTCGAGGCGGTGCTCGCCGAGCAGCCCGATCTCGTCGTGCTCGCCACTCCGCCGTCTGTGCACCGCGAGCAGGCCGAGGCCGCCCTGGCCGCGGGAGCGGCGGTGGTGATCGACAAGCCCTTCGCGCCGAGCACGGCCGACGCGGACGCGATCATCGCCGCCTCCGAGGCGAGCGGCGCGCCCGTGTTCGTGTTCCAGAACCGGCGCTGGGACTCCGACCTGCTCACCCTGCGCCGTCTGCTGGCCGAGGGTGCGCTCGGCGAGGTGTTCCGCTTCGAGTCGACCTTCGAGCGCTGGAGCACGCCGAAGACGGGGCGCTGGCAGAACCGGATCGGCACGCACGAGGGTGGCGGGATCCTCTTCGATCTCGGCAGTCACCTCGTCGACCAGGCCCTGATGCTGTTCGGTCCTGCGAGCGTGACGGCCGCCGAGACGCGCGTCGTCCATCCGGGAGGAGCGAGCGAGGACGACGCGTTCGTCTCGCTCCTGCACGGGGGCGGTGTGCGCTCGCACCTCACGATGAGCCGCGTCGCCCGTGCAACGGGCCCGCGCCTACGCGTGCTCGGCAGCAGGGGCGCCTTCTCGATCGACGGCCTCGATCCCCAGGAGGCCGCACTGCGCTCCGGCCGGTCCCGGCCGGAGGAGCCGGGCTTCGGCGAGGTTCCAGCCGGGGCCTGGGGCGTGCTCACCGACGACTCGGGGTCGCGGCGGGTGCCGAGCGAGCGCGGACGCTACGCCGCCTTCCTCGAGCAGGTCGCGCAGACCCTTCGCACGGGAGCGCCGGCGCCGGTCGACGTGCGGGAGGCGCGCGAGGTCGTCGCCGTGATCGAGCGGGCCCACGCTCTCGCGGCCCGCTGAGCCGCGACTCCTGCGACGCGCCCGACGCCCGACGCGTCTTGGCGTTCCGTCGCTGGGGCGACATCCTCGAGGGGTGAGTACCGCCCTTCCGAACCAGGCCGACCTGCGAGCGCGCTTCTCCGGTGCTCGCGGATACCACAACGCCTGCACGCTCGGCCTGCCGCCGCGCGAAACGGTGGCGGCTCTGCGCGCCGACCTCGACGGCTGGTCGTCGGGAGGGAACACGGCAGTCGGCTACGGAGCCGTCGCGGAGCGGGCCCGGGACGCATTCGCGGACATCGTCGGCGTTCCCGCCGGGCGCGTCGCGATCGGCTCGCAGACCTCGGCGATGGCGGCGGTCCTGGCGGCCTCGCTGCCGGACGGCGCCCGGGTGCTCTGCATCGACGGCGACTTCTCGTCGATCGTCTTCCCCTTCCTCGCACAGGCCCACCGCGGCGTGGTCGTGCGGTCCGTCGCGCTGGAGGCGCTGGCCGACTCCGTCGAGGAGGCGGACGACCTGGTGGTGTTCTCGGCCGTCCAGTCGAGCAGCGGAGCGCTCGCCGACCTCGACTCCGTGATCGAAGCCGCCGCCCGCTGCGGTGTGCGCACCGCATGCGATCTCACCCAGGCCGCGGGAATCCTCCCGGTCGACGCCTCCCGCTTCGACGCCACGCTCACCCACGCCTACAAGTGGCTCTGCTCGCCCCGCGGAGTCGCGTTCCTGACCGTGTCTCCCGAGTACGCCGCCGAGCTCGTCCCGGTGCAGGCCGGCTGGTACTCGGGAGAGGACGTCTGGTCCTCGTGCTACGGGCCTGCCATGCACCTCGCCGAGAACGCGCGCCGCTTCGACGTGTCACCCGCCTGGCAGGCGTTCGCGGGAGCAGAGGCCTCGCTCGAGCTGTTCCGCTCGCTCGACCTCGCCGCGGTCTGGGCGCACGCCTCCGGGCTCGGCGACGCGCTCTGCGAGCGCCTCGACCGCGAGCCGCAGCACCGGGCGATCGTGTCGTGGCCGGATGCGGAGGGGGCGGATCTCGCCCGCCTCCAGGCGGCGGGCCTGCGCGTCTCGGGCCGTGGCGGGCGTCTGCGCGTGGCCTTCCACCTCTGGAACGACGAGTCCGATGTGGACGAGCTCGTCCGGGTGCTCCAGGACGTCCGGGCGCTCCGGGAATAGGAGCCCGGCGCGGCGGTTGTCCTGGTGGTGAGCACAGTGCAGAATCCTCTCTCCGTCGACATCTGGTCGGACATCGCGTGCCCGTGGTGCTACATCGGGAAGCGCAGGTTCGAGCGTGGGCTCGAGGCGTTCCGTGCCGCGCATCCAGAGGCGCCCGAGGTGGCGATCGAGTACCGGAGCTTCGAGCTCTCGCCGGACACCCCGGAGGACTATCGCGGGGGAGAGGCAGCGTTCCTCGCCGAGCACAAGGGCATCCCCGAGGCGCAGGCGCAGCAGATGCTCGACTCCGTCACAGGGATCGCGGCGAGCGTCGGGCTCGACTACCACTTCGAGACGGTGCAGCACGTCAAGACAGTCACCGCCCACCAGGCTCTCCACCACGCGAAGGCCCAGGGGCTCCAGCTCGAGCTCGTGGAGCGGCTGTTGAGCGCCTACTTCGTGGAGGGGCTCGACCTCGCCGACCCCGAGGTGCTCGCGGGGCTCGCCGCCGAGGTCGGGCTCGACGCCGCAGAGACTCGGCGGGCGCTCGACGACGAGCGGTACCTCGCCGCAGTGCAGTCCGATCTGGCGCAGGCCCGCGAGTACGGCATCTCGGGGGTGCCGTTCTTCGTGTTCGACGGTCGCTTCGGCGTCTCGGGCGCGCAGGAGCCCGCAGCGTTCACCGAGGTGCTCGAGCACGTCCTCGAGCAGCGGGCGGTCGTTGCGTGAGCGGGCCGTTCGAGATGCTCGGCGCCTCCGGCGTGCCCGTGTGCGAGGGCGGCGTCTGCGCCGTGCCGCCCGTCGACGTGGCTTCGCCGATCAGCGCGGAGGCTCCTCGACCGTGATGTCGGCCACGGTCGCACCGTAGGCGGCGACCAGCGCGTCGGCGTCGACGAAGGCGCTGCGGCCGCCGGCGCCCGCGCCCATCGCGATACGGCGGCCGAGGATCCGCTCGTCGGCGTAGACGGGCCATGCGGTGGTGGAGCCGATCGGAGTGATGGTGCCGCGGCGGTAGCCCGTGGCCTCGAGCGCGGCGGTCTCGTCCGGGAGGCGCAGCTTGTTCACGCCGACGACCGCCCGCAGCTTCGGCCAGGCGATCTGGCGCCCACCCGGCACGAGTGCGAACAGGTAGCCGCCGTCGTGGCGCTTGACGACGAGAGACTTCACGATCCCTCCGGGGTCGATGCCCAGCAGCTCCGCCGCCTCGGCAAGGCTCCCGGCGTCGGGCCGGTCGACGATCTCGATGGCCAGGCCGCGGGCCTCAGCGTCCGCCGCGAACCGCCGCCGGCCCTCCTCCACCTGTTCGTTGTCGCTCATCTCTCCACCTCTCCGCTCGTCGTTCCGACGTCCCCAACACAGGATCTGGGACAATCGATACCGATGACCTCCACTCTCACGGCGGCCCCGCCCACGCGCACCGCGCCGGCGCTGCGGATCGGCCCCCTCGAACTCGACGCGCCCGTGGTGCTCGCCCCCATGGCGGGCATCACCAACACAGCCTTCCGCCGACTCTGCCGAGAGTTCGGCGACGGCCTCGGTGCCGGCGGGACGGCCGGTGCCGCCGGAATGCTCTTCGTCAGCGAGATGATCACGTCGCGCGCGCTCGTCGAGCGCACTCCGGAGTCGATGCGCCTGATCCGCCACCACCCGAGCGAGTCGGTGCGCTCGATCCAGCTCTACGGAGTCGACCCGAAAACGGTCGCCGAGGCCGTTGCGATGCTCGTCGCCGAGGACAGGGCCGACCACATCGACCTCAACTTCGGCTGCCCGGTGCCCAAGGTCACCCGGAAGGGCGGGGGAGCGGCGCTGCCGTGGAAGCTTCCGCTGTTCCGCCAGATCGTCGAGGGCGCGGTGAAGGCCGCGGGCGAGATCCCGCTCACCGTCAAGATGCGCAAGGGCATCGACTCCGATCACCTCACCTACCTCGAGGCCGCACGGGCGGCCGAGGGGGCCGGAGTCGCGTCGATCGCGCTGCACGCGCGCACCGCCTCCGAGTTCTACAGCGGCCACGCCGACTGGTCGGCCGTCGCCACCCTCAAGGAGGCGGTCACAAGCGTCCCCGTGCTCGGCAACGGAGACATCTGGTCGGCCGAGGACGCGCTGCGGATGATGGCCGAGACCGGCTGCGACGGCGTCGTCGTCGGCCGCGGCTGCCTCGGTCGGCCCTGGCTTTTCGGCGATCTCGCGGCGGCGTTCGCCGGCTCCGACGAGCGCTTCCGGCCCTCGCTCGGGCAGGTCGCGGAGGCGTTCCGTCGTCACGCCGAGCTGCTGGTCGACTTCTTCGAGAGCGAGGAGCGGGGCTGCCGCGACATCCGCAAGCACGTCGCGTGGTACTTCAAGGGCTACGCCGTCGGCGGCGACCTCCGCGCCCGTCTCGCGACGGTCGAGTCCCTCGCGCAGCTCGACGAGCTGCTGGGAACGCTCGACTGGTCGCAGCCGTACCCCGGCGAGGCCGCGGAGGGGCAGCGGGGGCGTGCAGGATCCCCGAAGACCCCGTCCCTGCCCGACCGCTGGCTCGACTCCCGCGAGCTCGACTCCGTGCAGCGCGACGCGGTCTCGGCAGCCGAGATCCACAACAGCGGTGGATGACCGTGCGCTCTGGGGGTACTCGCTCGTCGACACCGAGCGCTTCCTCCCGGAGGACCACTCGACCCGTCGCTCCGACTTCGCCCGCGACCGGGCCCGGCTCTTCCACTCCAGTGCTCTGCGCCGCCTGGCGGCGAAGACACAGGTGCTCAGCCCGACCGCAGGCGTCGACTTCGCGCGCAACCGCCTGACGCACTCGCTCGAGGTCGCGCAGATCGGCCGTGAGCTCGCCACCAGCCTCGACCTCGATCCGGACGTCGTCGACACCGCCTGCCTCGCCCACGACATCGGTCATCCGCCGTTCGGCCACAACGGCGAGCGCGCGCTGAACGCGTGGGCCGAGGGCATCGGCGGTTTCGAGGGCAACGCGCAGACCTTCCGCCTGCTCACCCGGCTCGAGCCCAAAGTCTTCGGCGACGACGAGCGGCCCTACGGCCTCAACCTGACCCGCGCCAGTCTTGACGCGAGCTGCAAGTACCCCTGGCCGGACACCCGCTCGGTCGCCGACCCGTCGGGGCGCGCCAAGTTCGGCTTCTACGCCGACGATGCTCCCGCCTTCGCCTGGATGCGGGAGGGAGCACCGGAGGGTGTGCGCTGCATCGAGGCCGAGGTGATGGACCTCTCCGACGACATCGCCTACTCGGTGCACGACTTCGAGGATGCGGTCGTCTCCGGCTACATCGACGTCGGGGCGCTCGGCTCCCGCGCCGACCACGACGAGCTCGTGACGTCGATGCATTCCTGGGTCGGCGGCGAGGTCGACCACGAGGAGCTCGTCGCCGCGTTCGACCGCCTCGACTCCCTCGACGTCTGGGTCTCCTCCTGGGACGGCTCGCGCCGCGACCAGGCCCGGCTGAAGAACCTGACCAGCCAGCTCATCGGCCGCTTCGCCGCCGCCGCCACCGAGTCGACGAGGGAGGCGTACCAGCACCCCGATCTCGTCCGCTTCGGCGGCCACGTGGTCGTCCCCCGGGAGCAGCAGGCCGAGATCGCCGTGCTGAAGGGCATCGTCGCCGCCTTCGTGATGTCGCGCAACACCCGTCAGCCGATCTACGCGCAGCAGCGCGAAGTGCTCACCCGACTCGCCGACACCCTGTTCGAGCGGGGCCCCGGCACGCTCGAGCCGGGGTTCGCCGAGGACTGGCGCGCCGCCCCGCACGACGAGGCCCGCCGCAGAGTGGTCGTCGACCAGGTGGCGAACCTCACCGATCAGAGCGCGCTGGCCTGGTTCGAACGGCTGTGCTGACGCGGGCCACCGCACCCGGTTGCGTGGCCCTCTCCGCCCGGACGGAACGCCTCCGGCAGGTCGGATCGCGCCGACCGGGCGAGCCGGAGCGCATCCCGCCTGCCCGAGTCCGCGCAGCCCGCCGAGGGGGAGGCCCGGGCGGATACGATGGAGCCCATGCCTCGGATCCGACAGTCAGATGTCGAAGAGGTCAAGGCGCGCACCAACATCGGTGACGTGATCGGCGAGTACGTCACCCTCAAATCGGCCGGAGTCGGCTCGCTCAAGGGCCTCTGCCCCTTCCACGACGAGCGGAGCCCCAGCTTCCACGTGCGACCGCAGGCGGGCTTCTACCACTGCTTCGGCTGCCAGGAGTCTGGTGACGTCTACAGCTTCATCATGAAGATGGACCACACCTCGTTCAGCGAGACGGTCGAGCGGCTGGCCGGCCGCATCGGCTTCCCGCTGCACTACGAGGACGACGGCGGTCGTGCTCCCGAGACAGGCGGGCGCGCTCGGCTACTCGCGGCGAACGACGCGGCCGAGGAGTTCTTCCGTGGGCAGCTCGCGACTCCCGGAGCCGATGTGGGCCGCCGTTTCCTCGGCGAGCGCGGTTTCGACCGTGCAGCGGCCGACCGGTTCGGAGTGGGCTTCGCCCCCGACGGGTGGGACGGTCTGACGACCGCGCTCACGCGCCGCGGCTTCTCTGAGGAGGAGCTGACGGCGGCGGGACTGGTCAGCAGCAGCAACCGGGGCGGCGTCTACGACCGCTTCCGTGGCCGCCTGGTCTGGCCGATCCGAGACGTCACCGGGCAGACCGTGGGGTTCGGCGCCCGTCGTCTGCTCGAGGAGGACAAGGGGCCCAAGTACCTGAACACTCCCGAGACGCCCGTGTACCACAAGTCGCAGGTGCTCTACGGGCTCGACCTCGCGAAGCGGGCGATCGCACGCGGCCACCAGGTGGTCGTGGTCGAGGGCTACACCGACGTGATGGCCTGCCACCTGGCCGGCGTCGTGACCGCCGTCGCCACCTGCGGCACCTCCTTCGGCGTCGACCACATCAAGGTGCTGCGCCGGGTCCTCGGCGATGACAGCGGAGTGGGCGAGGTGGTCTTCACCTTCGATCCAGACGCGGCAGGGCAGAAGGCGGCGATGCGCGCGTTCCAGGAGGAGCACCGCTTCGCCGCCCAGACCTTCGTCGCCGTCGCGCCCGAGGGCCTCGACCCCTGCGACCTACGCCTGAACCGGGGTGACGACGCCGTGCGCAGGCTGATCGACGACAAGAAGCCGATGTTCGAATTCGTCATCCGTCAGCTGCTCGACCGCTACGACCTCGAGACGGTCGAGGGGCGGATCGCGGCGCTACGCGCGGCCGCTCCCGTGGTGGCTGAGATCCGTGATCCGGCCCTCCGGCCCGGCTACTCGCGCGAGCTCGCCCGCATGCTGGGCCTCGACATGGCCGAGGTGAACTCCGCGGTGCGGTCCGCCGGCTCGCGCTCGCGCTCCTCCGGTGGCCAGAACCGCGATCAGCAGAACCGCGATCGGCAGAACCGCGTGCCGCCGGACGGCGAGCCGCGCAACGGCGAGGGCGCTGCCGTCGAGCCTCCGCTCGGCGCCCGCCTTGCCGACCTTCCGGTCGACGTCGTCACGCGGATCGAGCGCGAGGCGCTCATGGCGATGCTCCAGCTGCCCCAGGCGATGGGCTCGGAGCTGCTCACGCGCGCCGCGCACGCGGCCGTCACCAACGAGACCCTGCGCGTCGTGCGCGACTCCGTGGTCGCGAACCTCGAGCGGGCGGAGGACCGCGACTGGGTCGAGCACGTCGCCGCCGACGTCCCCGGTCCGTTCGCCTCCCTGGTGCGCCAGCTCGCCGTCGCGCCGATCCCCGCCGCCGATGAGGCCGGCCTGACCCGCTACGCCCGCGATGTGGCGATCTCGCTGATCGAGCGCGACCTGCTTCGCGAGATCGCGGAGCTGCGCGGGGCGCTGCAGCGAGCCTCCGCCGACCCCGTGATGTCGCGGGCGGTGCAAGTGCGGCTGGTCGAGCTCGAGCGCCAGAAGCGTGCGCTGCGCACAGAGTGAGGCGCTCCCGATGAGCGTGTTGCGGTCGTGTGAAGAAATCCGCGGCACCCCCGCTGGGGTTCGGAGTCGGTTCTCAACTGTGTTACGACTGAGGAACAGCAATGCGGGCGTCCAGCGTCGTGACGCCACTGCCCACAGGTGACCTGTGTGCCGAGAGTCCGTGCGCCCTGTGCGCGCCCGCATACCATCCCTGACAGGAAGAGGCAGACGGAGATGACATCCGCATCCACCCGCGGTACCCGCGCACTCGCCGCTGCGGCAGGTTTCGCCGCGGTCGCGCTCGTGCTGGCGGGCTGCTCCGCCGGCGGGAACGACTCGTCCGGCGGCAGCGCCGGAGGGGCCCTGACCATCGGCACCACCGACAAGATCACCAGCCTCGACCCCGCCGGCTCGTACGACAACGGCTCGTTCGCCGTGATGAACCAGGTGTTCCCGTTCCTGATGAACACTCCCTACGGCAGCCCGGACGTCGAGCCGGACATCGCCGAGTCGGCCGAGTTCACCTCGCCCACCGAGTACACCGTGACGCTGAAGGAGGGACTGAAGTGGGCCAACGGCCACGACCTCACCTCCTCCGACGTGAAGTTCTCCTTCGACCGCCAGGTCGGCATCGCGGCGGAGAACGGCCCGTCGTCGCTGCTCGCGAACCTTGACAGCGTCGCGGCTCCCGACGACACGACCGTGGTGTTTACGCTCAAGTCCGAGAACGATCAGACCTTCCCGCAGATCCTTTCGAGCCCCGCCGGCCCGATCGTGGACGAAGAGGTGTTCTCGGCCGACGAGCTCACGCCCGACACCGACATCGTCTCGGGGAACGCGTTCGCCGGCCAGTACACGATCGCGAACTACGACGTGAACAATCTCATCCAGTACAAGGTGTACCCCGACTACCAGGGCGTGCTCGGCGAGGCCAGGACCGGCACCGTGAACGTCAAGTACTACGCCGACTCCTCCAACCTCAAACTGGACATCCAGGAGGGCAACATCGACGTGGCCCTGCGCAGCCTCTCGGCGACCGACGTCGAGGATCTGCGCGGCAACGACCGGGTGAAGGTCGTCGACGGTCCCGGCGGCGAGATCCGCTACATCGTCTTCAACTTCGACACCCAGCCCTTCGGCGCGACGACGGCAGAGGCCGACAGCACGAAGGCGCTGGCCGTGCGCCAGGCCGTGGCCGATCTGATCGACCGCGACGAGATCGCCGACCAGGTCTATAAGGGCACCTACACCCCGCTGTACTCCTACGTCCCGGCCGGCCTGACCGGCGCGGTCGAGCCGTTGAAGTCGCTCTACGGCGACGGCAACGGAGCGCCCGACGCTGAGAAGGCCAAGGCGACCCTCGCGGCCGCCGGCGTCACCGGCCCGGTCACGCTCAACCTGCAGTACTCGAACGACCACTATGGTCCGTCCTCTGGCGACGAGTACGCGCTGATCAAGGACCAGCTCGAGTCGACGGGGCTCTTCACGGTGAACCTGCAGACCACCGAGTGGGTGCAGTACTCGAAGGACCGCTCGAGCGACGTCTACCCGGCGTACCAGCTCGGCTGGTTCCCCGACTACTCCGACGCCGACAACTACCTGTCACCGTTCTTCATCAAGGAGAACTTCCTCGCGAACCACTACGACGACGCGGAGGTGCAGAGTCTGATCGCCCAGCAGGTCTCGACCACCGACCCCGCTGAGCGCACCGCGCTGATCGAGCAGATCCAGGAGAAGGTCGCGGCGCAGTTGTCGACCGTCCCCTACCTGCAGGGCTCGCAGGTCGCGGTCGTCGGCAGAACCGTCAGCGGGGCCGAGGACACGCTCGACGCGTCGTTCAAGGTCCGCTACGCCGCGTTCAGCAAGGGCTGATCCACCCCTCACGGCCGGCGCCTCCCCGACAGGAGGCGCCGGCCGTTCTCCACGAAAGGCATCACGTGACGACAGCCACGACGGCTGCGGCGACGGCGCCCACCCGGCGACCGCGCGGCTCCGGAGGCGGACTCGGGCGCTATCTGCTCGTCCGCTTCCTGCTCATCATCCCGACCGTCTTCATCCTCGTGACGATGGTGTTCCTGCTCATGCGCTCGACCGGCGATCCGATCACCGCGGCGCTCGGCGGACGCCTGACCGCCGATCAGCTCGCCGAGCGCGTCGCCGCGGCGGGCTACGACCGGCCGCTGATCGTGCAGTACCTCGAGTACCTCGGCAAGCTGCTCACCGGCGACTTCGGTACCACCCTCAGCGACGGCCGCCCGGTCACCGAGGTGCTGGTCACCTACGGTGCGGCGACGGTCGAGCTCGCCTTCTACGCCCTGATCGTGGCGTTCCTCGTCGGCATCCCGCTCGGGATGCTCGCCGCCTACCACCGCGACCGCACCCCTGACGCGGTGCTGCGCATCTTCGCGATCCTCTGCTACGCCACGCCCGTCTTCTTCGCGGGCCTGCTGCTCAAGCTGGTCTTCTCGGTCTGGCTCAAGTGGTTCCCCGTCGCGGGGAGGGCCTCCACGAGCACCGAGCTCTCGCTCCAGTTCCTCGAGAACAAGACCGGCATCTACCTCATCGACGCGATCCAGACCGGGGATCCGGCGGCGATCAGCGACGTACTCTCGCACGCGGTGCTGCCTGCTGTCGCGCTGGGCCTGCTCACGGCGGGCATCTTCCTCCGCCTGGTGCGCACGAACGTGATCGGCACGTTGGGCACCGACTACGTCGACGCCGCCCGTTCCCGCGGAGTGAGCGAGTTCCGCCTGGTCCGCACGCACGCCTACCGGCCCGCGCTCATCCCGATCATCACCGTGATCGGCCTGCAGATCGCGCTGCTGCTCGGCGGGGCCGTCCTCACCGAGACCACCTTCGAGTGGAAGGGCCTCGGCTTCCAGCTCGCGGAGTACCTCCAGGCGCGCGACTTCGTCGCCGTGCAGGGCATCGTCGCCCTGCTCGCGGTGATCGTCGCGCTGACCAACTTCATCGTCGACGTCATCGCGGCGCTCATCGACCCGCGAGTGAGGTACTGAGCATGAGCACCACCGCCCCGGCGCGTCCGCGCCGCCGCCTCGTCGACCGCCTGCCGGTCCTCCGCCAGCTCCGTCAGAGCGTCGGCCTCCAGCGGGGGATGCTCATCACCGGCCTCGTGATCACGGGCGCCTTCCTCCTGGTCGCGCTCCTCGCCCCGCTGATCGCGCCCTACGGGTACTCGCAGCTGCGCAACGGAGACGGCTCGTTCGGTGCGCAGGAGCCGCCGAGCGCCGAGCACCTGCTCGGCACGACCGTCGGCGGCTACGACGTGCTCTCCCGGGTGATCTGGGGCGCGCAGACCGCGTTCCTGGTGATCGTGGTCGCCGTGGTGCTCTCGATCTTCCTCGGCGTCTTCCTCGGCCTCGTCTCCGGCTACCTCGGCGGCTGGCTCGACCGGGTGCTCGTGGTGATCTGCGACGCGATCTACGCGTTCCCGACCCTGCTGCTGGCGATCGTCATGTCCATCGTCATCTCGGGCGGCCAGTCCAATCTCTGGGCCGGCATCCTCGCAGCGGCGGTCTCGATCACCGTCGTCTACATCCCGCAGTACTTCCGTGTGATCCGGGCTGAGACGGTCCGGATCAAGGGCGACGCTTTCGTCGAGTCGGCGAAGGTCATCGGAGCGTCGACGCCGCGGATCATGTTCCGTCACGTCCTGCGCAACGCCACCCGGACCCTGCCCCTGATCTTCACGCTCAACTCGTCCGAGGCGATCCTGACCCTCGCGGGCCTGGGGTTCCTCGGCTTCGGCATCGAGCCGACCTCGGCCGCCGAGTGGGGCTACGACCTCAACAAGGCGCTCTCCGACGTCACGAGCGGCATCTGGTGGACCTCGGTGTTCCCCGGCCTGGCCATCGTGCTGGTGGTGCTGGGCATCACCCTCGTCGGCGAGAGCCTCAACGACTTGGCCGACCCGCGCCTGCGTGGTCGGCGCGCGGTGGCCGCCGGCTCCGGAGACGTGGCCGCGACATCCGTCGTGCCGGGCGGCGTGCTCGCCGCCGACGGCGTGGAGACGCCGGGGCACGATCCCGTCGCCGGAGTGGAGGGGACGCGATGAGCGACCAGCGCACCGATCGTGGCCACGGCCGCCCGATCGTCGACATCACCGATCTCGAGGTCGCCTTCGCGAGTGACCGCGGAGCCGTCCGCGCCGTCGCCGGGGTCAGCCTCCGTGTCGAGCGCGGCGAGGTGCTCGCGATCGTCGGCGAGTCCGGCAGCGGCAAGACCGTAACGGCGAAGACGATCCTGGGTCTGCTCCCCGAGACGGCCACCGCCTCCGGCGTCGTGCTGCTCTCGAAGAAGGACGGCAGCTCGGCCACCGATGTCGTGTCTGTCCCGAAGGCGCGCCTGCGCGAACTGCGCGGCACCGACGTGGCGATGGTGTTCCAGGAGCCGGGGACGGCGCTCAACCCCGTCTTCACGGTGGGCTGGCAGATCGCCGAGGGGCTGCGCGCCCACGGCTCCGTCTCGAAGAAGGAGGCGCGGCAGCGCGCGATCGAGGTCCTGCGCACCGTCGGCATCCCCGAGCCGGAGAAGCGGGTGGACTACTACCCGCACCAGTTCTCCGGCGGGCAGAAGCAGCGTGTCGTGATCGCGATGGCTCTCGTGCTCGACCCGGGCCTGATCGTGGCCGACGAACCGACCACCGCGCTCGATGTGACGGTGCAGGCCGAGATCCTCGATCTGCTCCGCCGCTGCCGCGACGAGTTCGGCACGTCGATCGTGCTGATCACCCACAACATGGGCGTCGTCGCCGACCTGGCCGACCGTGTCGCCGTGATGTACCAGGGCGAGCTCGTCGAGGAGGCGACGGTCGCCGAGCTGTTCTCGGTCCCGAAGGCCGAGTACACCAGGAAGCTCCTGGCCGCCGTGCCGCACGTGGGCCAGGGCGTCGAGCGCGCCCGCGCCCGCGCCGTCGAGCGCGCCCAGGCGCCCGAGGCCGAGACCGTGGTCCAGGCCGACGGCCTGCGGATCCAGTACCCGGGCCGGCTCGGCCGACCCGGCTTCGTCGCGGTCGACGGCGTCTCCTTCCGCATCCGTGCGGGCGAGGTGCTCGGCCTCGTCGGAGAGAGCGGCTCGGGCAAGACCACCATCGGCCGGGCGATCGCCGGCCTCACGCCGGTGACCGGCGGATCGCTGCGGGTCCTCGGCAAGGAGATGCGCGGCATCCGCGAGCGGGCCTTCCGTCCGGTGCGTGGCGATATCGGCTTCGTGTTCCAGGATCCGGCGTCGAGCTTCAATCCGCTGCTCACGATCGCGGAGTGCGTGGCCGAGCCCCTGATCGTGCACGGCCGGGCCGGCGATGCCTCCGCTGCGCGGGCGCGCGTCGACGAGCTGCTCGAGGCCGTGCAGTTGCCCCGATCGTACGGCGACCGGTACCCGCACGAGCTCTCCGGCGGCCAGCGCCAGCGCGCCAGCCTCGCGCGGGCGCTCGCGCTCGAGCCGACGCTGCTGATCGCCGACGAGCCGACCTCGGCGCTGGACGTGTCGGTGCAGGCCCGGGTGCTTGAGCTCTTCGCCGAACTCCAGCGCGAGTTCGGCTTCGCCTCGCTGTTCATCAGCCACGACCTGGCCGTCGTCGATCTGCTCGCCGACCGGATCGCGGTGCTCTACCGCGGCGAGCTGGTCGAGGAGGGCACGGGAGCCGAGGTGCTCGCCGCGCCGAAGCACCCCTACACGCAGCGTCTGCTCGCCTCCCTGCCCGTGCCGGACCCGGCGGAGCAGGCCGAGCGCCGTGAGCTGCTGCGCAGCATCACCGAGGCGGAGCGCCGAGCGTGAGCCGCCCGGTCGAGGATCCGGCGCCGATCGTCGTCGACGACCTCAGCGTCGAGTACCCGCCGCGCGGCATCAGCAGCCGGTGGACGGCGCTGCGGGGCGTCAGCCTGCGGGTCGAGCCGGGGGAGGTGCTCGGGGTCCTCGGCGGGAGCGGTTCGGGCAAGTCGACGCTCGCGCGCGTGCTCGGCGGGGACGGTCTCGGCACCGCCGGCGGCCGCACACGCCCCGTGATCGTCGGCGGGGACGCGACCGTCGCCGGGCACCGCCTCCGCTCGCTGCCTGCGCGCGAGCTCAAGCGCTTCACCGTCGACGTGGCGCACCTGGCGCAGGACGCCGGCGCGGCGCTCCGCCCCGAGCTGACCGTCTCGGAGCTGATCGCCGAGCCGATCTTCCTCCGCGACCGGCACTACGACCCGCGCGCGGCCGGCGTGCGGGTGGCGACGCTGCTCGATTCGGTGCACCTGCCACTGTTCCTGCTCGACCGCTACCCCTACGAGCTGTCGAGCGGCCAGCGACAGCGGGTCGCCATCGCCCGTGCGCTCGTGCTGGGCCCGACGGTCCTCATCGCCGACGAGCCGACCTCGGGCATCGACGCGACGGTCCGGGAGTCGATCGTCGATCTGCTCACCGATCTGCGCCGACAGGAGGGGTTCGCGGCCGTGGTCGTCAGCCACGACATCGACGTGCTGAGCCGCGCGACCGATCGGATCGCGGTGCTGGTCGGAGGCGAGGTCGTCGCTTACGGCCCGCTGCTCGATGTGCTGATCGAGGCGCGCCACCCGTACGTGCGCGAACTCGGAGCCGCGTTCGCCGAGTACGAGCGCTTCGACGCCTCGCGGGCGCAGCGCGTCGAGGCGGTGGAAGGATGACGGTGCCACGGATCGCGGTGCTCCCGCGGCCCAAGCCGGTGTTCGCCGAGGCGATCGAGGCCGGCGGCGGAGTCGTGGTCGGCCTCGATGACGATCCCGACGCACTGCTCTGGCTCTCGTACGGGCGACTCGACGAGCTGGCGGCCGCGCTGGAGGAGCACCCGTCGATCCGGTGGGTGCAGCTGCCGTGGGCGGGAGTCGACGTCTTCGTGCCGCTCCTCGCCTCCGCCCGCGCGGACCTCGTCTGGACCAGCGCCAAGGGCGCCTACGCCGAGCCGGTGGCCGAGCACGCCCTCGCGCTGGTGCTCGCTCTGCTGCGCTCGCTGCCCGAGCGGGCGCGCGCCGACTCGTGGGGCGCGAAGCGCGCGGTCACGCTGCACCGCGCCTCCGTCGTGATCGTGGGAGCCGGGGGCATCGCCCGCGAGCTGTTGCGGCTGCTCGGCGTGTTCGACTGCCGCGTGAGCGTGGTGCGCCGCGGCGAGGAGCCGGTGGAGGGGGCGGCCCGCACAGTTTCGAGCGACCGGCTGGCGGAGGTGGTCGCCGATGCCGACGTGCTCGTGCTGGCGGCTGCGGCCACGCCCGGGACCGAGCGGATGGTCGACGCGGGCCTCCTCGCGCGGCTGCCCGAGCACGCGGTGCTGGTGAACGTGGCGCGGGGGACCCTGGTCGACACCGACGCTCTCGTCGCCGCGCTGGCCGAGGGGCGCCTCGCCGGTGCGGCTCTCGACGTCACCGACCCCGAGCCGCTCCCGGATGGGCATCCGCTCTGGAGCGAGCCGCGCTGTCTGATCACCCCGCACAGTGCCGACACCCCCGAGATGACCTCGCCGCTCCTGGCGGAGCGCGTCCGCGCCAATGTCGCCGCTGTGGCCGCCGGCTCGCCACTGCTCGGCCGCGTCGATCCTCGCGCCGGCTACTAGCGCGTGCCCCGGGAGGCGGGCCGATTTTGCGTTCACGGAGAGTTTGCTAAAGTAGTAGCGCGCTGATCGCCCCCGGGTGGTCGGATGATCCTCGATAGCTCAATTGGCAGAGCAATCGGCTGTTAACCGGTAGGTTCTTGGTTCGAGTCCAAGTCGGGGAGCGAAGGGCCTGAGACTCCACTCTCGGGCCCTTTTTCATGCCCGGGGGCGCTCGCCCGCCCGTGTGCATCCGTGTGCGCGTGCCGGTCCCTGTGCACCCGCCAATTCTGGCGTCGACGATCGGAGGCGCAATGCGCGAGGACGTGCTGGCACTGCTCCGCCGTCGCCCCGACGTCGAGGCCCCCGCGCTGGTCGCCGTGGACGCGAGCGATCGCCTCCTGCTCGATCTCGCCGCCGATCGCGGCCGCGTCGCCGTGATCGGCGACGCCTACGGAGCGCTGAGCCTCGCGCTCGCGGCCGACGGAGCCTCCGTCCGCGTCGTGCAGGACTCGATCACCGCCGAGCGCGCGCTGGCCCTCAACGCGGAAGCGGTGCGCGCGGCGGGAATCGTGCTCGCGCCGATCGACACGGTCGACTCCGTCGCCGAGGCGGTGCGCGGCGCGGAGACGGTCCTGCTGCGTCTCCCGCGCTCCCTCGACGCCCTCGCGGCGATCACGGCCGACGTCGCTCTCGCCGCTCCCGGAGCGGCACTGACCGGCGCGGGGCGGATCAAGCACATGACGCACGCGATGAACGGCGTGCTCGCCGAGCGCTACGAGCGGGTCGACGTCAGCCTCGCCCGGCAGAAGTCCCGCGCGCTGATCGCGAGCGGCGCCCGCTCCGAGCAGCCCGCGGCTCCGGCTCCCGAGAGACGCCGCCTCGACGAGTTCGGGTTCGACGTCGTCGCGCTGCCGGGCGTCTTCGCCGGCGCCCGGCTCGACCTCGGCACTCGGGCCCTTCTCGCCGCCCTCGACCCGGTGGCGCTCCCCGGCGGCACCGCGCTCGACCTCGGCTGCGGCACCGGGATCCTCGCTACTGTTCTGGCCCGGGCCCGCCCCGATCTCGCGATCACGGCGACCGACACCTCTCGCCTCGCCGTCGACTCCGCGCGGGCGACCGCCGCGGGCGCCGGAGTGACCGTGCGAGTGCTCCGCGACGACAACGCCTCCACCCTCGCCCCCGCCTCCGTCGACGTCGTCCTCTGCAACCCGCCGTTCCACTCGGACGGCGCCGTCACCGATCTCGTGGCCCGCCGGATGCTCCGGGCGGCCGGCCGCGTGCTGCGGCCCGGTGGCGAGCTCTGGACCGTCTTCAACTCGCATCTCGCGCATCCCGCCGAGCTGCGCCGTGCGATCGGCCCGACGAAGGTCGTGGCCCGCGATCGGCGATTCACCGTGACGCGCTCGGTCCGCGCCGACGCCTGATCCACGGCCGCCACTTCCGCGATGACCTCAGCCGCGACGACCCGGTCGCGAGTACCATCTCACTCCGGCGTCACCTGCGCCGATCCCACCCCACCGCTCCGGAGGCCGTCGTGCTCGAAGTCGTCCTCGTCATCGTCCTGCTCGCCCTGATCGGATCCGTCGTGCTCTGGCGCCGTGCCGACGGCGCCGCGCGTCGAGCCGCCGCGGGCCGAGCGGAGGAGGCAGCGCGCGTCGTGCGCCTCGAACTGGCCGTTCGCGAGCAGGAGGCGCGGCTGCGCATCGTCGGCGAGCTCGAGCAGCTCGCCGTGCGCAGCGCCTCGCATGTCGTCGAGGAGGCTGAGAGCGTCCGGCTCACCATCGATCGGGATCCCGCCGCTGCCGCGCGTTCGGCCCGGCGTGCGGTGCACGCCGCCGAGGCCTCGCTCGCCCAGTTGCGCCGCATCGCGACGGTCGCCGCTGTCGACCCCGGCGATCTGCCGCGGTCCGGAGGCGCTGCCCCGCTGATCGAGGATGCTCGCGAGCGCGGTCTCGCTGTGAGCGAAGAGACCTTCGGCGAGCCGTTCGTCCTGCAGGACGGGGCCGAGGTCGCCGTGCAGCGTGTGCTCGAGTACGCCTTCGACTCCGCTCTGGCCACCGGTGGTGCCGGCACCGAGGTGCGGATCAGCTCGCGCTGGACGCCGACGGGCCTGCGCGTCGAGGTGGACGACGACCGGGAGCGTCACGGTGCGGCGGAGGAGGACGCGAGCGATCTCGCGGCGGATCTGCGCTCGCTCACCGAGCGCATCGACAGCCCAGAGCTGTCGGAGCTCCGCGAGCGGGCGGCGCTCTTCGGCGGCGACGTCACTGAGAAGCGCACGCCCGGGGTCGGCCGCAGCGTCACCGCCTCCTTCCCCGCGGTCCGCCACCACAACGGCGTGCACGGGGTCGACCTGGCCTGAGTCAGTCCTCGAGGTGCTCGACGCCGGGCAGCCAGGAGACGCCGGGCTCGCCCCAGCCGCGCTTGCGGGTGATCTTCGCGACGGGCTTGCGGTACTCGTGCTCGAGGCGGTCGGTGTAGAGCACACCGTCGAGGTGGTCGAACTCGTGCTGGAAGACGCGCGCGAACCAGCCGTCCGCGACGATCTCGAACGGCTCCTGATCAAGGTCGACCGCGCGGAGGATCGCCCGCTCTGAGCGGCGCAGTGGAAACCGCTCGCCCGGGAACGAGAGACAGCCCTCCGACTCGGTGTCCTCGTCGGCCTCGCCGAGCGGAGTCGGCGTGACGTAGAGCTCAGGATTGATCGCGACTCCGCGACGGGGCGTGCCGTCGTCGTCGGCGTAGTCGTACACGAAGAGCCGCAGCGGCACTCCGACCTGAGGGCCGGCGAGGCCGACTCCGGGCGCCGCGTCCATCGTCTCGAACATGTCGGCGACGAGCGTGCGGAGGGCGTCGTCGAAGGCGATGACGGGAGCGGCGGGGGAGTGCAGGACGGGGTCGCCGGCGATGCGGATGGGGAGGACGGCCATGCGCTCAGGGTATCGCGGGGCCCGTGCGGCTCCCGGCGGGATCATCCGCCAGGCTTGTCCGCTCACCCGTGCGTCGGAGGACTCGGCGATCGGATCTGGGTAGGGTCGACCCCATGCCCGCCGATCTCGCCGAACTCGTCAACGACCCGGCGAAGTTCATCGGCATCCCGATCGCCCTGGTGGGCGCGGTGTTCCTCTCGCTCGGTGCCCAGTTCCAGCATCGCGGAGTCGCCAAGGTCGAGCGGTTCTCCAAGCGCTCCGGCTCGTCGGGTCTGAGCGGTGGTCAGCTGTTCGCGCTGCTCTCACGGCCCTCGTGGGTGATCGGCACGCTGCTGCTCGCTCTCGCGATCGTTTTCCAGCTCACCAGCCTGGGCTTCTCCCCGCTGATCGTCGTTCAGCCGCTGGGCGCGGTCGCGCTGGTCATCACGGCGGTCGTCAACGCGCGGGTCAGCCGCGTGCGCCTGAACCGCGCCTCCGTGCGGGCGATCGTGCTCTGTGTCGGCGGGGTGGGCACCTTCGTGCTCGTCGCCGCCTTCAACTCGGTCGACAAGTCGATCCAGACGCCGGAGCTCATCACGATCCTGGTGATCCTCGCGGTCGTGCTCACCGTCTTCGTGATCGCGTTCCGCGTCTTCCGGCGCGGGGCGAAGGCGATCTTCTACATCGTCGGAGCGGGCGTGGTCTACGGCTTCGTCGCGACCCTCGCGAAGGTCGTGCTCAACCGCATCAAGTACGGCGAGTTCGATCCGTTGACGGTGGTCTGCATCGTGGCCCTCCTGGCCGCGACCGCGCTCGGAGGCTATTTCGTGCAGAACGCGTACTCGTCCGGGCCACCGGACCTCGTCGTCGCGGGCCTCACCGTGATCGATCCGCTGGTCGCCGTCGCGATCGGCATCGTCGTGCTCGGGGAGGCGGAGTACGCCGCGCCCTGGGCGATCCCGCTCTTCATCGTCGCCGGAGTCGTCGCCATCTACGGAGTCTTCCTGCTCGCGAAGCACCACCCGCAGGCTCGCTGAGCCGCGCGGCGCGGGCTCCCGGGTGGTGAGGACTCCTCTGCCTACAATGGGACCCGCCGAGAGCCCTGAAACCGACCGACCTCCGCCGATCGCTCCTTCCTCTCCACGAGCGGCACGACACCGATAGGACCCACCCCGTGTCAGAATCCCGCGATGCGTCTCGACCGGAGTCGCCCGACGCCCGACCGCTGACGGTCGTGATCGGCTGCGACACCTTCGCACCGAACGTGAACGGTGCCGCCAAGTTCGCCGAGCGTCTCGCTGCCGGCCTCGCTCAGCGCGGCCACGAGGTCCATGTCGTCGCTCCCTCGGCCGACGGCTGGAGCGGCACCCGGGTCGAGACCCACGAGGGCCAGCGGATGATCGTGCATCGGCTCTACAGCTGGCGCTGGTTTCCGCACGACTGGCTGCGCTTTGCGATGCCGTGGCGGATCCGCCAGAACAGCGCGCGCATCCTCGACGAGGTCAAACCCGACGTCGTGCACTTCCAGTCGCACATCATCGTCGGTCGCGGCCTGGGCATCGAGGCCGCCAAGCGCGGTATCCGCATCATCGGAACGAACCACTTCATGCCCGAGAACATGCTCGAGTTCACCCTGCTACCCAAGGCGGTGCAGGCCAAGGCCGTGCAAATGGCGTGGCGGGCCGCGCGGCGCACCTTCGGCCGGGCGGAGTCGGTGACCACGCCGACCCGCAAAGCCGCGCAGTTCCTCGAGACCGCCACCGGCCTCCGGGGCGTGCACGCCATCTCCTGCGGTATCGACGCCGACAACTACACCCCTGACTTCACGCCGCGCACCGGCAACTCGATCCTCTTCGTCGGCCGCGTGACGGGCGAGAAGCACATCGACGTCCTGCTGCGCGCCGTGGCCCTGCTTGACTCCTCGCTCGACGCGAAGCTCGAGATCGTCGGCGGCGGCGACCAGATGCGCAACCTGCAGCAGCTCGCGGCCACGCTCGGCATCGCCGACCGAGTCCGCTTCACCGGCTACGTCTCCGACGCCGAGCTGAAGGAGGCGTACACCCGCGCCACCGTGTTCGCCATGCCGTCGATCGCCGAGCTGCAGAGCATCGCGACCATGGAGGCGATGGCCTCGGCCCTCCCGGTCGTCGCCGCCGACGCGATGGCCCTGCCGCACCTCGTGCACGACGGTGAGAACGGCTTCCTCTTCGAGCCGGGCAGCGCCGAGGCCCTGGCCGATCGCCTGACGACGGTCCTCACGGCCGACGCGGAGACCGTCGAGGCCATGAAGCGCGCCTCCCTCCGCATCGTCGCGGCGCACGACATCAACCGCACGATCAGCACCTTCGAGAGCCTGTATCGTGGTGAGCCGGTGGCTGATCCGGCCGCCGACGCAGCGTCCGCTCCCGCCGCCTTCTGACGGCCGTGCGCGCGGTCGCCGCGGGGCGTTAGCTCAGCTGGTCAGAGCAGCGGACTCATAATCCGTCGGTCACGGGTTCAAGTCCCGTACGCCCTACTGAGTGAACACTGGGGAGTAGCGCCGTCGAGGCGGACGCTGCAGGAGCAGAACCCCTCCGGCGTCCGTAGTGTTCGGATTCCCAAGGCAAGCGGGGTCCTGTAGCGTCACGAGCTTGCCGCGGAAGTCGCCATAGTTGCGTCCTGGTCGGCGCGCCGTTGCGGGTGCGCGCCGATGGCGAGCGGCTCCTGGCGCTGGCGCGCGCAGTCACCGTTCACAGGCTCACTTTTGCGCTACTGAGAAATCTGCTGTTTCAGTAAGGAAACGCCAAGAGACTGTGGAGAAAACCTGCATGGGCTCTAAGAGAGCGCTTCCATCTTTCGTGATCTTCTCATCTCGGTTGACGATCGCTCACCTGTCGGAGTAGACACTGTCATGTGATGAGAGGAGACGCACGTCCGCTCCGAGTGTCGGCGGCTGGTTCTCCCCTCCGATCTGGTGAGCGCGGTGCTCCAGGGAAGGAACTTCGATGTCGGAAACTGATCCAGTAGAGATCTACATGGATGATGTGGCACTCGGTATTTATGATGAGTCGGTGCGGCTCCGGCGGGGCGTGCTCTCGAGCGTGCTGTACTACGCAGCCGCTGTCGCGCCAGTGACGATCTTCTTCGGACTGTTTCTCTGGATCCGATGGTTACAACGCGATCTTCCGGCCGCCGAGCAAATGCCAGACATTGTGATCCATCCGGCGAATAGCTCGTTGCTGACAGGAGGGTTCACCGCGTTGCTCGCTGTGATTGTGGCGGTCTGGTTCACGCCGGTCACCTTCCGCGTCGGCGCATCGGAAACCCCTTCAACGATTGCACGAGAACTCGCCAGCAAGCGGATCGTGGCTGTGATCGCCCGATTGTGCGGACTCCTGTCCCTCAGTCTCGCAGGGTGGGCCTTTCTCTCCTCCGTCACCACCGGGCCTGGGCGCATCGACGTTCTCCGGATGGTGATGCCGGTCGTGCTCGGGGTCGGGCTCGCTCTCTGGGCGGCGGCGGCGGAGATGCGCATCGGTGAGGTTCAGGTCGACAAGCTGCTCTGGGCGGAGTATCGTCGCAAGGCCGAGCGGCTGCGCTTGGTGGCCGCCGGCGAAGATGATCATGCTCTCTCCTCGAGAGCGCGCCTTCTTCAGCAGTCGGTGGCATTCGTTGCGATACCTCTCGCTCTCTGGATGGTAGGTCTTGTGATCGCGCCGCCTCCGAACGGATCCGCAACTATCGCTCGATTCGCGGCGGAGTTCGTGGTCACCGCCGTCGCCTATGTCGCTCTCGGCGAAATCACCTACCGTCTCGTTGGGGGACAAGTATGGCGGGCGGTCTTCGGGTACATCGCCCTGATGTTCGTGGGGGCTTTCTTCTGGCTGTCGCTGGTCGGCGCAATCGTCACCTCCGATGTGAGCGACGGCGCCCTGCCACTCGGCCCGGTAGCGCGCTCGATGCTGCTGTTCACCGTGGTCGTCCTGTCGGGTCCCTTCGTCGCGCTGTCTGTGTTCACGATGCGCGGTCCCTTCGGCCGGTGGCGCGGGGTGATCTTCGACTCGGTGATGAGGCGCTATTACAAGGACCTGGGCAAGGTCGAGCGTCAGCTCTCGCGTGCCTCGGGTGAGCAGACGAGCGTGCAGGCTGTCCCGCTCGGGGCCCCTACGGCCTTTGCCTGGGCGGGGCTGGTCGCACTGGTGCCGGTTGTGCCGTTCAACCTCCTGTTCGCGGGCCTCGCGCTTCGCCTCGCGAGAGATCGCACGATGCGCGGCCGTACCATCGCGATCGCCGCGATCGTGGTCGGCGTCGTCGTGACGGTGCTGAGTATCGGGTTCCTCGTCCACATTGCGCTTTCTGATCCCACACTCATCGCGTGCGAGGCCGACCCGATGTCGCCTTGCTTCCGATGACGTCGTCGGCGAGACGACGTCCTCGTTCTGGTCCTCCGTCGTGCCGGGGAATCATGGCGAGAGTCTCCACTCCCGCGCGTCGGTCCAGTAGAGGAGAAACGAGCAGGTCGCTTGTCGACCGGGATCGTCCCGGGATGCACCGGTGAGCGTCACATAAAGCGTCCTCGGCGACTCACCGTGGTCTTCATCCATTCGGCGCGACGCTTCCGAGATCGTGCTGCAGGTTCTGAAGATGGATTCCACCTCGTCGGCGTTCTGAGAGGGGAACAGTGCGACGATGTGTGCTGCGTCTCCGGAGTCGATGGCCGCTATGACCTTCTTCCGCTCCTCCATCGCCGCAGGGGGCGGAGGAGTCGTCGTCGCCGCCGGATCTGAGGCGCACCCCGCGAGGACTACGGTCGAAAGCACGAATCCTATAGCGGATCGAATGCAGATCCTTTCCCGTGAGTAGGGCGCGGTCATCAGGGAGCCCAATTTGAATATACGGCACCGGGGTTCTCGGATAGAATTGCGGTTAGTGACTTGTTCACATGGTCGTTGGTGTGCTCAGTGAAGTAGGGCTGGCCGTCGGAGTCAACGTAGGTCACTACCGTGCTGTGGTCGAAACTGTAGCTTCCCGACCAAACCCAGAAAGTGATGTCGCCCGGCGTGAAAGAAGTGACGTACTTAAAGTTTCCCGCGGTATGGAATCCCCAGTCGAACATCGGTTGCGCGGTGGACCAAGTCCGAGACTCGAACACGTTGTTCCCGAACCATGCTCGTTCGTCGTCTTGTGCGCCATACACCTGTTTCCAACCCCCGGCGACCAGAGCTTGCGACACGAAATTTGTGCAATCATCGTCCATGGTCTTATAGTTTGGGTTTCTTTGCATTGCGTACTTGAGTGCGTAGTCGACGATTGCGTCTCGGTGGGCGCCGTTCTCTTGATAAGAACTTGAGAGGTCATTCTGAAGAGAGGGCGGCCTTCCTTCTCTCCAGGTGCTCGTCTGGACGAACGGGCCGGGGGACGCGCTTCTCGCGGCCGACGACGCGAGAGTATCGCGGAGGAGGAGGGGGAGCTTCATCAAAGATTCGCTCTGTGAAGCGAAGTGTCCGATGTCGCGGAGATGCTGAAGTGCGGCGGCGGTAGTCCCGTTCCTCTGTGACTCAGTTATTTCGGAAGGAGGTGCGATCGTTTCGGGCAGATCTGCGGGAGTCAGTGTCGGGTTGTGTGTGATGGTGTCTATCAGCCACGTTCCGTGCTCATCAACGAAATCTATGGTCTGTGGGAATGAATAGGAGTAGTCGGGCCTCGGCGTACCGTTCTCATCAGCGGTGCGTGACATCGTGGTGGTTTCTGTCGCCTCGATGCGCGCATATCCGTTCGCGAACGTTGCGGAATCGAGAGCGATGGTAGTGGTGAAGTGAGTGAAGTCTTCGCCGAATGAGACGAAGAGGTCGCGTTGCACTCGGCGTGCATCGTCATCTAGCGCAATCGCTTCTGACCGGGTGCGCGTGGAGGTGGAGCCGGGGGCTGTGAAGGCCGAGGCTTGAGCCGCTCCGTCGACAAGCAGTTGGGCGTTCCTGTGCTCGATGTCTGACAGGATCGCCGTCACCATCACTTGCGATGGTGCGGCAAGGGGGGACGCCATTACGGTAGCTGGCGTGAAGAGGATCCCGCCGATTCCCGCCAGGGTCAGACCGAGCGTCAGAAGCCGGTATGGCTGCATCGAGAGCTCCCTCGTGTCGTGGGGACACGTCGGTCGTGTCCGCTCGTGAAAGTGACGATAGACAGGCTGGAGGCGCCCGTGTCCTCCGAATGCCCGACACATCGGGGGACAAAAACCTTCTCCATGTGTGGAGTCTCAGGAAGGTCAGGGATCCGTGCGGCCACTGAGACGGCGCGTCTGAGTGAATCACCAGCCGCGTGCGGAGAACAGGACTCGAGGAGACCGTGGAATGCTTCGGCTCGAACATTCGAGTGCACCATGTCGGAGCGCCGCACGGATCATCCGGCGGATGGTGAGAACGGGAGAGCCTTTCCGGCCGTCCTATGCCAGGACGTCCGCCTCCTCTCTTCCTCACCCGTTGGTGGGCCCTACGACGGTCTCAGGGAGGACCGCGGAGAGCGGCGATGCCTGTAGGTGAGGGGATCGACCGAGCGCCTGCCGACTGCAGGCAGAGTCACCCGTCGGCGATCGCCCCGAACGTGCGCTAGCACGTCGCGCCCCGCCGCGCCCGTACTGGCCGCTCTCCGCTCGACGTGGTTCGCTGATCCCGTGCCTGATCTCCCGATGTTCCCGCTCGGCTCCGTGCTCCTGCCGCACATGCCGCTCCCGCTCCGGCTGTTCGAGCCGCGGTACCTGCGGATGCTCGGCGACGTCCTCGAGGACGAGACCCTCGCGTTCGGTGTCGTGCTGATCGAGCGCGGCCAGGAGGTGGGCGGGGGCGACCAGCGGTTCGCGGTCGGCACGCGGGCGCGCATCCTGAACATCGACGGCGCGGAATCGTTCGTCACCCTCGACTCCGTGGGCGAAGAGCGCTTCGAAGTCGTGCGCTGGTACGAGGACGACCCCTACCCGAGCGCCGAGGTGCGGCCCCTGGCCGACCTGGAGTGGGACGAGCGGCACGCGTCCGCGCTGGACGCCGCAGAGTCGGCCGTCCGCACCGCGCTGGCCGTGGCCAGCGAGTTCGTCGAGCAGCGCTACGGAGCCGTCGTCGAGCTGGCGGAGGACCCGGCCGCCCACGCGTGGCAGCTCGCGGGCGTCGCGCCGGTCACCGAGCTCGACCGCCTCGCCTTCCTCCGAAGCACCTCGATGGAGGAGCTCCTCGACTCGGTGCGCGAGCGCTCCGCCGAGGCGACGGAGTCCTTCCGCGCCGGATGGGCCTGATCGGGCCGCCCCTCAGTCCCCGAGCGCTCTGCCGCGCTCCTCCGCCAGCTTCGCCAGGTCGTCGACCACGACGAGCGCCATCCGCACGGAGCGGTCGCGGCGGTACTCCTCGGTGTCCGGATCGAGCCGCGTGGCGCGGTCCAGGGTCTCCTCGATCGACTGCGCGAGTTCCCGCCAGGCATCCTGCCGTGCGTCATCGACGAGCGATGCGAGGTACTCCTCGTCGTGCGCCCGCCGGCGGAGCGAGTCGGCGACCAGGAGGGAGAGCTGCTCGCGGTGGTCGAGGTTGTCCACATCGGCCGAGCGGTAGTCGTGCACGTGGTCGGAGCGGCCGCCGACCGAGGTCACGTCGGCCGCGATCCCGCGCAGGCGCTCGGCTGCCACCTCCGACTCGCGGGCGAGCTTCTCGAGCTCGCTCGCTGCGACGGCGGAGTAGCGGGCGACGTCGAACGGGACGTCGTCGCCGAGCCCGTCCATCAGCACTCGGTTCTTGACGGCCATGCGGCTCGCGTACTGGGCGAGCATCAGGCCCTCCTCCGCGGCCTCCTCGACCGAGACCGGCTCGCGCGACGGATTCTCGTCGGGGTCGTAGGGCTGCATCTTCAGCCTGCGTCGACGCCGGAACCACACGCGCGTCACCTACATCCCACCCTCGGCGCTCCGACCGCCGGAACGCCTCTTCGAGAGTACCGGGCGGGCGGGCGTCGTGGACGGGCTCAGGCATCCCACCAGTCGTCCTGGCGGAGGTGCGAGTCGGCCAGCGGGCCTGTCAGCCGCATCCCGCCTCCGCCCGCGTTGGCGACGAACACGTCGAGCCCGCCGAGCCGGTCGGCCACGTCGTCGATCACGTCGCCCGCCGGTCGAGCTCTGTGGTGTCCAGGCGCGATCTCGCCGTGGCACCCGTGCGAGCGCACCTCCTCGGCGGTGTCCTCTTCCCCCTCCTCGTCGCTGTGCCAGGTGATGCCGACGTCCATCCCCGCGTCGACGAGGGCCACGGTGGTGGCCCGGCCGATGCCGGAGTCCGAAGCGGCCACGATGGTGCGGGTGGTCTGGCCGTCGCGAGGTCCGCGGGGCAGGTCGTCTCCTGTTCCTTTCGGGGCCGCTGAACCTCCCGCTGCGGGTGCGATCGAGGATCCGTTCCGATCCCAGTAGCTGTCCCGCCGCCGTAGGAGCCTCACGACAGGGCCGGGCCTTGGCCGAGACGTGTGGCGGTGCGCCCGCTCGCGCCTCCGATCGCGTTGACTGGACGGATGGATCACCGGCGCATCTCGGTCGTCGTCCCCGTCAAGGACGACGCCCGCCATCTCGAGCGACTGCTCGACCTTCTGAGCGAGCAGACCCTCGCCCCGTTCGAGGTCGTCGTCGTGGACGACGGCAGCGTCGACGACAGCGTCGCTGTCGCTCGGGCTGCGGGGGCGCGGGTGGTGCAGCACGAGGGCTCCGGGATCCCGGCCAGCACCGCCCACGGGTTCGACGAGGCCCGCGGTGACGTCCTGGCACGGCTCGACGCCGACTCCCGGCCGGGACCGGACTGGCTCGCGCGCCTCGCCGGCCATTTCGCCGACCCGGAGGTGGGCGCCGTCACCGGGCCGGGCCGCTTCGACGAGCTCGGGCCGGCCGCCCGGATCCTCGCCCGCCTCGCCTACATGGAGGCGTACTTCGTCCTGATGGGTTCGGCACTCGCGAACTGGCCGCTGTTCGGCTCCAACTGCGCGGTCCGGCGCTCGGCGTGGGAGGAGATCCGCGACGAGGTGCACCGCCACGACGCCTACGTGCACGACGACGTCGAGATCAGCGTGCATCTGGGTCTCCGGTACCGGATCGTGCTCGACCGCGACCTCGAGGTCGGCATCTCTGCCCGGCCGTTCAGCGCGGTGACCGGCCTGCTGCGGCGTATCGACCGTGCACTGCACACGCTGGGCCGGCACCCGGGGATGGGCTCGCCGACGCAGCGCTGGACCCACCGCGTCCGCCGCCTGCGCCGCGACCGCCTGCGCCGGATCGCGGCCGCCCGCCGCGCCTAGACCGCGTCGGCGTCCGGTCGCTTTTCCCTCGGCATTGCCCACACCGCCGCGAGCATCCCCACGGCTAGCACTGTCAGCGCGATGCAGACGGAGCGGGTGCCGTCGGCGAGCTCCGTCGGTGCGGGCACGCCGCCTCCGGCCTTCGCATTGACGATCGCGCCGAACACGGCGACCGCCACCGCGCTGCCGAGATTGCGGGCGAAGAAGTTGGTCGACGAGACGACTCCCCGCTCGGTCCACCCGACGCTCGACTGCGCGCGGATCAGGGTTGGAGTCGCCACCAGCCCCATGCCTGCTCCGATCAGCACGCAGAAGCCCGCGATCTCCCACAGAGACGAGGAGGCGCCCAGCAGGATCGTCAGGGCCGTGCCGATCACGACCAGACCGGCCCCGAGCAGCCCGGTGCTGCGGAACCCGATCCGCAGGTAGAGCTTCCCCGACAGGCTCGCCGCGACCGGCCAGCCCAGGGTCATGGCCGCGACCGCGAAGCCCGCGCCGAGCGCGGAGCTGCCCAGCACCTCCTGGGCGAAGGTCGGGAAGTACGAGGTGACCCCGAGTGTGATCGCGCCGACCGTCACCGAGACGAGGCTGGTCGAGATCAGCACCCGCCGCGTCAGCACCCAGAGCGGGAGAACCGGAGCGGCTGCCCTGCGCTCGATGAGGACGAACGACGCGAACGCCAGCGCAGCGACGACGAAGACGCCGACTCCCGCGGGGGAGAGCCAGGGCCAGGCGCTGCCGCCCTCGAGCAGCCCGAGGATCAGCAGCGCGGTGCCCACCGCCAGGACCCCGGCGCCCGCCAGGTCGATCGGCTGCCGCTCGCCGCGCGCCGTCTCGCGGAAGTTGCGGATCAGAAGGAACGCCGCGAGCAGGCACAGTGGGATGTTGACGAGGAAGATCCCGCGCCAGGCCCCGAGATCCGAGAGCATGCCGCCGAGCGTCGGCCCCACGACCGAGGAGATGCCCCAGACGCTCGCGAGGTAGCCCTGGGTCTTCGCGCGCTCGGCGACCGTGTAGATGTCGCCTGCGATGGTGATGCCCATCGGCTGGATCGCTCCGGCGCCGAGGCCCTGCACGGCGCGGAACGCGATCAGCGCGGGCATGCTCCAGGCCAGACCGCACAGGAGCGAGCCGAGCAGGAAGAGGGCGATGCCGATCAGCATGATCGGCTTGCGTCCCACGACATCGGAGAGCTTGCCGTAGAGCGGGATCGAGACGGCCTGGGCCAGGAGGTAGATTGAGAACAGCCAGGGGAACTGCTCGAAGCCGCCCAGATCGGCGACGATCGAGGGCACGGCCGTCGAGAGGATCGTGGCGTCGAGGGCGACCAGGGCGGTCGAGATCATCAGGGACAGCAGGATCGGGCCGCGCTCCGAGCGCAGCCCGACACTCGCCCGGGTAGGGGGGTCGGTCATCCCGTCCACGCTATTGCAGAGCCGGGGAGTCGAGAACCGGGCGGCGGAGGAGGAGCGCGGAGCTCGGTAGACTCGTCCCATGGAACTCGTGCTCTGGCTCGTCGTGGCCGCTATCGCCGGTGTCGGTATCGTCTCCGGCACCGCCGCCCTCATCGCGATGACGAAGGCTCCCTGGTCCGCCGACAAGTAGCCGTCCGCCGGGTGCGCCCCGGTACTACTCGTAGACGCGTACGACGCTCCAGCACGATCCGCTCGAGGCGACGACATCGAAGACGAACGCTCCGCCCGTCGCCAGATCGGTCGCCTGGAAGCGCCAGCCGCCGATGCTGACCGGTGTGCCCCCGAACGCCGGCGGGAAGCCCGCCAGGGGAGCCCACCACCCGCTGGTGCACGTCCACACGGTCGGGCGGTCGCTGACCCGGTAGCTGCTGCCCCGCCATTCGAGCGCGACGGGCACTCCTTCGCCGTCGGTCGAGACCAGCGCCCTCTCGTCGATCACCACCATCGTCGTGCTCCTGTTCTCTCGCCGGATCCGGCTGGTCATTCGAACATGTGTTCGATAGTCTGCGAGTGTACGTCGCGGCGCCTGTGCTCGCCACCGCGTCGGAGCGAAGGGCGGGAGGCGCGATGATCGAGTGGAGTCCGCTCCAGATGCTGCGCAGCAGCGGTCAAGACGAGTGGGTGATGGTCGATGCGATGCGCACCGGCCGGATCGGACTGGTGCGCCGGATCGAGACCGGCCCCTATCGCGAGACGTGGTTCCGAGCGGTCACCTGGGCCTCCGATCCGAGTCGGCGCGTTCTGGTCGGCTACGCCCACTCGATGGAGGCGATCGCTGCGGCGCTCTGGGAGCATCAGCCGCTGACCGCCCAAGACAAGCCGTTCCCGGGCTACCCGTCCTCGCAGCCGCAGCCGCAGCCGCAGCCGCAGCCGCAGCCGTGAGCGTCCGCAGCACGGCCGCGGAGGAGAATGGCCGAATGCTCCTCGCGCTCCTCGGCGGTCCCACTGGTGCGTGGCGAGCCGTCGATGTGAGCACCGGCGGCGAAGCCGGCAGCGGCCACGGTCCCGCCGAGCTCGCCGCGTTCGTCGGCGCGCGAGAGCCGGAGCGGCCGCGCTGGGTCTGGGACGACACCGCCCGCTGGTATCCCGCCCTCCTCGACTCCGGCGTCGTGGTCGCCCGCTGCCACGACCTGCGGCTGGCCCGCGCGATCCTCCGCCGCTCGGTCGCTGCCGCGGGGTCAGCCCTGGCCCGGGCGCCGCTCGACGCCTGGGACGCGGGAGCCGCGGCGCCCGCCGCCCTCGACACCTTGCTGGGCTTCGAGGAGGCCGCCGACGGCTCCGACGAGTTCGACCCCCTGGCCGAGCTCTCGCGGCAGGAGGAGGCGCTCGCGGGGGCGGCCGAGGCGGGCCGCCTCCGACTACTGCTCGCCGCCGAGTCGGTCGGCGCCCTCATCGCCCGCGAGATCGCTGCGGCCGGTCTGCCGTGGCGCGCCGACGTCCACGATCGTGTTCTGACCGGGATGCTCGGACCTCGGCCGCTCTTCGGTGGCAGACCGGCGCGGCTCGAGGCGCTGGCCGTCCGCCTCCGCGAGGAGCTCGGCGCGCCCGAGCTCAACCCCGATTCACCCGCCGACCTCCTCCGGGCGCTGCGCCGCGCCGGCCTGCCGGTCGAGTCGACGCGCTCGCGCGAGCTGCAGTCGATCGAGCACCCGGCCGTGCCTCCGCTGCTCGAGTACAAGAAGCTCTCGCGCCTGCTGACCGCCAACGGCTGGGCGTGGCTCGACGCCTGGGTGCACGACGGCAGGTTCCGCCCCGAGTACGTGGTCGGCGGCGTCGTCACCGGCCGCTGGGCGACATCCGGCGGAGGCGCGTTGCAGCTTCCCCGGCAGATCCGCGCCGCAGTCACCGCCGACCCGGGCTGGAGCCTCGTCGTCGCTGACGCGGCGCAGCTGGAGCCGCGCATCCTGGCCGCACTCTCCGGCGACTCCGCGATGGCCGCCGCTGGACGGGGCCGCGACCTCTACCAGGGCATCGTCGACGCCGGCGTGGTGCCCGACCGTCCCCGGGCGAAGGTCGCGATGCTCGGTGCGATGTACGGGGCGACCAGCGGCGAGGCCGGGCGGCTGCTCCCTGCGCTCGCCCGCGCCTACCCGCGCTCCGTCGCGCACGTCGAGGCGGCAGCGCGAGCCGGAGAGAGGGGCGAGCCGGTGTCGACGTGGCTCGGCCGCAGCTCGCCGCCCGGTGCCGAAGGTCTCGCAGCCGACGGTCCTCGGGCGCGGGAATGGGGTCGCTTCACCCGCAACTTCGTGGTGCAGGGCACAGCTGCCGAGTGGGCGCTGTGCTGGATGGGGGAGCTGCGGGCGAGACTGCGTGGCGAGGGCGGCGCGGTCGGGCGCGCACACCTCGTCTACTTCCTGCACGACGAGGTGATCGTGCACGCGCCCGCGGAGGCGGCGGAGCGCGTCGCCCGGATCGTCCGTGAGGCTGCGGCTCGGGCCGGGCGCTCCCTGTTCGGTGAGGCGGAGGTCGATTTCCCCGTCACCGTGGCGGTCGTCGACTCCTACGATCAGGCGAAGTGAACGGAGTGACCGCCCGGTGCGATTAGTACCAGTGCGGTGAGCGGTCGTTCCAGCTCGCCCATGCGGCGCAGGGGGAGCCGTAGGAGCTCTTGATGTAGGTGAGACCCCAGTCGATCTGCGTCGTCGCGTTGGTCTGGTAGTCGCCCCCCGAGTTCGCCATCTTGCTCGCGGGCAACGCCTGCGGGATCCCGTAGGCGCCGGACGAGCGGTTCAGCGCGTTCCAGCGCCAGCCCGACTCGCCGTTCCACAGCGGGACGAGGCAGCGGTCGACCTGGTCCTGGCCCCAGCCGAAGCTGCCGACGACGGAGCGGGCGTAGTCCTGGGCCTCGGCGGGGGACAGGCCGCCGGTTCTCCCCGTGTAGGTGCCGAGGGCTCCGATGGTCTTGTCCGAGCTGTTGCGTGCGCCGGTCGGGTCGTCGTTGCCGAGCTCGACCGGGCCGCCTCCGCCGTCGGACGGCGCTGCGGGAGCCGTGACCTGTACGGGCGCTCTGGCCGCGCGCTGCCGGGCGGCCTCGGCCTCGGCGGCGAGCTGCGCAAGCCGCTGCTGCTCCTCGAAGGCCGCCTTCGCGTCCTGGCCGTCGGCGTACTCCTTCTCGACCTCGGCAGTGGTGTTCTTGAGGGAGGCGAGCTGCGTGTAGAGCTGCTGACTGTACTTCTCCTGCTCGGCGACCTTGGCATCTGCGTCGGCCTGGGCGGATCGGGCCGCGGCGAGGGCGTCGGTGGCGGCGGTGGCGAGCGAGACGCGCTCACCGCGGGCCTGCTCGGCCTGTGCGGCGAGGGAGGCGGCCTGGTTCTCGGTCGACTGCGCCTCCTCCTGCAGCCGGCTGGTCTGCTGGGTGAGCTGCGTCATCGTGCCCAGGCGGTAGAGCAGCTCGCTCGACTCCTGGCCGCCGATGAGGAGGTTGAGGGTCGCATCGGTCCCGCCGTTGCGGTACAGCTGCGCGGCGAGGCGGCCTGCCTGCTCCTTGGCGGCGTCGGCGTCGGAGCGGGCTCCGGCAGCGCGCTCGTCGAGAGCGGTGAGGCGCTGGGTCGCCTCGTCGAGAGCGCTCTGCGCGGCGTCGGCCTCGGCGGCCCGGCTGATGGCAGCGTCGGTGAGCGCGGCGGCCTGGTCGCGCAGATCCGCGAGGAACGCGGTGATGCGGTCGACCTCGGCGGCGGTGGCGTTCTCGCTCGACTTGGCGGCTTCCACATCCGACCACGAGGGGTAGTCGGACGGGTCGTAGGCGGCGGAGGCGGGCAGCGGTGCGGCGAGGGCCGCGCAGAGGACGAGGACCGTTCCCGCTCCGGCCGCGACGAGGCGCCGACGCGCCCGGGAGTGTACACGGAGACCGAGGGGGGTGCGGGGCATGGGGTCCAGCCTAAGCGACGGCTCCCGTGCCTGTCTCGTCCCGCGCCGCAGCCCGGCGGCCACGGCGCGGTCGCTCGAGAGCGAAGCCACGCACTCCGCGGCTGGGCCCGCTGGCGGAGAGCTCGTCGCGGGCAGCGTCCAGGAGGCGTCGAAGAGCCTCCTCGCGGACCTGCGCGGCGACCGCGGCGAGGCGCCGCTGCGGGTGCTCGTCGGCCGACTCCTCCGCCGGCTCGGTGCGCGTCGACCGCTCGTACGCATCGAGTACCGCCGTCGGATCGGCCTCGGACAGGCTCGATGCCAGCAGGATGCGGTCGAGCACGTCGTCCCAGTCCTCTTCGGGGGAGGCGCCTTCGCCGCTGAGCCAGGCGAGCGCCTCGGCACGGCCCTCGTCGGTCAGCGCGTGCAGGGGCAGACCGTCGTCGTTCGCGCCGGCCGCGACGACCAGGCCCCGCTCGCGCAGTCGCTCGAGAGTGGAGTAGATCTGCCCCACGTTCACCCGGCGGCGGTGGGCCGCGCGATCGAGGAGCTCCGCATGCAGTTGCAGACCGTAGGCGGGGCCGAGCGTGAGCAGGGCGAGCAGGCCGTCGCGGACGGACACGGAGCTCCTCCCGGCGGGCGTCTGACGGATGGTAGGGATCCGCTCGTGCTGCTCTCGGATCGGCAGGGGCGCGGACGACCCGAGTATAGGCAGGGACGCTCGAGCCTGAACCGCCGGGGCGCGGCGAGCCGGAGTCGCGGCGCGCGGCGAGGCGGCTTGTCGGCCGCCGGTGCCTCCTGCATAATCTGACCTGGTGGCTCGTCCACCGTCTAATCGAAGAATGCACCGCAGGGTGTTCCGTGGTCCGGGTCGTTGGGGAAGACGCACCGGGACGAACGGAGGACACCATGGTGGCGCAGCAGACTCGGGGTGTGCTCTTCGTGCACTCCGCTCCCCGCGCGCTCTGCCCTCACCTCGAGTGGGGGACAGGTCGCGCTCTTGGTCGTGCCGTGAACTTCGACTGGATCGAGCAGCCGGTCCTCCGCGGCACCCAGCGCGCCGAATTCGTGTGGGAGGGGCCCGTCGGAACCGGCGCCGTCATCGCCTCCGCTCTGCGCGGCTGGGCCGACGTGCGCTACGAGGTGACGGAGGAGGCGTCGGCCGGCACCGACGGCGGCCGCTGGATGCACACCCCCGCGCTCGGTATCTTCTTCGCGCAGACCGACAGCGCAGGCAACACCGTCGTCCCCGAGGACCGCATCCGCTCAGCGATGGAGCTGGCCGGCGCCGACCCCATCGAGCTGCACCGCGAACTGCGTCTGGCCCTCGGTCAGGCCTGGGAGGACGAGCTCGAGCCGTTCCGCTACGCGAGCGACTTCGCGCCGGTCGTGTGGATGCACGGAGTCGGCTGAGGCTCCTGTCCTCCGGTCCGGGCAGTCCGGAGGATGTGCGTCTGAAGGATGAGGGGGTCTCCGCTCCTGGACCGATGGGCTCGGCTCAGCGGAAGGACGCGACGGGATCCGCTTCTGCGGTGTGATGGGAGTCGCCCGCCGCACGGCGGCACTCCCTCGAATCGATCGGTCGACATGACAGTCCTCGGTGCCCCGCCGTCGCTCCCCTCCTCGCTTGCCCCGTCGAGGCGGAGCACACCCCTCGAGCGGTTGCGCCGCTTCGGGCGTGCGCCCCGAGTGATGGGCGTCGATGTTGCTCGCGGGATCGCGGTGATCGGGATGATCGGAGCGCATGTCGGAGTGACCCAGACGTTCGACTGGGCACGCATCGAGACGTGGACGGACGTCGTCAACGGACGCTCAGCCCTCCTGTTCGCTCTTCTGGCCGGGGTCTCGGTCGCGCTGATGAGCGGCGGAGCGACCATACCCTCGCGCGATCGCCTCCCGCGGCTCCGACTCCAGCTGGTGGGCCGCGGCGCCGCCGTCTTCGCGATCGGCCTCGTCCTCGAGCTCCTCAACACGGGAGTCGCGGTGATCCTCTCGGTCTACGGCGTCCTGTTCGTCGCGGTGATCCCGTTCCTCGCGCTGCGCAGGAGGACTCTCTGGATCCTCGCGGCCGCGCTGGCCGTCGCCGGCCCGCCTCTCCTGGAAGCGGCGCGGCTGCTGTCGCTCGGTGCCTCCGGGCCCGGCCTGGATCTCGCGCTGCTCGGCACCTACCCGGTGACCGTCTGGCTTGCGCTGATGCTCGCGGGTCTTGCGGTCGGCCGTTCGGATCTCCTGGCGGTGCGCACCGCGGTGGTGCTGCTGATCGGGGGCGTGCTCCTCGCGGCGGCCGGCTACGGCACGGCGACGCTGCTGGCGCCTCAGGATGCGATCATCGGTGGGTCCAGCTCGAGTTCGTCCTCGGCAGGCTCGGGCGGGTCCGGGCCGGGTGCTGCCGGGTCCACGACAGCCGCCTCCGTACCGATCTCGGAGATCGCTGGAAGCCGGCTGCTCTGCCACGTCGAGGCGGAGGGATATGCGGTCTGCTATCCGGAGGGCGTGCCTGATCCGCTTGCTGCGGGCGGGCCGACCGATACGGGTGCGCCGTACCTCGAGCAGGTGCTCGAGGCCGACGTTCCCGCCTCCGCCGTCGCCACGCTGACGGACGTGGAGCCACATTCGGGCGGCACGCTCGAGATCATCGGCTCGGCAGGCCTCGGCGCCGCAGTGCTGGGGCTCTGCCTCCTGGTGTCCCGCCCGGTGCGCTGGCTGCTGCTTCCCGTCGCGGCGCTGGGCAGCATGCCGTTGACGTCGTATTCGGCGCACGTCGTGGCGATCCTTGTGGCGGGCGGACTCGACACCTGGCTCGTGGAGGGCAACGCCTTCTGGCTGGTCCTCTCGGCCGCCCTGCTGGCCGCGACGACCCTCTGGGCCGTCTTCCTCGGCGCCGGCCCTCTGGAGCGCCTGACCCGCCGCGCCGCCGACTCCATGGCCCTCGTCCGCCGCCCCTCCACCCGCACCCCCTGAACGACCGTCCGCGCACCCCACCACGCAAGCCCCGCGTTGCCCCTCCACCCGGTCGCGGCGAACCCCGCGCTGTCCCTCCCGGTCGCGGCGAAACTCGCGCGGCCCGTGCCGGTCGCGGCGAAGCTCGCGCCGCCACCCTTTACGAGGCGTCGCCGTCGATCCGCGTCCCAGCGGATCGCCGTCGCCGCCCCGCACCGGCCCTCCACACCGCAACCCTCCCGACGAGCGGACGCGCCTGCGCCGCGCGATGAGCGGCGCAGCCCGCGTTCCGGACGGTCTAGCGGGGCTATGCCCCGCTACACCGTCCGGAACGCGGCAACAGCATTGTGCCCCCCGAACCCGAACGAGTTGGAGAGGGCGACCAGCTCGCCGTCGCCGAGTGCGCGCGGGCTGGTGACCACGTCGAGGACGATCTGCGGGTCCTGCTCGGTGAGGTTGATAGTGGGGGGCGCCGTGCGCTCGTGGAGCGCGAGGACGGTGAAGATCGCCTCGAGCGCGCCGGTGCCTCCGAGGAGGTGGCCGGTGGCCGCCTTCGTGGCGGACACCGCGATGCGGGGGAGGTGGTCTCCGAAGACTCGGGCCAGGGCGCGGTACTCGGCGATGTCGCCGACCGGCGTGCTGGTCGCGTGGGCGTTGATGTGGGTGACGTCGGTGCGTGCTGCGCCGGCCTGCTCCAGAGCGTCGATCATCGCGCGCGCGGCGGCGGAGCCCTCGGGGTCCGGTGCGGTGATGTGGTAGGAGTCGCTGGTGACGGCGCCTCCTGCGAGCTCGGCGTAGATGCGGGCGCCGCGGGCGAGCGCGTGCTCCTCGGTCTCGAGGATGAGGGTGCCGGCGCCTTCGCCGAGGACGAACCCGTCGCGGGAGACGTCGTAGGGACGGGAGGCGGCGGCCGGCTCGTCGTTGCGACGTGAGAGGGCCTGCATCGAGGCGAAGGCGGCGATCGGCAGCGGGTGGACCACGGCCTCCGTGCCGCCGGCGATGACGACGTCGGCGAGGCCGAGCTGGAGGTGGTCGTAGGCGTTCGTGATGGCCTCGGTGCTCGAGGCGCAGGCCGACACGTCGGTGCGGGCGAACGCCCGCGAGGGGATGGCCATGCTGATCGCGGCGGCGGCGGCGTTCGGCATGAGCATCGGGATGGTCATGGGGAGCACGCGGCGGGGGCCGCGCTCCCGCAGTGTGTCCCAGGCGTCGAGGAGGGTCCAGAGTCCGCCGATGCCGGTGGAGTAGTCGACGCCCACGCGCAGCGGGTCGACCTCGGTGAGACCCGCGTCGGCCCAGGCCTCGCGTGCCGAGATCAGGGCGAACTGGCTGGAGGGGTCGAGGCGCTTCGCCTCGGGGCGGGCGAGGACATCCTCCGGGCGCACCCTGGCCTGGCCGGCGAAGGTGACGGGGAGGTCGTACTGGGCGACCCAGTCGTGTTCGAGGGAGCGGATGCCCGACTCGCCGGCGAGGAGGGCGTCCCAGGATTCCCGAGCGGTTCCGCCGAGGGGGCTGCTGGCACCGATTCCGGTGACGACGATCTTCTTGGACATGACGAGCTTCTCTGTTCCGTGACGGGTGGGGGACGGTCACACCCCGGCCGACGAGCGTCGGCCGGGGTGTCCGCCTCGAGGACGGGGGCGCTGGTGCCGACTAGGCGGACGCGTTGACGATGAAGGTGACCGCGTCGCCGACCGTCTTGAGGTTCTTGACCTCGTCGTCGGGGATCTTCACGTCGAACTTCTCCTCGGCGTTGACGACGATGGTCATCATCGAGATGGAGTCGATGTCGAGGTCGTCGGTGAACGACTTGTCCATCTCGACGGAGTCGGTCGCGATGCCCGTCTCGTCGTTGACAAGCTCGGCCAGGCCGGCGAGGACTTCTTCGGTGGACAGTGCCATGGTTCTCTCCTTGAGGGGTTTCTACTGGTGTTCGTCAGTGACCGTAGGTCAGTTTAGGGGTGGCTCCGCGAGCGTCAGGGGAGCACCACGACCTGCGCGCCGAACACGAGCCCGGCGCCGAAGCCGATCTGCAGGGCGAGTCCGCCGTGCAGTTCGGGGTGCTCGTCGAGCAGGCGGTGGGTGGCGAGGGGGATCGACGCCGCCGACGTGTTGCCGGTCGTCTCGATGTCGCGGCCGATCGCCACCGTCTCGGGCAGCTTGAGCTGCTTCGCGAGCTCGTCGATGATGCGCATGTTCGCCTGATGCGGGATGAACGCGGCGAGGTCCTCGGGACGGACCCCCGCCTCCGCCAGCGCCTTCGAGGCGACCTTGGCCATCTCCCAGACCGCCCAGCGGAAGACCGAGGGGCCGTCCTGGCGGAGCGTCGGCCACTCGGCGGTGCCGTCGCGGTAGGCCGCGAGCGGGTTGTCCATGCCGACGGTGTCCCACTTGGAGCCATCAGAGCCCCAGACAGTCTTGGAGATGCCGACGGTGTCGCTCGGGCCGACGACCGCTGCTCCCGCGCCGTCGCCCAGGAGGAAGGAGATGCTCCGATCGCTCGCCTTGACGAGGTCCGACAGCTTCTCGGCGCCGACGACGAGCACGTACTCGGCCAGGCCGGAGCGGATGAACGAGTCGGCCTGGGCGATGCCGTAGGTGTAGCCGGCGCAGGCGGCCGAGATGTCGTAGGCGGGCGCCGGGTTGGCTCCGATCCGGTCGGCGAGGAGCGCGGCCAGCGAGGGGGTCTGCACGGTGTTGCTGATGGTCGAGACCAGCACGACGCCGATCTGGTCGGGCCGGATACCGGCCTTCTCGATCGCTTCGAGCGAGGCCGTGGTCGCCAGGTCGACAGCGTGGATGTCTCCCGACGCTCGGCGGCGTTCGATGATGCCGGTGCGCTGGCGGATCCACTCGTCGGAGGAGTCGATCGGCCCGATCAGGTCGTCGTTCGGGACGACGAGGTCGCCGCGGGCGGCGCCGATGCCGAGGATCCTGGTGTAGGCGCTGCCGCTGGACTGGGTGAGGGTGGGGGATGTCATGGGGTCTCCTGCTAAGCGGCGTGCTCGTCGATGAAGGCGCGGGCGGCGTCGAGGTCGTCGGGGGTCTTGACGGCCAGGCTTGGCACGCCCTTGAGGCCCCGCTTGGCGAGGCCGACCAGAGCGCCGGCCGGCGCCAGTTCGAGCACGCCGGTGACGCCCGCCTCGGCGAACGCGGCCATGCAGAGGTCCCAGCGCACGGGGGAGGCGACCTGTCCGACGAGCAGCTTGAGGAACCCCGCGCCGGAGTCGATGACCGAGCCGTCCCGGTTCGTCCAGAGCCGCAGTGTCGGGTCGGCGGGGGACAGCTCGGCGGCGACGGCGGCGAGGGAGTCGCGCGCCGGCGCCATGTAGCGGGTGTGGAACGCGCCGGCCACCTGCAGGGGCACGACGCGCGTGCCGCGGACCGGCTCCTCCTTGAGCGCGTCGAGCGCCTCGACGTCGCCGGCGACCACGATCTGCCCGCCGCCGTTGTAGTTCGCGGGCTCGAGGCCGAGCTCGTCGAGCCGGGCGAGGAGCGCCTCCTCGTCGCCGCCGAGAACGGCGCTCATCCCGGTCGGAGTCGCGGCGGCGGCGGCTGCCATCGCCCGCGCCCGCTCGCGGACGAACACGAGCGCGTCGGCCTCCGACAGGACGCCGGCGCCCGCTGCCGCCGTGATCTCGCCGACGGAATGCCCGGCGATTCCGGCGACCCGCTCGCGGCGTCCGCCGTCGAGCACGGCCGCGAGGCTCACGAGGCCGGCCGAGACGATCAACGGCTGGGCGACGGCCGTGTCGCGGATGGTGTCCGCGTCCGACTCGGTGCCGTGCACGGCGAGGTCGATGCCGACCGCTTCCGAGTGCGCGGCGACCTGCTCGGCGACAGAAGGGACCTCGAGCCAGGGCGTGAGGAATCCGGGGGTCTGGGAGCCCTGACCTGGGGCGACGACGACGATCACGGTATCCAGTCTTCCGATCTGCGCTCGCGGGTGCGGCGCGTGGAGCCACTGACAAAGAACAAAGAGCTTGTCGCGGGTCTACAAGTGCGGGTCGTCACGGGTCAGCTGCGGGCGGGCCTGCGCCGAACGGCGCCGTCCGGGTCGCTCATCGAGCCGAGGATGAGAGCCGACTGGAGGATGAGCGCCTCACGGGCGCCCGTCGCGTCCCAGCCGATGACCTCGGCGACCCGCTTGAGCCGGTAGCGCACCGTGTTCGGGTGCACGAAGAGCTCGCGCGCCGTCGCCTCGAGCGAGCGGCCGTTGTCGAGGTAGGCCCACAGTGTGGTCAGCAGCTCGGTCGAATGCTTCTGCAGGGGGCGGTAGATCTGGGTGATGAGGCTCTGCCGCGCGAGCGGATCGCCGGCGAGGGCCCGCTCCGGGAGCAGATCGTCGGCACTCACCGGCCGCGGGGCGTTTCGCCAGGAGCGGGCGACCGCGAAGCCGGCGAGGGCCGCGCGGGCGCTGCGCGACGCCTCCACCAGGGTCGGCACCTCGTGGCCGAGCACGAGGTGACCCGTGCCGAATCCCGGCTCGAGCGCCTCCGCGATCTCGAGGAAGGCGACCGGCGGGCCGGTCTCCTCCGTCGCGTTCTCGCTCGGCTCGGCGCGACCGATCACCAGGACGAGCCGGCTGCCCTGCACGCCGATGAGCACGTCGGCGTCCATGTGCCGCGCTGTCCGGCGGAGCTGGTCGACATCGAGCATCTTGGGTGCTGTGCCGACGAGGACGGCGACCTCGCCGTGTCCGTGCCAGCCCAGCGCGGCGATCCGGCTGGGCAGCTCGTCGTCGGCCTCGCCGGTCAGGATGGAGTCGACGACCAGGGCCTCGAGGCGCGCGTCCCAGAGGCCGCGGGCCTCTGCCGCACGTGCGTAGACGTCGGCGGCGGCGAAGGCGATCTCGCGCGAGTAGAGCAGGATCGCCTCGCGGAGGTCCTCTCCGCCGTTCTTGATGCGGTCCTCGACCACCTCGACGGTGACCTTGATCAGTTGCAGCGTCTGCGTCAGCGACACCGAGCGCAGCAGCTCGCGCGGGGCCGCCCCGAAGACGTCGGCCGCGATCCACGGCGTCGCCGACGGGTCGTCGAACCACGAGATGAACGACGTGATGCCCGCCTGCGCGACCATGCCGACGGCCGAGCGACGGCCGGGAGGCATGCTCCCGTACCAGGGCAGCGTGTCTTCCAAGCGCTTGATGGTCTGGGTCGACAGTTCACCCGCCAGGGTGCGCAGCCACGCGAGGGTCTGCTCCTTCGTCCGAGGAGCGCCCGGCCTGGTGGCCGGACGCTCCTCGGCGGGAGCAGGACCCCGCGCATTCGACGACGCGGACTCCTGCGAGAGCGCGGATTTCTGCGAGAGCACAGACTCGTCCGTCAGCTTTCGCCGCCCGCGTTGCCGGTGGTGCCGGCGTTCACATCGTGCAGGCGGTACTTCTCGATCGCCTGGACGGAGAGCGAGGGGTCGACCTCGCCGCGCTTGGCGAGCAGCTGCAGCGTGCGCACGACGACCGACGGGCCGTCGATCTGGAAGTAGCGCCGGGCGGCCGCGCGGGTGTCCGAGAAGCCGAAGTCGTCCGCCCCGAGAGTCGCGAAGTCGCCGGGGATGAACTGCCGCAGCTGGTCGGGGACCTGGTGCGAGAAGTCGGACACGGCGACGAAGGGGCCCTTCGCGTCGGCCAGCTTCTGCGTCACGTACGGCACCTGCTCGGCGTCCTCGGGGTGGAGGAAGTTGTGCTGCTCCGCCGTGATGCCGTCGCGGCGCAACTCGTTCCACGAGGTGACCGACCAGACGTCGGCCGAGACCCCCCAGTCCTCCGCGAGGAGCTTCTGCGCCTCGATCGCCCACGGCACCGCGACTCCGGAGGCGAGGAGCTGCGCCTTCGGCCCGTCCCACTGGCCCCAGGAGATGCGGTGGATGCCGCGGACGATGCCCTCGACGTCGACGTCCTCCGGCTCCTTCGGCTGCACGATCGGCTCGTTGTAGACGGTGATGTAGTACATGACGTTCGGGTCGGAGTGCTTCCCGCCGTACATGCGCTCGAGTCCGGACTGGACGATGTGCGCGATCTCGTAGCCGTAGGCGGGGTCGTAGCTCACGACGGCCGGGTTGGTCGCCGCGAGGATCGGGGAGTGCCCGTCCGCGTGCTGCAGACCCTCGCCCGTGAGTGTGGTGCGTCCTGCGGTCGCGCCGATCATGAAGCCGCGCGACATCATGTCGCCCGCCGCCCAGATCGCGTCGCCCGTGCGCTGGAACCCGAACATCGAGTAGAAGACGTAGACCGGGATGAGCGGCTCGCCCTGCGTCGAGTACGAGGTGCCGATCGCCGTGAACGCCGCGAGTGCGCCCGCCTCGTTGATGCCGACGTGCAGGATCTGGCCCTGCGGGCTCTCCTTGTAGGCCAGCAGCAGCTCGCGGTCGACCGACGTGTAGTGCTGGCCGCGCGGGTTGTAGATCTTCGCGTTCGGGAAGAACGCGTCCATCCCGAAGGTGCGGGCCTCGTCGGGGATGATCGGGACGACGCGGTTGCCGAAGTCCTTCGAGCGCAGGATGTCCTTGAGGATGCGGACGAACGCCATCGTCGTGGCGATCTCCTGCGTGCCGGAACCCTTCTTGCCGACCGCGTACGCCGAGTCCTCCGGCAGGTTCAGCTGCGTGTACTTCGAGCGTCGCTCGGGGAGGTAGCCGCCCAGCGCACGACGGCGCTCCTGGAGGTACTCGATCGCCTCGTCGTTCTGACCGGGGTGGTAGTACGGCGGGAGGTAGGGGTTCTCCTCGAGCTGCGCATCCGTGATCGGGATGCGCATGGTGTCGCGGAAGCCCTTGAGGTTCTCCAGCGTCATCTTCTTCATCTGGTGGGTCGCGTTGCGGCCCTCGAAGCTGCGGCCGAGACCGTAGCCCTTGATGGTGTGGGCGAGGATGACGGTCGGCTGGCCCTTGTGCTCCGTCGCGGCCTTCATCGCCGCGTAGATCTTGCGGTAGTCGTGGCCGCCTCGGCGCAGACCCCAGACCTGCTCGTCGGTCATGTCCTCGACGAGCTTCTTCGCGCGCGGGTCGCGGCCGAAGAAGTTCTCGCGGACGTACGCGCCGTCCTCCGTCTTGTAGGTCTGGAAGTCGCCGTCGGGCGTCCTGTTCATCAGGTCGAGGAGCGCACCCTCGGTGTCGCGGGCGAGCAGGTCGTCCCACTCGCGGCCCCAGATGAGCTTGATGACGTTCCAGCCGGCACCGCGGAAGTACGACTCGAGCTCCTGCACGATCTTGCCGTTGCCGCGGACCGGTCCGTCCAGGCGCTGCAGATTGCAGTTGACGATGAAGTTGAGGTTGTCGAGTCCGTCGTTCGCGGCGACCTGGAGCTGACCGCGCGACTCGACCTCGTCCATCTCGCCGTCGCCGAGGAACGCCCAGACCTGCTGGTCGGAGGCGTCCTTGATGCCGCGGTTGGTGAGGTACTTGTTCGCCTGCGCCTGGTAGATCGCGTTGATCGGGCCGAGGCCCATCGACACGGTCGGGAACTGCCAGAACTCCGGCATGAGGCGCGGGTGCGGGTAGCTCGAGAGTCCGCCGCCGGCATGCGACTTCTCCTGGCGGAAGCCGTCGAGCTGGTGCTCGCTCAGGCGGCCCTCGAGGAACGCGCGTGCGTAGGGGCCGGGGGAGGCGTGGCCCTGGATGAAGACCTGGTCGCCGCCGCCCGGGTGGTCCTGGCCGCGGAAGAAGTGGTTGAAGCCGACCTCATAGAGCGAGGCGCTCGACGCGTAGGTCGAGATGTGGCCGCCGACTCCGATGCCGGGGCGCTGCGCGCGGTGCACCAGGATGGCTGCGTTCCAGCGGATCCACGCGCGGTAGCGGCGCTCGACGTCCTCGTCGCCCGGGAAATCGGGCTCGTTCTCGGGCGCGATGGTGTTGATGTAGTCCGTGGTGGGCACCATCGGAACGCCGAGGTGGAGCTCCTTGGAGCGCTTGAGAAGGCTGAGCATGACGTCGCGCCCGCGACCCCGGCCCCGCTCCTCGACGAGCGCATCGAGCGACTCGTTCCACTCCGACGTTTCCTCGGGGTCCGAGTCCACGTGACCGACGGAATACGGGTCCTGATCGTTAACAGTCACCCTCGACCTCTCTCTGGGGGCAGATCGTGCCCGAGACATCACTCTCATGAAGCGGTGCGGATCCGCGGAGACGAGGCTCGGATGACGAGCCGCGCGCGGGCACCCCCGTCAGCCTACCGATTCCCGCAGCCCGCGGACGGCATCGGACTGTGGTGATCCACGAGAGAACCACCGGAGCGTCTGTAGAAGACGTCCAGCGCGATCGCGCCGGGCGTCCCTCCATCGGGGGCTGCGGCCCGGCCCTTGGAGAACGGCGGGTGCGGGTCTAGCATTGCCCCTCGTGCTCGCGCGATTCTCGTGCGCACGGAAGGACATCGGACCGATGGCTCTCGAGAAGCTGACGCTGGCTCCCGACTTCGAACTCGCGAACCAGTACGGCGAGCGCATCCAGCTGGGCGACTTCTACGGGCGGCGCAACGTCGCCCTGGTGTTCTTCCCCCTCGCCTTCTCCGGCACCTGCACCGGCGAGTTCTGCGCGCTGCGTGAGAACCTCGCGCTGTTCGAGCACGCCGAGGTCGAGCTGATCGGGGTCTCGGTCGACTCCAAGCACACTCTGCGCGCGTGGGGCGAGAAGCAGGGGTACGACTTCACCCTGCTTTCCGACTTCTGGCCGCACGGCGACGTCGCGAAGCAGTACGGCGTGTTCATGGAGGAGAAGGGCTACGCGACCCGCGCGACCTTCCTCATCGACAAGGCCGGCGTGATCCGCGACACCTTCATGACCGCTCCGGGGGAGGCCCGTTCGATCGAGGCCTACCGCGCGGCGATCGACGCACTCGCTCCCGCGCACGTCTGAGGCCCGGCGGCTCGTCAGCTCAGGATGTTGACGGCCCGCGAGATGACGAGGGCGAGCAGGACGAAACCGGTGAACGCCTGCGCGATCATCAGCAGCTTCATCCGGCTCGACAGCGGCATGGTGTCGGTCGGGCTGAACGCCATGGTGTTCGTGGTCGAGACGGACAGGTAGTCGACGAAGCCGGGGCGCCAGTCGGCGCGCTCGGAGGAGGTCACCGCGACCTCGGCGACGGTGTCCCGGTAGGTGTCCTGCGGGAAGGCGAAGTCGGCGGCCGGCAGCTCGGTGCGGGGGAGCGTCCCGCGCGCGACCGGTCCGCCGCGGTCGAGCTCCCAGAAGAGCAGTGCGTAGGCGACCACGTTGGTCACCCAGACCTGGAGCGCCGTCAGCAGCAACGGCGGTCCGTCGGTGGCGCCGTCGACGAGATCGATCACCACCGCGACGACGTTGATCTGGTTCGCGACGGCGAGGACGACCGCCAGGGTGATCGAGACGCCTCGCGACCAGCGCGTCTCGGAGTCGAGCCGGTGCGGATTCACGACGAAGAGCGGGACCAGCAGCGCCAGGGTGATGCCGGCGGCGACAAGGCGCACGACCGAGGTCTCGGCACTGTGGCCGACCACGTTCAGTCCGACGGCCACGAGGATCGCGGCGGAGGCGGGCCAGCGGCTCTCGGAGCGCCGTCTCGCCCGGGAGTCGCTGCCGTCGGTCATGCGCTGAGGCTAGCGGTCCGCGTACCCGGCCCCGTGTGCTGTGGTTCGACGGTGGCCCGCCGAGACCTCGGCGGTGGGGCCTCTCGGCCGTCCGGCATCGGTTCGCGAGCGGCGGGCGCTGCCGTAGGATCGACGTGATCGTCCGCGGCTCGACCGCGCGACGGGGGCCTTTAGCTCAGTTGGTAGAGCGCCACGTTTACACCGTGGATGTCATCGGTTCGAGCCCGGTAGGGCCCACCCTGCTCGTGCTCACCCCTGCATGTCATCGAGGTGCGCTTGTGCTCAGCGCGATTGGCGGCGTTTGTACGGCTTCGGCTGGCCCTTGACTATCGGAGCGCGTCCGGTTCCCTTCGAGGCCTTGGCCTTGCCGCCCGACTTCGGGGCGGCCTCCGACTCGTCGCCCAGCGCTGCGAGCTCCTCGCGGGCGGAGGCGAGGCGCTGGCGGCCCGCGGCGGTGAGCGTCGTGGCGGCGGCGCCGGGTTCGAAGAGGGGCTTGCCGAGGTCGAGTTCGACGGCGGCGACGGAGGAGTCGAGCTTGCGCCGTGAGATGCCGAGTTTCTCGGCGGCGCGCACGAAGTGCAGCTCCTCGGCGACCGCCACGAAGTGGCGTAGCTGGCTGATCTTCATCCCGAACCCTTCACGGCCGCTCCGTGCGGCACGACCACGGTACGCGGTCCGAGCGGAGGCAGGGACGGTGCTCTCCCTCCGTTCGGGTCAGAACCAGAGGTCGATCGTGAAGTCGAACTCGTCGCCGGCCTGCTGCTGGAGCTCTTTGAGGAGGCGGAAGCCCTCTCGTTGGAACCAGCGCCGTTTCTCTTCCGAGCCGAAGAGACTGGTGTCGAGATCGGCGTTCTCCTGGAAGAACCTCGCCCAGTCGCGCAGGCGCTTCTTCAGCTCCGGGGTGATCTTCGAGTCCCAGTCGACGATCGGTCCTGGTCCGATGTAGTCGTTGAGCGGCCACTTCTGCCCCCAGTCGACCGAGAGCCGCAGCGTCCGCTTGGCCGGGGTCCTGCGCTCAGTCATTGAAGCCCGCGCAGTCAGGAACGGTGGTCGGGTAGGACGTGATCACCTTGTGGTTGTTGGCAGAGACGATGATCGTCGGGTTATAGACGCCAGCGAGGGTCCCGTCGCTTCGATGGAGCTCCACCGAGGTCGAGTAGCAGAGCTTGTCGTCGCCTTCCGACTCGGGATCATCGGCGGTGATCGACCGGTCGGTCATGAACATCATCAGGTCGTCCCAGTTTCCGCCGCCGCCGACGCTGTCGACCAGTGCCTGCCAATCGGCCTGGTGGCGGTCTCGGATGTGGTTGTAGCCGCTGACCCAGAAATCGTCGTCGTCCTTGTCACCGCAGAACATGTCGATGTGTCCGGCGCTGACGTCCCAGGATTGGACGCTCACGTCGCCAAGGCCCCCGTTGCAGAGGCCAATGGTGACTGGGTCGAGCTGTGAGGCCGTCAGCGGATCGGTGTGGACGGGGTCGGCATTCGACGCCGGCGCCGCCGCGAGGGCGCCGATCAGGACGGCGGCCGCCGCGATCACGCGGGCGGCGGTGAACTGCGAGATGACCATGTCGTGTTCCTCCTCGAATCATGGGACAGGCGCCCCGGATCGAGCGTGGCGCATCGACGACTGCCGTTCCAGAGCCGTCCGCTCGGCGTCCTCTGAGAGAGGAGTCAGCCGTTTCGCGCCAGGCGCAGGCGCGCCCGTTGCCGGGCGGGGACGGTGGCCCTACCCTCGCGCCCGTGGCTGGACCCGAAGCCGGCCGCGGAGAGAGGCCGATGTGGGCATGCTCATCTACAGCGGAATCGCATCGCTGGACGGCTGCGTGAACGACGACTCCGGCGGATTCGCGTGGGCGGAGCCGCGGCCGGAGGTTCACCGCTTCATCACCGAGCGCGAGGCGCGGGTGCGAACGTACCTCTACGGGCGGCGCATGTACGAGACGATGCGCGCCTGGGAGCAGACGTGGGCCCTCGCCGAGGAGTTTGCGTTCATCCGCGACTTCCAGGAGATGTGGCGGGTCGCGGACAAGGTCGTCTACTCCACCACCCTTAAGGCGGTGGGCACCCGGCGCACCCGGCTGGAGGCGGAGTTCGATCCGGTGGTGGTCGCAGCGACGGTCCGGGCTGCAGAGCATGACGTGTCGATTGGTGGGCCGACCCTTGCCCGGCACGCGCTGCTCGCCGGGATCGTGGATGAGGTGCAGGTGTACACGGTCCCGGTCGCCGTGGGCGGAGGGACGCCCTTCCTTCCGCGCGGGTTACACGCGCGGCTCGACCTGCGCGAAGAGCACCGCTTCTCGGACGGCACCGTGTACACGCGCTACGGCGTGCGCCGCTGAGCCTCTACTCGGCGCCGACCAGCGCGGCGATCCGCGAGGCCAGGCGGGCACCCTGCGCGCGTCCGGCGCGAGCGGACGCGGCACGGACGGCGGGGTCCAGCGAGTTCGGTCCGAACGCGGTGACCGACTCCTCGTCGGCGTAGAGGACCTCGACGCGGGAGTCGGCGAGGGCGTCGAGCTCGGCGGTGGGGATCAGGCCCACGCCGGGTTCGCCGACGCCGGGGAGCGGCGTGACGATCAGGATCCAATCGGCTCCCGCGGCGAGGTCGGCGTTGCTGCCGGAGCGCACGCCGCCGTCCATGTAGCGGACACCGTCGATGCTGACGGGGGGCCACACTCCAGGGACAGCGCAACTCGCCGAGATCGCGTCGACCAGGTCGACGCCGCTCGCGCGGTCGAAGACGCGCAGCTCGCCGGTGGCCGTGTCGACGGCGGTGATCAGGAGGCGCTGCTCGGGCCAGTCGGCGTCGCCGACGCGCGCAGAGATCACCGCGCGGCGGGTCTCCTCGGGGAGGGTCGCCGCCTCGAGGGCGAGGGTGCCGATGCGCCGACGGGCGTCCTGGGGCGAGGTGGCGCCCTCCACGGCGGCGGCGAAGAGGGCCTGGAGCCGCTCACCGTCGACATCGGCGCCGATCTCGGCCGACTCCTCTTGGAGCTGCGCCTCGTACGCCTCGTCGAGCCCAGCGCCGGTGCTCAGCTGCGCGGCGACCGCCGATCCGGCCGAGGTGCCGACGAAGGTGGTCGACGGGTCGAGCAGGAGGCGGGCCGTCGCGGGGGAGGCGTCGGCGAGCCCGCGGAGAACGCCGAGCTCCCAGGCGATTCCGGCGAGGCCGCCGCCGGCGAGGACGAGTGCACCAGGCATCAAGGAGGTCCTTTCGATCAGGATCAGGAGGGCCGGGCGCTGCTAAGCGCCGCAGTGTCCACGCTGACACAGCGTCGTGAACGTCGTCTGCGAGAGCGTGCAGACACTCGAAGGAGCGGCGTCGTCAACGCTCCGGACGAACTCGCCGAGGACGAGCCGCCCGGGCCCGTGGAGAAGCTTCTGCTCAGCCCCGCGCAGCCGCCAGGGCGTCCGCGGCGAGCCGCACCGACGCATCGCGTTCGTTCAGCCAGAGCGGGACCGAGCGGGCACGCAGGCCGGCCGCGGCCAGGGCGGGCACCGCCTCCGCGTCCTCTTCGCCGACCAGCCAGGCGTCGAGCAGCCCGTCCTCGCTCCGGGTGCCGTAGTGCCTGCCGACTGCCTCGGCGGAGGTCTCGACGCCGATCGCGGCGAGGCATGCGTCGGCCATGCCGCGCACCACGGCACCGCCGATCACGGGGGACACTCCGACGACGGGAGCGGCCGTGCTGCGCACCGCGTCCGCGATGCCGGGGACGCCGAGGATTGTGCCGATCGAGACGACCGGGTTGGAGGGGGCGATCAGCACGGCATCGGTGTCGGTGATCGCCTCCAGCACGCCGGGAGCGGGCCGGGCGCTCTCGACGCCCTTCTGCACGAAGCGGCGAGCGGGAGCGGAGGCGCGCAGGCGCACCCACCACTCCTCGAAGTGCAGCAGCCGGACGCCCTCGCCGGGGAACTCGACCTCGACGTGCGTCTCGACGTCCTGATCCGACATCGGGATGAGGCGGACGCCGAGCGGCCAGCGGGCGGTGATGCGCACGGTCGCCTCCGAGAGGGTCAGGCCGTCCCGGAGCATCGAGCTGCGCGCGATGTGGGTGGCGAGGTCGAGGTCGCCGAGAGTGAACCACGGCCAGCCGACCCCGAACGCGGTGAGCTCCGCCGAGACCCGTTCGCTCTCGCCGGCCCTGCCCCAGCCGCGCTCCGCGTCATTCACTCCGCCGAGCGCATAGGTGAGGGAATCGAGGTCCGGGCACACCTTGAGGCCGCTGAGCCACATGTCGTCGCCGGTGTTGACGACGACCGTGATCTCGCTTGCCTCGCCTCCAGCGGCCTCGAGATCGCGGAGGTGCTCGCGGACGGCGGAGGTGAAGCGGGCGCCGCCGACGCCCCCGGCCAGGATGGTGATGCGCATCCGCTCACGCTAGCGGGGCGGGTCAGTCGTTGGAGAGGGCGGCTCCCTCGTCCAGGGGGAGGACGGAGCGATCAGCCTCTGCCGCGCAGGATCCGCGGGGCTCGGAGGCCTTAATCCTGCGGATCCACGCTGGAAACACCCGGGAAACGTCGAAGGTCGACGATGAGGGCCTGTCCGCGGAGTCGGCCGGGCCGTCGTTGCCTTCGGGCTCGGCGGGGACCACAGTGGGTCCACGCCCCCCGGCTCCGCCGCCCCGCGGAGCACGACCTGAGCCGGACGGGGACGCCCGAGCATGGAGGTACCGATGACCATCGTCCGCGCAGCGATCACCCAGACCACCTGGACCGGCGACAAGGAGTCGATGCTCGACAAGCACGAGGGGTTCGCACGGGAGGCCGCCGCCCAGGGCGCGCAGATCGTCTGCTTCCAGGAGCTCTTCTACGGTCCGTACTTCGGGATCACCGAGGACAAGAAGTACTACCGCTACGCCGAACCGGCCGACGGCCCGATCGTGCAGCGCTTCGCCGCCCTGGCGAAGGAGCTCGACCTGGTGATGATCCTCCCGATCTACGAGGAGGACATCACAGGCGTGTACTACAACACCGCCGTCGTGGTGGACGCGGACGGAACGATCCTCGGCAAGTACCGCAAGCACCACATCCCGCACCTCGACCGTTTCTGGGAGAAGTTCTACTTCCGCCCCGGGAACCTCGGCTACCCGGTCTTCGACACAGCGGTGGGCAAGGTCGGCGTCTACATCTGCTACGACCGGCACTTCCCCGAGGGCTGGCGAGAGCTCGGCCTGAACGGCGCCCATCTCGTCTTCAATCCCAACGCCACCAAGCCGGGCCTGTCGAACCGGCTGTGGGAGGTGGAGGGCCCGGCCGCCGCGGTGGCGAACGGCTACTTCGTGCTCCAGCCCAACCGGGTCGGCCTCGAGGACAACGAGTACGGCGAGCTCGCCGTCGACTTCTACGGCACGAGCCAGGTGATCGATCCGCGCGGGAACTTCGTCGGCGAGCGCGGCTCGGGCGAGAGCGAAGAGGTCCTGATCCGCGACCTCGACCTGGACATGGTGCAGCAGATGCGCGACGACTGGCAGTTCTACCGCGACCGCCGCCCGGAGTCGTACACCAGCATCCCGAAGCCGTGACTGCAGGACGAGACGAGGAGCACCGATGAAGACCCTCATCACCGGCGGAACGGTCGTCAACGCGACCGGCACCGGATCCGCCGACGTCCTGATCGACGGAGAGACGATCGCCGCGGTCCTCGCGCCCGGCTCGACCCTCCTGGGCTTCGATCTCGCGGCGAACGTCGACCGCGTGATCGACGCGACCGGGAAGTACGTGATCCCGGGCGGTATCGACGCCCACACGCACATGGAGATGCCGTTCGGCGGTACCTTCGCCTCGGACACCTTCGAGACCGGCACCCGGGCTGCGGCCTGGGGAGGCACCACCTCGATCGTCGACTTCGTGGTGCAGTACCCGGGTGAGAGCGTCCTCGACCGCTATCAGGCCTGGCAGGAGAAGGCGGCGGGGAACTGCGCGATCGACTACGGCTTCCACCAGATCCTGTCCGACGTGCAGGACTCGTCGCTCGTCGCGATGGACGAGCTGATGCGCGAAGGGGTGACCAGCTTCAAGCTGTTCATGGCCTACAAGGGCGTGTTCCTCTCGGACGACGGGCAGATCCTGCGGGCGTTCCAGAAGGGCGCCGAGAACGGCGCGATGATGATGATGCACGCGGAGAACGGCGCCCTCATCGACGAGCTGGTGAAGCAGACCCTCGCCGCGGGGAACACCTCTCCCTTCTTCCACGGCACCTCGCGACCGTGGCAGGCGGAGGAGGAGGCGACGCACCGCGCGATCATGATCGCCGACCTCACCGGCGCGCCGCTGTACGTGGTGCACGTCTCGGCGAAGCAAGCGGTGGAGCAGATCGCACAGGCCCGTGATCGCGGGATGAACGTGTTCGGCGAGACCTGCCCGCAGTACCTCTACCTCTCGCTCGAAGAGCAGCTCGGCGCCTCCAGCGAGGAGTGGGGCGGCTTCGAGGGCGCGAAGTGGGTGTGCTCCACTCCGCTGCGGTCGAAGGCGGAGGGGCACCAGCACCACATGTGGCAGTCGCTGCGCACGAACGACATCCAGATGGTCTCGACGGATCACTGCCCCTTCTGCATGAAGGACCAGAAGGACATGGGCCTCGGCGACTTCTCGAAGATCCCGAACGGGATCGGCTCCGTCGAGCACCGGATGGACCTGATGTACCAGGGCGTCGTGTCGGGGCAGATCAGCCTGCCGCGCTGGGTCGAGCTCACCTCGACCACGCCCGCGCGCATGTTCGGGATGTACGGGAAGAAGGGCGTGATCCAGCCCGGCGCCGATGGCGACATCGTCGTGTACGACCCGCACGGACACACCTCGATCGGCCTCGGCGAGGGGCGGACGCACCACATGAACATGGATTACTCGGCGTGGGAGGGGTTCGAGATCGACGGGCACGTCGACACCGTGATCTCGCGCGGGAAGGTCGTCGTCGAGGACGGCCACTACGTCGGAACCACGGGCGACGGGAAGTACATCACGCGCGGCTTGTCTCAATACTTGATCTGAGTTCGGAGCATCGCTCCGAGCTCCGATCAAGAAAGGCGGCAGCCCCGACGACCTCCGTCGTCGGAACCACGGAAGACCACTCAGTGTGACAGCGACCCTCAATGGGTCGCATCGACCTCACTGAGCACTCGCACCATCGCTCGATCAGAAGGAACCCCATGGACTTCGGAGTCGTCCTCCAGACCAACCCGCCCGCCTCGCGCACGGTCGCCCTCGCCGTCCTGGCCGAGACCTACGGCTTCGACTACGCGTGGACCTTCGACTCGCACCTGCTGTGGCAGGAGCCGTACGTCATCTACTCGCAGATCCTCGAGAAGACCCACCGGATCACCGTCGGGCCGATGGTGACGAACCCGGCCACCCGGGACTGGACGGTCATCGCCTCGCTGCACGCGACGCTCAACGAGATGTACGGCAACCGCACCGTGTGCGGGATCGGTCGTGGCGACTCCGCCGTGCGCGTGACGGGCGGTGCCCCGACCACGCTCACGACCCTGCGGGAGTCGATCCACGTCATCCGCGAGCTCGCGAACAGCCGCTCGGTCGAGTACAACGGCTCGACCCTGCAGTTTCCGTGGAGCCGCGGCTCGTCGCTCGAGATGTGGGTGGCGGCGTACGGTCCGCTCGCGCTGAAGCTGGCCGGCGAGGTCGGTGACGGCTTCATCCTCCAGCTGGCCGATCTCGACATTGCGCGCTGGATGATCGACACGGTCAAGCAGGCGGCGGCGAACGTCGGCCGCGATCCGGAGTCGCTGCAGTTCTGCGTCGCGGCGCCGATGTACATCGGCACCGATCGCGAGCACATGATCGACCAGTGCCGCTGGTTCGGTGGGATGGTCGGCAACCACGTCGCCGACATCGTCGGCCGCTACGGCACCTCCGGCGCGGTCCCGCAGGCCCTGACCGACTACATCGCCGGCCGCGAGGGCTACGACTACAACGAGCACGGCCGGGCGGGCAACAGCCACACGGCCTTCGTGCCCGACGAGATCGTCGAGCGCTTCTGCGTGCTCGGCACGGCCGACGAGCATGTCGAGAAGCTGAAGGCGCTCGCCGAGATCGGTGTGACGCAGTTCGCCGGCTACCTCCAGCACGACAACAAGGAGGAGACGCTCCGGGTGTACGGCGAGGCCGTCATCCCGGCGCTGAGCCAGCACATCGTGGCGAAGGCATGACCTCGCGGGTCGCGACGCGCAGCGTGCTCCTCGGCGCGGCCGGTCTCCTCCTGCTCGCGCTGCTCTGGGAGGTGTACAAGATGCTCGGCCCCGAGACCGGGGTGGTCGTCGGCGGAGTCACGGTGCTGCCGCGCACGAGCGCCATCGCGATGCCGCACCTGTGGGAGATCGCGGGGCGGCTCGTCGAGCCGGTCACCGGCGCCCGCGGGGCTCCCGCGCTCTGGCTCGCCGTGGTGCAGGCGAGCGCCTTCTCGCTGGGCATCGCGGCAGTCGGTTGGGTCGTCGGAGTGGTGGTCGGCCTGCTGCTGGCGCTCCTGATGCAGCGGTTCCGGACGGCGGAGTCGGCGGTCCTCCCGTGGATCGTGCTCAGCCAGACAGTGCCACTGATCGCCATCGCCCCGCTCGTGCGCCGCTGGGGCTCGCAGCTCGAGCTCGGAGCGTTCAGCTGGGAGAACTGGATGTCGGTGGCGCTGATCGCCTCGTACCTCGCGTTCTTCCCGGTCTCGATCGGGGCCCTGCGCGGTCTCGGATCGCCGTCGGCGAGCCAGATCGAGCTGATGCGGGTCTACGGCGTCGGCTGGTGGAAGACGCTGCTGCGCCTGCGGCTGCCGGCCAGTGTGCCGTACCTGATCCCGGCGCTGCGGCTCGGTGCGGTCAGCGCCGTCGTCGGCACGGTCGTCGCCGAGGTCTCGATCGGCCTGCGCGGCGGCATCGGCCGCATGATCATCGAGTTCGCCTCCGCTGCAGGCGGCGATCCCGCGAAGCCCTGGGCTCCGATCCTCGGCGCAGTGCTGGTGGGCCTCGCCGCCGCCGGAGCTGTCGCCCTGATCGGCACCGTCCTCCGTCCGTTCCGTCGAGGGGAGCAGCCCGCATGAGCGCGGACGCCCGTATGAGCAGCACAGCACCCGCGAGCACCACAGCACCCGCAGCCGCAAGGGAGGCGGCGGTCGTCGTCGACACCGTCACCAAGACGTTCGCCACGAAGAAGGCCGTCGGCGTCACCGCCCTGCAGGACGTGTCGCTCGAGATCGCATCGGGCGAGTTCGTTTCGCTGATCGGCCCGTCCGGCTGCGGCAAGTCCACGCTCCTGCGCCTGATCGCCGACCTCGACGAGCCGAGCTCCGGAGCCATCACGGTGTTCGGCACGACCGCCCGGCAGGCACGGCTCAACCAGGAGTACGGGATCGCGTTCCAGCAGGCGGGTCTGCTGCCCTGGCGCACCATCCGGGCGAACATCGCGCTGCCGCTCGAGCTGCACGGAGTCGCCACGGCGGCCCGACGCGCCCGCGTCGACGAGCTGCTCACGCTGGTCGGGCTCGGCGACTTCGCCGACTCGTACCCCGATCAGCTGTCGGGCGGGATGCAGCAGCGCGTCGCCATCGCGCGGGCGCTCGCCGAGAGCCCGCGCCTGCTGCTGATGGACGAGCCCTTCGGGGCACTGGACGAGATGACGCGCGAGCGGATGCAGACCGAGCTGCTGCGCATCCGCCGCGAGACCGGCGCCGCCGTCGTGTTCGTGACGCACTCGATCCCGGAGGCGGTGTTCCTCTCTGACCGCGTCGTCGTGATGTCGCCGCGACCGGGCCGGATCAGGGACGTGCTCGACATCGCCCTGCCTGACTCCTCGGAGCGCGACGCCGACGTCCGCGAGGACACCGCGTTCTTCCGCGACGTCGGAGCCGTGCGCGAGCTGCTGCACGGCGACGCGGCCGCCGTGCCGCGCGGGGTGGAGAACAGGTGAGCACCCCGGCGCTCGCGCGGACCATCCTCGCGCCGCTCCTGCTCGGGCTCGCGGCGGTCCTGCTCTGGCAGGTCGGCGTCACCGCGCTCGACGTGAAGCCGTTCGTGCTGCCGTCTCCGGTCGCGATCGGGACCGAGTTCGGCGCGAACCTCGCCTCCGTCGCGTCGGGGAGTGTCGTGACGGGGCGGAACGCGCTCGTCGGCCTCGTCGCGGGCGCGGTGCTCGCGGTGCTCGTCGCGGGACTCTCGGCGCTGGTCCGCGTCTTCGACGGGCTGGTCGCTCCGATCGTGGCGGCCGCGGCCGTCGTGCCGATCGTGGCGCTGGCTCCGGTGCTCTACACGATGTTCGGCGCGAACGTCGAGACGGCCCGCCAGCTCGTGGCCGCTCTCGCGGTCTTCGTGCCGGTCTACCTCAACACGCTGCGCGGCCTGCGCCAGGCCCTCCCGGTGCACCGCGATCTGATGCGCGCCTACGCGGCCTCGCCGTGGCAGACCGCGCGGACGATCACGCTGCCCGGCGCGGTGCCGTTCTTCTTCACGGGGCTCCGCATCGCCTCCTCCCTCGCCGTGATCTCGGCTCTCGTCGCCGAGTACTTCGGCGGGCCGGTGGGCGGGCTGGGCAAGTCGATCACCACGGCGGCCTCGGGCAGCGACTACGCGCTCGCCTACGCCTACGTGCTCGGCGCCGTGCTCGTCGGCCTCCTCTTCTACTGCGTCACCGCGGCCCTCGAGGCACTCGCGCTCCGACGCAGTCGCGCGCGCTGATCCGTCGGCTGCGACTCCCTCTCTTCTCCCCGCACCGCCGCTCCACTGCACCACCCGCTCCACTGCACCGCCGCTCCACAGCGCCGCCCGTTCCCGGGCACGTCCTGCACCACACCGCACCAGGAGGAACAGTGAACAGACGCACACGCATCGCGATGACCACGACGGCAGGCTTCGCCGTCGTCGGCCTCGCCCTCACCGGCTGCAGTGCATCCGGCGATTCCGAGGGCTCCGGCTCTTCGGGAGACCTCACCCCCGTGACCCTGCAGCTGCAATGGGTCGCCCAGGCCCAGTTCGCCGGCTACTACGCCGCCGTCGACCAGGGCTACTACGAGGACGAGGGCCTCGACGTGACCATCGCCGAGGGAGGCGGCGACATCGTGCCGCAGGACGTCCTCGCCTCCGGAGACGCGGACTACGCCATCTCGTGGGTGCCCAAGGTGCTCGGCTCGATCGAGCAGGGCGCGAACATCACCGACGTCGCCCAGATCTTCGAGCGCAGCGCGACCACGCAGATCTCGTTCAAGGACAAGGGCATCACGTCTCCCACTGACTTGTCCGGCAAGACGGTCGGCAGCTGGGGCTACGGCAACGAGTGGGAGCTGTTCGCCGGCATGCAGAAAGACGGAGTCGCGCTCGACGACATCTCGCTCGTCCAGCAGCAGTTCGACATGAACGGCTTCCTCGCGGGCGACATCGATGCAGCGCAGGCGATGACCTACAACGAGTACGCGCAGGTGCTCGAGACGGTGGACCCGGACACGGGGGAGCTGTACCAGCCCGACGACCTGAACGTCATCAACTGGAACGACGTCGGAACCGCGATGCTCCAGGACGCGATCTGGGCCGACGCCGACAAGCTCGAGAGCGACGACGCCTACGCAGACCAGACCGTCGCCTTCATCACGGCGTCGATCAAGGGCTGGATCTACGCCAAGGACAACCCGGAGGAGGCGGCCGACATCGTGACGGCGGCCGGGTCGACCCTCGGCACCAGCCACCAGCTCTGGATGACCAACGAGGTCAACAAGCTGATCTGGCCCTCGACGGGCGGCGTCGGCATGATCGACGAGGCTGCCTGGCAGCAGACGGTCGACATCGCCAAGGAGACCACGAACGAGACCGGCGCGACCATCATCAGCGAGGATCCGCCCGCCACGGCCTACTCGAACGAGTATGTCGAGAAGGCGCTCGCGGAGCTGGCCGACGAGGGCGTGGACACGAGCGGAGCGGACTATGTGCCGATCGACGTGACCCTGCAGGAGGGTGGCGCCTGAGTCACCTCCGCTCCCCGGCCCTCCCGCCGCAGGGCGGGCCGGGGGAGTAGGCTGGACCCTTGTGACTACTTTCAAGAAGACGCCGTTCACCGTGAACGTGCGCGACCTCCTGGGCCGCCCGGGCGAGATGCGCGAGCACCGTCTCGACCTCGACGCGCCGGAGCAGTTCGGCGAGGGGATCGTCGCGGTGCGCAAGGCCGCGGCACTCGACCTCGACATCCGTCTGGAGTCGGTCCACGAGGGCATCCTCGCCTCGGTCGGGATCTCGGCCGAGGCCGTCGGCGAGTGCAGCCGCTGCCTGACCGACATCTCCCTGCCTGTCGATGTCGAGTTCCAGGAACTTTTCGCGTACTCTTCTGACGAAGCTTTCGACTATGAGGTTCACGACGACCACGTGGATCTTGAACCTCTGGTCAGGGATGCGGTGGTTCTGTCGCTGCCGTTCCAGCCGGTCTGCCGGCCGGATTGTCCGGGTCTCGACCCCGTCACGGGGGAGCGGCTGGCCGAATCCTCCGTGCCCAAGCCCGAGGCGCCGCGCGACCCCCGGTGGGCCGCGCTCGCAGGGCTGGGCGACGCGGGGACCGGTGGGGCCGCAGCGCCCGGAGCTTCCGCAGACAGCGAGTCGTAGACACCACGTCGACAGACAGCGGCGCGGGCGAGAGTGCCCGCACCGAATCCAACCAGAGGTAGAGAAGAGAGAATCATGGCTGTTCCCAAGAGGAAGAAGTCCCGCGCGAACACCCACGCCCGCCGCTCGCAGTGGAAGGCCACGGCTCCCGCCCTGGTCAAGACCATCGAGCCCAACGGCAAGGTCGTCTACAGCCTCCCCCACCGCGCCAAGGTCGTCGAGGACGCCGCGGGCACCGCGCTGTTCCTCGAGTACAAGGGCCGCAAGGTCGCCGACGTCTGATTCGGCGTCGCACCGCTCGTCGGTGCGTGTCGTGCGGTCCATGGTGAACCAGATCTCCGCAACACCCTCCAGCGACGGCCGGTCGCGTCTGGAGGCCACGCTCGGCGTGAGCCTCGACGGCGAGCTCTTCGAGCTCGCCCTGACGCACCGGTCGTTCGCTTTCGAGAACGGCGGACTCCCGCACAACGAGCGCCTCGAGTTCCTCGGCGACTCGATCCTCGGGCAGGCCGTCACGGTGATGCTCTACACCGAGTACCCGGCGCTCTCCGAGGGCGACCTGGCGAAGCGGCGCGCGAGCCTCGTCTCGACGGTGGCCCTCGCCGAGATCGCCCGCGGCATCGGGCTCGGCGAGCACGTGCGACTCGGTCGCGGCGAAGAGCTGACGGGCGGGCGTGACAAGGCGTCCATCCTCGCCGACACCGTCGAGGCCATCATCGGAGCCGTGTACCTCGGCACGGGGCCCGACGAGGCCCGCGACCTCGTGCTGCGCCTGATCGCGCCGCTGCGGGCAGATCCGCTGCGCTTCGGCGTCTCGATGGACCCGAAGACGAGCCTGCAGGAGGCGGCGGCCGAGCGTGGCGCGCCGGCTCCGCGCTACGAGATCGCGGCCACGGGGCCCGACCACAACAAGGTGTTCGTCGCCACCGTCATCGTCGGCGGGCTCGTCACCGCCCGCGGCGAGGGCACCAGCAAGAAGGCGGCCGAGATGGCCGCTGCGCTCGATGCGTGGACGCGCCTCGCCGAGACCGCGCCCGGCGAGCCCGTCCGCGCCTCCGCTGAGGGCTAAGAGTGCCCGAGCTCCCCGAGGTCGAGGTCGTCCGCGCGGGCCTCGCCCCGGCCGTCACCGGGTCGATCGTGACCGGCGTCGATATCGTCGACGAGCGCTCGCTGAAGCGGCATGTGCATCCGCACCCGTTCGAGCGCCTCCTGGTCGGGCGGCGTCTGCGGGGCGCGGTGCGGCGCGGCAAGTTCCTCTGGCTGCCCGCGGGCGATGACGAGGCTCTGCTCGTGCACCTCGGGATGAGCGGGCAGGTGCTGCTCCGCGCGGCCGATGCGCCGCTCGGCCGGCTGACGCGCATCCGGATCGCGATCGAGAACCCGGATCACGGCGAGCTCGCCCTGCACTTCGTCGACCAGCGCATCTTCGGCTCGATGGCGGTCGACGCGCTCCTGCCCACGAGCGACGGCGCGCCCGGTGGATTCGCGGGTGACGACGCCTCCGCTGGCGAGTGGCTGCGCACGGTGCCGTCGCAGGTCGCGCACATCGCCCGCGATCCGCTGGACCCGTTCTTCGATCTCTCGGCCGTGGTCGCGGTGCTGGGGAGGCGGAACAGCGGCATCAAGCGCGCACTGCTCGACCAGACGCTGGTCAGCGGCATCGGCAACATCTACGCCGACGAGTCGCTGTGGGCCGCCGAGCTGCACCCGGAGCGGCCGAGCTCGTCGCTCGGGGAGGCGCGGATCCGCCGCCTGTTCGCCGAGGTGCGTTCGGTACTCGAGCGAGCGCTGGCCGAGGGCGGGACGAGCTTCGACGCGCAGTACGTCAACGTGAACGGGGCGTCGGGGTACTTCTCGCACAGCCTGAACGCGTACGGGCAGGCCGGGAGGCCGTGTCCGCGGTGCGGTGAGGTGATCGTGCGGGTGCCGTTCATGAACCGGTCGTCGCACTTCTGCCCTCGGTGCCAGCGGGTGCGGTAGCGGGCGACCACCCGTATTCTTGGCACACTCCCGCGCGGCGTCTACCTGCGTTCGTGGGTCGTCCACGGATCGATGATCGCGACGTGCAGTGGATCGAAATCCTTGACGTTCCGGGTGACGACGGTCAGACCGTGTACGGAAGCCGTGGCAGCGATCATCGCGTCACGCTCCGGACGAGGATCGGGAACATGCAGCTGTGCTGCCCGCCGAGCCACGGCGAGATCGAGGGGGAGGATGCGCCCCGCGAACACCGTGAGCACGACGTCGTTCAGCCAGGCCCGGAGGCGAGCTGCCTGAAGAGAGTCGCGACGGCCGAGTCGGCCTATCCCGATCTCGATCTCCATGATCGTCAGGACTGAGAGGTGAAGGTCCGACGGCGCTCGGGACGCGATCCATGCGCGCACTCCGGGATCAGCGCGATGCTCCGGCTTGCGAAGCTCGCTCACCACGTTCGTATCGAGCAGATAGCTCACAGCTCAGGGATTCTCAGACCTGGCTCGATCAGCTCGAAGTCGATGTCGATGTCATCGGCCATGCTCAGGCGTCCGACGAGATCCGCTCCGTTCTCGCCCAGCCGTCGGTAGTCCTTGATCGACAAGAGGACGAAGGCGGGTTCGCCGCGATCGGTGATCACTACCGGCCCATGGTCGGCCTCGCGCTTGGCCGCACTCACATCGCGATTGAACTCGCGTGCACTGATGGTCGTCATGACGAACTCCTCTCGTAGGTACGTACCTACCTTAGCTCGCGCTGCAGCCTGACGATGGAAACGGTTTCCACTGGGCGGTGAGAGGGCAGTGGCTCGACGAGAACTGATTCGTGCGGTGGCACAGGGAACCGACTGTGCCGCTCACGCGGCGGAGGCTTCTTCGGACTGGGCGTGCCTGGTGTGCGCCACGAGGTGGCCGAAGAGGGACGCGATCAGGGTGAGCGCGGCGGCGATCGCGAGGCCGAGCCAGAGGCCGACGGTCAAGGCGAGGGCGCCGACTCCGGCCCCGGCTCCGATGAGGATGACCGCGGTGAGGCGGCGGAACCACGGCTGGCCCTTGCCGCCGCCGAGGCGAGAATCGGCGGCGAGGCCGGTGATGGTCGAGGTGACGACCACGGTGGTGACGTCCTTGACCGCGATGTGGCGGGCTGTCGCGGCCTGAAGTCCCATCGCGAGCCCGAGGACGCCGGTCACCGTGAGGGCGAGCGGCTCGGGGTGCTCGGGGACGACGCCCAGCACGATCGCGAGGACGGACATGACGAGGCCGACGACGGTGAAGAGCCAGGTGGAGCGGGTCGTCCAGCCGGCCTTGATCGGGCGCAGGACGCGGCCGCCGATCGCGGCTCCCAGCATGAAGCCGGCGAGGGCGATGACCGGGCCGACGACGGGCAGGTCGTCCGCCCCCGCGAGCGCCATGCCCAGGATGACGACGTTGCCGGTCATGTTGCCCGTGAAGACGCGGTCGAGCCCGAGGTAGCCGACGGCGTCGATGATGCCGGTCGAGAAGGTCAGGGCGAGCATGAGCCCGAGGTGGACGTTGTCGGGGCGCGAGCGCAGTCGTGTGAACACGGCAGTCCTGTCGTCGGAGGGGGGACATACGCGAGATGCCACTTCGGTACGCGTGCGTCGGCGTGTCGCGTACTCACGTGGCATCTCGCGGAAGGCGGCAGCGGGGGTGCGCCGCCGATCCTGCCATGGATGCGCCACGGGGCCGAAACACGGCGCCGCTAGCCTCGAAGCGATCGCGGGGCGGACCCGCGCGGGAAGGCGGCGGCGGATGCGGCAGGCGGAGTGGGCGGTTCAGCCCGGGGAATCGGTGCCCGACGGAGTCGAGTACCTCGCGGCGAGACCGGGGTCGGTGCTGTGGGGGCGTCTGCCCTGTGCGGCCGATTCGCCGGTGCTGACGATCGACTCCGGCACCGAGGTCGTCATCGACACGCTGAGCCACGAGGGCGTCCTGGAGGATCAGGGGCGCGACCCGCTCGCCTACTTCGGCGGGCACGGCGTCCCTCCCGAGGGCGTGCTGCGCGATGCGATCGAGCTCGCCGCCTCCGGGCCCTTCCGCGACCCCGCGCTCGACGGCCCGCACATCGTCACCGGGCCCATCGCGGTGCGCGGTGCGCAGCCCGGCGATCTGCTGCGGATGACTCTGCTCGAGGCAGAGCAGCGCGTGCCCTACGGAGTGATCTCGAACCGGCACGGGCGCGGCGCGCTGCCGGGGGAGTACCCCCTCCAGCCCGGCCCGTTCAGCGCGTTCGCGCGGGTCGAGGACGGAGCCGACGGCGTGCGGCGCGGGGTCCTGCCCCTGGTTCGCGGGGGCGAGCGCTCGGCGCGGTTCGAGCTGCACCCGTTCCTCGGGATCATGGGCGTCGCGGTCGCGGGAGATGTGCGGCCGCACTCCGTGCCTCCGGGTGCGCACGGCGGGAACATCGACATCTCGCTGCTGACGGCCGGGACGAGCCTCTACCTGCCGGTGCAGGTGGAGGGTGCGCTCGCGTACGTCGGCGACCCGCACTTCGCGCAGGGCGACGGTGAGGTCGCGCTGACGGCGATGGAGGCGAGCCTGCGCGTCCGGGTGCGCTTGGAGGTCGTGCCGCAGGCGGAGGCGCTGGCGGAGTTCGGCACACTCGTCGGACCGCTCGGTGAGACGAGCGAGTTCCTGGTGCCGACCGGCATGGACGAGGACCTCGACGTGGCGGTGCAAAACTGCGTGCGCGCCGCGATCGCTCTGCTGCAGGCGCGCTACGGGATGGACGCAAGCCTCGCCTACGCCTACCTCAGCGCCGCGACCGACTTCAACATCTCGCAGGTCGTCGACCTGGTGAAGGGCGTGCACGCCTGCGTGCGGACGGCGGACTTCGATGACTGACCCGCGGGTGACCTCGCTCGAGGGCGAGCTGCCGGAGGGGCTCGTCGACGCGGTTGAGGCCTATGAGGCGGCCCTCGCGGCCGACGACGTCCCCGCCCTCGCGGACGCGTTCGTCCGCGCACCGACGACGCTGCGGGGCGACGCCTCCGGACTGCTCGTGGGGCACGAGGCTATCGCCGGCTTCCGCGGGCGGCGGGGCGGGACGCCGCCGCGCGCCCTGGCCGAGCTGCACGTGCGGGCGGTCAACGCGGACACGGCGCTGGTCGTCACGGTGAACGCGCCGGCGGGGGGCGGACGCGGCCTCGTCACGCAGTTGTGGGCCCGCGACTCCGGGGTCTGGCGCGTACGCGCGGCCCAGGTGCACGCGCCTGCCCCCGCGCTCGATCCGCGGGTGTGGCGGGCAGTGGGGGCACCGCTCGTGCCGGCCGCCTCCTCCGGAGCAGTCGACGGCCTGGACGTCGCGGTGAAGGACCTCTTCGCGATCGAGGGACAGCGGATCGGCGCGGGCGTCCCGCGGCGACTCGCGGAGGCGCCGCTCGAGACGTCGACGGCACCGGCGGTGGCGATGCTGCTCGACGCCGGGGCGTCGGTGCGCGGGATCGCGCAGACCGACGAGTTCGCCTACAGCATCGCGGGGCGCAACTCCGGCTACGGCACCCCGCCGAACCCGGCGGTGCCGGGAGCGATCCCCGGCGGCTCCTCCAGCGGGCCGGCGACTGCGGTCTCGCTCGGGCAGGCGGCGATCGGGCTCGCGACGGACACGGCGGGGTCGATCCGGGTGCCGGCGTCGTACCAGGGCCTGTGGGGGCTGCGCACGACGCACGGCGCGGTGCCTGCGGCGGGACTGCTGCCGCTGGCGCCGAGCTTCGACACAGTCGGCTGGCTGACCCGCGACCTCGCGACGCTGCGCCGGGTCGCGGCCGTCGGTCTGGCGGGGGCTGCTCAGGAGACGGCGGGGGGATTCGTGATCGCGGAAGCGCTGCTCGAGCGGGTGGACGCCTCGGTGCGCGCCGCCTTCGGCGCGGCGGTGGCCGACCTCGGCGCGGCGCGCGTCGCTCTGCCGCCGGTGGCCGAGATGGTCGAGGCGTTCCGGCTGGTCCAGGCCGCGGAGGCGTGGGCCGCCAATGGCGAGTGGGTGGCCGCGCATCCCGGCGTGCTGGCGCCGGACGTGCAGGCCCGGTTCGATGCGGCGTCGAGGGTGGACGCGGCGACCGAGGTGGGCGCGCGAGAGCGACTCGCGGAGTTCCGCGCGGCGCTCGACCAGGAGCTCGACGGGCGGGTTCTGCTGCTGCCGTCCGCCTCGTCGGTCGCTCCGGCGCTCGACGCCTCGGCTGAGGTGATCGACGAGGCGAGGACGGCGACGCTCGGGCTGACCTGTCTGGCGGGCATCGGAGGCTATCCGGCACTGTCGGTGCCGCGGCTGCTCGTCGAGGGGAAGCCGGTCGGGCTGTGCCTCGTGGGGCCCCGAGGCGCCGACCTGGCACTGCTGGAGGAGGCGGCACGGGTCGTGGGGTAGCTCGCTCTCGTGGTGCGGGGGCCTTGATGCGCCCGCTGCGCGGGTATCGTGGCCGCCCGATGGGGCCGAATCCTGCTCGTCGAGGAAGAGTGCAGCGCCGTCTCGAGACCCGCCTCGCCGTGCAGGATCCCGAAACACCGGAGAAACGTCTGTTGCGTAGGATGCACACCTGAAACTTCTTTTTCTCTGTCCGTCCGTCCTGTGAAGAGGTGGTCCCCATCATGTCCGCGCCCGCGCCGTTCCTCCCCGTCGATCCGCCGCCGCGCCTGCTGATGGGTCCGGGACCGATCAACGCCGATCCGCGGGTGCTCCGCGCGATGTCGGCCCAGCTGGTCGGGCAGTACGACCCCTTCATGACCGCGACGATGACCGAGACCCAGGAGCTCTACCGGCAGGTGTTCCGCACCCGCAACGAGAAGACGATGCTCATCGACGGCACGAGCCGCGCGGGCATCGAGGCGGCGCTGGTCTCGATGCTGGAGCCGGGCGACCGCGTGCTGGTGCCGGTCTTCGGGCGCTTCGGGCACCTTCTCCGCGAGATCGCCGAGCGGTGCGGGGCCGAGGTGCACGTCATCGAGGCGGAGTGGGGGCAGGTCTTCCCCGTCTCCGCGATCGCCGAGGCTCTGGCGCGGGTGAAGCCGAAGGTGCTCGCCGTGGTCCACGGCGACACCTCGACCACGATGGCGCAGCCGCTGGAGGAGCTCGGCGCGCTCTGCGAGAAGCACGGCGCCCTCTTCTACACCGACGTCACCGCCTCCCTCGCGGGCAACGCCTTCGCGACCGACGAGCTCGGGCTCGACGCGGTCTCGGCGGGTCTGCAGAAGTGCCTAGGCGGCCCGTCCGGATCGGCGCCGGTCACCTTCTCGGAGAAGGCCGTCGCGGTGATCGAGTCGCGCAAGAGCATCGAGGCCGGGATCCGCGACGAGGACGACGCGGTCAGCGCGCAGCGGGTCCGCTCCAACTACTTCGACCTCGGCATGGTCTTCGACTACTGGGGACCGCGCCGCCTCAACCACCACACCGAGGCGACCACGATGCTCTACGGCGCCCGCGAGTGCGCCCGCATCATCGTCGAGGAGGGCCTGGACCAGACGGTCGCCCGGCACACGCTGCACGGCTCGGCGATGCTCGCGGGCGTCCGCGGACTCGACCTTGAGGTGTTCGGCGACGTCGCCCACAAGATGAGCAACGTCGTCGCGGTGCACATCCCGCAGGGCGTGGACGGCGACGCGGTGCGTGGCGCGATGCTGACCGACTTCGGCATCGAGATCGGCACCTCCTTCGGCCCGTTGCACGGGAAGGTCTGGCGCATCGGCACGATGGGCTACAACGCCCGCACCGACGCGGTGCTGACCACCCTGGCGGCGCTGGAGGCGGTGCTGCGCCGCGCGGGCGCCTCCGTGCCGGTCGGCGGGGGAGTCGCCGGAGCGTACGAGGTCTACGGGGCGGCGCGGGCATGATCGACGCCGCCGCGATCATGGCCCGCTGCGACGAGCTCGCCGCGGTCTCGAGCAGCCGCAGCGGGATCGAGCGCGTGTACCTCTCGCCCGAGCACGCCCGCGTGAACGCGATGGCGGCGCGCTGGATGACGGAGGCCGGCCTGCGCACGTGGCAGGACGCCGCGGGCAACCAGTGCGGCCGCTACGAAGGCTCCACCCCGGGACTCCCGGCGCTCCTGCTCGGCTCGCACCTCGACACCGTGCCCGATGCGGGGCGCTACGACGGGATCCTCGGCGTCATGCTCGCGATCGCGGTCGTCTCGCGGCTGCACGCGGCGGGACGCCGTCTGCCGTTCGCGGTCGAGGTCGTCGCATTCGGCGACGAGGAGGGCACCCGCTTCGGCACGGCGCTGCTCGGCTCGCGCGCGCTGGCCGGCACCTGGGACGAGCACTGGTGGGAGTTGCAGGACGCCGAAGGCACGACGCTCGTCGACGCCTTCCACGCGTTCGGGCTCGACCCGTCGCGCATCGGAGCCGCCGCGCGCGACTCCGGCGACATCGCGGCCTATCTGGAGGCGCACATCGAGCAGGGCCCGTACCTCGAGGAGGCCGACCGCGCGCTGGCCGTCGTCTCGTCGATCGCGGGCGCGCGCCGCTTCGGGCTCACCCTCACCGGCAAGGCCGGCCACGCGGGCGGCGTCCCCCTCGACCGGCGCAGGGACGCGCTGACCGGAGCGGCGGAGGCCGTCCTCGCCGTCGAGCGGATCGCGCGCGAGCAGGGCGTGATCGCGACGGTCGGCCGGCTCGAGACCTTCCCGGGAGCCGTCAACGTGATCCCCGGGCGCGTGGAGTTCAGCCTCGACCTGCGAGCCGAGACGGACGAGCTCCGCGATGCGGCGTGGGACGCGATCGAGCACGCGATGTCGGAGTCGGCCTCGCGTCGGCGGCTCGCGCTGACGATCGAGGAGACCCATTCGGCGCCGGCCGTCAGGGCCTCCGCGCGACTCCAGGAGGTGGTGCGGGCGGGCATCCGGGCGACCGGCGACGCGGAGCCGATGGTGCTGTTCTCGAAGGCCGGGCACGATGCGATGGCGGTCGCCGAGCTCACCGAGTACGCGATGCTCTTCCTCCGCTGCGAGGGAGGGGTCAGCCACCACCCCGACGAGAACGTGACGGAGGCCGATGTCGCGACGGCGCTCGACGCCTTCGAGGCCGCGGTGCTCGCGCTGGCGGACGCCTCCGCCGGGGTGCAGCCGGCGTGAGCGCCGCACCCGTTCCCGCCTCGACGTCGAGCATCGGGCACCGCATCGACGCGGGCTACGCCACGCTCTCGCGGCAGGAGCAGCGGGCCGCCGACTTCATCCTCGACCACCTCGGCGATCTGGCCGTGTACACGGCCACCGAGCTCGCCCAGCACAGCGGGGTGTCGAAGGCCACGGTCTCGCGCCTGTTCCGCAGACTCGGCTTCTCAAACTCGCAGGAGGTCCGCGAGCACGCCCGCGCGCTGCGCAGCTCCGGAGTGCCGGTGGGTCCCGCGCAGGGCGAGGGCGACGCGCTCACGGCGCACCTCGAGAGCGAGCGGGCGAACCTGGCCCGGCTCGCGGCTGCGCTCGGCGACGGGCGGCTGGAGGAGGCGGTGAGGCTGATCGCCGAGGCGCGCGAGGTCGTCGTGATCGGGCTGCGCAACAGCTACCCGGTGGCACTGCACCTCCGTCAGCAGCTCGCGCAGGCGCGCGGCCGCGTGCGAGTGGCACCGCAGCCGGGGCAGTCGCTCGGCGAGGAGCTCGTCGGGCTCGGCGCGGAGGACGCGGTGGTGCTGGTCGGCTTCCGCCGCCGGCCCGCCTCCTTCGCGGCCCTGATCGAGGCACTGGCCGCGCGCGAGGTGCCGGTGGTGCTGCTGGCGGATCCGCCCGCCCGCCGCTACGCCGAGCACGCGGCGGTCTGGCTCGAGTGCCCCCTCGACAGCGACGCGGCGTTCGACAGCTACGCCGCGGCGATGAGCGCGGCGGCGCTGCTCGCCTCCGGGGTGCTGGGGGCCGCCCCGCGGGAGTCGCGCGAGCGCATCGCGGGGATCAGCACCGCCTACACCGAGCTCGCCGAGCTGGAGGAGCGGCGGTGACCGAGGCGGCGGAGCTGATCCGTGCGCACGCGCAGCACCCCGTCGGCTGCCGCGAGCAGCCGGAGCCGCGCGGACGGGCGGAGCTGATCACCCCCACCTGCGGCGACCGCCTCGAGCTGCGCGTCGGCGGCGACGCGGGCCGGATCGTGCTCTCGTGGGGCGGACGCGGCTGCGAGGTCTCGCGGGCGTCGGCGTCGATCCTGGTCGACGAGCTGGACGCCCTGCCGGTCGCCGTGGTGCGCGAGCGCCTCGTGCTGTTCCTCGCGGCGATGGCGCGCGGCTCCGGCTCGCTCGCGGGGGACGAGGAGGCGCTGCTCGTCGTCGCGGGCAACCCCGTCCGCTCGGTGTGCGCGACGCTCGCCTGGCGCGCGCTCGCCGGCGCCCTCGACGACGCGGGGCTCACGTGACCGGCTCAGCCCGGTCCGTCACGGTCGAGGCCGGACCAGAGGTCGCCGCATTCGATGCGACGGACGTCTGCACCGCTCAGCAGGTCGCGGGCGCCGGAGTCGCCGTGGACGCGGGCGATCAGCTCCGCCCAGTGATCGCGACCGAGCAGCACCGGATGGCCGGGCCTGCCCTCGAAGACGGCCCGGGCCAGCACCTCCCGAGTCGGCGGGGCGCCGTCCAGGAGGCGCGCGCCGACGCCGACGGGCTCGTCCGGCAGGTCGACCAGCGACACCAGGGCCGCCGCGTCCTCCGCCGCGCCGTCCGCCGCACGGAGGCCGGCGCGGAGCGACGCCGAGAGACCGCGCTCCCAGTCGTCCGCCACGACCACCGAGGCCCCCGACGGCACCAGGAGGCGCGCCCGCGCGGCCTCCGCGCCCAGGACGACGAGAACCCGACCGCACCCCGCTGCCTCCGAACGGCGCACCGCGCGCTCGATCCACGAGACACCGGACTCGTCTCGCCGCAGCGCCTTGGGACCGCCCGCGCGACGGCCGGCCCCCGCCGCGAGCACCACTCCGACCACCGCATCCACTCGACCATCGTGCCCCAGACGGAGCCCGCGGCCCCGCACCGTCCGACGAAGGAGACCGCATGACCGGCCCCACTGTTCCTCCCGAGACCGCGAGAGAGGTGCTGCTCGCGTGCCTCGCCGTGCCGCGCTGGGCCGACGAGGTCGCTGCCGGTGCTCCCTACGCCTCCGTCGAGGCCCTCGCCGCGGCGGCCGACGGGGTCGCTCGGACTCTCAGCGCCGGCGAAGTGGAGGCCGCGCTGGCCGACCACCCGCGGATCGGGGAGCGGCACGCGGGCTCGGGTCGCTCCTCCACATTCTCGGCCGCGGAGCAGGCGACGAGCCTGTCCGAGGACGAGGCGCTGGCCGCCCGCCTGCTCGCGGGCAACCGGGCCTACGAGGAGCGCTTCGGACGCGTCTTCCTCATCCGCGCAGCCGGTCGCGACCGCGCCGAGATCGTGGCCGAGCTCGAGCGTCGCCTCGCGCTCGACGAGCGGACGGAGGCCCGGATCGTCGCGGAGCAGCTGCGCGAGATCGCCGTGCTGCGCGTGCGCGGCCTCGCCTCCGACCTGCTCGTCTCGACGGAGCCGGCGCGATGAGCGCGCACGCCAGCCACGTGACCACGCATGTGCTCGACGCCGTGCGCGGTCTGCCCGCGCAGAAGGTGCCGGTCGCGCTTGAGGCAGGCAGCAGCTCCGGCTGGCAGCGTCTGGTCGAGGCGCGCACCGACGCCGACGGTCGGGTGAGCGCCTTCGGGCCTGAACGGCTTCCCGCGGGCGTCTACCGCGTCGTCTTCGACACTGCCACCTGGTTCGCGGCGTCGGGCACGGAGTCGTTCTACCCCGAGGTGGTCGTGGCGTTCCGCCTCGACGAGGGGACCGAGCACGTGCACATCCCGCTGCTGCTCAGCCCCTTCGCCTACTCGACCTACCGGGGGAGCTGATGCAGCTGCACGACGTCCTCGACGCGCCGCAGCTGCGGCTGCGCGTCCTGGTCGCCGGCGACGGCGCCCTCGCCCGGTCGGTCGACGGGATCTTCACCACAGACCTCCTCGACCCGCGCCGCTACCTCGCCCGTGACCAGCTGGTGCTGACGGGGATGGTCTGGCGGCGCGACGCGCACGACAGCGGCGCGTTCGTCGCGGCGGTGGCCGAGGCGGGGGCCAGCGCCCTGCTCGCCGGCGAGGGACTCTACGGGTTCGTGCCTGACGATCTCGTCGTGGCCTGCCGTGAGCACGACCTGCCGTTGATCGCCGTGCCGGCCGATGTCTCGTTCGGAGCGATCACCGCGCACCTCTCGACAGCGCTGGCGGGGGACCGCGTCGCTCGGCTGACCGCCGCGCTCGCCCGCCAGCGGGAGCTGCTGACGGAGGTCTACCGCGGGCAGCAGCTCGATGAGCTCGTGGCCCGGACCTCGGGCGAGCTGGGGCTCCCGGTGACCGTGCTGACCGCGACCGGACGGACGGCCGCCTCCGCTGCCGGGCTCGGACCCGGCGACGTCGAGCGGGTGGTGCGCGCGGCTCTCACAGCCCGCAGCAGTCCGGTCGTCGTCCCGGACGCCCGCGGAGGTGCGCTCTCGGTCCTGACCGTCGTCGGGACGGGAGAGCACCGGGCGACCGCCTGGTTGGTGGTGGTGGGCGGCGACTGGACCGGTTGGCCGCCCGCCGTGCTCGATGCGGTGACCGAGCTGGCCGGAGTGGTGGGCGTGTACCGGCTGCAGCGCGAGGCCACGCTCCTGGCCGACTCCGCACTCGCCGACCGCCTCCTCGAGCTGGTGGAGGAGGACAGCGAGCAGCCGGAGGCCGGCGTCTACCTGCGGCAGGTGGGGCTCGGTGGTGTGGAGCACTGCGCGGTGGTCGCGGCCGAGTTCGAGAGCGACGCGCCACCGGACCTGGCGCGGCGGGTGCTGACCGACGCGGCCGCCCACCTGGGCCGGGCGGTCGTCGGCCGTGACGCGCAGGGCGTCGCAGTGGCGGTGCTGCCGGCGGAGGCGAGCGACGAGGTCCCGGCGGGTGCGGATCCGCTCGCCGTCGTCACCTCCGCGCTGCGGCGCGCGGGAGCGGCCTGGCCGGGCCTGGTGCTGCGGGTGGGGACGAGTGCTGCGACGACGCTGCCGGCCCTCGGCGGGGCGCTGCGCTCGGCGCGCTCCGCGATGCTGCTGCCCGGCGCGCCCGGCGACGATGCTCCGGTGCGCGTCAACGACTCGGGCGACGTGACCTCGGCGGTGCAGCTGCTGAGTGCGGTGCCCGACCACCTCCGCTCGGTGTTCGTTGACCTTGTGCTCGGCCGGCTGATCGAGCACGACGCGCGCTACAACTCCCAGCTCGTCGCGACGCTCACCGCGTTCCTCGACTGCGGAGGCTCCTGGGTGCGCACGGCGGAGCAGACCCACCTGCACCTCAACACGGTGCGCTATCGCATCGCGCGGGTGGAGGAGCTGACCCTGCGCGACCTCTCGGACACGGCCGACCGGGCCGACCTGTTCCTGGCGCTGCGGCTGCGCTGACACCCGGCGATCGGCAGGAGCCGGTGCGATCTGCAGCCGATGACGCGCTCAGCCGAGCCGTACTAGCCCGGAGCAGCGACCCGCCGCCCCTGCACGTGCACCGCCGCTATCGCGGGCTCGCGCAGAGTCATCAGCACCGCGAAGAGCAGCTGCGCAGCCGCCTCTTCCTCGTCATCGGCGCGGATGCCGTGCGCGAGCACGTCGGCGAGCGGCTCCCAGAGGCGCGGCTCGATGCGCACGAAGTCCGCGTCCTTGCCGAGATCGAAGTTGCCGAACCGCGCCTCCTGGTTGAGCGCCCGCGCCCCGGCGAGCGTCGCCGTGAACAGCAGCTCGGCCGGGTGCAGCGCGATCGCCGCATCGCCCGGCTCCGACAGATGCACCTTGAACGCGTCGTTGGCGACGCGCGGGAGCAGCCACTCGTCACCGGCGCCGATGTCGCTGCCGAGCGCGATGGTCACCCCGGAGGCGGCCGTCCGCCGCCAGGGCATCGTGCCGGAGCCGAGGAACTGCTGCGACGTGGGGCAGTGCGCGATCGAGGTGCCGGTCTCGGCCATCCGGTGCAGCTCCGCGTCCTGGCAGTGCACCGCGTGGGCGAGGATCGTGCGCGGGCCGAGCAGAGAGGACCCGCCGCGCGCGGATCCGGGCAGGAAGAGCCCGTCGTAGGTGTCGAGGTAGCTGCGGGTGCCGTAGGAGCCGAGCACGGCCGCGATCTCGCCGTCTCCTGGGCGGTCGTTCTCGTTCAGATGGCTGTGCACGTACACACCGCTCGCGCGCACATCGTCGTAGAGGTCGCCGAGTGCGGCGAGCAGCGAGGGCGTCACCGAGAGCGAGAAGCGCGGAACGATCGCGACCTGGAGCAGAGACGTCGTCGCCTCGCCGGTGTCGACCGTGTGCCAGCGCGTGATCTCGTCACTGACCAGCGCGAGCGCGTCTTCCTCCGAGGTGAGCAGTCCCCGGGCGGAGGCGGGCCCGACGGTCTGGATCCCCCGTCCCGAGACGATCCGCAGGCCCGCTTCACGGGTCCGCTCGAAGAGGGCGTCCTGCGCGGCGGGGAACGCCGACCCGAAGACCATCGCGGCGGTGGTGCCCGCCCGCACGCGCCGACGGGTGAAGGCGCGGGCGACGACGTCCGCGAAGTCCGGATCCGCGAGGCGCGTCTCCGCAGGGAACACGGTGCGGTCGAGCCACTCGAGCAGCTGACCGCCTCCGAAGCCGTCCGACGAGAACGTCTGCGGGAAGTGCACGTGGGTGTCCACGAAGCCGGGCAGGAGGATCGCCGACGCGTCGCCCGTGACCGGCCACGAGGCGTACTCGCCCGGCAGGTCGCGGTGCGCGCCGACCCAGGCCACGGTGCCGGCGTCGTCGACGACGAGCGCCGCGTCCGGAATCGACACCAGCGACTCCGCGGCGGTCGCGAGCGTGGCCCGCCCGGCGATGTGCAGGACGTGGCCGCGGTGGACGCTCCGGCGCGGACTCACACCAGCCCCGTGTAGGCGGTCCAGGCCGGCCCTGCGGGAGGGGCGTCGTCGCGCGTGACGCTCGCCTGGATCAGCCCGTACGGGCGGTCGGCGGCGTGGAAGACCTCGTTGTCGTTCTCGACGCCGAATGGTGAGAGGTCGTAGACGAAGTGGTGCTTGTTGGGGGCGGAGAGGCGGATCTCGACGATCTGCGGGTACTCCTCCAGCACCGCCTTCCCCATCTCGAAGAGCGTCTGCTGCAGGGCGAGCGAGTGCACGGTCGCGAAACGGCTCACCATCAGCGCCTTCACGCCCGCGTAGAGCGCCTCCCAGTCCATCGCCGCGATCTCCTCCTCCGACAGCGCGAAGCGCCACGTGGCGACGAGGGAGGTGGCCATCACCCGGTCGTTCGTGGGCTGGAGAACGGTGTACGGGTCGGTCAGGAAGCCGTGGAACTCGGAGCCGGTGGACTTGAGGATCGTGAGGTCCTTGAAGCCGCCGGTGATCCAGACCTGCCGCTGGTCTCCCGTGCCCTCGACGGTGACCGAGGCGGTCCGGGTCTCCTGACCCTTCCTGACCCAGGTGTGATCGTGCTCGCGGCCGTCCACGAGCACACGCTCCCAGGCGAACTCCTCGATCTCGATCCGTGCGCCGTGCACCGGCGAGTAGCCGTCGACGAAGTGGCGGGCGAGCTCGAGGCCGTACGGCTCGATCGAGCGCAGACCCTTCTCCTTGGCGAAGGAGTAGGCGGTCTGCTTCTGCGTGTCGGTGGGCAGGACCGCCGACTGGTCGCCCTCGCGGTGCGCGGCCTCGAAGTCGCCGCGGAGAGCGGTGGAGACGTTGACGTCGTGGATCTCGTGCCGTGGGGTCTCGCGGTAGATCCGCACGACCCGGTTCTCGGCCTTCCCGTACTGGTGGTCTCCGAGGATGATCGACATGTCCGCTCCTGTCCGTTGGTGAGTGCCGCGTGGCGCCCGGTCGTGGATCGGGGCCCGCGAGCCCGTCTGCCAGCCTCCCGCTCCTCGGTGCGGGACCGCCTCGGCGGAGCCGCCAGAATCTCGGCCGACGCCCCGTCGAGTCTTGTGCGATCGGTCCGCCGTGCGCTCACGACCCGCCCCCGTTCACACACCCGAAACCTGCCGGGAACACCCCGCGCGCCACCGCCTGCGGCGACTCCCACGGCCGTGTGCTCGTCGCCCGAGGCGTCCTGCGGGAGGAGGCGGCGTCAGGGCCGGGTGAGGAGGCGGCCGGTGGGCGGCGCTGTCTCGGGGGCGACCCGTCGGCCACCGACCCAGGTGGCGGCGACGGCGCCGCGGAGGACGCGTCCGTCGTAGGCCGAGACGGGGTTCTTGTGCGCGAGCACGTCGACGTCGACCCGCCACTGCGCCTCCGGATCGAAGGCGACGAGATCGGCGTCGGACCCTGCGTGCAGCAGGCCCTTCTGCCCCAGGCCGACGAAGGCGGCTGTGCCCGTCGACATCCACGCGACGACCTGTTCGAGCGGGATCCCCCGCTCGTGCGCCCCGGTCCAGACGGCGCGGAGGCTCAGCTCGAGCCCCGAGATGCCGCCCCAGGCGATGCCGAAGTCGCCGCCCGCGGCGAACTTGAGCTCGGCGGTCGCGGGCGAGTGGTCCGAAGCGATGATGTCGATCGTCCCGTCGAGCAGGCCTTTCCAGAGCAGCTCGCGGTTGCGCTCGTCGCGGATCGGCGGGCAGCACTTGTACTGCGTCCCTCCGTCGGGGATCGAGCCGGCGTCGAAGGTGAGGTAGTGCGGGCAGGTCTCGGCGGTGATCGGCAGCCCCTCGGCCTTCGCCTCGCGCACCAGCGGTAGGGCCTCGGCGGAGGAGAGGTGCAGGATGTGCGCCCGGCACCCGGTCGCGCGGACCGACTCGATCACGTGCGCGATGGCGCTGCTCTCGGAGGCGGGCGGCCGCGAGTCGACGAAGGCGCCGTAGGAGGTGCCCGGCTCGTTCGCGCTCGCCTCCAGCTCGGCCGGGTCCTCCGCGTGCACGATCAGCAGTCCGTCGAAGGAGGCGATCTCGCGCATCGCCTCGGTGAGCTGGTCCCGGCTCAGGTGCGGAAACTCGTCGACTCCGCTCGGCGAGAGGAAGCACTTGAAGCCGAAGACGCCCGCGTCGTGCAGCTCGCGGAGGGTGCCGAGGTTCGACGGGATCGCTCCACCCCAGAAGCCGACGTCGATCTGCGCCTGCGGGCCGGCGGCGGCGCGCTTGGCCTCGAGACCGGCGACGGTGGTGGTCGGCGGGATCGAGTTCAGCGGCATGTCGATGAGGGTGGTCACGCCTCCTGCGGCGGCGGCGCGGGTCGCGGAGGCGAACCCCTCCCACTCGGTCCGGCCCGGCTCGTTCACGTGCACGTGCGTGTCCACGATGCCCGGCATCAGCACCTGGCCCTCGGGCAGGACGACCTCCTCGGAGGTCCGCCACGGTGCGTCGACCTCGCCGACCGCGACGATCAGTCCCTCGGCGATGGCCACGCTGGCGGGTCGCCGGCCGTTCTCGGTGAGCACGTCGGAGGCGCGGATCACGAGGTCGAGGAAAGGAGCGTCGTCAGGCATGGATCGACCCTATACTCGGCATGTTTCCTGCGTGTGAGCCTCCGCCCGCGGCTGCGCAGGCCGGTCCCGGCAGACCCGCCGCCGCCGCCGTGCGACCGAGAAGAGGAGGCCGCCGTGCTCGAACTCGCCCACGCTGTGCTCGAGCGCGTCGAGGCCGGCGGCAGAGTTGCGGTCGTCACCGTCACCCACGTCTTCGGCTCCGCCCCTCGTGCGCTCGGCTCGTCGATGGCGGTCGATCCCGAGGGGCGGGCGATCGGCTCCATCTCGGGCGGCTGCGTCGAAGCCCAGGCGTACGCGCTGGCTCAGGAGGTACTCGGCACGTCGGTCGCTTCCGGCGAGCACTTCGGCTTCGACGACGAGGCGGCGTTCGCCGCTGGGCTCTCCTGCGGGGGCCAGCTGCGCGTCTTCGGCCAGATCGTCGACTCCGGATCGACCGCGGTGCTCGCCGAGCTGCGTGCCGCCCGGGCCGGCCGCTCGGCCGCGCTGGCGATCGTCGTCGGCGGGCCCTCGGCGCTCGTCGGTCTGGTGCTCACGGGAGCGACCCGGGCGCAGGATGTGCTGGGCCCGCAGCTCGACGAGGACACGGTGCGGCGGATCCTGGCAGAGCGCCAGGCGCGTCTGGTCTCCGGCCGCTCGGCGACGGTCGAGATCGACTGTCAGGGAGTGGAGCTCGAGGTCTCGTTCGTCGTGCACGCGGAGAAGCCGCGGCTGCTGATCTTCGGTGCGGTCGACTTCTCGGCCGCTCTCTGCTCGGCGGGGGCGCTACTGGGCTACCGGGTGAGTGTCTGCGATGCACGCCCGGTGTTCGCGACGTCGGAACGCTTCCCGGGCGCCGACGAGATCGTCGTCGGCTGGCCCTCGGACTACCTCGTGTCGACTCCGGTCGATGCGCGCACGGTGATCGCGGTGCTCACCCACGACGAGAAGTTCGACATCCCGCTGCTCGAGACCGCGCTGACCCTCCCGGTCGCCTACGTCGGCGCGATGGGGTCGCGGCGCACGCACGAGCGCCGGCTGCGGCTGCTGCGCGAGGCGGGGGTGGCGGAGGACGCGCTCGCCCGCCTGCACTCGCCGATCGGGCTGGACATCGGCGCCTCGACGCCGGAGGAGACGGCGGTGTCGATCCTGGCGGAGGTGCTCGCCGCGCGGACGGGAGCCTCGGGGGAGCCGCTCGCGGGCCGCTCGGGTCCGATCCACGCGGCGCACTGACTGCACGGAGAACGGGTGAGGGGGTAACGGCCGCGAAACACCCCGCTGCCATGCTCGACACATGCAGCGCCACGTCATCACCGGAGCCCACGTCGCCACGGTCGACGCAGCGGGCACCGAGCATCCCTCCGGCCATGTCGTCGTCGACGACTCCCGCATCGTCGCGGTCGGCGCCGGGGCCCCGCCGGCCTGGGCGCTCGACGGCCGTGCCCCCACCGGCCTGCCCGCGCAGGAGCCCGTCTCGCTCGCCAGAGTCGACGGCCGCGGCCACCTGCTCACCCCGGGTCTGGTCAACACGCACCACCACCTCTACCAGTGGCTCACCCGCGGCTGGGCGCAGGACTCCATCCTCTTCGACTGGCTCGTCGCCCTCTATCCCGCGTGGTCGCGGATCGACGCCGACCTGACCCGCACCGCCGCGCTCGGCGCGATCGGGGTGCTGGCCCGCTCCGGCTGCACGACGGTGGCCGACCACCACTACGTCTTCCCGCGCGGCTCGGGCGACATCGTCGGCGGGATCGTCGACGCAGCCGGCACCGTGGGGCTCCGGCTGCACGCGACCCGCGGCTCGATGGACCTCGGGGCGTCCCGGGGCGGCCTGCCGCCCGACTTCGCCGTCGAGACGACAGCGGCGGCTCTGGAGGCGAGCGCCGCGGCCGTCGAGCGATACCACGATCCGTCACCGGGGTCGATGGTGCAGGTCGCGATCGCACCGTGCTCGCCGTTCTCGGTGACCGCCGATCTCCTGCGGGAGTCGGCCGTGCTCGCCCGACAGCTCGGGGTGCGCCTGCACACCCACGGCTCCGAGACGCTCGAGGAGGACGCCTACACGCGCGAGGCGTTCGGCCTCTCGCCCACCGACTACCTCGACTCGCTCGGTTGGCTCGGCGACGACGTCTGGATGGCGCACTGCGTGCACCTCGACGCGGCCGCGATCGCGCGGTTCGCTGCCACGGGCACCGGAGTCGCGCACTGCCCGTCCTCGAACGGCCGCCTCGCCGCCGGGATCGCGCCGATCCCTCAGCTGCTGGCCGCAGGGGCTCCCGTGGGCCTCGGCGTCGACGGCGCCGCGTCGAACGAATCCGGGCAGCTCGGCTCCGAGATCCGCGCCGCTGTGCTGATGAACCGCCTCCGCGCCGGCGCCGACCGGATGAGCGCGCGCCAGGCCCTCTCCGTCGCGACGATCGGAGGCGCCCGTGTGCTCGGGAGGCAGGACGAGATCGGCTCGATCGAGACGGGGAAGCTGGCCGATCTCGCGCTCTGGCGGATCGACGGCATCGAGCACGCGGGCATCGCCGATCCGGTCGCCGCGCTGGCGCTCGGCGCGCAGCCCCCGCTGACCCTGCTGCTCGTGCACGGTCGGCCGGCGGTGGTGGAGGGCCGGCTGGTCACCGCAGACGAGGATGCGATCGCCAGAGACGTCGCCCTGGCCAGCGCGGAGCTCGCCTCCCGCGCCTGACGACGACCCTGCCGTCAGCCCTGAGGAGCCTCGGCCTCGACGGTCGCGACGGGTGCGGCCTCCGGGTGCAGGAGCCGCCAGATGCGGTCGCGAGACAGCGGCAGCTCGGTGGGCCGCACGCCGATCGCATCGCGGACGGCGTTCGCGAGCGCGGGCGCAACGGGGTTGTAGGGCGCCTCGCTCATCGACTTCGCGCCGAATGGGCCGAGTTCGTCGGCAGTGTCGGCGAAGTACACCTCGGTCTCGGGCACGTCCGCCATCTGCGGGAGGTGGTAATTCCGGAGGATCGCCGTGGTGACCGTGCCCTCGCCGTCGAGGAGCACCTCCTCGTAGAGCGCCGAGCCGATGGCCTGCGCGACTCCGCCCTCGACCTGCCCGCGGCACTGCGCCGGATTGATCACGAAGCCGGCGTCGGCCGACTGCACCGACTGGAGGATCCGCACCTCGCCCGTCGGCTCGTGAACGGCGACGCGGAAGCCCTGCACGTTGAAGGCGAGTGAGCGTCGGGCGCCGTCCTCGCTCCCGGTCGCGGTGACGGGCCCGCCGGCCGCTCGCACCAGGTCGGCGAACTCGACCCGGGTGCCGTCGGCCGCGAGCAGTCCCTCGTCGTCGGGCTCGAAGGTCTCGTCGTGGCCGGTCAGGCGCTTCGCCAGAGCGCGCAACTCGGCGAGGAGGCGGGTCGCGGCCGAGTACACGGCCTTGCCCGCCACGACCGTGCCCGCGCTGCCGAACGCCCCGGTGTCGTAGCGCGCGGCGGCCGTGTCCGACTGCTGGATCCGCACCCGCTCGGCGGAGGCTCCGAACGCGCTCGCGACCAGCTGCGTGTGCACCGTGGTGGTGCCGTTGCCGAACTCCGCGGTGCCGACTCCGACGGTGAGGAGCCCGTCGGCATCGACCGTGACCGTCGCCTCCGAGAAATGGCCGCGCGGGGGGATCGTCGCGATCATCGCGACAGCCATTCCCCGCCCCGTGCTCCAGCCGGGTCCGCTCGGAGCGGCGGCGCCGGTGCCGCGGGCGAGCGCCGCCTCGGTGAGGTCGAGGCACTGGTCCAGCCCGTAGGAGCCGAAGCCGATGTCGTCACCCTCGACGTGGGTGACGACGAGCGGCTCACCGGGCCGGACCGCATTGATCCGTCGCAGCTCGAACGGGTCGATGCGGAGCTCCCGGGCGAGGTCGTCCATCGCGGACTCGATCCCGAAGATCACCTGCCCGAGCCCGTAGCCGCGGAACGCTCCCGAGGGCAGGTTGTTGGTGTAGACCGCCTGCGCGTCGACGCGTTTGTTCGGTGCGCTGTACACGGCGACCGACTCCGAGGTGCCGTGGAACATCACCCCGGGGCCGTGATTGCCGTAGGCCCCGGTGTCCGAAAGCACGTCGACAGCGAGCGCGGTGAGCCTGCCGTCGCGCCGCGCGCCCAGGGTCACATCGACTCGCATCGGGTGGCGGCAGGGCGCCATCGTGAACTCGTCGCTCCGGGTGAACTCGAACTGCACGGGACGCCCGGTCGCGAGGACGGCGAGCGCGACCACGTCCTCGGTCAGGATCTCCTGCTTGCCGCCGAAGCCGCCGCCGACCCGGGCGGTGAAGACACGGACACTCGCGGGGTCGCGGTCGAACAGCCGCGCGATCTCGTCACGCACCAGGAAGGGGACCTGGGTCGAGGTCCGCAGCACCAACTCGTCGCCCTCGAGCCAGCCGATCGTCCCGTGGGTCTCGAGTGCCGCGTGCGCGACCCGGGAGGTCGAGTAGCGGCCCTCGACGACCACGTCGGCCTCCGCGAGCGCGGCGGTCACGTCTCCGTACTCGCCGTGCAGCTCGGCGACCACGTTCGCCTCCGGCCGCGCGATCCGCGACGCGATCGCGTCCTTGTCGGCGTGCAGGAGGGGAGCGCCGGGCGAGCGCGCCTCCTCCGGATCGAGGACCGCAGGCAGCACCTCGTAGTCGATGTCGATCGCGCGGCACGCGGCCTCGGCCTGCGCCACCGACTCGGCGACCACGACGGCGACCCGCTGCCCGCGGAACCGCACCACGGTGTCGAGGATCCGCGTGTCGTCGGGGTCGTCCAGCCGCGACTCGTGCCGGGCCGTCGAGAACAGGACGTCGGGGACGTCGGCGGCGGTCAGCACCGCGACGACCCCGGGGAGGGCGCGGGCCGCGGACGTGTCGATCGTGCGCAGGCGCGCGTGGGCGTGCGGACTCTGCAGCACCCTGAGGTGCAGGAGCCCGGGCACTGCGACGTCGAGGGTGAACGGCTCGCGACCCTGCACGATCCGGCGGCCGGCCGGAGCGCCGAGCGAGCGGCCGACCCTCGACTCGTCGGCTGTGGGGCGCCCGGTGCGGCGGACGGCGGTGAGCCCGGAGACGGGTGCCGTCTGCGCGGCCGTCGAGCACGAGCGGCCCACCGCCTCCCGGATCGGCCGGTACCCGGTACACCGGCAGAGGTTGCCCTTCATCAGCCGGGGGACGTCCTCGGCCCGCACCCCCTCGAGGGCCGTGGCCGTCACCACCATGCCCGCCGTGCAGAACCCGCACTGGAACGCGCCCGACTCCACGAACGCCTCCTGCACTGCGCTGAGCTCGTCGGTGGTACCCAGACCGGCGGCCGTGGTCACCTCGCGGCCCTCGAGGCGGTGGGCGGGGTAGAGGCACGAGTGGAACGGCGTTCCGTCGACCAGGACCGAGCAGGCCCCGCAGTCGCCTGCGTCGCAGCCCTTCTTGACCTCGAAGTGCTCGTGGTCGCGCAGAAGCGTGCGCAGCACCTGGCCGGGGCGGGGGGAGGCGTCGACCGGCTCCCCGTTGACGGTGAATCTCACGGCGTTCCTCTCGAGAGCTCGGTGCGGATCTCCTCGGCCAGCACGCGCACGACGGCGTGCCGCCAGTCGGCGGCGCCGTGCGGGTCGGTGAACCAGCTCGCGATGCCGTCGATCGCCTCGCCGAGCTCGTCCTCGGTGGGGACGGAATCGAAGCGGAGCAGCTCCGGTCGCACCGTCGCGGCCGTCACCGTCAGCACGAACGCGCCGTCGGCGTCCAGGCGCCCGATCACCACCGCGCCGGAGCGGCCGAGCGGCGAGAGCGCCGTCTTGCGGAACGCCGTGCGGGCGTCGAGCGCCGCGCGGGGGAACTCGATCGAGCGGATCACGTCGCCGTGCGCGAGGGTCGTGCTCATGTTCCCGGTGACCAGCTCGGCCACCGGCACGAGCAGGTCGGAGCCGTCGGCCCGCCAGACGAGCGCGGAGGCGTCGAGCGCGGCGGCCAGGCTGATCATCGGTCCCGCGGGGAGGGCGTTGGCGATGTTGCCGCCGACCGTCGCGACGTTCCAGATCTTGAACGAGCCGAGCAGGGCCGTGCAGCACTGGAAGAACAGCGGATGCGCGGACTCGCCCGCGTCCGGCATCGCGGCCAGCTCGCTCAGGGTGCAGGTCGCGGCGAGGGAGAGCCCGTCCGCCGTTCGCACGACCGGCTCCCAGCCGAACCCCTGCAGATCGAGCAGCTCGTCGAGGTGGTCGTGCGGGAGCGAGAAGACCCAGGACCCGCCGCCGATGACCGCCGTGCGCGGCCCCATCGCCGCAAGCTCGGCCCGCTCGCGCACGACGCGGACGCGCTGGATCGTGTTCAGGTCCATGCCGCGCCTCTCCTTGCGCACCCGTCGCACGCCTCCCCAGTGAACCCCACACATGTGACACGCGTGTTTCCCACCGCCGTACCGCGCACTCGCCGCACCGCACCGCAGCAGGATCACCGCCCGCTCGACCCGGGCGCCGGCTCCGCGTTCCAGCGGATCCGTCCGGGCGCCGGCTCCCCGCCCTGCGAGAAGCGCCGCCTCGACAGGCCGACCGCGTCGAGCCCGACAGAAGCGGGTCCAGGAGCCGCGCCGAACCCGCTCACCCCAGCGCCGCCACCCACTCCGAGCTGCCGTCCACGAACGACTGCTCCTTCCAGATCGGCACAGAGGCCTTGATGTCGTCGACCAGCGCGGCGCACGCCTCGAACGCCGCCGCCCGGTGCGCCGACGCGACCGCGCACGCCAGCGCCAGGTCGCCCACGACCAGGTCGCCCACCCGGTGCACCGCGGCGATGCGCACCTCGGGCCAGCGCTCGCAGACGCGGCGGGCGGAGGCGAGCAGAGCGGCCGGCGCGTCCGGATGCGCCTCGTACGAGAGCCGCAGCACCCCGCGGCCCTCGTCGTGGTCGCGGACCACGCCCGCGAAGGTCACGATCGCGCCGTGCCCGGGGGAGTCGACGGCGTGCTCGCACTCGTCGACCGTGATCGCCTCGGCGGAGAGGCGCGCGAGGGCGACCGGATCAGCGGGCATGGTCGCCGCCTCCGAGCTGGTCGAGCAGATGCCCGATCACCGGGTCGAGCACGACGATCCCGTCGCGCACACCGCCCGGCGACCCGGGCAGGTTCACCACGACGCTGCGTCCGCTGACGCCCGCCAGCCCGCGGCTGAGCACAGCGGTCGGCACGTGAGCCGCTCCCCGGGCGCGCACCGCGTCGGCGAGGCCGGGGAGGGGCCGCTCCAGGAGGGGCGCCGTCTGCTCCGGAGTGACGTCGCTCGGCGCGACGCCCGTCCCGCCCGTGGTGATCACCACGTCGATCCCGCTGCCGATCGCATCGGCGACGGCCTCGCCCACCGCGTCCCCGTCGGCGACGACGACCACCCGCGACTCCCAGCCGCGGCTCTCGAACCAGGCGCGCAGGACGGGCCCGGTGCGGTCCTCGTAGACGCCCGAGGCGGCCCGCGTGGAGGCGACGACCGCCACGGCGCGCCGTGCGTCGCCGCTCATTCGCTCGTCCACGACCCGCTCCTCCCGCCCGCCTTCGCGAGCACCCGGACACCCGTGATCACCGCGGCCCGGTCGACCGCCTTGATCATGTCGTAGACGGTGAGCGCCGCGACGCTGACCGCGGTGAGCGCCTCCATCTCGACCCCGGTGCGTCCGCTGGTGCGCACGCGCGCCTCGATGCGCACCCGGTCCTCCTGCGGCTCCAGGTCGATGTCGACCCCATCGAGCGCGAGCGGGTGGCAGAGCGGGATGAGCGTCGACGTGGCCTTGGCGCCGAGGATCCCGGCGATCCGCGCGACTCCCAGCGCCTCGCCCTTGGGCAGCTCGCCCTGGGCGAGCAGCCGCACCACCTCTGCGCGAGCCTCGACGTACCCCTCGGCGACGGCCGTGCGCGCGGTCACCTCCTTCGCGCTGACGTCCACCATGTGCACCGCGCCATCGCCGCGCACGTGCGTGAGCTCACTGCCCTCAGTCATCGATCCTCCAGATCTCGACCGTGTCGCCGGCCGCTGCGTGGTCCGTCCCGACGGGGACGTGGATGAGCACCGTCGAACGCGCGTACGACGCCAGCAGGTGCGAGCTCGGGCCGCCGACCGGGTGCACGAGACCTTCGTCGTCGAGGACACCGCGCCTGATCTGGTGCAGGTGGGCGGGCGAGTCGAGCGCCGCGGCCAGCCGTGCGCGCAGCCGCGGGCGCTCGGCGGGAACCCGGCCCGCCAGCGAGCGCAGCACCGGTCGGAGGAACACCTCGAACGAGACCAGCGCGCTCACGGGGTTGCCCGGGAGCGAGACGACCGGCAGGTGCAGTCCCTCCGCCGCGCGCACCACGCCGAGGCCCTGCGGTCCGCCCGGCTGCATCTCGACGTGGCCGAACTCCGACCCGGCCGGGCCGAGCGCGTCGCGGACGACCTCGTAGGCGCCTGCGCTGACTCCGCCGACCGTGATCACCAGGTCGGCCCCGGCCGCGTGCTCCTCGAGGAGGGCGAGCAGGTCCTGCGGCTGGTCGCTCGTGCACGCGGCGACGATCGGCAGCGCTCCGGCCTCGCGCAGCGCCTCGGCCAGCAGTGCGCCGTTGGCGTCGTGGATCTGCGCCTCCTCGAGCAGCGCCCCCGCCGGCCGGATCTCGTTGCCGGTCGGCACGACGAGCACTCTCAGGCGGGGCAGCACCTCGACCTCGGTCAGTCCGAGTGACGCGAGCAGGCCGTAGTGCGCCGAGCGGAGGACCGTCCCGGCCGGGAGGGCGAGCTCGCCCGCGCGGGCGTCGCTGCCGCGGGTGCGCACGAACGTCGAGGCCGCCACCGGCTGCGTGAACGCGACGCGATCCTCTGCCGGGAACCGCGGCGGATCGACGCGCTCGACCGGCACGACCGCGTCTGCTCCGGCGGGCAGCGGCGAGCCGGTCATGATCGGAGTCGCGGTGCCGGGCTCATGCCGCGGCGCGCGGGCGCCCGCGGGGATCGGCGCGGCGACGGGCAGCGAGACGGGCTGCTCGGCCGAGGCCGCGTCGAGGTCCGTCGAGCGCACCGCGAAACCGTCCATCTGCGAGTTGTCGAAGCGCGGCAGATCGAGCGCAGACGCGACCGAGTCGGCCAGCACCCGCCGGTCGTAGGCGCCGGGATCGGTGGTGACGGCGGCGGGATCGAGCATCAGCGTCTCGCGGGCACGCCGCGTCGCCAGCGGCGTGAGCAGAGCACGCACCCGGGCGGCGTGCACATCGATCGAGGTCATCGGGTCCTCTCTCGGGCGGCCGGTGCCCGACCGGCGACGGGACAGAGTCCATCTTGCCGCGTCCTGTCCGGTTCCGCGGCGTAGTGTGAGCGGATGAGCACAGCACTGGGGATCCCGGCCGTCCGGCCCCGACAGAGCACCGCGGTCCTCCCGGCCGACCGGCCGGCCACTGCGCTCCTCCTCGACACCTACGGCCGGATCGCCGACGATCTGCGGATCTCGCTGACCGACAAGTGCAATCTGCGCTGCACGTACTGCATGCCCGCCGAGGGCCTGCCGTTCCAGCCTCCCGCGTCACTGCTCAGCCGCGGTGAGATCCTGCGTCTGGCGCGGATCGCTGTGGAGCAGTTCGGTGTCCGCCAGATCCGCTTCACCGGCGGCGAGCCGCTGCTGCGGAAGGACCTCGTCGACATCATCCGCGACGTCGCCTCCCTCGAGCCCCGTCCCGAGATCTCGCTGACGACGAATGCCATCGGCCTCTCCGGTCGTGCGGCGGCGCTCGCCGAGGCGGGCTTGGACCGCGTCAACGTCTCCCTCGACTCCATCTGCGCCGAGACCTTCGCCACGGTCACCCGGCGCCCGTTCCTCGACCGGGTGCTCGCGGGAATCGACGCTCTCGGCCCCGCGGGTCTCCGACAGACCAAGATCAACGCGGTGCTGCTGCCAGGGATCAACGACCGCGAGGCACCGGAGCTGCTCGCGTGGGCGCTCGCCGGCGGTCACCAGCTGCGCTTTATCGAGCAGATGGCGCTCGACGCCGACCACGGCTGGGACCGCGCGACGATGATCACGGCGGCCGACATCCGCGCCCTGCTCTCGCAGCGCTTCACGCTGAGCCCGCACTCCGCTCCGCGTGACGGAGCACCCGCCGAGCTGTTCGACGTCCGCGACACCGACGGCACCGAGGTGCTCGGTCAGGTGGGGATCATCGCCTCCGTCACCGAGAACTTCTGCGGCGACTGCCGCCGCACGCGCCTCACGGCCGAGGGAGGCGTACGCAGCTGCCTTTTCTCGAACGAGGAGACCGATCTGCTGGGCCCGATGCGCGCGGGTGCCGACGATCACGAGGTCGCCCAGCTCTGGCGGGGAGCGATGTGGGCCAAGCCCGCGGGGCACGAGATGAACCGGGTCGGATTCGTGCAGCCCGAGCGCACGATGAGCGCGATCGGCGGCTGAGCGTGCAGGTCCGCTACTTCGCCGCGGCGAAGGCCGCCCTCGGTCGCGCCTCCGACGTGTTCGACGACATCGGCGACCTGGCCGGTCTGGAGGCGCGGCTGGTCGCCTCCGCGCCCGAGGCGGCGCCGGTGCTCGCGCGCTGCACGTTCCTCGTCGACGGAGTCTCGACGACGGATCGCACGCAGCCCCTGACATCGGCGGCGGCGGTCGACGTCCTGCCGCCGTTTGCGGGAGGCTGACGGGAGGCGCGCCGCCGCCCTCTGCGGATCGCTCCGTCTCCCGCGGACCCGCCGCCGCTCTAGCGTCTCCAGCCCGCCATGCCTCCGGTCAGCGATTCCGCCGCGACCCCCGCGGCTGCGGCGCGCTCCGCAGCCAGCCGTGAGCGGGTGCCCGAGGCGCAGTGCAGCACGAGCGGGCCGTCGGGCAGTGCCCGAGGGTCGAAGCGCGACATCGGCATCCGCACAGCCCCCGGCACGGCGACCGAACGGTCCTCGTCGTCCTCGCGCAGGTCCACCACCGTCGGAGGCGTCGGCCCGGCCAGCCGCTCCCGCAGCTCCGCCGCACTCACCGCACCTGCCGCCACCGCGCCCGGCGGCGCCACCCCGATCGGAGGCACTCGCCGCGCCAACGGCAGCTCGCCCCACGAGCCGTCCAGCGCGTCGTGCACCAGCACCCGGCCGAACAGCGGACTCCCCACTCCGGTCACCAGCTTCACGACTTCGGCCGCCATCGCCGAGCCGATGGTCGCGCAGAGCGCCCCGAGCACGCCGACGGTCGCGCAGCTGTCCGCCGCGTCCTCGGCCTCGGGGTGCAGCGCCCGCAGCGTGACGCCTCCGCCCGGCGCCTGCGACCAGAACGTCGAGAGCTGTCCGTCGAACCCGAGCGCCGATCCCCAGACGTGCGGCACCCCTGCGCGGGTGGTCGCGTCCGAGGCGAGGTAGCGCGCTCCGAAGGTGTCGAAGCCGTCGACCACGATGTCCCACCCGGCGATCAGGTCGTCGGCGGTCGCCCGGGTCAGTGAGACGGGGAACGCGCGGACGTCGATCCCGGGCGAGAGGCGCCGCGCGGTCGCCGCCGCCGACTCCGCCTTCGAGAGCCCGACCCACGAGTCGTCGTGCGCCGTCTGCCGCGCCAGGTTCGAGACCTCGACGACGTCCGCGTCGACGATCCCGAGGCGTCCGACGCCGGCTGCGGCGAGCGCGGTGATCACCGGCGAGCCGATGCCACCGGCGCCCAGGACGAGCACCCGCGCGTTCCGCAGCCGCCGCTGCCCGAGCTCGCCGATCGGTCCCAGTCGGATCTGTCGGGCGTAGCGCTCGCGCTCGGCCGCGGTCAGGGGCGGTCCCGGCTCGATCGGCAGCGGCATGCGACATCCTCCGTTCCCCTGCCGCGGGCGGCCGGGTCCTCCCAGTCTGCCTGTACCGGGTGCCAGCGCCCGCACTCGAGGTCCCGACCTCGGGAGCGTCGCGACGACGGCCGATCTCCGCCGACCGACCTCGGCTCCGCGGTCCGCGACGCGGCCGTTCCTCCGCCTCCGAGGCCCTGCTCCGCCCATCGACTACCGTGGGAGCGTTGTGGACGGGAGCGAGGCGGCCGGGTGTACCTGAAGAGCCTGACCCTCAAGGGGTTCAAGTCCTTCGCTCAGCCGACCACGTTCGCCTTCGAGCCGGGCGTCACCTGCGTCGTCGGGCCCAACGGCTCTGGCAAGAGCAACGTCGTCGACGCGCTGGCCTGGGTGATGGGGGAGCAGGGCGCCAAGACGCTCCGCGGCGGCAAGATGGAGGATGTCATCTTCGCGGGCACCTCCACCCGCGGTCCGCTCGGCCGGGCGGAGGTCGCCCTCACGATCGACAACTCCGACGGGGCCCTCCCGATCGAGTACACCGAGGTGACGATCACCCGCACGCTGTTCCGCAACGGAGGCAGTGAGTACGCGATCAACGGTCGCGGCTGCCGGTTGCTCGACGTTCAGGAGCTCCTGAGCGACTCCGGTCTCGGTCGCGAGATGCACGTGATCGTCGGGCAGGGGCAGCTCGATGCGGTGCTGCGCGCGACCCCGGAGGAGCGGCGCGGCTTCATCGAGGAGGCGGCGGGCATCCTCAAGCACCGCCGCCGCAAAGAGAAGACCCTCCGCAAGCTCGAGGCGATGCAGGCCAACCTCACCCGCCTCTCCGATCTCGCCGGCGAGATCCGGCGCCAGCTCAAGCCGCTCGGGCGCCAGGCCGAGGTCGCCCGCCAGGCCCAGACGATCGCGGCCGTGGTCCGCGACGCCCGTGCTCGCCTCCTGGCCGACGACGTGGTGGCTCTGCGCGCGGCGCTCGACGGATTCGCGCGCTCCGAGAGCGAGCGGCACAGCGAGCGCGTCCTGCTCCAGGAGCGGCTCGAGCAGGTCACCCTGCGCCTCGCGCGGCTCGAGGCGGAGGCGGTCGGTGACGCCGTCGACGACGCGCGGCGCACCGCCTTCGAGCTGGAATCGGTGCAGGAGCGGCTGCGCAACCTCTCGGCGCTCGCGGGGCAGCGCCTCGCAATGCTCGAGATCGAGGCTGACCAGCCGCAGATCCAGCCGCGGGTCACCCCGCAGCAGATCGAGGAGGCGGGAGTCGAGCTGGAGCGGCTGCGGCAGGCCGTCCTCGACGCCGAGGCCGGCTGGGTCGATGCTCAGCGCGCGACCGTCGCCGCCCGAACCGCCCTCGACGCCACGGACGACGAGATCGCCGCCCAGTCGGCACGGGTCTCGCGCTACGACCTCGAGCTCTCGAGCTTCGGCGGGCAGGCGGACACGGCGGCATCGCGACTCGCGTCGGTCCGCGGCGAGGTCCTCCGTGCGCAGAACACCCTGGACTCCGCCGGGCAGCGCCGGGACGCCGCCCGACAGGCACTGGACGCTCTCGAGGACGAGATCGGCGAGGCCGGGCGCGGAGCGGACGGCACGCTCGACGAGGGCTACGAGCTCGCTCAGTCGGCCGTCGTCCAGGCCGAGGCCGAGATCGGGAGACTGCGCGAGGAGCTGCATGCGCTGGAGCGCGACCGTGAGGCTCTGGCGGCGAGGAGCGGTGCCCTCTCGCTCGCCCTCGATGTCTCTGACGGCTCCGCCGAGCTCGTCGCCGCGCGGCTCGACGGCGTGCTGGGCAGGGTCGCCGAGCGGATCCAGGTGCGACCGGGCTTCGAGGCCGCGGTGGCGGCGGCGCTCGGCGCGATCGCCGACGCGGTCGCGGTCGAGTCGTTCGCGCAGGCCGAGGCGGCGCTCGGCGAGGCCGTCGACCGCGAGCTCGGCCGGGTCGAGCTGCTGGTCGCCGGCGCGCGGCGGCCGCCGGTCGATCTCCCGGTCCCGGAGGGTGCCCTGCGTGCGGTCGAGCTGGTCACGGCGCCTCCCGGCGTCCTGGCCCTCCTCGAGACGGTCGTCGTCGTGGAGGACCTGGCCACCGCCCGCCGTCTCCTCCCCGGACTGACCGGGGGAGCCGTCCCCGTCACCGTCGTCACCCGCGACGGCGCCACGGTCTCGGACATCCTCCTCAGCGCCGGCTCGGGCGGGCAGCGCAGCCGGATCGAGCTCGTCTCCGAGCGCGACTCTGCCGCGACCCGTCTGGAGGAGGTCGAGCGCCTCCTCGACCGCCTCCGCTTCGAGGTCGCCGAGCAGAACGGGGCGCTGCGAGCGGCGAAGGAGCAGTCGACGCTCGCTCTCTCGGCCCTCCGCGAGCACGACGCAGCCCGGGCGGCGCACACCGAGCGCCTGGGCCGGGTGCGTGCTCAGCTCGAAGCCGCGACCGCCGAGCACGGACGCGGCGAGAAGGCGTTGGCCATCGCCTCCGAGCGGGTCGGCGACGCCGAGCGCGCCTCCCAGCGGGCGAGGGAGGCTCTCGACGAAGCCCGAGCCCGCCCGCGGCCCGTCCTCGACGTCAGCGCTCGCGACGGACTCCAGCGCGGGGTCGACGCCGCTCGCGAGCGCGAGATCGAGGCCCGTCTCGGCGTCGAGACCGCGAAGGAGCGGGTGCAGGCCGAGCAGTCTCGGGGCGAGTCGCTGGCCCGCCGGCTGGCGGACGAGCGGGCAGCCGCCGAGGAGGCGGCGCGCCGGGCCGTCGTCCGCCGCCGCCAGCGCGAGGCCGCCGCAGAGGTGAGTGCCGCTCTCCCGGCCGTGCTCGCCTCCGTCGAGCGGTCGGTGCAGGAGGCGCGCGACGAGCTGGTCACGGCCGAGGCGGCCCGCTCGCAGCAGAACGAGGAGCTCCGGACGCTGCGCCGCGAGGAGGCGACCCTGCGCGAGCGGCTGCAGTCCGTCACCGAGAGCGTGCACGGCCTCGAACTGCAGATCTCCGAGAAGCGGCTCCAGCTGACCGGTCTTCTCGAGCGCGCCGGCTCCGAGCTCGGGCTCACCGAGGACGTGCTCGTCGAGGAGTACGGTCCGGAGGTCGGCGTCCCGGACGAGACCGACGAGCAGCAGGAGCCGCGCCGTTACGTCCGCGAGGAGCAGCGGCGCCGTCTCGAGAAGGCCGAGAGGCAGCTCGGTCAGCTCGGCCGGGTGAATCCGCTGGCTCTGGAGGAGTTCGCCGCCCTGGAGCAGCGGCACGTCTTCCTCACCGAGCAGCTCGCCGATCTCACCAGCACCCGCCGCGACCTGCTCACCATCATCGAGGAGCTCGATGAGACCATGCAGTCGGTCTTCGCCTCCGCCTTCGAGGACACGCAGGCCGCCTTCGCCGATGTGTTCCCCGTGCTCTTCCCCGGGGGCACCGGCAGCATCAGCCTGACCGACCCGGAGAACCTGCTCACCACCGGGATCGAGGTCGCCGTGAGACCGGCCGGCAAGAAGATCGAGCGTCTCTCCCTGCTCTCGGGAGGCGAGCGCTCGCTCGCGGCGGTGGCGTTCATGGTCGCGATCTTCACGTCGCGGCCGAGCCCGTTCTACATCATGGACGAGGTGGAGGCGGCGCTCGACGACGCGAACCTCGGCCGGCTGCTGAGCATCTTCGAGGACCTCCGGACCTCGAGCCAGCTCATCGTGATCACCCACCAGAAGCGCACGATGGAGATCGCGGACGCGCTCTACGGCGTATCGATGCGCCAGGACGGCGTGTCGGCCGTGGTCGGTCAGCGGGTGCAGGCACCGCCCGCCTGAGGCCCTCCGCACGACCCGCAGGACCTGCGCCCGCTGCGCGAGCGGGCACCGGAGAGGGCGTCCACCTGCTCGAGCCCGAGGCGCGCGCCAGCGCGGATCGCCCGTCCGATCCTCCCGCTCCGCCCGCCGGTAGCCTGGACCCATGGCTGAACGCACCTCCTGGTCGCTCGGTCGCGCTCTGCGCGGCCTGTTCGAGAAGCGCACGATCGACGAGCAGACGTGGGACGACCTCGAGACCGCCCTGATCACCGCCGACTTCGGTCCGGACATCACTGAGGAGATGGTCGCCGACCTCCGCGCCAAGGTCGAGCGCTACAGCACGACCGACCCGCGAGACCTGCAGCGCATGCTCCGCGAGTCGCTTGAGGAGCGCCTCTCGAAGTACGACACGACCCTCACGCTCAGCGAGCGCCCCGCCGTGATCCTCGTGGTGGGCGTGAACGGCGTCGGCAAGACGACGACCATCGGCAAGTTCGCGAAGTTCCTCCGCAACTACGGCCGCAGCGTCGTCGTGGGCGCGGCCGACACCTTCCGCGCCGCCGCCGTCGATCAGCTCGCCACCTGGGCGCAGCGCGCCGACGCGCAGATCGTCCGCCCGCAGCAGGACAGGCAGGATCCCGCCTCCGTCGCCTTCCAGACCGTGCAGTTCGCGAAAGAGAACGGCGTCGAGATGGTCATCATCGACACGGCAGGTCGGCTGCACACCAAGGGCGGTCTCATGGACGAGCTGACCAAGATCAAGCGCGTCATCGAGAAGCAGGCCCCGATCTCCGAGGTCCTGCTCGTGCTCGATGCGACCACCGGCCAGAACGGTCTCAACCAGGCGGAGGCGTTCATCGAGCACGCGGGCGTCACCGGCCTGGTCATCACCAAGCTCGACGGCTCCGCCAAGGGAGGCTTCGTCCTCGCCGTGCAGGAGCGCACCGGCATCCCGATCAAGCTCATTGGCCAGGGCGAGGGCATCGGCGACCTCACCGGTTTCACCCCCCACGTCTTCGCCCAGCAGCTCGTCAGCTGATCCGGCGTCGCCCGGGATCCGTTTCTCCGCGACGGCGCGGACGGTCAGACCGCCTGCGAGAACCCCAGCGCCGCGTCGGCCAGGTGGCGCAGGTGCTCCGGCACCGGCAGCCCTTTCGACTCCATCGAGCGCGCCCAGAGCCGCCCCGCCCGGTAGGAGGAGCGCACCAGCGGTCCGGCGAGGACGCCGAGGAAGCCGATGTCCTCCGCCTCCTCCTTGATCGCCACGAACTCCTCCGGGTGCACCCAGCGGTCCACCGGCAGGTGCCGCGGAGTGGGGCGGAGGTACTGCGTGATCGTCACGATGTCGGTGCCCGCGTCGTACAGGTCTTGCAGCGCCTGCGAGATCTCCTCGCGCTCCTCGCCCATGCCCAGGATGAGGTTCGACTTCGTGATCAGCCCCGCGTCCCGCCCCTGGGTCAGGACGTCGAGCGAGCGCTCGTAGCGGAAGGCCGGCCGGATGCGCTTGAAGATCCGCGGCACCGTCTCGACATTGTGCGCGAAGACCTCGGGCCGCGCGTCGAAGACCCTCTGCAGATGCTCGGCGCGCCCCGTGAAGTCGGGCACGAGGATCTCCACGCCCGTGCCCGGCGCCTGGGCGTGGATCTGCCGGATGGTCTCGGCGTAGAGCCAGGAGCCCTCGTCCGGCAGATCGTCGCGCGCGACTCCGGTGACGGTCGCGTAGCGGAGGTTCATCCGCGCCACCGACTCGCCGACGCGCCGGGGCTCGTCCGCGTCGTAGTCCGCGGGCTTCCCGGTGTCGATCTGGCAGAAGTCGCAGCGCCGCGTGCACTGGGCGCCCCCGATGAGGAACGTCGCCTCGCGGTCCTCCCAGCACTCGAAGATGTTGGGGCAGCCCGCCTCCTGGCAGACCGTGTGCAGCTCCTCGCTCTTCACGAGCGCCTGCAGCTGGCGGTACTCGGGCCCCATCGAGGCCTTGGTGCGGATCCACTCGGGCTTGCGCTCGATCGGCGTCTCGGCATTGCGGATCTCGAGCCTCAGCAGCTTGCGCCCGCCCGCCTCGGCGCTCACGCGGCGACTCCGGAGGCGTCAGTGCGCGCAGCGAAGGAGGGCGCGGCCGCGGCGAACCGCGCCATCACGCGGGCACGCACCATCGGCATCGACGGAGAGTCGCCGCGTTCGCGCTCCAGTGTCGTCGCTCCGGCGTCGCTGATGCCGCACGCGACGATCCGGGAGTAGGGCTCGAGGCTGTTCGAAACATTCAGCGCGAAGCCGTGCATCGTCACTCCGGAGGCGACCCGGATCCCGATCGCCGCGATCTTGTCGGCGCCACCCGGCCGCTCCATCCACACCCCCGACCGCCCGTCGACGCGGGTCCCGTGCACCCCCAGGTCCTCGAGCACGTCGATCAGCACCCCCTCAAGCGCGCGGACGTACGCGACCACGTCGACCGGTTCGCGCAGCCGCACGATCGGATAGCCGACGAGTTGGCCCGGGCCGTGCCAGGTGATGCGGCCGCCGCGGTCGACGTCGACCACCGGAGAGCCGTCGGCGGGACGGTCGTGCGGCTCGGTGCGCTTGCCGGCCGTGTACACGGCGGCGTGCTCGCAGAGCACCAGGGTGTCGGGCCGCTCGCCGGCCACGACCTCGGCGTGGAGGCGGCGCTGCAGCTCCCAGCCGTCGCGGTAGTCCAGGGGATGCGCGGAGTCGCCCGCGACGAAAGTCTCGATCACCGGGCCACCCTAACCCCGTTCCTGTACCCGGACCAGTTAATCCGCGCGCCGGGTCGACGCCCCCGCGCGCACTGCCAGCGAGAGCCGCCCCGACCTCGCCCGCGGCTCCGGTAGAATTCCCGGCATCATGGCTACTTTCGGCACCCTCTCCGATCGACTCGTCGAGACCTTCAAGAACCTCCGCACGAAGGGCAAGCTCTCGGCCTCGGACGTCGACGGCACCGTCCGCGAGATCCGACGCGCTCTCCTCGATGCCGATGTCGCCCTCGAGGTCGTGAAGGAGTTCACCGGCAAGGTGCGCGAGCGCGCTCTCGGCGACGAGGTCAACAAGGCGCTCAACCCGGCCCAACAGGTCGTCCAGATCGTGAACGAGGAGCTCGTCGCGATCCTCGGCGGACAGACGCGTCGCCTCGAGTTCGCCAAGCGCCCACCGACCGTCATCATGCTCGCGGGCCTCCAGGGCGCAGGCAAGACGACCCTCGCCGGCAAGCTCGGCAAGTACCTCGGCAAAGAGGGGCACACGCCCCTCCTCGTCGCGGCCGACCTCCAGCGCCCCAACGCGGTGCAGCAGCTCCAGGTCGTGGGCGAGCAGGCCGGAGTCGCTGTCTACGCCCCGCAGCCCGGCAACGGGGTGGGCAACCCGGTGAAGGTCGCGCAGGACGCGGTACGCTACGCCGCCGACAAGCAGTACGACACCGTCATCATCGACACCGCAGGTCGCCTGGGTGTCGACACCGACATGATGAAGCAGGCGTCGGACATCCGCCGGGTCACGAACCCGGACGAGGTCCTCTTCGTCATCGACGCGATGATCGGCCAGGACGCGGTCGCCACCGCGAAGGCCTTCCAGGAGGGCGTCGACTTCACCGGCGTCGTCCTCTCGAAGCTCGACAGCGACACCCGCGGAGGCGCGGCCCTCTCGGTCGCCTCGCTCACGGGCCGCCCGATCCTCTTCGCCTCCACCGGTGAGGACCTCGACGACTTCGAGCAGTTCCACCCGGACCGCATGGCGAGCCGGATCCTCGACCTCGGCGACGTGCTCACCCTGATCGAGCAGGCGCAGGCCGCGTTCGACGAGGACGAGGCGCGCAAGGTCGCCGAGAAGATCATGAGCGACTCGTTTACGCTCGACGACTTCCTCGGCCAGATGCAGCAGCTGCGCAACATGGGCTCGATCAAGAAGATGATCGGCATGTTGCCGGGTGCGAAGGGCATGCGCGAGCAGCTCGACCAGTTCGACGAGCGCGAGATCGTGCGCACCGAGGCGATCATCCAGTCGATGACGAAGGCCGAGCGGCAGAACCCCAAGCTCCTCAACGGCTCCCGCCGCTTGCGCATCGCGCGCGGCTCCGGCATGACGGTGACCGACGTCAACCAGCTCGTCCAGCGCTTCGACCAGGCCGCCAAGATGATGAAGACCGTGGCTAAGGGCGGTATGCCCTCCGTGCCCGGGATGGGTCCGGTCCCCGGCGCCGGCTACACCGGCCGCCCGAAGCCGCAGAAGAAGAAGAGCTCGAAGTCGGGGAACCCGGCCAAGCGCGCGGCCGAGAACGCCGCCCTGACCGCACCCCGCTCCTCCGATGCCGGCGGTTCGGGTTTCGGCCTCGGCGGCGGGGCCGCGAAGGGCGCGCAGCCCACCCCCGAGGAGCTGGAACAGCTGCAGAAGATGCTCGGACGATGAGCCCGCTCCGCCGGGTCGGTGTGCTGCTCGCCGCCACGGCCGTCCTCGGACTCACCGGGTGCGCGGGCGGTTCCGGCGTCGAGGCGGTGTCGGCGCCCGCTCCCGACGATCTCGTCGGCCGCTGGGTGACGGGAGTCTCGTACGAGTCGCCCGAGGTGCCATTCCTCCTGATCGCCGGCGACGGCACCTGGACCGGGTCGGACGGCTGCAACGGTGCGCAGGGCGAGTGGTCGGTCGACGCGAAGGGTGCCCTCTCGGTCTCGGCGGGCCCCGGCACGCTCATCGCCTGCGACGGGGTCGCCCTGCCGCGGATCTTCTCGGAGGCGGCGATGGCCTCGATCGACGGCGGGCGCCTCCGTCTGTTCGACGGCGAGGGCGCCACCGTGGTCAAGCTCGCCCGGGCGACCAGCGACCAGGCGCCCACGGCATCGCCGGACCCGGCGGGGGAGTAGCCCCGCCGCGAAGCCGTGGCCCCGAGCACAGCTGCGGTCGATAGCGTGAGGGCATGACAACCCCACTCGCGCGCCCCGTCCGCATCGGCGTCCAGATCGCTCCCCAGCACGTCTCCTACGGAGTCATCCGCGACACCCTCACCGAGATCGAGGACCTCGGCGTCGACATCGCGTTCAACTGGGACCATTTCTTCCCCCTCTCCGGGGAGCCCGACGGCCTGCACTTCGAGGGCTGGAGCATGCTCGCCGCGTGGGCCGAGCAGACGAGCCGGATCGAGTTCGGCCCGCTCGTCACCTGCAACAGCTACCGGAACCCCGATCTGCTCGCCGACATGGCTCGCACGGTCGACCACATCAGCGCGAAGGGGGCCGAGGGCAGACTCGTCTTCGGCATCGGCTCGGGTTGGTTCGAGCGCGACTACGACGAGTACGGCTACGAGTTCGGCACTGCCGGCTCGCGCCTGGACGAGCTCTCCGCGGCCATGCCGCGCATCCGGAGCCGCTGGTCGATGCTCACCCCCGCGCCCACGCGGGACATCCCGGTGATGATCGGCGGAGGCGGCGAGAAGAAGACCCTGCGGATCGTCGCCGAACACGCCGACATCTGGCACAGCTTCTCAGACGTCCCGACCCTCGAGCGCAAGCTCGGAGTCCTCACCGAGTGGTGCGGACGTGTCGATCGCGACCCGGAGGCCATCGAGGTCTCGACCGGCGCGAGCGTCCGCAGCGGAGTCGGCGACGCCTCCTTCGACGTGCTCGACCAGCAGTACGACCTCGGAGCTCGCCTGTTCACGCTCGGCGTCTCCGGGCCCGAGATCGACCTCGCTCCTGTGCACGATCTGCTCGCCTGGCGCGACGGCAAGAACGGCACCACCCGCTGACCGCCGCCCCGCGGCGTTTCGACCCGGACCGCGGGGTCGCGGCAGCGACACCGGGGTCGCGCGCGGGCTCAGGTCGCGGGAGCGTCCGTCGCGCGCTGGTCGCGAGGCACGGCCCTGGCGAGCCCGGCCTTCTCTGCGGCAACGACGAAGGCGTCGGCGAGGGCGAGGTGGCCCTCCACGGTCGGATGCACGCCGTCCTCGCCGAGGAGGCCGTCCGAGCGCAGCGGGTCGGGGTACTCCAGTGCGCCGCCGCCGTCGGCCGTCACCGCGGCGATCAGCGCGGCGTCGTAGCCGTCGAGGTCGGTCGGGCGCGGGTCCGGGCCCCACACCGAGTCCAGGGCGATGAGCCGCGCCGAGGGCGAGGCGGCCGCGATCGCGTCGACCGCGGGCGGGATCGCGGCGGCCACATCCTCCGGGGCCCAGCCCAGGTCGTTGCTGCTCGCGACCAGGATGATCGCGTCGGGCCGAGTGTCGGCGATCTCCTCCGCGCGTTCGCCGATCGCGAGGCCGCAGTCGCCCGGCTCGATGAAGCCGGCCCCGTCGCAGCCGAGATTGGTGACCGACCAGCCCAGGTCGTCGCCGACCAGCTCGGGCCACGCCTCCCCGGGCTCGACGCCGAGGCCGCGGACGATGCTGTCGCCCACCACCGTGACGCGCGAGCCGGCGGGGAGCGAGCCGCCGATCGAGAGGGGCAGCGGATCGGCCGTGACCGCGGGCAGGGGGGTGGGCGTCGTCGTGCCGGCCTCGGAGACGGTCGCCGAACTCGAGCAGCCGGCGAGTGCGAGGGCGGCGAGCAGGGCCGCGCCGGCGAGGAGACGGCGGGTCATGCGCGGGCCTCCCGGAGTCCGTCGCGCAGCTCGACCGCGAGCGCCCGGACGACGGCCGTGAGGTCGCCGTCGTTCGCGGCCGCGGTGCGCAGCTGGCGCTCATAGCTCGCGCCGGCGACCAGGATCAGCTCGACGTCGGCCAGCTCCTGCGTGCAGCCGAGCCTCTCGGCGACCGGAGCGAGGGTGACCAGCAGATCCCGGATGTCGTCCGTGACGAGCCGTTCCGCTCCCGCCGCATCGAGGATGATCTCGGCATCGAGGCCGTAGCGCGCCGCCCGCCACTTGTTCTCCCTGACATACCAGGGCTGCATGGTCGGGAGATCCTCGCCCGCGTCCAGCCGGGACGAGAGGTGCTCCACGAGGCACTGGATGAGCGCGGCGACCGCGCCGATCTCCTCGGCGGAGGAGAGACCGTCGCACGCGCGCATCTCGAGCGTCCCCCACTGCGGCGAGGGACGGATGTCCCAGCGGACCTCCGTGTGATCGTCGATGACTCCGGTGCGCGTCATGTCGTCGACGTACTCCTCGTAGTTCGCCCAGGCGCCGAACTGGGGCGGCAGTCCCGCGGTCGGCAGCTGCTGGAACATCAGTGCGCGGTTCGAGGCGTAGCCCGTGTCGACTCCGCCCCAGAACGGGCTGGAGGCGGAGAGGGCCTGGAGGTGCGGGTAGTAGTCGAGCAGCGAGTTGAGGATCGGCAGGACCTTGTCGCGGTTCTCGATGCCGACGTGCACGTGGATGCCCCAGATCATCATGTTCCGGCCCCACCACTGGGTCCGGTCGATGAGGCGGTGGTAGCGCTCCTTGTCGGTGATGGCCTGGTCGAACCACTGCGCGAACGGATGTGTGCCCGAGCAGATGAGGTCGAGCCCCATCGGGTCGGTGATCTCGCGCACCTGTCGCAGCTGGTCCTGCAGGTCGGCGACCGCGTCGCGCACGGACGTGTGCACGCCCGAGACCAGTTCGACCGTGTTGCGGAGCAGTTCGCCGGTGATCTGCGGGTGCGGGGCTCCATCGTCGCCACGGAGCGCCTCCAGCACCACATCGGCGACATTGGCGAGGTCGCCCGTCTGCCGGTCGACGATCGCGACCTCCCACTCGATCCCGAGGGTGGAGCGGTCGGATGAAGCGAAGCTGATCTCCATGGCGTGGTCCTCATCGGATCCGGGGCGCCCGCCTGATCGGGACGCACCCCGCCATCTTCCCACCTGGCGACGGGGTCGACCTCCGGGCTCAGCTGGGCCTCTCTCAGGCTCGGTCGGGCCGGTCGGAGGCGGCCCTCGGCCACTGGCGGCGTGCCGGGCCCGCGGCGTCGGGGTTTTTCTGGCAGAATGATCCGTCGGGTCCGAGGCGGTCGACCCTCTACTCACCGCCGACGAAACCCCCTCGAGCTTTCGGCCGGGTGTGCCCCCACGCTCACGGCTCAGTTCATCCATCATCGACCGGATACCGGTCAACGACCACACAGGAGAATTGTGGCTGTCAAGATTCGTCTGAAGCGCCTCGGCAAGATCCGGGCGCCCTACTACCGCATCGTCGTCGCCGACTCGCGCACCAAGCGCGACGGCCGCGTGATCGAGGAGATCGGTAAGTACCACCCCACCGAGCAGCCCTCGTTCATCCAGGTCGACTCGGAGCGCGCGCAGTACTGGCTCGGAGTCGGCGCGCAGCCGACCGAGCAGGTCGCCGCCATCCTCAAGCTGACCGGAGACTGGGGCCGCTTCCAGGGCGACGCCGACGCCGTCAGCACCGTCCAGGTGAAGGAGCCCAAGGCTCCGTTCGTCATCGACGCCAAGAAGAAGCCCGTCCTCAAGCCGAAGGCCGAGGCTCCCGCCAAGGCACCGGCGCCTGAGGCCGCCGCCGACGAGACCTCCACCGAGGCGTAGTTCGTGCTCGCTCCCGCCGTCGAACACCTCGTGAAGGGGATCGTCGAGAACCCCGACGAGGTCAGTGTCGTGGCCACGAGCTCTCCGCGCGGAGAGGTCCTCGAGGTGCGTGTGCACCCCGAGGACCTCGGCCGCGTGATCGGACGCTCCGGCCGCACCGCCAAGGCCGTCCGCACCCTGGTCGCGGCCCTCGCAGACGGGCGTCGCGTGCGGGTCGACGTCGTCGACACCGACAAGTAGAGGTGTCGGTCACCGGACCGGGTACGACGCAGCTCCGCGTCGCCCGACTCACCAAGGCCCACGGGCTCAAGGGCGCGATCAAGCTCGAGCTGTACACCGACGAGCCCGACAAGCGCTTCACCCCCGGATCCACGTTCACCCTGCAGGTGCCCCGCACCTCCGAGTGGCACGGCAAGAAGCTCGAGCTCGCCGAGCTGCGCTGGTACAACAGCCACCCGGTCGCGTTCTTCGCGGGGGTCACCGACCGTGACACCGCCGAGACCCTTCTCAAGGCGATCCTCTGGATCGACGAGGAGGTGCAGACGCAGTCGGGCGAAGACGACTCCTGGTACGACTACCAGCTCGTCGGCATGAAGGTCGTTCGCGAGGGTGTCGAGGTCGGCACCGTCCGCCGCGTCGACCATTTCCCGGCGCAGGACCTGCTCATCGTCGCCACTCCCGCGGGCGAGGTGATGGTGCCCTTCGTCACGGCGATCGTCCCGTCGGTCGACCCCGTCGCGGGGATCGTCACCGTCACGCCTCCGATGGGCCTCTTCGAGGAGGCTCCCGAGGAGGAGCCCGCAGAGGTCGACCTCAGCGGAGTCGATCTGACCGACCCGGCGCTGAGCGCTCCCGCCGTCGACGCCCCTGAGCCCGACGCTCCGCCCGTCGACGCGGAGGAGCGGCAGGACCCCGCCTCCGACGGCGCTGGCGGCCCCGAGGAGGACCCCCGGTCGTGAGGATCGACATCGTCACGATCTTCCCGGAGTTCTTCGGCGTGCTTGACATCAGCCTGCTCGGCCGCGCGCGCCAGAGCGGGCTGATCGAGCTCGGCGTGCACGATCTGCGCGACTTCACCCACGACCGTCACCGCACGGTCGACGACACCCCCTACGGGGGTGGCGCGGGCATGGTGATGCGGCCGGAGCCGTGGGGCGAGGCGCTCGACGCGATCCTCCAGCCCGCCGCGGATCCGCTCGTCGTCTTCCCGTCACCTGCGGGCGAGGTGTTCACCCAGGCCACGGCCCGGGAGCTCGCCGAGGAGTCGTCGCTCGTCTTCGGCTGCGGTCGGTACGAGGGCATCGACCAGCGTGTCGTCGACCACACCGCAGAGCGCGCGAGGGTGCGGATGATCAGCCTCGGCGACTACGTACTCAACGGGGGAGAGGTCGCCGTGATGGCGATGATCGAGGCCGTCGGACGTCTCGTCCCCGGCGTCGTCGGGAATCCGGCGAGCCTCGTCGAGGAGAGCCATTCCGACGGACTGCTCGAGTACCCCAGCTACACCAAGCCCGCTTCCTGGCGCGGACACGAGGTCCCTCCGGTCCTTCTCAGCGGCAACCACGGAGCTATCGCGGCCTGGCGCCACGAGCAGAGCGTCGAGCGCACTCGCCGCGTCCGTCCCGAGCTGCTGCCCTGACGGTCCCCGCGCCGCGGAAGAGGTGCCTCCCGCCCGATACAGGCGGCGCCTCCCGTCGGCGCGCCCGTCGTCGCGGGGCGTCTCTCGGAGGCGGTCAGCGGTCGGTCAGCGCGAGGTGCCTCTCGCGCAGTGCGAGGAAGAGCGGGAACGCAAACGCCAGGGCGACCAGCGGAGCGAGCAGAACCAGGATCCAGACGCGACGCATCCCGACGCGCCGCCCCTCGACCACCATGAAGCCCACGGCGCTGATCGCCACGATGAGCAGATCGGTCGTGATCGACGACACCCACGGACCGCCGGCAGCCAGGCCCCCGACGAACTCCGCGCCCTCGAGCACCGCGCGCGCGTTCCAGCTCCACGTCCCCAGCAGCCCGGCGATGGCGAGCACGAGGTACACCACTCCCAGCGGGGTCCACCCCCGGCCGCGAGTGCCGGTCGTCCTGTCCTCGCTCACGCCCGCCTCCGACGGCTCAGTCGCGTGCCGAGAGGACGATGTTCCCCGTCCCGGTGATCGCGATGGTGTGTTCCATGTGCGCCCCGCGCGATCCGTCACGGCTGCGGAGGGTCCAGCCGTCCTTGTCGGTGTAGATCTCATCCGTCGTCTGCAGGAACCACGGCTCGATCGCGATCACCAGACCCGGGCGGAGGGGATAGCCCCGCCCCGCACGCCCGTCGTTGGCGATGTGCGGGTCGCCGTGCATCGTCCGACCGACGCCGTGTCCGCCGAAGTCGGTGTTGATGCTCAGTCCGTCGGCGCGGGCGACCGCGGCGATGGCCGCCGAGATGTCGCCGATCCGCTTGCCGGGCTGCGCAGCGGCGATGCCCGCCTCAAGGGCGCGCGTCGTGGTGTCGATCAGGGCGAGGTCCCCGGGGCGGGGGGTGCCCACCACCACGCTGATCGCCGAGTCCGCGACCCAGCCGTTGACGGAGGCGGCGAAGTCGAGGGTCAGCAGGTCGCCGTCCCGCAGACGGTAGTCGAAGGGCAGGCCGTGGAGCACCGCGTCGTTGACGGAGGTGCACAGCACCTTGCCGAACGGGCTGGCGCCGAAGGAGGGGTGGTAGTCGATGTAGCACGACTCGGCTCCGGCCGAGCGGATCATGTCGTGCGCGAGGCGGTCGAGCTCGAGGAGGTTCACGCCGACCGCGGCCGCAGCGCTCGTCGCCTTCAGCACCTCGCCCACGAAGCGTCCGGCCGGGCGCATCTCTTCGATCTCGGCGGGCGTGCGTAGCTCGATCATCCTGATCCTCTCGGGGTCCGCTGAGCCGTTGCTCAGCGGTGGTGGGTACGGTCGTGTGCATGCGCACGCGACGGGCATTCGGTTCCTGGCAGTATCCGGCAGCGATCGTGCTGCCCCTCTGGATCCTCCTGGGATACGGACTCTTCGGGGGATCGAGCGGATAGACCGTCCTCGGTCTCGTGATCGCCCTCCCCATTCTGGCGGTCGCGCTGGCCGTCGTGGCGAGCATCGTGGCATTCCGGGTCACTGTGCGGCCGACGCGCACCCCGGCGTGGGCGGATGTGGCCGTCGTGGGCGCCTGGCATCTGTCGTTGATCGCGCTCGGCTTCTTCCCGCCGGGGGCCTGGGTGATCGGGCTGCTGTCTGTCGTGCTCGGAGTCGCCGCCTTCTGGCACTCGACGTGGCGCTTCCTCGGCGATGCCAGGGCCACCCTGCTCGCCTTCGCCGAGACGTCCACCACGCCGCCCCGGCCCCATCCCGTCTCCGGCGAGGGCTTCGATCCCGAGCGTCCGCAGGACGGCCAGACGCTCGTCCTCTGAAGCGTCCCTCCGAGCCTCGACCGGGACCGAGGGAACCCTGAACCGTCGGGGAGCCGCGGACATCGGGTTCCCTCGAGTATCGGGGGCTCCCTCGTGAAGCCGTGGTCGCTTTGACGCGCGTCGACGCGGCATGGCAGAATGAGCGCTTGTGCCTCGCGCAGGCTCTGCCACAGGGGAGCCGCGACGACGTGGGCACGCGACCGACTCCCATCAACGAAACGGTGTTCGACCTGTGGCGGGCACGGAGAGCGATACAGCATGCACATCCTCGATTCCGTCGATGCGGCGTCCCTCCGCAGCGATGTCCCGGAGTTCCGCGCCGGCGACACCGTCAAGGTCCACGTGAACATCGTCGAGGGAAACCGCTCCCGCATCCAGGTCTTCCAGGGCGTCGTCATCGGCCGCTCCGGCGAGGGCGTCCGCGAGACCTTCACCGTCCGCAAGGTGAGCTTCCAGGTCGGCGTCGAGCGCACGTTCCCTGTGCACTCGCCGGTCATCGACCACATCGAGCTCGTCACCCGCGGCGACGTGCGTCGCGCGAAGCTCTACTACCTCCGCAACCTGCGCGGTAAGAAGGCCAAGATCAAGGAGAAGCGCGACGCCTGAGCGGCGTCCGCACGGCTTCCCGGGAACCCCGGTCCACCTATGATGGATCGGGGTTCCGCCTTTTCCGCGAGGGGCCCGACCGGGGAGTCCATCCGGTGATGCACAGTAGGGGCGACGGCGAGCGATGACAGACAGCACGGCCCCGGTCCGCCTCCCGGGAGACGACGATCACGCCCGCCACTCGACGGAACCCTCCGGCGGTCGCCGGCCGCGCCGACGACGAGGCGTCCTGCTCTTCCTCCGCGACGTGCTGATCATCTTCGTCGTGGCGGTGCTGGTCTCCTTCCTCGTGAAGACCTTCCTCATCCGCTCGTTCTACATCCCGTCCTCGTCGATGGAGCAGACCCTGGTCGAGAACGACCGCATCCTCGTCAACGAGCTCGTACCCGGAGTCGTTCCCCTCTCGCGTGGCGACGTCGTCGTCTTCCGCGATCCGGGCGGCTGGCTCTCGCCAAGCACCGAGCCGGAGGTCCCGCCCTTCCAAGCCGCGGTCGACTCGGCGCTGGCGCTCGTGGGCCTGACCGCTCCCGACAGCAACGACCACCTGATCAAGCGCGTCATCGGCCTCCCCGGTGACCATGTCACGTGCTGCTCCCCGCTCGGCCAGGTCGAGATCAACGGCAACCCGATCGACGAGCCCTACGTGAAGCTCCCTGACGGAGTGCAGGCGGTCTCGGCGACTCCGTTCGACGTCGTGGTGCCCGAGGGGTCGCTCTGGGTGATGGGCGACAACCGCTACAACTCCGCCGACTCCCGCTACAACACGGACAAGCCCGGCGGCGGCTTCGTCCCGATCGACAATGTCGTCGGTCGCGCGGTGCTCGTCACCTGGCCGGTGCAGCAGTGGGCCTGGCTCGACGACTACCCATCGGTGTTCCGCGGGGTCGAGACCGAGGCCGCCGAGGAGGACACGGGCGGCGCACAGACGGGGCAGGGCTAGGTGGTCGTCGCCGAGCCGACGCTGACCCAGGAGCGTCGCCTGTTCCGTCAGGGCTACGACACGATCATCGGCTGTGACGAGGTCGGCCGCGGTGCGATCGCCGGCCCGGTCTCGGTCGGCGTCGTCTCGATCGGGAGCCGCTGCGGGCGCTTCCCGGAGGGGCTGCGCGATTCGAAGATGCTCTCGCCCGCTCGCCGCGAGGCTCTGGTGCCCGGTGTCGCCTCCTGGGTGTCCGGCTGGGCGATCGGCGAATCCTCCGCCGACGAGATCGACGAGGCCGGGATCATCGCCGGCCTCGGCCGTGCCGCCTCCCGCGGGATCGAGCGACTCGTCGACGAGGGCGTCGACCTCGCCGCGTCGGTGGTCCTGCTCGATGGCGCCCACGACTGGTTGACACCGGCACTCGGAGCGCGGGCGGCCGAGCTGACCGTCGTCACCCGGGTGAAGGCCGACCGCGACTGCGCCTCGGTGTCGGCCGCCTCCGTGCTGGCGAAGGTCGGCCGGGACGGGCAGATGGTGCGCCATCACGACGAATTCGTCGACTACGCGTGGAACAGCAACAAGGGCTACGGCAGCGCGGCGCACTGGGCGGGCATCCGCCGAGTCGGGCCCTCGCCGCTGCACCGGGTCAGCTGGCTGTCGAGGTCGCGCGAGACCGTGGAGGCGTGAGACCTCGGGTGCCGGCGTGCTGCGCTCGTCCACCGGCGTAGGATTGTCCAACGATGGATGAGGACGAATTCGAGGACTACGACCGTGAGGTCGAGCTGGCACTGTACCGGGAGTACCGCGACGTCGTCTCGCAGTTCTCGTACGTCGTCGAGACCGAGCGGCGCTTCTACCTCGCCAACGAGGTCGAGCTGGTCCGCCGTGACACCGAGCACGACTTCTACTTCGAGTTGACCATGCGCGACGTGTGGGTCTGGGACGTCTACCGCTCGGACCGCTTCGTGAAGTCGGTGCGCGTGCTGACCTTCAAGGACGTCAACGTCGAGGAGCTCTCGCGCAAGGAGTTCGAACTGCCCAAGGAGCTGGCGCTCGACGAGTAGGCGCGACCAGGGTCGTTGCGGAGGGGCAGCTCGTGCCTGCCGTCTCGGTCGTGGGCGGCCTCCGTGCAGCCCGGTGAGGGCCACGTTTTCGAGCGCGATGTCGACGAGCCGTTCGCGGCTGACGAATCGCGTCGAGCACGGGTCGGGACACCGGGAGGTCGGTGGTGCTCGGCGTCCTTCTGATGCTCGTCGGCGGCGCCCTCTTCATCGCGGCGCCCTCTGAGCAGATGTCGGTCGCGGTGTGTGGCGGACGGCAGGACGCCTCCGATTTCTCCCTCCTCGGCCTCGCGACACGGGTCACCCCCCCGCGACCGCCGAGCTGGTCGTCGTCCTGACAGTCGTGGCGCTCGGGCGTCGCTCGGCGATCGGGCGGCTCCGCGGCTGTGTCGCGGCGCTCGGACGGCGGCCACCGCCGTCGCCTTCCTGATCTCCTCGGGCCCCATCTCTTTCGTGCTCCGGGACGCGCTGCCGTAGCCCCAGGTCCGCTCGCCTCCCGGCGGTGTCGCCGGAGGCTCCTCCCCAGCTGCTGATCCACGGAATCGTCCACCGATCGCGCTCGCGGGCCTCGCGGGGGTCGTCTCCTGCGGGAGGGTTCCGGCAGGAGGACGCATGGACAAGGACGAACTGGGGCGGCGCGGCGAGGAGATCGCGGCGGCGCATCTGAGAGCACATGGATTCGAGATCCTCGACCGCAACTGGCGGGTGCGCGATGGCGAACTCGACATCGTCGCCCGCGAGGGAGCCTCACTGGTGGTGGTCGAGGTCAAGACCCGCTCGTCGACGCGTTTCGGGCTCCCGGTCGAGGCGATCACGCGGGCCAAGGCGCAGCGGCTCCGGCGGCTCGCGTACGCCTGGGCGCACGAGCACGGCGAGCGCTCACGGCACTTGCGGATCGACGCGGTCGGGATCATCGCACCCGGGGGAGTCCCCACGCAGGTCCGCCACCTCAGGGCGGTGGCGTGATGGGCCTGGGCAGAACCACCGCGGTGGGCCTCGTCGGCTTCGCCGGCGCCGTCGTCGGAGTCGAGGCGCACTCGGCCGACGGGACTCCGGGCATGGTCATCATCGGCCTCCCGGATGCCGCTCTGTCGCAGGCGAAAGAGCGCGTGCGGTCGGCGGCGATCAACTCGGGCAGCCTGATCGCCGAGTACAAGATCACGGTGAACCTCTCGCCCGCCGCTATGCCCAAGCACGGCTCCGCCTTCGACCTCGCGATCGGCCTCGCCGCTCTCGCCGCTCTGCACGAGGTGAACGCCGAGTCCGTGGCCTCCGTCGTGCACATCGGCGAACTCGGCCTCGACGGCCGCCTGCGCTCGGTTCCGGGCGTGCTGCCCGCGGTGCTGGCAGCCGCTCGCGAGGGCAGCCGGCGGGTGATGGTGCCGCTCGAGGATCGGCTCGAGGTGATCGCCGTCTCGTCGCTCGCGGCAGCCGCGGTCTGGCACGGCGCGGAGTGGGAGGTTCCGCTGCTGCCGGAACATACGCCTCCTCCGGCCGTCGGCCTCAAGGCGGAGCCGCGAGTGGACCTCTCCGACGTCGTCGGGAACGAGGAGGCCGCCGAGGCGATGGTCATCGCGGCGGCGGGAGGCCACCACGTCTTCCTCCTCGGCCCGCCCGGCGCGGGCAAGACGATGCTCGCATCCCGTCTGCCGGGCATCTTGCCGGATCTCGACGACGAGGCCGCGCTCGAGGCGACCTGCATGCAATCGCTCGTCGGCGCCTCCACCGGTGGAGCGCTGGTGCGACGGCCGCCCTTCGAGAGTCCGCACCATTCCGCATCGCCTGCCGCCATCGTCGGCGGCGGCAGCGGACGCATCCGTCCAGGGGCCGTCGCGCGTGCGACACGTGGGGTGCTCTTCCTCGACGAGGCCCCCGAGTTCTCGGCGGTCGCGCTCGATGCGCTGCGTCAGCCTCTCGAATCCGGCGTGATCCGCATCCATCGCGCGAACGCGGTCGCGGAGTTCCCGGCGAGGGTGCAGCTCGTGCTGGCGGCGAACCCGTGCCCGTGCGGCAGGTTCGGCATCCCGGGCGAGACCTGCACGTGCGCGCCCGCGCTCCGCCGGCGCTACCTCGCGCGCCTCAGCGGACCTCTGCTCGACAGAGTCGACATCCGCCTGACCGTCCGCCGAGTCGGGGCGGCGCAACTCGCCTCCCGGCGAGAATCATCCGGCCTGTCGAGTGCGCAGGCCCGGGCCCGGGTCGTCGCCGCGCGGCGGAGAGCCGCCTTGCGGCTCGCGGACACGCCATGGACCCTGAACGGCGAGGTCGCGGGCGCCTGGCTCCGCTCCGACGCGCACCGGCCGACCGTCACCGAGTCGCGCTCGCTCGACCGGGCCCTCGAGCGCGGCCTCGTCACCATGCGCGGCTACGACCGGGTGCTGAGACTCGGCTGGACGCTCGCGGATCTCGACGGAGCGGACCGCCCGACCGCTGCGCACCTCGCCCGTGCCCTCGTCCTCCGCGGAGGTGCCGCGTGATCGCCGTCTCGCGGCTCTTCGACCGGGTCGAGCTCTCCGCCGTCCGCCGACTCCTTCCCCCGGCCGACGAGCATGCGTCGGTCGAGGCGATCGCGCGCACCGCGTGGAGCTCGCTGACCGAGCCCGGCGACTCCGTCGCCGCCCTGCTGATCGAGCGCCTCGGCGCGGCGGAGGCGTTCGCCCTGGTCGTCTCGTCCTCGACCGCTGCCGAGATCCTCGCGGCGGCTTCGGCGCAGACGGATTCCGCTGAGCGTGCGGAATTCCCGGAGCCGCGGGTCCGTGCTCTCGACGCCGACATCGCCGCTCTGGCGTCCGGACTCGCCCGATGGCGTCCGCGTCTCGACCGAGCTCTGCTCGCCCGTCGCCTCTCGATCGCGCAGCGCCTCGATGTCCGCCTGCTCCTCCCGGGAGCTCCGGGCTGGCCGGACTCGCTGGACGACCTCGGAGCGCACGCCCCGCTACTGCTTTGGCTCCGCGGTGACGCCACCGCCTTCGACGCGCAGCACCGCCTCGCGTTGGTCGGTGCTCGCGCCGCGACCGGCTACGGCGAGCACGTCGCTGCCGATCTCTCAGCAGGCGCGGCCGAACGCGGAGTCGTCATCGTGTCGGGTGGAGCCTTCGGGATCGACGCCGTCGCCCATCGGGCCGCGTTGGGCTCCGGGGGGCGCACCGTCGCCTTCCTCGCCGGGGGCGCTGACCGTCTTTACCCGACCGCCCACTCCGACCTGCTCCAGCGCATCATCGCCACCCCGGGCTGCGCCGTCGCCACGGAGGTGCCGCCGGGCACGACCCCCACTCGCTGGCGGTTCCTCCAGCGCAACAGACTCATCGCCGCCTCGACCGCCGCGACGGTCGTCGTCGAGGCGGGCGCCCGCTCCGGCTCCCTGAACACGGCCGGTCATGCCGCTGCTCTGGGCAGACCCCTCGGCACGATTCCCGGCCCGGTGACGAGCGCCTCCTCGGCCGGCTGCCACCGCCTCCTCCGCGAGTACGCGGCGACGTGCGTGACCTCGGCGTCGGACGTGCTCGAGCTGCTGGGGATCGGCGCGTCCGCCGGCGCCGCAGCGCCTCCGATCGGCTCAACGGCCTCCACCGGCGCGTCTGTGCGGGTCGCTGATGCCGTGCGGGGGCGCGGGAGCCACGAGACGGCGGACATCGCGCGAGCCGCCGGGTTGTCCCTCAGCGAGGTGCTCGCGACGCTCGGCGAACTCCTCGCGGAGGGCTCCGTCATCCGCTCCGCCGAGGGCACCTGGTCGGCGCCCCCTCGGCAAAGGCGGCGCGCTTCCGCGTCGCCGCAGGACTCCGCATGACATCCGGTGTCGGCGGTCAGCCCTACGCTGAAGAGGCATCGGCGAGGGGAGCAGCATGGACGGCACGGCAGGAGCAGGCGGCGCAGAAGTCGACGGCACGCGGCGCCCGCAGCTCGGGCACTTCCGGGCGGCGGAACGGGTGGTCGCCCACCTCAGCGACACCCATCTCCTGGCCGACGGCGCTCCGCTGTACGAGACGGTCGACACGTCGGCGCGGCTCGCGCAGGCGGTGGAGCGGCTCATCGAGCACGGTGGGCGGCTCGACGCGATCGTCGTCACCGGCGACGTCGCCGACCGCGGCGAGGAGGACGCCTATCTCCGGGTGCGCGCTCAGCTCGATCCGCTGGGGGAGCGGTTCGGCTGCCCGATCGTGTGGGTGATGGGCAACCACGACGAGCGCCGTGCATTCCGCCGGGTGCTGCTCGATCCGAGCGGTGCGGACGCGGCGTCGCCCGGCGGGAGGCGTGCCGTCGACGTCAGCGGCGCGGAGAGCGCTCCGGTCGACCAGGTCGTCGACCTCGGCGGCCTTCGGCTGATCGCACTCGACAGCGCGGTTCCAGGCTTCCACCACGGGGCCCTCGCCGACGCTCAGCTGAAATGGCTGGCCGACGAGCTCGCGACGCCCGCGCCGCTCGGAACGCTCCTCGCCCTGCACCACCCGCCCCTGCCGACTCCGCTGGGAGCGATGACCGTACTCGAGCTGCGGGGGATGGACCGGTTCGAGGAGGTGGTTCGCGGCACGGACGTCCGCGCGATCCTCGGCGGGCACCTGCACTATCCGACGGCGGCCATGTTCGCCGGAGTCCCCGTCTTCGTCGCAGGCGCCATCAGCTACACCATGGATCTCGGGGCGCCCGAGCACGAGCTTTCCGGGATCGACGGTGCCCAGAGCGTCTCGCTGGTCCACGTGCATCCCGAGACGGTCGCTACCTCGTTCGTACCGACCCGCCGGGCACCGATCGCGACGCGGTTCGGTTCCGACCTGCTCGAGAGCCTCGAAGCGCTTGACGAGCAGGGCCGCATCGACCTCTGGTCGCGGATGCCGGAGGACTCATGACCGAGGAGACTCTCGCGACCTCCATCGAGCACTTCCTGCGCTACGTGCTCGACGAGCGCTCGCTCTCACCCGCTACCGCGAAGGGCTACCGCTCGGACCTCGCTCGCCTCGTCGCCCACGCCGAGGACCGCGACCGCACCCGGACGGCCGAGCTCGACCTCGAGTTGCTGCGCGACTGGCTGTGGCGCGAGTCGGAGTCGGGTATCGCCCGGGCGACGCTCGCGCGGCGCACGGCCGCCGTCCGCTCCTTCTCCTCGTGGGCGCAAAGGACGGAGCGCCTGTCGATCGACGTCGCCGCCCGCCTCAAGACGCCCAGGGCCGGACGCACGCTCCCGCGGGTGCTCACCCGACCGCAGACCGAGCAGCTGCTCGAGAGCGTCGCCGTGCGTGGCGCGACTGACGATCCGGTGGCGGTACGCGACCTCGCGATCGTCGAACTGCTCTACGCCTCCGGGATCCGCGTCTCGGAGCTCGTCGCCGTCGACCTGGGCGACGTCGACCTGAGCCGCCTCACCGTCCTCGTCACCGGCAAGGGAGCGAAGCAGCGGGTCGTCCCGTTCGGCGTTCCTGCGAAGGAAGCGCTCGTCGCCTATCTTGAGACCGCCCGCCCTCTGCTCGCCACCGGAGACGGCTGCCGCGCCCTCCTGCTCGGCCGACGCGGTGCGAGACTGACTCCGAGGACGGTGTACAGCATCGTCGCCCGCCTCCTCGACGGTGGGCAGGGCTCCGGACCCTCGGGGCCGCACACACTGCGCCACACGGCGGCCACCCACCTGCTCGATGGAGGAGCGGATCTGCGCGCGGTGCAGGAGCTGCTCGGGCACGCGAGTCTCGGCACCACCCAGATCTACACGCACGTGTCGACCGAGCGGATCCGCGACGCGTACCGGCTCGCGCACCCGAGGGCCTGATCGATCCACCGAGGTGATCCCCTCCATCGGCAGCAGCACGGCCCGGGGGATCCCGCCGAAGAAGCGCATCGGCGACACGTACTCGCCCCGCTCGCGCACGCCGAGGTGCACGCAGCGACCATCGCAGTGCCCGCCCCCGCCCACGACTCCGATGGGCGCACCCGCCGCGACGATCTGACCCTCCGTCACCGACGCGTCGACGGGCTCGAGCGTCGACACGAGTCCGTCCGTATGGCGGATGCTCACCACCGATCGGTCGACCACCCGCCCGGCGAACGACACGGTGCCGGCGGCGACGGCGACCACCGGCTGCCCGGGGGTCGCCGCGAGGTCGATCCCGCGGTGGCCCGCGGCGTAGCGATGGGCCGGGGCCGCCCATGGAGCGACGACGGAGAAGCCCTGGACGGGTGCGACCCAGGGCGCCGGAGCGAGCAGGGCGAGCAGGAGGAACACGCCCGGGCGGGCGAGGAGGGAGCGGATCATGAGGCCACCCTCGCGGGTCTGCGGGCAGAGTGGGCGGCCGACGCCGTGATCGGGGGAGAAGCGGCGGATGCCCCGCCTGGGGAGGAGCGGCCACCCAATCCGACCGAGCGCAACCCGTCACGGCACCGCGGCAGGCAGGAGTAACGTGCCGGTGATCCGGCTCGGGAGCGGCACCAGCGCACCCGCCGGCGGCGAGAATCGGAGACGACCATGACCAGCGGACGATCTGACACCACCAACGGGAAAGCGGAGATCCCCAACCCCTCGGCGGCGACACTCAAGAGGAAGGTGATCGGCCTCGCCATCGCGGCGGCGGTCGGGGGCTTCCTCTTCGGCTTCGACTCCTCGGTGGTCAACGGCGCCGTCGAGGCGGTGCAGGGCGAGTTCGACCTCTCGGCCGCTCTGATCGGCTTCGCCGTCGCCTCCGCTCTGCTCGGTTGCGCGCTCGGTGCCTATCTCGCCGGGCGTCTGGCCGACCGCTGGGGCCGGATCCGGGTGATGCTGCTCGGGGCGGGTCTGTTCTTCATCTCCTCGATCGGTGCCGGGTCCGCTTTCGCCGTCTGGGACCTCGTGCTCTGGCGCGTCGTCGGCGGCCTGGGCATCGGCATCGCCTCGGTGATCGCGCCGACCTACATCTCGGAGATCGCGCCCAAGGCGATCCGCGGCGCGCTCGCCTCTCTGCAGCAGCTCGCGATCACACTCGGCATCTTCGCGGCTCTGCTCTCGGACACCCTGATCGCGAACGGCGCGAGCGGTGCCTCCGAGCCTTTCTGGTTCGGCGTCGCGGCGTGGCGCTGGATGTTCATCGCCTGCGCCGTGCCTGCCGTGGTCTACGGTCTGCTCGCGCTGACGCTCCCGGAGTCACCGCGTTACCTCGCTACCCGCGGCCGGTCGGCAGAGGCCCGGAAGGTCCTCGCGACCGTCACTCCGCGCGACGAGGTCGACGAGGCCCTGGCGGACATCCAGAAGAAGATCGATGAGGACGCCGAGAACGCCAAGCGCTCCAGCCTCCGCGGTCCGGCGCTCGGCCTGCTCCCGGTGGTCTGGGTCGGCATCCTGCTCTCGGTGTTCCAGCAGTTCGTGGGCATCAACGTGATCTTCTACTACTCCACCTCGCTCTGGAGCGCGGTCGGCTTCGACGAGTCGAACTCGTTCGCGATCTCGGTCTTCACCTCGGTCGTGAACGTGGTCGTCACCTTCGTGGCGATCTTCCTGGTCGACAAGGTCGGCCGGAAGCCGCTGCTGCTCGTCGGCTCCGCGGGCATGGCGATCTCGCTCGCGCTGATGGCCATCGCCTTCAGCCAGTCGACCATCAGCGGCGACGACGTCTCGCTGCCCGGTGCGTGGGGTCCGATCGCTCTGGTCTCGGCCAATGCCTTCGTCGTCTTCTTCGGCGCCACCTGGGGCCCGCTGGTGTGGGTCCTCCTCGGCGAGATCTTCCCGAACCGGATCCGCGCCGCGGCGCTGGGCCTCGCCGCCTCGGCGCAGTGGATCGCGAACTTCGTCATCACCGTGACCTTCCCGATCCTCTCTCAGGACGTCTCGCTGACCCTCGCCTACGGCCTGTACGCGGCGTTCGCCGCGATGTCGTTCGTCTTCGTCTTCATGTTCGTGCCCGAGACGAAGGGCCGCTCGCTCGAAGAGATGGACACCCTCCACATCCGCACCGTGATGAAGTCGGCGCGCAAGTAGCGCCGCCCTCCCGAGCCCCGACGGCCGCCCTCCCGCAGCAGCGGGGGAGGCGGCCGTCCTGGTGCTAGACTCCACGGAGCACCTCGCTCGTCGGGGTGACTACGCGCGCCCATTCGGCCTCCGCTCCCCACGGTCCCCACGTACCTCCTCAGTGCAGCGCCTCGCGGCAGAGCATGGAGAGAGTGCCGGGGCGGGAGTGCGCCGGGCGCCAGGGCGACGAGCCGACCGGCCGTCGCAGACAACCGAACGGGAGTCCGGCGCCGCGGTGCGCCCACGCCCCGAGACAAGGAGAACGACTCATGGCAGTCGTCACCATGCGCCAACTGCTCGACAGCGGCGTCCATTTCGGCCACCAGACCCGTCGCTGGAACCCGAAGATGAAGCGCTTCATCCTGACCGAGCGCTCGGGCAGTTACATCATCGACCTCCAGCAGTCGCTGGCCTACATCGACAAGACCTACGACTTCGTCAAGGAGACGGTGGCCCACGGCGGCACCATCCTCTTCGTCGGCACCAAGAAGCAGGCACAGAACGCGATCTCGGAGCAGGCCACCCGCGTCGGCCAGCCCTACGTGAACCAGCGCTGGCTCGGCGGCCTCCTGACCAACTTCCAGACGGTCTCGAAGCGCCTGGCCCGCATGAAGGAGCTGGAGGAGCTCGACTTCGACGACACGTCGAAGAGCGGCTTCACCAAGAAGGAGCTCCTCATCAAGAAGCGCGAGCTCGACAAGCTGCACAAGTCGCTCGGCGGGATCCGCAACCTTTCGAAGACGCCGTCGGCCCTGTGGGTCGTCGACACCAAGAAGGAGCACCTGGCGATCGACGAGGCCAAGAAGCTGGGCATTCCGGTCATCGGTATCCTCGACACCAACTGCGACCCGGACGAGGTCCAGTACCCGATCCCGGGCAACGACGACGCGATCCGCTCGGTGAGCCTGCTCACCCGCATCGTCGCCGACGCCGCGGCCGAGGGCCTCATCCAGCGCCACCAGAAGCCCGAGGCCGAGGGCAACGTCTCGGCCGTCGAGCCCCTGGCCGAGTGGGAGCAGGAGCTGCTCGCCACGGGCGCACCCGCCGCCGATGTCCAGGAGTCGAACGAGCAGGCCGGCGCTGAGACCGAGAAGGTCGCCGACGCCGAGGCTGCGACCGCCGATGAGGCCGTCGCCACCGCTGAGGCCGCCGATGAGACTCCCGTCGAGGCTCCCGAGGCCGAGGTCGTCGAGACCTCGACAGACGAGACCGCCACCGCCTGATTCCCCGTTCCATGACGGGGGTCGGACGCGCCGCGCCTGCGGTCGTCCGGCCCCCGTCACGGTGGGCGCCACGTCAACCACGAGTAAGAACCGCCGACACCTGGGCGCGCTGGGCTTCCTCCCGGAGGCCCCGCCGCGCCGGGTGTCGGAACCGCAGAGTTTCAGAACCAAGAGGAGTTCGCAGAACCATGGCAAATTTCAGCCTCGCTGACGTCAAGACGCTGCGCGAGCAGCTCGGTACCGGCATGGTCGACACGAAGAACGCGCTCGTCGAGGCCGACGGCGACCTGGACAAGGCGGTCGAGATCCTCCGCCTCAAGGGCGCCAAGGGTAACGCGAAGCGTGCCGACCGCTCCACGAGCGAGGGCCTCGTCGCCGCCGCTGAGAACGGTGGTGTCGCCACCCTGATCGAGCTCGCGTGCGAGACCGACTTCGTCGCCAAGGGCACGAAGTTCATCGCCCTCGCCGACGCTGTGCTCTCCGCGGTCGTCGCCGCCGGCTCGACCTCCGTCGAGGAGGCCCTCACGGCCTCCGCAGGCGACAAGACCGTCGCCGACCTCATCAACGACGAGGCCGCGATCCTCGGCGAGAAGGTCGAGCTGCGTCGCGTCGCCGCCGTCTCGGGCGAGCACTTCGCGATCTACCTCCACAAGACCAACAAGGACCTGCCTCCGCAGGTCGGCGTGGTCGTGGGCTACGCGGGGGACGACGCCGAGACGGCGCGCTCCATCGCGCAGCACATCTCGTTCGCCAACCCGTCCTACCTCGCGCGCGACGACGTCCCGCAGGCCGAGGTCGACAACGAGCGCCGCATCGTCGAGGAGATCTCGCGCGGCGAGGGCAAGCCCGAGGCCGCCCTGCCGAAGATCATCGAGGGACGCGTCAACGCGTACTTCAAGCAGGTCGCCCTGCTCGATCAGGACTACGCGAAGGACAACAAGCTGTCCATCAGCACGGTCCTGAGCGACGCGGGCCTGACCGTGTCGGGCTTCGCCCGCTTCAAGGTCGGCGCCTAGCAGCACACAGGAGGGAGTCCGGGTCGCGAGGTCGACCCGGGCTCCCTTCGCTCTGCCCGGGGCGGCCCGGTCATGGTCGCGGGGTCTGCTCCGCGCGGGATAGGTTTGTACGGGTCTACGGGAGGAACGTCGATGACGGAATCGGATGCGATGACGACAGGCAAGCGCCGCAGGGTGCTTCTGAAGCTGTCGGGGGAGGCATTCGGGGCCGGGACTCTCGGCGTCAATCCCGACGTGATCAGCGCTCTGGCGCGCGAGATCGCCGACGCCGCGACCGAGGTGGAGATCTCGGTGGTGGTGGGAGGCGGCAACTTCTTCCGCGGCGCAGAGCTCTCGCAGCGCGGGATGGATCGCGGCCGCGCCGACTACATGGGCATGCTGGGCACGGTGATGAACGCTCTCGCCCTCCAGGACTTCCTTGAGCAGGCCGGCGCGGAGACGCGGGTGCAGTCGGCGATCGCGATGACGCAGGTCGCCGAGCCGTACATCCCCCGTCGAGCGATCCGGCACATGGAGAAGGGCCGCGTCGTGATCTTCGGCGCCGGTGCCGGGCTGCCCTTCTTCTCGACCGACACCGTCGCCGCCCAGCGCGCGCTCGAGACGCACGCCGACGTGGTGCTGGTGGCCAAGAACGGAGTCGACGGCGTCTACGATGCAGACCCGCGGACGAATCCCGACGCCACGAAGCTCGACACGCTCACCTACCAGGAGGCTCTGCAGCGCGGCCTCAAGGTCGTCGACTCGACCGCCTTCAGCCTCTGCATGGACAACGGAATGCCCATGCAGGTGTTCGGGATGGAGCCGGCCGGCAACGTCGCCAAGGCCATCCGCGGCGCCGAGCTCGGCACCCTCGTCTCGAACTAGACTGACCACTTCCCTCTTTTAAGGAGCCCCCTGTGATCTCGGATGTACTGGCCGATGCGAAGACCAAGATGGGCAAGGCCGTCGAGGTCGCCAAGGAGGACTTCTCCACGGTCCGCACGGGGCGCGCGAATCCCGGCATGTTCCAGAAGGTGCTGGTGAGTTACTACGGCACTCCGACGCCCCTGTCTCAGCTCGCCTCACTGCAGAACCAGGAGGCGCGGACCCTTCTCATCACCCCGTACGACAAGGGCTCGCTTCGCGACATCGAGCAGGCGATCCGGGACATGCCGAACCTCGGCGCCAATCCGACGAACGATGGCACTCTGATCCGCGTGACACTGCCGGAGCTCACCGCCGAGCGCCGCAAGGAGTTCGTGAAGATCGTGCGCACGAAGGCGGAGGATGCGAAGATCGCCGTCCGCAACATCCGCCGCAAGGGCAAGGACGACCTGGACGCGCTGAAGGGCGACATCGGCGACGACGAGCTCGCTCGTGGCGAGAAGGAGCTCGAAGCTGTGACCAAGCAGCATGTGGACGCGATCGACGAGGCGCTCAAGCGCAAGGAATCCGAACTCCTCGAGGTGTAGACCGTGGCCGAGATCCCCGAAGGACCGGACGGCGGTGCGAAGAGACCGTCGCCGCACGTCCCGGGCGCCCGGGGTTCGCGGATGGCGACCCGCGATGCGCTGCGCGCGCGGGCGCAGCAGGGCCGGGCCGATGTCGAGCGGCAGCTCGAAGCCACCCGCGCCCAGCTCGAGGCGACCAACGACCGCCTGACGGCCCGGTCCGGGCGCAACCTCGTCTCGGCGACGGCGATCGGCCTGATCGGCGCAGGCGCGATGGTCGTCAGCCTGCTGCTCATCAAAGAGCTGTTCATGGTGCTGGCGGGAGCGGTGGTGCTGCTGGCGGCGCTGGAGCTCTCGAACGCACTCCGGCACGCCGGCCGCGACATACCGAGGATACCGACCGGGATCGTCGCGGTCGTGGCGGTGCCCGCCGCTTATTACGGCGGGCTCGGAGCAGCGTGGGCGGCTGTGCTCGGCGGCTCCGTCTTCGTCGGGCTCTGGCGCCTCGGCGAGCAGCTGTTCCGGAGGACGTCCTCGAGCCCGCGGGATCTCCTGCTCGACATCGGGCTGGGTGCCTTCGTGCAGGGGTACGTGACGTTCCTCGGAGCCTTCGCGATCCGGCTCGTCGCGGAGCCGGGCGGCCAGCTCTGGGCGTTCGCGTTCCTCGTGCTGGTGATCGTCGTCGACACCGGGGCCTACGCGAGCGGACTGACCTGGGGCAAGCACCCGATGGCTCCGCGGATCAGTCCGAAGAAGACGTGGGAGGGCTTCGCCGGTGCCGCGATCGCGGGAGTGCTCGTCGGCATCCTGCTGGCGGTGCTGATGCTCGGCGAAGTTTGGTGGGTGGGCGCGGTCTTCGGTGCCGTCGTGCTGCTCACCGCCACGCTCGGGGATCTGGCGGAGTCGCTGATCAAGCGCGACATCGGCATCAAGGACATGAGTTCGTGGCTGCCCGGGCACGGGGGGGTGCTGGATCGGCTGGACTCGATCCTGCCCTCGGCTGCCGCGGCCTACGTGCTGTACTTCGTCTTCGCCCGATGAGCACCTCCGTCCGGCCCTCCTTCGCTCTGCGGCCTTCCTCGACCGACGCCCGCGAGCCTCTGCGCCAGAGGCCGCGCCACCGATCGCGCGGACGCGCGGAACGCTCCGATGCCGTGATCGGCGGCCGGTCTTGGCAGAATGACCGCATGACCGCTCCCTTCCCCCGCGCTCGCGAGTCGCGTCCCGGTTACGACACGGGCGAGGTGGACTCGTTCCTCGCCGCTGCCCGCGAGGCCTACGCCGAGCTCTCGGGAGGATCCGCCTCTCTGCGCTCGGTCGACCTGCGGCACACCGCCTTCACCCTCCGCAAGGGCGGATACTCGGCTCCCCACGTCGATGCTGCGCTCGAGCGCCTCGAGGACGCGTTCGCCCTGCGGGAGCGCCAGTTCGCCATCGCCGCCCAGGGCGAGGAGGCGTGGCTCGCCGATGCCCGAGCGACCGCGCAGGAGATCGTGAACCGGCTGGCGCGCGAGCCCCGCGAGCGCTTCACCAGGGCGGGCATGGTGACGACGGGGTACAACATCCGCCAGGTCGACGCGTTCGCCGACCGCATCTCCGGGTACTTCCGCGACGGCTCGGTGCTGACTGTCGACGATGTCCGTACCGTCTCCTTCGCCCCCCAGCGCGGCGGTTACTCGGAACCGCAGGTCGACCTGCTGCTCGACACCGTCGTCGACGTGATGCTGGCGGTCCGCTGACCGGGCTCGGATCTGCTGGCCGATCAGGCGATCGTCCGTTATGCTCTCGTTATCGTGCCACAGCATTCTCAGACCTCCGTCGCCCTCTCGCCCGCCTCCCGGACCTCCGGTGAGCGCCCGGCGGTTCCGCGCCAGACCCCGGTGCGACGATCGTGGGCTCGGATTCCGGTGACGGTGCTCGCGTTCGTCGCCTCCTTCGCCTTCGTGATGGTGAATGTCGTCGACCCGTCCAGCGGTGCCGTCGCCTCGCCGTACTACCAGGCGCCCGCCCGATTCAACGGCGATTCGGCGCAACGCCTCGTGGTCGCCGATGCCGCCGCACGGACGGTGCAGCGCGACTCCTTCGCCGCCGAGGCCAAGCCCACGCCGACTCCCACCCCTACCCCGACGCCGACCCCCACCCCCGAGGCGACGCAGGACCCAGCGGAGGAGCCCGAGACGCCGACCCCGGAGCCGGCCCCCGTCCCGCGGTCCGCTGCTCCCGACCCCGGGTCGGCCAAGGCGATCGCCTACGACATGATCGTCCAGCGCGGCTGGGCCGATAGCGAGTACGACTGCCTGGTGCTGCTGTGGAATCGCGAGTCCGGCTGGAACGTCTACGCCGAGAACAAGTCCAGTGGTGCCTACGGGATCCCGCAGTCCCTGCCGGGCAGCAAGATGGCCGTCGCAGGCAGCGACTGGGCGACCAGCGCGAGCACGCAGATCACCTGGGGCCTCGGCTACATCTCGGGTCGCTACGGATCCCCGTGCGGTGCCTGGGCGCACTCCGAGTCGGTCGGCTGGTACTGATCCGCGGGAGGCGGGGCAGCACGGCGTGAGCGCCTCGCTACCCTGGAGCCGTGGATTACGCGTTGCTCGGGGTCGTCGGGATCATCACCGTCGTCACGGTGGCGCGCTTCTCCAGCCGTCTCGGTATCGCGGCTCCGCTCACCCTCGTCCTCGTCGGGATCGGCGCGTCCTACCTTCCGGGCGTCCCTGGGATCGAGGTCGAACCCGAGCTGATCCTCGCGGGGGTTCTGCCGCCTCTGCTGTACTCGGCCGCGATCCAGGTCCCGCTGACCGACTTCCGGCGCAATCTGCGCTCGATCTTCGGGCTGTCCGTACTGCTCGTCGTGGTGACCGCCCTCGTGGTCGGCGGGTTCCTCTACCTGGTCTTCCCTGATCTGAGCCTGCCCGCTGCGATCGCGCTGGGAGCAGTCGTGAGCCCGACCGACGCGGTCGCCGCGACGTCCATCGGCAAGAAGCTCGGTCTGCCGCCCCGCCTGGTGACCGTGCTCGAGGGCGAGAGCCTCGTCAACGACGCGTCGGCCCTGGTACTGCTGCGCGCGGCGACGACCGCGGCCGCCGTGGTCGGCTCCTCCGTCAGCTCCGACGCCCTCGACGTCGGGGAGGTGGGTGTCCTCTTCGTCTACTCGGTCGTGATGGCGATCGTGCTCGGCATGGTGACGGGCGTCCTCACCGTCTTCGTCCGCTCGAAGCTGCGCGATCCGGTCCTCGACACCGCTGTCTCGTTCGCCGTGCCGTTCCTGGCCTACATCCCGGCGGAGGAGCTGGGCGCCTCCGGCGTCCTCGCCGTGGTCGTGACCGGCATCTACACCGGGCACAACAGCGCGCGCTTCCTCAGCCCGCAGTCGCGCATCAGCGAGCGGGTGAACTGGCGCACGGTGCAGTTCCTGCTCGAGAACGGCGTGTTCCTGCTGATGGGCGCGGAGATCAAGGCGATCGTCGGCGAGGTCGAGCCGGGGGAGTTCGGGGCGGGCACGGCTGTGCTGCTCGGGCTGGCCACGGTCGTCATCCTGATCGTCCTGCGCACGCTGTTCGTCTGGCCGTTGCTGCTGTGGCTGCGCAATTCCGGCCGGCGCGCCGTGCGGACCAACAGGCGGCTCGCGGTCGGGTTGATGCGGCTGCGCAACAGTGCCACGGGCGATGAGCGCTTCCGTCGGCGACAGGCGCGCGCCGAGCGCCTGTACCAGCGTCGCGAGACCGATCTTGCTGCCACGACGAGCGAGGCGTTCGGCTGGCGGGGAGGCGTGATCCTCTCCTGGTCCGGGATGCGGGGGGTGGTCACCCTCGCGGCGGCGCAGTCGCTCCCGGAGGAGACGCCCTACCGTTCGCAGCTGATCCTGATCGCCTTCACGGTGGCCGTGGTCACGCTCCTGCTCCAGGGGGCGACCCTTCCCGCGCTCATCCGCCTCACGGGGATCCAGGGGTCGGACGGCGACGCCGATCGCCGTGAACTGGCTGCGCTACTCGACGAGGTCGCGTCCAGCGGCATCCGCGCTCTCCCGGACGCGGTGACCGAGCTGCCCGACGGCGAGGCAGGCGAGCGTGTTCTCGAGCGGGTGCGCCGTGACACGCTGACCCGCTCGCAAGCGGCGTGGGAGCAGGTGGAGCGAAACGAGGACGCGCCACTCGGTCCTCACGCCCAGTACCTGCGGCTGCGCCGCGCGGTGATCCTCGCCGAGCGCGAGACGCTGCTCGAGGCGCGCGCACGCGGGGTCTACTCGTCGCGCACACTCCGCCGGGCGCAGCTGATGCTCGACGCCGAAGAGGCTCGGCTCGAGATGGACGGCAGCTCGCACTGACCCGGCGGGGAGGAGCTGCCTCCTAGACTGGAGGAATGCCGCGCAGCAACCGACCCCGCGGGAGCCGTCGCGACGACGACGAGCCGCTGGATCTCTCGCAGATGCTCGCAGGCCGGCGACGCACCGAGAGCCACGCGGGTCGTGAGTGGAACGTCCAGCCGGTCTCCTCCGCCCGCGCCGTCAAGAACTATCTCTGCCCGGGGTGCGGCCTCACGATCGACATCGGCCAAGAGCACCTGGTCACCTGGCGCGCGGACGGGGCGCTCGGCGACGCCGCCGATCTGGCGGGCCGTCGCCACTGGCATACGCACTGCTGGAGAATCCGAGGAGCACGATGACCCACGAGATCCGCGGAGGAGTCGTCCTTCCCGCCCGCCGCGAGAACGTCGAGCTGCGCACCTCCGACGGGTTGACTCTGGTCGGCGAACTCGCACTGCCGCTCGAGCGCGAGCCCGTGGCGACGCTGGTCACGCTGCATCCGCTGCCGACCCACGGCGGCTTCATGGACTCGCACATCCTGCGCAAGGCAGCGGCACGCCTCCCGGCCCTCGCCGACGTCGCGGTGCTGCGCTTCAACACCCGCGGCACGACTTCGCCCCGCGGCACGAGCGAGGGTGCCTTCGGCGACGGGAACGACGAGCGCGCCGATGTCGCCGCCGCGATGTCGCTCGTCGCCGAGCGGCGACTCCCGCACCCGTGGCTCGTCGGCTGGTCGTTCGGCACCGAGCTCGCTCTGAAATGGGGGAGGGAGCACCCCGTCGACGGCGCGATCCTTCTCTCGCCTCCGCTGCACCGCACGAGTGCCGAGGAGGTGGCTGCGTGGGGCGTGGACCGCCGTCCGCTGGTGGCTCTCGTCCCCGAGTTCGACGACTATCTGCGGCCTGCCGCGGCGGCCGAGCGCTTCGCGAGCGTCCCCCAGCTCGATCTGATCGCGGTGGAGGGAGGCAAGCACCTCTGGGTCGGCGAGGCGCAGACGCGGCGGGTCCTCGAGGAGATCGTGCGCGTCGTCGCACCTGCCGCGTCACCGTTGCCGACGGAGTGGGCGGGCGAGCTCGGCTGAGCCCGCCCGCGATCGGGGTCTAGCGCTCGTCGGTCGCCGCCGGCTGGTCGCCCTTCGCCTGCGAGCCCTTCTTCGCGGGCCCGTTCTTCGTCGGAGCCTTCTTCGCCGGGGCCCTCGTCTCGTCGGAATCCTCGACGTCGTCGGAGTCCCCCGTGGATCCGTTCGTCGCCTCGTCGTCGAACCCCTCGATCTGCCCCATCAGGCCGCGCAGACCGGAGACGTAGCCGGCGATCGCGTCGCGCTCCGTGCGGATCTCGTCGAGCCGGCGTTCCGCGGTGTCGACGAGCTCGCGGCTACGGCGCTCGGCGTCGGCGATCAACTCCTGCGCCCGGTCGCGGGCACCGTCGAGCAGAGCGTCCGAGTCGTCCTGGGCCTTCCTGCGCAGCCGCGTCGTCTCATCGAGCGCGTCGCTGCGGAGCGTGTCGGCCTCGAGACGCTTGTCGTTCGCCCGCCGGATGGCGTCGGCGAGCTGGAGATTCGACTCGTCGAGGTAGCGCTGCGTCTGCGCCACCGCCTCCTGGTGCCGCAGCAGGTCCTCGCGGTCCGCCTCCTCACGGCGGGCGGCCAGCTCGACAACGAGGTCGATCCGGGCCTGCTCGACGTCCCGAGCGAGCGCAGCGGCTTCGTCGGCGGAGGCCGCGCGCAGGCCGGCGAGTTCGGCGTCGAGCACGGCGACCGCCTCTGCTCGCTCCTGCGCGAGCCGAGTCCGCTGGTCGGCGATTTCGCGGGCGCCCTCGGCGCGGAGGCCGGCGATCTCGGCGTCCAGAGCGGCGCGGGTCGAGAGCACCTCGGCCTCGACCGCGGCCCTCGCCTGCGCGACCTCGGCCTCGACGGCGGCGCGGAGCCGGTCGGTCTCAGAGGCGACCTCGGCCCGCAGCAGCTCGTTCGCCTGGGCGAGACGAGCGGCCTCGGTGCGCGCGACCTCGATCTCGCGAGCGGCGACGGCACGCATCTCGGCGGCCTCGTGCTCGGCCTCCGAACGGACGGCGGCGGCCTCGCGCTTGGCCGTGGCACGCGTCTCGGCGGCCTCGGTGGCGACGGCGCCGCGGATGGCGGCGGCCTCGCGCACGGCGTCCTGGGTCATCACGTCGCGGTCGTCGGCGGCCTTCCCGAGCGTCGCGGCCGCCTGCGCCTCCGACTCGTCGCGGGTGCGGTCTGCGCGGCGACGCGCCTGCGTGACGAGGCGCTCCGCCTCGTCGCGCGCCTCCTGGAGAACGCGGTCGCCCTCGTCGCGGGTGGAGCGACGCAGCGCCGAGGCGTCGTTCTCGGCCTGGGCGATGATCCGCTCCGACTGCTCCTCCGCCACGCGCAGTGTGTGCTCGAGTTTCGCGCCCAGCCCTGCGTAGGTGGGTGCGCCGACCTGCTGCAGCTCCTTCTCGAGGCTCTCGATGCGCGCGGAGAGGCGCTTCACCTCTCGGCTGCTCTCGGCCGCCTGGGTGTTCGACTGGATGAGCTCGCGGCGCATGCCCTGGATGGCCTTGTCGACCTCGTCCCGGTCGTAGCCACGGAACACCTGGGTGAATTCGGCCTCGTCGTTCGCCACGTCGTCTCCTTCAGAGCAGGGCCGCGGAGGGGCTCACGGCACTCGGAAAGTGTATTCAGCGCGCGGGCATCGGCCGGGGCGACACCCGCACCGCGCGCCGCACGGAGGCACTCTCGGCCGTTCCCGGGCATCGGAGGGAGGGCATCGGCTATCGTGGACTGTCTTTGTCTGTTGCCGTCGCGCCCCGGTCCGGCTGCGTCCCCGAGCCGGTCCCGGCCGTCACCCCGATCCGGCAACGCAGGAGGAGTTCTTTCGTGCGGTTCGTCTTCGCCATCATCGCCACCGTCATCGCCGCCGCGATGATCGCGCTCGGCATCGGTCAGCGGACGGTCTGGGCTCCTCCGGAGTCCTTGACCGCCGAGACCTCGCTCGACTCGTCCGCGCCCTACGCGGTGATCGACGGGAGCACGCTCGGCGCGAATCCCGGTCGCCAGACGATCACGGTCGAGGGTGGCGGTGACCTCGTGCTCGCCTACGCCCGGACCTCCGACGTGCTCGGCTGGGTCGGTGGCTCGCCCTACGATGCCGTCGGCTACAGTACGGCGAACGACGCACTGACCGCCGAGCAGGAGACCGGCGAGGGCGTGGAGCTCTCGGCCGACGTCGCGACTGCCGACGCCGCGGTCGTCGATCCGCGCGGATCCGACCTGTGGCTCGAGCAGTTCGAGGGCACGGGCAGCATCTCCGTCGCGCTCGACGTCCCCGATGACGTGTCGATCCTGATCGCGAGCGACGGCACCGCTCCCGCGGCCGACTCGGTGCGGGTGAGCTGGCCCGTCGACACGGCGACCCCGCTCGCGGGTCCGCTGCTGCTGGGCGGTGCGATCTTCCTCCTGATCGGTCTCGGCCTCTACGTCTGGGCGTTCGTCCACCTGCGCCGTCAGCACGGGCCCCGTCGCAAGGGACCTCAGGGCCGCATCCCGCGGGGAGCGCGTCGACCACGTCCTCGAGCGGGGATCCAGGCGTCCGTGGCCTCCACACCGCTGCGGCGCCGCCGTGGCGCTCTCGTGCTGCCCGTCGTGCTGGGCACCACGGTGCTGCTCTCCGGGTGCAGCTCGGACTACTGGCCCGACCTGGCCGCGGGCGCGAGTGCCGCGCCGACCGCCTCCGTGACCGCGACGCCCGGCGCCGAGCCGGTCGCGGCCGACCCGACCCCTGTCGTCACGACGCAGCAGGCGGAGGCGATCGTCGCCGAGGTCTCGGACGTTGCGTCGCGCGCCGACGCAGCACGGGACGCCGGGATCTTGGCCGAGCGCTTCCAGGGAGAGTCGCTAACGGAGCGCACCACGAACTACGAGGTGATCGCCAAGGGCGGCACCATCGACCCGCCGCAGGCGATCCCCGGCTCGCCCGTCAGCCTCGTGCTGCCCCAGGACACCGAGACCTGGCCTCGCCTCGTCACGGCCGTCGTCCAGAACTCGGCTGACACCACCCAGGCGCCGATCGCCCTGATGATGAGCCAGGCGAGTCCTCGGACCGACTACAAGGTCGATTACGCGATCTCCCTCGAGGCCAACGCTCGGATCCCCGACGTCGCACCGGTGACCGTGGGGACCTCGATCGTCGCTCCCGACTCGCGGCTGATGAAGCTGGCGCCCCAGACTGTCGGCTCGGCCTACGCAGACATCCTGGCCAACGGCGATTCCAGCCAGTACGCGGGGCTCTTCTCGCCTGACGGCGACACGCTCCGCGGCCAGGTCGGGGTCGACAAGAAGAACGCCGACCGTGAGGCTCTTCCGGACACCGCCTCGATCGAGTTCTCGAACAAGCCCGGCACCTCACCGACGATCGCCCTTGCGACGAACGACTCGGGCGCGCTCGTCGCGGCGAGCATCGCCGAGACCTCGACCGTGCGGCCCACCGCCGAGGGTTCGACGGTCTCGACCTCCGGTGCCTCGCAGTCGCTGCTCGGCACCGACAAGTCGACCACGGGGATCGAGACCACCTACGGTTACCAGTTGTTGTTCTATGTACCGCCCGTCGGATCGGAGGAGAAGATCGTGATGCTCGGATGGAGCCAGGGACTCGTCTCGGTGGTGCAGCTGCCGTGAGCGCCGTCCCACCCCTGCCGGGGAACCTCCGCGGCGCCATCGACCTGTCGTCGCTGGTGAACCGCCGTACCCCTTCCGCCCCCAGCGCGACGCAGGCCGACCCTGCGGTTCCGGGCGCGGCGCCCGCCGGCTCGCAGGCCGCGAATCCGCTCCTGCTCACGGCCGGCGACGCCGAGTTCGACCAGGTGGTGCAGCTCTCGTCGCGCGTGCCGGTGATCGTCGATCTGCGGGGCTCGTGGGCCGAGCAGAGCACGAGCATGACCGCCCTGCTCGAGAAGGTCGTCGTCTCGTACGCCGGTGCCGTCGTGCTGGTCGGAGTCGACGTCGAGTCGAGCCCGCAGCTCGCTCAGGCGTTCCAGGTGCAGTCGGTGCCGACCGTCGCCGCGATCATCGGCGGACGGCCGGTGCCGCTGTTCAGCGGTCTGATCGCCGAGGAGCAGCTGCGCGACCTCCTCGAGCAGGTCCTCCAGCTGGCCGCGCAGAACGGCGTCACGGGCACCGTCCCGGTCGGCGCCGAGGCGCCCGCCGAGGGAGCGGAGCCCGAACCGGAGCCGCTGCCGCCGCACCACCAGGAGGCGTACGACGCGATCGACCGGGGCGACTATGCCGCGGCGATCAGCGAGTACGAGACGGCCATCGCGCAGAACCCGCGCGACGCCCTGGCCGTCGCCGGCCTCGCGCAGGTCCGCCTGCTGGCCCGGCTCCAGGGCCGCACGCTCGACGACATCCGCTCGACGGCCGCTGCCGAGCCGTCGAACCTCGACGCGCAGCTCGCCGTGGCCGACCTGGACGTCTCGGGCGGGCACGTCGAGGATGCGTTCGATCGCCTCCTGGCGCTGTTCCCGCGCCTCGACGCGGACGGCAAGGCGGCGACGCGGGCTCGGCTGCTCGAGTTCTTCGAGATCGTCGGACAGACCGACCCGCGGGTGAACAAAGCGCGCGCGCGCCTCACCGGCCTGCTGTACTGACCGCTCCGGCGCGCTGAGCGATCGGGGCGTCCGAGTGCCGGATCGCGGCTGAGACGACCGAGCCCCGCCCGGACCCCGCAGCTGCGGCGGTCCTCCGGCGGGGCTCGGTGTCCGCAGGCCGTCAGCCGGCCGGCCGGAGGTAGAGCACCGCCAGCGGGGGCAGGATGATCTCGGCCGATGCGGGGCGGCCGGCCCACGGCTCCTGCCGTGCCTCGACGGCGCCGAAATTGCCGACCCCGCTACCGCCGTAGATCTCGGCGTCGGTGTTGACGAGCTCCTCCCAGCGCCCCGCGATCGGCAGGCTCACCCGGTAGTCGTGCACCGGCGCACCGGAGAAGTTCGCGATGACGGCCACGGGACGCCCCTCGCCGTCCTTCCGCAGGAACGAGATGACGTTCGGCACGGCCGCGCCGCCGTCGATCCACTCGAAGCCGGCCTGGTCGCTGTCCAGCTCCCAGAGCGACGGTGAGTCGCGGTAGACATGGTTGAGCTGCCCGACGAGGCTCCACAGACCACGATGGCTGGGCTGGTCGAGGATCCACCAGTCGAGCCCGCGCTCCTCGCTCCACTCGGAGTACTGCCCGAACTCCTGCCCCATGAACAGCAGCTGCTTGCCCGGGTGCGCCCACATGAAGGCGAGGTAGGCGCGGACGTTCGCCAGTTGCTGCCAGTGGTCGCCCGGCATCTTCTGGATCAGCGAGCCCTTGCCGTGCACGACCTCGTCGTGACTGATCGGGAGGACGAAGTTCTCGCTGAAGGCGTAGACGAAGGAGAAGGTGATCTCACCGAGGTGGTACTGGCGCCAGAGCGGGTCGTTCGCCATGTAGCTCAGCGAGTCGTGCATCCAGCCCATGTTCCACTTGAGCCCGAAGCCGAGGCCGCCGGAGGTCGTCGGCTGGGTGACACCCGGCCAGCTGGTCGACTCCTCGGCGATCATCATGATGCCGGGGTGCAGCTTGTAGGCGGTGGCGTTGACCTCCTGGAGGAGGCTGATGGCCTCAAGATGCTCGCGTCCGCCGTGCTCGTTCGGCAGCCACTCGCCCTCCTTGCGGGAGTAGTCGAGGTAGAGCATCGAGGCGACCGCGTCCACGCGGAGGGCGTCGACGTGGAACTCCTCGAGCCAGAACAGCGCGTTCGCGACCAGGAAGTTGCGCACCTGGGTGTGGCCGAAGTCGAAGACGTAGGTGCCCCAGTCCATCTGCTCGCCGCGGCGCCAGTCCGGGTGCTCGTAGAGCGGCTCCCCGTCGAAGCGCGCGAGAGCGAAGTCGTCCTTCGGGAAGTGCCCGGGCACCCAGTCGACGATGACGCCGATGCTCGCCTGGTGCAGGCGATCGATCAGGTACTTGAGGTCGTCGGCCGTGCCGAAACGGCTGGAGGCGGCGTAGTAGCCGGTCACCTGATACCCCCACGAGCCTCCGAACGGGTGCTCGGCGAGCGGCATGAACTCCACGTGCGTGAACCCGAGCTCGGTGATGTACTCGATCAGCGGATCCGCGAGGTCCCGGTAGCCCAGGCCCGGCCGCCACGATCCCAGGTGCATCTCGTAGACGCTCAACGGCTGCGCGTGGGGATCGACCGAGGCGCGCTTCTGCATCCACGCGGAGTCGTCCCACCGGTGGTGCGAGACCGCGACCTTCGAGGCGGTCGCCGGCGGGACCTCGGTGGCGCGCGCCATCGGGTCGGCCTTGCGCACCCAGCGTCCGTCACGGGACAGCAGGTCGAACTTGTAGGAGGCACCGGGCTCGATGCCGGGGACGAAGATCTCCCAGACGCCGGTGACGCCGAGGTTGCGGAGGGCGTGTCCCTCGCCGCTCCAGTCGTTGAAGTCGCCCACGACCCGGACGGCCTGCGCGTGCGGTGCCCAGACCGCGAAGGAGGTACCCCAGACTCCTTCGTGCTCGCGATGACGGGCGCCCAGTGCCTCCCAGAGCCGTTCGTGCCGACCCTCGCCGATGAGGTAGAGGTCGAGGTCGCCCACCGTCTTCGAGAAGCGGTACGGGTCCTCCGCGGTCCACTCGCCGCCGCCGCCGTAGCGCGCCTCGACCGTGTACGGCTGCGGCCCGAGGACGTGGAAACCCTGCCAGATGCCGTCGCTGAGGTGCCCGAGCTCGACGCGCGCGCCGGAGGAGAGGACGACAGCGACCTTCTCGGCGAGGGGCCGGCGGACGCGCACGACGGTGACGGGGTCCGCGACGCCGGGGGCCGCGACGAGGTGCTGCCCCAGGACATCGTGCGGCAGCGCGTTGCTGCCGGTGGCCAGCTGCTGCAGCACCCAGTCGGGGAGGTCGGGGAGGGTGATCGCGGAGGTCCCGTCGATCGGTGCTCCGGCGACGACGGGCTCCGGGGTAGCGCGCTCGTCGCCGAGCGGTCGAGGCACCTCCGAGGCCGACTCGACCGCGGAGGTGGGCGAGCCTTCGCGGGAGGCGGCGGGGTACTGCTGCGAGTCCGGGGCGGGACCGGCGTGGGCGCCGTGGCCCGTGGTCGTCGCCGAGCTCGTGCCCGTGGTCGGAACTGTCTCGGCGTGCGGTTCGAGACCGGCGGTCTCCGCGGGGCTCCCGCTCTCGGGGGGTGTTCCGCTCATCGTTCGTCCGCCTTCACGCTCAGGATGTGCACAGGCTCGACGAAGGAGTCGAGCCGTACGTAGTTGTCGCTTCCCCAGGTCCAGACGGAGCCGGTGATCAGGTCCTCGACCTCGAACGTCGCGCCCCACTCGAGGCCGATCGCGGGCAGGTCGAGGTGCACCGTGGTCTCGCGGGCGGAGTGCGGATCGGTGTTCACGACGACGAGAACCGTGTCGGCCGTCCTGGTGCGCGTGAAGTGGCGATCGAGGTGCTTGGAGTAGACGAGGATCGCGTCGTCATCGCTACCGTGCACGTGGAGGTTACGCAGCTGGCCCAGGGCGGGGTGCGCTCGGCGGATCTCGTTGAGACGCGTGAGATACGGCGCGAGTGAGCGGCCGGACTCCTCGGCCCCCGACCAGTCGCGGGTCTTGTACTCGTACTTCTCGTTGTCGATGTTCTCCTCGGCGCCGGGGCGCGCGACGTTCTCGACCAGCTCGTAGCCGGCGTACACCCCCCAGAGCGGAGAAGCGGTCGCGGCGAGGGCGGCGCGCACCTTGTAGGCCGAGCGTCCGCCGTACTGGAGGTACTCGGTGAGGATGTCCGGTGTGTTCACGAACAGGTTCGGCCGCATGTAGTCGGCGGTCTCGTGCGAGATGCTCGTGAAGAACTCGGCGAGCTCCTCCTTGGTGTTGCGCCAGGTGAAGTACGAGTACGACTGCTGGAAGCCGACCTTGCCGAGGGCCCGCATGATCGCCGGCCGGGTGAAGGCCTCGGCGAGGAACACCACCTCGGGGTGCTCGGCGTTCACCTCGTGGATGATCCACTCCCAGAAGTCGAGCGGCTTGGTGTGCGGGTTGTCGACGCGGAAGATCCGCACGCCCAGGTCGATCCAGTGCCGCAGGACGCGCAACGCCTCCCGGCGGATGCCCTCGGGGTCGTTGTCGAAGTTGATCGGGTAGATGTCCTGGTACTTCTTCGGCGGGTTCTCTGCGTAGGCGATGCTCCCGTCCGGGAGGGTCGTGAACCACTCGGGGTGGCTGGTGACCCAGGGGTGGTCGGGCGAGGCCTGCAGGGCGAAGTCGAGGGCGAGCTCCAGGCCCGCCGCGGTGACGGCGGCGTGGAACGCACGGAAGTCGTCGACCGTGCCGAGATCGGGGTGGATGGCGTCGTGGCCGCCCTCGGCCGAGCCGATCGCCCACGGCGAGCCCGGGTCGCTCTCCGCGGCGTCGAGCGTGTTGTTCGGGCCCTTGCGGAACGAGCGCCCGATCGGGTGGATGGGCGGCAGGTAGAGCACGTCGAAGCCCATCGCGGCGACGGCGGGGACGCGCTCGGAGGCGGTGCGGAACGTGCCGCTGGTCACCGTGCCGTCCTCGTGGCGCACGGCGCCCTCGGACCGCGGGAAGAACTCGTACCAGGCGCCGACGCCGGCACGGGTGCGCTCGACGTGCACGGTGCGGGGTGCGGAGACGCTCGCGATGCTGCGCACCGGACGGGCTTCGAGCGCGCCGTGCACGGCGGGATCGGTCGCGGCGACGAGGCGTGCCTCTGCGGCGAGCGCGGTGTCGGCCACTCGGGAAGCAGTCGCAGCGAGGAGGGTCCGCTCGGCCTCCGGACGGGACTGATCGTCGGCGCCGGCGCGCAGCAGGCCGGCGCCGATGGCGAAGGTGACGTCGATGTCGAGCCCGGCGGGGATCTTAACGTCGGCGGTGTGCAGCCAGGTCGCCCAGTCGTCGGCGAAGGCGCGGATGCGGTAGGTCCAGTCGCCCTCCGCATCGAGGAGGACGAGGCGACCGTAGCGGTCGGTACCCGTCGCGAGCAGGGACATCCGGTGCTCCGACTCCGCCCCCGAGGGCGAGGTCAGCAGCAGGTCGACTCCGATGAGGTCATGTCCCTCGCGGAACGCCGTCGCCGCGAAGGGGACGACCTCGCCGACGAAGGCCTTGGCCGCCCAGCGGTCGTCCTCGAGCCGGGGCTGCGGGTCGAGGATCGGGATGCGCTCGGCGCGCACGCGGTACCCACTGCCGCTCGCCGCCGGGGGAGCGTCCGGCGTGACGGGAGAAACCGGGGCCTCGTCGGCCGCCGGCTCGGCCGGCACCTCCTCGGGAGGCGCCCACGCCTCCTGGGGTGCGCGTCCGCGACCCGCTCGTCGTGCGTCCTTGCCGTGCGGAGCCTTGCCGAAAGGTATCTGAGCCACGTCACGACAGTAGCGACCGGCGCGCGCTCGCACACGACGCTTGCGCGCGCCTGCGGCGCTGTGCAAACGGTCCGCGCCGGGCCCGTTCGTGCGCCGCGGGGCTCCGCTAGGGTGACCGAGCGCGACCGCCCCGGTGCTCCGCGACCGGGGTTCCCGGGTCCGCAGAGAGTCGAGGGGTGCCGTGAAGGCGATCCGCCGCTTCATCGTCCGCTCCGTCCTCCCGCCCGAGCTCTCGGCGCTCGGTGAGCTCGCGGGTAACCTGCGCTGGGCCTGGCACGAGCCCACCCGGCGGCTGTTCGAGCGGGTCGATCCCGAGCTCTGGCGGCGCGGGGGAGCGGACCCCACCGCGCTCCTGGGCGCTGTCAGCCCCGAGCGGCTCGCCGAGCTCGCCGGTGACGGCGCCTTCGTCGAGGAGGCGCAGCGGTTGCGCGAGGACCTCGAGCGCTACCGCACCGAGCCTCGGTGGTACCAGTCGCTCCCGGAGACGGCACCGCGCTCGATCGCGTACTTCTCACCCGAGTTCGGCATCGCCGCTGCGCTGCCGCAGTACTCCGGTGGTCTGGGGATCCTCGCGGGCGATCACCTCAAGGCTTCCTCCGACCTGGGCGTCCCGGTCACGGGCGTCGGCCTCTTCTACCGCTCCGGCTACTTCTCCCAGGGACTCTCGGCCGACGGCTGGCAGCTCGAGTCCTACCCCTCGCTCGACCCCGACGGTCTCCCGCTGCGCGTCGTCCGCCTCGCCGACGGCTCCCCGGCCCGGATCGTGCTCGCGCTCCCTGACGGCCGCGCCCTCTACGCGCGTGTCTGGCGGGCCGAGGTCGGCCGGGTGACACTTCTGCTCCTCGACACCGACATCCCCGAGAACGAGGACGCCCTGCGCTCGGTCACCGACCGTCTCTACGGCGGGGGCGGCGAGCACCGCCTGCAGCAGGAGCTGCTACTCGGGATCGGTGGCGTGCGCGCGCTCGACCTGTGGGCGGAGGTCTCGGGCACGGCGCTCCCTGAGGTGTTCCACACCAACGAGGGGCACGCCGGCTTCCAGGGGCTCGAGCGTATCTCGGGTCTGATCGGCGCCGGGCTCGACTTCGACCAGGCGCTCCAGGTGGTGCGCGCAAGCACGGTCTTCACCACGCACACGCCGGTGCCCGCCGGAATCGACCGCTTCGACCGCGACCTGATCGCCGCCTACTTCTCGACCGAGCTGCTGCCGGGCGTCCAGGTCGAGGACGTGCTCGCCCTGGGTGTCGAGCCGGGCGGCTCCGGCACCGCGTTCAATATGGCCTACATGGGTCTGCGCCTGGCCCAGCGCTCCAACGGCGTCTCGATCCTGCACGGCGAGGTGAGCCGGTCGATGTTCGCCAGCCTCTGGCCGGGCTTCGATGCGGAGGAGGTGCCGATCGGCTCCATCACGAACGGCGTGCACGCGGCGACCTGGACGGATCCGGTCCTCCGCGACCTCGCCCGAGACCGACTCGGCATCGACGACACGACGCGCGCCGACTGGGCGTCCGACGCGCTCAGCGACGACCAGCTCTGGCGGGCCCGCCGCGCGATGCGGGAGCAGCTCGTCGACGACGCCCGACGTCGAGCAGCGCGCTCGTGGCGCGAGCAGAATCCGGGCGGGCTCCCTCCGGCCTGGCTCGACGAGGTGCTCGATCCGGACGTGCTGACCATCGGCTTCGCGCGCCGGGTGCCGACCTACAAGCGGCTGACCCTGATGCTGCACGACCCCGAGCGTCTGCGTGCGCTGCTGACCCATCCGCAGCACCCGATCCAGATCGTGATCGCCGGCAAGTCGCACCCGGCCGATGAGGAGGGGAAACGGCTGATCCAGAAGCTGGTCCGCTTCGCGCAGGAGCCCGACGTCCGCCGACGCATCGTCTTCCTCCCCGACTACGACATCGCGATGGCCCAGCTGCTCTACCCGGGCACCGACGTCTGGCTCAACAATCCGCTGCGTCCGCTGGAGGCGTGCGGGACGTCCGGGATGAAGGCAGCGCTCAACGGCTCGCTCAACCTGTCGATCCTGGACGGCTGGTGGAACGAGTACTTCGACGGCGAGAACGGCTGGGCGATCCCCTCCTCCGACCGCGCCCTCGACCCGGAGGCGCGCGACACGCTCGAGGCCGACGCGCTCTACGAGCTGCTCGAGACGGAGGTCGTGCCGCGCTACTACGAGCGCGACGCGGACGGAGTCCCGCGCCGCTGGGTGCGCTCGATCCGCCACACGCTGGCGACGCTCTCGCCCGAGCTCTCGGCCGAGAGGATGGTGCGCCAGTACGTCGAGGCGCTCTACCAGCCGGCGGCCGAGTCGCAACGGGCGGTCACCGCCGACCACTTCGAGCCGGCGAAGGAGCTCGCCGGCTGGAAGCGCCGGGTGCTCGCAGGATGGTCCGGCGTGGCGGTCGCGTCCGTCGAGTCGGGAGGCATCGATGCGGTGCCGCAGCGTGGCGACCGGCTCGCGGTGCGCGCCGGTGTCCGTCTGGGCGGGCTCTCGCCCGAGGACGTGACGGTCGAGGTCGTCTACGGAACGCCGTCGGCCGACGGCTCACTGACGGGGGTACGACACCACGAGCTCGAGGTGGTCGAGGAGGTGGGCGCCGTGGTACCGGCGGACGCGGTCGGGCGCGTCCCCTACGCCGGCGTGGTCACGCTCGACCGTAGCGGCTCCTTCGGCTACACAGTCCGCGTGGTGCCGCGCCACCGCCTCCTGCCCCGCTCGGCCGAGCTCGGGCTGACTGCCGCCGCAGGCTGACCGGCGCCCGGCCGGCACTCGAGGTCCCGCTCGTGAGGAGTCTCCGGCGAGGACGGCCCTCGGCCGGTCGTCCTCGCGCGGCCCCATGCGGGGAGGAACGGAGGGATCAGCGGGCGATGTCGGCGAGGACGGCGCCGGTGGCGGCGACGAGATCGGCGGGGGCGAGCTCGATCTCGAAGCCGCGGCGACCGCCCGAGACGAGGACGGTGTCGTAGAGCTCGGCGGTCTCGTCGAGCACCGTGCGGTGCCGCAGACGCTGTCCGAGCGGCGAGATGCCCCCCAGCACGTAGCCGGTGCGCCTCTGCGCCAGCGCGGCATCGGCCATCGCCGCGCGCTTGCCGCCGACCGCCGACGCCAGCTCCTTCACGCCCAGCGAGCCCGTGACCGGGACGATGCCCACCACGAGCTCCCCATCGACGTCGACCACGAGCGTCTTGAAGACGCGCTCGGGCTCCACCCCGAGCGCCTCGGCCGCCTCGACACCGTAGCTCGTGGTCGACGGATCGTGCCGGTACTCGTGAGGAACGAAGGCGATGCCCGCCGTGGCCAGAGCGACCGTGGCCGGGGTGCCCGGCCCGTTCCGCGCCATCACCGACCCGCCTCCGCCTCCGCCGTGCCGGTCGGCTCGCCGTGCGCTGCGAAGAGCTGCATCGAGGTGCCGGTCACGCGGATGACCTGCCCGGGCTCGAAGGACTCGCCGTGCTCCAGCGGCTCCGGCTCCTCGCTGTTCCACAGCCTCGTGTACCCGGTGACGCCCTCGGCCTCGGCGAGCACCACCGTCGTGTCCTCCTCCACGCCGTGCACGACGAGGAGGACTCGATCCGGCCGGCCCTCCTCCGGGGTCGACGCCGCGAGGTACTGCAGGGTACGGTTCGCCGCCGAGGTCCAGTCCTGGTCGGACATGCCGTGGCCGTGCGCGTCGAACCAGTGCATGCTCGTCGACCCCGGCGTGACCTCGCCGCCCCGACCGTAGCGCGAGGGGCGCAGGGCGGGGTGTTCTCGCCGCAGGCGGATCAGCGTGCGGGTGTGCGCCCGCTGGGCGAGCTGCCAGGCCGCCAGGCCCTCCCAACGCAGCCAGGTGAGATCCGAGTCCTGGCAGTAGGCGTTGTTGTTGCCGCGCTGGCTGCGTCCGGTCTCGTCGCCGGCGGTGATCATCGGCACGCCCGCGGAGAGCAGGAGAGTGCCGAGCAGGTTGCGCATGGCCTTGCGACGGGCGAGCGTGATCTGCTCGTCGGTCGTCAGGCCCTCGAAGCCGTGATTGAAGGAGCGGTTCGTGTCGGCTCCGTCGCGATTCGATTCGCCGTTGCCGATGTTGTGCTTCACGTTGTACGAGACCAGATCGGCCAGCGTGAATCCGTCGTGCGCGGTGACGAAGTTCACGGAGGCGAGCGGTCCCCGCTCGGCGGAGAACGTGTTCGACGAGCCGGAGAGCCGGGTGGCGAAGCCGCCGATGCCCACGGGGGCCGTGCCCGCGCGCCGGGCGTAGTCGATGTCCGAGAGCCAGAAGTTGCGGGTGCGGTCGCGGTAACGGTCGTTCCACTCCGACCAGCCGACGGGGAAGTTGCCGGTCTGCCATCCACCCGTGCCCACGTCCCAGGGCTCGGCGATCATCTTCACGTCGGTCAGCGCCGGGTCCTCGACCGCCGCACGGAGCAGCGGGTGGTCGCTCCGGAAGTGCGCGATCTCGTCACGACCGAGTGTCGCGGCGAGGTCGAGCCGGAAGCCGTCGATCCCGACCTCCTCGGCCCAGTAGCGCATCGAGTCGAGGGCCAGCCGCTGAGCCGCGGGCCGGCCGAAGTCGAGCGTGTTGCCGCAGCCGGTCACGTCCACGTAGTGACCCTCTGCCGTCTGCCGGTACCAGCCCGCGTCGTCGATCCCGCGCAGGCTCGACATCGGGCCGCCCGGCCCCTCCTCGGCCGTGTGGTTGTAGACGACGTCGAGGATCACCTCGAGGCCCGCCTCGTGCAGCAGCTTCACCATCCCCTTGAACTCGCGCAGCACTGCGGTCGGGCCGCCCCGCTGCGCCGCGGGGGAGGCGTAGGCCGCGTGCGGACTGAAGAAGTTCAGCGTGTTGTAGCCCCAGTAGTTGGTGAGGCCCTGACGCAAGAGGCGCTGCTCCGAGACGAAGGCGTGCACCGGAAGCAGCTCGACGGCGGTGATGCCGAGATCGAGCAGGGCGGCGACGGTCGACTCGTGCGCCAGCCCGGCGTAGGTGCCGCGCAGCTCGACCGGGAGCGCCGGATTCAGCCGGGTGAGGCCCTTCACGTGCGCCTCGTAGATCACGGTGCTCTCGAGCGGGGTGCGCGGTCGGGAGGAGCCGCCCCAGTCGAAGGCGTCGTCGACCACGACCGAGCGCCACTCGTTCTCGGCCACCCGGTGCAGCCCGCGCGAGTACGGCTCGAGCAGCGCGCGCCGCGGGTCGAAGCGGTGGCGCGGACCGGTCGGGCCGTCGACGCGCAGGGCGTAGCGGCGACCGGGCGCGAGCAGGTCCGAACGCGCCGACCAGACCGCGTGGTCGTCGCGCTGGAGGGGCACGGTGCGGGTGACCCACGCCGGGTCCTTCTCGTCGTAGAGCAGGAGATCGACGGCGCTCGCGTTCTCGGACCACACCCGCAGCTCACCGCCCTGCTCGTCCGCGCTCACGCCGAGCCGGGCCAGGGGATCGTGAGAGGTCATGCGACATACAGTAGTGACGGCCACCGGCCTCCTCCGTGGCCCTGACGCGGGATGAAGGACTGCTGTGATCTACCTCGACCACGCGGCGACCACGCCGCTGCGCGCCTGCGCCCTCGCTGCGTTCGCGGAGGCCTCCGCGCACGCCGGCAACCCCTCCTCCGTGCACGGCTCGGGCCAGGAGGCGCGCCGCCGGCTCGAGGACGCCCGCTCGGCGCTCGCCGGAGTGCTCGACTGCGAGCCGATCGAGGTCGTCCTCACGGCCGGGGGGACCGAGGCGGTCAACCTCGGCATCAAGGGCCTGTTCTGGCAGCGCCGTGCCGAGGACACCGCCCGCACGCGCGTGCTCGTCGCTGAGGGCGAGCACCACGCCACCCTCGACAGCGTCGCCTGGCTCGCCGAACACGAGGGTGCGCAGATCGAGTGGCTGCCGCTCGACGAGGAGGGCACGCTGCAGCCGCAGGCGCTCGCCGCGGCCGTGCAGCGCGACCCCGGCTCGGTCGCGCTGGTCACCGCGCTCTGGGTCAACAACGAGATCGGCACGATCAACCCGGTCGAGGAGCTGGCCGGCGTCTGTGCGCGCGCCGAGGTCCCGCTGCACCTCGACGCGGTCGCGGCCCTCGGCCACGTTCCGTTGCAGATCGCGGAGGTGCGCCGGGCGTCGGGCTCGCGGCGCGGAGTGGGCCTGGTGGCCGTGAGCGTGTCCGGACACAAGGTCGGCGGACCGATCGCGACCGGCGCGCTCGTCCTCGCCCGTGACGCCCGGGTCGTGCCGGTGCTGCACGGAGGCGGTCAGCAGCGCGGAGTCCGGTCCGGAACCCAGGACGTCCCGGGTGCCGCCGCGTTCGCGGCCGCAGCGGTCGAGGCCGCGGCGGAGTGTCCGGCCGAGGCCCGGCGGCTCGCCCTCCTCCGCGACCGGCTGGTGGCGGGAGCCCTCGCCGCCGTTCCCGGTGCGACGCTGACCGGACCGCCCCTCGGCTCCGGACGCCGCGTCGCGAACAACGCTCACCTCGCCTTCCCGGGCGCGCAGGGCGACTCTCTCCTCTTCCTCCTCGACACGGCCGGGATCTCGGTGTCGACGGGCTCGGCCTGCACGGCCGGCATCCCCGAGCCCTCGCACGTCGTGCTCGCTCTCGGCCGCTCAGAGGACGAGGCTCGCGGTGTGCTGCGGATGACGCTCGGTCACACGTCCGCCGCTGCCGATGTCGACGCAGTGCTCGCTGCACTGCCGGAGGCGTACGCGCGGGCTGCGCGGGCCGGGCTCTCGAACCGCGCGGTGCTCCCCGCCGGCTGATCCGGGCGCTCGTGCCGGCGGAGCGCGAAACGTAGACTCGCACGGTGAAGGTTCTTGCGGCGATGAGTGGTGGAGTGGACTCGGCGGTGGCCGCGGCACGCGCGGTGGAGGCGGGGCACGACGTGGTCGGCGTCCACCTCGCGCTGAGCAGGATGCCCGGCACCCTGCGCACGGGCAGTCGCGGCTGCTGCACCGTCGAGGACTCGATGGACGCGCAGCGCGCGGCGAACGTCCTCGGCATCCCGTACTACGTGTGGGACTTCTCCGAGCGCTTCGCAGCGGACGTGGTCGACGACTTCGTTGCCGAGTACTCGGCCGGGCGCACCCCCAACCCCTGCATGCGCTGCAACGAGCGGATCAAGTTCGCCGCGCTGCTCGAGAAGGCGCTCGACCTCGGCTTCGACGCCGTCTGCACCGGCCACTATGCGTCGCTCCGCACCGGTGCCGACGGCGCGCTCGAGCTGCACCGCGCGAGCGATGAGGCGAAGGACCAGTCTTACGTCCTCGGCGTGCTCACCGCGCAGCAGCTTCGGCACTCGATGTTCCCGCTCGGCTCGACCCCCTCGAAGGCGATCGTCCGGGCGGAGGCGGCGCGCCGCGGCCTCAGCGTCGCGAGCAAGCCGGACAGCTACGACATCTGTTTCATCCCGGACGGCGACACCCGCGGCTGGCTGGCCGAGCGGGTCGCGCCGGAGACGGGCGCGATCGTCGACCGTGAGGGGGCAGTCGTGGGCTCACACGAGGGTGCCCACGGCTACACGGTGGGGCAGCGGCGCGGGCTGCGTCTGGGAGTCCCCGCGCCGGACGGCCGACCGCGCTTCGTGCTCGAGGTCCGCCCCGTCACCAACGAGGTCGTGGTGGGTCCGCGCGAGGCGCTGCGGATCGGCGAGATCGCCGGCTCCCGGTACAGCTGGGCAGGCGCGCCGCCCGAGGACGCGTCGGCCCCGTTCCGCTGCGAGGTGCAGATCCGAGCGCACGCCGATCCCGTTCCGGCCGTCGCCCGGGTGTCGGAGGTCGATGGCAGGGTGGAACTCGTGATCGCTCCCGACTCCCCTCTCGACGGTGTCGCGCCCGGCCAGACCGCCGTCGTCTACCTCGGCACGCGGGTGCTGGGTCAGTGCACGATCGACCGCACGTCCGCCGCCGAGGCGGTCGTCCGATGAGCGCCGGGGCGGGGCCGGTCGAGGGCGTCGCTCCCGTCGATGCGGCCGCCCGCGTCGAGGAGCTGCGGGCGAGCATCCGCGCGGCGAGCGACGCCTACTACGCGGCCGACTCCTCCCCGCTCGCCGACGCCGCGTACGACGCGCTCGTGCGCCGGCTCGCGGAACTCGAGGCCGAGCACCCCGAGCTCGCCGCCGAGGACTCGCCGACGCAGACCGTGGGCGGGATCGTGGGCGCCGGGCTGGCCCCGATCGACCACGCCGAGCGGATGCTGTCTCTCGACAACGTGTTCTCGGCCGAGGAGCTGCGCGAGTGGTGCGAGAAGACGGTGGCCTCGGCCGATCGCCCGATCGCCTGGCTGACGGAGCTCAAAATCGACGGTCTTGCGATCTCCCTGCGCTACGAGCACGGGCGCCTCACCACGGCGGCCACGCGCGGCGACGGGCGCACGGGGGAGGACGTGACGGTCAACGCCGTCCAGGTCGAGCGCATACCCGAGCGCCTGGCCGGCGAGGGGCACCCGGCGCTCGTCGAGGTCCGCGGCGAGGTGTTCATCCCGGTGGCCGCGTTCGCCGAGCTCAACGCGCTGCAGGAGCGGCTGCGCGACGAGGCCGTCGAGGAGGCGCGAGCGCGCTGGTCGGCCCGGCCGGCCTCCACCCGGGGCGACTTCGAGGAGCAGAAGGCGCGCGCGAGCGCCCTTCGCCGTTTCCCGACCTTCGCCAACCCGCGCAACGCCGCGAGCGGCGGACTCCGCCAGCAGCTCGACAAGAAGGCCGGCCTCGATCTGCGTGCGGGCGAGGCCCGGGTGGCGTCGCTCGCACTCTTCGTGCACGGGATCGGCGCCTGGCCCGATCCGCCCGTGGCCACGCAGTCCGAGGTCTACGGCCTGCTCTCCACCTGGGGCCTGCCCGTCAGCCGGTACAACCAGGTCTCCGCGTCGCTCGAGGAGGTGCTCGCGTTCGTCGAGCGCTACGGTCGCGACCGGCACTCGGTCGAGCACGAGATCGACGGTGTCGTCGTCAAGGTCGACGAGCTCGACCTGCACGACGAGCTCGGTGCGACGAGCAGAGCCCCGCGCTGGGCGATCGCGTACAAGTACCCGCCCGAGGAGGTCCACACGAGGCTCCTCGACATCGTCGTGAGCGTCGGCCGCACGGGCCGGGCGACTCCGTTCGCGCAGATGACGAAGGTGAAGGTCGCCGGGTCCGAGGTCCGCCAGGCCACGCTGCACAACGCCGACGTCGTGAAGGCCAAGGGCGTGCTGATCGGCGACACCGTCGTGCTGCGCAAGGCGGGCGATGTGATCCCCGAGGTACTCGGCCCCGTGGTCGAGCTGCGCGACGGCAGCGAGCGCGAGTTCGTGATGCCGACGCAGTGCCCCGAGTGCGGGACGACGCTGGCCCCCGCCAAGGAGGGCGACGTCGACCTCCGCTGCCCCAACGCCGAGTCGTGCCCCGCACAGGTACGCGGCCGCGTGGAGCACATCGGTAGCCGTGGGGCTCTCGACATCGAAGCGCTCGGCGAGGTGAGCGCCGCCGCGCTCACCCAGCCGCTCGTGCCGGCTCGGCCGCCGCTGCGCACCGAGGCGGGGCTCTTCGAGCTCACGGTGGCCGACATCTTCCCGATCGAGGTCGTCGTGCGCGACTCCGAGACGGGTCTGCAGAAGCTCGACGCCTCCGGCGCGCCGAAGGTCGTCACTCCGTTCAAGCGCAAGCGGCAGCCGGCGAAGGACGGGCCGTTCGAGCCGGGCGCGGGGCCGTTCGCCGGTGACCCCTCCTCGGTGCCCTCGACCAATGCCCTGCGCCTGATCGAGAACATCGAGCGCGCGAAGACGAAGGAGCTGTGGCGGCTGCTCGTCTCGCTCAGCATCCGGCACGTCGGACCGGTCGCGGCGCGCGCGCTGGCCGGCTACTTCGGCTCGCTCGATGCGATCCGGTCGGCGAGCCGCGACGAGCTCGCGGCCGTCGACGGGGTCGGCGGGATCATCGCCGACGCCCTGCTCGCCTGGTTCGAGGTCGGCTGGCACGTCGAGATCGTCGAGCGCTGGGCAGCAGCGGGTGTGCGCTTCTCCACTCCGGGCCATCCCGGCCCCGGGGCGGCCGATGCGGCGGGCGGCGTGCTCGCCGGCGTCACCGTGGTCGCGACCGGCAGCCTCGAGGGCTACTCCCGCGAGGGCGCTCAGGAGGCGATCCTCGCGGCCGGCGGCAAGGCGGGCTCGAGCGTCTCGAAGAAGACCGACTACGTGGCCGCTGGTCCGGGAGCGGGCAGCAAGCTCGGCAAGGCCGAGGCTCTGGGGCTGCGGATCATCACCGCGGCCGAGTTCCACCTCCTGGTGACCGAGGGCCCTGCGGCCATCGCGCCGCCCCCGGAGGAGCCGGACGGCGAGTCACGCGACGAGGGGCACGCGGGCGCTTCGCTCGCGGAGGGCTCTGCGGGCGAGGAGCCCGCGGTACCGGCAGCGGGGAGCGGCGCGCCCGCGACGACGGCGGGGGAGCCGACCGAGCCTCATGACTGAGCGTACCGGCGGGGAGCGCCGCGCCTTCCTGCGCCGCTCCCTCGCCGACGCCGCCACGCTCGCTCTCGAGGCGGCTGCCCGCTCCGCGCCCCTCGAGCCCGGCGAGCGTGCGGCCACCGAGATGCTCGAGGATCTCGACCACCTCGTCGTCCTCTCGTTCGCCGCCCGGAGCCGCGCCGAGGTGTTCGGAGTCCTCGACGGCGAGTCCGGCCCGGTCCATTCCGGCGACACTGACGACGTGATGACCGCACCCGGTGCGGGGGATCCTCCCGGCTCCCGCTTCGCACCCGGGATGCTCCCCGTGCACACCCTGCTCGCCACGGCTTTCGCGCGCGCCGACCACGGCTGGGCCGACGGCCGTGATCCCCTCCTCCTGACCCTCGAGGCCGCGCGCCGCACCGCGACCCCGTGGGCGCTGTGCGTCGACGAGCGGCAGGGCGTCTCGACGACTCTGCTCGCCGATCCGGAATGGCCTCTCAGCGATCCCGGTGCCGCACGCGACGCCGGCGGCCGCCTCGTGCCGCTCGCAACGCTGGGCACGGCCCTGGCCTCCGGCTCCCTCCCGCCCGTCGTGCTCGTCGAGCCCCGCTCGCTCGTCGATCCCGCCGACTTCGCCCCGGCCGCGGTCGTCGGTACCGCGCGCTCCGCCGACGCGCGCGTCGCCGAGCAGCTGCTGCACACCGTCGTCGATGCCGTCCGCGGAGCCGAGCGGGCTGGGCGGCGGATCCTGTTCCTCGTCCTCGCTCGCGGAAGCTCCGCGGCCTCGGAGGAGGTGCCGGTGCTCGTCGTCGCGTCGAGGGTCCGCCCGGGAGCGCGGATCGACACACCGCTCGGGCCCGACACTCCCGCGCTCCTGGTGCGCGCACGGGCCGGGAGCCGCCGCGCGCTGGCCGATCCGCAGGTGCTCGCGCTGGGTCGCGCTCTCGGTGGCGGCGCGAGGCCGCTCTCGCACTGGCCGCGCACTGCCTCCGCCTTCGCTCCCGCAGCTCCGGCCGGCACCAGGCTCGATGCTGCCCTGCGCACCGTGGGACTCGCTCCGGCCCCCGCGGAGACGACGGAGCGGGCTCTTGCTCGGCTCCGCGCCGCCGCGTCGGGGGCGTCGTTACACTCCGATCAGGCGCCGCCCTGACCGGCGCAGGACGGGCGGAGAACATGAGCACCGATCACGGAGCCGCCGATCACGACGCCGCGTCGACGCCGGACGCGCCGCGCTCCCGCTCCCGCCGCCGCTTCCTCGCTGGAACCGCCGCGGCCGGAATCGGGGCCGGTGCCCTCGCGGGTGGCGCGATCGGTGCCGCCGTCGCCTCCGGCTCGCGTCGCGAGGAGGAGCCGCGACTTCCCGCGCGCGACGCCCCCGGCTTCGACCACGTCGTCGTGATCATGTTCGAGAACCGCTCGTTCGACAACGTGCTCGGGCGGCTCTACGCGCCCGACGATCTGCCGGCCGGCGAGACCTTCGAAGGGTTGCTTCCCGACGAGCGATCCAACACCAGCGCGGCCGGCGAGACGATCGGCACCCATGTCTACGCGGGAGCGACCGACACGGTGATGCGCCAGCCCAACCCGGATCCCGGGGAGGAGTACCCGCACGTGAACACCCAGCTCTTCGGCACGATCGATCCGCCGGCCAACGCCGGCCGTCCGGTCGGCGAGATGGCAGCCCCCTACAACGCTCCCGCCGACGCCTCCGCTCCGACAATGGGCGGCTTCCTCGAGGACTACCTGCAGCATCTGCGCGAGAGGAAGAAGGGCCAGGAGCCGACTCGCGAGGAGGTACGCACCATCATGGGCGGCTTCTCGCCCGAGATGCTCCCTGTCTTCTCGACCCTGGCCCGCGAGTTCGCCGTCTTCGACCACTGGTTCTGCGCCGTCCCGTCGCAGACCTTCTGCAACCGCTCCTTCCTCCACGCCTCCACCTCGCACGGCTTCGTGACCAACAAGCACGCCGGCGGCTACGAGAAGTGGCTGGCCGACGACCTCGCCGACGCGCCCACGGTCTTCAACCGGCTCGAGGAGGCGGGGAAGACCTGGCGGGTCTACTTCGACGCACTGCAGGTCGTCTCGTACACCGGCTTCCTGCACGCACCGGTGCTCGAGAAGTACTGGACGACGAACTTCTCGACGATGGACCGCTTCTTCTCGGACGTCGAGAACGGCGAGCTGCCGGACTACGCCTTCATCGAGCCCAGGCTCGTCTTCGACCACAACGACATGCACCCGCCGACCGGCGTCCTGCACGAGCACCGCGTCGACGGAACGACCGTCTACGACAGCGCGCTCTCGGACGTGCGGGCCGGGGAGCTGCTGCTGCACGAGGTCTATTCGGCGATCCGCGAGAGCAGGAGCCCCACCGGCTCCAACGCCGTCAACACCCTCCTGCTGGCGACCTTCGACGAGCACGGCGGCCTCTACGACCACGTGCCCCCTCCGGCGGCCGTGCCCCCGGGCGACGGGCGGGATGGCGAGATGGGCTTCGCGTTCGACCGGCTCGGTTGCCGGGTGCCGGCGATCGCGGTCTCCGCTTACACGCGCGCGGGGACGATCGTGCACGACGACATGCACCACGGGGCGGTGATCCGCACGCTGAGCGAGCTGCACGGGCTCGCGCCGCTGACCGCTCGCGACGCCTCCGCGGCAGATCTCTTCGGCGTGCTGACACTCGACGAGCCGCGCCAGATCGACGACTGGCCGACGACACTGCCGCAGTACCTTCCGCCCAATCCGGAGGCGACGCCTCCCCACCCCGCGCATACACACCGCGACAAGCCGCTCAGTCCTCCGGCCGTGGGCCTGATGGGCCTGTTGCTCGCCCGCTACGGCGAGCCGGGCGCCGAGCTGCCGACCACCTACGAGGGCGCGTACGAGGCGCTCGTCGAGCACGGGGCGAGCCTCTTCGGCGGCTCGTGACCGGGCGGCGCTCCGGGCGGAGTCGGCGTCGGCGCGCCGAGTAGACTGACGGCCGGAAATCCCCCCGAACACCAGACGGAGACGCATGTCCGAGATCACGGCCGACACGGTCGCCCATCTGGCCCAGCTGGCCAGGATCGACCTCACTTCCGACGAGATCCAGAACCTCACGAGGGAGCTCGACCAGATCGTCGACTCCGTGCGCGCGGTCCAGGCCGTCGCCACGCCCGAGGTGCCGGCGACCAGCCACCCGATCCCGCTCGAGAACGTGTTCCGCCCCGATGTGATCGGCGAGACGCTGACCCTCGAGCAGGCCCTGTCCGGCGCGCCCGAGCACGACGGCAGCCGCTTCCAGGTCTCCGCGATCCTGGGGGAGGAGCAGTGAGCGTCCACGGCGACGAGATCGTCCGGCTGAGCGCGTCGGCGCTCTCCGAGAAGCTCGCCGACGGCTCCGTCTCGTCCGTGGAGGCCGTCCGAGCCCACCTCGACCGGATCGGCGCCGTCGACGGCTCGGTCCACGCGTTCCTGCACGTCGCCCACGAGAGTGCCCTCGCCTCCGCCGAGGCGGTCGACCGCCGCCGCGCCGACGGCGAGTCGCTGCACCCCCTCGCCGGAGTGCCGCTCGCGGTCAAGGACGTCATCGTCACGAACGACATGCCGACCACCAGCGGGTCCCGGATCCTGGAGGGCTGGCGCCCCCCGTACGATGCGACCGTCATGCGCAAGGTCCGCGAGGCGGGGCTGGTGCCGATCGGCAAGACCAACATGGACGAGTTCGCGATGGGCTCGACCACCGAGCGCTCCGCCTACGGTCCCACTCACAACCCGTGGGACCTGGACCGGATCCCCGGCGGCTCCGGCGGCGGCTCCGCCGCGGCCGTCGCGAGCTACGAGGCGCCGCTGGCCCTCGGCTCCGACACCGGAGGCTCGATCCGTCAGCCCGCTCACGTGACCGGCACCGTCGGGGTGAAGCCGACCTACGGCGGCGTGTCGCGCTACGGCGCGATCGCCCTGGCGTCGAGCCTCGATCAGATCGGACCGGTGTCGCGCACCGTCCTCGACTCCGCCCTGTTGCACGATGTGATCGCCGGGCACGACCCGCGCGACTCGACCTCGCTGCGCGACTCCTGGCCCTCCTTCGCCGAGGCGGTCCGCCGCGCCGACGTCGCGGGCCTGCGGATCGGCGTGGTGAAGGAGCTCGACGGCGGCGAGGGGTTCCAGCCCGGCGTGCTGGCCCGCTTCCACGAGGCGCTCGAGATCCTCCAGGGTGCCGGAGCCGAGATCGTCGAGGTGAGCCTCCCGAGCGTCGAGCACGCGGTCGCCGCGTACTACCTGATCCTCCCGGCGGAGGCGTCGAGCAACCTGGCGAAGTTCGATTCGGTGCGCTTCGGCCTCCGCGTGACTCCCGAGGGCGGCGGCACGGTTGAGCAGGTGATGGCCGCGACCCGCGAGCAGGGCTTCGGCCCCGAGGTCAAGCGGCGGATCATCCTGGGCACCTACGCGCTCTCGGCCGGCTACTACGACGCCTACTACGGCAGCGCACAGAAGGTCCGCACGCTCGTCCAGCGCGACTTCGACGCGGCCTTCGCGAGCGTCGACGTCATCGCCTCGCCGACCGCTCCGACCACCGCCTACCGCCTCGGCGAGAAGCTCGACGACCCGCTGGCCATGTACCGCGGCGACGTCGCGACGATCCCGGCGAACCTGGCCGGGATCCCCGGCATCTCCGTCCCCGCCGGTCTCGCCGACGAGGACGGACTGCCCGTCGGCGTCCAGTTCCTGGCGCCCGCGCGCGAGGACGTGCGCCTCTACACGGTCGGCGCGGCCCTCGAGGAACTCCTCGAGCAGAAGTGGGGTCACCCGCTGCTCGCTCAGGCCCCCGATCTGACCCGTTCCGTGCTCTCCGCGACCGAGGAAGGTGCCGTCTGATGGCCACCGCGCACACGTCCGCCCCCGAGCTCATGGACTACGACGAGGTCTTCGAGCGCTTCGAGCCGGTGCTCGGCTTCGAGGTGCACGTCGAGCTCAACACGAAGACCAAGATGTTCTCGGACGCGCCGAACGAGTTCGGCTCGGAGCCCAATACGAACGTGACCCCGGTCGACCTCGGTCTCCCGGGCTCGCTGCCGGTCGTCAACGAGCAGGCCGTCCGGTACTCGATCAGCCTCGGCCTCGCGCTCGGCTGCTCGATCGCGCCGTCCAGCCGGTTCGCTCGCAAGAACTACTTCTACCCGGACCTCGCCAAGAACTACCAGATCTCGCAGTTCGACGAACCGATCGCCTTCGAGGGCACGGTCGAGATCGAGCTGAGTGACGGCTCGCTCGTGCAGATCCCGATCGAGCGCGCCCACATGGAGGAGGACGCGGGCAAGCTCACCCATGTCGGCGGCTCCACCGGCCGCATCCAGGGTGCCGAATACTCTCTCGTCGACTACAACCGCGCGGGTGTCCCGCTCGTCGAGATCGTCACCAAGCCGATCTACGGGGCGGGCACGAGCGCCCCGGAGTACGCGAAGGCCTACGTCGCGACCATCCGGGACATCGTGCTCGCGCTGGGCATCTCCGACGCCAAGATGGAGCGCGGCAATCTCCGCTGCGACGCCAACGTCTCGCTGCGGCCGATCGGCCAGGAGAAGCTCGGCACCCGCACCGAGACCAAGAACGTCAACTCGCTGCGCTCCGTCGAGCGTGCCGTGCGCTACGAGATCCAGCGCCAGGCGGCGATCCTCGCCGCCGGCGGCACGATCAGGCAGGAGACCCGGCACTGGCACGAGGACACCGGCCGCACCTCCGCGGGCCGGCCCAAGAGTGACGCCGATGACTACCGCTACTTCCCGGAGCCCGATCTGCTCCCGGTGGTACCGAGCCCCGAGCTGATCGAGGAGCTTCGCGCCGCGCTCCCCGAGAAGCCGGCCGATCGCCGACGCCGTCTGAAGACCGAGTGGGGCTTCACCGATCTCGAGTTCCAGGACGTCGCCAACAGCGGACTGCTGGTCGAGATCACCGAGACCGTCGCTGCCGGAGCGAGCCCGCAGGCCGCGCGCAAGTGGTGGACCGGCGAGATCGCACGCCTCGCGAACGCCGCGGGTGAGGAGCCGGCTGTTCTGGTCAGTCCGGCTCAGGTCGCCGAGCTCGCCCGGCTGATCGAGCGCGGCACGCTCACCGACCGCCTCGCCCGCGAGGTGCTCCAGGGCGTCATCGCCGGCGAGGGCACCCCGCAGGAGGTCGTCGACGCCCGCGGACTCGCCGTCGTCTCGGACGACGGCGCACTCATCGAGGCGATCGACGCGGCCCTGGCGTCGCAGCCCGATGTGCTCGCCAAGATCCGCGACGGCAAGGTGCAGGCCGCCGGTGCCGTGATCGGTGCCGTGATGAAGGCGATGAAGGGCCAGGCCGACGCGGCGCGCGTCCGCGAGCTCGTCCTGGAGCGCGCGGCCGGCTGAGCCGGTGCGGGGAGGTGCGGCCATGAGCGGTGGAACCGGCGAAGCGCCCCTCCCCGCGCGGCTGGAGCTGCGGACGGGTGCCCTCCTGCGCCCGCTGGTCTCGAGTGACGCGGACCTGCTGCACGAGGCGATCGGCGATCAGCGCCCCTGGCTGGCGGCGCCGCTGCAGGGCGACGATCCGGCCGTCCTCCCGTCGGCGTCCCTCGGTGACGACATGCGCGGGCTCCTCCGGCTCGAGGAGGAGGCGCGCGCCGGCCGGGCGCACACGTTCCTCCTCGTCGGTCCAGACCGCACCGAGGCGCTCGGCGCCCTGAGCGTCCGCCCCGGCGGCGACTCCGCCGAGGCCTCCTGGTGGGTCGTCCCCACTGTCCGCGGGTCCCGGCTCGAGGAGGAACTCGACGCCTACGCGCGACGCTGGCTCCAGCAGCACTGGCCGTTCGAGACGGTGACCACGCCCGACAACCGCCCCGACGACCCCGTCGCCCTGGCCGGTGCCACCATCGTCGCTCGTGTGCCCGCGATTCCAGAGCGCACGGAACCGCCTGAGCCGGATGTGGCCTCCGCAGCGCGCCTCTGGGCCGAGTACCGCTGCACGCACCCGGCCGCAGCGGAGGAGCTCCCACCCGTCCAGTCGTTCGGCGACAGCATCGCGATGGCGAACGAGCTGCTGGGCCTCGTGCGGCGCGGAGTGAAGACGGCCACCGCTTCGCTCGCCGAGGAAGGTGCGCCCGCCGCAGGCGACCACTGGATCGTGTGCGACGGCGAGGGCGCGGCACGCGCGGTGCTGCTGACGGAGGACGTGCGGACCGGCCCGCTCGACTCGGTCGACGACGTGTTCGCCTGGGCCGAGGGCGAGGGCGATCGCACGCGCGAGTCCTGGCTCGACGGGCACCGCCGCTACTTCTCCCGCGTCTCGCCGGGCGGCATCGGGGATGTCGTCTTCGAGCGCTTCCGCCTGGTCTGGCCCGAGGCGGAGGCCGAGCGCGCTGCGGCCTTCGCCCGCTCCGTCGGAGCATCCCGGCCGGAGGAGCTCGACGGCACTCCCGCGCAGGACTAGGGGGTTCCCCGGATGCCGCGCTCAGGCTGCCTGCGACAGAGTGGACCCATGGCTACTCTCGTGCGCCCCGCCAGGGGCAAGATCATCGCCGGCGTCTGCGCCGGTCTCGCCCGTCGCTTCGGCTGGAGCCCGTTCGTGGTGCGCCTGTTGTTCGTGCTCTCGTGCCTCCTGCCCGGGCCGCAGATCATCGCCTACCTCGTGATGTGGCTGGTGATCCCGAAGCAGAAGTGAGGCGGAGGGGCGCGCCGGCCCCTGCGAGCGCGCCCGTCCACCTCTGGCTCTGAGACCCCGTTCGGCTCGTCGGAACGTGCGATCCTGGCGAGCCGGATCGCCGTCGACGCTCCGGAACCCGGTGGCCGCCACTCGGAGACTGCTCTGAGAGAACAGTCAGCGTCGAAGCCGGCGGCGGGCCTACGGTGGCGACGTGCGTCCGTCGGGCGCCGAGGAGGAGATCATGGGATTCCTGGACCGACTGCTGGGCCGCGAAGAGCAGCCAGAGAGCACGCGTCGAGCGACATATGCACCGCCCGAAGCCGGCAACCGCCGGCCGGAGTACGGCACTCCGCCCGCGACCTCCCCGCGGAACGACGACGCGCGGGCGATCGAGCGTTACCGCTATCTTCTGCGCACGGCTCCGCCCGAGGCGATCGAGCAGGTGCACCGCGAGGCCTTCGAGCAGCTCACCCCCGAGCAGCGTCAGCAGGTCTTCCGCGAGCTCAGCGAGGGAGCACCGGTCGGCGATGCGCCGAAGGACGACGACCCGCGCACCCTGGCCCAGTCCGCCACTCGCAGCGAGCTCCGGCAGCCCGGCTTCATGGAGCGTCGCTTCTCCGGCGGAGGCGGCATGGGCTTCGGCGGAGTGCTCGCCTCCTCGATGCTCGGCACCATCGCCGGCTTCGCCATCGGCTCGGCGATCGCGGGCGCGTTCCTGCCTGACGCGGGCGGCGACTACGCCTCCGGAGAGGCCGGTGACGCCTCCGCGGACGGAGCCGGTGACGGGGGAGCAGACGGCGGAGCGGACGCCGGGGACGGCGGCGGCTGGGGCGACTCCGGGGGAGGCTGGGGCGACTCGGGCGGCGGCGACTTCGGTGGCGGCGGCGACTTCGGTGGTGACTTCGGGTTCTAGCTCTCGAGCAGAATCTCGACCGGGGAGGGCCCCCGACCACACGGCGTCGTCGGGGGCCCTCCGCGGTTTCCGCTCATTCGCCGTCGGTGAGCAGTGCCTTCACCTGCCTGCGCTGCACCTTGCCGATCATGCTCCGTGGCAGCTCGTCGACCACCGTGATCCGCTTGGGCACCTTGTAGGGCGTGAGCGCCTCCCTGACGGCGCGACGCGCGGCCTCGGCGTCGAACTCGGCTCCCGGCTCCAGCACGACGGCGGCTGCGACCGATTCGCCGCTGCGGGCGTCCGGCAACCCGACCACGGCGACCTCGCGGACCGCGGGGAGGCGCAGCAGCACCTCCTCCACCTCGGAGGGCGACACATTGAAGCCGCCCGTGATGATGAGCTCCTTGATCCGGTCGACGACGCGGACGAAGCCGTCCTCGTCGATCGTCGCGATGTCGCCCGTCCGGAACCAGCCGTCACCGGTGAACGCGGCGGCCGTCTCCTCGGCCTTGCGGTGGTAGCCGCGGAACACCTGCGGTCCGCGGACGACCAGCTCGCCCTGCTCGCCCGTCGCGACCGCCGTCTCCGGGTGCTCAGGATCCACGATCCGCACGTCGGTGCCCGGTAGCGGCAGACCGACGGTGCCCGCCCGGCGAGAGGGGCCGACGGGATTCGCCATCAGCACGGGCGACGTCTCCGAGAGCCCGTAGCCCTCCACGAGAGTGCCGCCCGTCAGCGCCTCGAACGATTCGACCAGCGCCGGCTCGAGCGGCATCGCTCCCGAGATGGCGATCTCGATGCCCTGAAGCGAGACGCCGCGCTCCTCCGCCCGGCGCGCGAGGCGCTCGGCGATCGGTGGTACCGCGGGCAGGAACGTCGCGGGATGCTTCCGCACCACCTTGAGCACGAGGTCCGGATCGAACTTCGGGAACAGGACGAGGCGCGCTCCCATGCTCATGGCGAAGGTCAGGCAGAGCGTGAGCCCGTAGGCGTGGAACATCGGCAGGACGGCGTACACGACGCAGTCGCCGCGACGCACCTGGGGCACCCAGGCCCGCGACTGCGCGGCGTTCGCCGTCAGGTTCGCGTGGGTCAGCTCGGCGCCCTTGGGCGTGCCGGTTGTGCCGCTCGTGTACTGGATGACGGCGAGGTCGGTGGCGGTGGGGCGCGGATGCGCCGGGTCGATCCGACGGTCGAGAAGCGACTCCCAGTCGACAGCGCCGCGCACCGGACCGGTCAGTGCGGCGCGCGACTCCCGTGCCGTTCTGAGCGGAAGGCGCAGCGCGGCGCGCATCGGCGCGGGCATGGCCCGGGTGAGGTCGACCGTGATCACGGTCCCGACCCCGAGATCCGCCGGGAGGTCCTGGACGAGCGGGACGACGCGGCTCCACGCGATCACGACGCGGGCGCCGTGATCCTCGAACTGGTGGCGCAGCTCCCGCGGCGTGTAGAGCGGGTTGTGCTCGACCACCACAGCGCCCAGCCGGAGCACCGCATAGAAGGCGACGACGTGCTGCGGGCAGTTGGGCAGAACCAGCGCGACCGGATCCCCGGCCCGGACACCGAGGTGACGCAGGCCCTCCGCCGCCCGCTCCACCTCGTCGGCGAGCTGCGAGTAGCTGGTCGACCGGCCGAAGAACTCGAGTGCAACGTGGTGCGGATACCGCTGCGCCGACTCGGTGACGATGTCGACGAGCGAGCCGGAGGGCAGTTCCAGCTCCGTCGGCACGCCGGGTGCGTAGCTGCGGATCCAGGGGCGGGGCGGGTGGGTGCTCACCCGCCCCACTCTAGGAGGCGCGCGCTGCTCAGGCCCCCTGCGCGACAGCGTCGTCGATGGGCGTGCTCCCCGAGACGAGTTCCCAGGACTTCCCGATCGAGGTGGGCTGTGCGAGCACCGCGAGGACAGTGGCCGCGACGTCCGCGCGCGGGATGCTGCCCTTCTCGACGGCGGTTCCCAGAGTGATCCTGCCGATGCCCTCGTCGTTGGTCAGGCCGCCCGGGCGGAGGATCGTGTAGGCCAGTCCGGAGTCGCGCAGCGCCGCGTCCGCGTCCCGCTTCGCTTCGACGTACGCCTTCCAACCCGCTTCGGTGTCATCCGGAAGCGGCTCGTCGACGCCGATCGCACTGATCTGCACGAAGTGCTGCACACCGGAGAGCGCGGCGGCCCTCTGGCTGAGAACCGACGCCCCCAGGTCGACGGTCCTCTTGCGGTCCGGGCCCGAATCCGGACCGGCGCCCGCCGTGAAGACCATGCCGTCGACGTGGCCGAGGGCCTCCGCGAACGCCTCGGGAGTCGTGTCCTCCAGGTCGTGCACCAGCGGTTCGCTGCCCAGGCGGACGATGTCTTCCGCGTGCTCGGGGTTGCGGATCACTCCGACCGACTCGTGGCCGGCGTCGTACAGCAGGTGCAGGATCTGCTGGCCGACCTTGCCGTGGGCTCCGATGACGGCGATGCGTGTCATGGATGTTCCTCTCCTCGTCGGGGCGGGTCGCCCCTGGTCAGTGGTCCTCCCATCCTGCCTCGGCCACCTGAGCGGCCCAGGCCTTGACAGCGTTCAGGCGGCCAGCCGGTCGTCGCGCCCCGTGATCGCGAGCAGGCGGCTCTGGAGGGGGGCGGTCTCGTCCACCGGGACCGGAGCGGCGTAGAGTCCGCTGGCGCGCAGTGTGTCCTCCTGCGGGGCGAACAGTTCCCACACGGCGGCGACGAGGTCGTCGTCGAGGCGCTCATCGCTTCCGGTGGCGCGGGCGAGGTCCCACGCGTGCACGGTCACATCAGCCACCTGCTCCTGCAGCAGCTCCAGAGCGCTCACGGTGTCGCGGCCGAGGCGGACCGCGGACGCGGGATCGACGGCGCGCGCGGTCGAACTCAGACGGTCTGTGACGCGTCGCCATTCGCCGCGCAGATCAGCGGCGACCGGCTCGAGCCGGATCGGCGACTCGTCGCCCCCCGACAGGAGGGTGTGCGCCCGCTGTTGCTCGCGGACGACGTGCAGTACGAGGGCGCGCACGTCCCACTCGGTGTCCGGCGTGGGGGCGGTCCAGTCCTCGACAGCGACGAGCCGGAGCTCGAAGGCGCTGTGGGCGCGGTCCTGCAGGGCGAGCCAGCGGCTCATCTCGGTGGCGGTGGGGGAGTCGGGCTGCTCGTGCGTCATGTGTCTCTCCGGAGCGTCGTGGATGCTCGGGTCAACCGCGACCAGGCGGCGGCCATTCCCCACGGCACCGATGTCTGAGGTGCGTGCGAGCATGGGAACCGGATGGACGGCACGGCGTGAGCGAGCAGGACGGCACAGCGTGAGCAAGCAGGACGGGACAGGGCGGCGGATCACCGCCGAAGCGCTCGACGACCCCCGCGCCAGCATCCTGCACATCGACATGGATGCGTTCTTCGCCTCCGTCGAGCTGCTCGAGCGGCCGGATCTGCGGGGACGGCCGGTCATCGTCGGCCACGTCGGGGCCCGCTCGGTCGTCACCGCGGCCACGTACGAGGCCCGGCGGTACGGGGTCAACTCGGCGATGCCGATGGCGGTCGCTCTGCGGCGCTGTCCGCAGGCGGTGGTGCTCGAGCCGCACATGGAGCGATACCGTGACGCCTCGCGCCGGGTCATGGCGATCTTCGACTCCTTCACGCCGCTGGTCGAGCGGCTCAGCATCGACGAGGCGTTCCTCGACGTCGCCGGAGCACGGCGCCTCTCGGGCTCGCCGTTCGCGATCGGCACCGAGATCAGGCGTCGGGTGCACGCCGAGCTGGGTCTGACCTGCTCCGTCGGCATAGCGAGCACCAAGTTCGTCGCGAAGCTCGCCTCTAGCCGATCCAAGCCCGACGGGCTGCTCGTCGTCCCCTCGGACGGCGTGCGCGACTTCCTCGATCCGTTGCCCGTGAGCGCTCTGTGGGGCGTCGGAGCGAGCACTGAGGAGGCCCTGATGCGCCGCGGGCTTCGGACAGTGGGCGACGTGTCGACGACTCCGTTGGCGTCCCTCGTTGCGGCGCTCGGCGAGGCGACGGGCCGCCGCCTCCACGCCCTCGCCAACGGAGTGGACCCGAGGCCGGTCGACACCCGCCAGATCGAGAAGAGCGCCGGCCACGAGATCACCTTTGCCGACGATGTCGCCGATGACGAGCTCGTCCGCCGCGAAATGCTCCGCCTCTGCGACAAGGTCGCCGTGCGGATGCGCCGGTCGGGCGTGCGTTGCCGGACGGTCGCCGTGAAGGTCCGCTTCGGAGACTTCAGCACCGTGACGCGCTCGCGCACGTTGACCGAAGCGACCGACGTCGCCCGCGTGCTCTACGAGGCGTCCTCCGCGCTCCTCGAGGCAGCGAATCCGCTCCGTCGACCGGTCCGCCTCATCGGCGTGCGCGGCGAGCAGCTGGTCGAGGGCGACGATGTCGCGTTCTCGCTCTGGAGCGACTCCGACGACTGGCGTGATGCGGAGCTCGCCGTTGACGGCGTCTCCGCCCGTTTCGGCTCCGGAGCCGTGCGGCCCGCTTCCCTTCTCTCGCGCTCGGCGCCCGAGTCGGCCAAGGGGATCGACCTCAGCGACACGCTCGCTACGCGGAGCCGATCGTCAGACTGACGGGCCGGTGGTCTGAGCCGTTCGGCGGCAGGACCTTGAGGGTCGCGGCGGGCACGCCGTCGGCCAGCGCATGGTCGAGCGAGACGACGGGCAGGAGCGCCGGCCAGGTCGCCGGAAAGCCGAACCCGCCGGTGCGCACGAGCCCGGCCTCCGCGAGAACCGGCGCCAGCAGATGATCGTCGGTCGGCGTGTTGAAGTCGCCGATCACGAGGGTGCGCGCGGACTCGTCCTCGCGCAGCGCCGAAGCGAGGTTCGTGAGCATCGTGTCCCGCTCCTGGTGGTCGCCGGGGCGGAAAGACGCGAGGTGGACGACGAACAGACGGGTCCTGCCGATCGGGGTCCCCACATCGACGGCGAGTGCGCGCTCCCAGCCGAGCCCGAGGTCGAGCGGCTCCTCGTCGGCGAGCTCGGTGCGACTCCAGACGCCGACCGTGCTCGAGACGAACGAGTACGGATACTCCTCGGCGAGCTCGGCGTCCACGGCGCGCTCGGCCGGGCTGTCCAGCTCCTGCAGTGCGATCACGTCCGGCCGCCCAGCCGCGAGTGCAGCGGCGACACCCCCCGCGTCCTCGCTAGTCTCGACGTTCTGGCTGACCACGGTGAAGGAGCCGGAGCGGACAGCGGGCGCCGGCAGAGCGACCGGCAGCACCAGGACCCCGTAGACCATCGCGAGCACCGTGACCGCGGCCGCCGCCCTCCGCGAACGGAGCGGGACCACGGCCGCGATCAGCGCGAGGACGATCAGCCCCGTCCACGGGATCCCGACCTCGAGCACCGACAGCCAGCCGATCGGGTCGGGCAGGACCCGGTGGAACGCCAGGAATGCAGCGAAGATGAGGCTCGCGACCGCCACGACGGCCGACCGCGCGGGGCGGCGGCGGGAGGAGGGCATCCGACGATTATGACTGCCCGATGCCGGGAGGACATGCGCGAGTCCTGTGCGCCCCGGCCTGCCGCTTGTCGCCGCGGAGACCCGCGGAGTACGGTCGCAGCATGCCCAACATCGCAGTCTCCCTGGCCGACACCGTCACCACCGCGGGTACCGCGGCGATCTACGGTGAGCCGGTCACCGTCGACGGAGTCTCTCTCGTCCCGGTGGCCCTGCGCTGGTTCGGGTTCGGTGGCGGCAGCGGTTCCGAGGACGGCCAGGAGGGTGGCGGCGGTGGCGGCGGCGCTACGGTCATCCCCATCGGCGCCTACATCAAGGACGATCTCGGCCTGCGCTTCCAGCCGAACGTCATCTCCGTCCTCGCTGTCGGCATCCCTCTCGTGTGGGTGAGCGGGAAGGCTCTCGCGCGCGTGATCCGCGCCCTCAAGAAGTAGGCATTCCCGTTCGGCGTGGTCCGCGGCACGACCGAGTCGGAAGGCAGCCCTCAGCTGGCGCGCTGCTGGCGCGCGACGAACCACTTCTTCTTCGTCCGGCCGAAGCCGACGATCAGCCGCTCGGCGTCGTTCGGGCGCCGCGGGTCGTAGATGACGGAGGCGGGCTCGCCGGCCATCCACGCGTCACCCCGGCGTTGCGGCACCTTCAGCGCTCGCTTCTCCTCGCCCTCGGTCGTGCGGTAGACGACCAGGAGGCGGCCCAGGTCCTGTGCGGCAGCGCGGTCACCGCGCGTGGGGTCGTGCCCGACGACGCGGGCCGGCACCCGGGTGCCGTAGGTCAGCAACTCTCGGCGGATCCGCCACCGGCGCTGCCAGAGAAGGACCTGCAGCAGCACGAGGAGCAGCACGACCAGGACGACGACCACCGACCACGACATGACGTCTATGATTGCCGACGAACACGGGAGTCCGGTGCACCGGACTGAGAGGAAGGCAGCAGCCTTCGACCGTCGAACCTGATCTGGGTCATGCCAGCGAAGGAACGTTTCGATCTCCTCTTTCCAACCCGTGCCCTCCATTCGCTTCCACGAAAGGGCACGTCAGTGCAGAACAACACACAGGGGCAGAACACCACGCAGGGGCAGAACCCGCGGGCGCAGAGTCCATCCGCGCCGACCTCCTCCACTCCGGCCCGCCGCGATCTGCGCTGGCGCGTCGTCGACATCGTGGTGGCGAGCGTCGTCGCTGTCGCGAGCGGCATCGTCTTCTGGGCGTGGGGCCTGGCGACCAACGTGCTCGGCCTCGCCTTCGAGTTCCTTCCGGGGCTCGGCGGACTTCTCGGCGGCGGCTGGCTCTTCGCCGGCGTCCTCGGCGGCCTCATCATCCGCAAGCCTGGAGCGGCCGTCTACACCGAGCTGGTCGCTGCGGCCGTGTCGGCGCTGATCGGCACCCAGTGGGGCTTCCTGGTCCTGCTCTCCGGCCTCGTTCAGGGGCTCGGGGCCGAGATCGTGCTCGCGCTCTTCCTCTATCGCAGCGGCCGACCCCTGGTCGCGATCCTCGCCGGAGGCGGTGCCGGGCTCGCCCTCGCAATCAACGACCTGCTGTTCTACTACCCCGCGAACGACGATCTGTTCCGCACGGTCTACGTGCTGTCGTCGATCGTGTCCGGAGCGGTCCTGGCGGGTCTGCTCCCGTGGCTGGCGGTGCGAGGGCTGGCCGCCTCCGGGGCGCTCGACCGCTTCGCGTCGGGCCGAGAGGGCCGGGTGATCGAGGGAGCGGGCCCGGGCGTCCGATGAGCGGCGCCACGGTCAGGGCACGGGGCTGGAGCTGGCGGCACTCCGGTCGCGCCCGTGCGGCCGTCTCGGGGCTCGACCTGGACCTCCAGCCGGGTGAGCGGGTTCTCCTGCTCGGTCCGTCCGGGGCGGGTAAGAGCACCCTGCTGCACGCCCTCGCCGGTGTGCTCGGCAGTGTGGAGGACGGCGCTGCCGCGGGCGAGCTCGAGCTCGACGGCGGCGCGCCGCTCACCCGCCGCGGAGTCGCCGGCCTCGTCCTCCAGGACCCCGACACGCAGGCCGTCCTCGCGCGTGTCGGCGACGACGTCGCCTTCGCCTGCGAGAACTTCGGCGTCGCTCCCGGCGAGATCCCGGCGCGCGTTCGGAACGCGCTCGAGGACGTCGGACTCGATGTGCCGCTCGGGCGGTCGACCTCTGCTCTCTCCGGCGGCCAGAAGCAACGGCTCGCGCTCGCCGGCGTGCTCGCGATGCGCCCCCGTCTGCTGTTGCTCGACGAGCCCACGGCCAATCTCGATCCGGTCGGTGTGCAGGAGGTGCGCGCCGCCGTCGAGCGCACCACCGAGCGCACCGGCTCGACGCTGATCGTCGTGGAGCACCGGGTCGACGTCTGGGTCGATCTCGTCGATCGGATCGTCGTGCTCGGGCGGGACGGCGCGGTCGTCGCCGACGGCGATCCTGCTGTCGTGCTCGAGGACGCCCGCTCCGTACTGCGAACGGCGGGCGTCTGGCTGCCGGGGGAGGCTCCACAGCGTCCCTCCTCGAGCACTCTGCCCTCGCCCGCGGCGCTGAGCACTCGGGATCTCGCGATCGCCAGGCCGGTCTTCGGGCGCGTGCGACCGACGCCCCTCGCCTCCGGGCTCGAGATGGACCTCGACTCAGCCCGCGTGACCGCGGTGCTGGGGCCCAACGGCGCCGGCAAGTCGACTCTCGCACTGACCCTCGCCGGCCTGCTCGCTCCGGCAGCGGGGGAGGTCGTCGCCTCCGCCTCGGTGCGCTCCGGTGCCGGCGCGCATCCGCACCGGTGGAGCTCCCGACAGCTCGCCGAGCGTGTGGCGATGGTGTTCCAGGAGCCGGAGCACCAATTCCTCACCGCGAGGGTCCGGGCCGAGCTCGCGCTGGGGGCACGCGACGCAGCGGAGCGGCGACGGGCGGAGGACCTGCTCGAGCGCCTGGGCCTCGCCCACCTGGCCGACGCGAATCCGTTCACTCTCTCCGGCGGCGAGAAGCGTCGCCTCGCGGTCGCCTCTGCCCTGACCCGCAGGCCGCCGGTGGTGATCCTCGACGAGCCCACATTCGGGCAGGACCGACTGACCTGGGAGGTCGTCGTCGACCTCCTCGCCGAGCTGCGCGCGGACGGGCAGGCTGTGCTGGCAGTCACGCACGACGAGGCGCTGGTCACCGCGCTCGCCGACGCTGTCGTGTCCCTCGGTGCGCGGGAAGCGGTACCGGGATGACGCTGCTCGACTCCGTGCCCGCACGCGGGCGCATCGCCCGTGCGAACCCGGTGGCGAAGCTCCTCGCGAGCCTCGTCATCGCACTCGTCCTCGTCCTGACAGTCGACGCCGTCTCGGCGGCGACAGCGCTGCTTCTGGAACTTCTGGTGCTGCCCTTCGCTGGGCTGCGCGCGAGAGAGCTTCTCCGGAGGACCGCGCCGGTCTGGATCGCCGCGCCGCTGGCGGGCGTGTCCACCGTTCTCTACGGCCGCGACAGCGGGGGGCTGTACGGCGAGTTCCTGTTCGTCTCCGTCACCGAGGGCTCCGTCGCGCTCGGAACGGCGATCGCCCTGAGGGTCCTCGCGATCGGGCTGCCGAGCGTCGTCCTGATCGCCACCACCGACCCGACCGACCTGGCCGACGGTCTCGCGCAGATCTTGCGCCTCCCGGCCCGCTTCGTCCTCGGGGCGCTCGCGGGGATGCGGCTCGTAGGTCTTCTCGTCGACGACTGGCGGGCTCTCTCGATGGCCCGTCGTGCGCGGGGCGTCGCCGACGGCCGGGGCCCGGTGCGGGCGCTGCGGAGTCTCGGTTCTCGCACCTTCTCGCTCCTCGTGCTGGCGATCCGCCGCGGGAGCCGTCTGGCGACGGCGATGGAGGCGAAGGGCTTCGGGTCCGGTCTGCCGAGGACGTGGGCGCGCCGGTCCCGACTCTCCGCCGGTGATGTGCTGCTCATCGGCGGTGGCGTCGGGATCGCTGCGGCGTCGGTCGCTGCGGCCGTCATCACCGGGTCGTGGAGCTTCGTCCTGCATGGTTGATCGTGCAGAGCGGCCGCGCGGACAGCAGAAGGTGTCGCTGCCTGTGGTGCGCGGGCTCGCCCGGCTGATCGTGGCGCGCAAGATGCGCACGGTGCTCATCGACGGACCGAGCGGATCCGGTAAATCGACCGTCGCTCGGAGCCTCATGGCTGAGCTGCGCGCACGGCCACGGGTGCCGAGCGTCCACCTCGTGCAGATGGACGACCTCTACCCTGGGTGGACCGGCCTCGACGCCGCGGTGCAGGCGTCCGCCGCTGATCTGATCCGCCCGCACGCTCTTCGACTCCCGACTCACTGGCGACCCTGGAACTGGGCGAGCGGAACGACCGCCGGACGCAGGACGGTCCGCGCCCCGCTCCTCCTGCTCGAAGGCTGCGGAGCCGCCGGAGAAGCGGCGCGCAGACACGCCGACCTCGTGGTCTGGGTCGAGGCGGACGACGTGCTGCGGAGGGCGCGTGCCCTCGCGCGGGACGGCGAGCTGTTCGCGCCGCACTGGGACGCCTGGGACAGGAGCTTCCGCGACTACTGCGCCAGAGAGCAGCCCCGCGAGGGAGCCGACATCGTCCTCGACACGAGCGACGACGGGAGCCTGCGTCAGGCCCAGCCGAGCTCGTGCAGGCGCTCGTCGTCGATGCCGTAGAAGTGTGCGATCTCGTGCACGAGCGTCACGTGGATCTCCTCCCGGAGTTCGTCGAGGTCCTCGCACGCCGCGAGGTGCGGTTCGCGGAACAGCACGATCCGGTCGGGCATCTCACCGAAGCCGTAGCGCTCGCGCTCGGTCAGGGCGACGCCGTCGTAAATGCCGAGCAGATCGAGCGAGCCGTCTTCAGGCCGGTCTTCGACGACGAACACGAGGTTGTCCAGTCCGTCGACCATGTCGTCCGGCAGCGCGTCGAGCTCGGCGACGACGAGCGCCTCGAAGGCGGCCTCATCGATGTCGAGCATCGGTTTCACCTCTCTCCGGGAGATCCGGCGCATGGCACGGGAGCGCTTCCGGGCCGGGATGCGAAGAGGCCCGGAGTCTGCGACTCCGGGCCTCTTCCGCTGCATACACAGCCACTGGGGTGAGTAACGGGGCTCGAACCCGCGGCCTCCTAGACCACAACCAGGCGCTCTGCCAACTGAGCTATACCCACCAGGAGTGCGTTCCGCGAGGCGCACCCCGCGAAGCAACTGTACGAGAGTACTACATCCGAGGAGCGAACTCGTCCACCACCGCGGCCGAGACGGCCTGCACCTCGGCTGTCGTCGGGCCTGGCTCCGCCACGAACACGGCACGACGGTAGTAGCGGAGCTCACGGATGCTCTCAAGGATGTCCGCGAGGGCACGGTGACCGCCGTGCTTCGCCGGCGCGTTGAAATAGATGCGCGGGAACCAGCGGCGGGCCAGCTCCTTGATCGTGCTGACGTCGACGTTGCGGTAGTGCAGGTGGGAATCGAGCCGGGGCATGAACTTCGCGAGGAAGGCCCGGTCGGTGCCGATCGAATTGCCGGCGAGGGGGGCGTGCTGTTCGGAGGGCACGTGCTTGAGCACGTACTCGAGCACTTCGTACTCCGCCTCGGCGACACTCACGCCGGAGGGGATCTCAGTGAGCAGACCCGATGTCTCGTGCATGCTGCGCACGAAATCGCCCATGTTCTCGAGCGCGGTCGTGTCGGGCCGGATCACGATGGAGAGGCCTTCATCGAGGGGCTCGAGATCGAAGTCGGTGACGATGACGGCGATCTCGACGAGTTCGTCGACGGAGAGGTCGAGCCCCGTCATCTCGCAGTCGATCCAGACAAGACGGTCGGGGGCGCTACTCATGGCGGCAGTCTATCCGCGGGCACGGACAGCGGCGTCCGGAGCCGGTGGAGCCTCCTACACTGGACCCTCGTGATGACGCTCGTTTGCTGGACCCTGATCGTCAACGCCGTGTGGAACGCCGTCGTCTGGCCGCCGTTCCTCCGCCGCGTGCGCAGGGACCCGCGCGCCCGCGGTGTGGACGGTCGCGCGACGACCTTCCTGCGGGTTCACACCGTCCTGATCGGGATCTCGCTCGCCCTGGCCGCGATCTCCCTGGTGGTGGGCGTCCTCGGCCTGGTGCGGGGCGCCTGACCGTCCCACGACGAGGACGCCGCACTCCCGTCGCCCGGTATCCTGATCGACGCACGCCCCCGTAGCTCAGCGGATAGAGCAGGAGCCTTCTAATCTCTTGGTCGCAGGTTCGATTCCTGCCGGGGGCACCACGCTGGCGAAGGCTGTTCGCCCTTGCTCTTCTCCCTCTCCGGCAGAGTACGCACGATTCCTCCCGACCCGTTTCTCCGGTCCCGATCGGGAGCGCTGCACGATGACCTTTGCCTCCTCTTGGTCAGACCCTCTCCGGCTGCACTGTCGGGTCATCGTGTCCAGATACGGGAGTTCCTCCGCTGCCCTGCCCTTCGGATGAGGAATCGCGGGTCGTGCACCACTAACACACCGGTAAATCAGAGGCAACACCGGCGTGTTTCCCACCCGATGGCGTTTGAGTGTCGTTCAGGCACCTAGTCTTGGGGTGACCGGAATTACAACGACGTAACGAACGGAGGTACGACCATGCTGCTCCTCGCCATCCTCGGTGGAATCGCCGTCGCGTGGACGATCGTCGCGGCGCCACTCGCCGTGCTGGTCGGCCGAGTTGCCCGTGCACGAGATGCACACAGCTGAACCGTACGAGATGCACCACCCGCACGACAGAGAGGGCCCCGACCGCGTCAGCAGTCGGGGCCCTCTCTGCATCCTCCGTTCGGGAGCTCGCTCAGATCGGGTCGGTCGCAGAGACCGGCTCAGTCGGAGGGACGGCCGTCGTCGACCGAGGGCCTTCCAGCATCGTCGGCGCTGGACCTCGCGAAGCGCGCCTCGTCGGCTCGGACGACCGCATCGTCCTCGTCCGCTGAAAGGCTGCTCGGCCCCTGGTCCTGGGTAGCCTCCGTCGGCTCGGGCGTCTCGGCGGGCGCCGGCGACGATTGCTGCGAGCCCTCGACAGGAGCCGTCCGGTTGGTCTCGACGGGAGGGAGCTCCTCGACGGGACGTTCCCGAGACGTCACCTCCAGGCGGTCGACATCGGCGAGGAGCCGGCTGGTCTCGTCCTGCGACGGGTCGGCGTCTGCCGGCGGAAGAACGATGGTCGGGGTGGGTCGCTGGTACTCGTCCGGTCGCGCCGGGGCGGCTCCGACGACGACGGGCGACGCGGCCGGGGCTGCCGTGTCCGCGACGGCGGCCGGGGGCTGCTGGCCAGCGACAGGTCGGTCCGGCATCAGGAGCTGCTCGGCGTCGGTGGCCTCGGCCTCGTGGTCGCGGCCGGTCTCGGAGAAGCGCCAACGCTCGAGGTCGGCGAGAAAAGCCTTGCGTGCACGGCCGGGCCTGTCCCGCCACTGCACGAGACGGTCGCGGAACTCTCCCACGCTCGCCTGCGTCTGATAGCCGCCGGTGCTCGACGTGTGCTTCAGCTCGGCCAGTTCGTGCGCGGCCCAGTTGGCGGCGACGCCGGAGCCCTTGACCGGCAGCAGTCTGAGATGGGTCTCCGCTTGAGCAGAGGCGCGATCGCTCAACACCCGCTCGGACTGGCTCAGCACGTTCCAGGCGGAGGCGTCGACCGCTGCATCCACCAGCGTCGCGATGATCGCGTTCTTGCGCTCGTGGTCCTGCTGGCGGATCAGCCGTGCGATCGACGCGCGGAACACCGACGCGGTGACGACGACGCCGATCACCACCGCGAGCAGGATGACCGCGGCGGTGAAGATCGCCTGATGCCCGTCGCTCGTGCGGATCCAGGACAAGAACTCGTTCCACTGCATGAGGCGAACGCTAGCCGCGGCGACCTGCGCAACGGCGTCGGCACGCCGCCTGGCGGGGGATCGACCTCCTGCGGCGCGGGCCCGGACGGCCACGGGGGATCTCGCGCCCGCTCATCACCCCGGTGGGCACGGTCGCGCTGCGCTCAGGCGACCCGGAAGACCTCGACGGCGTCGTTGACGTTCCAGAACTCACCGAGCTGGGCACCCGCCGGCATTCCGGCGCGCAGCAGCCGGGCCCGGTAGCGCTCGCCCTGCGGATCGTCGACCAGCTCGATGTGGCCGACGACGGCTCCGGAACCCGTGCTGACGCGCCAGAGACGGGAGTTGACCCGGGTGAGAGTCGGCGGTGTGCGGGTCGCCTGCAGCGTGGACAAGGACATCGGTTCCTCCTGCTCGAGTCTCGGAGCACCCCTCGGCCGAGTGCTGTCGCAGACTACGGCCGACCTCCGACATCCCCGCCGGCGATCAGCGGAGGGTCGTCCCGTGCACCGCGAACTCCTCGATCGCTTCGATCTCGTCAGCGGAGAGTGGTCCGGCGTCGAGAGCGGCGACGTTCTGCTCGAGCTGCGCGACACTCGAGGCTCCGATGATCGCGCTCGTCACTGTCGGGACCCGCAGCACCCAGCTGAGCGCGAGCTGTGCAAGGGATTGCCCGCGTTGCCGGGCGAGGGCATTCAAGCCGCGAGCGCGGGTGAGGTAGTCCTCGTCGATCCGCTCCGAGGAGAGGAAGCGTGAGGTCGCCGCGCGCGACCCCTCCGGCACGGATCCGTCGAGATAACGATCGGTCAGCAGGCCCTGAGCGAGGGGCGAGAACACGATGCAGCCGGTGCCGAGCTCGTCGAGCACGGAGAAGAGGCCGTCCTCGGGTCCGCGGTCGAAGAGCGAGTAGCGCGGCTGGTGCAGAAGGAGGGGGACACCGGCAGCGGCGAGCGCCGCCTCCGCCGCACGGGTCTGCTCGGGAGAATAGTTCGAGACGCCGACGTAGAGGGCCTTACCCTGCTGGACCGCCGTGGCGAGTGCGCCCATCGTCTCCTCGACGGGTGTCTGGGGATCGGGTCGATGCGAGTAGAACACGTCGACGTAGTCGACGCCGAGCCGCTGGAGGCTCTGATCGAGCGACGAGAGCAGGTACTTCCGCGAGCCGCCGTCTCCGTACGGACCGGGCCACATGTCGTAGCCGGCCTTCGAGGAGAGAACGATCTCGTCGCGGTACGGCCGAAGGTCCTCGGCGAGGATCCGGCCGAACGCCGTCTCGGCGGCGCCGTAGGGGGGGCCGTAGTTGTTGGCGAGGTCGAAGTGGGTGATCCCCAGGTCGAAGGCGCGGCGGAGGATGGCACGCTGCGTGTCGAGCGAGCGGTCGGATCCGAAATTGTGCCAGAGCCCGAGGGAGAGGGCGGGCAACTGCAGGCCACTCCGTCCGGTGCGTCGGTAGTCCATGCGGTCGTAGCGGGTGGGGGCGGCGGCGTAGCTCACGCCGTGACTCTAATCGAGTCGGAGCCGCGCGCGGAATGCGGCGGCTCCCGAGGGTGTTTGATTCAAGGACGTGCCCGGCGCCCCGGCCGCGTCGACGCGACAGGAAGTGAGTGACCACGCAATGCGCACATTCGTACTCGCCGGAGGATGCTTCTGGTGTCTGGACGCCGTGTACCGCGTCCTCGACGGCGTGACCGAGGTCGTCTCCGGCTACACCGGCGGACGCACGACCGAGCCCGACTACGAGGACGTCTGCTCCGGACGCACCGGGCACGCCGAGGCCGTCGCGGTCACCTTCGATCCCGATGTCATCCCCGAGCAGGTCATCCTCGACGTCTTCTTCACCCTCCACGACCCGCGGCAGCTCAACCGGCAGGGCAACGATGTCGGCACGCAGTACCGTTCGGCGATGTTCTACTCGACCGACGAAGAGAAGGAGCTGTTCGAGGCCGCCCGAGATCGCGCATCGGAGTGGTGGGACGGCCAGATCGTCACGGAGATATCCCCGCTCGGCGTGTACTACCCGGCGGAGGACTACCACCAGGACTTCTTCGCGAAGAACCCCGGTCAGGGGTACTGCCTCGCTGTCGCTCTGCCCAAGGTGAACAAGATCCGGAAGTCCTACTCGACGTACATCAGGGCTTCATAGGCCTCCTCCACAGGGGCCGATATCTGCGATCCCTCCCCAGAAGGGCCCTTCTCCACCCCGGAGGCGGGCCCTTCGTCATGACACTGTTCCTGCGGCGCCCGAGTGGTACCAGCCCCCTCCACTCGGGCGTCGCACCCGGCGCATCAGCGGCGGGTGCCCAGAACGAGAGGACACCACCATGACCGACACGCTGACCGTCATCGGAGTCATCGGCACGGAGCCACGGAGCATCGACACGACGAGCGGTGCCGCGATGACCAGTTTCCGCCTCGCCTCCGCGCAGAGGCGTTACGACCGCGCCGAGCAGCGCTGGGTGGACGGCTCGACGAACTGGTACACCATCACCGCCTTCAACGGCCTGGCCGGAAACGCCCTGGCCTCGCTCGCGCGAGGCGACCGGGTGGTCGTCACCGGGCGTCTCGCGGTGAAGGCGTGGGACTCTGGAGGCAGGACGGGCACCGACGTCGTGGTCACCGCCGAGGGCATCGGCCACGATCTCGCCTGGGGAACGACGCGCTACACGAAGACCATCGCGCGCGCATCCGCTCCTCACGCCTCCGCCACGACGCCCGGGTGGAGTGAGGACCAGCCGAATGGTCACGAGGCACCGAAGGACTGGGGCGCTGCCCCCGAGAGTGCGCCGACGGCGGCCGGCGTGGAGGAGGGCGGTGCGACGCCCTCGCTAGAATCCGGTGACACCCCGTTCTGAGGGGTCGGAGCGAGGTCCGCTCCTGTCAGGAGGAACCGGGTGAGGACACAGACGCAACGGCTCCGGCTCGTACTCGCGATCGGCGCCCTGACCCTCGTCCTCGTCGGCTGCACGGAGTCGGATGTGACGGAGCCTCTCACCACCCCCAGCTCCGCGGAGGCCTCGAGTGCGGCCCCCGCACCGGTCGCCTACCTCGCGGGCGGCACCGCCGAGCAGAACCTCCCGGTCTTCGATCGGACACTGCGCGATGTCGCCGAAGCGGATCCGCAGGTGGCGGGCTCTGCGGTCGTCGACGCACTCGTCGCGGCGGGCTTCCCCCGCGACTCGATGCAAAGGACGGCCGATGAGACCTCCGTAGGCCTGGACGCCGATTCGGTCCAGGTTGCGGTGAAGCTCGGCGACTCCTGCCTGGTCGGTCAGTACGGTCCGCGCAGCGGCGGCGTGCGTGCGGTCGTCGCGGCGCCGATCGCGACGGGTGCCTGCCTGATCGGACGCACTGTTCCTGTCGACGGCTGATCCGCAGTGATCCGCGGCCGGTCGAGCGATCTCGAGGGCCGGAGATGCGGACGCTCCGCGGGTCGGCGGGGTCTTCTCGCGCGATAGTCGGAAGCATCCCGATCATCAGCGCGCTCGATGATGTTCACTGGGAAGTCGGAGAACCGCTCACCGGCTCTCCGTCGAGTCGCCGAATGATCTCTCCAGCGAAGAGGAGTGTTCCGAAGAATTCTCCGAACCTCTTCACCCGTCGATCTCCGCCGTGCGATGCGGGGAATTGCAGTGCCGGATAGGATTCGATGTCTGATCAGTGGCGAGCTCCTGTGCGGCGCTTCGCGAGATCGACGCTCCGACGGCTGACGTCGGTGCACCACGACGACGGGGGAGCCACCGTATGACCGCTGACCGATCGCACCGGACGCCCCGAGCGAGATGGCTGCGCACGGCGATAGCGGCGGCAGGCGTCGCCGCTCTCGTCGCCGCGGGCGTGACCAGCGGAGCAGGGACGGCCTCCGCGGTCACCCGCTCCGTCTTCGTGGCGGGTTCGCCGTACGACTGGTCCATCACCGAGGACTACGCGGCCGCGCAGGTCGCCCCGGTCGCGGGCAACGCGACCGAGCTCGAGGTCACCCTCTCCTCGTCGGCGCGACCGAGCACGCCCTACCCGGACTTCTCCCAGGTCCAGTGGGCGCTCGGGGGCAGTGCCCTGACAGGCACGAGCACCCTGACCGGCGGCAGTCGGACGTTCCGCATTTCGATGAACCGCACGCTCTCCTCCTTCGGAGGCGGGACCGTCCCACTGCGGATCAGCGCGCAGAAGGAGCCGCTCAGCTCCGTCACGCTGCCGCTGGGCCAGCCGTTCGACATCGGGTACGACCTGTTCACCACCGCGATCCTGACCATCGGACCTGGCACAGGGGGCACGCTCGGACGCGTCGACCTGTCGGCCGACGCCGCATCTCTCCAGCGGGGCGGATCGTTCTGGGGCGGCAACGCCTCTGCGACCGACATCGCGGGCAGCGACGTCGTCGTCCTCGAGACCAGCGTGCCCGGCTTCTTCGATCTGCAGGGCATCAGCGCGAACGTCGGTCCCAGCAGGTCGGAGCGGGTGCCGGCGCAGGCCGTCGTCGACAGTGACAAGTCCTCGATCGCGGTGACCATACCCGCCGAGGCCTACAGCGCTTTCGCCGGCAGGACGGGCAGTGCAGTGCAGGTGTCCGGCGTGAGCCGGGGCGGCACGCAGCCCGCAGGCGCCACCGTGAACGTCGATACGGCCGTCCGCGTGACGGGAGCGGGTCCGACCACACCGCCCACGACTCCGCCCACGCCGACTGCTACGCCCACGCCGACCGCCACGCCTACGCCGACTGCCACGCCCACGCCGACGCCTACCGCGACGCCCGTGCCCGGCAAGCCGACCGTCTCGCGCATCGCCGGGACCGACCGCCAGGGCACTGCGGTCGCCGTCTCGAAGCGCACCTTCGGGTCGAACGTCCCCGTCGTCTACATCGCCACGGGCGAGAACTTTCCCGACGCGCTCAGCGCAGGTCCCGCCGCCGCGAAGCAGGGCGGGCCGCTGCTGCTCGTCGATCGCGGATCGATGAGCCAGGTGGTGCGGGATGAGCTCATCCGCCTGAAGCCCGCGAAGATCGTCGTCGTCGGATCCGAACTCAGCGTCGGCAACCAGGTCTACGCGGAGCTCGCGGGCTATGCGAAGAACCGTGACATCAGGCGCCTGGGCGGCGTCGACCGGTACGACACGTCGAAGCTGATCATGCAGTACGCGTTCTCCGGCGGATCGTCGAGGGCCTGGCTCGCGACGGGCGAGAAGTTCCCGGATGCTCTGAGCGCCAGCGCGGCGGCGGGCTCGGTCGACTCCCCGGTCGTCCTCGTCAACGGGACTCTGAGCGCTGCCGACCCAGTCACCCGCGGGATCGTCAGCGGTCTGGGGGTGATGACCCTCACCATCGCGGGCTCCGAGCTCTCGGTGAGCGCGGGCATCGAGAGCTCGCTGCCGGTGCCGACGATCACGCGCATCGGCGGAATCGACCGGTACGACACCTCCGAGAAGCTGAACAGGGCGGCTTTCACCTCGGCGAAGACGGTCTACCTCGCCACCGGCGAGAAGTTCCCCGACGCCCTCGCCGGAGCAGCGGCGGCCGGATACACGAGCAGCCCGCTCTTCGCTGTCCAGCCGACCTGCGTGCCCCGTGCTGTGCTGGCCGACATCACCTCGTCCGGCGCCACCGAGGTCATCCTGCTCGGCAGCGCTGCGACACTGTCCGACTCCGTCGCGGCTTTGACGCCCTGCGGCTGAGACGCTCCTCCTGTCGATGACGGGCCTCCGCCCGCCCAGCCGACCTGCGCCGGAGGGGTGGGCGGAGGCGGCCCGCGCGGCCGACGCACGACACCGACTTCCCGTTATCCTCGATACGTGCGGACGGTCACGCGCCCCGCGTACCGCGTCGGGGCCAGGCCGGCGTTGCTTCCCCGCCCCAGACTCCGACAGCCCTGTGGCGCGGAGCGTGCGGCGAGCGGGCGTCGCGACTCCGCGCAGACCTTCGGAACGTGAGGATTTGGTGTGGCTGAATACATTTACTCGATGGTGCGCGCTCGGAAAGCGGTCGGCGACAAGCTGATCCTGGACGACGTCACCATGTCGTTCCTGCCGGGCGCGAAGATCGGCGTGGTCGGCCCCAACGGCGCCGGCAAGTCGACGATCCTCAAGATCATGGCGGGGCTCGACACCCCCAGCAACGGAGAGGCGCGGCTCAGCCCGGGCTACTCCGTCGGCATCCTGATGCAGGAGCCCGAGCTCGACGAAACGAAGACTGTACTCGAGAACGTGCAGGAGGGCGTCGGCGAGATCAAGGCCAAGATCGATCGCTTCAACGAGATCTCCCTGGCGATGGCGGATCCGGATGCGGACTTCGACAGCCTGCTCGCCGAGATGGGAACCCTCCAGGAGGCCATCGACGCCGCGGACGCGTGGGACCTCGACTCCCAGCTCGAGCAGGCCATGGACGCGCTACGGACCCCGCCGGGGGACTCCCTCGTCACGAACCTCTCCGGAGGCGAGAAGCGCCGAGTGGCGCTGACGAAGCTGCTGCTCCAGAAGCCCGATCTGCTGCTGCTCGACGAGCCCACGAACCACCTCGATGCCGAGAGCGTGCTCTGGCTCGAGCAGTTCCTCTCGAAGTACCCCGGCGCCGTGCTCGCCGTCACCCACGACCGGTACTTCCTCGACAATGTCGCGGAATGGATCGCCGAGGTCGATCGCGGTCACCTCTACCCCTACGAGGGCAACTACTCCACCTACCTCGAGAAGAAGCAGGCGCGTCTCGAGGTGCAGGGCAAGAAGGACGCGAAGCTCGCCAAGCGCCTCAGCACAGAGCTCGACTGGGTCCGCAGCAATGCGAAGGGCCGTCAGGCCAAGTCGAAGGCCCGCCTTGCCCGCTACGAGGAGATGGCGGCCGAGGCCGAGAAGACGCGTGTCCTCGACTTCGAGGAGATCGTGATCCCGGTCGGCCCTCGACTGGGCGCCCAGGTGATCGATGCGAAGAAACTGCACAAGCAATTCGGCGAGCGGGTCCTCATCGAGGACCTCAGCTTCACCCTGCCCCGCAACGGCATCGTCGGCGTCATCGGCCCCAACGGAGTCGGCAAGACCACGCTGTTCAAGACGATCGTCGGGTTCGAGCCCCTCGACTCCGGCGACCTCAAGATCGGCGAGACGGTCGACATCTCGTACGTCGACCAGAGCCGCGGCGGCATCGATCCGAGCAAGAACCTCTGGGAGGTCGTCTCTGACGGCCACGACTACATCACGGTCGGCAAGACGGAGATCCCCTCGCGCGCCTACGTCTCGCAGTTCGGCTTCAAGGGGCCCGACCAGCAGAAGAAGGCGGGCGTGCTCTCCGGTGGAGAGCGCAACCGCCTCAACCTCGCCCTGACGCTCAAGCAGGGCGGCAACCTCCTCCTGCTCGACGAGCCGACCAACGACCTCGACGTCGAGACCCTCGGCAGCCTCGAGAACGCGCTGCTCGAGTTCCCCGGCTGCGCCGTGGTGATCACCCACGACCGGTGGTTCCTCGATCGGATCGCGACGCACATCCTCGCCTACGAGGGCACGGAGGAGGACCCCGCGAACTGGTACTGGTTCGAGGGCAACTTCGAGGCCTACGAGGAGAACAAGATCGAGCGCCTGGGCCCCGACGCCGCGAAGCCGCACCGCTCGGCCTACCGCAAGCTCACCCGCGACTGATGCGCCTGCACGTCGCCATTCCGCTCCGCTGGTCGGACTTCGACGCCTACGCGCACGTCAACAACGCCGAGATGCTGCACCTGCTCGAGGAAGCGCGGATCCAGGCGTTCTGGCGGCCCGATTCGCCGGGCGAGGGCGGGCAGGCGACGGCGGTGCTCGACGCCAGGCCGGGTGCGCCCACCATCACTCTGATCGCGCGACAGGAGGTCGAGTACGTCGCACCGATCCCCTACATGAAGGCTCCGATCGACGTCGAGCTGTGGATCGGGCGGATCGGCGGCGCGAGCCTCGAGGTCTGCTATGAGCTGTACTCACCGGACGGCGTCTCGCCTCGGGTTCTCTACACCCGGGCGATGACGACACTCGTCATGGTGACGGCGGCGACCGGGCGCCCGGAGCGCATCTCGGACGCGCTCCGTGAGGCCTGGGACCCGTACGTCGAGGAGACGATCGCCTTCTCGAAGCGGAGCTGAGGGATCAGCGTCCCGGGACGCGCACCATGCCCTCCTGGGCGACGCTCGCCACGAGCCGGCCGTCCCGTGCGTAGATCCTGCCGAGCGAGAGTCCGCGGCCGCCGGACGCGCTCGGCGCCTCCTGGACGTAGAGGAGCCACTCGTCGACCCGTGCCGGTCGGTGCCACCACATCGCGTGGTCGAGGCTCGCCATTCGCAGGCCCGGTGTCGTCCAGGCGATGCCGTGGCGACGGAGGGTCGACTCGAGGATCGTGTAGTCACTCGCATACGCGAGGGCGGCGCGGTGCAGCAGGGGATCGTCCGGCAGTGCTCCGAGCGAGCGCATCCAGATGCTCTGGTGCGCGACTCGCTGCGGATCGGCGCGGAGGTAGACGGGCTGCTCGACGTGGCGGACGTCGAAGGGCCGCTGCGTCGCCCAGAAGTTGCCCACCGGGTGGTCGATGCCGGCGAGGACCTCCGCAGTGCTCGGCAGCGACTCCGGCTCGGGAACTCCCTCCGGCATCGGTGCCTGGTGCTCGAGCCCCTCGTCCTCGGTCTGGAACGACGCGATCATCGACAGGATCGGCTGACCGTTCTGGTAGGCCTGCGTCCGTCGGGTGCAGAAGGATCGGCCGTCGTGGATCCGGTCGACGGAGAAGGTGATCGGGAGGCTGACGTCGCCCGGGCGGAGGAAGTAGCCGTGCATCGAGTGCACCGGGCGCTCCTCGACGGTGCGCCCCGCTGCGACGAGCGACTGGGCGAGCACCTGGCCGCCGAAGACCCGTCCCTCCGGCGTCCACTGGGAGGGGCCGGTCGAGATGTCCTCGCTGGTGCGTGCACCGGTGTCGGTCAGATCGAGTGCGGCGAGGAAGGAGGACAGGGGATCGGGCACGGTACCTCCGGGGTGTCGGACGGCGGGCCGGGCGGCCTCCGGGTAAGTTTACCGACGCGATGAGTTCGTCCTTCTCCCTGGCGGATCCGCCGAGCCTCTCGGATCTGCGCGTCTTCCTCGGCCGATCGGCACGGGTCGAGGACGGCGCCGTCCGCCTCCTCGCCGAGGATCACGTGCTCGCGGCCTACACAGCCGTGCTGCAGCCGAGGGGGCTGCTCGACCGCTCGGCGACGATCCTCGGGCTGCGGGTCTTCGCGCTCGAGGAGGCCGCCGGGTTCGACCGGGTCGTCCCGATTCGCGCTCTCTCGGACCGCCTCGCCCGCCTGCAGTGGGAGCCGGGCGGTGCCGACGGCAAGCCGGTCGTCCTGCCCGACGGCGATGACGCGACGGCCGGGGCCTGGGCGGGGATCTCGCCTCCGCGGGGTGGCTGGACGCGCCGTGAGCCCGTGGACCCCGCCGTCCTCGAGGCCGTCGCCCGAGCGGGCATCGACGAGATCGCCGCCGCAGTGGGTTCCGAGACCGGTGAGCAGATCGTGGGGCGCGTGCGGACGACGGTCTGGGGGCGGCCGATGGAGGGTCTCGAGGACGTGCCCGCCGGTGCCGCCTTCGCACTCTTCGCGCTCGGTTTCCTCGGAGGGGACGATCCCGTGGCACTGCTCGAGAGCGGATCCTGGCGCCGCCTCACGTCGCGTCGCGGTCATGTTCTGGTGCGCACGCCCGGCTGACGACGCTACTGGCCGATGCTGTTCACCATCGCGTGTGCGGCCCGCTCCAGGTAGTCCCACAACAGGGTCTCGTCAGCGGGCGCGAGTTCGAGCTCGTCGACCGCGACCCGCATGTGCTGGAGCCAGTGGTCGCGCGCGTCGGGAGTGATGCGGAACGGCTGATGCCGCATCCTCAGCCGCGGGTGCCCGCGCTCCTGGCTGTAGGTGCCCGGCCCGCCCCAGTACTGCTCGAGGAAGCCGGTCAGCCGCTGGATCGCTCCCTCGAGATCCTCCGCCGGGTACATCGGCCAGAGCAGGTCGTCCTCGCGGACGCCCTCGTAGAAGCGGCGCACAAGACGCTCGAAGGTGGGCCTGCCGCCCACGTGCTCCCAGAAGCTGCGCAGCGGAGGCGTGCCGCCGATCTGCAGGCCGCTCACGACTGCGGCCCCTGCACGGGAGACGTCGCGCCGCTGTCGCCGGGCGGGCGCTGCTCCCTGGGTCGCCGCACGGCGCGGGGCAGGCGCACCGGCTTACCGTGCTCTGTGGTGATCGTGGGCGACGGCGTCGTCCGTGGCGGCTTCGCGCCTCCGACGCTCGTCGCGCCGTCGAAGCCCTCGAGGACGACGGTCGAGAGCGAGGGCAGCTTCACGTCGAGCGCGTCGAGCGCCTTCTTCACGCGGAGCCGCAGCTCGCGGGCCACATCGTCCTTCGCAGTGGTGCGGGTCTTGACGACCACCCGGACGACGAGGGCGTCGTCGGCGATCGACTCGAGCCCCCAGAGCTCGGGCCTGTCGATGATCCGTGCTCGCCACCGGCTGCTCGCCGCGAGCTCGTTCGCCGTGGCGAGGACCGTCGACTGCACCTGCTCGAGATCGGTCTCGTACGGAACGGCGAGATCGACGATGACGCGCGACCAGCCTTGCGACATGTTGCCGACGCGAACGATCTCGCCGTTGCGGACGAACCAGAGCACGCCGTTGACGTCGCGGATCTGGGTCACGCGCACCCCGACGGACTCGACCACCCCCGTGGCCTGCCCGGTGTCGACCACATCGCCGACCCCGAGCTGATCCTCCGCGACCATGAAGAGGCCGTTGAGCACGTCCTTGACGATGTTCTGGGCACCGAAGCCCAGCCCCGCGCCGAGCGCGGCGGTGAGCAGCGCGAAGGAGCCGATGAGGTCCTTGTCGATGGTGCTGATGATCATCACCAGGGCGATCACGACGATGAGGATCGAGCTGATGTTGTTGAGGATCGAGCCCAGGGTTCGGGTGCGCTGCACCACCCGGACCGCGGCGAGCGGTGAGGCCGCGATGGCCTGCGTGTCTTCCACGCGCTGACGGCGCTTCACTCCCGACACGATCTGATCGACCACGCGCCCGATGAGGACGTGCGCGATGACGCGCACGATCAGCGCGCCGAGCACGATCGCGAGGACCCAGACCACCTTCCAGAAGGCGGGGGAGTCGAAGAACGACACGGTGGCGGCGACAGGATCCGGGGTCGAGGTCTCGAGAAGCAGCATGACTCCTCCAGGCTACGGGACGCCTCCCGCGGGAGTGCGAGCGCGAGGCTGGGCGCAGGCGGTCCGAGCCCCCGCCGTCGCCGCCATATAGATTCAGAGCAGGGCCCGCCCGGCCCCACGAACCGCCCCCAGGGGAAGGACGCCCGATGCTGCACTCCACCCGGACTCCCGCCGAGAAGCGGCGCCTGTTCCGTGAGCGCCTCGCGTCACAGGAGCTGTTGCAGCTGCCCGGCGCTTTCACTCCGCTCTCGGCGCGCCTGATTGAGGCGAAGGGCTTCGACGGCGTCTACGTCTCGGGCGCCGTCCTCTCGGCCGAGCTGGGCCTCCCGGACATCGGCCTCACCACACTCACCGAGGTCGCCGCCCGGTCTCAGCAGATCGCGCGGATGACCGATCTGCCGGTCCTCGTCGACGCCGACACCGGCTTCGGCGAGCCGCTCAACGTCGCGCGCACGGTGCAGACGCTCGAGGACGCGGGAGTCGCGGGCCTGCACATCGAGGACCAAGTGAACCCCAAGCGCTGCGGTCATCTCGACGGCAAGGCGGTCGTCGACGAGGCGACGTCGGTCAGGAGGATCGCCGCCGCGGTCGACGCTCGGCGCGACCCGGATCTAGTGATCATGGCCCGCACCGACATCCGCGCGCTGGACGGCCTGCCGGCCGCGATCGAGCGGGCCCAGCGCCTCGTCGACGCCGGTGCCGATGCGATCTTCCCCGAGGCGATGCGCGATCTCGCCGAGTTCGAGGCAGTCCGCGCCGCGATCGACGTGCCGATCCTGGCCAACATGACCGAGTTCGGCAAGAGCGAGCTCTTCACCGCTCGTCAGCTCGCCGACATCGGCGTGAACGTCGTGATCCATCCGGTCTCGCTGCTCCGGATCGCCATGGGCGCCGCCATGCGGGCGCTCGACACGCTGAAAACCGAGGGGTCCCTCCGCGCGGAGGTGCCGGGTATGCAGACGCGCGCCGAGCTGTACGAGCTGCTCGACTACGCCTCCTACAGCCGCTTCGACGAGGGCGTGTTCGACTTCTCGCTCGCCGAGCACTACGGCGCCTGAACTCGTCGGCGCCCGTCGGACGGGCGTCCGGCATGACCCGGCGGCGCTCCCCGGCGCCGACGTCCCCTCTCGCGAAGGAGCGAAGGATGAGCACGACAGACCAGGACATCCGCAAAGGCCTCGTGGGGGTCGTCGTCGACACGACGGCGGTCTCGAAGGTCGACCCGGCGTCGAACTCGTTGCTGTACCGCGGCTACCCGGTGCAGGAGCTGGCCGCCGCGAGGCCGTTCGAGGACGTCGCCTGGCTGCTCTGGAACGGCGAGCTGCCGACCCGCGAGCAGGCGACCGGGCTGGCCGCCGTCGAGCGGGCGCATCGGGCGCCGGCACCGGAGGTCAGCGCGGTGATCGACCTGCTGCCGGTCTCCGCGCATCCGATGGACGTCGTGCGCACCGCAGTGAGCGTCCTCGGCGCGCTCGACCCGGATCCGGACGCTGACGCGCCGGAGGCGGTGCTCGAGCGCTCGGTGCGCCTGTGGGCGGCTCTGCCCGGCATCGTCGCCCTGGCGCAGCGCCGGCGACGCGGGCTGCGGCCGATCGAGCCCCGCGATGATCTCGACTACTCCGAGAACTTCCTCTGGATGACGTTCGGCGCGGTTCCCGACCCGGTCGTCGTCGATGCGTTCCGGGTCTCGCTCGTGCTCTACGCCGAGCACTCGTTCAACGCCTCTACCTTCACCGCGCGCGTGGTGACCTCCACCCTCTCGGACGTGTACTCCGCGGTCACGGCCGCGGTCGGCGCGCTCAAGGGGTCGCTGCACGGAGGCGCGAACGAGGCTGTGCTGCACGTTCTCGACGAGATCGGACAGGGTCCCGACGCGGCGTGTCGATCGGAGGAGTGGCTCGCCGGCGCCCTCGGCGAGCGCCGCAAGGTGATGGGCTTCGGGCACCGGGTCTACAAGTCCGGCGATTCGAGGGTGCCCACCATGGAGGCGGCGCTGCGCCGGCTCGCCGAGCACGAGGGCGCCGCCGAGCTGATCGAGTTGTACGACGCGCTGGCCGCCGCGATGGCGGAGCGCACGGGGATCCTGCCCAACCTCGACTACCCGTCCGGACCCGCGTACCGGCTGATCGGCTTCGACACCGAGATCTTCACACCGCTGTTCGTGGCAGCACGGGTGGTGGGGTGGACGGCGCACGTGATCGAGCAGCGCGCCTCGAACGCGCTCATCCGACCGCTGTCCGCGTACGACGGGCCGGCGCGGCGCTCCGTGCCGGGGATCTGACCCGATCGGAGCACCGAGCCGACCGGAGCCTCGACCCGCCCCGGTTGCGCGAGCACCTGAGCGTCGAGCAGACGGGGCCGGTGGTGCGGGTCAGCTCTGCGCGTCGCGCGCCTGCGCCCGCAGCGCGCGCTCGACACCGGCCAGGTTCTCGATCACGAGGCGCCGCAGCGCGGGTACCTCGGGGTTCGCGTCGAGCCACGCCCGCGTCGCGTCGACGATCTCCTGCGACGGTGCGGCTGCCGGGTAGAACCCCACGACCAGGTACTCCGCGATCTTGTAGCTCTTCGACTCCCACAGCGAGCGCAGTGCGCCGAAGTACACCGGGACCATCGTCTCGAGCAGGTGCGGGTCCGCGACCCGCTGGAAGCCGAGCCCTGTCGAGCGGACGATCGTGTTCGGTGCCGAGTCGTCGGCGGTGACCGACTCCCAGGCTGCGAGTTTCGCCTCCGCCGTGGGCAGCGCCGCGCGTGCGTGCGCGGCCGACTGCTGCCCGCTGGCAGTGGTGTCGGAGTCGAGTGCCGCGTCGATCTCGTTCGCACCGGCCCGCCCGCCCGCGACGAGCGCGATCAGCAGCTCCCAGCCGAGGTCGGTGTCGATGTCGAGCCCGTCGAGCGCCGTGCCGCCGTCGAGCAGCGCCTGGACCGCCTCGAGGTGAGCGGGCGTCGAGGCGATCGCCGCGAAGAACCTCACGAACTGGAACTGCGCGTCGCTGCCGGCCTCCGCCTGCTGGGCGAGCGTCCACAGCTGGTCGCCCACCTCCTCGACGACCTCGGCCCGGTGCTCCGGGGCGACGTACTGGCCGGCGGTGGTCACCAGCTGGTTCAGCACGGTGCGCAGCGTGGTCGACTCGGTCTCGGTCGCGATGTTCCCCAGCACCAGGCGCACGAAGTCGCGTGGCGCTGACTCTGCGTCCCGGGTCGCGTCCCAGGCCGAACCCCAGACCAGCGAGCGGGCGAGCGGGTTCTCGATGCTCGCCAGATGCTCGATGGCGACGGCGAGCGACGCGTCGTCGAGACGGATCTTCGCGTAGGCGAGGTCGTCGTCGTTGAGCAGGACGAGCGCCGGCCGGGTCCGGCCGATCAGCTCGGGCACCTCGGTTCGCTCGCCGTCGACGTCGAGCTCCAGGCGGTGCACCCGCACGAGGCGGTCGCCCTCGAAGTCGTAGAGGCCGATCGCGAGGCGGTGCGGGCGGACCGTCGGATAGTCCTCGACAGCGCTCTGCAGGATCGCGAACGACGCGATCGATCCGCTCTCGTCGACCACGATCTCGGGACGCAGCGTGTTCACCCCGGCGGTCTCGAGCCACTGCGCCGACCACTGCGTGAGATCGCGCCCGCTCGTGGCCTCGAGCTCGACGAGCAGATCGCTCAGCTCGGTGTTCGAGAACGCGTGCTTCACGAAGTACTCGTGCACGCCCGCGAGGAACTCCTTCTCGCCGACCCACGCGACGAGCTGCTTCAGAACCGAGGCGCCCTTCGCGTAGGTGATGCCGTCGAAGTTGACCTGGACGTCCTCCAGATCGTTGATCGTCGCGACGATCGGGTGCGTCGACGGCAGTTGGTCCTGACGGTACGCCCAGCTCTTCTCCATCGCCGCGAAAGTGGTCCACGCCTCGGTCCACTCGGTCGCCTCGGCCGTTGCGAGGGTGGAGGCGTACTCGGCGAACGACTCGTTCAGCCAGAGGTCGTTCCACCACTTCATCGTCACGAGGTCGCCGAACCACATGTGGGCGAGCTCGTGCAGGATCGTGACGACCCGGCGCTCCCTGACCGCCTCGGTCACCTTCGAGCGGAACACGTACGTCTCGGTGAAGGTGACCGCTCCGGCGTTCTCCATCGCCCCGGCGTTGAACTCGGGGACGAACAGCTGGTCGTACTTCGCGAACGGGTAGGGGACTCCGAACTTCTCCTCGTAGAAGGCGAAGCCCTGCTTGGTCTTCTCGAACACGTAGCCGGCGTCGAGGAAGGGCGCGAGCGAGGCACGCGCGAAGACACCCAGCGGGATCGTGCGCCCGTCGGAGGAGACCAGCGAGTCCCTCTCGACGACGTAGGGTCCCGCGATGAGGGCGGTGACGTACGAGGAGATGCGCGGGGTGGGCGCGAAGCGCCAGGTCGCCGTCCCCTCGCCCGCGGGAACCGGCTCCGGCGTCGGCTGGTTCGAGACGACCTGCCACGCCTCGGGCGCCGTCACGGTGAAGCGGAAGGCCGCCTTGAGGTCGGGCTGCTCGAACACCGCGAAGACGCGACGCGAGTCCGGCACCTCGAACTGCGAGTACAGGTAGACCTCGCCGTCGACCGGATCGACGAAGCGGTGCAGGCCCTCCCCGGTGTTCGTGTACATCGCCTCCGCCACGACCGTCAGCTCGTTGTCGGCGGCGAGCGAGTCCAGGCGGATGCGCACGCCGTCGGCGACGTCCGCGGGGTCGAGCTCCGCTCCGTTCAGCGTCACGGAGTGCACGGTCCTGGTGATCGCGTCGAGGAAGGTCGACGCCCCCTCGGTCGCTGAGAAGCGCACGGTGGTGGTGCTGAGGAAGGTCTCCGGTCCTCGCGTCACGTCGAGGACGATGTCGTAGTCGTGGACCTGGATCAGCGAGGCGCGCTCCTGCGCCTCGCTCCGGGTGAGGTTGTCTCCTGGCACGGGGTGCTCCATCCGTTCGTCTCGGGCGCTGCCGCGGGCGCCTGGGTGCGGACGCCGCCGATCCACCCTAGAGCCGTCGGTGGTTTCCGGAGGCGTGGACCGTCCGATCGCCCAGGGGGTCCCTGAGCGTCACCGCGGCCCCGCACGGCGGCGTACCGTGGAGGCATGACCTCCGTGGATTTCTGGTTCGATCCCTCCTGCCCCTGGGCCTGGATGACCTCGCGTTTCGTGGACGAGGTGACCCCCGCCCGCGAGCTCGACGTGCAGTGGCACATCATGAGCCTCGCGGTCCTCAATGAGGACAACGACGTCGACGAGGCTTACCGCGCCTTCTTCCCGCGGGCGCTGCGCTACACCCGCCTCGTCTCCGCCGTCGCCGAGCGCGAGGGCCGCGAGCACGTGAAGCCGCTGTACGACGCTCTCGGCACGCGGATCCACGTCGGCGGACGCTCCGACGCCGAGGCGATCATCGCGGAGTCGCTCGCCGAGGTCGGCCTCCCCGCCGAGCTGTCCGCCTACGCCGACTCGGACGAGTACGACGGGCCCATGCGTGCGTCCCACTTCGACGGCATCGGCCGGGTGGGCCAGGACGTCGGGACTCCCGTGATCGCCCTGGGCGACGTCGCCTTCTTCGGTCCCGTCATCTCGCCCGCTCCCCGTGGTGAGCAGGCACTGGCGCTCTGGGACGGCGTCGTGGCGGCGGCCTCCTACGACGGCTTCTTCGAGCTCAAGCGCTCGCGCACCCGCGACCCGCAGTTCGACTGAGCCGACCCGCGGTACTCTGACTCCCGGCCCCGGCATCACGGGCCTCAGACGGCTTTCCGGGAGGACGAGCGCGTGCGCATCCACATCGCCACGGACCACGCAGGGCTGGACTTCAGCCGGCACCTGATCGAGCACCTCGGCGCCGCCGGTCACGACGTGATCGACCACGGCCCCACGTCGTACGACCCGCTCGACGACTATCCCTCGTTCTGTATCAACGCGGCGGCCGCCGTCGTGCGCGATCAGCAGGCGGGCGTCGAGGCGCTCGGCGTCGTGTTCGGCGGCTCCGGCAACGGCGAGCAGATCGCGGCGAACAAGGTCCCGGGCGTGCGCGCCGCCCTCGTGTGGAATCTGAGCACCGCGGTCCTCGCTCGCCAGCACAACGACGCGAACGTCATCTCCATCGGTGCCCGCCAGCACTCGGTCGAGGAAGCGACCGGCTTCATCGACGCGTTCGTCGCCGAGCCCTTCAGCTTCGAGGAGCGTCACGCGCGCCGGATCGCCCAGCTCGCCGAGTACGAGGCCACCGGCGCCATCGCGGGTCGCGTGATCGACTCCGCCGAGAAGGGCCGCTGAGTGCCCGAGGGGCACTCCGTCCACCGGATCGCACTCCAGTTCGAGCGCGACGTCGTCGGGCACCGCGTCGCCACGAGCAGCCCCCAGGGCCGTTTCGCCGAAGGGGCGGCGCTGCTCGACGGCCGCCTGGTGCTGGAGTCGACAGCCGTCGGCAAGCACCTCCTCCTCCGCTTCGAGGGCGAGCTGACGCTGCACGTCCACCTCGGCCTCTACGGCGCCTGGGACTTCCTCGGCAGGGTGTCGCCGCTGTTCCCGGACGGCACGGCGGGCAGCAGCATCGGAGCGCCCCGCCGCCGCCGGGCTGTGCGCCTGTCCGAGACCGAGCATGAGACCGACGGCGACCTCGACGAGTTCCCGCCGCCCCCCGTCGGCGCTGTGCGCGTGCGCATCCGGACGGAGGAGACGGTCGCCGACCTGCGCGGCCCCACCGCCTGCGAGGTGATGGACCCCGCCCAGGTCGACGCTCTGCTCGCCCGGCTCGGACCGGACCCGGCGGCGGACGACTCCGACGAGGCCCGCGACCGCTTCGTGAACCGGCTGCGCCGGACGGCGACGCCCGTCGGTCTGGTGCTGATGGACCAGTCGATCGTGAGCGGGATCGGGAACATCTACCGTGCCGAGCTGCTCTACCGCGCCGGGCTCGATCCGCACACCCCCGGCAAGCAGGTGCCGCTTGATGTCGCCCGCGAGCTCTGGAGCGATTGGGCGCACCTGCTCGAGGACGGTATCCGAACGGGGATGATGATCACCCGGCGCGACCTGACCGCGCCGGAGCGCGCGAAGGCCGTGCGCAGCCATGCCGAGCGCAACTACGTCTACAAGCGCGAGGGACTGCCGTGCCGAGTGTGCGGCACGCACGTCCTGCTCGAGGAGATCGGCGCGCGCAAGCTCTACTGGTGCCCGGTGTGCCAGTCGTGACCGGCTGAGCACGAGGAGAGGACCGCATGCTCCACGACGACCACTGGGCGAACGGGCGGGACGAGCGATGACCCCCGGGCTCCTGCTGCGCGACGCGCGCCTGCTCGGTTCCTCCGGACCGGTGCCCGTGCTTCTGCGGGGCGGCCGGGTGGAGGCGGTCGGCGCCGCTGCCGAGGCCTCACCGGGAGACGACGTGCGCGAGCTCGACGGGCGCTGGCTGATGCCCGGCCTCTGGGACGAGCATGTGCATTTCTCGCAGTGGGCGATGACGGCACCGCGACTCGACCTGTCTGCCGCCTCCTCCGCCCGCGAGGTGGCGGTCACGGTGCGCCGTCGGCTGGCGGAGACCAGCGGGCCGGCCACGCTCGTCGGCTTCGGGTTCCGCGACGGCCTGTGGCCGGAGCCGCCGACGACGGCGCTCCTCGACGAGGTGTCGTTCGAGCGCCCGATCGTGCTGATCAGCGGGGACCTGCACTGCGCCTGGCTGAACACGGCCGCCTACCACCGCTACGGCTTCGGGCGGCAGGACGATCTGCTCCGCGAGGATCCGTGCTTCGAACTGGTCACGGCGCTCGGCGCCCTCAGCGACGACGATCTCGACCTCCTCGTCGACGAGGCGGCGCGTCGAGCGGCGACGCGCGGCGTCGTCGGAGTCGTGGACCTCGAGATGCGGTGGAACGTCGGAGACTGGACGCGTCGGGTCGCCCGGGGCACCCGAGCCCTCCGGGTCGAGACGGGCGTGTACCGAGACCATCTCGACCGCGCGCTCTCCGAGGGGCTGCGCTCGGGCGACGAACTGCCGGCCGGAGAGGGGCTGCTCCGGATGGGCCCGCTGAAGGTCCTGATCGACGGCTCTCTGAACACGCGGACGGCGTACTGCGCGGACCCTTACCCAGGGCACGAAAGCCGCGGCACGCTCACGGTCGACCCCGGTGAGCTGGACGCCCTGCTCGCCCGTGCCGCGGACGGCGGCATCCGCGCGACCGTCCACGCGATCGGAGACGCAGCGGCGACGGTGGCGCTCGACGCCCTGGGGCGGATCGGCGGCGGCCGGATCGAGCACGCCCAGCTGGTCGCCGACGCCGATCTGCCGCGCTTCGCCGCGCTCCGCGTTGAGGCGGGAGTCCAGCCGGCGCACGCCCTCGACGATCGCGACGTGGCGGAGCACTACTGGCCGGGGCGCACGGGACGCGCTTTCGCGCTGCGCTCCCTGCTCGACTCCGGTGCGAGCGTGGTGTTCGGCTCGGATGCGCCGGTGGCCCCGCTCGACCCCTGGGTCGCTGTCTCGGCGGCGGTCGCTCGGGCGCGGCCGGGGGAGGAGCCGTGGCACCCGGAACAGCGGGTCAGCGTCGAAGAGGCGATCGTGTCCTCCACGCGGGTGCGCCGTCTCCGCCCGCGGGCCGGCGATCCCGCCGACCTGGTCGTGCTCGACCGTGATCCGCTCAGCGCCGATGCGGAGGGCCTGCGCTCGATGCCGGTCGCCGCGACCCTGCTGGCGGGACGCCTCACCCACGGAGACTGACGGAGCATCCCTCGAGCTGTCCCGCGGGGAGCGAACTGTCGCCTCGGGCGACGCACCAGCGGCGCGGGTGGCCGCTCACCGCGCCAGGCACGTCCTGGAACGACGCACGGCCCGCCGGATCCGTGGATCCAGCGGGCCGTGCGGGGGACCGGTTCTCAGCTCTCGCTGACGTGAGCGAAGAGGAACCAGCGGTCCTTCTCGAGGCCGCGGCCGATCTCAATCGCGACGTCCTGGCTGCTCGCGTCGATCTCGGCGAGCTCGGCGATCGCCGTGTTGACGGTCGCGATCGCGACGTCCATCTGGCGGATGATCTCGACGATCGCGTTCTCGGAGCGCTGGAATCCTGGGGTGAGCGGCTCGGACTGCGTAGCGGACGCGACCGTCTGAATGCGTGCGTCGACGGGCAGGCCGAGGGCGACGACCCGTTCGGCCGCGAGGTCGGCCCACTCGATCGAGTGCGCGACGATCGTGTCGAGCAGCTCGTGCACGCCAATGAAGTTGGCGCCACGGACGTGCCAGTGCGCCTGCTTGCCGTTGACCGCGAGAGCCGTCATCTCGACGACGACGGGGCTGAGGAACTGCGCGACTCCGGATGCGACATCCGGGTTCGACGAGGTGAGCGACGTGACGGATGTGGTGGACATCGTCTGTTCCTTTCGAGAGGGGGTGACTGATCGTCAACAGTACGCAGATCCTGGGGCGTCGCAAGCAAGCGCAGGCTCGGCTCAGTCGGGAGAAGGAGAGGCTCACCTGGCCGCGAGGAGCACTGATCCGGCGGCCCACCCCGGGTCTCGCGCGGCCTCCGCCGCTACGCTCGAGCGGTCACCGCGGCGGTCGCGGGTGCGAGGAGGATCGGATGAGCGCGGCACCGACGGCCCTCGGTGAGGCGATCCGCGGGTACTTGCAGCTCTGGCGTCGGATGCCGCGGGAGGCGCTCTCGCTGGTGCTCGCGGTTCCGCTCGCACTGGTCGGCTCTTTCTGCGCCACCGTCGCGCTCGCTCTCGCGGTCGGTCTCGTCGGAGTGCTGATCGGCCTGGCCTTCTTCCCCGCCGCCCTGCACACCGGTCGCTTCTTCTCGCGCGGAGCTCGGCGGCTCGATGTCCTGGCAGGCAGACCGGCGGTGCCGGATCCGCAGTGGCGCCGTCCGCCCGCCTCGGTCTCGCCCGCCACCTTCGCCTTCTACGGCCCGGTCATCGACGGGCACTACTGGCTGGCACTGCTGCACACGATCCTCGTCGCCCCGATGCTCGCCCTCGTCTTCGGCGCCGTTCTCGCGCTGTGGAGCTGGACGGGGATCGGCACGCTGGTCTCCGCCCTCGACGGGACCGCCGCGGTGAGCCCGGTCGAACTCGTCCTCGGTGTCGGCACCTCCGTCCTCGGCCTGCCGGGGCCGCCGGCCGGGTTCGTCTCGGCGGCGGCGGTCGCGATGACGGTCCTGTTCATCTCCACCCTCCCGTTCGCCACCCGCGGGCTCACCCTGGCGCGCTACCTCGTCGATCGCCTGCTGCTCGGGCCCTGGGAGTCGGAGGCGCTGCAGCGCGAGGTCGCCGAGCTCAGTGCGTCGCGCGGCGCAGCCGTCGCCGCCGAGGACCGGGGGCTGCGGCAGCTCGAGCGCGACATCCACGACGGCCCGCAGCAGCGTCTGATCCGCGTGCAGATGGATCTCGCCTCCGCTCGGAACCGCCTCGCCAGCGATCCGGACTCGGCCGCCCGGCTCGTCGACGAGGCGCGCGAGCACGTGGGGACCGCCCTCGACGAGCTGCGCGCACTCTCCCGCGGAGTCGCGCCGCCGATCCTCCAGGACCGAGGCCTCGAGGCCGCCGTGCAGTCGCTCGCCGCCCTCAGCCCGGCCCCGGTCGAGGTCGTCACCGAGCACCCGGTGACCGATCTGCCCCCGGAGGTCGAGCGCAGCGTCTACTTCGTGATCGCAGAGCTGCTCGCGAACGCCTCCAAGCATGCGTCTGCGCGCTCGATCAAGGTGCACCTCGACTCCCGGGAGGCGGGTGCAGCGGGGGAGCGCTGGCTCGATGCATGGGTGGTCGACGACGGAGTGGGCGGTGCCGTACCGGTCACAGGACACGGCCTCGAGGGGGTCAGCGGTCGCGTGCGGGGACTGCGCGGGGTGATCGCCGTCCAGTCCCCAGTCGGCGGCCCCACCGCGATCGGCGTCCACGTGCCGTACCGGCCCGTCCTATCCTGAGGTGGTGTCCGTGATCCGCGTCGCCATCGCCGAGGATTCTGTGCTTCTCCGCGAGGGCCTGGTCCGTCTCTTCGAGGACGCCGGTTTCGCCTCGGTCGGCGCGTTCGGCGACGCAGACAGCCTGCTCGCGGTCCTCGTCCGCGACCCGGGCTCCGTGGATGTCGCCGTGCTCGATGTGCGGATGCCGCCGACCTTCCGTGACGAGGGCGTCCGTGCTGCGCTCGAGATCCGTCGTCGCCACCCGGGCATCGCCGTTCTTCTGCTCAGCCAGTACGTCGAGGTGACCTACGCACAGGAGCTGCTCGGCTCGGGCGAGGGCGGCCTCGGCTACCTGCTCAAGGACCGCGTCGCCTCGTTGGAGGAGCTGCGCGACGCTGTCGAGCGGGTCGCGGCAGGCGGGACGGTCCTCGACCCGCAGGTCGTCGCCTCCCTGCTGCAGCGCAACCGCGACCCACTGGCCGCGCTCACGCCTCGCGAGCGAGAGGTGCTCGAGCAGATGGCGCAGGGCCGCACCAACGCGGGGATCGCCTCCGCTCTTTTCGTCGGAGTGGGGGCTGTCGAGAAGAACGTGACCGCGATCTTCCAGAAGCTCGGGCTCGAGGATTCGGGCTCCGACCACCGGCGCGTCCTGGCCGTCCTGGCCTGGCTCCGCGCCCGGCGCTGACGCCGTGGTCCACGTTTCACGACCCGAGAGGACCATCGAGATGGCATCGATTCCCGCCGAGGGCGCACGCGTGCTCTCCCTGCCCGGCGGCCGGACACCGCAGATCGCGCCGTCCGCCTGGATCGCCCCCGGCGCGACGCTCGTCGGCTCGGTCGGCCTCCGCGAGCGCGTGAGCGTCTGGTACGGCGCCGTCCTGCGCGCCGAGCACGCGCGGATCGAGGTGGGAGAGGGCAGCAACCTGCAGGACGGGGTGGTCGTGCACGTCGACGCGGGCAGGGACGCCGTCATCGGTGCGGGCGTCTCGGTCGGTCACAACGCGGTCCTGCATGGCTGCACCGTCGAGGACGAGGTGCTCGTGGGGATGAACGCGACCGTCCTCAACGGCGCCGTCATCGGCACCGGCTCCCTCGTCGCCGCCGGCGCGGTGGTGCTGGAGGGGACGGTCGTGCCGCCCGGCTCCCTCGTCGCCGGCGTCCCGGCGAAGGTTCGTCGGGAGCTGACGGAGCAGGAGCGGGCGGACATCCGCCGGAACGCCGCCTCCTACCTCGGACTCGCGCAGGAGCACCGGGAAGCGGACCACTGACGCGGGAGGGTGAGGGACGGTTCGAGGAAAGGAGGCCGTTCTTGCCGAACACGGTCGCGCCGGGCAGCCCCGTTCGTGCACAGCGGCTCTGTTCGTGCCAGACGGAACCGTTCGTGCCAGAAAGACCCGCTCGCGCGCGGACCCGTTCGTGCCAGGCAAGAGGAAAACGGAGGGGCTGACGAGAATCGAACTCGCATCATCTGTTTGGAAGACAGAGGCTTTACCACTAAGCTACAGCCCCGAATCGCGAGGCCGAGAGCCTCAGGCTCCGGATCTCGGATTGGATGACCCGCTCTCGCGAACGGGCACCAGAACACAGTAGTACATCCGTCGGCCGTCGCCGACATCGCACACGCCCGCTGCCGGAGCCGTCGCGCAGTTCCGGCCGCCGCGGCTGCTGTGCAGTACACTTGCGAAGGCCATTTCGGCGTGTCGCGCGAGCGGACGTGCGGGGACGGCTCGACGAGAGTCTCACCGCACGGTCCCCAGGCCCGCGCATCCGGGGCGTAGCTCAGCTTGGCTAGAGCGCCCGCTTTGGGAGCGGGAGGTCGCAGGTTCGAATCCTGTCGCCCCGACCACGAGAACTCATCGTGACGACATCGACCCGTGACGACCGGTCATCCGGCGCCGACACCAACCAGCACAGGAGATCCCCTCACGTGAAGACCACGGTAGAAAAGCTGAGCCCGACGCGCGTGAAGCTCGCGATTTCGGTCACCCCGGACGAGCTCGGCCCCAGCATCACCCACGCCTACGGCCACATCGCCGAGCAGATCAACGTCCCCGGCTTCCGCAAGGGCAAGGTCCCGCCGGCGATCGTCGACCAGCGCGTCGGCAAGGCCGCCGTGCTCGAGCACGCGGTGAACGAGGGCCTCGACGGCTTCTACCGCGAGGCCGTCCGCGAGTCGGAGGTGCGCCCGCTGGGCCGCCCCCAGGCCGACATCGTGACCTGGCCGAACGACAAGGACTTCACCGGCGACCTCGAGCTCGCCATCGAAGTGGACGTGCGCCCCGAGATCACCGTCCCGGAGTACGAGGGCATCGCGCTCACCGTCGAGGCGGCCGCGATCGCCGACGACGACGTCGACGCAGAGCTCGACAAGCTCCGCAGCCGCTTCGGCACGCTGGTCACCGTCGACCGCCCCGCCACCACCGGCGACTTCGCGCAGATCGACCTGGTCGCCTCGATCGACGGCGTCGAGGTCGACACCGCCAACGCGATCTCGTACGAGCTCGGCTCGGGCGAGCTGATCGAGGGCATCGACGAGGCGCTGGATTCGCTGACCGCGGGCGAGAGCACCACCTTCACCGCGCCGCTGCTCGGCGGCGACCACGCCGGCGAGCAGGCCGAGATCGCCGTCACGCTCACAGCGGTGAAGGAGCGCGAGCTCCCCGAGGCCGACGACGACTTCGCGCAGATCGCGAGCGAGTTCGACACCATCGCCGAGCTGCGCGAGTCGCTCAAGGAGCAGGCCGCTCAACAGAAGACCTTCAGCCAGGGCGGCGAGGCGCGCGAGAAGCTCGTCGACGCTCTCCTCGCGCTCGTCGAGATCCCCGTCCCGGCGGCGCTCGTCGAGGACGAGGTGCACCGCCACCTCGAGGGCGAGAACCGCCTGGAGGACGAGGCGCACCGCGCCGAGGTGGCCGAGGCCAGCGAGAAGACCTTCAGGACCCAGATCCTCCTCGACCACATCGTCGAGCAGGAGAAGGTCCAGGTCAGCCAGGACGAGCTGACGCAGTACCTCATCCAGGGTGCGGCGCAGTACGGCATGGAGCCGAACGAGTTCATCAAGATCCTCTCCGAGAACAACCAGATCGGCCAGATGGTCGGCGAGGTCGCCCGCAACAAGGCACTCGCGATCGTCCTGGGCAAGGCGAAGGTCACCGACACCGAGGGCAACGCCGTCGACCTGACTGCGTTCACCGCGGTGCCGGGCGACGGCGAGGCGGGCGATTCCGCCGACGAGGCCGTCGCCTCGGACGAGGCCGAGGTCGTCGAGGAGGCCCAGGCCGCCGCCGACGCCGAGGTGCCCGCCGAGCCCGACGCCGAGCAGATCGCCGCCGAGGAGGAGCCCGCCCCGGCTCCGAAGAAGAAGCGTGCGCCGGCCAAGAAGAAGGCCGCAGCTCCCGCCGAGGAGACCCCGGCCGCGGAGTAGTCGCCGCGAGCACGACCAGGAGCCGCCCCCGATCCGTCGGAGGGCGGCTCCTGCCGTTTCCGGATGCTCGGTCCGCCCCGGGCGAACACGGACCCCTCCCGCTCCGCCCCCGGCGAACACGGGCGGATCGGCCTGGCGGCGTCCGATAGATTCGCCTCCGAAGCGACAACTGAAACGGAGCAATACATGGCCGACATGGTTATGCCCAACAGTGTTTTCGACCGCCTCCTGAAGGACCGGATCATCTGGCTCGGTTCCGAGGTGCGCGACGAGAACGCCAACGAGATCGCCGCGAAGCTCCTGCTGCTCGCGGCTGAGGACGCCGAGCGGGACATCTACCTCTACATCAACTCGCCCGGTGGCTCGATCACCGCGGGCATGGCGATCTACGACACGATGCAGTTCGTCCCGAACGACATCGTGACCGTGGGCATCGGGATGGCGGCCTCGATGGGCCAGCTCCTGCTCACCGCCGGTACCCAGGGCAAGCGCTACATCACGCCCAACGCCCGCGTGCTCCTGCACCAGCCGCACGGTGGCTTCGGTGGCACCGCCTCCGACATCCAGACCCAGGCGCAGCTCATCCTCGACATGAAGAAGCGCCTCGCCGAGATCACCGCGAAGGCGACCGGCAAGACTGTCGAGCAGGTCAACGAGGATGGTGACCGTGACCGCTGGTTCAGTGCCGAGGAGGCTCTCGAGTACGGCTTCGTCGACCACATCCGCTCCTCGGCGACCGACGTCGCCGGCGGTGGCGGAACCGCCATCGCCGACTAGTCCAGCGAACGCGCCGAGAGATCAGGAACAGACAATGACCACACCCACCTTCGGCGGAACGGCTTTCGGCTCGGGAGCCGCGCCGTCCTCGCGCTACATCCTCCCCACCTTCGAAGAGCGCACGGCCTACGGCTACAAGCGCCAGGATCCGTACGCCAAGCTCTTCGAAGACCGCATCATCTTCCTCGGAGTGCAGGTCGACGACGCGTCCGCGGACGACATCATGGCCCAGCTCCTCGTGCTCGAGAGCCAGGACCCGGACCGCGACATCGTGATGTACATCAACTCGCCCGGCGGATCCTTCACCGCGATGACGGCGATCTACGACACGATGCAGTACATCCGTCCGCACATCCAGACCGTGGTCCTCGGCCAGGCCGCTTCGGCCGCTGCTGTGCTGACCGCCGCGGGAACGCCCGGCAAGCGGCTCGCTCTACCCAACGCGCGCATCCTGATCCACCAGCCGGCCGTCCAGCAGGGCGGAGGCCAGGCCTCGGACATCGAGATCCAGGCGGCCGAGATCATGCGTATGCGCGAGTGGCTGGAGGAGACCCTGTCGAGTCACTCGAACCGCTCGATCGAGCAGGTGAAGAAGGACATCGACCGCGACAAGATCCTCGGCGCGAGCGATGCGCTCGAGTACGGACTGATCGACCAGGTCCTCACCAGCCGCAAGAGCCTTCCGGCTCTCACGGTCTGAGCACCGTTCGGAGGGGCCGGGCGTCGGAGCGATCCGCCGCCCGGCCCCTCCGTGTCTGCTGTCGTGCCGTAGCAAAGCGCCACACTCAGCGCAAGGCGCGGCCAATCCGGCCCGCCTGCCGAGGCGTCGTGCCTCAGCGGCTAGGCTCGGAGCACAGCTCGGTGGGACGGCACTGTTCTCACTGCCGGGGCGTCGTCGCTCCGCGCACGACTCGACCGACGCACGACCGATCAACGCACGACAAGGAAGTGGGGCATCCCCGTGGCACGTATTGGCGAAAGCGCCGACCTGCTGAAGTGCTCCTTCTGCGGCAAGAGCCAGAAGCAGGTCCAGCAGCTGATCGCAGGGCCGGGTGTCTACATCTGCGACGAGTGCGTCGAGCTCTGCAACGAGATCATCGAGGAGCGGCTCTCGGAGTCGAGCGAAGAGACGAGCCACGAGTTCGATCTGCCGAAGCCGAAGGAGATCTACGGCTTTCTCGAGGAGTACGTGATCGGGCAGGACCAGGCCAAGCGGGCGCTCGCGGTCGCGGTCTACAACCACTACAAGCGTGTCCGCGCCCGCAACACCATCACGGCGGCCGACGCGATCCATGACGAGGTCGAGATCGCGAAGAGCAACATTCTGCTGATCGGCCCGACGGGCTGCGGCAAGACGTACCTCGCGCAGACCCTGGCGAAGCGGCTGAACGTGCCCTTCGCGGTGGCGGACGCCACGGCCCTCACCGAGGCGGGCTACGTCGGCGAGGACGTCGAGAACATCCTCCTGAAGCTCATCCAGGCCGCAGACTACGACGTCAAGCGGGCAGAGTCCGGCATCATCTACATCGACGAGGTCGACAAGATCGCGCGGAAGGCCGAGAATCCCTCGATCACCCGTGACGTCTCCGGTGAGGGCGTGCAGCAGGCGCTGCTCAAGATCCTTGAGGGGACGGTCGCCTCGGTGCCGCCGCAGGGCGGGCGCAAACACCCGCACCAGGAGTTCATCCAGATCGACACGACGAACGTCCTCTTCATCGTGGCGGGAGCGTTCGCCGGGCTGGAGGACATCATCTCCTCTCGAGCGGGGAAGCGCGGCATCGGCTTCGGTGCCCCCCTGCACAACAAGGAAGACGAGATCAACATCTTCAGCGAGGTCCTCCCGGAGGACCTGCACAAGTTCGGGCTGATCCCCGAGTTCATCGGCCGCCTCCCCGTGGTGACCACGGTGACGCAGCTCGATCAGGATGCGCTGATGCAGATCCTCACCGAACCTCGCAATGCGCTCGTGAAGCAGTACCAGCGGATGTTCGAGATCGATGGAGTCGAGCTCGAGTTCGACCGCGGCGCGCTCGAAGCGATCGCAGATCTGGCCGTGCTGCGCCAGACCGGGGCCCGAGGGCTCCGCGCGATCCTCGAGGAGGTCCTCGGGCCGATCATGTTCGAGGTGCCCTCGTCGGACGAGGTCGCCCGCGTCGTCGTGACCCGTGAGGCCGTGCTCGACAACGCCGCTCCGACGATCGTGCCGCACGCTCCGCGCCGCCAGGAGAAGAGCGCCTGAACCGCAAAACCCGGCGCTGAGCACGTCCGGCTGCGCGCCAGTTGGCCGAGATTGGCCCGCCTGATCGCTGAGCCCGGCGCGGCACCGTCCCTACTCTGGCAGGGCGCGCCCCCGGTGCGCCCGACGGCCGAGGGCCGCGGCTCGTCCCGACCGGAGGCTCCGCCATCGTCCAGCCGCTGCTCGCCGGAGTCGTCGCCGCCCTCACCGGCTTCTCGAGCTCGTTCGCGATCGTCCTCGCGGGAGTCGTCGCGGTCGGTGCCACCGACTCGCAGGCGGCCTCGGGGCTCCTTGCGGTCTGCGTGCTGCAGGGACTGCTCTGCATTCTGCTGAGCCTGCGCTACCGAGTGCCGATGACCTTCGCGTGGAGCACCCCGGGAGCAGCCCTCCTCGCCGCCACGGCGACGCTGCCCGGCGGGTTCGACCGCGCGGTCGGCGCATTCCTCGTCGCCTCCGCCCTGCTCGTCGTGACCGGGCTCTGGCCGGCACTCGGGAGGCTCGTGGCGCGCATCCCGCGACCGCTCGCCACCGCGATGCTCGCCGGCATCCTGTTCCCCCTCGTTCTGGCGCCGGTCCGTGCCGCAGTCGAGATCCCCGTCCTCGCGGTCCCGGTGATCGTGCTCTGGCTGTTGCTCGTGCGGCTGCTGCCGCGCTGGGCGGTACCGGCCGCGATCGCGCTCGCGATCGTGCTGCTCCTGGTGACCGACGGTTCCGCACTGGCGGGTGCGCCGCTTCTCCCTGTGCCGCAGTTCGTCGCACCGGTGTTCGAGATCGGGGCGATGGTGGGCGTCGGTCTGCCGCTCTACGTCGTCACGATGGCGGGGCAAAACATCCCGGGGATCGCCGTGCTGTCGAGTTTCGGCTACGACGCGCACGCCCGAGCGGGCATCGTGTCTTCGGGAGCACTTTCGGGCGTCGCCGCCGTGTTCGGGGGAGTACCGGTCAACTTCGCTGCTCTGAGCGCGGCTCTGACCGCAGGGCCCGAGGCCTCGCCGCGGCCGGAACAGCGCTGGATCGCTTCGGTGTCGGCGGGCGCCTCCTATCTGGTGCTGGGCCTCGTGGCGGGAGCGGCCGCCGCACTGGTCTCGTCGGCAAGCCCTCTGCTGATCGAAGCGGTCGCCGGACTCGCGCTCCTGGGAGTGTTCGTCTCTGCCGTTCAGTCCGCGGTCGAGGAGCCCCGGCTGCGGCTCGCAGCCGCCGCCACTCTCCTGGTCACCGCCTCAGGCACGTCGATCGCCGGGATCGGATCCGCGTTCTGGGGACTCGTCGTCGGACTCGTGGTCCTCGCCTGGGTCGTCCCCGCGCGTCGTCTCTAGACGAGCCCGCGCCGCTCGAGAAGGGGCTCGGTGCGAGCGTCACGGCCACGAAAGGCACGGTACGCGTCGAGCGGGTCGCGGGATCCGCCGAGCGCGAGCAGCCCTCGTCGGAACCGCTCCCCGGCTTCGCGCGTCAGGCCCCCGGTCTCCTCGAACCACTCGCCGGTGTCGGCGTCGAGTATCTCGCTCCAGATGTACGAGTAGTACCCCGCCGAGTAGCCTCCCGAGAACACGTGGGCGAAGTAGGTGCTGCGGTACCGGGGCGGTACCGCAGGCAGAAGGAGTCCGGCTCCGGCGAGTACTTCCTCCTCGAAGGCAGCCACGTCACGCGGCTCGACCGGGGCGGGCAGCGCATGCCAGGCGAGGTCGAGCAGGGCAGAGGCGAGGTACTCGCTTGTCGAGAAGCCCTCGCCCCAGAGGGTGGCCGCCTCCAGCCGCTCGACGGTCCCGGACGGCAGCTGCTCGCCGGTCTCGACGTGCCGGGCGTACGACTCGAGCAGTTCGGGCCGCAGCGCCCACATCTCGTTCACCTGGCTCGGGAACTCGACGAAGTCGCGGAAGACGGCGGTGCCGGCGAAACGCGGATAGCGCGTGCTCGCGAAGAGCCCGTGCAGCGCGTGGCCGAACTCGTGGAAGAGGGTCCTGACCTCGTCGAGGCCGAGCAGGGCGGGCTCGCCCGGGGCCGGGGCGGACAGGTTGAGGTTGTTGACGACGACGGCCGAGTCGCCCAGGAGCGACGTCCGCGAGGAGAGCGAGTTCATCCACGCGCCTCCTCGCTTGCTGTCGCGGGTGAACGGATCGAACAGGAACAGTCCCAGCGGCGCACCGTCCTCCTCGAGCACCTCGACGACGCGGACGTGCGCGCTGTAGCCGAGGAGGTCGGGCCGCTCGACGAAGCGGATGCCGTAGAGGGCCGTCGCGGCGGCGAAGACGCCGTCGTGCAGCACGCGCTCCAGCTCGAAGTAGGGGCGGAGGGCCCCTGAGTCCACCGCATAGCTCTCGGTGCGCACCCGCTCCTCGTAGTAGGCACGGTCCCACGGCTCGAGCGTGAAGCGCGGGCTGCCCGCCGCGTCCTGCTCGGCGTCGGCGAGCTCCTGCATGCGCTCGAGTTCTACGCGAACATTGCGAGCGGCAGGAGCAGCGAGCGTGTGCAGGAGGGTGAGGACCCGCTCGGGTGAGCCTGCGGTCTGTCCCGAGATCACGAAGTCCGCGTGCGAGGAGAAGCCGAGCAGTCCGGCCCGTTCGGCGCGGAGCCCGGCGATCTGCTGCACCAGAGCGGCGTTGTCGTGCTGTCCGCCCTCGGAGGCGCGACCCGTCGAGGCGCGCAGGAGACGTTCGCGGACGCCGCGGTCGCGCAGTCGCGACAGCCAGGGATGCCCCGAGTAGAGGGGGAGGGCGATCAGCCATCCCGTCTCGCCGCGGCTCTCGGCCGCGCGCGCGGCGGACGAAAGGTCGGAGGCGTCGAGCCCGTCCAGTTCGGCCGGGTCGGTGATCAGCACGGCGCGATCGTTCGACTCGGCGAGCAGATTCTTCTCGAAGCGCGTGGTGAGGCTCGAGAGCTGCTCGTTGAGCTCGCGGAGCCGCGCCTTGCCGTCGTCGTCGAGAAGGGCACCCGCCCGTTCGAATCCGGCGAGCCGCCGCTCGAGGAGGTAGGCGGTCTCGGCGTCCAGCCCGAGCGAGGGCGCCCTGTCGGCGAGGTCGCGCAAGCGCGAGAAGAGGCGGGGTTCGAGAGTGACAGCGTCGTCGTGGGCCGACAGGAGCGGCGCGAGCTCCGCCTCCAGAGCGTCGGTCAGCGGTGTGCGGTCTGAGGCGCTGACGGTGAAGAAGACGGCGCTCACTCGGCGCAGCTCGCGGCCCGCGCGCTCCAGGGCGACGAGAGTGTTCTCGATGGACGGGGACTCGGACGACCCGGCGATGGCCTCGATCTCGGCCCGGTGCCTCCGCATCGCCTCAAGGAAGGCCGGCCGGTACGCCTCCGGATCGACGGAGGCGAAGTTGGGGAGGCCGTGCGGGAGGACGCTGGGCTCGAGCAGGACGGCGACGGGATCGGGAGCGCTCACCCTGTGAGCCTAGGGCTGCGAGGGAGGCGGACGGCGCGGCCCCGCGCCGTGGGGCTCAGCCCCAGTCGTCGTCCTCGTCATCGACACGCCCCTGCGGCTGCGTGATGTACGCGGCATCCTCGTCGGCGCGGTGGGTGATGGTCGTGCCGTCATCGAGCTCGAGCACCGGGCGGCCCTCGAGCCACGTGAGCGTCCAGTGCCAGTCGGTCGTCGTGGTGCCGGCCGCGGCCAGCTCTCCTTCGACATCGCGGATCGCGGTGACCACGATCTCGGGCAGGGTCTGCGGCGGCGTGCCGCCGAGCGTCCACCGGGTTCCGAGCTGCATCGGTCTTCCTCTCGTCGCTGCGGGGGGAGGCGGGTCGTCCCGCCTCCCGGGGGAGCCTCCTACGCCTCGGTCTCGAGCTCGACGCTCACCGTGAGCTCGTCGCCCTCGGCGAACTCGAGTTGCGCGATCCGTCCGACGGCGGCGAGGTCGCCTGCGGCGAGGCGCAGAGAGGCGACCAGCGGCGCCGGAGCGGTGACCACGGCCGAGCGTGCCGGTGTCTTCTGCGAGGCCTTCGCGTCGGTCTTCGCTCGGCGGACGGCGGTGAGGACGGTGCTCGCCGCGGCGAGCACGGCCGGGTCGCCGCCGAGGCCTGCGACGGTCGGCCACGGTCGCAGGTGCACCGAGTCGTCGTGCGACCACGACCACGTCTCCTCCGTCGCGAAGGGCAGGAACGGCGCGAACAGGCGCTGCAGAGCGTCGAGCGCCCGGTGCAGGGCAGCGGCAGCGGAGACACCGTCCTCGCCGTACGCGCGCTCCTTCACCAGCTCGAGGTAGTCGTCGCAGAACGTCCAGAAGAACGCCTCGATCGTCTCGAGAGCGCGGGCGTGGTCGTAGTTCTCGAGAGCGCTCGTCGCCTCGGCGATCACTGTGTCGAGCGTGGCGAGCATGCTGAGGTCGAGCGGGTCGGCGACTCCGGCGCTCTCGGCGAGCGGGAAACCGTGGATGAACTTGGCGGCGTTGAGGATCTTGATCGCCAGGCGGCGGCCGATCTTGATCTGCGTCGGGTTCTGCGGGTCGAACGCGGCGTCGGTTCCCAGACGCGAGGAGGCGGCCCAGTAGCGCACCGCATCGGAGCCGTGCTGCTCCAGCATCGCGGCGGGGGTAACGACGTTGCCCTTCGACTTCGACATCTTCTTGCGGTCGGGGTCGACGATGAAGCCCGAGACGGTGGCGGTGCGCCACGGCGCCCTACCGTCCTCCAGCTGCGAGCGTAGGAGGGTCGAGAAGAGCCAGGTGCGGATGATGTCCTGACCCTGCGGGCGCAGGTCGTAGGGAGCGACGAGCTGCCAGAGCTCGTCGTCGCGCTCCCAGCCGCCTGCGAGCTGCGGGGTCAGCGAGGAGGTCGCCCAGGTGTCCATCACGTCGAGCTCGCCCTGGAACCCACCCGCGACTCCGCGCTGGTCCTCGGAGTAGCCGGGGGCCGGGTCACTGGACGGATCGACCGGCAGAGCCGCCTCGTCCGGCACGATCGGCGAGTCGAAGACGGGGTTGCCGTCGCCGTCGAGCGGATACCAGACGGGGATCGGCACGCCGAAGAAGCGCTGGCGTGAGATCAGCCAGTCGCCTGAGAGTCCGTTCACCCAGTTCTCGTAGCGCACGCGCATGAACTCGGGCACGAAGCGTACGTCCCGGCCGAGCTCCAGCAGACGCTCCGAGAGGGCGGCGTCACGTGCGCCATTGGTGATGTACCACTGACGGGTCGAGACGATCTCGAGCGGCTTGTCGCCCTTCTCGAAGAACTTCACCTGATGGGTGATGGGGCGGGGATCGCCCACCATCTCGCCCGATTCGGTGAGCAGCGCCACAACAGCCTGCTTGGCCGAGAAGACCGTCTTGCCGGCGAGCTGGGAGTAGGCCTCGCGGCCGGCCGGGCTGGTGATCACCGCGGGCGCCTCCGACACGAGCCGGCCGTCGAAGCCGATGATCGCGCGGTTCGGCAGGTCGAGTTCGCGCCACCACACGACATCGGTGATGTCGCCGAAGGTGCAGATCATCGCGATGCCCGAGCCCTTGTCCTTCTGCGCGAGGTGGTGGGCGAGCACCGGCACCTCGACGTCGAAGAGCGGCGTGCGGACGGTCGTGCCGAAGAGCGCCTGATACCGCTCGTCGTCGGGATGCGCGACGAGCGCGACGCAGGCGGGCAGGAGCTCCGGTCGGGTCGTCTCGATGAAGACGTCCTCGGCTCCGTCGCGGTGGAAGCCGAGCCGGTGGTAGGCGCCGGGTTGATCCTTGTCCTCGAGCTCGGCCTGCGCGACGGCGGTCCGGAACGTGATGTCCCAGAGGGTGGGAGCCTGGGCCTGGTACGCCTCGCCGCGGGCGAGGTTGCGGAGGAAGGCGCGCTGGGAGGCGGCCTGCGACTCGTCTCCGATGGTGCGGTAGCTCTGCGACCAGTCGACCGAGAGCCCCAGCGTTCGCCAGACGTCCTCGAACTGCTTCTCGTCTTCGACGGTGAGGCGTTCGCAGAGCTCGATGAAGTTGCGGCGCGAGATCGGCTTCTGATCCGCGGCCCTGCTGCTCTTGGTGTCGCCGCCCTCGAACGGAGGTGTGAATCCGGGATCGTACGGCAGGGTCGGGTCGCAGCGCACGCCGTAGTAGTTCTGCACGCGGCGCTCGGTGGGCAGGCCGTTGTCGTCCCAGCCCATCGGGTAGAACACGTGCTTGCCGCTCATCCGCTGGAATCGTGCGACGACGTCGGTGTGCGTGTAGGAGAACACGTGCCCGATGTGGAGCGAGCCGGACGCGGTGGGCGGCGGGGTGTCGATCGAGTACACGTGCTCGCGGGTGAGCCCGGTGCGGTCGAACCGGTAGGTGCCGTCGGTCTGCCAGCGCAGCCCCCACGTGCTCTCGAGGCCTTCGAGGGCGGGCTTCGCAGGGAGGCGGTCGGCGTGGTTCATGATGCTCCGGTTCGCTATGGGCGGCACCGTGTCGGTGGTGATGGTGCCTGGATGGTGGCTCCGGAGCGGGGCGCTCACCGGCCGTCCCGATCCTACCGCGAGCCTCGGAGTCGCCTCCCGAGGCGGGTCGGGCGAGCGAGGGAGGGAGTTCAGCCGAGCGAAGCGGCGAAGCCGGCGCACACGGGCGCGAGCGCCTCGTCGAGGTAGGGCACCAGCTCCCCGCGGGTCGCTCCCGCGCCGGCCCACGCCTGCACGGCCGCCACGGCGGCTCCGACGCTCGCGTAGGCGATCGCCCGGGTGAGGTGGGAGGGCAGCGGACGCGCCGCGCGCTCCTCGACGAACCGCGCGATGACCGCGGCCTGCCGCGCGAGCCTCGAGAGGGCGGACGCCTGCAGCTCGTGCACACTCCCGATCAGCTCGGACTGCGTGAGCACCCACGGCACCGTCGCGGGTCCGAAGCCGGCGCCGATCGCGAGCAGGGCCTCGCGGAGCGCCTCCATCACCGGACGCTCCGTCGGGACCGCGGCGAGAGCATCCGGGAGCTCGGCCAGCCTGTCGTCGACCAGAACCCAGAAGACGTCGCTCTTGGAGTCGAAGTAATTGAAGAACGTATTCCGTGAGACCCCGGCGCGCTGGGCGATCTGCTCGATCGTGGTGCCTGCGTAGCTCTGCTCCACGAACAGGTCCAGCGCCGCGTCCTCGAGCATCGAGCGCGACGACGCGCGCGGCCGTCCCCGCTGCATTCCTGGCACCATGACCGCTCCTGCTCCGCATCCGTCGACGCGCTAGGATATCGACTGGACGACTTCGACCCGGCCATCACCGGCGAGTCTCCGGAAGAACGGCGCCGGTCCCGGCCTGCGCCCAGTAGAACCGGACGGGTGCGGCCCGTGACAGCCGATCGAGTGGGAACGCGTCAGCGGGAGCTCCTCCGGGAGGATCCGGCCGACCGGTCCAAGCGAGGTGGTACCGCGACCCGGCCCGGGGTCTGAGATCCGGGCGGGCCGTCCTCGTGCAGACCAGCAGCACTGCCAGGAGACCGCACGTGACCTACCCCCTGACCCCGCCCACCCCGCACGGTGCCGAGCCCGCCGAGGGCTCCGCGTTCGGCCTCGGGGTGACTCCGTCGCCGCGCTTCCCCGAGATCGAGGAGCATGTGCTGGCCTACTGGAAGGCGGACGACACCTTCCGGGAGTCGATCCGACAGCGCGAGGGCGCACCGGAGTGGGTGTTCTACGACGGCCCGCCCTTCGCCAACGGTCTGCCGCACTACGGGCACCTCCTCACCGGCTACGCGAAGGACGTCTTCCCCCGCTTCGAGACGATGCGCGGGAAGCAGGTGCACCGCCGCTTCGGCTGGGACACCCACGGGCTGCCCGCCGAGCTCGAGGCGGAGCGGCAGCTGGGCATCACCGACAAGTCCCAGATCGAGGAGATGGGCGTCGCGGCCTTCAACGCCGCGGCGAAGGAGTCGGTGCTGCGCTACACGGGGGAGTGGCAGGAGTACGTCACCCGTCAGGCGCGCTGGGTCGACTTCGACGACGACTACAAGACGCTCGACCCCTCCTTCATGGAGTCGGTGATCTGGGCGTTCAAGCAGCTCTACGACAAGGGCCTCGCCTACGAGGGCCACCGGGTCCTGCCCTACTGCTGGCGCGATCAGACCCCGCTGTCGAACCACGAGCTGCGGATGGACGACGACGTCTACAAGGCCCGCCAGGACCAGACGGTCACCGTCACCTTCCCCCTGGTGGGCGAGACGGCCGAGGCGTTGCAGCTCACGGCGGTGCGCGCGCTGGCGTGGACCACGACTCCGTGGACGCTGCCCACCAACATGGCTCTCGCCGTCGGCCCCGACATCGAGTACGCCGTGGTGCCCGCCGGCCCGGACGGCGCGGCCGACGGCAGGGGCGAGCCCGAGGAGCGCGAGCTCTCGGCTGAGTACCTCCTGGCCATCGACCAGGTCGGCGCCTACGCGAAGGACCTCGGCTATCCGGACCCGGAGTCGGCCCTGGCCGCCGTCTCGCGCACCCACCGCGGCTCCGAGCTGGAGGGGATCAGCTACGACCGCCTGTGGGACCACTACGCCGACACCGAGGCCTGGGGCACGCAGAACGCGTGGCGAGTCCTCGTCGCCGACTACGTCACCACGAGCGAGGGCACGGGCATCGTGCACCAGGCCCCTGCCTACGGCGAGGACGACCAGAAGGTGTGCGAGGCGGCGGGCATCCCCGTGATCATCTCCGTCGACGACGGTGGGCGATTCCTGCCGCAGATCGCCGAGGTCGCGGGCCTCCAGGTGTTCGAGGCGAACAAGCCGCTCACGCAGCTGCTGCGAGCAGGGCACCGCCTGCTCCGCCAGGCCAGCTACGAGCACTCCTACCCGCACTGCTGGCGCTGCCGCAATCCGCTGATCTACAAGGCGGTCTCGAGCTGGTTCGTCCGGGTCACCGCGATCCGCGACCGGATGGAGGAGCTCAACCAGGGAATCACTTGGGTCCCCGAAAACGTCAAGGACGGCCAGTTCGGCAAGTGGCTCTCGGGAGCGCGCGACTGGTCCATCAGCCGCAACCGCTACTTCGGCTCGCCGATACCGGTGTGGAAGAGCGACGACCCCGAGTACCCGCGGATCGACGTGTACGGCTCCCTGGACGAGCTCGAGCGTGACTTCGGCGTGCGCCCCGACGACCTGCACCGCCCGTTCATCGACGAGCTCACCCGGCCGAACCCGGACGACCCCACCGGTCGCTCGACCATGCGGCGGATCAGCGACGTCCTCGACGTCTGGTTCGACTCCGGATCGATGCCCTTCGCGCAGGTGCACTACCCGTTCGAGAACGCCGACTGGTTCGACACCCACAACCCGGCCGACTTCATCGTCGAGTACATCGGGCAGACCCGCGGCTGGTTCTACACGCTCCATGTGCTGTCGACCGCGCTCTTCGACCGGCCCGCATTCCGCAACGTGGTCAGCCACGGCATCGTCCTCGGCGAAGACGGACAGAAGATGTCGAAGTCGCTGCGCAATTACCCCGATGTGGCGGAGGTCTTCGACCGCGACGGCTCCGACGCGATGCGCTGGTTCCTCATGTCGAGCCCGGTGCTGCGCGGAGGCAACCTCGTGGTCACCGAGGAAGGGATCCGCGAGGGCGTGCGCCAGGTGCTGCTGCCGCTGTGGAGCACCTGGTACTTCTTCTCGCTCTACGCCAACGCTTCGGCGGGCGGCGGCTACCAGGCGACCCGGCGCACCGACTCCGAGGATGTGCTCGACCGCTACCTCCTGGCCAAGACGCACGACCTCGTGGCCACGGTCACCGCACACCTCGAGGGCCTCGACTCGACACTCGCGGCCGCCGCGCTGCGCGACTTCGCCGACGTACTCACCAACTGGTATGTCCGCCGCTCGCGCGGCCGGTTCTGGCAGGGCGTCGACGCCGACGGCCGCGGCTCTGAGGCGTTCGACACCCTCTTCACGGTCCTCGAGACCGTGTGCCGGGTCGCCGCGCCGCTCCTCCCGCTCGTCACCGAGGAAGTCTGGCAGGGCCTCACGGGCGGTCGCAGCGTGCACCTGACCGACTGGCCAGAGGCGGACGAGTTCCCCGTCGACGACGCGCTCGTGCACGCGATGGATGCCGTGCGCGCCATCTCGTCGACGGCCCTCTCGCTCCGCAAGCAGGCCGGGCTCCGCGTCCGGCTGCCCCTCGCGCGCCTGACGGTCGTGGTCACCGACGCCGCCGAGCTGGCGCCCTTCGAGGCGATCCTCCGCGACGAACTGAACGTCAAGCAGGTGTCGCTGGTGCCGCTCGTCGACTCCAGCGCCGCCGCCTACGGAGTCACCTCCCGGCTCGCCGTGAATGCGCGCGCTGCCGGTCCACGACTCGGCAAGGGGGTGCAGGCCGTGATCCGCGCGGCGAAGACGGGGGACTGGAGCGAGACGGAGGGTGTCGTCACCGCAGGCGGCGTCGACCTGGTCGAGGGGGAGTACGAGCTGACGCTCGAGGTCGGCGGCTCGGCCGGCGACGACCGCGCCATCGCCCTGCTGCCGCACGGCGGCTTCGTCCTGCTCGACACCGCGACCACGCCCGAGCTCGAGGCGGAGGGCCTCGCCCGCGATCTCATCCGCGCCGTGCAGGACGCTCGCAAGGCGGCGGGCTTCGAGGTCAGCGATCGGATCGTCCTGGAGGTCGTGCTGGACGAGCCGAGCCTGCGCGCACTCGAGCCGCACGCGCTCTGGATCGCCGAGGAGACCCTCGCCACCGGTTGCTCGTTCACCCCGCTCACTGTCGCGCTCGAGGGCGGCGAGGGTGCGATCACGTTCGGACCCGCGGGCACCGCTATCATCCGCGTCGAGAAAGTCGAGGCCGCCGATGTCTGATCCGGTCGAGGGCGATTCCGCCGACCGCGACGCCGCGAACGCCGTCTACGCGGCGCTCCTGGATCGCCTCGGCGAGGCGAGCGTCCGCCCGCGCCTGGCGCCGACCCGTCGCGCCGTGGAGATCCTCGGAGACCCGCAGCGCGCCTATCCGGTCATCCAGATCGCCGGCACCAATGGCAAGACCTCCACCAGCCGGATGATTGAGAGCCTGCTGAGGGCTCACGGGCTCCGCGTGGGCCTCTTCACCAGCCCGCACCTCGAGCGCGTCAACGAGCGCATCGTGATCGACGGCGAGCCGATCTCGGACCGCAGCCTCGCGGACAACTGGCAGGACATCGAGCCCTATCTGCGCATGACCGATGCCGAGCTCGCGGAGCAGGACGAGGCTCCGCTCTCGTTCTTCGAGGCGATCACGGTCCTCGCCTATGCGGCCTTCGCCGATGCTCCCATCGACGTCGCCGTCATCGAGGTCGGCATGGGGGGCGAGTGGGACTCCACCAACGTCGCCGATGCGCAGGTCGCCGTCTTCACGCCGATCGCGCTCGACCACACCGATCGGCTCGGCTCCACCGTCGAGGAGATCGCGCGGACGAAGTCGGGCATCGTGAAGCCGCTCGCGTCCGTCGTCTCGGCACGGCAGGCGCCCGAGGCGGAGGCGGTGCTACGACACGCGGCCGCGGTCACCGAGTCGACCATCGCGATCGAGGGCGCCGACTTCGACGTCGACTCGACGACCGTCGCCGTCGGTGGCCAGGTGGTCACCGTCCGCGGCCTGGCGGCCACCTACGAGCACCTGCTGCTGCCGTTCTTCGGCGACCACCAGGCAGAGAACGCGGCCGTCGCGGTCGCGGCGGTCGAAGCCTTCCTCGGCGGAGGTACGCAGGAGCTCACCGGCGATGTGCTCGACGAGGGCTTCGCGGCAGCGAGCTCGCCCGGGCGCCTCCAGCTCGTCGGCCTCGCCCCGCGGACGATCGTCGACGCCGCGCACAACCCGCACGGAGCAGCGTCGCTCGCCGCTGCACTCGGCCGCTACTTCGACTTCGACCGGGTGACGGTCGTGCTCGGCGTGCTGGCCGAGAAGGACGCCGAGGGGATCCTCCGAGAGCTCCTGCCGGTCGTGGATGAGCTGATCGTCACCACGGCTCCGAGCGCGCGCGCACTGCCTGCCGAGGACCTCGCCGCCCTGGCACGCACGATCTTCCCCGCGGACGCGGTGCGGGTCGCGGAGGATCCGCGCGGCGCTCTCACGGCGGGTCGGCTCCTCGCGGCCCGCACCGAGAAGGGCGCTCTCCTGGTCACCGGCTCGATCACCCTTGTCGGCCACACGCTCACCGTCTCCCGCGACGAGGGCTGGCTGGGCTCGTGAGGGCCGGCCGCCCACGCCGAGCCCGGACCGTGCGAGAGAGCCTGGGCTCGATCGTGCTCGGCTTCGAGTCGGTCATCGTCTTCCTCGCGACGCTCGTCGCCTTCGGTCTGAAGGTCGCCGATCCGGTGATCGTCCTGGTGGGAGGCGCGGTGGTCTGTCTCGCGCTCGTAGCCACCCTGGGGCTGCTGAGCCGTCCGCTCGGGTTCCGCCTCGGCTGGGCGCTGCAGTTCGTTATCGTGGCGTCGGGCCTGCTGGTACCCATCATGTACGTCATCGGCGCCGCTTTCGTCGCTCTGTGGACGTACTGCATGGTGACCGGCACCCGTCTCGACGCCCAGGCGCGTCGGGCGGGGGAGCCCACCGACCCCATCGAAGGAGAACGCTGAACCATGGCTACCCAGGAGACCCTCGTCCTCGTCAAGCCCGACGGTGTCGCCCGCAACCTGACCGGTGAGATCCTGCGCCGGATCGAGGCGAAGGGCTACTCGCTCGTCGACGTGAAGCTCGTCGAGGCCGACCGTGCGCTGCTCGCGGCCCATTACGCCGAGCACGAGGGGAAGCCGTTCTACGAGCCACTCGTCGAGTTCATGGAGAGCGGCCCGATCGTGGCCCTCCGTATCGCGGGCGACCGCGTGATCGAGGGCTTCCGAGCTCTGGCCGGCACGACGGACCCGACGACCGCCGTTCCCGGCACCATCCGCGGTGACCTCGGCCGCGACTGGGGCCTCGCGGTCCAGCAGAATCTGGTCCACGGCTCCGACAGCGTCGAGTCCGCCGAGCGCGAGCTCGCACTCTGGTTCGCCTGAGTCCCTCCGCCGTCGGCGACCCGCGCTGCAGGACGCGCTCACTCCTCCCGAAGCGCTGCTTCAGAGGTAGGCGAGCACGTTCAGGCGGAGCTGCGCGATGACCGCGATCCCGAGGTAGCAGACCAGAGTGATGAAGGGGATCCAGCCGTAGGCGGCGCCTGCGGCCCGGCGGACAGCGGCAGGGACGGGGAACACGCCCTCACGCAGATTGCGCAGCGTCACGAGCCAGAACCCCGGGATCACGACCGACCAGGTCAGCATGCACCAGGGGCAGAGCGTCCCGAGCGCGAAGACACTCGTCGCGATCAACCAGCCGACGAACACCAGCGCCAGCACGAAGCCGAGGTTGAAGACAGCCCAGAACCAGCGGTCGAAACGGGCGCCCGCGAGCAGGCCGGCACCCACCACGATCGGGGCGATCCACGCGGCGACTCCGATCAGCGGATTGGGGAAGCCGAAGATCGCGCCCTGTGGCGAGTCCAGATTGGCGCTGCACTGCACCAGCAGGCTGAAGTCGCAGCCCAGGCCCGCCTCCGGGCTCTCCAGGGCCGCGAACTTGTCGTTCGTCAGGGCGAACGCCGCGATCCAGCCGATGACGCCGAGGACGATCAGCAGGACGGCGAAGACGACGGGGCGCGGCTGGGTAGGGGCGTCGCGCACCCCGGAATCGCTGGACACCGGGGGATTATGGCACGCGCCGGATCAGCGCCTCTGGGAATGCGTGCGATAATCGGAGCCGTCGGTCCGGGGGATCCCGCACCGACGCGAAGAAGGTTTACCGGGCGAGCACCGGGCCACAGGAGATCGACAGCGTTCCGCGAATGGACGCGCCGGGTCTCCGCTCCACTGCGAGACGACCACCGGTCGCACCGCGGGGGAGCGCGTGTCGGATAGTCAGTTCCGAGTGAAGCTGCAACCGGAGTCCCGCGCCCTGTGAGCGACGGGACCGGGGGAGCGGAAGGATTCGCGACGGGCCGAGGCCCCTCGCACGAGAGAAGCATCCGGGGAGAAGGCGCGGCGAACGACCCGGCCGAGGAGTGCACCAGGAATGGTGGAAGACAACAGTACGAGCGGATCCGATCCGGACCGCGACGAGCCCCGCAGCGGGGCCAGGAAGATCAGCCGCCTCTTCGGTGGTCGCCGGGCTTCCCGGCGCACCGACTCGAGCGCGCCAGCGACAGGGGAGACGATCATCGACAGCAACGAGACCGACCAGACCGAGACCGACCGGACAGAGACCGCCGCGGCGGGTGAGCAGCACGCAGCGGTGGAGGCCGCGCGGACGAGCGCCGAGCCCTCCGGCGCGGAATCCGTGGACGAGCCGGACCACGCCTCGACGGTCGCCGCCGTCGTCGACGCCCTGCCGTCGAGCGTCGAGCCCGAGGAGCCGCGGCGCCCCGCTCTGCCGAGCACGTCGCTCCTGTTCCAGGCCCCGATCCTGCCCGACTATGTCGAGCTGGCCCCGCTGCCCCCTCGCGGGGTTCCCCTCGGCCTCCAGGACGAGCGCGAGAGCTCCCCGGAGGAGCAGGGCTCCGTCCGCCGCCGTTCGCGCCGCCGGAGCGGTGAGAGCGAGCGCACCGGCTCCGACGACCCCCAGAACACCGTCGTCCGTGTGCGGCAGCCGCGCGAGCCCCGCGAACCGCGCGAGCCCGAGCTGATCACCGAACCCCAGCGCATCAAGGGCTCGACCCGCCTGGAGGCGAAGAAGCAGCGTCGCCGCGACGGCCGCGACGCCGGGCGCCGACGCACAGTCGTCACCGAGTCCGAGTTCCTCGCGCGCCGCGAGGCCGTCGACCGGGTGATGGTCGTCCGATCCAAGGAGGACAGCATCCGGATCGGCGTGCTCGAGGACGGTGTCCTCGCCGAGCACTACGTCGCCCGCTCGCAGGAGGCGTCCCTCATCGGCAATGTCTACCTAGGCCGCGTGCAGAACGTCTTACCGAGTATGGAGGCGGCTTTCGTCGACATCGGTCGAGGCCGCAACGCCGTGCTCTACTCGGGCGAGGTCGACTGGGACGCTGCGAACAATGCCGGTGGACCCCGCCGGATCGAGCTCGCGCTGAAGCCGGGCGACCGGGTCCTCGTCCAGGTCACGAAGGACCCCGTCGGGCACAAGGGTGCGCGACTGACCAGCCAGGTCTCGCTACCCGGCCGCTACCTCGTCTACGTGCCGAACGGCTCGATGAACGGGATCTCGCGCAAGCTGCCCGACACCGAGCGCGCTCGCCTGAAGAAGATCCTCAAGGAGGTGCTCCCCGAGAACGTCGGCGTCATCGTCCGCACGGCGGCCGAGGGCGCCACCGAGGAGCAGCTCACCGTCGACGTGGAGCGCCTCACCGCGCAGTGGACCGCGCTGAGCGCCAAGGCGGCGACCGGGCAGGCGCCGGCGCTCCTGCACAGCGAGCCTGACCTGCTCATCAAGATCGTCCGCGACGTGTTCAATGAGGACTTCGAGAAGATGGTGATCGCCGGCGACGACGCCCGCGAGACGATCGAGCTGTATCTCAGTCAGGTTGCCCCCGACCTGCTCGAGCGGGTCGAGGTCTACACCGGAGACAGGGACGCCTTCGACGAGTTCCGCATCACCGAGCAGATCGAGAAGGCGCTCGAGCGCAAGGTCTGGCTCCCGAGCGGCGGCTCGCTCGTCATCGACCGCACCGAGGCGATGACCGTCGTCGACGTCAACACCGGTAAGTTCGTCGGCTCGGGCGGAAACCTCGAGGAGACGGTCACCAAGAACAACCTCGAGGCGGCCGAGGAGATCGTCCGCCAGCTGCGTCTGCGCGACATCGGTGGCATCATCGTGGTCGACTTCATCGACATGGTTCTCGAGTCCAATCGCGACCTCGTGCTGCGTCGACTCGTCGAGTGCCTCAGCCGCGACCGGACGAAGCACCAGGTGGCGGAGGTGACCTCGCTCGGACTCGTCCAGATGACCCGCAAGAAGCTGGGTCTGGGCCTGCTCGAGACCTTCAGCGAGAACTGCGAGGTCTGCGCCGGCCGCGGAGTGATCGTGCACCACGATCCGGTCCTCAAACACCGGTCCGCCGCCGCTCCGCAGCAGGAACAGCGTCGTCGGGGAAAGGGCGGCGACCAGCCGTCCGCCTCCTCCGGTCGCTCCTCCGCGCCGGCGACGAAGCCGATCAGCACGCACGCGATCACCGACGACGCCAAGAACGCCCTCGCTCAGATCGCGGCGAGCACGATCCAGCCCCCGGCCGTCCGTCAGGCGGCCGAGGAGGCCGCCGCTCTCGTCGAGGATGCGACGGACGCCGCCGGGGCAGCGGAGGCTCCCGAGGAGTCGACGGCGCCCGTCGAGACCGCCGACGAGCAGCCGGCCGAGTCGGGCCGTCGCGGCGAGCGCCCCGCCAGAGGGGAACGCCGTCGCCGCAGTCGCGATCGCGAGCCCGGTCAGGAGCGCCTCGAGGTGCCCGCCGAACACGGAGAAGCCCCCGCGGCCGCTCTGCTCGACATACCGATCGCGCCGGTGACGCCGCCTCGCAGGGTGCGCAGCGAGGTCGCGGAGCACCTGCTCGACTCCGTCCTCGACGCACTGCCGGAGCCGAAGCAGCCGGGGCAAGGCCGCGCGAAGAGCCGTCGCGTGACCACCGCAGCCCTCACGGGAGTCGCGGTCATCCCCGAGCAGACGCCCCGGCGCTCCGATCAGGAGTAGCGGGTCCCACGCGGGTCAGGAGGGCTCGGTGCCCGGCGGAAGCCGGCACCGGGCCCTCTCCCGGTCGCGGCCCCGCACCCGCAGGCCGCTGGCGTGCAGGCGCTCGACCAGTTCCCGCGCGCCGACCGGCAGCGCGCCGGCCGCGATCAGCTCGACGAGCCGCTCCTCGGGAACGTCGTAGTGGTCCAGATCGAACGCGCGCTCGGGCACCCCGGTGCGGAGCGCGAAGGAGTGCAGCTCCTCCAGCGACACATCGCTCACGAGGTGCGCCCAGAGAGTGCCGTGGGCCGGCCAGCGCGCTGCGTCGACGAGGATGACCACTCGTCGATCCTAGGCGGCGCGCCGTCGCGGCGGGCGGGCGCCTCTCCACTATCGTGACGAGGTCGCCGGTCGGGGGACGCAGCCCCCGGGGGTGCGTGCGTTTGACCGTGGAGCACGGATCCCGTACTCTTGACCGTTGGTGTGGCGCGATCCATGTGCTCACGCAGATTTCCGCTGTCGCTCCGCTCTTCACGGGGTGCGAGCCGCGGTGCCGGTTCCCTCGGTCTCATGAGGAGACGGGTACGAACCGGAAGACCGGGGCACCGCCCCGTCCATACAAGCCCCGGATGGCGCCTCCGCTCCGTCCAGACGAGAAACAGGTACGAGAAGTGGTTTACGCAGTTGTGCGCGCCGGCGGTCGGCAGGAGAAGGTCGAGGTCGGCACCATCGTGACGATGGACCGTGTCAAGGCCGACAAGAACGGCACCGTGCAGCTTCCTGCCGTGCTGCTCGTCGACGGCGAGTCGATCACCTCGGATGCGGCGACCCTCGCGGGCGTCACGGTCACCGCCGAGGTGCTCGAGGACCTCCGTGGTCCGAAGATCATCATCCAAAAGTTCAAGAACAAGACCGGTTACAAGAAGCGCCAGGGGCACCGTCAGGACCTCACGCGCGTCAAGGTCACTGGCATCAAGTAGTCCCTGCACGAATTGAGCTGACCTGCGGAGCGAGCCATCGCCCCACAGGAGATCAGCATGGGGCTGCGGCCCCACGGTCTCGAGGAGATGAGAAATGGCACACAAGAAGGGCGCAAGCTCCACTCGCAACGGTCGCGACTCGAACGCGCAGCGTCTCGGCGTCAAGCGCTTCGGCGGTCAGGTCGTGAACGCGGGCGAGATCATCGTCCGCCAGCGCGGAACCCACTTCCACCCGGGTGCGAACGTCGGCCGTGGCGGCGACGACACCTTGTTCGCCCTCTCGGCGGGCGCTGTCGAGTTCGGCAGCAAGGGCGGCCGCAAGGTCGTCAACATTGTGGCGGCCGCCCAGTAGGGTCGGCTCTTCCGCCGCACAGGCACAGGACGCAAGGGGCGGGCTTCGGCTCGCCCCTTGCTCGTCTCCCGGGGCGCACGCCCCCGGCGTCGCAGCCCGACACCGCACACCCCCTTGATCGGACGGACACACACCATGGTCACCTTCGTCGACAACGTCACGCTGCACCTGCGTGCCGGCCACGGCGGCAACGGCTGCGTCTCCGTCCGCCGCGAGAAGTTCAAGCCGCTCGCGGGCCCCGACGGCGGCAATGGCGGCCACGGAGGCGACATCGTGCTCGTCGCCGATCCGCAGACCACGACGCTGCTCGGCTACCACCGCCACCCCCACCGCAGCTCGCAGAACGGTGGGCCGGGAATGGGCGATCACCGCGCGGGTGGGAACGGCGAGCTCCTCGAGCTCCCGGTGCCCCTCGGCACGGTCGTCAAGTCGCCCGACGGTGACGAACTGATCGACATGGACGAGCCTGGTCTGCGGTTCGTGATAGCTCCCGGCGGTCAGGGCGGGCTCGGCAACGCGTCCCTGGCGACCACGAAGCGCAAGGCTCCTGGCTTCGCGCTGCTGGGCACCCCCGGCTGGGAGGGCGACGTCGTCCTCGAGCTGAAGACGGTCGCCGACGTCGCGCTCGTGGGGTTCCCCTCCGCGGGGAAGTCCAGCCTCGTCGCTGCGATCTCGGCGGCGAAGCCGAAGATCGCCGACTACCCCTTCACCACTCTCGCGCCCAACCTCGGCGTCGTGCAGGCGGGTGAGTCGCGCTTCACCGTCGCCGACGTCCCTGGCCTCATCGAGGGCGCGAGCGAGGGGAGAGGCCTCGGCCTCGAATTCCTCCGCCACGTCGAGCGGTGCACCGCCCTGGTCCACGTCCTCGACTGCGCCACTCTCGAACCCGGCCGCGATCCGCTGACCGACCTCGACATCATTCTGCGCGAGCTGGCCGCCTACCCCGTCGGCGACGGCCAGATCCCGCTGGTCGAGCGGCCGCAGCTGGTCGCCCTCAACAAGGTCGACGTCCCCGAGGCGCACGAGCTCGCCGATTTCGTCCGGGCCGATCTGGAGGCGCGCGGGTACCGCGTCTTCGAGATCTCCACCGTCAGCCACTCCGGCCTGCGGCAGCTGACCTTCGCTCTCGGCGAGATCGTCGAGAAGCACCGCCTCGAGCTCGCGGCCGAACCGCGCGTCGAGCGGATCACGATCCGCCCGCGCGCGGTCGACGAGAAGGACTTCGAGATCAAGGTCGAGGGGGGCTCCTACGGGAACGTCTACCGCGTCCTGGGCACCAAGCCCGAACGCTGGGTCGCGCAGACCGACTTCACCAACGACGAGGCGGTCGGCTTCCTCGCCGACCGCCTGGCGAAGCTCGGCGTCGAGAACGGGCTCTTCTCGGCTGGAGCGGTGGCAGGGTCGACGGTCGTGATCGGCCCGGGCGACGGCGTCGTGTTCGACTGGGAGCCGACCCTCACGTCGACCGCCGAGCTCATCACCGCCCCCCGCGGGACTGATGTCCGGCTCGACGAGAACCGCCGCAAGACGCGCAACGAGCGGCGCGAGGACTACTTCGAGCGGATGGACGCGAAGGCCGAGGCCCGCGCCGAGCTCGAGCGGGAGCGCCAGGGAGGCGTCTGGCGGGTCGCCGACGAGGACGACGGCACGGAGTCCGACCGGGAGCACTGACTCCGGTCCGCCGGGTCGTCTGCGAATACACTGGCCGGATGCCGCAGACGACCCCGGACCCGAGCGAGCTGACCGCGCGCTTCGCCGCCTCCCGCACCGCCTCCCGCTCTCTCCGCAGCGCGACGACCGACCTCAAGAACCGGGCGCTCCTGGCCATCGCCGATGCGGTGCGCTCGAGCGTCGATCGCGTCGTGCCGGCGAACGAGCTCGATCTCGAGCGCGGCCGCGCCGATGGGATGAGCGCCGGCCTGCAGGACCGCCTCCGGCTCGACGAGGCTCGCCTGGGCTCGCTCGCCGACGCCGTCGTCGCGGTCGCCGGTCTGATCGATCCGGTCGGGCAGACCGTGCGCGGCTCGAACCTGCCCAACGGCGCCTCGCTGTCACAGGTCCGGGTGCCGTTCGGCGTGGTAGGGGCCATCTACGAGGCCCGGCCCAACGTCACGATCGACATCGCCGCTCTCGCCCTCAAGAGCGGCAACGCGGTGATCCTGCGCGGCGGCAGTGCTGCTGAGAGCACCAACCGCGTCCTGGTCGAGCTGTTGCAGGAGGCCGTCGCGTCCGTCGGGCTCCCGGCCGACCTGGTGCAGACGGTCGACGACCACGGCCGTGACGGTGCCAAGGCGCTGATGCGGGCGCGCGGCTACGTCGACGTCCTGGTGCCGCGGGGGAGCGCCGGCCTGATCGAGTCCGTCGTGACGGAGTCCACAGTGCCCGTCATCGAGACCGGCGCGGGAGTCGTCCACGTCTTCCTCGACGCGAGCGCCGACGAGCAGTGGGCGGTCGACATCGTGCACAACGCCAAGGTGCAGCGGCCGAGCACCTGCAACGCTCTCGAGACGCTCCTGGTACACCGTGACTCGGCAGACCGCCTGCTCCCACCCGTGCTCAGCCGGCTCGCGGAGGCAGGGGTGACTGTCCACGGCGACGAGCGCGTCGTGGCGCTGTGGCCCGACGCAGTCCCCGCCAGCCGGGAGGACTGGTCGGCCGAGTACTACTCCCTCGACGTGGCGGTGGCGATCGTCGACGATCTGGACGCCGCAATGGCGCACATCGACCGGTACTCGACGCACCACACGGAGTCGATCGTGACGAACGACCTCGTGAGCGCCGAACGCTTCCTCGCTGAGGTCGATTCGGCCGTCGTGATGGTCAACGCCTCCACCCGCTTCACCGATGGCGGAGAGTTCGGCTTCGGAGCCGAGGTCGGGATCTCGACGCAGAAGCTGCACGCCCGGGGACCGATGGGACTCCCCGAGCTGACCAGCACGAAATGGCTGCTGCGCGGAGCGGGGCAGGTCAGGGCCTGATAGAGCGCGGGGGAGGGACGCCGATCCGGGACCTCGCGGCATCCGGGTAGACTCGTCGGAGCCCCGCCGGGGCGTCCACGACCTCCAAGGAGCACTGCATGTCCCTCGCGACGACCGTCCTCGCCGAAGCAGCGGCCCACGCGGAGCTTCCGTTCCCCCCGATCGTCTTCGGCCTGATCGCCGCCGTCGCCTTCACGGCGCTCGGCTTCGTCACCTGGAGCTACCGCGACGTCGCGAACCGGCACTCGCACAAGACCGGTGCCGGGTCGCACGACCAGCACGGTCACGGCCACTAGCAGGGAGCCCCGCGATCGTGACGTCCGCTGCGAGCGGAGGCCCGCGGCGCCCGCGAATCGGAGTGATGGGCGGCACCTTCGACCCGATCCATCACGGGCACCTCGTCGCCGCGTCCGAAGTGGCGCAGTCGTTCGACCTCGACGAGGTCGTCTTCGTGCCGACGGGTCGGCCGTGGCACAAGAAGACGGTGACCTCGGCCGAGCACCGTTACCTGATGACGGTGATCGCCACGGCGTCGAATCCGCGGTTCACTGTGAGTCGGGTCGACGTCGATCGGGTGGGGACGACCTACACGATCGACACCCTGCGAGACATCCACGCGGCGCATCCTGACGCCGAGCTCTTCTTCATCACCGGAGCCGACGCCGTCGCGCAGATCCTGAGCTGGAAGGACTACGACGAGCTGTGGGAACTGGCCCACTTCGTCGCGGTCAGTCGGCCGGGACACGTCCTCAACGTTTCGGGATTGCCGGCCCAAGACGTATCCTTGTTGGAAATTCCGGCGCTAGCGATTTCCTCGACGGACTGTCGGAGCCGCGTGAACCGGGGTCATCCGGTCTGGTATCTGGTTCCCGACGGTGTCGTCCAGTACATCTCGAAGCACCACCTGTATCGGAGTACGTCATGACAGTTCAGCCCGAGGAGAAGCCGCTCACCCGGCGCGAGATCCGCGAGCGCGAGAGGCGCGAGGCCGGTACGGCCCCCGCCGCCGCCGCTCCGACCACGTCCCGCCGGGCTGCCACCGCATCCGTCACGGCCGCGGGCGAGATGCCCGTCCTCACGGCGACCCAGGCTCTGCGCATCACTCCCGTCGACCCCCGGCCAGCGAGCGAACCGGACCTTCGCACGTCCTCCCTGGAGATCGTCGCCACTGAGAACGCCACCGGGCGCCCTCTCACGAGACGCGAGCTGCGCGCGCTCCTGGCACAGCAGCAAGCCGAGAAGGTCGCCGCCGCGCCCGACGCCGAGTCGCCCTCTCGCGAGAGCCCCGAGCAGTCCGGCGAGGTCGAGGAGGCGCTCGAGCGCGCTTCGTCCCTGGCGCCGACCGGTTCCGTGCCGGTCGTCGAGGCCGCGGACGAGGAGCCGACGCTCGCCGACTCCGCATCCGCGGAGGATCCGGCCGCCCAGAAGGAGACTCCCGACGCCGACGGGACCTCCGAGACCGGATCGTCCGCGGAGCGGACCGGCGCTCTGCCCGACTCCGAGCAGACACCTGCCGCCGGCACGTCCTCGGCCGAGGAGGACACGACCACAGGCCGCGCCGAACCGGAGCAGCCGCACCTCAACACCGCCCTCTTCGCCACCGTCGGGGGCTCGCTCGATATCGCCGACGAGAAGGCGACCGAGATCACCGGCAGCTTCCAGCCGCCGATCGAGCACCTCGCCATCACCGAGGAACTCGACAGCAAGTCGAAGGAGGAGGTCGACGCGTCGTTCGACTCGCTGATCGCGAGCGGCGTGGCGGCGACGGGAGCGGCCACGACCACGAACGCGCTCATCCTGCCGACGACCGGCGCAGGGACCGCTCCCGGCACCGACACCGGTGAGATCCTGGTCACCGGCTCGTTCGACCTGCCACGCAGCCTCGGCTCAACCGGTCAGCATCCCAACCTCTACGACTCGCCGGACGTCGACCGCTACGTCGATCGCATCGACCGCGAGCAGCCGGCCGCCGACTCCGAGCCGGTCCGAGCCTCCAGTGCCGTGTCGACCCACGCGGCGGGCACCTCGATGATCGCGCCGCAGAAGCGCGCCGGCATCAGCGTGCCCGTCGTCCTGGCGATCACCGCCGCCGTCCTGCTGGTCGCGTCGATCGCGCTGTTCGTCGGCGGCTTTGTGCTCAACATCTTCTGATCTCCACCACCGACACTGAAGGCTTCATGACTGCGACCGATTCCGCCCGCGCACTGCTCCAGCTCGCGGCCACTGCTGCCGATTCCAAGGGCGGAGAGGATCTGGTCGCACTCGACGTCTCGGGTCCGCTGCCGCTGGTCGACATCTTCCTCCTGGCCACGGGGCGCTCCGAGCGCAACGTGGTCGCCATCGCGAACGAGGTGGAGGACCGCCTCAACGACGCCGGAGCGAAGCTCCTGCGTCGCGAGGGCCGGGCGGAGGGTCGCTGGATCCTGCTGGACTTCGGCGACCTGGTCGTGCACGTCTTCCACGAAGAGGACCGCATGTACTACTCGCTCGAGCGCCTCTGGAAGGACTGCCCGACCGTGCCCTTCACGATCGACCAGCCGGTCGTCGCCGACTCGTCCGCGCCGTCCTCCTGACGAACACGCCCGGCGGCTGGGCTCGATTTCGCATCACAGAGTTTGTGTTGTAGTTTGTTCGAGTTGCTTCCGCCGGTCGGGGCCTCAAGTCGCAAGGCGGAGAAGCACGCTAGGGTCCGTGGCGCAGCTGGTAGCGCACCTGCATGGCATGCAGGGGGTCAGGGGTTCGAATCCCCTCGGATCCACCGAAGAGGTCCGCACTTCCCAGGGAGTGCGGACCTTCGTCGTTCCCCCACCACTATGGCTCGCGCGCTCGCGCACAGCGGAGGAGCGGCCACCCCTACCCTGGGACCATGCCCCTGCTGCGCGACGTCCACGCTGTCATCGACCGACTCTGGCCGGAGGCGGCCGCAGAGAGCTGGGACACGCCGGGTCTCGTCACCGGCGACCCCGACTCCTCGGTCGAGCGCATCCTGTTGACCGTCGATGTCGTCGCCGACACCGTCTCAGAGGCGGTGGACGGCGGCTTCCAGCTCCTCGTCGCGCACCACCCGCTGCTGCTGCGCGGCGTGACGTCCATCGCCGAGGACGGCTACAAGGGCCGCTTGCTCGCCGAGCTGATCCGCGGAGGCTGCGCCCTGGTCTCGGCGCACACGAACGCCGACATCGTGACCGACGGCGTCTCCGATGTGATCGCGACCCGGCTCGGCCTGACCGGCACTACTCCGCTCGTCCCGGGCGCGGAGCCGTCGATCGGACTCGGCCGGGTCGGGGATCTGCCCGAGGAGGTCACGCTGGGCCGCTTGGCCGCCGCCGTTGCCGAGCTGTTGCCGGCCACGGCCGGGGGAGTGCGCGCCGCTGGCGGGTACGAGACTCCGGTGCGCCGCGTCTCCCTCTGCGGAGGCGCGGGCGACTCACTCCTGGACGCTGCAGCGGTCCGCACGAGCGATGTCTACATCACCGCCGACCTCCGTCACCATCCGGCCTCGGAGGCGCGGGAGAAGGCCCTGCACGGCACCGGGCCCGCTCTCATCGACGTCTCGCACTGGGCGAGCGAGTGGTTGTGGCTCGACGTGGCTGCTGCCGCGCTGCGCGAAGCCCTCCCGACCGTCGCAGTCGAGGTCAGCGAGACCCGCACCGACCCCTGGGATTTCGCGATCGTGCACTGAGCCGCCACAGGCACGGGAGAATGGTGGCGGCACGCCCACCCTGTGTGCCGGGAACGAGGACCGCCACGTGAAAGCCAGCCCCGCAGACCAGCGCGAACTCCTGACTCTGGCGAGTCTGGACACGAGAGGTGCGCAGCTGCGCCACGCCCTCGCGACGCTCCCGCAGATCGCGAAGATCCAGGCGATGCAGGTCCGCGACAACGAGACCCGCCGTGCGCTCGCGGAGCGCACGGGACGCCTGGAGGACGTGCGCACAGAACTCGGACGCATCGAGTCCGACGTCGCCATCGTCGAGAACCGGCTGAAGCGCGATCAGGACCGCCTGCAGACGGCGTCCTCCGCCAAGGACATCGCGGCGCTGGAGAGCGAGATCACGTCGCTCACGAAGCGCCGCGGCGACCTCGAGGAGATCGAGCTGACCCTGATGGAGCGCATCGAAGGGCTCGACGCCGAGGTCGCCGCTGCGCAGGCCGAGCGCGATGATGTCGTGGCGTCGGCGAAGACCCTCGCCGAGGAGCGGGACGCTCAGGCTGCGAAGCTGCACGACAAGCAGGAGGCGCTCGCCCGCGACCGCGCCGATCTCGTGGAGAGTCTCCCCGAGGACCTCGTCGAGCTCTACGAGAAGCAGCGCGCCCGTTACGGCGTCGGTGCCGCCCTCTTGCGAGGAAAGGTCTCGGAGGGCAGCGGGGTCGCGCTCACCGAGTCCGACCTCTCCTGGATCCGCGCCTCCGCCCCCGACGACGTGGTCCTCTGCCCGGACAGCGGCTGCATCCTGGTGCGCGGCGAGGAGTCCACCCTCGTCTGAGCCGTACACTGGTCGGGCGAATGGGCCGGCAAGACGGTCGCGTCACCCGAGCGAGAGCTCAGGTGCCGAGGAACGTCCGGGCTCCGCAGAGCAGGGCGGTGGGTAACACCCACCCGGGGCGACCCGCGAGACAGTGCCACAGAGAACAGACCGCCGCGGGCTCAGGCACGCGGTAAGGGTGAAACGGTGGTGTAAGAGACCACCAGGGGCCGGAGTGATCCGGTTCGCTCGGTAAACCTCGCCCGGAGCAAGGTCAGACAGAGGACGATGCGGCTGCTCGTCGGGTCCTCGGGTAGACCGCTGGAGGGTCACGGCGACGTGACTCCGAGAGAGATGGCCGTCCAGCGCCCGCCGAGAGGCGCGGCGTCAACAGAACCCGGCGTATCAGCCGACCCTTTCGCCTCGAGAGGCCTCGCCGCGGCGGGGCCTCTCGAGTATCGATGGCTGCGCTGCCCAGCAACGGTGCCACGAGGAGCACCGGCTCTGCGAAGGCTCTAGTGCTGGCCTGCGAGCGCTGCGGCGCCCAGGATGCCCGCGTTGTTGCGCAGTGCGGCGGGCACGATGGGGGTGCGCAGATCGAGCAGGGGCAGGAACTCCTCGTGGTGCTTCGAGATGCCGCCGCCGACGATGAACAGGTCGGGCCACAGCAGTGCCTCGAGATGGGAGTAGTAGCGCTGGAGACGCTTCGCCCAGTGCTTGTAGTCGAGGTCGTCGCGCTCCTTGGCGGCGAACGAGGCCTTCTTCTCGTAGTCGCCGCCGTGGATCTCCAGGTGCCCGAGCTCCGCGTTCGGGATCAGCACGCCGTCGTAGATCTGAGCGGTGCCGATGCCGGTGCCGAGGGTGGTCATGATGACCAGACCGCTCTTGTCCTTCGCAGCGCCGAAGCGCGACTCCGCGTACCCTGCGGCATCGGCGTCGTTCACGAAGAAGATGTCACGCCCGATCGCGTCCTCGAACATCTTCTCGGCCTCGAGGCCGATCCACTCCTCCGAGACGTTCGCCGCGGACATCGTGCGACCGTGCACGACGGCGGCGGGGAAGCAGATCCCGACGGGGGTGTTGGACGGCAGGCCGGGGATCTTGTCGAGGATCTGCTGCACCGTCGCGACGATGTCCTTCGGACGCCCGCCCTCGGGGGTGGCGAGCTTCATCCTGTCGCTCAGCAGCGACCCTCCCGCCAGGTCGACCGACGCCCCCTTGATGCCCGTTCCCCCGATGTCGATCCCGATGGCGGTCGTAGCAGAAGTCATACCGGTCATGCTAGCGAAGGCGAGGGAGTCCGGCTCGGTGGAAGGCCCCGGCGTAGGATCGCCGCATGGCTGACGGCGACGCGAACTCCTGGTGGTACAACCTCACGACCGGCTCGGTGGAGCAGGGCTTCGTGTCCCCCTCCGTCGATCGTGTGGGCCCCTTCTCCTCCCGTCAGGAGGCGGAGCACGCTCTCGAGCGGCTGCACGAGAACAGTCGAGCGTGGGCCGAGGAGGACGCGGCGGAGGATCGCTAGCCGCTACTCGTAGCTGTGCTCCGCGCCGGGGTACGCGCCGGACTCGACGTCGTCGCGGTACGCGGTGACCGCCTCCGTCAGCACGCCGCGCAAGTCGGCGTACTGCTTCACGAAGCGCGGGATGCGTCCGGTCGTGAAGCCGGCGAAGTCGGTCCAGACCAGCAGCTGGCCGTCCACGTGCGGCCCGGCGCCCACTCCGATCGTCGGAATGCGGAGCTCCTCGGTCACCTGGCGCGCGGCGTCGGTGGGAACCATCTCGAGGACGACGGCGAAGGCGCCCGCTTCCTGGACCGCGCGGGCGTCGGCGAGGAGCTGATCGAGCCCGTCGCCGCGGCCCTGCACCATATGCCCGCCGAGGCCGTGCTCGCTCTGGGGAGTGAATCCGATGTGGGCCATGACCGGGATGCCCGCCTCGACGATGCGGCGGATCTGCTCGGAGGAGCGGACGCCCCCCTCGAGCTTCACGGCGTGTGCGTGCGTCTCCTTCATGAAGCGGAACGCTGTGTGCAGGGCGTCGTCAGGTCCGGACTCGTAAGAGCCGAACGGCATGTCGGCGACGACGAAGGCTCGCTCGACTGCGCCCGCGACCGCGCGCGCCAACGGGATCAGCTCGTCGACCGTGACCGGGAGGGTCGTGTCGTAGCCGAGCACCGTGTTGCCCGCGGAGTCTCCCACCAGGAGGAAGTCGATGCCCGCCTCGTCGAAGATCTTCGCGGTCGCCTGGTCGTAGCTGGTCAGACCCGTGATGCGGACACCCGAGTCCTTCGCGTTCTGGAAGTGGCGCGTTCGAACGCGTTTGACGGGCTGCGCTGACATGGCGGCCATCCTAGCGGCGCGCCCGCGGGGCCCCGCGGGCGTCGTTCGGAGGCAGTAGCCTGAGGGGCGAAACAGAAGGGGTCTGGATGGACAAGCAACGGGACTTCGTTCTTCGCACCATTGAAGAGCGAGGGATCAAATTCGTTCGCCTCTGGTTCACCGACGTCGTCGGCACGCTGAAGTCGGTCGCCATCGCGCCGGCCGAGGTGGAGGGCGCGTTCGCCGAGGGGCTGGGATTCGACGGCTCGGCCATCGAGGGGCTGACCCGGTCGTTCGAGGCCGACGTCCTCGCGCACCCCGACCCGTCGACGTTCCAGATCCTGCCGTGGCGGGGCGAGATCGATCCGACGGCGCGGATGTTCTGCGACATCACCACGCCGGACGGCCAGCCCGCCGTCGCCGACCCGCGCAACGTTCTCAAGCGGACGCTAGCGAAGGCGGCGGAGCGCGGCTTCACCTTCTACACGCACCCCGAGATCGAGTTCTACCTCCTGAAGTCCTCGACATTCGGCACCGAGGGCCCCGAGCCCGTCGACTCCGCGGGGTACTTCGACAACGTCCCGGGGGGAACGGCGCACGACTTCCGCCGCCGCTCCGTGCGGATGCTGGAGGACCTCGGCATCTCGGTGGAGTTCAGCCACCACGAGGCGGGTCCCGGCCAGAACGAGATCGACCTCCGCTACGCGGACGCTCTGACGACGGCCGACAACATCATGACCTTCCGCACCGTCATCAAGGAGGTGGCGATCGAGCAGGGCGTGTACGCCACCTTCATGCCCAAGCCGCTCTCCGGCCACCCGGGCTCCGGCATGCACACCCACCTGTCGCTCTTCGAGGGCGATGTGAACGTCTTCTACGAGCAGGGCGCGCAGTACCAGCTCTCGAAGCTCGGACGACAGTTCATCGCCGGCCTGCTGAAGCACGCTCCCGAGATCACGGCGGTCACGAACCAGTTCGTGAACTCCTACAAGCGCCTGTGGGGTGGCGACGAAGCCCCGAGCTACGTCTCGTGGGGTCACAACAACCGCTCCGCTCTGGTCCGCGTGCCGCTCTATAAGCCCAACAAGGGGCAGTCCTCTCGAATCGAGTACCGAGCCCTCGACTCGGCCGCGAACCCCTACCTCGCCTACTCGCTGCTCCTGGCCGCCGGATTGAAAGGCATCGAGGAGGGCTATGAGCTCCCGGCGGAGGCGGAGGACAACGTCTGGGCGCTGTCGGACGCGGAGCGTCGAGCACTCGGCTACGGGGCTCTGCCGCCCAGCCTCGACCGGGCCATCTCGCTGATGGAGGAGTCGGAGCTGGTCGCCGAGACGCTGGGCGAGCAGGTTTTCAACTTCGTCCTGCTCAACAAGCGGAAGGACTGGGCCGAGTACCGCGCACAAGTCACGCCGTACGAGCTGCGCAGCAACCTCGAGATGCTCTGATCGCTCGCCCATGACGCGTGAACGGTCCCTCCGCGACATCGCGCGCCTCGGCTTCGCCGCGCTGGGTGAGGCAGGGGTTCGTCTGGACGAGGCCGAGGAGCTGGCGGGGCGCGGGCTCGAATCGGTGCTGCCTGCCTTCGCCGGGGTCGCCGATCCGGATGCTGCCCTCGGTGCACTGGTCGATCTGCTGCGACGGCATCGCGACCGGATGGATGCGGTGCTCGCCGACGACGAGGCCTTGACGCGTCTCCTCCTGGTCGTCGGAGCCTCCTCCGGTCTGGCCGACTTCCTGCAGCGGCGGCCCGACGAGCTCGGAAGCCTGCTCCACTCGGTGCCGGTCCTGCCGGGGCGGGTCGAGATGACGAGGGAGATGCTCGAATCGGTCGGCTCCGTCGACGGCTTCTCGACTCTGCCGGAGGAGGAGGGCTGGACCGCGCTGCGCGTGCTCTACCGGCGCCTGTTGACGCGGATAGTGGTGCACGACCTTGGCCAGGCCGACCCGGTGGCGGCGATCGACCGGGTCACCCGTGCCCTGGCCGACCTCGCGGGAGCAGCACTCGAAGCGTCGCTTGCCGTCGCTCGCACCGAGCTCGTCGAGGGCACAGGTCCCGGCCGCTTCGGTCGCGACGAGGTGGCCGCGACCCGCTTCGCCGTGATCGGCATGGGAAAGGCCGGCGCCTCCGAGCTGAACTACGTGAGCGACGTCGATGTGATCTTCGTCGCGGAGGGGGATGCCGATCGCGGTCTCTCGAACGCGCGGGCTATCGACATCGCCACGCGCCTCGCCGTCCTGCTCATGCGCGGCACGTCCGCGCTGGCTCTGGAGCCCGAGCTGTGGGAGGTGGACCCGAATCTGCGACCCGAGGGCAAGCAGGGAGCTCTCGTGCGGACGCTCGAGTCGCATGTGACCTACTACGAGCGCTGGGCCAAGAGCTGGGAATTCCAGGCGCTGCTCAAAGCACGCCCGCTCGCCGGCGATCAGCAGCTCGGCCGCGCCTACGTCGATGCCGTCGCACCGAAGGTGTGGTCGAGTGCGTCCCGCGAGAACTTCGTCGAGTCCGTGCAGCGCATGCGCGAGCGGGTCACCGAGAACATCCCGCAGAACGACGTGCACTACCAGCTCAAGCTCGGACCGGGCGGTCTGCGCGACATCGAGTTCACGGTGCAGCTGCTGCAGCTGGTGCACGGGCAGAACGACGACGAGATCCGGATGCCCGGGACGCTCCTCGCCCTCGGTGCACTCGCTGATGGCGGGTACATCAGCCGGTCAGCGGCTGAGGAGTTCTCTCAGGACTACCGCGCGCTGCGGCTTCTCGAGCACCGCCTCCAGCTGAGGCGTCTGCGCCGCACCCACTTGATGCCGCGGGACGAGCATGAGCTGCGCACTCTCGCTCGATCGAGCGGCCTCGCGCGGACGGCCGAGGAACTCCTCACCGTCTGGAACGGTATCAAGCACCGGGTCCGCGGCCTGCACGAGCGGCTCTTCTACCGGCCGTTGCTCTCGGCCGTCGCCGCCCTCTCCGACGGCGGGGCCGAGCTCTCGGCGGGCCAGGCGGAGGCACGCCTCGCCGCCATCGGCTTCGTCGACTCCCGCGGTGCCCTCGGCCACATCGCGGCGATGACCTCCGGAGTCTCGCGCCGCGCCAGCATCCAGCGCCACCTGGTCCCGGTGATGCTGCAGTGGTTCGCGGACGGCGCAGACCCCGACTACGGCCTCCTCGCCTTCCGCCGGCTGAGCGACTCGCTCGGCGGGACGCCGTGGTTCCTGCGGATGCTGCGCGACTCCTCGGGCGCCGCCAAGCGGCTGACCACAGTGCTCTCGGGGTCGCGTTTCGTCGGCGAGCTGCTCGACCGAATCCCCGAGTCGGCCGCGTGGCTCGAGGACGACGAAGCCCTCCGCCCCCGCACCGCGGCGCAGCTCGGCGAGGAGGTGAGGGCGGTGCTCGGCCGTCACGACACTCCCGACGCCGTGGCCTCGGTGTTGCGGTCGATGCGGCGACGCGAAGTGCTGCGGACCGCGATCGGCGGTGTCCTCGGGATCACGACGATCGAGGAGATCGCCACCAGCCTGACCGACATCATCACGGCGCTCCTGAACGGGGTGCTCTCGGCCGTCCGCCGCGCGAGCGCGACCCGACCGGGTGCCGACCTGGAGTTCGCGATCATCGGCATGGGCCGCTACGGCGGCGCCGAGCTGGGCTTCGGCTCCGACGCGGACGTGATGTACGTGCAGCGGCCCGGCACTGCGGAGCCCCACCAGGCGCAGCTCTACGCGCAGTTCCTCGTCGGCGAGCTGGTCCGCCTGACCGAGGACTCCCGCCTCCCTCTCGATCTCGACGCAGATCTGCGTCCCGAGGGGAAGAACGGGCCGCTCGTGCGCTCACTCGACTCCTACCGCGCCTATTACGCCCGCTGGTCCCTGACCTGGGAGGCGCAGGCGCTGCTGCGTGCCAGAGGAGTGGCCGGCGACCGATCCCTCATCGCCGACTTCGAGGCGCTCGCCGACAGCGTGCGGTATCCGGCGTCGATCTCGGATCGCGACATCCGTGAGGTCAAACGGATCAAAGCCCGCGTCGAGAGCGAGCGGCTGCCCCAGGGCGCCGACCCTCGGCGCCATCTCAAGCTCGGCCGAGGCTCCCTCAGTGACGTGGAGTGGCTGGTCCAACTGTTCCAGTTGCAGCACGCCCGGACCACGCCCGAGCTGCGCACGACGTCGACGCTCACCGCTCTCGCGGTCGCCGAGAGTGCGGGACTCGTCGACGCGAACGACGCGGAACGGCTCCGCGCGGCCTGGCTGCTCGCCTCCCGTGTCCGCTCGGGCACCACACTGTGGTCGAACCGCACGAGTGACGTGCTCCCAACCGACCGCCGCCAGCTCGACGGACTCGCCCGCCTGCTCGAGTACCCGGCCGACTCGGCGACGGCTCTCGAGGACGACTATCTCGGCGTGACCCGCCGCTCCCGCTCCGTCTTCGAGCGGCTCTTCTACGGGCCTGCCGACGGGGAGTAGCCCCTCATGCGCCTCGTCCTTGTCCGGAAAGCGACTGCAGGGCCGCCCCTCCGAGGAGGGACGGCCCTGCAGTCGTTGCAGAGGGATCAGACGCCGTAGTACAGCTCGAACTCGAACGGGTGCGGGCGCTGCGCGAGCGGCTTGATCTCCTTCTCGCGCTTGTACTCGATCCAGGTGTCGATCAGCTCCTGTGTGAACACGCCGCCCTGGAGCAGGAAGTCGTGATCGGCCTCGAGGGCGTCGAGCGCCTCGCCGAGGGTCGCGGGGACCTGTGGGATGAGCTTCGCCTCCTCGGGGGGGAGCTCGTAGAGGTCCTTGTCGACCGGCTCGTGGGGCTCGATGCGGTTCTTGATGCCGTCGAGGCCGGCCATCAGCTGAGCGGCGAAGGCGAGGTACGGGTTACCCGACGCGTCGGGCGCTCGGAACTCGATGCGCTTGGCCTTCGGGTTCGTGCCGGTGATCGGGATGCGGATCGACGCGGAGCGGTTGCCGGCCGAGTACACGAGGTTGACCGGCGCCTCGAAGCCCGGGATCAGACGGTGGTAGGAGTTCACCGTCGGGTTGGTGAACGCGAGCACTGCGGGGGCGTGCTTGAGCAGGCCTCCGATGTACCACCGCGCGATGTCCGACAGGCCGCCGTAACCGTTCTCGTCGTAGAAGAGCGGCGTTCCGTCGTTCCACAGCGACTGGTGGGTGTGCATGCCCGAGCCGTTGTCTCCGAAGAGCGGCTTGGGCATGAACGTGGCGGTCTTGCCCCACTGCTCAGCCGTGTTCTTCACGATGTACTTGAACTTCAGGATGTCGTCGGCCGCGTGGACCATCGTGTCGAAGCGGTAGTTGATCTCGGCCTGACCTCCGGTGCCCACCTCGTGGTGCGAGCGCTCGAGGATGAGGCCGGCGTCGATCAGCTTGAGGCAGATGTCGTCACGCAGGTCGGCCTGCTTGTCGACCGGGCTGACGGGGAAGTAGCCGCCCTTGTACGGGGTCTTGTTGCCGAGGTTGCCACCCTCCTCGACGCGTCCCGAGTTCCAGGCGCCCTCCACCGAGTCGACGGAGTGGAAGGCCGAGTTCTGCGTGATCTCGTAGCGGACGTCGTCGAAGATGTAGAACTCGGCCTCGGGGGCGAAGAACGCTGTGTCGGCGATGCCGGTCGAGGCGAGGTACTTCTCGGCCTTCTTGGCGACCTGACGCGGGTCCTTCGAGTAGATCTCGCCGTTGCGCGGGTTGTAGATGTCGAAGACGAGGATCAGAGTGCGCTCGACGCGGAACGGGTCCACGTAGGCGGTCGTCACGTCAGGGATCAGCTGCATGTCCGATTCGTGGATGTTCGCGAATCCGCGGATCGAGGACCCGTCGAAGAGCTGGCCGACGGAGAAGAACTCCTCGTCGACAGTCGAGGCGGGGATGTTGAAGTGCTGCTGGACACCGGGGAGATCGGTGAACCGGATGTCGAGGAACTTGACGTCCGTGTCCTTGATGAACGTGAGCACCTCGGAAGAATCTTTAAACATGCAAAGGTCTCCAATGGCGTAACGGGTGGCTGCAGAGCGCAGCCGTTTCAGGGTAGTGACGAGGGGTTTCCCCGCCGTGTCCCTGTTGTTTCCGGCATGTTACGCGGTGCGCCTGGGCCCGGGCTCGGGACCCGATGTCGGACCGGTGCCGCCCGGATAGGATCAGGGGATGCCAGCAGCCGACCGCAGGACCTTCGCCGATGCCGCGCCGAGCGGATACCCGGGGGAGCGCCTGGGCCTGCCCCGCGAGGGTCGCCTCTCCGTCGGCCGCCCCGGGCGCCGGATCGCGGCCCTGACTGTCGATCTGGCGGTCGCCGCCCTGACCTCACTGGCGTTCTTCGACTACGACCGCTGGGCGAGCCTCGTGATCTTCGTCCTCCTCCAGGCCGTCTTCATCCCCACCATCGGAGGCAGTATCGGCCACCGCGCCCTCGGCATGCGGGTCGTCCGCCTCGGCGGCGGCTGGGTCGGCGCCTGGCGTCCGCTCGTGCGCGCCGTGCTGCTGGCCGTGCTGGTACCCGCCCTCGTCTGGGACTCCGATCAGCGCGGCTTCCACGACAAGGTCGCGGGCACCGTGCTCGTGCGCTACTGACGATCGACCAGCACGTACCGGACGGGCCGACGGGAGTGGTCCCGACGGGCCCGTTGCGCTGAGCGTCAGCGCGAACGCTGCGGCCGCACCTTGAACGGATCGACGCCCTTCGGGATCGGCAGCGACGTGTTCAGGGAGGCGAGGCGGTTCTTGACGGCGAGCACCTCGGCCTTGGTGAGGACCTTCTTGGTCCTGGCGAGCTCGCGCGGCACACGGTGGAGCGGAACGGCGTCCGCATCCGGGCCGACGTTCACGAAGGTGACGGGCACGTTCGGCAGGATGCGGGAGATCTTGCGGCGCTCGTCCTCGAGCATCCGCTTGGTACGCCCAGCAGGGCCCTCGGAGATCAGCACGACGCCCCCGCGACCGACAGCACGGTAGACGGCGTCCTGGGTCTTTCCGTTCACCGCGACGGGCATCTCGCCACCCGTCCACGTGCCGCGGAGGCCGCTGCGCAACACGGCGCCGACCGCTCCGGGCTGCCCCGCGATCTGGCCGTAGGCAGCGCGCTCGGCGCGTCGGGAGAGGACCGCCAGACCCGTGACAAGACCCGCCATCACTCCGACCAGGATCCAGAGCGCGATGACGAAGCCGTTGCCGTTGCCCAGGAGCACCCCGAGCAGCACGCCGAGGAGGATCGGCAGCAGGAGCGCGAGCAGGATGATCCAGACGGCACTGCTGTCGTAGCGGCGGGTCATCTGGAACACCTGCCACATCTGCTTGAGACGTCCGGGTTCCTTGACCGCCTTCGTCGACGGTTCCGTGCTGCGTGCCATGCCGTCAAGGATACCGAGCGTGGGCCCGGCGACGGACCTGCACGGAGTATCGCGCTCCTTCACAGGCAAAGAGTCCGGCCGTGCGTCCACCGATCCTCCTGCGCAGGACCCGCGCAGCATCCCCAGACGCCACGATCGCCCCATGAGATCGAGAAGCGGGCGTGGCGGGCAGCGGGTCGGCGGCTGCCGCGTGAGAGAGCGCACGCCGCTCGGACACGTCGTCGTCGACGACGATGCGGTCACTCTTTCCGCCCGATGCCTCAGTCGGCTCGCCGCGGAAGCAGTCCGGAGCTCGCCGATGGGCTCGCTGCCCGCGCACAGGCACCGCGAGTCGTTCGTCCGCCTCGTCGCATCGCGGGGGCGGCGCATCCTGCTCGCCGCACCGCCGACCGTTGCGACGGCCGACCATCTGCTCGATCCGGCCCGGCATCTGCGCCTGGGAGCCGCGGTCACGCTTCTCGCGCCGATCGTGGGCGCCGTCCGTTCCGCAGGCGCCCGCGGTGTTCATCTCGCGCCCACGGCGGCGGATGTGGGATTGACGGCGGACGGGCGACCCGTACTGCTGCTCACGACACCGGCGGTCGGCTCGGCAGGGGAGGCCCGGACGGCGCTCCGGGGGCTGGTCGCGCGGGTCGGCGAGCACTGCTCGGAGCTCCCGGTCGCGCTTCTCACCGAGCAGCGGGATTCCCTCGCGCTCGAGGGACGGCTATACGGGCTCGCCGAGCCGGAGGGGCTGGGAGCAGCGGTTCGAGAGATCGAAGGGCCGAAGCGACCGCGTGCCGGCGTGCGAACGGTGGCCGATCCCGCTCCGCAGCAGGCGCGCCACCGCCGTGCGCATCCGTTCGACGACGGGATCGCGCGGCTCGGCGCGATCCTCCGTCGCCGACGAGGGCCGGTGGCGGCGGGTTCGGCGATCGTGATCGGAGCCGTTCTCGCGGGTGCGATGGGCACTCCTCCGTCGGGCGGTGCGAACGGCCGGGACCCCGTGCCGACCGTACCCTCCACCGTCGGTGTGGCGGCGGCGCACCCCGCTCGGCCGGCGAGCACGCCCGCGGCGCCAACCGGGGGTGCTCCCTCCGCCCCCGGCGTCGGAGCTGGTCACGGGCCATCGTCCGATCTCCCCGCGGAGGAGGCCGCGAGCCTGTTGGTGACGGCGGCAATGAGCTGCTCCGACATCCTCTGCGCCCAGGCCCTGACACTCGACGACTCGCCGTTGCACGGCTCCCGGGAAGGTCTCGCGACAGCACTGCCGGTGGGGGCGAGCGTCTCGGAGGTCCTGGTGCAGGGCGCCTCGGCCGTTGTCGACCTCGGGACTTCTCCGGAGACGACAGCGGCCTCCGTCCTGATGATCAGGACGGAGGCCGGCTGGCTCATCCGTGACGTCTACGTCGGAGAGACCCCGTGACGGGCCGCCTCAGCGTGAGCGTCTCAAACGCCGAGGTCGTTCTCGAACGAGCCCTCCTCCAGGCGCTCCTTGATCGCGACCAGGAAACGGGCTGCGTCGGCGCCGTCGACTGTGCGGTGGTCGTACGAGAGAGCGAGGTAGACGGTGGAGCGGATCGCGATGGCGTCTGCTCCGTCGACCTGAACGACGGCGGGCTTCTTGGTGACGATGCCTGTGCCGAGGATGGCCGTCTGCGGCAGGAACACCACGGGAGTGTCGAACAGAGCTCCACGCGACCCCGTGTTGGTCAGGGTGAACGTGCCACCGGCCAGCTCGTCGGGCTTGAGCTTGTTGTTGCGGGTGCGCTCCGCGAGGTCGCCGATCGTGGTGGCGATCTGCGCGAGCGTGAGCTCGGAGGCGTTCTTGAGGACCGGGGTCAGCAACCCGCGCTCGGTGTCGACAGCGATGCTGATGTTCTCGTGATCGGGGTAGACGATCGACTCTCCGTCGAGGGTCGAGTTGATCACGGGGTAGGCCTTCAGGGCCTCGGCGGCCGCGAGCGCGAAGAAGGGCAGGAAGGACAGTTTGGCGCCCGTCTTCTCCTGGAAGCTCTTCTTGACGGCGTCACGGAAGCGGGCGACGGCGGTGACGTCGACCTCGATCACCGAGGTGAGCTGAGCGCTGGTCTGCATCGACTCGACCGCTCGCTGCGCGAGCACCTTGCGCAGACGCGACATCGGCTGCGTCGTGCCGCGGAGGGGCGAGGTCTCGAGCGGGGTGCGGGCTGCCTTGGCGGCAGCGGCCGCGGGGGCAGACACGGGGGCGGCGGGAGCCGACTTCGCGGCTTCGACGGCGTCGAGGACATCCTGCTTACGGATGCGGCCACCGACTCCGGTGCCCGTCAGGGTCGAGAGGTCGATGCCGTTCTCGCCGGCGAGCTTGCGCACGAGCGGGGTGACGTATCCGGGGTTGGAGTCGGTGGCCTCCGGGGACGAGGCGGGAGCGGCGGCGGCCGGGGCGGGAGCCGACGGAGCCGGAGTCGATGCGACGGGAATCGACGGAGCCGGAGCAGCAGCCTCGGGGGCGGCGGGCTTCTCGGCGGCCGGGGCGGGTTCGGGCTCGGCCGGGGCGGGAGCCTCGGTGTCACTCTCGGCGTCGACCGACGCAGTCGCCTCTTCCGTGGGCTCGGTCTCGGCGGCCTGGACCTCAGGGGCCTCCTCGGCGGGAGCCTCGGGCTCGGACGCCGACGCGGCTCCAGAGCCGTCACCGATGCGAACCAGCTCGGCGCCGACCTCGACGGTCTCGTCCTCCTGGACGAGGATCTCCTCGATGACACCGGCGACGGGCGAAGGGATCTCGGTGTCGACCTTGTCGGTCGACACCTCGAGCAGGGGCTCGTCGACCTCGACGCGATCCCCGACGTTCTTCAGCCAGCGGGTGACCGTTCCTTCCGTGACACTCTCTCCGAGTGCCGGGAGGCTGACGGATTCGCTCATGAGCCTGTCTCCTTAAGACGCTTGTGTTTCGATGTCCAGCTTACTGATGCGGAAGCGGCGGGTCGCCGCACCGCAGTGGTTCTAGAGTCCGTGCAACGGCTTCCCGGCAAGAGCGAGGTGCGCCTCGCCGAGCGCCTCGTTCTGGGTGGGGTGCGCGTGCACGAGGGGGGCGACGTCCTCGGGATGCGCCTCCCAGTTCACGATGAGCTGCGCTTCGCCGATCAGCTCGCCGACCCTGGCGCCGACCATGTGCACACCGACGACGGGACCGCCCACGACGCGGACGACCTTGACGGATCCGGTGGTGCCGATGATCGTGCTGCGGGCATTGCCACCGAGCCCGTAGTCGTACGTGGCGACACGCTCGGCCCCGTACTCGGCGACAGCGCGGGCCTCGCTGAGCCCGACCGACGCCACCTCCGGGTCGCTGTAAGTCACCTTCGGGACGTTGATGTCCGAGACGACCTGCGGGGAGAGCCCGGCGATCTCCTCGGCGACGAAGATGCCCTGCTGGAAGCTCCGGTGCGCAAGCTGGAGGCCCGGCACGATGTCGCCTACCGCGTAGACGCCGGGCACGGAGGTCCGGAGCCGCTCCGTCGTCAGCACGTAACCGCGATCGACGGCGACGCCGACCTCTTCGAGACCGATGCCCGCGGTCACGGGACCACGCCCCACGGCGACGAGCAGCAGCTCGCCCTCGACCGAGGCGCCACTCTCGAGCGACACCGAGACACCGCTCTCGTCCTGGGCGACCGACGCGACACGCGAGCCGAGCTGGAAGGCGATGCCCCGACGACGGAAGGCGCGTTCGAGCTGCTTGCTCACGCTCTCGTCCTCGTTCGGCACCAGGTGCGGCAACGCCTCGACGATGGTGACCTCGGCTCCGAAGGAGCGCCAGACACTCGCGAACTCGACTCCGATCACTCCTCCGCCCAGCACCACGACCCGCGACGGGACGTGGTCGAGCTCGAGGGCCTGGTCGCTCGTGATCACGCGCCCGCCGATCTCCACCCCTGGGAGGGTGCGGGAGGCGGACCCGGTCGCCAGCACGACCGCGGAACCGTGCAGCACATGCTCGCCCACCGTCACCGTTCCGGGTGCGGTCAGCCGACCCTCACCGGTGACGACGGTGATCCCGCGGGACGAGACGAGGCTCTGGAGTCCTTTGTGCTTGCCCGCTACGACGCCCTCGCGATAGCGGGTGACGCCGGCCATATCGATGCCCGCGAGGCTCGAGAGCACGCCGTACTTCTCGCCGTCGCGGGCGCCGTCAGCGAGCTCAGCGGCGTGCAGGAGAGCCTTGGTCGGTACGCATCCGCGATGCAGACACGTTCCGCCGAGCTTGTCGCGCTCGACGAGCGCAACGCTCATCCCGAGCTGTGTCGCCCGCAGGGCCGCCGCGTACCCGCCGCTGCCACCTCCGAGCACGACCAGGTCGTAGCGCTCTTCCGACACCCAGTGACTCCCTCGCGACATGCGGTCCCGCTGCCTCGCCGAGCGGCTCCGACAGGGAGCATCCGGGCGGTGAGAGAGGGGGACGAGGCGGAATCTCCCGCCCCGTCGACCCTACTACGCGCTCGCGAAGCGCTCGGCCAGAACGATCAGCGCCCGGACCGAGACGCCGGTCGCCCCGGCGCCGGTGAAGCCGTAGCCGCTGCCGCCGTTGCTCGACGGGCCGGCGATGTCGAGGTGTGCCCAGGGGATCACGGTCGCCTCGTCGCCCTCGCCGCGCGTGCCGACGAACTCGCGGAGGAAGTGACCGGCCACGAGCATCCCCCCGGCCGTGTTGCCCGGCTTGACGTTCGCGATGTCGGCGACGTCGGAGTTGAGCAGCGGACGCAGCTCGGCCGGGAGCGGCATGTGCCAGAACGTCTCTCCCGCGGTGCGCGCAGCGTCGAGGACGCGCGCGACGAGCGCGTCGTCGCCGAGAGTGCCCACGGTGCGATTGCCGAGGGCGACCACGGAGGCTCCCGTCAGCGTCGCGACGTCGACGATCGCGTCAGGCTGCTCCTCGCTCGCGGCGACAAGGCCGTCGGCCAGCACCAGCCGGCCCTCGGCATCGGTGTTGAGCACCTCGACAGTGGTCCCGCCGCGCACGGTGAGCACGTCGTCCGGGCGGATCGCTGTGCCCGAGGGCAGGTTCTCCGCAACGCAGAGCCAGGCGGTCGCCCGCAACGGCAGGTTCAGCTCGGCGATCGCGCGGACCACGGCGTACACCGTCGCCGCACCGGCCATATCGGTCTTCATCCCGATCATCGAGGTGGGCGGCTTGAGCGAGAGTCCGCCGCTGTCGAAGGTGATGCCCTTGCCGACGAGGGCGAGGTGCGTGGTCGCGCCCTCGGGCGTATACGCGATCTTCACCAGGCGGGGTGGGCGCGAGGAGCCGCTGCCGACGCCGAGGATGCCGCCGAAACCCTCCTCCGCGAGTGCCTTCTCGTCCCAGACCGTGACCTCGAGGGGCAGGCCCTCGACGCCGTCCTGCACGGCCTCGGCCAGGGTCTGGGGGTAGAGGTGCGACGGGGGAGTGTTGACCAGATCCTTGACCGCCGACACCGCACGGCCGAGCACGAGCGCCCGGTCGAGTACCGCACTGTCGGCGGAGTCGCCGGCGCCGAGGAGGACGACGTGCTCTACAGGGGACTTCACGCCCGACGCGGTACTTCTCCGGAAAGCGGTGAAGGCGTACGACCCGAGCGCAGCCCCCTCCGCGACAGCGCCCAGAGTGCCGTCCGATCCGGCAGGAAGTGCGAGGGCGACGGAGGCGGATCCCGCCAGCAGACGGACGGCCGCGCCCGCCGCCGAGCGCAGGCCCGCGTCGTCGGGCTCTGTCGACCCGAGACCGACGAGGACGACGACGCCCGCGCGGACCGACGAGGGCACGCGCACGAGCGAGTCGGCCGCTCCCGAGACACCGAGCGCCACGAGGGAGGAGGCCAGCTCCTCGAAGCCCTCCACGCCGACGAGCCGAGGGCCGTCCGCCCCAGGGGCGACGCCGAGGACGAGAGCGTCGGTGTCGATGTCGGAGGCCGGAACGGTCGAGTACTCGAGAGAGGAGAGGGGCATGGCGGCAATGCTAAGCGCTGTTCGCTGAGGGCTCAGCGGACCGGGCCGGGGCGGGCGCACCCCCGTCTAAACTGGGCGCCATGCTGGATCCGGAAGACCTGTTCGAGATCGAGGGCGACCTCTCCGAGATCCCGGGAGGACTGCACCTCGTCGCCGGGCTCACGGGCTCCGCCGACGCCGGCGGAGCCGTCGGGCAACTCGGCGAGTACCTGCTCGAGACGCTGGAGCACCGTCCCGTCGCCGTCTTCGACCAGGACCAGCTGCTCGACTACCGCGCCCGGCGACCCATCATCACCTTCGATCAGGACCACCTGACCGACTACCGCCCGGCGACGCTGAGGCTCTCTCTCGCCTACGACGAGCTGCATCAGCCCTTCCTCCTGCTCACAGGCTTCGAACCCGACTTCCAGTGGGAGCGGTTCACTCGCGCCGTCGTGTCGCTGCTCGACCGGCTCGACGTCGCTTCGACGACGTGGGTCCAGGCGATCCCCATGCCCGTCCCGCACACCCGGCCCGTCGGCGTCACGGTCAGCGGCAATCGCGAGGACCTGATCGAGGCGATGTCGGTCTGGAGACCGCACACCCAGGTGCCCGCGAACGTGCTGCACCTGCTCGAGCTGCGCCTCTATGAGCGCGGACTCGGCGTCGTGGGCTTCGCGCTGCTCATTCCGCACTACCTGTCCGACACGGAGTACCCGCAGGCCGCCGTCGCCGCACTCGAGAGCATCGCAGCAGCGACCGGGCTGATCTTCCCGACGGATCGTCTCAGGGAGGGCGGACGCCAGTTCCTCGGGAAGGTCGACGAGCAGGTGGCCGGCAACGAGGAGCTGCAGAAGCTCGTCGCCGCACTCGAAGCCCGGCACGACACCTACATGGAGGGGACCAGCCTCCGCTCGCCGCTCACCGACGAGGACGGCTTCGTGCCGAGCGCCGACGCCATCGCCGCCGAGCTCGAGAAGTTCCTTGCCATCCGTCGCCCGGGTGAGGAGCCCACCGCCCCGTGAGCGACCGCGCTCGGTAGGATCGGGCGAGTGCGAGATCGTCGGGCCTGGTTCGTCTTCGGCGCCGGGGCCTTCGCGTACCTCGTCGCCGTCCTCGACCGCACCACACTCGGTGTCGCCGGCGTCGATGCGGCTGAGCGGTTCGCAGTGACGGCGGCCGTCCTCTCGTCGCTGGCGGTCGTCCAACTGATCGTCTACGCGGCCATGCAGATCCCGGTGGGGATCCTGATCGACCGCTTCGGCCCTCGCACGCTCATCCTCAGCGGCACGGCTCTGATGATGGCGGGCCAGATCGTGGTGGCCGTGGCACCGAGCATCGGAGTCGCGATTCTCGGCCGCATCCTGCTGGGAGCGGGCGACGCCGCGATCTTCACCTCGGTGATCCGGCTCACCGTCACCTGGTTCAGCGGACCGATCGTGCCGCAGCTCTCGCAGTGGATCGGCAACATCGGCCAGGTCGGGCAGATCCTCTCGGCGCTGCCGTTCGCCGCGGTGCTGCACACGTCCGGCTGGACGCCCGCCTTCCTCTCCGCGGCGGGCCTGGGGGCGGTGGCGTTCCTCGCCGTTCTGCTGCTGATCAGCGACGTGCCTCCGCGGACAGAGCCGATCGTTCTCGTTCCGCCGACCCTGCGCGCGACCATCGCCCAGCTGGGCGTGAGCCTGAGACGGCCGGGGACGCAGCTCGGCTTCTGGTCCCACTTCGTCACGCAGTCCTCCGGCACGGTCTTCACCCTCCTCTGGGGGTACCCGTTCCTCGTCTACTCGATCGGGCTGTCCCCGGGCGTCGCTGCGCCGACGCTGACGATCGTCGTCGTGGCAGGCATCGTCGTGGGTCCAGTGCTCGGCGTCCTCACGGCCCGCCATCCGATGAGGCGCAGCAACCTCGTCCTGGGCATCGTCTCGGTGATGGCGATCGCGTGGACCGTTGTCCTGCTGTGGCCGGGGGTGCCGCCGTACTGGCTGGTCGTGCTGCTGCTGATCGTGGTGGGCGCCGGAGGGCCGGGATCGATGATCGGCTTCGACTTCGCCCGCACCTTCAATCCTTCTCGGAGTCTCGGCGCGGCCAACGGAGTCGTGAACGTCGGCGGTTTCCTGGCGAGCTTCACGATGATGTTCGCAATGGGTCTGATCCTGGACGCGCTCGCCGGTCCGGGCGCCTCCTCCGAGCAGACCTACTCCCTCGAGCACTTCCGGCTGGCGTGGTGTGTGCAGTACATCGTCATCGGAGCAGGAGTCGTCGGCCTCCTGATCGCACGCCGCCGCACGCGGCGCCGGTTGGCGGAGGACGAGGGAATAACGGTGGCCCCGCTCTGGGTTGCATGGAGTGACCGTCTGCGCCGCGGCCGCGCACGGCGCTGAGCGTCACCTGCGTCGTTCCACTCCCCGCAGACACCATGTCCCTTCGGATCCGCCCGGATCTCCGCGGAACGAGCCTCGCTCGCACCCGACCGCACGGCTGCACTACTCAGACGTGCAATAATTGTCAATAGGACCCGTTCGGGTCGAGGAGCACCAGGCCCACGACGGGCGTGTGAGGTCCTCGACTTGACATGGGTCCTCGTAATGCCCACCGACGGACGGCGCCCTCCCGGCGCCGCCGCCTCCGGGACGCAACGGATGGAGAGGTGCCGCCATGGCCACCAGAGCTACCAAGACAGCAACGCTCGACGCCGTCGACGACGACGTGACGACGACCGCCAAGAAGCCCGCAGGGCGCAAGCCCGCGGCCAAGACCACGGTGGCGAAGACCGCCGCAGCGAAGACCACGCGATCGCGCGCCACCACCAAGGCCGCCGCGGTCACCGAGGACGAGCCGACCGATGCGGTCGAGCCCGATGAGGCGGACGTCGACGAGGAGACCGAGGTCGTCGTCGAGGACACCGAGGCGGCGAAGGACGACACGGAGACGCCGGAGGTTCCCGCTGCTGCTGCGGCCGTCGCACCCGCGGAGCCGCTGCCGAGCGGTGCGCTGGTCCTCTCCTTCGGGGGCGAGGACGACGAGGTCCCGGTCTACTCGACCGCGATCACCGGCGCCACCGCCGATCCGGTCAAGGACTACCTGAAGCAGATCGGCAAGGTCGCGCTCCTCAACGCGGCTGAGGAGGTCGAGCTCGCGATGCGCATCGAGGCCGGCCTGTTCGCCGAGGACAAGCTCGCCAACTCGAGCGACCTCAGCCCGGAACTCGTGCGCGAGCTGCGCTGGGTCGCGAAGGACGGGCAGCGAGCCAAGAGCCACCTGCTCGGAGCGAACCTCCGGCTCGTGGTCAGCCTTGCCAAGCGCTACACGGGTCGCGGCATGCAGTTCCTCGACCTCATCCAGGAGGGCAACCTGGGCCTGATCCGTGCGGTCGAGAAGTTCGACTACACCAAGGGCTTCAAGTTCTCGACCTACGCGACGTGGTGGATCCGCCAGGCGATCACTCGCGCAATGGCCGACCAGGCCCGCACGATCCGCATCCCCGTGCACATGGTCGAGGTCATCAACAAGCTCGCCCGCGTGCAGCGTCAGATGCTGCAAGACCTGGGCCGCGAGCCCACGCCCGAGGAGCTCTCCCGCGAGCTCGACATGACCCCCGAGAAGGTCATCGAGGTGCAGAAGTACGGCCGTGAGCCGATCTCGCTGCACACCCCCCTGGGCGAAGACGGCGACAGCGAGTTCGGTGACCTGATCGAGGACACCGAGGCGGTCGTCCCGGCCGACGCCGTCGGCTTCACCATGCTGCAGAAGCAGCTGGAGTCGCTGCTCGACTCCCTCTCGGAGCGCGAGGCCGGCGTGATCCGCATGCGCTTCGGCCTGGGCGACGGTATGCCGAAGACACTGGACCAGATCGGCGACACCTTCGGCGTCACGCGCGAGCGGATCCGCCAGATCGAGTCCAAGACGATGGCGAAGCTCCGCCACCCGTCCCGATCGCAGTCGCTGCGCGACTACCTCGAGTAGGCCGGTGATCCGCTACGCGCCGGCGGTCCTCCTCGGGAGGGCCGCCAGGTTCGCTGCGCGAGTCCGGAAGCCCGGCGGTGGGTCCGCCGTACCCGGACTCGTGGTGAACCGCGTCGCACCCGGGTTCCTCCCCGCGGTGCTCAACGGCTTCCCTGAGGGTCTGGTCGTCGTGACGGGGTCAGCGGGGAAGTCGACGACGACGAAAATGCTCGTCGCCGTCCTGCGGGCGCACGGTCTGCGCGTCTTCACCAACCCGTCGACGGCGAACATCGCCCAGGGCCTCACCTCGGCACTGCTCGAGCGGGCCGATCTGCGCGGAGGCATCGACGCGGACATCGCCGTCCTCGAGATGGACGAGGGACACGGAGCCCGGCTCGCTCCACGGATGCGCCCCCGCGTCGTGCTCCTGACGAACGTGGTCGTGGATCAGATCGACCGCTTCTTCGACCCCGCGATGGTCGCGCGCATGCTCGCGACGATCGCGGGACGCGCCACCGGCCGCGTCGTGCTGAACGCCGACGACCGCCACGTCGCCGACATCGCTCGGGGACTCTCCGACGACCTGGTCCGTTGGTACGGCGTCTCCGACTCCGTGCGCGCGGGCGCCACCGGTGGGCTCGGCTACGCGGCCGCCGCCGACGGCGGCTCCGACCGCGCCACCACCCTCGTCGAGAGCACGACTGGGGCGGCCGCCTCGATCCGCAGCGACGGCGACGCGCTCGACGTACGCCTCCCGGCCCGCGGCGTGCACTACGCGGTCGACGCCGCTGCCGCCGTCTCCACCGCGCGCGCCGTGCTCGCCGACCGCTTCGACCCGGCGGTGACGGCCGCCGCCCTGTCGGCGATCGACCCCGTCTTCGGCCGCGGCGAGATCGTGCTCGTGCGGGGTCAGGAGGTCGAGTTCGTGCTGGTGCAGAACCCCGCGAGCTACCGGCTCAACATTGCTGAGATCCCCGAGGGCACCGAGCAGATCATGCTCGCGATGGGCTCGGACGTGCGCGACCCCTCATACTTCTGGCCCGTGGACACGTCGGTGCTGCGGCGGGTTCGCGTGGTCTCCGGCTCGAAGGCCCACGAGGCCGCGCTGCATCTGCGCTACGACGGAGTCGTCGTGGATGAGGTCGACGAGGATCTGGCGCGGGCACTCGACGGCTTCCTCGCCCTGCCGACACCGGAATCCGGACGCAAGACGATCGTCTTCTCGGCCGACTCGATGCGCCGGACCCGCGCGCATCTCCACCTCGTCACGAACGGCGAGGAGACCTCGTGACCATCCTGCGCATCGCGGTGCTCGCCCCGCACCTCCTCGACAGCAACGGGGATGCGGCCAATGCGCGCGTCCTCGCCGCCCGGGCCCGCTGGGCGGGCATCGAGACCGATGTGGTCCCGCTGATCACTCCTGCCGACGCCGTGACTCGGCCGGACGTGCTGGTCGCGGGTACCGGCGCGGACGAGGACCTGCCCGCCGTACTGGACCTGCTCACGTCGGTTCGTTCCGACCTGCACGAGTGGGCCGAGCAGGGTACGCAGGTCGTCGCGGTCGGAGCCGGCTGGGAGCTCCTCGCCGAATCGATCGCCATGACGACCGGAACCGTCGCGGGCATCGGCCTCTTCCCCGGCCGCTCCGTCGCGGGGGAGCGCGCGACCGACGACCTCCTCCTCGAGAGCGCGGACGGCGTCCTCGTCGGTTTCGAGAACCACGAGCGCCGCATGACCGGGATCGCCCCCGAGGACGCGCTGGGTCGTGTGCTCCACGGAACCGGCGACGGGGCCGGCTTCGACGGATTCCGCTCGGGAGGCCTGCTCGGCACGCACCTGCACGGACCGCTCCTGGCCAAGAATCCGGTGCTGGCGGACGCGATCCTGCGGCGCGCGCTCGGCGACGCCTACGCAACCACCGACGGGCGCATCCGAGAGGTCGACGAGACGGCACGAGCCGCCCGCGATGTCATCACGAAGCGGCTCGGTGTCGACCGGTAGCGCGTCGACTGGTAGCGTGTCGATCGTCAGATGTCGGTCATCAGACGCCAACGCCCCGACCGGGGCGAGCGCTAGGGGCGCTGCTCTTCGAAGAGCCGCGCGGACTCGTCGTGCCAGCTCTGCGCGATGCTGGAGAGCTTCTCCTGGTACTTCTTGCCGTGGTGTGCGCAGAACAGAAGTTCTCCGTTGTTCACGACCACGCGGATGTACGCCTGCGCGCCACAGCTGTCGCAGCGGTCGGCGGCGGAGAGCTGGTGGGCACCGGCGAGTTCGTCCACGCCGTTCTGGGTTGCTGTGGTCGACATGACTTGGCCTCCTGCACTCGTTCTTCGATCTCTGCTTAGTAGAGCCCATCCAAGCACGCGATTGTTTCCGCGCGGAGTCGATCGGGCGGCATTTCGCTCTGCGCGTAGGGGCACCGCGTCGCGGGGCTGCCGTGCCAGCGCCGTGCGCCATGCGACGGCGGCCCGAGCCGATCGCGAAAGTAGACTGGGCGGATGGCCTCCACCGACTACAACGCCCGGCACCTCTCCGTCCTCGAGGGCCTCGAGGCGGTCAGGAAGCGCCCCGGCATGTACATCGGTTCGACCGATTCGCGCGGCCTCATGCACTGCCTGTGGGAAGTCATCGACAACTCCGTCGACGAAGCGCTGGCCGGGCACGGCACCGAGATCAGCGTGCTGCTGCACGCCGACGGGAGCGTCGAGGTCCGCGACCGGGCGCGCGGCATTCCGGTCGACATCGAGCCGAAGACGGGACTCTCCGGGGTCGAGGTCGTGTTCACGAAGCTTCACGCGGGCGGCAAGTTCGGCTCCGGGTCCTACGCGGCGTCGGGCGGCCTGCACGGGGTCGGGGCGTCGGTGGTCAACGCGCTCTCGGAGCGCCTCGATGTGGAGGTCGACCGCAACGGCCGCACCTATCGGATGTCGTTCCACCGGGGGGAGCCGGGCCGCTTCGCCGATGCGGGGGAGCCCACCCCGGACGCGCCGTTCACCCCGTTCGAGAACGGCTCCGAGCTGACGGTGGTCGGGAAGGTCGCGAAAGGCGTCACCGGCACCCGTGTGCGCTACTGGGCCGACCGCCAGATCTTCACCAAGGGCGCGTCGTTCCAGACGGACGACCTCGTGACGCGAGCTCGGCAGACCGCTTTCCTCGTTCCCGGGCTCACGCTCGACATCGTCGACGACCGGGCGGAGGAGCGCCGCGCCGAGATGTTCCGCTACGACGGCGGCATCTCGGAGTTCGTCGAGTTCCTCGCGCCCGACGCGCCGGTGACCGAGGTGCTGCGCTTGACCAGGTCCGGAACCTTCACCGAGACGGTCCCCGTGCTCACGCCGGGCGGGGCGATGGTCCCGACCGAGGTGGAGCGCACCTGCGAGGTCGACATCGCGCTGCGCTGGGGAACCGGCTACGAGACCGTGATGCGCAGCTTCGTCAACATCATCGCCACGCCCAAGGGCGGGACCCACCAGACCGGGTTCGAGCAGGGCCTCCTGAAGCTGCTCCGTTCACAGGTCGAGGCCAACGCGCGCCGTCTCAAGGTCGGCTCGGACAAGCTAGAGAAGGACGACGTGCTCGCCGGTCTGAGCGCGGTCCTGACCGTCCGCCTCCCCGAGCCGCAGTTCGAGGGCCAGACCAAGGAAGTGCTCGGCACCCCGGCTGTGCGCGCCATCGTCGCCTCCACGATCGTGTCGACGCTCGGCGCGGTCTTCTCCTCGACGCGGCGCGAGGACAAGGCGCAGACCGCTCAGCTGCTCGACAAGGTCGTTGCCGAGATGAAATCGCGGATCTCGGCGCGCGCTCACAAGGAGACCCAGCGCCGCAAGAACGCGCTCGAGTCGTCCTCGCTGCCGGCGAAGCTCGTGGACTGCCGCAGCAACGACGTCGAGAACAGCGAGCTGTTCATCGTCGAGGGCGACTCGGCGCTCGGAACGGCCAAGCTGGCCCGGAACAGCGAGTACCAGGCGCTGCTGCCGATCCGCGGCAAGATCCTCAACACCCAGAAGGCGAGCATCGCCGACATGCTCTCGAACGCGGAGTGCGCGTCGATGATCCAGGTGATCGGAGCCGGCTCCGGCCGCTCGTTCGACCTGTCTGCCGCGCGCTACGGGAAGATCATCCTGATGAGCGACGCCGATGTCGACGGCGCGCACATCCGCACGCTGCTGCTCACCCTGTTCTTCCGCTACATGCGCCCGTTGGTCGAGGCGGGGCGGGTCTTCGCCGCGGTGCCGCCCCTGCACCGGCTCGTGGTGATGAACGCGGGGAAGAAGCCGAACGAGACGATCTACACCTACTCCGAGAAGGAGCTGCAGAGCGTGCTCGCCGCGCTCGGCAAGGCCGGACGCCGCTACCAGGACCCGATCCAGCGCTACAAAGGCCTGGGCGAGATGGACGCCGACCAGCTCGCGACGACGACGATGGACCGGTCCCGCCGCACGCTGCGCCGTGTGCGGGTCGCCGACGCCGAGAACGCGGGGCGTGTCTTCGAGCTATTGATGGGCAATGAGGTGGCGCCGCGCAAGGAGTTCATCGTGCGCGGCTCGGAGTCGCTCTCGCGGGACCGCATCGACGTGTGAGCCGCGACGGCCGAGCGATCAGAAGAGCTCGGGCGCCGCACCGATGCTCGCGATGGGCGCCGAGAGCGCGACTCCCGAACCGTCGCGCTTCATCCCGGAGTCGGGAAGCGATGCGACCGAGCCGTCCGCTTCGAGCGCGTGGGCGGGGCCGGGGCCGACCCAGGCGACGCCGAGGGCGGTCTCACCCTTGAGGAAGCGGTGCGCACGAACGCCGCCCGTCGCTCGGCCCTTCGCCGGGAACTCCGAGAACGGCGAGACCTTGGCGCTGCCGGTGTCGGTGCCCGAGAGCGCCCAGCTGTCGACGGCGACGGTCGCGACCACCGCCTCCTCACGGTCGGAAGCGGCGACGACGGCGAAGTGGACCACGTCGTCGGTCTCAGCGAGCTTCACGCCCGCCATCCCCGCTGCGGTGCGGCCCTGCGGCCTGACTGAGGAGGCGCCGAAACGCAGAAGTTGGGCCTCTCCGGTCACGAAGACCAGCTCGTCGTCGTCGGTCGACGGGGCCGCTCCGACCACGGCGTCTTTGGGCTTGAGCGCGATCAGGTCGATGTCGGGCCGGTTCGGCAGGTCGCCAGGAGCGACGCGCTTGACGATGCCCTGCTGGGTGCCGAGCGCGATCGGACGAGTGTCGTCGAGGGCGACGAGCGCGAGGATCCGCTCGTCCTTCGCGAGATGAGGGAGGTAGTCGGCCATCCTGACTCCCGCGCCCAGCTGCACGGAGGAGGCGGGCACGGACGGGACGTCGACGGGGGAGAAGCGCAGAAGGCGCCCCGCCGTCGTGACGGCACCGATCTCTGTCCGTGTGGTCGTGTCGAGCGTGCTGATCACAGCGTCGTGCTGGGAGCGGCGGGTCGCGCGCTCGGGGTGCGGCGCGGCCGCCGGGTCTCGGTCGACGCGCACCATGCGGCCCGTCGTGCTGAGCAGGACACGACACGGCACGTCGGCGATCTCGAGCACGGCCGCAGCGGCCTTGCGCCCGGTCGTCGCGACGGAGGCGCGGGCCTCCGTCAGCAGCGTCCGGCGCGGCGTCCCCAGGCGCTGGGCCACCTCGTCGAGTTCGTCGGAGACGAGCTCGTCGATGCGGGCTCGACTGGCGAGCAGCGCCTCCAGCTCGGCGATCTCGGCGAGCAGAGTGTCGCGCTCGGCCTCGAGCTCGATGCGTGAGAACTTCGTCAATCGGCGCAGCTGGAGTTCGAGGATGTAGTCGGCCTGCAGCGTGCTGAGGTCGAAGACCTCGATCAACCGGGCCCGTGCGGCGGCCGTGTCGTCGCTGCCGCGGATGAGCTGGATCACCTCGTCGATGTCGAGGATCGCGACGAGCAGACCCTCGACGAGGTGCAGGCGCTCCTGGCGCTTGCGCAGCCGGTAACGGGAGCGGCGAGTGACGACCTGCACGCGATGGCCGATGTAGACCTGCAGCAGCTCCTTCAGGCCGAGAGTCCGGGGGCCGCCGTCGACCAGGGCGACGTTGTTGATCGAGAAGGCGTCCTCGAGAGGCGTGTAGCGGTAGAGCTGCTCGAGCACCGCCTCCGGGCTGAAGCCGGTCTTGATGCCGATGACCAGGCGCAGGCCGTTGTCGCGGTCCGTCAGATCGGTGACGTCCGAGATGCCGCTGAGCTTCTTGTTCTGCACGCCGTCCTTGATCTTGTCGATCACCTTCTCGGCGCCGACAAGATACGGCAGCTCGGTGACGACGAGGCCCGACTTGCGTGCGGTGATGCTCTCGACTGAGACCCTGGCGCGGGTCTTGAAACTACCGCGACCGGTCGCGTACGCATCGCGGACACCCGCCAGACCGACGATGGTGCCGCCGCTCGGGAAGTCCGGGCCGGGCACGAACGACATCAGGTCGTCGAGGGAGGCGTCGGGGTGCGCGATGAGGTGGCGTGCCGCTCCGATCACCTCGATCAGGTTGTGCGGAGCCATGTTCGTCGCCATGCCGACAGCGATGCCGCTCGCGCCGTTGACCAGCAGGTTGGGGAACGCCGAAGGCAGCACCTCCGGCTGGTCGTGGGAATTGTCGTAGTTGGGGACGAAGTCGACGACGTCCTCGCCGAGGTGCTCGGTCATCGCCGTGGCGGCGGGCGCGAGTCGGGCCTCGGTGTAGCGTGCAGCCGCCGGGCCGTCGTCGAGCGAGCCGAAGTTGCCGTGGCCGTCGACGAGCGCCACCCGCATGGTGAAAGGCTGCGCGAGCCGGACGAGGGAGTCGTAGATAGACGCGTCCCCGTGCGGGTGCAGCTTGCCCATCACCTCGCCGACCACCCGCGCCGACTTCACGTGGCCGTGGTCGGGACGCAGGCCCATCTCGCTCATCATGTAGAGGATGCGGCGCTGCACGGGCTTCAGTCCGTCACGCGCATCGGGCAGGGCCCGCGAGTAGATGACCGAGTACGCGTACTCGAGGAACGAGCCCTCCATCTCGGCCGAGACGTCGACGTCCTCGATGCGCTCGGTGAGCGAGGATCCGGGGGAGGGGGCTGCTGCGTTCATGACTCACTTCGGTGGCGGGCGCGGGACGTCGGTGGGGCGATGACCCGCGCCGGTCGTGACGGGCGGCTCCCGGCGGGAGCGACGAGCGGAGACGGTACCGCGCCGACGGGGCCGGCACCGCTGCGGCGCCGCCGTGCCCGTGCGCGTCGACCCGGCCGGGCGATGGGCTGTGCGACACTGGGCGCAATGACCCCTATGCTACCGCCCGCCCCCACCGGGCGACGGAGCCTCGCCGACGTGCTGCCGGGAGCCCTCGATGCGCTCCTCGGGCGTCCCGGGCTCCTCGGGTCGCCGCGGGTCGAGCGGATCGTGGTGGTCCTGGTCGACGGCCTCGGTGCCGCGAACCTGCGGCAGCGATCCGGGCACTCGCGCCTCCTCGCTCCCGCACTGAACCGCGCCACCACGCTGGTCTCGGGCTTCCCGACTACGACAGCCGCGGCCCTCGCGAGCCTCACGACGGGTCTGCGGCCCGGGGGGCACGGGATGGTCGGCTACCGTGTGCTCGATCGGGCGTCGGATCGACTGGTGAACCAGCTCTCCGGCTGGGACGAGCGGATGGTGCCCGAGCTGTGGCAGCCGCGGTCGACCGTGTTCGAGCGGGCGACCGCGGCCGGCGTGCGGGCGGGCGTGATCGGTCCGGCACGCTATGCACGCTCGGGACTCACGCGGGCGATCCTCCGCGGCGCCGAGTATCACTCGGCGGGGTCGGTCGCCGAGCGGTTCGCGGCCGCCCGGGCCCTGCTCGACGAGGGCGGCCGGCAGCTGGTGTACCTCTACGTCCCGGAGCTCGATCAGGCCGCGCACGCTCGGGGGTGGCAGTCAGCCGAGTGGACGGCAGCGCTGGAGCAGCTCGACGGCGAGCTCGCGGTCGCCGTCCGGCGCCTCCAGGGCCGCGAGGGCCTGCTGGTCACGGCCGATCATGGAATCGTGGACGTGCCAGCCTCCTCGCACATCCTGATCCAGAGAGGTCCGCTGCTCGAGGGAGTGCGGCACCTGGGCGGTGAACCGCGATGCCTGCAGCTGCATCTCGAGCCCGGTAGGAACGCCGACGAGGTGGCGCGCCGCTGGCTCGACGCAGAGGGCACCCGTGCGTGGGTCGCGACCCGCGCAGAGGTGGAGGCCAGCGGCTGGTTCGGCGACATCGGGCCCGAGGCCGCGGGGCGGATGGGTGACGTCTTCGTCGCCGCACGCAAGACGATCGCGTACTACGCGGCCGACGATTCCTCCGGGCGCTCGATGATCGGCCAGCATGGATCGCTCACGCCCGAGGAGACGCAGGTGCCCCTGCTCGGGTTCGGAGCGGTCTCGACCGGCTGATCCACACGGCGACCGGCAGGAGCCCGCGGGCCCCGGCCGATCAGTCGTCGCTGCGCGCCCCGAAGACGATCTCATCCCAGCTGGGCATCGACGCCCGACCTCGGCGGACACTTCCGCGCATACCGGACGGCTGCTCGGGGGCCGGGGGAGCGGTGCGGGGCGGCTCAGGAGCCTTCTCGGCGACCGGAGCCTCCGGTTGCTGTACAGGCTCCTCCCGCCCTCGAAGAGACGATGCGGTATCGCGCTCACCGCGTCGGCGCCGCAGGGCGTCGAGCAGGTCGGCCGTGTCGTTGAGGTTGCGCTCCCTCTGCTCCGTGGTGCTGCTGACGGGGCGGGGGAGCGTCGAGACGGGGCGCGGAGTCTCGGCGAGTGCCGGCTGCGGCTCCGTGTCGGAGGGGCGGACGGCGGCGGGTCGCGCATGGGGCATCGCAGCCGGCCGACCGGCTGTGGGGTGCTCGGACCGCGGGGAGCGCGGCTCCGGCTGCGGGGTGGCGGGAGCATCGGGATCGAAGCGGGTCGCGAGCTCGTCGACGGCGGCCGGGATCACCGCACGCAGGCGCGGGATCAGCGTCGGACGGATCTCCCCCTGCTGCGAGAGCGTGATCGCCTCGGAGGTGAGCGGGGCGAGGAGGGCCTTCCTCGGGTCGAAGCGCCAGCGCGCATCGTGGTCGATTTCGTCGGAGCGGAAGAGGAGTTTGACGACCCAACCCTCCTCCTCCTTCCAGCTCGACCACTGCTCGCCCTCGGCGCCGAGGGCGGCGAGACGCTCGCGGATGACGTCGCCGAAGGGTGTTCCCTCCTCGAGCGGGTCCGGGTCGGTGGTGGTGTACACGCGCACGGCCAACGCGGAGGCGACGACGTGCTCTCGCTCGGCGGTCACCGGCCCCTCGAAGCGCTGCACGTAGTCGAGGTCGGCTCCCGTGAGCTCGGCGACCTCGTCCGCCGAGAGCCCGGAGCGGATGTGCGCCTGGATCTCGCGGGGCGAGACGCGCTTCTCGCGCGGCGGGAGGGAGTGCACCCGCGGCCGGAGCTGGCTCTGCAGCGTCTCGTCGATGCGCACCGAGAATCGCTCGCCGCCCTCCGACACGAGGACGAGCGATCCGCCCTCGACGCCGATCACCTTCAGTTCCATCATCGCGGGGACCCTCCTTCTGGACGCGGACCGGGCCAGGATGCCACGCGCCCGGCCCGTTGGCCGGGAATACCCCGGGCGGGTCGAAAGTTGGTGCGGAAGGAAGCGGGGCGAACGGGTGTCAAGCGCCGTTCGAGGTGGTTTGCGAATCGATGCGTCGTGATGCACACTGACCCCGCCGATTTGTTGAACAGCAGAAATAAGAAGTGGATGGGAATGGCTACGGACTACGACGCCCCCCGCAAGACCGATGACGACTCCGAGTCGATCGAGGCCCTGAAGGAGCGAGTCCCCGACAAGATGTCCGGAGTCGTGGACGTCGATGACGCCGACAACCCGGGCGGATTCGAACTGCCCGGCGCCGATCTGTCCGACCTCGATCTGGACGTCGTGGTCCTTCCGCCCCAGGCGGACGAGTTCACGTGCGTGAGCTGCTTCCTGGTGAAGCACCGCTCGCAGATCGACCACGAGGAGAAGCTCGGTCCGATCTGTCTGGAGTGCGCCGCTTAAGCGCCTCCGGGCTCCGAAGGACGACCGCTCCGTCGCCGTGATCCCTGGATCGCGGCGACGATGTCGTTCGGGCGCCGGCTCGAGAGAAGCCAGTACGGAGTCGGGTCCTCCGGGTCGTCGAGGGGAACCCGCACCACGTCCTTCACCCAGCCGCGGATGACCAGATAGGCCCGAGCGTCGAGTCGCGGTCCGCGCTCGGCGAACGCCTGCCTGCCGGTGTGCGCCGTGGGCTCGCCGACCAGCTCGAGCGGGATGTGCGCTCGCCCCGCGCGCAGCTCTCCCTCCGCCACCTCGATCACGGGCGACAGCGCCAGCAGCGAGAGGACGCAGCCCGCGTAGAGCACCACCGCGACGATCACCCCGACCACGAGGTCGATGGGTGCGAACACCAGGATGCTGGCGGGCACGACGAGGGCGGTGGCGATGAAGAGCCAGGGCGCGGGCCACAGCCTCTCTCGGTAGGACGGCATACCCCTATTGCACCAGACGAAGTGGTCTACCCTCGTCACGTGCTTGCAACCGTCGACGTCCCGATCCGCGCAGACCAGCTCCCGTCCTACGCCCGACCGGGCGACGCCGGAGCCGATCTGCACTCCACGGAGGACGTGGTCCTCGCTCCCGGCGAGCGTGCCAGCGTCGGGACAGGAGTCGCAATCGCACTGCCGGAGGGACACGCCGGCCTGGTCGTCCCCCGCAGCGGCCTGGCCTTCACGCACGGCATCACCGTCGTCAACGCCCCCGGCACGATCGACGCGGGCTACCGCGGCGAGATCCGGGTGGCGCTGCTGAACACGGACAGTCGTGAGAGCTACCACGTCTCGACGGGGGATCGGATCGCGCAGCTCGTGATCGTCCCGGTGGTCCAGGCGCGCTTCACGAGCGTCGACGAGCTTCCGGAGTCGGTCCGCGGCACGGGCGGCTTCGGATCGACCGGGTACGCCGTCGACGCCCAGGAGACCAGAATCCACGAGGAGAGCGCATGAGCGACATCCAGCCCACCGCCGACGAGTCCGTCGAGCAGATCCAGCAGGACTTCGAGAAGTCGGCCCCGGACGACCGCGCCGAGGCCGGTCCGCTCGACGAGCTCGAGGCCAACCCCGTCCGCCCCTACATCGACCTCGGCGGGGTCAAGGTGCTGCCTCGCGAGGGCATGCACATCCGTCTCGAGGTCGAGGAGGGCACGAAGCGCGTGATCGCCGTGGGCCTGGACTACGCGGAGTCGACCCTGCAGGTGCAGCCCTTCTCGGCGCCGCGCTCATCCGGCCTCTGGCACGAGATCCGCGGTCAGATCGCCGAGCAGATCGGCCGCCAGGGTGGATCGACCACAGAGCGCGAGGGCGTCTTCGGTCCGGAGCTCGTCGCGGAGCTGCCCCTCGCGGGCGGTCAGACCCGCGTGGCGCGGTTCGTCGGAGTCGACGGCCCGCGCTGGTTCCTGCGCGGGGTGATCGCCGGAGCGGGCGCCGTCGACGAGAAGGCAGCAGCCGCGGTCGAGGAGCTGTTCCGCAGCATCGTTGTCGTCCGCGGCAGTGGTCCCATGCCTCCGCGCGACCTCATCCCGCTCAAGGTCCCCACGGGCGGCCAGACCCAGCAGAGCGCGAGCTGACCGGCATGGAGCCGCCGCGCCCCGAGCACGAGGAACCCGCGCGCCCGGAGGTGGCGGACGCGATCGCGCAGGCGGCGCGCCGCTCCGGTCTCGGAGCGGTCGCCGACGGCGAGCCTTTCGACGGGAGGGCGCTGCTGCGCACGATGGGCGGAGTCCGGGGCATCCTCGAGGCCGTCGTCCCGGGCATCGCCTTCGTGCTGCTCTACACGGTGACCTCGGAGCTGGTGCTCTCGCTGGTCGCCTCCGTCGGCCTTGCGGTGGCGTTCACTGTCGCGCGGATCCTCGGAAGGACCCCGGTCATTCAGGCCGTCGGCGGCCTCCTCGGCGTCGTGGTCTCGGCGGCACTTGCACTGGTCACCGGCCGGGCGGTGGACAACTTCGTGCCCGGCCTGATCACCAATCTCGCCTACGGACTCGTCTTCCTCGTCTCGGTGCTCGTGCGCTGGCCGCTGATCGGCGTGGCAGCCGGCTACCTGATGGGCGACGGCACGGGCTGGCGAGACGACCGCCGCAAGCGCCGTCTCTTCGGGGCGCTGACGCTGGCGTGGGCCGGGCTCTTCCTCCTGCGCCTCGCTGTGCAGTACCCGCTCTTCCTGGCCGAGGACACGACGGCGCTGGGCACCTGGAAGCTCGTGCTCGGACTCCCCCTCTACGCCCCGTTGCTGGTCCTCACCGTTCTCGCCGTGCGGGCGGAGTACCGCGGGGCCTCCGAGCGCGACGATGACGACGTGCGTCCGGAACATGCGTAGAATTGTCTCGACGTCGAGATAAATAGTGCTCGCCTTCCCGCACCGTCGCGGCGAGGACGACCGGGGGCTGCGGCGTCGCAGAGTTAGGTCCTCCTTGGTGGCAGGTCGACGTGCGCGGTCGTCAAGATGAGGACGGAGAGCGGCTCCGCCCGTCGGTGGTGGTCGCAGTCAGCGAAGGAGAGGGCGACGTGTCCGCGGTAGACAGCTTTGGATCGAAAGACACCCTGAAGGTCGGCTCGACCGACTACGAGGTGTTCCGCATCGACCGGGTCCCCGGTCACGAGAAGCTCCCGTTCAGCCTCAAGGTGCTGCTCGAGAACCTCCTCCGCACCGAGGACGGCGCCAACATCACGGCCGACCACATCCGCGCCCTCGGCGAGTGGGTCCCGGAGTCGGAGCCCGACACCGAGATCCAGTTCACCCCGGCCCGCGTGGTGATGCAAGACTTCACCGGCGTGCCCTGCATCGTCGATCTCGCCACCATGCGCGAGGCCGTCGCGGCCCTGGGCGGGGACGCGAACAGGATCAACCCGCTCGCCCCGGCCGAGATGGTCATCGACCACTCCGTGATCGCCGACCTCTTCGGCACCGAGGACGCCCTCGAGCGCAACGTGGAGCTCGAGTACGAGCGCAACGGAGAGCGCTACCAGTTCCTCCGCTGGGGCCAGACCGCCTTCGACGATTTCAAGGTCGTCCCGCCGGGGACCGGCATCGTGCACCAGGTCAACATCGAGTATCTCGCGCGCGTCACCATGACGCGCGAGGTCGACGGCGCGCTGCGCGCCTACCCGGACACCTGCGTCGGCACCGACTCGCACACCACGATGGTCAACGGGCTCGGCGTGCTCGGCTGGGGCGTGGGCGGCATCGAGGCCGAGGCCGCGATGCTCGGCCAGCCCGTCTCGATGCTCATCCCGAAGGTCGTCGGCTTCAAGCTGTCGGGTTCCATCCCGACGGGGGTGACGGCGACGGACGTCGTCCTCACCATCACGCAGATGCTGCGCAAGCACGGCGTCGTCGGCAAGTTCGTCGAATTCTACGGAGCGGGCGTCGCCGAGGTCCCGCTCGCGAACCGCGCGACGATCGGCAACATGAGCCCCGAGTTCGGGTCAACCGCCGCGATGTTCCCGATCGACGACGTCACCCTCGACTACCTGCGCCTGACCGGGCGCAGCGATGAGCAGATCGCTCTCGTCGAGCAGTACTCCAAGCTGCAGAAGCTCTGGCACGACCCCGCGGTCGAGCCCGTGTTCAGCGAGTACCTCGAGCTGGACCTCGGCACCGTCGTCCCCTCGATCGCCGGACCGAAGCGCCCGCAGGACCGCATCGAGCTCTCCGCAGCCAAGACGCAGTTCGAGTCGGACCTGAACAACTACGCTGACGTCTCGCACGACATCGTCGACCTCACGATCTCGGAGTCGTTCCCCGCCTCCGACCCGGGAGAGCTGCAGCCGCAGGACGCTCACAGCTCGCACGAGCACACCCACCGCTCGCACGCACCGGCCACGGCGTCCAAGCCGACGACGGTGGAGCTGGGCGACCGGGGCGAGAGCTTCACCATCGACCACGGAGCTGTCGCGATCGCCGCGATCACCTCGTGCACGAACACGTCGAACCCCTCGGTGATGCTCGCGGCCGGCCTGCTGGCCCGCAACGCCGCGCAGAAGGGCCTCAAGGCCAAGCCGTGGGTCAAGACCACGCTGGCGCCCGGCTCCAAGGTGGTCACCGACTACTACGAGAAGGCGGGGCTCACCGAGTCGCTCGAGGCGCTCGGCTTCTACACCGTCGGCTACGGCTGCACGACCTGCATCGGCAACTCCGGCCCTCTGCTCGAGGAGATCTCGACCGCTGTGCAGGACAACGACCTCGCGGTGACCGCTGTGCTCTCGGGCAACCGCAACTTCGAGGGCCGCATCAACCCCGACGTCAAGATGAACTACCTCGCGAGCCCTCCGCTCGTGATCGCCTACGCGCTCGCCGGCTCGATGAACTTCGACTTCGAGGTCGACGCGCTCGGCACCGACGCCGAGGGGAACGACGTGTTCCTCAAGGACATCTGGCCCGACGCGGCCGAGGTGCAGGCGACGATCGATTCCTCGATCGACAAGTCGATGTTCGACACCCAGTACGCGGGCGTGTTCGACGGCGACGAGCGCTGGCGCGCGCTGCAGACCCCCGAGGGCTCGATCTTCGAGTGGGACGAGTCGTCGACCTACGTGCGGAAGCCCCCGTACTTCGACGGCATGACGATGGAGACCACCCCGGTCACCGACATCGCCGACGCCCGGGTGCTGGCCAAGCTGGGCGATTCCGTCACCACCGACCACATCAGCCCGGCCGGCTCGATCAAGGCCGACAGCCCGGCCGGCCGCTACCTGGACGATCACGGCATCGACCGCAAGGACTACAACTCCTACGGCTCGCGACGCGGCAATCACGAGGTGATGATCCGGGGTACCTTCGCGAACATCCGCCTGCGCAACCAGCTGCTCGACGGAGTCGAGGGCGGCTACACCCGCGACTTCACGCAGCCGGACGCTCCGCAGTCGTTCATCTACGACGCCTCGCAGAACTACCAGGCCGAAGGCACGCCCCTCGTGATCCTCGGCGGCAAGGAGTACGGCTCTGGTTCGTCGCGCGACTGGGCGGCCAAGGGCACGAGCCTGCTCGGAGTCAAGGCGGTCATCGTCGAGAGCTTTGAGCGGATCCACCGCTCCAACCTCATCGGAATGGGCGTCGTCCCGTTGCAGTTCCCGGCCGGCCAGAGCTGGGAGTCGCTCGGGCTGGACGGCACAGAGTCCATCAGCATCTCGGGGATCGCGCAGCTGAACGAGGGTGTGACCCCCAAGACGGTGCACGTGATCGCCGAGCCGACGGCGCATTCCGCCGAAGGCAAGCAGACCGTCGAGTTCGACGCGGTCGTCCGCATCGACACCCCGGGCGAGGCGGACTACTACCGCAACGGCGGGATCCTGCAGTACGTGCTCCGCTCGCTCGTCTGATCAGCCGCAGAACGTGTGCGCCTCCCCTTCGGGGGAGGCGCACACGCGTTCGCGGGGACCCCGTGCGTAGACTCGGACAACGTTCCCACCCCTCGACTCGACCCTGGAAGGCGACGCGCATGGCTGTTCTCGAGACCATCGGCGGTCCGCGCGATCTCGATCGCCTGACCACGGCCGAGCTCGAGACACTCGCGCAGGAGATCCGCGACTTCCTGGTGCGCGAGGTCTCGAAGACCGGCGGGCATCTCGGTCCCAATCTCGGAGTCGTCGAGACGACGATCGCGATCCACCGCGTGTTCGACTCACCGCGCGATGCGATCATCTTCGACACCGGCCACCAGTCGTACGTGCACAAGCTGCTGACCGGTCGCCAGGACTTCTCGCGTCTGCGTGAGCGCGGCGGGCTCGCCGGCTACCCGCAGCGCGCGGAGTCGCCGCACGACATCGTCGAGAGTTCGCACGCCTCCAGCTCGCTCTCGTGGGCCGACGGTATCTCCCGCGCCTTCACCATGACCGGACAGAGGGACCGCCACGTCGTCGCCGTCGTCGGTGACGGTGCCCTGACCGGCGGGATGACGTGGGAGGCGCTGAACAACATCAGCGATGACAATTCCCGTGGCCTCGTCATCGTCGTCAACGACAACGGGCGCTCCTACGCCCCGACCATCGGCGGAATGGCACGGTTCCTCAACGGCGTGCGGACCCGGCCCACCTACCGCACGATGCACCGTGGGTCCCGCGCCGTATCGGAGCGGCTGGGCGGCCCCGCCGCGGCCGTCTACCGTGGCGTGCGCGGAGGACTGCACGGGTTCCTCAGTCGCTTCATCAACAACGAGGCGCTCTACTCGAACCTCGACATCAAGTACCTCGGCCCGATCGACGGTCACGACGTGACGGCGATGGAGGAGGCTCTGCAGCAGGCGAAGGACTACGGCCAGCCCGTCATCGTCCACGCGATCACCCAGAAGGGCAGAGGATTCGGGCCCGCGGTCGACGACCTCGCCGACCAGTTCCACGCGGTCGGGCAGATCGATCCCGAGACGGGCGAGCCGCTGAGCGCCGCCGGTGCCCGCTCGTGGACCTCCGTCTTCGCGGAGGAGATCGTGACGCTCGCCGATGAGGACCCGACGATCGTCGGGATCACGGCCGCGATGCTCCGCCCGGTCGGGCTCGACCGTCTCGCCGAGAAGTACCCCGAGCGCGTGTTCGACGTCGGCATCGCCGAACAGCATGCCGTCACCTCCGCGGCGGGGCTCGCCTTCGGAGGCCTCCACCCCGTGGTCGCTCTGTACGCGACCTTCGTGAACCGCGCGTTTGACCAGGTGCTGATGGACGTCGCCCTCCACCGGGCCGGCGTGACCTTCGTGCTCGACCGCGCGGGCGTGACCGGCCCCGATGGGCCGAGCCACCACGGCATGTGGGATCTCGCCATCCTCCAGGTCGTGCCAAACATCCGCCTGGCGGCGCCGCGCGACTCCGTCAGGCTCCGCGAGGAATTGCGGGAGGCAGTCGGGGTCACCGATGCGCCGACCGTCGTCCGCTTCTCGAAAGGGAGCGTCGGCGACGAGATCGACGCGATGGAGCGCCTCGGCGACGGAGTGGACGTGCTCGCCCGCGCCGAGCGCCAGGACGTGCTGATCGTCACCGTCGGACCGATGGCCGCGATGGGCCTCGAAGTCGCGCAGCGGCTCGCCGCGCAGGGCATCGGAGCGACCGTGGTCGATCCGCGCTGGGTCGTTCCTGTGCCCACCAGCATCATCGAGCTCGCCCGGGAGCACCGCCTCGTCGTCTCGATCGAGGACGGCGTGCGCGTCGGCGGAATCGGCACCCGGATCCGCCAGGATCTGCGCGAGGCGGGTGTGGACACCGCTGTCACCGAACTCGGGCTCCCCGACCAGTTCCTCGACCACGCGAAGCGCGAGGAGATCCTCGAGGACGTCGGGCTGACTCCGCAGCACATCGCTCGCGACGTCGTGGCCCAGGTGCTGGGCAGCAAGATACCCGTCGCGCGTCCGCTGCCGGACGAGGTGTCCGCGCGCAACGACGCCCGCAGCGACTGACGCCTCTCCGGTCGGAGCGCGATCCGCCGGCGATCGGGGCTTCCTCACGACGGGATTCGCTGAGATCCGGCGTCGCGGGCCGGAGGGAGCGGCGCCGAAGTGTCCCCGGCGCCGCTCCGGGTCAGTCGACGCCGCGGACGGCGGGGTGGTGGAACGTGTCGCCGAAAGCGCGAGCGCTCGCGCCGACGCGGTCGAGATACGGAGTCAGCCCGCCCATCTGGAACGGATAGCCGGCGCCGAGGATGAGACAGAGGTCGATGTCGTCCGCCGCGTGAACCACGCCGTCGTCCAGCATCCGCTTGACCTCGTCGGCGAGCCCGGTCTCGACGCGGAGCCGTAGCTCCTCGGCGGTCATCGGCTCGGTGCCGCCCGCGACGATCGCGGCCGCCCGCTTGTCGACGCCCTTGACCCGCCCCTTCGCGTCGCGCTCGAACACGTGGCCGAGCTCCGCGAGCCGATGCAGGTTCGGACTGTCGAAGAAGCGCTCCGGGAAGGCCGCGTGGTGGGTGTCGAGAACGTGCGCGCCCACCTTGAGACCGACGAGCTCCAGTAGCTCGAAGGGCGTCATCGGTAGACCGAAGGGGGCGAGCGAGCGCTCGACCACCTCGAACGGCGTACCGGTGTCGACGGCGTGCATCGCCTCGCCCAGGACCTTCGCGAGCAGGCGGTTGACGACGAAACCAGGAGTGTCGCGGGTGATAACCGCGTTCTTCTTGAGTGTCGCGGCGGTCACCATCGCAGTCGAGAGCGTCTCGTCATCGGTCTGCGGTGTGCGGACGACCTCGATCAGCGGCATCACCGCGACCGGGTTGAAGAAGTGGAAGCCGACGAGGCGCTCCGGGTGCTCCAGCCTCTCCCCGATCAGCTCGACCGACAGGGACGAGGTGTTGGTGGCGAGGACCGCCGTCGGCGACACGTAGCGCTCGAGGTCGGCGAACACCTCCTGCTTCACGGAGAGCTCCTCGAAGACGGCCTCGATCACCCAGTCGGCGTCCGCGAAGTCGGTGCGATCGGTCGTGCCGGTGATCAGCGCCCGGAGGCGGTTGGCGTCGTCGAGCGAGACGCGGCCCTTCGCCAGCAGGGCATCGATCTCGCCCCTGATGGCCGCCACTGCCTTGTCGACCCGCTCCTGGTCGAGGTCGGTGATGACCACCGGGACCTGGAGACGGCGCACGAAGAGGAGCGCGAACTGCGTGGCCATCAGCCCGGCGCCGACCACGCCGACCTTCGAGACCGGCTTCGCGAGCGCCTTGTCCGGCGCCCCGGCGGGACGCTTCGCCCGCTTCTGCACGAGATCGAAGGCGTAGATGCTCGCGCGGAACTGGTCGCCGGAGATCAGGTCGGCCAGCGCCTCGTCCTCGGCGGCGAAGCCCTCCTCTCGAGTGGTGTTCTTCGCCGCTTTCAGCAGGTCGAGGGCACGGTAGGGGGACGCGGCCACCGAGCCGATGCGCGACTTCAGCTGCTTGCGGGCGACCGAGATCGCAACGTCCCACGTGACCAGCCGCTCGAGCATGCCGGGCGCGTTCGGTCGCTCGACCTTCACCGTGCCGCCGAGCACTCCGTCGGCCCACCGGAGCGAGTCCTCGAGGAAGTTCGCCGGAGCGAACAGCGCATCGGCGATCCCGAGGTCGAACACCTCCTGTCCCTTGAGGGTGCGGTTGTTCTTCAACGGGTTCTCGACGACGACCTTGAGCGCGTTCTCGATGCCGATGAGGTTGGGCAGCAGCCAGGCACCGCCCCACCCGGGGATGATGCCGAGGAACACCTCAGGGAGCCCGAGCGCCGGGATCGACGAGTCGACCGTGCGGTAGTCGGCGTTGAGGCCGATCTCGGTCCCACCGCCCAGAGCCAGGCCGTTGATGAAGGCGAAGGACGGGACGCCCAGCTCCGCGAGCATCCCCAGCGTGCGGTGCCCCAGCCGGGCCAGCTGCCGGCCGAGCTCTCGGCTCGGGATCTGACCGACCTTGCTGAGATCGGCACCGGCGGCGAGGATGAAAGGCTTGCCGGTGATACCCACCGCCTGGATCTCACCCCGGGAGGCGCGCTCCTTCTGCCCGATCAGCACGTCGGCCAGCTCGAAGAGCGACGCGGGCCCGAAGGTGTTGGGGCGGGTGTGGTCGCGGTCGTTGTCGAGGGTGATCAGGGCGAGCGTGCGTCCGCTGGGCAGCGGCACGTCGCGGACGTAGGAGTGGGTGACCACCTCGCCCTCGGCGAGGTCTGCCAGGTTCTCGAATCCGTCGAGCATGGGTCAGCGTCCCTTCCGTCGTGAGCGCTTGCCGTCGAAGTGCGGGTTCTCCCAGATGACGGTTCCACCCTGGCCGAGGCCGACGCAGAGGGCGGTCAGACCGTACTGGACCTCAGGATGGGCCTCGAACTGCCGGGCCAGCTGGATCATCAGCCGCACGCCTGAGGAAGCGAGCGGATGGCCGACGGCGATCGCTCCGCCGTACTCGTTGACGCGCAGATCGTCGTCGTCGAGGCCGAAGTGGTCGAGGAACGACAGCACCTGAACGGCGAACGCCTCGTTGAGCTCGAAGAGCCCGATGTCCTCGATGCCCAGGCCTGCCTTGCGCAGCGCCTTCTCAGTCGACGGAACCGGGCCCAGGCCCATGATCTCGGGCTCGACACCGGCGTAGGCGAAGCTCACCATCCTCATCTTCGTCGTGAGGCCCAGCTCCTTCGCCGCCTCGGCGCTGGCCAGGAGCGACACGGTCGCTCCGTCGTTCAGCCCGGACGAGTTGCCCGCGGTCACCCGGCCGTGCGGGCGGAACGGGGTGCGGAGGCCCGCGAGACCCTCGAGGGTCGTCTCGGGTCGCGGCGCCTCGTCAGCGGTCGCGAGGCCCCAGCCGGAGGCGCTACGGGTGGCGACCGGCACGAGGTCCGGCTGGATGCTCCCCGCTGCGTACGCGGCGGCGAGCTTCTGCTGACTGCGCAGGGCGTAGTGGTCGGCACGCTCCTTGGTCAGGTGCGGGAACCGGTCGTGGATCCGCTCGGCGGTCCGTCCCATATTCAGGGCATCCTCGCCGACGAGCCGCTCCGACAGGAAGCGCGGATTGGGGTCGGCACCGAAGCCCATCGGGTGCCGGCCCATGTGCTCGACACCGCCCGCGAGGACCACATCGTAGGCGCCGAAGGCGATGCCGCCCGCGGTCGTGGTCACGGACGTCATCGCTCCGGCGCACATGCGGTCGATGGCGAAGCCCGGCACCGATTTCGGCAGGCCGGCGAGCAGTGCCGTGGTGCGGCCCAGGGTCAGGCCCTGGTCGCCCTGCTGGGTGGTGGCGGCGATGGCCACCTCGTCCACCCGCTCCTTCGGCAGCGCCCCGTTGCGCTCGAGCAGACCGATCATCGCTTTGACGACGAGGTCGTCCGCTCGGGTCTGCCAGTACATGCCCTTCTCGCCGGCACGCCCGAACGGAGTACGGACTCCGTCGACGAACACGACTTCGGATCTCTCGGCCACAATGCCTCCCAGGAACTCACGGTCGCCGTCGATCGTAGGAACCGCTACCGCCCGGCCGGAATCCTTTGCCGCTTCCTACGAAGGGGTTTCCGCGCGGTCGGCCGGCGCTTGGGCCGCTTCGACAAACGCGGTCGCGAGAGAGCCCGCGGTCGCCTCGACCTGCCAGGGCCGCGCGCCGGCCCTGGAGAGCTCCTCCGCGACCGAAGCGGCGTCCAGGGGCTCGGGCGGGTTCCACGCCAGTCGGCGGAGCAGCTCGGGCGTGAGCAGGTTCTCGACCGGCAGCGACAGCAGCTCGGCGATCTCGGTGACGACGGCGCGTCCGGCCTTGAGCCGCGCGTCGGCCGCCGGGTTACGGTCTCCCCATGCGCGTGGGGGCGGAAGTGTGTCCGCGGCCGGCCGCGTCGGGCTCGGCAGATCCTCCGTCGTCATCCCTCGCTCGATCGCGGCCCACCAGCGATCGACCTCGCCCCGGCTGGCCCGGCCGGTGAAGTCGCGACGGCTCGCGAGCTGCCCGGCACTGGTCGGGATGTTGCGGGCGACCGCGATGATCGAGGAGTCGGGGATGAGACGACCAGGAGCGATGTCGCGCTCCCGGGCGAACGCATCGCGGGCGAGCCAGAGCTCGCGCGCCACCGCGAGGGGCCGCGGGCCGCGCAGGGAGTGCGTGCCGGACAGACGTCGCCACGGATCAGGCGGCAGGAGCTTCGGTGCGCGCGCCAGGGTGGCCTCGAACTCCTCGCGGGCGATCCGCGTCTTGCGCGCTGCGACGAGCATCTCCTCCATCCGGTCGCGCAGATCGACCAGGAGCTCGACGTCCTTCGCGGCGTAGACGAGCCAGCTCTGGGGGAGCGGACGCGTCGACCAGTCGGCCGCCGAGTGCTCCTTGGCGAGGTGGATCCCCAGCAGATCCTCGACGACGGCGCCGAGCCCCACCTTGGGCAGGCCGAGCAGGCGAGCGGCGAGCTCCGTGTCGAAGATGCGGCTCGGGTCGAGCCCGACCTCGCGCAGACAGGCGAGATCCTGGCTGGCCGCGTGCAGGACCCACTCCTCGTCGCCGATCACCGCCTGGAGGGCGTCCATCCGCCCGATCGCGGGCGGGTCGAGGAGGAAGGCGCCGGCTCCGCGGCGGTAGACCTGGATCAGATAGGCGCGCTGAGAGTAGGTGAAGCCGGAGGCGCGCTCGGCATCGACGGCGACAGGACCCTCGCCGGCAGCGAGGGCGTCGACCGCGGCGAGGAATTCGTCGGTCGTGGAGAGGACACGGTAATCAGTCACGGTTGTTCCGTCGGAAGGCGAGCGAGGTCACACCGTCGCCCGATACGGGCGGGAGACCCGCGAGCATGCACAACAGCTCCCCCCAGCCTTCCACGTGGGCGGCGAGACGCGCATCCTCGGGGCTCCAGGAGGCGCGGATCTCGATCTGCGCACCATCGCCCTGAGCGGCGAGCTCGCCGAACCCGGTGGAGAGGACCTTGGTCGCCGTGCCGGAGGCCGCGGAGTACGCCGCCCCGCGCACCTCGAGCGCGTCGATCAGCCACGACCACGCGACCTCGGCGAGGAAGGGATCTGTGCCGATCTCGACCTCGAGCGGCGCCTGAGCGAAGCAGACCACGCGATAGGGGCCACCCCACTGGTCGGGCTCCTCGGGGTCGTAGAGCAGGATGAAGCGCCCCGTGCCCAGCTCGGAGTCGCGGCCGTGGGCCCGCGGTGAGACGTCGCCGGCGAGGGCGAGGGCCCACGGCGCGAGGCCGGTGGGCGATGCGATCTCGGACACGGTGAGCTCGTCGCGCGTCGCTGCGGCGCGGATCGACTCCGTCGCGACCCGGAACTCCTCGGGGAGCTGGGACGACGCTGGGAATTCGGGCACGTCCGCAGACTAGGGTTCCGGCCCGCCCATGAGACGGAGGCACGCCGCGCAGCGGCATCAGCGGATGCGGCTCCACCGGGCGTAGGTGCTGCCGGAGTCATCGACCGCCAGGGCGGTCAGCGCGTAGGAGTCGTCCACCGGCGCCTCGTCGGCGGCGAGGGGGAGCGCGGGCAGTACCACTCGCGCAGCGGTGGTCAGGCAGATCTCGTCGACCCGGCCGGAGGCGAGGAACTGCCCCGTGAGGGACGCGCCTCCCTCGCAGACCACGCGATGCAGCCCTCGGGCCTCGAGGGCATCGAGAAGGGCGTCCACGCTGAGGCGGCCGGACTCGGACGGGATCGCCACCACCTCGACCCCGGGGGGCGGAGCGGAGGTCGCGCCTCGCGGCTCAGGAACGAGCAGCAGCACCCGAGAACCCTCCTGCAGCTCGAGCCGGTGACCGGCGAGATCCCCGGAGGCCGAGACGACGGCCAGCGGAACGCGGCGGGGAACGCGGTAGCCCTCAGCGCGCACGCTCGCCGCTCCGACCAGCACGACATCGGCCTGCTCGCGGATGACGCCGAGGATCGTCCGGTCGACGCGGTTCGTCAGCGTCTCGCTCGTGCCGTCGGAGCCGATGCTGGACCCGGTCACGCTGGCGATCATGTTGATACGCACGCGCGTCGCACCGCCCGGGCGGTAGGCCTCGGCGATCGCGGCCCGGGCCCCGTCCTCACCGAGCCGGATCGGGGGCCCCGGGGGGACGAGCGGCTGGAGGATCACGCCGCCAGGTGCGCGCGGACCTGGCGCTTCGTGCGGCCGAGGAGCGCGCTCATCCCGCGCAGGCGCAACGGAGAGACCGCCTCGGCGAGGCCGATGGTCTGCGGGAAGTCGTCGGGCACCGCCAGCACCTGCTCGGGCGTGAGGCCGGCGAGACCCTGGGCCAGGATCGACGCGAAGCCGCGGGTGGTCGGGGCTTCGCGAGGAGCCGTCGCGTGCAGGTGCACGATCCCGCCCTCGACGTCGACGACGATGAAGACCGGTGCCTGGCACTCCTCGACCCGCTCGAAGAGGTCGGGGTGGTCGCGGTAGCGCTCCGGCAGCTCGGGGAGCTCGTTCGAGAACTCGAGGAGGAGCTGCAGTCGCTCCGGCTTCTCGAGGGCGAGGAACTCGTCGCGGATCTCACGGAGTGCATCGGGAAGGCTGTCGTCGGTCATCGGGATCCATTCTTCCATCCGCAGATCACCTCCCGGCGCGGGGCCGTTCGGTCGGCGCTGTCGAGGAGGGCCCGGTCGAACCGGGCCGCGGAGGGGGCGGAACCACCGGAAGGCTCCGGGGCATCGCTCGGGCTCACGCATGGAGCCCGGCGCCGGAGTCGCTCGTCCACGACTCCGGCGATCGGCTCTGGCGCGGGCGGGCCCGCTCCCACGAGCCTCAGCGAGCGAGAGGGGCCTCGCCGGGCTCGGAGCCCTGCACGATCGGGACCCGCACCGCGCTGCCCCACTCCGTCCAGGAGCCGTCGTAGTTGCGGACGCCCTGGAACCCGAGGAGATGGGTCAGCACGAACCAGGTGTGAGCCGAGCGCTCGCCGATGCGGCAGTAGGCGATCACCGAGTCGCCGTCCTTCAGGCCCGCGCCCTCGCGGTAGATGCCGTCGAGCTCCTCGAGGGGGCGGAAGGTGCCGTCCTCCGCTGCGGCCCGGCCCCACGGCACGTTGTGCGCGCTGGGGATGTGGCCGGCGCGCAGAGCGCCCTCCTCCGGATAGGCTGGCGCGGAGGTGCGCTGGCCCGAGAACTCCTCGGGGGAGCGCACGTCGATCAGCGGGCTACCGAAGTGCGCGAGAACGTCCTCCTTGAACGCACGGATCTCGGAATCGCTGCGCTCGACGACCGGGTACTCGACCGTCTCGGGAGAGGAGGCGTCGGTCGTGACCGGGCGGCCCTTCGCGATCCATTTGTCGCGGCCACCGTCGAGCAGGCGCACGTCCTCGTGGCCGAAGAGGGTGAAGACCCAGAGTGCGTAGGCGGCCCACCAGTTGTTCTTGTCGCCGTAGATCACGACAGTGGTGTCGCGGGCGATGCCCTTGCCGCCGACCAGTGCGGCGAATGCGGGTCCGTCGATGTAGTCGCGCTGAACCGGGTCGTTGAGGTCGGTGTGCCAGTCGATCTTGACGGAGCCGGGGATGTGGCCGGTCTCGTAGAGCAGGACGTCCTCGTCGGACTCGACGACGACCAGGCCGGGCGTGCCCAGACGTTCCTCGAGCCAGTCCGCGCTCACTAGCCGCTCGGGGTGCGCGTAGGAGGCGAACTTCGGCGACGGATCGGTTTCGACGGACAAGGAGGACCTCCAGGATCGTGCGCTGAGCGCGGGCGTGATTCCACGAGCGGGCTACGCTGGAGCCCGCCCTTCAGCGACAGTACGCGTCCGCGGACTCTGCCGCACGGAGAGCGGCGTAAGAGTTCGACACAGAACAGGTCGACACAGAACCGGTCGACACACAGAGCGGTCGGAGCCACGACCGTTCGGACATGGTCCTCCTGTCGGACTCACGACCACTTCGACACAGGACCAGTTCCACACAGGACCAGTTCCACACAGGACCAGTTCCACACAGGCCGGAGTCCGGCCCCGTCCATGCCCCCGAGCGGGACACGACGAGTCCGGACCCCGCCGGACGCAGGATGCGAGACGCGAGTGAGCCACGAGGACGTCCGAGCAACGAGCAGCCTGACGGCGCGCTCCCCACAGATCAGCGGCCACGAGATCGCTTCGGCGCTGGTGCCTCCGCGCCAGTTCGAGGGTGCGACCTTCGAGAGCTACCGTCCCGACCCGGAGTACCCCTCACAGGCCGAGGCCGTCGAGGCGTTGCGGGCGTTCACTGCGGGCGGCGGCTCGAAGGGCGGCGGCGGCGGCTTCCTCGGGTTCGGCCGCCGGAAAGCTCCGGAGGCGAAGCCCGGCGTCTATCTCGACGGCGGTTTCGGAGTGGGCAAGACGCACCTGCTCGCGGCGATCTGGCACGCGGTGCCGGGGCGCACCTACTTCGGCACGTTCATCGAGTACACCGCGCTCGTCGGAGCGCTCGGCTATGCAGCGACGGTCTCGCTGCTCAAGGGCTCGGCGCTGCTCTGCATCGACGAGTTCGAGCTGGACGACCCGGGCGACACGATGCTGATGACACGCCTCCTGGGCGAGCTGGTCGCCTCCGGCACCCGCATCGCGGCGACCTCGAACACGCCGCCGAACGCGCTCGGCGAAGGCCGGTTCGCCGCCGCCGACTTCCTCCGCGAGATCCAGTCGATGGCCGCGCACTTCGAGACGAGGCGGATCGACGGCACTGACTACCGGCGCCGCGACATCGAAGGGCACGCCGTCGTCCGCACCGACGACGAGATCGCCTCGATCGCCTCGGCGGCCCCCTCCGGCAGCGTCGTCACCGACGACTCGTTCGCCGACGCGATCCGGCACCTCGGGACCGTGCATCCCTCGCGATACATCAAGGTGATCGACGGAGTGGACGCGATCGTGCTCCGCGACGTCACTGCGCTCACCGACCAGACCGACGCACTGCGCCTGGTCGCCTTCATCGACCGCGTCTACGACGCGCAAATCCCGGTGCTCGCCTCCGGGACCGCACTCGACGAGGTGTTCGGCGGGGACATGCTGAGCGGCGGCTACCGCAAGAAGTACCTCCGCTCGATGTCGCGTCTGATCGCCCTGACCTCGATGACGCCCTTCGGACCGGCTCGCGCGGGGGAGTAGGCCCCGATCGGGAGGAAGCGCGATCCTCCGACACCGGCGACCGGGTCGGCACGCGAGCCGAGCGATGCGGCTCACGGCGTTCCAGCGGCATTCGTCATGCCGATCGCCAGCGCTCTGTAACGCGGTTTTTACCTGAGGGCCCCGGCCGTAACCTCCACGAAACGCGGTACCGCACGGGACGAAACGTCCCGCCGCAAGACTGTGGGCTACCCGAGGTGACCCGACACCAGCGTGTCCCGAGGACGTGCATCGACGCCGCGTTCCCGCTCCGGGTTTTTCTCTGCACACTCACGAGAGGTTCAACTATGGATCAAGGCAATACCGCGTTCCTGCTCATCGCAGCCGCGCTGGTCCTGCTCATGACCCCCGGACTCGCCTTCTTCTACGGCGGTCTGGTCCGCGCGAAGAGCGTCATCAGCATGATGATGCTCAGCTTCGGCGCCATGGGGCTCATCGGTGTCCTCTGGGTCCTCTACGGCTACGCGATCGCGTTCGGGAACGGGCCGGACGGCCCCGCCGGCGCGGACACCTTCGTCGGCATCGACGGCGTCCTCGGCATCGACACCGCCCAGATCGGGCTGCAGGGTGTCTACACGGATGCGCTCGGCGAGCAGACATCGGCCTTCCCGACCCTCGCCTTCGCCGCGTTCCAGGCGACCTTCGCGATCATCACCGTCGCGCTGATCTCGGGGGCCATCGCCGACCGGGCCAAGTTCGGCGCGTGGATGGTCTTCGCCGGTGTCTGGGCGACGGTCGTCTACTTCCCGGTCGCCTCGTGGGTCTTCAACTTCACGCTCGACCCCGACACCGGATCCGTCGTCGACGGCGGCTGGATCGCCTACGGCGTCGGCGCGATCGACTTCGCGGGCGGCACCGCGGTCCACATCAACGCCGGCGCGGCCGCCCTGGCCCTCGCCCTGGTGCTGGGCAAGCGCGTGAACTTCACCAAGGGCGCGCACCAGCCGCACAACCCGCCGTTCGTGCTGCTCGGCGCGGGTCTGCTCTGGTTCGGCTGGTTCGGCTTCAACGCCGGCTCGGAGCTGGCAGCCGATGGGATCGCTGCAGTCGCCTTCCTGAACACCATCGCCGCACCGGCCGCCGCGATCCTCGGCTGGCTCGTCGTCGAGAAGATCAAAGACGGCAAGCCGACCTCGATCGGCGCTGCCTCCGGAGCGGTTGCCGGTCTGGTCGCGATCACCCCGGCGTGTGCGAGTCTCTCGCCCTTCTGGGCCATCGTGCTCGGCGTGATCACCGGTGCCGTCTGCGCCCTGGCGATCGACCTCAAGTACCGCCTCGGCTACGACGACTCCCTCGACGTGGTGGGCGTGCACCTGGTCGGCGGCCTGATCGGCACGCTGTACATCGGCTTCTTCGGGACCGACGTCGGCCTGTTCCTCGGCGGCGGATTCGCCCAGCTCGGCGCGCAGGCGCTCGCGGCCTTCACCGTCCTGATCTACTCCTTCGTGATGACCCTGCTGATCGGCTTCGTGATCCAGAAGACGATGGGATTCCGCGTGAAGAACGAGGACGAGATCGCGGGCATCGACACCGCGATCCACGGCGAGGCGGGCTACGTCCTCGCGGACTAGACCCTCACGACACAGCACTCGGCGGGGTGCCGGCTCCTCGGGTCGGCACCCCGCCGTCGTTCGTGCGACGCCTCCGACCGGCCGCGACGCATCCGGGCTAGGGTGCCGTGGTGCCTTCCTCGCGTTCGGTCCTCTCCCTGCTCCTCCGACTCTTCGGACGGGCGAGTGCCCCTCGTGCCGATGCCGGACCACTCCCGCAACGCCCGTACCTGACGACGACCGCACCGACTCCCGGCGCCAGCGGCGTGGGGCGCACGGTCGAGGTCGACCCGTCGCGGCTGCGCGGAGTCCGACTGGACTACGCCCCCACCCCCGACGGCGATCCGGACCCCGGCGAGGTCGTCTGGACCTGGGTGCCCTACGAGGAGCACGACGGCCGCGGCAAGGACCGGCCGGTACTGGTGCTGACCGTCGAGAAGGCGGGGACCGTCCTGGCGGTGCGCCTGAGCTCAAAGGAGCATTCGGGCTACCTCGCGGTCGGGACGGGGGCCTGGGACTCGGAGGGGCGGCCGAGCTGGGTCGACCCGGAGCGCGTCTTCCGCGTGCATCCTGCGGGGATGCGGCGCGAGGGCGCTGCTCTCGGGCGCGCGCGGTACGACGCGGTCGCCCGCGTCCTCTCCGCTCGGTTCGGCTGGAGCTGATCGCAGGGGTCAGACCGGCTCGATCGGCACGAACGCCGCGTACTTCGCCGCGCGCCCGTCTCCGGAGGAGGTCCCGGTGAGCCGCCGGTGCACCCAGGGGGCGACGTGCCGGCGGTAGTAGTGAGTGGAGGCGACACGGGAGCGGGCGCCCCGCTCGGGCGCCGTCCCCTCGAGGGCCGACGGCGTCATCCCCAGCGCACGGAGCACCCTCTCCGCCACTCGGACGTGCCCGCGCGGGCCGAGGTGCAGGCGGTCCTCGGACCAGAGCGCGGGATCGGCGAAGGCCGGGTCGTGCCAGTTGTCGGCGACCACGACGTCGCTGCGATGCCCCAGCCGGCGCAGGACGGCGTCGGTGAGAGCGTCACCGCGCCGACGGACAACCGCGCCGAGAGGAAGCCGGGGTGAGGGATCCGCGCCGGCGAGGGCGATCAGTGTGACCCCCTGCTCGTCGCAGCGCTCGAGCACGCGCAGGTAGGCATCGGCGATGCGCTCGATGTCGGCGCGTGGGCGGAGCATGTCGTTGCCCCCTCCGTTGAACGACAGGTGAGTGGGGCCGAGCGCCAGGGCGGGCTCGAGCTGCTCAGCCAGGATCGGCGCGATCAGACGCCCGCGGATCGCCAGGTTGGCGTACTCGATCCGCTCGCCGCCGGCCCGCGCCCAGCCCTGCGCGACGAGGTCGGCCCAGCCCCGTGGAACGCCGTCGGGGCGCTCGTCCCCCACGCCCTCGGTGAAGGAGTCGCCGATCGCGACGTAGCGGACGGCGGTCATCGGAGGGAGCCCGGGGAGTGCATCGTCGCACTGTACCGCCCCACCGGCAGGGCTCAGCCCCGCTGCGGCAGCATGCTCACAGGCGCGAGGATCTCGATCTCGGGACGGATCGGCACGACCGGGCGCACGGCGATGTCGAGCGGGTCGCGCCGCGGCGAGACACGGAACCAGGCTGCGAGTGCCGAGCTGCGCCTGAAACGCCGGTGGTCGCGGTCGAGCTCGGCCGCACCCCGGTATCCCGCGCCCCGGGCGATCCGCTCGAGGCCGCCCAGCGCGACGGGCGTGCTGGCCATCAGCACTTCGGCGAGCTCGAGGCGGCGCAGGGCCAGGTGCTCGTCGAGCGCGAGGCCGTAGAAGCGGCGGAAGCGCATCTTGAGCAGCAACACGCTGACGCGGAGCTCGGCGGCGAGACCCGGCAGGGTGAAGCTCCGGTCGAGATATCGCTCGTTCACGAGAGCGGCCGCCGCGATGGCGAGCACGTCGAGACGGCGCCCACGGCGGCGGGGGACGGAGGAGCGGGTGGGGGAGTCGGGGGCAGCGTGCAGCAGGGGCATAGTAGGGGGACTCGCCCGACCGCTCACTATGACGCGGTGGCGCAAGATACGCGTCACGTGGCGGATTCGGCGCCGGAGCGAGACGGCATCGTGCTCGGGCGCCCCGGAGCGGGGAGGGAGTCCCTCCGCCGCCCGCGGGACGCGCCCGGGCACCGATCCCGCTGCGCACCTGCAGGGACGCTCGCTCACACCTCGGCGAGCGAGGCGGTCAACGCGTCGTCGGCGGCCTTCAGGACTCCTGCCGCGACCTGGATGCCCTCGATACGGTCGAGCTCGACATCCTCGTGCTCGATGTTGACGAGCATGTCCTCGTCGACCTCGCGGAGGGCGCCGAGGAACTCGGTCCAGTAGGCCACATCGTGCCCCTTGCCCAGAGCCACGAAGTCCCAGGACGCGGGCCGGGGCCACTCGTTGGCCCACTCGTCTCCTCCCAGGCCGGTGCGGGGCTCGTCGGGGGAGAGGCGTCGGAAGCTGTTGTCGAGCACGCCATTCAGGTCGGCCGTCGCCGGATTGATCCTGACGTCCTTGGCGGCGGCCTGAACGACCAGCTCGCCGAGGTGGCGGACGACCGCGATCGGATCCATCTGCTGCCAGAACAGGTGCGATGCATCGAGTTCGACGCCGAGGTGGGTGGCGCGGGTCAGGTCGAGGAGCTTGTGGACGTCGGCCGAGTTGAAGACCACGTTCTGCGGGTGGAGTTCCAGCGCGATCTTCACGCCGTGGTCGGCGGCCAGTCGGTCGGTCTCGCGCCAGAAGTCCGCGGCGATCTCCCACTGGTAATCGAGCACGTCGAGCGCGGCGGAGTTCCAGGCGTTGACAACCCAGTTCACCCGTGTCGACCCGGGCTCGCCTCCGGGCAGGCCCGACATCGTGACGACGCGGTCCTGGCCCAGACGCTCGGCGAGGCGGACCGACCGGCGGATGTCCTCCGCGTGCTTCTCGCCGATGGCCCGTGTGGGATGCAGAGGATTGCCGTTGCAGTTGAGGCCGGCGAGGGAGACGCCCGTGCCCTCGAAGAGACCCAGGTAGTCGTCGCGGGCGGCGTCGCTCTCGAGGATCCGGTCGAGGTCGGGGATGTGCACGGGAGGCAGGAAGCCGCCGGTGTTGAGCTCGAGGCCGGTGAGACCGGCGTCGGCGATCGCGTCGATCGCCTCGGGAAGGCTGCGGTCGTGGAGGATCGCGTTGTAGAGGCCGAGTCGCACGATCAGTCTCCGATCGTCTGGGTCGCGCCACCGGCCGCGGCGGAGCGCGTGACGGCGTCGAGGATGAGCATGTTGTGCAGGGCCTCGTCGAACCCGGCGTTCCGGGGGAGGGAGTCGGCTTCGGGCAGCCCCGCCACCTCCTCGAGGAACGCGCGGGACTGGAAGACGAAGCCCTCGTTCTGACCGAAGCCCACGCCGGAGACATCGAGGGGGAGGCCGCCGGCGATGTACGGGTGGTCGTGCCCCAGGGGAATGGTGCGGTAGCCGCGCTGCGCTGCCGGTCCCTCCGAGAGGTAGAGCTGCACCTCTGCCGGGCGCTCCTGCGTCCAGCGCACCGCGCCCCGGGACCCGAAGACCTCGAGTTGCAGGGTATTCGGATGCCCGGCCGCGACCCGGGAGACCTCGACCGCACCGGCCGCTCCGCTCTCGAACCCGAGGGAGAAGGCCGCGTAGTCGTCGTTCTCGACGGTGTCGAGCTCGTCGCTCACGGCGGTGGTTCCGTGCCCGGAGACGGCGCCGAGGGGCCGAGGGCGCTCGGGGATGACCGTGCGGAACCGTCCTCCGCTGACCTCGGAGACCGGTCCTGCCAGGAACTCGGCGAGGTAGGACACGTGGCTGCCGACGTCAGCCAGGACCCCGGATCCCTGGGGGCCCTTGAAACGCCAGCTGATGCCGACACCCGGGTCTGCGGCGTAGTCGGTCCAGTAGCGTGCGCTGAAGTGCAGGACGTCGCCGAGCACGCCCGTCCCGATGAGCTCGTGGAGGTAGGCGATCCCGGGCGCACGACGGAAGGTGAGTCCGATCCGAGCGATCCGATCTGCTCCGCGGGCGGTCTCGGCCATCGCGCGGGCGCTGGCGATCGAATCCGAGAGCGGCTTCTCGCAGAGCACGTGCTTGCCTGCGGCGAGGAGCCCGTCGACGATCTCGCGGTGGAGGTGGTTGGCGACGACGACCGACACGACGTCGATGTCCTCCGCGTCGGCGATGGCCCGCCAGGAGGTCTCGTGCCGGGAGTAGCCGAACCGCTCGGCCGCTGACCTCGCGAGGGGTTCAAAGGTGTCGGCGATCGCGACGAGGCGGATCGGAGGGAGGGTGTTGCCGTACACGGCGGGGGCGGTGCGGTACGCGGCCGCGTGCGCCTTGCCTGCCATGCCTGCGCCGATGACGGCGACACCGATGTCGGTCGTGCTCAAGGATCCTCCTGGGAGTGGTCGGCAGCCTCTCACGGCGCCGGTGCAGTGATGGGGCCTCGTCCGAGATCCTCGGGACGACTGTAGAGATGTATGTATGTCCTGTCAAACTTCCACGCCGTCGGATCCACGCCAGGTGCTCGCCGGCGCGGCGACCGCCCAGCCGAGCGAGCGATAGAGAGCGTGACCGTCCGCGCTCGCGAGGAGCAGTCCGGTCCGCGCGCCCTCGCCTCCTGCCCAGGAGGTCAGCGCACCGACCACGAGACCTCCGAGCCCGCGCCGCCGGAACTCCGCCCCGGTCTCGATCCGGTCCAGCACCGCATCGCTCCCGCTCACCCCGACCTGGCCGCGGGCGGCGAGGACACCGTCCACCTCGATCCGGGCGACGGCCCCGGCCCTCCACCTGGACACGCCGGTCCCGCGGGCCGGGTTCGAGCTCCTCCATTCGCCGAGCGTAGCCAGGAGGATCCCTCCGACCCGCCGGGAGCGGATCTGTCAACCGTCGTGCCTTGCGCGACCGGCCGCGTCTAGCGTTCGGCGCCGCGGAGGAGTTCCGCCGCTGACACGCCGACGGCAGTATCCACAAACGAGGTGAGCCGATGCCGATGGGGGAGGGCGACCTGCGCAGCACCGCTCGTGTGCTCAGCGCGCTGGCCGCCGCGTTCGACGATCCTGGAGCCGCCCATCCCGGTCTCGCGCGACGGGTGAGCGCGGACGCCCGCGGGCTGCTCCATCAGCTCGAGCACGCGCGCGAGCGGTGACCTGGCCGAGTGCCGCTGCCGACCCTGATGGTTCCGCGATCGGTGGTCGACGAGGTGCCCGATCCGCCTCCGGTGCCGCCCGCCGCACTGTGAGGCCGTCGCAGACCTACACTCGGACGATGCGACACGGCATCGTCATCCTCCCGCAGGACCCGTGGGCCGTCGCCCGCCGGAAGTGGCAGTCCGCCGAAGGGCTCGGCTTCGACCACGCGTGGACCTACGACCACCTCTCGTGGCGCTCCCTGGCCGGCGAGCCGTGGCACGCGACGGTACCGACACTCACCGCGGCGGCCCTCGTCACCGAGACGCTGCGTCTGGGCACCTTCGTCGCGTCGCCGAATTTCCGACATCCCGTCCCGTTCGCCAAGGAGATCGCGACGCTCGACGAGATGGCCGGCGGCCGGATCCTCCTCGGGGTCGGCTCCGGCGGAACCGGCTTCGATGCCGGCGTCCTCGGCCAGCCGTCGTATACACCGCGGGAGCGCCACGAGCGCTTCGCCGAGTTCGTGACGGCTCTCGACGTCCTGCTCCGCTTCGAGAAGCCGGGCTCGGACGGCGTCGACATCGCAGGGGAGTGGTTCACAGCGCGCGCTGCACGCATGGTGGGGGAGCCGGCGCAAAGACCGCGTGTTCCCTTCGTGCTCGCCGCGAACGGCCCGCGCGGGCTCGCGCTGGTCGCCGAGCACGGTCGGGGCTGGGTCACCACCGGGCCCGCCGAGCGGACGGGGGAGGAGTGGTGGAGCGGCGTTGCCGACCTCGCCGGCAGACTCGACCATGCCCTCGAGACCGCGGGCAGAGACCCGAGGAGCGTCGAGCGCCACCTCTCGCTCGACTCAGGAGGCGACTACTCGCTCGAGAGCGCGTCCCGCTTCGACGACATGGTCGGCCGCGCCGGCGAGCTCGGCTTCACCGACGTCGTCTCGCACTGGCCCCGTCGGGACGGCATCTACGCCGGCGACGACGACGTGCTGTACGACGTCGCCTCCCGCTTCTGACCCATCGAGACAGGAGAGAGCGGCAACGCGAGTGTCGAACGCACGAGCTCGTCGAAGTCGCGGAGGAGACGGCCAGCCGTGGACGTAGAGCACGTCCACCCGTCACGAGGCGCGTCCTGGCCGACCAAGACGGGCCGTCGTTCCAGATCGCCGACAACGTTCTGCTCGGTCTCGCCCGCACCCGGGAACCGGGTGCGCTTGTGCACAACCACGAACACGAGGCGCAGGGCGATGAACGCGAGCACCAGTGCCGGCAGAAGCAGAAGTCGAGTGGCCGGTCCACAACCTCGCCGTCTCCCTCGAACTGACATAATGTGCATTATCGGATAAAGCGAAGCGGCCCCGGAACTCGTCAGCAGCCCGCTGTCCCTGCTCGGACGAGCGGAGCGGTCAGGCGAAGTCCGAGACGTCGCCGACGAGGCGCGTGTTGTCGGCCGGGATCGGCTCGACGGCCGCGAGGGCGACCTCGGCCGCGAACTCCTGCACGTTGTAGAGCTTGCCCGCAGATTCGCGGCGCGAGCTGATCGCGCCCGGGTTCGAGCGTTCGAGCAGCGTCGCCGTGATCGTACCCTCGATCATGTCGCCCGAGACGACGACGAACTCCACGCCGCGCTCGGCGAGCTCGCCGATCCTCGCACGCAGAGCGTCCTCGCCGGCGCGCTTCGAGAGGGCGACGGGCTCGTACTCGGGCATGGTCGGCGTGCTGCGGATGAAGTGCGCCTGGTGGCTCGTGACGAACACGACGCGGGAGCCCTCGCCGAGCAGCGGCAGCGCCGCATCGAGGGTCGCGACCTGCGAGTCGCGGTTGAGGACCATCGCGTAGTCCTCTCCCCTGTTGCTCTCCATGCCGCCCGAGGCGTTGAGCACCAGCACGTCGAGTCCGCCGTACTCTTGCTCGACCCGCGAGAACAGCGCGGCACGCGACTCGGCGTCGGTGAGATCGGCTCCGACAGCGATGGCCGTGCCGCCGGCCTCGGCGATCTGGGCGACGAGCTTGTCGGCGCGGGGGGCCTTCGAGCGGTAGTTGACGACCACGCGTGCACCCGCTTCGGCGAGGTAGCGGACCGTGTCGGCTCCGATGCCGCGGGACGATCCGGTGACGAGGGCGCGGATGCCGTCAAGGGAGCCGGGTGCGAGGGGGTTGGACACGAGGGTTTCCTCCAGGACGCCGGCGCGGGGCCGGATCGGGCACGATGACGGGCCGCAACCCGACGGATGAGCTTACCAAGCGTCCCGCACCGCCCGCTTCCCTCCCCCTCTCTCCCAGCGCTCGCCCGGGGCCTGTTGCTACCGTGGAAGTGCTCATCGAGGGGAAGGAGCAGTCAGCATGGACGCTGTCACCCAGTACGCGTGGATCCTCTGGCTCGCGCTGATCCTGATTTTCGTCATCGTCGAGATGATCACTCTCGAGTTCACCTTCCTGATGCTTGCCGTCGGCAGCGTCGGCGGTCTCGTGACGGGCCTCATCGGCGCTCCGTTCTGGATCCAGGTCCCCGTCGCCGCGATCCTCGCCGCCCTGCTGCTGTTCACGGTCCGCCCGCCGCTGCTCCGCCTTCTCAAACGCGGCGGTGATCCCACTCCGAGCGGCGCGGATGCGCTCCTCGGTCTCGCCGGCAGCGTCGTGCTCGCCGGCTCCGGTGCCGGCCAGGTGAAGCTCTCGAACGGTGAGACCTGGACGGTCCGCCTCTCTTCCCTCGTCGAGGACCGCGCACTCGGAGTCGGCGAGCGCGTCGTCGTCACCGCCATCGAGGGCGCGACCGCGGTCGTCGTCCCCGCCGAAAGGAGCACTCCGTGACCACCTCAGCACTCGTGACGCTCATCGTCGTCGCCGTCATCGTCCTGTTCGCGCTGGTCGTCCTGTTCCGGGCGGTCCGCATCATCCCGCAGGCGACAGCGGGGGTGGTCGAGCGGCTGGGCAAATACCACAAGACCCTCCTCCCCGGCCTCAATCTGGTGGTGCCCTTCGTCGACCGTGTGCGTCCACTGATCGACCTGCGCGAGCAGGTCGTCTCGTTCCCGCCACAGCCCGTCATCACCGAGGACAACCTGGTCGTCTCGATCGACACCGTTGTCTATTTCCAGGTGACGGATGCGCGTGCCGCGACGTACGAGATCGCCAACTACCTCGGTGCGGTCGAGCAGCTCACGACCACGACCCTCCGCAACGTCGTCGGCGGACTGAACCTCGAGGAGGCACTGACCTCCCGCGACAACATCAACGGTCAGCTGCGCATCGTCCTCGACGAGGCGACCGGCAAGTGGGGCATCCGCGTCGGTCGCGTCGAGCTCAAGGCGATCGACCCGCCCCTGTCCATTCAAGACTCGATGGAGAAGCAGATGCGTGCCGAGCGTGACCGCCGTGCGGTGATCCTCACCGCCGAGGGCACCAAGCAGTCGCAGATCCTCAACGCGGAAGGTCAGCGTCAGGCCGCGATCCTCGCCGCCGAGGGACAGGCGAAGGCGGCGATCCTGAGGGCTGAGGGTGAGGCGAAGGCCATCACGACCGTATTCCACGCGATCCACGAGGGCCGCCCGGACAGCGAGCTTCTCGCCTACCAGTACCTCCAAACCCTCCCGAAGATCGCCGAGGGCAGCGCCAACAAGCTCTGGGTCATCCCGAGCGAGCTGACGGAGGCCCTCAAGGGCGTCGGCGGTGCGTTCGGCCAGCGCGTGCAGGGATCGACCGAGAGCCGCACGCAGGACGTCGGCGGTGCTCCCCCGGCGCCGTCCGCCTGACCCCCGCTCGGTTCGACCCGCGATGCGCGCACCCGATCGGCCGCTGTTCCTGAGCGGCCCGACACCCAGGGTGATCGCGCACCGCGGTTTCGGTCCGGCCGTCGAGGCCAACACTCCGGCCGCCTTCGAGCGGGCCGTCGCGGCCGGCGCAGATCTGCTCGAGACCGACGTCCGCGCCTCACTCGACGGGGTCGCCGTGCTGGTGCACGACGCCGAGGTCGTCGACTCGTCGGGTCGGACGCATCGCGTGGCCGCCGAGCGCTGGGAGGAACTCGCCTCCCTCGATCTCGCGGGCGGCGCCCGGCTCGCCTCCCTCGAGCAGGTGTTGCTGCAGTTCCGGACGGCTCGTCTGAACATCGACGTCAAGTCCGCCGATGCGGTGGTGCCCGTCGCCGACGCCGTCCGGGATGTGCGCGCCCTCGGACGCGTGCTGATCACTTCTTTCTCGGAGCGCCGCCGGTCCGCGACGATCCGCCTGCTCCCCGGCGCGGCGACGTCTGCCTCCGCTGCACGATTCGCAGTCGCCCTCGTCGCGGCGCACCTCGGGATCGCCTGGCCGATCCGACTCGTTCTCGACGGGATCCACGCGCTGCAGGTCCCCGAAAGCGTGCTCGGCCTGCGCGTCACCGAGCCGCGAATCCTTCGGCGTCTGCGCGGGAGCGGATGCGAGATCCATCTCTGGACCATCGACGATCCGACTCGGATGGCGGAGCTGCTGGCACTCGGTGTCGACGGACTCGTCACCGATCGCACGGATCTCGCCCGGACCGCCGTGGACACCGTGCTGACCGACGGCCGGGCGAAGCGCCCGCAGAGGCGGAATACGCCTCCGACCTGAGGATTTTCTGGCAAAGGCAGGGACCGGAAGTCCACCTCCAGGTACGACGTTGACACTGGTGGAGCACAGCGAGAGGAGACCACACAATGGCAGATCGAAGCTTGCGAGGAATGCGGCTCGGATCCCAGAGCCTGCAGAGCGAAGAAGGCGTCGTCTTCTCCCCGCGATCGACCTACGAGTACCACTGCGCCAATTGCGGCCACGACACCGACATGGTGTTCTCGGCCGATGCCGAGGCGCCAGAGACCTGGGAGTGCCGCTCGTGCGGACACGAGGCGACTCTGATGGTGGACTCGAAGCCGGTCGTCGTGGACAAGGGCGAGCAGAAGGCTCCCCGAACCCACTGGGACATGCTGCTCGAGCGCCGCACCCGCGCCGAGCTGGAGGAACTGCTCGAGGAGCGGCTCGCCTACCTTCGTGCGCGTCGCGGCGAGCACAAAATCGGCGCTTAGCGCAGCTCAGCGGGAGCGGCGGCGCGGCACGCGAGTCCTGAGGACGAACGAGACCGTGCCGACGAGGCCGACGGCCAGGAAGTACCAGCCGAGGTCGCGAGCCCACACGAGAGCCGGGGTCGTGGTGGAGGCGAGGGGGACCTCGTCCACCATGGCACCCGGCTCGAACCATGTCAGGGAATCGATCGTCGACCCGTCGGGTGCGATGATCGCGCTGGTTCCGACGGTGGAGATGTTGACGACGCTGCGCCCGGTCTCGATGGCCCGGAGGCGCGCGATCGCGAGCTGCTGCACGCTCTCGTCCGTGCGGCCGAAATCGGCGTTGTTGGTCTGCCCGAGGATGACCTGCGCTCCCCCGTCGATCATGGCGTTGGTCAGGGCGTCGTCCGAGATGTCGAAGCAGATCGCGATGCCGGCCAGCACTCCGTTCACGTCGAACACATTCGGCCGAGTCCCGATCGAGTAGTCACGACTGACCAGATCGACGAGGTCGGGGGCGAACAAGCGCCAGAAGGCACGATCGGGCATGTACTCGGCGAAGGGAACGGGGTGCATCTTGTCGTAGACCTGGGTCGCTCCCTCCCCCGCCTTCCACAGCAGCGAGCTGTTGTAGAAGACGTCGTCGGAGGGGTTGGTGATCGTGCCGACGATGAAGGGGACGTCCATCGTGCGGCTGAGGTAGTCGAGAACCGCCGCCGACTGAGCGTTGCGCGTCGGGTCGATGTCGACACCGTTCTCGGGCCAGACGACCATGTCGACGTCCTCGTCGAGGATCGGCAGGGTCGCCGAGGTGTGATCCTCGAGGATCTGCCCCCGATAGCTCTGCGAGAACAGGCCCGCATCGGAGTCACCCTGCACCGCCGCGATCCGCGTCGTCCCCTCCGTCGGAGCCGGCCAGGCCGGGAAGACGAGCGCCACGACGGCGAAGCCCACGAGCGCGGTCGAGCGCGACGAGGCCGGCACCGAGACCGTGCGAACCGCTTGGGCGAGCACAGCCGCGAGGAACGCGACGACGAAGCCGAGCCCGGCGAAGCCGACCCAGGCGGCTAATCCGGCGAGCGGACTGATGGACTGGGAGAGGGCCAGCCTGCCCCAGGCGAATCCGCCGTACGGCCAGACGTTCGTGACCGTCTCACGCCCGATCCACAGGGCGGCGAGCACAGCGGGCAGGCCCACCATCCGGCCGAGCGGACCCGTCCAGACCCGGTAGCCCCGCGTCGACGCGACCGCCATCAGGCCTGCGGAGAGGGAGAAGAAGATCGCCTGGAGCACGGCCAGAGCGGCCCACGGGACCAGACCGAGGTAGAGGGTCAGCCAGGAGATGTGTACGCCCCAGAAGACGCCTCCGCCGACGAGGCCGACGAGGGCACCGCTCCAGAAGCCGCGCCCCGCGAGAGCGAAGAGGATCGCGGCCGTTCCGACGATCGCGAGCGGCCAGACATCGGAGTCGGGGAAACCGCGGTCGAGCACCGCCCCGCCGAGCGCAGAGAGGGGCACCGCGACCCACAGCGGGACTGTGCGCCCGTCCGCTGGAGGAGGAAGCGGCCTCATGCGACCGTCGAGTGGGCGACGATCCCTCGGCGCACCAGATCGAGGGCGGTCCGCGCGGCCCGCCCCACCTTGCCCTCGGCAACCACCGAGAGCTGATCGAGGAGGTCGATGGTCTGCTTAGCCCAGCGCACGAAGTCGCCGGCGGCCATGTCGGATTCACGGAGCACCGCGTCGAGCGGCATGCCCTTCGCCCACATGTTCATCGACAGGGCGAGGCTCGTCGAGAGAGGACTGCTGCCCGGGAGACGGTGATCGCGCTCGACGTCGTCGAGGCGGGCCCACAGCAGCTGCGTCCTCTCGAGCGCCTCAGGGAACGCGCCTCGGGGAAGGAACCTCTCACCGAGAGTCCCCTCCTCTCGCCGGGGCTCGAAGACGAGGCAGCACGCCATCGCGGCGAGGCCCGCGGGATCGAGTTCGGTCCAGGCCTGCTTCCGCAGGCATTCGGCGACGAGGAGATCGCGTTCGCCGTAGATGCGGCGCAGCGTCCGACCATTCGGCGTGAGCGAGAGCTCCGCGAGGTCGTCGCGGCGGAAGTAGCCGAGCTCGAGCAGAACCTCGGTGATGCGGTCGAAGATGCGCGCCACAGCGCCGGTGCGCGAGCGGATCTGCCGTTCGATCTCATCGGTCTCGCGGCGCAGCTTCCACCAGCGCTCGGCCCAGCGAGCGTGCTGCTCGCGGTCGGAGCAGGCATGGCAGGGGTGAGCCTTCATCCGACGGCGAAGACTCGTCAACTGGCCCTGGCGCTTCTCCCGCTCGGCGTGCGAGGCCGATTCACCGCGCACCGCTCCCCTGCGTTCGAGATCGCCGATCTCGCGTCGGATCGCCGCGTACTGCTCGAAGTCGCCGAGATGGCACTGCATCGCCGTGACGTAACCCTCGAGCGACTCCTCTTGCTGCCGTACCCGACGCGCGAGGTCGACCACGGAACGGTCTGCCTGGAACTGCGCGAACGACGACTCGAGGATCTCGCGGGTGCGCGCTCGGCCGAACTGCTCGATGAGGTTCGCCGACATGTTGTAGCTGGGCCGGAAGCTCGAGTTGAGGGGGTACGTGCGGCGGGAGGCGAGGGAGGCGACGGCCTGCGGATCCATTCCGCCGCGCCACTGGATCACCGAGTGGCCCTCCACGTCGATCCCGCGGCGTCCGGCCCGGCCGGTGAGCTGCGTGTACTCCCCCGGTGTCACAGGGACCCGCGCTTCGCCGTTGAACTTCTCGAGCTTCTCGAGCACGACCGTCCGCGCGGGCATGTTGATCCCCAGGGCGAGTGTCTCGGTCGCGAAGACGACGCGAACCAGACGGCGTAGGAACAACTCCTCCACGACCTCCTTGAAGGCCGGTAGCATCCCGGCGTGGTGGGCGGCGACACCGCGCTGTAGCCCGTCGAGCCATTCCCAGTAGCCGAGCACGGCGAGGTCCTCGTCGCGGATGGTGCGACAGCGCTCCTCGACGATCGCGCGAATCTCGTCGCGTTCGTGCCGCTCCGTGAGCCGCACTCCCGAGCGCAGCACCTGACGCACGGCCTGATCGCATCCCGCCCGGCTGAACACGAAGAAAATGGCCGGCAGCAGGTTCTTGCCTCGGAGGATCTCGACGACGTCCGAGCGCAGCACCGCCTCCTCCCTCGGCGCGGCCTGGTACGGCCCACGCCCACCACGACCGGAACCGCGTCCGCCTCTGGCGCCGCGCTCGACCCTCGAACCGCCCTGTGCCATCCGCGCGAGCTCGGGGTTCACCCTGTTGGTCGCGGCGCGGCCGGACGAGTCGAACAGATCGACCAGCTTGCCGCCGACCAGCACGTGCTGGTCGAGCGGCACCGGACGCTCCTCCGAGACGATCACCTCCGTCTCGCCGCGGACGGTGTGGAGCCAGTCGCCGAACTCCTCGGCGTTCGACACGGTCGCGCTCAGCGAGACCAGCCGGACGCGCTGCGGGAGGTGGATGATGACCTCCTCCCACACGGCGCCGCGGAACCGGTCGGCCAGATAGTGCACCTCGTCCATGACGACGTACGCCAGATCGCGGAGCAGATCGGAGTCGGCGTAGAGCATGTTGCGGAGGACCTCGGTCGTCATCACGACGATCCGAGCACGGGCATTCACATTGGAGTCGCCCGTGAGCAGGCCGACCTCGGACGCTCCATAGTCCTGGACGAACTCCTGGAACTTCTGATTGCTGAGCGCCTTCATCGGCGTCGTGTAGAAGACCTTCGCCGCCGGATCCTGCATGGCGAGGTGGATCGCGAATTCGGCGACCGCTGTCTTGCCTGCGCCCGTGGGTGCGGCGACCAGGACGCTGTGCCCGTCGTCGAGCGCGCTGCACGCCTCGTACTGGAACGGGTCGAGGTCGAATGCGAGGGTCGAGCGGAACGCCTCGACCCTCGCATGGCCCTGTCGGGTGCGGAACGCGGCGAAACGCTCTGCAGGAGACGGTTCGGTCACGCCGGCAGGTCGGAGGGACTGCCGTCGAACACGATCTGGCGCTTCGCTGCTCGTCTGTCGTGCAGGATCGCGATCCCGCAGGCCAGGAAGAACAGGAAGATGATCGGGATGGCCAAGAGGAACATTGAGATCGGGTCGGCCGCCGGCGTCGCGATCGCGGTGAACAGAACGATCGCCATGATCGCCAGTCGCCACGACTTGAGGATCAGCATCCCGGGCAGGACGCCGAGGAAGTTGAGCAGCACGAGGAACACCGGAAGCACGAAGGCGATTCCGACAACGAGGACGAGCTTGAGCACGAACTCGTAGTAGATCTTGGCGTCGAGGAAGCTCGCCGCGTCGGAGCCGGTGAAGCCGGTCAGCAACTCCACGATGTGCGGGAACACGAACCAGCCGGCCGCGCATCCTGCGAAGAACAGCGGAATGGCGGTCAGGATGAACCCGAGGCCGTACTTCATCTCTTTGCGGGTGAGCCCCGGGACGAGGAACGCCCAGACCTGGTAGAGCCAGACCGGGCTCGCCAGGACGATTCCCACCGTGATCGCGATCTGCAGCCTCAGGTCGAAGGCTCCGGCGATGGTCGGGAAGTTGAGGATCGCCTCTTTGCCCTGGCTTGCGGCAACGACGGCGATGGGAGCCTTCAGCGATTCGAAGACCCATTCCGAGGCGAACCAGCCGACGACGCAACAGATCACGATCGCGATCGCCGATTTGAAGAGCCTGTTGCGAAGCTCGATCAGGTGCGCCCCGAGCGACATGCGCCCATCGGGGTTCTTCGATCGCTTCGTCCGTGGCTTCTTCTCTGCCACGGAGGTCATTACTTGATCGGGGACTCGGGCGGCGTGGTGGTGCCGGTGGCGGTGGTCGAACCCGTGGAGCCCGCGGCGGTGCCGGTGGTCCCCTCGGCCGACTCACTGCGCTCAGTGCCGTCCTCGTCCTTCATGGTCTTGACCTCGCTCTTGAAGATACGCATCGACTGCCCGACGCTGCGGGCGAGCTGCGGGAGCTTGGGCGCACCGAAGAGCAGGAGGATCACGGCGAGGATGATCAGGAGGTGCCACCCCTGGAGGCCAGCGAACATTACAGACTCACTTCACTTGTCGGTTGCGGTGTATCAGGAGCTTACCCCGTTCGACCCGCGACGACCGAGAGTGGTCGATCCTGTCGCGCCGGGCGTCGCGCCGCGCCTCGTGCCGGCGCCGGACCGCATCCCGATCCGCGAACAGCGACGACCCCGGTCGTGGCGGTGCTGCCTCGATGGCGCCAGGGCTCACCGCCTCGAGTTTCGCGGTGACCTCTGCGAGCTGACCGAGCAGGAGCCTTCCCTTGCGCCAGTAGGAGAGTGCGAACAGGACGAGCACGGCCAAAGCGGCCAGCACGAGCACCAGCCAGATCAGGATCCACGACCACCAGGTCACGACGCCTCCTCTTCGTTCGCGGCCAGAGCGGCCGCCGCCCACTGGGCTACCGCGGAACGCGCCTCCGAGGGCGCCACCACCGTCACCAAGCCCGCGAGCGACGAAACCAGGCGGGTCAACCCCTCCAAGTGCGCTACGCGGAGCCGCACGAGGACAGCGCTGTCCTCGTCGCTCGGTGCAGGATCGGGGAACTCGGCATCCACCGCGTAGTCGCCGAGCAGGACCACAGCGCTCGGCGCGACGCGCAACTCCACGACGAGGTCCGAATCGGAGGCCTCGAACAGCCGCTCCGAGAGGGTCACCTCGTTCCGGCGGCGGACGATCGGGGTCCCCGTGTCGCGGAGCGAGCTCATCCGGTCGACCCGGAAGGTCCGCACTCCCTCCCGTAGATGGTCCCAGCCACGGAGGTACCAGTCGCGGTCGACGGACTCGAGCACGAAGGGGTCGACGAGCCGGGACTCCGTCTCGCCCCGCGCGCTGCGGTAGTCGAAGGCGACCTGGGTGGCGGAGGCCATCGCCGAGCGGAGCAGCGCTACGGTGCTGTCGGCTGTGCCGCGCGAGACGGCCACGGCGCTGGGCGCGGACGAGGCTCCTCGCGAGAGCTTGCCCATCAGGGAGGCGATCCGATCGTTGCCCTGGTTCTCGGGGAGCGCCGCGAGGTACTGCATACCGGCGATCAGAGCGGCGGCCTCACGCGCCGAGAACCGGGGCGACTCGTCTATCGCGACCTGCTGGGTCAGGACGATGTGGTCGTTCTCCTCGAAGTCGTCCCAGCTGATGTCGAACAGGTCGTTGGCCTGGTACTGCGCCGTCTCGCCGGGGATCCCGGAGACGGCGATGAGGCGCACGGCGCGGCGCACCTCCTCCTCGGGGATCTCGAAGTGCTCGGCCACCTCGTGCACCGAGACGCGCCCGCGGTCGAGCAGGTAGGGCACGAGCGAGAGCAGCACGGCGAGGCGATCGCGAGCCTGAAGCGAGCGAGGCCTAGCCATGGACGCCTCCTGCGTGGTCGTCGAGGCTGCGGCGGAGGCGGTCGAGGACGCGCGTGCGCAGCTCCAGAGGCTCGAGGACGCGCACCTCGGGGCCGTAGCCGGCGAGCTCGTCCGCGAGGATGTCGGCGTCGGTGTAGTGCAGGCGCAGCGTGTCGTTCTCGTCGCCGGCCGGCTCGGCACGGCCGCGCAGACGGAGCGCGGCGTCGGAGGCGGGAGCGATCCGCACCAGCGCGCTGTTGCGCTGGAGGATCTCGTCGAGCTGGGCGAGCGCCGTCGCGGCGTGATCGCCCCCGGCCTCCGGCGCGGGACCGCCGGTCGTGACCGGTCCGACGATCCGGGAGAGCAGGAAGGTCCGCGTTCCCGCGGCGCCCTCGTCCCAGCCGTACAGGTGCCACCGGCCCTGGTGGTTGACCAGGGCGCGGGGCTGCACGGTGCGGATCCGCGGCTCCTCGCCTCCGGGCTTGAGGTAGGGGAAGCGCACGACCTGGCCGCGGTCGAGCGCGGCGGTCAGCGGCTCGAAGGAGGCCTCCCTGACCCGGATCGACGGGCTGATGCCGATGACCGGATCGACCGAGTCGACGCCGATCGAGCGCAACTTGATCAGCGCGCGCCGCGACTCGGCCGAGAGGGTGCCCTCGCGCCAGACCGCCCCCGCCAGACGCAGGAGGGCCAGCTCCTCCGGATCGAAGGTGAGATCGGCCGGGAGATCGTAGCTGTGCTTCGCGATCCGATAGCGGACCGTCTGAGTGTTCCCCGGGTCTCCCGGGGCGTCCACTGTCTCGATCGGGATGCCGAGCTCGCGCAGGTCGTCCTTGTCGCGCTCGAACTGGCGCTCGAGCGATGCCCGGTCGCCCCGATCGGACCGCTGCCGGTAGCCCTGCACCGTCGAGAGCACATCGGCCTTCGTCAGGCCGTTCTCTGCGGCGACGAGCGCCAGCACGAGATTGAAGAGACGCTCCTCGGCCGGGACGCGGCTCGAGGACGGGGCGTCGGCAGGCACGCCCTCCAGTCTAGGGCCGGGCCGGGTCAGGCCTTTCCGAGGATGTCGGCGACGAAGATCAGCGTCGCGCCGCCGGGGATCCCGCCCTGCGGCGAGCCCTGGGCTCCGTAGCCCTGGTCCGGAGGAATGACCGCGATCACCTGGGATCCGACGGGCTGGCCGACCAGCGCCTTCGCGAAGCCGGGGATGACGCCTCCCTGGGTGGTCGAGCCGTCGGCGGCGGCGAACACCGCGGGCCCGCCCTTCTCCCAGCTGGAGTCGAAGACCTTGCCGTCGCTCCACGTCCAACCCGTGTACGCGACGACCACCTGGTCGCCCTCGGCGATGACGTCGCCGTCGCCCTTCTTCAGCTGCGCTATACGCAGATCGGTCGGAGCGTCGCCGGAGGGCTTCGCGAGACCCGGGCGGCCGTCGGTGCCCAGCGTCACGTTCGGGAAGCCGTCGGGCACGGGCTGGGCCGCTCCGTCGGCGCGGGCGAGGGAGGCGCTGCGCACGTCGGCGACGAGGACGAGCGTGTCGTCGGGCGAGATGCCCAGCTGCGCGGAGGCCTGGCCGAAGCCGTCCTCCGGAGCGATGGCGATCGCCACCCGCGAGCCCACCCGGGTGCACAGCAGGCCCTCGTTGAGGCCGACCAGCCCGGCACCGCCGACGCCGAATCGCGCGCTGCTCGATCCGTCGTAGGGCGATGTCTCGAGCACGGTGCCGTCGGCTCCGTTCACCAGCGTGTAGTCGATCGTGACCAGCTGCCCCTTCTCGAGCGGGGATCCCGAGCCCTCGATCAGAGTGCTGACCTGGGTGCCGTCAGCCTTGAGCGGCGTCGGCACGGTGACCTCGGGCTTTGAGCCGAAGTCTCCCGTCGCGCTGACCGCCGACGAGGAGTTCCCGGAGGAGAAGGGTGCGTCGCAGTCCGCCTGTGAGGAGGACGCGGAGCATCCCGTGAGTGCGGCGACGATGCCGATGCCGGCGATGAGCGCGGTGGTCCTGCGCACGGGTCCTCGATTCGGGAGAAGGGGAGCGGTGACGCCCGGGGTGGTGACGGCCCGGAGGCCGGGAACAGCTTAGAGGATGCCCTCGTCGCCGCCGGCTCCGGCCGCCTCCTCGCCGAAGCCGCGCGCCCGCGAGAGCTCGGCACTGGCGGCGGACTCGCGCACGCGCTTGCGCAGGCTCTTCGGGCTGACGGCGCGTTCGCCGAGCGCGCCCGGCGTCCAGGCTTCGACGTCCTCGTCGCTGAAGTCGGTCTTCGAGGGACGGCGCTTGAGTTCGGGGAGGACGGTGTCCGGCGCGAGCCGACGAGCAGTGATCAGGAAGCCGGTGTGGCCGATCATCCTATGGTCGGGGCGGACGGCGAGTCCCTCGACGTGCCAACCGCGCACCATCGTCTCGTTCGAGGAGGGGTTCGTGAAGAGTCCGGACGACCGGATCGCCTCGGCCACCCGCGAGAGCTGCGTGACGGTGGCGACGTAACAGAGCAGCACTCCCCCGGGCGTGAGCGCCTCGGCGGCGACATCGAGGCACTCCCAGGGCGCGAGCATGTCGAGGACGACACGGTCGGCCTCACCGGAGGGAACGGTGCCGGGCAGCGCCTCCACCAGGTCTCCGACGGTGACGCTCCAGTTGTCCGGCGCGTAACCGAGGAACGTCTCGACGTTGGCGCGGGCGACCTCGGCGAACTCCTCCCTCCGCTCGAACGACGCCAGGCGACCCGCGGGGCCGACCGCGCGCAGCAGCCAGAGCGAGAGGGCCCCGGAGCCGACGCCCGCCTCGACGACGCGAGCGCCGGGGAAGACGTCGGCCAGCGCGAGGATCTGGGCGGCGTCCTTCGGGTAGACGATCGCTGCTCCGCGGGGCATCGACATGACGAAGTCGGCGAGCAGGGGACGTAGCGCCAGGTGGTCGACGCCGACGGTGTTGGTGACCACGGAGCCGTCGGGCAGGCCGATGACGGTGTCGTGCTCGATGCCTCCGCGGTGGGTGTGGAACACCTTGCCCGGAACGAGCGTGATGGTGTTCATCCGTCCCTTCGGGCCGGTGAGCTGGACGCGGTCGCCAGCACGGAAGGGGCCGGAATGCTGCAGTGCCTCACCGGTCATCGGCGGGCCTCCGTCTCGGTCGTGACCGGGCACGAGCCGCGGTGCTCGGAGGACACCGACGCGAGGTCTGCGAGGGTGCGGCCCGTGAGGGTGGGCCAGAGGGCGTAGGGGGCCGCTGTGTCGAGCTCGAGCTGGTGTGGCACTCCGATCGCGGCGGCACCCGAGGCGACCGCGGCGCCGAGACCGGCGTGGGAGTCCTCGATCGCCACGCACGCGGCGATGTCGACGCCGAGCGTGCTCGCCGCGAGGAGGTACGCCTCGGGGTCGGGCTTGCTGCGCTCGACCATGTCACCGCTCACGACGGCCGCGAAGGCGGGGAACGGGAGGCGGTCGACGACGGCGGAGGCCATCCGGCCGATCGACATGGTGACGAGCGCCTGCGGAACATTTGCCCGGCGCACGGCCTCCAGGAGCTCGAGGGCGCCGGGGCGCCACGGGATGCTGACGGCCAGCCGGGCGATCACCTCGTCCGTCATCCGATCGATGATCGCCTCGACAGACAGGTCGACGCCCTTGCCCTGCACAATCCGAGCGGACGCAGGCAGGCCGGAGCCGACCAGGCTCATCGCATCCTCGTGTGTCCAGACCCCGCCGAACGACGAGACGAGGGCGTGCTCCGAGGCCATCCAGTAGGGCTCGGTGTCGACCAGCGTGCCGTCCATGTCCCAGAGCACGGCTGCCGGGCCGCCCAGAGGGACGTGCTCGGAGGTCTGTGGGCGGGCGGAGGTCTCGGGAGTCACGAGCGACCATGGTACCGGCAGGGCGGAGGCTCCTCGGGGTCGGAAGCCGGGAGCGAACAGTGCCCCGAATCCGCGGGCCCGGGCGGACTGCGTCGGAGGCGGGTCTTATCCTGGACCGACGGGGCAGGCGCGATGTCCGCTCCCCCGACATCGAGCCGAACGCGGAGACCCTGCCTATGAACGTGATCACGGGGAACGTCCTGGTCGTGGCCTTCGAGGGCTGGAACGATGCCGGCGATGCCGCGAGCGGTGCGCTGCGCCTGGTCAAGGACGCCGGGGACTACGTGCCCCTCTTCGCGGTCGACGCCGAGCAGTACTACGACTTCCAGTACACCCGTCCGATGCTATCCATCGGCGAGGACGGGCGCCGCAGCCTCTCGTGGCCCGGCACGCAGATCTTCGGCCCGGCCGAGACCTCCGTCGACGCCGAGAGCGCCCTCTACCTCATGATCGGGACGGAGCCCTCTCGGAGCTGGAAGAGCTTCGCGGCCGAGGTCGTGGACGCCATGCTGGCGATCGACATCTCGGCGGTGGTCTTCCTCGGCGCGATGCTCGCCGACGTCCCGCACACCCGCCCGATCTCGATCTTCGCCTCCAGTGAGAACGCCGAGCTGCGCACCTCGTTCGAGCTCGAGCGCTCCAGCTACGAGGGGCCGGTCGGCATCCTCAGCGTGATCGGCGAGGCCGCCCAGAAGGTGGGCATCCCGGCCGTTTCGATCTGGGCCTCCGTTCCGCACTACGTGCACAACGCGCCGTCGCCCAAGGCGATGCTGGCGCTACTCGAGAAGCTCGAGGAGATCGTCGGACTCGCGATCCCGCGCGGCGACCTCGTCGAGGAGGCCGAGGAGTGGGAGCGCGGCATCGACGCCCTGGCGGCCGAGGACGAGGAGATGGCCGCGTACATCGCGCAGCTCGAGCAGGCTCGCGACACCGTCGACTCCCCGGAGGCGAGCGGTGAGGCGATCGCGCAGGAGTTCGAGCGCTACCTCCGCCGCCGCGGCGACGGGCGCTCGGGCGAGGAGCCTTGGCGGCCGTAGCCGCAGGCGCAGACGGCCCTGCCGAGGCAGGCTCAGGCCGGGCGCACGCCGAGCAGTGCGTCGAGCGTGTCGCGGAGGAGCGCGGGGTCGTCGACCCCGTCGGTCAGGGCGGCGTCCACCACCGCAAGAGCTGCGGGAGTGTCGAGGTCGTCCGCGAGTGCCGCCCGCAGCTGCGCCAGCACCTCGAGACTCGAGCGCGGGCCGGAGGCGGTGAGCGACTCCTCCCAGCGGTTCACGCGCGCCTGAGCGGCCGGCAGATCGTCGGGCAGCCACTCCCAGTCGGAGCGGTAGTGGTGGGCGAGCAGCGCGAGGCGGACCGCCCTCGGGCCGACTCCCTCGCCCCGCAGCCGCGACACCAGCACCAGGTTGCCGAGCGACTTGCTCATCTTCTCGCCCTGGTAGGCGACCATGCCGGCGTGGGCGTAGGCACTCGCGAGCGGACGGCCCGAGAGCGACGCCGCGTGGGCAGCGCTGAACTCGTGGTGCGGGAAGGCGAGGTCGCTCCCTCCGCCCTGGAGCGTGAACTCGGGGCCGAGACGGTCGAGCGCAATCACGGAGCATTCGATGTGCCAGCCCGGACGCCCCCGGCCGACGGAAGCGTCCCACGCCGGTTCGCCCGCGCGCTCCGCCCGCCAGAGCAGCGGATCGAGCGGGTCGCGCTTGCCCGCACGCCCGGGATCTCCCCCGCGCTGCGTGAACAGCGACTCCATGGCCTCCCTGTCGAGAGCGCTCTCGCTCCCCAGGTGCCAGACGGCGCTCTCCGCGGCGGCGACGTCGTAATAGAGGTCGGCCGCGCCGGGCGCCGCTGCGTCGGAGGCGGGAACTCGGTAGGCGACGCCGTCCCGCTCCAGCCGGGCCACGGCCTCCGCGATGGGCGCGATGGTCTCGGTGACACCCACGTAGTGGGAGGGCGGCAGGATGCGCAGCGCGGCCATGTCGCCGCGGAACAGCTCGACCTGCTCCTCGGCGAGCTCTCGCCAGTCGACGCCGGTGGCCGCGGCGCGCTCGAGGAGTGGATCGTCGACATCGGTGACGTTCTGCGCGTAGTCGATCGAGTACCCGGCGTCGAGCCAGAGCCTCTGCACCGTGTCGAAGGCGAGGTAGGTCGACGCGTGGCCGAGGTGCGTCGCATCGTAGGGCGTGATGCCGCAGACGTAGAGGCGCGCGACTCCCTCGTCGGCGGCGAGATCGACGAGACCGCCGGTGGGCGTGTCGTGGATCCGGGGTACAGGCCCGCGGCCCGGCAGCGCGGGGACGACGGGGGCGTTCCAGGCGCGCATCTAGGCGGCGATGAGGCCGGTGCCGAGCGCAACCATCAGGACGACGCCGAGCACGATGCGGTAGACCACGAACGGGAGGAAGCTGCGACGCGAGATGTAGCTCATGAAGAACGCGATCACCACGAAGCCGACCACGAAGGCCACGACCGTCGCGACCAGTGTCTCGAGCCCGCCGACCTGGATCTGGTTGGGCAGCACCTCCGGGTCGCTGATGCTCTTGTACAGCTGGTACAGGCCGCTGCCGAACACGGCGGGGATGGCGAGCAGGAAGGAGTAGCGTGCCGCCGCCTTGCGCTCGTAGCCGAGGAAGAGGCCGGCGGTGATGGTGCCGCCCGACCGCGAGACGCCGGGGATCAGCGCGAGCGCCTGCGCGCCTCCGTAGACGAGGCCGTCGCGCACGCCGAGATCGCGCAGGCGGCGCTTCTTCGCGCCCACCGCGTCGGCGATGCCGAGGAGGATGCCGAAGACGATGAGCGTCGTCGCGACCACCCAGAGCGAACGGAGCGTCGTCTCGATCGCGTCCTGGAACACGAGGCCGAGGACGATGATCGGAAGGCTGCCGATGATGATCAGCCAGCCCATCCGGGCGTTCGGATCGGAGCGGGGCACGCGACCCACGAGCGAACGGCACCAGTTCGACACGATGCGCACGATGTCGCGCCAGAAGTAGATGATGACCGCGGTCTCGGTGCCCAGCTGCGTGATCGCGGTGAACGCGGCTCCGGTGTCGCGCCCGCCCAGACCGGGCAGCAGTTCGCTGACGATCCGGAGGTGGGCACTGGAGGAGATGGGGAGGAATTCGGTCAGACCCTGGACGAGTCCCAGGATCAGAGCGTCGAGCAGGCCCATGCGTCACTTTCGAGGAGGGCTGGTGCGTCGTCGGCCAGCAGGCGGTCGGTGTCGGTCGGAACTGACCTCAGGATCGCAGCAGGAGATCGGTCAGGACCTTCCTGCCAAACACTAGTGCGTCGAGTGGGACGCGCTCATCGACCCCGTGGAAGAGTGCCGGGAAGTCCAGTGACGGCGGGAGCTGGAGTGGCGCGAAACCGTATCCGGTGATGCCGAGTGTCGAGAGGGCCTTGTTGTCGGTGCCCCCCGAAAGCAGGTAGGGCAGCACCTCCGCCTCCGGATCGAACCGCCGGAGCGAGGCGGCCATGCTCTCGACGAGCGGCCCGGCGAAGGGCACCTCGAGCCCGATGTCGCGGTGCTGCACTAGTATCTCGACGTGCTCGCCGGCGAGGACCTTCAGCCGCTCGAGGACCGCGTCCTCCTCCCCCGGCAGCACACGGACGTCGATCGTCGCCTCGGCGGTGTCCGGGATGACATTGGCCTTGTAGCCGGCGGAGAGCATCGACGGGTTGGCCGTCGTGCGCAGCGTGGCCGCGATGAACCGGGAAGCGGTACCGGTGGCGAGGGCGAGCTCCTCCGGTGTGCTGCGTTGCGGGTCGTGACCGAGCAGGCGTGCCACCTCGTCGAGCAGCTCACGTGTGGTGTCGGTGAGACGAGTGGGCCACTCCTCACTGCCGATGCGCGCGATGGCCTGCGCGAGTCGCGTGACCGCGTTCTCGGTGTTGATCTGAGAGCCGTGCCCGGCGGTGCCGTGGGCACGCAGGGTCAGCCACATCAAGGCCTTCTCGCCGGTCTGCACGAGGTAGGCGCGTTTGCCCGCCAGCTCGATCGAGTAGCCGCCGACCTCGCTGATGGCCTCGGTCGCCCCGGCGAACAGCTCCGGTCGGGTGCGGACGAGGTGGGCGGACCCGCGCACTCCTCCGGCCTCCTCGTCGGCGAAGAAGGCGACGACCAGGTCACGGGACGGGCGGCGGCCCTCGCGGAGGATGTCGCCCAGTGAGGCGAGGATCATGGCGTCCATGTTCTTCATGTCGACCGCGCCCCGGCCCCAGAGCATGCCGTCCTTGATCACGCCGCCGAAGGGATCGACGCTCCAGTTGTCAGCGATGGCGGGCACCACGTCGAGGTGCCCGTGCACCACGAGCGCGCCGCGCTCGCGATCCTCACCGGCGACCCGGGCGACGACACTGGTGCGTCCCGGATCGGAGTCGATCAGCTCGGGCTCGAGGCCGAGATCGCGCAGCTTCGCGGCGACGTACTCGGCGGCCGGTCGCTCGGGTTCGGCCTTGCCGTCGCCGTAGTTGCTCGTGTCGAAGCGGATGAGGTCCCGCGCGATCAGCGCGGTCTCGTCGAGGCGTGCATCGGTCCGGTCTGCGCTGTCGGGCATGCGAGCAACGGTACCGCGCAGGCGCCGCCCGCCTCCGCACCCGCACGAGAGAGGCCGCCCGACGGCCGGGCTGCGGAGGGTGCGACCGCGTTCCCGGAGGTGGCGGAACGGCTCTCCGAACCGTGCTAATGTCTTCTTCGGCCGCGGAAACGCAGGCCGAAAACAACACCCGTCCGGGTGGCGGAAATGGCAGACGCGCTAGCTTGAGGTGCTAGTGCCCGTATAGGGCGTGGGGGTTCAAGTCCCCCCTCGGACACAGGATCTTCCCCCGCGGCTCATCGCCCGGGGGAAGTCGTGGTTAACGGGCCGAGGAACAGCCGGAAGGTCTCGTCCTCCCGGGCCATGCCCGCCTGCTGCTCATGAACGTCGGCGTCTGTCGACCTCTGCCCGGTACAGGGCCTCGTAGCGACCCGTCCGAACGAACCCGTGCAGCCACGCGATCGCCCCGTCGAGGTCGTCGAACTCGCCCGCCTCCTGCGCGCGGACGGAGGCGGTGACCACCGGCGCCATGCCGATGCCGGGCCGGACGCCGGCGTCGAGGAGGTGCCGACCGCGCAGAAGCGGTGCAGCGGCTGCTCCGCCCGGCAGGGTCGCCGCGACAGCGAGCCACAGGGGTCCGGGAGCCGGCTTCCGGCCGGCTTCACGACCGGTCAGATCGGCCTCGACCACGCGCGCCCAGGTCGCGAGCGACGGGCCCGCGCCGGAAGGCCCCGCGAGGCGATGCAGGAGGCGACGCACGGCGGGTCGAGTGGGACCGCTGAGGTGGCTCATGTGCTCCGCGATGAGGACCCCGACCTGGTCGATGAGCTCAGCGGGCGCGCCCACCCGGGACAGGAGCGCACGAGCAGGGGCGACGCCCGCGTGAGCGTGTCCGCGAGAGGTGATCCGCCCGTCGTCCTCCCGGTGGGTGTGCGTCGCCTTCCCGAGATCGTGAAGGAGGGCCGTCGTGACCAGGAGGAGGCGTTCGTCATCGTCGAGTCCGTCACGATCGGCGATCGCCACCGCCGCATCGGCCGCGAGGGCGAGGTGCCGGTGCACGTCGCCCTCCGGGTGCCAGACCGGGTCCTGCGGGACGCCGCGGGTGGCGGCGAGTTCGGGCAGGTGCCGCTCCCACCCGGTCTCCTCGAGTGCGGTCAGCGCGTGGGAGAAGGATCGGCCGCGGGTCAGGAGCTCCACCAGCTCGGCCCACACCTGCTCTCGGACGAGGGACGGGACGGCCTCGGCGGTCGACCGGGCGAGTGCGGCCGTCTCGGGGGCGATCGTGAAGCCGAGCCGGCCCGCGAGCGTCACCGCACGGAGCACCCGGAGCGGATCGGTGGCGACGTCGACGGCGATGTGTCGCAGGACACCCGCGGCGAGGTCGGCGACTCCGTGATGCGGGTCGATGAGGTGTCCCGTCGTGGGGTCCCAGCCGATGGCGTCCACCGTGACGTCCTGGTCGCCGAGCGCGTCCGCGGCGTCGAGCGCGTCCGCGGCGTCGAGGCGCTGAGACGTCGCTCGGTGTCGGTTGGAGGAAGCGCGCCGCGGCAGGCGCACCTCCACGTCCCCGCCGGGCGCGTGCACGATGACGGCACCCGAGGACTCGCCGGGTTCGTCCACTCGGCCGACGGCCTGAAGGGCGCCGACGAGCTGCCGGACGTCCAGGGGGCCGAGCGTCTGGATGGCGACGGTGCCGTCGTGATCAGCCCCCGTCAGCGCATCTCGGACGGCTCCGCCGACGATCAGGGGGTGCCCGCCCGCTCGGACGACGGCGGCGACGATCGCGCGCGCGGCCGGCGTCAGGACGACCAGGTCCGGGTGGGTCATGCCTCGACTATGCCCGCTCGCGGCGCACTCGTTTCCTGCGGGTCGCTCTGAACGGCGTTCCCGACATCGACCGACTGGCCCGGCAGCAGAACGCGGCGCGTCCGAGGAGATGCGACGTCAGCGGCGCACGACGACCGCGACGCTCGAGCGCCGATAGCATCGGCCCGTGCTGATCCTCCCGCGCCACCCGCTCGCCTCGACCGACGGCGGATCGACGGTGCTCGCGGACGAGAGGGGAACGGTCGTCGTGTTCGTGCACCCGCGCATCAGTCCGCCGGAGGGTGCGCCGGCGGGGTGGGACGAGATCCCCGGCGCGCGCGGCTGCACCGCGGAGTCGCGCTCCTTCCGCGATCTCGCCGCGGACTTCGGTGCACTGGACGTCCGCGTCATCGGCCTGTCGAGTCAGTCGCCGGAGGAGCAGCGCGAGGCGCACGCCCGTCTGCACCTGGGGTATCCGCTCGTGTCCGACGAGGAGCTGCACCTGCGGGATGTGCTCAACACGATCGAGGTCGAGGGACGCACGCTGTATCAGCGCTGCACTCTGATCCTCGACGAGGGCGTGGTCGCGCACCGCATCGACGACATCACCGATCCGGAGGCTCACCCCTCGGACGTTCTGCGCATGCTCGCGGCTCGTTCCACAGCAGCGCGACGCCCCTGAGTCAGGCCGAGCCACTGGCCGTCGCGATCGATCGCCGCGCGCCGCAGCTACGCTGCCCGAGTCACTGTCGCCGGGGCCCAGCCCAGCGCCGGCGCGATGGAGTCCGCAACGGTGCGCAGGAGCCGGGCGTTGTACTCAACGCCGAGCTGGTTGGGGACGGTCAGCAGCAGGGTGTCCGCCTCCTGGACGGCGACGTCCCCCGCGAGCTCCGCGGCGAGGACATCGGGCTCGCCCGTGAAGCTGCGGCCGAAGCGTGCGCGCACGCCCTCGAGGGAGGTGATCTGGTCGCGTTCGCCGCGGCCGCCGAAGTAGAGGCGGTCGAGGTCGCTCGTGATCGGCAGGACGCTGCGCGAGACGGAGACGCGAGGAGTGCGGTCCCAGCCCGCCTCCTCCCACGCCGACCGGTACTCGCGGATCTGACGCGCCTGGAGCTCGTCGAAGGGGATGCCCTCCTCCTCGAGCAGAAGGGTGGAGGACTGGAGGTTCATGCCCTGCTCCGCCGCCCAGCGGGCGGTGGCGAAACTGCCGGCGCCCCACCAGATGCGGTTCTCGAGACCGGGCGAGCGCGGCTCGATCGAGAGCGGGACCGACTGGCCCGTCATCGCGGGGTCGGACTGAGCGACCGGTGCGCCTGCGAGCGCCTCACGGAAGAGCTGCACCTTGTGTCGGGCGAGATCGGCGTCGGTCATTCCCTCGGGAGGGACGAAGCCGAAGGCCTCCGAGCCGCGCAGCGCGGTCTCGGGCGATCCCCTGCTGACTCCGAGTTCGAGCCTGCCGCCCGAGAGCAGGTCGGTCGCGGCCGCCTCCTCCGCCATGTAGAGCGGGTTCTCGTAGCGCATGTCGATCACGCCGGTGCCGATCTCGATGCGGCGCGTGCGTGCGGCGATGGCCGCCAGCAGTGGGAACGGCGACGCCAGCTGCGGCGCGAAGTGGTGGACGCGGACGTAGGCGCCGTCGAGCCCGATCTCTTCGGCCGCCTCGGCGAGTTCGACCGTCTGGAGCAGGACGTCTCGCGCGGTGTGCGTCATCGACCCGGGCACCGACTGGTAGTGACCGAAGGAGAGGAAGCCGATGCGCGAGACCATGCTCCGTTCAGCGTCCGACCGGTCGGCGGTATTCCCCGGTCGCTCCGCAATGGTGGGGCGACCGGCGTCGACGACGGGCCTGAAGGTCAGCGGCAGAACGCGTCGAGGAGCGATCGACACTCGTGGGGATGCAGCGGTACCGCACCACCGTGGACACCGCACCGCCCTGGACACCGCACCGGACTCAGGAGGCGTCGAAGTCCACGGAGAGCGAGGCGGTGACCTCGATGTCCTCCGGCTTGAGGGCGAGCGACTCCTCCGACGAACCGAACGTCGCGGTGCGGCTCATCAGCGCCGGCCCCCCTCGATGCGCGTGTTCGGGCGCAGGCCGGGCTCGAAGAGAGCCAGCAGGCGCACGTCGGGGCGCCCGAGGGCTGCGGCGTAGGCCTCCGCTCGCTCCCGGGCATCGCGCACGGCGGCCATGCGGACATCGCGCTCGATGCTCGCTCGTCGAGCGGCCGTGACGTCCCAGTCGACTCCGGAGACCTGGACCCCCGGGACCTCCGCGATCGACCCGACCCACTGCCCGAGAGCTGCGACATCGCGGTACTTCACCCGCACTCCGGCGGCCGCGACAGGGAACAGCTGCGCGACATCGGAGTCCTTGAGGAACCGGCGGACCATCGAGACGGAGACCTGGTCGGCGGACCACCAGGTGGCGACGCCCGAGGCCCGCTCGGCCGCCGCCTCCTCGCGCATCCGCGCGTGCAGGACGCTGACCTCGGACAGCGCCTGCGGCCGCGAGCGCGATTCGCGCCGGATCTCGAGGCGGACCGTTCCGCGCTCGGCGGGATGGAAGTGCTGGGCGAGACCGGCGACGGCGATGGCGCCCATGGCCCCATCGTGCCGCGCGCACCCCTCAGCCCCGCGCGGTCATCATGCTTCGGATCCGCTCGGCCAGCGCTCGCTCGGTCGTGAGGTTGCTGAGCAGCTGCGCACGGTGGCCGCCGCAGGCGCCGGGGATCACCTGGCCGGTGCTCGGGTCGATCCGGCCGCGCAGAGCACGCTCGCCCTGGGCGATCGATTCCTCGAGAAGCGCGAGCCGACGCGCGAGGCGCTCGGACTCGAAGCTCTCGACCGAGATGTGGTACTGGGAGGTGTGGCCAGCGGTGAATGCGGGGACGCTCATCATCATCCGTTTCGTCGGGGCGCCCATCATCGGCACCTTCATCAGAGAGACGTGCGGGATCGGCGATCATGACGCGGCGGCGCGAAACGCACGATCAGGTGACACCCCCTTCCTCGATCAGGACCGGAGAACAGCGAGGTCCTCGTTCTCGACGATGGCGAGAGTGCGCACGAGACGGGTGTAGCGCTCGACCAGACTGCGTTCTTCCGAAGCCTGGCCCAGCAGAGCGGTGATGCTCTCGGCGGGGAAGAGGGAGACGATCTCCATCGCGACGGCGCGGGCGTGCTCGGAGGACAGAGCTCGGGCGTACTCGATCGCGCGGGTCAGCTGCGGGCGCTGCTCCGGATCGGCAGTGGGGTCGGCCGCCGCGGAGGCGGCATGGCCCAGGACGGCCACGAAGACCCGGGCGATCTCGTCGACCCGGAGCGCCCTGACCAGGGTCAGCAGGCGGGAGGAGACGCGCGAGACGCCGCGCGCGAGGAGTTCGCCGCCCAGCGCGCGGACCTCGATGACGTCGCCGCCGCCGAAATCGCCCGAGACGCGCTTGATGCCGGAGGCGAACAGGCTCGATCCCGCGGCGATGCTCCGCTCGGCCTCGAGATTGATCTCGACACGGCCCCGCGCGGTGGCGACCCCCGAGATCCAGCGCTGCTCGATCGGAGGATGCGCATGAACGGCGCGCACGAGCGTCCCCGGGCCGGGGCCCTCCAGAGCGCCGAGGATGACGTCGGGGGTGCGCGATCCGGCGATCCTGGTCGAGACGCCGTTGTGCGCTGCGAGCTCAGCGGCGCGCAGCTTCGAGCGGATCCCGCCACGACCGGTGCCGCCCTTCTGCACCCCGATCCGGCGCAGCTCCGCGATGCCCAGCTCATCGAGATGCACCCCCTCGGCGATGCTGCCCGCGAAAACGCCGGGCACATCGGTCAGCAGAAGGAGCAGATCTGCACCGAGGAGCATGGCCAGGCCTCCTGCGACACCGTCATTGTCCGAACCGGCGGAGTCGATGGTGTCGTTGCCGTTGACCACCGGCACGACGCCTGCGTCGAGAGCGTTGCGGATCGCTTCCGCGACGTGCGACATCTGCCCGGGTGAGGCCAGATCGGACTCGCCGATCAGGATCTGCGCGACCAGTGAGCCAGAGAGCTCGGCGACCGAGCGGTAGAACCCCATGAGCACGGTCTGACCGACGGCGGCGGCCAGACGCGGGCTGATCGGCTCGTCCTGGGAGCGAGCGAAGAGCGCCCGACCGGAGGAGACGGCGCCCGAGGAGACGAGCACGACGTCCCAGCCCAGAGTCCTGGCGGCGAAAGCGCTCTCGAGGGCGCTGGCCAGAAGCACGGGATCGGGGCCGGACTGCTTGGTGACCGAGCTGGAGCCCATCTTGACCACGAGGGTGCGTCGACGCGGTGCGGCCGGTGCGTCGGGAGCGGTGACGTCGAGGTCGGCAGGGTCGGTCAGGGCGTCGGGCATGGCTCCCATGCTAGAGGCGGCGACAGGGGCGGCTCGGCTCGGTGACGCGGCTGTCGGCGCCCGCCCTGGCCGTGTCGGAGGAGGGTGGCAGACTGCGCGGAAGCGCTTTCACCAGTGGCGCGGAGGCTCCTCCACAGGCGGCCCCTCCGAAGCGTTCTCCCCTCCCTCCGCGGGACCCTCGGCGGATGTCGGTAGCGATTGACATACTCGAACACATGTTCGAATATGGGCAGATGAGCCCCCCTTCCACCCCTGTCTCCACGGAGACGGCCGAGGTCGCAGAACCCCTCCTGCGGCAGCTCGCGTCGGTGAAGGAGCTGCAGTCACGGATCCGGGACATGCAGGTGACGAGGCTCGAGACCACGGGCCTCGCCACGCTGCCCGCTTTCTCCTCGGTGCTTCCCGGCGGTTCGCTCAAGCAGGGCGCTGCCTACTCGGTCGAGGGATCCATGAGCCTGGCGATGGGCCTGCTCGCCGGCCCCTCGTCCGAGGGCTCCTGGTGCGGAGTCGTCGGTGTGCCGGAGTTCGGTGCCGAGGCGGCAGCGGGCATGGGCATCGACCTCGAACGGCTCGTTCTCGTGCCCTCGCCCGCCGAGCACTGGCTGACCGTCACCGCCGCGCTGGTCGACGTGCTCACCGTGGTGCTCACGCGTCCGCCCGCCTCCGTCTCGTCGGCCGATGTGTCCCGGCTCGGAGCACGGCTGCGCCAACGCGGCGCGGCACTCGTGGTCCTCGGCGAGTGGCCGCAGGCCGAGGCCAGGCTGAGCATCCGCAGCAGCCGCTGGGAGGGTCTGGGCGCCGGACACGGCTACCTCCGCTCGCGGGAGGCGATGGTCGATGTCGTCGGCCGTGCCGGCACACGGGTGCGCACCGTGAGGATGAGCATGCCCGGCGTCGAGCAGGTCTTCGGCACCCTGGGCGAGCACGCCCGTCTGCACGAACGGGCGGTCTGAGATGACGAGCGCACCCGAGCTGCGCCGGACGATCCTCGTCTGGTGCCCGGACTGGCCCCTCCTCGCGGCGGCTGCCGAGGCGAGACTCGGCGCAGAGGAGCCGCTGGTCCTCTCCGAGAAGAGCCTCGTCTTCGCCTCCTCCCCCGCGGCCCGGGCAGAAGGAGTGCGTCGGGGGATGCGGATCCGTGAAGCGCAGTCCCGCTGCACCGGTCTGACGGTGCTGCCGTACGACCCGGTGCTCGACCACCGGGCGTTCGAACCGCTCATGCAGGCGCTCGAAGAGATCACCCCGGGGGTGCAGCTGATCCGTCCTGGTCTCTGCGCCCTCCGCGCCAGGGGTCCCCGGCGCTACTACGGCAGTGAACAGTCAGCCGCCGAGGCCATCCTGCAGAGGCTGGCAGAACGGGGCCTTCTCGACGTGCGGATCGGCATCGCCGACGGACTCTTCGCCTCCGAGCTCGCCGCCAAGCACTCCGGTCGTCCGGTGACGATCGTCCCGCAGGGAGCGGCTGCGGCGTTCCTCTCCCCTCTCCCCCTCGACGCGCTCGAAACCGAGGCCGTCGCCGCTCCGTCTCGGGTGCCGGCCCGCGGAGACGGCCTCGTGGCCCTGCTGCGCAAGCTCGGCGTGCGCACCCTGGGCGCCTTCGCGGCTCTTCCCCGGGAAGACGTCGCGGCTCGCTTCGGTCCCGACGGGGCCCGGGCCCACCAGCTCGCCGCCGGGGGTGAGACAGCGACGGTGGTGCCGAGGCTGCCACCTGAGCGGCTCGACCGCGCGATGGAGTTCGAGCCGCCCCTGGACCGCATCGATCAGGCCGCCTTCGCCTTCCGCGTCCCCGCCGAGGAGTTCGTCGCCGGGCTCACCCGGGCGCAGCTGGTCGCGACCGCGATCCGCATCGAGGTCGTCAGCGAACGCGGTGAGATCTCGTCGCGGAGCTGGCTGCACCCGCGCTGGTTCAGCCCGGGTGACGTTCTCGACCGCGTCCGCTGGCAGCTGCAGGGCAGCGGAGCGATCGACACCGGGCTCGGTGCTCCGATCGCACGGCTCTGCGTCGAACCCGAGTCCGTCGACGCGATCGGGCACCACGAGCAGGGTCTGTGGGGCACTGCTCCCGAGGAGCGCGTGCATCACGGGCTCAGCCGCGTGCAGAGCATGCTCGGGCACGAGGCCGTGATGACCGCATCGATCGGAGGAGGACGAGCGCTGCGCGATCGCCAGCACCTGATCCCCTGGGTCGACCGCGAACCCGGTGATGCGCGGCCCCTGGGCCTACCGTGGCCCGGGTCGCTGCCGCCGCCGCTACCACCGACCGTCTTCGCCGAGCCCGCTGCCGTCGTGGTGCGCGGGCCGCAGGGCGAACCCGTCTCGGTCGATGAGCGAGGCGCTCTCACTGCCGCGCTCGCCTACTTCGCTCCGGGCACCTCCCGAAGCCGTCTCGAGGCGGTGGCGGGCTGGGCAGGACCCTGGCCGATCGACGAACGGTGGTGGGATCCGCGCACCGCAGTCCGCTACGACCGCTTCCAGGTGGTCGATTCCGCGGGAGTCGCCTGGCTGCTGCTCTGCCTCGACGGGCAGTGGGCGGCCGAAGCCCGCTACGACTGAGCCCGCACCTGATATGCCCCGCACGGAACACGATCCGACATGGGGCACCATCCCTCGCGCACCCCTTGCGCACTGCACGTCCCGAGTACCGAAGGAGCCCCTATGGGCTGGAACAATCCGCCGATCCCGTGGTCGGAGTTCGAGCGACGCCTCTCCAGCGGCCGCCGCGCCGACGGCACGATCGTCCGCGGCGACGGCGGCGACAGCCCCGCATGGTCGCACAAGCGTCCCGCCTACGTCCCCGGCGACGACGTCCGGCCACCGGTGCGGAGTGTGCCCTACGCCGAGCTGCACGCCCACTCCCACTTCAGCTTCCTCGATGGTGCCAGCAGGCCCGAACATCTGGTCGAGGAGGCGGTCAGGCTCGGCATCGACACCCTCACCCTCACCGACCACGACGGGCTCTACGGCATCGTCAGGATGGCCGAGGCCGCACAGGGCCAGGGCGTGCGCACGGCCTTCGGTGCCGAGCTCTCGCTCGGACTCACAGCACCACAGAACGGCGTCGCCGATCCGGAAGGGTCGCACCTGCTGGTCCTCGCCCGTCGCGAGGCGGGCTACCACCGCCTCGCCCGCGCCATCACGGCGGCTCAGCTCGCCGGTGCCGAAAAGGGCAAGCCGAGCTACGATCTCGAGGAGCTCGGCCGAGCGGCCGAGGGGCACTGGATCGTCCTCACGGGCTGCCGGAAGGGAGCCGTCCGCCAGGCCCTCGCCGCCTCAGGCGAAGCAGCCGCGGAGCGAGAGATCCGCGAACTCGTCAGGCTCTTCGGAGCACGCAACGTCCTCGTCGAGCTCTACGACCACGGTGATCCGCTCGCCTCGCGGTACAACGACCTGCTGATGGGGATCGCCGAGCGCCTCCGGCTGCGGCCGGTGGCCACCGGGAACGTGCACTACGCCCGCCCGGAGGAGCGACCTCTGCAGACGGCGCTCACCGCGGTCCGGGCGCGACGGAGCCTCGACGAGATGGACGGCTGGCTGCCCGCGGCCGGCGGCGCGCACCTGCGCTCGGGAGCCGAGATGGCCGAGCGCTTCGCCCGCTATCCGGGCGCCGTCGAGAACACCGTCCTCGTCGCCGACGAGATCGCCTTCGAACTCGGCCGGGTGCGGCCGCGTCTACCCCGCCAGGAGGTTCCCGAGGGCCACACCTCGATGAGCTGGCTGCGCGCCCTCGTCCGGGAAGCGGTGCCCACCAAGTACTCGCGCGACGACCCCGAGGTCCTCGCCAGGCTCGACAAGGAGCTCGCGGTGATCGAGGAGAAGGACTTCCCCGGCTACTTCCTGATCGTGCACGACATCGTCCAGTACGCCAAGCGCAACGGCATCCTCTGCCAGGGCCGCGGCTCTGCAGCGAACTCGGCTGTCTGCTACGTGCTCGGGATCACCGCGGTCGACTCGATCTTCTACGACCTACCGTTCGAGCGTTTCCTCTCCAGCATCCGCGACGAGGAGCCCGACATCGACATCGACTTCGATTCCGAGCGGCGCGAGGAGGTGATCCAGTACGTCTACCGCACGTACGGACGCTTGAACGCAGCCCAGGTGGCCAACGTCATCACCTACCGCCCCAAGTTCGCCGTGCGCGACATGGCCAAGGCTCTCGGCTACAGCGCCGGGCAGCAGGACGGCTGGTCGAAGCAGGTCGAACGCTGGGGCTCGATCACCGAGAGCACCGACCACGACATGCCCGAGGACGTCGTCTCGCTGACCACCCGGGTGCTCGGGACCCCTCGACACCTGGGCATCCACTCCGGCGGGATGGTGCTCACCGAGCGCCCGGTGGGCGAGGTCTGCCCCATCGAACCCGCGCGGATGGAGAACCGGACGGTCCTCCAATGGGACAAGGACGACTGCGCCTGGATGGGCCTGGTCAAGTTCGACCTGCTCGGGCTCGGGATGCTCGCGGCGCTGCAGTACACCTTCGATCTCGTCGCCGAGCACGTCGGTGAGAAGTGGGACCTCTCGACGATCCCGAGGGAGGAGAAGGGCGTCTACGACCAACTCTGCCGCGCCGACTCCATCGGAGTGTTCCAGGTCGAGAGCCGCGCCCAGATGGGCACGCTCCCCCGTCTGCAGCCGAGGCGCTTCTACGATCTGGTGATCGAGGTCGCCCTCATCCGGCCCGGGCCGATCCAGGGCGGAGCAGTCCACCCCTACATCCGACGCAAGCTCGGCGAGGAACCGGTCACCTACCAGCACCCGCTGCTCGTCACTCCGCTCAAGCGCACCCTGGGTGTCCCGCTCTTCCAGGAGCAGCTCATGCAGGTCGCTGTGTCGGTCGGCGACTGCACGGCGGAGGACGCAGACCTGCTGCGACGCGCGATGGGCTCCAAGCGCGGGACCGAGAAGATCGAGAGCCTGCGCGAGCGGCTCTACGAGGGGATGGCGCGCAACGGAATCACGGGTGAGGTCGCCGACGACATCTACCTGCGGATCCAGGCGTTCGCCAACTTCGGTTTCGCCGAGAGCCATGCGATCAGCTTCGCCCTGCTGGTCTATGCCAGCGCGTGGCTCCGTCTGCATTACCCGGCAGCCTTCACCGCAGCGCTGCTGCGGGCCCAGCCGATGGGGTTCTACGCTCCGCACACACTGGTCGCCGACGCCCGACGGCACGGGGTCGAGGTCGAGTCCCCCGACATCAACCGTTCGCTGGCCCCTCCTGGTCTCGAGGCGCGGGAGGGCGCGCCCCCGTATCAGGGAGGTGCGGCCTCCGGAAGGGACGAGTGCCTCTGCGCCGATCAGCCTCCCACCGGGCTCTTCGACCGCTCCGAGCACTTCGACACGGACGACCACCGCCGAGACAGCGGCTTCGTGATACGACTCGGGCTCGCGGGGGTGAAGGGCATCGGCACCGAGCTGGCCGACCGTATCGTCTCAGAACGGGAGCGCGGTGGACCCTACTCGAGCATGGCCGACCTCTCGCGGCGGGTGGGCACCAGCGCCGCCCAGCTCGAGGCGCTCGGTGCTTCAGGAGCCTTCGACTCGCTCGGGCTCGAGCGCAGGCAGGCGCTCTGGGAATCGGGGACGGCTGCAGGCGATCGCGAGGAGTTCCTCGCCGGCTCGACGGTCGTCGTCCAACCGCCCTTGCTGCCCATGCTCTCGCCTCAGGAACGGGTCGTCTTCGATTTCTGGGCCACCGGGATCTCGCCGGACGACCATCCACTGCGGCATCTGCGCGAGGCCCTCGCACGCCGCGGAGCGCGGTCGACCGCCGACCTCCGCGGAACCCCCTCCGGGACCCGGATCGAGGTCGGCGGGGTCGTGATCCACCGTCAACGTCCCTCCACAGCCGGCGGAGTGACCTTTCTTAACCTCGAGGACGAGCACGGGATCCTCAACGTGATCTGCTCCGTCGGAGTATGGAACCGTCACCGCCGCGTTGCACGCGAGGCACCCGCCCTGCTCGTCAGAGGGATCCTCGAGCGCTCCGACGAGGGGGTGACCAATCTGCTCGCCGATCGGTTCGAGACCCTCACGGTCGGCGCGCATACCACGTCCCGCAATTTCCGATGACCCACCAGAAGCGACTACTCGCACCACGAGAAAGCGACACCATGACGACCCTCGACCGCGCCGATCCGCCCCCGCACCTCGATGCGCCGCTCCTTAACGATCGCGAGCTGCGCGAGCGCGTCTCGTCGCTGATCGGACCGGCCTATCGCCGCGCGCTCTGGCCGATCTTCCTCGACCGCACGGGTGTGCAGCTGCCGATCCTCTACCCGATCGAGGGGCTGCCCGTGCATCCCGACGAGGAGAAGACCGAGCGGATCGTCGCCACGCTGGCGAAGGCCGTCGCGCACCAGGACGTCGGCTCACTGGCCTTCGCCCTCGAACGACCGGGTCGGGCGTTCCTGGGTGAGGCCGATCGCGTGCTCGCGCGTGACCTCGCCGCGGCCTGCCACCGCCGGGCCATCCCACTGAGGGCCCTCCTGCTCGTCCACGACGATGGAGTACGGGTCGTGACCGCGACGGAGTACTCCGCGGTCACGACGTGAGACCTCAGGCGGGGGCGCCCAGAATCACCAGCAGCGAGGAGGCGCCGAGGTCGACCTCGGTGTCACCCGGCTGCACGGCGCACTCACCGACGCCCAGGAGCGACTCCGTCACCTCGGGCAGCGGCACCCGCGCCGCCGCCTCGCCCACGTTGATCGCGAGAGTGACGCGACCTCGTCCGAGCGTCAACCAGCGATCCTGCTCGTCGAGATCCACCCGCACCGAGCCGAAGCGAGGATCCGTGAGCTCCGGGAAGCGGCGGCGGATCGCCGCCAGCTCGCGGTACACGGCCAGGACGCGGGCGTGGCGTCCCTCCCCGACCTCGGACCAGTCGAGCCGAGAGTGGAGGAAGGTCTCGGGGTCCTGGGGGTCGGGCACGACCTCCGGGTCCCAACCCATCCTGGCGAACTCGGCGATACGGCCCTTCGCTGTCGCCTCCCCGAGTTCCTTCTCGGGGTGCGAGGTGAAGAACTGCCACGGGGTCGATGCCGCCCACTCCTCCCCCATGAAGAGCATCGGAGTGAACGGTCCGAGCAGGGTCAGCGCGGCGGCGATCGCCAGACGGCCCTCGTCGAGCGTCGCCGTCAACCGGTCCCCGATCGCCCGGTTGCCGATCTGGTCGTGGTTCTGGCTGCAGACGACGAGCCGCCAGGTGGGCATGAGCTCGGTGTCGACAGGGCGGCCGTGGTGACGGCCGCGGAACGTCGACAGGGTGCCGTCGTGGAAGAAGCCCTTCGTCAGGACCTTGCCGAGGGCGCCCAGTGGGGCGAAGTCCTGGTAGTACCCGGTGGTCTCTCCCGTCACCGCGACGTGCACAGCGTGGTGGAAGTCGTCGCTCCACTGCGCATCCAGACCGTAGCCGCCGGCCTCGCGCGGGGTGATGAGCCGTGGGTCGTTGAGATCCGACTCGGCGATCAGGGTGAGGGGCCGCCCCACGCGCGCCGAGAGCACGGAGACCTCGGAGGCCATCTCCTCGAGCACGTGCACCGCTCGCTCGTCCGACAGGGCGTGCACCGCATCCAGCCGCAGGGCGTCCACATGGTAATCGCGCAGCCACATCAGGGCGTTGTCGATGATGTAGCCGCGAACGGCATCCGACCCGTCGCCGTCCAGATTGATCGAGCTGCCCCAGGTGTTGGCCTTCTCGCTCTTCAGGTACGGACCGAACTCCGGGAGGTAGTTCCCGCTGGGTCCGAGGTGGTTGTACACGACGTCCTGCACGACCCCGAGGCCCACGCGGTGCGCGGCGTCGACGAAGCGCTGGTAGGCCTCCGGTCCGCCGTACGGCTCGTGGACGGCGTACCAGAGCACTCCGTCGTAACCCCAGTTGTGGGTCCCGTTCACCGCGTTCACCGGAAGCATCTCGACGAAGTCGACCCCGATCGAGCGCAGGTGCTCCAGCTTGCCCGCAGCAGCGTCCAATGTGCCTTCCGGCGTGAAGGTCCCGATGTGCAGCTCATAGATCACGGCGCCGGCGAGTTCACGGCCGGTCCACGGCCCATCCGTCCACTCGTGCGACGAGGGATCGTACGTCCGCGAGAGCTCGTGCACGCCCTCCGGCTGGCGGCGCGAGCGCGGATCGGGGAACGGGCCGCTGCCGTCGATCCGGTACCCGTAGTCGACGTCGCCCGAGACCGGAGCCGATGCGGGGGCACGCCACCAGCCCTCCTCACCGAGCCGGGTCATGGGCAGGGGCGAGTCGGCACCCAGGACGAGCTCGACGGCGGACGCCGCGGGAGCCCAGACGTCGAAACGCTCAGGTCCGGTCGCCGGACGTGCATAGCGGTAGGGAGTCGTGCGGGTCACGGCGGTCTCCAGGAGGTGTCGAAGGGGTCGGGGAGAGGGCTGCTCGGCCGATCAGGAGACCGGGGCGAGCAGGGCGACGGGGTAGTCGACGAGAAGCTCGGCTACAGGAGTCGCTCCGCCCGCGAAGGTGCGACCGGTGAGGACGTCCTCGACAGGGTGCCCGGGGAGGACGATCACGGTGTCGCGCCATCCGCCCGCGACGGCGAGCCCCTCGGGCAGACGCGTGGCGAGCGTCAGAGCGCCGCCGCGGTCGAAGGCGATGGCGTGCTCAGAGGCCGGACCGATCGCCGGAACGGCGGCATAGCGGGTGAACAGCTCTGGGCGATCGCGGCGGAGGCGGAGGGCGCGCGAGGTGACGAGCAGCTTCGCGGCCCCTTCTGCGTCGATCTCGGGCTTCCAGCCGCCGTCGATCCGCTCGAGCAGAGCGCGACGACGGTCGAAATCGACCTCGCGGCGGTTGTCCGGATCGACCAGCGACGTCTCCCAGAGCTCGCTGCCCTGATAGACGTCGGGGATGCCGGGAGCGGTGATCTGCACGAGCTTGGCCGAGAGACCGTTCGACCAGCCCGCGGCCGAGACGCGCTCGACGGTCTCCTCGATCAGACGGCGTACCTCCGGTTCGTCGAACGCGGCATCGACGGCGGCGTGCATCCGCTTCTCAAACGCCTCATCGGGGGCGGTCCAGCGCGTCGAGCTGCCCGCCTCGCGCGAGGCCTTCTCTGCGTACGCGTGCAAGCGGTCGCGCGCGGCCGGCCACGCGCCCACGATCGCCTCCCAGAGCAGGTGCTCGACCGGGCCGTCACCGAAGCCAGCCCGGACATGCAGGTCGCGCAGTGTCGACGCCCACGCCTCCGGGTCCTCGGCCAACGCCGTGATCCTGGCCCGCGTGTCCTCGCCGCGCTTGGTGTCGTGCGTCGAGAGGGTCGTGAGCGACGCGGGGAACGCTGCCTGGCGCACGCCCTGACGACGATGGAACTCGACGAGGTCGATCGCGAACTCATCGGGATCCGCTCCGACCTCGTTGAGGGACGTGAGGCGGCTGAAGCGGTAGAACGCGGTGTCCTCGACACCCTTGGCCATGACCATGCCGGACGTCTGCTGGAATCGGACGGACACGGGAGAGCCCGTCTCGGCGAGCGCCGCGGCGACGTCGTCGACGGTGGCAGCGATCTCGGGACGGCGACGGACCGCCTCGACCCGCGCATGCTCGAGGTGCTCCGCGCCGTAGGGCAGGTAGCTGCGATACACGGGATACGTCGCGAGGAGCTCCGCCAGGGCGTCGTCGGCCCCCTCGATCCCGGGCAGCAGCCGCGCCAGGCGCAGCACCTCCGAGCGGAGGATGCCGTCCGCGATTCCGCGCTTGGTGTCGTGGATCAGGTCGGCCCAGACCACCGGTGGTCCTCCCCCGCCCAACTCGGCGTCGAGGCCCTCGAGCACAGGGCGGGCATAGGGATCGACGAGGATCCGGTCGATGTCGGCAAGAGCGTCGTACCCCGTCGTGCCCACGGTGGCCCAGTGAGGAGGAAGCTCCTCGTCTCCCTCAAGGATCTTCTCGACCCACACCGGCGCACCGCCGATGGCGCGCGACAGGTCGTCGAGGTATCTCCCGGGATCCGCCAGACCGTCCGGGTGGTCCACTCGGAGGCCGTCGGCGAGTCCCTCCGTGAACCAGCGGACGATCTCGCGGTGCGAGGCGTCGAACACCTCCGGCCGTTCGACAGCGATGGCGGCGAGGGTGTTGACAGCGAAGAAGCGACGGTAGTTCAGTTCGGCGTCGGCGCGGCGCCAGTTCACCAGCTCGTAGTTCTGCCGCTCGTGCACCGTCCGACCGGAGTCGCCCGGCCGAGCGGTTCCCGGCGCGAGGGGCAGGCGGTTCTCGTAGTAGTGGAGCTCGTCTCCCACGACCTCGAGCGCGTCGAGCTCGCTCTCGCTGTCCCCCTCTGCCGCACCGTCGCCCAGGAGCGGGATGCGCAGCCTGCCGCCGCCCGCCTCCCAGTCGACGTCGAACGCCGTGGCGTAGCGAGAGGACCGGCCGTTCTTCAGCAGGTCCCACCACCACGAGTTCTCGCTCGGAGTCGCGACGCCCATGTGGTTCGGCACGATGTCGATCAGGACGCCGAGTCCCTCGGTCCTCGCCGCCCGTGCTGCGGTCGCCAGACCCGCCGCACCACCGCGCTCCGGATCGACCTCGCTGTGATCGACGACGTCGTAGCCGTGGTCCGAGCCGGGCTCGGCCCGCAGCAGCGGAGAGAAGTACAGCCAGTCGGCTCCGAGGGTGCGCACGTAGTCGGCGACGCGCGCCGCCTCGTCGAGGCCGAACGCGGAGCGGATCTGGAGGCGGTAGGTGGAAGCGGGCAGACGCACGTCAGGCTCCTGTCGAGGGGGCGGTCGCGGAATCGGTCGACTCGGCGGAGGGACTGGTCCGCCCCGTCGAGGTCACGATCGGGATCGCCGATGTCGCGGCGAGCGAGGCGAGGGAGGCGGCGACCGAATGGTCGACCTCGGGTTCGGGGGCGCTGTGCTCCTGCAAGATGACGAGCGACTTCGCCTGGACGGTCAGGGTCGCGCCGGCGGGGCGCGGGATCGAGTCCGCCTCGGCGCCGGCGGTGTCGACCAGGACGCTCCAGGCCAGCGCGTACTCGTCGCTCGGGATGGAGAACTCGACGTCGACGTCGTCGGCGTTGAAATACAGCAGGAAGCTGTCATCCGTGACGGGCCGGCCGCGCTGATCGCGCTCGCGGATCCCGTTGCCGTTGAGGTAGATGCCGACCGACCGGCCCAGCCCCGAGTCCCAGTCCGAGGGCGCCATCTCGGTACCCGCTGCTGTGAACCAGACGATGTCCGGCAGCGGCTCGCCGGTCCCGCGCAGCACGGGTCGCCCATCGAAGAAGCGCATCCGCCGGAAGGTCGGGTGCTCGGCACGCAGGCGGATCAGTGCTGCCGTGAACTCCAGCAGCGGCCGGTCGGCGTGCGCCCAGTCGACCCAGGTCAGCTCGCTGTCCTGGGCATAGGTGTTGTTGTTGCCGTTCTGAGTGCGGCCGAGCTCGTCGCCGTGCAGGATCATCGGCACGCCCTGCGAGATGAGCATGGTCGCCAAGAAGTTGCGCTGCTGCCGAGCCCGGAGAGCGAGCACCCTCGGATCGTCCGTCGGCCCCTCGACGCCGTGGTTCCAGGAGCGGTTGTGCGACTCGCCGTCGTTCCCGTCCTCGCCGTTCGCATCGTTGTGCTTCTCGTTGTACGAGACGAGGTCGCGCAGCGTGAATCCGTCGTGAGCCGTGACGAAGTTGATCGAGGCGACAGGGTAGCGGCCCGAGTGCGCATACAGATCGGCCGAGCCGGTCAGCCGGGAGGCGAACTCCCCCAGCGTCGAGGGCTCGCCCCGCCAGAAGTCGCGCACGGTGTCGCGGTACTTCCCGTTCCACTCCGTCCACTGCGGTGGGAAGTTGCCGACCTGGTAGCCGCCGGGTCCCACATCCCACGGCTCGGCGATCAGCTTCACCTGCGACACCACCGGATCCTGCTGGACCAGCTCGAAGAAGGTCGAGAGCCGGTCGACGTCGTAGAACTCCCGCGCCAGAGCCGAGGCGAGGTCGAAGCGGAAGCCGTCGACCCGCATCTCGGTCACCCAGTAGCGCAACGAGTCCATGATCAGTTGCAGCGAGTGCGGGTGGCGCACGTTCAGGGTGTTACCGGTGCCGGTGTAGTCCATGTAATAGCGCTTGTCGTCGTCGACGAGCCGATAGTAGGCCTCATTGTCGATGCCGCGGAAGGACAGCGTGGGGCCGAGATGGTTGCCCTCGGCCGTGTGGTTGTAGACCACATCGAGGATGACCTCGATCCCGGCCGCGTGCAGGGCCTTCACCATGCTCTTGAACTCCTGGACCTGATGGCCCTGATCGGCCATGGAGGCGTAGGTGTTCTGTGGCGCGAAGAAGCCGATGGTGTTGTATCCCCAGTAGTTCGAGAGGCCCTTCTCGATCAGCGTCGAGTCGTTGACGAACTGGTGCACCGGCATGAGCTCGATCGCCGTGATGCCGAGGTGCTTCAGGTGGTCGATGACCGCCGGATGAGCGACGCCCGCGTAGGTGCCGCGCAGCTCCTCCGGAACCTCGGGGTGGCTCTTGGTGAGGCCCTTCACGTGGGCCTCGTAGATCACAGTGCTGTCGTAGGAGGTGCGCGGACGCCGGTCACCCGCCCAGTCGAAGAACGGGTTGATGACGACGCCGAGCATCATGTGCGGCGCCGAGTCCTCGTCGTTCGTCGAGTCCGGGTCGCCGAAGGTGTACGAGAAGAGCGATTGGTCCCAGTCGATCTCGCCGGAGACGGCCTTGGCGTAGGGGTCGAGCAGAAGCTTGTTCGGGTTGCAGCGGTGACCGGTCGCAGGATCGTACGGGCCGTGGATCCGATAGCCGTAGCGCTGACCCGGCTGCACCTGCGGCAGGTAGCAGTGCCACACGTAGGCATCGGACTCGAGGATCTCGACGCGGGTCTCGGTGCCGTCCTCGTCGAACAGGCACAGCTCGACGCGCTCGGCGATCTCGCTGAACAGGGCGAAGTTCGTGCCGCTTCCATCGAAGGTCGCGCCCAGCGGGTAGGCGGTTCCGGGCCAGGTCTCCACGAGACTCCTCAGGGGATCATTCTCGGGCGATCCGGGAGAGGCCGATGTGCGGTCTGCGGATGCCCGACGTCGGGGGTGAGGGTCCGGCGTCTCCACGACGGACCGACTGCCCACCTTAGCGAGCGTCTCTCGAGCATTCCCCTGACGGTCAGCGCTCATCGAGCCTCCCTCCTCCGGCGGTCTCGACCCGCGGCCGGAACCGCCGCTCGCATCGTGCCACGGCCCGGGCGGCGGGCAGGACGATCCGGTGGGTCACGCTCGAACAGTACGGTCGAGCCGTGGGCTGCGGCGAGGGCTGGCGCCGGGGCGGCTCGATCGGCTAGCGGTCAGCCTGAGCAGGCCGCCGCGGGTTCAGTGCGAGCCGAGCCTGCGCCGGAGCAGATCGATCCGCGCCTGCAGCTGGGTCACACTGGCCTGTGCCACAGCCGGCCCCCCGCAGAGCCGGCGCAGCTCGGTGTGCACCTGCCCGTGGCTCTCGCCGGTCCCCCGTGCCCAGAGCCCGACCAGCGAGTTCAGAAGACTCCGCTGCTCCTTGAGCGTGCGGTACAGCGGCGCGGGGATCTCGCTCTCCTTCGCCTCGGGGGCTGCCGCAGCTCCGGGACGCGAGCCTGCCCGCTTCGCCTGGCGCTGCTGACGGTGCTGCAGCAGCTCACGCACCTGGTCGGGCTCCAGCAGCCCGGGAAGCCCGATGAAGTCGAGCTCCTCCTCGCTCTCGACCTCGACCTCCATGCCGAACTCGGCGCCCTCGTAGACCACGCGGTCGAAGGTCGCCGCCGAGCCGAGCGACTCGAAGCGCCCCTCCTCGAGGAGCTCCGACGAGGCCTTCTCGGAGCGCTCGGCGTCGCCCATCAGGTCGGCCTCGGGGTACTCCTCGTCGTCCGACGTCCTGCGGTCGAGAGCATGGTCGCGCTGCTGCTCCATGGAGCTCGCGAGCGCGAGCAGCCCCGGCACGTTCGGGAGGAAGATCGAGGCGGTCTCGCCGCGGCGCCGGGCCCGCACGAAGCGGCCGACGGCCTGGGCGAAGAACAGCGGAGTCGATGCCGATGTCGCGTAGACGCCCACGGCCAGACGCGGAACGTCCACCCCCTCCGACACCATGCGCACCGCGACCATCCACCGGCCGGTGTCCTTCGAGAACTCCTCGATCCGGTCGCTCGCCTCTTTCTCGTCCGAGAGCACGACGGTGACGGGCTCTCCGCTGATCTCGCGGAGCATGGCGGCGTAGGCCCGGGCGGAGTAGTGGTCGGTGGCGATGACGAGCCCGCCCGCGTCCGGGACGGAACGACGCACCTCGCTCAAACGTGTGTTCGCCGCGCGCAGCACCGAGGGGATCCAGTCTCCTCGGGGGTCGAGCGCCGTGCGCCAAGCCTGCGCCGTGACGTCCTTGGTGTTGCCCTCGCCGAGCCGCGCCTCCATCTCGTCGCCGGCCTTCGACTTCCAGCGCATCTGGCCGGCGTACACCATGAAGAGGACGGGCCGGACGACGCCGTCGGCGAGCGCGCGGCCGTACCCGTAGGAGTAGTCGGTGAGCGAGGTGCGGATGCCCTCCTCGTCGGGCAGATAGTTGACGAACGGGATGGGGGCGGTGTCCGAGCGAAAGGGCGTCCCGGTGAGCGAGAGGCGCCGCACCGCGGGCTCGAAGGCCTCGCGGATCGCGTCCCCCCAGCTCAACGCGTCACCGCCGTGGTGCACCTCGTCGAGGATCACGAGCGAACGCCCAGAGAGCGTGAGCTCACGGTGGAGCTCCGGCCGCACCGCTACCTGCGCGTAGGTGACGGCCACGCCGTGGAAGTGCCGCGCGTGCCTGCCCATCCGGTTGGTGAAGGTGGGGTCGAGGCGGATTCCGACGCGGTGCGCCGCCTCCGCCCACTGGCGCTTGAGGTGCTCGGTGGGCGCGACCACGGTGATGCGCTCGACCGTGCGGTTGTGCAGCAGCTCGGCGGCCAGGCGCAACGCGAAGGTCGTCTTGCCCGCACCCGGGGTGGCGGCGGCGAGGAAGTCCCGCGGCTCGTGCTGGAAGTACGCCTCGAGAGCCTCCGCCTGCCAGGCCCGCAGCTTGTTCGCCGTGCCCCACGGGGCCCGCCCAGGGAACGACGGGGACAGGTGCTCGGCGGCGGAGGTGCCGACCTGATGACCGAAGCTCGAGGGACTGTTCACGTGGACCGAATCTAGCCGACGCCTCCGACAGCGCACGGTCCACCGCGACCCTGCGCGGGACGTGCGGCGTGTCGCCCGGTGACACCCGTGCCCGGGCTCGGAGCACAATGGAGGGATGGTCGAACAGCGTCATCCGTGGTCCCGCTATGTCGCCCTCGGCGACTCCTTCACCGAGGGCATCGGCGATCCCGAGCCCGCGAGCCCGGGCGGTCACCGCGGTTGGGCCGATCGCGTCGCGGAGGTGCTGGGACGTCAGAACGACGACTTCGCCTACGCGAACCTGGCCGTGCGCGGCCGCCTCCTGCAGCAGATCGTCGACGAGCAGGTCGAGCCCGCGCTCGAGCTGCGACCCGATCTGATCACCATCTCGGCGGGCGGCAACGACGTCATCCGCCCCGGGACCGATCCCGACGACATCGCCGCGCGCTTCGAGTCCGGCCTGGCGCGCCTGCGCTCCAACGGTGCCACCGTCGTGCTCTTCACCGGAGTCGACGTGGGCTTCTCGCCCGTCTTCGGGCGCATCCGCGGCAAGGTCGCCATCTACAACGAGAACCTCCGCGCCCTGGCCAAGCAGTACGACTGCATCGTCGCCGACCAGTGGTCGCTGCAGGAGATCCAGGACGTGCGGATGTGGGCCCCCGACCGCCTGCACCTCAATCCGCACGGGCACCACGAGGTCGCGCGCATGGTGCTGGAGGCGCTCGCCGTCGAGAACGACCTGCGTCCTCTCGCTCCGGAGCCGCTGCCCGCCCGCACCTGGCGCGCCGCTCGCACGGAGGACATCCAGTGGGCCAGGGAGTACCTCGTCCCGTGGGTCCTGCGCCGCGTCCGCCACCAGTCCTCCGGCGACTTCATCACCGCCAAGCGGCCGTCGGCTCAGCTCTGGCGCACCGACCCGTCCGCGATCCCTCCGGTGGTCCCCGGCAACGCGACGCCGGAGCAGGTCGCCGAGGACATCGCGACCGCCGGCGTGCGGATCGTGATCGACGGCGACTAGCCGAAGAGCTCACCGGGGTGCACGAGGCGCCAGCCGAAGCCCGGATCCTCGATCACGCCGTCGGCGACGAGCGGAAGCTCGTAGGGCGTCCCATTGACCTGGACGGTCGCCGTCCCGACCCGCTGGCCGTCGGCGACGACCTCGAGCGGGTCGAGCGCGACGGAGGCGGTCGTCGAGACCGCTCCCCAGACGAGCACCGAGCGAGCCTCGGCCGTCTCCGCCGTCGCGGTCTCGCCCCACGCGCTCGTGAGGCTGCCGTAGTCCTGGCCCGCTGTCGTCAGCGGAACGGAGCGGAATCCTGCCTCGACCGTCGGGATCAGCGTGAGCACGTCGGCGGCGAGCTGCGGATGCGTGCCCGCCCCCACCACCACGCCCACCAGGGTCACCGGCTGCCCGTCCACCGTCGCGTCCACTGAGAAGAGGAGGCAGGCCCCCGCCTCGTCCGTCGTCCCCGTCTTGATGCCGTCGACGCCCGACCGTCCGAGAAGCGAGTTCGTGTTCTCGATCGTCCCGACGCCGGGGACGACCGCGCTCGGCAGCGCGACGATCGCGGCGAGCACGGGGTCGCCGATCAGCAGCTCGCCGAGCCGCACCATCTCGGCCGTCGTGCTCACGGTCGCGGGCGAGAGTCCACTCGTGTCGGCGAGGGAGGTGCGCGACAGGCCCTGACCGTCGAGCCAGGTCCGCGAGGCGGCGAGGAACGCCTCCTCGGAGCCGTAGGCCCAGACGGCGAGCGACTTCGCGTAGTTGTTGGCGGAGGGGAGCATCATCGCCGTCAGCGCCTGCCGCTCGGTCAACTGGAGCCCCGCGGTCACCGGGGCGTTCGAGCCGTTCTCGGCGAGGGTCTCGTTGTAGTACTGCACGTCGGCAGTGGAGAAGGTGATCGTCTCGCCGTCCGTGCCGTCCGCGATCGGCTTCGCAGCCAGGATCATCAGAGCGGTGACGACCTTCGCGATGCTCCCGGTCGGGAGAGTGTCGTCGGAGCCGTAGCGCGCGAGAAGCCCGCCCTCCTCCGCACCGGCGATGCCGACGGCCGCCACCGCTCCGGAGCCGTAGGACGGCCAGGCGAGGACCGGCGCCTCCGTCGTGGTCGCCGCCGGCTCCACGGCGAGGGCGCTCGCCGCGGGCAGCTCGGCGGTCGCCGCGTTCGTCGCGTAGGCGCCTCCCGCGCCGACCAGGACGACCGCGAGCACCGCGCCCGCGATGGCCGTGCGGCGCCGTCGCCGACGGACCGGCACTGCAGTGCCCGACAGGTCGAGCGCATCGTCGGGCCTGCTCGGGGAAGTCACCCCGTCATCGTAGGGGCGGGACCCCCGCCCTCCGGCCGATCACGCCCGCCTCAGCCGCTCCTGAGGGCTGATGACGCCGGGAGCGGGCGCGAACCGGCCTTCCGAGCGACGCGCGAGCGCGTTCCGCGACCGTTCGGGCGCGGAACCGGGTGGGTCAGTGGGTCAGCGCCCAGAGCGCAACGGCGCCGGCCGAGGCCACGTTCAGCGAGTCGACGCCGTGCAGCATCGGGATCGTCACCACCGTATCGGAGGCGTCCACCGCCGCCCTGCTCAGCCCGTCGCCCTCCGCGCCGAGCACGATCGCCACCCGCTCAGGGCGTCCCGCGGCGAACTCGTCGAGCGGTACCGCCTCGGGCGCCAGGGCGAGCGCCGCGACTGAGAAGCCCGCGGCGAGCAGCGACTCCCTGGCGGGCCCCCACTCCGGCGTCCGCGTCCACGGCACCTGGAGCACCGTTCCCATGCTGACCCGGACGCTGCGACGGTAGAGCGGATCCGCGCAGCGCGGCGTCACCAGCACCGCGTCGGCGCCCATCCCGGCAGCCGCGCGGAACACCGCGCCGACGTTCGTGTGGTCCACCAGGTTTTCGAGGATCACGACCAGCCGGGCGTCCTCCAGGAGCTCGGCCATCGGCCGCAGCGGCGGGCGGTGCATCGAGGCGAGGGCGCCGCGGTGCAGGTGGAACCCGGTGAGTTCCTCGATCAGCGGATCCGGCCCGACGAAGACCGGCGCCTCGGGGAAGCGCTCGAGCACCGCTGCCGCCTCGGGGAGCCTTTTCTCCTGCACCAGAACCGAGCGCGGGCGATGGCCGGCGTCGAGCGCTCGCCTGATCACTTTCGCCGACTCCGCGATGTAGAGCCCGCCCTCCGGCTCCAGCACCCGACGCAGCGCCACATCGGTGAGGCGGTGGTAGTCCGCGAGGAGGGGGTGGTCGAGGTCCGTGATGTGCACGATCGGCATCCCGGCAATCTAGGGCACGCCGCGGACTAAACTCGGCGGAGGACCGCTCGGACGGTCCTCGAAGGAGGCGCGGATGGAGTCGAGTCCGACACCGGTCGCCGAGGGCCACGAGGCCCTGGCGATCGAGCAGGCCGTCGAACTCCTCCGCGGGCGCCGCATCGCCGCCGTCACCGGCGCGGGCATGAGCACCGACTCGGGCATCCCCGACTACCGCGGAGCGGGTGCGCCGGTCCGCAGCCCGATGACCTACTCGCAGTTCGTCGCCGACCCCGACTACCGCCGCCGCTACTGGGCCGGCAGCCAGCTCGGCTGGCGCCGCTTCACCAGCACGGTCCCCAACGACGGCCATCGCGCGCTGGCCCGCCTCGAGGAGCGCGGACTGCTCACCGGGGTCGTCACGCAGAACGTCGACGGCCTGCACGTGCGGGCCGGATCCCGTCGCGTCGTCGACCTGCACGGCTCCGCCGACCGTGTGCGCTGCATGACGTGCGGCCAGTACTTCGCCCGCGACGCGGTCGCCGAGCGGATCGAGGAGCTGAACCCCTGGCTCGACGACCCGGGTGTCTCCTCCCTCAACCCGGACGGCGACGCCGAGGTGCACGACGTCTCGGCGATGACGGTGCCCGAGTGCACGGTCTGCGGCGGGATCCTCAAGCCCGACATCGTCTTCTTCGGCGAGTTCATCCCCACCGAGCGGTTCCAGGAGGCTCGCGCCATCGTCGCCGGCGCCGACGCGCTGCTCGTCGCCGGCTCCTCGCTGGTCGTCAACTCCGGTATCCGCTTCCTCGAGATCGCTCGACGGGCGCGGATGCCGATCGTGATCGTCAACCGCGGCACCACCAAGGGCGACTCGCGCGCGACGATCAAGATCGACGGCGGTACGAGCGAAGTACTCCGCGACCTCACCGAGCGCCTGCCCGCCCTGCGGTCCGCGGCCCTCTGATCCGGCTCCCGACCTCCCGAGAGGCCCCTGTGACCCAGCTCACCCTCGTCCGACACGGCCAGACCGAATGGAACGCCGCGCGCCGCATCCAGGGGCGGAGCGACATCCCGCTCAACGCGGTCGGCCGCGCGCAGGCCCGCGCCGCCGCCCGCCTCCTGGGCGAACGGAGCTGGGACGCCGTGGTGGCGAGCCCGCTGCAGCGCGCCTACGACACGGGCGCCATCATCGCCGACTCTCTGGGCCTGGAGGCGCCGCTGGCGGTGCCCGGTCTGGCCGAGCGCTCCTACGGCGAGGCCGAGGGGATGACCGGCCCGGAGCTGAGCGAGCGGTTCCCGAGCGGCATCGAGGGAGGCCCCATCCCCGGATGCGAGACCCGCGCCGAGGTCGTCGCGCGGGCGACGGCGGCACTGCTCGAGGTCGCGGAGCGGTTCCCGGGTGCCTCCCTGGTGGTCGCGACCCACGGCGCCGTGATCGGCAGCCTGATCCGCACGCTCAGCAGCGATGAGCTGCCGCCGCACGGCATGTCGGTCGGAAACGGCTCACGGCACGACTTCGCGATCGTCGACGGTGCGCTGCGCGTGGTCGGCATCGACGACTCCGGCGACGTGGTGGTCGCCGACGTCGACCTCGACGACGTCGTCAGCCCTGCGGCCGGAGCCCGATCCGTCGGTTCAGCGCCCGTCCGCTGAGCGCTCGCCCAGGTCGGTGAGCAGCTCGAAGAGCACCCGGGCGGAGTCGCGCCACGAGAACGCCGCTGCGCGCTCGCGGGCGCGGGCCGACTGCGCGCGCCACACGGCGCCGTCCTCGAGCGAGCGCACGCCGTCGGCGATCGCCTTCGCGCTCGACGGATCGACGTAGACCGCCGCCTCCTGCGCGATCTCGCGGAAGATCGGGATGTCGCTGACGACCACCGGCGTTCCGAGGGCCATCGCCTCGACCAGCGGGATCCCGAAGCCCTCGTCGCGACTCGCGGTGACGAGCGCGGTCGCGCGCGCCAGCACGGCCCGGTACTCGGCGTCCGGCGCGCCCTGGTGGAACACGAGCTCGGCGGTGGGGGCGAGAGCACGGAGCGTCTCGACCGTCTCGTCACCGGCCCGGCTCATCAGGTGCAGCTCGTAGTCGGGCAGGAGGCGCATCGCCCGCGCGAGCGACTCGACGTTCTTGTACGGCATGAACGAGCCCATGTAGACCAGCGAGCGGGCGTCGGAGCGGTCCGGCAGGGAGGCGGCGAGTGCGACGCTCGCCTCGTCCGGCTCGGTCGTCGCGTTCGGCACGACCACCACGCGCCGCGTGGTCAGGCGGTTCGCGCGGAGGAGCTCGCGGGTGGTCTCCGAGACCGTGACGACCGCATCAGCGCGCTGGAGGAGCCTCCGCTGCGGCCACCAGGCGAGGTGGTAGAGGCGCCAGAGCCCGCGTATGGGCGCCGGCAGGTCGCGCGGGGGCGTGCGGTGACGGTAGTAGATGAGGTCGTGGACCGTGAGCACCAGCCGGTAACGGCGTCCGAGCGAGCCCATGGTCTGCATCGGCGAGAACACCACGTCGGGTCGCAGCCGGTTCACGAGCAGCGCGACGAAGGGCTCGAACGGGCTCGTCGGCCCGGTCACACGCTCCCACGGCAGCGAGGGCAGCATCGCGAGCTGGCGGCGGTCGCTGATCAGCATCGTCACGTCGTGCAGCAGCGCGAGCTCGCGCACCAGCTCGGCGGTGTAGCGGCTGATGCCGTCGTGGCGCTCGAGCCGGGTGTACCGGCAGTCGACGACGATCCTCATCGGTCGATCCCCCCTTCGAGGACGCTGCGCAGCACCGAGGCGGCCTCGTCCGGTGTCTCGTAGTGGATCAGGTGGCCGACTCCGTCGATCACGTGCAGGCGGGCGTGTGGCAGCCGCTCGAGCAGGCGGTACTGCGCCGAGAGCGGAGTGATGTCGTCCTGCGCCGCCGCGATCAGCAGCGTCGGCACGCTAATGCGAGCCGCGTACTCGCCGACGTCGTGCGAGACCGACGCGCGGAACGCCTCCAGCACGGTGTCGCGCGAGGCGAAGGCGCTGAAGTAGCGGTCGTGCTGGTCGTGCACGAAGCGGCGCAGCGCCGGATCCTTCGTCTTCACCATCGCCAGGCTCATCACCCGGACGATCAGGGGGTCGCTCAGGAGGCGGTGGCCGAGGCGGCGGGGCAGCACCGCGCCGAGGCGGTAGTAGAGCACGGCGAGCCTCGTCAGAACGCCGCGAGGCCCCGCCAAAGCCGGAGCGCCGATGGGGTTCACCAGCACCAGGAGGGGCGTCGGCAGTCCGCCGGCGACCGCGCCCGCCGCGACGATGGAGCCGAAGGAGTGGCCGAGCACGACCGCCGTGCCGCGCAGCCCGAGCGCGTCCAGGAATTCGCCGAGCCAGGCCGCGTAGCCGTCGACGTCGTGCGCGTGGGCCGTCATCGGCGCAGAGGCCCCGAAGCCGGGAAGGTCCGGGGCGACGACCCGTGCGTCTGCTCCCCCGGCCAGCAGCCGGGCGATCACCGGCTCGAGCCCGTGGTGCTCGCCCCGGAACCCGTGCACGAGCACGAGCACCGTCGCAGCCTCCGGAGAGCCGTAGGTCCAGTAGGCGGTGGCCGATCCGGCGACGTCCACCGAGGCCTCCCGCACGGGGAGGCGGCCGAGATCGGCGGCGTAGGGGGAAGCTGAGGTCATCGCAGTTCCCATCGTAGGGAAAGCCTGTCGAACTTCTCGCCGCAACGCCTTGCGTGGCCGCGATCCGAGCCGGGAGCATGAGCAGGCGCTCGCTTCGGGGCGCACCGCCCGCCCGTCTCCCCCGACGGTCATCCGCTCAGCGTCTCCTCCGACGGTCATCCGCTCAGGGTCATCCGCTCAGGGGTCATCCGCTCAGGCAGCAGCAGAAGGAGCACCGTGAGCTTCACGTCGCCGATCCAACTCCCCGGTCTCGCCCTCGACCCCCAGTGGTACCGCCGCGCGGTGTTCTACGAGGTGATGATCCGGTCGTACTACGACTCCAACGGAGACGGCGCTGGCGACATCAACGGGCTCGCGTCCAAGCTCGACTACCTGCAGTGGCTCGGCATCGACGCGCTCTGGCTCCCTCCGTTCTACATGTCCCCGCTGCGCGACGGCGGCTACGACGTCTCGGACTTCACTGCGATCCTCCCCGAGTTCGGCACCATGGAGGACTTCCGCGACCTGGTGCGCAAGGCGCACGAGCGCAACATGCGCATCGTGATGGACTTCCCGCTCAACCACACCAGCGACCAGCACGAGTGGTTCCAGCAGTCGCGCTCGGACCCCGAGGGCCCCTACGGCGACTTCTACGTCTGGAACGACACCGACGACAAGTGGCCGGACATCCGCATCATCTTCGTCGACACCGAGGACTCCAACTGGGCCTTCGACGCCGAGCGCCGCCAGTTCTACTTCCACCGTTTCTTCTCGCACCAGCCCGACCTGAACTTCGAGAACCCGGCGGTCCACGAGGCGATCCACGACGTCGTCAGGTTCTGGCTCGACCTGGGCGTCGACGGGATCAGGCTCGACGCGATCCCCTACCTGTACGAGTCCGACGAGGGCAATGGCGAGGGTGAGCCGCCGACCCACGACTTCATCAAGAACCTGAGGCAGATGGTCGATCGCGACTACCCCGGCCGCATCCTCATCGCGGAGGCGAACCAGTGGCCGCGCGAGGTCGCCGCGTTCTTCGGCACCGAGGAGGAGCCGGAGTGCCACATGGCCTTCGACTTCCCGGTCATGCCGCGGATCTTCTACTCCCTCCGCGCCCAGACAGCCAACGAGCTGAAGAAGGTGCTCTCCGAGACCTTCGACATCCCGAGCGGAGCCGCATGGGGGGTCTTCCTCCGCAACCACGACGAGTTGACGCTCGAGATGGTCTCGGAGGAGTACCGCCAGGCGATGTACGGCTGGTACGCCTACGACCCGCGGATGCGCTCCAACATCGGCATCCGGCGCCGTCTCGCGCCGCTGCTCGACAACTCCCGCGCCGAGCTCGAGCTCATCAATGCGCTCCTATTCTCCCTCGCCGGCAGCCCGTTCCTCTACTACGGCGACGAGATCGGCATGGGCGACAACATCTGGCTCAACGACCGCGACGCCTCCCGGACCCCGATGCAGTGGACCCCGGACCGCAACGCCGGCTTCTCCGCCGCCGACCCGGGCAAGCTCGTGCAGCCGATCGTGCAGTCGCTCGTCTACCACTACAACCAGGTCAACGTGGAGGCGCAGCTCGCGCAGTCGCGCTCCCTGCTGCACTGGATGCGGAACGTCCTGCACGTGCGGCGAGGGCACCCCGCGTTCGGTCTCGGCTCGATGCGCGTGCTCGAGACCGACCACGAGTCGGTTCTCGCCTTCGTGCGTGACTACGCCGGATCCGGCAGCGAAATGGGCGATCAGCCCGAGGAGGTGCTCTGCGTCTTCAGCTTCAACCACAATCCGGTCTCGGTGACGATCACCGATCCCGAGAATCCGGGCTCGAGGCTCACCGATCTCTTCGGCGGCGGACGCTTCCCCGGCTTCACCGACGAGGGTGCGCTGACGATGACGCTCGGCACCCAGGGCTTCTATTGGCTGCACGTCGCCAAGGCCCCCGTGGCCCGCTGAGCCCTCCGCCTCAGAGGATGTCGGAGGCCCCGCCTATGCTGTCGGCGTGAGCAGCACCGCAGCGACCGAGCCCACCCTGTTCGACGACGCCGATCTCGAGGTCCCGAGCGAGCGCGCCCCCGAAGCGGGCGCACGCTGGTTCGATCACCTCGCCGTCTTCGATCTCGAGACGACCGGGATCGACGTCCGCACCAGCCGCATCGTGACAGCGCACGTCGGCGTGCTCGACACCGCCGGTCAGCCGGTCGAGGGAACGACCTGGCTGGCCGATCCGGGCGTCGAGATCCCCGAGGGCGCCAGCGCCGTCCACGGGATCAGCACCGAGCACGCCCGGGAGCACGGCCGGCCGGCCGGCGAGGTCGTCGCCGAGGTCTCGGAGGCGCTGCGCTCCCTCCTGGCCCGCGGCGTCCCCGTCGTCGTCTACAACGCCCCGTACGATCTCTCGCTCCTGGCCCACGAAGCCCGCCGCTGGGGCGTGCCGGTCCTGCTCGATCCGAGCCCGGTGATCGATCCCCTCGTGATCGACAAGGCGGTCGACCGCTATCGCAAGGGCAAGCGCACGCTGACGCTCGCCGCCGAGCACTACGGAGTCGCCCTCACCGAGGCGCACGACGCCGGCGCCGACGCCGTCGCGGCCGGCCGCGTCGCCCAGGCACTCGGCCGCGCCTTCGCCGACGAGCTCGGTGTCGATGCTGAGGCGCTGCATGCGCTGCAGATCGACTGGTGCCGCACCCAGGCCGAGTCGTTCCAGGAGTACATGCGCCGGGTGCGAGACAACTCCTTCGTCGCCGATGGATCCTGGCCCGTCCGGCACTGAGCCGACGCGCCGGCGAGAGTGCCTAGGTGAGCGTCCGCCCCTCCCGCAGCAGCACCAGGTACTCCTCGATCCGCCGCGCACGAGTCTCCGCCCGCTTGAGCTGAGAGAGCCGGAAGAGGAACGCGAACCGCTTCTGACCGCCGACCGTCGCGAAAAACGCCTGGGCTGCCGGATCCGCGTCGAGCGCTGCCTGGAAGTCGTCGGGCACCTCGGCGTCCCGCTGCCGGTACGCCGCGTCCCAGCGACCATCGGCCCGCGCCCGCTCGACCTCTGCGAGCCCGGCGGGCAGCATCCGCCCCTCCGCGATCAATCGGGCGACGTGGTCGCGGTTGACCTTCGACCACGGGCTCGCTCGGCGCCGCGGCGTGAAGGCCTGGAGCTTGAACTGCTCATCGAAGGCTCCCGCCTGCCCGTCGATCCAACCGTGGCAGAGCGCGACGTCCAGCGCCTCGACGTAGGTGATGCCGGGGTCCACGGCCGCCTTCTTGCGCAGCTTCAGCCGGACGCCTCCCGTGTCCGGCTCGCCGCGCAGGTAGGCGTCCCACTCCTGCGGAGTGGTGAACGGCAGGATCAGCTTGTCAGCGAAGGACACCATGCCGGGACGCTACCGCGCCCACTCGCGAAACGGCGACGGTCGGAGATCCGCCGCAGACCCCTCCACCCACGGACCGCTCCGCAACCGGAACGCGAGGGCCGCGCGTTCCCCCGCAGGACGAGACGCCGCTTCCCTCGAGGAACGACGGAGGGCCCCCGACCGCGAGGTCGAGGGCCCTCCGAGAGGAGCTGCTACTTGCCGAAGTTCTTGTAGCGGCTGTTGAACTTCTCGACGCGACCGGCCGAGTCCATGATGCGCTGCTTGCCCGTGTAGAACGGGTGCGAAGCGGAGGAGATCTCGACGTCGATGACGGGGTACGTGACGCCGTCGAGCTCGATGGTCTTGCTGCTCGTCGCGGTCGAGCGGGTGAGGAAGGTCTCACCCGACGCGAGGTCGCGGAAGACGATCGGCGCGTACTCGGGGTGGATGTCGGTCTTCATGGTCGTGTCCTGTCGCTTGATGGTCCTGAACCGCACCTGTCGTCGACGGGAACGGGTGGAGGGGGCGGGCGCACCGCGAACGGGCCCGAACCGGCTACCGAGAATACCAGACCGGCTCCGCCACGAGAAGGCGCGCCGCGCCCGAGAGGAGTAGTACCCCGCCCCGGTCAGCCTCGGGCGCGAGCCGAGAAGCGGCCGCTGTCTCGGTTCAGAGCGATGTCGAGCCCGAAGGTCTCGGCCAGCGTCGCCTCGGTGAGAGACTCCTCGAGCGGCCCCGCCGCGACGACGGCGCCCTCGCGGAGGAGCAGCGCGTGCGTGAACCCGTCGGGGATCTCCTCGACGTGGTGGGTCACCATCACGATCGCCGGCGAACCCTGGTCCTTCGCGAATCCGCCGAGCAGCTGCACGAGCTCCTCGCGGGCACCGAGGTCGAGGCTGGCGGCCGGCTCATCGAGCAGGAGCAGCTCGGGATCGGTCATGATCGCGCGCGCGATCTGGACGCGCTTCTGCTCGCCGTCGGAGAGCGTCCCGAAGGTGCGGTCGGCGAGATGCTCGAGCCTCCACTCCGCGAGCACGCGGCGGGCACGGCGGTCGTCGATCGCGTCATAGCCCTCGTTCCACCGGCCGGTGACGGCATAGGCGGCGGTCATCACGACATCGAGCACACTCTCGCCGGGCGGGAGCCGACGAGCCATGGCGGTCGAGGCGTAGCCGATCCGCGGACGCAGCTCGAACACGTCGACGCGGCCGAGGGTCTCCTCGAGGAGGTGGACGGCTCCGGTCGACGGATAGTTCTGCGCGGCGGCGAGCTGGAGGATCGACGTCTTGCCCGCCCCGTTGGGGCCCAGGACCACCCAGCGCTCGTCCTCGGCCACGTCCCACGACACGTGGTCGAGGATCCGCTTGCCGTTCCGGACGAAGGACACATCGACGAACGAGACAACGCTGGGCATGAGAGCCATCCTAAAGGGGGCGACCGGAGGCTCAGACGAGCGATTCGTAGATCGCGCGGGTGTCGTCGGCGATCCGGGTCCAGCTGAAGTGGCTCTGCGCTCGCTCCCGACCCGCAGCGCCCATCCGCTTGGCGGCCTCCGGGTCCGCCACCACCTCGGCGAGGGCGGCGGCCAGGTCGGCGACGTAGCGGTCGGGATCCACGGGCGTGCCGGTCCCGTCCGTGACCTGCTCGATGGGCACCAATCGTCCGGTGACGCCGTCGACGACGACCTCGGGGATGCCTCCGGTCGCGGTGCCGACGACCGCAGCGCCGCAGGCCATGGCCTCGAGGTTCACGATGCCGAGCGGCTCGTAGATCGACGGGCAGACGAAGGTGGTCGCAGCCGTGAGGACCGCCGAGAGCTGGTGCCGCGGCAGGTGGCGGTCGATCCAGACCACTCCCGTGCGCTCCTCCTGGAGACGGCGCACGAGCGAGGTCACCTCGGCCATGATCTCGGGAGTGTCGGGAGCGCCCGCGCAGAGGACGAGCTGTACCTCGGGGGGCAGTGTCGCGGCCGCCCGGAGCAGGTACGGCAGCCCCTTCTGACGGGTGATGCGGCCGACGAAGACCACGGAGGGCCGAGACGGATCGAGGCCGAGCCCGGCCAGGACCTCGTGGTCCTCGACAGGGTGCCAAGCGTCGAGATCGATGCCGTTGTAGACGACGTGCACCTTGGCCGGGTCCAGGGCGGGGTACGAGCGGAGGATGTCCTCGCGCATGCCGCCGGAGACGGCGATCACGGCGTCGGCGTTCTCGTAGGCCTCGCGCTCGATCCAGCTCGAGACGCGGTAGCCGCCGCCGAGCTGCTCGGCCTTCCACGGGCGCAGCGGCTCGAGGCTGTGCGCCGAGACGACGTGCGGGATGCCGTGGAGGAGCTGCGCGAGCCGTCCCGCCGCGTTCGCGTACCAGGTGTGGGAATGGACCAGATCGGCGCCGGCGGCGTCCTGCGCGATCTGCAGGTCGACTCCGAGGGTCTGCAGCGCACCGTTCGCGCCAGACAGCTCGGCGGGGACGGGGTAGGCGAAGGTGCCCGCCTCCTCACGCGGAGCACCGAAGCAGCGGACCACGACCTCGAGGTCGCTGCGCAGCGCCTTCGTGAGCTCGGCCACGTGGACTCCGGCTCCCCCGTACACCTCGGGCGGGTATTCCTTGGTCAGCAGATCGACTCGCACCCCCGAACCGTAGTACAGCGTCCTCTCACGGCGACAGCCCGGTCCACCGGCAGGCCCGAGCCTCTACTGTTGTGGCATGCAGTCAAAGAAGATCTTCGGCATCGTCCTCGCCGGCGGCGAGGGAAAGCGGCTCATGCCCCTCACGGCCGACCGGGCCAAGCCCGCGGTGCCGTTCGGCGGCCAGTACCGGCTGATCGACTTCGCACTGTCCAACCTGATCAATTCGGGCCTGACCCAGATCGTCGTGCTGACGCAGTACAAGTCGCACTCGCTGGACCGCCACGTCTCGCAGACCTGGCGCCTCTCGGGGCTGCTGAACTCCTATGTCGCCTCGGTTCCCGCGCAGCAGCGGCTCGGCAAGCGCTGGTTCAGCGGCTCGGCCGACGCCATCCTGCAGAGCCTCAACCTGATCCGCGACGAGAAGCCCGACATCGTCGTCGTGGTCGGCGCCGACCACGTCTACCGCATGGACTTCTCGCAGATGATCGACGCCCACATCGCATCGGGCGCCAAGGCGACCGTCGCCGCGATCCGACAGCCGATCGAGCTCGCCGATCAGTTCGGCGTGATCCAGCTCGCGGGCGACGAGGCCGGAGACGGCATCGTCCCGACGAAGATCGCCGAATTCCTCGAGAAGCCCAAGGACGCGGTCGGTCTGGCCGACGCTCCGCACGAGGTCCTCGCCTCGATGGGCAACTATGTCTTCGACGCCGACGCCCTGATCGACGCGGTCATCCGCGACGGCGAGCTCTCCACCTCCGACCACGACATGGGCGGCGATATCATCCCGGACTTCGTCGCACGAGGCGAGGCGGGCGTCTACGACCTCAAGCTCAACGAGGTCCCGGGCTCCACCGACCGCGACCGCTACTACTGGCGCGACGTGGGCACGATCGACTCGTTCTTCGAGGCGCACCAGGACCTCATCTCCGCCCTCCCCGTCTTCAACCTCTACAACCAGCAGTGGCCGATCTTCTCGTCGCAGCTGAACTCGCCGCCGGCCAAGATCGTCCGCGACGGCAAGGGCAACATGGGCTCGACCGTCGACTCGGTCGTCTCCCTCGGCACGGTCATCTCGGGAGCGCACATCGAGCGCAGCGTGGTCGGCCCGTGGACCGTCATCGAGTCGAACGCGACCGTGACCGACTCGGTCGTCTTCGACAAGGTGCGGATCGGTCCGGACGCCCTGGTGGTGCGCGCTATCCTCGACAAGGATGTCGTCGTCGAGCCCGGCGCCCGTGTCGGCGTGGACCACGACCACGATCGCGAGCGAGGGTTCACCGTCACCGAGTCGGGCATCACCGTCGTCGGCAAGGGCGTCGTCGTCCACCCTTAGCACCCCCGCGGGTCGAGTCCCGCGCGACCACCCGACCGATTGGCCCGGCCCCATGAGTGAGCGTCCGACGACGCCTGCCCGCTTCCTCGTCGTCCTCGATGCCGACTCGACCCTCCTCCGCGACGAGGTCATCGAGCTGCTCGCCGAGCACGCAGGATCGGAGGAGCGCGTCGCTGCCATCACCGAGCGGGCGATGCGCGGCGAGCTCGACTTCAGCGAGAGCCTGCGTGAGCGCGTGGGCACTCTGGCCGGGGTGCCCGCCTCTGTCTTCTCCGGCGTCAGTGCCGGTGTCCGGGTCACGCCTGGCGCGCTCGAGCTCGTGGACGGCGTCCATGCCGCAGGCGGGCGCGTCGGAGTCGTCTCCGGCGGCTTCCACGAGGTGCTCGACCCCGTCGCGGGCGGGCTCGGCCTCGACTTCGTCCGCGCGAACCGTCTGGGCTGCCTCGACGGCGCCCTCACCGGGGCCGTCGCCGGACCCGTGATCGACGCGGGGGCCAAGGCGGAGGCGTTGCGCGAGTGGGCGACGGCGTCCGGCGTCCCCCGGCAGCGCACGGTCGCGGTGGGCGACGGCGCCAATGACCTCGAGATGATGGCGGTCGCCGCCCTCGCGGTCGCCTTCAACGCGAAGCCCGTGGTGCGCGAGCGCGCAGATCTCGTGGTCGGCGGCCTCGATCTGGCGCAGCTGCTCCCGGTGCTCGGCCTTCGCGGCTGACGCCTCTCGCGTGGGATCCGCGGCTGATGCTCGCGGGCCCGCGAGCGCGATCAGCCCCGCACAGCCGAGGGTCGGCGGCTACCTCCCGGCGAGATCGACCCCTGCTCCTTCTGCGACGCGCCGGGCAGCCTGCCGAGAGCCCCGGTCAGCGGTCACGAGCGCTGGGGGCGCCGACCGGGGCGTCGGGCGCCTGCCCGATCGGCCAGAGAGCCGGAGGTGACCGGGTCCAGGAGGACCGCGACGACGTCGGACGAGCTCATGGCCTAAGGCCACGCGCCTTGCGTCGGCGAAGGGACGTGTATCGGCCGACGATCAGCGTGTTCACCGACGATGAGGTCGCCGCTCATCGATCAGTGGCCCATCCCGAGGCCGCCGTCGACGGGGATCACGGCGCCGGAGATGTACGCCGCCTCATCGCTGGTCAGCCAGCGGGTCACCTGCGCGACCTCGGAGGCGGTCCCGTAGCGCCCCAGCGGGATGCTCGTGCGGTACTCGGCCTGCTGGTCGGCAGGCAGCCCGGCGGTCATGTCGGTCTCGATGAAGCCGGGAGCGACGACGTTCGCAGTGATGTTGCGTGCGCCGAGCTCCCGGGTGAGCGAGCGGGCGAAGCCGACGAGAGCGGCCTTCGACGACGAGTAGTTGGTCTGGCCGGGCGAGCCATAGAGGCCGACGACGCTCGAGATCAGCACGACGCGGCCGAACTTCTGCTTGAGCATGCCCTTCGAGGCGCGCTTCACGACGCGGAAGGCCCCGGTGAGGTTGGTGTCGACGACCGAGGTGAAATCCTCCTCCGACATGCGGAGAAGGAGGGTGTCGCGGGTGATGCCTGCGTTCGCCACGAGGATCTCGACGGGGCCGAGCTCGGCCTCGACCTGGGTGAAGGCGGCGTCGATGGACGCGGTATCCGTCACGTCGGCGACCACGGTGAGCGATCCCTCCGGCCCCGAGCCCGAGCGCGCCGTCACGGCGACCCGGTGACCGGCGGCCACGAACTCCTCGGCGATCGCGTAGCCGATCCCCCGGTTGCCTCCGGTGACGAGGACGGTGCGCGGCGTGGTCATGGTGTCCCTCCTGCCGGCGCTCGTGCGGCGCCCGGCGACGCGTACATCTTAGAGGCGCCCCGCGCAACTGATTCCGGGATGCAGCCCGCTCGGCTTGCGCACCTCCGTCGGGACGTAGGCTTGCAGGGCTGTGAAACCACGCGAGACACTCACCTCCCTACCGCCGTCGCCGAGCGCCGAGCGGCGCTCCCGTGCGATCAAGTATTCGATCGCGATGGGCATACGTATGCTCTGCGTGATCTGCCTTCTCTTCGCCCACGGCTGGTGGCTGCTGTTCTTCGCGATCGGAGCCGTGGTCCTCCCGTATTTCGCAGTCGTGCTCGCCAACGTCGGCAGCGTCGGCGAGCGGGGCAACGTCGAGCGGCCGGGGGCGATCGTCCTCTCCCGTCCGGTTCCGCCCGCGCCGAGCGCTCCCGACTCTCCGCAGGAGCAGGGCACCGAGGGCGGCGATCCGCGGGGAGAGCGGTGATCCCCCTGGGCCGCGTGCCCGACGCGCACGCCTGCTCGCGTGCCGGCTGCCCGAACACGGCCACGTGGGCTCTGGAGTGGCGGAACCCGAGGATCCACGCCGAGGACCGCCGGAAGACGTGGCTGGCCTGCGGCGAGCACCTCGAGTTCCTCCGCGAGTTCCTCCTGGCCCGGGATTTCCCGCTCGAGGTGAAGCCGCTCTACACGGTCGACCGCGGAGCAGTGCGGTGAGCGACGACACGGCCCGCCCCTCCTGGCGCTTCGTCTTCTCGCGCCGATGGTTCGGCTACCTCGCACTCGCGGTCGTCTTCGCCGTCGCCTGCGTCCTGCTCTCGCGCTGGCAGGTGGCGCGCCTCGATCAGGCCGCCTCGACCAACCGACTGGTCACTGCCAACTGGACCGCCGATCCCGTCGCGCTCGACGGACTCCTGCCGGCCGACTCCGCCTGGGACGACGCACTCGAGTACCGCCCCGTCGAGGTCAGCGGCGTCTACGAGACCGAAGGCCAGACCCTCGTCCGTAACCGGCCCTACAACGGCAATCCCGGCTTCGAGATCCTGACGCCCCTCCGGCTCAACGACGGCAGCGTTTTCGTCGTGGACCGCGGCTGGGTCCCGGTCGGTTCGACTCAGGATGCACCCGATGCGATCCCCGCGCCGCCCGAGGGCGAGGTGACGGTCGTCGCTCGTCTGAAGCCAGCCGAGGGGCGGATCGACGGACGCTCCGCCCCGGCGGGCCAGATTGCGACGATCCAGCTCGACGACCTGTCGGCCCAGCTCGACGAGCCGCTGCGCACCTCCGCCTACGGCCTGTTGGTCGCTGAGTCGCCCGCACCGATCGACGCTCGCCCTCTGGCCGCGATCAAGCCCGTCGCCGACGAGGGCCTGCACATCAGCTATGCGATCCAGTGGGTGCTCTTCGCCGTCATGGGGTTCGGCGGGCTCGGCTGGGCGGTCAGGCACGAGTACCGGCTCCGCAACGCGGACGATCCCGAGGTCGTCGCGGCAGAAGAACGGCGCGAGGAGCGCCGCCGACGCCGCGGACGCAGCGACGCCGAGGTCGAGGACGAGCTGCTCGACGCCCGTTAGGCCAGCGTGATCAGATCGAGGTAGTCGGCCGCCCAGTGGTCCTCGGTGCCTTCGGGCATGATGAGCACCCGCTCGGGGTTCAGTGCCTCGACCGCGCCCTCGTCGTGGCTGACCAGGACGACCGCGCCCTCGTAGTGCGCCAGGGCGTCGAGGATCTCCTCGCGACTCGCCGGGTCGAGATTGTTGGTGGGCTCATCGAGCAGCAGGACGTTCGCCCCGGAGACGACGATCATCGCGAGAGCGAGTCGCGTCTTCTCGCCCCCCGAAAGCACTCCGGCAGGCTTGTGCGAGTCGTCCCCGGTGAACAGGAACGAGCCGAGTACACGGCGCGCCTCGGTCTCGGTGAGGTTCGGGCTGGCCGACACCATGTTCTCGAGCACGGAGCGCTTGACGTCGATCGTCTCGTGCTCCTGGGCGTAGTAGCCGATTCGCAGGCCGTGACCCGCTTCGATCACCCCGGTGTCCGGCTTGTCGACACCGCCGAGGATGCGCAGCAGGGTCGTCTTGCCCGCTCCGTTGAGCCCGAGGATGACGACCTTCGAGCCCCGGTCGATTGCCAGGTCGACGGCGGTGAAGATCTCGAGCGAGCCGTAGCTCTTCGAGAGGTTCTCGGCGTGCAGTGGAGTGCGGCCGCACGCCATCGGAGTCGGGAACCGGAGCTTCGCGACGCGGTCGACCGCGCGCACCTCCTCGAGGCCGCTGAGCATCTTCTCGGCGCGAGCCACCATCTGGTGCGCAGCTGCCGCCTTCGACGCCTTGGCTCCGAAGCGGGCGGCCTGGAGCTGGAGGGCCCCCGCCTTCTTCTCGACGTTGGCGCGCTCCTTCTTGCGGCGCTCTTCGTCGGCGGCGCGCTGACGCTGGTAGTTCTTCCAGTTCATGTTGTAGACGTCGATGACCTGGCGGTTCGCATCGAGGTAGAAGACGCGGTTCACCGTCTCACCGACCAGCTCGATGTCGTGGCTGATCACGATGAAGCCGCCGCGATACGTCTTGAGGAACTCGCGCAGCCAGACCACGGAGTCCGCGTCGAGGTGGTTGGTCGGCTCGTCGAGGATGAGAGTGCTCGCGTCCGAGAACAGGATGCGTGCGAGCTCGATGCGTCGGCGCTGGCCACCGGAGAGCGTTCTGAGCGGCTGGTCGAGGATCCGGTCGGGCAGGTTGAGATTGCTCGCGATCGACGCGGCCTCGGCCTCCGCCGAGTATCCGCCCAGGGCGAGGAAGCGGTCGGTGAGGTTGCCGTACTTCTTCATACCGGCCTCGCTGACGGCCGTGTCGCTGCTCGACATGGCGACCGTCGCCTCCTGCATGCCGAGGACGAGCTGCCCCAGCCCGCGGGCGTCGAGGATGCGCGTGCGCGCCAACTCGTCCGGGTCGCCCGAGCGCGGGTCCTGCGGCAGATAGCCGATCTCGCCGCCGCGGTCGACCGTCCCCTTCGCCGCGATGAGGTCGCCGGCGAGGACCTTGGTCAGCGTCGTCTTCCCCGCGCCGTTGCGGCCGACGAGGCCGACCTTGTCGCCGTCGCCCACCCGGAAGGAGACGTTCTCCATCAGGAGTCGGGCGCCGACTCGGAGTTCGAGGTCGTGCACGCTGAGCACAGTGCTGTCCGTTCCCGCCAAGAAATGGCGTTCGGTTCGGGAGGAGTGGGGCAAGGGGCCGCGACGCGGCAGCCCCCTAGTATATTTCCTGAGCCGCGGGGCGGATCCACGTCCGCTCACCGCGGACGCGCTCGCTCCTCGCTCTCGGGCGACCAGGACTCCGGAGATCAGTCATGTCCTCTTCCTCTTCCGCCCTCTCGCGCCCGGTCCTCGCCGACCGCCTCGTGACGCGCTCCGTCGCGTCCGATGCGCTGCTCGTCCTCGCGGGCGCCGGTCTCACGGCGGCGATGGCCCAGCTGTTCGTCCCGATGTGGCCGGTCCCCTTCACCGGCCAGACCTTCGCCGTCCTCCTCGTCGGCACGACCCTCGGCGCTCTGCGCGGGGCGCTCTCCATGGTCGTCTACGCGCTCATCGGCGCACTGGGCGCCCCGGTCTTCACGGAGGGTTCGCACGGCTGGGCGGTTCTCGCCGGCCCCACCGGCGGCTACATCGTCGGCTTCGTCCTCGCCTCGCTCGTCACCGGCTGGCTGGCCCAGCGCCGGTGGGACCGCCGCGTCGTCGGCACCCTGGTGAGCTTCCTCGCCGGCACCGCGACCATCTACCTCGTCGGACTCCCCTGGCTCGCTGCAGCCCTCGGCACGCTGGGCCTGCCCGCCGACCCCGGATCGGTGCTCTCCGCGGGCCTCGTTCCGTTCCTCGTCGGCGACGTCCTCAAGGCTGTGCTGGCCGCCGTGCTCCTGCCCAGCACCTGGGCTCTGCTCTCTCGCCGCTCTCGCTGAGGGAGCGCCGACGCCGAAGGGCCGGGAGGACGATTCCTCCCGGCCCTTCGGCGTTCAGGAGAGGTCGAGCTGTCCGGTCGTCCGGCTCGACCTCAGCGCCCATGTCCACGCCACGCCTCCGACGACGGCCCAGATCGCTCCTGTGAGCGCTGACAAGCACAGCAGGCCGAGACTGCGGTCAGCATGTCCCACCAGGAACTCGTCGACGGCCTGCACCGACGATGTCAGCGGGAACATATAGGCAGGAATCCGAGCGACGGCGTCATAGGAGGAGATCGGCGCTACGACTCCTCCGAGCAGGATCATAAGGCTCACCACAATGCTCGCACGAAGAAGTGCGTCGCGCAGGCGGAGGCTCAGGGCGGCGACCGCGAAGCCAAATCCGGCGCTGGCCAGTGATACGACAATGACAGCCAGAAGTGAGAGGACGAGCGGGAAGTCGGCCGTCGGGCCGAAGAGGATGGAGGCGAGAACGAGCCCGGCACACCCTGAGACGATGCCGACGCCGGTGGCGGCTAGGACATGGCCCAGCCAGACCAGCGCCGCGGGAAGTGTTGAGAGTACGACGGCGGACAGTACTCCGTCGCGGCGGCTCGTCGCCAAAGTGACGGCAGTGCTTTCCACCGCCACGACCGCGCCGGCGAGCAAAAGCGCGGCGATCGCAACTCGCACGCTCGCCCCGCCGGTCGCTCCACTCATCCCGACCAAGTAAACGATCTGGAGGCAGGGACCGACGGCGAGGGAGACAATGATGGCGCGCAGCGATCGGGTCACATCGAATGTTCTCAGGCCGATCCTCGCGGCAGCCGAAACGACATCTGCCGCTAAGGCGAGAGACGCACGAGTCATGACAGCTGAAGAGTCCCCTCGACCCGGGCCCGCTTCCGGGCGATGTGCAGTATGACTCGGGCCGCTACCAGGAGGAGAACGCTGGACACCGAGAATTGGAACAGCCAGAAGCTATCGAGGGTTCCCTGAGGGCTCGACGCGGCGTGGAGGACTGCGACCGCACCGGTCAACGGATGGAGTGCAGCCACAGTGCACCACGGCTGCACGATCGACGCGAGAGCAACCACGGCACTGCAGAGCAGAAGAACCGGCGCGACCAAGACGGGCTCGTAGACGATCGCATGGCGTGTGACGACAAAGAGGCCCGACAGACAGAGTGCAGAGAGCGAACAGGCGACAGCAACCATAATCGTCCCCACCGCGAACAGAAGCGCCCCCTCGACAGCCAGACCTCCCCTCGCGGTGGCGACCACGAGCGCGGTGACCGGGACTGCCAGAAATCCGAGGACCCGTCCGGGCCAACTCGGGCGGCAAGTGCGTCGTAATGAGAGCTGTGACCTTGCCGACCCCTCCAATCTCAGCGATCCGCGGAACAGAGCCACGAGCGACGATGCGGCCATCAATGATCACGGCCACATCATCTGCGAGCGACTCTGCTTCAAAGAGGTAATGCGTCGTCAGTAGCACCGTACAACCCCGGGCCTTGAGCTCCCGGATCAATCCGCGCAGCGCTAGCGCAGCTTCAGGATCAAGCCCGATCGTCGGCTCGTCGAGAAGTAGAAGGGCAGGATTCGACAGCAGGCCGCGTGCGATGTGCAGCCTCTGCTTCAAACCCCTGGAAAGCGTCTCGACAGGATCGCGGCGCCTGTCCTGCAGATGAACGGCATCGAGCACCTCTGTGATAGTGTCCGCTCGGCGGCCTCGATCCACTCGGGACAGCGAAGCGAAATACCGGAGGTTCTCCTCGACCGTCGCCCGCAGATAGAAGCCGCGGTCGCCACCAAGAACGAGACCCGTGCGTGCGCGCACCTCGCGCTCGTTCCGTCGGGAGTCGAAACCATCGACTCTGATCGATCCGGATGACGGATCGAGGAGAGTGGCGATCATGCGGATGAGAGTGATCTTCCCTGCGCCGTTCGGCCCGAGGAGCGCGAGTACTTCTCCGCTCGCGATCGAAAGATCGACACCGTCCACCGCGACGACTCTCCTCCCGCCTCTGGAGAATTCTCGAGAGACACCGGAGACGTTTAGAACAGTGCGGTTCACGATCTGTCGCCTCCAAGAGCTGCGTCGAAATCGAGCGGATCCCGCATCAGCCTCTCTGCGAGGTTATCGGCCTCATCGTGGCGACCTTGCGCCCGAAGAATTCCGACACCGATTTTACGGACCGTCGCGAGCCTCCGTGGCGCGCGCTCATCCGAGACCAACGCGTACGCCTCGGACACGAGCGACCAGGCGCGATCCAATTGGCCGTCGAGATAATAGTAAAAGCCGGCTATAGAAAGCGTCTCGCTCCGTGACGCACGATGCTTCACGCTGGCCAATTCGAGGTTTTCCTCAATATTCGCAAGCGCTCTCGACCGGTCTCCAATCTTCCATCGAATCTGGGCGAGGTTCGTCTGAATCTGAGTTCGGTAATGATACGCCGCATCGAAATTCACAGCAACCCACAATTCCCCAGCCGACAAGCGCCGCGCCTCGACCATCGCAGCGAGCGCGCGAGTCTGATCTCCACGAAGACCGTCGCGACGCTTGCCTCCATGTTGTCACCATAAGTGTGGTGTATATACGCGGATTCCTCAACCTCTGCGTCGTGATTGCGCCAGGACGCTCATCATTCGGCGCTAGACCACAACGTGAGACCGACCAGCTGGTCCGCGGTAGGCGACCACCGCCCTTGACACTGGAGCCCCGACCACCGCTGAGATGCCGCGACCGGCCGGAGTGAGCACCGACGCCGAAGGGCCGGGAGGACGATTCCTCCCGGCCCTTCGGCGTTCGTCTGCAGCGTCTAGATCGAGAAGCCCAGGGCGCGCATCATGTCACGGCCGTCCTCGGTGATCCGCTCCGGACCCCACGGCGGCATCCAGACCCAGTTGATCCTGAAGGCTTCGACGATGCCGTCGAGGGACTCCGCGGTCTGCTCCTCGAGCACATCGGTGAGCGGGCAGCCCGCCGAGGTGAGAGTCATGTGGATGACCAGCGCGTCGTTCTCGTCGTCCCAACCCAGGTCGTAGATCAGGCCGAGATCGACGACGTTGACCCCCAGCTCGGGATCCATAACGTCCTTGAGAGCCTCCTCGACCTGGTCGAAGAGCTTCGGCTCGAGCGTGGTGACTGCCATGCTCAGACCGTCGCCGAGGTCAGGAAGCGGTCGTAGCCCTCGTCCTCGAGTCGCGTCGCCAGCTCCTTGCCGCCCTGCTCGGCGACGCGACCGGCGACGAAGACGTGCACGAAATCGGGCTGGATGTAACGGAGGATCCGCGTGTAGTGCGTGATCAGCAGGACCCCGAGCCCCGTGCTCTGATGGGCGCGGTTCACGCCGTCTGACACGATCTTGAGCGCATCCACGTCGAGCCCGGAGTCCGTCTCGTCGAGGACCGCGAACTGCGGGGCGAGCAGCTCGAGCTGGAGGATCTCGTTGCGCTTCTTCTCGCCGCCCGAGAAACCCTCGTTGACATTGCGTGCCGCGAAGGATGAATCCATGCGGAGGTTCGCCATCGCGGACTTGACGTCCTTGGTCCACGTGCGGATCGCAGGCGCCTCACCGGCGATCGCGGTCTTGGCGGTGCGGAGGAAGTTGGTGTTGGTCACTCCGGGGATCTCGACCGGGTACTGCATGGCGAGGAAGAGGCCTGCGCGGGCGCGCTCGTCGACCGACATGTCGAGGACCTCGACGCCGTCGAGCGTGATGGAGCCGCCGTCGACGTGGTACTTGGGGTGCCCAGCGATCGTGTAGGCCAGGGTCGACTTGCCGGACCCGTTGGGACCCATGATCGCGTGGATCTCGCCCTGGTTGATGGTGAGGTCGACACCGCGGAGGATCTGCTTGGTCCCCTGCTCGGTCTCGACACTGACGTGGAGATCGCTGATCTGGAGAACGGACATTCAGACTTCCTTCGTGACGGTCGGGTCGATGTAGACGTCGCCGTCGATGATCTCGACGACGAAGACGGGGACCGGCTCGTAGGCCGGGAGATTCAGCGGCGTGCCGGTGCGGAGCGAGAACTGGGAGCCGTGCGCCCAGCATTCGAGGCTCTCGCCCTCGACGAAGCCCTCGGAGAGGGAGATCTCGCCGTGCGTACAGGTGTCTCCGATGGCGTGGATCTCGCCGGCCGAATCCTGAACGACGGCGATCGCGACCCCGTCGACCTCAACCCGCATGGCCTGGTTGGGGATCAGCTCGGAAACCGAGCAGATCATCGCAGCATTGCTCATGCGCTGACCGCCGCTCCCTGCGCGGAACCGGTCTGGCCGGCGCTGCCAGCCAGCTCGGCCTCGATCGCGAGCTGCAGACGGTCCTCCAGCTCCGCGACCTTGATCTGCTGCACGATCTCGCCGAGGAAGCCGCGCACGACCAGGCGACGCGCCTCGTCCTCGCGGATGCCCCGCGACTGCAGGTAGAAGAGCTGCTCGTCGTCGAAGCGCCCGGTCGCCGAGGCGTGGCCTGCTCCGGCGATGTCGCCCGTCTCGATCTCGAGGTTCGGAATGGAGTCGGCACGTGTGCCGTCGGAAAGGACCAGATTGCGGTTCTGCTCGTAGCTGTCGGTGCCGGTAGCGCTGTTGCGGATGAGGACGTCGCCGATCCAGACGGTACGCGCCCCCTCACCCTGCAGCGCACCCTTGTAGGTCACGCGGCTGCGGGTGTCGGGAGCGTCGTGGTCGACGTACACCTGCTGCTCGAGGTGCTGGCCGCCGTCGGCGAAGTAGAGGCCGAAGAGCTCGCCGTCGGCCCCCCGCTCGACGAGGTGGGCCGAGGGGTTCACTCGGACGATGGAGCCGCCGAGGGTGACGACGATGTGCTTCACCCTCGCGTCGCGCCCCACGCGGAGGAAGTGATTGGCCAGGTGACGGGCGTCGTCCGCCCACTCCTGCACGGTGACCACCGTGAGCTGGGCTCCCTCGCCGACGAGGATCTCGACGTTCTCGGCGAGCGTCGCCTGACCCTCGTTCTGGAGCACCACGACTGCTCGCGCGTAGGGCGCCGCGTCGATGATCGTGTGCGCGGCGCGGGGACTGGAACCGAGACCGGAGCGGAGCAGGGTCGCGACCTTCTCGTCCTCGCCCGAGACGCGCACGGCGAGCGCCTGCTCGAAGCTCGACCACGCGTTCGCGGCAGCGCGGTCCTCCGGCAGGCCGGCGGTGCCGATCCGCTCGTCGTCGCGACCGACCCACGAGACGTCGACGCCGTCGACCGCGGTGTGGTCGACCGCAGTCGGCGAGCCGTCGAGGGTGCCGTCGATGAGGTCGGCGAGGCGCGCGACGGGCGTCAGCTTCCAGGCGATCTCGCGACCGGTGACGGCCTCGAAGGCCTCGACATCGGTCGACGCGAAGCGCTCGGATCGGGTCTGCACGGGAGTGAACGCCCCGTCGGAGTGGGCGCTGATGCCCAGACGCTCGGCAGCGGTCGCGCCGTCAATCTCGGGGGTCGTCGCGGCGCTCGTGGGGACCGTCATCAGGCGGTGGTTCCTTTCGATGGGTGCGGGGTGCCCCGTTCGGGCATCCCTTCGAGGGGGGAGACGAGCGTCAACCGACGCTGCCCTCCATCCCCATCTCGATGAGCTTGTTGAGCTCGAGGGCGTATTCCATGGGCAGCTCGCGCGCGATCGGCTCGATGAATCCGCGGACGATCATGGCCATGGCCTCATCCTCGGGGAGTCCGCGCGACATCAGGTAGAAGAGCTGCTCCTCGCTGACCTTCGAGACGGTCGCCTCGTGACCGAGCTGGACGTCGTCGACGCGGATGTCGATGGCCGGGTAGGTGTCCGAGCGCGAGATCGTGTCGACCAGCAGAGCGTCGCAGCGCACCGTGTTCGCCGAGTGGTGAGCGTTCGCATCGACCCTGACCTCGCCGCGATAGCCGGCCCGGCCGCCTCCGCGCGCGATCGACTTCGAGACGATGGACGACTGCGTGTACGGCGCCATGTGGATCATCTTCGCGCCGGCGTCCTGGTGCTGACCGGGACCGGCGAAGGCGACCGAAAGGGTCTCGCCCTTGGCGTGCTCGCCGACCAGGAAGATCGACGGGTACTTCATGGTGACCTTCGAGCCGATGTTGCCGTCGATCCACTCCATCGTTGCGCTCTCGTGCGCGATCGCGCGCTTCGTGACGAGGTTGTAGACGTTGTTGGACCAGTTCTGGATCGTGGTGTAACGCACGCGGGCGTTCTTCTTCACGATGATCTCGACGACGGCCGAGTGCAGCGAATCCGACTTGTAGATCGGTGCGGTGCAGCCTTCGATGTAATGGACGTAGCTGTCCTCGTCGGCGATGATCAGGGTCCGCTCGAACTGGCCCATGTTCTCGGTGTTGATGCGGAAGTACGCCTGCAGCGGGATGTCGACGTGCACGCCCTTCGGGACGTAGACGAAGGAGCCTCCCGACCAGACGGCTGTGTTGAGCGCAGCGAACTTGTTGTCGCCCGCCGGGATGACCGTCCCGAAGTGCTCCTCGAAGATCTCGGGGTGCTCGCGGAGCGCGGTGTCCGTGTCCATGAAGATGACGCCCTGCTCCTCCAGATCCTCTCGGATCTGGTGGTAGACGACCTCGGACTCGTACTGGGCCGCGACGCCGCCGACGAGGCGCTGGCGCTCCGCCTCGGGGATGCCGAGCTTCTCGTACGTGTTCTTGATGTCGTCGGGGAGGTCGTCCCAGGTCTGAGCCTGCTTCTCCGTGGAGCGGACGAAGTACTTGATGTTGTCGAAGTCGATGTCCGACAGGTCGGCACCCCAGGTCGGCATCGGCTTGCGCTCGAAGAGCTTCAGCGCCTTCATGCGGCGGTCGCGCATCCAGGCCGGCTCGTTCTTGAGCGCGGAGATGTCGGAGACGACCTCCGGCGAGATCCCCCGGCGAGCGGAGGCTCCGGCGGAGTCCGAGTCGGACCAGCCGAACTCGTAGACGCCCAGGCTCTCGAGCTCGGGGCGGTCGATCAGAATGTCTGACATGTGTACCTCGTTTCCTACCCACTGCTAACCGGTCGGGTCCCGGACTCATTCCCCCGGGGGTGACCCGCGGGTGCTCTCCGGCCGGTCGCGCGATCCCTGTGATGCGCGGAGCGGGTGATGTGCGTCCCTGGGATTCCTGAGGTGTGCTGCGGCGCTCCGTCGGGCCGACGGCGCCGGCCCCCGCGCCCATCGCGCGCACTGGCGCGTCACGCGCTGGACCAGAACCAACTCCTTATCGTACGGGCGTCACGCGGTGAGCGGAACCTCCGCACCTGGGTGTCGGCCGGGTGCGGTCGGATTGCTCATCAGACAAGCGTGACCATACGAGTGTCGGTGGTCCGTGATGGAGTCAGCAGATGATGAACGACTCTCCACTCCCCCTCTCCGCCCGTCTCCTGATCATCCTGCTCGCCCATGGGCTGAGCGGCGACTCCGACCGCTCTTTCCGCGAACTCGCCGAAGCTCTCGGAAGAGAACTCGCACCGCGGGCGCTCCCCCGCCTGCTGCTCGGGCTCCGGCGCCACCTGCTCGCGACGGAGCGCAGAGCGGGCCGGGCGGTCACGCCGCCGGCTGCAGCTCCGGCGCCGCCTCGCGACGCTGCGCTCGGACGGTGAAGAGCCTCGGATTCACATCGAGGAGCACCCGGATCGCACCGACCCACACGAGCGCCGAGCCCAGCAGGTGGACGGCCACCAGCGTTTCCGGGAGCGCCGTGACCGACTGGACGACACCCACCAGGGCCTGGACGACGACGACGACGAGGAAGGTCACGATCCGTCGTCTCGCGAGCTCGGAGTGCGCGATCGTCGAGAGTCGGACGAGCAGCGCGCCACCGAGGACCAGCACCGCTGTTCCGAGCACGCCGTGCACGACGGCCACACTCTCCCAGTGGAACCTCATCCGTGGCACCTCGGCGGAGTCGCCCGCATGCGGACCCGTCCCCGTCACGAGGGTCCCCACAAGGATCACCAGCAGGGTGAGAGCGACCAGGGCGATGCTCACCGTCCGCGTCACGCGGTCCGGCTCGAACACCACGGACTGCGAGTGGTGCGCCCGGTGCCAGGTGAGCGACGTCGTGGTGAGCAGCGCGATGGCGAGGACGAAGTGACCCGCGACAATGTACGGATTGAGCCCGGAGTGCACGGTCGCCCCTCCGGCGAGGGCGTTCGCGACAACGAGCCAGAACTGCGACCACGCGAGCCGCGTCATCGTCCGGTCACGCGGCTTCTGCAGGCGGGCCGCCGTGATCGCCCACCCCACCGCCACGATCAGGACGCCGGTGAAGGCCCTATTGGTGAACTCGATGAAACCGTGGATCCCGAGCTCGGGCGTCGAGGTGAGCGAGCCGGCATCGCAGGCCGGCCACGTCGGACAGCCGAGCCCGGAGCCGGTGAGGCGCACGACTCCGCCGAAGAAGATGATCAGGATGCTCGCCACCAGCGCCGCAGTGGTACCCCAGCGGAGAGCGCGCGGACTCAGGCTGACCCGCTCGGCCAGGAACGAGAAAGGAGTGACCATCAGAAGGGCAGCAGCGGGTCGATCCCGACCGCGAGGAAGAGGAGGGTGAGGTACCCGACGGACCCGTGGAACACCCGCATGGGCGAGACGTGCTCGTGACGGATCGCCAAGCTGTAGAGGCGGTGCGTCTCGGCGATGAACCAGACACCGCTGCCGAGCGCTACGACCGTGTAGACGACACCCATCCCTGCGACGGGGATGAGCAGCAACGAGCACGCGACGGTCGCCCACGCGTACAGGATCACCTGGAGCCCCACGATCGTGCGTCCGCGCACGACGGAGAGCATCGGTACACCGGCCGCCTGATAGTCGTCGCGGTACTTCATCGAGAGCGGCCAGTAGTGCGGCGGGGTCCACAGGAAGATCACCGAGAACAGGATCACAGGGGCCCAGTCGAGCGAGCCGGTGACCGCCGCCCAGCCGATCAGCACCGGCATGCAGCCCGCGATGCCCCCCCAGACGATGTTCTGGGGCGTGCGGCGCTTGAGGAACAGCGTGTAGAAGACGACGTAGATGAGGATCGCGAGGAGCGAGAGTCCGGCGGCGAGCCAGTTCGCGGTCAACCCGAGCCAGACGATGGAGAGCACGCCGATCGTGGTCGCGAAGACGAGAGCGGAGCGGTCAGAGATTTCGCCGGTCACCAGCGGCCGGTTCTTCGTCCGGTTCATGATCCGGTCGATGTCCCGATCGAAGTAGCAGTTGAAGGCTCCGGCCGACCCGGCGCTCAGCGCGCCTCCAATGAGGACGTTGAGCACGAGGAGCAGATCGGGGATCCCCCCCTGAGCCAGGATCATCGTGGGAGCCGTCACGACCAGGAGGAGCTCGATGACGCGGGGCTTCGTCAGGGCTATGAACGCCTTCACCGTGCCCGAGAGCGTCGTCCGCGACGGCCCGCTCCGCTCGACAGCGGTGGTCTCTACGACTACGTCCATTGCTCCTCTAACGTTCGACGATCCCGAACGAGTGTAATGCGCGCGTCAGGGAGCCGGGCCCGGTGTGCACGCTTGCCCAAACGAACGCAGACATATGCGACCGCGCAACCCCAGGTGAGCGGCAGGGGCCCCTCCGTATACTCGACACTGCTCGCAAGAGCACCCGGCACGCATCCCGAGCCCGCCCGACGATCGTCGGCACGAGGCCGAGAGGATCGTCGCCGGAGCATCGTGCCGAAGTCGTCATGCGGTGTGCTCCACCATGCGAGAGGACGGACGGTCTGCGTCTGCCCCACGTCTCGAGAAGGGTCAGTACCAAGTGACAGAACTGCAATGGGAATCCATTGACGAGAAGGCAGTCGACACGGCGAGGGTTCTCGCCGCGGACGCCGTGGAGAAGGTCGGCAACGGCCACCCCGGAACCGCCATGAGCCTCGCTCCTGCCGCCTACCTCCTGTTCCAGAAGGTCATGCGCCGCGACCCGTCCGACGCGACCTGGATCGGCCGCGACCGCTTCATCCTGTCGGTCGGCCACTCCTCGCTGACCCAGTACGTCCAGTTCTACCTGGGCGGGTACGGCCTCGAGCTCGACGATCTGAAGGCGCTGCGCACCTGGGGATCGAAGACGCCGGGCCACCCGGAGTACGGCCACACCGACGGCGTCGAGATCACGACCGGGCCGCTCGGTCAGGGGCTCGCCTCCGCCGTCGGCTTCGCCTACGCCTCGCGCTTCGAGCGCGACCTGTTCGACCCGGAGGCGGCCGCGGGCAGCTCCCCGTTCGACCACTTCGTGTACGTGATCGCCGGCGACGGCGACCTGCAGGAGGGCATCACCAGCGAGGCGTCCTCGCTGGCCGGCCACCAGAAGCTGGGCAACCTGGTCGTCATCTACGACTCCAACCAGATCTCGATCGAGGACGACACCAACATCGCCTTCACCGAGGACGTCAAGGCCCGCTACGAGGCCTATGACTGGCAGGTGCAGGTCGTCGACTGGAAGAAGACCGGCGAGTACCACGAGGACGTCGCCGAGCTCCACGCCGCCATCGAGGCCGCCCAGGGCGAGACCGACAAGCCGTCGCTCATCATCCTGCGCACGATCATCGGCTGGCCCTCGCCGAAGAAGCAGAACACCGGCAAGATCCACGGCTCGGCCCTGGGCGCCGACGAGCTCCGAGGCCTCAAGGAGGTGCTCGGCTTCGACCCCGAGAAGACCTTCGACGTCGCCGACGAGGTCATCGAGCACACCCGCGGGGCCGTCGAGCGCGGCCAGGCACAGCACGCCGAGTGGGACGAGCAGTTCGCCGCCTGGGCGTCGGCCAACCCGGAGAAGAAGGAACTGCTCGACCGGGTGCTGAGCGGCGAGCTCCCCGAGGGTGTGCAGGAGGCGCTCCCCGTCTTCGAGTCGGGTAAGGAGGTGTCGACCCGCGCCGCCTCCGGCAAGGTCATCAACGCTCTCGCCGGCATCGTCCCCGAGCTCTGGGGCGGATCGGCCGACCTGGCCGAGTCGAACAACACGACGATCGAGGGAGCCGGCTCCTTCGTCCCGCCGGAGTTCTCGACCCACGAGTGGACCGGCACGAAGGGCGGCCGCGTGCTGCACTTCGGCATCCGCGAGCACGCCATGGGCGCGATTCTGAACGGCATCGTCCTGCACGGAAACACCCGCCCCTTCGGCGGCACCTTCCTGATCTTCTCCGACTACATGCGCCCCGCCGTCCGTCTCGCGGCGCTCATGAAGGCGCCCGCCATCTACGTCTGGACCCACGACTCCGTGGCCCTCGGCGAGGACGGCCCGACGCACCAGCCGATCGAGCAGCTGGCCGCCCTCCGCGCGATCCCGGGTCTAGACATCGTCCGCCCCGGCGACGCGAACGAGGTCGCCTACGCCTGGAAGACGATCCTCGAACGCCGCGAGGGACCCGCGGGCCTGGCTCTCACACGTCAGAACATCCCCGTGTTCGAGCGCGGCGACGGCGAAGCGGAGGGCGAAACCTTCGCCTCGGCCGCGAACGTCGCCCGCGGCGCTTACGTCCTGGCCGAGGCGCCGAACGGCACCCCCGACGTGATCCTCATCGCGACCGGCTCCGAGGTCCAGATCGCCGTCGAGGCGCGCGAGGCCCTGAGGGCAGAGGGCATCAACGCCCGCGTCGTGTCAGCTCCGTCGCTCGAATGGTTCGAGGAGCAGGACGCCGAGTACCGCGAGAAGGTGCTGCCCTCCGCAGTGAAGGCCCGCGTGTCGATCGAGGCAGGCCTGAGCCTCGGCTGGCAGAAGTACGTCGGTGACGCCGGCCGCTCGGTCTCGATCGAGCACTTCGGAGCGTCCGCCGACTACAAGACCCTGTTCCGTGAGTTCGGGATCACCACCGAGGCGGCCCTGGCCGCCGCCAAGGAGTCGCTCGCAGCCTCCTGACCCGAAGGCCGCGTCCAGCACGGACGCGGCCTTCGCCGTCGGAGCCCGGCTCCCCCACGCCACGCACCACCTACGCAGAAGAAGAAGAGACATGACCGAGAACACCCCTACCGCAGAGCTCTCCGCCGCCGGCGTCAGCATCTGGCTCGACGACCTCTCCCGCTCCCGCATCTCCTCCGGGGGACTGCAGACGCTCATCGAGGAGAAGAACGTCGTCGGAGTCACCACCAACCCCACGATCTTCGCCGCGGCGCTGACCAACGGCGAGTCCTACGACGCCCAGGTCCGCGACCTCGCCGCGGCCGGCACGTCGGTGACCGACGCCGTCTTCGAGATCACGACCGACGACGTCGCCGCCGCGTCCGACATCTTCCGCCCGATCTACGACGCCACCCACGGCTACGACGGACGCGTCTCGATCGAGGTCGAGCCCGGCCTCGCTCACGATGCGCAGGGCACGATCGCGCAGGCGAAGGCACTCTGGGCCAAGGTCGACCGCCCCAACGCGATGATCAAGATCCCCGCGACCGTCGAGGGCCTCGAGGCCATCACCGAGGTCATCGGCTCCGGCATCTCGGTGAACGTCACCCTGATCTTCTCTCTCGCCCGCTACCGCGCCGTCATCAACGCGTATCTGGCGGGCCTCGAGAAGGCGAAGGAGGCCGGCATCGACCTGTCGACCATCCACTCCGTCGCCTCGTTCTTCGTCTCGCGCGTCGACACCGAGATCGACAAGCGACTCGAGGCCGTCGGCACCGACGAGGCCCGCGCCCTCACGAGCAAGGCGGGCGTCGCGAACGCGCAGCTCGCCTACGAGGTGTTCGTGGAGGCGTTCGCGACCGAGCGCGCGCTCCTGCTCCAGGAGTCCGGCGCCAACCGTCAGCGTCCCCTCTGGGCCTCGACCGGCGTCAAGTCGACCGACCTCCCCGACACCCTCTACGTAACCGAGCTCGTCGCAGCCGGCGTCGTGAACACCATGCCCGAGAAGACCCTCGAGGCGACCTTCGACCACGGCGAGATCACCGGCGACACCGTCACCGGCTCCTACGCCGACGCGAACGCCGTCCTCGACGCCGTCGCGGCGCAGGGCGTGTCCTACGCCGACGTCACCGAACTGCTCGAGAAGGAAGGCGTCGAGAAGTTCGTCGTCTCGTGGAACGAGCTGCTCGACACCGTCACCGCGGCGCTCGAGGGCGCGAAGGCGCAGGCCTGATCATGGCGATCCAGATCCACGTCAGCGGAGACGCCGAGAAGGCGGTCGACCGCATCGTCCCCGAGCTGGTCGCCGACGAGGTCGCGTCCGGCATCACCGCCCAGGTCCCCACCCTGTGGGGCGCGACGGCGGAGGAGGAGGCGGCCAAGCGGCTCGGCTGGACCGAGTCGACCACGGTCTCCCGCCCCCTGATCGCCGAGATCCTCGCCCTGCGTGAGGAGTTCCAGACCAAGGGCATCGACCACATCGTGCTGGGCGGCATGGGCGGCTCGTCGCTCGCGCCGGAGGTCATCACGCGCACCGCCGGAGTCGCGCTGACCGTGCTCGATTCCACGGCCCCCGGGCAGGTGATCGCGGCCCTGAACGACCGCCTCGCCTCGACCGCGGTCGTCATCTCCTCCAAGTCGGGATCGACCGTCGAGACCGCGAGCCAGAAGAAGGCCTACGAGAAGGCGTTTACCGAGGCGGGCATCGACCCGCTGGAACGCATCGTCATCGTGACCGACCCCGGCTCGCCGCTCGACTCGTCCTCCCGCCAGGCGGGCTACCGGGTGTTCAACGCCGACCCGAACATCGGCGGGCGCTTCTCGGCGCTGTCCGCGTTCGGCCTCGTCCCCTCCGGCCTGGCCGGCGCCGACATCGAGGCGCTGCTCGACGAGGCTGCCGAAGCCTCGCTCGGACTCGCCGTCGACTCCCCCGAGAACCCGGGCCTGATCCTGGGCGCGGCGATCGCCGCGACGAGCCCGCGGCGCGACAAGCTCGCGATCGTGGCCGACGGCACAGAGATCGTCGGCTTCGCGGACTGGGCCGAGCAGCTCATCGCGGAATCCACCGGAAAGGACGGCGCGGGCATCCTTCCCGTCGTGCTAGGCACGCTCGCCCCCGAGCTCTCGGAGGACCTACCCGATGTGCAGGTCGTCCGCCTCGTCGAGGACGCCAGCGCCCTGCACCTGTTCCCGCGCGACCGCCATGAGGGCGAGATCCTCCTCTCGGGCTCGCTCGGTGCGCAGATGTTGACCTGGGAGTACGCGGTCGCCGTCGCCGGCCGCCTCCTGGGCATCAACCCGTTCGACCAGCCCGACGTCGAGTCGGCGAAGATCGCCACCCGGGCCCTGCTTGAGAAGCGCCCCGAGCCGGAGGCGCCCGCGTTCAGCGACGCGGGCATCGAGGTCACCGGCAGCAGCAGCGTCACCGAAGGCGTCTCGACCGTCGCCGCGGCCGTCGACCGCCTCCTCGCCCAGGTGGGCGACGGCGGCTACGTCTCGATCCAGGCCTATGTCGACCGCCTCGCGCTTCCGCAGCTCGAGGGCGTGCGCGACCTGCTCGCGGCGCAGGCGCAGCGCCCCGTCACCTTCGGCTGGGGACCCCGCTTCCTGCACTCGACCGGGCAGTACCACAAGGGTGGCGCGCCGACCGGTGTCTTCCTCCAGATCACCGAACGCTCCACCGTGGACCTCGAAATCCCGGACAGCCCGTTCACCTTCGGTCAGCTGATCCTCGCGCAGGCAGCGGGCGACGCGAGCGTGCTCGCCGAACACGGCCGACCGGTGCTGACCCTCAGGCTGACCGATCCCGAGGCCGATCTCGAAGCGCTCTTCGAGGCGCTCAACACCTGATCCGACGGGCACGCTGCTCCCGCCTCCACGCCGGCGAGCAGCGTGCCCGCGGCAGTCCTCTCGGACGTCCTCCACGTCGGAGCGCGCCGCCCCGCGACTCCGCCGCCCTCCCCCCCTCCTCACCGATAGCAGTGCGCCGGACCCACCGGCACACAGAAGGACACTGCACATGTCTGTGGACATCACCCCCGAGTTCAACCCCCTGCGGTTGAGCTTCGACCGCCGGTTGAACCGGATCGCCGGCCCCAGCGGTCTCGTCATCTTCGGCGTGACCGGAGACCTCTCGCGCAAGAAGCTCATGCCCGCGGTCTACGACCTCGCCAACCGCGGCCTGCTGCCCCCCGGATTCGCGCTCGTTGGCTTCGCCCGGCGCGACTGGGACGACCAAGACTTCGAGAAGGTCGTCCACGACTCCGTCAAGAAGTACGCGCGCACCGAGTTCCACGAGGAGGTCTGGACTCAGCTCGCGCAGGGCATCCGCTTCGTCCAGGGCGAGTTCGACGATCCCGAGGCCTTCACCCGTCTGAAGACGACCGTCGATGAGCTCGATCGCGAGCGGGGGACGAACGGCAACTTCGCCTTCTACCTGTCCATCCCGCCGAAGTCTTTCCCTCAGGTCACCGAGCAGCTCCGCAACTCCGGCCTGGCCGAGCAGAAGGAGGGCCAGTGGCGCCGCGTCGTCATCGAGAAGCCCTTCGGCAGCGACCTCACGACCGCGCGCGAACTCAACGACGTCGTCGAGTCGGTCTTCCCGCCCGACTCCGTCTTCCGGATCGACCACTACCTGGGCAAGGAGACGGTCCAGAACATCCTGGCGCTGCGCTTCGCGAACATGATGTATGAGCCGCTGTGGAACTCGAACTACGTCGACCACGTGCAGATCACGATGGCCGAGGACATCGGTGTGGGCGGTCGTGCGGGCTACTACGACGGCATCGGAGCGGCGCGCGACGTCATCCAGAACCACCTGCTGCAGCTTCTCGCGCTGACCGCGATGGAGGAGCCGATCTCGTTCGACGCCGCCGACCTGCGCGCCGAGAAGGAGAAGGTGCTCGCCGCGGTCCGCCTCCCCGCCGATCTGTCGACCGCGACCGCTCGCGGTCAGTACTCGGGAGGCTGGCAGGGCGGCGAGAAGGTCCTCGGCTTCCTCGAGGAGGACGGCATGAGCCCCACCTCGACGACCGAGACGTACGCCGCCATGCGACTCGACATCGGCACGCGCCGCTGGGCCGGGGTCCCGTTCTACCTGCGAGCCGGCAAGCGCCTCGGCCGCCGCGTCACCGAGATCGCGGTCGTGTTCAAGCGCGCTCCGCAGCAGCTTTTCGCCGAGAGCCAGACCACCTCGCTGGGGCAGAACGCGCTCGTGATCCGAGTGCAGCCCGACGAGGGCGTCACCATCCGATTCGGCTCGAAGGTGCCCGGCGCCGGCATGCAGGTGCGCGACGTGACCATGGACTTCGGCTACGGGCACGCGTTCACCGAGGCGAGTCCCGAGGCCTACGAGCGCCTGATCCTCGATGTCCTCCTGGGTGAGCCGCCGCTGTTCCCGCGGCACGAGGAGGTCGAGCTCTCGTGGAAGATCCTCGACCCGATCGAGGAGTTCTGGACCACACAGGGCCAGCCCGAGCAATACCGCCCCGGAACCTGGGGCCCCGAATCCGCCGACGAGCTCCTCGCCCGTGACGGCCGTACCTGGAGGCGTCCATGATCGTCGATCTGCCCGACACCACGACGAGCGAGGTCTCGAAGACCCTCGTGAAGATCCGTGAGGAGGGTGGCGCCGTCGCCCTCGGCCGCGTGCTCACCCTCATCATCGCGACCTCGCGGGGTCACGAAGAGGAGGCGATCGAGGCCGCCAACGACGCCTCCCGCGAGCACCCGATGCGCGTCATCGTGGTCTCGAAGGACGACGGGACGACGACCGTGCCCGTCGACGCGTCCGCCCGGGTCGACGCCCAGATCCGCGTCGGAGGCGATGCCGGCGCGAGCGAGGTCGTCGTGCTCCGCCCCTATGGTGACGCCGCCGAGGACGAGGAGAGCCTGGTCACCGGACTGCTGCTCCCCGATGCGCCCGTGGTGGCCTGGTGGCCGAACAGCGCGCCGGAGGACGCCTCGGCGTCGCCCATCGGCCGCATCGCCACTCGGCGCATCACCGACGCTTCCGCTCAGTCGAACCCGGCGGAGGCGCTGCATCACCTCGCCTCCACTTACGCCCCCGGCGACACCGACTTCGCCTGGACCCGACTGACCCTCTGGCGCGCACAGCTCGCCGCGGTACTCGACCAGCCGCCCTACGAGGCGATCACCGCCGTCGAGGTGTCGGGGGCTCCCGATTCGCCCTCGACGATCCTGCTCGCCGCGTGGCTGCAGCTCGAGCTCGACATCCCCGTCGACCACGAGCTGACCATCAGCGCGACGGGCTCGAGCGGGATCCACGGAGTGCGGCTGATCCGCGAGTCAGGTGTCATCGAGCTGGAGCGGTCAGTACCCAACGTGGCGACGCTCACCCAGCCCGACCAGCCGGTGCACGACATCTCCCTCCCCCGCCGCAACCTCCGGGACTGCCTGGCGGAGGAGCTGCGTCGCCTGGACCCGGATGACCTGTACGGTGAAGTGATCTCGCGTGGTGTCGACATGCTCGCCGAGAAGGCCGACGCCCCCAGCGCCTCCTGAGGCGGGGCGCCCGGAAACGGGCGCCCCGCCCCCTGCTCCCCCGACACGGAGCCGAACCGCCGCCGATCGGCAGCCGAACCCGAAGGAGACCCCCAGATGACCACAGAACGCCGCGTTCTGGTCCATCGCGACAAGCAGACACTCGCCGGCTCGGTGGCCGCCAGGTTCTTGACCAAGACGATCGACGTCCTGGACGACCTGGGGTCGGCCAACGTGGTGCTCACCGGCGGGACGATGGGAGCAGCGACCCTCAGGGAGATCGCGGGCTCCTCGGCCGCGGGGAACGTCGACTGGACCAGGGTGCACTTCTGGTGGGGGGACGAGCGCTGGGTACCGAGCGGTCACGAGGACCGCAACGACGTCCAGGCCGGCGACCTGTTCGAGGTCCTCGAGGTGCCGTCCGGGAACGTGCACGCCTATCCCGCCTCCGACCAGGGTCTCGACCTCGATGCAGCGGCCGCCGCCTACGACGCGGAGCTGCGCGCGCATGCGACCGAGGGCTGCGACTACCCGCGCTTCGATATCACCTTCCTGGGGGTGGGCCCCGACGGCCACATCGCCTCGCTCTTCCCCGAGCGCTCGGCGATCCGCTCGACGCAGCCCGGCGTGCTCGCCGTCCGCAACTCCCCCAAGCCGCCTCCCGAGCGTCTCACGCTCACGCTGCCGCTCATCAACCAGTCCGACCGGATCTGGATGGTGCTCGCAGGGGCCGATAAGGCGTCGGCCCTCGGGCTGGCCCTCGCCGGTGCCAGCACGAACGAGGTTCCCGCCTCGGGCGCCTTCGGGCGCAAGCGCACGGTCTTCTTCGTCGACCAGGAGGCGGCCGCAGAGGTCCCCGAATCGCTTATCGCACCGAGCTACTGAGCTCGGAACGCCGCAAGGCCCGTCCTCTCTCGGGGGCGGGCCTTGCGGCGTTGCGATGCTTTCTGCCTGTCAGGAGCGGCGCGGTTCAGGAGGGAGTCGCGGTGCCGCGACGGGCACGCAACTGCTGGAGCGCCTCCTCGAGGAGCTGCGCAGCCTCGGCCTCGGTACGACGCTCCTTCACGTACGCGAGGTGCGTCTTGTAGGGTTCGGCCTTCGCGACCTGGGGCGGATTGGCCCGGTCACGGCCCGCGGGGAGACCGGACTGCGGCGAGTCGATCACCTCGGGGATCTCGTCCTCCGGGAGGGCCGCCGAGAAGTGGCGCACGGTCTCATTGCCGAGAGCGTCCCAGTACGAGATCGCGATCCGCTCCGCGTGGAAGCCCCGGTCCTGTTCGCCCATCGGTCCTGCGCCGACGCGCGAACCGCGGATTGCACTGCCGCCTGATGCCATTGCGTGTACCCCTATGCTCCGGTAGTGAACTTGGTGATGAGGCCCAGAACCACGATGCAGGCGAGCCAGACGAGGCCGAGGATCACCGTGATGCGGTTCAGGTTGCGCTCCGCGACGCCCGAGGCTCCGAGGTTGGAGGTGACTCCGCCCCCGAACATGTCGGAGAGACCGCCGCCACGCCCCTTGTGGAGCAGGATCAGCATGGTGAGCAGGAGGCTCGTGATGCCCAGGATGACCTGGAGCACGACCTGGAGGATGTCCACGCGGTACCTTTCGAAGTTCCGGCGCGTTGCGCGCCCCGACGAGTATAACGGCGCCTGCGAATCCCCGAGGAATCCGTCCGCCCGTGTCCATGCCGCTGTATATAGCCGAGCCGGCGACCGTGACCTACTTGGTCCGCCGCTGCCGGCGGCTGAACGCTGAAGGGGTGAGCCCTTCCGGGCCCACCCCTTCAGCGGCGAGGATCAGACGCCGATGTGGTTGCGGTAGCGCGCAATCGCCGCGAACTCGTCGACTTGGAGGCTCGCACCTCCGACGAGGGCACCGTCGACGTCGGGCTCGCGCATGAAGCCGGCGATGTTGCCGGACTTCACGGAACCGCCGTAGAGGATCCGGGTCGCCGCAGCAGTGTCGGCGCCGAGGACTTCGGTCACCACTGCGCGCAGCGCCTTGCAGACCTGCTGAGCCTGCTCGGGCGTCGCCGCCTGACCGGAGCCGATGGCCCAGACCGGCTCGTACGCCACGACCAGGTCGGCGTCGGTCGGGAGACCTGTGAGAGCTTCCTTCAGCTGCGCGACCGGGACGGCCGAGGGACCGTGCTTCTCGAGGTCCTCCGCCGTCTCGCCGACGCAGATGATCGGAGCGACGCCGTGCTTCAGCGCCGCCGCCGACTTGGCCGCGATGTCCGCGTCCGTCTCGCCGTGCAGCGTCCGACGCTCCGAGTGACCCACGATCACGTAGTCGCAATCGAGCTGCTTCAGGAACTGCCCCGAGATCTCGCCGGTGTAGGCACCGCTGTCGAACTTCGAAAGGTCCTGCGCTCCGTACTTCAGCGGCAGCCTGTCCGAATCGACGAGGATCTGCACCGGCCGGAGGTCGGTGAAGGGAGGGAACACAGCGACCTCGACGGAGTCGAAGTCGTGGTCGGCGTCCTTCAGGCTCCACGCGAGCTTCTGCACGAAGGCGATGGCCTGGAGGTGGTCCAGGTTCATCTTCCAGTTGCCGGCGATGAGCGGGGTGCGGGCCGATGCGGTGTCTACCATCCGAGGACCTCCAGTCCGGGGAGGCGCTTACCCTCGAGGAATTCGAGGCTCGCTCCGCCTCCCGTCGAGATGTGGCCGAACTGGTCGTCCTCGAAGCCGAGGGCGCGAACGGCGGCGGCGGAGTCGCCTCCGCCGACGACGCTGAGCCCGTCGACCTCGGTGAGGGCCTGCGCGACGGTCTTCGTTCCGGACGCGAACGGCTCGAACTCGAAAACGCCCATGGGGCCGTTCCAGAACACCGTCTTCGACGCCGAGATGATCTCGGCGAAGCGCTTCGCGGTGTCCGGTCCGATGTCGAGGCCGAGGCCCTTCTCGCCGAAGGGCGTGCCCTCGATCGCGTCCGCCGCGGCGACCTCGTGCTCGGCGTCGGCGCCGAACGTCGAGGCCACGACCACATCGGTCGGCAGCACGATCTCGACCCCGAGCTCCTTCGCCTTCGCCAGGTAACCCAGCACCGTGCCGACCTGGTCGGCCTCGAGGAGGCTGGCGCCGACCTCGTGCCCCTGAGCCTTGAGGAAGGTGAAGAGCATCCCGCCACCGATGAGGATCGAGTCGACCTTCGGCAGTAGGTGCTCGATCACGCCGAGCTTGTCCGAGACCTTGGAGCCGCCGAGCACGACCGTGTATGGGCGCTCGGGCTTCTCCGTGAGACGCTCCAGCACCTCGAGCTCGGCCGCGATCAGCGTGCCGGCAGCGCTGGGAAGCAGCTGCGCGAGCTCGTAGACGCTGGCCTGCTTGCGATGCACGACACCGAAGCCGTCCGAGACGAACGCGTCGCCATGGGCGGCGAGCTTCTCCGCGAAGCCGCGGCGCTCGGCCTCGTCCTTGCTCGTCTCGCCGGCGTTGAAGCGCAGGTTCTCGAGCACGACGACCTGTCCGTCCTCGAGCGCGTCGACAGCGGCCGAGGCGGAGTCGCCGACGGTGTCCTCGGCGAAGGACACCGGAGAGTCGAGCAGCTCGCCGAGGCGAGTGGCGACGGGAGCGAGGCTGTACTTCGCGTCGGGCGTCCCATCGGGGCGACCGAGGTGGCTCACGACCACGACGCGCGCGCCCTCGGAAACGAGACGCTGGAGCGTGGGCACCGACGCACGCACGCGGCCGTCGTCCGTGATCGTTCCGTCCTTCAGCGGGACGTTCAGATCACAGCGGACGACGACCCGCTTGCCTGCGAGGGAGCCCAGCGAGTCCAGAGTGCGGAACGTCACTGCGCGCAGCCCTTAGAGCTTGCCGGCGACGAGCTCGGCGACGTCGACGAGGCGATTGGAGTAGCCCCACTCGTTGTCGTACCAGGAGGCGACCTTGACCTGGTTGCCGATGACCTTGGTGAGGCCGGAGTCGAAGATCGACGAGTGCGGGTCGGTTACGATGTCGCTCGAGACGATCGGGTCCTCGGTGTACTTGAGGATGCCCTTGAGATCGCCCTCGGCCGCGGCCTTGTACGCCGCGTTGATCTCCTCGACGGTGGCCGGGGTGGTCAGCTCGACGGTGAGGTCGGTGATCGAGCCGGTCGGGACCGGGACGCGCAGCGCGTAGCCGTCGAGCTTGCCGACGAGCTCCGGAATGACGAGGCCGAGCGCCTTGGCGGCACCGGTCGAGGTCGGGATGATGTTGACCGCGGCGGCGCGCGCGCGACGGAGGTCGCTGTGCGGGCCGTCCTGCAGGTTCTGGTCGGCCGTGTAGGCGTGGACCGTGGTCATGAGGCCGCGCTCGATGCCGAAGTTGTCGAGCAGCACCTTGGCGAGCGGCGCAAGACAGTTCGTGGTGCAGGACGCGTTCGAGACGATGTCGTGAACCTGGGGGTCGTAGGTGCCCTCATTGACGCCGAGGACGATGGTCGCGACGTCGCTGCCCGAGGCGGGTGCCGAGACGATGACCTTCTTGGCGCCGGCGGTGATGTGCTTGCGCGCATCCTCCGACTTGGTGAAGCGGCCGGTCGACTCGATGACGACGTCGACGCCCAGCTCACCCCACGGGAGGTTCGCCGGGTCGCGCTCCTCGAGGACGATGATCGGCTTGCCGTTGACGACGATCTTGTCGCCGTCGAGCTCCACCGTCGCGTCGAGGCGTCCGGTGATGGAGTCGTACTTCAGGAGGTGCGCGAGCGCCTTGTTGTCGGTGAGGTCGTTGACCGCGACGATCTCGAGGTCGCTGCCCTTGGCGAGGGCCGCACGGAGGAAGTTACGGCCGATACGACCGAAGCCGTTGATGCCGATCTTGACGGACACAGATATCTCCTGATGAGGAAGGGCACCTCGACGGTGCAGTGGAGGGTGTTGATCGCAGTGGGCCGGCGTCAACCGGCCCGGGCGTCCCGGGCGCAGAGGCCCGGGACTCCGAGATCGCTATGACAGTAGCAGCAGGCCCGACGTCTTCTCGCGGGCCTTCTCGAAGCGCGCGGAGACGTCGGCCCAGTTCACGATGTTCCAGAACGCCTTGACGTAGTCGGCCTTCACGTTGACGTAGTCGAGGTAGAAGGCGTGCTCCCACATGTCGAGCAGCAGCACCGGCACTGTGGCCGCGGCGAGGTTGCCCTGGTGGTCGTAAAGCTGCTCGATGATGAGCTTCTCTCCGAGTGAGTCCCAGGCGAGGATCGACCAGCCGGAGCCCTGGATGCCCAGGGCCGAGGCGGTGAAGTGGGCGCGGAACTTGTCGAACGAGCCGAAGCCGTCGTCGATGGCCGCGGCGAGCTCGCCGACAGGCTTGTCGCCGCCGTCCGGCGAGAGGTTGTTCCAGAACACGGTGTGGTTCACGTGTCCGGCGAGGTTGAAGGCCAGATCCTTCTGGAGCTTGTTCACGTTCGCGAGGTTCTCGCTGTCGCGAGCCTCCTGCAGCGCGGCGAGGGCGGTGTTCGCCCCGGTCACGTACGTCGCGTGGTGCTTGTCGTGGTGGAGCTCCATGATCCGCCCACTGATGTTCGGCTCAAGGGCCGAGTAGTCGTAGGGCAGTTCGGCGAGCGTGTAGTCAGCCATGTGCGATCTCCTGTTCGTGGTCGTCGCTCCCGTGCGACCCGCCGGCGTCTCGGCGTCCTCCGCGAGGCGGAGAAAGAGGGCCGGGAGTGTCCTGAGCGACCCTTCCAGTCTAGCGAGAGGCACCCCGCGCATTCGGAGCGCTCGCGCCGTTCGACCAGGGGACACTCAGCATTCGCCGACAGGACGGGCCGGCGACTCAGGACTAGAGGTCGTGCAACTCGGCCGGTAAGTTCGCGTCGGTGCCCGGAATGTCGAGGTCGGAGGCACGCTTGTCGGCCATGGCGAGGAGGCGGCGGATGCGACCGGCGACGGCGTCCTTCGTCATCGGCGGGTCGGCGTGGTGGCCGAGTTCGTCGAGGCTCGCGTCGCGGTGGGCGAGGCGGAGGCGCCCGGCGTAGCGGAGGTGCTCGGGGATATCCTCGCCAAGGATCTCCATCGCCCGCTCCACGCGAGCGCACGCCGCGACGGCGGCCTGAGCCGACCGGCGGAGGTTGGCGTCGTCGAAGTTGACGAGACGGTTCGCGGTCGCGCGAACCTCCCGGCGCTGTCGCAGCTCCTCCCAGCTGGCGACGGTCGCGGTCGCTCCCATCAGCGTCAGCATCGCGCTGATGCTCTCGCCGTCGCGGACGACCACGCGGTGCACGCCGCGCACCTCACGCGACTTCGCTTGAATGCCGAGACGCCCCGCTGCGCCCACGATGGCCATCGCCGCCTCGTTGCCGGGGCAGACGACCTCGAGCGCTGCGGAGCGGCCGGGATCGGTCAGCGAGCCCTGCGCCAGGAACGCGCCACGCCAGACGGCGGCCAGTTCCTCGCGGGAGCCCGTGGTCAGCCGGTTGGGGAGGCCTCGGACGGGCCGGCCGCGCTGGTCGAGCAGGCCCGTCTGGCGCGCGAGCGTATCGCCGCCCTCGACGACGCGGACGAGCCAGCTCGTGGTCCGCCGGGATCCGCCGGCCGAGACGATGCTTCCCTCGCTCCGCACGCCGTAGAGCTCGGCGAGGTCACGTCGGACACGGGTCGCCAGGGGAGCCGAATCGAGCTCGACCTCGACTGCGAGGCGATGCGAGATGATGTGCAGTCCTCCGGAGAAGCGGAGGATGGTCGCCAGCTCGGCGGCACGGACGGTGTTCTTGCGCGAGACGATCGCGACCAGTTCGCCCTTGACGTCTGCGGTGAGGGCCACGGAGTCTTCCTTACGTCGGGTGCGCGGCGGAGCGCGCGGTGATCATTCTCGGCCGAGGTCGCGATGCGCCACGTTGACGACGACACCCGGGAGCTCGGCCAGCCGGGCCGCAATGCGGCCGGCCACCGCGACGGAGCGGTGCTTGCCTCCCGTGCAGCCGACGGCGATGGTCGCGTGGCGCTTGTTCTCGCGCTGGTAGCCGTCGAGCACGGGGCGCAGAGCACGAGAGTAGGAGTCGATGAACTCCTCGGCGCCCTGCTGGGCCAGCACGTAGTCTCTCACCTCTTCATCGAGACCCGTGTGCGGGCGCAGCTCCGGGATCCAGTAGGGGTTCGGCAGGAACCGCGCGTCCGCGACCATGTCGGCGTCGGTCGGCAGCCCGTACTTGAAGCCGAAGCTCATCACCGTGATCTGGAGCCCGGCCCGGCCGGCCTCCGCGAACCGCTCGGTGATGCTCGTGGCGAGCTGGTGGATGTTGAGGTCGGAGGTGTCGATCACGATGTCGGCCGACTCTCGCAACTGGGCGAGTCTGGCCCGCTCGGCCGAGATGCCGTCGAGCAGTGTCCCCCGACCCTGGAGCGGATGCGGCCGACGCACCTGCTCGAAGCGTCGGACGAGAGCTGCGTCGGTCGCCTCGAGGAACACCACCCGAAGGTCGACCCCTGCACGGAGCTCCCGGACGATCTCACCGAGGTCAGCGAAGAAGTCGCGTCCACGCACATCGACGACGGCGGCGATCTTCGGGAGGGTGTCCCCCGCGCGCTGAGCGAGGTCGACGAGCGGCCGCAGCATCTGCGGCGGCAGATTGTCGACGACGTACCAGCCGAGGTCCTCCAGCGCGTTCGCGGCCGTCGATCGGCCGGCACCGGACATCCCCGTGACGATCAGCACGTCCTGCTGCTCGCTCTCCGTGCTCATGCGCTCTCCGTGCTCGTGTCTGCTCGTGTGATCGGTGCGGGGCACCGGCCGCCTCCCCCGGAGGGCGGGCCTCCAGCCTAGGGCGTGCCCCGGACGGGCGCCCCGTCCGGATGAAGGTGCGCGTGGATCGCCGCGGCCAGGGTCGAACCGATGCCCTTGACCTCCGCGATCTCGGCGTCGCTCGCCTCGCGTAGACGCGTGACCGAGCCGAAGTGCTTGAGCAGATCGCGCACCCGCGCGGCACCGAGTCCGGAGACCTCCGCCAGCTGAGAGGAGATGTCGCGCTTGCGGCGCTGCCTCTGATGCGTGATGGCGAATCGATGCGCCTCGTCGCGGATCCGTTGGAAGAGGAACAGTGCGTCGCTGTTGCGGGGCAGGATCACGGGGAAGTCGGAGTCGGGCAGCCAGATCTCCTCGAGCCGCTTGGCGATACCGCACAGGGTGATCCCGGACACTCCTGACTCGTCGAGCGCGCGCTGGGCCGCGGCCACCTGGGGCTGACCGCCGTCGACGATCAGCAGCTGCGGCGGGTAGGAGAACCGGCGCCGCTTCGCCTCGCCCGTCTCCGGATCGATGCCCGCGGGCTCGGCCGGCTCGCGCAGGTAGGCCAGCCTGCGGGTCAGCACCTGGTGGAGCGACTCCGTGTCGTCGGACGACTCCGCGATCGAGAAGCGGCGGTACTGGTCCTTGCGAGGGAGGCCGTCCTCGAAGACCACCATCGACGCGACGATGTTCGTGCCGCTGAGGTGCGAGACGTCGTAGCACTCCATCCTCAGAGGCGCCTCTTCCATCCCGAGGGCGTCGCGGATGTCCTCCAGCGCCTGGGTGCGGGCGGTGAAGTCGGCCGAACGGCGGGTCTTGTAGAGCATGAGCGAGTGCCGGGCGTTCTGGGTCGCCGTCTCGAGCAGGGCGGCCTTGTCACCGCGTTGAGCGGCGCGCAGGCGCACGTTCGTGCCGCGGAGCCCGCTCAGCCACTGCTCGAGGGCGTCCGTGTCGTCCGGGAGCTCGGGGACGACGACCTCTCGGGGTGGGATGTCACCGGTCTCGTAAGCAGCTTGGAGTGCCGTGTCGACCAGCTCGGCGGTGCTCATGTCGAGCTCCTTGTCGACCACCCAGCCCCGCTCGCCACGGATCCGACCACCGCGGACGCGGAACTGCTGCACCGAGGCGGCGAGCTCGTCGTGGACGATGGCGTAGAGATCGACGTCGACGTTGTCCTTCAGCACGACCGCGCTCTTGGCGAGAACGGCGTCGAGGGCGGATGCCTGATCGCGCAGCTTCGCGGCCCGCTCGTACTGGAAGTCGGCCGCTGCCTCGCGCATCTCCTTCTCGAGCTCGCCGATCATCCGCCGGTCGTGACTGCCCATGAAGGCGACGAAGCGGTCGACCATCTCGCGATGCTCGGCGAAGGTGACGCGGTGCGAGCACGGCCCGCCGCAACGACCGATCTGGGAGGCGAAGCAGGGCTTGCCGCTCTGCATCGCGCGCTTGTAGTTCGAGTCGTTGCAGGTCCGTATGGGGAAGGCCTTGATCATCAGGTCGATGGTCTCGTGGATGGCCCAGATCTTGGGGTAGGGCCCGAAGTAGCGGGCCTTACGGATCTTGGCGTTGCGGGTGACCATCACCCGCGGTGCCTCGTCCCCCAGGGTCACCGCCATATAGGGATACGACTTGTCGTCTCGGAACTTGACGTTGAAGGGAGGATCGAACTCGTTGATCCAGGTGAACTCGAGCTGGAGCGCTTCCACGTCGGTGCCGACGACGGTCCACTCGACGCCCGAGGCGGACGTGACCATCCTCCGGGTGCGCTCGTGCAAGCTCGGCAGCGGAGCGAAGTAGTTGCTCAGGCGGGCGCGGAGGTTCTTGGCCTTGCCCACATAGAGCACCCTGCCCCGGGAGTCCCTGAAGCGGTACACCCCGGGGAGTGTAGGGATCTCGCCCGGCTTCGGCCGGAAGTCGACTGTCTGGGTCATTCCTCGCGCTCGTCCGTCGCCACGCTCAGCCGAGGATCTCGGCCAGGAACATGCCCGTGTGGCTCCCCTCGACCTTGGCCACATGCTCGGGTGTGCCGACCGCGACCACCTGGCCGCCGCCCGCGCCACCCTCGGGGCCCATGTCGATCAGCCAGTCCGCCGACTTGATCACGTCGAGGTTGTGCTCGATGGTGATCACGGTGTTGCCCTTGTCGACCAAGCCGTTGAGCACGAGAAGGAGCTTCCGGACGTCCTCGAAGTGCAGGCCCGTCGTCGGCTCGTCGAGCACGTAGACGCTGCGGCCGTTGGAGCGACGCTGCAGCTCGGTGGCGAGCTTGACCCGCTGCGCCTCGCCTCCGGAGAGCGTGGTCGCGCTCTGTCCCAAGCGGACGTAGCCGAGGCCGACATCGACGAGGGTCTTGAGGAAGCGGTGGATCGCGGTGATCGGCTCGAAGAACCCTGCGGCCTCGGCGATCGGCATGTCAAGGACCTCCGCGATGCTCTTGCCCTTGTAGTGGACGGACAGCGTGTCCCGGTTGTAGCGCGCTCCGCCGCAAACCTCGCACGAGACGTAGACGTCGGGCAGGAAGTTCATCTCGATCTTGATCGTGCCGTCTCCCGAGCAGGCCTCGCAGCGACCACCCTTCACGTTAAAGCTGAACCGGCCAGGGAGGTAGCCGCGCGCCTTCGCCTCCGTCGTCTCGGCGAAGAGATTGCGGATGCGATCGAAGACGCCCGTGTAGGTGGCGGGGTTCGAGCGCGGAGTGCGGCCGATCGGGTTCTGGTCGACGTGCACGACCTTGTCGAGGTTCTCGAGCCCGGTGACGCGGGTGTGCTTGCCCGGCACCTTGCGCGCACCGTTGAGCTGGTTGGCCAGCACCCGGTAGAGGATGTCATTGACGAGCGTGCTCTTGCCCGAACCCGACACGCCGGTGACCGCGACGAAGGTGCCCAACGGGAACTCGGCATCGACCTTGCGAAGGTTGTTGGCGTTCGCGCCGACGACCTTGATCATGCGCCTGCGGTCGATCTTGCGACGCTTCTTCGGAACCTCTATCGCCCTCCGGCCCGAGACGTAGTCCCCCGTCAGGGAGTGCGTGTTCTCGAGCAGGGACTCGTAGGAGCCTGAGTGGACGACCGTGCCGCCGTTGACTCCGGCTCCCGGGCCGATGTCGACGATCCAGTCGGCGGTGCGGATGGTGTCCTCGTCGTGCTCGACCACGATCAGCGTGTTGCCGAGATCGCGCAGCTTGATCAGGGTGTCGATCAGTCGACGGTTGTCTCGTTGATGCAGGCCGATGCTGGGCTCGTCGAGGACGTAGAGCACGCCCGTCAGGCCTGAGCCGATCTGGGTCGCGAGGCGGATGCGCTGTGCCTCACCGCCCGACAGGGAGGCCGCGGCGCGAGAGAGGTTGAGGTAGTTGAGGCCGACCTCGATGAGGAAGTCGATGCGGGCGCGGATCTCGCGGAGGACCTGAGCGGCGATGTGGGCCTCGCGGTCGGTCAGCTCGAGTCGGCTCATGAACTCCTGGGCGTCACCGAGGCTTAGGTCGGCGACGTCGGCGATGCTGGCACCGTGCACGAGAACGGCGAGGACCTCGGGCTTGAGGCGCGAGCCCTTGCAGACCGGGCAGGGCACTTCGCGGAGGAACTCGGACCAGCGGGTGCGCTGGACGTCGGTCTCGGCCTGGACGAACTGGCGCTCGATGTAGGGGACGACGCCCTCGAAACCCGAGGTATAGCTCATCTCTCGGCCGTAGCGGTTCTTCCACTTGACCTTGACCTCGAAGTTGTCCCCGTGCAGGACCGCCTGCTGCACCTCGGTGCTGAGGCGTTTCCACGGGGTGGACAGTGAGAACCCGAGATCGCGCGCCAAGCCGTCGAGAAGCTTCTCGTAGTACTGGAAGAGGCCCTTGCCCTGCGTCGTCCACGGGATGATGACGCCCTCGGCGATGCTGAGATCGGGGTCGCCCAGGAGCAGCTCGTCGTCGACGGACATGCGCGTCCCGAGACCGGAGCACTCGGGACACGCTCCGAACGGCGCGTTGAAGGAGAAGGTGCGCGGCTCGATCTCGGTGAGGGAGATCGGGTGGTTGTTGGGGCAGGAGAGCTTCTCGGAGTAGGTGGTCCACGCGCCGTCGCCCTCGCCGTCGACGAAGTTGATCTGCACGATCCCGTCGGTGAGGCGCAGGGCGGTCTCGAGAGAGTCGGTCAGGCGGCCGAGGATGTCGGGCCCCGCGACGAGGCGGTCGACGACGACCGAGATGTCGTGCTTGAACTGCTTCTTGAGGGTCGGTGGCTCGCTCAGCTGGATGAGCTTCCCGTCGACCAGCGCGCGCGAGTAGCCGCCGGCTGTCAGCTCCTTGAAGAGGTCGACGAACTCGCCCTTCTTCTGGGAGACGACGGGGCTGAGGATCTGGTACCGGGTGCCGGACTCGAGCTCCATCAGCTGGTCGGCGATCTGCTGGACGGTCTGCGCCGAGATCCGCTCGCTGCAGATCGGGCAGTGCGGCACGCCGATGCGCGCCCAGAGCAGCCGCATGTAGTCGAAGATCTCGGTGATCGTGCCGACCGTCGAGCGCGGGTTGCGGTTCGTCGACTTCTGGTCGATCGACACCGCGGGGCTGAGTCCCTCGATGAAATCGACATCGGGCCGGTCCACCTGTCCCAGGAACTGCCGGGCGTAGGCCGAGAGGGACTCGACGTACCGGCGCTGGCCCTCCGCGAAGATCGTGTCGAAGGCGAGGGACGACTTGCCCGAGCCCGACAGACCGGTGAACACGACCATCGAATCACGCGGAATCTCGAGGTCGACGTTCTGCAGATTGTGTACTCGGGCGCCGCTCACCACCAGCTTCGAGACGGACTCGTCGAGCGAGGACACGAAGCGGTGGAGCGAGGGGGACGGGGTGGAGGAGGGGTCCGTAACGGCGTTCAGGATCGACACTCCGAAAGTGTAAGCGGAGCCACCGACATCGCCCGCGACGTTCGCTGGACGCTGATCCCGAGGCCTCTCGTCTGGAGAATCACGAGAGGTGACCCGCCTTCTCCATCTGCCTCAGCTCGCGCTTGAGCTCCTGGACCTCGTCGCGCAGACGCGCGGCCAACTCGAACTTGAGCTCGCCCGCAGCCTGCAGCATCTGGCCGTTGAGGTCGGCGATGATCTCCTCGAGATCGTTGCCTCCGTTGGCCGCGAGGCCCTGTCGGCGGAGGTTCGGCGTCGGGCTCTTCTTCGTGGAGTCGCGGCCGGCCAGAAGCTTCGCGGTGTCGGCTCCCTCACGCGCGAGCGCGTCGGTGATGTCGGCGATCTTCTTGCGCAGCGGTGTGGGATCGATGCCGTGCTCAAGGTTGTAGGCGACCTGCTTCTCGCGCCGGCGATCGGTCTCGTCGATGGCGAGGCGCATCGAGTCGGTGATCTTGTCGGCGTACATGTGCACCTCACCCGAGACGTTGCGGGCCGCTCGCCCGATCGTCTGAATGAGCGAGGTGGACGAGCGGAGGAAGCCCTCCTTGTCGGCGTCGAGGATCGCGACGAGCGAGACCTCTGGCAGGTCGAGGCCCTCTCGCAGCAGGTTGATGCCGACGAGGACGTCGTACACCCCGGCGCGCAACTCCGAGAGGAGCTCGACCCGGCGGAGCGTGTCGACATCGGAGTGGAGGTAGCGGACGCGCACGCCGGCCTCGGTGAGGAAGTCGGTGAGCTCCTCCGCCATCCGCTTGGTCAGCGTCGTGACGAGCACGCGCTCATCGCGCTCGGTGCGCCGCGTGATCTCCTCGAGGAGATCATCGATCTGGCCCTTGGTCGGCTTCACGACGATCTCGGGGTCGATGAGACCCGTCGGGCGGATGATCTGCTCGACGATCCCGTCGGCGATCCCCATCTCGTAGCGGCCGGGCGTGGCCGAGAGGTAGACGGTCTGCCCGACACGGGTCTTGAACTCCTCCCACTTCAGCGGGCGGTTGTCCATCGCCGAGGGCAGGCGGAAGCCGTGCTCGACGAGCGTGCGCTTCCGAGAGGCGTCACCCTCGTACATCGCGCCGATCTGTGGCACCGTGACGTGCGACTCGTCGATGACGACGAGGAAGTCGTCCGGGAAGTAGTCGAGCAGGCAGTGCGGCGCCTCGCCCGATTCACGGCCGTCGATGTGCCGCGAATAGTTCTCGATGCCGGAGCAGAAGCCGATCTGCTGCATCATCTCGAGGTCGAACGTCGTGCGCATCCTCAGCCGCTGCGCCTCGAGGAGCTTGTTCTGCTTCTCGAGGTCGGCCAGCCGCACCTCGAGCTCCTGCTGGATGGTGTCGATCGCGCGGTGCATGACGTCCTGGCTGGCGACGTAGTGCGAGCCGGGGAACACGGACACGGAGTCGAGCTTGCGCACGATGTCGCCGGTGAGCGGGTGCAGCGTGTAGAGCGCCTCGATCTCGTCGCCGAACATCTCGATCCGGATCGCGAGCTCCTCGTACATCGGGATGATCTCGATCGTGTCGCCCCGCACCCGGAAGGTGCCGCGGGCGAAGTCGACGTCGTTGCGGGCGTACTGCATCGAGACGAACTTGCGGATCAACCGGTCGCGATCGACTCGCTGGCCGACCTGGAGCGCCACCATCGCTTCGAGGTACTGCTCGGGCTGACCGAGGCCGTAGATGCAGGAGACGGTGGACACGACGATCACATCGCGACGGCTCAGGAGCGAGTTGGTGGTGGAGTGTCGGAGCCGTTCGACCTCGGCGTTGACCGAGCTGTCCTTCTCGATGAAGGTGTCGGTCTGGGGCACGTAGGCCTCAGGCTGGTAGTAGTCGTAGTACGAGACGAAGTACTCGACAGCGTTGTTCGGGAAGAGCTCGCGGAACTCGTTGGCGAGCTGAGCGGCGAGCGTCTTGTTGTGGGCCAGCACGAGCGTCGGGCGTTGCACCGCCTCGACGAGCCAGGCGGTGGTCGCCGATTTGCCGGTTCCGGTGGCGCCGAGGAGGACGACGTCGGTCTCTCCGGCGTTGATCCGGGCGCTCAGGTCGGCGATCGCCGCCGGCTGGTCACCGCTCGGCTTGTACTCGCTGACGACCTCGAACGGGTGCACGGCACGGGTTGGCTCCATGGTTCGAAGCGTAGCCGCGACCACCGACACGAGAGCTCTGGTGCGCTTCCGGCGAACGGACTCCTGCCCCCGACGTCTCGAACCGCTCGAGCGGCAGGGATCCCGTCACCCGTCGACCGGGTACAGCGAGGCAAGCGCTCCCGTGCACGGACGCCCTGCGGATCGCACGGGGTCAGCGTGCGAGGTTCGCCCAGAGCGCGTCCGTCCGCGCGAGCGTCTCCTCGAGGGTTCCGGAGGAATCGATCACGACGTCGGCGAGGGCCAGCCGCTCCTCATCGCTCGCCTGCGACGAGATCCGGGCGCGCGCCTCCTCCTCCGTCATGCCGCGCAGAGCGACCAGGCGCTCGACGCGGACCTCCTGCGGGGCGTGCACCACGACGACCTCGTCGAACTCCCCTGCGCCTCGACCCTCGGCGAGAAGGGGGACGTCGTAGACCACGACGGCGTCAGGATCCGCCGTGGACGCCTCCGCGAACAGGCGCTGCGAGCGGAGAGTCACCGCCGGGTGGGTGATCGCATTCAGGTCGGCTCGAGCAGCCTCATCCGAGAACACGATCGCCCCGAGCGCCGCACGGTCGAGAGATCCGTCGGAGCGGATCACGGAGGGTCCGAAGCGCTGGGCTATGGCCGCCAGTGCGGGCTCACCCGGCTCGACGACCTCTCGGGCGAGCCGGTCGGCGTCGACCACCACGGCCCCGCGCTCGGCGAGTCGACGGGCGACGGTGGATTTGCCCGAAGCGATGCCTCCGGTGAGCGCGACGAGATGCACTGGACCAGCCTAGCCACTGCTCCGGAGACGCCGAACGGCCGGCCCCGAGGGGACCGGCCGTTCGATGCGTGGTGCTCGCAATCAGTTGCTCGAGGAGAGCTTCTCGCGGAGTGCGGCGAGCGACTCGTCGTCGGCGAGAGTGCCTCCGGTGGTCGACTCGCCGGTGAACCCGGCACCGACCGAGACGCCCTCGGAGACGGTGGCCGCTTCCTCCTGCGACTTGGCGACCTGCGCCTTGTGGGCCTCCCAGCGAGCCTGAGCCGAGGCGTACTCGAGCTCCCAGGCCTCGCGCTGGGTCTCGAAGCCCTCGCGCCACTCGTTGGTCTCGGGGTCGAAGCCCTCGGGGTACTTGTAGTTCCCCTGCTCGTCGTACTCGGTCGCCATGCCGTAGAGCGCGGGATCGAACTCCGTGCCCTCCGGGTCGACGCCCTCGTTCGCCTGCTTGAGCGAGAGGGAGATACGGCGACGATCGAGATCGATGTCGATGACCTTGACGAACACCTCTTCACCGACCGACACGACCTGCTCGGCGAGCTCGACGTGCTTGCCTGACAGCTCGGAGATGTGGACGAGGCCCTCGATGCCGTCCGCGACGCGGACGAACGCACCGAACGGGACCAGCTTCGTGACCTTGCCCGGCGCGACCTGACCGATCGCGTGGGTGCGGGCGAAGACCTGCCACGGGTCCTCCTGGGTCGCCTTGAGCGAGAGCGACACGCGCTCGCGGTCGAGGTCGACCTCGAGGATCTCGACGGTGACCTCCTGGCCCACCTCGACGACCTCGGAGGCGTGCTCGATGTGCTTCCACGACAGCTCGGAGACGTGCACGAGACCGTCGACGCCGCCCAGGTCGACGAACGCACCGAAGTTGACGATGGAGGACACGACGCCCTTGCGGACCTGACCCTTGTGCAGGTTGTTCAGGAACGTGGTGCGGCTCTCGGACTGCGTCTGCTCGAGGAGCGCGCGACGCGACAGGACCACGTTGTTGCGGTTCTTGTCGAGCTCGAGGATCTTCGCCTCGATCTCCTGGCCGAGGTACGGCGTGAGGTCGCGCACGCGTCGCAGCTCGATGAGCGAGGCCGGGAGGAAGCCGCGCAGGCCGATGTCGACGATGAGACCCCCCTTGACAACCTCGATGACCGAGCCGGTGACGACACCGTCGGACTCCTTGATCTTCTCGACGTCGCCCCAGGCGCGCTCGTACTGGGCGCGCTTCTTCGAGAGGATCAGACGACCCTCCTTGTCCTCCTTCTGCAGGACGAGGGCTTCGACGCTGTCGCCCACGTTGACGACCTCCGACGGGTCGACGTCGTGCTTGATGGAGAGCTCGCGCGAGGGGATGACACCCTCGGTCTTGTACCCGACGTCGAGGAGGACCTCGTCGCGGTCGATCTTCACGACGGTGCCTTCGATGAGGTCTCCGTCGTTGAAGAACTTCAGTGTCTTTTCGACCGCGGCAAGAAAGTCTTCAGCAGACCCGATGTCGTTGATCGCGACCTGCTTGGTTGCCTTGTCGGTCGTTGCGGTTGTCATTAAGGGATGCTCCAGGATGGATGGGTCTCGGGCTGCGGGCACCGGCCGGCCTGTCGGCTCAGCGGAGTGGTGACCACTGCGATGGTGAGGAGGGTGACTCCGGCCCGGAGGCGACGATCGGCACGACCGGCGGGCCGGCCCTCCTCGCGCGCCGCAGGCACGGCGACGCCACAGATGTGACACCCCAGCGTAGCCGGACCGGGAGGCGGGTGGCAATCTCCGGCGGTGGTCGGTCCTCAGCCGGCGAGGCTCGTGCGCAGCGTGTCGAGGCCGACTCCGCCGAGATCGAGTGCGCGCTTGTGGAACGCGGCGAGTGAGAAGGCGGCACCCTCTCGGGCCTCGGCCTCGTCGCGCAGCTGCTCCCAGATCCGCTGACCGATCTTGTAGGACGGCGCCTGACCCGGCCAGCCGAGGTAGCGGTTCACCTCAAAACGCACGAACGCGTCATCCATGTTCACGTTCCCGCGGAGGAATTCGAGCGCGGACTCGGCGGTCCACGCCGTTCCGGAGCCGGGCATCGGCTTCTGCAGGTGCACGCCGATGTCGAGGACGACGCGGGCGGCGCGCATCCGCTGGCCGTCGAGCATCCCGAGCCGGTCGGCCGGATCGTCGAGGTAGCCGAACTGTTCCATCAAGCGCTCGGCGTAGAGCGCCCAGCCCTCGGCGTGGCCCGAGGTCCCCGCCAGTTGACGGCGCCAGGTGTTGAGCCGCGCACGGTTGTGGACGGCCTGCCCGATCTGCAGGTGATGGCCGGGTACTCCCTCGTGATAGACCGTGGTCAGCTCCCGCCAGGTCGCGAACTCGGTCACACCGGTCGGCACGGACCACCACATCCGGCCGGGCCTGGAGAAGTCGTCGCTCGGGCCGGTGTAGTAGATGCCGCCCTCGTGGGTGGGTGCGATCCGGCACTCGAGACGGCGCACCTCCTCCGGAATGTCGAACGCCGTGCCGGCGAGTTCGCGGACGGAGCGGTCACTCGTCTCCTGCATCCAGCGCTGCAGGGCCTCGACGCCGTGCAGCGTGCGCGCCGGATCGGTGTCGAGGTGGGCGATGGCCTCGGCCACGGAAGCGCCAGGCAGGATCTCGCGGGCGATCGCCTCCTGCTCGGCGGTCATCCGGGCGAGCTCCTCGATCCCCCACTCGTACGTCTCGTCGAGGTCGACGACGGCACCGAGGAACCGACGGGAGTGCAGGGCGTACATCTCCCGGCCGACGGCGTCCTGCTCGGTGGCCGCGGGGGCGAGCTCATTCTGGAGGAACTGCGCGAGCCCGCCGTAGGCGGCGGAGGCGCGGCGTGCGGCGTCCTCGAGTCGCTGCGCGAGCGAGGCGGGCAGCGAACCGGCGGCAGGCGCGGCCTCGGCGGCCAGCTCGGCGAAGAAGCCGCGCGGGGCGGCGATCTTCTCGGCCTGCTCGGCCACGAGCGCCACCTGCCGGCGCGCCGGCACCACTCCAGTGCGGATGCCTTCGCGGAGGGTCTCGGCGTAGCCCGCCACAGCGGCAGGCAGAGCGAGGAGGCGCTCGGCGACCGCCTCCCAGTCGGCGACGTCGTCGGTCGGCATCAGATCGAAGACGTCGCGCAGCTCCTGAGCGGGCGAGGCGATGACGTTGATGTCGCGCAGTGCCAAGCCGGCGTCGTGCGCCTCAAGCGAGAGCCGCAGCCCGGCGCCCAGATCGGCGACGGTGACGACATCGACGTCGTCGAGCGGCTGGGTGCGCTCGAGCTCGGCGAGAGCAGCGGCTGTCGCGGCGCGGACCCGTTCGAGGCCGTCGGGCGAGTAGTCGCCCAACCGGCCGTTCGCCTCTGAGCGGCCGATCGCGGTGCCGAGGGTCGGGTCGAGATCGACCAGCGTGTCGACCCAGCGCTCGGCGACGCGATCGACGGCGGAGGGCTCGCGGGGAATGTCGGTGCTCATGCCTCAGAGCCTAGCCAGGCGCTCCTACGTCCTCCGGCTCAGTGCGCTGCGACGTCCCAGTCCGCTCCGTGACCGACCTGGACCTCGAGCGGCACGCTCAGATCGGCGGCGCCCGCCATCCGTGCGCGCACGATCTCCTCGAGAACCGACTCCTCGCCGGGAGCAACGTCGAAGATGAGCTCGTCGTGCACCTGGAGCAGCATCCGCGAGCCCAGCTCGCGCTGCTGGAGATCGGACTGCACGCCGATCATCGCGCGCTTCATGATGTCGGCCGCCGAGCCCTGGATGGGCGAGTTGAGAGCGGCTCGCTCCGCGTTGTCGCGGAGGACGCGGTTCGTGCTCTGGAGGTCGGGGAAGGGTCGACGGCGTCCAAAGATGGTCTCGGTGTAGCCGGTCTCACGAGCCTGCTCGACCACGCTGCGGAGGTAGTCGCGGACGGCGCCGAAGCGGACGAAGTAGTCGGTCATCAGCTGTTTCGCCTCGGCGCTCGAGATCCGGAGCTGCTTCGAGAGGCCGAACGCGCTCAGACCGTAGGCGAGGCCGTAGGACATCGCCTTGACCTTGTTGCGCATGGCCGAGGTGACGTCGCCCGGCTCGACACCGAAGATGCGGGCACCGACGAAGCGGTGCAGGTCCTCGCCGCTCTGGAACGCTTCGATCAATCCGGCATCGCGCGACAGATGCGCCATGATCCGCATCTCGATCTGCGAGTAGTCGGCCGTGAGCAGAGTGCTCGCCTCGGCGCTGTGCACGAAAGCGGTGCGGATGCGACGACCCACGTCGCTGCGGACCGGGATGTTCTGGAGGTTCGGGTCGTTCGACGAGATGCGGCCCGTGGCCGTGCCGGTCTGGTCGTAGCTGGTGTGGATCCGGCGGTCGGCGGTGACCGACTTCTCGAGCGTCTCGATGATCTGCTTGAGCTTCGTCGCGTCGCGGTGCTCGAGCAGCAGGCCGAGGTAGGGCTGGGAGTGCGACTCTTGCAGATCGGCGAGGGCGGAGGCGTCGGTCGTGTAGCCGGTCTTTGTCGCGCGGGTCCGAGGCATGTCGAGTTCACCGAACAGCACCTGCTGGAGCTGCTTGGGCGAGCCGAGGTTCATCTCATGCCCGATCTCGGCGAAGGCCCGACTCGCGAGCTCGGCGGCGGTGAGCGTCAGCTCGCCGCGGAGGCGTGCGAGGACCTCGGCGTCGATCGCGACCCCCGTGAGCTCCATCGTCGCGAGGACCTGCACGATCGGCAGCTCGATGTCGACCAGCACCGACAGCATCCCCTCGCCGAGCCGCTCCGTGAGCGCGCCCACGAGCCGGTACGCGTACCAGGCCTCGGTGGCCGGACCCATCGGCTCGACCGCGGGGACGAGCTGGTCCGGGTCTCCCTGAGCCATGGTTTCGTCGAGGTGTTGCGCGACCTGCGCGGCCAGGGTCGCCGGGTGCCCGGAAGGCTGCAGCAGCCAGGAGGCGACCCGGGTGTCGAAGGCCAGGCCCGCGACCGGCAGTCCCGCCCGGCGGAGCGCCTTGATCTGCGGCTTGGCGTCGGCGAAGTACTTGGGCGCGCGGCCCGCAAGCCACTCCTCGAGTGCGGTGTAGTCAGGCCGCTCGGCCGCCCAGGGCACGAAGGCGGTCTCCCTCTCGACGGCGAGGCCCACTCCCTCGAGTCCATCCGCCCCCAGCTGCACCTGCACGGCGACGGGCGCCGTTCCCTGCGCGGACACCCGGTCGAGCCAGTGCGCGAGCTCCTCGTCGACCAGCGTGCGCACCGCGGGGGCGGTCGTCGTCACGACGTCGCCGGCGAGAGCGGCGGCTGCGCCGTCGACGCCCTCCTCGGCGGCGATGGTGAGCACCCGCTCCTGCAGGGTCTTGAACTCGAGGCGGCTGAAGATCTCGCGGACGGCTTCGGGATCGATGGGGCGGCGAGCGAGGTCGACGGGGCCCAGCGGCAGCTCGACATCGGTGATGAGGCGGTTGAGCCGGCGGTTGCGGAGGGCGTTCTCCTTCTGCTCGCGCAGCTTCTCGCCGACGACACCCTTGATCTCGTTCGCGTGCGCGATGATGTCGGCAACCGTGCCGTATTGGTTCACCCACTTCGCCGCAGTCTTCGGACCGACCTTGTCGACTCCGGGCAGGTTGTCGCTCGTCTCGCCGACGAGCGCGGCGATCTCGGGGTACTGATGCGGTTCGACGCCGTACTTCTCGAACACCTTGTCGCGGTCGTAGCGCGTGAGCTGCGAGACGCCCTGCGTGGAGGGGTAGAGCAACGTGACCTCGGGGGTGACCAGCTGGATGGTGTCGCGGTCGCCCGAGACGACGAGCACGCGGAAGCCGGCCTCGGCCCCCTGACGGGCGAGGGTGGCGAGGATGTCGTCGGCCTCGAAGTCCTCCTTCGAGACGGTGCGGATGTTCATCGCGTGCAGCGCCTCCTCGAGGAGGGGGACCTGGCCCTTGAACTCGGGCGGGGTCTCGCCGCGGGTGCCCTTGTACTCGGGGTACTCGCGGGTGCGGAACGAGTACCGCGAGATGTCGAACGCGACGCCGAGGTGGGTGGGCTTCTCGTTCTTCAGCAGCAGAATCAGCATCGACAGGAAGCCGTGGATGGCGTTCGTGTGCTGGCCGTCGCGGGTCTGGAAGCTGTCGACCGGGAGCGCATAGAAGGCCCGGAACGCCAAGGAATGGCCGTCGACGAGCAGGAGGGTAGGCTGTTCCGGATCTGACACACGGCCAGACTACACAGCGCCTCCGACACCGGATCGGCCCGCTCGCGCCCGCCGGTCAGGGCCGTTCCGAGGCTCCAGCGCGAGGAGCGACGTGACCGAGCCGACCCCCAGCACGACCGCCTGGATCCGCCCGCCCTCACTCGACCTGGTCACCGGGATCGGCCGCGGCATGGGCGAACTCGCCGAACGGATGGGGATCGTCTGGCACGAGCTCACGCCGCGGCACTCGGTCGCGTCGATGCCCGTCGAGGGCAATCGGCAGCCGGTCGGCATCCTGCACGGCGGTGCTCACGTGGTGCTGGCGGAGTCGATGGGGTCGATCGCGGCGAACGTCCACGCGGGCAAGGGCCGGCTCGCGATGGGCATCGAGCTGAACGCGAGCCACAGCCGCTCCGTGCGCTCGGGTTTCGTGATCGCCACCTGCGACGCCCTGCACCTCGGCACCACCCTGACCACGCACGAGATCGTCGTGCGGGATCAGGAGGGGCGCCGCCTCTCCACCGTCCGGATCACCAACATCCTCCGCGACGCCCGCTGAAGGGGCCCCGCCTCGACCTGTCAGGCCTCGCTACGGGAGGTGATGTCGAGGGCCGCTCCGAGGACTGCGACGACTCCCGCCGCGACGAAGGACGCCATCGGCACTCCGAGCTGAAAGGCGAGCACCATGCCTGCGACGCCTATCGCCAGCTGGACGTAGTACGCGCGCGCCGCGGACGCCGTGCTGATTCGTTCAAGGAACCATGCCCACTTCCCTTCCGAGGATGGCGGGATCGCTCGAGGTAGGAACGCGAGGAGCAGTAGACCGCCTATCAGGACCACAGCGGGCGCCGTCGTCTCGATGACCGATCGAGATGCCCCGACCGCGAGCACGATGACGAGCGAGACTGTGAAGAGAAGTAAGCCGAGCCTGGTCCGAGGTTGACCCCATCTCGACTCGCGAACTGCAGAAGTGTGCGACATTTCCTACTCCCTGCAAGGTTCCACGACGGGGAAAGATGCGGCAGCCACGTAGTGCAAATGGCGGATTCCGACGCATTTTCCCTCATTATCCGCCCGGTTCGCGGCATCGATCGCAACCCCCGCGGCAAGACCGCAGGCCCAGGCTGCCGACCCACACGCGGCCGAGAGCACCGCGGCGGCGAAGTTAGACTCATTTGCTAGACGCTGAGTGTCCGAGCGACTGTACAGTAGCGTGCACAACGCGGCATCACATTCGAGACTGGGATCAGCGACCACTGGATAACTAGCACCGGCGTGCTGCACATGCTGCACGAGTTCGTCTCCGTCTACCTCGTACCAGGTTTCGACATCGGCGCCGTCAGAGCCTCGAGCCCACGGCGGCGCGACCGAATTCAGGACGTTTCCCTCCTCGTCCTTGATGAGCACACCACCCCTACTGGTTAACTCGAGTTCGGCAGGGGCATTATTTGCTGTAAAAGAGAACCGATACTCAGTAGGAGAATCTGCTCCCGGGATGACAACATAGCCCGCCGCCGCCGACGCATCTTGAGAGCTAGTCATGACTACATTTGCGTGCTCGTCTGGGAAGAGCATGACGCCGGAGTCGACCCGCCTTCCCTTGCCGAGATTTGCAGGGGTCATACCCACCTCGCCCTGAGGAGTCGAGATTGAGAGTCCGTCGCTCTCACTGAGAGTCTCAGAAGCCAGGGCGGAATTCTTTTCCCCGCCGAGACGTGCCTGCTTGTCTACCTCAGGGGCCGTGAGCGCACGGTCAGACAGCAGAGAATCGGTCGCGAGTAGGTTAAGAGAATCCAGCGCTCGAATTGCTTCGTCTGCCGCGGGAAGCACTTCGCCCGATTGCGAGTTGCTTCTTTGCGATATCTGAGCATCCGCCACGTGGGCGGAACCGAAAATTGAACCTGCGACAGTCACTGCCGCAAGCATAAGAGACAATGTTTTTCTTTCAGCATATGTACCCCACGCTTATTGATGTGAAATAGAAAAGCCACCCAAAATTTTTCTGCTGGTTCACAACCAATACAACGTTATTAGTATGAATTGTGCATTGATTCGAGAAAACCCCCTCATGAGCGGCCTTCTTCACCGTAACACTGGTTTCGGTGGCGCTGTCAAGCGACCGCGCGCGACTGTCCTCTCCGAGCCCGAGGGGCGACACTGAGCGGGTGAGCCTTCGCCAACTCCTCAAGAGCCTCCCGCCCCTGCCCTCCGAGCTGCCTCCGTTCGACGCGGAGGCGGCTCCGGCCAACCCGATCGAGCTGTTCGGGCTGTGGCTCGAGGAGGCGAAGGGCGCGGGGCAGCTCCTCCCCCACGCCGCGACGCTCTCCACCGCCGCCGACGACGGCACCGTCTCTGCACGCGTGCTCGTGCTGCGCGAGATCGACGAAGCGGGCTGGGCGTTCTCGACCCACGCCTCCAGCCCGAAGGGGCGCGCGATGGAGGCGAACCCGCATGCCGCGCTCACCTTCTTCTGGCCGGTGCAGGGCCGGCAGGTCCGCGTCGAGGGCCGCAGTGAACGCGCCTCTGCACAGGAGTCCGCCGACGATTTCCGCCGCCGCTCTGAACCTGCGCGCACGGCTCTCCTCGTCGGGCGCCAGAGCGAGCCGATGCGCAGCGCCGCGGACTTCGGACTCGTCACGCTGCAGACCAGCGTCGCCATCGGATGCTCGCCCGCGACGCTCGATCGCGACTGGGCGGTCTACCGGGTGGTCCCGGAGCGGATCGAGTTCTGGCAGGGGTCGAGCGCCCCCGAGCAGGACCACACCCGCCTGGAGTACCGCCCGGTAACGACGGACGCAGGCGATTCCCCGTGGGAGCGCACCCGCCTCTGGCCGTGATCGCCTCGGGCCGTGAGCCCCGCGCCAGGGTGAGCGCTCGACCGACGAGCGCTGGGCCTGAGGAGCGCTAGGCCTGAGGAGCGCTAGGCCTTCTTCGGGCTCAGCTGCTCGATGATCGCCTGCGCGACGTCGTGCATCGTGAGGCGACGATCCATCGACGCCTTCTGGATCCAGCGGAAGGCTTCGGGCTCGGAGAGCCCCATCTTCTCGTTGAGCAGGCCTTTGGCGCGGTCGACGAGCTTGCGAGTCTCGAAACGCTCGACCATGTCGGCGACCTCGGCCTCGAGGGTGAGGATCTGGGCGTAGCGCGAGAGGGCGATCTCGATCGCCGGCAGCAGGTCGCTGGGAGTGAAGGGCTTCACGACGTAGGCGAGGGCACCCGCCTCGCTCGCCCGCTCGACGAGCTCCTTCTGGCTGAAGGCGGTGAGGAGGACGACCGGGGCGATGTGCGCCTTCGAGAGGCGCTCGGCCGCGGAGATGCCGTCGAGCTGGGGCATCTTGACGTCCATGATCACCAGGTCGGGACGGAGCTCGGTCGCGAGGGCCACGGCGGTCTCGCCGTCTCCGGCCTCGCCGACGACCTCGAAGCCGTTGTCGCGGAGGATCTCCACGATGTCCATGCGGATGAGCGATTCGTCTTCGGCGACGACGACCCGACGGGGTGCGGTCGACGAGGGTTCCTGGTCAGTCACGCACGGAAGCCTACGGTATTCTCAGCTGGCTCGTTGTGCGCCGGTGTGGCGGAATGGCAGACGCGGGGCACTCAAAATGCTCTGTCCGAGAGGGCGTGCGGGTTCGAGTCCCGCCACCGGCACAGGAGCGGCACGACCGGCACAGGACCGGCGCGCCGGGTCGCCGGGCGCGCGCCTCCGGTTCGCTACCGTCGTCGGATGAGCATCGATCCCTGGCCCCTGTTCTCACTGGAACTGCGCACCCCTCGCCTCAAGCTTCACCCGGTGCGCGACGCCGACCTCGGCGGGCTCGCGGCAGCGGCGCTCGCGGGCATCCACGAGATCGGCCGCTCGCCATTCCCCTCGACGTGGGCCCAGGCGCCGGCCGACCTGCTTCCCGCCGAGTACGCACGCTTCCACTGGAAACAGCGGGCGGGGATCACCAGGGAGTCGTGGCACGTGGCGTTCGCGGTCGTCGAGAGCGGAACGGTGATCGGCTGCCAGGACATCGTCGCCGAGGCGTTCGCGGCCACCCGCACCCTGACCTCGGGGTCGTGGCTCACCCGGTCGGCGCAAGGACGCGGGCTCGGCCGCGAGATGCGGGCAGCCGTGCTGCTCCTCGCCTTCGACCACCTCGGAGCCGAGGTCGCCGAGAGCGCCGCCCTCGCCTGGAACACCCGTTCGATCCGCGTCTCGGAGGCGCTGGGCTACCGGACCAACGGGACGAGCCGCATCGTCGGCTCGGACGGGGCAGGCGTCGAGGAGGTGCGCTTCCGGGTGACACCCGAGACGTTCGTGCGTCCGGAGTGGCCGCTCGAGGTCTCGGGAGTCGACGCGGCACGCACGATGCTCGTCGAGAACTCGGCGAGGCTTCCCCGCAACCCGCCTCCCGGGTAGCCGCGGCGGAGGATGCCCCGCCGTCGCAGGATCGGCACGAGCTCGTCCAGCATCTGGTGCAGCGTGGTCAGGTCGAAGTCTCCAGAGAAGGCGAGCCCGTCGTTGTACGCGTCCTCGCCCAGCTCCTGGACGACGTCGGACACCTCCTCCGCGGTGCCCACGAACGCGCTCCGCTCGGCGATCAGCCCGAGCCGGGCCTTCGCGGTCAGGAGCTCACGCGCTCGAGGTCGCGCGACGGCCCGGCGGCGATCGCCAGCAGAGCATCATCGCCGAAATGCGCGGAAGCAGCGACCAGCCGCACAGGATCCTCGACCGCCGCCGGGCGCAGCTGCCGGGTCGCGAAGCCCCACTCACCCGCGATGCTCGCCGCGTCCGCCATCTGTCCCGCCTCCTCGCCGCCGACCACCGGCGGTGCGGCCAGGGTTCCACGGCGGTACCCGCGGCGGTGCGGTGTCACCCGCTGTGTCACCCTCGGCGCTGTCGGAGGCGCAGCCCTCGGATCACCAGCCCATCGTGCCGGGCGACCCCTTGAAGGGACCGACCACGCGGGACGTGATCCAGCCGCCGTAGAAGTCCCCCGGCTGGGGCTGCACGCTCTCGCCGTCGACCGTGCACGAGTCCATCCGCCCCGGGTAGAGCGCCACCGTGCCGCGGAGCGCCTCGAAGCCGGGCGCCGGCTCCGGGTAGGTCCAGCCGGCGCCCTCGGCCACAGCTCCTGAACCGCCCCGCACGGTGAGGTACGCCGCCGCCCCCTTGAACTCGCAGTAGCTGCGACCCGGCGCCGGTTCGAGCGCTTCCGCAGCGAAGGACGCGAGAGGGAGGTAGTAGACGGGTGGATGACTCGTCTCGAGCACACGGAGCGACGCCCGGGTCTCGGCGACGACGACGCCGCCCAGCCGGACGACGACGTGCTCGGGGGTCGTCTCGACCCTCGGCGGTCGCGGATAGTCCCAGACGGATTCCTGGCCCTCGGCGGGCCGTACGCGCTTCATGCTGTTCACGCTACGCGTCGGCCGAAGCCCCGCGCCCGCTTCCCGGGAGACGCCCGGCCGGGCGTCGCGCGCCCGCTGATCGCCGCCGCCGAGCCGCTCGATCGCCGAGGTCGCGTAACGTCGTCCTTGCGCCGGACCCCCGAGACCGCCCGCAGAAGGATTCCAGAGTGCCCACCGAATGCATCCACGGCCTCGACATCGCGCTCTGCGACGTCTGCTCCCCCGCCAAGCTCCCCGAGCCCGTCGGCCGCGCCACTCGCGCACCCGCCCGCGTGCCCGGCACGTCCCGAGCGGCGACCGCGCGTGCCGCGGCCCGCGGAACGGCGCGTGAGAAGCCCCTGCCGAAGGTCGACATCGCGGCCCAGCGGATCTACCACGTGACCCACCTCGACAACCTCGAGGCGATCGTCGCCGCCGGCGCCATCCTCGCCGATGAGCTGCTCGACTCCCGTCCCGCCGTCGACGTCAGTGCACCGACCACTCGCGAGCACCGCCGTGCCGTGCAGGTCAAGGACGGCGTGAGCGTCGCGGGATTCGTCCCCTTCTTCCTTTCCCCCGATGCCGCCCTCTGGGCCGATCTGCGCGGAGAGCGCGTCGCGCCGCACTGGTCGCCGAGCGCTCAGGGCACGACGGCCTCGCAGTTCGTGGTCCTCGTGGGATCGCTCGCCTCCGCCCCCGTGCTGAGCGACGGCGACGCCTCCCACGTGCTCACCCGATTCACGGAGGGCGACGCGCTCGTCCGCACGTTCGCGCGACTGCTCGTCGACGAGCCGGCGCTGCGCAGTGCCGAGGCCCTGGTCCCCGAGCGCTTCCCGCTCGACGGCATAGCGACGGTCGGAGTCGCCTCGGTCGCCGCGCGGAAGCGGGTCAAGGCACTGTTCGAGAGCGTCGACGCCTCGCCGAGGGTCGCCGTGTACCCGCCGTGGTTCCACCCGGTCGACGAGGAGGAGTGACCCGGAGCTAGTCGGCGTCGAGCAGGTCGAGTCGGTCGGCGAGGTAGCGGCGCAGGGGCATCAGGCCCTGATCGCCTAAACCCGCTGCCCAGCGCACGAGCACGTCACCGCCTCGCAGCACCAACGGCTCCTGGCCGCGCTCGAGCGCGGCCGCGTCGGTCGCGAGGCGACGCCAACCGTAGTTCACGATCTCGCCCTCGCGGAACGGTCCGTCGAACGCTGCGCGCCGGATCTCGCGGCGCGCCTCCTGCGACTCCGACTGGTTGTTGGCGTGCAGCGGAGCGACGGCCCGAGTGACCGAGCCCGTCGCGGCGAGCTCGCCGTCGTGCCCCAGCAGCACGACTCCGAGGCGCCAGGCGCGGGCGACCGGTGCCATCACGGGCTTCCTCCGGAAACCGAGGACGGGGCGCGGGGTACGCAGCTCGGCGAGAGCCTGATCCGCGACCCCTCGGGCCGACAGCTCGGCCGAGACCTCGCTCAGCAGCGACGCCAGGTCGAGGGCGGCCTGCTCGGCTCCGGGCATCGTCCCTCCTCGCCTCGTCCGACCAGCCTACGGGCGCCGCCGTCACCGGCCTCACCGCCGAGCACCGTTACGATCACCTGACGACACCGAGGAGGACGAGCGATGCGCGTCATCATGATGGGCCCGCCCGGCGTGGGCAAGGGCACCCAGGCGACGATCCTGGCCCGCGACCTGGGCGTGCCGGCGATCTCGACGGGCGAGCTGTTCCGCGCGCACGTGGCCGACGGCACGGAGCTGGGCCGGCGTCTGCGCTCTCTGGTCGAGGCCGGCGAGTACGTCCCCGATGAGGTGACGAACACCCTGGTCGCGGAGCGGCTCGACGAACCGGACGCGCACGAGGGCTTCATCCTCGACGGCTACCCGCGCACACTCGCGCAGGTGGACGAGCTCGAGCGGATGTTGCGGGAGCGCGGAGCCGAACTCTCCTGTGTCGTGATGCTGAGCGCCGATCCCGAGGTGGTCCTCTCACGCCTGCACACCCGCGCGGCGGACCAGGGCAGGGCCGACGACGATCCCGAGGTCGTCCGCACCCGGATCGCCGTCTACGAGCGTGAGACCGCCCCGCTCGAGCAGGTCTACACCGAGCGGGGCCTGCTCGTGCGCATCGACGGCTCGGCGACTCCGGAGGAGGTGGCCGAGAGGATCATCGCGGCGTGCCGGCCCGAATGAGCCGACCTGCCGCCACGGGAGGTCAGATCGCCGAGGCGAGGACCTCGTCGAGCGTGGCCGAGGCCTCCTCGTCGGTGCCCTTGAGAGCGAGCGAGAGCTCGGACACGAGGATCTGACGGGCCTTGAGGAGCATGCGCTTCTCACCGGCCGAGACCCCGCCGGCCTGCTCGCGGCGCCATAGGTCGCGGACGACCTCGCTGACGCGGTAGACGCTGCCGCTGGCCATCTTCTCCTGATTGGCCTTGAAGCGGCGCGACCAGTTGCTGGCCTCCTCGGCAACATCGCTGCGCAGGACGTCGTAGACGGCCTGAACGCCCGCGTCGTCGATGATCTCGCGCACGCCGACGAGCTCGGCGTTCTCGACGGGGAGGGTGATGGTGAGCTCGCTGGTGTGCACGTTCATCGTCATGAACGTCTTCTCGACGCCTTTGACCGAGCGCTTCTCGAGTCCCGTGATCGTCACCGCTCCGTGGTGGGGGTAGACCAGGGTCTCGCCGACCTCGAATGTCATCATGTCGTGCCTTTCATCGTGGGGCGTGGGGGGAGTGGGGAAGCAGGGGGCCGCAGCGGCGCTTCGGCGAGCCAGGGCGGGAGGAGCGCCACCAGGTGGTCGACGATCTCCTCGTCGGTGCCGTCGAGCGAGCCGGCGAGCCAGGCTCCCGCTACGGCGAGCACCCCTCCCGCGGCGAAGGTCGCGGTGAGGTCGGTGTCGACCTCGGCGGGGACGTCGACCCGGCCGAGCACCTCGCGGTGCAGGGCGAGGGCGGTGCCGAGCACGGCGTCGTCGGAGGCGACGCGGGCAGAGGAACGGGCGCGCAGTCGGGCGTGGAAGGCGTGGCGGTCGACCAGGCGCTCGACCAGACGGGAGTATCCGCGCTGCAGAGCGTCGGCGCCCGTGCGGTCGGCGGAATCGGACTCGGTCACGTCGGCGACCACCAGGTCCTCGCGGAGCAGGGCGGAGGCGACTCCCGCCGCGTCGTCGAAGTGCGCGTAGAACGAGCTGCGGCTGATGCCGGCCTCGCGGACGATGTCGCTCACCGCGATGCCTTCTGCCCGATCCCCGTCGCTCTGCATGACGATGCGCTCGACTGCGTCGAACACGCGTCGCCGGGTGCGGCGGGCACGCGGATCGGCGGATCCCGGTGACGAGGGGGACTCCGCCGCGTGCATGGAGGCGAGGCGAGCGGAAGTCATCGACGGAAGCATACCACTTCCCGGACAGGTGTTCGAGAACGGCCGCTCAGGAGCTGCGAGCGGCCGTCTGCTCCAGACCGGCGATGCGGTCGAGGGCCGCCCGCTCGCTCGGCAGGACGCGACCGAGGTGACGCCGCAGGACCACGAAGAGGAGACGAGTGGCCGTGATCGCCGGCCACCACGGCCGCCGCAGACCGAGCAGGCGCCGCACCTCGGGGGTGAGCGAGGCGACAGCGCCGGCGAAGAGCAACGGATAGACCACGCCCGCCTCGCCGGGCAGCCGGATGTCACGGAGGAAGCCGACCGCCTCGCGAACCCGCTCATCGGGCTTCAGCTCGCCCGCGAAGCCGGCCAGCTGGGCCCGCAGCTCCGCCTCGGTCTCGGGCGGGTGCTCGACGCCGAGCAGACGTCCCGAGGCCGCCCATTCGCGGACGTAGGCATCCGGTCCGCCCGGGATCGCGCCTCCCCAGATCTTGTGCGCCCCGAGGAACGCCTCGGTGAAGGCGTCGTGCACCCAGAGCAGCAGCCGCGGGTCCTGGGCGGAGTAGGAGCGCTCGTGACCGTCGGCGTCGTCGTAGGAGCCGACGATCCGCTCATGGACGCCCGTGACCCAGCCGGCGGCGTCACGCGCGGCGGTCGTGTCGCCGAAGCTCGTCGTCAGCACCCAGCGCACGGTGTTGTCGAGGCGGCCCATCGGATCCTCGCGGTAGCGGGAGTGGTCGTGGACACCGGCCATCGCACCGGCGTGCAGGGTCTGCATCAGCAGAGCGCGCACCCCTGCGACCATCGTGGGCAGGCCGCCGTTGACTGCCCACACCGCACTCCCCGGTCCGAAGAGGCCCGCGTCCTCCCCCGTCTCGAGGGCGACGACCCAGTCGGCGCGGGGACGGGGTCGGCGGCGGCTCATCCGCTCAGTGTGCGCTCGGAGGCTGGGTCGCGGCTGGCGATCCGTCGGAGGGGTCGTCACTCGGCGAGGAGCTCCCGCAGGTCGCCTGCGGTCAGCGTCCGGGCGAAGAGCTCACCCTCGTCGAGGACCGCCGCGCTCAGCCGGCCCTTGCGCTCCTGGAGCCGAACGATCTTCTCCTCGATCGTGTCCTGAGCGATGAGGCGGTACACGTTGACCCGCCGCTCCTGACCGATGCGGTGGGCCCTGTCGACCGCCTGGGCCTCGGCCGCGGGGTTCCACCACGGATCGAGGATGAAGACGTGATCGGCCTCGGTGAGGGTCAGGCCCGTGCCGCCGGCCTTGAGGCTGATCAGGAAGACGGGTGCCGCTCCGGAGCGGAACTCGTCGATCACCCCGACCCGATCCCGCGTCGATCCGTCGAGCTGGACGAACGGGATCCCGCTCGCCCGCAGCCGCTCCCCCGCCCGCTCGAGGTAGGAGGTGAACGTGCTGAAGACGAGCGCTCGCCGTCCCTCGGCGAGGACGTCACCGAGCTGCTCGACCAGCGCCTCGAGCTTGGCGGACGGCACGTGCCGGTACGCCGGGTCGATGAGGGAGGCGTCGAGCGCCAGCAGGCGCAGCAGTGTGAGCGAGCGGAACACGGTGAAGCGCTGACGGTCGAGGTCGTCGACGAGGCCCAGCAGCTTGCGCCGCTCGCGCTGGAGGTAGCCGTCGTAGAGCACCCGATGGCTCGGGGCGAGCACGACCTCGACGGTCTGCTCCTGCTTCTCCGGCAGCTCCGGCGCCACCGCCTCCTTGGTGCGACGGAGGAGGAACGGGCGGAGTCGTCGGCGCAGACGTTCGACCCGGCGGCGCGCTCCCTCGGTGTGGGCGACGGTGCGACCCTCGGAGAGATCGGGCGAGGCGATGCCGACCGGCGCCTCCGCGTGCAGGATCGGCCGGGTGTACTCCTCGCGGAACCGTCGCAGCGGCGGGAGCAGACCGGGCGCCACCAGCGCCACCACCGCCCAGAGTTCGTCGAGGGAGTTCTCGAGCGGGGTGCCGGTGAGAGCGAGGGTGACGGGCGCCCCGACTCCGCGAGCGGCGCGATGCGTCTCTGAGGCGGGGTTCTTCACGAACTGGGCCTCGTCGAGGATGAGAGCCGACCATGTCCGCGATGCCCACCGCTCGCCGCCGAGCCGGAGAACGGCGTAGCTGGTGAGCACCACGTCGGCGTCGGCCGGCACGGCCTCGAGCGAGCCCTCGCGGGAGCTGCGGACGATGTGCACTCGCAGGCTCGGCGCGAAGCGCTCGGCCTCCGAGCGCCAACCCGGCACGACCGACGTCGGCGCCACGACCAGGAACGGCGCGCGGCGCTCCCCCGTGCGACGCGCCTCCTCGACCGCCTCGAGCATCATCGCCAGCGCCTGCAGGGTCTTGCCCAGGCCCATGTCGTCGGCGAGGATCCCGCCCAGACCGCTGCGGAGGCGGTGCACCAGCCAGGCGTACCCCACGCGCTGATAGGGCCGAAGGCCGGTGCGGAGACCTGCCGGCGGCTCCACCTCGGTCGGCGAGCCCGCCGCCAGCGCGGACGCGAGAACATCACGCCACGCGTCGGAGGCGATGCTCTCGTCGGCCAGCTCCTCCAGCTCGTTCCAGAGCGCGGTCTGGTGACGGCCGAGCCGGGGGCCCGTCTCCCACTCGCCGAGCTCGTCGGCGCGGGTCAGCAGCTCGCGCAGGCGGTCGAGGCCGGGGTGGGCGAGCGAGAGGTAGGAGTGGTCGACGAGGCGGATGCGGTCGCCGCCGGACGACAGGGCTCGGAACAGAGGGAGGAAGGGCACGGTCGCGTCGCCGATCGTGACGACCACCCCGAGGTCGAACCAGTCGGCGCTCTCGGTGTCCACAGCCGTGACGGTCATCGTGAGCGGTCCGTTCAGGAGGCGGTAGTCGGGAGCCACGCCCTCGCGCTCCACCCGCACTCCGCCGACACCCTCGAGCACCGGCAGCTGCTCGACCACGAACACCGCGGCCTCGGCTCCCCGCAGGACGGCGCTCGACCCCGGCTCCGGGACGAGCGCGGACCCGGCCTCGGCGAGCACAGAGCGCGCCCTGAGCAGGACGGCGCGCTCGTGGGCCGCGTCGGCGGTGCCGTCGATCTCGCCGGCGCGATCGGGGGATCGCCGCCAGTGCCAGTCGACCCGCACGTCCCGCCGGGGCTCGAACGAGACGGTGCACACCAGTCGGGGCGGCTCGGGCTGGTCGAGCGCGGGCGCCACCCCTTCGTCGCGCAGCGCCACCCGGCTTCGCAGCGCGGGAAGGTGCTCGCGGACGAACTCGACGACGTCGTGCGCGGGCACCACCGTGCTGCCGGGGTGATCGAGCAGCCTCAGCTCCTCGTCGCCGAAGGGCAGGGGAGCCGGTGCCAGCACGAGCGACGAGGGATCGTCCGACGTGACGGCGTAGATCCCGTGCCGGGCGATCGGGCGAGCGGACTCGAGCGGATGCTCGGCGCCGTCGATCCGCAGGACGGGCCGCAGGTGCAGCGCGCCCTCCTCCTCGGACACGGTCATCGCGAGGCGGGCGTCGCCCGCGAGCCGGACGGTGCCCTTCTCGGGTGCAAGGAGGGGGATCGCGGCCGCGTGGGCGTGCTCGAGCAGCTGCCAGAGCAGCGGGCTCTCGTAGTCGTCGAGGTGGATCCAGTCCGGATCCTGGCCGAGGTGGACGGTCCGGGTGGCGCGGTGCAGCGCTGCGAATTCGGCGAACCAGCGCTGATGCTCGGGATCGAGCGCGAGCCGGTGGGTCTGGAAGTTCAGCGACTTCCAGGTGAGCGTGCTGCGGTTCCACGCCCCGCCCCTCCCCCGCACCACCGGGCGCGTCGCGAGCCGGTACTCCCGCCGCTCGTCGGGGTCATAGCCCTTCGCGCTGATGCGCTCGCTCGCAGGGGCCCGCCACGGATCGTCGGCGCGACGCACCAGCCGCCGCAGCTCGAACTGCAGGCCGATCGGCGTCAGCACCGGAGCGGCCTCGCCCTCGAGGGAGCCGCTGAGCTCGGCGACGCGGGCACGCCACGGAGCAGAGGGCGTCTCGGAGGGCATCGCACCATCGTGCCACGCACCCCCGACACGCTCGCCGAGCGCCCGCGCGATCCGGGTGACGGGCAGAATCGGAGCATGAGCAGCAGCGACTCCCCCGAGCCCACCGTTCTCACCGTCGGCAGCGAGAGCCTGCGCATCGCGCTGACGACAGCCGGTGCCGAGATGACGTCCCTCCGGGACGGCGAGGGCCGTGAGTACCTCTGGCAGGCCGGCCCAGAGTGGCGCCGCCACGCCCCGGTGCTGTTCCCGATCATCGGCCGGCTGCCGAACGACACGCTCCACCACGAGGGGCTCGACTACCCGATGGGCCAGCACGGCATCGCTCGCGATCGGGTCTTCGAGCTCGCGGGAGTCTCGGCCGACGAGGCCGTCTTCCGTCTGCGGAGCGACCAGGACACCCGTGCGGTGTTCCCCTTCGACTGGACTCTCCTGATCGCGTACGCCGTCACCGGTGCGACCGTGCGGATCACTCAGACCGTCGAGAACCGCGGCGCGGGCCCGCTCGGAGTGTCGGTGGGCAACCACCCGGCCTTCGCGCTGCCGCTGCCGGCGGCACGCGGCGAGCACCGCATCCGCTTCGCGCAGCCCGAGCCGGAGGGGTTCCGTCGCGCGCCGGAGAACCTGCTGCTGGAGCAGCGTCACCCGGCGCCGCTCGAGAACGGTGCGCTGAGGGTCGACGACACGCACTTCGAGCAGGGCGTCATGATCTTCGACGAGTCGCGCCGCCGCTCGCTCCGTCTCGAGGCCGAGGGAGCCGCTCGCTCGGTCGAGGTCGACACGGGCGACTTCGATGTGGTGGGCGTGTGGAAGCCGGTCGGCGCCCCCTTCGTCTGCCTCGAGCCCTGGCGCGGCGTGCCGACGCCGGAGGGCTGGGACGGCGACATCGTCGACAAGCCGCGGCAGCTCGTCCTGGGCGCCGGCGAGCAGCGTTCCCTCTCCTACAGCATCGCGCTGGTCTGACGCTCCTCGCGCTGGATCTGCGCGTCGAGCAGTTCGAAGCGCCGGATGATCAGCCCCTCGCGGGTCGCCCACGGGCAGATCACCAGCGTCTCGACGCCGAGGGCGTCCATCGCCGCCTCGGCCACCAGCGCACCGGCGAGCAGCTGTGGCGCCCGCAGGGCCGAGACGCCCGGTAGGGCCGACCGGTCGGCGGCGCTGATGGCGGCGAGCCGCGAGGACCACAGGCGCAGGTCGACCAGGTGCAGCTCCCGGCGCACCAGCGGTCCCGCTGCACTCGGTGCAGCACCTGTGATCCGCGCGAGCGAGCGGAAGGTCTTGGAGGTGCCCGCGACGAGGTCGGGACGGCCGAGGGAGAGGAAGGCGCGCACCGGCTCCGCGAGCAGCTCGCGGGCGTGACGGCGAGCTGCCTTGACGCTGGTGGCGGAGGCGGGATCGCCGACCAGCAGGTCGCGGGTCACGCGCCCAGCACCCAGCGGCACCGAGACTGCGAGCTCGGGCACTTCGTCGACCCCCCTCGCCAGCTCGAACGAACCCCCGCCGATGTCGAGCCCGAGTATCGAGCCCGCCCCCCAGCCGAACCAGCGGCGCACGGCGAGGAACGTGGCCGACGCCTCCGCCTCCCCGCCGAGCTCCTGCAGGTGAACCCCGGTCTCGGCGCGCACCCGCTCGAGGACCGCCGCGCCGTTCCCGGCCTCCCGGACCGCGGAGGTGGCGAAGGCGAGCAGGTCCTCCGCGCGGTGCTCGCGGGCGACCTCGGCGGCCTCGGCGACGAACGAGATCAGCTCGCGCTGGCCCTGCTCGGTGATGTCGCCGGCCGTATCCAGGTGGGCGACGAGCGCGAGGCTGCGCTTGTGCGAGCGGTAGGGCACCGGGCGGGCTCCGGGATGCGCGTCGACGAGGAGCAGGTGGACCGTGTTGGAGCCGATGTCGAGTACGCCGAGTCGCATCCGACCACCGTATCCGGCTGAGGAGGGCCGGCTCGTCACCGCGCTCCCGCGGACGACGGAGGGCCCGGCCGCCGAGGCGACCGGACCCTCCGGGGTGTTGGACTCAGTGGTCCCAGTTCTCGACCTTGTCGGCTGAGCTCGAAGAGCCGACGATGTGCACCCGCATGTCGTTGGTGGTGCCTGCGCGCCCGGGGGGCGATCCGGAGACGACGACGACGGTCTCGCCGGGTTCGGCGAGGCCCTCGCGGAGCAGGACCGCGTCGACCTGGGCGAACATCGCGTCGGTGTGGTTCACCCGCGGGGTGACGAACGATTGCACTCCCCAGTTCAGAGCCATCCGGCGACGGACAGCCGGCTCCGGAGTGAAACCGATGATCGGGATGCCGTGGCGCAGGCGCGTCATGCGGCGCACGGAATCGCCGGACTCCGTGAAGACGCAGAGGAATTTGGCCTCGACGAACTCGGCGACCTCGGCGGCGGCCAGCGTGACCGATCCGCCCTGGGTGCGAGGCTTGCTGCCGAGCGGAGGGATGCGCTCGAGGCCGTGCTCCTCGGTGGACTCGACGATGCGGGCCATGGTCTGGACGGTGACGACCGGCCAGGCCCCGACGCTGGTCTCGCCCGAGAGCATCACGGCATCGGCGCCGTCGAGGATGGCGTTCGCGACGTCGGAGGCCTCGGCGCGCGTGGGGCGCGGGCTCTCGATCATCGACTCGAGCATCTGCGTCGCGACGATGACCGGCTTCGCCCAGCGACGGGCGAGCTCCACCGCGTGCTTCTGCACGATCGGCACCGCCTCGAGGGGCAGTTCGACACCGAGGTCGCCGCGGGCGACCATGATGCCGTCGAAGACGTCGATGATCTCCTGCAGGTTGTCGACCGCCTGCGGCTTCTCGATCTTGGCGATGACCGGAGCCTTGCGGCCCTCCTCCGCCATGATCTCGTGCACGCGCGTGATGTCGCTCGCGTTGCGCACGAACGAGAGCGCGATGATGTCGGCGCCGAGGCGGATCGCCCAGCGGAGGTCGTCCTCGTCCTTCTGCGAGAGGGCGGGGACGTTGACCGCGACTCCGGGCAGGTTGATGCCCTTGTTGTTCGAGACGTTGCCGGGCACGACGACCTCGGTGACCACGCGCTGGCCCTCGACGGAGGTGACGCGGACAGCGACCTTGCCGTCGTCGATGAGCAGCATGTCGCCCGGGTTCACGTCGTCCGGGAGGCCCTTGAACGTGGTGCCCGACAGCTCCTTGGTGCCGAGGACGTCCTCGGTGGTGATGGTGAAGACGTCGCCCTCGGCGAGGGCGTACGGCCCGCCCTCGAACTTGCCGAGGCGGATCTTGGGACCCTGCAGGTCGACCAGGACAGCGACCGCGCGACCGGCGTCGTCCGCCGCCTTGCGCACCGTGCGGTAGACGCCCTCGTGGACGTCGTAACTGCCGTGGCTGAGGTTCATGCGGGCCACGTCCACACCGGCGTCGATGATCGCACGAATGGTCTCGTACGACGACGTTGCCGGGCCGAGGGTGGCGACGATTTTCGCTCGTCTCATTGAGGGGGTGCTCCGTTGTTCTGCGCTCGGGGGCGCGTCGTTAGCGGGGAGGGTGAGCTGATTGCTGGCGGGGCGAGACTACCGCGTCCGCGTGGCTAGAGCGTGAAGCCGCGGTCGCCAGGGCGCACCGGCGCGGGCAGCTGAGTGGTGCCCTCCAGGTAGCGGTCGACCTCGGCGGCCACGGAGCGGCCCTCCGCGATCGCCCAGACGATCAGGGACTGCCCTCGACCGGCGTCGCCGGCCACGAACACGCCGGGAACGCTCGTCTCGAAGGCCTCGCCGCGCGCGACGTTGCCGCGCTCGGTGAAGGGCACCTCGAGCTGGCTGCCGAGGTGGTCCGACTCCGGTCCGGTGAAGCCCAGCGCCAGGAGCACCAGGTCGGCCGGGATCTCGCGCTCGGTTCCCGCCTTGGGGACGCGGCGTCCATCGAGATACTCGGTCTCGGCCACGCGAACGGCGCGGACCTCGCCGACCTCGTTCGCGAGGAACTCCACCGTGGAGGCCAGGAAGACTCGCTCCCCGCCCTCCTCGTGCGCGCTCGAGACCTCGAAGACCGTCGGATCCATCGGCCAGGGCTGGCTGTCGGGACGGCGCGAGGGGGGCTGCTGACCGATCGCGAGGTTCGTGACCGAGGCGGCCTTCTGGCGGTGCGCGGTGCCGATGCAGTCGGCACCGGTGTCGCCTCCGCCCAGGACAACGACGTGCTTGCCCTCGGCCGAGATCTGCTCGAAGACGCGGTCGCCCGCGATCGCATGGTTGGACTGCACGAGGTACTCCATGGCGAAGTGCACCCCCGCGAGGTCGCGGCCCGGGATGGGCAGATCGCGCGGCACCAGGGCGCCCGTAGCGATCACGACGGCGTCGTAGCGCGCACGCAGGTCGTCCCAGGTGATGTCCTTGCCGATGTCGACACCGGCGCGGAACCGGGTCCCCTCCGCCTTCATCTGGTTCAGACGCAACTCGAGGTGCTTCTTCTCCATCTTGAAGTCCGGGATGCCGTAGCGCAGGAGCCCGCCGATGCGGTCGTCACGCTCGTAGACGGCGACGGTGTGCCCGGCGCGGGTCAACTGCTGCGCGGCCGCAAGCCCTGCGGGGCCGGAGCCGACGACGGCCACGGTCTTCCCGGTGAGGCGTTCGGGCGGGTGCGGCTGGACCCAATCGTTGCCGAAGGCCTGATCGATGATCGAGACCTCGATCTGCTTGATCGTGACGGCCGGCTGATTGATGCCGAGCACGCACGACGACTCGCACGGAGCCGGGCAGAGCCGACCCGTGAACTCCGGGAAGTTGTTCGTCGCGTGCAGGCGCTCGATGGCCTGGCGGCCCTCGCCGCGCCACATCAGGTCGTTCCACTCGGGAATCAGGTTCCCGAGCGGGCAGCCCTTGTGGCAAAACGGGATGCCGCAGTCCATGCAGCGTCCCGCCTGCCGGCGCAGCACAGCGGAGTCGCCCTGCTCGTAGACCTCTTTCCAGTCCATCAGGCGAACGGACACGGGACGCCGCTGGGGCAGCTCCCGGTCCTGCACCTTCAGGAACCCCTTGGGATCAGCCACCGGTCACCTCCAGAATCCGTCCCCAGACGACGTCGCCGTCAGGATCGAGCCCCTCCTTCGCCGCCGATGCACGCGTCGCGAGCACCGCAGCGAAGTCGCGGGGCAGTACCTTGACGAAACGCGAGACGGTTCCGTCGATGTCGTCGAGCATCCCCTGAGCCAGGAGCGACCCGGTCTCGACCACGTGCCGCTCGAGCAGGTCGCGCAGGATCTCCACGTCGGCGCTGCCGAGCTCGGAGAGCGTGAGCTCGCCGGACGCGAGCGCCTCGCGGTTGACGAGCTCACGACGCAGGCCGTGGATGTAAGCGGTCCCACCCGACATCCCCGCGCCGAGGTTGCGCCCCGTCTCGCCGAGGATCACCGCGAGGCCGCCGGTCATGTACTCGAGCGCATGGTCGCCCACACCCTCCACGACGGCCGTCGCGCCGGAGTTACGGACCAGGAAGCGCTCGCCGACCATGCCGCGCAGGAACATCGTGCCCTGCGTCGCGCCGTAGCCGATGACATTGCCGGCGATGACGTTCGCGGAGGCGTCGAACGTGCTGCGACGGTCGGGCCGCACCACGATCTGGCCGCCCGAGAGCCCCTTGCCCACGTAGTCGTTGGAGTCCCCCTCGAGGCGCAGCGTGATGCCGGCCGGCAGGAAGGCTCCGAACGACTGCCCAGCCGACCCGTGCAGCGAGACGACGATGGAGTCGGCCGGCAGGCCGTTCTCGCCATAGCGGACGGTGACCTCGTGGCCGAGCATCGTGCCGACCGCGCGCTCGGTGTTCTTGATCTCGCGCTCGATGGAGACGGTGCCGCGGTGGTCGAGGACGTTCGCGGCGAGACGGATGAGCTCGTTGTCGAAGTGGTGCTCGAGCTCGTGCTTCTGCTGCCGGGCGTTGCGGCGGGGCTCCTCCTCGGAGAAATCGGGGCCGACGAGGATCGGTGTCAGGTCGAGTCCACTCGCCTTCCAGTGCTCGACGGCGCGGTTCACGTCGAGCAGCTCGCGGCGGCCGACGATCTCGTCGAGGCTGCGGTAGCCGAGCTGAGCGAGGTACTCGCGCACCTCCTGGGCGATGAACTCGAAGAAGTTGACGACGAACTCGGGCTTGCCGGTGAAGCGCTTGCGCAGCTCCGGGTTCTGCGTCGCGACTCCGACCGGGCAGGTGTCGAGGTGGCAGACCCGCATCATGATGCAGCCCTCGACGATCAGCGGAGCGGTGGCGAAGCCGAACTCCTCCGCACCCAGCAGCGCCCCGATGACGACGTCGCGGCCGGTCTTCATCTGGCCGTCGACCTGCACGACCACGCGGTCGCGCATGCCGTTGAGCATGAGGGTCTGCTGGGTCTCGGCCAGCCCGAGCTCCCACGGCGTGCCCGCGTGCTTGAGAGAGTTGACGGGGCTCGCGCCCGTTCCGCCGTCGTGACCCGAGACGAGGATGACGTCGGCCAGAGCCTTCGCGGTGCCCGCGGCGACCGCTCCGATACCCGACTGGCTGACCAGCTTGGCGTGGATGCGGGCCGAGGGGTTCGCGCGCTTGAGGTCGAAGATCAGCTGCTTGAGGTCCTCGATCGAGTAGATGTCGTGGTGCGGGGGCGGCGAGATCAGTCCGACTCCCGCAGTCGCATGGCGGGTGCGGGCGATCCACGGGTACACCTTCGTCGGCGGCAGCTGACCGCCCTCGCCGGGTTTGGCGCCCTGGGCGAGCTTGATCTGGATGTCGTCGGCGTGGGTCAGGTACATGCTCGTGACTCCGAAGCGCCCCGAGGCGACCTGCTTGATCGCGGACCGGCGCTCGGGGTCGAGCAGCCGCTCCGTGTCCTCTCCGCCCTCGCCGGTGTTCGACTTGGCGCCGAGGCGGTTCATCGCGATCGCAAGAGTCTCGTGGGCCTCGGGCGAGATGGAGCCGTAGCTCATCGCTCCCGTGGAGAAGCGCTTGACGATCGCCTCGACCGGCTCGACCTCGTCGATCGGGATCGGCGTGCGTCCAGCGGTGTCGAGCGCGAACATGCCGCGGAGGGTCATCAGCGCGCTGGACTGGTCGTCGATCATCGAGGTGTACTCACGGAAGATGTCGTAACGACGGTTCCGCGTGGAGTGCTGCAGACGGAACACCGTGTCCGGGTTGAACAGGTGCGGTGCGCCGTCGCGGCGCCACTGGTACTCGCCGCCGACCGCGAGACGCTCGTGCGCGACCACGGCGCCATCCTCCGGGTAGGCAGCGCGATGGCGCGCGGCGTTCTCCTCGGCGACGACGTCCATCCCGATGCCGCCGAGCTTCGAGACCGTCCCGGTGAAGTACTGGTCGACGAACTCCTGGCTGAGACCCACGGCCTCGAACGTCTGCGCTCCGGCGTAGCTCGACACGGTCGAGATGCCCATCTTCGACATGATCTTGAGCACGCCCTTGCCGAGTGCCTTGATCACATTCTTGACGGCCTTCTCGGGAGAGAGGTCCGAGATCATGCCACTGCGCACCAACTGCTCGCACGTCTCCATCGCGAGGTAGGGGTTCACCGCGGAGGCGCCGTAGCCGATCAGGGTGGCGACGTGGTGCACCTCGCGGACGTCGCCGGCCTCCACCACGAGCCCCACGCGCATCCGGTTCTCGGTGCGGATGAGGTGGTGGTGCACGGCCGCGAGCATCAGCAGCGAGGGGATGGGCGCGAGGTCCTTGGTCGAGTCGCGGTCCGACAGCACGAGGAACTGTGCTCCGGCGGCGATCGCCTCGTCGGCCTCGTCGCACATCGCGTCGATCCGCTCCTGCATCGCGCGGGGGCCCGCGTCGACGCGGTAGAGGCCGCGGATCGTCGTGGTGATGTGGCTCAGCGGGCGCGGAGCGATGTGCTGGATCTTCGCCAGCTCGTCGTTGTCGATCACCGGGAAGTCGAGCACCACCTGGCGCGCGTGCTCGGCTCCGGCCGAGAGCAGGTTGCGCTCCGGGCCGAGACCGAGGCGGAGCGATGTGACGACCTCCTCGCGGATCGAGTCGAGCGGCGGGTTGGTGACCTGCGCGAACGCCTGGGTGAAATAGTCGAACAGGAGGCGGGGGCGCTGGGAGAGCACCGCCACCGGGGTGTCCGACCCCATGGCGCCGAGCGGCTCTGCGCCCGCGCGGGCCATCGGCAGCAGCAGGACGCGGACCTCCTCCTCCGTGTAGCCGAAGGTGCGCTGGCGGCGGTTGACCGAGGCGGGCGTGTGCACGATGTGCTCGCGCTCCGGCAGGTCCTTGAGGTTGATGCGGCCGTTCTCGAGCCACTCCTCGAACGGACCGGACTCGGCGAGCTGCCCCTTGATCTCCTCGTCCTCGACGATGCGACCCTGCTCGGTGTCGACCAGGAACATGCGGCCGGGCTGGAGGCGTCCCTTGCGGACCACCTTCGCCGGGTCGATGTCGAGCACGCCGATCTCGCTCGCGAGGACGACGAGTCCGTCGTCGGTGACGACGTAGCGGCCCGGGCGGAGCCCGTTGCGGTCGAGCGTGGCACCCACGAGCACGCCGTCGGTGAATCCGATCGCAGCAGGACCGTCCCACGGCTCCATGAGCATCGAGTGGTACTCGTAGAACGCGCGGCGCTTGGCGTCGAGCGCTCCGCCCTGGTTCTCCCAGGCCTCGGGAACCATCATCATCACCGCGTGCGGGAGCGAGCGGCCGGCCAGGTTGAGCAGCTCGACGGTCTCGTCGAACGACGCGGAGTCGCTGCGGCCGGGCGAGACGATCGGGAGCAGCGGCGCGAGGTCGCCCAGCTCACGGCTCTTCAACTGCGATTGGCGGGCGCGCATCCAGTTGCGGTTGCCCTGCACGGTGTTGATCTCGCCGTTGTGGGCGATCATCCGGAACGGCTGGGCGAGCGGCCAGGACGGGAAGGTGTTGGTCGAGTAGCGCGAGTGCACGACCGCGAGCTTCGAGGCGAAGCGCTCGTCGGAGAGATCGGGGTAGAACGGCTCCAGCTGCAGCGTCGTCACCATGCCCTTGTAGACGAGCGTGCGGCTCGACAGCGACATGAAGTACACCTCGAGCTCGCGCTCGACGCGCTTGCGGAGGCGGAAGGTCAGGCGGTCCAGGCGGACGGCGGCCAGCGGCACCCCGTTCTCGTCCGTCAGCTCGCTCGTGACGTAGAGCTGCTCGATCGCCGGCATCGCGGCCCGGGCGAGGGTGCCGATCTCGTCGGGCTGCACAGGCACGGACCGCCAGCCGAGCACCGTGAGGCTCTCCTCGCGGGCGATCTCGGCGATCGTCGTCTTCACCCGCTCGCGGGCGAAGAGGTCGACGGGCAGGAAGGCGTTGCCGACCGCGTACTGCCCCACGGGAGGCAGCTCCGCCGGAGCGACCGCGCGGAGGAACTCGTCGGGGATCTGCGTGACGATGCCGGCACCGTCGCCGGTCCCCGCGTCGGAGCCGACGGCACCGCGGTGCTCGAGGTTGCGCAGCGCGTTGAGCGCGGAGTCGATGATGTCGTGGCCTGCGGTGCCGCGCATGGTGGCGACCATCGCGAGACCGCACGCGTCCTTCTCTGCGGCCGGGTCATACATCCCCCGGGCCGACGGCGCGCCGAGGAAAGGCACGACGGGGACCTGGGGCGAGGGCTGGGCGGAGGCCATGGGAACCGTCCTCACGGGGGTGATGGCTGATCGGGACGTCGCTGGCCCGCGGAGGTGGAGGAGGGACGGCTCCCCGATCAGGAGGGCCGCGGGGTTCTGCCGCGGTGCGAGCGTCGCGCGCCGCCGGCGGTGCCTGCACGTCCGCTGATCCGCGGCAGCGCTCGTGGCTGCGCCGCGGTGGGGCGGTCGTGAGGGTGTCCGGCACCAGGCGGGCGATCGCGGAGTCTCCGCGACCTCCGTCAGGTGCGGGAGACCGTCGGCTTCTCGGCGTCGGTGCCGGAAGCAGGGGTGGTGGTGCCGTCGGAGTCTGACTCGACGTCCTCGAATTCTATCCCAGCGGGAGCCGGCGTCCACTCCCGACCCGGCCGGTACGCCGAGGGTTCGGCTCCCGGGTGCTCGCGCTTCTGGATGACGACCAGCACGAGTCCGATGACGACGGCGAGCAGGGCGGCCCAGACATTCGTGCGGATGCCCCAGAAGAACTCGCTGGGGTCGATCCGGATCGACTCGAACCAGACACGGCCCACGCCGTACCAGATCAGGTACGCGGCGAAGACGGTGCCCCACTGCAGCCTGAGGCGGCGTTCGAGCAGCAGGATCACGGCGATCCCGACGACGTTCCAGACGACCTCGTAGAGGAACGTGGGGTGGAAGAGCGTGCCCGCGGGGAGGCCGACCGGGAACGCCGGGTTGGTGGTCTCGATCTCGAGACCCCACGGCAGGGTCGTCGGCAGGCCGAAGAGCTCGTGGTTGAACCAGTTTCCGATCCGGCCGAGCGCCTGAGCGGCGAGCAGGCCTGGCGCGAGAGCGTCGGCGAAGGTCCAGAAGCGGACACCGGTCCAGCGGCAGCCGATGAACGCGCCGACAGCGCCTCCGATCAGACCGCCGAAGATCGCATTGCCACCGTTCCAGATGCGGATGACCTCCCACGGGTCGGCACCGTCGAAGAAGTAGTCGCCCGGGTGCGTGAGCACGTGGTAGACGCGCGCGCCGACGATGCCGAGCGGGACGGCCCAGATGATGATGTCGAGCACGACCCAGGGCTCGGCACCGCGACGCTTCAGGCGCTGGTTGGTCATGATCGTCGCCACGATGATCCCCGCGAGGATGCACAGCGCGTAGGTGTGGATCGCGAGCGTCCAGTTGCCGATCGTGAGGTCGTACTGACTCCACGCTTCGGGGGGGCTCGGGATGCTCAGCGGTACGGACACCGGTACTCGACCTTTCGAAGGAGGGGGTCCCCCGGGCACGGCTGGGCCGCTGCCCCGGTGGGCATCCCGATTGTAGCGGGAGGGGTCAGCGCCCGGAGCGCAGGCGCGTGCCCTCGGCGAGGCCGCGGGAGGTGTCGGCGACGGCGGCGACGCCTCCGGACGCGAGGGCGCGCACGAGAGCGGAGCCGACGATCGCGCCGTCGGCGTACGCGAGGATCTCGGCGACCTGCTCCCCCGTCGAGATGCCGAGGCCGACGCAGGCGCTCTCGGAACCGGCGGCCCGGAGGCGGTCGACGAGCGTGCGCGCGGCCGAGTCGACGTCGGTACGGGCGCCGGTGATGCCCATGGTGGACACCGCGTAGACGAAGCCGCGACTCGAGTCGACGGCCTGGCGCAGGCGCGCATCGGTCGAGGAGGGGGCGGCGAGGAACACGCGATCGAGCCCGAGCCGCTCCGAGACGGCGAGCCACTCGGCGCCCTCGTCCGGGATGAGGTCGGGAGTGATCAGTCCGGATCCGCCGGCCTCGGCGAGGTCGGTCGCGAAACGCTCGACGCCGTACTGGAGGACCGGGTTGTAGTAGGTCATCACCAGAACCGGCACGTCGACGCGCGCCCGGATCTCGCGAACCGCCTCGAAGCCGTGGCGCAGACGGAAGCCGTTCGCGATCGCCGCCTGGGTCGCCTCCTGGATCACGGGGCCGTCCATCACCGGATCGGAGTACGGCAGGCCCAGCTCGATCGCGTCGACGCCGTTCTCGGCCATCGCCACCGCGGCGTCGATGCTGGTGGGCAGGTCCGGGAACCCGACGGGCAGGTAGCCGATCAGCGCTCCCGCCGCCTCGGCGTTGCGCCGTCGGACGGTCTCGGCGACGCTCGGTCCGCGGCCGCTCACGACTGCACCGCGCCCTGGTCCATCAGGCCGAAGTAGTGGGCGGCCGTCGTCATGTCCTTATCGCCGCGACCGGACAGGTTCACCAGGATGGTCGCCTCCGGACCGAGCTCTCGACCGAGCTCGAGCGTGCCGGCCAGAGCGTGAGCGGACTCGATTGCGGGGATGATCCCCTCGGTCCGGCTGAGCAGCATCAGCGCGTCCATCGCCGCGGAGTCGGTGACCGCGCGGTAGTCGGCGCGGCCGATGCTGGCCAGCCAGGCGTGCTCGGGGCCGATCCCCGGGTAGTCGAGGCCGGCCGAGATCGAGTGCGACTCGACGGTCTGACCGTCCTCGTCCTGGAGCAGGAAGCTGCGGGCCCCGTGCAGGACGCCGGGTCGGCCCTTGCTGATGGTCGCGGCGTGGCGCGGGGTCTCGATCCCGTCTCCGCCGGCCTCGAACCCGACGAGGCGCACCTCCGGGTCGTCGAGGAACGCGTGGAAGATGCCCATCGCGTTCGAGCCGCCGCCGACACAGGCCGTCACCGCGGTGGGCAGCGATCCGGTCAGCTCGAGGACCTGCTCGCGCGCCTCCTCGCCGATGATCTTCTGGAAGTCGCGCACGAGCGCCGGGAAAGGGTGCGGGCCCGCGACGGTGCCGAAGATGTAGTTGGTGGTGCCGACATTGGTGACCCAGTCGCGCATCGCGTCGTTGATCGCGTCCTTCAGGGTTCGCGAACCGGTGGTGACGGGGATGACCTCGGCACCGAGCAGGCGCATCCGGGCTACGTTCAGCGCCTGCCGCTCGGTGTCGACCTCGCCCATGTAGACGACGCAGTCGAGCCCGAAGAGCGCGGCGGCCGTCGCGGTGGCGACACCGTGCTGGCCCGCGCCGGTCTCGGCGATCACCCGGGTCTTGCCGATGCGCTTCGTGAGGAGCGCCTGGCCGAGCACGTTGTTGATCTTGTGCGAGCCGGTGTGGTTGAGGTCCTCGCGCTTGAGGATGATCCGGGCTCCGCCCGCGTGCTCGGCGAAACGCGGCACCTCGGTGATGATCGACGGGCGTCCGGTGTAGCTGCGGTGCAGCTCAGCGAGCTCGGCCGCGAACGCCGGGTCCGCCTTCGTGCGCTCGTACTCGGCGCTCAGTTCGTCGAGCGCCTCCACGAGCGACTCGGGGACGTAGCGCCCGCCGAACTCGCCGAAGTAGGGTCCGAGTTCGTCCCGGAGTGCCATGGGGTACCGCCTAACGGTGATCAGGAGGCCAGGAAACTGGCGAGGGTGGAGACGGGATCGCCCCCGGTGACGAGCGCCTCGCCCACGAGGACGACATCGGCGCCGGAGCGGCGGTAGTGGGCGACGTCGTCGGCCGAGAGGACGGCCGACTCCGCCACCTTCACCGCGTCGCCGGGGAAGCGCTCGGAGAGGCGACCGAAGAGGTCGCGGTCGAGCTGGAAGGTGGAGAGGTCGCGGGCGTTGACGCCGATGAGGCGCGCACCGAGATCGGCAGCGCGCTCGAGCTCGTCGGCCGAGTGGGTCTCGACGAGGGGGGTCATCCCCAGCTCGAGCACCAGCGCGTGCAGCTCGGCGAGCAGGGGCTGCTCGAGCGCCGCGACGATGAGCAGGACCAGGTCGGCGCCTGCGGCTCGGGCTTCGAGCACCTGATAGGGCTCGGCGATGAAGTCCTTGCGCAACACAGGGATCGCCACGCGCCCCCTGACCGCCTCGAGGTCGGCGAGGGACCCCTTGAAGCGGCGCTCCTCGGTGAGGACGCTGATCGCGCTCGCTCCCCCGAGCTCGTATTTCCCGGCCAGCTCGGCGGGGACGGGGATGTCGGCGAGTGCCCCGCGCGACGGGCTGGCGCGCTTAACCTCGGCGATGATCTTGACCCGTTCGGCCGAGGCCAGGGCCGCCAGCCCGTTGAGGGCGGGCGACTGGGCGAGAGCCCGACGCTCGACGGTCGCGAGCGGGACGCTCTCGCGGCGGCGGGCTGCGTCGGCGAGGGCTCCGGCGGTCAGATCGGCGAGCACCTAGGCGCGCGCCTTCGGGTTGGCCTTCGCGCCGTCGACGCCGTAGCCCGCCTTGGCCATGCCGATCCCCACGAGCAGGCCCACCACGACCAATCCGGCCGAGAGCCAGACCACCAGCGGCACGTCGAACCAGAACGCGATCGTGCCGATAGTGAACCCGGCCAGCATGATGACGACGGCCGTCCACGCTGCGGGCGAGTGGCCGTGATTGTCGTCGTCGTGCTCGGTGCTCATGGGTCTCCTCCTGGGGGGCATCGGGACCAGAGCAGTCTAGCGTGCGGGCTCAGCGGACCCGGTCCGGGGTGTGGCGCGGCGGCGGGACGCCGACGCCTCAGCGGGCGGACGTCGGATCATCACCGCGGGAGAGCTCGTCCCACGAGAGGACCGGATCGATGTCGCCGTCCTCCGTCTGCACGCGGGAGGCGCCCTGGCCGTAGCCGTCGGCCGGCTCGAACCGCGAAGCCCGCTTCGCCGCAGTGCCGGGCCAGCGGCGCACGGTGACCAGCACGCCGATACCGAGCACGGCCGTCGACACCCCGCAGAGCAGAGCGACGACCGGCCATGCCGTCGACGAGGACGAGGCGACCAGTGCCGCGACGGACTGCTCGCCGGCGATCGCCGTCGCGTCGGTGACGAGCGACGCACCCGCGCGGACCGGGTCGCCCAGCGCGGTCGCCGCCGCGAGGACGACCGAGCCGCCGAGGACCACCTGGAGCAGTCCCAGCACGACGCGGAAGGCCGGGCCCGCGATCGCCAGAGCCGCGGCGAGGGCCAGGCCGGCCAGGGCGAGGGCCGAGAGCGCCGGAGCCGCGACCGTGCCTGCCACGTCGATCCGCTGGCCTTCGCCCTCAGTCGCCGCGAGGGTGAGTGTGAACCACGGCTGGGTGGACGCGGTCAGCTCGAGCGCGGCCAGCAGGACGATCGCGAGGATCGCCGAGTACTTCAGCCGCCGGCCGCTCATCCTCACTCCCCCGAACCGGGGCCGAGGGCGGTGACCGGGGCGAGCGGATCCACGTCGAAGCAGGCGTGCCTCCCCGTGTGGCAGGCGGCCCCGATCTGCTCCACCTGCACGAGCAGCGTGTCGGCATCGCAGTCGAGCGCGGCTCCACGCACGTACTGCGCGTGGCCGGAGGTGTCGCCCTTCCGCCAGTACTCCTGCCGAGACCGGGACCAGAAGGTGACCCGGCCCTCGGTCAGAGTGCGGCGGAGGGCCTCGCGGTCCATCCAGCCCATCATCAGCACCTCACGACTGTCGTGCTGCTGGATGATCGCGGGCAGCAGTCCGCTCGCGTCGAAGGCGGCACGGTCGAGGACCTCGTCGAGCTCCGCGGGCGTCATCGGATCTCGACCCCGGACTCGGCCAACGCACGCTTGACGTCTCCGATCGTCAGCTCGCGGTTGTGGAAGACGGAGGCGGCGAGCACGGCGTCGGCGCCCGCCTCGACGGCGGGCGCGAAGTGCTCGACGGCACCTGCGCCTCCCGAGGCGATCACCGGCACGCTGCTCAGCTCACGCATCGCGGCGATCAGCTCGAGATCGAAGCCCTGCTTCGTGCCGTCGGCGTCGATGGAGTTGACCAGCAGCTCCCCGGCGCCGCGATCGACGGCCTCCGCCGCCCAGGCCAGAGCATCGACGTCCGTCTCGCGGCGACCGCCGTGGGTGGTGACGACGAAGCCGGAGGCGGTGGCGTCGCTCCGCTTGACGTCGAGCGACAGCACCAGCACCTGGGCTCCGAAGAGGTCGGCGATCTCACCGAGCAGCTCCGGGCGGGCGAGCGCGGCCGAGTTGACGCCGACCTTGTCGGCCCCGTGCGCGAGCAGCCGCGAGACGTCGTCGGCGCTGCGGACTCCTCCGCCGACCGTCAGCGGGACGAAGACCTGCTCGGCCGTCGCCCGGACGACGTCGTAGGTGGTGGAGCGGTCGTCGACCGTGGCGGTGACGTCGAGGAAGGTGAGCTCGTCTGCTCCCTGCTCGACGTACAGGCGCGCGAGCTCCACAGGATCGCCTGCGTCGCGCAGGTTCTGGAAATTGACGCCCTTGACCACGCGGCCGGCGGCGACGTCGAGGCAGGGGATGACGCGGACGGCGAGACTCATCGCTCCTCCTCTACAGGCGCGCGGCGTGGATCGAGGTGACCAGGATCGCGCGGGCGCCCAGGTCGTACAGGCGATCCATCACCTGATTCATGTCGGCGCGCGGCACCATCACCCGGACGGCGACCCACTCGGGGTCGTGCAGCGGCGAGACCGTCGGCGATTCGAACCCGGGGGCGGTCGCGGTGGCGCTCTCGAGGAGCGAGACGGGGCAGTCGTAGTCGAGCAGCACGTACTCTCGGGCGACGAGCACGCCCTGGAGCCGGCGCAGCAGCACGGGGATGCCCTCCGGCTCGCCGGCCGCCGAGACCAGCACAGCGGTGGAGTCGAGGATGACGGGGCCGAAGATCTCCAGGCCCGCCTTGCGCAGCGTGGTCCCGGTCTCGACGACGTCGGCGATCACGTCGGCCACACCGAGCTGGATCGCGGATTCGACCGCTCCGTCGAGGCGGATCAGGGTCACCTCGACACCGTGCTCGCGAAGGAAACGGCCGACGAGGCCGGGGTAGCTCGTGGCGACCCGGAGCCCGTCGATCTGGGCGAGCTCGGAGTAGCGTCCCGCGGGCCCGGCGAAGCGGAACGTCGAGTCCGCGAAGCCGAGGCTCGCGATCTCGCGCGCCTCGGAGCCGGAGTCGATCAGCAGATCGCGGCCAGTGACTCCGACGTCGAGGGCGCCGGAGCCGACATAGGTCGCGATGTCGCGCGGACGGAGGTAGAAGAACTCCACGCCGTTGCGCTCGTCGACGACATGCAGCTCCTTCGGGTCGCGGCGGCCGGTGTAGCCCGCCTCGGCGAGCATCTGCCCGGCGGTCTCGGAGAGGGATCCCTTGTTGGGGACGGCGACGCGCAGGAGCGCGGAAGTGGTGGTCACGGGACGTCCTTCAGGACTCGACAGCGGATCGATGGGCGGCACGACTCTCCGAGAAGCGTGCGGGCGCGACGGCGCGGATCGGCGGCGCACCCCGGCGAGCGGGGCGGAGCTCACAGATGTCGGTAGACGTCGGCTGTCGTCAGGCCCTTGGCGAGCATCAGCACCTGGAGGTGGTAGAGCAGCTGCGAGATCTCCTCTGCGGTGCGCTCGTCGCCCTCGTACTCGGCCGCCATCCACACCTCAGCGGCCTCCTCGACGATCTTCTTGCCGATGACGTGCACGCCGGCGTCGAGTTCGCGTACGGTGCCCGATCCCTCGGGACGGGCGGCGGCCTTCTCGCCCAGCTCCGCGAAGAGGTCGTCGAAAGTTTTCACCGGGGAAGTCTATACGGCGGCCGGGAGGGGGGTGTGTGGCCACGGGTGCGGCGCGATCCACAGGAGCAGGTGCCACCCCCGGCAGGGATGCCCTCCCGCGCTCGTCACGCGGCAGGAGCGGCCTTCCTGCACGGCGATCCCGCAGAGCGGACACGTCCCCGCCGGTCGGACAGTGTCCTGCGCATCGCATCGGATCCCTCACGGCCGCAGGGATTCCTCACCGGCGCGCGGACACAGGGTGGCGCGGACCGCCTCACCGCCGGTGCAGGTGGGCGGTGGCGGTGGCGCGCAGGGCAGCGATCGCCGCCTCCGGGTCGTCGGCGCCGAAGACGGCGGAGCCGGCGACGAACGTGTCGGCACCCGCCTCCGCCGCGATCTCGATCGTGCCCGGAGCGATGCCGCCGTCGACCTGGAGCCACACGTCGAGCCCGGTGCGGTCCACGACGTTCCGCAGCGTGCGGAGCTTGGGCATCGTCTCCTCCATGAACGACTGGCCGCCGAAGCCGGGCTCGACCGTCATCACGAGGATCTGGTCGAACTCGGGCAGCAGGTCGAGGTACTCGTCGACCATCGTGCCGGGCTTGAGAGCGAGGCCTGCGCGGGAGCCGATCTCGCGCAGGCGCCGAGCGAGGACCACGGCGTCGCGCGCCGCCTCGGCGTGGAACGTGACCGAGTAGGCGCCGGTCTCGGCGTAGCCGGGTGCCCAACGGTCGGGGTTCTCGATCATCAGGTGCAGGTCGAGGGGCCGGGGCGAAACGTCCTGGAGACGCTGGACCATGGTGAGACCGAAGGTGAGGTTCGGCACGAAGTGGTTGTCCATCACGTCGACGTGCACGAGGTCGGCACCGGCGATGCGCTGCAGCTCGGCCTCGAAGTTCACGAAGTCGGCGGAGAGGATGCTGGGGTTGATCCGTGCGGGCATGGCCCCAGCCTAGGGCGGGGTCCCAGCCCCGCCGCCCCTCCGCAACGCACCGCCGGTGACGACGACAGGGGACGGTACACCGGGGAATGCGGTCACTCGTGGCAGCAGGTCACGGGGATCACGGTCGGCGGCGCAGGAGCTGGATGAACATGGCGTCCGTGCCGTGGCGGTGGGGCCAGAGCTGCACGTGCGTCGTGCCCTCCGGCAGCGGGAGCGGCGCCGCGGTCACGCCGCCCAGCACCGCGGGCGTGTCGAGGAGCTCGAGCTCGTGCCGCTCCTGAGCCAGCGCGAGCACGCGCCGGGTCTCGCCCAGGTGCGGCGAGCAGGTGACGTAGGCCAGCAGTCCGCCCGGCGCCAGCGCCGCGAGCGCGGAGTCGAGCAGTTCGCCCTGGAGCGCCGCGAGCTGCTCGACGTCGGCGGCCGACTTGCGCCAGCGCGCCTCCGGGCGGCGCCGCAGCGCTCCGAGTCCCGTGCAGGGCGCGTCGAGCAGGATGCGGTCGAAGACCCCCGGCTGCTCGACGCCCAGCTCGCGGCCGTCGCCGACGCGCACCTCGACGGAGGGATCGACGGCCGCCAGAGCCTGGCGCACCAGGCCCGCTCGCGCCGGCACCACCTCGTTGGCGAGCAGGGCCGCTCCCCCGGCGCGCGCCTCCGCTGCGAGCAGGGCGGCCTTGCCGCCCGGCCCCGCGCAGAGGTCGAGCCAGCGCTCTCCTGTCCGCACCGGGCGGGCCCGGGAGAGCGCGAGGGCGGCGAGCTGCGAACCCTCGTCCTGCACGCGCAGCCGGCCTTCGTGCACCGCGGGGAACGCCTCCGGATCGCCTCCCGTGCTGGTCAGACCGACCGGCGAGAAGCGATCGGGCTCGGCACCCGGAAGGTCGTCGGACGAGGCCAGTCCGGGCAGGGCGACGAGGTTCACCCGGGGTGCGGCGTTGTCGGAGGCGAGGAGCGCGTCGAGCTCGTCGGCCGCGCCCTCTGCGGCCAGGGCTCGACGCAGCGCGCGCACGATCCAGACGGGATGCGAGTGCAGAGCGGCGATCCGGTCGTCCCCCGAGACAGCCGCCTCGGAGACCCGCTCGCGCCACTGCCGAGCACTCGAGCGCGAGACCGTGCGCAGGACGGCGTTGGCGAACGCGACCGCTCCCCGGGAGGAACCGGCGGCCACGAGTGCGACGCTCTCGTTGACGGCGGCGTGAGGCGCGATGCGCGTGGCCAGCAGCTGATGCACGCCGAGTCGCAGAGCGTCGAGGACCGGTGCGTCGATGGCGTCGACTGCGCGACCTGCTGCAAGCGCGATCACGCGGTCGTAGTAGCCGGACATCCGCAGCGTGCCGTAGCACAGCTCGGTCGCGAGCCCGGCGTCAGCGGACGAGAGCGCGGCCGCGCGGATCCGCGCGGGCAGGACGAGGTTCGCGTAGGCGTCAGACCCGCTCACCGCGAGGAGCACGTCGTAGGCGACTCGGCGGGCGGGAGCGGCACCGGCGCTCACGCGAGGACCGTGCTCTCGCGGAGACCGCGCGCCCACGCCGCCCCGGGCATCGGAGTCCTCCCCGCCGGCTGGACGGTCACCAGCTCGACGGCGCCGTCGGCCGTGCCCACCAGTGCGCGCCCGGAGTCGAGCAGCACCCGCCCCGGCTCGAGCGCGCCCTCGGCCGCGCGCACGGCGAGCACCTTGAGGCGCACGTCGCCCGCGGCCGTGGAGGCGCCGGGCTCCGGCGTCACGCCGCGCACCAGCGCGAGGATCCGCGTCGAGGAGAGACTCCAGTCGATGCGGCCGTCCGCGGCGTCGAGCTTGGGGGCCAGCGTCACCTCTCCGGTCTGCGGAGTCGCGACCGCGCGCCCCTGGTCGAGCCCGTCGACGACGCCGAGGGTGAGCCCCGCGCCGCTGACGGCGAGGACCTCCAGCAGCTCGCCGGCCGTCCGCTCCTGCGCGTCCTCGGCGAGCTCGGCGTAGACGTCTCCGGCATCCAGCTCGGCGACCAGCTGGAACACGCTCGCGCCGATCCGCGACTCGCCCGCCATCAGCGCGCGCTGGACCGGAGCCGCTCCCCGCCAGCGTGGCAGCAGCGAGAAGTGCAGGTTGATCCACCCGAGCCGAGGGACGGCCAGCAGCCGCGCGCGGACGAGCCCGCCGTAGGCGACGATGACGCCCAGGTCGGGGGCCAGCGTCGCGATCCGCTCGGTCACCTCCTCGTCGAGCCGGTTCGCCCGGATCACCGGGAGACCCAGCTCCTCGGCGACGACGGCCACGGGCGAGGGAGTGAGCACGCGCTTGCGCCCGACCGGAGCGTCGGCCCGCGTGACCACGGCGACCACCTCGTGCGGCGAGGCGGCCAGGGCGCGGAGGGTCGGGACAGCGGCGGCGGGGGTACCGGCGAAGACGAGGCGCACGGGGTTCTCCTGGGGCGTCGGGGAGGGGTGACGGAGGATCCGGGGATCGGTGTCGTCAGAGGATGTCCGGGTCGTCGAGACGGACCCGCAGCTTCGGGGCCGGCCGGAAGCGGCCGGGCGTGGTGGGCGGCCGTCGGCGGCGCGTCGCGTTGCGGATGACAGCGGAGCGCAGGCGGGCGGCCACCTCCGCACCGCGAGCGTAGTCGAAGCGCACGATGGCCCGGACGGAGCCGTCCTCGAGCCCGACCGGGCCGAGCACCTCCTGCCGGTCGCTCTCGTCGAGCGTTCCGAGCGCCTCCTCCACCGCGTGCGCGTCTCCGCTCACCGTCGCGAGCCGCACGGCCGGAGGGAAGCGCAGCGCCCGCCGCTCGACCAGCTCGGAGCGGAGGTACTCGGCCTGCCGCCAGGTGGCGAGCGCGGTGGCGAGCCGCCCACCCACCCCCACGAGCAGTACGGGCGCACCGGGGCGTGCGAGCGCGGCCGTGTTCGACCAGGTGCGGAGGGCGTCGTCGGCGACCCGCAGGCTCTCCCGCGCCAGCATCCGCTCGCCGTCGAGCAGGAGGATCGCGTGGTACCCGCCGTCGACCCGGGGCTCGGCACCGCGCGTGGCGACCACGAGTGCGGGCTCGTCGGGCAGGCTCAGCACCGGACGCTGCCCGTCCGCCACGATCACCTTCACACCGGGGAACGCGCGGCCCAGCTCCTCGGCGGTGCGGCCCGCGCCGAGCGTCACCAGGCGCAGGCCCGTGGCCTCGCACACCGAGCAGGTCCAGTCGGCCGCGATCAGGCCGCACCAGCCGCAGCTCGGCCGCGCTCCGGAGGCGTGAACCGCGAGCGGGCCCTGGCAGCGGTTGCAGCGGGCGACGGTCCGGCAGCGGGCGCAGGCGACGACCGGGGCGTAGCCCGGGCGGGCGACCTGCACGAGCACCGTGCCGGAGTCCAGGCCCTTCCGCGCCTCCCTCCAGGCAGACGACGGGATGCGCGCGCCGGCGTCGTGCTCGTCGGCCGCCCACTGCTGCGCGGTCGGCACCACGTGCGGCCGCCGAGCCGGACGCGGCTCGACCTCGGCGGCGAAGCCGATCTCGACCAGCCGTTCGACCTCCACGGTGCGGGCGTTTCCGAGGAGCACGAGGCCGGCACCGCTCTGCTCCTGCCGGACGAGGGCGACGTCGCGGGCGTGCGCGTAGGGCGCCAGCGGTTCGGCGAAGAGCGGGTCGCCGTCGTCCCAGAGTGCGATCAGGCCGAGGGAGGACGAGGGCGCGTAGAGCACCGAGCGATTGCCGACGACGATCCGGGGCCCCGGGTCGAGGCATCGGACGAAGGCCGCGTAGCGCTCGGCGCCCTTCTGCCGTGCGTCGAGGCGGACGACCGCCTCGGGCGGGACGAGCGCGGCGAGGGCGAGCTCGAGCTGCTCCTGGTCGCGGTAGTCGGGCACGGCGAGGATCGTGTCGCGCCCGGCGGCCAGGGCATCCCTGGCCAGCTCGGCGAGAGTGACCGCCCAGCCGCCCACCCAGGCACCGGAGGCGAGCCTCGCCGGCGCCGGGACTGCCCCGACCGCCAGCCGACCGCCCTCCGCGAGCCCGGCGAAGGCGTCCGCCGCGTATCCCGATACTCCTCCCGGTTCGACGGGGGGTGACGCGGGAGCTGGGCCGGCGGCGAGACGCGCCTTCTCGACGCGCACGTGCCGGCGCGGCACGGCCAGGCGGAGCACATCGCTCGCCCCTCCGGACGCGCGGTCGGCGACCCTCCGGGCGAGCGCCCACACCTCGGGAGTCAGGACGACCAGCGGCGAGACCAGCTCCTCGATGTCGCTCAGCGCACCGACGTGCTCGGAGTCCTCCCCCGTCTCGACGACGAAGGCGTCGGCGATCCGCCCGCCGGTGCGCAGCGGCACCCGCACGCGCACGCCGGGCCGCACCTCGTCGCGCAGCGCGTCGGGGACCGCGTAGTCGAGGAGTCGGTCGAGCTGCGGGAGCGGCGAGTCCAGAAGCACACGCGCGACGCCTCCGCTCGTCGCCATCGCCGCGCGGCCCGCTAGGACAGGCCTGCGGCGGAGCGCAGGTCGTCGACGCGGTCGAGCCGCTCCCAGGTGAAGTCCGGGAGCTCGCGGCCGAAGTGGCCGTACGCCGCGGTCTGGGCGTAGATCGGGCGCAGCAGGTCGAGCGCGTGGATGATCGCGGCCGGGCGCAGGTCGAAGACGGAGCGGATGGCTTCGGTGATGGTCTCGTCGCTGACGGCGCCGGTGCCGAAGGTCTCGACGTAGAGACCGACCGGAGCCGCCTTGCCGATCGCGTAGGCGACCTGCACCTCCATCCGCGACGCGAGGCCCGCGGCCACCGCGTTCTTGGCGACCCAGCGCATCGCGTAGGCCGCCGAGCGGTCCACTTTCGACGGGTCCTTGCCCGAGAAGGCACCGCCGCCGTGGCGGGAGGCGCCCCCATAGGTGTCGACGATGATCTTGCGGCCGGTCAGTCCGGCGTCACCCTGCGGACCCCCGATCTCGAAGCGCCCGGTCGGGTTGATCAGAAGGCGCACGGCGGAGGAGTCGAGTTCGACCGTCTCGAGCACCGGGCGGATGACATGGGCCTCGATGTCCGCGTGGATGGTCGCGGTGCTGACGTGCTCGGCGTGCTGGGTCGACAGCACGACGGTATCGATGCTCGAGGGGGTCGTGCCGTCGTAGCCGATGGTGACCTGGGTCTTGCCGTCGGGGCGGAGGTAGTCGAGCTCACCCGACTTGCGGACCGCGGCGAGGCGCTCGGCCAGGCGGTGCGACAGCCAGCTGGGCAGCGGCATGTACTCGGCGGTCTCATCGGTCGCGAAGCCGAACATCAGGCCCTGGTCCCCCGCGCCCTGACGGTCGAAGACGTCCTCGCCCGCCTCGTCCGATCGCACCTCGAGCGCGGTGTCGACACCGGCCGCGATCTCGGGCGACTGTTGGCCGATCGACACCGACACGCCGCAGGAGCGGCCGTCGAAGCCCTTCGCCGAGGAGTCGTAGCCGATCTCGACGATCGTGTCTCTGACGATCGTGGGGATTTCGACGTAGCCGCTGGTCGAGACCTCGCCTGCGACGTGCACGAGCCCGGTGGTGACGAGGGTCTCGACCGCGACGCGACTGTGCGGGTCCTCGCGGAGCAGGGCGTCGAGGATGCGGTCCGAGATCTGGTCGCAGATCTTGTCCGGATGTCCTTCCGTGACGGACTCGGACGTGAACAGGCGGAGGGGACCGGAGGTCATGCTTCTCTTCTCATCCCGGAGTCGTGCGGACCGGGTCGTTCGTACCGGGGGCGGCGGGGCGCGGCAGCCCCCAGGCGCCGGGGCCGGGCGGCCCGACGGCTAGCGCGCGACCACGTCGAGGACGCGATCGGCGACCGACGCCTTGCTGCCGGAAGCCTCGCTCACTATAACGCCGGCCCGATCCAGGACCACGACGGCGTTGCTCCCGCTCTGGAAACCTTCGGCCCAACCGACCCTGTTGAGGACGAGCAGGTCGCAGCCTTTGCGCGCGATCTTGGCGCGGCCGAGGGCCAGCATCGCCTCGCGGTCCGGCTCCGTCTCGGCGGCGAAGCCCACCACGAGCTGCCCCTCGTGCCTGCCCGCGGAGATCTCGGCGAGGATGTCGGGGTTCTTCACGAGCTCGAGCACCAGGCGCTCGCCCTGCTGCTCCTTCTTGATCTTCGCCTCGGCGACCTCGATCGGCCGGTAGTCGGCGACGGCCGCGGCCATGATCACGATGTCGACTCCGGGAGCGGCGGCGAGGGCCGCCTCCCGCAGCTCAAGCGCGGTGCCGACGTGGTGCACCGTCACTCCGGCGGGGGCTTCGACGTCGAGGTGGGCGGCGAGGAGGGTGACCCGTGCACCGCGCGCGGCGGCGGCCAGCGCGAGTGCGACGCCCTGGCGTCCGCTGGAGCGGTTGCCGACGAAGCGCACCGGATCCAGCGGCTCCCGGGTGCCGCCCGCGGTCACGAGTACCGTCAGGCCCTCGAGATCGCGACGGGCGCCGGCTGCCCGGGCCTGCACGGCGAGGGCCTCTGCCACGATCGTCTCCGGCTCCTCCATCCGCCCCGCCCCGGAGTCGGCGCCGGTGAGGCGCCCGACGGCCGGGCCGACGACGTGCACGCCGCGCGAGCGGAGGGTGGCCACGTTCGCGACGGTGGCGGCGTTCGCCCACATCTCCGTGTGCATCGCGGGAGCGACGACCAGGGGAGCCGTGCTCGCGAGCACGGTGGTGCCGAGCAGATCGTCGGCGAGACCGGCCGCGAGCTTGGCCAGCGTGTGCGCGGTCGCCGGCGCGATCACGATGAGGTCGGCGGACTGGCCGATCGCCACGTGCCGCACCTCGGCGACGCCCTCGTAGAGCTCGGTGTGCACCGGATTCCGCGAGATCGCCTCGAGGGTCGGCCGACCGACGAAGCGCAACGCCGCCTCCGTCGCGATGACGTGCACGTCGTGGTCGGCGAGGACGAGCGCGCGGACCACTCCGACCGCCTTGTAGGCGGCGATGCCGCCGGTGATGCCGACGACGACGGTGAGTCGACGAGCGGACTTGCGCGAGGAGCGCACCCGGACCGGGTTACTCGGCGAGGGGCTGGGCGACGAGCTTGTCCTCGTTGATCTCGTGCAGCGCGACCGAGAGGGGCTTGTCGTCGATGGTCGAGTCGACCAGCGGGCCGACGTTGTCGAACAGGCTGCCCTCGTGGAGGTCGGCGTAGTAGTCGTTGATCTGGCGGGCGCGCTTGGAGGCGAAAATCACGAGCGCGTACTTCGAGTCCACCTTCGAGAGCAGCTCGTCAATGGGGGGGTCGATGATGCCGAGGTTGTTGGCCATGGGGAGTCTCCTTGCGGGGCGCATCAGCGCCGATCTGCGGCTCCGGAGCGGCACGACGCGCGGGCACCGCAGGGGGTGGCCCTGTCGGCGTCCGGGGCGTCGGCCCGGAGGTGGTCGGTGGCCCGGTCTCAGCGACCCGGGTCAGCGGGCGCGCCGTCGGCACGAGGCGACATCAATTCTACGACCTCGCGGGCCGCTTCGGGCACGGTGCTGTTCACGACGGCGAAATCGAACTCGTCCTGCGCGGCCAGCTCGACCTTCGCGGTGGCCAGCCTGCGCTCCTGCTCCTCGGGGCTCTCGGTGCCACGGCCGACCAGGCGGCGCACGAGCTCGTCCCAGCTGGGCGGCAGGAGGAAGACGAGGCGGGCGTCCGGCATCCGCTCGCGCACCTGGCGGGCGCCCTGGATGTCGATCTCGAGCATCACCTGGCGCCCCTGCTCGAGCGCGACGTCGATCGGGCCCCGCGGCGTGCCGTAGCGGTACGCGTTGTGCACGACCGCGTACTCGAGGAACTCCCCCGCCTCGACCATGCGGTCGAACTCGGCGTCGTCCACGAAGTAGTAGCTCACCCCGTCGACCTCGCCGGGGCGCGGGGCCCGGGTGGTCGCCGAGACCGAGAGCAGCACGTCGGGGTAGTTCTCGCGGATGTAGGTCGAGACGGTGCCCTTGCCGACCGCGGTCGGCCCGGCGAGCACGAGCAGGCGGTTCCGGCCGGAGCGGCGCTGGCGCGACTCGCGCTCCTCCAGGAACGAGCGCAACCCCTCGACCTGTCGGCGGCCGAGACCGCCGAGCCGCTTCGACTCGGCGATGTGCAGCTGGTCCATCACCCGCGGGGTCTTGACCACGCCGAGTGCGGGCACGGCGCGCAGCAGATCGCTGACGCGCATCCGCCCCTCGACGCCCAGCGGCTCGGCCTGCGCGGCGGCGAGTACCGCCGTGGCCGGGCGACGGCCGGAGGCGACCGCCTTCTTCACGACGGCGCGGGCGCGGCGGGCGGCGATGGCCGCCTCCGAGGCGGCCCGGCGATCGACCTCCGGAGGCGTGGACCGGCGCACGGCGGGGACGACCTCGGGGCGTGACTCGGACGCCGCATCGGATCCGGGATCGGGGCTGACGGTTTCAGCGGACAAGGGACTCCTGGATCTCGGTGGCGCGGCGGTCGATCTCGGCGGCGATCCGGGAGGGGCCGGCGCCGAGCACACTGCGCGATTCGCTGACGATGGTGGCGGAGCTGAGGGCACCGAACAGCCGCGGTGCATCCGCGGCGGAGGCGCCCTGGTGGCCGAAGCCGGGCGCGAGCACCGGGAGCGCGGGGCGGCGCTCCTCGTCGGTACCGATGCCGTAGTCGCCCAGGGCGACGGTGGCGCCGAGCACCACGCCGACCGAGCCGATCGGCGAGTGTGCGTGTTCGTGGTTCCAGGATGCCACGTCCGTCAGGACTGCGCGTGCCACGCTCGATCCCGAGCGCCGGCCGTCCTGCACCACGGCGCGCTGCACCGCGCGCGCCTCCGGGTTGGAGGTGGCCGCGAGGACGAACACGCCCTTACCCGCCTCCTCCGCCAGCGTGAGCATGCCCTCGAGCGAGCCGAGGCCCTGGTAGGCCGCGGCCGTCATCGCATCGGCCTCGAGCGGCGAGCCCGGTCGGAGCCACGCTTCGGCGTAGGCGGTGACGCTCGTGCCGATGTCACCGCGCTTGGCATCGGCGATCACCAGCAGCCCGGCCGCGCGGGCGTCGCCGAGCACACGCTCGAGCGCGGCGTAGCCGGCGGAGCCGTGCCGCTCGAAGAAGGCGACCTGCGGCTTCACGATGCCCGCCCGCCCCGCAGCCGCCTCGACGACCGTCCGGCCGAAGCTCTCGAGCCCGGCGGCGTCGTCCGCGAGGCCCCAGGCCTCGAGCAGGAAGGCGTGCGGGTCGATCCCGACGCAGAGCTGACCGTGCGCGGCGAACGCCGCCTCGAGGCGTGAGCCGAAGGAGGAGGCGGCGCCCGCCGCGCCGTCGGTCACGCCGTCCGCTCCGCGCGGCGAAGCGCGTAGTCCTGCAGGCTCGTCACCTCGAAGGGCTCGTTGGCGGCGTCGAGCGAGGCGACGGCTGCCGCGAGCTGGGCGATCGTGGTGAACAGCGGCTTGTCGGCGGCGACCGCGGCGGCACGGATCTCGTAGCCGTCGGCCCGGGTGGCGCCTCCGCTCGGCGTGTTGATGACGACGTCGACCTCGTCGCGGCCGACCAGCTCGACGATCGAGGGCGCGTCGCCCTCGGCGGTCTCGCTGTACTTGCGCACGACTCGGGCCTGGATGCCGTTGCGGTTGAGCACCTCGGCCGTGCCCTCGGTCGCCAGGATGTCGAAGCCGAGCTGACTCAGGCGCAGCGCCGGCAGCACGATCGCCCGCTTGTCGCGGTCGGCGACCGAGATGAACACCGTGCCGCTCGCGGGCATTCCGCCGTAGGCGGCCTCCTGGCTCTTGGCGAAGGCGCGGGGGAAGTCGCGGTCGATCCCCATCACCTCACCCGTGGAGCGCATCTCGGGGCCGAGCAGGGAGTCGACGATCTGACCCTCCGAGGTGCGGAAGCGCTTGAACGGGAGCACCGCCTCCTTCACCGCGATCGGCGAGTCCATCGGCACATCGGAGCCGTCGCGCTCCGGCAGCAGGCCCTCGGCCTTCAACTCCGCGATGCTCTCGCCCACCATGAGCCGCGAGGCGGCCTTCGCGAGGGGGATGCCGAGCGCCTTCGAGACGAAGGGCACCGTGCGGGAGGCGCGCGGGTTCGCCTCCAGCACGTAGAGCACGCCCTGGCCTATGGCGAACTGCACGTTGAGCAGCCCCCGGACGCCGATGCCGCGCGCGATGGCGAGGGTCGCCTCGCGCACCTGATCGATCTGGCGACGGCCGAGCGTCACCGGCGGCAGGGTGCACGCCGAGTCGCCGGAGTGGATGCCGGCCTCCTCGATGTGCTCCATCACTCCGCCGATGTAGAGCTGCTCGCCGTCGTAGAGAGCGTCGACGTCGATCTCGATCGCGTCGTCGAGGAATCGGTCGACCAGGAGCGGGTGCGCGGCGTCGATGATCCCCTCGCCGGCCATCCGCTCGAAGTAGTCCTCGAGCTGCTCGGTGCCGTAAACGATCTCCATACCGCGTCCGCCGAGCACGAAGGAGGGGCGGACCAGCACGGGATAGCCGATCTCGACCGCCACCGTGCGGGCGCCGTCGAGGTCGGTCGCCGTGCCGTTGCGCGGCGCAACCAGACCCGCCTCGTCGAGGATGCGCGAGAACGCACCGCGCTCCTCCGCGAGGTCGATGTCGGCCGGCGTGGTGCCGAGGATCGGCACGCCGGCCGCCTCCAGGCCGGCCGCGAGGCCGAGCGCCGTCTGACCACCCAGCTGCACGACGACTCCGACCAGCTCGCCCGACTGCGACTCCGCGTGGATGACCTCGAGCACGTCCTCGAGCGTGAGCGGCTCGAAGTAGAGGCGGTCGGAGGTGTCGTAGTCGGTCGAGACCGTCTCGGGGTTGCAGTTGATCATGATCGTCTCGAAGCCCGCGTCCGAGAGCGCGAACGAGGCGTGCACGCACGAGTAGTCGAACTCCACCCCCTGGCCGATGCGGTTCGGGCCGGAGCCGAGGATGACGACCTTGCGGCGGTCGGCGGCGACGACCTCCGTCTCCTCGTCGTAGGAGGAGTAGTGGTAGGGCGTGAGGGCCGGGAACTCCCCCGCGCAGCTGTCGACAGTCTTGTAGACCGGGCGGACGTCGAGCGAGTGGCGGGTGCGGCGCACCTCCGCCTCGTCGAGACCGCGCAGCTCGGCGATCTGAGCATCCGAGAAGCCGTGGTCCTTGGCCAGGCGGAGCAGCCCGGCGTCGAGGCCGTCGTGCTCGCGCACCAGGTCAGCGATCTCGTTGATCAGCACGATCTGGTCGAGGAACCACGGGTCGATCTTCGTCGCATCGAACGCCTGCTCGACGCTCGCGCCTCGGCGCAGCGCCTGCTGCACGGTGACGATACGGCCGTCGGTCGGTGTCTTCGCGATCTCGAGCAGCTCCTCGACGGAGCGCTCCTGAGCGCCCCAGTGGAACGAGGACCCGCGCTTCTCGAGCGAGCGGAGCGCCTTCTGCAGCGCCTGCGCGTAGTTCCGACCGATCGCCATCGCCTCGCCGACCGACTTCATGGTGGTGGTCAGCGTCTTGTCGGCGGCGGGGAACTTCTCGAAGGCGAACCGCGGCACCTTGACGACCACGTAGTCCAGCGTCGGCTCGAAGCTCGCCGGGGTCACCTTGGTGATGTCATTCGGGATCTCGTCGAGGCGGTACCCGATGGCGAGCTTCGCGGCGATCTTGGCGATCGGGAAGCCGGTCGCCTTCGAGGCCAGGGCCGAGGAGCGGGAGACGCGCGGGTTCATCTCGATCACGATGATCCGCCCGTCGGCGGGGTCGATCGCGAACTGGATGTTGCAGCCGCCGGTGTCCACGCCCACGTCGCGGATGATCCGGATGCCGATGTCGCGCAGCTTCTGGTACTCGCGGTCGGTGAGGGTCAGCGCCGGGGCGACGGTGATCGAGTCCCCGGTGTGCACGCCGACCGGGTCGACGTTCTCGATTGCGCAGACGACGACCGTGTTGTCGGCCGTGTCGCGCATCAGCTCGAGCTCGTACTCCTTCCAGCCGAGGATCGACTCCTCGAGCAGGACCTCGGTGGTCGGGCTCTGGTGCAGGCCGTCGCCGACCATGCGCACCAGCTCCTCGCGGGTGTAGGCGAAGCCGGAGCCGAGGCCGCCCATAGTGAAGGACGGACGGATGACGAGCGGATAGCCGAGGTCCTCCGCGTACTCGATCGCCTCCTCCACGGTGTGCGCGATGTACGACTTGGCGACATCGGCGCCCGCGTCGAGCACCAACTGCTTGAAGATCTGGCGGTCCTCGCCGCGATTGATCGCCTCGAAGCTCGCACCGATCAGCTCGACGTCGTACTTCTCGAGGATCCCCAGGTCGTGCAGCTGGATCGCCGCGTTCAGCGCCGTCTGGCCGCCGAGGGTCGGCAGGATCGCATCCGGCTTCTCCTTGGCGATGATCGCCTCGATCGCCTTGGGGGTGATCGGCTCGACGTAGGTGGCGTCGGCGAAGTCGGGGTCGGTCATGATCGTCGCCGGGTTCGAGTTGACGAGGATCACGCGCACCCCTTCGGCCCGCAGCACGCGGCAGGCCTGGGTGCCGGAGTAGTCGAACTCGACGGCCTGCCCGATGACGATCGGGCCGGAGCCGATGACCAGGACGCTGTTGATGTCTTCCCTGCGCGGCATTAGTTCTGCTCTCCGGTCGTGCTGGTCGAAGGATCGGTGGGCTCTGCGCCGCCCTGCGCGGCCGTGCGCTGCACGACCATCGCCCGGAAGCGGTCGAAGAGGTAGTTGGAGTCGTGCGGGCCGGCAGCCGCCTCCGGGTGGTACTGCACCGAGAAGGCGGGGATGTCGAGGCAGCGCAGCCCCTCCACGACGGAGTCGTTGAGGCTGTAGTGGCTGACCTCGACCCGGCCGAAGCCCTGCGGGGACTCGAGTTCGCCCTCGATGGGAGCGTCGACCGCGAATCCGTGGTTCTGCGCCGTGATCTCGACCCGGCCGGTGAGCTTGTCGAGCACCGGCTGGTTGATCCCGCGGTGGCCGAACGGCAGCTTGTAGGTGCCGAATCCGAGCGCGCGGCCGAGCAGCTGGTTGCCGAAGCAGATGCCGAAGAACGGCAGATCGGCGCGCAGCGTCGTGCGCAGCAGATCGACATGACGGTCGGAGGCCTCGGGGTCTCCGGGGCCGTTCGAGAAGAACAGCGCGGAGGGATCCAGCTCGAGAACCTGCTCCGCCGTCACCGACTCGGGGAGGACGTGCACGTCGAAGCCCCGCTCCGAGAGGTAGTGCACCGTCGAGGTCTTCACGCCGAGATCGATCACGGCGACCGAGCCGACCCGCTCGCCGCGGGCCGGAACCGTGTACTGCTCGTCGGTCGAGACCGCCGACGAGAGGTTCAGCCCCTGCATCGACGAACCGCCGAGGACCAGCGCGAGCTGCTCCTCCTCGGGGAGGGCGAGAGCGTCGCCGGAGAACACGCCGGCTCGCATCGAGCCGGCCGAGCGGATGTGGCGGGTGATCGCCCGGGTGTCGACGCCCGAGATCCCCACGATGCCGTCGGCCTCGAGGTCGTCGTCGAGCGAGCGCTGTGCACGGAAGTTCGAGACGACGCGCGAAGGGTCCCGCACGACGTACCCGGCGACCCAGATGCGGCGCGACTCCCTGTCCTCGTCGTTGGTGCCGGTGTTGCCGATGTGCGGCGCGGTCTGCACGACGATCTGACCGGCGTAGCTCGGGTCGGTCAGCGTCTCCTGGTAGCCGGTCATACCGGTCGCGAAGACGATCTCGCCGAGCGTGCGGCCACGGGCGCCGTAGGCCTGACCCCTGAATCGTCGTCCGTCCTCGAGGACGAGGACGGCGGTGGGTTCGGTGCTGAGGCGTGTCGTTGGCACGGACTAGGAGCCCTTCTGGGTCGTGGCGGGGCCGCCGTCGGCGGCTCCAGGATGGGAGGGGGAGGAATCGGGGCCGGCGAGGCGCTGCAGCTCGGCGACCAGGTGCGAGCGGAGGGCCGGCTCGGCCACACGGAGGTAGCTGTCGACGCTGTCGCCGCCGCGGGGCGACCACGAGATCACGAGCAGGCCCCCCTCCTCGACCGCACGGTCGATCACGTAGCTGCCCTGCCCCGCGCCGCGCAGCAGTTCGGCGGGGATCACGGTCTCTCGCTCGCCGACCGGGGCGATCACGACTCCGCGCTCATGGAGGCGGAGGGCCGCCCGGCCGCGGAAGCCGAGGCCCGGCAGCACGACCCGCTCGAGCGGCTGCTCGAAGCGCGTGGTCGCCACGTACGGCAGATCGAGGGTTTCGCGCACGGCGCCGAGGGAGGCGGCGGGAACCGGCTCCGGCACGAGATCCGCCGACCGGCGGCGACGGGCGCGCCACGAGAGCAGCATCCCGACGAACACGAGGACGACGACCGCGGCGATGACGATCGTGATCGCGGCCCTATCCACGGGAGGCCTTCGCGGAGGCGGCCACGACCGCACTGTCGACGAGCGCGCCGTCGAGTACGGTCGGGAAGCCCCGGTGCAGCGTCGCGACGACGCGGCCCGGCAGCTCGCGGCCGAGGTACGGCGAGTTGCCGCTGCGGCCGCGCAGATCGCCGCTCGAGAAGCGGTGGCGCGCCTCCGGGTCGTACAGCAGTACGTTCGCGGCGGCACCGACCGCCAGCCCGCGGTCGTAGCCGTCGAGCCGGCCGATGCGCGCAGGAGCGGAGGAGAGCACCCGCGCGACGTCCGTCCAGCTCATCCGGCCGTCCTCGACGACGGCGGCGTGGACCACGCTCAACGCGCTCTCGAGGCCGACCATGCCGAACGCGGCCGCGTCCCACTCGCACTCCTTCGCCTCGACGGGGTGCGGGGCGTGGTCGGTCGCGACGATGTCGATGGTGCCATCGGCGAGGGCCTCGCGGAGCGCGAGCACGTCCTCGTCGCGGCGCAGCGGCGGGTTCACCTTGAAGCGGGCGTCGTAGCTCGGTCCGCCCTGGCCCGCGACCGCCTGCTCCGTGAGCAGCAGGTGGTGCGGAGTCACCTCGGCGGTCACGTCGATCCCGCGCGCCTTCGCCCAGCGGATCACGTCGACCGAGCCCGCGGTCGACACGTGGCAGATGTGCAGGCGTGAGCCGACGTGCTCGGCGAGGAGCACATCGCGCGCGATGATCGCCTCCTCCGCCACGGCGGGCCAGCCCTGCAGACCGAGGGCGCTCGAGACGGCGCCCTCGTTCATCTGCGCGCCGACCGTGAGGCGCGGCTCCTGCGCGTGCTGGGCGACGACTCCGTCGAACGCCTTCACGTACTCGAGCGCGCGGCGCATGAGGAGCGCGTCCGAGACGCACGTCCCGTCGTCCGAGAAGACGCGCACGGCCGCGCGGCTGCGGGCCATCGCGCCGAGCTCGGCGAGCGACTCCCCTGCCAGGCCGACCGTGACCGCGCCGATCGGGCGGACCGTCGCGTAGCCCGCGTCCTCGCCCAGGCTCTGCACCTGCTCGACGACGCCCGCGGTGTCCTGCACCGGCGAGGTGTTGGCCATCGCGAAGACCGCTGTGAAGCCTCCGGCGGCCGCGGCGCGGGTGCCCGTCAGGATCGTCTCGCTCTGCTCGAAGCCTGGCTCGCGGAGGTGGGTGTGCAGGTCGACCAGGCCGGGCAGCGCCAGCAGGCCGTCGGCGTCGATCACGCGCGCCCCGCTCGAATCGAAGCCGGCGCCGATCTCGACGATCACGCCCCCGTCGATCAGCAGGTCGGCGGTCGACTCGTCGGCGAGCGTCGCTCCCGAGATCAGGATCCGCTCCGTCGGCGCAGTGCTCATCAGTGGACCTCCCGTTCGCCGGACAGCAGCAGATAGAGCGCGGCCATCCGGACGGACACGCCGTTCGTGACCTGCTCGAGCACCGTGGAGCGGCTCGAATCGGCGGCCGCCGAGGAGATCTCGACGCCCCTGTTCATGGGTCCCGGGTGCATCACGATGGTATCCGGCCCGAGGCGCGCCAGCCGCTCGTCGTCGAGTCCCCAGATCCGCGCGTACTCGCGCCCGTTCGGGAAGAAGCCGCTCGACATCCGCTCGAGCTGGATGCGCAGCAGCATCACCACGTCCGGCAGCCCCGTGTCGATCGCCTCGTCGAGGTCGAAGCGGACGGTCGCCGGCCAGTCGCGGGTGTCGACCGGCACGAGGGTCGGCGGCGCGACCAACGTCACCTCGGCGCCGAGAGCCGTCAGCAACCAGACGTTGGAGCGCGCCACCCGCGAGTGCAGGATGTCGCCGACGATCGTGACGGCGACGCCGTCCAGGCCCTTCCCCCGGGAGGCGGCGGGGCCGTGGAGGCGGCGGCGGATCGTGAAGGCGTCGAGCAGCGCCTGCGTCGGGTGCTCGTGCGTGCCGTCGCCGGCGTTCAGGATCGACGCGTCGATCCAGCCGCTCGCGGCCAGCACCGCGGGTGCGCCGGAGGCGCTGTGGCGCACCACGACGCCGTCCGCTCCCATCGCCGCGAGAGTCTGAGCGGTGTCCTTCAGGCTCTCGCCCTTCGAGACGCTGGAGCCTTTCGCGCTGAAGTTGATGACGTCGGCGGACAGGCGCTTCGCCGCCGCCTCGAACGAGATGCGCGTGCGGGTGGAGTCCTCGAAGAACAGGTTGACCACGGTCTTCCCGCGCAGGGTGGGCAGCTTCTTGACCTCGCGGTTCTGCACGTCGGCCATGTCCTCGGCGATGTCGAGGAGGGCGATCGCGTCGGCACGGTCGAGGTCGCGGGTCGAGAGCAGGTGCTTCACGAGGTCGTCCCCTCGTCCGCGGCGTTCGACTCGATCGCGACCAGGTCCTCGCCGTCGGTCTCGACCAGGCGCACGTTGATCCGCTCGCTCAGGCTGCTCGGCAGATTCTTGCCCACGAAGTCAGCGCGGATCGGCAGCTCGCGATGGCCGCGGTCGACCAGCGCGGCCAGCCGCACGGCCCGCGGGCGGCCGATGTCGCTCAGGGCGTCCAGAGCGGCCCGGATGGTGCGTCCCGAGAAGAGCACGTCGTCCACGAGGACGACGGTGCGCCCGTCGATGCTCGCGGGCACGGCAGTGCGTGCGGGAGTACGGACAGGATGCCGAGCGAGGTCGTCGCGGTACATCGTGACGTCGAGCGAACCGGCGAAGACCGGCTCCGCGTCGGGCTCGATCCGGGCGATCGTCTCGGCGATGCGCTGAGCGAGGGCGACACCGCGGGTGGGGATCCCGAGGATGACGAGCGACGCGGGGCCGCGGTTCGACTCGAGGATCTCGTGAGCGATGCGCGTGAGCGCACGCGTGATGTCAGCGCCGTTCAGCACGATTCGTGCCGTCACACCGACCTCCTTCCCCGCCTCACAGGACGGCTGTTAAAGGAAAAGCCGTGACGAGTATAGAGGGCCGCGCGCCTGCTCCGGACGACTCGAGCTCGCCCCGACGCCTCCGGCTCGCAGGGTCCTGCCGCTCCTGCGAGCCAGAGGCGATCCTCCGAGCCTGAGGTCAGGCCGTGGCGCGCGTCTCCGCGACGGAGGCGAGCAGGCCGTTGATGAAGCCGGCGGAGTCGTCGGTCGACAGCGACGTCGCCGCCTCCACCGCCTCCGAGATGGCGACGCCGTCGGGCACCTCGTCGTTGTGCAGAATCTCCCACACGCCGATCCGGAGGATCGCGCGGTCGACGAGGGGCATCCGGGCGAGGGTCCAGCCCTTGGCGAGCTGCGCGATCATCGCGTCGATCTCGTCGGCGTGGTCGATGACCCCGTCGACGATCTCGCGGGCGTAGAGCCACGAGGCCTCACGCGCCGGCTCGTTCACCGCGCGTTCGGCCTCGGCGCGCAGGGATTGCGCGACGGGGATCTGCCGGACGTCGGCGTTGTAGAGGATGTCGAGGGCGCGCTTGCGCGCCTTCGTGCGAGCACTCACGGGCGCCCCGGCTCAGCTGACACGGCCGAGGTAGTCACCCGTGCGGGTGTCGACCTTGACCTTGGTGCCCTGCTCGAGGAAGAGCGGGACCTGGATCTGGTAGCCGGTCTCGACGGTCGCCGGCTTGGTGCCGCCGGTCGAGCGGTCGCCCTGGAGGCCCGGCTCGGTGTAGGTGATCTCGAGCACGACGGACGCGGGGAGGTCGATGTAGAGAGGGTCGCCGTCGTGCAGGGCGAGGGTGACGTTCTGGTTCTCGAGCATGAAGTTGGCCGCATCGCCAACGACCGCCTCGGGGACGGTGATCTGGTCGTAGTCGCTGGTGTCCATGAAGACGAAGTCCGCGCCGTCGCGGTAGAGGTACTGGAAGTCGCGACGGTCGACGTTAGCCGTGTCGATCTTCGCTCCCGCGTTGAACGTCTTGTCGACCACCTTGCCGGTGAGGACGTTCTTCATCTTGGTGCGGACGAACGCGCCGCCCTTGCCCGGCTTGACGTGCTGGAAGTCGATGACGTTCCAGAGCTGCCCGTCGATGCTGAGGACGGTGCCGTTCTTGATGTCGGTGGTAGAGGCCATGCGAAGGGGGATCCGTTTCGGTGGAAGTCTGCGCCGGCGAGCCCGTACGCGGGCGCGGCGATATCGGCCGGTCCGGCTGACCCGTCGAGTGTAGTCGAAGACCCCTCCTGCGCCGAGGGCGTCGCAGCATCGCGGAATCCGACCGGCCCGCCCGGGCGACGGAGACGGGCGCGGCCCTCCCCGCTCAGAGCCCCGACCGTCATCCCGCGCCAGCCCGCGCGTCGAGCGCTCGCCTGGGTACCGTTATCGAGTCTTCCTCGGTTCGCCCCGGCCGACCGGGACTGCCGCGCGATCGGCAGGAGCAGGGCACCGGATCCCGTGCAGCGGGTGGTCGGTCTCGCGTCGGGAAGGGGAGGAGACACTGTGGCGGACCTGGGTGCGATCGAGGACGACGTGCGCTTCAGCCATGCGACCGCCGAGCGGCTGGTCGGAGCGGCCACGGCCGCGGCGGCGGCGATCGACGCGCAGGCCGGCTCGCGCGCCGGCCTGGTGACGACGGCGAGCGCCGAGTTCCGCGGGCTCTTCGCCGAGATCTTCACCGAGAACGCGCGCACCGCGAAGGCCGATGCCGACGAGCTCTCCGCGCGCCTGCGCGAGGTCGCCGACGGAGCACAGCAGCTGGCGCGGGAAGCCCTCGCCGAGCAGAGGCGGCGCCTCCTGGCGCGGGAGTGGAAGCGCGAGCAGGATGCGCGGAACCTGCTCGAGCACCTCCACGACGGCCTCTTCGGCGGAGAGGACCCTCCCGTCGGTCCGCCCGCCCAGGAGCCGAGCGTCAGCGTGTCCCCGCCGCCGAACATCTCCCGGCAGACGCCCCTGCCCGGCGCAGGCGGCTCGGGCTCCGGCACCTCCTCGGCGCGTCCCGACGACCTGCGCTCCTTCGCGAGCACTTCCGCAGCGGCGAACGGCGAGCTGCGCGGGAACCTCGGCACCGTCCGCGGCGCGCTGACCGACTTCACCGACTCCTGCCACTGGGGTGAGCTCTCGGCCGACGGAGTGGTCTCGGGCTTCGAGCAGTGGCTCACGGCGAACGACCAGGACGTCGCGTGGGCCGGGACGATCGCCGACGCCTTCTCCGCGGCCGGAGGCGATGGGGCCGTCACGGCTCTTCCCGATGCCGCCCTGTCCGCCGCGCTCTCCGCGACGGGCGTCACGCTTGTGCGCCGCGATCTCACCATCGCTCCCCCGCAGGCGTTCGGCGCACCGCCGACCACCGGCTACGCCGACGATCCGGTCAACACCTCCACCGGCAACTTCCTCGAGACCGAGGTCGACCTCGGATTCAGCGGAGGAACAGCGTCGCTGCGCTTCGCCCGCACCTACAACTCGCTCGATGAGCGCGTGGGAGCCTTCGGCCGCGGCTGGTCCTCCGAGGCCGAGCAGCAGCTCCGGCTCGAGGACGACGGGGCGGCACTGGTGCTGGCCGAGGGCCGCGAGATCGTCTTCCCCCGCCTGGGCGATGCCTGGGACCGAGCCGACGGCGAGAACCTCTGGCTCGCGCGGGTCGGCGAGGGCCTCGTCGTCTCGGCCAACGACGGGCGCCGCTGGGAGTTCACGGCCGGTGGGCGCTGGTCGTCGACGAGCTGCGGTCCGGGCACCCGGGTGAGCGCCGAGTACGACGAGACCGGCCGACTGAGCGGACTCCGCCACGAGCGCGGTCGGCGCATCGACCTCGTCTGGTCGGGCGAGCGGATCGCCGCCGTACAGGCCTCGGATGGTCGACGCGTGGTCTTCGACTACGAGGGCGAGGCCCTCGTCGCGGCCACCGGGCCGTCCGGGACTCGGCGGTACGGCTGGGACCGGGCGGGGCTGATCGCGACCGTGACCGACGCGGCTGGCGTCGACGAGGTGCGCAACCGCTACGACTCTCGGCGCCGCGTCGTCGCGCAGACCTCGCCGTTCGGGCGCACGACGCGGTTCGCGTACCTCCCCGGCCGGATCACCGTCGCCTCCGATGAGGACGGCGCCCGCTCGAACAGCTGGATCGCCGACAAGCGGGGGCGTCTCGTCGGGGTGCTCGACCCCGAGGGCCGCCGCCAGTCGATGAGCTTCGACGGGCACGGCAACCTCGTCTCCGCGACCGAGCGGGACGGATCCACGACGGTGCACGCCTACGACGAGCGAGGACGCCGGATCCGTTCGGTCACCCCCTCCGGCGCCGACATCACCGTGGGTTGGGACGAGCACGACCGCGTCACCACGGTGGTCGCGGAGTCCGGCGCCGTGACGCGGTACGAGTACGCGGAGGAATCCGACCGGAACCCGAGCCTGATCGTCGACCCGGAGGACGGGCGAACGTTCCTCACCTGGATCGATGGTCTGCTCACCGAGATCGTCGATCCGGTGGGCGTCCGGCTGCGCTTCTCCTACGACGAGCACGGCGACCTCGTCGCCACGACCGACGCCGACGGAGGCAGCGCCCGGCTGGAGCGCGACGAGGCCGGTCGCGTCGTCGCCGCGATCACCCCGTCCGGAGCCGTCACCCGGTTCCGCTACGACGCCGCCGGTCGGCTCGTCTCGACGCGCGACGCCCTCGGCGCCACCTGGCGCTACGAGTACGACGCCGGCGGGCGCAGGGTCGCCGTCGTCGATCCGCTCGGCGAACGGACCACCGTCGAGCACGGCGAGCACGGCGCCCCCGTCGCGACGATCGACCCGCTCGGCCGGTCCGTGACCCGCGTCTTCGACGACCTCGGCCGAGTGAGCGAGACGATCCTGCCGGACGGCTCGTCCTGGCGGTCACGATGCCCTCTCCCGACTGACCGAGACGGTCGACCCCAGCGGAGGCGTCTGGCGTCGCGAGCACAGTGCGACGGGTGCCCTGACGGCCACCATCGATCCCACCGGCGTCAGGCGCGGCCTCCACCACGAGCCGCAGTCCCTCCGGATCGATGACGGCGGCGCGCAGCAGCTGAGCCGCTTCGATTCGCTGGGCAGGCTGATCCGCGTCGAGGAGCAGGACGAGACGGTCGCTCTCGCCTCCTACGATCTCTGCGGCCGCCCGATCGAGCTGGTCGACGGCGAGGGCTCGGTCACGATCCTCCACCGTGACGCTGCTGGACGGGTCGTCGAGCGGGTCTCCCCCACGGGCGCCGTCACCGTCGTCGAGTACGACCGCTGCGGCCGGCCGTCCGCCGTCATCGATCCACTCGGTGCGCGCACCGAGATCGGGTACGACCGCGACTCGCGCCGCGTGCGGACCGTCCTGCCCACCGGCGAGGTCGAGCGCATCGAGTACGACGCCGTCGGCCGTGTCGTGCTGCGCTCGATCCCCGGGCTCGGCACGGCCCGGTTCGCGTACGACGCTCTCGGACGCGTGGTCCGGACGAGCGACCCGCGGACCGGACGGCGGCGCTTCCGCTACGACGCGGCGGGCCAGCTCGTCGAGGCGGTCGACGGGCTCGGCGGCGTCACCCGCTTCGAGTACGACGAGCGCGGTCGCAACACCGTCATCACCGACCCGATGGGCGGAGTCACCCACCGCCGCTTCGACGCCTCCGACCACGCCGTCGAGGTGATCGATCCCCTCGGCCATTCGACGACCGGCGGCTACGACGCCGCGGGCCGCCAGATCTGGCAGCGGGATCGGGACGGATCGCGATGGGAGCGGCGCTACGACGGCAACGGCCGCGAGAAGAGCTTCCTGGTCGACGGCCGCGTCGTCTCGGAGACCCACCGGGACATCCGTGGCCGCGCCCTCCGCGTCACCGACCACACGGCCCCGGGCGGGCCGGTCGAGCACGAGCTGCGCTGGGACCGCTGCGGCCGGCTCGTCGAGCGCCGCCGAGACGGCCGCGGAGTCTCGTGGGAGTACGACGCCGCCGGCTCCCGCGGCGCCGTCGTGCATCCCGACGGGAGCCGTACCGAGTACGAGCGCGACATCCGCGGTCTGGTCACCGCCGTGGCCCGTCCCGGCCTGGGCCGCGCGACGTTCGGCTACGACGGTTCCGGTCGCCTGGTCCGCTCCTCCGCGGGGGGCCTGGCCCAGGAGTGGGTGTTCCGAGACGGCGCGCTCGTCGAGCACCGCCGCAGCGGCGACGGGCGCCGCACCAGAACCGTCCTGGAGCGGGACGAGGACGGACGCCTCACGGGAGTGAGCGGGCCGGACGGTTCGGTCTCGTACCGGTACGACGACGCGCACCAGCTGGTCGCGGCTGTCCCGGACTCGGGCGACGCCCGGGAGTGGAGCTACGACGCGGCCGGGCGCCTCGTGCGGGAGCAGGTGGGCGGGGTCGTCCGCTCCCGGCACTACGACGCGGGCGGCCGACTGATCGCCGCGGAATCGAGCGACGGCACGCGGATCGAGTACGTGCACGACGGGCTCGGTCGCCGTATCCGCGAGGTCTCCTCCGACGGCACCGAGCGCACCTACGCGTGGTCGGCGATGGGCGGGCTGGCGTCGGTCTCCCAGTCGCAGCCGGGGTCCGGACCTCGGACGACCGCGCTGTGGGTGGACGTGCTCGGCGATCTCGCCTCCGTCGATGGCATGGACGTCTGGTGGGACGACGCGAGCGGCGCCCCCGACCTTCTCGCCGTCAGCGATTCCCCCGTCCTGCGCACGCCCGGCGGCGTCACCGGCATCGACGACCGGTGGAGCGACCCCGGCTGGCGCACCGAACGCTCCACCAGCGCCCAAGACCCGTGGAACCCCTCCGCCGCCACCACCGTCGCCGACGGCATCGGCCTCACCCCCAGCGGCGCCCTCACCTTCGCCGGCCTCGAATGGATGGGCCAACGCGCCTACGACCCCACCACCCACGGATTCCTCTCCACCGACCCCCTACCACCCACCTGGGGCGCCGCCTGGTCCGGGAACCCGTACTCCTTCGCCGGCAACGACCCCGTCCACTCCCTCGACCCCACGGGCCTGAGCCCGATCACCGACGCGCAACTACAGGCCTACCGCGACGGGAACAACGGAGCCTTCGCCGCAGCCGGCGACTGGTTCGCGCAGAACGCGGAGTACTTCGCCGGTGCCGGGCTGATCGTCGCCGGCGGTCTCCTGATGTACACGGGAATCGGCGGACCCATCGGCCTGGGCCTGATCGGCGCCGGAGCCGACGTCATCATCCAGAAAGCCACCACCGGCTCCGTCAACTGGACACAAACCGCCCTCACCGCCGTAGCAGGCGGAGTCGGCGGCGGCATCGCCGCCGCGCGCCTCGGCGCCCTCGGCATCAAAGGAGCACAAGCCGCCGTCACCGTCAGCGCCGCATCCGGCGCCTCCAGCGGCGGAGCAGGAAGCGCCTACACCTACGCAACCAGCCCCGGACCCCACACCGCCGGAGACTTCATCGGAGCCACCGCCGGCGGCGCCTTCACCGGAGCAGCACTCGGCGCCACAGGCGGAGCACTCGGCGGTGGACTCTCCCGCGCCTACTCGAGGCTCGGAAGTCGGCTTCCTGCCAGTGCAACCTCACCGGAGACCACCCCATCCTCGTTGCAGGAAGATATCGCGGCTACCTTCACCGGCTCGCGATACACCTCGTCCGAGTTGGCTGAGCCGACCACGCTGTTCCGAGCCGGATCTTTCGAGAAGGGAGCATTTGGGCAGTTCTGGACCGAAACCCCGCCCTATAGTATTATCCAGACCAGAATTGATCGGGCCCTTCCGCCAGTCTGGCCAACGGGGGAAACGGCATATCTAGACACCGGATATGCGGTTCGCTTTCCCGCCGGTACAACGGTATATTCAGGAGAGATAGCCAACCAAGGAGGATTTTACATGGGAGGAACAACACAGCACGTCATTATTGCTCCGTGGCTTATGGATGACGTGGAAATTCTCGGCTATTGGGGGCTCAAGTGAGCATCGATATCATGCGCGAAACACTCCGGTCATTAGAAGAACTCTTCATTAGTGGCAAAGATAACTTCTGGGCCAGCGTGATGCATTCTCTGCTCAATGAATTAGATGCCTCACTCCATCCCGAAGACATCAGCAACCTTTCGCGGAAGATCATTCACATGTATGGCGGAATGGGCACTTTCGGCGATGCGATTATCTACAGCAATGGCAAATATCCTCGAGAACTCAACAATGATCTAAGTCTCCTACGTACACAACTATACAAGATCGCCAATCACCTTGCGTGAAACATGAGATTCGGACTCAAAGAACCAAGCGAGCCGTTCAGAGCAGATCCCGAAGATGTGACTTCACGAAGAAGGATGCTCACGCAAAGCGCGCTTTAAGGTAATGCATTCGGGTGCGTCGGTCATGAATAACTTCGATTGATCCGCTTTGCTTGATAGGTACTTTTCAAAAAAGCTTTCGCAAAGGAGTACGTCGCGGGCGGCGCGATGGTCGTCGCCGGAGGCGTCCTGATGGCGACCGGAGTTGGCGGCCAATCGGCGCAGGCCTCGTCGGCGCCGACGTCGACGTCATCGTCCAGAAGGCCACGACCGGCTCCGTCAACTGGGGACAAACCGCCCTCGCAGCCGTCACCGGAGGCCTCGGCAGCAGCATGACAGCGGCACGTCTCAGCGCCGCCGGCATCAACGGCCTCAAAGCCGCCGTCACCTCCGAAGCAGCATCCGGCGCCGCATCCGGTGCCGCAGGCGACGCCTACGCGTACGCCACCGGCCCCGGACCCCACACCGTCGACGGCTTCCTCCAAGCCTCCGGCGGCGGCGCACTCGCCGGCGCCGCCATGGGCGCCGGCGGACCACTACTCGGGCGCGGCCTCTCTGGAGCCGGAGGCGCCGGCAGATCCCTCCTCGGCAAGGAAGCAGACGCCCTCACACCAGACATCACCACATCAAACGAACCTCTCAACGCCGTCACACCCTCTCCCGAGGAATACGTCAACCTCGCCAGCCCCTCACGAACCAGGCATATCCTCGACGGCGACGGGACCTCCGCAGGTAAAGCTGGAGGACATCGGTGGACAGACTCCCCAGACCGGGACCCAAATAAGTCTATGTTCCCCGCGGGGTGGTCCGATGCAAAAATCATGCATGAGGTCTCGGACGTCGCAACAGACCCACCCTTGCCCTGGAAACAGAACAAAGGGCCGTTAGGAAGCGACTACGCAAAAAATGGCGAACCCTCAAGAATCTTGGTCGAGGGGCTGCGGGATGGCATAACCATTCGCGTCATCGTCGAACCGATTGGAGAAGGGATAATAACCGCGTTTCCAATTGATTAAGGAGAACAAGTGGATAAAAAACTTCAAGCCCTGCGCGAGCAGCAGCTAAGCGACTTACTCGAACGGACGATCGGCATGATGAACCCCGATCAAGCCCAGCGCGTCACGGACTACCTCGACCACGGGGAGTACGCGCTCTGCCTTGATCAGCTTGCTTATGAGCTAAGCGAGATCGACGAACCGCTTCCGACCAATGTTATTCAGACAATAGTCTCGCTCGGAACCACGATGGGCCTTGACCCCAGATCCTGGCAAGTTCTGAGATCGGAATGAGCAAAATACCTTATAGAAGGAGGCTTATGCAAAACTCAGGATTTGTCGACCCGGGAGACTATTCACATTGCGTTTCGGTAGAAGTGAGGCTTATGCAAAATTGGTTTCGTTCTGGGTGAAGAAGATTAGTCCGCGGACGGCGTTGAAGGCGTCTGGGAAAGTGAGGCTTATGCAAAAATCGATTGACCCAGTATAAATTAGTGCGTGTCGGTCACGAAAAACACCGGCTGATCCGTTTTGCTTGAAGAGCAACTTCCAACAGAAACTCTTCGCAAAGGAACCAGCCGGTGCACAAGCAGACTACTACAGGGATGACGACCGAGCAATATGCGATTCTCGCCGAACGGATCGAAAACGAATTCCTGTGGCAGCGGCGGCGAGGACGGCCACGCAGACTGTCGCTCGCCGGGGCACTACAGGTCACTCTTCTCTACTATCGCCACAACGTCACCGAACAGTTGATCGCCGATGTGGTCGGTGTCAGTCAGTCGACCGTGTCGCGAACAATCGCGCTAGTGGAAGCGATGCTCACTGTCGTGACCGACGACGAGCAGCCGGACGTCGAGGCTGCGGTCGGCGAGACGACGGCCGTCATCGACGGGACCCTCCTCCCGTGCTGGTCCTGGGCAGACGCGCCCGAGCTGTACTCCGGCAAGCACAAGACCACGGGGCACACCTGCCAGGTCCTCGCCGATCTCTCCGGTCGGCTGATCCACATTTCGGATCCGATTCCGGGCAAACACCATGATGCTCACGCATTCCGAGAATCACACTTGGCCGACATCATCAACCTCTCGAATACTTTGGCCGACAAAGGCTAGGCGATGTCAAGTCGTCTAAGCAACGGCTTCGTCGAGGAGTAGCCGCTCGAAGACTTCGCGCGGGGTTCGGAAGCCGAGGGTCTGCCTGGGTCGGTCGTTGAGTTCGTCGGCGATCGCGTTGAGGTAGGGCTGGTGGTTGGTGATCTCGATGCCCTTGGGGAGGTATTCGCGGATCAGACCATTGGTGTTCTCGTTCGAGGGCCGCTCCCACGGGGACCGCGGGTGCGCGAAGTAGACGGGCAGCTCGGTGGCGAGGGTGAGCTGCGCGTGCCGGGCCATCTCGGTGCCCTGGTCCCATGTGAGGGAGCCGCGCAGATGCGCGGGCAGATCGTCGACCCGGTCGATGAGAGCGTCGGCGACGCCGTCGGAGTCTTTTCCGTCGGGTAGTCCCAGGATGATCGCGAAGCGCGAGTGCCGCTCCACCAGGGTGATCGCCGCGGTCTTGCCGTGCGCTCCGATGATCAGATCTCCCTCCCACGCGCCGGGAACACGCCGGTCCGACGCCTCCTCGGGCCGGTCATCGATGGAAACCATGCCCACAATGCGTCCGCCGGTGCGTTCCCCGAGCGGCCGGCGTCGCTTGCGGGTCGTCTGTTTCGAGCGCAACAGGATGCCTTCGCGGGCGAGTTCGCCCTTGGGGTGGGCGTAGATCCATCGGTAGATCGCCTCGTGGGACACGGTGCGGCCTGCGGCGTCGGGTGAATGCGTCATCGTGTCAACGCTCGCGTCCGCCGCCTCCAGGCGCAACCGGCCCGCGATCTGCCGCGGCGTCCGCGAACGCTTCAGATCCGCTCGAACCCGCGCCGACAGCACAGAATCGGCATCGATCAGTCGCTCCTGCGGACGGGCTCGCCGCTTGCGAGCCTTCGTCTGCGCCGAGACGGGCTGATACCCGCGGGTCTTGAGCGAGTTCCGGCTCCGCTCACGCCACACGACCGTCCGGTCGCGGTCGATCAACTCGGCGATCTCCCGATCGCTCAGCCCCTGCTTGATCCCGACCGCGATCTGAGCCCGATCCTCAAACGACAACTGCCGACGCACCACCAGCAACCCCCTCCGTTGCTACGACGCTATGACACCGCCCTACCAAGGCGCCGGAATGATCACACCAATAAAAAGGAGACCCGGCGAAGAACATTTGCCAGAGCACGCGAAACAGCACAACCGTTTCGTGAACACTCACCGCTACGTGATCGAGAGAACAATCGCTAACATTAAAACCTGGCGAATCTTCCACACCGACTACAGACGACCACTGCACACTTTCCCAGACGCCTTCAACGCCGTCCGCGGACTAATCTTCTTCACCCAGAACGAAACCAATTTTGCATAAGCCTCAAGATAGTAGATCTTTGGATTATTGATCTATATCTGGACTCTGCAGAGTACCATTAAGCGCGATAAGCACAAGAGCCAATAATGAGGCTCAAACAGAACTCGCGTGGCAGTTCCGGTCACATCACGCATCATCATGCGCAGGAGAACCGTGGACGATCAGCGACTCCGCCGTGTGCGCACCGACCTCCGCACGGTGCTCCACCGGGTGCGACGGCGACTCGATCTCTAGACCGAGGTGTACCTGCGGCATCCCCCGAGCCGAGAAGATTTCGCCCTCTGCCTGGAGGAGCTCCTCCACGGACTGGACAGCGAGAACTGGCCGGACGTCCTGACCCGGCACTACCCTGTCGCGTCCATCGTGAACCTTGACATAGTGATGGATCGAGTCCCGCGGTGTGCGGGTACCCATGCCTCGTCCGGGACGGAGGAGGAGGGAGCCGGGCCGATTGCTTCCCTCCGCGCGAGGGGCCTCTGGCGCCACAAGTACCGCGGGCCGATGCGTCCGGAGACCGAGCACATTCTGCGCAGGAGCCTAGGCATGCTGTACTCCGAACGGATGGAGCGCGCCCTCGACCACCTGCTCGATCGGCTGGAGGAGCGTTTCGATCCCGACTGGTTCGCCTGGTGCCGAGACTTCAACAAGCACACGGAGTACGTGCTCTGCCTGGAGACGGCCGTCGATGCCCTCGACGACTCCGACTCGAAAGTCCCCGCTCTGCTTCTCGACCGGATCCATGAGCTCGCGCGCATCATGAGGATGTCGGGTCGGGGTCTGGATCGCCTCCCATCGTTGTGAGCCGGGGCGACGCCGCGCGCATACCTCCGCACCGACGACGACCCGAGAAGGACCACGACCACGAGCGTCCGTCCAGGAGCCCGGACCTACGACCCGATCTCCTGATACGCCGCGAACAGCAGCGACGTCTCCGGCCCCTGCAGGATGCTCGGCCGGGCGATGTCGTCGAGAACCACGAAGCGGAGCATGCCCGCGCGGGTCTTCTTGTCGCGCTGCATGGCGGCGAGGAGCGTCTCCCACCGGCCGAGCGGGTAGCTCGTCGGTAGCGTCAGCGACTCGAGGACGCTGCGCTGCCGGTCGACCACAGCGTCGCTGAGCGAGCCAGTCAGGCGCGAGAGCTCGGCGGCGAACATCATCCCGACGGAGACTGCCGCACCGTGGCGCCACTGGTAGCGTTCGGCGTGCTCGACCGCGTGCCCGAGGGTGTGCCCGTAGTTCAGGATCTCGCGCAGGCCCTTCTCGGTGAAGTCCTCGCCCACGACGCGCGCCTTGATCCCGATCGAGAGTTCGACCAGGCTGCGGAACTCCTCGGATGTGGGATCGGTGGCCAGGTCGATGTCGGACTCGATGATGTCGAGGATGCGCGGCTCGGCGATCATCCCGTACTTCACGATCTCGCCGAAGCCGGCGAGGATCTCGTTGCGCGGGAGGCTGGTCAGCACGTCGAGGTCGGCCACGACGGCGCGCGGGGCGTGGAAGGCCCCAACCAGGTTCTTGCCCTCGGCCGTATTAATGCCGGTCTTACCGCCGACGGCCGCGTCGACCATCCCGAGCACGGTGGTCGGCACCTGCACCAGGTCCACACCGCGGAGCCAGGTGGCGGCGACGAAGCCGGCCAGATCGGTGATCGCGCCTCCGCCGAAGCCGACCACGACGTCCGTGCGGGTGAAGTCGGACTGGCCCATCACCTGCCAGCAGAAGGCCGCGACCTCGACGCGCTTCGCGGCCTCGGCGTCCGGCACCTCGGCGAGCAGCACCTCGTAGCGCTCGAGCAGGCTCTCGCGGATCTCGGCGGCCAGCACCGCGAGGGTCGGCGGGTGCACGATGAGCACCTTCGCGGCGCGCGGGCCGATCGCGTCGGCCAGGCCGTCGAGGAGTCCGCGCCCGACGTGGATGTCGTAGCCGTTCTCTCCGCTGACGGTGAGGGCGGTGGTGCCGTCGTTCATGACTGTCTTCCGCTCGGGCGGCTGGGCGCCGCCGGGTCCGATGGTGCAGGGATGTCGGAGGGACGCTGCGCGCGCACCCACTCCGCGGTCTCAGCAGCGATCACGGTGATCGGTCGCCGCGAGGTGTCGACGACGAAATCGGCGAGGGCCTCGTAGATCGGGCGTCGCGCGTCGAAGATGCGGGTCCAGTCGGCCACGCCGCCGCGCACCAGGGGTCGGGAGCCGGAGCCGAGCCGGTCGCGGACGGCCTCGGCCGTGGTGGTCAGTAGCACGACCGGCACGACCGCGAGGTCGGCGCGGGTGGCTGTGTCGAGCACCGCTCCCCCGCCGAGGCTGAGGACAACGTCGCGACGGACGGCGCGTTCGACGACGCGGCGCTCCTCTCGGCGGAAAGCGGCCTCGCCGTGGGCGTCGAAGTAGGGGGCGATCGGTCCGTGGCTGCGCACGAACTCGGCGTCGGAGTCGACGAAGTCGGCGCTCAGCGCCTTCGCGACCCGCCTGCCGATCGTCGTCTTGCCGGCACCCATCGGGCCGATCAGGACGACGCGGGCGCGGGCCGCGCCGGTATCGTGTCCCGCCATCAGCGTGCGGCCGTCGGGCGCGGCATCAGGCGAGCCCGAGCGCCGGGTCGCTCTCGGACACCGTGCGCAGCTCGTCGGGGATGGCGGCGAGGTAGCCCCGGAGGTTGCGCCGGGTCTCCGCGACGCTGTCGCCGCCAAACTTCTCAAGGACCGCGTTCGCGAGAACCAGCGCGACCATCGCCTCGGCGACGACGCCCGAGGCGGGGACGGCGCAGACGTCGGAACGCTGGTGGTGCGCACCGGCCGCCTCCCCGGTCGCGACGTCGACGGTGCGCAGCGCGTGCGGCACCGTCGCGATCGGCTTCATCCCGGCGCGCACCCGCAGCACTGTGCCGGTGCTCATCCCGCCCTCGGTGCCGCCGGCCCGGTCGCTGGAGCGCGCGATGCCCGCTGCCGCCCGGAAGAGCTCGTCGTGCGCCTCGGAGCCGCGGCGGGTCGTGGTGAGGAACCCGTCGCCCACCTCGACGCCCTTGATGGCCTGGATCCCCATCACTGCGGCGGCGAGCTGTGCATCGAGGCGGCGGTCCCAGTGCACGGAGGAGCCGAGCCCGGGCGGGAGGTCGTAGGCGAGCACCTCGACGACCCCACCGAGGGTGTCGCCGTCGTCGTGGGCGCGGTCGACCTCCGCGACCATCAGCGCGCTCGTCGCGGCGTCGTGGCAGCGCAGCGGATCGGCGTCGAGCGTCCCGACGTCGGCGGGCGTCGGAAGCGGCGAACCCTCGGGCACGCGCACCGGGCCGATGGCGAGGGTGTGGCTCACGAGGGTGATGCCCAGCTCGCCGAGGAACCGACGTGCCACGGCGCCGAGCGCGACGCGCGCGGCTGTCTCGCGGGCAGAGGCGCGCTCCAGCACGTTGCGCGATTCGGAGAAGCCGTACTTCTGCATGCCGACGAGGTCGGCGTGACCGGGACGCGGCCGAGTGAGCGCCGCTCCCCGGCCCTTGGGCAGCGACTCCGGGTCCCGCGGTTCGGCCGACATGACGTCCACCCAGCGCGGCCACTCGGTGTTGCCGATCCGCAGGGCGATCGGGCTGCCCATAGTGGCGCCGTGACGGATGCCGGAGGAGATCGTCAGCTCATCCTGCTCGAAGTTCATGCGGGCGCCGCGACCGTAGCCGAGCTTCCGGCGCGCCAGATCGGCGCGGATGTCGTCGAGGGAGACGGGGACACCCGCCGGCAGTCCTTCGAGGACGGCGACGAGTTCGGGACCGTGGGATTCCCCGGCCGTGAGCCAACGGAGCATCCTCCGATTCTGGCATACGCCCTCAGTGCAGCGGGCCCGGTGCTACCGCTCGCCGCATCGCGGCCAGCACCTCGTCCTCGTGCTCGAGGGCCGCGGCGGGATCGCCGGCGACGAAGATGCGGACCTGGACGAGCGCCTGGTGGAGCAGCATTCCCAGGCCCGAGACGACCGGCGACCCGGCCGCCTCCCAGTGCCGCGCGAGTGCGCTCGGCCACGGGGAGTACGCGACGTCGAAGAGCGTCGAGGCGGCGACGACCGCCTCCGGGACCTCGAGCGCGTCGGCGGCCCCGCCCGGCAGGGTCGAGACCACCAGCGGAGCGGGCTCCCCCGCGGCCCACGCGGAGAATGGCCTCACGTCGAGCGCCAGGTCCAGCGCGGCCGCCACGGGAGCGAGAGCAGCCGCCTTCTCGGGCGAGCGCAACGTCAGTGTGACGCGGCTCGCGCCCAGCTCGGCGGCCGCGGCGAGTGCGGACGCGGCGGTCGCGCCTCCGCCCAGCACCTCGATGCGGGGGACGGAGCCGACTCCAGCGTCACGCAACGCCCGCACGATGCCCGCGACATCGGTGTTGAAGCCGCGGAGCCTGGGACCCGCGCCCGAGCGGTCGACGAGCACCGTGTTCACCGCTCCGGTCGTCCGCGCGACAGGGTCCTCCTCGGCGAGCAGAGGCCGGACGGCGTGCTTCAGGGGCATGGTCAGCGAGAGGCCGTGCCAGCGCTCGCCGGACACGACCGCGGCGAGCGTCGCCTCCGTGGTCTCGACGGCGCTGTAGCTCCAGTCGAGCCCGAGCACCCGGTAGGCCGCCGCATGCAGGGCGGGCGACTTCGAATGCGCGATCGGCGCGCCGAGGACCGCGAGGCGGTACCCGGCGGCCGTCACTGGTACTCCGGGTGGTCCCGCATCCACGCCTGCCACTGGGCGACGGCGGCGTTGTGCTCGGCGTCGGTCGTCGAGTAAACCGTCTCACCGGTCTGCAGGTTCACTGTGACGAAGTACATCCAGGTGCCGTCTGCCGGATGCAGGACCGCGTCGATCGCGACGTCGCCCGGGTTCGAGATCGGTGCGGGCGGCAGGCCGTCGCGCTGGTAGGTGTTGTAGACGTTGTTCACGTCGTTCCGCTCGGCGTCGGTCGTCGAGACCCGATCGGTCGCTCCGGTGCCGTAGGCGACCGTCGCATCGGACTGGAGGCGCCAACCCTGATCGAGCCGGTTCTGGAACACGCGCGCAACCTTCGGGAAGTCCTCCGCGACGCGGGCCTCGCGCTGCACGAGGGAGGCGAACACCACAACGCGGTAGCGGTCGTCGACGGGCACGCCGGCCCGGTCGAGGGAGGCGAACATCCGGTCGACGAGGGTCTTGAGGATGTCGTGCGCAGATGTGGACGGATTGATGTCGTACGTCGCGGGGAACAGGAATCCCTCGAGGCTGGTCGCGCCCGCCGGGAGTCCGAACGAGCCCCAGTCGGCGGCCGCGGCCTCGAGATCGGCCAGCGCCACACCGGTTCCGTCGGCGATCAGCGGCAACGCCGCCTTCAGTGCCGTCCCCTCGGGAATGACGAACGTGTTGGCGAGGCGGGTCGACTCGGAGTCGAGCAGCGCCGAGAGGGCGGCCTTCGCGCTCATCTCGGCCTTGAGCGAGTAGGCGCCGGCCTGGAACACGGGCTCCGGGCTCTGCGCGAGGAGAAGCTGGTAGAACGGCGCGTACGACCTGATGACGCCGTCCGAGACGAGATTGTTGGCGATATCGCTGCCGTCGTCCCCCTGATGGATGGTGAAGATCACCTCGCTCGTCCCCGTGCCGGTGAAATCCGCGGGCTCCGACTCCGCGAACAGGCCGCGGACGGGCTCGATGAAGATGGTGACGGCGATCGCCACGAGAGCGGCGAAGACGCCGAACGCGAGCAGCCCGCCGATCAGGCCCCGGCGCGTGCGGCGCTTCCGGGTGCTGCGCGAGCGGCGGCGGGAGGAGGAGGGCCGGGCGACCGGATCGATCGGGACCGCTTCGCCGCGGCCCCTCGCCTCCGGAACCGCCGGTCCGGTGAAGAGCCGGTCGAACGGATCGCGCGCTCCCGCCTCACTCAAGGCGTGGGCACGGTCCGGGTTCGGACGCTGCGGAGCCGACTGCGCGGACTCGGCGGCGCGGACGTCGCGGCGGCTCGGGGGGACGTCGGTCACGAATTGGTCCTTCGTTCGTTTCGAGCGCGGCTCCGGCCGGGGTGCCGGCCGAGCGTTCGGAATCGATGGCGTGCTGCAGGATCACCACGGCGGCGACCTGGTCGATCACGGCGCGGAAGCCGCGTGTACTGCGTCCGGAACGGTGCAGAGCGCTCTGGGCGGTCACCGTCGACAGCCGCTCGTCCACGAGCCGCACCGGGGCGGTCGGAATCGCTTCGGCGAGCCGTCGAGCGAATCCGCGTGCATCCTCGGTGGAGGCCGTCTCGGAACCCGACAACGACAACGGCAGGCCTACGATGATCGCCTCGGCATCGTACTCGGCCGCCAGGAGAGCGATCCTGGAGATGTCCGAGGAATCGCCGTCGCCCGAGCGGGCGACCGTCTCGATCGGCACGGCGAGCAGACCGTCGGCGTCGCAGCGGGCGACTCCGATGCGGGAGCGCCCCACATCGATACCGAGCCTGACACCGAACCTCGGCATTCAGCGGGTCGCTTCCTGTACCACGACCTCGAGCGCGGAGCCGATCATCGAGGCGTCCGAGCCGCCGCCCTGGGCGAGGTCGTCCTTGCCGCCGCCGCCACCACCGAGGATCCCGGCCGCGCGCTTCGCGAGTGCTCCGGCGCGGCGGCCCCGGTCGCGCGCCGCCTGGTTGGTCGCAACGATGACCGCCGGCTTGCCTCCGACCTCGGCCGCGAGGGCGACGACGACGGGGTCCTGGCCCAGCCGCTCCCGGACGGAGGTGACCAGCGAGCGCAGCTCGTCCGTCGAGCCCGCGGTACCGATGCTCTCGGCGACGACGGTCGTCCCGTTGATGCTGCGGCGGTTCGCGGTGATCGCGGGCACGCGATCGGCGAGCGCGCGCGCCTCGAAGGCGGCGATCCGCTTCTCGGCGGCCTTCAGGCTCGCGACGAGCTCGCCGATGCGCTCGGGCAGCTGCTCGCGAGGCGTCTTGAGCGACGACGAGATGGTGCTGACCAGTGCGCGCTCGGCGGCGAGTCCCCGGAACGCCTCACGGCCCACGAGCGACTCGACGCGGCGGTTCGTCGACCCGACGGAGGACTCGCTGACGACGCTGATCAGGCCGACCTCGGCGGAGCGACCGACGTGGGTGCCTGCGCAGAGCTCGCGCGACCACGGTCCGCCGATGTCGACCACGCGCACGACGTCGCCGTACTTCTCGCCGAAGAGTGCCATCGCGCCGAGCGCTTTGGCCTCGTCGAGCGGGAGCTCGCGGGTGACGACCTCGAGATTGTCGCGGATCGCGGAGTTCGCGATCTCCTCGATCTCGCTGCGCGTCTCGAGCGAGAGCGCCTGGTTCCAGGAGAAGTCCAGACGAAGGTACCCGGCCTTGTTGTAGGAGCCGGACTGGTGCGCCTGCGGGCCGAGCACCTGGCGCAGCGCGGCGTGGATGAGGTGCGTGCCCGAGTGGGCCTGCGTGGCGCCCCGGCGCCAGTCGCGGTCAACGACGGAGGTGGCGGCGTCGCCCACTCCGACCTCGCCGCTGGCGACCTGCACCGTGTGGCTGATGAGCCCCTTGACCGGCTTCTGCACGTCGAGGACCTCGAGATCGAAGCCCGAGCCGACGATCCGGCCGGCGTCCGCCTCCTGGCCGCCCGACTCCGCGTAGAGCGACGTGGCCTCGAGGATCACCTCGGCGATGTCACCCGCGACCGCCTTCGTCACGGAGTGACCGCCGACGATGAGGCCGACGATGCGCGACGGGGTGTCGAGCATGTCGTACCCGGTGAAGACCGTCTCGCCCTGCGCACGGAAGTCCGCGTAGACCGACAGATCGGCCAGCGCGGACTTCTTGGACTTCGCGTCGGCTTTCGCCCGCGTCCGCTGCGCCGTCATCAAGGAGTCGAACGCCTCGCGGTCGACCGAGAGGCCCGATTCCTCGGCGATCTCGAGGGTGAGGTCGATCGGGAAGCCGAAGGTGTCGTGCAGAAGGAACGCGGTGTCGCCCGGCAGCGTCGGCGATTCGGCCTTCTTCGTCTTGAGGACGGCGAGGTCGAGGATCTCGGTGCCTGCAGCGAGGGTGCGCAGGAACGCCTCCTCCTCGCCGTACGCGCTGGTCGACAGGCGCTCGAACTCGGTGGAGACCTCGGGGTAGGCCGCCGCCATCGCGTCGCGCGAGGCGGTGAAGAGCTCGGGGAACGTCGCGGTGTCCACGCCGAGCAGGCGCATGGCCCGTACGGTCCGGCGCATCAGACGGCGGAGGATGTAGCCGCGGCCCTCGTTCGAGGGCGTCACGCCGTCCGACAGGAGCATGAGCGAGGAGCGCACGTGGTCGGCGATGACGCGCATCCGCACATCGTCCTCGTGCACCGCGCCGTAGCGTCGGCCCGAGAGCTCGGCCGCGCGGTCGAGGACCGGGCGCACCTGGTCGATCTCGTACATGTTCTCGACACCCTGTTTGAGGAACGCGACCCGCTCGAGGCCCATGCCGGTGTCGATGTTCTTCCGCGGCAGCTCGCCCAGGATGTCGAAGTCGACCTTGCTCGTGCCCTCGCCGCGGAGGTACTGCATGAAGACGAGGTTCCAGATTTCGACGTAACGGTCATCGTCCGTGGCGGGGCCACCGTCGGCGCCGTAGGCGGGCCCGCGGTCGAAGAAGATCTCGGAGCACGGTCCGGCGGGGCCCGGCTGACCGGTGGACCAGTAGTTGGTGTCTCTCTCGAGGCGCTGGATGCGCTCGTCCGGCAGTCCCGCGATCTTCTTCCAGAGTGCGATGGCCTCGTCGTCGTCCTTGTAGACGGTGACCCAGAGGTCCTTCTCGTCGAAGCCGAGACTGCCGTCGCTCTCGGCGCCGGTCAGCAGCTCCCAGGCGTAGCCGATCGCGCCCTCCTTGAAGTAGTCCCCGAAGGAGAAGTTGCCGTTCATCTGGAAGAACGTGCCGTGACGCGGGGTCTTGCCGACCTCCTCGATGTCGTTCGTCCGGATGCACTTCTGCACACTCGTCGCTCGCGGGTACGGCGCTGGGACCACTCCGGTGAGGTACGGCACGAAGGGCACCATGCCGGCGACGGTGAAGAGGAGGCTCGGGTCCTCGCTGACGAGGGAGGCGGAGGGCACCACGGTGTGGCCGCGGCTTCCGAAGAAGTCGAGCCAGCGGTTGCGGATGTCTGCGGTCTGCATGGGTTCCGTTACGGTTCGGTCGGTGACGACGCGGATGTCGGACGGCGGGGCGTCAGCCCTCGCCGATGGCGGCCTTCAGCTCGGCCTCGCGCTGGTGGTAGCCCTCGGAGACGGCCTCGCCGAGCTCCTTCGCGGTGCGGTTGATGTCGGCGAAGAAGCGGGCGCCCGCCTCGGTGCGGGAGACCCGGTGGGCGAGAGCGAATCCGAGGCCGATCCCGAGGACGATCAGGGCGAGGTTCTTCACGGGGGTTCCTTCCACGGCGGTGCGGCGGGCGCGGGGGCGCGGCGGCCCTCTCGATTCTAGGGCGCGGAATCCGAGCTACTCGGAGGAGCGGCGGCGCGCGCGCGTCGAGCGTTTCGCGGCGCGGCGTCCGGCGACCGCTCCGGACGTGTCGGCGGTGCGACCGGCGACCAGGACCGCGCGGACCCCGGCCGTGAAGCCGGCGAGCTTGATCAGGGGGCCGCCGACGGTCGCAGCGGTCAGGGCGACCAGCGCGTTGACGTTGCCGGTCACCTCGGCCACGTCCTTTGTGATGACGTCGACTCGGGCGAGCTGGTGGTTCGCCTCGCGGAGGGTCGACGCCGATTCGTCGAGGATCGGAGTCAGGCCGTCGCTGGCCTGCTTGATCGCCTCGCTGGTGCTGTCGAAGACCCGTCCGAGCTTCCAGAGCGGGATGGCGATGATCCCCACGAGGATCGCGAACACTCCTGCCGCGATGAGCCCTGCGATGTCTCCACCGGACACGGTGACCTCCGTTCGTCGCCGCCAGATGCGGCACTCCACCCTACTGACGGCTTATGGGCGGGACGGACGTCGGCCGCACGACGGCCGCCTCGCGATCTGCGGGAGCTTCGACGAGAGTCGGCCGTTCCACCGCGGATCGGCAGGTCGCGCGGTGACATCCCCTGCTGATCACACAGGCACTGCACGTCGTACGAGCTCCCGAAGACCACATCGAAGCGTGCACATCGCACGACCCCGGGAACGGGAAAGGCCCCGGCAGGACACCGGGGCCTTCCTCGTGCGGTGCTGGAGTCAGCGGGCCGCGTAGTACTCGACGACGAGCTGCACTTCGCAGGTCACGGGGACCTCGGCGCGCTTCGGGCGGCGGAGGAGAGTCGCCTGCAGCTTGTCGATCTCGACCTCGAGGTAGCCCGGGGTCTTGGGGAGGACGTCGACATGCCCGCCAGCAGCGGCGACCTGGAAGGGCTCGGTTCCCTCGGAGCGGGTCTTGACGTGGATGACCTGGCCCGGCTTCACGCGGAAGGAGGGGCGGTCGACCGTCTTGCCGTCCACCATGATGTGGCGGTGGGTCACGAACTGGCGGGCCTGCGCGGTGGTGCGGGCGAAACCCGAGCGCAGGACGAGGGCGTCGAGGCGCATCTCGAGGAGCTCGACCAGGTTCTCACCGGTCAGGCCCTGGGTGCGGCGCGCCTCCTGGAAGGCGATGCGCAGCTGCTTCTCACGGATGCCGTACTGGGCGCGCAGACGCTGCTTCTCACGCAGGCGGACCGCGTAGTCGGAGTCGGCCTTGCGCTTCGAGCGGCCGTGCTCACCGGGAGCGTAGGGACGCTTCTCGAGGTAGCGGGCCGCCTTCGGGGTCAGGGGGATGCCGAGGGCGCGCGAGAGGCGCGTCTTCGAACGGGTGCGGGAGGTGGTCGACACTGTGGTCCTTCCAAGGTCTGAGAGGTTCGGTCGCAGCACTCGACCGCCGGCTCCGGGAGGAGGGCGGCCGCCGAGGTCGTGTCCGCTCGCGGGCGCGAGGGGAAGGGTGACCGCGGTGGCGTGCTGCGCGATTCAGAGGGATGCGCTGCTCCGCTCGGCTACAGAGCGGTGGGCAACCTCGCAAGGCTATCAGGTGCGGGCCACTCCCACACACGGATCTCCGGACCGGCTCAGCCCCGCGTCCCGCGGATGATCCGGAGCAGCTTCGCCCAGCGGGCCGAGACGTCGCGCTCGTTGCCGTGCTCTGTGGGCTGGTAGTACCGGGCGCCCCGGAGGGAGTCCGGAAGATACTGCTGCTCGAGAACGCCGAGCTCGGCGTCGTGGGGATAGCGGTAGCCGTCGCCGTGCCCCAGGCGCTTGGCGCCCGGATAGTGCGCGTCGCGCAGGTGGGCCGGCACCCGGCCTGCCTTTCCGGCGCGGACGTCGGCGACGGCGGCGTTGATCGCCGAGTAGGAGGCGTTGGACTTGGGCGCGGTGGCGAGGTGCACGACGGCCTGCGCGAGGGGGATCCGCCCCTCCGGCATCCCGATGAGCTGCACCGCGTCGGCCGCGGCGATGGCGACGACGAGCGCCTGCGGGTCGGCCATCCCGATGTCCTCGGACGCCGAGACGATGATGCGGCGGGCGATGAAACGCGGGTCCTCCCCCGCCTCGATCATGCGCGCGAGGTAGTGCAGCGCGGCGTCGACGTCGGAGCCGCGGATCGACTTGATGAAGGCGCTGATGACGTCGTAGTGCTCGTCGCCGTTGCGGTCGTAGCGCAGGAGGGCGCGATCGACCGCCCGCGCGACGACATCGGTGGTGATCACCGGCAGGTCCGGCTCCTCGGCGAGGGCATCGGAGGGCTCGTCACCGTCCTCCTCCTCGTCGTCCTCCGACTCGGCTGCGGCCCGTGCGACGCGATCGGCCTCTCGCGCCTCCGAGCGTGCGGAGGTCGCCGCCGCCTCGAGGGCGGTCAGCGCACGCCGAGCATCGCCCGAGGCGAGACGCACGATGCTCGCTCGCGCCTCCTCCTCAAGCACGACGGCATCGCGCAGACCTCGCTCGTCGTGCAGCGCCCGGTCGACCAGGACGCCCAGATCGTCGTCGCTCAGCGGTTCGAGGGTCAGCAGGAGCGAGCGGGAGAGGAGCGGCGCGATGACCGAGAACGACGGGTTCTCGGTCGTCGCGGCGATGAGGATCACCCAGCCGTTCTCGACGCCCGGGAGCAGGGCATCCTGCTGCGCCTTCGAGAAGCGGTGGATCTCGTCGAGGAACAGCACGGTGGAGGTGCCGTAGAGATCGCGGGTCGACAGCGCCTCTTCCATCACCTGCCGCACGTCCTTCACCCCTGCCGTGACCGCCGAGAGCTCGACGAAGCGCCGCCCGCTCGAATGGGCGACGGCCTGCGCGAGCGTCGTCTTGCCCGTGCCGGGAGGGCCCCAGAGGATGACCGAGACCGCGCCGCGCTCGCCCGTCGTGTCGGCCGCGAGGGCGACCAGCGGCGACCCCGGGGTGAGCAGATGCCGCTGGCCCGCCACCTCGTCGAGACTGCGCGGCCTCATCCGGACGGCGAGCGGAGTCGCGCCCGAGCGGAGCCCGGCCTGCTGCATGGTCATGCGACCAGCGTAACGACGGCCTCCGACACTGCTGCGGAGCGGCGTTTGTCCGGTCTTCGAGGAGTCTCGTAGGCTCGACCCGGCCTGCGCGCGCGGGTCGCCGCGCCGACGGAGCGCGGTCGAGGACGTCGGAGGAACACGTGGCCCAGGGCAAGTCGAACGACCGCGAGGCGCGCACCCGGCTCCGGGCCTACCAGGCCCGCCAGAGCCTGCACCGCGCGCGGCAGAGGCGCCGCGTACGCGACAACGTGCTCGGCTCGATCGCCGCGGTCGTCGTGATCGCCCTGGCCGTGGTCGCGCAGCTCTTCTACTTCTCGGGCGGCCCCGGCACGCCGGTCGCCGAGCCGACACCGTCCGGGTCGGCCTCCGCGACTCCGGTGCCGACCGGCGAGAACAGCGGGGACGTCCCCTCCGCCGACATCGCCGAGGGCCGCGACTGGACCGGAACCCTGACGATCAACGACGACCCGCTGGAGCTCACCCTCGCCGGGGCTTCCGCCCCGCAGGCGGTCTCCTCCTTCATCTCGCTGACCCAGTCCGGCTTCTACGACGGGACCCCCTGCCACCGCCTCACCACGGAGGGCCTCTACGTTCTGCAGTGCGGAGACCCCGACGGCACCGGCACCGGCGGACCGGGCTACAGCTACGGACCGGTCGAGAACGCACCGGAGGACGGCGTCTACCCCGCCGGGACCATCGCGATGGCCCGCCAGAGCGGCAACGGCTACAGCCAGGGCAGCCAGTTCTTCGTCGTCTACCAGGACACGACCCTCCCCGCCGACGCCGCCGGCGGCTACACCGTGATCGGCCGGGTCGTCTCCGGGCTCGACGCTCTCGTGAACGACGTGGTGGCCAAGGGCACCGCCGACGGGTCGACGGACGGCGCCCCGGCCGAACCGGTGGCGATCACCTCGGTCTCCGTCCAGTAGTCGCACCGCCGCCACGAGCACGAACCTCCCGCGCAGCGAGTGCAATAGGCTTGTCGTCACTGCCCGTTCGCGGCCGAACGCGGTCTTCGGCCCTTCGGCCGTCGAGCCCCGCCGGCCGACGACGCGACAGGCACCGAGAAGCACGACATCGAACAGCAAGGTGAGGCTCCGAGCGATGAGTGACCAGCAGCCGTGGGGACGGGTCGGCGACGACGGGACGGTCTATGTCCGCGTCGGCGACGGGGAGCGCGAGGTCGGCCAGTACCCCGATGCGACTCCCGAGGAGGCGCTCGCCTACTACGAGCGCAAGTACACCGAGCTGGCCGGGCAGGTCTCCCTGCTCGAGCAGCGCGCCAAGCGCGGTGCTCCGGCCGGAGACGTCGCCCGAGCGGTGCAGTCGCTGTCCGCGGCCGTCGCTCAGGCGAACGCGGTCGGCGACCTCGAAGCCCTGCAGGCCCGCATCGACGCGCTCGGAGGCTCCGTGGAGGATCTGACCGAGCAGCAGGCCGCGGAGACGAAGGCTGCTCTCGCCGAGGCCCTCGCCCACCGCGAGTCGATCGTGGCCGAGGCCGAGGCCCTCGCCGCGGTGGACCCGGCGAAGACGCAGTGGAAGCAGGCCAGTGCCGCGATCGACGATCTCTTCGCGCGCTGGCAGAACCACCAGCAGCAGGGGCCGCGCCTCCCCAAGAACGAGGCGAACGAGCTCTGGCGCCGGTTCCGCGGAGCGCGGACCACGATCGAGCAGAACCGCAAGGCGTTCTTCGCCGATCTCGACTCGGCACACCGCGAGGCCAAGCAGGCCAAGCAGGCTCTGATCGATCAGGCAGAGGCCCTGGTGCCCCAGGGCGCAGATGCTATCCCCGACTACCGGGCCCTGCTCGAGCAGTGGCGGGTCGCCGGGCGGGCGGGCAAGCGGTTCGACGACGCGCTCTGGGCCCGCTTCAAGGCCGCCGGAGACGCGATCTACGGGGCGAAGGCCGAGATCGTGGCACAGGAGAGCGTCGAATACACCGAGAACCTCGACCTCAAGCTCGCCCTGCTCGAGGAGGCGGAGCCGCTGCTCCAGGAGCAGGACCGGGAGAAGGCGAAGCGGACGCTACTCGCGATCCAGGAGCGCTGGGACGCGATCGGCCGTGTGCCGCGCGAGCAGGTGCGCACCATCGAGGACCGCCTCCGCAAGGTGGAGGCGCACGTGCGCAGGCTCGACGAGGAGCACTGGAACCACAGCAACCCGGAGCGCAAGGCGCGTTCGGAGGGCCTGGCCTCGCAGCTCACTGCGGCGATCCAGAAGCTGCAGGACGAACTCGACGAGGCGAAGTCACGCGGCGACCGCGCGGCCATCGCTCAGGCCCAGGAGGCGCTCGACGCCCGCAAGGTGTGGCTGGACGCGATCGGCTGATCGGCATCGGGGCGATCTCTCCACAGATCCGCCCACCGTCCTCCGGAGGGGAGGTGTATCGGCCACGATGGCGGAATGCGCCTCCCCTCCGTTCTCGTTCCGGGAGACCTGCCCCTCGCCGAGCTGTGCGCGGCGCGGCTCGACGGTGAGCTGATCGCCGTCGACGAGGGGTTCCTCCTCGCCGATCTACCTCTGGGGGCCGCCGAGCGGGCGGCCTCGCTCGCGGCGCTCCTCCCCCGCGGCGTCGTCGCCGACCGCCTCTCCGCGGCGTGGGTGCACGGCGCCCTCCTCGTCCCGCCGCGGATGCACAGCGCAGCGATCGATCGGAGGAAGCGCCTGCGTCCGCCAGCGACGACGAGACTGCGCTGCCACGAGGTGCTGCTCGGCGACGGCGACGTGGTGGTGCTCTCCGGCACCTCCGTCACCACACCCGTGCGCACTCTGATCGACCTGGCGCGGACGGAGGAAGACCCTCGCACGCTCCGCGCACTCTCGCGCGCCAGCCGTACCGGTCTCGACCGGCTTCTCGATCGTCTCGCGAGCGGCCCGACGATCGCCGGGCGACGGATCGTCGAGCGTCGACTGCGGACGGCGCTCGAGTCGGCACCGCCCGGGGATCAGCCCGCGTTCACCCGGTAGACGTCGTAGACCGCGTCGATCCGCCGCACGGCGTTGAGCACACGGTCGAGGTGCGTGGTGTCTCCCATCTCGAAGACGAAACGGCTGATCGCCAGCCGATCGCTCGACGTCGAGACCGTCGCCGAGAGGATGTTCACGTGGTGCTCGGAGAGCACACGCGTCACGTCGCTGAGCAGTCCGGAGCGGTCGAGGGCCTCGACCTGGATCTGGACCAGGAAGATGCTCTTGGAGGAGGGCGCCCACTCGACGTCGACGATCCGCTCCGGCTCCTTGAGGAGGTCCTGCACGTTGTGGCAGTTCGCCTGGTGCACCGAGACGCCGGCGCCGCGGGTGACGAAGCCGACGATCTGGTCACCCGGCACCGGCGTGCAGCACTTCGCGAGTTTCACCAGGATGTCCGGGGCGCCCTTCACGAGCACGCCCGACTCGCTGCTGCGGCTGCGCGGGCGGGGTGAGCGCGGAAGGGTGACCTCGTTCTCGTCCGACTCCGGATCGCCCTGGATCGACGAGACGACCTTCTCGAGCACCGACTGGGTCGAGACGTGACCCTCTCCGACGGCGGCGTAGAGCGCCTCGACGTCGTTGTAGCGCAGCTGACTGGCGACCTCGGTGAAAGTGTCCTGGCTCATCAGCTTCTGCAGCGGCAGGTTCTGCTTGCGCATCGCGCGGGCGATGGAGTCCTTGCCCTGCTCGATGGCCTCGTCGCGCCGCTCCTTGGTGAACCACTGACGGATCTTGTTGCGCGCCCGCGGGCTCTGCACGAAGTGCAGCCAGTCCTGGCTGGGTCCCGAGTCCGGGTTCTTCGAGGTGAACACCTCGACGACGTCGCCCGTCGTCAGCGACGACTCCAGCGGAACGAGGCGGCCGTTGACCTTGGCACCCATCGTCCGGTGGCCGACCTCGGTGTGCACGGCGTAGGCGAAGTCGACGGGAGTCGCGCCGGTCGGCAGGCCGATCACGCGACCCTTCGGCGTGAAGACGTAAACCTCCTTCGCGCCGATCTCGAAGCGGAGGGAGTCGAGGAACTCGTTCGGGTCTGTCGTCTCGGACTGCCAGTCGGAGAGGTGGGCGAGCCAGGCGAGGTCGGTGTCGTTCGATCCGGAGGTGGGCACCTTTCCGGTGGCCATCTGCTCCTTGTACTTCCAGTGCGCCGCGATGCCGAACTCGGCGTGCTGATGCATCTCGTTCGTGCGGATCTGGATCTCGACGGCCCTGCCCTTGGGGCCGACGACGGTCGTGTGCAGCGACTGGTAGAGGTTGAACTTCGGAGTCGCGATGTAGTCCTTGAAGCGCCCCGGCATCGGCGTCCATCTGGCGTGGATCGAGCCGAGAACGGCGTAGCAGTCGCGCACGGAGTTGACCAGCACGCGGATGCCGACCAGGTCGTAGATCTCGTCGAACTCTCGTCCGCGCACGACCATCTTCTGGTAGATCGAGTAGTACTGCTTCGGTCGGCCGACGACGCGTCCGCGGATCCTGCCCGCCCGCAAGTCCTCACCGATCAGGTCGATCACACTCTGCACGAACTCCTCGCGCTGCGGAGTCCTCCGCTTCACCAGGCTCTCGATCTCGTTGTAGATCTTGGGGTACAGGACCGCGAACGACAGGTCCTCGAGCTCCCACTTGATCGCCTGGATCCCGAGCCGGTGCGCGAGCGGAGCATAGATCTCGAGGGTCTCCGTCGCCTTGCGGGCCGCCGACTCGGCCGGCACGAATCCCCAGGTGCGGGCGTTGTGCAGCCGGTCGGCGAGCTTGATGATCAGCACGCGGATGTCCTTCGACATCGCCACGATCATCTTGCGAACGGTCTCGGCCTGCGCGCTGTCGCCGTACTTGACCTTGTCGAGCTTGGTGACGCCGTCCACGAGCATCGCGACCTCGTCGCCGAAGTCGGCGCGGAGCTCGTCCAGCTGGTAGTCGGTGTCCTCGACGGTGTCGTGCAGCAGGGCCGCCGCGATCGTCTTGGATCCGATGCCGAGATCGGCGAGGATCTGCGCGACCGCGAGCGGGTGGGTGATGTAGGGCTCGCCGCTTCGTCGCTTCTGATTCGCGTGCGCACGCTCCGCGACTGAGTACGCGCGCTCGATGAGGGCGATGTCGCTCTTGGGGTGGTGCATCCGAACCGTGCGGACCAGGGTGTCGACCGCGCCCGAGGGCTGCGCGCGCGAGAAGATCCGAGGGACCAGTCTGCGCAGGGCAGCGGTCGAGGACGTCGTCGTTTCCGTCACGCGGGGATCTCCATCGCCCCATTATCGCCCGCGCGGAGGGCACCGACGACCGCTCCGCCCCGGGCGAACGGGTACGGGCTCAGTCGACGCGGCCGGGTCGGCCCTCGTCGTCGACCACGGCGCCGCCGGCCGCGGCCCACGCGGTCATTCCCGCCTGCACGTTCGCGGTCTCATAACCGGCTCCATGGAGCGCCTGGACGACCATCGCCGAGCGGACTCCGGAGTGGCAGACCGCGAGGATCGGCACGTCGGAGGGGAGCTCGCCCTGACGAGCGCCGATCTGTCCCATCGGGATGTGGTGGGCCCCGGGCGCGTGGCCCAGCGCCCACTCGTGCGGCTCGCGGACGTCGAGCAGCCAGACCTCGTCGCGCTCGACGAGGCCGATCGCATCCGGCGCCGACACCTCGGCGTGATCGGCCACGCGTCAGCCCTCCACGGGAGTCGGAGTGGAGGCCTTCGCCCGCGCGGCCTCGACCCGCTTGTCGTGCTTCGCGATCTCGGGCTCACGGCTGCGCAGCTGCGCATAGAGCGGAGCCGCGACGAAGATCGTCGAGTAGGTGCCGACGATGATGCCGATCAGCAGGGCGAGCGAGATGTCGCGCAGGGTGCCGGCTCCGAGGACGAACGCGCCGATCACGAGGATCGCCGCCACCGGGAGGGCCGCGACGATCGACGTGTTGATCGAGCGCACCAGAGTCTGGTTCTCGGCGAGGTTCACCGTCTGCGAGAAGGTCCGCGTGGTGCTGCCCATCGCCTCCGCCGTGTTCTCGCGGATCTTGTCGAAGACCACGACGGTGTCGTACAGCGAGTAGCCGAGAATCGTCAGCAGCCCGATCACCGCCGCGGGCGAGACCTCGGTGCCCGTGATGCCGTAGACGCCGGCCACGATGACGAGATCGTGCAGAAGCGCGACGATCGCTGCGAGCGACATCTTCCAGGTGCGGAAGTAGGCCCACATCGCCAGGGCGGCGAGGACCACGAAGATGATGAGGCCGCGGATCGCCTGCTGCGTGACGTCGTTGCCCCAGGCCGCTCCGATGAAGGAGGACGCGACCTGCTCGGCGGGGACGTCGTACGCCTCGACGAGGGCGTTGCGGACCGCGGTCGAGTCGTCGGTCGAGAGCTGGCCCGTCTGCACCCGGATGGAGTCGTCGCCGACGATGGAGACGCGTGGCACCGTCTCGGGGGCGACCGAGGTCACCGCATCCGTCGCCGTGGCCTGGTCCAGGCTCGACGGTGACGAAACCGTGAACTGCGAGCCGCCGGTGAACTCGATGCCGAAGTTGAACCCGCCCCGCGCGACGGTCCCGAGCACGGTGAGCAGGATCAGCACGAGCGAGATGAGATACCAGGTGCGGCGTCGGCCGACGAAGTCGATCGAGCGCGCACCGGTGTAGAGGTCGTTGCCGAACTGCGAGAAGCTGGCCATCACGCGTCCTTCCCGGTCGAATCGGCGGTGCCGCGCGCTCCGGCCGCCTCGGCGGCCTTACGCTCGGCGATGGTCTGACGCCTGGCCGCCTCACGCGCCGCGGACGCGCGCTTGCCGGTCGTCGCCTGGTCCTGTGGACGGAACGCGGCTCGACCGCGGTAGACCGCTCCCAGCGCGCGCGGGTCGAGACCCGAGGCGCGGTGCCCCTCGGCGAAGAACGGTCTCGTCGCCATCAGCTGCAGGATCGGGTGGGTGAAGAGCGCCACCACGATGAGGTCGATGATCGTCGTGATGCCCAGGGTCAGCGCGAAGCCGCGGACGCTGCCGACCGCCAGCAGGAACAGCACGACCGCCGCCAGAAGGTTCACCATGTCCGAGGCGAAGATCGTCCGGAGCGCACGACGCCACCCCGCCTCCACGGCCGACTCCAGGCCCCGGCCGTCGCGGAGCTCGTCACGGATGCGCTCGAAGTAGACGATGAAGGAGTCGGCTGTGATGCCGATCGCGACGATCAGACCGGCGACTCCCGCGAGCGACAGGCGCAGCCCCTCGCGCCATGAGAGCAGCGTGACGACCAGGTAGGTGACGATGGCGGCGACCATGAGGGATGCGATCGTCACCGCGCCGAGCACGCGGTACTGCGCGATCGAGTAGACGATCACCAGGATCAGCCCGATGAGGCCGGCGAGCAGACCGCTGGCGAGCTGGGCCGAGCCGAGCGTCGCCGAGATGCTGTCGGAGCTCTGCACCTGGAAGCCGATCGGTAGCGCACCGTACTTGAGCTGATCGGCCAGCGTCTTCGACGACTCCTGTGTGAACGAGCCCGAGATCTGGGCGTTGCCGTCGGTGATCGCGGCGTTCGTCGAGGGGGCGGAGATGACCCGCCCGTCGAGGACGATCGCGAACTGGTTCTGCGCGCCCTGGAGAGCCACCAGGCGCGACGTCACGTCGCCGAAGGCCTGGGTGCCCTGCTCGTCGAAGGAGAGGTTGACGGCCCAGGTGCCCGTGCTCGCGCCGGACGAGGTCGTCATCAGCCCGTTCGAGGCGTCGGAGATGTCCTCACCGGTGATCTCGACCGGTCCGAGGACGTATTTGACGGTCCCGCTGTCGTCGCAGGTGATCAACGGCTGGTCTGCCGGGGCGAGGTTCGGGTCCTGGCCGCTGAGGAACGCGCAGTCGAACGCGGTGTACTGCGCCTCGAGCGCGGGAGTGAGGTAGGCGAGATCGCTCGCGCTGGTCGGCGAGGCGGTCGGCTCGGTCGAGAGCGAGGGATCGACAGGCGTCGGCGTGGGCGACGACGTGGCGTCGCCTCCGACCGCGCTGTTCGTCGCCTGGCTCGCGACCAGCACCGGGCGGAAGTCGAGCTTCGCCGAGGCCTCGATGCGCTGCAGAGTCTCGTCATCGGGGGTGCCGGGGATCGAGACCACGATGTTGCTGGAACCCTGGGTGGTGATCTCGGCCTCGGAGACACCGGACGCGTCGATGCGCTGGCGGATGATCGAGACGGCCTGCGTGAGCTGCTCGGACGAGACGGAGTCGCCGTCGGTCAGCTGCGGCTGGAGCACGATCTGCGTGCCGCCCTCGAGATCGAGCGCGAGCTTCGGGGTCCAGGATCCGCCGCCCCACAGGACGGCGGCGGTATTGAGTCCGACGAGCGCGAGGATCAGGACACCGAGCCAGCTCAGGGAGCGGCGGGCCTTCCGGACGGGGGTTGATGCGGCCACCCAGGGCTCAGCTTTCTCTTCGGTCGGCGGTGATCGATCCGGGGGTCGCCCGGACGCGGAGAAGGGCGGGCGGGCGTGGAGGCGCCCGGCCGGCCCAGGAGACTACTGCGCGTCTGGACGGCGGTCGCGCTCGACCGGGTCGACCAGCGGGTCGCGGTGTGCTGCGTCGCGCTCGCCGAACTCAGGCGACTCGGCCAGGGCGTCCGGCTCAGCCGCGTCCTCGTCGGTGACGACCTCGTTCTCGCTCGGGTCGATCAGGCGGGCGATCGCCTGGCGGTGGATCGTGAGCAGCGTGCCGGGAGTCGACTCGATGACGATCTTGTTCGCCTCCTCGTCGATCGACACGACGGTGCCGAAGAGGCCGGAGCCGGTCATCAGCTCCACCCCGGGGACGAGGTTGTTCTTCATGCTCTCGGCGTCGCGCTGGCGCTTCTTGTTGTTGCGGAACATGAAGATGATCATCACGGCGAGCAGCAGGACGAGCAGGATGATCGTCGGATCCATGGGTGGGCCTTCCGGAAGTGGAGTGGCGATCCGCCGCTCGGCCTCTGAGGAAGGCGGGGCGGATCGGGCGGCCCGTCGGGCCTACAGAATTATAGGTCATCCCCGAACAGCGGCGGCCGGATCGCGGCCGCCCGAGGATCGACGCCGAAGTGCCGGTAGGCAGCGGGAGTCGCCACACGCCCCCGCGGAGTGCGGGTCAGCAGGCCGATCCGCACGAGGAACGGCTCGACGACCGCTTCGACGGTCTCGGCCTCCTCCCCCACCGAGACGGCGAGCGTGTTGAGGCCGACCGGCCCCCCGTCGAAGCGGGTCAGCACGATCTCCATCACGGCGCGGTCAAGGCGGTCGAGTCCGAGGGCGTCGACGTCGTAGAGCTCGAGCGCCGCCCGCACCGCGGTGACGTCGGCCCGACCGCCGTGCACGAGCGCGAAGTCGCGCACGCGCCGCAGCAGCCGGTTCGCGATGCGCGGAGTACCCCGGCACCGACCAGCGATCTCGGCCACCGCCTCCGCATCGATGTCGAGCTCGAGCAGCCGCGCCGCCCGAGCGAGCACCTGCCGCAGCTCGTCCTCGGCGTAGAACTCGAGGTGCGCGGTGAAGCCGAAGCGATCGCGCAGCGGGTTGGGGAGCAGGCCGGAGCGGGTGGTCGCCCCCACCAGCGTGAACGGAGCGAGATCGAGCGGGACGGAGGTCGCTCCCGCGCCCTTGCCGACCATGATGTCGATCCGGAAGTCCTCCATGGCGAGGTAGAGCATCTCCTCGGCCGAGCGCGCCATCCGGTGGATCTCGTCGATGAAGAGGATCTCGCCCGGCAGGAGCGACGAGAGCACCGCGGCCAGGTCGCCGGCGTGCTGGATCGCGGGGCCGCTGGAGAGCCGCAGCGGCGAGGAGCTCTCCTCCGCGACGATCATCGCGAGCGTGGTCTTGCCGAGACCGGGAGGGCCGGCGAGCAGGATGTGGTCGGGCGTCCGCCCCTGCATGGCCGCGGCCTTGAGCAGCAGCTCGAGCTGGCCGCGCACCTTCCGCTGGCCGACGAACTCGCTGAGGCTCTTGGGCCGCAGCGCGCCCTCGAAAGCGATCTCGGCCTCGGAGGCGACCTCGGGGCCGAGCGGATCGTCACCGCTCACGAGCGCGCCGCCGGGCCGAGACGGGTGAGGGCGAGACGGAGCAGGGCCTGCACGTCCGCGGCATCGGACGCCTGCGCGTCGAGCAGGATCTCGTCGACGACCTCGGCCGCCGTGCGCTCGGGCCAGCCGAGTCCGACGAGCGCGGACAGCACGTTCTGCGCCGCGGTCGCCGCCGGGCCGGAGCCGCGGGCCGCACGCGGGCGGACGGCGAGCTTGCCCGCGAGCGACAGGACGATGAGCTTCGCGGTCTTGGGACCGATCCCGCTGACCTTGCGGAACACGCCGTCGTCCTCGTCGGCCACCGCCTGGGCGATGCGGTCCGGCTCGACCGCGCCGAGGACGCCGAGGGCCGACTTCGGGCCGACCCCCGTCACTCCGATCAGCAGCTCGAAGATCTCGAGCTGCTCCTCATCGGGGAAGCCGTAGAGGGTCAGCGAGTCCTCGCGGACGATGAGCACGGTGCTGACGGTGGTCTCGTCACCGACGCGCATCTCGAGCGCGTGCTGCGGGGTCACGTTGACCGCGTAGCCGACTCCGTGGACGTCGAGGACGGCGAGACCGCCGCGGGCGGAGAGAAGGGTGCCGCGGAGGGAGGAGATCACCGCGTCAGTCTAGATGCTCGAACAGGCGTTCGAGTCGCGGCTTCGGCGGCGCGCCACGCGCGCTGGGCGGCGGTCTCGGCGCCCTCCACTCCGGGGGCCGGCGCGAGGGGTGCGCGCCAGGCGTGGCAGACGGCGAGCGCGAGGGCGTCCGCGGCGTCGGCGGGCGTGGGCGGCGCATCCAGGCGCAGGACCCGCTGGATCATCGCGGTCACCTGGCGCTTGTCGGCCGCACCGTAACCGGTGACCGCGGCCTTCACCTCGCTCGGTGTGTGCATCCCCACGGGGAGGCCGCGACGGGCCGCCGCGACGAGGGCGACTCCGCTGATCTGGGCGATACCCATCACGGTCCTCACGTTGTTCTGCGCGAACACCCGCTCGATCGCCACCGCATCCGGACGGTACTCGTCGAGCAGAGCCTCGAGCCCGTCGCCGAGGGCGAGGAGGCGGCGCTCGAGGGCGTCGCCGGCCGGCGAGCGGAGGACGGTGACGTGCACGAGCGTCGCGCGCCGGTCGCGCGCGATGTCGACGACGCCGACGCCGCAGCGGGTGAGCCCGGGGTCGATCCCGAGGACACGCATCAGTGCGCCCTCGGTGAGCGGAGCGGGCTCACCGGCTCACTCCTCGTTCTCGAGCTCGGCGCGCACCTCGGGAGTGATGTCGAGGTTGGTGTAGACGTTCTGCACGTCGTCCGAGTCCTCGAGCGCGTCGATGAGGCGGAACACCTTGCGGGCCGTCTCGGCGTCGGCCTCGACCTGGAGCGAGGCGACGAATTCGACGTCGGCCGAGTCGTAGTCGATACCCGCCTCCTGCAGCGCGGAGCGCGCGGGAACGAGCTCACTCGGTTCGACTCGGACCTCGAAGCTCTCACCGTGGTCGAGCACGTCGTCGACGCCGAAGTCGAGGACCGCGCCGAGCACGTCGTCCTCGGTGACGCTCTCGCCGTGCGGCACCGAGATGACGCCCTTGCGCGCGAAGTTGTACGCGACGCTGCCCGGGTCGGCCATGGTGCCGCCGTTGCGGGTCATCGCGGTGCGGACATCCGCTGCGGCACGGTTCTTGTTGTCGGTGAGGCACTCGACCAGGAGGGCGATGCCGTTCGGGCCGTACGCCTCGTACATGATCGTCGTGTAGTCGATGACCTCGCCGGTGAGGCCCGCGCCGCGCTTGATGGCGCGGTCGATGTTGTCGTTCGGCACCGAGGTCTTCTTTGCCTTCTGAACGGCGTCGACGAGCGTCGGGTTGCCGGAGAGGTCGGCGCCGCCGATCTTGGCGGCCACCTCGATGTTCTTGATCAGCTTGGCGAAGGACTTCGCGCGACGCGAGTCCTTGATCGCCTTCTGGTGCTTGGTCGTGGCCCACTTGGAATGCCCGGACACGGTGCTCCCTCGGAATTCGTTCGGCGCGGCTCCCCCGAGGGTGCCGCTGATAGCCGTCTCAGTGTAATCGGGAGCCGGTCCCCGCCCGGCTCCACGCGGTCAGCTTGTCGAGGCGGGCGCGCAGGTGGAGCGAATCGCGAACGGCTACGACGATCCGCTGACACGCGGATCGACGGTCCGCCTGCACCCGGGAGCCGGTCCCTGCCCGGCTCCACGCGGTCAGCTTGTCGAGGCGGGCGCGCAGGTGGAGCGAATCGCGAACGGCTACGACGATCCGCTGACACGCGGATCGACGGTCCGCCTGCACCCGGGAGCCGGTCCCCGCGGAACGGGTGCCGGTCAGATCCGGCGTCCTGTCTGCGACCGAGGCCGGGAGAGCTCGAGGCGTCCGAGCAGCTGCCGAGCTCGGTCGCGGCCCGCTCGCACTGCACAACGAAGGCTGAGCGCGCTGATCCGGGCGAGAATCGCGAGATCGCGTCAAGGAGCCTCCGTTCTGACGTCCGCCCGAGGACACCCGACACCGCCGGAATGCCGAGGGACCGGCTCGGCGACGAGGCTGCCGACGCAGCATGGTGCGTCGACTACTTCAGCAGCCTCGAGAGGACCCGATCGGCGAGGACCTTGCCGCCGGTCTGGCAGGTGGGGCAGTACTGGAGGGTCGAATCGTGGAAGATCACCTGGCGGATCGTGTCGCCGCAGACCGGGCAGGGTTCGCCCGCTCGGCCGTGGACGCGCATCCCGAGCTTCTTCTCGCGCTTGAGGTCGGCTGCGTGCAGGCCCTCGGCGCGGGCGAGCGCCTCCTCGAGCGTGGAGCGGAGAGCGGAGTAGAGGCGCTCGAACTCTTCGGGGGTGAGCGCGGCGGGCTTGAACGGCGACATGCGGGCCACGTGCAGGATCTCGTCGGAGTAGGCGTTTCCGATCCCCGCGATGCGCGACTGGTCTCGGAGGACCCCCTTCAGCTGCGCCCTGCCGGCCGTGGCGAGGATGGCGCCGAAGATCTCCTCTGTGAAGTCCGGGTCGAGCGGGTCCGGGCCCAGCCGGGCGACGCCGGGCACGTCGAGCGGATCGGTGACGATCGAGAGCGCGAGGCTCTTCTTGGTTCCGGCCTCGGTCACCTCGAAGCCCGAGCCGTCGGCGAGGACCAGTCGCGCGGCGAGCGGGCCCCGTCCGGGCCGAACCGGTGCAGTCGGCCGCTCGGGCCGCCACCGGACCCAGCCGGCGCGGGCCAGGTGCAGCAGGACGTGCGCGTCGCCGACGGCGAGGTCGAGGAACTTGCCGTGCCGCGTCACTCCGTGCACCGTCTCGCCGGCGAGGGCCGACGGTGGGATCGCCACCGTCTTCAGCGCGGAGATCGCGAACACATCGAGCCGGTCGAGGACGCGTCCGCCCAGACGCGCGTCCAGATCGAGGGCGAGCGCCTGAACCTCGGGGAGCTCCGGCATGCGACCACCCTGCCCTGCACCTCCGACACCGTCCACCCCTGGCCGACGCGCGACGGGCGCGTCAGGCTCCGAAGCGCGTCGCCGCGACCTTCCGCAGGAACAGCTCGTGGAAACGGTAGTCGCCGGTGATCTCGGGATGGAACGCCGTACCGAGCAGGTTACCCTGCTCGACCGCGACCACGCGGCCATCGACGAGGCTCGCCAGCGCCGTCGCCCGCTCCCCCAGCACCTCGACCACGGGAGCGCGGATGAAGACCGCGTGCACCGGAGGATCGCCGATCGCCGGCACGTCGAGGTCGGTCTCGAAGGAGTCGAGCTGGTTGCCGAACGCGTTCCGCCTCACCGAGACGTCGAGACCGCCGAAGCTGCTCTGCCCGTCGATGCGGTCGAGCACCCGGTCGGCGAGCATGATCAGTCCGGCGCAGGTGCCGTAGACGGGCAGGCCCGCCTCGATCGCCTCGGCGACCGGCTCCGCGAGCCCGAAGAGCCGGGAGAGCTTGTCCATCACCGTCGACTCACCACCCGGGACGACCAGGCCGGCGACGGACGCGAGCTCATCCGGGCGGCGCACGAGCACCACCTCGGCGCCGAGCTCGCGCAGCACGTGGGCATGCTCGCGGAAGTCGCCCTGCAGCGCCAGAACGCCCACGCGCAGTCCCCCGAGGGACTCGCGCGTCTCGCCCTCGCCCGCGATGGGCGCGCTACTACCAGCCACGCTCGGCGAGGCGGTGCGGCGCGGGCACATCGGCCACGTTGATGCCGACCATCGCCTCGCCCAGGCCGCGCGAAGCCTCCGCGACGACCTTCGCGTCGTCGAAGAAGGTGGTCGCCTTGACGATCGCGGCAGCGCGCTTGGCCGGCTCGCCAGACTTGAAGACGCCGGAGCCGACGAAGACGCCGTCGGCACCGAGCTGCATCATCAGCGCGGCGTCGGCAGGAGTCGCGACGCCGCCCGCCGTGAAGAGGACGACCGGGAGCTTGCCGGTCTGCGCGATTTCGACGACCAGATCGTAGGGCGCCTGCAGCTCCTTGGCCGCGACGTAGAGCTCGTCCTTTGTCATCGCCTTCAGGCGGTTCACCTCGGCCGAGATGGTCCGGATGTGCTTGGTCGCCTCGGAGACGTCTCCGGTGCCGGCCTCGCCCTTCGAGCGGATCATGGCGGCGCCCTCGGTGATGCGGCGCAGCGCCTCGCCCAGGTTGGTCGCTCCGCAGACGAAGGGGACGGTGAAGTTCCACTTGTCGATGTGGTTCACGTAGTCGGCCGGCGAGAGGACCTCGGACTCGTCGATGTAGTCGACGCCGAGCTCCTGAAGGATCTGCGCCTCGACGAAGTGGCCGATGCGCGCCTTCGCCATGACGGGGATCGAGACGGCGGAGACGATGCCGTCGATCAGGTCGGGATCGCTCATCCGGGCGACGCCGCCCTGCGAGCGGATGTCTGCCGGAACACGCTCGAGCGCCATGACGGCTACCGCGCCGGCGTCCTCGGCGATGCGGGCCTGCTCGGCGGTGACGACGTCCATGATGACGCCGCCCTTGAGCATCTCGGCGAGACCGCGCTTGACGCGGCTCGAGCCGAACTGCTCCGAGGCGGACGAGGACGGAGTGCTGGTGTCGGTCATGTTCGCGAGTCCTGTTCTGTGCGGCGTCCCACGCCGACGTCTGCGCGCGGCGTCTCCCGCCGTCGGCGCCGTCCAGTCTACGGGGGACAGGAAGGGACTATTCGGCCGGCCAGGCCTGCGCGAGGCTGGCCCGGACGTCGCCGAGCAGCTGGGGCAGTGCCTTCGTGCGGGCGATGATCGGGAAGAAGTTGGCGTCGGTCGCCCAGCGCGGGACCACGTGCTGGTGCAGGTGCGCCGCGATCCCGGCTCCGGCAACGGCGCCCTGGTTCATGCCGAGGTTGAATCCGTCGTTGTTCGAGACGGAGCGGACGACGCGCATCGCGGTCTGGGTGATCGCTCCGATCTCGGCCACTTCCTCGGGAGTGGCCTCGTCGTAGAGCGGGATGTGCCGGTACGGGCAGACCAGGAGGTGTCCAGAGTTGTAGGGGAAGAGGTTGAGCAGGACGTAGGCGTGCTCGCCGCGGGCGACGATGAGCGCCTCCTCGTCGCTCAGCGTGGGAGCGACGCAGAAGGGACAGTCGTGCGCTCCGGGCTGCCCCTTCTGGATGTAGACCATCCGGTGCGGGGTCCAGAGGCGCTGGAACTCGTCGGGTACGCCGGCGAGGTGCGCCGAGCCCTCCGCACCGTCGGGCACCAGGTCGGACACGCTCAGACCTGCGCCTTCGTGGCGACGGCCTCGCGGATGCGTGCGACGGCGTCGGCGACGGGGATGCCGTTCTCCTGCGTCCCGTCGCGGAACCGGAAGCTGACCGCCCCGGCGTCGCGGTCCTTCTCGCCGACGATGATCTGGAACGGCACCTTCTGCAGCGTCGCGTTGCGGATCTTCTTCTGCATGCGATCACTCGAGTAGTCGATCTCGGCGCGGACACCCGAGCGCGTGAGCTCGCCGACGACATCCTCGAGGTAGGGCAGGTACTCGTCGGCGATCGGGATGCCGACGACCTGCACCGGCGAGAGCCACACCGGGAACGCTCCGGCGTAGTGCTCGGTCAGGATCGCGAAGAAGCGCTCGATCGAGCCGAACAGGGCGCGGTGGATCATCACCGGCCGCTTCTTCGAGCCGTCAGACGCCGTGTACTCGAGCTCGAAGCGCTCGGGCTGGTTGAAGTCGAGCTGGATCGTCGACATCTGCCAGGTTCGGCCGATCGCATCGCGGGCCTGCACCGAGATCTTCGGCCCGTAGAACGCCGCTCCCCCGGGATCCGGCACCAGCTCGAGGCCGGATTCGACGGCGACCGCGCGGAGGGACTCGATGGCCGCTTCCCACTGCTCGGGCTCGCCGACGAACTTCGGATTGCCCTCCTCATTGGTGGAGAGCTCGAGGTAGAAGTCGTTCAGGCCGTAGTCGCGCAGGACCTGCAGCACGAACTCGAGGTTGCGGGTCAGCTCGGCCGACACGTCCTCCTGGGCGACGTAGATGTGCGCGTCGTCCTGCGTGAGGCCGCGCACACGGGTGAGGCCCTGGAGAGTGCCGCTCTTCTCGTAGCGGTAGACGGTGCCGAACTCGGCCAGGCGCAACGGCAGTTCGCGATAGCTGCGGCCGCGCGAGCGGAAGATCAGGTTGTGGAACGGGCAGTTCATGGGCTTGAGGTAGTAGTCCTGGCCCTGACGGGTGATCGTTCCGTCCTCGTCCTGCAGCTCGTCGAGGTGCATCGGGGGGAACATGCCCTCGGAGTACCACTGCAGGTGCCCGCTCGTCATGAACAGGTCGCCCTTGGTGATGTGCGGCGTGTAGACGAGCTCGTAGTCGTGCGCGAGCAGCTGCTCCCGCATGTACTGCTCGATCTCGTAGCGGATGATGCCACCCCTGGGGTGGAAGACCGCGAGGCCGGACCCGATCTCGTCCGGGAACGAGAAGAGGTCGAGCTCGTGCCCGATCTTGCGGTGGTCGCGGCGCGCCGCCTCCTCGAGCCGCGCCTGATGAGCGCGCAGCTCGTCCTTCGTCGGCCACGCGGTGCCGTAGACCCGCTGGAGCTGCGGGTTCTTCTCGGAGCCCCGCCAGTACGCGGCGGCGTTGCGGGTGAGCGCGTAGCCGTTGCCGATCATCCGGGTGTTCGGGAGGTGAGGTCCGCGGCACAGATCCTTCCAGACCGTTTCACCCGAGCGCGGGTCGACATTGTCGTAAATGGTGAGCTCTGCGCCGCCGACCTCGACGTCCTCGCCGTCGGCGCCTCCTCCCTTGAGCCCGATCAGCTCGAGCTTGTAGGGCTCGCCGGCGAGCTCGATGCGCGCCTCCTCCTCGGTGACGACGCGGCGCACGAAGCGCTGACCCTGGCGGACGATGCGGTCCATCGCTTTCTCGAGCGCCTTCATCGCCTCGGGCGTGAACGGCTCCTCGACGTCGAAGTCGTAGTAGAAGCCGTCGGTCACGGGCGGGCCGATGCCCAGCTTCGCCTCCGGGTTGATCTGCTGCACGGCCTGCGCGAGCACGTGGGCGGCGGAGTGGCGGAGGATGTCGAGTCCGTCGGGCGAGGAGATCAGGACCGGCTCGATGCGGTCGCCCGGGACGACGTCGGCCGCGAGGTCCTTGAGCTCGCCGTTGACGCGGATCGCGACGACCGCCCGGTCGGTGAAGTGCGTGAATCCCGTGCCCGCCTCGGTGACGACCGAATGCGACTCGGACTCTGCGGGATTCGACGGTTCGTTCGACACGTGCGGACACTCCTCGGGCTCGGTTGACCCCTCGACTGTAGTCGGCGGCGGGCGCTCAGGCCGGTCGGGGCAGCTCTCGCGCGAAGCAGACGGAATGCTCGGAGCCGACGTAGGCGCCGAACAGCGGGATCGGGACGTAGCCCTCTCGCACGTAGAAGCGCATCGCGTCCGGCTGGAGCGTCCCGGTCTCGAGCACCAGGCGCGTCGTACCGAGCTCCGCGGCACGCTCCTCGAGCGCGCGGAGCACGGCGGTGGCCGCTCCGGTCCCCCGTGCGGACGGAGCGGCGAACATCCGCTTGACCTCGATCGCTCCCGGCCCGAGCACGTCGTCCGGGAGCGGCCGAAGCCCTCCGCACGCCACCGCACGTCCCTCCTCGTCGCGGGCGAGCAGGAAGACAGTCACATCGCCCGCCGAGGGGGCGAGGCCCGGCTCGTGGTCGTCGCTGCCGTAGCGCTCGTCGAGCTCGCGTCGCTGCGCGGCACGGAGGCGCTCGGCGTCCGGGTGCGTCCACGGCACCTCGTCGATCGTCCAGGCCACCGCTGCTCCTCCCGCCGGTCGGCGCGCGCCGACCGTCCCATTCTGCCGTCCGCTGAGGGCGGTCTCCGGGCCGCAGCACAAGGCGCCTCTAGAATCGGCCCATGCCCGACGCCCCCGTCCCCTCTCCCGCCCCCGGCTGGTACCCGCATCCGGCCGACATCGGCTCGGAGCTCTACTGGGACGGCGCAGCCTGGACCGACCGCTCGCGACCGGCCGGAGGAGCGGCGCCCGTCTCCGGCGCCTTCGAGAACGCGTCCCAGCAGGAGCTGTACGCCTACCCCTCCGCGCCCTCCTCCGCAGCCGGCCGCAATCCGATGGCGGTGGCGAGCCTGGTGCTCGGCATCATCGGCCTCCTGATCAACCCCCTGCTGATCCCCTCGATCCTCGCGATCGTCTTCGCGGTCCGTGGCCGCGCCGCCGCGCCGATGGTGGGGTCAGGGCGCGGACTCGCCACCGCGGGCCTGGTCATCGGCATCCTCGGCGGCGTCTCGGGCGCCGTCAGCGCCCTGCTCAATCTCTCCGCGCTCTCCGGCTGATCCCGGTGCGCGCCACAGCCAGCACTCCTCCCGCGACTCGCACGACGGCGTACAGGAGCGCGCCCTGGCTCTTCGTCGTCGCCGTCGCGCTGGTCGCCCTGGTGCTCCGCGGGCCGATCGTCGCGGTCGCGCCGGTGATCGACGCCCTCCGCGGAGACCTCGCGCTCTCGTCCGGTCAGGCCGGGGTGCTCACGAGCATCCCGGTGCTCTGCTTCGCCCTGGCGACTCCCCTCGCTCTGCTGGTGATCCGTCGCGCCGGCCCCGACGCTGCGGTGACGGCGACGGTCCTCGGGGTCGCGCTGGGCACGATCGTCCGCTCGTCCGGCGGGATCGTCGCGGTCGTCGTGGGAACCGTTCTCATCGGAGTGTTCATCACGATCGGCAACGTCGTGCTCCCTGTCGTGATCCGCCGCGATGTCGCGGCCGAGCGCGTCGACATGACCACGGGCGTCTACACGGCTGCCCTCAACGTCGGATCCACGATCACCTCGCTCGGGACCGCCCCGCTCGCGCTCGCCCTCGGCTGGCGTGGTGCGCTGCTGATCTGGCTCGCGCTGAACGCCCTAGCCCTGCTCGGCTGGCTGCTCGCCGTCGGTCCGCGGGCTGCGCTGCGCCCGGCTCCGCGCCCGTTACCCGCGGAGGGGGAGGCAGCCGCGCCCGCACCGCGCATCTGGCGCAGCGCGACCGTCCTGGCGCTGGCGCTGTGCTTCTCGAGCCAGGCCTTCTCGTACTACGGGGTGACCGCCTGGCTCCCCTCACTCCTGGTCGACCGCAACGGGTTCTCGATCGCGGCGGCGGGAGCGAGCTCGTCGGTCTTCCAGCTCGCCGCGGTCGCCGGCGCGCTCGGCGTGCCGATCCTGGTGCGCCGCCTCGGCCCCCTCGGCAGCATCCTCCTCGTCGGCGCGCTCTGGTGCACGGTGCCGCTGGGGCTTCTGCTGGCGCCCCAGCTCTGGGCACTGTGGTGCGTGCTGGGCGGGACGGCCCAGGGCGGCGGGTTCACCGTCGTGTTCGTGCTCGTCGTGCGGCTCTCGCGCTCGGATGCGCACGCGTCGCGGCTCTCGGCGACTGTGCAGGGCATCGGCTACGCCGTCGCTGCGACCTCGCCGACGGTGCTCGGGTTCGCCCATGACGTCAGCGGCGGGTGGGAGGCACCGCTGCTGACCGTGCTCGCCGCCACCTCCTCCTTCCTCGTCTTCGGCTCCCTCGCCGCCGTCCGGCAGGCCCGTCGCGGCTGAGACCGGTCGACCGCGGCCCGCCCCGTCGTCAAGGGGGCGGCACGGGTGCTCCGGCACCCCGTAGCGTGTCGGCATGGCCGAGCAGAGCACGACCCGCGAGAAGACCTCACCCGATCCCGACGACGCCCGCAAGCCGGACGCGCTGACTGACATCACCAAGCGCTCCTGGTTCTACGTGCTGAAGAAGACCGCCCGCGAGTTCGGCGCCGACCAGTGCACCGACCTCGCGGCGGCGCTGACCTACTACGCCGTTCTCGCCCTGTTCCCCGCGCTCCTCGCGATCGTTTCGGTGCTCGGACTGTTCGGGCAGGCCCAGGCCACCACCGATCTGGTCCTCGATCTCGTGGGGAACCTCGCCTCGACCCAGGTCGTGGACCTGCTGCGCGACCCGATCCAGGCGCTCACGAGCTCCTCGGCCGCGGGGCTCGCCTTCGTGACCGGTGTGGTCGGCGCGATCTGGTCGGCCTCCGGCTACGTCGGCGCATTCGGCCGGGCGATGAACCGCGTCTACCAGATCGACGAGGGCCGTCCGTTCTGGAAGCTCCGTCCCACGATGCTCGCCGTCACTGTCGTCACCGTCGTCCTGATCGTCGTCGCCGCCCTGATCCTGGTGCTCAGCGGGCCGGTCGCCACGGCGGTGGGCGATGTGGTCGGACTCGGCCCGGCCGCGCTGACCGTCTGGAACATCGCGAAGTGGCCGGTGCTCGTGGTCCTCGCCGTCCTGATCGTCGCGATCCTCTACTACTGGGCGCCGAACATCCGGCAGCCGAGGTTCCGCTGGGTGAGCGTGGGCTCAATCCTCGCCCTGGTGATCTGGCTGATCGCCTCGACCGGCTTCGCCTTCTACGTCGCCAACTTCTCGAACTACAACAAGACCTACGGCTCGCTCGGGGCCGTGATCGTGTTCCTCCTCTGGATCTGGATCACCAACATCGCCCTGCTCTTCGGCGCCGAATTCGACGCCGAACTCGAGCGCGGTCGGCAGCTCCAGGCGGGTATCGAGGCCGAGGAGACCATCCAGCTGCCGCCCCGCGACACGGCAGCCAGCGACAAGAAGGCGGCCGCGCACGAGAAGGACGTCCGCGACGGTCGCTGGCTGCGTCTCGCGAGCGAGAACCGCACCGACGAGAGCGCGGCGGAGGCGCAGAACGGCGCGGATCCGAAGGACGACGGGGCCCCGCAGCGCTGACGCCGCCCGGCCCGGCCCCTCGTGCCGAGCCCGAGGACGCGGCGATCCGCATCCTCGAATCTGAGAGGATTCTCGTCCTTCTTTCGGTGACAGCCGGGTCCTCCCGGGGAGGCGCCCCTACTCTGTCGGGCGTGCCGGAGCAGCCGCGCGGCGCGAACCGGTGACGAGGGGGAGCCTCCGTGACGCAGAGCGAGACCGACCAGACCGGGGCCTCGCAGCCCGACTTCTCGAGGGAGCAGGAGGGCTACCGCCCCGCACTCAAGCCCCGCCAGCTCCAGATGATCGCCATCGGCGGGGCCATCGGCACAGGTCTGTTCCTCGGCGCCGGCGGCCGGCTCGCCTCGGCCGGTCCGTCGCTGGTGATCGTCTACGCCGTCTGCGGCGTCTTCGCCTATCTGATCCTGCGTGCGCTCGGCGAGCTCGTGCTGCACCGTCCGAGCTCCGGCTCGTTCATCTCGTACGCCCGCGAATTCCTCGGCGAGAAGGCGGCCTTCGTCGCCGGCTGGATGTACTTCCTGAACTGGGCGATGACCGCGATCGCCGACGTCACGGCCGTGGCGCTCTACGTGAAGTACTGGTCGCTGTTCTCCTCCGTGCCGCAGTGGCTCCTGGCCCTCATCGCGCTGATCGTGGTGCTCTCGCTCAACCTCGTCTCGGTGAAGGTCTTCGGCGAGCTGGAGTTCTGGTTCGCGCTGATCAAGGTCACCGCGCTCGTGGTGTTCCTCGTGATCGGCGTCGTCGTGCTGGCCGCGGGCTGGCCCCTGCAGTCCGGAGGCGTCGCGGTCGACCCCGGCATCAGCCTGTGGGACGACAACGGCGGGATCCTCCCGGGCGGCCTCATCGCGACCGTGCTCGTCGTGCAGGGCGTCGTCTTCGCCTACTCCGGTGTCGAGCTCGTGGGTACCGCCGCCGGCGAGACTGCCGAGCCGGCCACGGTCATCCCGCGCGCGATCAACTCCGTGATCCTGCGCATCGCGGTGTTCTACGTCGGCTCGGTGCTGCTGCTGACGCTGCTGCTGCCCTTCACGGCCTACTCGAAGGATCAGAGCCCCTTCGTCACGTTCTTCACCGCGCTCGGCGACGGCTCCTCCGGCGAGATCGCCGGCTCGATCATGAACTTCGTCGTGCTGACCGCCGCGCTCTCGAGCATCAACGCCGGCCTCTACTCCACTGGCCGCATCCTGCGCTCCATGGCCCTCAACGGGTCCGCACCGGCCTTCACCGGCAGGATGAACGCCCAGGGCGTGCCGTTCGGCGGGATCCTGCTCACCGCGAGCATCACCCTGATCGGCATCGTGCTCAACCTCTTCGTGCCGGCGGAGGCGTTCGAGATCGTCCTCAATGTCTCGGCGCTGGGCATCGTCACGGGCTGGGGGATGATCGTGCTCTGCCAGATGCAGTTGCAGCGCTGGGCCGCGGAGGGGCGCCTGCAGCGCCCCTCCTTCCGGATGCCGGGAGCACCGGTGACCTCGTGGGTCACGCTGGCCTTCCTGGTCCTCGTCGTCGTGCTGATCGCGGTCGACTTCCCGACCGGCACCTGGACGGTCGGCATCGTCGCGGTGGTCGGCGTCCCCGCCCTCGTCATCGGCTGGTACATCGCGAAGCCGCGCATCCTGGCGATCGCCGCCGCCCGAGACGGCTTCACGGGTGCGCACCCCGTCATCGCCGCCCGGCCCGCCTCCGAGGCGAAGCGCGACGAGAACGAGCGCCGGCACGAGTAGCCGGACGGGGTCGGACCCTCAGCGTCGCCGGAGGTAGCGCAGGAGGAGCGTGTCGCCCGCGGCGAGGACGTGCGCGAGGCGTTGCGGGCGTGCCTCCGGGATCCCGCCGCGGGCGAGCCGACCCGACTCCCCCGCTTCGAGCGACGGACTGACGGTGAGACAGAGCTCGTCGACCGCATCCTCCGCGAGGAGGGCGCCGAGCAGAGAGGGACCACCCTCGCAGTGGATCCGGCTCAGGCCGCGCTCGGCGAGGCGCCGGCGCATCAGGCCCGGATCGAGCGACTCCTCGCCGCAGACGAGGATGTCGGCCACCTCGGCGAGTTCTGCCCTGCGGTGCGCCGGGGAGGAGCCGGTCGTGACCACGACGGGACGCACCGGCGCCTCCGTGAAGATCGGCGAGGCGGGATCAAGGCCGAGCGAGCCCGAGACGATGGCGAAGACGGGATGCGGCGGCATCCTCGAGCGGCCGCGCGCGGCCGCAGCCGTGTCACCGAGCACCATCGGGCCGTAGCCCTCGGTCCGCACCGTCCCGGCCGCGACGAGGACGACGTCGGCGAGCCGGCGGAGGAGGTCGAAGACGCGCAGGTCGGCAGCACCCCCGAGGTCGCCCGAGACGCCCGCACGGGTGACCGCTCCGTCGACGCTCGCGACGAAGTTGACCCGCAGCCACTCCTCGGCCGCGCCCTGGGCGTAGAGCGCCAGCAGCGCCTCGTCCGAGAGATCGAGGGCGGCGGGTGAGAGCCCGTCGATGCGGGCGCTCACGCCGCGGGCTCCACGTTGTGGCGGAGGTGGGGCGGGGCACGCCAGCCCAGGACCGCCTCCGTCAGCCGGACCGCGTCGACCGCCTCGCGCACGTCGTGCATCCGGACGATCCGTGCGCCGTTGAGGATGCAGATCACCGCTGCCGCGAGAGAGCCCTCCAGCCGCTGCCCCTGCGGCCGGTCGAGCGTCTCACCGACGAAGTCCTTGTTCGAGACGGCAGCGAGCACCGGGTAGCCCAGGGCCGCGACCTCGCCGAGGCGGCGGGTGAGCTCGAGAGTGTGCAGAGTGTTCTTGTTGAGGTCGTGGCCCGGATCCACCACGATCCGCTCCGCAGGCACCCCCGCGGCCAGCGCCCGCTCGACCCTGCCGCGCAGGTACTCGACGACGGTCGCGACCACGTCGTCGTACTCCGGACGGATCGGCTCGCTGCGCGGAGCGCCCATGCTGTGCGTGATCACGAGCTGGGCAGAGGAGGAAGCGACGACGTCCAGCATCCCCGGGTCTTGCAGACCACTGGTGTCGTTCACGACGCTGGCCCCCTCGGCGATGCTCGCCCGCGCCACCTCAGCGCGTGTCGTGTCGACCGAGATCACCACGTCGCTCCGCTCGGCGATGCCCGCGACCACCGGCACGACGCGGTCCAGCTCCTCCTGCAGAGAGACAGCGGGGCCGCGGCCGAACGGGACACCACCGATGTCGACCCAGTCGGCACCCTGATCGGCGGCACGCACGGCGGCCGCGACCGCGCTCTCGAGCACGAACGTCGCACCCTTGTCGTAGAAGGAGTCGGGAGTGCGGTTGACGACCGCCATCACGGCCACCTGCCGCTCGAAATCGAACTCGCGTCCACCGATCTGCCGCGTGGTCATGGCGCCTTCCTTCCGCTCGGAGTGCCGGGCCGATCCCGGCGCCGCTCACCTGAGACGAGCGGGATCGTCGGGGGCTGGAGCGGCCGATCCTCGAGCAGCGCCTGGAACAGCACGTGGTCCTGCCAGTCGCCGGCGATGCGCAGGTAGCGACGGGCGACGCCGATCCGCTCGAAGCCGTTGCGCAGGAGCACGGTCTGCGAACCGACGTTGTGGACGAGCGTGCCGGCCTGCACCCGGTGCAGACGCAGATCGTCACGGGCGAGGAGGAGGGCGGCCCCGACCGCGCGTGTCATCAGGCCCCTGCCCTGGAGCGAATCGTCGAGCCAATAGCCGAGGTCTGCACTGTCGAAGGCGCCGCGGACGATGTTCGCCACGGTGACCCGTCCGACGATCCGTCCGTCGCGCTCGAGGACGAGCGGGAGGCTGCTGCCGGAGCGGTGGGCGAACAGGGCATCGGCCACCGCGTCGCTCTGCCCACCGGCCTCGAAGAAGCGGGGCGACCGGGTGGGCTCCCACGGGGCGAGGTGACGGCGGTTGCGCCGGTAGGCGGCGGCGAGGGCCGGCCCGTCGTCACGGGCGACGAGGCGCAGAACCGTGCCGTCGTCGTCGACAGGGATCGGAGCGGGCACTCCTCGAGGCTAGCGTCATGCCGCGAAGGCGTGGCGCACGGCGACGGGCCGCCGCTCCGCGCGGCGGGCACGACCGCCCACAGACGAGGACCCCCGGCCGCAGCTGGGGGTCCTCGTCTGTGGGCGATACTCGATCTGTGGGCGATACTGGGATCGAACCAGTGACCTCTTCCGTGTCAGGGAAGCGCGCTACCGCTGCGCCAATCGCCCGCTGCTCCGTGAGGAGCGCCTCGTTCGATGAACGATCGAGGTGGATACGGGATTCGAACCCGTGTATACGGCTTTGCAGGCCGCTGCCTCGCCTCTCGGCCAATCCACCGTGTACGGGTTTCGGTGTCGGCGGACCTGAGGCCCACCGGATGGGACACACCCAGGGGTGCCGTCCCGATGACGCCGGTCCGGAGACCGGTGTTCGAGCGGATGACGAGATTCGAACTCGCGACCCTCACCTTGGCAAGGTGATGCGCTACCGCTGCGCCACATCCGCATGTCTGTCGTGCTGCTTCGGTCGAGCCGTGCCACCGGCCTTACCGGTCTCGCCGACGCTTTCGCTGCCCGGCTCGACCTAGAAGAATGTATACGACGAGACGGTGAGATTCCAAATCGAACGACGGCGGACCGCATCGGGGTGACGGACGTTCGGCGTCTTTCCGCACCAAACCGACCGGTCGCCGTCCGTTCACCCGGGCGTGGCGCTCCGCCACGGTGCGTCCGGACCCCGCGGATCCGCTACGATCATTGTTCGGGTCGTCCAGTACGTCCCCCTGGGCGATTGGCGCAGTTGGTAGCGCGCTTCCTTCACACGGAAGAGGTCATCGGTTCGAGTCCGGTATCGCCCACTCCCTCAGCCTGGAGCAGAAGGAGCCTCTGAGCGATGATGGGCCGCTCGCACGCCGTCTCGGGTGCGCTGGCCTGGGCCCTCACCACCTCGGTCCCGGCGATCGCCGAGCCGCTCGGCCTCGATGCTCTCCCGCTCGACCTGCGCCTCATCGGGCTCGGAGTCACGGCGGGCTGGGCGCTGGTGCCCGACGCGGACCACGCCCGCGCGACCGTGTCCCGCTCGGCGCCGGGCGCCTCCCTCCTCACGGCCACGGCGGGCCGCATGAGCGGCGGCCACCGGCACGGGATGCACTCCCTGCTCGCGATCGCCGTCGTCTGGTGCGTCGTCCCACTGCTGACCCAGGTGCGCCTCGCCCTGCCCGGAGTCGAACCCGTCTCGCTGGCCGCGCTGCTGACCCTCCCCGCGCTCGCGTTCGCGGCGAAGGCGATCCGAGCGGCACCCTCGTGGCCGGTCGCCTGGGCAGGAGCGAGCGTGGTGACGATCCTCCTGATCGTTCTCGCCGACGGGACGTGGACGTGGCTGCGCGTCGCCGCGACGCTGGGCTACGTGGTGCACGTCGCCGGTGATGCGCTCACCACGGAAGGCGTCAACTGGCTGTGGCCACTGCGGGTACGCCTGCCGCACCGTCTGCGGCGCACACCGCTGCGGTGCTTCTGGACCTCCGGCGGCTACAGTGCGCTCCCTCTGCTCGGCTCCGCCGGATCACGGCGGGAGACGATCCTGTACGGGCTGATGTCTGCCGCGACGACCGCTCTCGCGGCCTCGGCGGTCCTCCGGTGACGCGCCTCGGACGCGCCAGTCGCCGCCGAGCGAGCCGCGGGGCCCTACTCTCGTCCGCGACGCGGGCGCTGCACCAGCTGTCCGTAGGGGGGCCCGAGCGGCCGCGGTACGGCGAGGAGCGGATGGACATGATGGACGCGTGGGACACGACGGACGGATCGGCGCAATGAGGATCTTCGCGGCGATGACCGTGAAAGACGAGGCCGACATCGTCGCCGACGTCATCACCGCGGCCACCGCGTGGGCCGACCTCGTGATCGTCATGGACAACGGCAGCACCGACGGCACCTGGGAGATCCTGGAGCGCCTGGCTGCCGACGACGACAAGGTCGTGCTCTGGGGCCGGTTCCTCGGCCGCTTCCGGGATTCGCTCCGCCAGCAGATCTTCGCCGACTTCCGGCACCTCTCCGAGCCGGGTGACTGGTGGTGCCGCCTCGATGCCGACGAGTTCTACCTCGACGACCCCCGCGAATTCCTCCAGGCCCTGCCCGCGCGGACGGACCATGTCCTGAGCGCGTCCTTCCAGTTCTTCCTCACCGAGGAGGACGTCGCCCGTGAGCAGGCGACGGGCCCCGACTACTCGGCGATGTCGTGGTACCTCTGCAACCACTCCGAGATCCGTTTCATGCGGCATCTGGCCCGGACGGTCTGGCCACCGTCAGCCGTCTGGCCGATCGGTCTCGCGCACCCCGCGAGCACGAGGATCAGGCTGAAGCACTACCAGTACCGCACCGCCCAGCAGGTCGAGGGGCGGATCGCCCTGCGCGCCGAGAGCGGGCCCGGCAGCACCCTCTTCGTGCACGAGAAGGGCTCGGCCGAGCAGTGGTACCAGAGCCGCGGATTCACGCCCCCGGACGACCCGGCGCTGCGGGCGAGCAGGGTCGTGCTCACGCGTGAGCTCGAGAGCTCCACCGAGTTCGACCCGACGCGGACGTTCCCCGATCCGCCGGCGGGCCGCTCGCCCCAGCGCGCGCTCGCCGATGGCGTGGTCCGCCTCGCCGACGCCATGGCGGCTCCCATCCTCCGACGGCTGGCGGGCTGATCGCGCTCTAGAAGACGACTCCGGGGTTCATGATCCCGAGCGGATCGAAGACGGCCTTGATCCCGCGCTGAAGGGCGAGCGAGTCCCCGCCCACCTCCTCCTCGAGCCAGCGCCGCTTGAGCCGGCCCACTCCGTGCTCACCGGTGAGAGTGCCGCCGAGCGCGACGGCGGTGCGGAACAGCTCGGCCGCCGCCTCCCAGACCTCCTCGCCCGCCGCGTCGGCGCCCGCCGGCAGGACGAAGTTGGGATGCAGGTTGCCGTCGCCCGCGTGCGCGACGGTCGGGATGCGCAGGCCCGTGCGCGCCTCGATGCCGCGGATCGCCTCGAACATCGCAGGAAGGGCCGAGCGTGGCACGCAGACGTCCTCGATCAGCACTTCTCCCTCGGCCTCGAGCGCCGGGTGGAACGCCCGGCGGACCGCGAGCAGGGCCTCACCGGCGTCCGGGTCCTCGGTTGTCTCGGCGTCGCCCCCGGCGGCGGTGACGATGCGCAGGATCCGCTCCGCCTCGTCCGCCGCTCCCCCGCCATCGGTCTGCACGAGCAGATAGGCCCGCCCGCGGTCCAGTGCTGCGCCGGTGTATCGCCCGACCGCGGCGAGCGCCGCCTCGTCCATCAGCTCCATCACGGCGGGGCGCAGACGCGCGGCCGTGATCGCGGCGGAGGCAGCGGCTGCGCCGACGACGCTCGGGAAGAAGGCCCCAAGAGTCACCACCCGTCCGGTCGGGATCGGCCGGAGCCTCACCGTCGCCTCCACGATGACCCCGAGGGTCCCCTCCGACCCCGTGAGGAGTGCGGTGAGGTCGTAGCCGGTCACACCCTTCACGCTGCGGCGGCCCGTGCGCAGGAGACGGCCGTCGGCGAGGACGACAGCGAGCCCGAGCACCGCCTCGCGGGTCACCCCGTACTTCGCGCAGAGTAGACCGCCGGCGTTGGTCGCGATGTTGCCGCCGATGCTCGAGATCGCCTTGCTCGCCGGGTCGGGTGAGAACACGAGTCCGTCCGGGGCGACCGCGTCCGAGAGAGCCTGGTTGAGGACTCCCGGCTCGACGACGGCGAGTTCGTCCTCGAGCGAGATCTCGAGGATGCGGTCCATCTCGGCGGTCGAAACGACGAGGGCGCCCTCGCCGGCCACTCCCCCGGCCGCCAGTCCGGTGCCCGCCCCGCGGGGCACCACCGGCACGCGGTACTCGGAGGCGAGCCGGAGGGCGGCCTGCACGTCGGCGATGGAGGCGGCTCGGACGAGGGCCAGGGCGCGCCCCGGGCTCCGCCAGCCGGACTTGTCGGTGTGCACAGCCTCGAACGTCGGCCCCTCGGTCACCAGGCGCTCGCCGAGCGCGTCGCCCAGCCGCCGGAGGATCTCGGTGTCGCTCATGGTTCACTCCGTGCAGTCGAGGGCGGGTCGCCCCGATCCTGCCACGGTGGCGCGGCAGGATGGCGGAATGAGCGGAGCGAGACGATGGCGACGGTGATGAGCGCGGGAGTGCTCCTGTACCGCGAAGCGGCCGGCGGCACCGAGGTGTTCCTCGGGCGGATGGGCGGACCGTTCTGGACGCGGCGGCCACGGGCCTGGTCGATCCCGAAGGGCCTGCAGGAGGCGGGCGAGGCGCCGCTCGACACCGCCCGGCGTGAGTATGAGGAGGAGATCGGTGCACCGCCTCCGACCGCCCTCGCCCTGTTGGGCGTTTTCCGGCAGAACTCCGCCAAGACGGTGACGGTCTTCGCCGGACGCGGCGAGGAGAGCACGGTGTTCGTCTCGAGCACGACGGTGGAACTGGAGTGGCCGCGCGGCTCCGGTGTGTTCCGCGTCGTCCCCGAGATCGAGACGGCGCGGTGGCTCTCGCTCGTCGAGGCGCGCGGACTGATCGTCGCCGGTCAGGTGCCGGTACTCGACGCGCTCTCCGCCCTGCTCGCGAGCACGGGTCAGAGCAACTCGTCGTCGACCGGGTCGAATGGCACCGAGACGTCATCGGCCGAGTAGACCGGTGAGGGGCTGCGCAGGCGATCCGCGCGGTCCTGCAGATCGGCGACGAGCTCGGTGTCGACGATCTCGTCGACGACACTCGGTTCGTCTTCCACGAACATCTGGCTCGCCGGGCCCAGCAGCAGCTGGACGGAGCGGATCCCGTCGCCGTGCAGCACAGGCACCTCGACGGTGTCGGCGGTCGACGTGACGGCGAGCATGCGTGCGTACTCGAGCACGGCGAGCGCGATCTCGTCTCCCGTGACGATGCTGTCCTCTGCGTAGTGGATGCGTCTCACGGGTGTCTCCCTCTGCTGCGGGGAGCCCTGTCCCCGCCCGCACCTCAGAGTCGCACGCGCTGCGTCGGGCGGACGCAGCCGGCCGGATGTCCGGCGGGGGCTTCCCCTCCGGGCGGCGACGTGCTCGCTCAGGTGCGACGGGCTCGCTCAGGTGTACAGCGACAGGGGCTGCACCTCGCCGGTCAGGAAGGCGGCGCCGACCTCGAGCTTCTTGTAGTCGACCGGATCGTGCAGCGAGTGGGTGCGCACGTTCCGCCAGTAGAGGTCCAGGCCCACCGAGCTCTTGGCCGAGCTCGACCCCGTCGCCTCGTAGACGCGCGAGGCGGCATCCAGCGCGAGGTCGTTGGTGACGACCTTCACCTTCGCGATCTCGATGGCGAGGGCAGCACGTGAATCGGCGGTCACCGCGCTGCCCCTGGCGATCTCGGCGTCGTGCAGCGCGGCGACCCGGTCGGCGAGCGCCTCCGCCGCTGCGGTGTGCGCGACCAGCTCGCCGTAGAGCCGGCGCACGAACGGGTCCTCGGAGTAGCGCTCAGCGCTGCTGAGGAACCACGCGTTCGGCCGAGCGAGCGTGATCTCACGGGCCCGGGCCAGAACTCCCTCTGCGATGCCGAGGTAGAGGTTGCCGAAGCCGAGCTGGATGCTGGGGGTGATCAGGGTCGCGAACGGCTCGTCGGTCAGCGGCCCCAGCAGGTCCTCCCGCTCGACGCGCACCGACGAGAAACGGACCGAGCCCGACGCGCTCTGACGCTGCCCGAGGTAGTCCCAGTCGCCGAGCGGCTCGACGCCGTCCCGATCGCGCTCGATCACGAAGGCGATCGCCGTACCGGCGTCCGGGCCCTCGGCGATCACCGCGTTGACGAGGGCTACGTCTCCGGCCGAGACGCCGGTCGAGAAACGCTTCAGGCCGTCGAGGCGGTAGCCGTCGCCGTCGGGCGTGAGACGCAGGTCGGGGTCGACGGGATTCACGGAGTCGCCCCAGAGATGCCTGCCCTGGATCGTCGCGCGGTAGAACCGCTCGCGCTCCGACTCCGGGGCGGTGAACGCGATGTTGGCGGAGTTGACGTAGTGGTAGAGCAGCAGCTGGGCGAGGGAGGCGTCGGCGCGCGCGAGGATCCGCACGACGCGGAACGCCGTGCTCCAGTGCGCTCCGCCGCCGCCGAGCTCGGCCGGGTCGAGCAGGTTCACGAGTCCGGATTCGCGCAGCGGCGCCAGCTCCGTGGTCGGGTCGAGGCCGGCGCGGTCGCGCTCGAGCACGTCGAGGGCGAGTACGCGGCCCACCTCCTCGGCGACGGCGCTCCAGCGCGCGGATTCCGCTGCGTCGGCGGCGCCGATCCAGTGGGTGCGCGGACGGGCGAGGGTGCTGTCGAGGGTCATCGTGCGTTCTCCTGGTCGGGGGCGGCGGTAAGGGCAGCGGGGACAGCGGCGGTCCCGGGGTCTGCGGGGAGCACCGCCAGTACCTCGGGAGGCAGTCCGTCGGCCGCTGACGGGCCGCCGGCGTACGCGCCGCGGTAGGCGGCTGCGGGATGGCTGTCGGCGACCCGGGCGTGACCGGGCCCCTGGAGGTACTCGCGGAGAGTGGATCCCTCGTACTCGTCCCAGACGCGCCCGCGTCGGCGCAGCTCCGGCACGGCGAGGTCGACGAAGTCCTCGAACGTGCCGGGCGTGATCACGTAGGCGAGGTTGAATCCGTCGATCCCGCCCACGTCCACCCACCTCTCCAGCTCGTCAGCGACGGTCGTGGGGCTGCCGACGATCACCGGGCCGATGCCGCCGATCGCGAGGAACTCGGCGACGTCGTCCGGCGTCCACTCGCGGGTCGGATCCGCCTTCGTGAAGATCGAGAGCGCGCTGCGGACCGCCTCGGTGTCGACGTAGCGCAGCGCCTCCTCCGGGTCGTAGAGCGAGAGGTCCAGACCCGACCAGCCCCCGTAGAAGGTCAGGGCGCCCTCGCGGCTGGCGTAGCCGAGGTATTCCTGGTGCCGCGCGCGGGCGGCCTCGTCGGTCTCGGCGACGATGACGGTGGCGAGCACGAGGATCTTGATCGCGTCGCGGCCTCGGCCCGCCGCCTCGGTGCGGTCACGGATGTCGTCCGTGGTCCTCCGGGTCAGCTCGGGCGTGACTCCGTTGATGAAGACAGCCTCGCCGTGGCGCGCGGCGAAGTCACGGCCCCGTGGCGACGCTCCCGCCTGGAACACGACGGGGGTGCGCTGGGGCGACGGCTCAGCGAGGTGGATGCCGGGGACGCGGTAGAAGCGTCCGTCGTGCGCGACGGGATGCACCTTGCGCGGATCGGTGAAGACGCCGCGCTCACGGTCGCGCAGCACAGCCCCCTCCTCCCACGAACCCTCCCAGAGCTTGTACGAGACGTCGAGGAACTCCTCCGCCAGCTCGTAACGGTCGTCGTGCGGCATCTGCGTCGGAAGGCCGAGGTTCGTCGCGGCGCTCTCGAGGTAGGAGGTGACGACGTTCCAGCCGATCCGGCCCTTCGTCAGGTGGTCGAGGCTCGAGAGGCGGCGGGCGAGCGCGTAGGGCTGCTCGTACGTGGGGGCGATGGTCACTCCGAAGCCGAGGTGCTCGGTCACCGCGGCCATGGCAGGGATCTGGAGGATCGGATCGCCGACCGGGATCTGCGCGGAGTCAATCAGAGCGGGGCCGGCGGAGTCGCGGTAGACGTCGTAGACACCCAGCACGTCCGCGAGGAACAGGGCGTCGAAGGTGCCGCGCTCCAGCGTCCGGGCGAGCGATGTCCAGTACTCCAGGTCGGTGTACCGGTGCGCCTGGCTGTCGGGATGGCGCCAGAGGCCGGGCGCCTGGTGGCCGACGCAGGTCATGTCGAAGGCGTTGAGCACGATGCGGCGCGGCCGTGCGCCGGTCGCTCCGTGCGCGAGCGGCGTGGGGCTACTCGACGGGACGTCCGAACGGGACGGGGTGCTGGGGGCCATGGAGCGGGATCCTCTTCGTCGCAGGTGGCGCGGCAGCGCCTCGGCGGCTCGACCGTAGCCCCGGCGAGGAACGGGCTCCGGCACTCGCCGCAACGTTTCGTCACACGGGGCGAATATGACGAACGGTGAAGCGGCGACGCGACGGACGGGCCGCGCGTCCAGCACGATCGGTGCCGACTCCCCACGAAGACCCGGCCCCGGCCCGACCGATCAGGACAGACCCATGCGACGCTCCCGCACTCTCACCGCCTCCGTGGCGCTTCTCGCCGCTGCAGCGCTCGTGCTCTCGGGCTGCAGCCTCAAGACCGACGCCGCGGCGGACGACTCCGGCGCCGCTCCGGCCGCTGCGAGCGCCGCCGTCGACGTGCCCAGCCTCGAGGGGAAGACGATCGGCGTCGCGGCGAAGGACATCGTCCACGACTTCAGCCGCATCGTGTACGAGAGCGTGCAGAACCGCATCGAGGCACTCGGCGGCGAGGTCGTCGCGACGCAGGCCGAGGCCAAGGACGACAAGCACGTCTCGGACATCGAGAACCTCGTCTCGCAGAAGCCCGACGCCATCATCGTGATCCTCGGCGACGCGACGACCCTCGCCCCGGCGCTGCAGGAGGTGGACGACGCGGGCATCCCCCTGTTCACGATCGACAACGTGTCACCGCTCTCGATCAACAACGCTACGAGCGACAACTGGCAGATCGGCTCGACGCTCGCCCGCACCATCGCCGAGGACATCGGGGGCCAGGGGCAGATCCTCGTCTTCAACGGCTTCCCCGGAGTGGCCCCGTGCCGTATCCGCTACAACGAACTCGCACTGGTCCTCGAGGACTACCCCGGCATCACGCTGATCCAGCCCGAGCTGCAGGACAAGTACGAGGGAACGATCGAGGACGCCAAGCAGCAGATCACCGACGCGCTCTCGCGCTATCCGAAGGGCGAGATCTCGGCGATCTGGTCGTGCTGGGACACCCCGCAGATCGGAGCGGCGCAGGCGGTCGACGCCGCGGGCCGCGACGAGATCAAGATCTACGGAGTCGACGCCGACCAGGGAGCCCTGGATCTGATCCAGGACCCCGCCTCCTCCTACACCGCCACGGTCGCCCAGCAGACCGAAGCGATCGGGAACGGCTCGGCCGAGAACGTCGCCCGCTACCTCGGCGGCGAGGCGGACAGTGTCCCGACCACGAGCTACTTCGCGCCGGTCCTGATCACGAAGGACAACGCCGCCGCGACGATCGAGGAACTCGGACTCGATGGCTGACCTCCTCTCCCCCGCCGCGGCGGTCGACGGGGCCGCACCGGCCCTGGAGATGCGCGGCATCCGCAAGGCGTTCGCCGGCGTCCCGGTGCTGCGCGACGTGGACCTCGACCTCGGTGCGGGCGAGATCGTCGCACTCGTCGGCGAGAACGGCGCGGGCAAGAGCACTCTGATCAAGATCCTCACCGGCCTCTACTCGTCCGACGCCGGCTCCATCGCAATCGATGGGACGACCGCTGCGATCACGAGCCCCCGCGACGCCGAACGCGCGGGCGTGCAGGTCGTGCACCAGGACCGCCACGTGGCAGGCCGCCTGACCGTCGCCGAGCAGCTCTTCCTCGGGCGGTCGGAGGGACGACGCGGTCTCGTCTCTCCGCGTGCCCTGCGGCTGCGCGCCGAGCGCGAGCTGCTCGGACTCGTCGGGCTGGACCTGCGCGGGGACACGCTCGTCGACGACCTGACGGTGGCGGAGCAGCAGCTCGTGCAGGTGGCGCGGGCGCTCTCGCAGGAGCCGCGGGTGCTCGTTCTCGACGAACCGACCGCTCCTCTCGCCGCGGAGGAGGTCGGCATGCTGTTCTCCGCGCTCCGGCGCCTCGCCGAGCGCGGCACAGCCGTCGTCTACATCTCGCACTACCTGCAGGAGGTGCGTCGCGTCGCCTCGCGCGTCGTCGTCCTGCGCAATGGAGCGAACGCCGGCGAGGTGCGCCTGCTCGGCGGCCCCGGCGAGCTCGACGAGATCGTGCGGCTCATGCTCGGCCGCGATGTCGAGGAGTTCGCCGACGGGCCCGACCGGGCGCCCGACACCTCCGCCCCCGCTCTGCTCGAGCTCGTCGGGCTCTCGGCTCCCGGACTCGAACCGCTCACCCTCGCCGTCCGACCGGGCGAGGTCCTCGGAGTGACGGGGCTCGTCGGCTCCGGAGTCGAGACGCTCGCCGACGCTGTCGCGGGCGTCGTATCCCACGGCGGCAGAGTGCTGCTCGGCGGCCGCCGCGTCGCCTCCGCCCGTGCGTTCGTCGCCGCCGGCGGCGCCTACGTGCCCAGCGACCGGCGCCGCGACGGCGTACTCCTGCGGCACACCGTCGGCGAGAACCTGTCGATCGCCGCTCTCGGCGCCGTCTCGCGCTTCGGCGTCGTCTCGGACCGCCGTCGCGAGCGCGCCCTCGCGGCACGCTGGATCGGGGCACTAGACATCCGTCCTGCCGACCCGGAGGCCGTCGTCGGCACACTCTCGGGCGGGAACCAGCAGAAGATCGCTCTGGGCAAGTGGCTCGCCGCGGGCTCGCGGGTCTTCGTGCTCGACCAGCCCACCGCCGGCGTCGACATCGGAGCGCGCACCGCGCTCTACCGCCAGATCGAAGCGCTGGTGCACGCCGGCGCCGCCGTCCTGCTCGTGAGCCTCGACCTCGAGGAGCTCGTCGGGCTCTCGGACCGCGTCGTGGTCCTGCACCGGGGATCCGTCCGCGCCGAGCTCCCGCGCCGCGTGGCGACGAGCGATCGCATCCTCGCCCTCGCCTCCGGTGCCGACGACGCACCCCTCGACCAGGAGACACGATGACCGCTCTCACCCTGACCCGTGCGCCCTCCGGCGCCGCCCCACGCCGGCGCGGCATCGGCGCGCTCGCCGTGATCGGCTACCTCGTGGTCGCTGCCGAGATCGTCGTCTTCTCGCTCGCCTCGCCGGCGTTCCCCACTGCGTCGAACGCGGCCACCGTCCTCCTGCAGGCAGCCGTGCCCGCGATCGCCGGCTTCGGCCTGGCGATCGTCGTGATCACCGGAGGCGACGACGTGGTCACCGGCGGCATCGACCTCTCCTCAGGCCCGGTCGTCGGGCTGTCGGGGGTCGTGGCGGCCGTCGCCGTGCAGTCCGGCTGGCAGGCGCTCCCCGCCATCGCCCTGGCGCTGCTCGTCAGCGTCGGCTTCGGCGCCGTGAACGGCACGGCCGTGATGCTCGGGCTGCGTCCGCTGCTCGCCACGCTCGCCACCTCCGGGATCGTCACGAGCGTGGTCTTCCTCGCGACCGACAACGTGAAGGTGCCGTTGACGGACCCCCTCTTCGCCTGGCTGCGCTCCGGCACGGTCCTCGGCGTCCCCTCGCCGGTGGTCGTCCTCGGTATCACCGCGGCGCTCACCGGTCTGCTGGTCGGCCGCACGCCGTGGGGCGTCCGAAGCTACGCGGTGGGCCAGAACCGCACGGCGGCCAGCGTGGCCGGTATCGCCGTCTGGCGGTACGTCGGCGGCAGCTACGTCCTCGCGGGGCTTCTGGCGGGGGTGGCGGGCATCCTGCTCGCCGCCCGCCTCGCCGCGGCGGTCCCGGGCATCGGCGCTCAGATCCTGCTCGACATCATCCTCACCGCGTTCCTCTCGGTGGTCTTCTCCCGTCGCCTCGTCGTGACGATCGGAGGCACGCTGCTCGCCGCCGTGTTCGTCGCTGCGCTGGGCAACGGCTTCACCCTCCTCGGGGTGGGTAGTCAGTGGGTCGGAGCCATCAAGGGCGTCCTGATCCTGCTGGTGCTCGGCCTCGCGGCCGTCAGAGAACGGGGCTCCCGTCGATGAGCACCCTCACCCCCGCACCTCCGAGCGCACCGGCGATCGTCGACCCGGCGGTGCGCTCCGAGCGCCGCCGCGCCCTCGCCGTCCGGCTGCTCGCCCCCGGCACGGTCGCGGCGATCCTGCTCGTCTTCGGCACGCTCGCGCCCGGGTACTTCGCCGCCGGAAACCTGCTCAGCGTGCTCAGCGCCGGAGCGATCCTGATGATCGCCGCCTCCGCGATGACCGTCGTCGTCCGCACAGGCGGCATCGACCTCTCGATCGGAGTGGCCATCGACCTCGCCGCACTCGGCGCGGCGGGCCTGATCGCCGACGGCTACGTCGGCTGGTTCGCAGTCGCGGTCGGCCTCGGGTGCGGGGCGCTCGCCGGTCTGGTCAACGCCGTCCTCATCGTCGTCCTGCGCATCCGCGCCTTCCTCGCCACGCTCAGCGTCTGGTTCATCGGCACGAGCGTCGAGCAGCTGCTGACGGGCGGAGGCGCGCCGGTCTACCTCCGCCGCGGGACCACCCCCGACGACTTCGCCGCGATCGGGAACGCGACGCTCGCCGGGGTGCCGGTGCCCGTGGTCATCACCGTGCTGCTGGCCGTCGCGGTCTGGCTCCTGCTCGACCGCACCCGCTGGGGCCGGGTCCTCACGGCGGCCGGCGAGCAGCCCACCGCGACGCGCATCGCGGGGCGCCGGACGGGGCTGGTGCTCGCGTCGGCGTCCGTCGTCGCCGCTGCGATCGCCGCGGTCGGCGGAGTGGTCCTCGCCTCCCGCAGCTACGGCTTCTCGCCCGCGGGAGGTCAGCCCTACGTGCTGGACGCCATCGGCGCGGTCTTCATCGGCGCCACCCTCAGCCGGCTCGGGCGCCCGAACGTCCTGGGCACCGCGGTCGGAGTCCTGATCTTCGGCCTCCTCACCAACGGCATGGTTCTGATCGGGCTCTCGTTCTACTGGCAGGGCCTGATGCGCGGCCTCGTGCTGCTCGTGCTACTCCTGGCGACCGCCGCTCTCCGTCGCGAGAGCATCGCCCCGGCGCTCCGCTCGCTCGCCGGCAGCGGGTCGCCCTCGAGGCGGGTCGCACGTCAGTCCGCAGTGGAGTAGACGCGCAGAGCCAGTCGCACGATGCGCACCGAGGCCTCCTCGTAGCCGTCCCGCCGTGCGTCGAAGACTTCGGTCTCGCCGTCGTGTGCCCAGCCCGGATCCTCGCCCCCGGGGCGCCGCACCGCGACGCTCGATCGGCCGGTCGAGTACGACTCCACCACCGGGGCCCGCCAGCCCGGCACCCTCCCGATGATCGGAGTCGCCGTGCGGCCGAGCATGAGCGAGATCGCGCCGCGCAGGCGCGGCCGGCGCCCCGAGTGCAGGATGCGCACGTCCAGCTGTCCGTCGTCGAGGCGCCGGCGGGCGAGCGGCGCGGCCGTGCGCGGGTGCTCCTGGTTGACGCCGACGAAGTACGACCAGACCTGCTCGGTGCGCCCGTCGCGACGCAACTCGAAGGGATCCGCGTGCCGGACCACCGAGAGCGCGGCGATCACCGCTGCGAGCGGCTTGCCGATCGCCTTCTCGCGCTTCTCCCGTGCCGCGACGAACTCGGGGTAGACGCCGATCGACACCGTGTTCAGGACGGTGACGGGCTCACCGCCGTCGGCGACCACCTCGGCCACGTCGACGTCGCGGCGCTCGCCGACCGCCGCGGCGTCCAGCGCGTCCTCGACCGTCAGCAGCCCGAGAGCCTTCGCGAAGTGGTTCATCGTTCCGCCGGGTAGCACCAGCAGGGTCATCCCCTCCGCGCGCGCGACGCTCGCGCCGACCGACACGGTGCCGTCGCCGCCGTAGACGCCGAGCACGTCGGGAGGCGTCGCACCGGCCCGCGTGGCCCGGACCACCGCACGCAGCTCCTCGCCCTCGGACAGCCGGTGCACTCGAGCCCGGGGGAAGCGCGCGCGGATCAGCGGCTCCGGATCGGGCCGGTGCGAGTCGCGGCCCGCACCGGGGTTGAGCACGACCAGCAGCGCGGAGCCGTCGCCGAGCGGCCGGCGGTCGACGGGCGGCCTCCCCGCTCGCTCCGACACCGGAACGTGCCGGGGGCGAGCGGGCACCACGACCCGGCCGATGCCCGCGACGACCGCGCCGAGCACGGCGCCGCCGACCACGTCAGAGAGCCAGTGCACCCCAACGTGCAGCCGGGAGAAGGCGACGGCGGCAGCGAGCGGAGCGACGGCCGCACCGGCTCGCGGCGATTCGGCTGCCACGCCGACGGCGAAGGCGGCGGCGCTCGCCGCGTGCCCCGACGGGAAGGACGGCGACGTCGGCATGCGGGTCAGCCGGCGGCCGACCGGAACGTCTACGAGCATCGGGCGGACGCCTCCGAAGAGCCGCTTGCCCACCAGATTGGCCGTCGCACTGGCCACAGCGAGCGAAGCGACGCCGCGGGCGGCCTCACGGGGACGCCCGGCCACCACCAGCAGCGCCCCCGCAGCCATCCAGAGCAGACCGTGATCCGCCGCACGCGAGAGGCCGACCAGAGCGCCGTCGACGAGCGGGGAGTCGCGGCGCGCGTTGATCCGCCGGGCCGCCCTGGCATCGGCTCGGCGCACTGCGCGGGGAACGGTGACGAGCCGCCGGAGCAGCACGGACGGGGGTCGGGTTCCGCGGAGGGCCATCCGCCCAGAGTAGGAGGACGGCCCCCGCCGCGCCTGGACTAGACCTCGCCGAAGCCCGACTCGACCAGCGCGGCCAGACGGCCGACCGCCTCCTCCGCCTGGGGACCGGTCGCCGTGAGGACGACCTCGTCGCCGCGGTCGAGGCCGAGCGACATCACGCCCAGCAGGCTCGTCGCGTCCTTGCCGTTCGCGTCGATGCGCGCATCGAACGTGGTCGCGAGGGTGACGAAGTCAGCGGCGGGCCGGGCGTGCAGGCCGTTCGGGTTGATCAGGAGGACGCGGCGCTGCGCTCGGTCGGCGGCCGGATCCGACACGGCGGCGGACGGCGCCGCGACGGCCTCGCCCCGCGCGGACTCGGCCGCCGCCAGGACCGCGTCGAGCGCGGCTCCCGTACCTGCGGCGACCGCGGCAGCGACCGCTCCCTCGACCAGCGGCGCGTCCGCGATGCGCACGCGCCCCCGCGCCTCGTCGTCGAGGAACTCCACCGCCGTCTCCGCCGTCATGATCGCGGAGCCCAGGTCGCAGAGGACGACGACGCCGTCACCGGACTCCGCCTCGCCCAGCGCCGCCGTGATCCGGTCGAAGCTGGTGCCGATGCCGCCGTCGTCCGTGCCCCCCGCCGCGATCAGCGCCACAGCGCCGGCCATCTGCTCCGCGAGCTCGACGAGCCCCTCCGCCAGACGAGCGCTGTGCGAGACGAGGACCAGCCCGACGCTCACGCGGCCGCCTCGGCCGCCGCGCGCAGGAGCAGCACTGTCGACACGCTGCCGGGGTCGCGGTGCCCGATGGCGCGCTCGCCGAGGTAGCTGGCGCGCCCTTTGCGGGCGACGAGCGGATCCGTCGATTCGGCTCCTCCTTCCGCGGCGTCGGCGGCCGCCTCGAGCACGGCCCGAGGAGCCGCCCCCTGCCCGGCGGCGGACGCCGCGGCGTCGACCGCGGGCGTCCACGCGTCCACCATCGTCTTGTCCCCCACCTCGGCCTTGCCGCGCAGGACGATGCCGTCGCGCGCCGCGGCGAGCAGTGCGGCGATCGCGGAGCCGTCGAGCACCTCCCGGCCCGCGACAGCCCCGGACGCTTTGAGGAACGCCGTTCCGAACAGCGGTCCGGAGGCGCCGCCGACCGTCGAGATCAGCGTCGTCGCCACCAGCGTGAGCACCTCCGCGGGCGTGGCGGCGGCCGGCGCCGCGTCGAGCTTCGCGACGACGGCCTGGAAGCCGCGGTCCATGTTCTCCCCGTGGTCGCCGTCGCCGATCGCCCGGTCGAGCGTGATCAGCTCGACCCGATGCCCCCCGATCGCCGCAGCAGCGCGGCGGATCCACACCGTCGCCCATGTCGCGTCGAGTCCCGCCGCCCGCTGTCCGTCCTGCATCGCCGTGCCCTTCTCCTGTGCCGCTCCCGCGGCTGTCGTCCCTGTCATCGTCCGTGCACCGGTGCTCAGCGTCCCCACCGCAGCGCGGCCGTCTGCACGGGGGCGTCCCAGAGCTCGGTCAGCCGCTCGTCGAGGGTCAGCAGCGACAGCGAGAAGCCCTGCATCTCGAGCGAGGTGGTGTAGTTGCCGACGAGGCTGCGAATGACCGTGATGCCCTTCTCGGCCAGCGCCTCGGCGGCACGGCGGTAGGCGATGTACAGCTCGATCTGCGGAGTGCCGCCCATCCCATTGACGAACAGCAGCACCTCGTCTCCGGAGGAGAAGGGGAGGTCCTCGAGGATCGGCTCGAGGATGCGGTCCACGATCCGGTCGGCCGACTCGAGGCGGATCTTCTCGCGCCCGGGCTCTCCGTGGATCCCGATGCCGATCTCGATCTCGTCCTCGCCCAGCTCGAAGCTCGGTTCGCCGGCGTGCGGCACGATGCACGGCGTGAGCGCCACGCCCATCGATCGGACGTTCGCGACGACCCGCTGTGCGATCGCGGCGACCTCGTCGAGCGAATCGCCGCGCTCGGCCGCCGCACCCGCGATCTTCTCGACGAGCACGGTCCCCGCCACGCCGCGCCGTCCCGCGGTGTACAGCGAGTCTTTGACGGCGACGTCGTCGTCGACGATGACCGAGCGCACCTCGATGCCCTCGGCGCCCGCGAGCTCGGCGGCCGTCTCGAAGTTCAGCACGTCGCCCGTGTAGTTCTTGACGATGTGCAGCACGCCCGCGCCGCCGTCGACGGCCTTCGTCGCCCCCACGATCGGATCGGGGGTGGGCGAGGTGAAGACGGCCCCGGGGACCGCCGCGTCGAGCATCCCGACGCCGACGAATCCCGCGTGCAGCGGCTCGTGACCGCTGCCGCCTCCGCTGACGATGCCGACCTTTCCGGCGCGCGGGGGGTCAGCCCGCACGACGAAGAGCGGATCCTCCTGGACGCGCACGAGGTCGGAGTGGGCCAGGCCGAAACCGGCCACGGACTCGGTCACCACGTTCTTCGGGTCGTTGATGAGCTTCTTCATCGAGGTCTCCTCCAGGGTCGGGCCACCACTCGGGCGTCCCGTGACCTCCGGGCGAACCTGCACGTGGTGGATCGCCGCCCGCACCGTCGCGGACAGCGCTCCCACGTTACGCCCTGCGCTCTCGCGGCCGGCGGCGGCTACCCGGCGCGCTGGGTCTCGCGCACCCACTCCTCGAGCTTCCTGGTCGCGGCTCCGGAGTCGACCGCCTCGGCAGCACGCTCCATCGCGGATCGCAGCCTGTCGAGGATCGGGGTGCGCACGAGGTCCGGCTCCCGCGCGAGGTCGAAGGCGGCGAGACCGGCCGCGGCGTTCAGCAGGACGATGTCGCGGACGGCCCCCTCCTCACCGCTGAGCACCGAGCGCACGACACCGGCGTTGTAGGAGGCGTCGCGACCGCGCAGCTCCTCGATGCGGGCGCGGCGGATCCCGAGGTCGCGCGGGTCGAGGTCGTGCTCGACCACCGAGCCGCGGGACACCTCCCAGATGTGGCTGTGCCCGGTGGTCGTCAGCTCGTCGAGACCGTCGTCGCCGCGGAACACGAGAGCCGTGGCGCCGCGGGTCTGGAACACGCCGACCACGAGTGGCACCCGATCCAGGTGCGCCACGCCGACGGCCGAGGCCTCCGGACGCGCCGGGTTGCAGAGCGGCCCAAGGAAGTTGAAGACGGTCGGCACGCCCAGTTCGGCACGGACCGCGCCCGCGTGCCGGAAGCCGGGGTGGAACATCGCGGCGAACACGAAGGCGATGCCCGTCCGACGGAACACCTCCGCGACGCGCTCGGGCGAGAGCGAGAGGTCGACCCCGAGCGCGGCTAGGACGTCAGAGGAGCCCGATGACGACGAGGCGGCCCTGTTCCCGTGCTTGACGACCGGGGTCCCGGCCGCCGCCGCGATGATCGACGCGGTTGACGAGATGTTCACGGTCCCGAAGCGGTCGCCCCCCGTCCCCACAATGTCCAGAGCCATCGGATCCACCTCCAGCGGCACCGCGTGGTCGAGGATCGCGTCGCGGAAGCCCACGATCTCGTCCACCGTCTCGCCCTTCGCCCGCAGCGCGACGAGGAGCCCGGCGAGCTGTGCGGGGGTCGCCACGCCCTCCATCACCTGCTCCATCGCCCACGTCGCCTCCGAGACGCTCAGATCCGAGGAGTCGAGGAGTGCGCTGAGAAGATGCGGCCAGGACAGGGTTTCCGACATGGCTCACAGATTATGCGACGAGGATCGCCTCCCGGGAAGTGCGACTTCCCCCCTCGGGCATCGGCCATAATGGTCTGTGTGACGAGCACCTCTCTCTCCCCCACGGCCACCGCGCCCGTAGTGAACCGACCCAACCCGGTCGCGGTCGGAACGATCGTCTGGCTGGGCAGCGAGGTCATGTTCTTCGCGGGCCTCTTCGCGATCTACTTCACGCTGCGCAGCACCTCTCCCGAGCTGTGGGGCGCCGAGACGCAGATCCTCAACGTGCCCTATGCGGGCGTCAACACGGTGATCCTCGTGGCCTCGTCGTTCAGCTGCCAGTTCGGCGTGTTCGCGGCCGAGCGGCTCCAGCCCCGCGCCACCGGTCTGAGCCCGTTCAAGTGGGGAATGGTCGAGTGGTTCTTCGTCACCTACGCGCTCGGCGCGGTCTTTGTCTCCGGCCAGGTCCTCGAGTACGCGACCCTGGTCTCCGAGGGCATCACGCTCTCGAGCAACGCCTACGGCTCCGCCTTCTACCTGACGACCGGCTTCCACGCCCTGCACGTCACCGGCGGCCTCCTCGCCTTCCTCCTCGTGATCGGCCGAGCCTTCGCGGTCAAGAACTTCGGCCACAAGGAGGCGACCAGCGCGATCGTCGTCTCCTACTACTGGCACTTCGTCGACGTCGTGTGGGTCGGCCTCTTCGCCGTCATCTACTTCCTCAAGTGACGCGCTCTCCGTTGAACAACCCCACCACCGATCCCCGCAGGAAGGACGCCTCGATGGCCTCCCCGAAGACCAAGAGCCGAGCCAAGAAGGGTCGCCGTCATCCGCTCGCCACAGTGGCCCTGATCGCCATCGGGCTCGGACTCACCGGCGGAACCTATGCCGCGGTCGGCGTGGCCACCTCGGCATCGGCAGAGACGTCCGCGACCAGCCAGCAGACGATCGACGAGGGTTCCAAGCTCTTCGCCGCGAACTGCGCCACGTGCCACGGTCTCGACGCCGCAGGGACCGACAACGCGCCGACGCTGATCGGCGTGGGCGCCGCCTCCGTCGACTTCCAGGTCGGCACCGGCCGCATGCCCATGCAGATGCACGGCCCGCAGGCGCTCGAGAAGCCGGTCCAGTTCACCGATGACCAGGTCGCCGAGCTGGCCGCCTACGTCGCCTCGCTGGCGCCCGGGCCCGCGATCCCCGAGGGCGAGGTCCTCGACGGACAGGGCGACAGCGCCAACGGCGCCGAGCTGTTCCGCATCAATTGCGCGATGTGCCACAACGTGGCCGGAGCCGGCGGCGCGCTGACCGAGGGCAAGTTCGCTCCTCCGCTGGGAGGCGTGACCGAAGCGCACATCTACGAGGCGATGGTGACCGGCCCGCAGAACATGCCGGTCTTCAACGACCTCAACATCTCGCCCGAGGACAAGCGCGACATCATCTCGTACCTCAAGTACATCGAGGCCAACCCGTCCCCGGGCGGATTCGCGCTCGGCTCGCTCGGGCCGGTCGCGGAGGGCCTGTTCCTCTGGATCTTCGGCCTCGGCGCGATCGTGGCGCTGACGGTGTGGATCACCGCCCGATCCAACTAGACGACCTCGACGCCCTGACGGGCGCGACTGACCCACGGCACCGTCCGGTGCCGATACGGCGCGAAAAGGAGAACCATGGCAGAGCACGATGAGGGTGGCACGGACCTCGCCACCTCGTCGGCCACCGGGCACGGGACGGCTCCGGCCGGCACCGCGGTCGTGACGCGGGATCGCGTCCAGGACCCGGGCCTCCCGCCGCACCGCCCCCGGATGACCGATCTCGACCCCAAGGTCGAGAAGCGTGCCGAGCGCACGGTGTACACGCTCTTCTACCTCTCCTTCGCGGGCTCCCTGTTCGCGGTCGCCGCGTACATGGCGTTCCCGATCACCGAGGACGTCTCCTCCGTCCGGCTGAACACGCTGTTCATCGGTCTGGGCATGTCACTCGCCCTGCTGGGGATCGGCATCGCGGCCGTCCACTGGGGGAAGCAGCTGATGTCCGACCACGAGGGCATCGACATCCGGCACCCCGTCCGCAGCGCCGAGCCCACCCGGGCCCGTGCGCTCGAGATCTTCGACCAGTCCGACAAGGAGTCCGGCTTCGGCCGTCGCTCGCTCGTGCGCAACAGCCTGATCGCCTCGCTCGTCGTGTTCCCGCTGCCCGCCGTGATCCTGTTCCGCGGCCTCGGCCCGCAGGACCAGAACCCCGTCGACCTCCTCAAGACCACGCTGTGGCAAGAGGGCACGAGGCTCACCCTGGACCCGTCGGGAGCGCCGATCCTCGCATCGGACGTGACCATCGGCTCCGCCTTCCACGTCATCCCCGAAGGCCTCAACGACGCCGAGGGCAAGCTGGAGGAGAAGGCCAAGGCCGCTGTCCTCCTGATGCGCCTGAAGCCTGAGGACCTCGTCGTCAGTGAGGGTCGCGAGACCTGGAACTACGACGGAATCGTCGCCTACTCCAAGATCTGCACGCACGTCGGCTGCCCTGTGGCACTGTACGAGCAGCAGACCCACCACCTGCTGTGCCCGTGCCACCAGTCGCAATTCGACATCACGCGCGAGGCCGCCGTCATCTTCGGCCCGGCGAAGCGTCCGCTTCCGCAGCTCCCCATCACCATTGACGCCGAGGGATACCTGGTCGCCCGCAGCGACTTCACGGAGCCCGTCGGACCGTCCTTCTGGGAGCGATGACTCACATGTCCACCACCACCCCTTCCCGCCCCTCCAGCTCCCCCGCGGAGCCCGGAGACGGCGTCATCCTCGGCAGCGGCAAGCTCCAGAAGGGCTATGTCGGAGCCGCGTCGAACTACATCGACGAGCGCACGAGCATCTCCGCGGTCGTGAAGGAGTTCGGCCGCAAGATCTTCCCCGACCACTGGTCGTTCCTCCTCGGCGAGGTCGCGCTTTACAGCTTCGTCATCATCCTGCTGTCGGGCACCTTCCTCACCTTCTTCTTCCAGGCCTCGATGGTCGAGACGCACTACGAGGGCAGCTACCTGCCGCTCAAGGGCATCGAGATGTCCGCGGCCATGGCATCGTCGCTCGACATCTCGTTCGACATCCGCGGCGGCCTCCTGATGCGCCAGATCCACCACTGGGCGGCGCTGCTGTTCGTGGCGTCGATCGGCCTCCACATGCTCCGGATCTTCTTCACCGGAGCGTTCCGCAAGCCCCGCGAGCTCAACTGGGTCATCGGCTTCGTCCTCTTCATCCTCGCGATGGCCGAGGGCTTCACCGGCTACTCCCTCCCCGACGACCTGCTCTCGGGAAACGGCCTCCGCATCATCGACGGCATGGTCAAGGGCATCCCGATCGTGGGCACCTGGATCTCCTTCCTCCTCTTCGGCGGGGAGTTCCCGGGGACAGACATCGTCGGCCGTCTGTACACCCTGCACATCCTGCTTCTGCCGGCACTGGTGCTCGCGTTCATCGCCCTGCACCTCGTGTTCGTGGTCGTGCACAAGCACACCCAGTTCCCGGGCGCGGGCAAGACCGAGCAGAACGTCGTCGGCTACCCCGTCCTTCCGGTGTACGCGGCCAAAGCCGGTGGGTTCTTCTTCATCGTGTTCGGTGTCGTCGTCCTCATCGCGTCTCTGTTCACGATCAACCCGATCTGGAACTACGGACCGTACGACCCCTCCCCTGTGTCTGCGGGAACCCAGCCCGACTGGTACATCGGCTTCGCGGACGGCGCGTTGCGTCTCGTTCCGCCGGGGCTGGAGTGGGCGATCCCGGGGATCGGCACCCTGTCGTTCAACATCCTCATCCCGCTCGTCGGCCTGGGCCTGTTCATCGTCGCGGTCATGCTCTACCCGTTCCTCGAAGCATGGATCACCGGTGACAAGCGGGAGCACCACCTGCTCGACCGCCCGCGCAACGCCGCGACGCGCACCGCGATCGGAGCCGCGGGAGTCACCTTCTACGCCGTGCTCTGGGCCGCCGCCTCGTCCGACCTCATCGCGACGCACTTCCACCTCACGATGGAAGGCGTGATCCACGGACTGCAGTTCCTGCTGATCGCTGGACCGTTCATCGCGTACTTCATCACGAAGCGGATCTGCCTCGCGCTGCAGAAGAAGGATCGCGAGATCGCTCTGCACGGTTTCGAGTCGGGCCGTATCGTCCGGCTCCCGGGTGGCGAGTTCATCGAGGTGCACCAGCAGCTCGACGAGTACGAGCGCTGGAAGCTGGTCGGCCAGGAGGAATACGAGCCTCTGATGATCCGTCCGGATTCCCGCGGCCGCATCACCGCACCGCAGCGCGTCCGCGCCGGCCTCTCCCGCTGGTTCTTCGAGGACCGCATCACCCCGGTCACCCAGAAGGAGCTCGAGAGCTCGCACAGCGAGCACTGACTACGAAGGGCCCGGACGATCCGCGTCGTCCGGGCCCTTCGTCGTGCGTGCGGGATGGTGTGCCTGCTAGATAGCGCCGATGTCAGCCCGAGTGGCCGAGCAGCCAGCGCACTCCGAACCGGTCCATCACCTGGCCGTCGTGGTCGCCCCAGGGCCGCTCCTGTAGCGGATCCGTGACGGTGCCACCGTCCGCGAGCCGCCTGAACCAGGCGGCGGTCGTGACGGCGTCAGCAGCACCCAGGAGCGCGAGGACGAGCCCGTCCATCCGCAGCTCCGCGCCGTGCTCATCAGCCGCGAAGATCGCGACAGAGCCGCTGAGCGCGCCGTGCGCGATCGCCTCCGGGCTGCCATCGGAGCGCCCGAACTCCTCGAGGGTGTGCAACTCGAGCTCGCCCCCGAAGACCCCGCGATAGAACGTCAGCGCCTCTCGGGCGCGACCGTCGAAGAACAAGTACGGAACAGAGCTCATGCGCCCATCCTCCCCCGCCCGTGACGACAGTGAGGGAACCCGGGCCCGTTGAGGCCGCCCGGACGTGCCGGCTCCCTCGACGGTTCGGGGTTCCCTCGGTGCCGGGTTGCGACGGGCCCTAGGAGCCGTTGCCGATCAGCTGCAGCTGCGAGCCGTCGATGTCGACCAGGAACCCGGCACGCAGCCCCCAGGGCTGCCTCCGGACGGGAACGAGCCGTGGATGGCCGCTGCTCCGCTCCGGCACCCCGGAGTCCCTGATCCGCGCATACAGCGCGTCGACGTCGTCGACCCGGATGCTGCACATGGCGTTGCTCTCGGCGGGGACGAGGTCGGCGAAGAGGAAGAACTCAAGCTCGAGCCCTCCTGAGCGGAGGATCAGCCAGCTGTCGCCCCGATACGTCGGGCTGAGTCCGAAGCCGCCGTAGAAGGCGATCGTGGAGTCGAGGTCGCGTGACGGCAGGTTCGGCACCGCACGGTCGGTCATCGCGCGAGCCTACTCCGACCGATGATCGCATCGCCCGGTCGCAGTGCTGAGCCGGATGCCGGAGGACGAGTCCACCTGCACCCGACCCTCACCGGGGGCGACACCTAGCGGGCGAAGTACCCGCGGTAGTACTCGTACACCCATCCCGCGATCGCGACCAGGAAGAGTCCGACCGCGATGTAGGTGATCCAGAAGCCGACCGCGAGGCCCAGGAAGCCCAGCGCGGCCGAGGCTCCCAGGATCAGGGGCCACCAGCTCCACGGGCTGAAGAAGCCCAGCTCGGGGTCGCCGTCGTCGATGTCGGCGTCGAGACGATCCTCGGGGAGCTCGCCCTGCTGAGCCTTGTGGACCCGCCCGACATAGAACGCGATGAAGGCGCCCAGCACCGACGAGAGGCCGATACCGACCGCTCCCACCCACTCGACCTGGCCGGTGTCGATCAGCGACCAGGCGATGTAGATGATGTCGGCGAGCAGGAAGAAGCCGGCCAGAAGCCAGAACAGGTTGACATTGGCGCGCATGGCCCTACTTCACCGTGCCTTCGGACTTGTCGTACGTGGGGGCGTCCGGAGCGTCCTTCGCCGGACCGATGCCGACGGGGATGCCGGCCTCGGGGTGGTTGAGGTCGAAGGCCGGAGCCTCGCTGCGGATACGCGGGATGGACGTGAAGTTGTGGCGGGGCGGCGGGCACGACGTGGCCCACTCGAGCGAGCGCGAGAAGCCCCACGGGTCGTTGACCGTCACCTTCGGCGCCTTACGGGCGGTGATGTAGACGTTCAGGAAGAACGGGATCAGCGAGACCGCGAGGATCATGGCTCCGACCGTCGACACCTGGTTCATCCAGGTGAAGCCGTCCTCGGGCAGGTAGCTCGCGTAGCGGCGCGGCATTCCGACGACACCGAGCCAGTGCTGGATGAGGAACGTGGTGTGGAAACCGATGAACAGCAGCCAGAAATGCCACTTGCCCAGCGTCTCGTTGAGCATCTTGCCGGTCCATTTGGGCCACCAGAAGTAGAAGCCCGAGAACATCGCGAAGACCACGGTTCCGAAGACGACGTAGTGGAAGTGCGCCACCACGAAGTAGGAGTCGGATACGTGGAAGTCCAGCGGCGGCGAGGCGAGGATGACGCCGGTCAGTCCGCCGAAGGTGAAGGTGATCAGGAAGCCGATCGCCCAGATCATCGGGGTCTCGAACGTCACCGATCCACGCCACATGGTGCCGATCCAGTTGAAGATCTTCACGCCCGTCGGAACCGCGATGAGCATCGTCATCAACGAGAAGAAGGGCAGCAGGACCGAGCCGGTGACGTACATGTGGTGCGCCCAGACCGTCACGGAGAGGGCAGCGATCGCGATCGTCGCGTAGATCAGGGTCTTGTAGCCGAAGATCGGCTTGCGGCTGAAGACGGGGAACACCTCGGACACGATTCCGAAGAACGGCAGCGCGATGATGTACACCTCGGGGTGGCCGAAGAACCAGAAGAGGTGCTGCCAGAGCAGGACACCGCCGTTCGCCGCGTCGTAGATGTGCGCGTCGAACACGCGGTCGGCACCGAGCGCGAACATCGCCGCGGCGAGGACGGGGAACGCGAGCAACACGAGGATCGACGTGACGAGGATGTTCCACGTGAAGATCGGCATGCGGAACATCGTCATGCCCGGGGCGCGCATCGTGATGATCGTGGTGATGAAGTTCACTGCGCCGAGGATCGTGCCGAAGCCCGAGAGCGCGAGCCCGAACACCCAGAGATTGCCGCCCAACCCCGGGGAGAAGGTCGTGCTCGACAGTGGCGCGTACGCGAACCAACCGAACGACGCCGCACCCTGCGGAGTGACGAAGCCGGCCACCGCGATGAGCGAGCCGAAGCTGTAGAGCCAGTAGGCGAAGGCATTGAGCCGAGGGAAGGCGACGTCCGGTGCCCCGATCTGGAGCGGCATGAGGACGTTCGCGAATCCCGCGAAGAGCGGCGTCGCGAACATCAGCAGCATGATCGTGCCGTGCATCGTGAAGAGCTGGTTGTACTGCTCACGCGTCTCGACGACGTTGAGGCCGGGCTCGAACAGCTGGGCGCGGATGACGAGCGCCATCACGCCGGCGATGCAGAAGTAGATGAACGACGTGATCAGGTACATGTACCCGATGACCTTGTGGTCCGTCGAGGTCATCCAGCGAACGAGGACGTTCGCCTTGCGCTGTACGGGTGGGGTCCCGAGTGCGCGGGTGGGGGCGGGTGCCGTGGCGGTGCTCATGCTCCCTTACTCCTCGTTCTCTGTTCGGGCCGGCGCGCCGGTGCCGGGAAGGTTGCTGTTGCGGTCGTAGTCGGCGCCGAGCTGGCCCGTCTGCCCCGCATCGCGGAGGGACTCGATGTAGTCGTCGTACTCGCCCTGCGAGACGACCTTGACGTTGAAGAGCATCGCGGAGTGGTACTCGCCGCAGAGCTCGGCGCACTTGCCCGCATAGGTCCCCTCCTTGAGCGGCGTGACGTACATGTAGTTCGTCTTGCCGGGGATCATGTCTTTCTTGTAAAGGAAGTCGACGACCCAGAAGGAGTGGATCACGTCGCGCGAGTCGAGCTGGATCTTGATCTTCTGCCCGACGGGCAGGTACAGGGTGGGCACCTCGGACTCGACGAGCGCTCCAGCGGCGTCTCCACCCTCCTGGTACTGGCCCTGGATCCCGGCCGAGTAGACGTCTTCATCGACGTAGTTGAAGTCCCACGCCCACTGCTTGCCGTAGACCTGGATGGTCTCGTCCGGGTCGTCATAGGCCTGCTCGATGGCGGCCTGGTCGCGCGCGGTGAAGGCGAAGAATCCGATGACCAGGATCAGCGGCACGATCGTGTAGAAGATCTCGATCGGCATGTTGTACCGCAGCTGGACCGGCAGACCCGTCTGCCCCTTGCGGCGTCGGTAGACCACCACCGCCCAGATGGTGAGACCCCAGGTGACGACACCCACGGCCAGTAGGACGATCCAGGAGGTGACCCAGAGTCCGATCACCCGGTCGACATGGTTCGTCGTCCCGGGTTCGGTGGGGAGCCAACCCTGGAGCTGCTCCTGAGTGCAGCCCGCGAGGACGAGGGCGAGGGCTCCTGCGACGGGGGCAGCGACCCATCTGCGGATTCGGCGATTGAAGCGCACCGGTGACCTTTCGGAAGACTGGGGACCAGTTCACACGAAACTGTATTAGACCGGGTCCAGCCTACCCTTCCGCTTCGGCGGCTCGGTGCACGTCCGCGCGCTCTTGACCTCGCGCCCGAGGGGTGCAGTCACGACGAACGGCGCCCAGCTGGCCGCCGGAGCAGCCTGTCGGGCGCCGTCCGAGGGCGATCCTGCGGCTCACGCCGCGGCGCGTCAGTGGAAGCTGTCGCCGCAGGCGCAGCTGCCGCCCGCGTTGGGGTTGTCGATCGTGAAGCCCTGCTTCTGGATGGTGTCCTCGAAGTCGATCGAGGCTCCGTCGAGGTAGGGGACGCTCATCTTGTCGACGACGAGACCGACTCCCTCGAACTCGACAGCGGCATCGCCGTCGAGGGTGCGCTCGTCGAAGTAGAGCTGGTAGATCAGGCCGGAGCAGCCTCCGGGCTGCACGGCGACCCGCAGACGGAGGTCGTCGCGCCCCTCCTGCTCGAGGAGGCTCTTGACCTTGGCCGCGGCGGTGGGGGTCATCGAGACGCCGTGGGCCGCGTCGGCCCGGGTGGCGACGGGGGTCACTGTCTGGTCGGTCAGTGTCGTGTCGGACATGTCACTCCTCAGGGGAACGGGCGGAACGGTCGTCGTGCTTCCGGGATTCTACGGCTGCAACCCGCGTGCGGGCCGGGGTATTCCGCAGAGCCCGGGATCCGCAGAGCCCGGAGGTGCTCCGCGGATCCCCTAGCCGTTCCGCAGGGTTGCGCGTCAGCCTCGGCGGGCGGCCGCGCGGAGCAGGAAGAGCGCCTCCGCCTGTGCAGCCCGCTTGAAGACGCCCAGGTGCAGCGACTCGTTGGGGCTGTGCGCGCGCGAGTCCGGGTCCTCGACTCCTGTGACCAGGATCTGCGCCGCCGGGAACTCGCGGACCAGATCAGCGATGAAGGGAATGCTGCCGCCGATACCCGTCTCGAGCGGCTCACGGCCCCAGGCGTCCGCCATCGCCCCCTTGACCAGGTCGACGGCCCAGCCGGAGGCGTCGACGAGGAAAGGCTCGCCGGTGTTGACGTCGTCGATGGCAAGGTGCGCACCGAACGGAGCGTGCGCCCGCAGGTGCCGCTCGAGGGCGGTGAACGCCTCCGACGCGTCCTGGCCCGGCGCGATGCGCGCGCTGATCTTGACGCGCACCGAGGGGAGGAGCGTGTTGGAGGCGTCGACGACGCTCGGCGCGTCGATCCCCGTCACCGTGACGGCCGGCTTCGACCAGGTGCGCGAGAGGATCGGACCGGTCCCGATCGGCGAGACTCCGTCGAGCAGGCCCGAATCGCGGCGCAGGTCGGCCTCGGTCGTCTCGGGGACGGCTCCGGTGTGCTCGATGAGTCCCTCCACCGCGACCGAGCCGTCCTCTCTCCAGAGAGTCGAGAGCAGGCGCACCGCCGCGAGCATCGCATCGGGCACCGCTCCCCCGAGCATCCCGGAGTGGGAGGCGTGAGCGAGCGTGCTCACCGTGAGGGTGAATGTGACGTTGCCGCGCAGTCCGACCGTCAGCGACGGAGTGTCGACATCCCAGTTGTCGCTATCGGCGACGATGATCGCGTCGGCGCGCAGCGCCTCGTGGTGGTCGCGGAGGAACGTCGGGAACGAGCGGGAGCCGAACTCCTCCTCGCCCTCGATGAACAGCACCAGGCCGAGGTCGTGCTCGTCACCGGCCACCTCGCGCAGAGCGCGGACCGCGGCGAGGTGGGACACGACTCCGGCCTTGTCGTCGGCGGCGCCGCGCCCGTACAGACGGTCGCCGCGCACGGTCGGCTCGAACGGCGGCGTCTCCCACGCCGCTTCGGCGCCCTGAGGCTGCACGTCGTGGTGCGCGTAGAGGAGGATCGTGGGCGCGCCGTTGCGCGCCGAGCGTGTCGCCAGGACGGCCGGCTGACCGAGGACGCCGGAGTCGCCGATCGTCGCGCTGTGGATCGCCACATCGTCGAAAGCGCCGGACTCGCGCGCGAGCTCTGCGATCGCCTCCGCGCTGGCAGCGACCCGCGACGCGTCGAAGCCGTCCCACGAGACCGACGGGATGCGGACCAGCTGCCCCAGTTGCGCGAACGAGCGCGGCAGGTCGTCGCGCACGGCGGAGAGGACGGCCTCCTCCTCGGACGAGAGAGCGGACGGAGTCGGAGCGTCGTGAGCCATGGAGGTAATCTTAAGAGACCCCCGATTCCAAGGACGTTCACCGTGGCCAAGCACCCGATCGCACCCGACACGCCCGATGAGGCCGGCCCCGCCGCAGGCAAGGGGCGGCCGACGCCGACACGTCGCGAGCAGGAGCTGGCGCGCAAGCGTCCCCTCGTGGTGACCGACCGCAAGCAGGCTGCGCGCGACGCCCGCGAGAAGGCCGCGGTCGCCCGCGAGCAGGCCAGGGTCGGCCTCGCGGCCGGCGACCAGCGCTACCTGCCGTTGCGCGACAAGGGCCCGCAGCGCAAGTTCGTCCGGGACTGGATCGACGCGCGCTTCAGCCTCGGCGAGTTCCTCATCCCGGTGATGGTGGTTGTGCTGCTGCTCAGTTTCTTCCCTCAGCCCGAACTGCAGTCGATCTCGCTGATCGTGATCTGGGTGTTCTTCCTCGTCGCGGTGGTCGACTGCGTCCTGCTGGGCGCGCGCATGCGCCGCAAGCTGGGCGACCGTTTCGGCCCGGCGAACGTCGAGAAGGGCATTCGCTGGTACGCGGCGACCCGCGCGCTCCAGCTGCGGGTGATGCGCCTCCCCAAACCGCAGGTGAAGCGCGGCGCGTTCCCCGAGTGAGCTCGGAGCCGCGTGCGGCTCCGGTCCTGCTCCCCGGTGCCCGAGGCGGGGGTCTGCGCTCAGCGCGTGCGCAGCCCGATGGTGACCTCCCGCGCCCAGAGCGGGCCCCGGTAGACGAAGGCCGTGTAGCCCTGCACAAGGGTGGCCCCCGCGTCGAGGCGGCTCTGCACGTCGGCGGCGGTCTCCACTCCGCCGACCGAGACGACGCAAAAGTCGGCGGGGACGACCGCTCGGATCGACCGCAGCACGTCGAGCGCTCGGGCGCCGAGCGGGGCGCCTGAGAGGCCGCCGGCTCCCGCCGCCTCGACGACGGCCGGATCCGTCCGCAGTCCGTCGCGCGAGAGCGTCGTGTTGGTGGCGATGATGCCGTCCAGGCCCAGACGCACCGCGAGTTCGGCGACGCGAGCGACCTCCTCGTCCGAGAGGTCAGGAGCGATCTTGACCAGGAGAGGTGTGGTTCCGGCCGCGTCCTCCACCGCGGCCAGGAGCGGCTCGAGCCTGTCGATCTCTTGGAGGCCCCGGAGCCCGGGGGTGTTCGGCGAGCTGACGTTGACGACGAGGTAGTCGGCGAGCGGCGCCAGGAGGCGTGTGCTGACCAGGTAGTCCTCGATCGCATCGTCGACAGCGACGATCCGGCTCTTGCCGATGTTCACTCCGATGACCGGCCTGCGCCGGACGCGGCGGAGCCGGGTGAGACGGCGAGCGGCCGCCTCGGCCCCGAGATTGTTGAAGCCCATGCGGTTGACGAGGGCACGATCAGCAACGAGCCGGAACAGGCGCGGCCGCTCGTTGCCAGGCTGCGCACGCGCCGTCACCGTGCCGACTTCGACGTGGCCGAAGCCCAGCGCGCCCAGGCCGAGGACGGCGGTCGCGTCCTTGTCGAAGCCGGCCGCCATGCCGAAGGGCGTCTCGAAGCGCAGTCCGAGCGCCTCGACCGAGTGATCGGCGCGCGGGAGGGTGAAGCGGCGGACCAGCGGAGCGGCGATTCCGAGCGCGCGGATCACCGGGAAGGCGAGGTGGTGCGCCTGCTCAGGATCGAGGCGGCGCAGGAACGTGCGGAAGAGGAGGGGGTACACCAGGACCTCAGTTCTCGTCGGCGCCCTGCGGCACCGCCGTCCGCTCGGCGCGGAGCAGAGCGATGGCGGATTCGAAGTCGTCGAGCGAGTCGAAGGCCTGGTACACGCTCGCGAAGCGGAGGTACGCGACCTCGTCGAGCTCACGCAACGGCGCGAGGATCGCGAGCCCGATGTCGTTCGCGTCGATCTGCGACGCACCGGTCGAGCGGATGTTCTCCTCGACCCGCTGGGCGAGCACCGCGAGATCGGAGTCGGTCACGGGTCGGCCCTGGCAGGCCTTCCGCACGCCGCTGACGATCTTCTCCCGGCTGAACGGCTCGACGACTCCGCTGCGCTTGATCACGACGAGACTCGCGGTCTCGGTCGTGGAGAAACGGCGACCGCAGGAGGGGCACTGGCGGCGACGCCGGATCGACAGACCGTCGTCGCTGGTGCGCGAGTCGATCACTCGGGAGTCGGGGTGCCGGCAGAAGGGGCAGAACATCGTGGCCTCTCGTGATCAGGCGAAGCGGGCGTCGACGGCGTCGCCGTGGGCTGGCAGCGCCTCGGCGTCGCTGAGCGCTCGGATGTGCGGCGCGACCCGCTCGAGCGCCGAACGGTCGTAGGAGATCACCTGTTGCGGCCTAAGGAAGGTGTACGCGCCGAGGCCGGAGGAGAAACGCGCCTGGCCGAGGGTCGGCAGCACGTGGTTGGAACCGGCGAGGTAATCGCCGAGGCTCACGGGAGCAGTCGGGCCGAGGAAGATCGCGCCGGCGTCGTGGATCCGCTCGGCCGTCGCGGCGGGATCGATGGTGTGCAGCTCGAGGTGCTCCGGACCGTAGGCGTCGCTGAAGGCGCAGGCCAGCTCGAGGTCGTCGACGATCACGAGGGCCGACTGCGGCCCGTCGAGGGCGATCGCCACGCGCTCGGCGTGGTGCGTGCTCGCGGCCTGCGCGACCACTTCGCGGCCGACGGCGGCGGCGAGCTCGGGGCTGTCGGTGACGAGGACGGCCGACGCTGCTTCGTCGTGCTCGGCCTGGCTGACCAGGTCGGCGGCGATGAGGCGGGCATCGGCGGAGTCGTCGGCGATCACCAGGATCTCGGTCGGGCCGGCCTCGGAGTCGATGCCCACCTGCCCAAGGACCTGGCGCTTGGCGGTGGTGACCCAGACGTTTCCCGGCCCGGTGATGATGCTGACGGGATCGAGACCGAGGGACTCGACACCGTACGCGAGTGCGGCGACCGCCCCCGCGCCTCCGAGCGCATAGACCTCGTCGATGCCGAGCAGAGCTGCGGCGGCGAGGATCGTCGGGTGGACGGATCCGCCGAACAGCTTCTGCGGGGGCGAGACCAGCGCGATGGAGGCGACCCCGGCGGCCTGCGCGGGGACCACGTTCATCACGACGCTGGAGGGGTAGACGGCCTTGCCACCGGGGACGTAGAGGCCGGCGCGCGCGATCGGCTGCCAGCGCTGGGTGACCGTCGCGCCGGCGTCCAGCTCGGTGGTGCGGGGCGGCGGGATCTGCGCCGCGCTCGCGCGGCGGACGCGGGTGATCGCCTCCTCGAGGGCGAGGCGGATCGAGGGTTCGAGCTGCTCGAGGGCCTGTGCGATCTTCTCGGCGGGCACGCGCAGCTCCGGCGGACGCACGCCGTCGAGACGTTCCGACTGGTCGAGCAGCGCCTCGGCTCCCCGCTCACGGACATCGGCGATCAGTTCGGCGACGACCGGCCCGACCGAGGCGGAGGTGCCCGGATTGCGGGGCACGAGGGCGAGGAGTTCGGCGGCGGACGGACGCCGCCCACGAAGATCGAGAGTCTGGATCATGGCCGCCCCAGTCTACGCGGCGCCCTCCCCCGCTCTTTCGCCGCCGCTCATCGCGGGTCTCGAGATGCCGCGGAGGGCTGCTCGACCACCGCAACACGCCCCACGGAACCCCGCCACCCCCACGAGCCGACCGCGCCGAGCCGGGCAGGGACCGGCTCACCACACACACGACGAACCGGCGATCCGCGTCCCAGCGGATCGTCGTAGCCGACCGCAACACGCCCCACGGAACCCCGCCACCCGCACGAGCCGAGCCGGGCAGGGACCGGCTCGGAATTCAATACAGACAGTTGGGGCCCAGCAGGCTCTTCAGCTCGCCGAAGAGGTCGGGGGTGATCCGCACCGGGAACGGCACCTCGAAGATACGGGCCGTGTCGCCCTTGATCAGCTTCAGCCGTACCTCCGTCTGCCCGGAGTGCCGGATGAGCACGTCGCTGAGCTGTGAGACGGTGTCGGTCGTCGCGCGCGATTCCGGCATCGAGACGGTGAGCGGGCCGGAGTCGCCGTCCTGGCTCAGCTCGGGGGCGAAGAGGCTGAACGCGTGCAGGTTCATCCCGTCGTCGCGCATGCTCACGCGGCCCCGGACCACCACGATCGAGTCGTTGGTGAGGGCGGGGGCGAACTCCTGGTACGCCTTGCCCATGAACATGCAGGTGATCTCGCCGCCGAAGTCCTCGACCTGGATCATCCCGTACTGGTTGCCCGAGGTCTTCGCCATCCGGTGCTGCACGCTCGTGACGAGCCCGGCGACGACCACGGTTTCGCCGTCGGCGACGGTCTCGGAGATGAGCAGGTCGGCGATCGTGGTGCTGTAGTGCTTGGCCAGTTCGGTCTCGAGCCCGGCGAGTGGATGGTCGGACACGTAGAGGCCCAGCATGTCGCGCTCGAAGGCGAGCTTGTCGCGCTTGGCCCACTCGGGTCTCTCCGGCACCTGGACGGCGGCCTGCGGTTCGTCCCAGAGACTGTCGAAGTCGAAGCCCACCTGGCCGTTGGCCTCGTTGCGCTTCTCGCCGACCGCTGCCTCGACCGCGTCCTCGTGCACCTCCACGAGTGCGCGACGGGTGGGCCCGAGCGAGTCGAAGGCTCCGGCCTTGATCAGGGACTCGACCGTGCGCTTGTTCGTCACCTGCAGCGGCACTTTGCGGAGGAAATCGTGGAACGACTCGAAGCGCCCCTTCTCCTCGCGCGCCGCGCGGATGCCCTCGACCACGTTCGTCCCGACGTTGCGCACGGCACCCAGGCCGAAGCGGATGTCGGTGCCGACCGCGGTGAAGAAGCCGATCGACTCGTTGACGTCCGGCGGGAGCACCTTGATTCCCATGCGCCGGCACTCGTTGAGGTAGGCGGCCATCTTGTCCTTGGAGTCGCCGACGCTCGTGAGAAGCGCCGCCATGTACTCCGCGGGGTAGTGCGCCTTGAGGTAGGCCGTCCAGTACGAGACGACTCCGTAGGCGGCCGAGTGCGCCTTGTTGAAGGCGTAGTCGGAGAAGGGCAGGAGGATGTCCCAGAGCGTCTTGACGGCCTCCATCGAGTAGCCGTTGGCGGTCATCCCGCCCGAGAAACCCTCGAACTGCTTGTCCAGCTCGGACTTCTTCTTCTTGCCCATCGCGCGCCGCAGGAGGTCGGCCTGCGCGAGCGTGAACCCCGCGAGCTTCTGCGCGATCGACATGACCTGCTCCTGGTACACGATCAGGCCGTAGGTCCCGCCGAGCACCTCCGCGAGCGGCTCCTCGAGCTCCGGATGGATCGGAGTGATCTGCTGCACGCCGTTCTTGCGCAGCGCATAGTTGGTGTGGGAGTCGGCGCCCATCGGGCCCGGCCGGTAGAGCGCGAGCACCGCGGAGATGTCCTCGAAGTTGTCCGGCTTCATCAGGCGCAGCAGACCGCGCATCGGGCCGCCGTCGAGCTGGAAGACGCCGAGCGTGTCCCCCCGGGCGAGCAGGTCGTAGGCGGCTTGGTCGTCGAGCGAGAGGTCTTCGAGCACGAGATCCTGCTCGCGGTTCGCGCGGATGTTGTCGAGCGCGTCGTCGATGATCGTGAGGTTCCGCAACCCCAGGAAGTCCATCTTGATCAGGCCGAGGGACTCGCAGGCGGGGTAGTCGAACTGCGTGACGATCTGGCCGTCCTGCTCCCGCTTCATGATCGGGATGATGTCGAGCAGCGGATCGCTTGACATGATGACGCCGGCCGCGTGCACGCCCCACTGGCGCTTGAGGTTCTCGAGACCGAGCGCGGTGTCGAAGACGAGCTTGGCCTGCGGGTCCTCGGCGATGACGTTCCGGACGTCCACCGCCTCCTTGTAGCGGCCGTGTGCGGGATCGTTGATTCCGCTGAGCGGGATGTCCTTGCCCATGATCGCGGGCGGCATCGCCTTGGTGAGCTTCTCGCCCATCCCGAAGGGGAAGCCGAGCACGCGCGAGGCGTCCTTGAGCGCCTGCTTCGCCTTGATCGTGCCGTAGGTGACGATCTGCGCGACACGCTCGTCGCCGTATTTCTCTGTGACGTAGCGGATCACCTCGCCGCGGCGACGGTCGTCGAAGTCGACGTCGAAGTCGGGCATCGAGACGCGGTCGGGGTTGAGGAAGCGCTCGAAGATCAGTCCGTGGTGCAGCGGATCCAGGTCGGTGATCCGCATCGCGTAGGCGGCCATCGAGCCGGCACCGGAGCCGCGACCCGGTCCGACGCGGATCCCGTTGCGCTTGGACCAGTTGATGAAGTCGGCGACGACGAGAAAGTACCCCGAGAAGCCCATCTGGCGGATGACGCCCATCTCGTAGTCCGCGCGCTCGCGGACCTCCTGGGTGATCCCGCCGGGGTACCGCTCGCGCAAGCCCGCCTCGACCTCCTTGGTGAACCAGGTGTCCTCCGTCTCGCCCTCCGGCACGGGGAAGCGGGGCATGTAGTTCGCGGAGGTGTCGAACTGCACGTCGCAGCGCTCGGCGATCAGCAGCGTGTTGTCGCAGGCCTCGGGGTGGTCGCGGAACACCTGGCGCATCTCCCGCGGAGACTTGAGGTAGAACTCGTCCGCGTCGAACTTGAATCGCTTGGGGTCGTCGAGAGTGGTGCCCGACTGCACGCAGAGCAGCGCCGCGTGCGACGTGGCGTCGTGGGCGTGCGTGTAGTGCAGGTCGTTGGTCGCGACGAGCGGCAGGTCGAGGTCTTTGGCGAGTCGGATCACGTCCGCGATGACGCGCCGCTCGATGTCGAGCCCGTGGTCCATGATCTCGGCGAAGAAGTTCTCCTTGCCGAAGATGTCGCGGTAGTCGGCGGCCGCCTGCCGCGCCTCCCTGTACTGCCCCAGCCGGAGGCGGGTCTGCACCTCGCCACTCGGGCAGCCGGTGGTGCCGATCAGCCCCTCGGAGTACTGCGAGAGGATCTCGCGGTCCATCCGCGGTTTGAAGTAGTAGCCCTCGATCGACGCCTTCGACGAGAGGCGGAAGAGATTGTGCATGCCGGTCGTGGTCGAGCTCAGCAGCGTCATGTGGGTATAGGCGCCGGAACCGGACACGTCGTCCCCTCCGCCGTCGCCCCAGCGGATGCGCGTCTTGTCGGTGCGGTGCGTGCCAGGAGTGAGGTAGGCCTCGGTGCCGATGATCGGCTTGATCCCTGCCGCGGTCGCCGTGCGCCAGAAGTCGAAGGCGCCGAACACGTTGCCGTGGTCGGTCACGGCGATCGCCGGCATGCCCTCCTCGACCGCCGCATCGATCAGCGGCTTCACCCGGGCGGCGCCGTCGAGCATCGAGTACTCGCTGTGCACGTGCAGGTGGACGAAGGAATCGTTACTCGGCAAGGATGCGCCTCCAGCGGACTGCGGGCAGGGGGCCGGGGACCCGGGAAGGGTCGCGGACACGGCGGGGAAAAGTCTAGCTGCGCTGACGGATGCTCGGGCCGGGTCCGCCCGGATCACTCGCCGCGCAGAAGCTCGAGCGAGCGTGCGAGATCGTCGGGGTACGAGGCCTCGAACTGCACCCACTCCCCCGTGCCGGGATGCGTGAAGCCGAGTCGCACCGCGTCGAGCCACTGGCGCGTCAGTCCGAGCCGCTTCGAGAGCGTCGGGTCCGCCCCGTACATCGCGTCGCCCACGCAGGGGTGGCGCTGCGCTGCCATGTGCACGCGGATCTGGTGGGTCCGCCCGGTCTCGAGGTGGACCTCGAGGAGGGACGCGAAGGGGAACGCCTCGATGGTCTCGTAGTGCGTGATCGACGGCTTGCCGTCGGCGCGGACCGCGAACTTCCAGTCCGAGGACGGATGGCGGCCGAGGGGCGCGTCGATCGTGCCTGCGAGCGGATCGGGGTGGCCCTGGACGACCGCGTGGTACACCTTCTCGACCGTACGGTCGTGGAAGGCGCGCTTGAGGTGCGCGTAGGCGCGCTCGGACTTCGCGACCACCATCAGCCCGCTGGTGCCGGCGTCGAGTCGGTGCACGATGCCGGCGCGCTCGGCCGCTCCGGAGGTGGCGACGGTGAAGCCGGCGGCGGCGAGTGCGCCGAGGACGGTCGGCCCCTCCCATCCGACGGCCGGGTGGGCGGCGACGCCCACCGGCTTGTCGATCACGACGATGTCGTCGTCATCATGGACGATCGCCAGATCGGGCACCGCGAGCGGGACGATCGTCGGCTCTCGGCGAGGGCGCCATTCGACGCTGAGCCAGGTGCCCGCGCGGACCCGGTCGCTCTTGTCGAGGACGCGTCCGTCGGCGCTCACTCCTCCCGCCTCGGCGACCTCGGCGGCGAAGCTGCGCGAGAACCCGAGCAGCTTGGCCACCGCAGCATCCGCGCGGAGACCGTCCAGCCCGTCCGGCACCGGCAGGGAGCGCGACTGCGCCATCAGCGTCCGCCGCGGCGATCGACGTCGCTCGCGGCCTCCTCCGGCGGGGCCGCGTCGTCCGTCGTCTCTGCGCGCGACCCGCGCTCGGCACGGGTGCCGTCGAGCGCCACGCCGCGCAGGCTGAGGACGACGAAGACAGCCATCGCCGAGCAGATGGCGATGTCGGCGACGTTGTAGATCGCCGGGAGCAGCCATGGCGTGAAGAGGAAGTCGACCACGTGACCGAGCCCGAAGGAGGGCTCGCGGAACAGGCGGTCGAAGAGGTTGCCGAGCGTGCCGCCGAGCAGCAGCCCGAAGAAGACGGCCCAGGCCAGGGAGCGGATCCGGCTGGAGAACCAGAGGACGGCGACGACCACGCACGCGGCGATGATCGAGAAGATCCACGTCGATCCGCTGGCGAGGGAGAAAGCGGCACCCGGATTCTTCACGTAGTGCAGGATCAGGACGTCTCCGAGGATACGCACGTCCTCGCCGAGGGCGAGGTTCGTGGTAACCAGGTACTTCGCGGTCTGGTCGATCGCGAAGACCGCGAACGCGACGAGGCCGAGGGCGACCAGCACCCTCGGCCTGACGTCGGCTGCGGCGGGACTACGCCCCAAAGCCCGACAGCGAGGACTCAGCCGCTGCCGGCTGGGTGTCGAGGTCGCGGAGCTGACCCTCGATGTAGCTCTTCAGCTTCTGGCGGTACTCGCGCTCGAAGGTGCGGAGCTCGTCGATGCGGTGCTCGACGGTGGCACGCTCCTCTTCGAGCTTCGCCACCTGCTGGCGCTGCTTGGCCTCGGCTTCGGCGACGAGGCGCGCGGCTGTGGCGCGGCCCTCGGCGATGAGCGCGTCGCGCTTCTCGGTGCCCTCGCGCACGTGCTCCTCGTGGAGTCGACGGGCGAGCTGCAGCAACCCGCTCGAGCTCTCGGCCTCGTCGGCCGGGGCCGACTGCTGCGGGGCGACCGGAGCGGTCACCGGGGCGGCGATCGGCACGACCTCGGGCTGCGGCTCGGGCTCGGCGGCGACCGCCTCCTCCGCGACGGGAGCGGGGATGCTCTCGCGCGGCGCGTCGGACACGCGGGTGTCGGATGTGCGGGAGTCGCCGGACGAGAGCCGCTGACGCAGCTCCTCGTTCTCCTGGTTCAGGCGACGCAGCTCAACGACGACCTCGTCGAGGAAGTCGTCGACCTCGTCCTGGTCGTATCCCTCGCGGAACTTGGTCGGCTGGAACCGCTTATTGACAACATCTTCGGGAGTGAGCGCCATGGCTTTCCACCTTCGATTTCAAGTAGGTACACGTTTATCAACGTTCGACTAAAGCTAGCAACTTCAGGCGCACGGCGCAGTGCTGGCACCGCGGAGAACGTCCGATCGTCGCCAACGATACAGGGACCGTCAGGCGCGCTGGAGCCACGTGGCGATGTACATGCCCACGATGACGCAGAGCATGGTCAGGCTCCAGCCGAAATCGAGGGCGATCGGGCCGATCGAGACCGGCTTGATCAGCCTGCGGAAGAAGCCGATCGGTGGATCGGTGACGGTGTAGACACCCTCCGCCGCGACCAGACCTGCGCCACGGGGGCGCCAATCACGCCGGATGACCCTGACGAGGTCGAGCACGAACCGGGCCCACATCGCGAAGAAGTACAGGAGCAGGACGAAGTAGAGGACGCTCCCGAGGAGCGAGACGACGGAATTCACCGCGAGCCAGGGCTCCCGGGATCAGGACTTCGCGAAGAACGACGCGTCGGCATCGTTCTCGGCGGAGGCGGAGTCGCCGGCGACCGTGATGTGCGACGGGGACAGCAGGAAGACCTTGCTCGTCACGCGCTCGATGCGGCCGAAGAGGCCCTGCGAGAGCCCGCTCGCGAAGTCGATCAGACGACGGGCGTCCGCGTCGCTCATCTGCGAGAGGTTGATGATCACGGGGATGCCATCGCGGAAGTTCTCCGCGATGACCTGCGCGTCGCGGTACTGCTTCGGGTGGACGGTGAGGATCTCGTTCATCTCGGCGTGTGCCGTCGCCTTCGGTGTCTGGGGGGTGGGCTTGCGGAGCGGGGTGACCGTCGCGCGGGGCTGCGGGGTCGGCTCGACCGGCGGAACGGGCTGGACCGGCGAGACCGGAGCCCGGTGAGCGGTCGCGGGAGCCGCCTCGACGGGTTCGGCGCGCTCGTACTCGACCTCTTCGTCGGCGAGTCCGAGGTAGACCATCGTCTTCTTCAGCGGGTTGGCCATGGGTGTCCTCCGTGTCGTGTGTGCTCCCACAGGTGGGTCACCACGAGGTTAGGTGCGGACGGGGCGTTCTCCGGTGATTGCCGACCCGATTCGCAGGTGTGTCGCGCCCTCGGCGATCGCGTCGGCGAAGTCGTGCGACATGCCCGCCGAGATGGCCGTCGCACCGGGGTCGACGGCGCGCACGCGGTCCGAGATCGCCCGCAGACGCGCGAAGGCCGGGCGCGGATCCTCGCCCAGCGGAGCGACCGCCATCACCCCGCGCAGGCTCAGGCTGCCGGCGTCCGCGAGCGCCTCCGCGAGGGGCTCGACATCGGCGGGCGCCGCTCCGCCGCGATCGGGGTCGTCCGTGAGGTTGACCTGGAGGTAGACGTCGAGTGCATCCTCGCCGGTGTCGAGCAGCGGGACGAGGGCGAGCCGGTCCACGGAGTGCACAGCGCGCGCATAGCGGCGCACCTGGCGCGCCTTCTTGCTCTGCAGCTGCCCGATGAAGTGCCAGCGTGCGGCCGTGCCGGCGAGGTCGAGGGACTTCTGCTGCGCCTCCTGGTGCCTGTTCTCACCGAAGTCGGCGACGCCGAGCTCGAGCAGGTCGCGGAGGAGGGAGACCGGATGGAACTTCGTCACGACGATCGTCGTGACGGACGAGGCCGCACGACCGGACGAGCGGGTCGCCTCGGCGACCCGCTCGGAGACCGCGGCCCAGCGCGCGGCCAGCTCCGGATCGGGCACGGCTACTTGAGGAAGTCCGGGATGTCCAGATCGCTCTCGTCGTCGTCGAACGACGGGTCGGCGACAGGAGCCGGAGCAGCGGCCGGGGTGCTCGACCAGATCGAACCCGCGACCGGCGGAGCGGCGGGAGCCGGAGCGGGCTCGGCGGGCGACTCGCTCGCGATGCTCTGCTGCGGCCGGGGCTGGGCGACCGCTGCAGGGGCCGCGCCGCCGGGCTCGCCGCCGTCGAAGCCCGCCGCGATGACGGTGACGCGAACCTCGTCCCCGAGAGTGTCGTCGATGACCGCTCCGAAGATGATGTTCGCCTCGGCGTGCACCGCCTCCTGCACCAGGCGAGCGGCATCGTTGATCTCGAAGATGCCGAGGTTCGATCCGCCCTGGATCGAGAGGAGCACACCGTGCGCGCCGTCGATGCTGGCCTCGAGCAGGGGCGAGGCGACGGCGAGCTCGGCCGCCTTGATCGCGCGGTCGGCGCCCCGGGACGAGCCGATGCCCATCAGCGCGGATCCGGCTCCCTGCATGACCGACTTGACGTCGGCGAAGTCGAGGTTGATCAGGCCCGGGGTCGTGATGAGGTCGGTGATGCCCTGGACACCGGCGAGGAGCACCTGGTCGGCGGTCGCGAAGGCCTCGAGCATGGAGATGCCGCGGTCGCTGATCTCGAGCAGGCGGTCGTTGGGGACGACGATGAGGGTGTCGACCTCATTCTTGAGCGTGGCGACGCCGGCCTCGGCCTGGGTCTGGCGGCGACGGCCCTCGAAGCCGAAGGGCTTGGTCACCACACCGATCGTGAGAGCGCCGATCGACTTGGCGATGCGCGCGACGACGGGCGCGCCTCCGGTGCCGGTGCCGCCCCCCTCGCCCGCGGTGACGAAGACCATGTCGGCGCCCGCGAGGACCTCCTCGATCTCCTCGGCGTGGTCCTCGGCGGCACGACGGCCGACCTCGGGGTCGGCACCGGCACCGAGACCACGGGTCAGCTCGCGTCCGACGTCGAGCTTGACGTCGGCGTCGCTCAGCAGGAGCGCCTGGGCATCCGTGTTGATCGCGATGAATTCGACACCGCGCAGACCGAGCTCGATCATGCGATTGACAGCGTTGACGCCGCCACCGCCGATGCCGACGACCTTGATCACGGCGAGGTAGTTCTGGTTTGAAGTCACGTCTCCGGCCTCCGGGCTGAACATTAAACCTGTAGTTGAGGCTTAAAGTTATACTGAGTATGCATAGTGGGTGCGGCTCCGACGGTAGGCCGAGGAGGGGCGCGCTCCCGGCAGACACGCCCGCAATCGGGAAACAGCCGGACGGATCAGTCCCACGTCACGACCGCGGGGCGACCACGGCCGCCTCGGGCGAGGAGACGTCGTAGGAGGCGACAGTCGCGGGATCGGTCGCCGCCATCAGCTTCTCGAGCACGACGGCCTTCACCGCGGAGGCGTCCGAGCCGCCCCACACCACCTTCGCCCCGCCGGCGAGCGTGAGCGAGACGTCGTCGCCGGTCGTCGCGGCCGCCGCGGTGACCTGTTCGGCCAGCGCTCGCGGCAGGGCCCGCAACACGCCTGCGGTCGCGCGGAACCCGGCTCCGGAGGCGTCGCTCGACGGCGTGGTGAGCAGCGGATAGCCGGGCTGCGCCGCGTCCGCCGTCTCGATGACCACGCCAGCGGCGTCGACGAGATCGAACCGGCCGTCCCGCTCGATCACGCCCAGCGGTGCGCGCTCCACGACGGTGATCACCAGCGTGCCCGGCGGCCGGGTCTGCACGGAATAGCTCTGGACGAGCGGGTAGGCGCCGAGCACGCGGCCGACCTCCCCCCGGTCGACGAGGGTGAGCGGAACACCGAGCTGATCGTCGAGCGCGCCCTGCACCGTCGCCGCATCGACGCGCTGTGTGCCCGTGATCTCGATGGTGCGCACCGCCATCAGCGGCGAGAAGGCCGCGATGCCGACGATCAGGGCCAGCGCCACCAGCGACCCGGCGACCACCAGGGCAATCCGCCGACGACGACGCGAGCGCTGCGTGAAGCGGCGGACCTCGCCGCGCTCGAAGCGCCTCCGCTCGCGCTCGGCCCGCTTCACCGCACGGTTCTCGGCGCCGGGCAGGCGGACGTCGGGCACGCGGACACCGGCGAGCGCGGCGCGGGCCGCAGCGATCCTGCCGCTCGTGCGCTCCGGAGCGCTCGGCTCTGCCTCGGTGCGCACCCGGAGCGAGGAGACGATGCGCACCGGTTCGGTGGGCTGCTCACGGTCGCCCGACGGCGGCGCAGGTGGACGCACGCTCGGCCGGCGGTCGGCGTCGGGCCGCTTCATGCGCGCTCCCCGCGGAGGTGCCCGGCGCTGGCCGCGGTCATCGTGCGACCGGAGCGCCCTCGCTCGCGCCGAGCGACTCGAGGACCTGCGGGATGATGCGGTAGACGTCCCCGCACCCGAGCGTGATGACGAAGTCGCCCTCGCGCGCGATCTCGGCCGTGCGGCGCGCCGCCTCCTCCCAGTCGGGGACGAACGAGACGTGGGAGGGGTCGGCGAACTTGTCGCTCACCAGCGCTCCGGTCACCCCGGGCTCGGGATCCTCGCGGGCGCCGTAGACGTCGAGCACGACGGTCTCATCGGCGTAGCGCTCCAGGGTCTCGGCGAACTCGCGCGCGAACAGGCGGGTGCGGCTGTAGAGGTGCGGCTGGTGCAGCGCGATGATGCGTCCCTCGCCGACCACCGTGCGGGCGGCGGACAGTGCAGCGGCGACCTCGGTCGGGTGGTGGGCGTAGTCGTCATAGACGCTGACGCCGCGCACCGAGCCGTGCAACTCGAACCGGCGCTCGGTGCCTCCGAAGGCCGACACGGCCTCGAGGGAGGCGGCCGGGTCGAAGCCGAGGCCCACGAGCACGGCGAAGGCACCGGCCGCGTTGACCGCGTTGTGTCGCCCCGGGATCCGCAGGCGCGCGGCGTAGCGGCGGCCCTCGTACTCGAGGGCGAAGCCGACCGGCCCCACGAGCTCGAGATCGACGACGCGGACGTCCGATCCCTCGGACTCGCCGAAGGTGATCACCCGGCGATCGCCGAGACGCTCGGAGACGCGGACCGCGCCCGCATCGTCGGAGGAGATCACGACGAGTTCGCTCGCGGAGGAGGCGAAGGTGACGAACGCCTCCTCGAAGGCCTCGAGCGAGCCGTAGTGGTCGAGGTGGTCGGGATCGACGTTGGTGATCAGGGCGACCGCGGCGTCGTAGAGCAGGAAGCTGCCATCGGACTCGTCCGCCTCGACGACGAAGACCTCGCCGGAGCCGGCCGCGGAGGACGTGCCGAGGCTCTCGATGATCCCGCCGTTGACGAAGCTCGGATCGGCGTCCACCCCGAGCAGACCGGTGACGATCATGCCCGTCGAGGTGGTCTTGCCGTGCGCGCCGGCGACCGCGACCAGACGCTTGCCGCGCACCAGCCAGGCGAGGGCCTGCGAGCGGTGCAGCACGGGGAGGCCGCGCTCCTTCGCGAGGACGTACTCGGGGTTGTCCGGCCAGAGCGCTGACGTGACCACCACCGCCTCGGCGTCCCCCAGGTGCGCGGCGTCGTGGCCGATGGCGACGGGGATCCCCAGCTCGCGCAGCTGCTCGATCGGGTGCGATTCGCGCACGTCCGAGCCGGTCACCCGGTGGCCGGCGTGCTGGAAGAGCCGTGCGATCCCGCTCATCCCGGAGCCGCCGATGCCGATGAAGTGCACCGAGCCGAGCTCGTCGGGGATGGTGATGCCGAGGTCGGGCTTGATCACGGGGCTCTCGCTTTCGGGTGGTCGGCGCTGCGCGCGAGGGGCCTCGCGCCGGGCGCCGGATCAGTGTAGACGGTGGGCGGGAGGGCTCTCCCGAGCAGCGCGGAGCGCGGTCACCGCGGCGCGGTCAGGCTCGATCCGATCAGGTCGACCAGCCTCCCTGAGCCGTCCCGGACCCCGACTCGCGCGGCACGGCGCGCCATCTCGTCGCGGCGGGCGGAGTCGCCGAGCAGCGGCACGAGCACTCGCTCGACCCAGACGGGCAGGAACGCCGCGTCCTCGACGAGGAGCGCTCCTCCGGCGTCCACCACGCCGCGCGCGTTGACGCGCTGCTCGCCGTTGCCGACCGGATACGGGACGTACACCGCGGGCAGGCCGAGCGCGCTGAGCTCGCTGACGGTCGCCGCTCCCGCGCGCGAGACCGCGAAGTCCGACGCCGACAGGGCGAGATCCATCCGGTCGCAGTAGGCGAGGAGGTGGTACCCGTCGATCCCCGGATCGGTGATCTCGGCGCGGTCGCCGGTGATGTGCAGGATCTGGAAGCCCGTGGCGACGAGGGCGGACGCGGAGGCGTGCACGGTCGCGTTGATCCGCCGGGCGCCGAGCGAGCCTCCGGTGACCAGCAGCGTCGGGCGCTCGGGATCCAGGCCCAGCGCGAGGCGCCCCTCCTCGCGTCGAGCGGAGCGGTCGAGCTCGGCGATCTCGCGCCGGAGCGGCATGCCGACCACCTGCGCGTGCGGGAGCGGGGTGCCCTCGAACGCGACACCGACGTGAGGCGTCGCGCGAGCGCCGAGCCGGTTCGCAAGACCAGGACGCGCGTTCGCCTCGTGCACGACGAAGGGGATGCGGGCACGGCGCGCTGCGAGATACGCGGGAGCCGCCGCATAGCCGCCGAAGCCGACCACGGCATCGATCCCGCGCTCACGGATCGTCCGGACGATGCCGTCGATCGTCGCGCGGAACGCGAGCGGGAAGCGCAGGGCGGCGGCGTTCGGCCGCCGCGGGAAGGGCAGCCGGGGGATGACCGAGAGTTCGTAGCCCCGGAGCGGGACGAGGCGCGCCTCCAGGCCCTCCGCCGTGCCGAGCACGAGGACCTCGTCCCCGGGATTGCGGAGGCGGATCTCGTCAGCGGTGGCGAGCAGCGGATTGACGTGGCCGGCCGTGCCGCCGCCCGCCAGCAGGTAGCGGGTCACGACGCAGCGGCCTTCGTCGAGCGTCGTCGTAGCGAGCCCAGCACGGGCAGAGCGGTCGTCTGCTCGCGGGCGAACGAGAGGACGACGCCGATGGCGAGGAGCGAGCTGAGCAGAGCGGTGCCTCCGGACGAGATGAGCGGCAGCGGCACCCCGAGCACCGGCAGAACCCCCAGCACCACGCCGATGTTCACGAACGCCTGACCGATCAGCCAGACCATGACCGCACCGGTGCTGATGCGCACGAACGGGTCGGTCGAGGCGTGGATCACCCGGAAGAACGCGACCGCGAGGACCACGAACAGAGCGAGGACGACGACGGCGCCGATGAGGCCCAGCTCCTCCCCGATGATCGCGAAGATGTAGTCGTTGTCGGCGGCGGGCAGCCACGACCACTTGGCCTTGGAGTTGCCCAGACCGACCCCGAAGATGCCTCCGGAGGCCATCGCCCAGGTGCCGTGCACGGGCTGCCAGCACGAGTTCTCGTACTGCTCCGATCCGGAGCAGTCGCCGAAGAACGACAGGATGCGGGTCACGCGGTTCGAGCTCGTGAGTGCGAAGAGCACGGCTCCGACCGCCCCGGCGACGATGAGCGGGATGATGATGCGCACGCGGACGTTCGCATAGAAGAGCGCGGCGAGGAAGATGCCCGCCATGATCATCACCGTGCCGAGGTCGCCGCCTGCGAGGACCAGCACCAGGGCGATCCCTCCGAAGGGCAGGACGGGCAGCAGAGCGTGACGCCAGTCCTGCTCGCGCCGCAGTCGGCGCTCCAGCGTCACCGCCAGCCAGAGGACCAGGGCGAGCTTGAGGATCTCGGACGGCTGCATCGAGAGTCCGCCGAGGTCGAGCCAGTTGCGGTTGCCGCCGATCTCGGTGCCGAGAGGAGTGAAGACCAGCAGCTGCAGGAGGCAGCCGACGATCAGCAGCGGACCGGCGATGCGCTTCCAGAACCGCACAGGGAAACGCGAGGCGATCAGCATGAGGGGGACGCCCGCCACAGCGAAGACGCCCTGGCGCATGAACCCGCCGAAGGAGTCGTCGTCCTTCAGATAGGAGGTCACCGACGAGGAGGACAGCACCATCGTCAGGCCGAACAGCACCAGGAAGAACGTGGTTCCGAAGAGCAGGTAGAAGTTGGGCGACTGCGAGGCGAAGACCTTCGACAGGACGATTCGCGCCGTGCGCATCCCGCCCCTGTCCTTCTCTCGCGGCTCAGTGCGCGAGCGGCCCGCGGGGCGGCTCGTCGTCGGAGCGGTCATCGGCTCCTCCTCCCAGGTGGGTCGCCACGGCGGCCGCGAAGGAGCGGCCCCGAGCCGCGTAGTCGCGGAACTGGTCCATCGATGCTGCGGCGGGTGCGAGCAGGACGACGTCGCCCGAGCGGGCGAGTGCCGCAGCGGCCTCGACGGCCGCCTGCATCACCGCACCAGTGTCGTCCGGGACCACCTCGCTGACGGGGAGGGCGGGCGCGTGTCGTCGGAATGCCTCGAGGAGCGCCGAACGGTCGGCTCCGATGACCACGGCGCCGCGCAGGCGGTCGACGTGGGCGGAGACGAGCGTGTCGACGTCGACACCCTTGAGAAGCCCGCCGACGAGCCAGACCACCGACGGGTAGGCGCGCAGCGAGGCGTCGGCCGCGTGCGGATTGGTGGCCTTGGAGTCGTCGACCCAGGTGACTCCCGATCGCTCCGCGACCACCTGGATGCGGTGGGCGTCGAGCTCGAAGCCGGCCAGAGCACGGCGGATCGCAGCGACCTCGATCCCGCAGGCGCGGGAGAGAGCGGCGGCGGCGAGCACGTTCTGCACGATGTGCGGCGCGGCGAGGTGGCGCTCGGCGAGTTCGTCGACAGTGGCGATCTCGAGAGCGCTGGTGCGGCGATCCTCGAGGAACGCGCGATCGCAGAGGATCCCGTCGACGATCCCAAAGTCGCTGGGACCCGGCACGCCGAGTCCGAAGCCGATCGCGCGAGCGCCCTCCACGACCTCCGCGTCGAGCACCATCTGCTCCGTGGCCGCGTCGGCCCGGTTGTAGACGCACGCGAGGCGGGTCCCCGCATAGACCTTGCCCTTCGCGGCGCGGTACGCCTCGACCGAGCCGTGCCAGTCGAGGTGGTCGTCGGCGATGTTGAGGCAGGTGCTCGCGATCGGCGAGATCGCACCGAGATAGTGCAGCTGGTAGCTGGAGAGCTCGACGACCAGCACGTCGAAGCCCTGCGGGTCGCGCACGGCGTCGAGGACCGGGATCCCGATGTTGCCGCACGGCGCGGCGCGCAGACCGCCGGCCACGAGCATCGTCGCCGTCAGTCGCACCGTCGTGGTCTTGCCGTTGGTGCCGGTGACCGCCACCCAGTCGGCCGGCGTGCCGTCGGCGCGGAGCACCTTGTCGCGCACTCGCCAGGCGAGCTCGACATCGCCCCACACGGCGATCCCCGCCTCTGCCGCCCACAGCAGAATCGGATGCGTCGGCCGGAACCCGGGCGACACGACGACCAGGTCGGGCGCGAACGCGCTGAGTTCGCCGGGCACGGAGTCGAGGCGTTCGGCGCGGTGCAGGCGCGCGCCGATGACCTCGAGAAGGCGCTCGCGCTCCTCGTCGACGCGGTCCGCCAGGACCAGCACCTCCGAGCCGAGCTCGGTCAGCGTGTCGGCGACCGAGAATCCGGTGACTCCCAGACCCAGCACGGCGACCCGCAGGCCCCGCCAGTCCGAGTGCCAGCTGCGGAGGGAGTCGAGACGGGCGGGATCAGTCATTCCAGCGAGAGCCATTCCAGGTAGAAGAGCCCGACACCGGTCGCCGCGAGGATACCCGCGATGATCCAGAAGCGGACCACGACGGTGATCTCGGCCCAGCCCTTGAGCTCGAAGTGGTGGTGGAGGGGGCTCATCAGGAAGATGCGCTTGCCCCGGGTCAGCTTGAAGTAGATCCGCTGGACGATGACCGAGCCGGTCACGATCACGAACAGGCCGCCGATGAGGATGACGAGCAGCTCGGTGCGGGTGAGGATCGCGAGGGCGGCAAGGGCGCCGCCGAGGCCGAGTGAGCCCGTGTCGCCCATGAAGATCTGCGCGGGCGAGGTGTTCCACCAGAGGAAGCCGACCAGCGCCCCCGAGATCGCCGCGGCGATGATAGCCAGGTCGAATGGGTCGCTCACCTGGTAGCACTTGTCGACGACTTCGGGGTTGAGGTGCTGATCGAAGCACCACTGGTTCGACTGCCAGAACCCGATGATGACGTAGGAGCCGATCGCGAGGATCGACGAGCCCGTCGCCAGGCCGTCGAGACCGTCCGCGACATTGACGCCGTTGGACGTGCTCGTGACGATGATGCAGATCCACAGCACGAACAACCCGATGCCGACCCAACCGAGTACGGCGAAGTCGAACGGCAGATCGCGGATGAACGAGATCGAGGTCGACGCCGGCGTCAGCCCGTTCGAATCGCGCACCATGATCGCGATGACGGCGAAGGCCGCCGCGACGATCACCTGACCGGCGATCTTCGCCCAGCCGCCGAGCCCGAGGCTGCGCTGATTGCGGGTCTTGAGGAAGTCGTCGGTGAAGCCGACCAGCCCGAGGCCCACCATCATGAACAGCACCAGGAGGGCCGAGGGGGCGAGCGACCGGTTGCCGAACAGCATCCCGAGGAAGTAGCCCACCACGGTGCCGAGGATGATGACGATGCCGCCCATCGTGGCGGTGCCGTGCTTGACATGGTGCGACTTCGGCCCGTCCTCGCGGATGAACTGGCCCCACTGGAGCCGGTGGAAGAGGCGGATGAACAGGGGCGTCATCAGGAGCGTGAACGCTCCCGAGAACGCGCCGGACAGCAGCAGGGCCCTCATCGGTGACGCTCCCCGAGACGCTCGGCGAGGAAGCGCAGCCCCGCGGAGTTCGACGACTTAACGAGAACGGTGTCGCCGGGACGGAGGTACCCCTCGAGGAACGCGAACGCGGCGTCGGAGTCCTCGGCGAAGACAGACTCGCCGCTCCAGGAGCCTTCGCGCTCGGCGGCCACGTGGATGCGGCGGGCGCCACGGCCCACCACGACGATCTGGGCGATGTTCAGGCGCACGGCCAGGAGCCCGACGCGCTCGTGTTCCTCGTCGGCCCACTCGCCCAGCTCGCTCATCTCTCCGAGGACGGCGACGGTGCGGCCCTCGGGCCGGGCGATCTGGGCGAGGGTGCGCAGCGCGGCGGCGGTGGAGTCGGGGCTCGCGTTGTACGCGTCGTTGATGACGCGGACGTCCTCGCCGCCGAGGACCTCCATGCGACCGCGCTCGGCGAGCGTCACAGTCGCCAGTGCGTCGACGATCGCGGGCAGAGCGACTCCGACCGAGAGAGCGGCGGCAGTGGCCGCGAGGGCGTTCATCACGTGGTGCTCGCCGAGGACGCGCAGGAGCAGCTCGGCACGGCCGGCCTCGCGGCCCTCCCCCGCCGAGACCTCGATGGTGAAGCGGGTGCCATCGGCCGTCGGCTCGATGTCGACCGCGCGCACATCGGCTCCGTCGCCGCGGCCGAACCACAGCACGCGTGCCGCCGTGCGCCCGGCCATGGAGGCGACGCGGCCGTCGTCGGCGTTGAGCACGGCCACGTCGTCGGCGGTGAGGTCGGTGACCATCTCGGTCTTCGCCTCGAGCGTCCGCTCGATCCCGCCGAACTCACCCGCGTGCGCGAGGCCGACCGCGAGGACGACTCCGACGTCGGGCTTGGCCATCCGCACCAGGCGGCGGATCTCGCCGACGGCGCTCGCACCCATCTCGGCGACGAGGAAGCGGGTCGACTCCGAGACCTGGAGCATTGTGATCGGTGCGCCGACCTCGTTGTTGAAGGAGCCGCGCGGCGCGACCGTCTCGCCCACCCGCTCGAGGATCGTGCGCAGCAGGTTCTTGGTCGTGGTCTTGCCGTTCGATCCCGTGACGCCGATGACGGTGAGGCCGCCCTTCGCGCGGACCCGGCGGACCACCTCGGTCGCGAGTGCCCCGAGCGCCTCGACGGAATCGTCGACCAGGACCTGCGGCACATCGAGATCGAGGGGACGTTCGACGATCAGGAGCGCCGCGCCCCGCTCGAGCGCCGCCGGTGCGAAGAGGTGACCGTCGGTGTGCTCGCCGCGCTTGGCGACGAAGACTCCGCCCGGAGCGATCTCGCGGGAGTCCGTCTCGGTCGCTCCGACGACCACGGTGGAGGCGCTCGCCGACGAGCCGGCGAGGTGGAGGCGTCCCGAGACGGCTGCGGCGATCTCGGTGAGGGTCAGCGCGATCATCTAGAGCCAGCCCGCCTCGCGCAGAGCCTGCCGGACGTCGTCTCTGGCCGAATACGGCATGTGCACTCCTGCGATCTCCTGGTAGTCCTCGTGGCCGGGGCCGGCGTAGAGGATCGAGTCGCCCTCGCGCGCGAGCGCGACGGCGGCGCGCACGGCGGCGCGCGGATCCGGTATCTCGTGGACCTCCCGGCCGGGGACGGCCGCGCGAGCCGCCTCGAGCAGGACCGCGCGGATCGCCGCGGGGTCCTCCCAGCGCGGGTGGAAGTCGGTGACGATGACGACATCGGCGAGTCGGGCCGCGATCGCGCCCATGTCGCCGCGCTTGGTGGTGTCGCGGTCGCCGTCGGCGCCGAACACCATGATCAGCCGCCCAGGTGTCAGGGCCCGCAGGGCCTCGAGGGCGTTCTGGAACGCGTCCGGCGTGTGGCCGTAGTCGACGTAGACCCGGGGTCCGCGATCGCCGGACACCAGCTCGGCGCGACCCGGGATGTAAACGTCGAGCCGGCTCTCCTCGAGCGCGTGGGTGATCGCGTCGAGGTCGAAGCCCGATTCGACCAGCATCACGATCGCCAGTGCCGCGTTGGCCGCCATGTACCAGCCGATCAGCGAGACAGTGACGACGACGGAGCGGTTCTCCGGCCCGTCGAGACGGAAGGTCGTGGAGTCGGCGGTCGCGTCGACCACGGTCATCGACCAGTCGGCCGGCGTCTCGGGCGGCACGCCGAGCACCGCCGAGCTGGCGAGGGTGGCGACCGGGATCCTGCTGCGCTCGGCGAGCTCGCGGCCCCAGGTGCTGTCGACCGTGACGACTCCACGCCGCGCACGCTCGGGCTCGAACAGGTCGGCCTTCGCCTCGAAGTACTCGCGCATGTCGCAGTAGTCGTCGAGGTGGTCGTGGCTGAGGTTCGTGAACCCGACGACATCGAAGACGAGCCCGTCGATGCGGTGCCGGCTGAGCGCCTGCGCCGAGACCTCGATCGAGACGGCCCGGACGGCCGACTCCCGCATCCGCGCGAGCAGCCCGTGCAGTTCGCTGGCCTCGGGAGTGGTCAGCGAGCTCACCACGGCGACGTCGCCGATGCGGCGCTCGGCCGTCGAGCTCAAGCCGGAGACGACTCCCAGGCGGCGAAGCAGCGCGTCGAGGAGGTAGACGACGCTCGTCTTGCCGTTGGTGCCGGTGACACCGAAGAGGGTCGGTACGTCCTCGCGAGTCCGGTGGATCCACGCCGCCACATCGCCGAGGGCGGCGCGCGGGTCGGGGGTCACCAGGACGGGGAGTCCGCTGTCGGCGGCGAGATCGGCTCCGGCCGGGTCGGTCAGCACGGCGACTGCTCCGGAGGAGGCGGCCGCCGCCGAGAAGGCCGCGCCATGCGCGCGTCGTCCTGCGACTCCCACGTAGAGGTCCCCCGCTTCGACCCGGTTCGAGTCGAGCGTGACCCCGCTCACCTCGACGCCCTCGATCCCGCGGACCGGCCCGAGCGAGAACTCCGCGACGAGCTGGGAGAGGCTCCGCGGCACCGGGTGCTCGGGACGGAGGGAGGACTGCGGGCGAGGGTCGTGCAAAGCCCGCTCTTTCTCTCGTGCTGATGCGTACGGTGCTGATTCGTACGGTGCTGGGTCGTACGGTGCTTGTTCGTACGGGGGTGCTGTCCCGGCTCCGGTCACCACGTGGTGGGGTACTCCACGGGCGGCACCGTGGACGGCTCCACCCGGTTGGTCTTGAGCACCTGCGTCATGACCTGCTGGAAGACGGGAGCCGTCGCCTGGGACGTGTTCATCTTAACCGGATCGGCGATGGTGACCGTCACGACGTACTCCGGGTCCTCCGCGGGCGCGAGTCCAGCGAGCGAGACGGTGTAGCTCTTCGAGTAGCCGCCCTTGCCGTCGGGCTGCTGCGCGGTGCCCGTCTTGGTGGCGATGTTGTAGCCGTCGACGTGGATGTCGTCCGCCAGCCAGCCCTCGTTGTAGTGGGTCTGCAGCATGTCGACGACCTGCTTCGCCGCCGAGCTCGAGACCACCTGGCTGCCTGCGGAGTCGGGCACGTCGACGACGGAGCCGTCGGGCATGGTGCAGCCCGCGACGAGCTGCGACGGGAGCCGGACGCCGCCGTTGCCGAGCGTCTGGTAGATGCTGGCGACCTGGACCGCGGTGGCGGAGACGCCCTGACCGAACATGGTCGTGTAGTTGGTCTGGTTGTCCCAGTCCTGGTAGTCGGCGAGCAGGCCGCCCTCTTCACCGGGGAAGCCGCTCGTCGTGGGCGTGCCGAGGCCGAACTTCTGCAGGTAGTCGTAGCGGGTCTGGGCCGAGAGGCGCGAGCCGAGCATCGAGATGCCGACGTTCGAGGAGTCCTTGAGGATCCCGGTGAGGGTGTAGTTGGTCGGAGTGTGCGCGAAGTCGTCGCTGAAGGAGGCACCGTCCTTCTCGAAGCTGTCGGGGACGACGACCTGCGTCGTCGGACCGGCCTGGCCCTGGTCGATCAGCATCGCCGCCGTCATCGGCTTGAAGGTGGAGCCCGGCTCGAACGGCGCGCGGAAGGCCCGCGAGCTGCGGTCTGCGGAGGGACTGGCCTCGACGTTGTTGGGATCGACCGTGGGGGTCTCGGCGACCGTGAGCAGCTTGCCCGTCTTGACCTCCTGCACGACGACGATGCCGTAGCTGCCGCCGACCTCGGCGACCCGCTTCGCGAGCACCTGCTGCGAGTAGTACTGCAGGTCGGAGTCGATGGTCAGCTGGAGCGTGCCGCCGTCGACCGCAGGCTTCTCCGAAACGGTGCTGCCGGGGATCCGCACGAAATCGGCGCTGCGCTCGTAGCTCTCGGAGCCGTTCTGCCCGGCCAGGCAGGTGTTCTCGCCGTACTCCACCCCCTCCTGAGCGACTCCGTCCGAGCCGACGTAGCCCACGAGGTTCCCTGCGACCGCGCCGTTGGGGTAGCTGCGACCCTGCTGGGTCTCGAAGTAGGTCCACGGGATGTCGAGCGCGACGAGCTTCTGGTACGCCTCGAGATCGAGGCCCTCCGCTAGGACCAGGTAGTTGGATGCGGCGTCCTTCGCGAGGGCCGCGTCGACCGCCCCGGTGATCTGCTCGATCGACTGGCCCGTGATCGCTCCGATCTCGGAGGCGGCCTGCTGGACGCTCACCACGACCGTCTGGTCGCCCGCGAGCTCCCGGTCGAACTCGCCGACGTTCTTCGGTGACGTGGTCAGTCGGTAGCGGGTGGTCGTGTCCGCCAGGATCGTCCCTGAGCGGTCGACGATCGGACCGCGCGTGCCGTAGGTGACGACGCTGTTCGACTGGTTCTGTGCCGCCGCGTCGGTGAGCTCGTTCGCCCGCACGATCTGGATGTCGACGAGCTTGCCGATGAAGAGGCCGACAACGGCGAGGATGATGACGAATGTGACGGCGGTGCGGCGTCTGTTCGAGCGGTGGTGTCTCACTGCGGCGGTGTCCCTCGTGCTCCGGGCGGTCGGGCCGCCGGTAGGTCGTATCCGGTTGGTCGTCATGGGCCCCCGAGGGGCCGTGCCGTCGCGCCCACCCCGCGGCGGGCGCTCCCGCCAGATCAGTGCGTGATCGGCGCGGGCAACTCGCCCTGCAACGGTACGGCCGCCGTGCCTGCAGCCGGGGAGGACGCGCTCGCTGCGGCGGTTCCCGGCTGGAGGGCAGGCACCAGCGCGTTCGGCACCAGCGGCGCGGCGGCGGTGCCGCCGACTTCGCTCGAGGACGCCGAGGTCGGATCGCCGAGAACGGCGCCGTCGGACAGGCGCAGATAGACCGGCGCCGTGTTCGCGACCATGCCCAGGCCCTGCGCGGCGGAGGCGAGGTTCTGCGGCGAGCTCAGGGTGTCGACCGCGTCCTGTTTCTCGGCGTTGCTGCGGGTCAGGGTCCTCTGCTCGGTCTGCAGAGCGGAGATCTGGTAGGCGCCCTGCGAGAGACCCACACTGACCAGCAGCTGGACCACGATGATCGCGAAGAGGCCGGCGACGGCCACAATCCCGTAGACGAGGCGGGGACGGCCGGGCTTCTCCGTCGGGGGGACGGCCTCGATGCTCGGCCGCGGCGAAACCTCCTCCGGCCTGGCCCGGCGCGCGGTGTCGATGACGGCGGGGTCGATGACGGCGGTAGCGCTCATGCGGTGCTCCTGATCCTCTCGGCCGCGCGCAGACGCACGGGGGTCGCTCGGGGATTGCGGGCCTTTTCGTCGTCCGACGCGAGCTCCGCGCCGCGGATGACGAGCCGGAACTCGGGTCGGTGCTCCGGGAGCTCCAGGGGGAGACCGGCCGGTGCCGTGGAGGACGACGCGGCCTGGAGCGCGCGCTTGACGATGCGGTCCTCGAGCGACTGGTACGCCTCGACCACGATGCGCCCGCCCACGGCGATCCGACCCAGTGCAGCGGGAATCGCGCGCTCGAGCACCGAGAGCTCCTGGTTGACCTCGATGCGCAGAGCCTGGAACACCCTCTTGGCGGGGTGGCCGTTGCGCTGGATCGCCACCGGGGTCGCGGCCTGGATGATCTCGACCAACCTGCCCGAGCGCTCCAGCGGCGCCTCACGGCGGGCCTCGACGATCTTCTTCGCGTAGCGCGAGGCGAGTCGCTCCTCGCCGTACTCGTGGAAGATCCGGCGGAGCGCACCCTCGTCGTAGTCGGCGAGGATGCTCGCCGCCGTCAGCGGAGCGGTCGAGTCCATCCGCATATCGAGCGGGGCGTCCTTGGAGTAGGAGAAGCCGCGCTCGGTCTCGTCGAGCTGCAACGACGAGACGCCGAGGTCGAAGAGCGCCCCGTCGATCGTGCCGATGCCCAGCTCGTCGAGCACCTCGGGCAGCTCGTCGTAGACGGCGTGCACGAGGTCGATCCGGGAGGCGTGGGCCGCCAGCCTCTCCCCCGCCAGGTGCAGGGCCTCGGGGTCGCGGTCGAGACCCACGAGATGCAGGCGAGGGAAACGCTCGAGCAGTGCCAGCGAGTGGCCACCCATGCCCAGGGTGGCGTCGACGACGACCGCGCCGTCGCGCTCGAGAGCGGGAGTCAGAAGCTCCACGCAGCGCTCGAGCAGAACGGGCAGGTGGCGCTCCTCGGTCGGGCGCGGGTGGTCCTTCGGCGTGTTCTCTGCCATGGCGGTCCCGCTGCTCCGTTCCTGTCGTCCGATCCCCATCCACCTCGCGTCCGGACACCGGGGAAGGTGCGTCCGGGCGCCGAGTGGCTGGGAGTCGCGCGACAGGAGCTAGAACAGGCCGGGGATCACCTCCTCCTGGGTGTCGGAGAACACGGACTCCTGCTCCTGCAGGTAGTCCTCCCAGGCGCCCTGCGCCCAGATCTCGGCCCGGTTGCCCGCTCCGATGACCGTCAGGTCGCGGTCGAGGCCGGCGTAGGCCCGCAGCGGCGCCGGGAGGGTGATGCGGTTCTGCTTGTCCGGCGTCTCGGCGCTCGCCCCCGAGAGGAACACCCGGAGGAAGTCGCGCGCCTGCTTGCTGGTCACCGGCGCCTGCCGGATCTTCTCGTGCATCACCTCGAACTCGGCCTGGCTGAACACGTAGAGGCACCGCTCCTGGCCGCGCGTGACGACGACACCGGAGGAGAGCTCGTCGCGGAACTTGGCGGGGAGGATCACGCGGCCCTTCTCGTCGAGCTTGGGGGAATGGGTACCGAGGAACAACGGGCTGTCCCTCACTTCTTCCGGCCGGGGTGGTGTGGCCTCCACGGTACTCCACTTCCCACCACCTTCAACCCTGGCACGGCCTCAGGCGCGCTGAAGGACGGGCCGATCTGCCCGGTATTCCGGGAATCCGAGCCGGTGGGGCGAAGTGGAGGAGAAATGGTGCGCGAGGGAGGGTCAGGGCACGAAAAAAGGGCCGATCCGTGAGGATCGACCCTGTGGTGGAGCGGAGGGGAGGCTAGCCGCGGCCGTCGCCGCGGTTGTCCCACCTGTCGTTCAGACGGTCCATGAATCCGGAACCCTGACGATTGCCGGAGCGGGGCTTCGACGGACGACCGACGTTCGGAAGGCCGGACTCCGTCGGCCCACCGGCGGACGGCCGCATCGCGATCACGACGCCGCCGAGCATGAACGCGAAACCGAGGATGCCGACGAGCGGCTGGCGCACGATCACTCCGGTGACGAGGACGGCCAGGCCCACGATGCCGAGGAGGATGCCCAGGACGAGCGCACGGTAGTTGGTTCCACCGCTCCCCTTGGCGACCGCCGCCACGAAATCGGCGTCGTTCTGATAGAGGTTGCGCTCCATCTCGTCGAGGAGCCGTTGCTCGTGTTCCGAAAGCGGCATCTTGACCCCTTCAGGGTGTGACGCCGACCCTCTCGGGGATCGACGCCGGAATTGGCGACACTGGGCACGACCGGTCGGACGGCGCTTCAGTGTAGACCGAGCCCGGCACAGGCGCCAGGCGCCTTCCGTGCATAGGCTGGTCGGGTGAACCACAGCTCTCGACTGGTCGATCGCGTCCAGCTCAGAATCGATGAATTCCTCACGGGCCGCTTGCCAATTCTGCGCTCGATCGGCGAGGACGTCTCCGCCCTCGGCGACCTTTCGCGGGACTTTCTCAGCGGGGGCAAACGGTTCCGGGCGCGCTTCTGCGAAGCGGGCTGGAACGCCGTCTCGAGCACACCCAGCGACGCGCATCCGAGCGGCTCCGACCCGGTCGCTCGAGTGGGTGCCTGCCTCGAGCTGTTCCACGCCGCGGCTCTGGTGCACGACGATGTGATCGACAACTCGGACACTCGCCGCGGGGCTCCCGCGGCGCACCTCCGCTTCTCCGCTCTGCACTCCGAGGGCGGCTGGGCGGGAGACGGCGAGGAGTTCGGACGCTCGTCCGCGATCCTGCTCGGGGATCTCCTCCTGGTCTGGTCGGACGAGATCTTCGCGGAGGCGGAATGGTCACTCGAGGACCGGGTGTCCGCGGCACGCGCCCGCTCAGAGTTCAACCTGATGCGCACCGAGGTGACGCTGGGCCAGTACCTCGACATCCTCGAGGAGAGCGCCTGGGGCCAGCACCCCGAGCACGAGCATCTCGAGCGCGCCGAACGCGTCGTCGTCTACAAGAGCGCCAAGTACAGCATCGAGGCGCCGCTCGCCATCGGCGGCTCCCTCGCGGGAGGCGACGACGCGCAGATCGACGCCCTGCGCCGCTTCGGGCTGCCCGTGGGTATCGCCTTCCAGCTGCGCGACGACGTCCTCGGAGTCTTCGGCGACCCGGCGGTCACGGGCAAGCCCGCGGGCGACGACCTGCGCGAGGGCAAGCGCACGGTCCTGCTCGGCCTGGCCAGAGGAGCCTGCACGGCGACCGAGCGGGCCGAGCTCGACGCCGTCGTCGGACGCAGCGATGCGAACGCTGCCGGCATCGCCCGTGCTCAGGAGATCGTGGCCGGCAGCGGAGCGCTCGAGCTCCTGGAGGAGCGCATCTCACGGCAGGTCGAGGCCGCTCTCGCCGTGCTGTCCGAGGCGCCCCTGCGGCCGGAGGGCGTGCTCGAGCTGCGTGGACTGGCCGAGCAGGTCACGGTCCGCTCCTCCTGAGACCACTTCGGGTGACGGTCGTGGCTCAGGCCAGAGCTTGGGCCACGCGGCGGACCTCCGCCTTGCGGCCGGCGCGGAGAGCGAGGACAGGGCTCGTGCCCAGGCTCTCCTCAGTGCTGAGCATCCAGTCGACCGCTTCGTCATCGGTGAAGCCGGAGTCGGAGAGCAGGATCGCGGTTCCGCGGATCTCGGTCATCGGCTCGCCGTCGCGGAGGAACAGGGAGGGCACGACGACGACGCCGTTGCGCCGGGTGCCCAGCAGGTGCCGCTCCTCGAGGAGGCGGCGGACCCGGCCGACGCCGAGGCCGGTCAGCTCCACGAGGTCGGGGATGGTGAGCCACTCGAGCTCGGGGGTGGTCGAGGAGGCAGGGGAAGCGGACGAGTCGGTCACCCGTCAAGAGTGCCACGGCGCCGCAGGGCGTCCAAGCGCACAGGGAGCGAGCCGGCTCGCGCCGCCCGGGCGTCGCTCACCGGTTCCGCGGGGGGTCTTGCCTAGACTCATCGCGTGACCACCAGCCAGCTCGACCCTCTTCTCGGCCGTCTCGTCGACGGCCGGTACGAGGTGCGCTCGCGGATCGCGCGCGGCGGGATGGCCACGGTGTATCTCGCGCACGACCAGCGCCTGGAGCGCCGGGTCGCGATGAAGGTCATGCACGGGCACCTCTCTGACGACGCGACGTTCAAGAACCGCTTCGTCCAGGAGGCGCGCTCGGCCGCGAGGCTCGCGCACCCGAACGTGGTCAGCGTCTTCGATCAGGGCCAGGACTCGGACATGGCCTACCTCGTCATGGAGTACCTGCCCGGCATCACGCTCCGCGACCTACTGAAGGAGCGCGGGCGGCTGACGCCCCAGCAGGTCGTCGACATCATGCACTCGGTCCTGTCGGGGCTCGCAGCCGCGCACCGCGCGGGGATCCTGCACCGCGACCTCAAGCCCGAGAACGTGCTGCTCGCCGACGACGGCCGCATCAAGATCGGGGACTTCGGCCTCGCCAGGGCGGCGACGGCGAACACCGCCTCCGGCCAGGCGCTGCTGGGTACCATCGCCTACCTCTCCCCCGAGCTCGTCACCCGGGGCACCGCCGACACCCGCAGCGACATCTACGCCATCGGCATCATGATCTACGAGATGCTCACGGGCGAGCAGCCGTTCACCGGCGAGCAGCCGATGCAGATCGCCTACCAGCACGCGAACGATTCCGTCCCGTATCCCAGCGCCACCGTGCCCTCCGTGCCGTCCTCTCTCGACGAGCTCGTGATCTGGGCGACGGAGCGCGACCCGGACATGCGTCCACGCGACGCCGGAGTCATGCTCGCGCAGCTCCTTGAGGCCGAGCGGCTGATGGGGATCACGCCGAGCGATCGTCGCGGCGACACCCAGGCGGTCGCCCCGCTCCCCTCACCCTCCCCCGAAACCGATCGAGCCACGGCCCTCCTCGACGCGGAGGAGCCGGGCCGCACGTCGGTCCTCGCGAGCGCTCCCGCGGCCGCAGCCGTGGTCCTGGTCGACGAGGACGACGACACCGTCGCGCGTCTCGCGGCCCGGCGCCGCATCCGGCGCCGGCGCGGCGTCGTGCTCACCGTCGTCGTGCTGCTGCTCGCGCTGATCGGCGGCGGCACCGCGTGGTGGTTCGGCGAGGGACCGGGCGCGATCGTCTCGATCCCCGACGTCGTGAGCCAGTCGCAGGAGGAGGCCACGGCGCAGCTGCAGGCCCAGGGCTTCGAGGTGCAGCCCCAGGAGACGCCGGACCTCACCGCGCCCGCGGGGACGGTGATGAGCTCCGACCCGCCTGGCGGTCAGGGCGTGCACAAGGGCTCGGTGATCACGCTGACGGTCTCGACAGGGCCGCGCCAGCTACCCGTGCCCACTCTGAGCGGACTCTCGGAGGCCGACGCCTCCGCGGCGATCACGAACGGATCCTTCACCGTCGGCGAGGTCTCGCGCGTCTTCGACGAGGACGTCGACGCGGGAGTGGTGATCTCCGCCTCCCTGCCGGACGGCTCGGCGCTCCCGGAGACGATGTCCGAGACGAGCACCATCGCGATGGTCGTCAGCCTCGGTCCGATCCCGAACGTGGTCGGCCTCTCGGTCGAGGAGGCGACGGCGAAGGCGAAGGAGGCCGGACTCGCCCTCGACCGCAGCGGCGAGGACTGGAGCGACACCGTCGCGGCCGGCATCGTCCTGACCCAGGCGAACCCCGAGGCCCCAGCCGTGACCGGGGACACCATCTCGGTGGTCGTCTCGAAGGGGCCGCAGCCCGTCGCCGTGCCGAACGTGGTCGGTATGACCCGGGACCAGGCGAAGGCGGCGCTCGAGGCGGCAGGACTCACGTCGAGCTACTCGCTGACGACGCTCGGGCCGCTGATCGACGCGGCACCGAACGAGCTCACCAGGGTCACCAATCAGTCGAACACGTCGGGAGACCTCGTGCAGCGCGGGACGACGATCCAGCTCTCCATCACGATCACGACCTGACGTCGCCCCCGCGCGACCGGGACGGCGCTGCACCGCCCTCCCGACGCGCCGGGTTCCTGGCTGATCGGGGGGGGCAGGCGTCAGATGGCGCTGCCGCGGAGCTCCTCCGCCACCAGGAAGGCGAGCTCGAGCGACTGCATGTGGTTGAGCCGCGGGTCGCAGACCGATTCGTAACGCGTGGCGAGCGTCGCCTCGTCGATCTGCTCCGAGCCGCCGAGGCACTCGGTCACGTCGTCGCCGGTGAGCTCGACGTGGATGCCGCCCGGATGCGTTCCCGCCGCCCTGTGCGCCTCGAAGAAGCCCTTGACCTCGTCGACCACGTCGTCGAAGCGACGCGTCTTGTAGCCGGTGGGCGTGGTGAGGCCGTTGCCGTGCATCGGGTCGGTGACCCACAACGGCAGGGCGTCACTCCGCTTGACGGCCTCGAGCAGCGGCGGGAGGGCGTCCCGGATCGTGCCTGCGCCCATCCGCGTGATGAAGGTCAGGCGGCCGGGCTCGCGGTCGGGGTCGAGCTTCTCGATGAGCTGGAGCATCGTCTCGGGAGTCGTGGAGGGGCCGAGCTTGACACCGATGGGGTTACGGACCCTCGACAGGAAGTCGACGTGGGCGCCATCGAGGTCGCGGGTGCGCTCGCCGATCCAGATGAAGTGGCTGGACGTGTTGTACGGCGTGCCGGTGCGCGAGTCGATCCGCGTCATCGGACGCTCGTAGTCCATCAGCAGGCCCTCGTGCCCGGTGTAGAACTCGGTGCGCTTCATGCCCTCGAAGTCTGCTCCGCAGGCGACCATGAACTTCACCGCTCGGTCGATCTCCCGTGCGAGCTGCTCGTAGCGCTGGTTCTGCGGGTTCTCGGTGAAGCCCTTGTTCCAGTAGTGGACGAGGCGGAGGTCGGCGAAACCGCCCTGGGTGAACGCCCGAATGAGATTCAGCGTCGAGGCGGCGGTGTGGTATCCCTGCACGATGCGGCGCGGGTCGGCCGCTCGCGACTCCGGAGTGAAGTCGTAGCCGTTGACGATGTCGCCGCGGTAGGCGGGCAGCGTCACGTCGCCGCGCGTCTCGAGGTCGCTCGAGCGCGGCTTGGCGAACTGCCCCGCCATCCGGCCCATCTTGATGACGGGCATGCTCGCGCCGTACGTGAGGACAACGGCCATCTGCAGGACCGTCTTGACGCGGTTGCGGATCTGATCGGCCGTGGCCCCCGCGAAAGTCTCGGCGCAGTCACCGCCCTGAAGCAGGAACGCCTCGCCCCGGGCTGCGGCGCCGAGGCGCTCGCGCAGCTGATCGACCTCGCCGGCGAACACCAGCGGAGGCAGCGAGGCCACCTCGGCCGAAGCCTCCTCGACGGCCCGGGCATCGGGCCACTGCGGCTGCTGCTTGATCTCGAGCTCGCGCCAATAGTCCAGGCCGGCGACCACGGAGGGGGCGGCGAGGACGTACGGTTCGTTCGGATCGATGACCACGAGAGTGTTCCCGGTTCTGACGGGCGCGAGCGGCGCGCGGGGATCCGCCGCCCGGTCGGACGGCAGCGATTGAGGATCTTATCGTCTGCGAAGACGCTCAGTCGGGACGAGCGCACGGCACCCGGCCGGCACTCAGCGGGTGAGGGCGGCGCGCTTCTCCTTGACCGAGGTGGCGTAGACGTCGAGGTACTCCTGGCCGCTCAGGGCAAGCAGCTCGTACATGATCTCGTCGGTGATCGAGCGGAGGATGAAACGATCGCCCTCCATGCCCTCGAAGCGGCTGAAGTCGAGCGGCTCGCCGAACACGATGCCGATGCGGCCGAGCCTCGGGAGTCGCCGACCGATCGGCATGATGCGGGCGGTGTCGATCATCGCGACGGGGATGACGGGCACGCGCGCCTCGAGGACCATGCGGGCGACTCCGGTGCGACCGCGGTACATGCGGCCGTCGGGGCTGCGCGTTCCCTCGGGATAGATGCCCAGGGCATGACCACCGGCCAGGACTCGCAGTCCTGTGTTCAGCGAGGCTTCGGACGCCTTCCCCCCCGAGCGGTCGATCGGCAGCATGCCCGTGGCCGTGAAGAACATCCTCGTGGCCCAGCCTTTGAGGCCCCTGCCGGTGAAGTAGTCGCTCTTGGCGAGGAAGACCATGTTCCGCTCGATCACGAGCGGGAGGAACACCGAGTCGATGAACGACAGATGGTTGCTCGCGAGGATGACGCCGCCGGTCTGCGGAACACGATCGGCGCCCACCACCCACGGTCGGAAGATCGTCTTCAGGAGCGGGCCCGCGACGATGTGCTTCATGAACCAGTAGAACATCGGGCTCCTCGGCGGTGCGGTGGTGGCGGGTTCTGCGGGCGCCGGATCAGAGCGATCCGGCGTGCAGGCGGGCTAGATCGGCGGCTCCCACGACTCCGGCATCGTTGACGAGCTCGGCGATGCGGAACTCGGGCTCGGGGTGGTACCCGCGGGCCGGCAGGTTGTCGAGGTAGGCCTGACGGATCGGGTCCAGGAGCAGGTCGCCCGCCTGAGCGACCCCGCCCCCGATGACGAACATCTGCGGGTCGAGGACTGCGCTGAGGCTCGCTGCGGCCTCGCCGAGCCAGTGGCCCAGCTGCCGCAGCGCCGCGAGAGCGCCGAGGTCGCCAGCGGTGATCAGCTCCGAGATGAGGCGGCCGTCGAGTTCGCCTCCGTTCCGCTGTCGCGCGTCGGCGAGACCCTGGCCGATCCCGCCCGCGTCAGCGAGCTCGCCGGCGAAGCGCTGGAGGGCGCGGCCCGAGCCGTACTGCTCGATGCAGCCGCGCGCTCCGCAGCCGCAGGGCAGGCCGCCAGGGACCACGCGCATGTGGCCGATCTCGGCGGCGGCGCCGAACCCGCCGCGGAGCAGGCGGTCGTTGATCACGATGGCTCCGCCGACTCCGGTGCCGATCGTGAGCATCAGCATGTCGCTCACGAGGCGCCCCGACCCGTAGCGGAACTCGGCCCAGCCCGCGGCGTTGGCGTCGTTCTCGATGATGATCGGCAGGTCGATCCGGGCCGAGAGCTTCTCGCGGAACGGCTCGTTGCGCCAGTTGATGTTGGGGGCGTAGTAGACGATCGACTGCGAGGCATCGATGAAGCCGGCCGCAGCGACTCCGACCGCCGCGACATCCGCCTCTGGCAGGCCCTCGCGCAGGTGCTCGACCATCTCGACGACGACGTCGACGATCAGCTCGGGGTGTCCGGCGGGGGTGGGGCGGCGATCCTCTCGGAGGATGCCGCCGAACTCGTCGACCAAGGCTCCGGCGATCTTCGTCCCGCCGATGTCGATCCCGATCGCGTGCACGCGAACCGCCTTTCCGATGCCACCGGCACGGACGCGACGGCGGGTCCGCCAGAGCGGCGACCAGAACGAGTGTAGTGACCGGGAGGAGTCGGGTGCCGCTCGCCGAGCGCGGTGCAGGGGCGTGTCGAGCGCCGCCCGCCGCCGCCTCCGCGAACGGATCGCGTCACGATCCGGGACCGGTGGTCCTGAAAAGATCCACAGCTTCGACGACGCCGGTAGGGTGAGACGACGTTGATTCAGGTGCCGAAGGAGTTGCCGTGAACCAGTTCGATTCACCCCGGGTGGTGGCGGCCGATCCGCAGGCCAACACGACGGCCCTCCTCCTCGACCGCGTACGCGAGACGCCCGATCGCCCGCTCTTCGCGCTGCCGGACGGCGCGGGCTGGCGCGACGTGACGGCGCAGGAGTTCCTCGACCAGGTCACCGCGCTCGCCAAGGGCTTCGTCGCCGTCGGCCTCGAGCCGGGCGAGAAGATCGGTCTGATCTGCAAGACCCGCTACGAATGGACCTTGATCGACTTCGCGGTCTGGTTCGCCGGCGGCGTCCTCGTCCCCGTCTACGAGACGTCCTCCCCCGCCCAGGTGCAGTGGAACCTCGCCGACTCCGGCGCCCACGCCGTCATCGTCGAGACGCCGGAGCACTTCGCCCGCTTCGACGAGGTGCGCGCCGATCTGCCGGACGTACGCATCGCCTGGCAGATCGGCCTGGGCGACCTGGACAAGCTCGTCGCCCGCGGAGCCGAGGTCCCGGACGCCGAGATCGAGCGTCGCCGCTCCCTCGCCACCGGCGCCGACATCGCGACGATCATCTACACCTCCGGCTCGACCGGCCGGCCCAAGGGCTGCATCATCCGCCACTCCAACTTCGTCGAGCTCAGCCGCAACTCCGCGGTCGCCATCACCGAGCTGATCCATCAGCCGGGCGCGTCGACACTGTTGTTCATCACGACGGCGCATGTGTTCGCTCGCTTCATCGCGATCCTCTGCGTGCACGGCGGGGTGAAGGTGGGACACCAGGCCGACACCAAGCAGCTGCTCCCCTCCCTCGCCTCGTTCAAGCCGACGTTCCTGCTCGCGGTGCCGCGCGTGTTCGAGAAGGTCTACAACTCGGCCGAGCAGAAGGCGGAAAGCGGCGGGCGCGGGAAGATCTTCCGCCGCGCCGCCGACGTCGCGGTTGCGCACTCGATGGCCGTCGAGGCGGGCTCGGTGCCTCTCGCGCTGAAGCTGCAGTTCCTCCTCTTCGACCGGCTCGTGTACTCGAAGCTGCGCACGGCGATGGGCGGCAACGTGCGCTTCGCCGTCTCGGGATCCGCGCCGCTGGGCGACCGGCTGGGTCACTTCTTCCACAGTCTCGGCATCAAGATCCTCGAGGGCTACGGGCTCAGCGAGACCACGGCGCCGGCGACCGTCAACCGGACGGAGCGGTTCAAGATCGGAACGGTCGGTCCGGCACTGCCCGGCGTCTCGATCCGGATCGCCGCAGACGGCGAGATCCAGGTCCGCGGCATCGACATCTTCGGCGGGTACTGGAACAACGAGAAGGCGACGGCGGAGGCGTTCGACGGCGAGTGGTTCCGCACAGGCGACCTCGGCACTCTGGATGACGAGGGCTACCTCCGCGTCACGGGCCGCACAAAAGAGATCATCGTCACGGCCGGCGGCAAGAACGTCGCTCCGGCCGCGCTCGAGGATCCGATCCGCTCCACTCCGCTCGTCGGCCAGGTCGTCGTCGTCGGCGACCAGCGGCCCTTCATCGCCGCGCTGGTGACCCTCGACTCGGAGATGCTGCCGACCTGGCTCGCGAACAACGGTCAGGACGCCTCGCTCTCGCTCGAGGACGCGGCCGTGAACCCGGCCGTGCTCGCCGAGGTGCAACGCGCCGTGGACGCCGCGAACGACCGCGTCTCGCGCGCGGAGTCGATCCGCAAGTTCGTGGTCCTGCCGATCGAGTTCACCGAGGCGAGCGGCCATCTCACCCCCAAGATGAGCATCAAGCGGAACGTCATCCTCGCTGACTTCGCCGACACCATCAGCGCCGTGTACTCCGCCGCCCCCGCGACCGAGGGAATCTCCCTGCGCTGACGCGCCCCCGCGAGGGAACCCGTACCGGTCGAGGCACCCGCTCGTCCGGGCTCCCTCGCCGGTGCGGGGTTCCCTCGCACGACCACGCGACCGCGACGAGCCGGCCGGGACCGGCTCGGAATCAGAACCAGTCCGACTCCCGCACCGCCTTCATGGCGGCGCGGCGGTCGTCCTTGGTGAGGCGGTCGAGGTAGAGGCGGCCGTCGAGGTGGTCGCACTCGTGTTGGAGGGCCTGCGCCATCAGGCCGTCGCCCTCGAGGACGATCTCGGTGCCGTCGAGGTCGATGCCCCGCACCGTGGCGCGCGGGTACCGGATCGCCGGGTACCAGAGGGAGGGCACAGAGAGGCAGCCCTCGTCGACCGGCTGCGACTCGCCACTCAGATCGACGATCTCGGGGTTGAGGATGTAGCCGACGACGCCGTCGACGTTGTAGCTGAACGCGCGGAGGCCGACCCCGATCTGAGGCGCGGCGACGCCCGCGCGTCCGGGCGGACGGACGCTGTCCAACAGGTCCTCGACGAGTCCGCGAACGCCGGCGTCGACCGTCTCGATCCTCGCGGACGGGGTCTTCAGCACCGGGTCCCCGAAGAGGCGGATCTGGCGTTCGGTCATGTGGTCCGCTCCCTCAGGGCCTCCTCCGCGCTCAGGAGGGCGTTCTCGACGACTTCGCTCGCCGCGGGGTGCGGCCAGTACTGGCTGCGGGCGAGCCCGCGGATGCCGATGCCGGCACTGGCGGCCTGGACGAGCGGCTGAATGAGGATACTGGCCTGCGGGCCGATGATGTGCGCGCCGAGGAGCGCGCCGTCGAGTCCGACGACGAGGAGGCAGGCGCTCGACTCGTCCTCGAGGGCCCAGCCGAAGGCGGTGGAGCCGTACTCCTGCGTGACCGTGACCACCTGGAGCCCCTGCTCGCGGGCCTCGGCCGCGGTGAGGCCGAAGTGCGCGATCTGCGGGTGGGCGAAGATCGCACCGGGCACGGGCGCCAGCCTGTTCGAGAGCAGCTCCCCGGGGTGGAGGAGGTTGTGCGCGACGAGGCGCGCCTCGTGGTTCGCGACATGCTTGAGCTGCCACTCGGAGGAGACGTCGCCGAGGGCGAAGAGCCCGGGAACGGGTCTTCCGCCCGAGAGCACCCGTTGCTCGGTGTCGACGCGGATACGGCCGTCGTCGTGCAGATCGATCCCGACGGATGCTGCGGCGACCGTGTCGCTGTTCGGCTCGCGTCCGAGGGCGACGAGCACGACATCGGTCTCGACGACCGAGCCGTCGTCGAGCGTGACGACGAGGCCGCCGACGCCCGCGTCGATCGTCTCGGCCGAGACTCCGGTGCGAACGGTGTACCGCTCGGCGGCGAGGGCGGTGAACCGGCGGGCGATGTCCTCGTCGAGGGCGCGGAGCAGGCGGTCACTGCGCACGGCGACCGTCACGGCCGTTCCGAAGGCCGAGAAGACGTGGGCGAACTCCACCGCGACCGCTCCCCCGCCGAGGATCAGCATCCGCTCGGGGAGCTCGTCGAGGCGCATCACGGTCGAGGAGTCGTGGATACGGCGGTCCGGCTCGTAGGCGGCGAGCAGCGGTCTCGGCCGGGAGCCGGAGGCGACGACCACCTGCGGAGCGCTGATCCGCCGGCCGCTCGCGCTGACCAGGACGTGTGGACGGGAGCCGTCGCCGAGCGATTCGAAGCCGAAGCTCTCGCGCAGGACGGTCACGTTGGGTGATCGCTGGTCTCGGTACTCGAAGCCACCCTCGCTGATCGCGTCGATGCGCCCGAAGACGCGGTCTCGCACCTCGGCCCATTCCGGCCGCGCGAGACGACCGTGTACGCCGACGCCGCCGCCCTGGTCGACGTCGGTCACCACGTCGGCGACGTGCACGAACATCTTGGTCGGGATGCATCCCGCGTTCAGGCACGTGCCGCCGAACCACCGGCCGTCGTCGAGGATCGCGACGCGGAGGCCGTCGAAATCGGGCCCGACGATCGAGTTGCCCGATCCCGCGCCGATGACGACGAGGTCGAAGGCGTCGACGGGCTCAGGCACGCCGGACCGGAATACCCTCGACGACGAGCGCGGCCAGCAGGCGCGCCGCCTCCCTGGTTCCCTGGCGCAGCTGCTCCCACTTGACGATCGAGCCGGCGGCGAGCACCGGGTCGTAGGGGATGCGCACGATCTCGCGCACCCGCGAGCGGAAGTGCGACTCGATCTCCTCGAGCTTGACCAGGCTGGTGCCCGGCGTCGCCGTGTTCAGCGCGACCACCGCGTTGCGCACCAGCGCTCCGTAGCCGTTCGCGTCGAGCCAGGTCAGCGTCTCGGAGGCGAGGCGCGCCTCATCGACGCTGCCGCCCGAGACGATCACGACGGTGTCGGCGCGCTGGAGCGTCGGGCGCATCACCGAGTGGACGATGCCGGTCCCGCAGTCGGTGAGCATGATCGAGTAGAAGCGCTCGACCAGATCGGCGACCACGTTGTAGTCGTCCTCATCGAAGGCCTCGGAGAGCTGGGGGTCGGTGTCCGAGGCGAGCACGTCGAGCCGAGTCTCGTCGCGCGAGACGAGGGTGGAGAACTCGGTGAAGCCGGTGACCCCGGAGGCGCGGTTCACCACGTCGCGGACGGTCGCCCTGGTCTGCTTGGGCACTCGCTCGGCGAGCGTGCCGCGGTCGGGGTTCGCGTCGACCGCGATGATGCGGTCTTCGCGCGAGTCGGCCAGCGCCATACCGAGCAGCGTGGTGACGGTCGTCTTGCCGACGCCGCCCTTGCGGGTCATCACCGGCACGAAGCGCGTTCCGCCGTCGAACTGCCGGCCGATCCGCTCGTCCATCGCCTTCCACGCCCGAACGGCCGCGGAGTCGCCGAGGTTGACCGTGTGGAAGGTGAGCCCGTAGAGGAACCGGTTCCAGCCGCCCGTGGGAGCCGGCCGCGTCTTGCGGTTCACCTCAAGGAGGCGGTCGGGCGTCAGCATCGACGCCGACTCCGGAGTGGAGGCGCCCGGCGCGACCGGGGACGGGGCCGGGGGCGAGCCGGCGGACTCGGCGCGAAGGCGGTCGCGGCGGGTGGGACCGGCGGCCGGGTCCGCGGACTCGGGAGGCGCGGACGAGTCGGACCGACGCGGGGTGACCGGAGTCGGGAAGGGCCGGCTCGGTGCCGGAGGCTCCTCGCCGGCCGACGGCGGCGGCACGAGGGCATGCGAACGAGCAGGCGGGAGACCGAGGCGACCGACATCGATCGCGTCCTCGTCCTCGACCGGCGCGGGAGCCGTCGAGCGGCGGCGCGGACCGGGCGGCGGCATCCGCACGCCGTCAGGGAGGAGAGTGGGGGCCGTGTCGCTCGCGCGCGGGGCGTACTGCCCCGACTCCCGAGCCGCATCCATCGCGGTCCGGGGCGTGGGACCGGTGTCGGTGTCGGGCTGGTCGTCGTTGCGCTCATCCATGCGAACGAGCCTCCTTCCGCTTGCGGTCAGTGTAGCGGCGGGCACGGATCACGCGAGGCGGGACGATCGGCGACGCCAGGAGCGACGGGGAGCGCGCCTCGTGGCGACTCGAGCGCGGCGTGTGCAGCCGACGGTTAGGTTCTGCCGCCCGCGGGACCGTAAAGTAGTCAGCCATGCATGTACTCAGCGTGAGCTCCCTCAAGGGCGGCGTCGGCAAGACCACGGTGACCCTCGGCCTTGCATCCGCGGCGTTCTCGAAGGGCCTGCGAACGCTGGTCGTCGACCTCGATCCCCAGTCCGATGTGTCGACCGGCATGGACATCAATGTCGCCGGTCACCTCAACATCGCCGACGTCCTGACGTCGCCGAAGGAGAAGATCGTCCGCTCGGCGATCGCGCCCTCCGGCTGGACGAAGGAGCACCACGGCACGATCGACGTGCTGATCGGCAGCCCGTCGGCGATCAACTTCGACGGACCGCACCCCAGCATCCGCGACATCTGGAAGCTCGAGGAGGCCCTCGCCAGCGTGGAGGCCGACTACGACCTGGTGCTGATCGACTGCGCTCCCTCCCTCAACGCGCTGACCCGCACCGCGTGGGCGGCGAGCGACCGCGTCGCCGTCGTCACGGAGCCCGGGCTGTTCTCGGTGGCTGCCGCTGACCGTGCGCTCCGGGCGATCGAGGAGATCCGCCGCGGCCTGAGCCCGCGACTCCAGCCGTTGGGCATCATCGTCAACCGCGCTCGGGTGCAGTCGCTCGAGCACCAGTTCCGGATCAAGGAACTCCGCGACATGTTCGGGCCCCTCGTCCTCAGCCCGCAGCTACCCGAGCGCACGTCGCTCCAGCAGGCGCAGGGTGCCGCGAAGCCGGTGCACGTGTGGCCCGGAGAGAGCGCTCAGGAGATGGCGCACAACTTCGATCTTCTGCTCGACCGCGTCATCCGCACGGGTCGCATCGGCGAGCAGGTCTCGGCCACGAAGTAGCGATCGACACGCCCGTCGGGGAGGCGGTTCCTCGCACGAGGAGACGGGCGGATGGCCGCGACACGACGTTCGAGCGCGATCGGCCCCTGCTGCTGAGCGGGAGCCCCGGGGTCGGTGCGGCTCAGCCGACGCGGCGGGAGGCGCGGCGCTGGGCCAGCTCGTCGGTCGGGTCGACCGACTGGTGGTCGAGCTCGACGAGACTCGATTCGACCTCTCGGAGGACCTTGCCGACGGCGATGCCGAAGACACCCTGGCCGCGGCTGAGGAGGTCGATGACCTCGTCGTTCGAGGTGCAGAGGTAGACACTCGCGCCGTCGCTCATCAGGGTCGTCTGAGCCAGGTCGTCGACACCGGACTCACGGAGCTGATTGACCGCGGTGCGGATCTGCTGGAGCGAGATCCCTGTGTCGAGCAGCCGCTTCACGAGCTTGAGGACCAGGATGTCGCGGAATCCGTAGAGGCGCTGGGTGCCGGACCCGGACGCTCCGCGCACGGTCGGCTCGACGAGCTCGGTACGCGCCCAGTAGTCGAGCTGGCGATAGGTGATCCCTGCCGCGCGAGCCGCGACGGCGCCGCGGTAGCCGGCATCGGCGTCGAGATCGGGGAGTCCGTCGGTGAAGAGGACGAGGTCGCGCTGGCCGCTGACGTCGCGGCTGACTTCTCTCATCCCTGTGCCTCTCGGATCCGGACGCCCGATCCTCGGAACGCGCTCCCTACCGTACTCACCGGGGCATGCCGAGTAAACGACATCGGGCTCCGGGCCGCGGCGTGTCGCGGACGGCCGTCCTCCGGGGTGGGCTGCGGGCTCACGCCCGGCCGATCCGCGACAGCGCGCTGCGCACCATCGCCCCACGGATCGTGCCGAGCTGAGCAGCCAGACCGATCGCGGACTCGGCCGCGCTCGCCGAGCCGGAGGCCTCGCCCCGCCGTGCGCTGGAGGCGACGACACTCTCGATCAGGGCCATCTCGCGCTCGACGGCGACGCGGAGCGGGCGCAGGTGTCGGGGCTCGATCCCCGAGCGGCCGAGCTCGACGAGGGCCTTCATGGTGGTGACGGCCTCGTCGCCGAAGACGTCGCCGCCGCGCACGAGTCCCGCGGAGACCGCCTCCTGGACGAGAGCCGAGCTCGCTCCCGACTCGCTCGCCAGGCCGGCTCGCGTCAGCCGCGTGGCGGGCCCGAGGAGCGAGGCCGCAGGACCGCCCACGCCCGCGGGCAGGGCGGGCTCGCGACCCGCGTCGATGTCGTCGAGATAGCCGCGGATCACCTTGAGCGGCAGATAGTGGTCGCGCTGGAGGGCGAGGACCATCCGCAGGCGCTCGACGTCGGCGGAGGAGAACTTGCGGTAGCCGGACTCGGTGCGCGCCGGTGAGACGAGACCCTGCTCCTCGAGGAAGCGCAGCTTCGACGGAGTGACGTCCGGGAACTCGGAGGTCAGCCTGGCCAGCACCTGACCGATGCTCAGCAGAGCGGCGGAGCCGGTGGGGAGGGCGCGCGCGGAGGAACGGCCCACGGCTTACGCGTCCGGGGCGGCGACGAGGTCGGCGCGGGACGCATAGAAGGTGAGGCGGAACTTGCCGACCTGCACCTCTGAGCCGTCGGTGAGGATCGCGGACTCGATCCGGACACCGTCGAAGTAGGTGCCGTTGAGCGAGCCGAGGTCGTGGACCTCGAACGACGTGCCGCGGCGGACGAACTCGGCGTGACGGCGAGAGACTGTGACGTCGTCGAGGAAGATGCCCGCCTCGGGGTGCCGGCCGACCGTCGTCGAATCGGTATCGAGGAGGAAGCGGGCTCCCGTGTTGGGGCCACGGCGCACGACGAGCAGCGCGGAGCCGGACGGCAGGGCGCCGACCGCCTCAGCCTCCTCCCGCGATGCGCGGTTGTCGAGCGCGGCAAGCTGGGCACCGATGTCGTCGGTGAACGTCAGCGTCGTCTCCGTCGACGGCTCGCCGGGAACGGACTTGTGCTGGGCGGGTGATGCTCCACCGACGGGCTCGACCAAGACGTACCTCCTACCGGTCAAGCGTATCCGAATCGTGACCCTCGTCGGACCCCTGATCGCCGGTGCGCGTCCCCCGGAGGAGGCCGCGGGTCTGCGCGGCGTAGACGATCCCCGCCCACCAGTAGAGGAACGCACCCCAGAGCACGAAGGCCCAGGCGAGGGGAAGGGAGGCGGGTGCGAGCGCCGGGAACGCCTGGCCGAGCATGATCAGCGGGAGCGCGTAGAACAGGCAGAAGGTGGCGAATTTGCCCAGGTGGTGCACCGGAAGCGGACCGTAGCCGTTGTTCGCCAGGATCACCGCGAGGACCACGAGCATCAGATCGCGCGCGAGCAGGACGGCGACCAGCCACCACGGCACGAGCCCTCGAGCCGCGAGGCCCAGGACGGTCGCGAAGATGTAGAGGCGGTCGGCAGCGGGATCGAGGATCCGGCCCAGGCGCGTCATCTGGTCGAAGCGGCGCGCGATCCAGCCGTCGAGGTAGTCGGTCAGGCTCGAGACGACGAGCGTGAGCAGGGCGAGCGCGTCCTCGCCGAGGACCACCAGTACCAGGAACACCGGCACGAGGGCGAGGCGCACCATGCTGAGGACGTTCGGGACCGTCCAGATGCGGTCCTCCCCGGTGCGCGCCATGCGCCCAGCCTAGGCGCGGCTCCGCGAGACCCCGCTGATCCGCCCGCGCCCGACTGCCGACCGGACGACGGATCAGCGCTTGTCGCGCCAGACCCGCTCGAACGGCAGGCGCCACGCGTGAGGGGCGATCAGCTGGTGGATCGCATTGGGACCCCAGGATCCGGGCGCGTAGAGCCGCACGGGCGGCGGATCCTGCAGGAGCGGCGCCGACACCTCCCAGAGGCGCTCGATGCCCTCGGCCGTGGTGAACAGCGTGTGGTCGCCGCGCATCGCGTCGAGGATGAGCCGTTCGTACGCCTCGAGCGCGTCGCCCGCCCGATCGGTCTCCTGCAGCGCGAACTGCATGCTGAGCTTGTCCAGTCGCATGCCCGGGCCCGGCCGCTTGCCGTAGAACGACAGCGAGACCTTGGAGGCGTCGGCGAGGTCGAAGGTGAGATGGTCCGGCCCGTGCGCGCCGACTCCCGAACCCTGCGGGAACATGCTCTTCGGAGGCTCGCGGAACGCGATCGAGATGATGCGCTGCCCCTCCGCCATGCGCTTGCCGGTGCGGAGGTAGAAGGGCACGCCTGCCCAGCGCCAGTTGTCGATCTCGCACTTGAGGGCGACGAAGGTGTCGGTCTCGGAGTCGGGGGCGACTCCGGGCTCGTCGCGGTAGCCGATGTACTGCCCGCGCACCACGTTCTCGGGGTTGAGCGGTCGCATCGAGCGGAAGACCTTGTTCTTCTCCTCGCTGATGGCCTGTGGCTCCAGGGCGGTCGGCGGCTCCATCGCCATGAAGGCGAGCACCTGGAAGAGATGGGTGACGACCATGTCCTTGTAAGCGCCGGTCGACTCGTAGAACTCGGCGCGGCGATCGAGGGTGAGCTTCTCGGGGATGTCGATCTGGACGTGATCGATGAAGTTGCGGTTCCAGATCGGCTCGAAGAGGCCGTTCGCGAAGCGGAACGCGAGGATGTTCTGCGCCGGCTCCTTGCCCAGGAAGTGGTCGATCCGGAAGATCTGCTCCTCGCTGAACGTCTGGTGCAGCTCGGCATTGAGCACGACGGCGCTCTCGAGGTCGACGCCGAACGGCTTCTCCATGATGATGCGGGAGCGTTCGACGAGACCGGCCTCGGCGAGCATCCGCACCACCGAGAGCGCCGCCCTGGGCGGGACGCTCAGATAGTGCAGGCGGCTGACGTCCGGGCCGAGGGCCGCCTCGGCATCGGTGACCGCCTCGGCCAGGGCGGCCGGGCCCGCGGACTGCGGGACGTACCGCAGCTTCGAGGCGAACTCGTCCCACTGCGCGGACGTGAGCGAGCGGCTGCCGAACTCGTCATAGGCCAGCTTGGCGAAAGCGCGGAACGATTCGTCGTCGTGCTCCTCCAGCGAGGTGCCGACGATCTGCAGATCGGGGGCGAGGGAGGAGAGCGCGAGGTGCGCCATCCCCGGGATCAGCTTGCGCCGGGCCAGATCGCCGACCGCTCCGAAGAGCACGACGACGTGCGGTGCCGCCTGCTCGGTCTGGACAGCGGGGACGGGGGGTGCGGTTGTCACGGTCACCCCACGATCATTCCAGTTCGGATCGTGACGGCGGCGTCATGTGCTCGATACACACCGCCGCTAAGGTCTCTCCCGTGCCTCCGTTCACCGACGCGTCCGCCGCGACCGCAGCACCCGCCTCCTCCGCCCCCACCTCGGCCGACGGGACCACCGCCCCACCGCTCGACGAGCGGATCCGGGCCGACGTCCACCTGCTGGGCGAGCTCCTCGGCCAGGTCCTCCGCGAATCCGGCGACCTCTCGCTCTACGACGACGTCGAGAGGCTGCGGGCGCTGACGATCAGCGCCTACGACAGCGGCGAGGCCGACGAGATGGCCGAGGCGGAGCAGTTCGTCGCGTCCCTGACGCTCGAGCGCGCCGAGGAGGTGGCCCGAGCCTTCACCTGCTACTTCCACCTGGTGAACGTGGCCGAGGAGTTCCACCGGGTGCGCGTGCTGCGGCGGCGCGAGGCCGATGCGGGCGCACAGTCGCCGGAGGACTCGATCCTCGCCTCGATGCGCCGCCTCACCGGCGAGCTCGGCGAGGACGAGGCCTTCGACCGCCTCTCGCGCCTCGAGTTCCGCCCGGTCCTCACCGCGCACCCCACCGAGGCGCGCCGCCGAGCGGTCGCCTCGACCATCCGCCGCATCAGCGATCTGCTCGAGCAGCGCGACGACCCGCGCATGGGCGGGGTCGTGCTGGTCGAGATCCGCCGCCGCCTGCTCGCCGAAGTGGACACCCTCTGGCGCACGGCGCCCCTGCGCGAGTCGAAGCCGACTCCGCTCGACGAGGTGCGCACGGCGATGAGCGTCTTCGACGAATCGCTCTTCTCGGTCCTCCCCCGCGTCTACCGCCGGCTCGACGACGCGCTGCTGGGCGAGGGATCGGGCACCCGGACTCCGGTCGCACCGGCCTTCGTCCGCCTCGGCACCTGGATCGGCGGCGACCGCGACGGCAACCCGTTCGTGACCGCCGAGACGACCCTGGAGGCCGTCGACATCGCCTCGGAGCACGTGCTCATCGGCCTGGAGCGGGTCGCCCGCCGGGTTGGCCGGGCATTGACGCTCGACGGCTCGACCACTCCTCCCTCGCCGGAGGTCGAGGCGCTCTGGGCCTCGTGCACCCGGCGCGCGCCCGAGCTCGCCGCCGTCATCGCCGAGCGCTCGCCGAACGAGACCCACCGCCGCGTGCTGCTGTTCGCGGCCGACCGTCTCGCCGCAACGCGGTCGGAGGGGCCGCTGGCCTACTCCTCCGCCGCGGAGCTGCTCGACGAGCTGCGCACGCTCCAGGAGTCGTTGGTCGCCGCCGGCGACGTCCGCGCTGCCTACGGCGATCTGCAGGACTTCGTCTGGCAGCTCGAGACGTTTGGTTTCCACCTCGCCGAGATCGAGGTGCGTCAGCACTCGAAGGTGCACCGCGAGACCATCGCGGCGGTGCGCGAGGGCGGCGAGCTCGACGAGCGGAGCCTCGAGGTGCTCGCGGTGTTCCGCGCGATCGCGAAGGTGCAGGAGCGCTTCGGCACCGCGGCCGCCCGCCGCTACATCGTCTCGTTCACGCAGTCGGCCGACGACCTGCGGACCGTGTTCGAGCTCGCCGAGGCGGCGACCGACGGAGCCCCGCCGGTCATCGACGCCGTCCCGCTGTTCGAGACCTTCGCCGATCTGGACGCGTCGACCGACATCCTCGCCGAGATGATCCGCCTCCCCCAGGTGCAGGCACGCCTCGCCGAGACCGGGAACCGCCTCGAGGTGATGCTGGGCTACTCCGACTCGTCGAAGGACGTCGGACCGGTCTCGGCGACACTCGCCCTCTACGACGCACAGGCGCGCATTGCGAAGTGGGCCGCGGACGAGGGCATCGTCCTGACGCTCTTCCACGGCCGCGGCGGTGCTCTCGGGCGCGGTGGCGGCCCGGCCAACCGCGCCGTGCTCGCGCAGCCGCCGGGGTCGGTCGACGGCCGGTTCAAGCTCACCGAGCAGGGAGAGGTCATCTTCGCCCGGTACGGCAACCCGGACATCGCGACCCGTCACATCGAACAGGTCGCCGGAGCGACGCTGCTCGCCTCCTCCCCCGCGGTCGGCGAGCGCAACGCGGGCGCCGCCGAGCGATTCGCAGAGGTCGCCGCGACGATGGACAGGGAGTCGCGCCGCCGCTTCTTCGAGCTGGTCAAGGCCGACGGCTTCGCGCCCTGGTTCGCCCGGGTCACGCCCCAGGAGGAGGTGGGCCTGCTCGCGCTCGGCTCGCGACCCGCGCGCCGCGGACTCTCGGTCGAGTCGCTCGAGGATCTGCGGGCGATCCCGTGGGTCTTCGCCTGGACGCAGGCCCGCGTCAACCTGACGGGCTGGTTCGGTCTCGGCAGTGCGCTCGAGGCCGTCGGCGATCTGGAGCTGCTCCGCGAGGCTTACGCGTCCTGGCCGCTGTTCACGACGATGGTCGACAACGTCGAGATGTCGCTCGCGAAGACCGACGAGGGCATCGCCCGTCGCTACCTCGCGCTCGACTCGCGTGAGGATCTGGCTGGGCTCGTGCTCGACGAGATGGAGCTCACCCGCCGCTGGGTCCTCTCGATCACCGGCGAGGAGAGCCTCCTCACCGGGCACCGCGTGCTGGGCCGTGCCGTGCGCCTGCGGACTCCCTACGTCAACGCGCTCTCGCTCCTCCAGCTGCGCGCTCTGCGGGCCCTGCGAACCGACCCGGGCGGCTCGGGGACCGAGCAGAATCAGCGGCTGCTGCTGCTCGCGGTCAACGGCGTCGCGGCTGGACTGCAGAACACGGGCTGAGCTGGGCCCGGAACGACGGAACCCCCGGCGGCCTCACGGCTGCCGGGGGTTCCGTCGTGTGTCGGTGGGTTCACGCCTGCGGAGCGGCGCCCGCCTCCTGAGCGGCCTTCGCCTCCTCGTACTGGCGGCGCACCTCGACCATGTCGAGGCCGCGGACCTGCTCGATCAGGTTGTCGAGGGCCGGAGCCGGCAGCGCGCCGGGCTGGGCCATCAGCGGGATGCCGTCGCGGTAGACGACGAGGGTCGGTATGGAGGAGATGCCGTAGCTCGCGGCGAGCTGCTGCTGGTCCTCCGTGTCGACCTTCGCGAAGGTAATGTCGGCGTTCTTCTCGCTCGTCGCCTCGAAGACGGGAGCGAACTGCTTGCAGGGGCCGCACCAGTCGGCCCAGAAGTCGATCAGGACGATGCCGTCGGCGATCGTCCGGTCGTGGGAGTCGAGGGTCATCGCAGTCGTAGCCATGCGGGATGCAACCGGGCTCCTCCGCGGCCTATTCCCGGGCGGCGTCGAGGACGTCGAGCAGCGAGCGCGGGCCGACGGCGACGGCGCCGAGGGCCTCGACGCGCGCGACGAGGCCGCGGTCGGCCGTGACGACGACCGACGACTCCCGGCCACCGACGAGGTGGACGATCGCGTCGTCGCCCGAGGCCTCGGCGGAGTGGACAGCCAGGCGTCCGGCCGGCGCGGCGGCCACCGCGGTGGCGGTGTCGGCGGCCCGCGCCGCTCCCTCCAGCACCACCGCGATGCACGGCCACACTCTGTCGGCGTCGATCCCCAGCAGCCGGCCGGGGAGCCCAACGACCGCCACGCGGGCGAGAGCGGCGAGGAGGCGCTCGGCGGCGCCGGCGCGATCCCGCCACCAGCCGTCGGGGCGCGAGCCCACCACGTTCGCAGCATCCACGACGAGAACCGGCACGGACGAGCCCAGCGCGCGCAGACCCGGCCACGCGGCGCCGAACCCCGGGTGCAGAGGGAGGGAGTTGACGTCCTCGGGTGCGACCCAGCGCAGCTCCGTGCTCTCGGCGTCGCTGATGCGGGGGGTGAAGTGCTCGCGGGCCTCGGCCAGCACCGTGGAGTAGCTCCACGGGCCGATCGTGACGACGCTGGAGAGGACGGGCAGGATCAGCTCCGCGGGCACGCCCGCCTCCTCCTCCGATTCGCGGAGGGCTGCCTCGAACGCCGACTCCTCGGGATGACGTGCACCGCCGGGCAGGCCCCACGTGTCGCCGAAGTGGCTCCAGCTCACGCGGTGCTGGAGGAGGACGCGGCCGGACGGGTCGCGCAGCAGGAGGCCTGCGGCCCCGAAGCGGCCCCAGAAGCGGCGCCCGTCGCCGACCTCGACCCAGCCGTCGCCGAGGGAGGCGTTGAACGGAGGGCGCGGGGGCACGGCGCCCTCGCCGGTGTCCTCGCTGGTCATGCCCTCCAGCCTCCCACACCGGGCGCGCCGCACCCGACGCCCGCAGGCTGGCAGAATCGGACGATGCGCCGCTCGAGACTGCTCCCCCTTGCGACGCTCGTGTGGCTCGCGGTGATCGCCCTGATCACCCTGACTCCCGCGCCGTACCCACCGGGCGAGCCGAACAGCGTGATCCGCGGGATCATCGCGTTCCTCGGCTCCACCCCGCTGACGGGCTGGTTCGACTTCGACGTCGCCGAGTTCACCGCGAACGTCCTGCTGTTCGTGCCGCTCGGGGCGCTCCTCGCCGCGCAGCTGCCTCCGCGCCGCCGTCTGCTCGGAGCGGTGATCGGCCTGGGCGTCTCGGCGGTGGTCGAGACCTCGCAGCTGCTCTGGCTGCCGACCCGCGTCTCGGATGTGCAGGACCTGGTCTCCAACGGCAGCGGCTCTCTCCTGGGCGCCCTGCTGACGATCGTGCTCCTGCGCCGCACCCCGCGACGCAGCCCCCGGAAGGACCGAACCGACCATGCCCGCTGAGACCCTCGTCGTCCTCGACAGACCCTCCCTCGACGCGGAGGGCCGTCATCCCGGGAGCCCGCGGCACCGGGTCGAACCGAGCGGGCGGACCGGCCTCAAGGTGACCGACCTCGGCTTCACCCGTGGAGACGGGATCTTCGAGACGATCAACCTCGTCGACGGTCGGCTCCAGGCGCTCGACGCGCACCTCGACCGCTTCGAGCGTTCGGCGCGGATGCTTGATCTCCCGCGCCCGGATCGCCCTGCCTGGCTCGACGCGATCCACGCCGCCGCCGCAGCGCATCCGCGGGTCGCGGAGGCGATGCTGAAGACGATCCTCACCCGCGGAGTGGAGGGCGACGGACGCCCGACCGGCGTGGTGTTCGTGCAGACGAGCCCCGATTTCGGGCCGGCTCGGCGCGAGGGTGTGCGGGTGGTGCTCCTCGACCGAGGGCTTCGATCGGACGTGCAGCAGACCTCGCCCTGGCTGCTCGTGGGGGCGAAGACGCTCTCCTATGCGGTCAACCGCGCGGCCTCGCGGGAGGCGGCCCGGCGCGGCGCGGACGACGCTGTCTTCGTCTCGACCGACGGGTATTTGCTCGAGGGACCGAGCGCGAACCTGGTCCTGCTCGTCGGCGACGAGCTGGTGACTCCTCCGCCGAGTCTCGGTCTCCTGCCGGGCACGACGCAGGGCGACCTGTTCGAGCTCGCTCCGGTCCTTGGGCTCCGTTCGGCGGTGCGCCCCGTGCGCGCGCCGGACCTCGAGGCGGCGGCTGCGGCGTGGCTGGTGTCGAGCGCGCGCAACGCCGCTCCCATCCGCGCGGTCGACGGCACAGACCGCCGCATCGACGTGGAGCTGTCGGCCCGCATCAACGCGGCGCTCCTCGCGCGCTGAGCGAGGCATCCGGCCCGCGAGACGCCGCGCGAGGAGCGCACGCGGCAGCTCGTCAGCGTCATCCCGAGGGCGGACGGTGTCAGTCGGCGGGCCCTCGCGTGATCAGGCCGCCGCGGACGTGCTCGACGGTCGGATCGATCTGCACGGGGCCGCGCTGGTCGGCGGCCTCGTCGTTGATGACCGCGGAGACGAGGCCCCGCCAGTCGGTGCCTTCGGCGACCGCGTCCTCGGAGCCGGCACGACGCGTCACGAAGACCGCCTCCGCCTCCTCGCCCGCGTGGGAGATGATCGCCAGCACGCCGACCGTGCGGCCGTCCGGATGCTCGATCCGCCACTCCTCATGGCCCGACGGGACGAGTGCGAACTCGAGGCCGGCGTGCGGGAACCCGGTGGGACGCGGCTCGGACGGCGAGCCGCTGTGCGGCGGTGCTCCGCGCGTCGGGACGCCGGTGCCCACTCCGCTCGTGGTGCTCATCCCGACGTCGGAGCGGGTGCCGCCCGCTCCGGAGTTCTCGTTCGCGGCCGCCATCCGGCTGTCGCCGCTGCGGATCGCGTCGTCCCCGCGGGGATCGTTCGTCCCGGAGTAGATGCTGTTGTCTCGGGTCATGGGAACCTCCTGGTCGGCGGCCGTTGAGGGGCCGCAGGTGAGTGGCGAGCGGGCGCCGTTTCGTAGACTGTCGGGATGCAGATCCCGGTGACCGGTACCGTGCGGGTGGACGCCTGGCTGTGGGCTGTCCGCGTGTACAAGACGCGCTCGGCGGCGACCGCGGCGGCGCGGGCCGGCCACGTGCGCGTGAACGGTGAGCGCGCGAAGGCGGCGCAGACGGTGCGGGTCGGCGACGAGGTGCGCGCGAGGATCGGCGGGTTCGACCGCGACCTCGTCGTGCGCGGACTCGTGGTCAAGCGGGTGGGTGCGCCGGTCGCCGCCGAGTGCGTCGAGGACAGGACGCCGCCGCCCCCGACGCGCGAGTCGGCTCCGGCCGTGATCGCCCGCGACCGCGGCGCCGGGCGCCCAACGAAGCGCGATCGTCGCGACATCGAGCGGCTCCGCGGATTCTGACCGGGCCCGGTCACGGCGCGAGCGCGCGCAGGCGCTCGAGCAGCCCCTCCGCCGCCTCGTCGAGGAAGCGCTGCTGAAGCTCGTCGCCGACCTGGACCAGCGCGATGTCGGTGAAGCCCGCCTCGAGGTAGGGCACGACGCTCTGCGCGAGCTCGTCGAGATCGGGGCCGCAGGCGATCTGCTCGGCGACGTCCTCCGGACGGACGAACTGGCTCGCCCCCGCGAAGCCCGCCGGCGTGGGCAGATCGGAGTTGACGGCCCAGCCGCCGGCGAACCAGCGGAACTGCTCGTGCGCGAGGGTCACTCCCCGCTCCCGGTCAGGAGCCCAGCAGATCGGGATCTGCCCGATCGTGCGCGAGGGGGCAGCGTCGGCGCCGCGGACCGCAGTCCATTGCGCGATGAGCTCGGGATCGGGATCGGTGGTGATCAGGTGGTCGCCGATCGGGGCGAAGCGCTCGATCGACTTCTGGCCGGAGACGGCCAGGCCGATCTCGACCGGTGTGTCCGGCAGGTCCCAGATCCGCGCGGAATCGACTCGGAAGTACTCGCCCTCCCAGGTCACCAGCTCGCCGGTGTGCAGCTCGCGGATCAGGTGCACGGCCTCCTCGAGCATGTCCTGCCGGACGGCGACCGAGGGCCAGCCCTCACCGACGACGTGCTCGTTGAGGTTCTCGCCCGAGCCGAGGCCGAGGGTGAAGCGGTCGTCCGAGAGGATCGCGAGCGTCGCGGCCTTCTGGGCGACGACCGCCGGGTGGTAGCGGATGGTCGGCGCCGTGACGTAGGTGGTCAGGTCGATGGTCGATGTCGCCTGGGCGACCGCGCCCAGCAGCGTCCAGGCGTAGGAGGCGTGCCCCTGCTCGGTCAGCCAGGGCGAGAAGTGGTCGCTCGAGACCGCGAAATCGAAGCCGAGCCTCTCGGCGTCGACCGCGTAGCCGACCAGCTGCTTGGGCCCGCTCTGCTCGGTCATCAGGGTGTAGCCGAATCTCGCCATCGTCCGTCCTCGTTCCGCTCGTCGTCGTGGGATGCCCGGGTGGGGCACCTCCCCATCGTGATCCGCGGGCGGCGGGCGCGCTAACCCCTTGCCCCGGTCGCGGTCGGCGGCTAGCAGAGCGGATCAGACGAAGCGGATGCGGTTCTGCACGCGGGTGCGCACCTCGAACGACTCGCCGTATCCGCCGAGACGCGGGTCGTCGGTGCCGGAGCGGAGCAGCTGCGGCAGCAGCGAGCGGCGGATGACGACCGCGCCCTGGTGCCGGCCGCGCTCCACCTGCTCGAACGGCTGCTCCAGCGCCTCGTCCGGGACGACGACCACGCTCGCTGAGAATCGCACGCCGAGCTCGCGGCCGAGCCGGCGCGCGGCCTTCGCGAGCACGGCGATCGGCTTCTCGTCCTCGGCGATGCCCGCGCCCACGATCTCGCCCTTGCGGACGCGGACGGGATCGCCCCAGTCGGCCGAGGTGAGCGCGAGCAGCCCGGCCGGGCCGAGAACGAGATGGTCGATCTTGAGGCCGCCGTCGCCCACGGCCACGTCGTTCCAGATCGTGTAGGCGATGCCGAGGGCGCCGACGAGCGCGGCTGTCGCCTCCTCGGCCTGCGCCTTCGCGAGCCACGAGCGCACCTCCCGCGGGGCGGAGCGGACGATCGCCGGGTCGAACGGATCATCGGTCGCGACTCCACGGCCCAGCCACTCGCGGACGAGACGCAGGTAGTGCTCGCGAGCGGCGCCGCCGGGGTGGCCGTAGGAGCGGGCGCGCACGGCGGAGGCGGTCGGCGGGCGGGGCGAGCCCGTGTACGGCGACTGCGGCGAGGCGGTACCGGGAGCGGGAGCGCCCCGGTCGTAGTCGCTGCGAGCGGAGGCACTGCCGATCCTCTCCCAGGCGAGCTGCACCTCGTGGAAGGAGGCGGCGTCGCCTCCGGTGTCGGGGTGCGTCTCGCGCAGGAGCCGACGGTAGGCCCGGCGCAGCTCGTCGTCGGACGCCGTGGCGGCGACGCCCAGCACCTCGTAGGGGGTGCGGGCGGCGTGGCTGTCGGGCATGGGCTTCCGGGAGGGTCGGGGCGGAGGGACCTCCGAGTGTATCGACGACGGCCGAGCGCTCGATGGGAGCGGGCACGGTGCAGGCTCGGAATCCGGGGCGCCTGGACCCGGCGCTCAGGCGCGCGCGAGCAGCTCGCGCACGCGCGGGATCACCTGCGTGCCGTAGAGCTCGATCGCGCGCATGATCGCCGAGTGCGGCAGCGTGCCCGCGCTGTACTTCAGGTCGAAGCGGTCGATGCCCAGCGCAGAGACGGTGCCCGCGATCTTGCGGGCGACCGTCTCGGGCGATCCGAGGTGGATCGCCCCGTCGGGGCCCGACTCCTCGTCGAAGCGCTCGCGCGTCATCGGCGACCAGCCGCGCTCGCGGCCGATGGCGTCCATCATCGCCCTGTGGTGCGGGTAGTAGAGCTCGCGCGCCTCCTCGTCGGTCTCGGCGACGAAGCCCGGCGAGTGCACGGCGACGGGGAGGCGGGGCTGCTCCAGCTGGTCGAGCGCGCGTCCGAAGAGATCGACGTAGGGACGGAAGCGGGCGGGCGAGCCGCCGATGATCGCGAGCACCAGCGGGAAGCCGTGGCGCGCAGCGCGGACGACGGATTCGGGGCTGCCGCCGACGCCGACCCACGTGCGCAGGTGCCCGTTCTCGACCGTCGGGAAGACGCGCTGCTCGGTCAGCGCGGGGCGGGTGGTGCCCTGCCACGTGACAGGGCCGCCCTGGATCAGAGCGTGGAAGAGCTCGAGTTTCTCCTCGAAGAGGACCTCGTACTGCGTGAGGTCGTAGCCGAAAAGGGGGAAGGACTCGGTGAAGGAGCCGCGGCCGAGGATGACCTCGGCGCGACCGCCGGAGAGCCCGTCGAGGGTGGCGAAACGCTGGTAGACCCGCACCGGGTCGTCGGAGGAGAGGACGGTCACTGCGGAACCGAGGTGGATCCGCTCGGTGCGGGCGGCGATGGCGGCGAGCACGACGTCGGGTGCGCTGACGGCGAAGTCGGCTCGGTGGTGCTCGCCGATCCCGAAGAAGTCGATGCCGACGGAGTCCGCCAGCACGCCCTCCTCGACGACGTCGCGGAGCACCTGGCCGTGCGGCAGGAGGCTGCCGTCGGGGCTGGCCGTGACGTCTCCGAACGTGTCGACGCCGAACTTCACTTCATGCATACTCATAGATCTCTGCAACCTCCGGCGACGGACGGCTATTCCTCCGGGACCTCGGCGACGAGTCCGGCGGCGATCGCCGGCTCCCGGTACGCGCGCCCGAGGGACGCGACGCTGTCGTGGGCGTTCAGGCCGCTCGGGTTCGGCAGGACCCAGAGCGGAACACCGGCGATGTCCTCCTCCTGACGGCCCTGCTTCGCGTCGCGCCGGCCGAAGGCGGCCCGGTAGGCGGTGATGCCGACCATCGCGACGGCGGCGGGACGGACGCGCTCGACGGTGGCCACGAGGCGCCCGGCTCCGGCTCGCAGCTCCCCGGTCGTCAGTTCGTCGGCCCGAGCCGTGGCTCGGGAGGCGAGGTTCGTGATGCCGATCCCTCGCGAGACGAGGGCCTGGCGGTCGGTCGCGCTCATCCCCTCCGAGACCCGCAGCGGATGTTCGAGGATGCCCGCGGCGACGAGCGCCGGGTAGAAGCGGTTGCCGGGGTGCGCGAAGTGGGCGCCGGTCGCGGCCGTCCAGAGGCCGGGATTGATGCCCACGAAGAGGAGGCGGACCTCGTCACCGAGCAGATCCTCGACCGTGCGGTCCCGGAAGGAGGCGAGCTCGGCGCGGGTGAAGGGCATGCCCTCATCCTGCCGTGCGGCGCCGGCGCAAGTCCTCTCGGCCGGCTCGCGCGAGTGCCAGCATGAGGGCATGACGAACGCATCCCAGGACCACCCGATCCAGCACGGCAGCGACGACGCGCAGCTCGACGAGAAGCTGCGCGGAGTCCTGCTGCAGGTCGCCGGCGACGCCGAGCTGCGGCCGGAGGAGGACGTCGAGGCCCTGCTGCGCCAGCGCCTGCGCGACACGAAGATCTCGATCGCCGAGGAGGCGATCCCCGGACTCGCCGCGCGCATTCCCAGCCTGACGCGGCGCGGCGGCGGAGACCTGACCCCCGGGGCGCACTGACTCCGCCCAGCCGCTACTCCGGGACCGCCGGACCCTTGCGGTGGTGATCGAACACCAGGCTGGTCCGCGTGGAGGCGACCGCCGGGTGCGCCGAGAGGTTCGAGACCACGAAGTCGCGCACGTCGTTCGAGTCGCGGACGGCGACGTGGATCATGAAGTCCTCGGATCCGCCCAGGAAGAACAGCTGCACCACTTCGGGGAGGGCGCGGATCTCCTCCGCGAACCGGGTGATCGCCTGCCGCTGCCCGACGCGGATGTTCACGCTGATGAGCGCCTGCAGCGTCAGTCCGAGAGCGGCCGGGTCGAGTTCGGCGGTGAAGCCGGTGATGACGCCGCGCTCGACCAGAGCGCGAACGCGGGTGACGCAGGTCGACGGAGCGATCCCCGCCCGCTCGGCGAGGCGGCTGTTGGGGGTGCGCGCATCGGCCCGGAGCAGGCGCACCAGCGTGCGGTCGACCGGATCGAGGTCGTCGAGGTCGTGCAGATCCTTCGGTCGCATGCGCCCGCTCTCCTCCTGAGCCGCGGCTTCTGCGGAAGGATCGCGGCCTGCTGATCGATCATGCGGAAAACCCCCGCACAGGAGACGATCTTTGCACGATAGGAGCAGTGCCGGCGCAGGATCGGCGTCCACCGCCCGCCCTCGGGCCGCAGCGAAGGAGCCGCCGTGCGCGTCGGGATCCCCACCGAGATCAAGAACAACGAGAACCGTGTCGCCGCCACACCGGCCGGTGTGCACGAGCTGGTCCGCCGGGGGCACGAGGTGCTCGTCGAGGCGGGGGCGGGCCACGGCTCGCGGGTCCGCGACGAGGACTTCGCGGCGGCCGGCGCGCGCATCGCGACCGAGCCGGACGAGGTCTGGGGCGAGGCCGATCTGGTGCTCAAGGTGAAGGAGCCGATCGAGGCCGAGTACCCGCGGATGCGGCGCGGCCAGGTGCTCTTCACCTACCTGCACCTCGCCGCCTCGCGCCCCTGCACCGACGCTCTGCTGCGCGCGGGGACGACCGCCATCGCCTACGAGACGGTCCAGCTCGCCGACCGCCGGCTCCCGCTGCTGTCGCCGATGAGCGAGGTCGCGGGCCGGCTCTCGATCACGGTCGGCGCCTACCACATGATGAGCGCCACCGGAGGTCGCGGAACCCTCCTGGGCGGCGTGCCCGGTACCCCCAAGGCGAAAGTCGTCGTGATCGGAGGCGGCGTCGCCGGCGAGCATGCGGCGGCCAACGCGCTCGGGCTCGGCGCCGATGTGACGATCGTCGACCTTTCCCTCCCCCGCCTCGGCGAGCTCGAGAACCGGTTCCAGGGGGCGATCCAGACCCGCGCCTCCTCGGCCTACGAGATCGCGGCGCAGCTCGCCGACGCCGACCTCGTCATCGGCTCGGTCCTGATCCCCGGCGCGAAGGCGCCCAAGCTCGTCACCGACGAGATGGTCGCGTCGATGAAGGCGGGCTCGGTGCTCGTCGACATCGCCATCGACCAGGGCGGCTGCTTCGAGGGCTCGCGCCCGACGACGCACGACGACCCCGTCTTCGCCGTGCACGACAGCGTCTACTACTGCGTCGCCAACATGCCGGGAGCCGTGCCCGAGACCTCGACCCGCGCGCTCACCAACGCGACGCTCCCGTACGCGATCGCTCTGGCCGATCGCGGCTGGGAGGCGGCACTCGCCGCCGATCCCGCGCTGGCCCGCGGACTCAGCACACACGACGGGCAGGTGACCAGCGCCTCCGTCGCGGCCGCCTTCGACCTGCCTGCGACGCCGGTGGAGTCGCTCCTGCACTAGCTGCAGTGCCCCGCACCAGCTGCAGTTCGGCGCCGGCTGCAGGTCCGCGGAGCGGTGGCCCGGCCGGGGTGAGCCTCGCGATTCCCGGCAGAGCGCCCTCGCCAGGAAAGGCCTGCTAGACGCCCTGCGGTGAGGCGCCGGCCGGGGCGAGGCCGAGCCGGTCGAGGATCTCGGTGATCTCCTCGTCGGGCGCGCGCCCCACGTCGACCAGGACGTGGAACTCGTCGTCGTCGAGCGGCTCGAGCGCGTCGAACTGCGAGTCGAGAAGCGTCGTCGGCATGAAGTGCCCGACGCGGGAGGCGAGGTGCTCGCCGATGCGGTCGCGGGAGCCAGCGAGGTGGGCGAAGACTAGGTCGTCGCGGCGCAGGACGTCGCGGTAGCGGCGGCGCAGAGCCGAACAGGTCACGACGACCGGGCGCCCGGCCGTGACGCGCTCATCGACCACCCGGGCGATCTCGGCGAGCCACGGCGCGCGGTCCTCGTCGGTGAGCGGGACCCCGGCGTGCATCGTGTCGACGTTCGCCTGCGGATGCAGGTCGTCCCCCTCGAGGAACTCCCAGCCGAGCCGCTCAGCCAGGAGCGACGCGACTGTCGACTTGCCACTGCCGGAGACGCCCATGACGACGACGACGCGGACGGGGACGGTGGGCAGAGCGGTCATCAGATACCTCCTACGAAGAGACCGATCACGAGGACACCGGCGAGGCCGGTCACCGAGACCAGGCACTCCATCACGGTCCAGGTCTTGAGGGTCTGGCCGATGCTGAGTCCGAGGTACTCCTTCACCAGCCAGAAGCCGGCGTCGTTGACGTGCGAGAGGAACACGGAACCGGCGCCGATCGCGAGCACCATCAGCGCGACCATCGGACCGTCCATCGACTCGGTCAGCGGCTGGAGGATCCCGGCCGCCGTCACCGTCGCGACCGTCGCCGAGCCCGTCGCGATGCGGATCACGACCGCGACCAGCCACGCCAGCAGAAGCGCCGAGGCCCCGCTGCCCTCGGCCAGCTGGGCGACCACATCGCCGATGCCCGTGTCGACGAGGACCTGCTTGAAGCCTCCGCCCGCGCCGACGATGAGCAGGATGCCTGCGATCGGCGGGAGCGAGCTCGAGAGCGAGGCCTGCAGCTCGGCACGGTCCATCCGGCCGCCGCGGCCGAGGAGCACGAGGCCTGCGAGCAGCGCGATGCCGAGCGCGATGGTCGGGGTGCCGAGGAAGTCGAGGGCACCCTTCCACGCGTCGGTGGATCCGGGGGCGGCGATGTCGGCGACGGCCTTGCCGAGCATCAGCACCACCGGGAGCAGGATGCTGACGACCGCGACGACGAACCCGGGGCGGTGCTCGCGGGTCTCCCCCGCTCCCTCTCCGAAGAGCGGAGGCGTCTCGACCGGCGCCCAGCGCGCGGCCAGCCGGCCGAAGAGCGGGCCGGCGACGACCACCGTCGGGATGGCGACCAGGACTCCGAAGGCGAGGGTCACCCCGAGGTTCGCGCCGAGCGCGTCGATCGCGACCAGCGGCCCCGGGTGCGGCGGAACGAGGCCGTGCATCACCGAGAGGCCGGCGAGCGTCGGGATCGCGACCTTCATCAATGGCAGGCCGCTCCGTCTCGCCACGAGGATCACGACGGGGATCAGGAGCACCAGGCCGACCTCGAAGAACATCGGCAGGCCGATCAGCGCGCCGACGAAGCCCATCACCCAGGGCAGCGCGCGGACGCTGGAGCGGGCGACGAGGGTGTCGACGATGCGGTCGGCGCCTCCGGAGTCGGCGAGGAGCTTGCCGTACATCGCCCCGAGGCCGATCAGGATGCCGACACCGCCCATCGTGTTGCCGAAGCCCAGGGCGAAGCTCGCGACCGCGTCGGAGGCGGCCATGCCGCCGACGAGGCCGGTCGTGAGAGCGCCGATCAGGAGCGAGACGAACGGATGCAGTTTGAGCCAGGTGATCAGCACGACGATCACGGCGATGCCGAGGATCGCGGCGAGGATCAGCTGTCCCTGCGGAGCGGTGGCCGCTGCCTCCTCGCCTGCGGCGGCGCGGAGAGCGGTGAGGGTCGATGTCATGAGCGTCCTTGATCGGTGCGGCGGTCAGCGGACAGCAGTGCTGCTTTTGTCCGACATAACCTGCGTGCCCCGATCATGCCCGAAGATCGTCGGCGGCGCGACCCCCGCCGATGGCAGGATGACCGCATGCCCGCGCCGCCGCCCTCGCTGCACCTCTCGGTCCTGGACGAGCTCGGCTCCCAGATCGTCCGCGGCGAGCTGGCGCCCGGGAGCACGTTCAGCGCCGACGAGCGGGCCGAGCGCCGCGGAGTCTCGCGCTCCGTGATGCGCGAGGCCGTGCGCGTCCTCGAGACGCTGGGCCTGGTCACCTCGCGGCGGCGCGCAGGGACGCGGGTGCAGCCTCCGGAGCACTGGAACGCGCTCGACACCCGCGTGGTCGCCTGGGGGCTGGACGGACCGGACCGCCGCCGGCAGCTCCACCAGCTGAGCGAGCTGAGGCTGGGAATCGAGCCGCTCGCAGCCCGCCTCGCCGCGACGCACGCGACTCCCGAGCAACGACGGACGCTCACGCACGCGGGAGAGACGCTCGCGCAGCAGTCGCGCGCCGCCGACCAGGCCGCGTACCTCGCCGCCGACACGGCGTTCCACCGTGCTCTGCTGGACGCCTCCGGCAACCGCATGCTCGCCCAGCTCGGCGACCTCGTCGCCGAGGTGCTCGCGGGGCGGACCCGGAACGCGCTGATGCCCCGGGAGGCCGACTCGACAGCGGTGCGCCTGCACCGGGCGGTCGCCGCGGCGATCGCGGCCGGCGACGGTGAGGAGGCCGAGGCGGCCATGCGGGCGATCGTCGAGGAGGCGGACCGCGCGGTCCAGGAGACCTGACGCCCCTTGCACCCGACGCGCGCCGAGCGCACAGTGGACCCATGGTCGAGGGATACACGTCCGCGCAGGTGCGGGCAGCGGAGGCACCGCACCTCGCCCGCCGCGAGCCGCTGATGCAGCGGGCGGCCGGCGGTCTCGCCCGCGAGCTGCGGCTGATCCTCGCCGGACGGCGCGACCACTCGGCGCCCGGCACGGTGCTCGTCCTCGTGGGCCCCGGCGACAACGGCGGCGACGCACTCTACGCAGCGGCGGAGCTGGCCGCCTCCGGGATCGACGTGACCCTCGTTCTCGCCGCAGAGCGCGCGCACCGCGGCGGCCTCGCCGTCGCCCTGGACGAGGGCTGCGCACGAGTGCCCGACGGCGACACCAGTGCTCTCGCCGCCGCGATCGCGCGCTCGGACGTGATCGTCGACGGGATCCTCGGCATCGGAGCGACGGAGCCAGCGCTGCGCGGGCGGCCCAGAGAGGTGGTCGCCGCCGTCCTCGACGCCCTGGGCCGGAGGGCGGAGCGCCCGGCGATCGTGGCGGTCGACCTGCCGAGCGGCATCCATCCGGACGACGGTTCGGTGCCCGACAGCACCGTCCTCCGGGCCGACGTGACGGTGACCTTCGGGGCGATCAAGGCCGGTCTGCTGCTGCCGCCCGGCGACTCGTACGCGGGCCGGGTGCGCCTGATCGACATCGGGCTCGGCCCGGACCTGGCCGGGGTGGAGCCGGCGGTCCGCCGCTGAGACGCCGACGGGCTCGCCGGCGCTGAGCCGTGACGCTCAGGCCGATGCCAGCAGGTGCGCCTTCTCGGGATGCTGGTCGAACCACTGGCCGACGTACCAGCACATCGGCACGATCGCCCGTCCACCGCGCGCCTCCACGTCGTCCACAGCGAAGGCGACGAGCTCGCCGGCGAACCCGCGGCCGCGGAACGGCGGAGTGGTGAAGGAGCGCACGAGTGAGACGCTCGCCTCGTTCTCGCGGTAGTCGAGCACTCCCACGAGGGCGCCGTCGAGATGGAGCTCGTAGCGCGACGCGTCGTCCGCCCGGAGGAAGTCCTTGGCCATGCCTCCCAGACTAGGACGGCTCAGGGGCTCACGACCCGTCGCCGAGCATTTCGCCGTCGAGGTAGAGCCAGCGCCCGGTCTCGCGCACGAAACGGCTCCGCTCGTGGACCAGACCGGCCCCGGCGGGCGAGTGGTAGGAGGCGCGGAACTCGACGAGCCCCTCCTCATCGCCCTCACCTCCGCCCACCGTGTCGACGATCTGGAGGCGGCGCCAGCGCACGTCGTCGTCGAGGTCGATGCGAGAGGGCCGGGTCGAGGGGTGCCAGCTGGCCAGCAGGTAGGGCGCGCTGCCGAGCACGTTGGCGCTGAAGCGGCTGCGCATCAGGCGCTCCGCGGTCGGGGAGGGCTCCTCGCCGAGGTGGGCGGGACGGCAGCAGTCGGCGTAGTGCCGACGGCTTCCGCACGGGCAGGAGTCGGCGGGGTGCATCCGCTCAGTGTGGCAGGCGGAGCGGGAGCGGCCGGCGGAGCGGGGCGGCGCCCGGGTGTGCATCCCCTCCACATCCGCCGGGGTGCCTTGAGGACGGGAACGGTTCTCGGCAACGTTGCCCCCTCATCGACCACGGACGGAAGGAACGACCCGATGCTCACGCTCACCGACAACGCCAGCACCGTCGTCAAGACCATCACCGGACAGACCGAGACCCCCGTCGAGGGCGGCCTGCGCATCAGCGGCACCGACCTCGACGCCCGCAACTTCGCGGTCGCCGTCGCGGCGGCCCCCGAGACGACGGACGCCGTCGTCGAGAAGGACGGAGCGCGCGTCTTCCTCGACGTCGCCGCCTCCGTCGCCCTCGGCGACAAGGTGCTCGACGCCCAGGTGGACGAGGGCGGCGGCGTGAGCTTCGGGGTCACTCCGCAGGACTGATCGCGCGGTCCCTCGGCCGGCCACCTCGACCGCTCAGCGGGAGGGGCGGCCGGCCGTCGTCGCAGGGGCCGACGGGAGGTGACGCGGCTCAGGAGAGGATGTCGCGGGTGGTGAAGCGCCCGATGGCGAGCGAGCCGAAGACGGCGACGTAGGCGAGCTGCAGGAGGGCGTTCTCGCCGAACGAACTCCATGCGATCGGATCGCGCAGCAGATCGGCGAAGTCGAACCAGCGGTCGGTCAGCAGGAACGGGTGCAGAGCATCGAGCTGCGAGAGCGACCCGACGATCTGCGACGCGATCGAGACGACGACGGTCGCCGCCATCGCCCCCACCGGAACGTCGGTCAGCGTCGAGAAGAAAAGCCCGACGGCGACGAGAGCGACCAGCGAGAGCGCCGCGTAGACCGCGATCACCAGCGCCCGACCGATCGCGTCGACGAGCGGCACAGTGCTGCCCGAGAGGAGGGTCACCGGCCCCGCGGGGAAGAGCACCAGCCCGATCAGGATGCCGACGATCATCACCGTCAGCGCCGCCGCCAGGCAGAAGGCGACGGAGGCGATGAACTTGACCGCGAGCAGCCGCACTCGACCGACAGGGGTCACCAGGAGGTAGCGCAGCGTGCCGAGCGAGGCCTCCCCCGCGATCGCGTCGCCCGAGACGACTCCGACGGTCAACGGCAGGAACAGGGGCACGGCGACGGTGATCGCCGCGAAACCGGCGAAGAGCCCGTTGCCCGCAATGGCGCTGACGAAGACCGGGCCGGCGCCCCCGCCTCCGGACAGCCGCACTGCGACGGACAGGAGGATCGGGATCGCCGCGAGTGCGGCCAGCAGGGCCCACGTGCGGCGGCGGCCGAAGAGCAGGGCGAGCTCCGAGAGCAGCAGGGGGCCGACCCCGGTGCGGCGGCGCACCGCCGCGTCAGCGCTCGACATCGAAGCCCTCGCCGGTCAGCTCGACGAAGCGCTCCTCGAGGGAGGGGCGGCGCACCGCGAAGCCGCGCACACGCACCTCGGCCGCGACGAGCGCCGAGACCAGCGCCTCCGGCGCCAGCCCGGGAGGCAGCGCGGCGACGACCAGCGGCGGGTCGGCCGGGTGCGGCCCCGGAGCGGTGCGCGGCTCGAGGCCGCGGCCGGCGAGGGCGGCGAGGGCGCGCTCGGGATCGGGCGTGACCAGCTCGACCGAGGCGGCGACGCCCCGGAGCTCGTCGAGGCCGCCCTGCGCGACCAGACGGCCCGTGCGCATCACGGCGGCGTGCGTGCAGATCTGCTCGATCTCGGCGAGGAGGTGGCTCGAGACCAGCACAGTCGTGCCGTCCTCGTTCAACCCGCGCACGAGGGAGCGGACCTCCCGCGTTCCCTGCGGATCGAGTCCGTTGGTCGGCTCGTCGAGCACGATCAGCTCGCGCGGGGAAAGCAGGGCGACGGCAATGCCGAGCCGCTGCTTCATGCCGAGGGAGTAGGAGCCGACTTTCTTGCGACCGGCGGCCGAGAGTCCCACGCGGGCGAGCGCCTCCGTCGCCCGCGCATCGCGCGTGCGAGAAGAGGTTCCGGGCTCGGCGGCGTCGAAGCGGCGCAGGTTCGCGACTCCCGTGAGGAACGGGTAGAAGCCCGGGCCTTCGACGAGGGCGCCGACCCGTGGCAGGACCTCGGCCGAGCGGCGGGGCATCGCAGAACCCAGAACCGTGATGGTCCCCTCGGTGGGCGCGGCCAGCCCGAGCAGCATCCGGATGGTCGTCGTCTTGCCCGAGCCGTTGGGCCCGAGGAAGCCGAAGACGGCTCCGCTCGGAACCACGAGATCGAGCGCGGAGACCGCCTCCTGACGGCCGAAGCGCTTGGTCAGGCCGCGGGTCTCGACGGCGAGCCCGGCCGTCGTCACCGAGCGGCAGCCGCGTCGCGCAGGGCCTCGACCGGGACGGAGCCGGCGAGCACGCGCCCGTCGTCGGTGAGGAGGACGGTCACCAGTGCGGACGAGAGCACCCGGCCGCCCTCGGTGGGCGTGGTGACGGCCTCGAGTGGGCCGAGCGCTCCAGGGTCTCCGGCGGGGAGCTCGACGATCGTGCCCCAGCCGGTGCCGGTCGTGGTGACGTCTTCGCGGTTCGTGTCGACGGGAGCATCGGGAGCGGGGGTCGGCGCGTCGGTCGTGCCCTGCTCGGGCGCACCCTGCTCGATCACTTCGGCGCCCGCAGGCGGCGTGAACGAGAAGAGCGAGGCATCCGGGGTGGAGAGGTCGATGCTCGTGTAGGCGATGCTGAAGGCGGGAGCGGTCGCGCCCCTGGCGGTCACGGCGACGCCGAGCGGGAGACCGGTCTCGCCGTCGACCGAGACGGTGGCGGAGCCGACCAGGGTGGTGCTGTCCCGCGGCGTCAGCACCAGCTCGTAGGCGTCGCGCCCGGCGACGCGCACATCGGAGCCGACGGCGACCGAGGTGGTCGGGTCGATCGAGGAGAGCAGGCGCTCAGCGGCGGCCGAGGGAGTCAGCACGCCGTCGACCGGAGCCTGCTCGGCGGGGGCGTCCGGGGAGGGTGCGGCGCCGTCCGGCGGAAGGACGTGCGTGGCGGAGTTCGCGTTCGAGTCGTAGACCCAGACGCCCCCGCCGGGGGTGGCGATCACGTCGCGCTCGGCGAGGCGGTCGAGCACCTGGAAGCGCACGCCCTGCTCGGCATCGACGTAGACGCGCGCCTGGTGGGATCCGGTGGCGAACTCGACCAGGGCGTTCGTCGCGGAGGCGTCGGCTGCGGTGGGTGCCGTGGTCGCGAGCCCCGAGAGGTCCGGCAGCCCGAGGTCGGAGGTCTGCTGGATCTCTCCGGAGAACGCGGTCGTCTCGCTCTGGGCGACGAAGGCGAGGAGGTCTGCGGCCGACCTCTCGGGGAGGTCTCCCGCGGCAGTGGCGGAGAGGGGGAGGGCGACGGCCGCTGCGACGACGACCGCGGGGACGACGGCGACGGGCGTCCAGCGCTTCCAGTTGGTGCTCATGGGCGGGAACGCTACGCCTCGAACCGTCGAGGCGGCTGCGAATCCCACGGCGCTCCGGGAGCGCGCGACGGGGGTGCGGCCCGCGACGAGTCCGGGGATGATCGGGGCATGGACCTCCCGTTCGCGCTCCCGCTCGCCCCGATGCTCGCCAAGGCGGTGGCGGCGGTGCCGGCGCAGGACGCCGTCGCCGGCGGCTACTCCTACGAGCCGAAGTGGGACGGCTTCCGGGCGATCGTCTCGGTCGCCGGGGGCGAGTGCCGGATCGGCAGCCGCGGCTCGAAGCCGTTGACGCGGTACTTCCCGGAGCTGGTCGAGGCGTTCCTGCGGCTCCTGCCGGACGGTTGCGTCCTCGACGGCGAGATCGTAGTCGCGACCGGCGCCCCGGGTGCGCAGCGGCTCGACTGGGAGCTGCTCAGCCAGCGCATCCACCCCGCGGCCAGCCGGGTCGCGGTGCTGGCGGAGACGACGCCCGCGATGCTGGTCGCGTTCGACCTGCTGGCGCTCGACGGGCGGAGTCTGCTCGAGGAGCCGTACTCGGCGCGGCGGGAGGCGCTCGCCGCGCTGCTGACGGGTCTGCCGCATCCGCTCCACCTCGGACGCACGACGGCCGACGACGCGCTCGCGCGCGACTGGCTCGAGCGCTTCGAGGGAGCGGGACTGGACGGAGTCGTCGCGAAGCCCCTCGCCGCGCCCTACGCGCCCGGCAAGCGCACGATGCTGAAGGTCAAGCACCACCGCACGGCCGAGGTGGTCGCGATCGGCTACCGCGAGCACACCTCCCAGCCGGGCGTGGGGTCGATCCTGCTCGGGCTCTACGGCGACGACGGCGAGCTGCGCCAGGTGGGCGGAGCCTCCGCCTTCAGCGATGAGCGGCGGGTGCGGCTCGTCGAGGAGCTGACAGAGGCGGTCGAGCGCGACGACGCCGGAGACGCGGTGCGCGGCGACGGCGAGCGGAGCCGCTTCTCGGCGGGCCGAGACAGATCCTTCGTGCGCCTGCGGCCCGAGCGGGTGCTGGAGGTGCGCTACGACCAGCGCGAGGGCGCCCGATTCCGGCACACCGTGCAGTTCGAGCGCTGGCGGCCGGACCGCGACGCACGCTCGTGCACGCTGGAACAGCTGGAGCAGCCGACCGCGTACGACCTCGGCGACGTGCTGGGCTGAGCGGTCGGTCAGGCCTTCTTCGCGCGACTCGGCTGCACGCGGGGCGGCTCCCCCGGCATCTTGGGGAAGTCGGGCGGGAACGGAAGCTCGCCGTGCCCGTCGGCGAGGTCGCGCTCCCACCAGCCGAGCAACACGTCGAGACGCCCGGGCGATTCGTGCATCCGAGCCCACGGGTCGCCCCGCTCACCCAGCCGCGCTGGAACCGTGCGGACGGTGAACTCCCGCGGATCGACGCCGTCGAGTTCGTCCCACTCCAGCGGAGTCGAGACCGGAGCGTGCGCGAGGGGTCGCGGGCTGTAGGCGCCGGCCATGGTGCGATCGCGGTTCGCCTGGTTGAAGTCGACGAAGATCCGCTCGCCGCGCTCCTCCTTCCACCACGCGGTCGTGACCTGCGCGGGCATCCGCCGCTCGAGCTCGCGCGCCGCGGCGATGACCGCGTGCCGCACGTCGAGGAACTCGTGCTCGGCGATGATTGGCGCGAAGACGTGCAGTCCGCGGTTCCCGGAGGTCTTCACGAAGGACTCGAGCCCGGCCTCGCGCAGAACGTCGCGGAGGGCGTGCGCCGCGACGACGGCGTCGGCGACATCGGTGCCGGGCTGAGGGTCGAGGTCGATGCGGAGCTGGTCGGGCAGGTCGGGCGCCTCCGCGCGGGAGGCCCACGGATGGAACACGACGGTGTTCATCTGCGCCGCCCAGACTGCGGCGGCCGGCTCGTCGATGACGAGCTGCGGATGCACGCGCCCGCTCGGGTAAGTGACGGGAACGGAGCGCACGTACTCCGGCGCACCCTGGGGCGGGTTCTTCGAGAAGAACTGCGCGCCCTCGATCCCGGAGGAGAAGCGCTGGAGCGAGACGGGGCGGGAGCCGTTCGCCGCGACGAACGCCTCACCGACCTCGACGAGGTACTCGGCGACGTCGCGCTTGGTGATGCCCGACTCGGGGAAGAGGACGCGTCCGGGACTGGAGAGCCGCACCTCCCGATCGCCGTGCGGTCCGGGGACGGTGAGGACGACGGCGTCGCTGCTGGGCATCTGCTGAGGCTAGCCCGCACTGCCGCCGGGCGACAGGGGGCCGCCGGGCCGCCTGCGCAGCCGGATCGGGCCCTTGGCACGCGAGGGATCGATTACCTGGCCACCCTGCACGATGTCGATCTCGCCCCGGTCGACCAGACGGCGCGCGGCGCGGCGGACCGGCTCCATCAGCGGACGCCACTCCTCCCCGCCCACGCGGCGGGCGACCTCGGACGGGCAGGCGGTGGAGGAGGCGGCACGGGCGAGCAGGAGCGAGCGGATCTCGTCCTCGAGACGCGCCTCCTCCGGGCCGACCCCGCGGCGACGGCAGGCGTCGGAGCAGTAGCGGACCTCGTCCCAGTCGCGCGTCCACTTCGCGCGCCACTGGATCTCGCGGCCACAGGAGGCGCAGGTCTTGCTCTCGGGACGTGCGGCGGAGGTGCGCGGACGGTGGGCCATGCCCCCGAGTGTGCACGCGTCGGAGACGTGGGGCGACGGGTTGCGCTCGGGCGGGGTCGAGGGGGTGATCCGCACGATGTTCCGAGTGCTGTGAGGCGGAATCGCGGCGCGCCATCCCGCGGAGGGATCCCCTGCGGACCGGAAGGGGACGGTGACGACGAGGCGGGGCGGCGCGGAGTCGGCATCAGCGGAGGTGTCGGCGTCATACTCCGCAATGGGGCGCCCCTCCCCCGAGCGGTGCGACAGGCTGGAGGGGCCGCGCTGCGGCGCGACGGCGGACGACGCCCGCGCCGCACCCTCGATCGATCAGGAGCCCCCGATGAGCCGCGAGAACCTCGCCACCAGCGCCGATACCGAGCAGCACGCCTTCGCGGGGCTCTCGCCGGAGGAGTTCAAGCTGGCGTTCCGCAACCACGCCGCCGGAGTCGCGCTGATCACGGCGGACCCGGGGACCGGCCCCGTCGCCCTGACCGCGACGTCCGTCTTCTCCGTGAGCGCCGAGCCTCCGCTCTTCGTGTTCTCGCTGTCATCGGCGTCGTCGAGCTCGCCCGCGATCCAGGCCTCGGAGACGCTCGTCGTGCACCTGCTGGGCGCCGAGCAGCTCGACCTGGCGCGACTGGGCTCGACCAGTGGCATCGACCGCTTCGCCGACACGTCGCTCTGGTCGCGACTGCCCACGGGCGAACCGTACTTCCCGGGAGCGGCCGCGTGGATCCGCGGGACCGTCATCAACCGCATGGAGGCGGGATCATCGACGATCGTCGCGGTGCACGCGCTCGAGGCGCATGTGCCGGAGGACTCGGACACGACCGCTCCGCTCGTCTACCACAACCGCACCTGGCACCACCTCGGCGAGCACTCCCGCCTGGGCTGAAGCGCGCACCTCTCCGACCTGACACCCTCGCCGGCGCGAGACTCCAGACGTCGTCGTACTCGAACGTCGAGTACGACCACTCCTGCGTACTCGAAGGGGACGTGGCGGCAGAGGGCGGTCGGGCGGACCTGAGCGCCCCCGACACGGTGCGGTAGTCGACGCGACTACCGCAACGTGTGAGGAATCGGGGGGGGGCGTCGCGCCTACGCGGACGGGCCCGTCGCGACGGGGCGGCCGGGGGTGTTCGACCACTGCGACCAGGAGCCGGGGTACAGGCGGGGCGCGAATCCGGCGAGGGTCAGCGCGACGGCGTCGGCGGCGGCCGTCACCCCGGAGCCGCAGTAGACGCCGACGGGGGCGTCGGACCGCACGCCGATCGCCTCGAAGCGGGCGCGCAGATCCGACGACGGCAGGAAGCGCCCGTCGGGGTCGACGTTGTCGGTCGCCGGGGCGTTCAGCGCCCCCGGGATGTGCCCGGCCCGCGGGTCGATCGGCTCGACGTCGCCGCGGTAGCGCTCGGGCGCACGGGCGTCGAGCAGCACGCCGTCGGACGGCAGCGCGGCAGCCGCGTCAATGTCGAGCACCGGCAGCGCGCCGTAGGCGAGCTCCACATCGCCGGGCACGGGCACCACGGGGCCGGCCTCCAGCGCGCGACCCGAGCCCGTCCACGCGCGCAGCGATCCGTCGAGCAGGCGCACGTCGGCGACTCCGGCGGCGCGCAGCAGCCACCAGGCGCGGGCCGAGGAGAGGTTCTTGAGGTCGTCGTAGACCACGACCGCCTGACCGCGGCGGAGCCCCCAGCGGCGCGCCGCCTCCTGCAGCGCCTCGATCTGAGGCAGCGGGTGCCGCCCGTCGCCGGGCTCGCCGTGCGCCGCGAGCTCGTGGTCGAGGTCGACGTAGACCGCGCCGGGAATGTGCCCCTCGAGGTACGCGGGTCGGCCGTCCGGGCGGTCGAGGCGCCACCGCACGTCGAGGACCAGCGGCGGCTCGGGTGACGCGAGGGCCGCCTCCAGCTCGTCGGGCATCACGAGGACGGCGGTGCGGTCGGGGATGTCGGTGTCGGTCATGACCGTCCTTTCGAGTGCGCTCACAGCGCGGTTCCGGGATTCAGGATGCCCTGCGGATCGAACAGCCGCCGCACCGCGCGCTGCAGGGCGACGACGTCGGGTCCGAGCTCGCGTCGGGCCCACTCGCGTTTGAGCCCGCCGACGCCGTGCTCGCCGCTCACGGTGCCGCCGAGCTCGAGGGCCAGCGCGAAGACGGCCTCGGCGGCGGCATCGGCCTGCGCGCGCGCCTCCTCCGACTCGTCGCGCAGGCGGATGATCGGGTGCAGGTTGCCGTCGCCCGCGTGGGCGAAGACGTAGACGTCGGCGCCGGTGTCGGCGGCGATCGCGTGGATCCGTCGGATCGCCTCGGCGAGGCGCGAACGGGGCACCGCGATGTCCTCGATCAGCACCCGGCCTCGCGCCTCGATCGCGGGCAGGGCGTCGCGGCGGGCTGCGGCCAGCGCGAGGCCCTCCTCGGCATCGAGCGTGGTCTCGACGCGGGTAGCGGTCGGCGCGAGCACGGCGCGCACCGCCTCGATCTCCTCCGCCGCACCGAAGCCGTCGGTCTGCACGAGGAGGAACGCACCTCCGCGCGTGGCGAGAGCGGAGCCGCGCAGGGCGTCGATCGCCTCAAGGGTGCGTCCGTCGACGAGCTCCAGCACGCTCGGTCGGAGGCCCACGAGGGCGAGCGCGACGGCCGCGTCGGCTCCGGCGGCGACATCGGTGAAGAACGCGGCGGCGGTGGCGGTCAGCCGCGGGCGCGGCAGGAGGCGGAGGGTCGCGCCGACGACCACGCCGAGACTCCCCTGCGACCCGACCAGCAGGGCGGTCAGGTCGAGGCCGACGACGCCCTTCACCGTGTCGCGGCCGAGGTGCACGAGGGAGCCGTCGGCCAGCACGACGTCGAGGGCGAGGACGGCGTCGCGCGTCACTCCGTACTTGGCACCGCGCAGCCCGCCCGCGTTGGTGGCGATGTTGCCGCCGATGGTCGAGATCTCGACGCTGCCCGGATCGGGGGCGTAGAGCAGGCCGTGGCGGGCCGCTGCGCGGTCGAGATCGGCGGTGATCACTCCGGGCTCGACGCGCGCGATGCCGTCGACCGGGTCGATCGAGAGGATGCGGTCGAGACCGGAGACGTCGAGGACGATCGCACCCTCCCCCGCGCTCGCGGCGCCCGCGAGTCCGGAGGCGGCGCCGCGGGTCACCACGGGGATCCCGTGCGCGGAGGCGTGGGCGAGCGTCGCGCGGACCTCGTCGACGTCGCGGGCGCGGACGACCCCGACGGGATCACCGGCGGGCGACCAGCCCGAGCGGTCGGCGCGGGCGACGGACGGGTCGAAGACCGGCGCAGCAATGCTCACGCGTCCACCCGCGTGATGATCTCCGCAGTGGCCGCGGAGGCCTTCACCCGCTCGAGGAACAGCACCACGGTCGCGGCGGCGGAGCGGTGGGTCGCGTCGTTCAGCGCATCGTGCCGGCCGCCCGCGAGGAGGTGGACCTCGGCGCGCGGGGCGGTGCGATACACGGCCACCGCCTCCTCGGCGGGACTGATCGCATCGGCCTCGCCGTGCAGCGCGAGTAGCGGGGCTCGAACGGCGCTCGCCGCGACGGCCAGCAGCTCGGGAGGCAGCACCGCGTCGCGCGCACCGGCGTCGGCCTCGCGCTCGAGCACCCCGGCGTGGGTGGGGCAGGCGGTCCGCTCGGCGATGCCCTCGCCGCCCTCGGCCCGGACCGGCAGACCTGCGACGATCACCGCGTCGACCGCGTCGGGCAGGGTGGCGGCGATCTCGAGGGCGACCGAGGCTCCCGCGTCGGAGCCGACGAGCACCACGGGCGAGACCGCCTCGGGGTCGCCCAGGAGGGCGAGCGCCTCCTCGCGGACGCCCGGTGCCGTGGCGTCGCCGAGGGCGCGCACGCGGTAGGCGTCGCGGGCGATCCGGGTGCCGAACCTCTCGTAGACGGCGGGGGTCTCGCCGCGACCGCCGAGGACGATCAGGGTGCCGCGGGCGGCGATCCCCTCCGGCTCGTCGAAGTGCCGGGCGGTGTGCGGGGAGGTGGGGGCGGTGAGGGTCATGCGGGGACTCCTTCGGAGAGGGGGACGAGGAGCTCGGCGAGCGGGAGCGGCGCGACGGCCGCCTCCCGCCCGCGGAGCCCGAGGAGGAACTGCAGCCGCTCGCTCACGGGCACGGCGACGCCCGCCCGGCGGGCGAGCAGCACGACGTCGCCGGTCAGGTGGTCGACCTCGCTCCCGGCGCCGCGGGCGAAGCTCTGCCAGGTCGAGAGGCGGCCGGGGGTGTGGCCGGGCACGGGGTCGACGCGGAGGCGGGTGCCGTCGTCATCAGCGATCGCGCGGCCGTTCGCGGTGAGCGCGAGGCGCGCCTCCGCCACGAGGGCCTCGCGGGCGGCGGCGTGCTCACTGTCGGAGCCGGTGAAGAGGTCGAGGCCGTTCACGGCGTTGGCGAGCAGCTTGCGGGCTTTCCACGCGCCGATGTCGGCCACGGCTCGGGCGGCGAAGCCGGCGTCGCGGAACGTCGCGGCGAGCGCCTCGGCCCGGGGATCCTCGGAGTCGGGGTGGCGCCCGATCCACAGCACGCCGACCGTCGGGAACGACGGCGACACGACCTCTCCGGGCGTCAGGAAGCTGGCCGCGATGCCGATCGAGACGCCGAGCACGTCGGAGAAGCGGCGGAGCGCCAGGTCCTCGGCGGCGAGCCCGTTCTGGAAGGTGAGCACCGGCAGCTCGCTGGCCGCTCCCCCGCCGGCCAGCGGCGTCCACGCCCACTCGGCGAGCGCCGCCTCGGCGTCCTGCGCCTTCACGGTCAAAACGAGGACGTCCCCGCGCCGCGGTGCCGCCTCCGCGGGGGTGCCCGCGACCGGCACGCGCACGGTCTCGTCGCCCGCCGGCCGTCGGAGGCGCAGCCCGCGGTCCCGGACCAGGCGGAGGTGCTCACCGCGCGCGATCAGGACGACGTCCTGCCCCGCCAGGTGCAGCTGCGCCGCGACCACGGAGCCGACGGCGCCTCCGCCGATCACGAGGAAGCGCGCGCTCACGAGACCACCGCTGCAGCCCCGGGGATCGCCGCGAGCAGCGTCCTGGTGTACTCCGCCTCGGGCGAGCGGAAGACGCGGGAGGTGCTGCCCGCCTCCTCGACCCGGCCGCGGTTCAGCACCACGATCTCGTGGGAGACCTCGGCGACGACCGCGAGGTCGTGCGAGATGAAGAGGTAGGCGACGCCGAGGTCGCGCTGCAGCTCGACCAGCAGCTCGAGGATCTGCGCCTGCACCGACACATCGAGCGCCGACACCGGCTCGTCGAGCAGGACGAGGTCGGGGCCGAGCGCGAGCGCCCGGGCGATCGCCACCCGCTGCCGCTGACCTCCCGAGAGCTCGGCGGGCAGGCGGGAGAGGAAGGAGTCGGGCAGCCCGACCCGGTCGAGCAGCTCGTGCGCGCGCGCGAGTCGGGTGACGCGGTCGCCTACTCCGAAGGACACGAGCGGCTCGATTACCGACTCGAGAACCGTGAACCGCGGATCGAGCGCTGCGAACGGATTCTGGTGCACCAGCTGGATGCGGCGCCGGAGCGGCCGCCACTGCTTCTCGCGGGCGGCGGTGAGATCGGCTCCCTCGACGAGGACCCGACCGCTCGACGCGCGCTCGAGTCCGAGGGCGATCCGGAGCGCCGTCGTCTTGCCCGATCCCGACTCCCCCACCAGAGCGAGCGTCTGCCCGGCGCGCACCGAGAACGACACGTCGTCGAGCGCGCGGAAACCGCCGCCGCGCCTCCCGGGGAGCGCGAATTCCTTGACGACGTTCTCGATCCGCAGGATCTCGGGGGCCGGAGCGACGTGCTCGAAGCGCGGCACGACCCGCCCGCGACCGCGACCCAGACCGGGCGCCGCGGCGATCAGGGCGCGGGTGTACTCCTCGCGCGGCGCGACGAGGATCTCGGCGGGCGGACCCTGCTCGAGCACCCGGCCGGCGCGCATCACGAGCACGCGGTCGGCCCGGTCGGCCGCGACGGCGAGGTCGTGCGTGATGATCAGCAGCGCGATCCCCTGCTCGCGGACGAGCGACTGCAGGTGGTCCAGGATCCGCTTCTGCACCGTCACGTCGAGGGCGGAGGTGGGCTCGTCGGCGATGATCAGCCGCGGCTTCCCCGCGAGGGCGATCGCGATCAGCGCACGCTGGCGCAGGCCCCCGGAGAGCTCGTGCGGGTACTGCCTCGCCCGCAGCTCCGGATCGTCGATCCCCGCCTGCCGGAGCGCCTCGAGCACCTCGGCGTCGACAGACCGGCGGTCGACACCGCGCAGGCGCACGGCCTCGGCGACCTGCGCGCCGATCCGGAGGGTCGGGTCGAGCCCGACCATCGGGTCCTGCGGCACGAGACCCACGACCCGGCCGCGGAGGCGTCGCAGCTCCTTCTCGGAGGCGTGCGTCACGTCGTCCCCCGCGATCTCGATCGAGCCGCCGGTGATCCGGCCGTTCGCCGGCAGCAGACCGAGCACGGCGTTCGCGGTCGTCGACTTGCCCGACCCCGACTCGCCGACCACGGCCACGATCTCGCCCGGTGCGATCTCGAGCGAGACCTCGTGCACCACGGTCTGCTCGCCGTAGGCGACCGAGAGGCCCTCGAGCCGCACGAGCGCGCTCACGACCGCACCTCCTCGACGGTCTTCGCCACGTGGTTCAGCGAGAAGACCAGGAGTCCGACGAACAGTCCCGGGAGCAGCGAGAGCCAGGGGCTCGTCACCAGGTAGTTGCGGCCGCTCGAGATGAGGGTGCCCCACTCCGCCGCGGGAGGCGCCGCGCCGAAGCCGAGGAAGCTCAGCGCCGCCACCGCGATGATCGCGGTGCCGAGATCGAGCACCGCCAGCACGGCGACCGGGCCCCACGAGTTGGGCAGCACGTGCCGCACGAGGAGGCGGAGCCGGGTGGCGCCTCCGGTGCGCGCGGCCTCGACGTAGGGCAGCGTCTTCACCCGCAGCACCTCGGCGCGGGTGGTCCGCGCGAATCCCGGCAGGATCCCGATGCCCACGGCGAGCGCCACCGGCAGCGTGCCGAAGCCGATGGCGGTGACGATGGCGAGCGCCAGCAGCAGCCCGGGGATGGCGAGCAGCACGTCGACGATCCGCATGATGACGGCGTCGACGACTCCGCCCGCGTAGCCCGAGACGACCCCGAGTGCGAGACCGCCGACCAGGGCGATCGCGATCGCGATGACCGTGGCCTGGATGGTCAGGGCCCCGCCGTGCAGGACCCGCGCGAACAGGTCGCGGCCGAGCTCGTCGGTGCCGAAGAGGTGCGCGGCGCTGGGCGCCTGCAGCTTGTCGACCGGAGCCGTCGCGTACGGGTCGTAGCCGGTGAAGAGCGCAGGTGCGATCGCCGACGCCAGCACGAAGACGACGAAGGCGAGCGCGATGACGAATCCGGGGCGGCGGAGGAGGAGCCGGAGCGTCCGCAGGCGCCGGGCGCTCCTCCCGTGGGCGGCGCGCTCACGGGGTTCGGAGGCGACCGGGACGGCGGTCTCGGGTCGGGTCAGTTCGAGCGTCATGGCCGGCTCGCCTTCGCTGTCGTGGTGATGCGCGGATCGAGGAGGGGGTAGAGCAGGTCGACGAGGAGGTTGATCCCGACGAAGACGGCCGCGGCCAGCACCACGATCGCCTGGACCACCGGCACGTCCTGGGTGAGCACCGACTCCTGGGCGAGCGTGCCGATGCCCTGCCGGGCGAAGATCGTCTCGGCGACGATCGCGCCGGTGACGGTGTTGCCGGCCAGGATGCCGAGGATCGTCAGCGTCGGCAGCGAGGCGTTGCGGAACGCGTGCCGCCACTGCACCGCCGCGCGGGAGAGCCCGGTGGCGCGCGCGGTCGTGATGTACGCCTCCCGCTCGACGTCGGCGAAGCTGCGGGTCAGCACCTGGGCGAGCATCGCCGAGGTGGGGATCGCCATCGTCACCGCCGGCAGGATCAGGGACGCCGGAGTCGCGCTGCCCGTGGAGGGCAGCAGGTGCAGGGTGAAGGCGAAGAACTGGATGAGCAGCAGGCCGATCCAGAACCCGGGGAACGCGACTCCCGCGGACGGCAGGCGGCTGAGCACCACCTTGAGCGGCTTCCACTGGACGTACGCCGCCAGGTAGGCGAGCGCCGTGCCGCCGACCAGCGCGAGCCCGATGGCGAGGGCGCTGAGCTGCAGCGTGCCGGGCAGCTTCTCGCCGATCAGCTGCGTGACCGGGATCCCCTTCGTGATGGAGGTGCCGAAGTCGCCGCGGAGCGCGGTGCCGAGCATGTGCAGGTACTGCTGCCAGACCGGCTGGTCGAGTCCGTAGCGCGCCTGCGCCTCGGCGAGCTGCTGCGGAGTGAGGGAGTCGAGCTCGACGTTGTTGGCCGAGAGGAGCAGCGCCAGCGGGTCGCTCGGCAGCAGCCACAGCACCGCGAAGGTCACGGTGTACGCGGCCCACAGCACGAGGACCGCCTGGCCCAGCCGGCCTGCGAGGTAGCGGCCGAGGCCCGAGGGGGCCGAGCGGGTGCCCGGCCTCCCCGGTGCGGTGGGAGTGACGACGGTGGTCACGGCTGGATCCAGGTCCCGGCGAAGTCGCCGAACGCCTCCGAGGTGAAGCGGAAGCCGTGCACCGCCGACGAAACTCCGGCGAGCTGCACCCGCTCGGCGAAGGGGAACACCAGGGCGTTCTCGAGCAGGTAGTCCTGGAGCTCGGCGTAGACGGCGGCCCGGGCCGCGGTGTCGACGGTCCGCACACCGCGGTCGAGCAGCGCCTGGACCTCGGTCGCCTGCTCGGTGGTGAAGTTGTTCACCGCCTGCGCCTTCGATCCGGCGTAGCGGGAGTCGATGATCCACTGGATCACTCCCGGGTCGGCGCGGGTGTAGTAGGTCGAGATCAGGTCGTAGTCGCCGCTGTTCAGCACGTCGGCGCGCTGCGCGTTCGTGATCACGTTCAGCTCGAGATCGATGCCGACCTGCTTGAGCTGGTCCTGGATCAGCTGGTCCCCCGCTCCGAACTGCGTCACGATCGGCACCGAGAGGGTGAGCTTCCGCCCGTCCCGGTAGCGGTAGCCGTCGTCGCCCAGCGCCCAGCCGGCCTCGTCGAGGAGCTCGCCCGCGCCTTCGGCGTCGAAGGCCAGCGTCGACGACTCGTCCTGATAGAACGGCGTGGTCGTGTTGTAGACGCTCGTGACGGCCGGATAGTCGGCGCCGAAGATCGTCGACGCGTAGGTCTCGCGGTCGATCGCCTTCTGCACGGCCTGCCGCACCTTCTCGTCCGAGAGGATCTTCCCCTCCGCGACGTTGGGGTAGTAGTTGCTCGCGGGGCCCGGCAGCGATCGGCTCTCGACGGTGTCGCCGTTGCCGGTGATCACCGCCTGGTCGTTCTCCGAGATCGGGTTCCGCGGCCAGGCGATGTCGATCTCGTCGCTCGTGAGCTGGCCGACGCGCACGCTGTCCTCGGCGACGTAGCTGACGTCGATCCCGTCGAGGTACGCCTCGCCGGTGTTCTCGCGGAGCGACGAGCCCCAGGCGTAGCCGGCGCGCTTGTCGAGGGTGATGCCGGTGCCCGGCGTGTAGTCGGTGAGGGTGAAGGGCCCGGAGCCGACCACGGCTCCGAGGCAGCGCTCCTCGGGCGTCCTCTCGTACGAGGAGGCGGCGAGGATCGCGAGGTTCGTGGTCGAGGTGCCCTGCAGGAACGCGGCGTTGGGAGTCGCGAAGGCGACCTTCACGGTGTCGGCGTCGACGACCTCCGTGCCCGAGTAGCCGGCGAGGTAGACGCCGCCGTAGGCCCCTGGCAGCTGCGCGAGGGTCGCCGCGTCGCTGTCGAAGGCCGTCTTCACGCTGTCGGCGGTGAACGCGGTGCCGTCCGAGAAGGTGACGTCGGTGCGCAGGTCGAAGGTGTACTCCGTGCCGGCGTCGTTCACGCTCCAGCCGGTCGCGAGCCACGGCCCGATCTCGCCCGTCTCCGGGTCCTGGTCGGTGAGGGAGTCGGCGACATTGCGGATGACGGTGCGGTGCTCGATCCAGTAGGTCTGGAACGGGTCGACGCACGAGAACGCGGCGTTGTCGGGGAAGAACGCGAGCGAGAGGCGGCCCCCGGAGACCGGGTCCGCGTCATCGGAGGCGGTGCCGGCCTCGGAGGTGCCGGAGCAGGCGGTCAGGGCGAGGGAGGCGGCGAGGGTGAGCGCGGCAACGCCGGCCCAGCGGGATCGTCGGTGAGTCATGGCTGTGGGTCCTCAGGGGTGACGGGGTCAGCGCGCGGCGAGGGTGCGCGTGCCGGCGATCAGGAGGGCGGCGTCGTCCTGCGGGGGGTGCACCCGCGAGGCCAGGACGTCGCGGAGGTGGCGCTCGAGCGGGTGGTGCCGCGTGAGCCCCGGGTTGCCGAGGGCGGCGACGGCGGTCTCGACGGCGGTGATCGCCGAGCGGGTGGCGAGCAGCTTCCCGACGACGACGCGGTCGGCGGCCTGCGGATCACCCGCGTCGACGCGGGCGGCGAGCGAGAGCAGCACCTCCTCGGCCTGGACGAGCTGCGCCTCGATCTCGCCGGCGACCGAGCGGATCCGCTCCGTCGTCGCGATCGGGCGACCGAGCGAGGTCGGGACCCGCTCGTTCGCGAACCGGACGAAGAAGCTCTGCGCCGCCCGCCCGATGCCCACGTAGAGCGCGGCGACCGCGAGGCCGAAGCCTCCGGCCGCCCACGCCTCGGGAGCGAGCTGCGAGCGCGGGGTGCCGCGGAAGTGCTCGAGCGGCAGGCGGACCTGCTCGTAGACCACGTCGTGCGTGCTCGAGGCGCGCTGGCCGAGGTGATCCCAGGTCTTCTCGATCCGCACGCCCGGAGCATCGCCGGGCACGATCGCGTGGCCGAGCTCGGGCTCGCCCGAGGCGCCCCGGAGGTCGACCGCCCAGACGAGGTGGTAGGCCAGGCCCTCGGAGCCGGTCGCGAAGCCCTTGCGCCCCTCCAGCACCCACTCGTCGCCGTCGCGGCGGATCGTGGTGGCGGGCAGTCCCCCGCGCGCGGGGGCGCCCCACTCCGGCTCGGCCCGCACCGCGTTCAGCAGCACCGGCCGCTCGGCGGAGTCGGCGAGGACGGAGCGGTAGAGCTCCTCCGGCCAGGTCACCCCGCGGTCCTGCGCGGCGTGCTGCAGCACGGTCATCGCCGAGATCAGCGCGACCGCCGGGTCGCCCTGGCCGAGCGCCCCGAAGATCCGCACGAGATCGACCGTCGAGGGCGGAGTGCCACCGTAGCGGGAGCCGACTGCGACGGTGAGCAGCCCCGCGTCGTGGACGGCGCGGATCCCCTCCCACGGGAACTCGGCGGTGCGGTCGTAGTGCTCGGCGGTCTCGGCGAGACGGGCGGTCACCCGGGCCAGTGCCCGGTCGGAGAGATCCGGGACGAGGCGGGCGGGGGCGTCGAGGAGCGTCACGCGATCGCTCCGACCAGCTCGGTGCTCTCGAGCGGAGGCTGCGCGACGATCTCGCCGCGGCGCCCGGTGGCCTCGCGGTGCGCGAGCTCCTCCCGGACGAGCGGGATCACGTAGCGCCCGTAGTCGACCGCGTCGTTGAGGTTGTCGTAGCCGCGGATCGAGATCAGGTCGGCGCCGAGGTCGACGTAGTCGAGGATCGCGGCGGCCACGGTCTCGGGAGTGCCGACGAGAGCGGTGGAGGCGCCCTGCGCGCCGGTCGCGGTCGCGGTCGGCGTCCAGAGGGCGCGGTCGTGCAGATCCTTGCGGCCCGCGATGTCGAGCAGGCGCTGCGAGCCGACGTTCGCAGGTCCCTTCGCATCGGGGGTCTGCACCCAGAGCCCCTTCTCGCCCTTGCGCGGGTTCGCGGCCGCGGCGGAGCGGCCCTGCAGGATGCCGAGGATCCGGTGCGCCTTCTCCCACGCCAGCTCCTCGGTCGGCGCGATGATCGGCCGGAAGGTGACCCAGGTGCGCGGTGTGTCGGCGCGGCCGGCCCCGAGGGCGGCGTCGGCGATCCGGTCGATCTGCTGCTGCGTGTCGGCGAGCGGTTCGCCCCACAGCCCGAAGATGTCGGCGAGCGCGCCGCCCTGGCGGTAGGCCTCGTCGCTCGAGCCGCCGACCGAGACGGGGATGCTCCCGCGCACCGGCCGCACCCGCGAGACGAAGTCCTCGAAGCGGTAGTAGGTGCCCTCGTGATCGAAGGGCTCCGTGGCCGACCACACCCGGCGCAGGATCCGGATGTACTCCTCCTGGCGGGCGTAGCGCTCGAGCTTGCCGAGGCGGTCGCCCTCCCGCGCCTGCTCGTGGTCGTTCCCTCCGGCGATGAAGTGGACGACAGCGCGGCCGTTCGAGAGCTGGTCGAGCGTGGCGAGAGCCTTGGCGGCGACGGTCGGGTAAACCGTGTTCGGCCGCAGCGCCACGATCGGCTTCAGGTGCTCGGTGTACTGGGTGACCGCGGCGGCGATGGTGAAGGGGTCGTGCCCGGCCGAGCCGTAGGGCACGAGCGTGTAGTCGAAGCCGCCGTCCTCGAGGATGCGCGAGTAGCGGCGCAGGTGGGCGACGTCGATGCTCGAGTCGGCGAGGCCGTTGACCTCGTTGGAGCTGTTGACGTTGATGGCGGAGATGAACTCGACGGCCATGAGGGTGGTCCTTTCGAAGGAGGCGGGCGGAGGCGCGGAGAAGGTGCGCGGGCGCGGCGGAGCGGCGCGGCGGAGGAGGCGACGGCGCTGCTCGTGGAGCGCGGTCGCAGACTGCTGAGTGGAACGGGCGACCCAGAGGCGTCAGTGCCGGCGACGCACAGGCGTCAGCGCCGGGCTGTCAGAGAGAGACCGGACAGGAACATCCGCGCACCGACGCGAAGGGGTTCCCGCCCACGAGCATTCGGCGCATCCGCACGGCGGCCGTCGAGTCGACGCGCACCACCCGGACCGCGCCGGAGGGCACGGTCTGGACGAGGGCACGCGGAGAGGTCATGTCATCGACGCTACGGGCGGCGCGCCCCGGGCGTCCAACGATGATTCCGGATGCGTTCCGATCGGCGAACCCGATCGTTGGTAAGAAACCGTCATGTTCGCGGTGGCTCACGCGGGCACCTCGCGGAGCGGCGTGCGAAGGCGCGACGGGCCGAACAGCTCGGCGAGCGCCGCGAGCGCCGTGTCCTCGACATCGGGCGCGAGTCCGCGGCGCGAGACCAGGCGGAGGTTGACCGAGCCCAGGGCGGGCAGGTCGCGCCGCGCCTCGAGGCCGTCGGCGACGTGGCCCTGGTGCGAGGTCGGCAGCACCGAGACTCCGATCCCCGCTCTCGCCGCCGCGATCACACCCTCGAGACTCGCGGACTCGGCGACGACCCGCACCTCGTGCCCGAACGCGCCGAGCTGCTGCAGGGCGCGCTGGCGCATGCCGCACGGCTCGGAGTAGGCGACGAGCGGGATCGGCGCACCCTCCGGCGCCTGCCAGCCGGGCGCCGCGTACCAGTCGAGCGGCAGCGTGGCCACCTGGCGGCCCGGCAGATCGCCGCCGACTCCGAGGATGACCGCGAGGTCGACGACTCCGCGGACCACCGCCTCCGCGAGCTGGGTGGAGCGATCGAGGGTGACGGTGAGCGGCCGGTCGTCGAAGGCGCGGCGGAGCGTCTCGAGCAGCCGGGGCAGCAGCTGCTCGGCGGCCGGCTCGGTCAGTCCGACGGCGAGCGGGTTCTCACTGGCGGCGTCGAGGGTCTCGAGCGCGTCGTCGTGCACGGCGAGGATGCGGCGCGCCTGCACGAGGAGGCGCTCGCCGGCCGGCGTGAAGCGGGCCCGGCGCCCCACCTTCTCGATGAAGGTGCGCTCGAGCCGGCGCTCGAGGGTCCGGACGTGCTGCGAGACCGTCGGCTGGCTGATGTGCAGCGCCACGGCCGCCCGCCCGAAGCCGCCGCAGTCGGCGATCGCCACGAGCGTGCGCAGGTGGACGATGTCGAGGGTCTCGGGCATCCCCCGACGGTACCGAGGGGCCTGGAGCGTCTCGACCGCCGCCGCAACACGCCGACATGTCGCGGGAGACGACGGAACGGACGGGCCCCCGGAAGGTCCCGTCCGCTCCCGAGGTCTCAGTGCGCGATCACTGGCTCCGCTCCGGCCGTGGGCGCGACCGCGGCGGACGTCCGGCGGAAGAGCAGCACCGACAGCACCGCGCCGAGGGCGAAGAAGCCCGCGCCCCAGCCGTAGGCCACGGCGTAGCTCTGCACGGCGGCCTCCGCCGCCGTGGTCGCCGTGACAGGCGCGTGGGAGGCCAGATAGTCGGTGACCGCGGTCGCGGCGAGCGTGTTGAGCAGGGCCGTGCCGATCGAGCCGCCGACCTGCTGGCTGGTGTTGACCATCGCTGAGGCGACTCCGGCGAAGCGCCTGTCGACTCCGCGCGTGGCGGTCTGCATCGAGCCGGGCATGATCGTGCCCATGGCGAAGCCGAGCACCATCAGCGCCGGCAGCACATCGGCCGCATACCCGCTGTCGAGGGCGAGCCGGGTGAGCAGCAGCATGCCCACCACGCCGAGCACCATCCCGGACGGGACCATGATCTTGGGGCCCAGGCGCGGCAGCAGCAGGTTGGTGCCGAGCTGCGCGGCGAGCACGAGCATCGCGATCATGGGGAGGAACGAGAGGCCGGTCTGGATCGGCGAGTAGCCCAGCGACACCTGGAGGTAGTAGGTGACGAAGAGGAAGATCCCGAACATGCCGGCGCCGGCGATCAGCACCGAGAGGTAGGCGGCCCCGCGGTCGCGATCCAGCACGATCGGCAGCGGCAGCAGCGGATGCTCGGTGCTGCGCTGGCGCAGGACGAAGCCGACCAGCAGAACCACAGCGGCGGCGAGCGGCCCCCAGGTCGTCGGCGAGTCCCAGCCGTCGGTCTCGGCGTTGGCGAAGCCGAACACCAGGCCGAACAGAGCGGCCGAGACGAGGACCGTGCCGGGTACGTCGAGCTTCGGTCGCGGGCCGGTGCGCTCGATCGGCGGGACGAACACGATCGCACCGACGACCGCGACGACGGCGATGAGAACGTTGATGTACAGGTTCCAGCGCCAGTCGAAGCTCTCGGTGAGCACCCCGCCCAGGAGGAGGCCGACCGCGCCGCCGGCTCCCGCGATGGCTCCGAAGACGCCGAAGGCGCGCGCCCGCTCCTTCGGCACGGTGAAGGTGGTGGTCAGCACGGCGAGTGCCGTCGGGGCGAGCAGAGCGCCGAAGACGCCCTGCAACGCCCGGGCGGCGATGAGTGTCTCGAAGGTCGGCGCCGCTCCGCCCAGAGCGGAGGCGAGGGCGAAGCCGACCAGGCCGATCACGAAGGTGCGCTTGCGGCCGAGGAGGTCGGAGAGGCGCCCTCCGAGCAGGAGGAGGCTGCCGAAGGCGAGGGAGTAGGCGGTGACGACCCATTGGCGGTCACCGTCGGAGAAGCCGAGGTCGGCCTGCGCGGCCGGCAGGGCGATGTTCACCACGGTCGAGTCGAGGACGACCATCAGCTGGGCGAGGCCGACGGCCACGAGCGTCCACCAGCGGCGGGTCGAGGGAGCCGGTGCGGCGGGAGCGGCGATCACCGGCTGCGGGGAGGTCTGCGTCATGGGAGCGACCATATACGAGACCGTCTAGTTTCGGAACTAGTGAGTCTCTCAATTAGCATGGCAGGCACGCGCGCCCACGTCGGGCCGCCGGAGAACGACAGGAGCAGCCGCGATGACGCCGCCCACTCCCCCCAGCACAGCCGCCTGCGAGGCCGCCCGCCCCGGCCGCCGCCGCGACCCCGGCCGGGACGGCGAGATCCTCACCGCCGCGCTCGACGTGCTCGCCGAGACCGGCTACGAGGGCATGACCATCGACATGGTCGCCGCGCGCGCGAAGGCCGGCAAGGCGACCGTCTATCGGCGCTGGGAGTCGAAGGCGGAGCTGGTCCTCGAAGCACTCTCCTGCCTCCGGGGCGCCGACCTGGCCGAGGACTCCCTCCCCGACACCGGCTCGCTCCGCGGAGACCTCGTCGCGCTCGTCAAGCCGCACGCGATCGTCGACGCCGAGCGCAAGCTCCGCATCATGTCCGGAGTGGTCGCCATGATCTCGAAGGCGCCCGAGCTTGCCGACGCGGTGCGGACGGCGATCGTCGAGCCGCGCGCCCGGGCGAACCGCCTGCTGCTGCGGCGCGCGATCGCCCGCGGCGAGGTCTCGGCCGACATCGACGTCGAGCAGCTCGCGCTGGTCACGCCGTCGATGGTGGCCTACCGCGTGCTGCTGCTGCGCGAGCCGGTGACCCGCGACTACCTCATCTCGCTGATCGACGGAGTCATGCTGCCTGCGGCGGGAGTGCGCGCGGACGGGTAGGACCGGCCCTCCCCGTCCGAACGGGAACGGCGAAGGCCCGCCTCCCTGGAGGGTGAGGCGGGCCTTCGGGTGCGATCAGTTCGCCTCGCAGGCGATCCGGTCATTGTCGTAGTCCAGCCGTGCAATGTCTCCGTAGGAGGGGTAGTAGGTGTCGAACCAGGCCTGAGCTTCGGCCTGGGACCCGAAGTCGTCGCAGTTCTTCGAGTCACCCGGGTTTCCCGGAGGCGTGGGCGCCGGCCGGTTGCTCTGCCAGAGCGCGCGGTTCTGAGGCGAGTAGATCACCAGGTTGCCGTCGTTCTGCATCACCATGCGCGAGCCCGAGTTGTTGCCGGTGCCGGACTGCCAGAGGACGCGGCCCGAGGGCGCGTAGACCACCGCGTTGCCATCGGCCTGCATCTCGAGGCGGTTGCCTCCGCCCGAGGTCCCCGCGCTCCAGCGGACACCGCCGCCGGAGTACACGACGAAGTTGCCGTCGCCCTGCATGGCCGCCTCACTGCGTCCATCGGTCGAGCGCAGGCGCTGGTCGGCAGTGAGCCGGTTCGCGCCGAACAGCGTGTCGCCGAAGGTGGGCGCGGGCGGGGCCGGCGGCGTGTAGCTCGACCACAGCGCACGGCCCGAAGCCGAGTAGACGACGAGATTGCCGTCGTTCTGCATCACCAGGCGCGCACCCGGGTTACCCGCGGTGCCCGACTGCCACAGCGCGCGTCCCGAGGCCGAGTACACCACCGCGTTGCCGTCGGTTTGCACGGCCAGGCGCTCCCCCGCTCCCTGAGTGCCTGCACTCCAGCGCACGGCACCGCCGGACGAGACGACGAAGTTCCCGTCGCCCTGCAGGGCGGCGCGCGATCCGCCATCGGTCGAGGTGAGCTGCTGCCCGCGACGCAGCTCCGTGCCGCCGACGAGCACGTCGCGGACCACGGGTGCGATCGACGTGGAGCTCGACCAGAGCGGGCGCCCGGAGCTCGCGTAGACGACCAGATTGCCATCGTCCTGCATCACCATCCGCGCACCAGGGTTGCCCTGGGTGTTCGACGCCCAGCGGGAGCCTCCGCCCGGGGCGTAGACGACCGCGTTGCCGTCGGGCTGCATCTCGAGGCGGTTGCCGCCTCCGGAGGTGACCGAGCTCCAGCGCGCCGAGCCGTCGATGTACACGACGAAGTTGCCGTCGCCCTGCATCGCGGCGCGTGCGCGCCCGTTCGAGGACGTGAGCTGCTGACCTGCGAGCAGAGCGCCGCCTCCGGAGAGCACGTTCTGTGCCGCCAGGGCCTCGGCTGTGGCGGCGGGAAGGGCGGAGGCGGCGGGCGCGAAAGCGGCCGCACCTCCAGAAGCGAGGAGGCAGGCGAGGGTGATCGCCGCCAAGCGGCGAGTGGGAGACTGCGGCACGGAAGGCCCTTTCGAGAGGAACGGCGGGGCCGCTCGCCAGTGAGCGGCGGGCGGAGCCTGACACGGGCGGGATCGGCCGTCCAGAGGGTGTGAGCGGAACCACCCAGCGGCGATCGACGGTCGTCCGGCGATCCGCGCCAGCGATGCGACCTCTCGGCGGCGGGACGCGAGCGCGCCTCGGCATGCGGCGCGGATCTGCCGGACGAGACACCGCGGAGGCGCTGCTCCGGCGCACCGCGGCCGCGGCGCGAATCGACGGGACATCGGGTCCCGAGTTGCCGCGCCACCGGCGACGGGGCGCCCCTCGCCTCCGCTCGACGGCCCGACGGCGCGGAGCAGGTCCCCGAGTCTCCTAAAATCGGAGCCATGTCGAAAGTGTTGAGCAGTCTGCCCGTGGGCGAGCGTGTCGGAATCGCATTCTCGGGAGGCCTCGACACATCCGTCGCCGTCGCCTGGATGCGCGAGAAGGGTGCGGTTCCCTGCACCTACACGGCCGACATCGGCCAGTACGACGAGCCCGACATCGGGAGCGTCCCCTCGCGCGCCTCGCAGTACGGTGCCGAGATCTCGCGCCTGGTCGACGCCAAGAGCGCGCTGGTGGAGGAGGGGCTGGTCGCCCTCCAGTGCGGCGCCTTCCACATCCGATCGGGCGGCAAGACGTACTTCAACACCACCCCCCTGGGTCGCGCCGTCACCGGCACCCTGCTCGTGCGCGCGATGCGCGAGGACGGCGTGGACATCTGGGGCGACGGCTCCACCTACAAGGGCAACGACATCGAGCGCTTCTACCGCTACGGGCTGCTCGCCCACCCGCGCCTGCGGATCTACAAGCCGTGGCTCGACGTGCAGTTCGTGAACGAGCTCGGCGGCCGCACCGAGATGTCGGAGTGGCTCGTCGCCCGCGGCTTCCCCTACCGCGACGCCACCGAGAAGGCCTACTCGACCGACGCCAACATCTGGGGCGCCACCCACGAGGCGAAGCGCCTCGAGGAGCTCTCGAGCGGTCTCGAGCTCGTCGAGCCGATCATGGGAGTCGCCTCGTGGCGCGACGAGGTCGAGATCGCCTCCGAGGTCGTCTCGGTGCGCTTCGAGGCCGGCCGACCGGTCGCGCTCAACGGAGTGGAGTTCTCGGACGCCGTCGCACTCGTGCTCGAGGCCAACGCCATCGGCGGCCGCCACGGCCTGGGCGTCTCGGACCAGATCGAGAACCGCATCATCGAGGCGAAGAGCCGCGGCATCTATGAGGCACCGGGCATGGCCCTCCTGCACATCGCGTACGAGCGCCTGCTCAACGCGATCCACAACGAGGACACCGTCGCCCAGTACCACTCCGAAGGCCGACGCCTCGGCCGCCTCATGTACGAGGGCCGCTGGCTCGACCCGCAGTCGCTGATGCTGCGGGAGTCCATCCAGCGCTGGGTCGGCTCCGCCGTGACCGGCGAGGTCACCCTGCGTCTGCGCCGCGGAGACGACTACACGATCCTCGACACCACCGGACCGGCGCTGAGCTACCACCCCGACAAGCTCTCGATGGAGCGCGTCGGCGACGCAGCCTTCGGCCCCGAGGACCGCATCGGGCAGCTGACGATGCGCAATCTCGACATCGCCGACTCCCGCTCGCGGCTCGAGCAGTACGCGGCCGCCGGACTGGTCGGCGGGCCCACCGCCGAGCTGGTCGGCACGCTCGAGATCGGCGAGGCCGACGCCATCACCGAGGGCGGCGGCTCGGCGGCCGCCGACGCGCTCGGCCGCGCGACCGACCTCGCCTCCGAGGGCGCCGCGTTCGACGCCGGCACGGACTGACCCGCTCGCTCGGATGCCGACGCTCCCGGCCCGGAACGCCGCCTCCGTCTCGGCGAAAGCCGCTCAGGGCGCCGCTCTGCGCACCTGAGTCAGCGCGGCGTCGACGGTCGCGAGCGACTGGACGGAGTCGACCCGCGCGAGCACCAGCGCGGCGACCAGGAGCGAGACGAGGACGTCGGCCTGCGCGGACGCCCACTCCGGGCTGCCGGGCCAGCGGGCCAAAGCCCCTGCCCGCAGCGCCCGCCACAGCTCGGCCCGGTAGTCGGCGATCACGTCGCGGACCGCCTCGTCGCGCGCGATCGGCGCGCCCGCGGCGTTCAACAGGAGGCATCCGCTCCGCGCCGAGAGCGAGCGCGGGTCGGCGAGCGCCGTCCGCAGCCCCGTGAAGTACTCCTCGAGCGCCGTGGGCGACGCACCGGAGGGAGCGACGAGTGGAGCCAGCCGCGGCCGCACGACCTCGTCCAGGTAGCTCTGCACCGCGGCGTCGAAGAGCCCGCGCTTGCTCCCGAAGGCGTGGTACAGGCTGGAGCGGCCCAGGCCCGTCGCGGCCTCGAGGTCGGGCAGCGCCGCCTCCTGGAACCCGTTCTCCCAGAACACGGCGCGCGCGGCACGGACCACCTGCTCGGTGTCGAAGCCCTGCGTGCGTCCCACGACGCCTCCTCTGCTCACCGCCTCCGCGGTCTCGATGGAGCTCCCCGGAGGGAGCAGCGCTGTCCACTGGCGCGCACTGCTTCGGCCAGTCTATTGTGGACTGACCGATACACAATCGGGTGGGGGTCCTCCGCCCGGTCGACTCGCCAGGAGGCCCGCCGTGATCGTTCTCGGACTGGTGCTCGCCGCTCTCGCCGCGGTGCTGCACGTCTACATCTTCGTGCTCGAATCGGTGCTGTGGACCACGCCCCGCGCCCGCTCCGTCTTCGGCACGACGGCCGGCGAGGCCGAGTCGACCAGGGAGATGGCGTTCAACCAGGGGTTCTACAACCTGTTCCTCGCGATCGTCACGGTCATCGGCATCGTTGCGGTGGCGGGCGGAGCGACCGCCGTCGGCGCCGCACTCGTCTTCGCGGGGGTCGGCTCGATGGTCGCCGCCGCGCTCGTCCTGCTGCTGTCGGCGCCGACCAAGCGTCGCGCGGCACTCACGCAGATGACTCCCGGGCTCCTGGCGGCGATCACCCTCGCCGTCGGCCTCGCACTCTGACCCCCGCCCACCACCACTCGAAAGGCCCCATGCCCTCCGTCACTAGCACCCAGATCCAGCTCGTCCGCCGCCCCGACGGGTGGCCCGTCGCCGAAGACTTCCGCACCTCGACCGTCGAGTACGGCGATCCCGCCGCCGGCGAGATCCGCGTCGAGAACGCCTTCCTCTCGGTCGACCCCTACATGCGCGGCCGCATGAACGACGTGAAGAGCTACACCCCGCCGTTCGCGCTCGGCGAGACCATGACGGGCGGCGCCGTCGGCCGTGTCACCGTCTCGGACGACCCGGCGTTCCCCGTCGGCAGCGCGGTCCTGCACCAGCTCGGCTGGCGCGACATCGTGCAGGCGGAGGCGTCGCAGTTCCGCGTCGTCCCCGAGATCCCCGGGGCGCCGCTCTCCCTGCGCCTCGGCATCCTCGGGATGACCGGGCTCACGGCCTACGTCGGCCTCACCACGATCGCCGGCATGAAGGAGGGGGACACCGTCTTCGTCTCGGGTGCTGCGGGAGCCGTCGGCTCGGCCGCGGGGCAGATCGCCCGTCTCCTGGGCGCCGAGCGGGTCATCGGCTCGGCCGGCTCCGCCGAGAAGGTCGCCCTGCTCACCGGCAAGTACGGCTACGACGCCGCCTTCGACTACCACTCGGCGCCCGTGCGCGAGCAGCTGGCGGCGGCTGCGCCCGACGGGATCGACGTCTACTTCGACAACGTCGGAGGAGATCACCTCGAGGCAGCGCTCGACGCCTTCCGCGACGGTGGGCGAGCGGCCCTCTGCGGGGCGATCGCCGGCTACAACAGCACCGAGAAGGCACCCGGTCCCGACAACATGGCGACCATCATCACCCGCGGCCTCACCCTGCGGGGCTTCACTCTGTCGGGCTACCTCGACCAGGCGGCGGAGTTCAACCGGCTGATGGCCGGCTGGTTCGCCGAGGGCCGGATCGCCTACGACGAGACGGTCGTCGACGGCATCGACCACGCGGTCGACGCGTTCCTCTCGATGATGCGCGGCGGCAACACCGGGAAGATGATCGTCCGTCTCTAGCCCGGCGGGGAGTCCCGGGGCACAGCCCGGGGCTCCCTCCAGCGGTCTCGCCGGTCGCCGGACGACGCGACAGCGGCGGTGTCGATCCTCCGGCGCGGTGGCAGACTGCGACGATGAGCATGTCCACGCGGCGGATCGCCGCCCCCGTCCTGGCAGCAGCCTCCCTCGTCCTCCTCCTCAGCGGCTGCGCGGGCGGCGGAGGCGCGGCGACGTCGCAGAGCCCGCTCCCGCGCCCGAGCGCGACGCGCACCCCGGATGTGCCGACGCGGACTCCGAGTGCCGCGGCTCCGACCGCCGCCCCGACTCCGACCGCTGCCCCGGCTCCCGAGCAGACCGCCCCCGATGCACCCCCGGTGTCCGCTCCGGACTCACCGGATCAGTCCCCCGCCGAGTCGTCGACGCCGCGGTGCAACGGCTCCGACCTGGCGATGGAGTACCGGCCCGACCCAGAGGCGTCCGGAGCCGGCAGCAGCGCCTTCGACCTGGTGCTCACGAACACGGCGTCCGAGCCGTGCACGCTGACCGGCATCCCCGGCGTCTACGCCACCGATGCGGGCGGCGCCCGCATCAGCGCCGTCGCAGAGGCCTCCGGACCGAACCCCGACACCCTGATCGCCCTCGCCCCGGGCGCGCGCGCCGACGTCCGACTCGCCTGGCACTCCCCCGGCGCGAACGGCTGCGCGGCCGCCACCTCCGCGTACCTGGTCGCCGAGGTCCGTGACGCCGCGGACGGCGCCGTCCGCGCCCCCGCCGAGATCGAGGTCTGCACCGACGGCACGGTGATGATGGAGGCGTCCACCTACACGCTGCTCTGAGTCGTCGGGCTCTGAGTCGTCGGGCTCTGAGTCGTCGGGCTCACGGTCGTCGGGCTCACGGTCCTCGGACGTGGTGTCGCGAGAGCGGCTCGGCGCCGATGCGCTCGGGTCGGTGGCCCCGGGGAGACGCCGCGCGACCCCTTGACCGGGGCCCGCCGACGCGCGAGCCTCGCACTACACGTCCCCACCCCTCCGGAGGTCATCATGCAGGTCGGTTCGCTTCTTCTCCGTCTCGCCGTCGGCGGGCTCTTCGTCGGTCACGGCCTCCAGAAGCTGCGTGGGTCGTTCGACGGCCCGGGGCTCGAGGGCACCGAGCAGATGATGGCGAGCCTGAAGTTGCATCCCGCGCGCCGGAACGCCGTTGCGGCGGCGGTGACCGAGACCGCGGGAGGAGCTGCCCTCGCCCTCGGCGCGGCGACCCCGCTGGCTGCCGCCGGCCTGATCGCGACGATGGTGACCGCGGTGCGCACGGTGCACTGGAGCAACGGACTGTGGAACGCGGGGGGCGGGTGGGAGTACAACGGTGTCCTGGTCGCGGCGACGGCGGCGATCGTCGCCGACGGGCCGGGTGCCCTTTCGTTCGATGCCCTGCTCGGCAAGCGGACGTGGGGGGCCGGCTGGGCTCTGCTCGCCCTGGCGGGCGGAGCCGTCGCCTCGACCGTGCTCGTCGAGGCCGGCCGTCGCGCCGCACCCTTGGAGCTCGACCCCGCGTCCTCCGCGGACGCGTCGACGGACTCCTGAGCAACCACTGGTGCCGAGGTAGCGTCGGAGTCGTGGTCGATTCACCCCTCCCCTCCGACCGGGCGCGCCTCGGGCCGTCCGCTCGTGACGTCGACGAATCGGCCCGGTGGCAGGCGGCGGTCGATCGCCTCGGCGCGCAGGTCGACCCGGACGGTGTCGTCGAACGCATGCGGGTGCTCGCCGCGCGGTACCCGGGGACGGACGGGGTCGCCGCGTTCGAGCTGGGCGGCGCGCTCGACAGTTCGGGCCGGGAGGCGGAGGCCGCGGCCGAGTACGAGCGCGCCCTCGCCGCCGGGCTCGATGACGAGCGCCGGGCGCGGCTGCTGATCCAGTACGCGTCCACCCTCCGGAACCTCGGCCGCGCGGAGGAGGCCGTCGCGCTGATGAGCGAGGCCGACTCGCACCCCGCCGTCGGAGCGGCCCGCGAGGTGTTCCTCGCGCTCGCCCTGCACAGCGCAGGTCGAGCGGACGACGCCCTCCGCGTCGCCCTCGAAGCGCTGGTACCGACACTCCCTCGCTACCAGCGCTCCGTCCGGGCGTATGCCGCCGCTCTCACCGGCGCCACGACTCCGGAGGTAGGAGCGCCCCGGCCCACTCAGCCCTCCAGCAGCAGCGGGTCGATCTGACCCAGCGCGAGTCGCATCCCCTCTTCCATCCCCATCTCGACCATCTGCTCAAGCTGCTCCGCCGACTCGAACCGGGTGCGGATCGTCATCCGGGTGCGGGTCGACGAGATCTCCTCCAGGGTGACGACGGCGTGGGTGATCCCCATCGCGTCATCCGGCTCGCCCTCGTCGTCGGCGAAGCCGTCGTCGAACTCGAACCTCGTCGGCTCGTCGACGGCCGTCACCCGCCACCAGCCCCTGGCCCTCTCGCCGCCGGGTCCCGTCATCACATAAGCGCTGCGTCCACCCTCGACGGGTTCGTGCCGCTCGAAGGCCGCAGGCCAGGTCGGCGGCCCCCACCAGCGCTCGAGCCTCCTCGGGTCGGTCCAGAGGAGCCAGACGCGCTCGATGCCCGCCTCGAACTCGCTGGTGATGGTCAGGGTCAGGTTCTCGATGTCCTTCACGGACTCCAGCACGGTCATCGTGCTGCTCCTTCCACTCGGTTCCCGGGAGCCGGTCGGCTCAGGGGTGGTCACTGCACATCGCTCGCCTCGCCGTCGAGGAGACCGGTGAGGCGGTCCACTCGGCCGAGCCAGAGCTGCTCGAGGGAGTCGAGCAGGCGCGAGGCTCTGCGCACCTCGGCGACCTCGCCCCGCACCAGCTGCTCGCGTCCGCGACGGCGCTTCTGCACGAGATCGGCGCGCTCGAGCACCGCCACGTGCTTCTGAACGGCGGCGAACGACATGTCGTAGCGAGCGGCGAGATCAGAGACGGACAGCTCACGCTCGAGCACCCGGGCGACGATGTCCCGCCGGGTGGCATCGGCCAGCGCCCGGAAGAGCCGGTCGATGTCCGCGTCCGTCCTCTGATCTGAAACCATGTGGTTGCACGATAGACCTCGACAGCGCCGGAGACAAGACAGCGCCGGTCGCAGGCGCGAGCCTCAGGCCCGCTGTGCTGCGGCGTCCAGCGACTCCGCTGCGGCGCCGATCACCCAGTCCGGGATCTGCCGCGCAGCGAAGAGGGAGGCGTACAGCTGCGCCATCGAGTTGCCCGGGTCCAGCGCCAGGGCCTCCTCGAGATGGACGCTCGCGAGGGAGGAGACGCCGCGCGCCCACCAGCACCACGCGAGGACCGTCAGGACCGCCGACCGCGCCTCCCGAGGAGCGAGTGCCGCGAGTCGGGCGAGGGCGGTGGTGGCGCGGTCGAGACGCTCGCGGTCGGGCGCCGGGCCCGTCCCGAGCAGGAGCGCCGTCGCCTCGACGTCGTGCGCGTCGCGCGCGCCGGCCAGGAACTCGCGCTCGGCGATCTCGGAGACGCGCTCACCGGTGGCCGCGCTGGTCTCGTCCAAGCGGCGCCGGCGGCCTCGTTGCGCCTCGGCAGTCGCGGCTCCGCGGGCGATCTGCAGCGTCGTCTGATCGCGCAACGGCGCCGACTGCAGGATCCGGACCACCATCGCCTCGCGGCGCGGTGTCGACGAGCCGGTGAGCCAGCGCTCGACCAGCGGCACGACGTCCGGCATCGAGTGCGCACTCCGCCGCAGCACCTCCTCCACGATCGCGCGATCGGCGTCGTCGACGAGCGGCGGCTCGGCGAGCCGAGCGAGGTCGAGGGGCTCCTCGGCGAGCGCCCTGGCGAACAGACCGGCCTCGCTGCCCTCGATCTCGACCAGGGGCCGCGGTTGCCGACACTCGGCAGCGTCGGTGTAGCGGCCCCAGCCGTCACCCGCCACGCAGGCGACGGCGACGATCCCCAGCTCGGTGCGCTCGAGCGTGCGCAGCACGGCACGGCCGAGCTCAAGCTGCGGGACGCCCCTCGCCTCGGCATAGGTCGCCCTGGTGTAGACGACGACCAGGGCCGCCGTCGCCCGGGGCATCGTCTCCATCACACCCGCGCAGCCGCGCGCCAGCACGGCGACCTCCGCGCGGTTCGGACCCTGCGGCAGCGGGATGCGGAACCCTCCGCCCGCGCGCGAGCCGAGGAAGGGCACGACGACGAGCGACTCCTCCGGCCGGATGCCGATCAGAGTCGGCACGCTCGCGAGCAGGTCGTGGACCCCGCTCGCGCGGACGATCTCGGGCTCGCGCGGCGCGGACGGGTGGGACGGGGATCGGTGAGTCGATGTCATGCCCGCCACCCTCGTCGGTGGAAAAACCCGGCGGAGCCTGCAGAACGCCATCCGGGGAGAAGCGGGCCGCATCCGCGCCTGTGGAGGAGCGCGCATCGACACCACCCGCACGTGCTCGGCCCGACAGGGGTCAGACGGCCGCGGGCATCGGCCGGAGCACCTTCACCATCGGTCGGCCCTTCGCGAGCTCGTCGATCAGCTTGTCGAGGTAGCGGATGCGCTGCATCAGAGGATCCTCGACCGTCTCGACCCGGATGCCGCAGACGACCCCCGTGATCGCCGAAGCGTTCGGATGCAGGCGTGCGGCGGCGAAGAAGTCCTCGAGCGTCGTGCGCTCCGCGAGATGGTGCTCCAGCTCGGCCGCGTCGAATCCGGTCAGCCAGCGGACCGCCTCGTCGACCTCGTCGCGCGTGCGCCCCGTGCGCTCCGCCTTCGCCACGTAGTGCGGGTAGACGTCCGCGAACGCCGTCGAGAAGATCCTGCTCATGCCGTCGAAGGGTACTCGCGCGGACACCTCCTGCCGAGCCCCGGTCGGCCGCTGCGCGCCGGGCCGGGCGGAGGGCGTCGCCGCGCCGCTATCCTCCCGAGTGGCCCTGCGCCTCCCCACCGCCGACAGAGAGAGTGCCCGTGAGCGTCTTGCGCACCAAGTCCGTCGAACAGTCGATCGCCGACACCGATGAGCCGGAGTACCGGCTCAAGAAGTCCCTGACCGCACTCGACCTCACGGTCTTCGGGGTCGGAGTCGTGATCGGCGCCGGCATCTTCACCCTCACGGGCCGAGCGGCGCACGACATCGCCGGCCCCGCCATCGTGCTGAGCTTCGTGGTCGCCGCGTTCGCCTGCGCCCTGGCCGCCATGTGCTACGCCGAGTTCGCCTCCACCGTGCCGGTCTCGGGATCCGCCTACACCTTCTCCTACGCCTCCCTCGGCGAGCTCTTCGCCTGGATCATCGGCTGGGACCTCATCCTCGAGCTCTTCCTCGGCGCGAGCGTGGTCGCGCAGGGCTGGAGCGCGTACCTCGGCTCGTTCCTCCAGCAGCTCGGCATCGTCCTGCCGTCCGCGATCTCGTACGGCGGGGTGGTCGATGTGCCGGCCATCCTCCTGGTGCTGGTGCTCGGCGCGCTGATGACCGTCGGCATCAAGGAGTCGCTGCGGGTCAATCTGGTGCTCGTCGCGATCAAGCTGTTCATTGTCCTGTTCGTCATCATCGCCGGCCTCCAGTTCGTGAGCACCGCGAACTACTCGCCGTTCGTCCCGCCGGCCGAGGCCTCGCAGTCTGCCTCCGGACTGACCCAGCCGCTCCTCCAGTTCCTCTCGGGCATCGAGCCGGCGACCTTCGGAGTCGGCGGCATCATCGCCGGGGCCTCGCTCGTCTTCTTCGCCTACATCGGCTTCGACGTCGTCGCCACGACCGCGGAGGAGACGCGCCGCCCGCAGCGCGACCTGCCCATCGGCATCATCGCCTCGCTCATCATCTGCACCGTCCTCTACTGCGCCGTCGCCCTCGTCGTGACCGGCATGGTGCCCTACCGCGAGCTCGACCCGTCGGCCGCACTCGCCAACGCCTTCGCCTACCACGGGCAGACCTGGATGGCGACGGTCATCTCGGCCGGCGCCGTCGCCGGTCTCACCACCGTCGTGCTGACACTGCTGATCGGAGCGACCCGCATCATCTTCGCGATGGCGCGCGACGGCCTGCTCCCCCAGCGCCTCGCCTCGGTGCACCCGCGCCTGCGTACCCCGTGGTTCACCTCGGTCGTCGTGACGCTCGTCGTCGCGCTGCTCGCCGGGCTCACGCCGATCGGCGTGCTCGAGGAGATGGTGAACATCGGCACGCTCTCGGCGTTCGTTCTCGTCTCGGTCGGCGTGATCGTCCTCCGCCGCAAGCGCCCCGACCTCCAGCGCGGTTTCCGGGTCCCGCTGAACCCGTGGCTCCCGCTGCTCTCGGCCCTGATCTGCAGCTACCTGATGCTCAACCTGTCGATCGAGACGTGGCTGCGCTTCCTGATCTGGCTGGTGATCGGCTTCGCGATCTACTTCGCGTACTCGCGCAGCCACGCGAAGATCGGGACGTAGCGCCTACTCGGCCAGGCCCACCTTGGGCCTGGCCCACGAGCGCCCGCGGGTGTCCTTCAGGATGTCGTACTCGACCTCGACGTGCGGCTCGATCGCGCTGTACTTGTCGTTCGGAGCGCCGATTACGAGCTGGAAGCCGAGACCGCGCCAGGCGCCGATCGCCCGCTTGGTGAAGTGCGCGTCCGCCTTGATCAGCGCCTCGTCCATGAAGACCGGTGCGTAGCGCGGGCGGTCGGCGCCCGCGTCGCCGAGCTGGTAGCGCAGCGCCGCTCCGACGATGAACGCGATCAGCTCCTGCGACTCCCCGCCCGACTTCTCGCCGATGTGGTCGTAGAGAGCGATGTGCTCGCGGGTCTGCGCGTCGATCCGCTCGGCGCTGACGCGGACGTGGTTGCGCACGTCGACGAGGTCGCCGAAGTCGGGCGCCGTGCGCCGCAGCCGCTGGATGAGCCGCGACATCCGCCGGTAGACCTGCTCGCGCTCCTCCTCCGTCGAGACCGCCTGGATCTGCGCGCGGACCTCACGGAGCTCGCGGCGGAAGCGGCGGCGAACCTCCGACTGGTTCTCGCGAGTGGTGATCTGGAGGCGGTGCCCGTCGTCGTAGAACGGCAGGTCCTGCATGATCACGTTGATCGGCTCGATCCGCTCGCGGATCTCGCGGAGCGAACGGCCGAGCGTCGAGTCGAAGTTCGTCAGATCGTTGCCGGAGAGGGTGAGCAGGCTGTCGCGCCACTCGGTCTCGAGCCGGTGCAATCCGCTGGTCTCGAGCGCGTCCAGCAGGCGCTCGAAGTCTCCGGCAGACGCCTCCGGGTCGGCCAGCAGGTTCGGGTTCGGCCAGCGGTCGAGGAAACCGGCCATGATCCGCCCGGCCGTCTCGCGCTGCTGCTCGTGCGCCTCCGAGGCCGCCCTACGGTCTTCCGCCAGCCGCTGCGCCGCTGTCGCGAGCGCAGCGTCGAAGCGCACCAGCACGTCGGAGGCGCTCCCCGAGGCGGCCGCCTCGGTCAGCGTGAACCGCGCGTCGAGGAACGCGCGCTGATCGTCGTCGAGCTCGCGCTCGGCCCGCTCGGCCGCGTCGAGAGTCGCCTGGCTCGCATCGACGTCGTCGGCGACCACGGCCCACTCTGCCTCGATGCGCTCGCGCTCTACGCCGTTGCGCGCGATCTCCTGGCGCAGCCGCTCCGTCCGCCCGCGCAGCTCGGCGATCTGCTCCTGAAGCCCGGCGAGCTCGGGATTCTCCTCCGCGACCTCGGCGCCGACGGCTGTCCAGCGCTCCTGCTCGGCGAGGAGGGACTCGACATCGACCTGGTCCCAGGTCGTCCCGGCGAGACGGGCGAGCCGGGTGAGGCGCTCGTCGAGCGCGTCGAGCGCCTCCTCGGCGCCGTGAGCCGCCGCGGTCGCAGTCGCACTGCGGGCGCGGGCGGCCTCGAGCAGCGCGGCCACCTCGCGGAGCCGCCGCGAGTTCGAGAAGCCGAGGACGTTCGCCGTGCCATGACCGCCGTGCGCGCCTCGCCGGCCCTGCGAGAGCTGACCGGTGAGCGTCAGCGCCAGGCGGTGCCGCCCGAGCTCGTCGGCCCGGTCGACGCAGACGAACCCGAACCGGTCGACGAGGCGGTCCTGGAGCCAGCCGGTGAAGGGAGTGGCGCGGTAGTCGAGCCGGCCGGGCAGCGTGCGCTCGTCGAGGCCGCGCACCTCCTCAAGGCCGGTCTGCACCCCCTCGTAGCGGAGACGGACCGGGAGGCGCACCCGATCGATCGCCGCGCGGAAGCGGTCGAGGTGCTCCACGTCGATCATCAGGGTCGTCGCGAAGCCGCCGAGGGCGAGGGTGAAGGCCTCGCGCCACGGCTCGAACTCGGCCCGCACCTCGACCAGCTCGCCCACGAAGGGCAGGTCGTCCTCGCTCAGACCTGCGGCCTCGGCCACCCGCGCCCTGGCCTCGTGCAGCGGTCGCGGGATGCTGTCGCGACGTCCCGACGCGGATCGCTCCTCCGCCTCGAGCTCGGCGAGCTCACGGGCGGCGGCCTTGCGCTCCGCGACCGCGTCCGACCAGGCCGCGCGGGTGTCGCGCTTCGCGTCCGCCGCGCTCAGCGAGTCGGAGGCGCGCGCCAGCACGGCCTCGAAGCGCTCGCGGGTGGTCTCCGGCTCGCCGAGCGCCCGCAGATCCTCGTCGAGCCTGGCGCGGTTCTCGCGCACGCTCGCCAGCCGGCGCTCGACCTCGCGCAACTCACGCTGCGCGGTCTCGAGCCGGTCGCCGCCGGAGACGCGCAGCACCTCGGCGAGCCCGTCGCGCTCCGCCTCGGCGGCCTCGGCGAGAGCCCGCTTCTCGCGAAGGAGGGAGTCGACCGCCCGGGTGCGATCGCGCAGCTCGGCCTCGACATCGCGCAGGAGGCCGAGACGCTGCTCCGCCCGCCACACGGCCGCCGGCGAGAGGGAGGCGTCGAGATCGCCGAGGGCATCGATCAGCCGCACGCGTTCGGCTGACGCGGCGATGCGCAGCCGCAGGCCTCGGAGCGGCTCCAGCGCCGCCACCTGCTGCCGGGCGGTGAGCATCCGCAGCCGGGTGCTCTCGAGCTCGTCGAAGTGGGCGACCACCGCGTCGGCGGCGGCGAGCGACTCCGGCTCCTCGAGCACGAGTCGCTTGTAGAGATCGTCGACAGTGGTGATCTGCTGGCCGGCCTGGATGCGCGCGAGCAGGCTCGTCGCCTTCGCTCCGGCACCCGCGGCTCCGATGCCGAGGACCGCGTGCAGACGCGCCGAGAACTCGCGGTCGGTCGCGAGCGGATCCAGCCCCGCCGCGCGCAGCGACGCGTCCGAGAGGCGCTGGGCAGCGGCCTCCTGGAGCGCCCCGAGATCGAGTGCGCCCTCGGCGGTCGCCCGCACGCGCACCGTCTCCTCGAGCACGCGGGCGCCGGCGGGCACGTACCAGGCGCGCACGGCGCTGAAGCGCGAGCCGTCGTGGTCGACCCAGGTCATCGCGACAGCGGTCCAGGTGTCGGTGCCGTCTCCGCGGAGCACGCGCACGGCCGTGCCCTCGTCGGTGCGCGACTCGTCGAGCTTGCCGCGCGCGTACGAGAGGATGTTGCGCTGGTCCTCCCCGCGCGGTCGTCCCGTCACGCCTCCGTTCGAGGCGCCGTTGAACGGAGTGGTGTGCGGCATCATCAGGGCGATGTAGGCGTCCATCAGCGTCGACTTGCCCGAGCCGGAGCCGCCGCACAGCAGCGTCGCACCGGGCGAGAAGCGCACCCGGTGGGCGCCGTCGTAGCCACCCCAGTTGACCAGCTGCAGGTCCTCGGCGAGCCACTGCTGCCCGCGCGAGGCGGCCGGGATGAGTCCGAAGAGGGTCTCGAGCATCGTCATCGGGGATCGTCCTCCTGGTCGGCGTCGTCGAGGTCGTCGGTGAGGGAGTCGTCCTCGTCGGCGGAGGCGCCGGCGGGCGCGGAGGCGGCGGGCGCGGAGGCGGCGGCGGGCGACTCCTCCCGCCCCCTGCCGCGCAGCCACTCGCTCAACTCGCGCAGCTTCCCGGCGCTCAACACGATCTCGACGACCGGGCTGATCCGGTAGCGACCCGCCGACTCCTCGTCGACGATGCCGTCGCGGCCCAGCCGCTCGAGCGCCTTGCGGACCATCCGCTGCCGCCGGGCGGTGTCGCGCTCGGCATCGGCGAAGTAGCTGAGGACGGTCTGCTCGACCTCCTCCACGTCCACCCGCGCCGACGGCTCGCCCGAGGCCGACTCCCGCTGGTGCACGGTGCGCAGATGCACCAGCACCAGCGTCTCGGCGCGGGTGTAGGGCAGATCGCGCAGCAGCACCGGCATCTCGACCTCGTCCGAGCGGACCTGCTGCTTGTAGGCGACTCCGCGCTCGTGGTCGACGACGAGCCGGACGAACAGATCGTTCAGGCGCGACTCGATCAGCTGCCGGTGCTCCAGCAACACGGTCCACTGCTCGCGGTGCCGGTCGGCGAGGAGGAAGCGCCGCTGGAGCACGTGCACGAGAACGCGGCGCACCTCGGTGTCGAGGACGCCGCGATCGCCCGGGAAGAGCTCGTCCGGGTCCTCCTCCATTGCCACCGGGGCGATGAACGGATCGACGGCGGACTCGGCGGGCTCAGTCATCGTCGGTCTCCTTCTCGGTGAGGGCGGTGACGGAGCCGAAAGCGAAGCGGCGCACGGTCCCGTCGGGTCGGCGGGCGCTGACGATGGAGTAGCCCTCGCCCTCGCGCAGTCCACCGCGGTGGGCGATCTCGAGCAGGCCGAGCAGGTCGACGGGGCGGCGCGTCTGCTCCGGAGCCCCGCTGAACGCCTCGCCGAGGTCGAACTCGCCGCCGAGGCTCGCGACGTAGGCCTCCAGCTCGGCGTAGCGCGGACCGCCCCAGGCCCGGCTGTCGTCGCCGACGAACTCTGCTTCGCCGTGGTCGTCGGCGAGCGGAGCCGGTCCGCCGGCCGGCCGGACATCGCCGAGCGTCTGCCGGAGGTGGCCGATCCCGGCGACGGGCAGGTGCCGCAGCGGCGCGACCGGCGCGTCCGGCGACGCGCGGGCGGTCCACTCCTGGAGGCCCGCCATCACCTCGCGCAGCAGCTCGTCGACCTGCCGGTCCCGCGCCGGATCATGGGTGCGCACCTGGCCGGTGATGACGTGGGAGGCGCGCCGCTGGGCGGTCAGCACCTCCTGCACACCCAGCTCCACCCGGCGCCCGATGGCGCTGAGCTCCGCACGCTGGGCGGGGTCCATCAGGCGCGAGAAGGGCTGGACGAGAACCGTGTGCAGTTGGTCGGTGAGGGCGTCGATCCGCTCGGGGTCGCCGAGCAGCCGCAGCGCGCCGGCGAAGGCCCGCCCCTCGCTCGTGGCCTGCATCACGTGCTGTCCGCGCTCGAGGTACTCGCGGAGCACCTCGCCGGTCGGGCGCACGTCGCGGCGCAGGTCGGCGACCACGTCGCGCTGCATCGCCTTGATCGACTCGGCGACCCTCGCGAAGTCCGCCGGCAGTTCACGCGCCAGGTGCACGACGTTCTCGGCCTCCTCGAGCAGCTGCTCGTCGTCGGTCGGCTCGATCCCGGCGCCCTCCTCGAGCGCCGCGATCTCACCGTCCAGGCGCGCCCGCTCCTCGCGGAGGCGCGCCAGGCGGGCCTCCGGGTCGGGCTCGACGTCGGCGGCGAGGCGCTCGACCGCCTCCAACAGCGTGCGCACCCGCGAGTTCGACACGCGGGTGCGACCGCCTCCGGTGCGCCCCGTGATCTCGAGCGCGCTGACGGCGTGGGCGCTGAGGCGGTACACCTCCGCTTCGCCCTCGATCTGCGGCACCAGCCAGCCGACGCGCACCCAGTAGCGGCACACGTCGCGGGCCGTCCCGGTCGGCAGAGCCCGCTCGCCCTCGTCGTAGCCGGCCGAGCGCAGCTCCTCCAGCAGCTCGCCGACCTCGGCGTGCGCGTCGGCGACGGCGACCACCTGCCGGTCGACGGTGAACACGAGCGAGAGGGCGGCGACGACGAAGGGGGCGTAGCGGCCGTGCAGGAGATCGAGCGTCGGGGTCCGGAACGCGCCGAGCGAGCGCAGGTAGGCGGCCTCGGCGCGAGAGTTCGACATCGCCCTCCAGGATAGGCGGCGGGCCGGAGGCGCGCGGACGGCGCACGCCAGCGCTGCGCCGAGCGTGACGCACGGGACGCTGGAGTGTCAGCGACCGCCCTCGATCCACCGCGCGACGAGACCGCCGAAGACCTCCCAATTGGCCGCACGCCCGAGACCAGCGTGGTCGAGGTCGACCGGATCGACACGCAGCCGCCCGTCGATGCGCGCCCGCCACTCGGCATCGCGCCGCGCCGCCGTGTCGGCTCCGACACCCCGCGTCGCCGCCACCAGCAGCGTGTCGGTGTGCGCCGAGACCGTGAGCGGGGGGATCGACAGCCGCAGATGACGCGCGAACGTCGCGATCAGGCGCTCCCGCGCCTCGGCATCGAGGTCGGCCAGCACGGGATCGTCGGCGATGCTGCGCACGAAGCCGGCGACCTGCTCGTCGACCGACGCGTCGGTCTCATCGCCGGCGCCGTCCGCGTAGGCGTCGAGAAGGACGATCGATGCCACCTCGTCGCCGAGCCGAGCGGCGATGACGTGCGCGAGCTGCCCGCCGAACGACCACCCGAGCAGGTGGTACGGCCCGTGCGGACGGACGGCGCGGATCCGCTCGATCTGGTCGGTGACGATGGCCTCCACCGACGTCAGCTCGGGGCCACCCGACAACGCCGGATCCTGCAGCGCGTAGACCGCGTAGCCGGAGTCGAGGTGCCGACAGAGACCGGCGTACGCCCACCCCAGGCCGCCGGCGGGCTGCAGGCAGAAGACCGCCGGGCCCTCGGCGTCGCGCAGGCGCAGAACGGGGGCGAACATCGTCTCGCTGCGCTCGCCCGCCGCCGCGCGCGCGAGGCCCGCGACGGTCGGCGCCCCGTACAGGTCGCGCACGCTCAGGTCGAGGCCCGCCGATGACCGCAGTCGCGAGACGACGCGCACAGCGAGCAGCGAGTGACCGCCGAGCAGGAAGAAGTCGTCGTCGCGGCCCACCTCGTCGAGTCCCAGCACCTCCGCCATCGCGTCGGCGATCAAGTACTCGACGTCGCCGATCGGGCGCTGCCTCTCGACGGGCTCGCGCACGGGTTCAGGCAGGGCGCGCACGTCGAGCTTGCCGTTGACGTTCAGCGGCAGCTCGTCGACGGCGGTTACCGTAGCGGGCACGAGATAGTCCGGTAGCCGCGACCGCAGGGCGGCGGTGATCTCGGCGGCCGAGACCGGAGCCCCGTCGGGCACGACGTACGCCGCGAGCTCGGTCCCGTGCGGACTGCGCACGGGCACGACCGCGGCCCGCCGGACCCCGCTGAGCGCGACGAGCGCCGAGGCGATCTCCGCGGGCTCGACGCGGTGCCCACGGATCTTGACCTGGTCGTCGCTGCGCCCGAGGTAGGTGATCAGACCGTCTGAACCGACCATCGCGAGGTCACCCGTGCGGTACATCCGCTGTCCCGGCATCCCGAACGGATCGGCGACGAAACGCTCTGCCGTCAGGTCGCTGCGGCCCAGGTAGCCGCGGGCGAGGCCGACGCCCGACAGGTACAGCTCGCCCGGCACGCCCGGCCGCACCGGGCGGAGGCCGTCGTCGAGCACACGCGCGACCGTTCCCGTGATCGGGCGGCCGACGGTCGACGTGGGGCGCTCGTCGACGTCGGCGCCGAGCGCGTTGATCGTGTACTCGGTCGGGCCGTACAGGTTGTAGCCGTGGACGCCGGGGGCGTCGCGCAGGGCCGTCCACAGAGCGTCGGGCACGGCTTCTCCGCCGAGCGAGACGAAGACGACGCCCGGCCCGTCGACGATGGGGTCGGCGCAGCGTTCGCGAGCGAGCAGCCCCTCGTCGACCAGGACGGCGCCGTAGCTCGGAGTCACATCGAACCCGTCGATCCGGTGGTCGTCGAAGTACGCCAGGAGCGCCCGCGGGTCACGGCGCATGTCGTCGTCGATCACGTGGACGCTGTGGCCTTCGAGCAGCCACAGCAGCTGCTCCCACGAGGCGTCGAAAGCGAACGACGTGGTGTGCGCGATCGCGAGGCGTCGCCTGCCTGCGGCGGCCACCACGGGCGAGAAGATCTCGGCGCGGTGGTTGACGAACATGTTGGTGAGCCCGCGGTAGGGCACCGCGACCCCCTTGGGCTTTCCCGTCGACCCCGACGTGAAGATCACGTACGCGAGGGCGTCGAGCGCGCGCTCGGGCTCGACGAGCGGGCCTCCTCCCGCCGCATCGGGCGGCACCACGCGAACGCCAGAGGGCACCGCGACGGCGAACGCGTCGTCGGCGACGACGACCGCAGGGTCGGCCTCCCGCAGAATGTCGGCCACGCGGGTCGGCGGCAGCGTGGGGTCGATCGGCACGTAGGCCGCGTGGGCGGCGAACACGGCGAACAGCGCGACGATCATGCGCGCATCCCGCGGGAGGTAGAGCGCCACACGCGACTCGGGCCCGATCCCCCGCTCCTGCAGGGCGGTCGCCAGACGCGTGGCGCGGTGGACGAGCTCGGCGAAGGTCCAGCGCACGGGTCCCGCGACGATGGCGAGACCGTCGGGATCGACGAGCGCACGCTGCACGAGCAGCTGCCACACCGTCGCGTCGAGCAGCGCCGCGTCGTCGTCGCTCGGCGTCGCCCCCTCGAGAGCGGCCGCGCCGGTGACGCCCTGGTCGCCGACATCGAGCGCGGCGAGCGCGCCGGTGTGATCGGCGAGTCCCTCAAGCGCCCGCACGAACGCGGAGACGAGGCGCTCGGTCGCGGCATCGGCATCGGCATCACTGGGCCACGAGCCCGGGCGCGACAGGACACGGATGCGCGCACCCGCGCGCTCGTCGCCCGGGTTCACCACGATGGTGAGCGGGTAGTGCGTCGCGTCGCGGACCGTCTGCGCACGGTGACGCAGGGCGCCGTCAGGACCGAGCCGCTCGGTGGGCGGGGTGACGGGGATGTTCTGGAAGACGAACAGGGTGTCGAACAGCTCGCGGTGGCCCGATGCCGCGAGGATCTCCGACAGCGGCACGTCGGGGTGGGCGAGCATCACGCGGCGGAACCGCGTCAGGTCGTCGAGGTGGCTCTGCACGTTCGCGCCGGGGCGGACGCGCACGCGCACCGGGACGGTGTTGAACAGCAGCCCGAGCAGGTCGTCGATGCCCGGGATCTCGGGGGGTCGGCCCGAGGTCACCGTGCCGAAGAGGACGTCGGCGCGACCCGTCTCGTGCCGGAGCGCGAGCGCCCAGGCGAGCTCGTACACCGCGCTGAGCGGCGCGCGTGCCGCCGTGCCCGCGTGCCGCAGCCGCGCGGTCAGGGCCACATCGAGCGTCAGCACGCGCTCGGACGAACGTCGGTCGGCGGTGGGAGCGGAGGAGGAAGGAGCGACCAGGAGAGGCCCCTCGACGCCCGCCAGAACGTCGCCCCACGCCGAGCGCGCAGCGGCCCGATCGCGGGCGGTGAGCCAGGAGACGTACGCCGCATACGGCGGCCCCGACCGCTCGATCGCGGATCCGTGACGGGTGTACTCGTCGAGGATGCCGCGCAAGAACCGCCAGATCGACCAGCCGTCGAGGATCGCGTGCTCGACGGTCAGCACCCACGTGTGCTGCTGACCGTCCGGCGCGGTGAGGAGGCCGAACCTCAGCAGCGGTCCGTCGCCGTCGAAGCCGTGCTCGCGCTGCTGCGCGAGGAACCGCTCGCGGTCCTCGCCCGTGCTCACGTCCCACGCGATGTCCGGCGATCGCGGCACGACGAGCACCGTTCGCTCCCCGACGCGGCGGAAATGGCCCGCGACGTGGGGGTGCTGCGCGATGGTGCGCGCGGCCGCCGCGCGCAGTGCCGCCACGTCGAGCGGGCCCGTCAGCTCGGTGATCGTCTGCGAGAGGTAGACATCGGTGTCGCCCGAGAGGTCGCGGTGGAACAGCAGACCCTCCTGGAGGCCGGTCGCCGGGTGCACCGCGGCCAGCGGCCCCGCCGCCCGCTCGATGTCGCGGATCGCCGCGATTCCGACGCCGGCGGTGTCCTCCACCCGCACCTCTGCGGGACGGACGATCGCGGTGAGCGCGCTCGGCGGCCCGTCGGAGACGACGTCCCGCGCCACGGCTGCGGCGATCGCTCCGGCGAGGGCCGCGGCATCCTGGTGCCCCGCCACCGTCAGCAGCCAGCGGTCGTCGGCGAAGCTCGCGGTCACAGCGACCCGGTCCGGGGAGGGCGCGACCGGCCGCTCGGAGACGTGGATGTCGACGTGCACGTCGGGGCGCACCAGGCCGTCGAAGACCCCCGGGGTGTGCGGGCTGAGCTCGCCGGCGATCGTGAAATCGCGGGCCGCATCGGCCGTGGGCTGGACGATCGCGCCGTCATCGCGGACGAACACCGGGAAAACGCGTCGCCGGACGCCGACCGCCGCGGCGCGGGCGGGGTCGTCACGATCCGGCTCGCCGACCATGGCGAGGACAGGGCCGCGCCCGACCTCGGCCAGGCCCGACAGCACGGCGGTGCGGAACGCGATCACCGTGGCCGGCGGCACGGGCACCTCGGCATCGGCCGACGCGGTGGGGTCGAGGGCCGACCAGGTCGCGCTCGGGACCGACGGCGGTACCGACTCGATCACGTCGAGCCACGCCTCCGCGGCGTCGACGATCTCGAGCGCGTCCGCGCGGCGAGCGCGCGCGTCGGCGTACTCGGCCGCGTCGTGGATGCCGCGGATCGAGCCCGTCGCGAGCGCAGCGAGCAGCGCGGGCCAGGATTCCTCGTCGATCGCCTCGCACGCCGCGGCGAGGACGACGCCGCCGGGTGCAGCCGAGGCGGCGATCGTGCGTCCGGTCATCGGGTCGGGATGCCGCGGATCGGTCGTCACCTCGGCGGCGACGAGCAGTTCGTCGAGCGTCAGCGGGACGTATGCGTCGCCGTCGCGGCGCGTGCCGACGGCGTCGCTCGACGCGTACACACCGACCAGGGCGGCGGCGACGTGGTGACGGGGTAGGGCGACCAGCCTGCTCGTCACTGCGGTGCATGGCGGCTGCGGCGCGGCGCGGCGCCCGGCCGTCCGGATCAGCACGAGGTCGTCGGAGGGGGCTGCGGCATCCCCCGTCAGCGCGATCAGGGCGAGGACCACCGAGTCGAGCAGTGCCGCCGCGGTCTCGGAGGAGAAGATCTCGGTGCGGAAGAGCACGTCGACCACGAGACCGTCGTCGCCCTCGCCGATGGCGAATGTGAGGTCGAACTTCGCGGTGGGCTCGGCGTCATGACGCACCTCGGCGATGACATCGCCCAGACCGACCGACCGGGTGCGGCGGTCGACCTCGGCGATCATGACCTGGAAGAGCGGGTGCACGCCCGCGATGCGCGGGGGCGCGACGTCGGCGACGAGTTCATCGAACGGCACCGCGCGGCGCTCCCACGCGTCGAGCGCGCCGTCACGCACGCGGGCGACCACCTCGCCGACGGTCGACGCACCGGTGAGGTCGGCGAGACCCACGACGGTGTTCAGGAACAGACCGACGCCGGCGACAGAGTCCTCGCGCAGATCGGCGACCATGCCCAGCGGGATCCGGTCACCCGCTCCTCTCGACCGCAGCGCGAGGACGACGGCCGCGTTGAGCAGCATGAGGCGCGACACCCCGAGCCGGCCCGACGCCTCGGTGAGCGCCCCCGCGACCCAGGCGGGGAGCAGGTACTCCTCCGTGGCGGCGGCCGAGCTCGGCGCAGGGCTGCGCGGCCGGTCGAGGGGCAGGCTGATCGCCGCCGGCACCCCGGCGAACAGCGGAGCGAGCCCCTCCGCGGACGCGCTGGGCGGCTCCGAGGTGTACGCGGGCGGTTCCGGCCACCTCGGGGCGCGGCCCGCGAGCCGCTCCCGATACGCGTGCTCGAGGTCGTCGAGGATCGTCGGCATCGACTGTCCGTCGGCCGCGACGTGGTGGACGACGATCACGACGTGCCGGGCGTACACCGCTGCCGCTGTCGGTACCTCGCAGCGGGGATCAGGTGCGAGCGGAAGGCGCCCGTCCCACTCGTGGGCCGACCGGTCGAGGACGGGTGCCTCCTCGGCGTCCCGCACGTTCTCGACCCACCCGTCGCCGGTCTTGTCGAACGCTGTCCGGAGGCTCACGTGGCGCCCGACGACGTCGCGGAGGGCGGCGGCGAAGACCTCGACATCGACGCGGCCGTCGACGACCCTGAGCACAAGAGGGATCGCGTAGGCGCCGGGCGAGTCCTCGAACTCGGCGAGGAACAGCATGCGCGCGCGGGCACCCTCCACGCGCGCCGTCTCGATCACGTTCTCACTCATGCCCGTCCCTCTCCTGCCCGCACCGCATCATCGATCTCCGTGACCAGACGATGCACTCCCTGCTCCGCGTCAGCGGGGAGTGCCATCCGGTGGACGACGAGGCGCACCTCGTCGTCGGCGACCTCGACGGCGGCGAGCCGCCCCTCGGTCACGCTGACCCCTTCTCCGGGCGGGACGTCGTCGAGCTGGAACGCCCGCCAGAGCCGGGCGCGGCTCCGGTCAAGGCGCACACGCAACTCGGGACGGGCCGCGACGACCGTGACGAGGGCACGGCGCGCCGCGAGGGCGTCCGGGGTCCCGAGAGGGACCGACACGCTCATCGCGTCGACGTCGGTGCCGTCGGCCCGCGCTGCGGCGAGGAGCGCCGGAAGCGGAACCGGGCGCCCCGCCGCCGGTGCCGCCGCGGGCGCGCATCGGACCGCCAGCGCCTCGACGGTGCGGGTCTCGAAGAGATCGATGACCGACATCCTGATGCCGGCGCGCTGGGCCGCGGTGACGACGGCGATGGCCGAGATGCTGTCGCCGCCGAGGGCGAAGAAGTCGGCGTCGGCCGGCACCGACGCGACCCCGAGCGCTGCGGCGAACGCCTCGGCCACTGCGACCTCGGTCGCCGACGCGGGCGCACGGCCCTCGGCCGCCACAGGGAGGCGGTCGAGGGCGGGCAGCGCTGCGCGATCGAGCTTGCCGTGCGGGGTGAGCGGCAGCGCAGGCACGGCGGTGAGACGCGAGGGGACGAGCGCGACCGGGACGACCCCCGCAGCGTGGGCGCGCACGGCCTCGGGCGCGGCCCGGCCCGTGTAGACCGCGACGAGCGTGCCACCGACGACGAACGCCGCCGCACCCTCGACGCCGATAGCCGACGTCAGCGCCGCCTCGACGTCGCCCAGCTCGATCCGCTGGCCGCCGACCTTGACCTGCTGGTCGCGTCGGCCGAGGTAGTCGATCGTGCCGTCGGGACGCTGCCGGGCGCGGTCGCCGGTGTCGTACATGCGGGCGCCGACGTCGAACGGGTCGGCCACGAACCGCTCTGCCGTCAGCGTGGGCCGGTTCGCGTAGCCGCGGGCCAGGTGCACGCCGCTCAGGTAGAGGTCGCCCACGGCACCGGGCACGACCGGGCGGAGCGCGGCGTCGAGGATGCGGCATCCCACCCCCGCGATCGGCAGACCGATCCCGATCGGCCGGTCGGCGCTGACGCGCAGAGCCGCGGTGACGTCGACGGCGGCCTCGGTGGGCCCGTAAAGGTTGTCGACGTGGACGCCGGGGAGCAGCTCGGGCAGCCCGCGCAGATGGTTCGCGGTGAGCGCCTCGCCACTGCAGACGATGACGCGCAGGCTCCGCGCCACCGCGGCGGCCGTCGCGCGCGCTCCCGACAGGTGGTCGAGGAACGCGGCGAGGACCGAGGGCACGAAGTGCACGACCGTGACATGTTCCGCCGAGATCGCGGCGGCGATCTCGGCCGGGTCGCGGTGGGCGTCGGGCGGGGCGATCGCCTGGCGCGCGCCGATGACGGCCGGGAGGAACAGCTCCCAGAGCGACACGTCGAACGTGAACGGAGTCTTGTAGAGGATCACGTCGTCGGCTCCGATCCCGTGCAGGCCGGGAGCCGCGAGCAGACGGTTCACGATCGCGCGGTGACTGACGACGACTCCCTTCGGCCGTCCCGTCGAACCCGACGTGAACAGCACGTAGGCCGCGTCGTCGGGCCGCGGCGCCGTCGGCTCGGCGACGGCGGCCGCGCGATCGGGCGCGGCGTCGAGCACGAGCTCGGCGCCCGCGTCAGCAACGACGGCCTCGCGACGCGCGGACGGCCACGCAGGGTCGATCGGCACGTACGCCGCGCCCGCGAGCACGATGCCGTGCACGAGGTCGACCTGCACGGCGCCGCGGGCGGTGCACACCCCGACCACCGCCCCCGGACCGATTCCCCGGGCCGCGAGGGCGCCCGCAATGCGATGGGCCTCCTCCGAAGCGCGGGGGGCGATCAGCTCGGTGAGCGTCCGCGGGCCGCCCGCGTCGATCGCGTCGCCGCCGTCGAGGAGCGCCCGGGTCGCGATGTCGACCGCGTCGACGTCGTCCGCGGTGCCGTGGAGCGCCGCGCACGCGTGGCGCAGGAAACGCTCGGCCTCGTCAGGGGCGATGGCGTCCATGGCGTACTCCAGCTCGACCGCGATGTCGTCGCCGACCTCGGCCACCGTGATCGTCGCGTCGAACTTGGCGGTGCCCGTCGAGATCGGCACGCGCGCTCCCCCATGTCGGCCGAGCACGAGACGGTCGAGGCGTCGCGACTGGTGGACGACCATGATGCGCGGCGCCGCGCGGTCGCGCAGCTCCGGTGCGGCGGTCACCAGATCGGCGACGTCCGCCCGCGTGTCGAGGGCCGAGACGATCTGGGCCCGCAGGTCGACATCGCGCCCGACCGCGAACAGGGTCGTCGTGACGTGGCATCCCACGATTGCGTCGTCGGGCGTCGTCCGCGCGACGGGGGCGGCGATCAGCAGCTGCGACGGTCCGCCCAGCCGCTCGACCGCGGTCGCGACCGCGCGGACGGCGAGTTCGAAGACGGTGGCGTCGACCGAGCGGCGGCGCACCGCCTCGGCAGAGGGGCCGGTGAGCACGCGGGTCCGCGTCGCCCCGGCGCGCCCGAAACCCGTCGTGGTGGTCGCCCAACCGGGGATGTCGGCCCGGTCGGGCAGGGGTCCGAGGCGGGTCACTGCGTCGGCCGCGCTCTCGCCGGTCGGCGGGTCGACCGTGGCGTCCGCAGTGCGCCAGACGGGGGCCGTCCCTGCGAGACGGGCGGCCATGGCATCCGAGATGCTCTGCAGCAGGGTCGGTTCGGATGCCTCGTCGACGGCGCTGTGGTGCAGTGCGAGGACGAGGAGCCAGCCGTCGACACGTCGGCTCAGGCCGATGCGGATCGGGATGGCGGATGCCAGGTCGAACGGACGCCGCACAAACGCATCGACGTCGGAGATCTCTTCGACGACCGGAGCCGCCCGGGGGTCGTCGGCCGCGAGCCGCTCGGCGACCAGGGCGTCGGGCCCCGGCGACAGCAGGGTCCGGAGGGCCGCGTGCCGCCGTGTCGTATCGGCGAGGGCCTGCGTCAGCGCGGCACGGTCGGGTTCGGTGTCGAAGAGGAACGCGAGGGGGACGGTGTAGGTCGCCGCAGTCGTGTCGAGCTGCGTGGCGAGCCACATGCGCCGCTGGCCCGGGGTCGCCGGGAGGGTGGCTGCGCCGTCGGCGGACACGACGGTGCGGGGGCGGTCCGTCGCGGCGTCGGCGAGCGCGACGAACCGGCTGAGATCGGCGACCGTGGGGTTCTCGAACACCGCGCGGGTCGGCACCGTACGCTGCAGGGCGCGCGACAGCCGGTTGGCGAGCCGGACCGCGGCGAGGGAGTCGCCGCCGAGGGCGAAGAAGCCGGTGTCGGGGCCGACCGCGGCAAGGTCGACGCCGAGGACCGCGGCGATCTCGTCGGCGACGGGTCGCTGCGCAGCGGTCAGGGCGCCCGGGCTCGCCGTCTGCTGCGCCGGCTCGGGCAGGGCGGCTCGGTCGACCTTGCCGTTCGCGGTCGTCGGCAGGACGTCGAGCGCGGTCACCCACGCGGGCACCATGTGCCGGGGCAGGGTGTCGGCCGCGCGCTCCCGGGCAGCTGTCTCGGCCTCTGCCGCAGACGTGCCGGGGCCGGGGACGACGTAGGCGTGCACGCGAGCCGTGCGCACGACCACGACGCAGGCCCGCACGGCGGGCGCCGCGGCGATCGTCCGCTCGATCTCTTCGAGCTCGACGCGCATGCCGCCGATCTTCACCTGGTTGTCGGCGCGGCCGAGGAACTCCAGTTCGTCGCCGTTCCACCGGGCGCGGTCGCCCGTGCGGTACAGCCGCAGAGTGCTCGCGGGGTCGGCCGGGTCGTGGAACGGGTTCGCCACGAACCGCGACGCGGTCAGCGAGGGGGCGTTGACGTATCCCCGACCCAGCAGGTCGCCCGCGGCGTAGAGCTCGCCCGCCATTCCCGTCGGCACCGGGCGCAGGGCACGGTCGAGCACGTACAGGCGGCATCCGGGGTTGGGACGGCCGATCGAGGTGGTGCTGCGCACGTGATCGCCGCGGTACACCACGTGCGAGACGCCGATCGTGGCCTCCGCGGGTCCGTAGCCGTGGTACATCGTGGCCTCCGGGAGCTGCTTCCGGAACCGGTCGAACAGCTCGGGCGTCAGCAGCTCCCCGCCGCACCAGACGTGCCGGAGGCCCGCCAGGCGGGGCCGCGAGGCGAGGGCGTCGTTGTCGAGGATCGCGTCGAGCATCGACGCGACGAGGTACGTGAAGGTGACGCCGTGCTGCGAGATCAGCTGCAGCAGACGCTCGGGCTCGCGCTCCTCGCCGTCGCGGGCGACGACGACGGCGCCGCCGGAGCAGAGCGGCAGCAGCACCTCGTTGATCGAGATGTCGAACGAGAGCGGCGCCTTGAACAGGCTCGCGTCGTCGGCACCGAAGCGCAGCACCTGGTCGATCTGCCATCGCATGCGGCTGGCGATGGCGCCGTGGCGGATCATCGCGCCCTTCGGTGCGCCGGTCGAGCCGGAGGTGAAGATGACGTACGCCAACGACTCCGGGTCGCGTCGTTCGAGGTCGGCTGCAGGCTCGGTCCGCTCGAGGTCGACGACGTGCGCGGGCAGGTCGAGCGATGCTCCCGCGCCGGGGCCGATGAGGCGGGCGCGCGCTCCCGAGTCGGCGACGACGCCCGCGCGGCGGCGGTGCGGCCACGCCGGGTCGAGCGGCACGAACGCCGCGCCCGAGATCAGGATGCCGAGGATCGCGGCGACCATCTCGGCGCTGCGGTGCATGTCGATCGCGAACACCGTCTCGGGACCGGCCCCGAACTCCTCGCGCAGCACGCGGGCGATCCGCGCCGCAGCACCCAGCAGCGTCTGGTAGTCGATCGACCGGTCGCCGTCGACGACCGCGGTCGCGGACGGATCGCTCTGCGCTCGGGCGACGATCATCTCGACGACGTCGCGGTCCGACGGGCAGCGTCCCGTGTCGTTGCGTGTGGCCAGCAGCAGCGTGCGTTCGGCATCGTCGACGAGGCGGTGCGCGCTCAGCGGCGCGTCGGAGGCATCGACGGCGGAGGCCACGAAGGCGGCGAGCGCCGACGCGTGGGCCGAGAGCTCGAGACGATCGGCTCGGCCGCGCACGACGATCCGCAGTGAACGGCGGTCGATCTCACCCTCAGCCACGACATCGAGATCGGTCGAGGGCCCCACCCAGGTGGACCGCGAGATGCCGTCGTCACCGCCCGCCCCGAGCAGGACATTGATGCCCGGCGCGACGAGCGCGGGGGCACCGAACCGGCTTCGGAGCGCCCGGGCGACGGCGTCGGGGTCGGCGCCGTGGTGCGGACGCCCTGCGCGGAGCGCGTCGTCGAACGAGCGCAGATACGCCTCGACGGTCGTGTCGCGGTCGACGACGGGCACGAGCGGCACGACCGCGGAGCGCATCTCGACCGCGTGCGGGTCTCCGGGGCCGGCCACCGCGAGACGCACCGCGTGCGCGCCGCCCCCTCGGACCGTCGCCGTATAGGCGCCGATGAGTCCGGCGAGCGTCCGCCCGATGCTCAGGCCGCACCGTGCGGCGAGTACGGGCAGGGCGCCGACGAGGTCGGGGGCGAGCTCGACGGCGCTGCTCCGGATGCCACGCGTGGGGCGCTCGATCAGGCCGTCGTCCGCGGTGGTGAGGGCGGCGGCGAGCGCCTCCGCCGAGGCGTCGTCCGCGCCGACCGTCCGCGGGTCGTCCGCCGGGCGCGGCGCCGGCGCCGCCGCATCGCGCCCCTCGAGGTCGGCGAGCACCCGCCGCGTCAGCTCGTGGATCGATCGGCCGTCGACGAGCACGTGGTGGTACGCCTGCGCCCACACGCAGCCGTCGGACACCACGAGGATCTCGTGGCGGTGCAGCGACCGGGCTGCACCGAGTGAGACCTCGTCGCGCAGCCGGTCGACGCGGACGGCGACCGCGGCGTCTGGGCGGCTCTCACCGCGGAGGTCGATCACCGCGGGCGCGTCCGGCGCGGGGCACGTCGCCCACTGCGGCTCGCCGCCGTCGACGACGACCGTCTGCGACAGCCGCGGTTCGGCGCGGAGGACCCGCGCGACCGCGTCGGCGACCCGGGCGGGGTCGTGCGCCGACGTGAAGTGGGTGGTCCACCCGAGGTGGAAGTCCGTCGCCGCGTCGGGATCGACCTCGGATGCGACCCAGACGGCGCGTTGCGCCGGCGAGAGGGCGGTCGTGCCGGTGGGGCGGGGCGGGGCGAGGGGCAGCTGTCCGTGTGCGGTCACCGGTCACGCGCTCCGCACGAGTTCGAGCTCGCGGGCGCGCAGTCCGGCGGCGATCGACTCGGCGATCTCGGCCGAGCGCACGGCGATGTTCGACAGCAGCGACGAGGTGAGGCCGTGCGTGTCCTCGGTGCCGCCTTGCAGGTACACGCCCCCCGGAGTCGGGCGCGTCGTGTGCAGGCGGTAGTCGCGAGACACGCGCGTGCCGTGCTCCGGGGCCTCTGGCGCGTAGAGGTCGCCGAGGATCTCGCCGAGCGGCATCGAGGTGAAGCCGGTCGCGTAGACGACGGCATCCGCGTCGATCCGCTCGACCGCGCCGGTCAGGCCGTTCTCGATGCGCACCGACACTCCGTCGGGGTTCTCCTCGGTCTCGGCGAGCGCACTGGCGCCGTGGACGAACAGGCGTCGGGCGCCCGCGACGCGTTCGGCGTACTCGATCTCGTAGAGGCGCTCGATGAGGTCGAGGTCGACCGCCGAGTAGTTCGTGCCGCGGTGGTACGAGAGCAGACGTGCCTTCATCTGCGCACTACCGGCGTGGTAGGCGTCGACGGCGTCGGCATCGAAGATGCGGTTCGCGTACGGGCTGTCGTCGGCGGGCGTGTAGCCGTACTTGCCGAGGACGGCGTGCACGCGGGCGGCGGGGTACTGCTCGTGGAGGTAGTGCGCCACCTCGGCGGCGCTCTGCCCCGCGCCGAGAACCACGAACGCGTCGTGGGTGGGCGCGGGCAGCCCGGCGAGCCTGCTCAGCAGGGAGTGGTTGTGGAACTGCCGGGCGCTGGCCTGCACTCCCTCGGGGAGACGCGCCGACAGCCCGCCGGCCAAGACGACGTTGCGGGCACGCAGCGAACCGCCGCGGGCACCCTCGAGCACCACCTCGAAGTGATCGGAGCGGTCGAGGATCGTCGTTGCGCGAGTGCCGTAGCGCACGTCCGCGGCGACGCGGTCGGCCGCCCACACGAGGTACTGGTGGAACTCGATCCGGGTCGGGAAGAACGTCTGCCGGTTGATGAAGTGGTGCAGCCGGTGACTGTCGTGCAGGAACGTGAGGAAGCTGTACTCGCTGGCCGTGTTCCGTTGCGTGACCAGGTCTTTCAGGAACGAGACCTGCATCGTCGCGCCCGGCAGCAGCATGTCGGGGTGCCACGCGAAGGCGGGCTTCGACTCGACGAAGGCCGAGGTGATCGGCGTGTTCCCCGGGGTGGCATTGCGTTCTCGCAGCGCGATCGCGAGGCCGAGGTTCGACGGGCCGAACCCGACGCCGACGATGTCGATCACCTCGTCGCGGGTGCTGCCGTCCAGTGGTTCCTGCGCCGTCACTCGGGCGTCCGTCATCCGTCACTCCTGTTCGTCGCCGCCCGTCACGAGGGCGTGTGGGCGTTATGCTAATTTAGGTTAGCCTTCCATACCTTAGGTAAGGCTAACCAACTATCCACCGAGAGGAACCCGCTACGGCGGACCGGCTCGGAGGGAGCGAGAGGGAGATCACATGCGGGTCGCGATGTTCGGGTACCAGAGCTGGGGCCACCGCACGCTGCAGGCACTCCTGGGATCCGGGCACAGCGTCGTCGGCGTCGTCACCCACCCCACCAGCGAGCAGGCCTACGAGAAAATCTGGGACGACTCGGTCGAGCAGCTGGCCCACGAGCACGGCATCCCCGTCCACATCGCCCGCCGCCCCGACGACGCCCTGGTCGCCCGGCTGACTGGCTGGCATCCCGACATCATCGTCGCCAACAACTGGCGCACCTGGCTTCCGCCGGAAGTGTTCGACCTGCCCCCGCACGGCACCCTCAACCTGCACGACTCGCTCCTGCCCGAGTTCACCGGCTTCTCGCCGGTGCCCTGGGCCCTGATCAGCGGAGCGGATCAGGTCGGCATCACGGCCCACCGCATGGACGGCGGTCTCGACACGGGAGACATCGCCGCACAGCGCGCCGTTCCGATCGGTCCGCGATCCACCGGCACCGAGCTGGTACGCGCGACGATCGACCTCATCCCCGACGTCCTGCTCGACGCCCTCGCGCAGATCGAGGCGGGCACGGTCGTCTGGCGCCCTCAGGACCTCGAGCGGCGGACGTTCTTCCACCGGCGGACCGAGTTCGACAGTCTCATCGACTGGTCATGGCCCGCCGAAGACCTCGACCGGCTCGTCCGCGCCATGTCCGACCCCTACCCGAGCGCGCACACCTACTGCCGCGGCGAACGCGTCGAGGTGATCGAGGCACACGTCTCGACGTTCCGCTACGGCGGCACCCCGGGCCGCATCTTCATCAGGGAGGGCGACGGCATGGCCGTCGTCGCCGGCGGAGACGCGCACCGCGGCGGCCGGCGCGCGCTGGTCATCGACCGGGTGCGCACGCCCGACGGCGTCGAGCACCCGGCGTCCGAGTACTTCCCAACCGGTGGCGGCTACCTGAGCAGGGAGCCGTGACCGCGCCGACGATCCGCGCGGGGAAAGACGTCATACGCCGAACGATCGCTCGCAACAGGAGGGCGCTCCTGATCGGCACGGTGCTGCTGTGCGTCCACCAGCTGGCGGAGACCTCGGTGGCCGTCGTGATCGGTGTGCTCATCGACACGGGAGTCGCCCCGGGGCACGTCCCGGGCATCGTCGCCGCGGTCGCTGCCCTGGCGGGGGTCTTCCTCGTCCTCACCGCCTCGTACCGCCTCGGCATGCGGCGCCTCAACGTGGCGCTGCAGAACGAGGCCCACCTGCTCCGCCTCGACGTCGCCGAGAAGGCGCTGTCGCCGCACGGCATGCGCACGGAGCTGACGCCGGGCGAGCTGGTCACGGTGTCGGGCAGCGACGCCGATCAGGCGGCGTGGTTCCTCGATCTGCTCCCGCGCATGGTCGCCGCCGCCGCCGCGGTCGTCGCGACCGCGATCGCGCTGCTCGTCGTCGACGTCACGCTGGGCGTCGCCGCCCTCGTCGCAATGCCGGTCTTCTTCGCCCTGGCGCACGCGGCGGCGCCGCGCATCACCCGGAGGGCGGTGCTGCAGCAGTCCTCCGTGGCCGCAGCGACCGCGCTCGCCGGCGACCTGATCTCGGGTGCGCGGTCGATCACGGGTATCGGCGCCGAGGACGCCGCTGCGCGCCGGTATCGCCTCGCGAGCCGGGAGGCGCTGTCAACGGCGATGTCGACGAACCGATCGATCGCGGTGCAGCGGGGCGTCACGGCGGCCCTGAGCGGTGTGGCCGCGGCCACGATCGCCTCGGCCGCCGGCTGGTACGCACTGACCGGGCGCATCACGACGGGCGAGCTGGTCACCGTCGTGGGACTCGCGCAGTTCCTCATCGAGCCCCTCACCACCCTGTCCGGGCTGCCGGCCACCGCCGCGAAGGCGCGGGGATCGGCCGAGCGGGTGGCCACTGCCCTCGCCGCCGAACCCCTCCTCCCGTCGACGGCGCAGGCGGCGACCAGCGGTGAACCCGGGCTGCGGCTGCGCGACGTGCACCACGGCCCGCTCGTCGGGCTCGACTTCGAGGCGCGACCGGCCGAGATCACCGCGGTGTTCGCGCACGACCCCGCCGACGGCGACGCCCTGGCATCCCTTCTCGGCGGGCGCGTCTCCCCCGAGGCCTACCGCGGCCGCGTCGAGGTGTGCGGCGCCGATCTGCGTAACGACCCGATCGACGCGCTCCGCGGGCACCTCATCGCCGAGCCCCACGAGGCCCATTTGTTCAGCGGCAGCATCCGCAGCAACCTGACCGTCGCGACCGACACCGTCGATCCCGCCCGCCTGACGCACGCGCTCCGCGCCTCCGGCGCCGATCAGGTCGTCGGCCTGTTCGACGCCGGGCTCGACCACCTCCTCGTCGATCGCGGTCACAACCTCTCGGGAGGCCAGCGCCAACGTCTCGCCCTCGCGCGCGCCCTCTACGCCGACGCTCCCGTGCTGGTCCTGCACGAGCCGACGACCGCGGTCGACTCGGTGACCGAGCAGCGCATCGCCGCTGGGCTCCGCGCACTCCGCGGCTCGGCGGACGGCGCGCAGTCGACGACGGTCGTCATCACCGGCTCGCCGGTGCTGCTCGCCGTAGCCGACCGCGTCGCCGTCCTCCGGCACGGCCGCCTCGCCGCTGAAGGAACGCACCGGCGCCTGCTCGAAGACGACCCGTTCTATGCCGAGGCGGTGGCGAGATGACACCGCCGGACCACGTCGCGCTGCCGGTGGCACGCTACCGCGACTCGCTGCACTGGCTTGGCCGAACGACGCGGCGACACCCGGTCCTCCTGACCGCCGCCGTCGGAACGGGTGCGCTCGCTGCCGCGGTCACCCTGGTCCCGGTCTACGCCATGGGCTGGCTCGTCGACGCCACGGTCTCCGGTCGACCGGCATCGGACATCGCCGTGCTGGCCGTCCTGCTCGTGGCCGCCGCCGTCGCCGCCGGGGCCCTTTCGGGCGTCAGCACCTACGTCGTCGTCCGACTCGGGGAGACTGTCGTCGCGATCCTGCGCGAAGACGTCGTCCACGGTGTGCTGGAACTTCCGTCGCGGGTGGCCGAGCGCAGCGGACGCGGCGATGTGCTGTCGCGGGTCGGCGACGACATCACCCGCATCACCCGCGCGAGCGGAGAGGTGGTCCCCGCCGTTCTCTCCGCGGGCCTGCTCGTGGCCGTGTCGCTGGGCTCGCTGTTCGGCGTCGACCCCGTTCTCGGCGTCGCCGGGCTGTTGACACTCCCCCTCTATGCGGCGGCTCTGCTCTGGTACCTGCCGCGCAGCGCCCACGTCTACGCACGGGAGCGCGTCGCCGCCGGTGAACGCACCGAGGCGCTCGTGTCGAGCCTGTACGGCCGCGACACGGTGCACGCGTACGGAATGGAGGCGGCGCGGGTCGGCGAGATCCGCACCGCCTCGGATCGCATGAGAGAACTGTCGGTCTCGGTGTTCCGCCTGCTGCTGGGATTCGTCGGACGCGCGAATCTGGCGGAGTTCTGCGGCATGGCCGTGCTGTTCGTCACCGGGTTCGTGCGCTACACGAACGGCGATGTCACGATCGGCGCGGTGACAACGGCGATCCTGCTCTTCCATCGCCTGTTCACTCCGCTCGGAACGGTGCTGTTCCTCTTCGACGAACTGCAGTCCGCCGGCGCGGCCATGAACCGGCTCGTCGGCGTCGTCGAGATGCCGCGGGTGCGGACCCGCGCGAGGACGTCCCCCGCGGGGCGCGCGCTGACGGTCGACGACGTGTCCTTCGCCTACGGCCCGGGCGGCGACGTACTCCGCGGCGTCTCGTTCACCGTGCCGGACGGTCGACGACTCGCCCTCGTGGGCGCCTCCGGCGCCGGTAAGACCACGGCCGCCTTGATCGCGGCGGGACTGCTGGAGCCAGACTCGGGAACCGTCCGGCTGGGCGGGACGCCGCTGTCGGACATCGGTACCGAGGCCCGGCGTTCCCGGGTCGCCGTCATCAGCCAAGACGTCCACGTCGTGGCGGGACCCCTGATCGACGATCTTCGACTCGCCGACCAGGATGCCGATGAACCGACGATCTGGCGGGCGCTCGAGACGGTCGGCGCAGACGGGTGGGTGCGCGCACTCCCCGCGGGGGTCCACACCGAGGTCGGCGCCCACGGTCACCGCCTGAACGCCGCGCAGAAGCAGCAGATCGCCCTGGCTCGGCTCGTGCTGAAAGACGCCGACGTCGCCATCCTCGACGAGGCGACCGCGGAGGCGGGGAGCTCTGGCGCGGTCGCCCTTGAGCGGTCCGCCCTCGCGGCGACCGCGGGACGGACGACGCTCATCGTCGCCCACCGGCTCACCCAGGCCGCGACCGCCGACGCCGTCGCGGTCTTGGAGGCGGGGCGCATCATCGAGTTCGGCTCCCACGAGGATCTGCTCGTCCGAGGCGGACCCTATGCGCGCCAATGGCAGGCCTGGAGCGCCGCGGCGCCCGGCGACGAACCGCTGCGCTGAGCAGTCCCCGCGACGCCCGGCCGATGCGCCGGAGACAGACCCTCCATCCGACACACCCAGAGCAAAGGCAGTAACGATATGAAGACCAGACGGAAGACCACGACACGAGCCCTCGCGGCTCTCGCGCTGGGGGCGCTCCTGCTCGTGCAGACGGCGTGCGCATCCGGCGCCGACAGCGGTCAGGCCGACTCCACCTCGACGTCCGGCGGGTTCCAGTACACCGACGCGCGCGGCGAGACAGTCGCCCTCGATGCGGTTCCGGACACGATCGTCATGAGCGAGCAGGCGGCCGCAGCGCTGATCCCGTACGGCATCCGCCCGGTCGGAATCTGGGGCTCGAGCACGCCCGACACGAGCGGAGTGCTGAAGGGCCTCGATCTCTCGGGCATCGAGACGCTCGGTGTGTCGTACGGCGACGTCGATGTCGACAAGCTGGCCTCACTCGAGCCCGACCTCGTGATCACGGGATGGTACGCGGGCGACTACCTCGGCGGGCTCGGCGCTCAGGACGCGGAGGTGTCGAAGCAGATCGAGCAGGTCGCGCCGATGGTCACCGTGTCGGCCCAGAAGAGCGCGTCGGCCTCGCTCGACGACTGGCGTGCCCTCGCGTCGACGCTCGGCGCCGACGTCGACTCGGGCACGATCGCGACCGAGAAGACCGCCTACGACGAGGCAGTCGAGCAGCTGAAGGCGGCTCTCGCGGCGCGTCCGGGGACCACCGCCTATGCCGTGGCTCCCTCGACCCAGTTCTATGTCGCGATCCCCGACGAGTTCGCCGAGCTGATCGACTACGCGGGCTGGGGCCTCGACGTCCGCCAGTCGTCGGTCGCGCGTGACGCCACCTCGGGGTCGTTCAGCCCCGTGAGCTGGGAGAACGCCGGCGACTACGCCTCCGACCTGCTGCTCTACGACACCCGGTCCTGGACGACACCGCTGGCCCAGGTGGAGCGTGACCACCCGACGGTCGCTACGCTCGAGGCGGTCGGCCAGGGGCATGTCGTCGACTGGACCACCGACGCGACGTTCAACTACGCCAGCTACGCCCAGCAGATCGCACTGCTGACCACCGCCGTCACGGCTCTGCCCGCGAGCGGCACGTAAGAGGCGGCCTTCCCTGTGACGGAATCGAGGAGCGCGATGACCCTGACCGATCTGGTGCCCGCGGCGCCGGGTCAGCCGGATCGCGTTCCCGATCCGCCGCGAAGGGCGCAGCGGGCGGCCGCACGCACCATCGACGTGCTGCTGCCCGCGGTGCCGGCGGCCATGGCCCTCGCCCTGATCCTCGCGATCCCGGATGAGCGCGGGCCGTGGCAGAGCGACCGGATCGTGGTCGCCGTGGCCGGCCTCCTGCTCGTCGCCGCGCTGATCGGCGTGAACGTCTCGCGTGGCCGGCGCGGCCAGAGCATCGGCATGGCGGCGCTCGGGCTCGTTCGCGCGCCCGGCCTCGGTGTGCGGTCGGTGGCGGCGCTCCGCCGCGCGCGAGTCGACGTCGATGCGCTCGTCGTCCGCCCGCGCCGGACGACGGGCATCGTCGCCGTGCTGGTCGCGGTCGTCGTCGGCGTCGCGATGATCGCCATCGCGATCGGGTCGCGCACCGTGACGCTCCCCGAGGTCGCGCACGCCTTCCTGGGATCCTCCACCACCTACAACGACATCGTCGTCCGCGAGCGAGCCCCCCGAGCGATCGTCGCGATCGCCGCGGGCCTGGCGCTCGGCGCAGCGGGCGCGATCGTGCAGGCGCAGACCCGCAACCCGCTCGCCGACCCCGACCTGATGGGCGTCACGCGCGGCGCGACGCTGGCGACGGTGCTCGCGATCGCGCTGGGAGGCCTCACCAGCCCCGCCGAGTACACAGTGTTCGCGCTGCTGGGCGCGCTCATCGTGACGACGCTCGTCATCGTGCTGGCCGAGACGAGGGGCGACTCGCTCATCGCGTTGCCGCTGATCGGAGCCGCGGTCTCGTCGGTGCTCGGCAGCGCCACGGCGATGCTGCTCCTGCTCGACCAGACGGTGCAACAGTCGTTCCGGCGCTGGATGATCGGCGGGCTGTCCGACGGCCCCCTCTCGACCTACGCCGTGCCGCTCGCGGCGATCGGTGTCGGCCTCGTGATCGCGATGGTCTGCGCACCCTCGCTCAATACCCTGAGCCTGGGCACCGAGATGGCCATGTCGCTCGGCACCGATGTGCGCCGTTCCCGCATCGGAGGGCTGCTCGCCGTGGGGCTGCTGGCGGGGGCCGCGACGGCCGCCTGCGGTCCGCTCGCGTTCCTCGGGCTCATCGCGCCGCACACAGCGCGCCTCCTGGTCGGCACCGACCACCGCGTGCTCCTCCCGGCTTCGGCCCTGATCGGCGCCGTCGCGCTGCTCGTCGCCGATGTCGTCGGGCGCAGCGTCGCCCGCCCCGCCGAGGTCCCCGCCGGCATCGTCTTCCTCCTCGTCGGCGCTCCGCTGTTCATCGCGCTGGCCCGTCGGACGGCGGGCACGCGATGAGCGCGGGCATGGGCGTCGTGCGGCTGGGGCCGCTGTCGGTGCGGATCCGGATCCGGCCGCTGGTGGCGTTCGCTGTGCTGCTCGTGGTCGCCCTGGTGCTGTTCTGCCTCTCGATCAGCGCGGGGAGCACGTGGGTGGCGCCCGCCACCGTCGTCGACGCCCTCAGCGGCGGGAGCGGGCAGGCCGTCCGCTACCAGGTGCTCGGGCTACGCCTCCCCCGCGCGGCGATCGGCACGCTCGCGGGCGCCGCGCTGGCCCTCGCCGGCGCTTTCCTGCAGTCGATCGCCCGCAATCCGCTCGCAAGCCCCGACGTGCTCGGCATCACGACCGGTGCCAGCGTCGGCGCCGCGGGTGTCTTCATCCTGGGCTGGCGCGTGTTCGACGCGCCCCTCACCGTCTCACTCCCGCTGGCGGCGTTGATCGGCGGGTCAATCGCGGCGGCCGCGGTGTTCTGGGCCTCTCGGGGAGCCGCCGGCGGGATGCGGCTCGTTCTCGTCGGCGTCGGCGTCAACGCCGCCCTGCTCGGGCTGCTGCACGGACTCCTCGTCGTGGGCGGTACCTACGACGTCCTGCAGGTGCAGGTGTGGCTCACGGGCGACCTGTCGTCGGACGCCCCGCGCATCGCTCCCCTGGCCGTCGTCCTCGTCGTGGCCGCGATCATCGCCGTGGCGACCTCGCGATCGACGGCAGCCATGCACCTCGGCGACGACATCGCCCACGGCGTGGGTGTCGCCGTCGGCCGCACCCGCGGGGTGCTGCTGGCCGGCTCGGTGCTCGCGGCCTCCGCCGCGGTCGGCGCGGCCGGACCCCTCGGTTTCATCGCCCTGTCGGCACCGCAGATCGCGCGCTTCCTGACGCGCGAGTCCCGCGTCCCGCTGGGGTGCACTGCCGTGTGCGGGGCGATCCTCGTGCTCGCGGCCGATCTGGTGGCGCGCACCCTGTTCTCGGGCCGCGTCTCGGTGGGACTTCTCACCGCGATCGTCGGCGGCCCGATCCTGATCTCCCTGATGCTGCGACGACTGAGGAGCAGGGCATGACCGAACGGGATACGCACACCTTGACGGCATCCGGCCTGCGGGTCGGCTACGGCGGCCGCGAGATCCTGAGCGGCGTCGATCTGACGTTCCGCGCGGGCACGGTCACCGCGATCATCGGGCCGAACGGCAGCGGCAAGTCGACGCTGTTGCGCACACTCTGCCGGCTGCTCTCCCCCGACGAGGGCTCGGTCGCCGTGGACGGCCGCCCGCTCTCGACGATGCGCACGCGCGATCTCGCGAGGACGATGGCTTTCCTCCCGCAGGCGCCGACCGCGCCCGAGGGCATGACGGTGCGCGAGCTCGTCGCCCGCGGCCGCCACCCGCACCAGACGCTGTTCCGTCAGTGGAGCACCCAGGACGCCGCCGAGGTCGACGCCGCGCTCGAGCTCACCGGCCTCGCCGACCTGGCCGATCGCGACGTCCAGACGCTCTCGGGCGGACAGCGGCAGCGCGCCTGGATCGCCCTGAGCCTGGCCCAGGACACCGGCCTCCTGCTCCTCGACGAGCCGACCACGTATCTCGACATCGCGCACTCGATCGAGGTGCTCGATCTCGTCGACCACCTCTGCGTCGACCTCGGCCGCACGGTCGTCATGGTCATCCACGACCTGAACCTCGCCATCCGCTACGCGGACGAGCTCGTCGTCGTGCACGACGGCCGCATCGCCGCGCAGGGACCGCCCCACCGGGTGATCACCGAGTCCCTGCTCGACACCGTCTTCGGCCTGACGGCTCGCGTGGTCCCCGACCCGGTCTCGGGGCATCCTCTCGTCGTCCCCGTCGGACGACGGCGCGCCGGCACACGCCACGAAACCCCCCGAGAAGAACAAAAAGAGACAGGAGACACCCATGTCGCGTAACCCGTTCGACGACGAGACCGGCCGCTTCCTCGTGCTGGTCAACGCCGAGGAGCAGCACTCGCTCTGGCCGGTCTTCGCGCCCGTACCGGATGGCTGGAGCGTCGCCTTCGGGGGTCCCGACGGTGTGGACCGCGCCCACTGCCTGGCCTTCGTCGAGACGAACTGGACCGATCTGCGGCCCCGCAGCCTCCGCGAGCAGACGCCTACGACGACGCCCTGAGCCGACTCCGTGCGGACGATGATCGAGGCGATCCTGCCCGTCGGCGTGCACGCGGCCGAGGAGTTCGGTGAGGCACACGGAGGCACGCTCCTCCCCGAAGAAGAGGCGGTCGTCGCGAATGCCGCACCGAAGCGCCGCGACGAGTTCGCCGCCGTCAGGCGGTGTGCGCGGCGCGCCCTGATCGAACTGGACCGCCCGCCGGCGGCGCTGCTGCCCGGTCCTGGCGGCGCTCCGGTGTGGCCCGACGGCGTCGTGGGCAGCATGACCCACTGCAGGGGCTACCGCGGGGCGGTGGTCGCCGACCGTTCGCGCCTCGCGACCATCGGTATCGATGCGGAGCCGGATGAGCCGCTGCCCGCCGACGTGCTGCCCGTGATCGCCCGACCCGACGAGATCGGCCCCTTCCGGGCAGCCGAATCGGTCTGGCCCGTCAACGGGGACCGGCTGCTGTTCAGCGCCAAGGAGTCGGTCTACAAGGCGTGGTATCCCCTGACGCAACGCTGGCTCGACTTCGACGACGTCTCCGTGACGCCCGATCCACACCGCCGCCGGTTCTCCGCGCGCGTCCTCGCAGAGGCTCCTGATGACTGTCAGCACTTCTCCGGAACCTGGACCGCAGCGAACGGTCTGATCCTCACCGCCTGCGTGCTGTCCCGTCTCTGAGATCGCTCCGCGTCGACGGCGCCCACGTGCGATCCGGCGGCTGAGCACCTGTGCTGCCGGTCGCCAGCTCACCTCTCGGCGAGGGCTGCTCTCGTTGCGGCGGTGCCGAGAACTCAGCGGCTCTGCGGCGACGCTCGGTGCGGCGGGGCGGCGGAGGCAGCTGCCGCGGGTCCACCTCGCGCTGACCTCGGGCCGCGCCGTTCGACGGAGAACCTAACGGTCGCGAGACCGGGTTCTGGCCGTCTTCCTCCGCCGAGGCTGCCGGTGCACCTGACGGGCAGGGCACCGCGAAGGCGGCGCAGCCGCGGGCCGAAGTCTCCCGCCGCGGGCTGCGGTCGGCAGTAGAGGCTTTCGTCCAGACCATGACCCTCCGCGCTCCCGAAGTCCTCCCTTACTTCGACGGCCCGGTGACCTCGGACGGGCCCGCCTACGCGATCAACGTCGACGGACCAGCCCATTCGACTACGAAAAGTGCATCAGCTTTGACGCCTAAGAGGTCGTTGAGACGCTGCCGGTCCGGCCGGGCATAGATCACGCGATGCTTAGCAATCGCCCCGGCGAAGAACGCACGCCAGGCGAGCTGTGTCGTGCCTGGACGGGCGACCAAACGTCTGAGAACCTCGCCGTCGAACCGCTTTTGAGGCGTTACGACAACGATGGAACCGCGATGTTGCTCCAGAAGCCATTCGACGGCGCGCGCGTTCTGAGACTCGCGTGAACCTCGGTCGCCCAGTTGGGAAACCGCAACCGGGAACGGGTACTCGGTCGATGACATGCCACAACTCCTCGCTCAGTTCAGTGCTCGGGACCTACCGAGAATCTTCCCGGGTCACTTCTGGAGGTACTTCCTAATGCGCTTCTGCCACTCGGTCAGGCGTGTCAATTCTCGTTCGAGGTCTGCGAGTTCGGGTGCGACGTAGTTGGTCTCAGCAGCTTTGTCGTGACGCCGTCCCCATAGCGATGTCGAGCCGTAGCCGTCCTGAACGTCCTGGTTATCGACGTCTGTGATGTCTGCGAGCAGCCGGAACTTCATCATTCGCACCTGTGAACTGCCACGGTCGAACAGTTGGTTCATGATCTCGGTGGTGACGCTGCGCTCCCAGGTCTCAGACAGGTACCCGGCCCATCTGGCAACTCGCTCCTCCCATTCGTCCTGAACGAGGCTGGAGCGCTCCTTCTTGAGTTTCGCGAGTTCGCTCGTGAGGTGGTTGACGCGCGAACCGAAGTCCTTTGCTTTCCACGGGAAGCTCTCGATGCAGATGCCAGGCTCCATGCCGCGGCGTTCAATTGCACGTTCCGCGAGAGCAACGCCTTCACGTTCTGCCGCGGCAGCAAGGTCGCCTGTGAAGGCGACATCGTGCGTGAAGACCACCACCTGCCGGTCCTGGGCAAGTTGGGCTAACCGCTCGGCGACTTTGTCGCGTCGAACATGGTCTAGCGATGTGACCGGGTCGTCGAACACGAGCGCTGACTTCGACTGATCAAAGATTGCTTCTGTGAAGAACCCAGCAAGACCAAGGGCAGTCTGCTCACCCTCGCTCAGTACGCTCCGCGCAGCCACGCTCTTAGCGGCACCGAGCAGGCCTGGCTTCTGGTTGAGCTGACCTTTGCGGCCCCCGAGATCCTGCAATGTCACTTTCTGAAGCCGCAGACGTTCGGTCTCGCGAGTGAAACGGTCAAGGATGCGATCAGTGGCGTACTCACGAGTGAGAGCAGAGGCCTTCTGCGTGATGTTGTTCGTATCTGCGCCGCTTCGCGCGGCCTTCAGAGCCTTCAACTGGCGTAGACGCTGGACCTCAACTGTGACCTTGTCCACCGACTCTGACAGGCGAACGCGCCCCTGCAACTCTGCCTTCTCGTTGCTCAGGTCCGTCACCGCGGCTTGAAACTGGGCCACATCCGTTGCCGCGGCTCGATCTCCGAGCCGCGTAGCGAGAGCGATGAGCATGCCGGGGATCTCGACTTTCGATAGTGCTGCTAAGGAGGCGTCCTCGCTGGTCAGGTGCTCCACGACAGCATTGCGCTGTTCCTCAAGTTTGTTGACCAGTGCAGCCGATGCGGCCCCGAGCTGCGCATCGTGCGCGTCCAAGGCTGTGAGCGCGGCGGTCCGCGCTGGGGTCGCGAACTCCAGTGCTCGCAGTTCGCCGAGGGTCGCGGCGAAGTTCTGCTCGGCGGTGACCGCATCACGTTCAGTGGTGTCGGTCATGTACTGGTCGAACCGGTGGAGGCGGGTCTTGGCATCGTCGTCGAGCGGCTGCTGGCAGAGGACGCAGACGGCATCCTTGCCCGTGACCGGGAACTGATGATCGTGATACGCCTCGGCGACGGAGTAGTTTCGTGCTGCGCTCCACAGCAAGCGCCAAGTCTCAGAACCCACGCCCGTCAGCGGCTCGTCATCGAAGGAGGACGCTGCCGCAACCGATGCTGCCGCTCGTGCTGTGTCCGCTGCGGACCGGAGCTCCGCCCGCCCTGATGTCGTCTCCGCTCCCAGAATATCGAGCAGACGAGCCAGATCATTACCCAACGTCGTCACCTGGTTCGCGAGCGTCGTGAGTCGCGATTTTTCCTTCTGTGGGTCGGTCGCCGCTAGCCTCGCCTCCTCTTGGAGTACTTCGGCCAACCGCTCGTTAGTCCCCTCATCCAGGGCGGTAGCGGCCTCGACCTGCGTCTGAGTGGTCGTTGCGGAAAGAGTCGCTAAAAAAGCTCCCGCTGTCGTTGCGGGAGGCAGATCTAGGGCGAGGGCCTTGGTTTCGTTTGCCTTAATCCGCAGGGCGAACTCGCGTCGAACCTCATCGCAAACTCGGATTAGACCGTCGAGGAGGGTCAGAGCCGACGGGCGGTATGAGATTGTCGATTCTTTAGTCAGGTACTCGTCTCCGCAGTGCTCGTCGTAGAAGCTCATCTTCAGCAGTTCCGGTGGTGGAACTGAAGGAAATGCGAGCGTCTGGTTGTTGCCTCCGACACGGTAGTGCAGAACGCAGGAGGGCTCCTCTAACGAGTCCTTGAACACGTTGGGAAGGATGTCGGAGCTGTGTCGGGCATTGACCATTGCTTTGATGAGGCGTGCGTACCCCGATTTGCCGCTGCCGTTATTGCCATAGATAACTGTGATGCCTGCTGTGGCGACGTTGAGACGCTGTCCGTCCACGAGGGCGTTCACTCCGCGAAGATCAGCGACCGCCACGAGGCCAACTTGCTCGACTACGGCTGACTTCATCTGAATACGCTTGGACTCTTGGCTCGGCGCACTGTTAGAGCCAGCCAAGATCTCGTCAACGAGGACCTCGACCTGCTCCGGACCGTACGGCTCGCCATTGGCGAGAGCGACTAGCACGTCCTGTTGCCATCCAGGACGCTCCAGTCCCCATGTGATGATGTCGCTCTCGATCGTCATGGCTGATGATATCACCGCCCGAGGGTGAGACGCGCGAGTTGCGCAGCCCGGCCGAATTCGAGCAAGAGTTCATCCACGGTGGGGACTGCTGAGGGCTTCGTTGACTCGTTCTCTCTGCCGCGAGTGCGGCGGTTTTCGTTGTCTCGAACTCGATCGGGGGAGGCGACCGAGACCGCGTTGGCGGCGTCTTCGGTAGTAGGCGCTCTCGGTCCAGGTGATGATCGCCAGGCGCAGGTCTTGCCGTGTCGCCCACGGTTGGCGGTCGAGGATTTTCCTCTGCGGTAGAGCGACGAACGACTCCATCGCGGCGTTGTCCGCGCGGGCCCTGACGCGGCCCGTTGACCCGGTCAGCTCGTGTCGACGCGGGGCCTTGACGAATGTGTTCGAGCGGAACTGCGATCCGCGGTCGGAATGAACGATCGTACCGGCCATGCGGCGCAGTATCGCATTGTTCTCCGCGGTGACCGCGAGGGACGCTTCATCCGTGAGTCGATCGAGTAGCCCGCAATCCGGTTCGAGTGCATGTCCTTGATCGCGCACAAATACAGCGTGCTCTCGCTGGTGGGGTGCGGGGACCAGAATGGGACCAGAAAATACGACTCTCCGAAAACAACAAAACCCTGATGAAAATCGCTCCTCATCAGGGCTTTTCTGTCGGGCTGACAGGATTTGAACCTGCGACCCCTTGACCCCCAGTCAAGTGCGCTACCAAGCTGCGCCACAGCCCGTGGCAGTCCAGGCCGAGGCCCGGGCAACTCGACTACCTTAGCGGATCCTGGCGGCGGAAGTGAAAACGAGCGAGCCCCGTAGAATCGCCCGCGGTACGCATCGACACGGGTCGGGGCGCCGGGAGCGGCTCAGGAGGCAGCAGCAGTGGACGCGCGGCAGAAGCGATCGCAGGTGGCCCTGCACCGAGCCATCATCGAACTCGCGACCACGCGCGACGTCTCCACCCTCACCGTCTCCGAGATCACCGGTCTGGCGGGCGTGAACCGCTCGACCTTCTACGCTCACGCGTCCTCCGCCGCCGAGTTGCTGTGCGCGGCACTGCGGGACGAGCTCGACACGATCCGCGACGAGTACCTCACCCTGCTGCGCAGCGGAGCGGCGACCGACTCCAGCATCCGCGAGGGCACCGCCCGTGTGCTCGGGCATCTCGAGCGGCACCGCGAGCTCTATCTGCGGGCCTTCGACGCGGTGAGCGGCGACTCCGGGCTGCGCGCCATGCTCGCCGTTCACTTCCGCACGGCCGTGGCCGCGACCCTAGCAACGGGAGTGCTCGATGTTCCCGCCACCGACGCGCCGGCGGGCTTCCTTGAGGACGGCACCGCCTCGTTCCTCGCGGCGGGCTCCGTCGGCCTCATGGAGCAGTGGCTGCGACTCCCGGAGCCCCGCGAACCCGACAGCTACCTCGCCGCCTACCGCCGGCTCCTGCCGCTCTGGTGGCCCTTCGCCAACGCCGACTGACCAGCGCCCACTCCGGTCGACGCGGTGACGCGTCGCGACAGGCCGACCGGGAGGCGTCCGCAGAATTCCGTTGCGTGGACGCGCAGAAACCCGTCCGAGCCGTCACGAGCAGCGTCCGGTCGCGCTCGACCTTCGACGCACGAAGCCTCGCCGCTCCTGGCGAAGCGCGTTCGCGTCAATGTCGCCGCTGCGGCCGCCGGCTCGCCACTCCTCGGCCGCGTCGTTCCTCGCACCGGGGATCGCGCGCGGGCGCCCGTCCGCTCCCGGACCTACCGGGCCACGCCGAACAGCGTCCGGTCCGCAGGATCCGCGGCCCGGGCGCACGCGCCGACCAGCTCAGCGCGCCCGCTTCTCCCGCACGCGCATGGTGACGTTCACCGGCGACCCCTGGAACCCGTAGACCTCACGCAGGCGTCGAGCGATGTAGCGGCGGTAGCCCGGGTCGAGGAAGCCGGTCGTGAACAGCACGAATGTCGGGGGGCGCGACGACGCCTGGGTGCCGAAGAGCACACGCGGCTGCTTGCCTCCACGCAGCGGGTGCGGGTGCGCCGCGGTGAGCTCGGCCAGGAAGGCGTTGAACTTGCCGGTCGGGATGCGGGTGTCCCACGACTCGAGGGCGAGCTCGAGCGCCGGCACGAGCTTCTCGAGATGGCGGCCCGTGCGGGCCGAGATGTTGACGCGCGGCGCCCAGGCGACGTGCGCGAGGTCGGTCTCGATTTCGCGCTCGAGGTAGCGGCGGCGCTCGTCATCGAGCAGGTCCCACTTGTTGAAGGCGAGGACCAGCGCGCGGCCCGACTCCAGCACCAGGTCGATGATGCGGACGTCCTGCTCCGAGATCGGCTGCGAGACGTCGAGGACCACGACCGCGACCTCCGCCTTCTCGAGCGCGGTCGAGGTGCGCAGCGACGCGTAGAAGTCGGCTCCCTGCTGCAGGTGCACGCGGCGGCGGATGCCGGCGGTGTCGACGAAGCGCCACACCTTCCCGGCGATCTCGACCTGCTCGTCGACCGGGTCGCGCGTGGTTCCGGCGAGCTCGTTGACGACGACCCGCTCCTCCCCTGCGGCCTTGTTGAGCAGGCTGGACTTGCCGACGTTCGGTCGGCCGAGGATCGCGACCCGCCGCGGTCCGCCGACCTCGCGCTTGGCGACGGCGGACTCGAGCGGCAGCTTCTCGAGGACCGCGTCGAGCAGGTCTGCCACGCCGCGGCCGTGCACGGCGGAGACGGGGCGGGGCTCGCCGAGGCCGAGGGACCAGAGCGAGGCGGCGTTCGGCTCCTGCCTGGCGTCGTCCACCTTGTTGGCGGCGAGGAACACCGGCTTCTTCGTCTTGCGGAGCAGCTTCACGACGTGCTCGTCGGTCGCGGTCGCGCCGACGTTCGCGTCGACGACGAAGATCACCGCGTCGGCCAGGTCGATCGCGATCTCGGCCTGCATGGCGACGGAGGCGTCGATGCCGCGGGCGTCGGGCTCCCAGCCGCCGGTGTCGACGATGGTGAAGGAGCGGTCGATCCACTCCGCCCTGTACGAGACGCGGTCGCGGGTCACTCCCGGGGTGTCCTCGACGACGGCCTCGCGGCGCCCGAGGATGCGGTTGACCAGCGCCGACTTGCCTACGTTGGGGCGGCCGACGATCGCCACGACCGGGAGGGCCGGGAGGTAGCGGACCTCGTCCGAGTCCTCTCCGGCGAACTCGAGGAGGTCGAGGTCCTCCTCGTCGAGGTCGTAGTCCTCAAGACCACTGCGCAGCGCCTGCGCGCGTGAGGAGGCGAGCTGCTCGTCGAGGTCGCCGAGGCGCTCGACGAGGTCGTCGTCTCCGAAGTTCAGCTCGTCGTCACCGACGTGCGTGTCCTGTGCCATGACCGGCCCTTGCTCTCGAGGTTCGGACCTCGGCGACGACCGCGTCGACGGTCTGCTCGAAGTCGAGATGAGTGGAGTCGAGAAGAGTGACTCCTTCTGCGGCGTTCATGAAGTCGACCACCTGCGAGTCGGCGCGATCCCTCGACCGCAGCGCCTGACCCGTCGCCTCAGCGGATTCCGTGGTGACCTCGCGCGAACGCCTCGCCATCCTAGCCTCTTCGCTCGCCGTCAGCAGGATCCGCACCGGAGCGGTCGGCGCGACGACGGTCGTGATGTCGCGCCCCTCCACGATGATGCCCTCGCGCCGGGTCTCACCGATGATCCGGCGGAACAGCAGCGTGATTCGCCGCCGCACCTCGGGCACCTTCGCCACGGCCGAGACCCGCTCGGTGACCCGGGGCTCGCGGATCGCGGCCGTCACCTCGGTCGGCCCCACCCAGACCGAGTACGACTCGGGGTCGGTGCCGATGGAGTAGTCGAAGCCGTCGAGCGCGTCGACGATCTCGTCCTCGTCGCCGAAGTCGAGCCCGCGGTCGAGGCCGTGCCAGGCGAGCGCCCGGTAGGCGGCCCCGGTGTCGAGGAACTCGAAGCCGAGTCGGCGCGCGGCCTCGCGCGAGACGCTCGACTTGCCGCTGCCCGCGGGGCCGTCGATGGCCACCACGGTGGCCGCTCCGAAGTCCGCCGATTCGTCCGATTCCGGCCGGTCGGCGCGCTCGGGGGCGGGGCCGCCCTCTTCGGGGATGCTCTGCTGTGCTCGGCGGGCGGGCGTCATCCGGTTCAGTCCGCCCTCCTGCCTGTTCTGCTCGGTGCTCATCCGGCGATCCTCCAGCCGCGTGCGGTCAATTCGTCTGTCAGCGGCGCGACCGCCTCGGGCACCACCGAGATCTCGGCGAGCCCCACTCGTCGGCCCTCGGCGTGCTCGAGGCGCACGTCCTCGAGGTTGACCCCCGCCTCGCCGATCTCGACGAGCAGGCGCGCGAGCTCGCCCGGCGAATCGTCGACGAGCACGACCAGGGTCGAGAGGCGCTGGTCCTGGCCGTGCTTGCCGGGCAGACGGGCGACACCGGCGTTGCCCGCCGCGAGGTGCTCGGCCAGCACCCGGCGCGCGCCCGGCGTCTCGAGGTCGCGCAGCGCGTCGGCGACCTCGGCGACGTCGTCGCGGAAGGCGTCGAGCACGGCGACGACGTGCTCGCGGTTGGCGGTGAGGATCTGCACCCAGAGTTCCGGAGCGGAGGCCGCGAGACGCGAGACGTCGCGCACGCCCTGCCCGGCTAGGCGGAGCGCCGCGTTCGGGGCGTCGAGGAGTCGCTGTCCGAGGAGGGACGAGATCACCTGCGGGGCGTGCGAGACGAGTCCGACCGAGAGGTCGTGCTCCTCCGGGTCCATCTCGACGATCGTGCCGCCGAGGTCGAGCGCGAGCGCCTCGACCCGCGCGAGCGCCTCGGGGGTGGTCTCGCCGTCGCGGCAGATCACCCACGGGCGGCCCACGAAGAGGTCGCCACGCGCCGACACCGGACCGCCGCGCTCGCGTCCGGCCATGGGGTGGGAGCCGATGTAGCGGGTGAGATCGACGCCGCGGGAGCGCAGCTCGCGGAGCGGCTGGATCTTGACGCTCGCCACGTCGGTGACGACCGCCTCGGGGTGCGCCGCGAGCTCGCGCTCCACGACACCCGCGGTGACGTCCGGAGGCACGCACACGACGACCACGGACGGCCGGTCGTCGACGGAAGCGGCCCGGCCGGCCCCGTAGTCGATGGCGAGGGACAGGCTCGCGGGCGACGCGTCATCGAGCACGACGTCGATCCCGCGGGAGGCGAGCCCGAGGCCGATGGAGGCTCCCAGCAGTCCGGAGCCGACCACCCGCACCGTCCCGCTCGTCCGCATCGCGGGCGGGGCGGGGTGCAGGAGCTCGTTCACCCGGACAGCCTAGCGATCGGGGCGGCGCTGCTTGTCGGCGCCGGAGCGGCGCGGAGGAGCGTCCCGCCGCTGACCGCCTGTGGAGGAGCCTCCCTGGTCGGAGGACCGCCCCGTGGAACCGCGTCCGGCCGACCCGCTGCGTTCCCCGGAGTCCGGCCGCGGACGCCTGGCCCCGGCGCTCGCCTTCTTCGTCGGTTGCGGAGGCGCGGCCGCCACGGCCTCGCCGCCCTGCCGTGCGATCGTCAGCAGCGCGCCCAGCTCGTCGCGGGTCAGATCGCGCAGGTCTCCCGAGCGCAGGGTCCCCAGGTGCAGCGGCCCGAACTGCCGGCGCACGAGCTCGATCACCGGATGCCCGACGGCGGCCATCATCCGCCGCACGATCCTGTTGCGCCCCGAGTGCAGCGTGATCTCGACCAGCGACGCGTTCGAGCGCCCCTCCGGTCGGCCCAGCAGCCGTGCCTTGTCGGCCGCGACCGGCCCGTCGTCGAGCTCGATGCCCGCCGTCAGCGTCGCGATCGTCTGCGGGAGGACCTGCCCGTGCACCTTGGCGATGTACGTCTTCGTCACGCCGAACGACGGATGCGCGAGCACGTGCGCCAGCTCGCCGTCGTTCGTCAGCACCAGGAGGCCCGAGGTCTCGGCGTCGAGGCGTCCGACATTGAACAGCCGCTCCTCGAAATTCTGCGTATAGGTACTGAGGTCGGCGCGCCCGTTCTCATCGGCCAGCGAGCTGACGACTCCGACCGGCTTATTCAGCATCACGTAGCGGCGGGAGGTGTCGAGCTGCACCGCGACCCCGTCCACCTCGATCCGGTCGGTCGCCGGGTCGATGCGGCGACCGAGCTCTCCCGCCACCTCGCCGTTCACGCGGATCCTCCGCGCCACGATCATCTCCTCGACCACTCGGCGGGAGGCGACCCCCGCTGCCGCGAGGACCTTCTGCAGTCGTTCACCCTCGGGGCCGCTGTCAGGCGCGCTCATCGAATCCGTCTCTTCCGTCGCTCAGTAAGGGGGAGATCTTCGGCAGCTCGTCGAGCGAGGCGAGGCCGAGGTGCACGAGCAGTTGCTCGGTGGTGCCGTAGAGGACCGCACCCGTCTCGGGGTCGTGGCCGACCTCCGCTATCAGGCCGCGGCCGAGGAGTGTGCGCGCGACGGAGTCGACGTTGACCGCGCGGATCTGCGCGACCTGGCCGCGCGAGACGGGCTGCTTGTACGCGATGACCGCCAGCGTTTCGAGCGCCGCCTGCGAGAGCCGCGTCGGATTCTGCGTCAGCACGAAGTCCGAGACGACCGGGTCGTACTCGCGGCGCACGTAGATGCGCCAGCCTCCGCCGACCTCGCGCAGCTCGAAGCCGCGACGGATCGACCCGTCGGTGCCGTCGAAGTCGGCGACGAGGCGCTCGATCGACTGGCGCACCACGGCGATCGGGCGCGAGAGAGCGGTCGCGAGCGCCGCGAGCGGCTGCGGTTCGTCGGCGACCATCAGGATCGCCTCGACCGCGCGGTCGATCTCGAAGGCCACGGTGCCCGCTCCGGCGTCAGGAGTCATAGTCGGCTCCGAGCGCGGCGAGGCTCTCGTCGTTCCAGCTCTCGGCGACCCAGCGCAGAGTGAGCTCGCCGAGCGGCTCCTCCTGCTCGAAGGAGAGCGCGGCGTGCCGGTACAGCTCGAGGACCGCGATGAAGCGCGCGACGATCACGCCCCGCTCCTCAGCGCCCGCGACCAGCTCGCCGAAGGTCGCCGACTCCTGCCCGCGGAGCACGGCGACCACGTGGGCGGCCTGCTCGCGGATGCTGATACGGGGTGCGTGCAGGTGCTCGAGCCCCACGGTGGGCAGCTCGCGGGGAGCGAGCGCCACGGTGGCGAGGGCCGCGAAGTCGGCGGCCGAGAGTGTCCAGACGAGTTCCGGCTTCCGAGCGCGGTACTCCTCTTCCAGCGGCACGTCGCGCACATGCCGCCCCGCCTCGATCTCCATCCGCTCGGCGAACCACGTCGAGACCTGCTTGAACGCGCGGTACTGCAGGAGGCGGGCGAACAGCAGGTCTCGCGCCTCCAGCAGCGCGGCGTCCTCGGCATCGACCAGCTCGCCCTGCGGGAGCAGCCCGGCGATCTTCAGATCGAGGAGGGTCGCAGCGACGACCAGGAACTCGGACGCGCGGTCCAGCCCCTCGATCGTGTCGATCCCGTGCAGGTAGGACAGGAACTCGTCCGTCACCGCGCTCAGCGCGATCTCCGTGATGTCGACCTGGTGCTTCGCGATGAGGCTCAGCAGCAGGTCGAACGGGCCCTCGAAATTGGTCAGCGCGAGATGGAAACCGGGCGGAGCAGGACGCTCCTCGAGCACGGCCTCAGGCGACCGCGCCACGCGAGATCAGCTCCCTGGCGAGCTTGCGGTACGCCTTCGCAGCGTTGTGCTCGGGCGCGAACTGGGTGATCGGCACACCGGACACGCTGGCGTCCGGGAACTTCACCGTGCGTCCGATCACGGTCTCGAGCACGCTGTCCCCGAAGGCGTCGACCACGCGGTCGAGCACCTCGCGCGAGTGCAGGGTGCGGGAGTCGTACATCGTGGGCAGGATGCCGTCGAGCTCGATCACAGGGTTGAGCCGGTCCCGCACCTTGTCGATCGTCTCGATCAGCAGCGCCACCCCCCGCAGGGCGAAGAACTCGCACTCGAGCGGGATGAGGACGCCGTGGCTCGCAGTGAGAGCGTTGACCGTCAGGAGCCCGAGCGACGGCTGGCAGTCGATGAGGATCACGTCGTAGTCGGCGCTGACCTTGCGCAGCACGCGCGCGAGGATCTGCTCGCGGGCGACCTCGTTGACGAGGTGCACCTCCGCGGCCGAGAGATCGATGTTGGCCGGAATGACGTCCAGACCGGGCACACGGGTCGTCCGGATCGCTTCGGCGGGGTCCTTCACGGTGCCCAGAAGGAGGTCGTAGATCGTCACCGCGTCGTAGGTGGCGACTCCCAGACCGGCCGAGAGCGCCCCCTGGGGGTCGAAGTCGATCGCCAGCACGCGGCGGCCGTATTCGGCCAGCGTCGCGCCCAGGTTGATGGTGGTCGTCGTCTTGCCGACGCCGCCCTTCTGGTTGCAGAGCGAGATGATCCGCGCGGGGCCGTGACCGGTGAGCTCCACCGGCAGCGGGAAGTCGCGCAGGGGGCGGCCGGTCGGGCCGAGCGTCGGGGCTTCGAGACCGGAGAGCTCGGCCTTGTCGTCCGTCTTGCGTGTCACCTGCGTCGCCCTCGCTTCCCTGTCGGCATGCGCTCCCGCGCGGCCTGCGTCGAGTGTACCGGCGCCCCGCGGCTCGACCGCCGCGCCCCGCCGGTCGAGCCGCGCAGCTCAACGACGCGCACGCGGGTGCGCCGAGGTGTACACGTCTCGGAGCGTGTCCGCGGTCACCAGCGTGTAGATCTGCGTGGTCGCCACGGAGGCGTGCCCCAGCAGCTCCTGCACGACACGCACGTCGGCGCCTCCCGCCAGCAGGTGCGTCGCGAACGAGTGCCGGAAGGTGTGCGGCGAGATCTCGCGGTCGAGCCCGGCCTTCTCGGCGACCGCCCTGATCACGAGCCAGGCGCTCTGCCGGGAGAGGCGGCTGCCGCGTACCCCGAGGAAGAGCGCCGGAGTCGCCCGGCCGCGCCGCGAGAGCTCCGGCCGCGCGCGCACCAGGTAGTCGTCCACCGCCTCCCGTGCGTAGCGCCCGAGGGGCACCATCCGCTGCTTCGAGCCCTTGCCCGTGAGCCGCACGACGTCCGCGTCGACAACGTCGTCCACGTTCAGGTCGACCGCCTCCGAGATGCGCGCGCCGGTGGCGTAGAGCAGCTCGAGCAGCGCACGGTCGCGGAGGTCGGCGAGCTCCTCGCCGCGTGCCGCCTCGAGCAGCCCCGCCATCTGCTCGACGGTCACAGCCTTCGGGAGTGTCATCGGGAGCTTCGGCGGCACCACGTCGTGCGCGACGTCATCGGCGACGACGCCCTCCTCCAGGGCGAACCGATGCAGGCCGCGCACGCTCGAGAGGATCCGCGCCCGCGAGCTCGCCGCGAGCGGCCGCTCCGGTCGGGCCGCGAGCCAGGAGGAGAACTCCCCGACGTCGGCGCGCCGCAGGGTCCCGAGATCGTCGGTCCCCCGGGAGTCGAGCCAGCCCAGGTAGAGCTCGAGGTCGCGCCGGTAGGCGGAGAGGGTGTGCGCCGAGAGACCGCGCTCGACGCTCGCCTGGCGGAGATAGGCGTCGGCGCAGGCGCGCGGGGTCACCCCCGGCGCGCCCGCGGGTGCCGCGTCCACTCTGAGGAGGCGTCGCCGAGTCCGCGCCAGTCGCGGGCGCGCAACGCGTGCGCCGCCAGCACCGCGATGGTCAGCGACGGGTTCTGCACCCGGCGGGCGAGCACCGCCTCGACGACCCCGTCCAGTGGTACCCAGCGCAGCTCCATGTCCGCTTCCTCCGCCTCACGCTCAAAGGCGGAGCCGGTGGCGGAGAGGCCTCGTGCGAGGTAGATCCGGATCGCCTCGTCGCTACCCCCCGGCGAGGTCGCGAACTCGGCGAGCAGGTCCCAGCGCTCGGCCTGCAGGTCGGTCTCCTCGCCGAGCTCCCGCTGCGCGGCGAGGAGGGCGTCTTCGCCGTCGATGTCGAGCAGTCCCGCGGGGATCTCCCACTCGCGGGCGCGAACCGGGTGCCGGTACTGCTTGATCAGGGCGACCCGGTCCTCGTCGTCGAGCGCCAGCACCGCGACGGCACCGGTGTGGTCGAGGAACTCGCGGCGCAGCTCCCCTCCGCCGTAGCGGAAGGTCTCGGCGCGGACGCCCCAGACCATGCCGTTGAAGACGCGCTCGCTGGTGAGGATCTCGGGTTCGACCGGCTCGTCCGAGAGCGGCTCACTCATCGGCGTCCGCATCCGAGGCGGGGAAGAGGCGCGAGGACTCCTGGCGCTCGAGGGCCGCGGTCACCAGGCCGCGGAAGAGCGGATGCGCGTCGTTCGGTCGCGAGCGGAGCTCCGGGTGCGCTTGGGTGCCGACGTAGTAGGGGTGCTTCTCGCGCGGCAGCTCGACGTACTCGACGAGATGCCCGTCGGGCGAGGTGCCAGAGAACCACAGCCCGGCCTCGGCGATGCGATCGCGGTATCCGTTGTTCACCTCGTAGCGGTGGCGGTGGCGCTCCGCCGCCTCCGGGGCACCGTACACCTCGGCCACGATGGAGCCCTCGGCGAGCGTCGCGGTGTACAGCCCCAGCCGCATCGTGCCGCCCATGTCGCCGGAGGCGAGGATCTCGACCTGCTCGGCCATCGTCGCGATCACCGGGAACTCGGTGTCCGGGTCGAACTCCGACGAGGAGGCGCCCTCGAGTCCCGCCTCGTGGCGCGCGTACTCGATCACCATGCACTGCAACCCCAGGCAGAGCCCGAGCGTGGGGATTCCGTTCTCGCGTGCGAAGCGGAGCGCACCGAGCTTGCCCTCGATGCCGCGGATTCCGAAGCCCCCGGGCACGCAGATCCCGTCGAGTTCCGAGAGCGCCTTCGCCGCGACCTCCGGGTCCTCGAGCCCGTCCGACGCGATCCAGCGGATGGCGACCTTCGTCTGCTGCGCGAAACCGCCGGCCCGCAGCGCCTCCGTCACCGACAGGTAGGCGTCCGGCAGGTCGATGTACTTGCCGACCAGTCCGATGGTCACCTCGTGCTTGGGCTCGTGGACGGCCTGGAGCAGCGTGGCCCAGCCGTCCCAGACCACCTCGCCGGCCGGGAGCCGGAGCTGGTCGATGATGTAGGAGTCGAGGCCCTGCTCGTTGAGCATCTGCGGGATCTCGTAGATCGAGGCGACGTCCTTGGCGTTCACCACGGCCTGCTCGTCGACATCGCACATCAGCGCGATCTTGCGCTTGTTCGACTCCGAGACGGGCCGGTCGCTGCGGAGCACCAGGGCGTCCGGCTGGATGCCGATCGAGCGGAGCGCGGCGACGGAGTGCTGCGTCGGCTTCGTCTTCTGCTCACCGGAGGCGCCCATGAACGGCACGAGCGACACATGGACGAAGAACACGTTCGCGCGGCCGAGCTCGTGCCGCACCTGACGTGCGGACTCGATGAACGGCTGGCTCTCGATGTCGCCGACGGTGCCGCCGATCTCCGTGATGATGACGTCGGGCTGCGGGTCGTCCTCGGCCTGGAGCCGCATCCGACGCTTGATCTCGTCGGTGATGTGCGGGATGACCTGCACTGTGTCGCCGAGGTACTCGCCGGCGCGCTCGCGGGCGATGACCCGCGAGTAGATCTGGCCGGTCGTGACGTTAGCGGCCTGATTCAGGTTGATGTCGAGGAAGCGCTCGTAGTGCCCGATGTCGAGGTCGGTCTCGGCGCCGTCGTCGGTGACGAAGACCTCTCCGTGCTGGAACGGGTTCATCGTGCCCGGGTCCACGTTGAGGTACGGGTCGAGCTTCTGCATGACGACGCGCAGTCCGCGCGCCGTGAGCAGGTTGCCCAGGCTGGCCGCCGTCAGCCCCTTGCCGAGCGATGAGACGACACCGCCCGTGACGAAGATGTGCTTCGTGACCTTCGTGGGGGCGTCCTGCCCGGCCTGCGAAGCATCCCGGCTCGACGCTCGGGAGGATCCCCCGGAATCCGAGGGAGAAGAAGAGGAAAGGCCCGCGTTCGTAAAGTCCACCACGGGCTTCCACCCTAACAGCAGATCAGGAGCAGCGGCCGTCCAGGGCCGGATCGGTCGCTCGACGCCGCGGTGCCGGTGTCAGAGCACCCGGCTCGTCTCGAGCAGCTCGCGTGCGTGGGCGAGGGCGTTCGCCGAGTCGGTGAGCCCCGAAAGCAGCCGCGCCATCTCCGAGACCCGCTCCTCCGCGTCGAGCTGCGTCACCGCACTCGACGTCACCGAGCCGTCCGAGCCCTTCTCGACCCGGAGGTGGTTGGTCGCGAAAGCCGCCACCTGCGCCAGGTGCGTCACCACGATGACCTGCGAGGTCTCGGCCAGCCGTGCCAGGCGCCGTCCGATCTCGATCGCGGCGGCGCCGCCCACCCCGGCGTCGACCTCGTCGAACACGAAGGTCGGCACGGGGTCGTTCGCGGCGACGACGACCTCGAGCGCGAGCATCACCCTCGAGAGCTCGCCGCCCGAGGCGCCGCGGGCCAGTGGCCGCGGGGTCGCGCCGGCGTGCGGCTGGAGCATCATCTCGACGGAGTCGCGGCCATGAGCCGCCGGTTCACCGGTCGCCGTCACTTGGACCCGCAGTCGGGCGTCCGCCATCGCGAGCGCGGTCAGCTCCCCACTGACCCGCTCCCCCAACTGCGCCGCCGCCGCTATGCGCAGCTCGGTGAGCCTCGTCGCCAGCCGGTCGACGAGGTCCGCGTCGGCCGCGGTCTCGGCCTCCAGCGCGGCAATCCTCTCGTCATCGCCGTCCAGCTCCAGCAGGCGCAATCCGGAGGAGTCGACGAGGTCGAGGACGTCGTCGAGCGTCGGCCCGTAGGCACGGGCAAGCAGCGAGAGCTGGGCACGCCGTTCCTCGATGAGCTCGAGATCGTGGGCTCCGTCGAGATCGAGCTCGGCAAGGTAGGACGAGAGGCTGCCCGCAGCGTCGGCGAGCAGCACGGAGGCGTCTCCGAGCGTCTGCACCGTCGGCTGGAGAGCGGCGTCGTGCCCGGCTGCCCGCTCCAGCACTCGGCGCGCCGTCTCGACGAGTCCGAGGGCGTCTCGTCCGTCCAGCTCGTCCGACGACACGGCCTCCCTCGCCTCGCCGGCAGCCAGCCGCAACTGCTCGATGCTGCCGAGGCGCTCCGACTGCGCGGCGAGCTCGACGTCCTCCCCCCGCTGCGGGGCGACCGCCTCGATCTCGGCCAGGGCCGCACGGAGGCGCTCCGCCTCCTGAGCGCGCGCCTCGCGGGCCGCGGTGAGCCCGTCGAGCTCGTCGCGTCTCGCACGCCAGCGCTCGAAGGCGCGCGTGTACTCGCGCAGCGCCTCGCCGAGCTCCGGCCCGCCGAAGCGGTCGAGCGCGTCGCGTTGCGCGGCGGCCGAGCGGAGCCGGATCTGATCGGACTGGCCGTGCACGACGACGAGCTGGTCGGCCAGCTCGCTCAGCACGCTGACCGGGGCGCTGCGGCCGCCGACCACGGCGCGTCCCCGGCCCTCCGCCGAGACAGAGCGCGCGAGCAGCAGCTCCGGCCCGTCGAGGTCGCCGCCCGCGTCACGCACGCGTTCGGCGATCGGCCCGTGCTCGGGTACCAGCCAGCGGCCGGACACCCACGCTTGACGCGCACCCGAGCGCACGGCGGAGGCGTCCGACCGCGCACCCAGCACCAGGCCGAGCGCGGTCACGACCATCGTCTTGCCCGCTCCGGTCTCGCCCGTGACCGCGGTGAACCCCGGTCCGAGCGGGAGCGTCGCCTCCGCGATCACTCCGAGATCACGGATCTGCAGCTCTTCGAGCATGAGGACTTACTCCGTCTCCGCCGACCCCCGCCATCCGCGGATGGGGAGACCGAACTTGTGCACGAGTCGATCGGTGAAGGGGGCGTCGTGCAGTCGGGCGAACCGCACCGGCACCGGCGACCGCCGGTAGACCACACGTGCTCCCGGCGGCAGCTCGTAGGTGCGCCGGCCGTCGGCCCAGAGCACACCGACGCCATCGGTCCGCTCCTTCACCTCCACGGCGAGGCTCGACTCCGGACCGACCACGAGGGGCCGGGCGAACAGGGCGTGTGCGCTCAGCGGCACCAGGAGCATCGCCTCGAGCGTCGGCCAGACGACCGGGCCACCACCCGAGAAGGCGTACGCCGTCGATCCCGTCGGAGTCGAGACGACGATCCCGTCGCAGCCAAAGCTCGACAGCGGCCGACCGTCGACCCCGACCATCACCTCGAGCATCCGCTCTCGGCTGCCCTTCTCGACGGTCGCCTCGTTGAGGGCCCAGGTCTCGTAGACGACGACCTCGTCGATCTTGACGCGCACCTGCAGCGTCATCCTCTCCTCGACCGAGTAGTCGCCGTCGAGGGCGCGGGCCACCGCGTCGTCGAGATCGTCGCGCTCGCTCTCGGCGAGGAAGCCGACGTGCCCGAGGTTCACTCCCAGCAAGGGCGCCGTCCCGGATCGGACGATCTCCGCAGCCCGCAGGATGGTGCCGTCGCCGCCGAGCACGAAGACGAGTTCGATCGACTCCAGTGGGACATCGACGCCGAGTACGTCGACGTCGGCGAGATCCGGGGCGACGGCGACGATGTCGACCTTGTCGTCCGCGCAGAGAACAGGGCGCGCGCCGGAGCCGCGCAGGCGCTCGACGACGAGGACCGCCGAATCGAGGGAGTCCGTCCGGCCGGTGTGGGCGATGACGAGGATATTGCGCTCGTCAGGAGGGGACTGCATCGAGAGGGTGTCCTTCAGGTCGATCGGAGGCGGCGCACACGGTCGCGTCATCCGGGGGTGAGCGCGGTGACCGCGTCCCTCCATTCTGTCGGAATCGTCCCGCTGTCGCGGTGGAGGTGCGCGAGATACTCGTGATTGCCAGCGGTGCCTGGGAGTGGTGACTCCGTGAGGCCGACTACTCCGAGCCCCACATCCCAGGCCGACCAGAGCACGTCCGAGAGCGCCTCCCGGCGCAGCGCCGGGTCGCGGACGATGCCCTCGCGGATTCCGGTCCGCCCGACCTCGAACTGAGGCTTCACCAGCACGATGAAGTCCGCATCCGGAGAGACCGAGGAGGCGACGGCCGGCAGCACCATGGTCAGCGAGATGAACGACACGTCCGACACCACGAGATCGGGCGCGATGTCGCTCCGTGCAGCCTCCGCGAGTCGCTCCCGCGTCATGTCACGCGCGTTGAAACCCTCCACTACCCGCACTCTCTCATCGGATCGCAGCCGTGGAGCGAGCTGAGAGTGACCGACGTCGAGTGCGACGACCGAAGCGGCTCCTTTCTCCAGCAGCACCTGCGAGAAGCCCCCGGTCGAGGCGCCGACGTCCAGGGCGTGGGCTCCCTCGACCCGTACCGATCTGAACGATTCGAGCGCAGCCAGAAGCTTGTGCGCCCCGCGACTCACATAGTGGTCGAGCGCGGCGACCGCGACGTCCTGATCGTCGCGCACTCGCAGTGACGCCTTGAGCGCCGGCGATCCGTCCACGGTGACAAGACCGTCCGCGATCAGTCGAGCTGCGTGCGTCCGGGACCGGGCTATCCCCCGTTCCGCCAGCACGGAGTCGAGACGTGCGCCCGCGCTCACCGCTCGCGATCCGCGTTCTCGAGACGGCGGCGCAGGTGCTCCTGCAGCCGGGAGTACTCGGAGGACCGCGCCGCCAGGGGCTGCTCCTCGATCACCAAGAGAGCATCAGTGAGATCGTCGAGTGCGGCGTCACCGGTCGGGACCGCTTCTCGTGGCTCGATCTGAGAGTCCTCCCGGACCACTGCGGCTCCTTCTCTCTCGGGACTTGTGGGACGACACGATTCGTCGTGCCGGACGGACCACTTCGTCATCGAGATCGATCCGACCGGTGCTGTCCTGGTCCAGTACTGTCCTGGTTAAACAGCGATGGCCACCCAGGTGTCTGGGTGGCCATCGTGAATGGTGTCCGGCGGTGTCCTACTCTCCCACAGGGTCCCCCCTGCAGTACCATCGGCGCTGAGAGTCTTAGCTTCCGGGTTCGGAATGTGACCGGGCGTTTCCCTCTCGCTATAGCCGCCGTAACCCTCGCGACCGACCCGCACCGAGGCGGGTGGTCAAATCTTGGGGTTACACGTCATGCGTGTCTTCAATTATGTTCCGCACCTTGCAGTGCCGGGGTACCCGTATTCTGGGAACCACAAAGTGGACGCAAGCAATCTTTGACCACTCCTACCAGCCTTCACAACGGTATGAGTGTAATGATTATCAAGTTATCGGCTTATTAGTACCGGTCAGCTCCGACAGTCTTTAGTCCTGTCTTCCACATCCGGCCTATCAACCCAGTCGTCTGGCTGGGAGCCTCTCCCCCGAAGGGATGGAAATCTCATCTCGAAGCCGGCTTCCCGCTTAGATGCTTTCAGCGGTTATCCGTTCCGAACGTAGCTAATCAGCGGTGCTCCTGGCGGAACAACTGACACACCAGAGGTTCGTCCATCCCGGTCCTCTCGTACTAGGGATAGATCTTCTCAAATTTCCTACGCGCGCAGCGGATAGGGACCGAACTGTCTCACGACGTTCTAAACCCAGCTCGCGTACCGCTTTAATGGGCGAACAGCCCAACCCTTGGGACCTACTCCAGCCCCAGGATGCGACGAGCCGACATCGAGGTGCCAAACCATGCCGTCGATATGGACTCTTGGGCAAGATCAGCCTGTTATCCCCGAGGTACCTTTTATCCGTTGAGCGACAGCGCTTCCACAAGCCACTGCCGGATCACTAGTCCCGACTTTCGTCCCTGCTCGACTTGTCAGTCTCACAGTCAAGCTCCCTTGTGCACTTACACTCGACACCTGATTGCCAACCAGGTTGAGGGAACCTTTGGGCGCCTCCGTTACTCTTTAGGAGGCAACCGCCCCAGTTAAACTACCCATCAGGCACTGTCCCTGAACCCGATTAGGGTCCGAAGTTAGATATCCAGAGTGACCAGAGTGGTATTTCAACAATGACTCCACGAACACTAGCGTGCCCACTTCAACGTCTCCCACCTATCCTACACAAGCCACACCGAACACCAATACCAAACTATAGTAAAGGTCACGGGGTCTTTCCGTCCTGCTGCGCGTAACGAGCATCTTTACTCGTAATGCAATTTCGCCGAGTTCGCGGTTGAGACAGCTGGGAAGTCGTTACGCCATTCGTGCAGGTCGGAACTTACCCGACAAGGAATTTCGCTACCTTAGGATGGTTATAGTTACCACCGCCGTTTACTGGGGCTTAAATTCTCAGCTTCGCCTCACGGCTAACCGTTCCTCTTAACCTTCCAGCACCGGGCAGGCGTCAGTCCGTATACATCGTCTTGCGACTTAGCACGGACCTGTGTTTTTAGTAAACAGTCGCTTCCCACTGGTCTCTGCGGCCATCGAACGCTCCCGGAGCAAGTCCGTTCACGCCTCAGGCCCCCCTTCTCCCGAAGTTACGGGGGCATTTTGCCGAGTTCCTTAACCACGATTCTCTCGATCTCCTTGGTATTCTCTACCTGACCACCTGAGTCGGTTTGGGGTACGGGCAGCTAGAACCTCGCGTCGATGCTTTTCTTGGCAGCAGAGGATCACCGATTTCGACTTGCGTCTACCCATCAGATCTCAGGCTCATGAACGACGGATTTGCCTATCGTTCGCCCTACATCCTTAGACCGGGACAACCATCGCCCGGCTCGGCTACCTTCCTGCGTCACACCTGTTAACACGCTAAACGCACCAGCACGGGGTCGTACGCTAGGCCCAACGCTTCACCCCGAAGGGATCCATCACTGGGATTCAGATACTTAGCACTACTGGATTATCTTGGGCGGTTCTTCGCCGGTACGGGAATATCAACCCGTTGTCCATCGACTACGCCTGTCGGCCTCGCCTTAGGTCCCGACTTACCCAGGGAAGATTAGCTTGACCCTGGAACCCTTGGTCTTCCGGAGGACGGGTTTCTCACCCGTCTTTCGCTACTCATGCCTGCATTCTCACTCGTGTGGCGTCCACGGCTGGTTCACACCGCCGCTTCACTCGCCACACGACGCTCTCCTACCCATCAACACGGCTGGACCACGAAGGCCTACCACTAATGTCAATGCCACAACTTCGGTGGCGTGCTTGAGCCCCGTTACATTGTCGGCGCGGAATCACTTGACCAGTGAGCTATTACGCACTCTTTCAAGGGTGGCTGCTTCTAAGCCAACCTCCTGGTTGTCTGTGCAACTCCACATCCTTTCCCACTTAGCACGCGCTTAGGGACCTTAGTTGGTGGTCTGGGTTGTTTCCCTCTCGACTATGAAGCTTATCCCCCACAGTCTCACTGCTGCGCTCTCACTTACCGGCATTCGGAGTTTGGCTGACGTCAGTAAGCTTTTGGGCCCCATCGGCCATCCAGTAGCTCTACCTCCGGCAAGAAACACACAACGCTGCACCTAAATGCATTTCGGAGAGAACCAGCTATCACGAAGTTTGATTGGCCTTTCACCCCTATCCACAGCTCATCCCCTCCATTTTCAACTGAAGTGGGTTCGGTCCTCCACGACGTCTTACCGTCGCTTCAACCTGGCCATGGATAGATCACTTCGCTTCGGGTCTAGACCCTGCGACTACATCGCCCTATTCGGACTCGCTTTCGCTACGGCTGCCCCACACGGGTTAACCTCGCCACAGAGCACTAACTCGCAGGCTCATTCTTCAAAAGGCACGCCGTCACCCCAACAAGGAGGCTCCGACGGTTTGTAAGCAAACGGTTTCAGGTACTATTTCACTCCCCTCCCGGGGTACTTTTCACCTTTCCCTCACGGTACTTGTCCGCTATCGGTCATCTGGGAGTATTTAGGCTTATCAGGTGGTCCTGACAGATTCACACGGGATTTCTCGGGCCCCGTGCTACTTGGGATACTCTCCACGCCATAACACCATTTCGACTACGGGGCTCGCACCCGCTCTGGCCAGGCATTCAAACCTGTTCGTCTATGATGCGCTGTAACGCTCCGTGCTCGGCAGAACACGACGAAAAGTCCCACAACCCCGACCATGCAACCCCTGCCGGGTATCACACATGACTCGGTTTAGCCTCTTCCGCGTTCGCTCGCCACTACTAACGGAATCACTGTTGTTTTCTCTTCCTGTGGGTACTGAGATGTTTCACTTCCCCACGTTCCCTCTACCCGCCCTATATATTCAGGCGGGAGTCACCAGGTCACCACAAAGGGCCTGGCGGGGTTTCCCCATTCGGAAATCCTCGGATCACAGCTCGTTTATCAACTCCCCGAGGCTTATCGCAGATTACGACGTCCTTCTTCGGCTCCAGATGCCAAGGCATTCACCGTTTGCTCTTAAAAACTTGCTAATCACATGAGTTAAGAAACTACAACTCGAAAAGTTGCAGATCCAATGATTTGCACAACCCAGCCCAAAAGCCGAATCATGCGAATCTTGTCGATCCGACACCTGCAAGGGTGACGGATCTAAGATGCTCGCGTCCACTGTGTAGTTCTCAAAATACGGGCGGTACCCCTCCCCCACACACCCAGGCATGAGAAAAGGATCCAGAGAGTCGAGATCCAGCCGCCTTCCGAAGAAGCCAGCAGGCCCGGTCCCTCAGGACCCAACAGCGTGCATGCACCCAACTCCACCCGACCATGCGTTCCCAACCCGAAGGCCGTACTAACACGAGACGAATCTCATCAAGCACCTAGTCCAATGTTCCACCCATGAGCAACCAGCGAAGACATTCGCTTCGATCTGGCGCCTGGAACCGACACGCCCCGTAGAGCGCCGTATCCAGATGCTCCTTAGAAAGGAGGTGATCCAGCCGCACCTTCCGGTACGGCTACCTTGTTACGACTTAGTCCTAATCACCGATCCCACCTTCGACAGCTCCCTCCTCACGGTTAGGCCACTGGCTTCGGGTGTTACCGACTTTCATGACTTGACGGGCGGTGTGTACAAGGCCCGGGAACGTATTCACCGCAGCGTTGCTGATCTGCGATTACTAGCGACTCCGACTTCATGAGGTCGAGTTGCAGACCTCAATCCGAACTGAGACCGGCTTTTTGGGATTCGCTCCACCTTACGGTATCGCAGCCCTTTGTACCGGCCATTGTAGCATGCGTGAAGCCCAAGACATAAGGGGCATGATGATTTGACGTCATCCCCACCTTCCTCCGAGTTGACCCCGGCAGTCTCCTATGAGTTCCCACCATAACGTGCTGGCAACATAGAACGAGGGTTGCGCTCGTTGCGGGACTTAACCCAACATCTCACGACACGAGCTGACGACAACCATGCACCACCTGTATACCGACCTTGCGGGGCAACCATCTCTGGAAGTTTCCGGTATATGTCAAGCCTTGGTAAGGTTCTTCGCGTTGCATCGAATTAATCCGCATGCTCCGCCGCTTGTGCGGGCCCCCGTCAATTCCTTTGAGTTTTAGCCTTGCGGCCGTACTCCCCAGGCGGGGAACTTAATGCGTTAGCTGCGACACGGAGACCGTGGAAAGGTCCCCACATCTAGTTCCCAACGTTTACGGCGTGGACTACCAGGGTATCTAATCCTGTTCGCTCCCCACGCTTTCGCTCCTCAGCGTCAGTAACGGCCCAGAGAACTGCCTTCGCCATCGGTGTTCCTCCTGATATCTGCGCATTCCACCGCTACACCAGGAATTCCATTCTCCCCTACCGCACTCTAGTCTGCCCGTACCCACTGCAGGCCCGAGGTTGAGCCTCGGGTTTTCACAGCAGACGCGACAAACCGCCTACGAGCTCTTTACGCCCAATAATTCCGGACAACGCTTGCACCCTACGTATTACCGCGGCTGCTGGCACGTAGTTAGCCGGTGCTTTTTCTGCAGGTACCGTCAAGCCGAAGCCCTTCTTCCCTACTAAAAGAGGTTTACAACCCGAAGGCCGTCATCCCCCACGCGGCGTTGCTGCATCAGGCTTGCGCCCATTGTGCAATATTCCCCACTGCTGCCTCCCGTAGGAGTCTGGGCCGTGTCTCAGTCCCAGTGTGGCCGGTCACCCTCTCAGGCCGGCTACCCGTCGTCGCCTTGGTGAGCCATTACCTCACCAACAAGCTGATAGGCCGCGAGTCCATCCTTGACCGAAAAACTTTCCACCCACACCCGATGCCGGGGCAGGTCGTATCCGGTATTAGACGCCGTTTCCAGCGCTTATCCCAGAGTCAAGGGCAGGTTACTCACGTGTTACTCACCCGTTCGCCACTAATCCACCCAGCAAGCCAGGCTTCATCGTTCGACTTGCATGTGTTAAGCACGCCGCCAGCGTTCGTCCTGAGCCAGGATCAAACTCTCCGTAAAAAAATTACGACCCCCAACCCCGAAGAGAAGGAAAGTCAAGTTTGACCTCCAGCAAATACGACATCCCTCCGACCCGAAAGCCGGAAACTGACATCAATTTCCAAAGGAAACCCAACCAGATCCGAAAACCTGACCAGGATATAAAATTGGCATTGAACATAGTGCACGCTGTTGAGTTCTCAAGAATCGGACACACCCCGCCTCCACACCACAAAAGATGCTTCACAACGAGAGTGATCGAAAATAGTCTTACAAGTACTGCACCTCGAAGGCCTGAACCGTTCGATTTGTCTTACTCGCCGATACCGGTTAGGCTAGTCGGAACCGAGGTTCCGATCGCCCCGTGGCAACTCGACTAACTTAGCACACCCGCGGGCCGTGTCAAATCCGGCTTCTTCGTGATGTCCGCGGTACGATCGAGGATCGTCTCGCTCCACCCCTGCGCGGCCATCAAGCCGAACAACGAAGCCGGGACCGAGATCCCGTGGAGGCTCTACATCCTACGCTCACGATCCCTGGTCTTCAAGAGACGAATCTCTAACAGATGTTAGGAGGTGAGGAGATGGTCCCCTCTTGAGGTGGGCCAGCTGGTCTTGGCGCTCTGCGCCGTACTCTCGCTTGCCGCTCCTTTGGGGTGACGAGGAGTTACACTACGTCGGCGCTCCTGCGGCGGGCAAATCAGGCGTCTCCCGGGCGTGTCGCGTTTCGACGCCGGCACGGGGCGACCTGCCTGCCGAGTCGCCTCAGCGGACGAAGGCCCCGGCGAAACTCCTCTTGCCGCGGCGCAGGACCGCGATGCCCTCGATCAGCGGGAGCTCGCCGAGCAGGGTCGACTCCGAGGGTACGGGCGAGTTGTTCACCGAGAGCCCACCCTGCGCGAGCGCGCGTCGAGCCTCCCCCATGCTCGACACGAGTCCGGTCTCGAGGAACGCCTGCAAGACGGGAGTGGTCGGCTCAGCCTCGACAGTGGGGACCGCCTCCAGCGCTCCGCGCAGGATCGCGGGGTCGACGTCTTCGAGCGCCCCTTTGCCGAAGAGCGCGGTCGCCGCGTCGATCACCGAGCGCGTCGTGTCGGCGCCGTGCACGAGAGAGGTCACCTCCCACGCCAGGGCGCGCTGCGCCTCCCTACGGAAGGGCTCGTCGACGCTCGCCCGCTCGAGCCGCTCGATCTCGGTGCGCGGCAAGAAGGTGAAGACCTTCAACCGGTCCACGACGTCCCGATCGTCGGTGTTGACCCAGAACTGGTAGAACGCGTACGGGCTGGTCAACTCCGGGTCGAGCCAGACGGCGTTGCCCTCGCTCTTGCCGAACTTGGTGCCGTCGGAGTTCATCACGAGCGGCGTGCCGATCGCGTGCACCGAGACCCCTTCGGTGCGGTGGATCAGATCGGTCCCGCTGGTGAGGTTGCCCCACTGGTCGCTTCCTCCGGTCTGCAGCACGCATCCGTACTGCCGGTACAGCTCGAGGTAGTCGAGTCCCTGCAGGATCTGGTAGCTGAACTCGGTGTAGCTGATCCCCGCGTCCGAGTTGAGCCGTGCGCTCACCGCGTCCTTCTTGATCATCGTGCCGACACGGAAGTGCTTGCCGATTTCGCGGAGGAAGTCGATCGCCGAGAGCGGTGCCGTCCAGTCGAGGTTGTTGACCAGGCGCAGGCCGTTGCCACCCTCGACGGCCAGGAAACGCGAGACCTGCACCTGGAGGCGCTCGACCCAGTCGGTGACGGTCTCACGGGAGTTCAGCGTCCGCTCCGCGGTCGGTCGCGGGTCGCCGATCAGACCGGTGGAGCCTCCGACCAGTCCGAGCGGTCGATGGCCCGCGAGCTGGAGCCGGCGCATCACGATGAGCTGGACCAGGTTGCCGAGGTGCAGACTCGGGGCGGTGGGGTCGAACCCGCAGTAGTACGTGACCGGGTCCCCGCTGAGCACCTCTCTGAGCGCATCGCGATCGGTCGACACGTGGACGGAGCCGCGCCACACGAGCTCGTCCCAGACGGAATCGAAGGAGCGGTCGAGCAGCGGGGTCGTCGCGGAACCTTGGACGTCCTGGTCGGTCACGGCTCCAGGGTAGCGCGACGGCGGGATGCTTGAGCGATCAGGGCAAGCCTGTGGGCTTGATTCAGGCAGATCAAGTGTTGATACTTGATCGCGGAGGTCCCATGTTCGTCATCACCGCGGATCAGCGCGACAGTCGGCACGACGACGACCGCGTGGAGCACACCATCGGGCACCTGGTTTCGGAGGCGGGCGCGTCGTTCGTCCTCCCCCCGGAGCGCACGGCCGGCGACGAGTTCCAGGTCGTCCTCGATCGGGCGGAGGCGGTCGTCCCGCTCGTGCTCGAGCTGCACCGCGCTGGACACTGGAGCATCGGACTCGGCGTCGGCTCGGTCGAGCGTCCGCTCCCCGCCACCACCCGGGCAGCACGGGGCGAGGCGTACTTCGCGGCCCGCCGTGCGGTCGAGGCGGCCAAGGGCCGGCCGACCCGCTTCTCCCTCGACCCCGACGCACCCGGAGGCACGACGCCGACGACCGCCGATGTGCAGGCACTGATCGATCCGCTCCTGCTGCTGCGCGACTCCCGGACCGACGCCGGCTGGCAGATCATCGATCTGCTCGAGAGCGGACTCTCGCAGAAGGACGCCGCCGAGCGCCTCGCCGTCAGCCCCCAGGCCGTGAGCCTGCGGGTGCGCGCCGCGAGCGGCCGCGTCGACGGACCGGCACGCGACGCGATCGCGCGCCTGCTGACGGTGGTGGACCGTACGCTCGATCCGACCCCCGACCCCACCGACGAGAGGACCTCCCGATGACGGAGACCCCCGGCTCCCCCGCGCTGCTCCTCGCCTCCGCGCTGCAGTCAGCCTCGTGGACAGGCGTCGTGCTCGTGCTGCTCGCCGGTCTGATCGGAGCTGTGCTCGCGGTGCGGCTGCGCCGGCCGCAGCTGGCGTGGATCGGGCTCGGCTCGACCGGCGCGGCATTCCTGCTGACGGCGATCGCCGGAGTCTCGGCTCCTCCCGCGCACACGGTACTGGTCGCGGTCCTGGCCTTCGCGCTGGCCGTGGTCGGCGGTGGGCCCGTCGTGCTGCTCACCCTCGACCTCGCGACCGCCGATGCGCGCACGGGCCGGCACGGCGGGATCATGGTGGCGGGAGCATCCCGCCCCTCGACGTCGGGCACGCCCACCGCCGTCGGCCAGCCGATCGAGGTGCTCCGCGGCGGCACGACCATCGGCGTGCTGGAACGGATCACGACCGCGGGCGCGCTGATGAGCGGGCTGCCGGAGGGCATCGCCGTGGTGGTCGCGATCAAGGGCGTCGGCCGGTTCAGCGAACTCGCCTCACCGGAGGCGCGAGAGCGATTCATCATCGGCACCCTGGCGAGCCTTGCGTGGTCAGCGGCACTCGGAGTGCTCGCCCGCCTCTACCTCGTCGGCTGAGCTCAGCGCCGAACACTCCCGGATCCACGCCGCGGCGCAGCCGCCCGGTACGGCGAGACGGTCGGGTCGCCCGGGATGCTGAAGCGCCAGGGGTACTCCTCGCCGCCGCCCGGACCGGAGACGCCCGTCCGCACGGTCGCGACGACCGCGGCCGGCGACGGTGCCCCCCGCAACTCGAACGCCGCGCCGAGCGGATCCCCGGACTCGGCGAGCCGCACCCCGAGCGCCTTCGCCAGTCGCGCCGGACCGCGAGCGAGGTCCCTGATCGGCACCGATCCGCGGCGCGCCAGTGCCAGCTCCTCCCCCACCACCACCTCGCCCGCGCGCACCAGCACGGCGGAGGCGGTGCCCGCGGGCGAGCAGACGATGTTGACGCAGGTGTGCATCCCATAGGTGAAGTAGGCGTAGACCGAGCCGGGCGCACCGAACATCGGTGCGGTCCGCGGGGTGGGGCCGCGGTGCGCGTGCGAGCCGGGATCCTCTCCCGTGCCCAGGTACGCCTCCACCTCGGTCAGGCGAACACCGACCACGCCCTCCTCGGTGCGGTGCAGGAGGACGCAGCCGAGCAGCTCCGGCGCGACCTCGAGCGCCGAGCGGGACAGATCCGGGATCGACACGCCTAGAAGAAGCTCTGCCCCGACACCAGCGTGACGATGATCACCGCGACGATCACAACCGTCGCGACGATCACGAGGGTCCGCTGCTGCCAGGGCCGCAGCGGTGGACGGCCCTCGTCGCCCGGCGCCCCGCCGAGGGTCATGCGCGTTCTCCGCGGAGAGCAGCGCGGACGACACGCACCCGCTCGGTGAGCCGGCCGAGCTGCTCCGCGACGCGGTCAGGGGCCGTCCCTCCGACGCCGTCGCGGCTCGCGACCGAACCCTCGATGCTGAGGACCGAGCGGACATCCGGGGTGAGCGACGGGGACACCGATGCGAGCGTGTCGTCGTCAAGCCCGTCGAGCCCGAGGCCGCGCGACTCAGCGAGCTTCACCAGTTCACCTGTGATCTCGTGCGCGTCACGGAAGGGGACGTGCTTCTTCACGAGCCACTCGGCGACGTCGGTGGCAAGAGAGAAGCCCTGCGGCGCGAGCTCGGCCATCCGGTCCGTGTGGAAGGTGAGTGTCGCGATCATCCCGCTGAAGGCCGGGAGCAGAACCTCGAGGGTCGTCACCGAGTCGAAGACCGGCTCCTTGTCCTCCTGAAGGTCGCGGTTGTACGCGAGCGGGAGCGCCTTGAGAGTCGCCAGTAGCCCGGTCAGGTTGCCCAGTAGACGGCCGGCCTTGCCCCGCGCGAGCTCAGCGATGTCGGGGTTCTTCTTCTGCGGCATGATCGAGGATCCGGTCGAGTAGCCGTCGTCGAGGGTGACGAAGGCGAACTCCCGCGTGTTCCAGAGGATCACCTCCTCGGCGATCCTCGACACGTCGACTCCGACCATCGCGGCGACGAAGGCGAACTCTGCGACGAGATCGCGACTGGCGGTGCCGTCGATCGAGTTCGGCACGCTCTCCGCGAAGCCCAGGTCACGGGCGACCGCCTCGGCGTCGAGCCCGAGCGTCGAACCGGCGAGTGCTCCGGAGCCGTAGGGCGAGACGTCGGCGCGCGCGGTCCAGTCGCGCAGACGCTCCAGGTCGCGCAGCAGAGCCCAGCCGTGGGCGAGCAGGTGGTGAGCGAGCAGGACGGGCTGCGCGTGCTGCAGGTGCGTGCGCCCGGGCATGATCGCGGTCGGATGCGCGGTGGCCTGGGCAGCGAGAGCGTCGATGAGCTGCACCACCAGCTCCGAGACGATCACGGCGTGATCGCGGAGATACATCCGCACAAAGGTCGCGATCTGGTCGTTCCGCGAGCGCCCGGCGCGGAGCTTGCCGCCGAGCGCCGGGCCCGCCTCGAGCATCAGACCCCGCTCGAGGGCACCGTGGACGTCCTCGTCGGCCTCCTCTGCCGTGAAGCTGCCGTCGGCGACGGCCGTGCCCAGCCGATCGAGCGCGTCGAGCATTCCCATCAGCTCGGCCTCGTCGAGGTAGCCTGCGGCCGCGAGCGCACGGGCGTGCGCCCGAGATCCGGCGAGATCATAGGGCGCGAGCTGCCAGTCGAAGTGCGTCGATTTCGAGAGGGCGGCGAGTTCGGGGGACGGGCCGCCGGCGAAGCGCCCGCCCCACAGGGCCCCGGCCTCGCCCGCGCGGGCGGAGGGTCGTTCCGTCATGGTTCTCCTCGGTGTCGGCAGTCGAGTCTACGCAGCGGTGCCGACGCTGCCGGCGCGCTCGAGGAGCCACACCAGGAGTGCCTTCTGCGCGTGCAGCCGGTTCTCCGCCTCGTCCCAGATGACGCTCTGCGGGCCGTCGATGACGTCGGCCGTCACTTCGTAGCCGCGATCGGCGGGGAGGCAGTGCAGGAACAGCGCGTCCGGGACGGCGGCGGCCATGGTGTCGACGTCGACGCGGTAGGCCCCGAACGTCGCGACGCGCTCGGCCTTCTCGTCCTCCTTGCCCATCGAGACCCAGGTGTCGGTGATGACGATGTCCGAGCCCGCCGCGCCCTCCGCAGGATCGGTCGTGGTGAGCACAGAGCCGCCTGTCGTCGCGGCGATGCGCTCGGCGTCCGCGAGGACCGACGACGACGGTGTGTACGACTCCGGGGAGACGATGCGCACGTGCATGCCCGCCGTCGCACCGGCGAGGAGGTAGGAGTGCGCCATATTGCTGGCCCCGTCGCCGAAGAAGGTGAGGGTCAGGCCTGCGAGGCGTCCGCGGTGCTCGCGGATCGTCAGCAGGTCGGCGAGCAGCTGGCAGGGGTGGAACTCATCCGAGAGCGCATTCACCACAGGGACCCGGGTGTCCCGCGCCATCTCCTCCAGACCGGACTGCGCGAAGGTGCGCCACACGATGGCCGCGACCTGGCGCTCGAGGACCCGCGCTGTGTCGGATGCGGTCTCCTTGCCCCCGAGCTGGCTGCTCGCGGTCGAGATGATCAGCGGGCTCCCGCCCAGGTCGGCGATGCCGACCGCGAAGGACACGCGGGTGCGGGTGGAGGACTTGTCGAAGATCACGGCGACGGTCTGCGGACCGGCGAGCGGCTTCCGCGCGAAGCGGTCGCGCTTGAGCTCGAGCGCGAGATCGAGGATCTGGGCCTGCTCGGCGGGGGTGAGGTCGTCGTCGCGGAGGAAGTGGCGGGTCACGGTACTGGTCGCTTTCGGTGGGAGGTGCAGGGTCAGAGGGAGTGCAGGGCACGGCCGAGGCGGTCGGCGAACTCGTCGACGTCGGCGGCGGTGACGATCAGCGGCGGCGCCAGACGGATGCTGGACTCGTTCGCTGCGTTCACGATCAGCCCGGCCTCGAGTGCGGCCCCGGCGAGGTCGGCAGCCACCGGGCGAGTGAGGGCGAGGCCGAGGAGCAGGCCCGCGCCTCGGACGCCTCCGATCAGTGGGGAGCGGAGCGCGGTCACCGCTTCGACGATCTGAGCCCCGCGCACGCGCGCGTTGGCGAGCAGGTCGGCCCGCTCGATCTCGGCGATCACGGCGGCGGCGACCGCGGTCGCGAGCGGATTGCCGCCGAAAGTGCTGCCGTGATGGCCCTTCTGCAGCAGATCGGAGGCGGCGCCAACGGTGACGAGCGCGCCGATCGGGAAGCCTCCGCCGAGCCCCTTCGCCAGAGTGACGGCATCGGGGAGGATGTCTGCCGCCTGATAGGCGAACCAGCGGCCGGTCCGACCGATTCCGGTCTGGATCTCGTCGACGATGAGCAGCGCTCCGTGCTGGTGTGTGAGCTCCCTGGCCCGCTCGAGGAAGCCGGCGGGCAGCGGGATCACGCCCGCCTCCCCCTGAATCGGCTCGACGACCAGCGCAGCAACAGAGTCGTCGAGCGCGCCCTCGAGCGCTTCGACGCTCGCGTCGATGTGCTCGACGCCGCCCGGCATCGGCTCGAACGGGGCGCGCATCGCAGCCTTGCCCGTCAGCGCGAGCGAGCCCATCGTGCGTCCATGGAACGCGTTCTGCAGAGCCAGGATGCGGTGCCGACCGCCCGCCGCGTTCAGCCGGGCGAGCTTGAAGGCCGCCTCGTTCGCCTCCGTCCCGGAGTTGGCGAAGAAGACCCGGCCGGTGGCACCCGCGCCAGTGAGCCTCCGGAGGGTGTCGGCCAGCTCGATCTGCGGCGCGGTGGCGAAGTAGTTGGAGACGTGCGCGAGCGCGCCGGCCTGGCGCGAGACGGCCTCGACGAAGACCGGATGCGCGTGACCGAGCGCATTGACGGCGATGCCGCCGAGGAAGTCGAGGTACTCGCGACCGTCGACATCCCAGACGCGGCAGCCCCGACCGCGCTCGAGCACCGCGAGCGGCGGCGCGAACGTCTGCATCATCGTGGCGGAGTAGTGGTCGCGCGCCGACTCGGTGTGCGACGCGGTCGGGACGGAGGGCGTGGACATGGGGGCCTTTCGATCGGAGCGGTCCGGCCTCGAGGGCCGTCGGAGCGCCACCCGGACGGGTGGACGCGCGGAGCCGGGGCCGCTGAAGATCAGCGGCCCGACATTCGCTCCCGGTCGCGCGGATCGCCGGAGGCGACGACCTCGGTGCCGATCCCCTCCGAGGTGAACACCTCAAGCAGGATCGAGTGCGGGATCCGGCCGTCGATGATGGCGGCCTTGGGCACTCCCCCTAGCACGGCGTCGAGGCACGCGGTCATCTTGGGGATCATCCCCGATTCGAGGGAGGGCAGTAGCGCCGCGAGCTCGTCGGAGCGGATGTGGGACACGAGGGACTCGCGGTCGGGCCAGTCGGAGTAGAGCCCGGCGACATCCGTGAGGACGACGAGCTTCTCGGCGCCCAGCGCGACGGCGAGGGCGGCCGCGGCGGCATCGGCGTTGACGTTGAGCGACTGCGTCGGGTCGTCGGAATCGGGGGCGATCGAGGAGACGACCGGGATCCGCCCGGCCTCGAGCTGCGCGAGCACCGCTGCGGGATCGACCGCGATCACGTCGCCCACAAGGCCCAGGTCGTGCTCCTCCCCGTCGATCACGACGCCGCGCCGGCGGCCGACGAACAGCCCCGCGTCCTCACCCGAGATCCCCGCGGCGAGAGGGCCGTGCTCGTTGATGCGCCGCACGATGTCGCGGCTGATGCTGCCGGTGAGCACCATGCGCACCACCTCCATCGCCTCGGGACTCGTCACCCGGTATCCGCCGCGGAACTCGCTCGCGATGCCGAGCCGGTCGAGCATCCGCGAGATCTGCGGGCCGCCGCCGTGCACGACGACCGGGCGGATGCCGGCATAGCGGAGGTAGACGAGATCCTGGGCGAAGGCTCGCTGCAGTTCCTCCGACACCATGGCGTTGCCGCCGAACTTGATCACCATGGTTCGGCCGTGGAAGCTCTGCAGCCAGGGAAGCGCCTCGATCAGGGTCGCCGCCTTGCCGGGGGCCGCGTCGCGCAGCGCACGGCTCTCCTCCGCAGTGGGGGTCTCGTCTCTCATCGTCGCCTCAGCTCGAGTAGGCCGAGTTCTCGTGCACGTAGTCGTGCGTGAGGTCGTTGGTCCAGATGGTCGCCGTCGCATCGCCGGCGTGCAGGTCGATGTCGACCGACACCCCCCGCGGGGTGAGGTCGACGAGGTCGCGGCTCTCGTGCGACTCTCCGGCACGGCAGACCTGGACGCCGTTCATGGCGACGTCGATGCCGTACGGGTCGAACTGCGCGTCGGTGGTGCCCACGGCCGCGAGGACCCGGCCCCAGTTGGGATCGTTGCCGAAGATCGCGGCCTTGAAGAGGTTGCTGCGCGAGACCGCCCGGGCGACGTCGACGGCCTCGTCCTCGCTGGCGGCGTTCAGCACGCGGATGGCGACGTCGTGAGCGGCGCCCTCGGCGTCGGCCTGGAGCTGCAGCGTCAGGTCTCGGCAGACCTGGGTCAGCGCAGCCGTGAATCCGGCCGCGTCGGGGGTCACTCCGCTCGCGCCGCTCGCGAGCAGTGCGACCGTGTCGTTCGTCGACATGCAGCCGTCGGAGTCGAGCCGGTCGAAGCTCATCCGGGTCGCCTCGCGCAGCGCCGCGTCGAGGTCGACGGAGTCGAGGGCCGCGTCCGTCGTGATGACCACGAGCATCGTCGCCAGGCCCGGAGCGAGCATGCCGGCGCCCTTCGCCATGCCGCCGACGCTCCAGCCCTGCTCGGAGCGCACGGTCGCCTGTTTGGGGACCGTGTCGGTCGTCATGATGGCGCGGGCCGCCGCCTCGCCCGCCTCCGCGCCCGTCTCGAGCTCGACCGACGCGTCCCTCACGCCCGCGGTGAGCTTCGCGAGGTCGAGCTGATCGCCGATCAGGCCAGTGGAGCAGACGAGGACATCACCTGCCGAGACCTCGAGGTGCTCGCCCACGAGCTCGGCGGTGCGGTGGGTGACCTGGAAGCCCTGCGCCCCGGTGTAGCAGTTGGCACCGCCGGAGTTGAGCACGATCGCCGAGACGACGCCGTCCGCGATGACCTGTTCGCTCCAGAGCACGGGGTTGGCCTTGCAGCGGTTGCTCGTGAAGACCGCCGCCGCGGACTGCAGCGGGCCGAGGTTCTGCACGAGCGCGACGTCGCGCGCACCGGTCGACTTGAGCCCGGCGACGACACCGGCGGCGGTGAATCCTGCTGCTGCAGTGATGCTCACGGAGCGACTCCGTTCATGCTGAGGCCCAGGGACTCGGGGAGCCCGAGGGCGATGTTGGTCGACTGGAGGGCTGCCCCGGCCGTGCCCTTGACCAGGTTGTCGATCGCCGAGACGACGACGACCCGACGGGCGCGCTCGTCGATGCTCAGGCCGAGCAGAGCGGTGTTCGCTCCGACGACGTCGGCCGTGCGGGGGAAGGAGCCCTCGGGCAGCAGCTGCACGAAGAGCTCGTCGCCGTAGGCGGTCTCCCACGCGGCGCGGACGTCCTGCGCCGAGACGCCGGGGGCCAGCCTGGCCGTCGAGGTGGCGAGGATGCCCCGCGCCATCGGGACGAGCACGGGCGTGAACGAGATCGAGACCGGCCCCGCCCCCGCCAGGAGCAGGTTCTGCCGGATCTCGGGATTGTGGCGGTGGGCTCCTCCCAGACCGTAGGCATGGGCGGACCCGAGGAGTTCGCTGGCGAGCAGGTCGGTGCGCAGGCTCTTCCCGGCGCCCGAGGGGCCCACGGCGAGCACGGACACGAGGTCGGAGGGTTCGATGACACCGGCGTGCAGGCCGGGGGCGAGGCCGAGGGTGACGGCCGTCACGTTGCAGCCCGGGACGGCGATACGACGCACCCCCGCCAGCCGATCGCGCTGCTTGTGTCCGCCACCTCCCAGGAGCAGCTCGGGAAGGCCGTACGGCCAGGCGCCGGCGAAGGCTCCGCCGTAGTAGTCGTCCCAGTCCTGCGGATCGGTCAGCCGGTGGTCGGCGCCGCAGTCGACGACCAGGACGTCGTCGGGCAGGGTCGCGGTGATCTCGCCGGACTTGCCGTGCGGCAGCGCGAGGAAGACCACGTCATGGCCGGCGAGGTTCTCGGTGCTGGTGTCGACGAGGACGAGCTCGCGCAGAGACCGCAGGTGCGGGTGCACGGCGACGAGCGGCTGCCCGGCATTGGCGTGCGCGGTCACCGTGCGCACCTCGAACTCGGGGTGATCCGCGAGCAGACGCAGGAGCTCGCCGCCCGCGTACCCGCTCGCACCGGCCACCGCCACGGAGAAAGTCATGCCCGAGAGCCTAGCCGGTGCGGATCGGCGGCCTCGCCCGGTGCCGCTGGTCGCTCACTCCCGCAGCCGGGCGCCGAAGCGCTCCGCAGCGAGCCGCACTCCGCTCTCCTTGGCCGCAGTGGCCTCGGCCGCTGTCAAGGTCCGGTCGGCGGCGCGGAAGCGCAGTGCGAAGGTGAGCGACTTCGTGCCCTCCGCCAGTCCGGAGCCGCGATAGTCGTCGACGAGACGGATCGCCTCGAGCAGCGCGCCCGCCCCCTCGAGGACGGCAGCACGCACGTCGCCCGCGGCGGTCTCGATCGGCACGACGAGGGAGAGATCCTGTGTGGCGGCCGGGAGGGAGCCGACGGGGCGGGCGACCAGGACCGCTCCGGTGCGTGCGATCACCGGCTCGAGGCTGAGTTCGACCACGGCGACACGTCGTGGCAGGTCGAGCTCGTCGGCGAGCGCCGGCAGCAGCTCGCCCGCGTGTCCGATCACGGCACCGTCGAAGAGGATCTCGGCGGTGCGGCCCGGATGCAGAGCCGCATGCGAGCCCTGGCGCAGGACGAGGTCCGCGCCGGTGGCAGCGGCGATCGTGCGGACGACGTCGAGCGCGTCGCGCCAGTCGGCGTCGCGGCCGGCGACTCCCGGCTGACGCAGGAGTGCCGAGCCTGTGAGCAGCGCCGCGAGGTGCAGCGGCTGTGGCGGGATGCCGGCGTTCAGCGCCGCCTCGACCTCCGCGGGCGGGCGGGCACCGCCGACCGGAAGCGCGTCGGACCCGAACGGCCGCCCTCTCTCCGGGAGGAACACGGAACCGAGCTCGTAGACCGCGAGATCCACGAGTCCGCGGGAGCGATTGCGCGCAGCGGCCTGCGCCAGACCGGGGAGGAGAGAGATCCGCAGCTGGGCGGCGGTCGCATCCAGCGGGTTGGCGAGGGTGATCTGCTCCTGCGGCTCGCCCGTCGCCGACCCGAGCCGGTCGTTGATCGGCCGCGAGAGGAACGGGTAGGAGAGGATTTCCGTCAGCCCCGAGGCGGCGAGCGCCTGGGCGACGGTACGGCGCAGGCGCTGCCCTGCGGTCAGCCCGCGTCCAGGAGGCGCGACGGGCAGGATCGCGGGGATGCGGTCGTACCCGGTGATCCGGGCGACCTCCTCGGCGAGGGTCGCCCGATCGGTGAGATCCGGGCGCCAGCTCGGCGGCGCGACCAGCAGGCCCGCTCCGCCTGCCTCGACGGAGGCGCCGATCTCGGCGAGCGCACCTCGGATCTCCTCGGGCGCGTACTCGACTCCGATCAGCCCGGAGACGTAGCCGTCGGGCAGCTCGATCGGCTCGATCGTGCGCGGGTCGGCGAGCACCGACCCGAGCTCGTCGGCCGTACCGCCCGCCAGGTCGACCAGGAGCTGCACGGCGCGGGCGGCGGCGACGGGAGCCACCAGCGGGTCGACGCCGCGCTCGAAGCGGCGCGAGGCCTCGCTGGGCAGCTTGTGTCTCCTGGCCGTGCGGGCGACCGACACCGGGTCGAAGTTGGCGGCCTCGATCACCACGTCGGAGGTGCCGGCCGAGATCTCCGTCCGCGCGCCTCCCATGACACCGGCGAGACCGATCGCACCGGCGTCGTCCGCGATGACCAGGTCTTCTGCGTGCAGTCGGCGGGTCTGCCCGTCGAGCGTTTCGAGGGTCTCACCGCGGCCGGCGCGACGCACCACGATGCCTCCCCTGAGCGTTGCGAGGTCGTAGCCGTGCAGCGGCTGGCCGAGCTCGAACATCACGTAGTTGGTGATGTCCACCACCAGCGAGACCGAGCGGACTCCGGCCAGGCGGAGCCGCGCGAGCATCCAGGGCGGAGTGGGTCGGGAGGTGTCGACTCCGCGGACGACGCGCGTGACGAAGACGGACGAGCCGACGCGCCCGCGGATCGGCGCCTCATCGGCGACCGTCACCGGGAAGACCGGAGCAGACTCCGACCGCGTGTACGCGAGCACGGCGTGCGCGGGATCACGGAACGCCGCTCCGGTGGCATGGGCGTACTCGCGGGCGATTCCGCGGATCGAGAACGCGTAGCCGCGGTCGGGCGTCACGTTGACCTCGACCGCCGCGTCATCAAGTCCGAGGAGCGCGATCGCGTCGGCGCCCGGCTCCGCGTCGACTCCGAGGGTCGCCAGGCGCAGGATGCCGTCGTGGTCGTCGCCGAGCCCCAGCTCGCGGCTCGACGCGATCATCCCGTCGGAGACGTGCCCGTACGTCTTCCGCGCCGAGATCGGGAACGGACCTGGCAGGACCGCGCCCGGGAGCGAGACCACGACCTTGTCCCCGACCGTGAAATTGTGGGCGCCGCACACGATGCCGCGGACGTCCTCACCGCCGTCGGCGGCCCGCTGCCCGGCAGGAGCCACGCGGACGTGGCACCAGTTGATCGTCTTGCCGTTCGTCTGCGGCTCCGGCGCGAGGTCGAGGACCTCGCCCACGACTACAGGGCCCGTCACCTCGAAGCGGTGGACGTCCTCCTCCTCGAGCCCGACCGACACCAGGGCCGCGTGCACGGCCTCGGTCGTGACGTCATGCTCGAGGTCGACGTACTCCCCGAGCCAGCTCAGCGGGACGCGCATCAGATCACCATCCCGTACTGCTCGCTGAAGCGGACGTCACCCTCGACCATGTCCCGCATGTCCTTCACGTCGTTGCGGAACATCAGGGTCCTCTCGATCCCCATGCCGAACGCGAACCCGGAGTACTCATCCGGATCGATGCCGGCGGCGCGGAGCACGTTCGGGTTGACCATGCCGCAGCCGCCCCACTCGATCCAGCGGGCGCCGCCGACGAAGGTGGGGTGCCAGACGTCGAGCTCGGCACTGGGTTCGGTGAAGGGGAAGTAGTTGGGACGCAGGCGGATCCTGGCGTCGTCGCCGAACAGGATCCGTGCGACGTGCTCGAGCGTGCCGCGCAGGTGCGCCATCGTGAGCCCACGGTCGACCGCGAGGCCCTCGAACTGCGTGAAGACGGGGGTGTGCGTCGCGTCGAGCTCATCCGTGCGGTACACGCGGCCCGGAGCAATGACGTAGAGCGGCAGCGGTCGCTCGAGCATCGAGCGGATCTGCACGGGCGATGTGTGCGTGCGCAGCACCAGGTGGGAGCCGACCGGGTCGACGAAGAAAGTGTCCTGCATCGCGCGGGCCGGGTGGTCCTCGTCGAAGTTGAGGGCGTCGAAGTTGAACCACTCGTTCTCGAGCTCGGGTCCTTCGGCGATCTCCCACCCCATGCCGACGAAGACGTCGGCGATCGATTCCTGGAGCAGCGAGAGCGGGTGGCGCGCTCCGCGCCTCACGAAGCTCGCCCCCGCGGTCACGTCGACCCGCTCGGCCTCGAGGGCCGCTGACTCCTCGGCCGCGACCAGCTCGGCCTCCCGAGCGGCGTAGGCGTCGCCCACCTGCTTGCGGGCGCCGCCGATGATCTTGCCGGAGGCAGCCTTGTGCTCGGGAGGGACGGAGCGCATCTGCGCGTTCAGCCGGGCGAGGGCAGAGCCCTCGGCGAGATGGGCGGCTCTGGCCGCCTTCAGTGCGGCGGAGTCGTCCGCCGCAGCGATGGCGGCGAGGGCATCGGCGACCGCTGCGGAGACGGCCTCGTCGGTGATCGGGTTGCTGTCTGACACGGTTCCCCAGTGTAGGCGAGCCCTTCCGCCCCGCCGGGCAGCCGACTACTCGCGCTCCTCTCGGCCGGGAGAGCACACCGACCGAGCCCGCACCCTCATCGAGCCCGGGGAGGCGCACGCCAGAGGCTTCCCCGTCCGGGCCTCGGAGCCGATCCAGAGACCGACCCCCGCAGCAACAGCACGGATCGCGCTCCGTGCCCTTCAGTCCTGCACAGCGAGGAGCTGCGTGTCGGTGGTCGCGCGTGCCGCCGGGTGCCCGCCGATGGTGCGGCCGCCGCGGCCGCCGCTCTTGGTACGGACCTCGATCCACTTCGCGAGGCCGGAGAGGAGGAGGCAGATACCGATGTAGATCGCGCCGATGACGATGGCCGCCGGAATGATCGGGCTGTCCAGGCTCGACTGGTTGCCGAGGTAGCGCGCGTAGTAGAGCAGTTCGTTGTACGTGATGATCGAGCCGAGCGCCGTGTCCTTGAGGGCGACGACGAGCTGGGCGATGATCACGGGCAGCATCGAGCGGATGGCCTGCGGGAACAGGATGAGCCGCATCACACCGGCTTTGCGCAGCCCGATCGCGTAGCCCGCCTCCTTCTGGCCGCGCGGGAGCGCTTCGATGCCGGCGCGGAAGATCTCGGAGAAGACGGAGCCGTTGTAGAGAGTGAGCGCGATCACGACGGCGAGGTACGGGCTGAGCTTGAGTCCCGCGAACGGCAGGCCGTAGTACATCAGCATCATCAGGATCAGGACGGGGATCGCCCGGAAGAGCTCGATGAAGAGCGTGACCGGGATGTTCACCCAGCGGCGGTCCGAGAGGCGGCCGATCGCCAGGACGAGACCGAGGACGAGACTGGCGACTCCGGCGGTCGCGAAGGCGGCGAGTGTCTGGCCGAGCGCAGCTCCGATGCTCTGCCATACCAGCGGGTAGCCGAACGCACGCCACTTCGAGGCGCTGAACTGGCCGGACTCCGCGAAACGCCAGATCACGAAGGCGAGGAACGCCGCGATCACCAGAACGACCACCGCGCCGATGATGCGATTGCGGGCGATGGCCCGCGGACCGGGGTTGTCGAAGAGGACGGAGCTCATCGGGCGACCCTCCACTTCTTCTCGAGCTGACGTTGGACGAGTGAGAGCAGGGTGACCAGGACCACGAAGACCAGGGCGACCCAGAGAACGACGATGAGGCTGTTCTCGCCGCGCTCGTTGAGCACGCGGACGATTGTGCCCGCCTCGGCGACGGAGAAGCCGGCCGCGACGGTCGTGTTCTTCAGCAGGGCGATCAGCACGCTCATCAGCGGAGGGATCACCGAGCGGAAGGCCTGGGGCAGCACGACCTGGGTCATGGTCAGGCCGAAGTCGAGGCCGATCGCCCGTGCGGCCTCCGCTTGCCCGATCGGCACCGTGTTGATGCCGGACCGCAGGACCTCTGCGACGTAGGTCGCGGTGTAGAGGCTCAGAGCGCAGATCGCGAGGTTCGTGTAGTCGACGTCCGGCAGATCGAGCTTGGGATACCCGAACGCGAAGAAGAACATCACCAGGGTCAGCGGGGTGTTGCGGATGGTGTTCACGTAGACCGTGCCGACCGCGCGGGCGATCGGGATGGGCGAGACGCGCATCGCGCCGACCACCGTGCCGATCAGCAGAGCGAACACCAGCGAGACGCTGAAGAGGATCAGGGTGTTGCCGAAGGCCGGGACGTAGACGTCGAGGTTGTTCAACAGGACATCCATACGGCGGGCCCTTCTGTCGGATCGTTCAGGTGGTCGAGGGAGGAGGAGACCCCCGGACGGCGCGGACGCCGCCCGGGGCGCCTGCTAGTAGTCGTCGACCGACGGCTGGGTGACGGTCGTGCCGGACTGTCCGAGCGTCTCGTCGTAGATGGTGCTCCAGGTGTCGCCACCCTCGGTCAGCATCGTGTTGATGAAGTGGCGCAGCGCGTCGTCGTCCTTGGCCAGGCCGATGCCGTACAGCTCGGTGCTGAAGGGCTCGCCGACGACCTTGAGCTCGTCGGGCTTCTGCGCGGCGTAGCCGATCAGGATCGCGCCGTCGGTGGTGACGGCGTCGACGGTGCCGTCCGAGAGGGCGTCGACGCACTGCGAGTACGTGTCGAACTCCTCGGTCTTCACCTCGGGGTAGTTGGTGCGGATGTTCTGGATCGGGGTCGATCCGGTCGCCGAGCACACGGTGGTGTCCGCGCTCAGGTCGTCCGGCCCCGTGATCGAGTCGTTGTCGGCTGCCACCAGCAGCTGCTGTCCGGTCTCGAAGTAGGGTCCGGCGAAGCCGACCTGCTCCTTGCGCTTGTCGGTGATCGAGTAGGTGCCGACGTAGTAGTCGATGTCGCCGTTGACGATCGAGGCCTCGCGGTTCGCGGAGGGGATCGAGGTGTAGTTGATCTTGTCCTCGGAGAAGCCGAGGGATGCCGCGACCCACTTGGCGATCTCGATGTCGAAGCCGGAGCGCTCCCCGGTCGCCGCGTCGAGGTAGCCGAGACCGGGCTGGTCCTCCTTGACGCCGATGGTGATGGAGTCGTCGGCCTTCATCGACTCGAACGTCGGGCTGCCCTCGACCGTCACGTCCGAGGCGACCTCGTAGGAGGAGCCTCCCTCGGAGCCGGAGCCGGCCGAGCCGGAGTCACCGGCGCAGCCGGCGAGAGCGAGAGTCGCTGCTGCGAGTCCCGCGGTCATGAACATGAGCTTCGTGCGCATGATCGTCCTTCCTGGGGTGTGGCCCGCCGGGGCGGGCGATGTCGGATCGACCTCCGGAGGTCCGGGGCCCGATCTGTCGGATGGCTTCTGGTCGCGCCGGGACTAGTGCGTGATGAGCTTCGAGAGGAAGTCCTTGGCCCGGTCGGTGCGGGGCGCCGTGAAGAAGGACTCGGGGTCGGTGTCCTCGAGGATCTCGCCGTCCGCCATGAACACGACGCGGTCGGCGGCCTTGCGGGCGAAGCCCATCTCGTGGGTGACGACGATCATCGTCATCCCGTCCTTGGCGAGCCCGACCATCACGTCGAGCACCTCGTTGATCATCTCGGGGTCGAGGGCCGACGTCGGCTCGTCGAAGAGCATGACCTTGGGCTTCATCGCGAGGGCGCGCGCGATGGCGACCCGCTGCTGCTGGCCGCCGGACAGCTGGGCGGGCGTCTTGGATGCTTGGTGTCCGACTCCCACCCGGTCGAGCAGCGCCCGGGCCTGAGCCTCGGCCTCCTTGCGGGGCAGCTTGCGCACCTTGATCGGACCGAGCGTGACGTTCTCGAGGATCGTCTTGTGCGCGAAGAGATTGAATGACTGGAAGACCATGCCGACATCGGCGCGGAGGGCGGCGAGGCCCTTTCCCTCCTCGGGAAGGCGCTGGCCGTCGATCGAGATCGTGCCGCCGGAGATGGTCTCGAGCCTGTTGACGGTCCGGCACAGGGTCGACTTGCCGGACCCGGAGGGGCCCAGCACGACGACGACCTCGCCGCGATGGACCGTGAGATCGATGTCTTTCAGCGCCTGGAACTCGCCGTAGTGCTTCTGCACACGCTCGAGGACGACGAGGGGTTCACCGGCGGGAGCGGCGGAGCGCTCGTCCTGGGGGGCTGCAACCATGCCGTCAGAGAAGCACACGGGGATGGGCCGGTCAAATCATGAGGGAATTCTTAACCCAAGGGTAACAACCCACTCGTTCTCCAGCTTCGCGACGCCCTGGCGCCGGATCCTCTCAGGAACGGAGCGCAAAGGCGCTCTCGTAGAGGCAAACCGAGGCCGCGGTGGCCAGATTGAGCGATTCCGCCGCTCCGTAGATCGGCACCGCGACGACACCGTCGACGAGCTCGAGCGAGTCGTCCTCCAGCCCTCGGGCCTCGTTGCCGAACACCCAGACCGTCGGCTGGGCGAGGTCGCCCCGCGCGCGCACGTCGAGCAGATCCTCGCCCTTCACATCGGCCGCCACGGAGCGCAGACCCACGGACCCCAGGCGCTGGAGGACGTCGGCGAGATCAGCGCCGACAGCGACCGGGAGGTGGAAGAGCGATCCCGTGGTCGAACGCACCACCTTGGGGTTGTAGAGGTCGACGGAGCGGCCGGACAGCACGACGGCGTCGGCACCGGCGGCATCGGCGGCGCGGATGATCGTGCCGAGGTTGCCGGGGTCGCGCACCTCTTCGAGAACGGCGACCAGGCGCGGCTCCGAGGCGACGACGTCCTTGAGCGAGGTCGGGAACTGGCGGCAGACCGCGACGAATCCCTGCGGAGTGACCGTGTCGGCCATCGCATCGAGGACGTCCTCCGTGACGTACTCGATCTCGACGGCCGCATCCTCGGCCGCCGCGACGATCTCGGGGTGCCTTTCGAGGGCCGTCGGGGTCGCGAAGGACTCGACCAGCAGCTCCGGCCGGTACTGCAGCGCCTCCGCCACCGCCTGAGGGCCTTCCAGGAGGAAGAGCCCCGTCTCCTGCCGAGCCGGGCGCCGGGTGAGCTTCGCCACGGAGCGGACGCGGGGAGAACGGGGATTGTCGAGCATGCCGCGAGCCTATCGGCGGGGCCCTTCCGCACCCGGCAGACACGTCGCGCGGGAGGGACGCGGCCGGGAACGACGGAGGGGGCCTCGACCTCTCGGTCGCGACCCCCTCCGGGAGGCTCAGCCGACTACGCGGCCTTCGGGGCCGAGGTGTCAGCGGGCAGGGCGCTCTTCGCTGTCGCCACGAGCGAAGCGAAGGTCGCGGGCTCGGTCACGGCGAGGTCCGCGAGGATGCGGCGGTCGACCTGGACTCCGGCCAGGGCGAGGCCCTGGATGAAGCGGTTGTAGGTCAGGCCGTTCGCGCGGGACGCGGCGTTGATGCGCTGGATCCAGAGACGACGGAACTCGCCCTTCCTGGCTCGGCGGTCGCGGTACGAGTAGACGAGGGAGTGGGTGACCTGCTCCTTCGCCTTGCGGTAGAGGCGCGAACGCTGCCCACGGTATCCCGAGGCGCGCTCGAGGATGACGCGACGTTTCTTGTGGGCGTTGACCGCCCTCTTCACTCTTGCCATTGCTGTTTCTTCCTATCGATCCTGGTCGGTGAGGTAGCGGACTGCGTGGGCAGTGAGCTACAGACCGAGAAGCTTCTTGGCGACCTTCGCGTCCTGCGGAGCGAGGACCTGGTCCTGGTTGAGGCGGCGGGTGCGGACGCTGGACTTCGACTCCAGGTTGTGACGCATACCGGCCTGCTGCTTCATGACCTTGCCGGAGCCGGTCACCTTGAAGCGCTTCTTGGCACCCGAGTGGGTCTTCATCTTGGGCATGTTCTCTCCTTGTGAACGTCACACCGCGCACAGCGGGGCGAAACCGGTGCCCCACGAACGGGGCGTTCACCGGCCCCGAGGCCGGGGCGGCGAAGTACTAGACGGACTCGGCCTCGGCCGTGTCCTCGGGGGTGTTGGCCTCTCGGCGAGCGGCGCGGACCGCATTGGCCTCGGCCTTCGCCTCGGACTTGTTCTTCAGCGGGCCGATGACCATCACCATGTTGCGACCGTCGATGGTCGGGGTGGACTCGACCTGGCCGAACTCGGCGACGTCCTCCGCGAAACGCTGGAGGAGGCGGACGCCCATCTCGGGGCGGGACTGCTCGCGACCGCGGAAGAGGATCATCGCCTTCACCTTGTCGCCGGCCTTGAGGAAGCCCTCGGCGCGCTTGCGCTTGGTCTCGTAGTCGTGCTTGTCGATCTTCAGACGGAAACGAACCTCCTTGAGGATCGTGTTCGCCTGGTTACGACGGGCTTCCTTGAGCTTCTGCGCCTGCTCGTACTTGAACTTGCCGTAGTCCATGATCTTGGCGACGGGCGGCTTGGAGTTGGGGGCGACCTCGACCAGGTCCAGGTCTGCGTCCTGCGCGAGTCGCAGAGCGACCTCGATCTTGACGACGCCGACCTGTTCTCCGGCGGGACCCACGAGGCGGACCTCGGGGACGCGGATACGGTCGTTGGTACGGGGATCGCTGATTGCGTTTCTCCTCTGATCTCGGTGAGTGCAGCTGCGCTGCCGGAGTCTTCTCCAGTGCACCCGAGAGAGGTGATCGTCCCGTCCGTGTCGCGCATGCAACACGGCACTCGCACCCTGTGACGCGGTTCCCGAGGCGGACCTCGGGAGCCGCAGCCCTGCCGCCACCGGTCTGGTCGACCGTCGGAGGCGGAGTGCTTCTAACCCGGTAACCTTGTGAAGCGGTCAAGCGCGGGTGGGAGAATCTCCACTTTCGAACCGAGGACATGCCTCGGAGCCCGGACAACCATAGCAGACCTGCAGCCCACGCGACAGCGCGGACCCGGCCGCAGTGCATGCTGTCGTGTGCGCCCCGCGACCCCTCTACGCACGGACGACGAACGAAGGACCCATGGCTCAGCACGACGACGACTACGCACGACGCTTCGGCGACGGCGGGAACGCCTCCGACGAGGACGCCGCCCGCGATATCGCGGAGGTCCCGGCCGTGGAGATCATCACCACGGCGGCCGTGCACCTCATGAGCGCCGCCGCCGTGAAGTGCGGACTCGCCGACGAGCCCGGAGCACAGGTCGACCTCGACGAGGCCCGCAAGCTCATCAACGCACTCGCCGGGCTCGTCACCGCCGGTGCACCCGACATCAGCGACATGCACGCGCGGAGCCTCCGCGACGGGCTGCGCACTCTCCAGCTCGCCTTCCGCGAGGCCTCGCCCATCGCCGACCCGATCGGCAAGGGTCCCGGCGAGAAGTGGACCGGCCCGGTCACCTGACTCCGGGTCAGGAGGCGGAGGCGAGCTGCAGGGTCAGGGAGTCGACTCGTGCGGCCACGACCGCATCGGCCGCCCACCGCTCGCCCAGGCGGGCGATCAGGGCGCCGAGCGCCTCCTGATCGAGTCCCGGTCGTAGGTGCAGCACGACGACGAGTTCCGGCCCGGTGAGCCGCTGCGCCGGGTCGCCCGCGCGGACGTCGAGCGACGCGACGATCGGCTCCCCCGCCGCGCCCGCGCGCAGCGCGTCGATCACGTCCGGGTCGTCCGCCGAGGGACGCCAGTCGCCGCCCTCGGCGATCGACCACAGCGCCGGACGCCGCACCGCGAACTCCCGCTCCGATCCCGGGTCGAGGACCATCACCTCGGTGCCCTCCGCGACGGCGGCCAGAGCCGCGCGGCGGCCGTCCACCGGGACCGGACGGGCGAAGGGGTCCCACCGCCGCATGCTGTCGACTCCGCTGAAGACGGGGAGGACCGTGCGGCCATCGGGGCCCGCCACCGTGACGATCGCGAGCTCCTGCGTCTTGTCCGCCCGAAGACCCGCTGTCCCCTCGCCTTCCTCGCCGACGCGGGCGACCAGGGGGATGAGCAGCCTGGACGTGCGCAGCGCGTCGATGACGGCCTCCGGACCCCGCGATCCCTCGGCGAACTCGTCGAGCGCCGCGACCAGCGCCTCCGGAGCGCTGCCGTCATCGGCCGGCGCCGCGCTCGGTTCGAAATGCCGGCCGGCCCACGGAGCCCCCGCGGAGTCGGTCAGGTGCGCCGGGAGCGGCCGGGGCTCACTCGGATGCGACATCCAGCGCCTCCGCGAGCGTGAACGCGCCCGCGTACAGCGCCTTGCCGATGATGGCGCCCTCGAGGCCCTGCGGGACGAGATCGCGCAGAGCAGCGATGTCGTCGAGGTTCGAGACCCCGCCCGAAGCGATGACCGGTCGGTGCGTGCGCGCCATGACCTGCTCGAGCAGCTCGAGGTTCGGACCCTTGAGGGTGCCGTCCTTCGTGACGTCGGTGACGACGTAGCGGGTGCAACCCGCCTCCTCCAAACGATCGAGGACGTGCCAGAGGTCGCCGCCCTCCTTCGTCCAGCCGCGGGCCGCGAGGGTGGTTCCGCGCACATCGAGGCCGACCGCGATCTGATCCCCGTACTGAGCGATGACGCTCGCCGCCCACTCCGGGTTCTCGAGAGCCGCCGTACCGAGATTGATCCGCTTGGCGCCGGCGCTCAGTGCCGACTCGAGGCTGCGGTCGTCGCGGATGCCGCCGGAGAGCTCGACGTTGACGCCCTTGACCTGGCGGATCACCTTCTTCATGATGCCGTGGTTGTCGCCCCGGCCGAAGGCGGCGTCGAGGTCGACGAGGTGGATCCACTCGGCGCCCTGGTCGGCCCAGTCGCCGGCGGCGTCGATCGGGTCGCCGTAGTTGGTCTCGGTTCCCGCCTCGCCCTGGGTGAGTCGCACGGCCTTGCCGCCGGCCACATCGATAGCGGGCAGGAGGACCAGGCCCGGGGCCTTCGTGAACTCGCTCATCGTCATCCTCAGTCTCGGATCCGCTGCCGGCCGCGGGAGGCGCCGACCACCGGCCGATCCTAGTTCGTGCGGAGGGTGCCCAGCCAATTGGCGAGTAGGCGCAGCCCGGCAGCGCCGGACTTCTCGGGGTGGAACTGCGTCGCCGAGAGCGGCCCGTTCTCGACGGCCGCGATGAACGGCCCGCCGTGCTCGGCCCAGGTCACCGCGGGCCGGGGGAACGGCGGCATCACCTCGAGCGACCACTCCCGCGCACCGTAGGAGTGCACGAAGTAGAAGCGCTCGTCGGCGATCCCCTCGAACAGCAATGAGCCCTCGGGAGCGGAGACGGTGTTCCAGCCCATGTGCGGCACGACCTCCGCCGGCAGGAGATCGACCGTTCCCGGCCACTCCCCCAGCCCCCGGCTCTCGACACCGCGCTCGACGCCGCGCTCGAAGAGCACCTGCATCCCCACGCAGATCCCCAGCACAGGTCGCCCGCCGGCGAGCCGCGTCTCGATGATCTCGCCTCCGCCCGCACGGGTGAGGGCGGACATCACCGCGTCGAAGGCACCGACACCCGGCACAAGGAGGCCGTCGGCCTCGAGCGCGCGCCGACGGTCGCCTGTCAGCTCGACGTCCGCTCCCGCGAGCTCGAGCGCCTTGACGGCCGAGTGCACATTGCCCGAGCCGTAGTCGTAGACGACGACCGACGGGCGGGCCGGGCTCACAGAGCGCCCTTGGTCGACGGAACGCCGGAGACGAGCGGGTCCAGCGCCTTGGCCTGGCGGAAGGCGCGCGCGAAGGCCTTGAACTCGGCCTCGGCGATGTGGTGCGGGTCGCGTCCGCCGAGCACGGTCACGTGCACGGTCAGACCGGCGTTGAAGGCGATGGCCTCGAAGACGTGACGGACCATCGAGCCGGTGAAGTGCCCGCCGATCAGGTGCAGAGCGAAGCCCTCCGGCTCGCCGGTGTGCACGAGGTACGGGCGCCCGGAAATGTCGACGACAGCCTGGACCAGTGCCTCGTCGAGCGGGACCAGCGCGTCGCCGAAACGCGAGATCCCGGCCTTGTCGCCGAGGGCCCGACGGATGGCGGTGCCGAGCACGATGGCGATGTCCTCGGCCGTGTGGTGGATGTCGATCTCGATGTCGCCCTGTGCGCGAACCCGCAGGTCGGTGAGCGAGTGCTTCGCGAAGGCGGTCAGCAGGTGGTCGAAGAACGGCACGCCCGTCTCGAGGTCCGCGACGCCGGTGCCGTCGAGGTCGAGCGAGAGCTCGATACGCGACTCGCTGGTGGCGCGGCTGAGAGAGGCTGTGCGCCCGGGTGCGGCGCTCGGGGGGGTCATGCCCCCAGTCTATTCGCGCGCGAGGACCGCTCCCGGGAGAGCGCTCACTCCCGGGAGAGCGCCACGGCCGCGGCCGCCGCCGGCGCCGGCAGCGAGCCGAGCGCCTCCAGGAACGCCGTCGTCTCGGCCTCCGTGCCGGCGCTGACGCGCAGGTGCCCGGGTATGTCGACGTCCCGGATGAGGACTCCGCGGGCGAGCAGCCCCTCGAAGACGGCCGCCGGATCCTCCACTCCGCCGAAGAGGACGAAATTGCTGCCGGTCGCGTGCGGACGGTACCCCAGCTCTCGAAGGCCGGAGACCATGCGGTCGCGCTGCTCGATGATCTCGCCGACCATAGCGAGCATCTCCTCGGCGTGCGCGAGCGCCGCGGTCGCCGCGGCCTGCGTCAGCGCGGACAGGTGGTAGGGGAGCCGCACCAGCCGCAACGCGTCGACGACGGCGGGGTCCGCCGCGAGGTAGCCGAGGCGGACGCCCGCGAAGGCGAAGGCCTTGCTCATCGTGCGTGAGACCACGAGGCGCGGCCGACCGGGCAGGAGGCTGAGGGCCGTCGGCGCCTCGCGCCCGGCGAACTCGGCGTACGCCTCGTCGACCACGACGACTCCCTCGGTAGCCTCGTAGACGGCCTCGATCGTCGCGAGATCGAGCGGCGTGCCGGTGGGGTTGTTGGGTGCGCAGAGGAACACGATGTCCGGACTGACGCGTCGGACCTGCTCCGCCGCGTACGCCGCCCCGATCGCGAAGTCGGCCTCACGCTCGACAGGGATCCACTCTGTGCCGCTGCCGGACGCGAGGATCGAGTACATCGAGTAGGTCGGCGCGAAACCGAGCAGCGAGCGGCCCGGTCCGCCGAAGGCCTGCAGCACGTGCTGAAGAACCTCGTTCGACCCGTTCGCCGCCCAGACGCCGTCAGCGGTGACCCCGTGGCCGAGGTACCCGGCAAGCGCCTCGCGCAGCTCGCGGAACTCGCGATCCGGGTAGCGGTTGACCGTGCGGAGCGCCTCAGCGACGCGTTCCACGATGTCCGCGATCACTCCGTCGGGAATCGGATGCGTGTTCTCGTTGACGTTGAGGGCCACGGGCACGAGGGCCTGCGGGGCACCGTAGGGGTGCTTACCCCGGAGATCGTCGCGGAGGGGAAGGTCATCGAGTGTGGTCACCCCGAGATGCTATCGGGGGGCACGACGCGAACTCGAGGGGCCGACCCGCTCAGCGCCCGGTCTCGTAACGTGCCGGGATCGCGAGGCGCTGACCCGGCTCGAGGCCGGCGCTCGAGAGCTGGTTGAGAGAGAGGATGTCGTCGACCACGTCTCGGGGATCGTCATGGGGAGCGAGCTCCTCCGCGAGCGACCAGAGCGACTGCCCCGCATGCACGGTGACGTACTGGAACTCGACTCCGGCGGGGTCGCCCGACGCCACCGCTCCGCCTCCGTTGAGGCCGAAGACGAAGGCACCCGCCACGATCGGCAGAGCCCCCAGAATCGCGACGACGGCACGGCCGCGCCGCGTCAACCTCAGGTGCGTGCGGGCGACGAGCGCACCCTCTTCGAACGACGGCGTCGCGAACGCGGGCTGCGCCGTGCTGGAGTGCAGCGTGGTCATGAGCTGTGCGGTCATGTGATCGCTCCTTTCACCAGGATCCGGGGTGGCCCTCGGCCGGGAGGGCCACCCCGAACGCCTGTACCGAACATATCTTCGAGTCACGCGTTCGTCAAGTGACGTGCACGCGGCATCCGTACTAGACCTGCGGCGCGACACACTCGAACGAATGTTCCGCTCCGCGGCTCCCGACGGATACAGTTTCGAGAGCCTGGTTGCAGTACAGCAGCGACCACCGACATTCGACGTCGGCTCGTGACCGGGCGGGCGCGCACGCGGCGTGCGCGCCGAGAGAGGGAGCATCGTGAGCGACGCGCAGAGGGCCGGGACCTCGGCCGCCAAGACGAAGTCGGCGGCAGGCCGGCGCCGAAAGAATCTGAGTGCCAAGCAGCTCGCGATCCTCGAGGCGATCCAGCGCTCGGTGTCGAGCCGCGGCTACCCGCCGAGCATGCGCGAGATCGGCGACGCAGTCGGGCTCGCCTCACTCTCGAGTGTGACCCATCAGCTCAATCAGCTCGAGCTCAGCGGCTACCTCCGCCGCGACCCGAACCGCCCGCGCGCTCTCGAGATCCTGATCGATGTGCCGAGCTCGACCGAGGACGACGGGTCCTTCGAGTCGACGGCGACAGTCGGCGACGCGGCGATGGTGCCGCTCGTCGGGCGGATCGCCGCCGGTGTGCCGATCATGGCCGACCAGCAGATCGATGAGGTCTTCCCGCTCCCCCGCCAACTCGTCGGCAAGGGCGAGCTCTTCATGCTCAAGGTGGTCGGTGAGTCGATGATCGACGCGGCCATCTGCGACGGCGACTGGGTCGTCGTCCGCTCGCAGCGCACCGCCGAGAACGGCGAGATCGTTGCGGCCATGCTGGACGGCGAGGCGACCGTCAAGGTGCTCCGCCAGCGCGACGGCCACACCTGGCTGCTTCCCCGCAACTCCAACTTCGAGCCGATCCTCGGCGACGAGGCCGAGGTGCTCGGCAAGATCGTCGCGGTCCTGCGCTCGGTCTGAGCGGCCCGGACGAGAACGGGGTCGATCGGCGTGTAGCCGACCGACCCCGTTCTCATCGCCCCTCCCCTCAGACCGCCGCGGTCTGCACGAGCGAAGAGCGTGCAGCGGCCGCCGCGATGACCATCGCCCGTAGCGACGCGACCGTCTCGGCGTAGCCGCGCGTCTTCAGACCGCAGTCCGGGTTGATCCAGAGCTGGCGAGCCGCGATCGATGCCAGCGCGGTGGCGACGAGCTCGGAAAGCTCTTCACTGCCGGGAACCCTCGGCGAGTGGATGTCGTACACCCCCGGGCCGATCCCCCGCGCGAAGCCCGAGCGCTCGATGTCGCCGACGACCTCCATCCGCGAGCGCGCCGCCTCGATACTCGTGACGTCCGCGTCGAGCCTGTCGATCGCGTCGATCACCACGCCGAACTCGGAGTAGCAGAGGTGCGTGTGGATCTGGGTCGCCGGAGCGGCTCCCCCGGTCGCCAAACGGAACGCACCGACCGACCACTCCAGGTAGTGCGGCTGAGCCCCCGTCTCGAGCGGCAGCAGCTCGCGCAGGGCAGGCTCGTCGACCTGCACGATTCGGATCCCGGCCTGCTCGAGATCGGCGATCTCGTCCCGCAGCGCGAGAGCGACCTGATCCGCCGTCTCGGCGAGCGGCTGGTCGTCGCGCACGAACGACCATGCGAGGATCGTGACAGGCCCGGTCAGCATGCCCTTCACCGGCCGATCGGTGAGTGACTGCGCGTACCGAGACCACTCGACCGTGATCGGCGCGGGGCGGGCGACGTCCCCCCACAGCAGTGAGGGCCGAGTACACCGGCTGCCGTACGACTGGACCCATCCGTTCCGGGTGACCGCGAATCCGTCGAGGTTCTCGGCGAAGTACTGCACCATGTCGTTGCGCTCCGGCTCCCCGTGCACCACCACGTCGAGGCCGATCTCCTCCTGGAGCCGCACGACCCGTTCGATCTCGGCGCGCATCCGCTCGACGTACTCGCCGGACGAGAGGGCTCCCCGACCCGCCGCCGCCCGCGCGGTTCGGATCTCGCGGGTCTGCGGGAACGAGCCGATCGTGGTCGTCGGCAGCACGGGAAGGCCGAGCGCTTCCTTCTGCGCCGCTCGGCGCTCCGGGGCCGGAGCTCGGTGACGGTTCTCGGGCACCAGGGTCGCTGCGCGGCTGCGGACGGAGCCGTCCCGCACTCCAGGCGCGTTCCGCCTGTCCTCGAGGGCGGCGGCCGCGGCGGCGAGCTCGCTCCCGATGGCACCGCGTCCCTTCTGCAGCCCCCGGGCGAGCACCGCGATCTGCTCGACCTTCTGGTCGGCGAAGGCGAGCCAGGAGGCGAGCCGCGGGTCGAGGTCCGGCTCGTCGGCGACGTCGTGGGGCACATGGAAGAGGGACGTGGAGCTCGAGACCGCGAGGTGGGCGGCGATCGGCCGCAGCGCCTCCGCCCGCTCGAGAGCGGCTGACAGGTCACCGCGCCAGACGTTGTGACCGTCGATCACCCCCGCGACGAGCACGGTGCGGTCAAGACCGGGAACGTGCTCGGGGGCGGAGCCCTTGACCAGGTCGAGGCTCACCGCCTCGACACCGGCCGAGACGAGCACCGGGAGGGCGTCACCGAGGCTGCCGTACGGCGCGGCGACGAAGATCGCGGGGCGATCCTCCGCCTCCGACAGCAGTGCGTAGGCCTCCTCGGCGGCGGCCAGCACTCGTTCGCGGGAGACACCGAGCGACTCGGAGACCAGCGCAGGCTCGTCGAGCTGCACCCAGTCGGCGCCGGCGGAGCGGAGCCGGGCGATCAACTCCCGGTAGACGGGGAGGAGATCGGCCAGGCGGGACAGCGGCTCGAAGCCCGCGGGCGCCCTGTCGCTCGGCTTCGCGAGCAGGAGGTAGGTGACCGGTCCGACCAGCACGGGACGCGTCCGGAACCCCGCTGCACGCGCCTCCTCGACCTCGCGCACCCGACGGTCGTCGGCGAGCGAGAACGCGGTCTCCGGTCCGATCTCGGGAACGAGATAGTGGTAGTTCGAGTCGAACCACTTCGTCATCTCGAGCGGTGCGCGCTCGCCGTCCCCTCTCGCGAGGATGAAGGACCCGGCGAGGTCGACAGCGCCGTCGACCACGAGATCCGCGAAACGCTCAGGGATCGCGCCGACCGCGAGCGTCGTGTCGAGCACCTGGTCGTAGAACGAGTGCGCCTCGGGGATCGACGAGTCGTCACGACCGAGTCCGAGGGAGTGCAGACGCCGGCGAGTCTCGCTGCGCAGGGCGGCGGCCTCCACCTCCAGCTGGTCGGCGGTGATCGTGCCCGACCAGAAGCCCTCGACGGCCTTCTTCAGCTCGCGACGGCGCCCGATGCGGGGGTAGCCGAGGACGGTTCCGGTCGGGAAGGCAGATGTCGTGCTCATGCGGTTCGCTCCTGGAGTGACGGGGTGGATGGAGGGAGGGCGGTCGGGCGGGACGTGGAGCCGGGCAGTAGCCCGCTCTCGGCCAGCACGGCCAGCACCGGCTCGTGACGGTTGAAGGCGTAGAGGTGGACGGCCGGCGCGCCGCCGTCGACGAGTGTGCGGACGAGTCGGGCGGCGTGGTCGACTCCGATGCGGCAGCGTGCCTCGTCGTCGGGCTCAACATCGAGGGCGATCGCCAGCTCGGCCGGCACGTCCTCCCCGCTCAGCTCGAGCATGCGGCGCAGTCGAGCGGGGCTCGTCACCGGCATCACGCCCGGAACGATCGGCATGCGCAGACCAGCAGCACGCGCGCGATCGACGAAGCGAAGGTAGTCCTCAGCATGGAAGAAGAGCTGGGTGAGAGCGAAGGACGCGCCCGCCGCCTCCTTCGCGAGCAGCACATCGATGTCCTGGGTACGCGAGCGGGAGCGAGGGTGCCCGTTGGGGAACGCCGCGACCGCGACCTGCGCGTGCGGCCGAGCGGACACCTCCACCCGTTGGGCGTGGGGCAGGCCGGGCACCGGCAGCGCTCCATAGGGCTCCCGCTCGGCCTGGACCCGGTGGATGAGCTGCACCAGCTCGGCGGCGCTGCCGAGTTCACCGAGGAACGGCTCCCCCTCGGCAGCGTCGGCGGGAGGGTCGCCGCGCAACGCGAGGAAACGGGTCACCCCGGCCTCGAGGAACTCGCGAACCAGGCGGCTCGCCTGCGCAGGAGTGGAGCCTGCGCAGGTCAGGTGCGCGAGCGCCTCGGTGCCCGTGTGCTCGCGCACGTACCGCAGGATGTCCAGTGACGCGCCTCGCGAGGAGCCTCCTGCACCGTAGGTCACCGACACGAACGAGGGTCCGGCCGCGGCGAGCCGGTCGACGGTCCTCGTCAGTGCGGCAGCACCCCCGGACGTCCGCGGCGGATAGATCTCGAACGAGAAGGGGACGCTCGGACACGCGGGATCCGCAGCTGTCCCTGATCGGTGCACTGACACGGCTGTGCCCTCCGTTCCTCGGCCCGGTCCCCGCGAGGGGTCGGCTGGGTTCGGGCGGGTGCCGGGCTCGGCTGTCGCTCCGTGCGCCGGATGGCGCCTCGCGGATCAGAGTAGGAAGGCAGCGGGGTGGCGTCGAGGTCCATGACGATCTGTGAACCGGCGTGACGCCGTGTGTCGCGCCGGGATGCACGAAGCGCCCGCCTCGACGAGACGGGCGCTTCGAGTGCGGATCAGGCCTCGACTGCCGCGGGCGGCGCGGCGAATCGGGCGAGGGAGCCCGCGAGATCGGCGTGCACGAGGGCGCTCACTCGCGTGCCGCCCTCGACGTACTGCGTCGAGAGGATCCGGCCGCTGCGGTGGAGATTCGAGATCACGTCACCGCGGTCGTAGGGCACGAGCAGATCGATCTCGACGTCCGGCTCGGGCAGGATCCCGGCGATCCTCGCCTCCAGCTCGTCGATCCCCTCGCCGCTGCGCGCCGACACGAAGACCGCGTCCGGGGCGAGCCCCCGGAGCACGAGGCGCGTGCCCTCGTCGACCAGGTCGGCCTTGTTGAAGGCGATGATCTCGGGGATGGTACGCGCACCGACCTCGCCGATCACGTCGCGGACCGTGGCAATCTGCCCCGCGGGGTCGGGGTGCGACGCGTCCACCACGTGGACGATCACATCGGAGTCGGCCACCTCCTCGAGCGTCGAGCGGAACGCCTCGACCAGCTGATGCGGCAGCGCGCGGACGAAGCCGACCGTGTCGGCCAGCGTGTACAGGCGTCCGTCACTGGTCTGCGCCTTGCGGACGGTCGCGTCGAGGGTCGCGAACAGGGCGTTCTCGACCAGGACGCCCGCGTGCGTCATCCGGTTGAGCAGGCTCGACTTGCCCGCGTTGGTGTACCCGGCGATCGCCACCGACGGGACGGAGTTGCGCTTGCGATTGGCGCGCTTCGCCTCCCGGGCCGGCTTCATCGCGGTGATCTGCTTGCGCAGCCGCGCCATGCGCGTGTGGATCCGGCGGCGGTCGAGCTCGATCTTGGTCTCACCGGGACCGCGCGAGCCCATGCCTGCGCCGGCGCCGACCTGACCGCCGGCCTGGCGGGACATCGACTCGCCCCATCCGCGGAGTCGAGGGAGGAGGTACTCGAGCTGCGCGAGCTCGACCTGCGCTTTGCCTTCGCGGCTCTTGGCGTGCTGGCTGAAGATGTCGAGGATCACCGCTGTACGGTCGATCACCTTCACCTTCACGACGTCTTCGAGGGCTCTGCGCTGGCTGGGGGCGAGCTCGGTGTCGGCGACCACCGTGTCGGCGCCGAGCGCCGCGACGAGGGCTGCGAGCTCCTGCGCCTTGCCCTTGCCCAGATAGGTGCTCGGGTCGGGGTGCGGGCGCCGCTGCAGCAGCCCGTCGAGGACGGTCGCCCCAGCGGTCTCGGCGAGGGCGGCGAGTTCGTGCAGAGAGTTCTCCGCATCCTCGAGGGAGTTCTGCGAGTACACGCCGATCAGGACGACGTTCTCGAGTCGCAGCTGACGGTACTCGACCTCGGTGACGTCCTCGAGCTCGGTGGAGAGGCCGGCGACGCGACGCAGAGCTTGCCGGTCATCGCGATCGAACTGCTCGCCGTCGCTGTTCTCGCCCTCCTGGCCGGTGCTCTGCAACGCCTGGGCTCCGCCCGCGACGAAGCGCGAGTACCCTGCCGACCGCGACTGCGCGTTCGCCAGGACCCTCGAGACGACGTCGACGCCCTCGGTCGTGCCGGTCTCGTTCAGGTCTTCCGTCATCCGGATAACACTAACTCCTCAGGTGTTGATAGGTTCACTTCTCATGGCCGCCGAGCACTACTTCTCGAGTACTCCTGACGGTGATCTCAAGCCCCGCAGGATCCCGGTCCGCCTGGCCGGTCGCGACCTCGAGGTCACGACGGCCGGAGGGGTCTTCAGTCCCGGCCACCTCGATCTCGGCACCCGTGTCCTGCTGAGCGCTGTTCCGGATGCTCCCGCCGACGGCGACCTGCTGGACCTCGGCTGCGGCTGGGGGCCGATCGCTCTCGCGCTCGCCCTCGGCTCCCCCGACGCCCGGGTGTGGGCGGTCGATGTCAACCAGCGTGCGCTGGAGCTCGTTCGTCGCAATTGCGACGAACTCGGCATCTCTACCATCAACGCGGTGCTGCCCGAGGATGTTCCCGAGGACATCAGCTTCCGCACCATCTGGTCGAACCCGCCGATCAGGATCGGTAAGGAGGAGCTGCACCTGCTGCTCGAGCGCTGGCTTCCCCGCCTCGAGGAAGGGGCCGACGCCTGGCTCGTCGTGCAGCGCAACCTCGGCTCCGACTCGCTCCAGAGCTGGCTCGAGCAGGCGTTCACAGGACGACTCGACGTCGAGCGCTCCTCCTCCGCGAAGGGCTTCCGGGTCCTCCGGACCACCCGACTCGACTGAAGCGGCGTCGGCCGGTCAGTCGATGCGGATGGTGCCGGTGAAGACGAGCTCGGCCGGGCCGGAGAGGCCGACGTGCTCGCCCTCCTCGGTGGCGAACATGCTGACGCCCAGCACGCCGCCCGGCACCTCGACGCGCCAGGACTGAGGCGCACGGGCCCCTGCCCAGTAGCGCACGGCCAGGGCCGCCGCGGCCGCACCGGTGCCGCAGCTCAGCGTCTCGCCGCTGCCGCGCTCGTGCACCCGCATGCGGATGCGGCCGATGCCGTCGTGCACGAGGGGCTCACCCGGCACCACGAACTCGATGTTGGCGCCGTCGGCCGGCTCGGGCTCGAGCTGCGGGATGTAGGTGAGGTCGGCCGAGTCGAGTTCCTCGTCGTTGCTCAGCGCCACGACGACGTGAGGGTTGCCGAGGTCGATCCCGAGACCCGGACGCGCGACCTTCAGCTCCTTCGCCCGGACGAGCGGCTCGCCACCGGCGAGCTGCCAGCGTCCCAGGTCGACCTGGAAGCCGGCGCCACTGCGGGTCACATCGCGGACCCCGGCACGGGTGCCGATGGGCAGAGTGTCGCCGGGTTCGAGGGAGGCGAGACCACCGGCGAGGAGGAAGGCGGCGTACACGCGGATGCCGTTGCCGCACATCTCGGCGACCGATCCGTCGGCGTTCCGGTAGTCCATGAACCACTCCGCCTCGCTCTCCTCCGCGAGCGCGACGGCCCCCTCGGGCAGTGCTCGCGAGCGGACGGCCCGGATCACTCCGTCGGCGCCGACGCCGAAATGGCGGTCGCAGATCATCGCGACCTGCGCGGGCGAGAGCTCGACCTCACCGTCGGGGTCGCTGTAGAGCACGAAGTCGTTGCCGGTGCCCTGGCCCTTGGTGAAGTGCAGCTCGATGGTCATGGCGCACAGCCTAGCGAGGAGCCGCAACGGCGACCTGGGCGGCGGCGCGCGCTCGCGCCGCGAGGTCGGGGGCGTCGTACGGGAGGCGGTGCGCGCCCGCGTACCGCCGGAACCAGCTGTTCTGCCTGCGGGCGTATCGGCGCGTGAGCGCCTGGGTGGCCGCTATCGCCTCCTGCTCGGTCAGATCGCCCGCACGCTGTGCCAGGGCCTGGGCGTAGCCGATCGCGCGGCCCGCGGTGACGCCCCGCTCGATGCCGCGAGCGACGAGACCCTCGACCTCCTCGAGCATGCCACCGGCCCACATCCGTTCGACGCGGCGGTCGAGGCGCCGCACCAGCTCGTCGCGCGGCGCTTCGAGGAGCAGGATCGCCGCCGACCGCCACGCGAGGGGGTCGTCGGACATCAGGCCGCTGTGCGTGCTTCCGCCGTTCAGCTCGGCGATCTCGAGGGCTCGGATGATCCGCCGCGCGTTGTGCGGGCCGATCCGCTGGGCGACGGCGGCGTCGATCCTCCGCAGCCGCTCCGTAAGGACGCCGAGGCCCTCCCGTTCCGCCGTCTCTTCCAGCCGTCGGCGGACCTGCGGGTCGGTTCCGGCGAAGGAGAACTCGAAGAGGACGCTCGAGACGTAGAGTCCGGAACCGCCGACAAGGATCGGCGTCCCACCCCGCGCGAGGATCCCCTCGATCGCGGCCCGCGCCTCGCGCTGGTAGCGAGCGACCGAGGCCTCCTCCGTGACGTCGAGCACGTCGAGCAGGTGGTGCGGCACGCCCCGGCGCTCGTCAAGCAGAAGCTTGGCGGTGCCGACGTCCATGCCGCGGTAGAGCTGCATGGCGTCGGCATTGACGACCTCGGCCGACCCGCCGTCCGCGCACACCGACTCCGCGAGGTCGAGGGAGAGCTCGGACTTACCCGTACCGGTGGCGCCGACGATCGCGATCAGCTGGGGAACGCGAGCCGCAGGATCAGCGCTCGCCATCGGCGGCGTCGTAGATCGGCGTCGTCAGGGTGCTGCTGCCGCGGACCCGGAGCGACGGCAGACCGAGCGAGACCCGGGGGGCGCCGGGCGCACCGACAGTTGCGGGCGCTCCGCACGACTCGGTCTGCGCGCGATCCCAGGCGTCGCCTGCGCGCGTGCGACGGATCGTCAACGGCGCACCGTCCGGCGAATCGGCCAGCAGGTAGAAGGGCGCAGCGCGAGTGACGAGCACCGAGACGACATCGCCGGGGCGGGGCCGCTCGGAGCCGGTCGGCACGTCGAAGTGGACGAGGCGGCTGTCCTCCGCCCGCCCGCTCAGCCGACGGGTCTCGGTGTCGCGGCGGCCCTCGCCCGTAGCGACGAGGACCTGGACCTGGCGGCCGACGACCGCGCGGTTCTCTTCTTCGCTGATCGCGTCCTGCAAGGCGACGAGGCGCTCGTAACGCTCTTGCACAACGGCCTTGGGGATCTGGTCGGGCAGGCCCGCTGCGGGGGTGCCGGGTCGGATGGAGTACTGAAAGGTGAAGGCCGAGGCGAAGCGCGCCTCCGCGACCACGCGGAGCGTCTCCTGGAAGTCCTCCTCGGTCTCGCCGGGGAAGCCGACGATGATGTCGGTGCTGATGGCGGCATTCGGGATGCGCGCCCGAACGCGGTCGAGGATCCCGAGGAAGCGGTCGGAGCGGTAGGAGCGCCGCATCGCCCGCAGGATGCGGTCGGAACCGGACTGCAGCGGCATGTGCAGCTGCGGCATCACGGCCGGGGTCTCGGCCATCGCGTCGATCACGTCATCGGTGAAGGCGGCGGGATGCGGGCTGGTGAAGCGGATGCGCTCGAGCCCGTCGATGGTGCCCGCCGCGCGCAGCAGCTTCGAGAACGCCTGCCTGTCACCGAACTCGACACCGTAGGAGTTGACGTTCTGACCGAGGAGGGTCACCTCGATCGCGCCGTCGTCCACGAGCGCCTGGATTTCCGCGAGGACATCGCCCGGACGGCGGTCCTTCTCCTTGCCGCGCAGCGAGGGCACGATGCAGAAGGTGCAGGTGTTGTTGCAGCCGACCGAGATCGACACCCAGCCGCTGTAGGTGGAGTCGCGCTTGGTCGGCAGGGTAGACGGGAAGACGTCCAGTGATTCGAGGATCTCGAGCTGTGCTTCGTCGTTGTGCCGCGCGCGCTCGAGGAGGCTGGGCAGAGCGCCCATGTTGTGCGTGCCGAAGACGACGTCGACCCAGGGGGCTCGTTCGAGGATGACGTTCTTGTCCTTCTGCGCGAGGCAGCCTCCGACGGCGATCTGCATCCCCTCGTGCCGCCGCTTGACCGATGCGAGGTGCCCGAGGTTGCCGTACAGCTTGTTGTCGGCGTTCTCACGCACGGCACAGGTGTTGATCACGACGACATCGGCCTCCACCCCATCCGCCGGAACGTAACCGGCCGCTTCGAGGGAGCCGCTGAGGCGCTCGGAGTCGTGGACGTTCATCTGGCACCCGAAAGTGCGGACCTCGTAGGTCCGAGGCCGGGAGTCGGCGACGGAGGACGGGGCGGTACCGGGCGTGCTCATGGAGTGGGATTCTACGCGCCGTGCCGCGCCCTCCGGCCCGGGGACGCTCACCGGAAGCGGACGCCCGAGCCGGAAGAGCGAACGGTCTCGCGCACAACGCGCTGAACCAGCGCTCCCGCATAGCCGCGGCGGGCGAGGAAGCCCGTCAGCCGGCGCTCGGCGACCTCGTCCGAGAGTGAACGCAGGCTGGGAAGACGCTTGCGAGCCAACTCGAGAGCCGTACGGTACTCGTCGTCGCCGTCGAGCTCGTCGAGCGCCGATGCGATCGCGTCAGGATCGAGCTTGCGACTGCGCAGCTCCTGCTGGATGGAGGAGCGGCCCAGCTTCTTGCGGTCGCGCAGGGACGCGACGAGCTGCTCCGCCATCCGGAGGTCGTCGAGGTAGCCGAATCGGGTGAAGCGCTCGACGATGTCCACCGCGTCCTTCTCGGCGACGCCCTCGGTGTAGAGGCGGGCCTGGACCTCGGCGACCGAAAGGCTCTTGCGGGAGAGCCCTCGCACGATGCGGTCAGCGACCTGCTCGGGATCGATCTCCTCCCGCTCGACCTCGTCGGAGTCGACCCAGGAGGAATCATCCGGGGCGCCCTCTTCTCCGACAGCGTCGAACGCAGGTGCCCGCCGAGCGACGTGGGCCGAGAGCTCCGCGATCCGCTCCGAGGAGGCGAGGCCGGGCAGAGACCGTGCCTCGCCCTCACCGCCCGACCTCGGCGACGAAACGGCCGGACTCTCCCGGTCGACGGGATGCGCGGTCGCCGAGTCCTGATCGACCCAGGGCAGGAAGGCCACCGGACGACTCCCGGCTCCTTCCGTGGCCTCATCGGGCACGGGCTAGGCGCCCTTGCGTACGGGCTGCTTGGTCTCGATCGCGACCGGAGCGGCCTCGACGGCCGCGTTCGAGTCGGCGATCACGCCGAGCTTCACCAGGAGGCGCTTCTCGATCTCGGCCGCAACATCGGGATTGTCGATGAGGAACTGACGAGCCTTCTCCTTTCCCTGGCCGAGCTGGTCGCCGTCGTAGGTGTACCAGGCACCGGACTTGCGGACGATCTCGTGCTCGACACCGAAGTCGATGAGGCTGCCCTCGCGCGAGATGCCCACGCCGTAGAGGATGTCGAACTCGGCCTGCTTGAAAGGCGGCGCCATCTTGTTCTTGACGACCTTGACGCGGGTCCGGTTGCCGACCGCCTCAGTGCCGTCCTTCAGCGTTTCGATGCGCCGGATGTCGAGGCGGACCGAGGCGTAGAACTTGAGCGCCTTACCGCCCGCGGTCGTCTCGGGGCTGCCGAAGAACACGCCGATCTTCTCGCGCAGCTGGTTGATGAAGATCATCGTGGTGTTCGTGGTGTTGAGCCCACCGGTGAGCTTGCGCAGCGCCTGGGACATGAGCCGGGCCTGGAGGCCGACGTGCGAGTCGCCCATCTCACCCTCGATCTCGGCGCGCGGCACGAGGGCCGCGACCGAGTCGATGACGATCAGGTCGATCGAACCCGAGCGCACCAGCATGTCGGCGATTTCGAGAGCCTGCTCGCCCGTGTCGGGCTGCGACACGAGGAGCGAGTCGATGTCGACGCCGAGCTTCTTGGCGTACTCGGGGTCGAGCGCGTGCTCCGCGTCGATGAAGGCAGCGATGCCTCCGTTGCGCTGGGCGTTGGCGATGGCGTGCAGGGTGAGGGTGGTCTTACCGGAGGACTCGGGGCCGTAGATCTCGACGATGCGGCCGCGGGGCAGCCCACCGATGCCGAGTGCTACGTCGAGCGCGATGGAACCGGTCGGGATCACCTCGACGGGGGCGCGCTCATCGCTGCCGAGGCGCATGACAGCGCCCTTGCCGAACTGGCGGTCGATCTGGGCGAGTGCAGTCTCGAGGGACTTCTCGCGGTCGGAGGAACTGGGCATGGCCGTCTCGCTCTCGTGTTCGTGGTGGTGCCGCCTACAGGCTGTCGCGACATGCCGGTGGCTGTCGGAGTGACAGTGCCGGCCGGCTGCGACAAGACGGTGAAGCAGATCCGTTCAGGTGTCTCCGACGGTACGACCGACCACCGACATCGGGGCCGTGCGAGAGCGACTCCGTGGAGACGGAGCCGATCCTGCTTCTGTGGAGGAGCCTAGACCCGTTCGAACACGGATTCGAACACGGCCGCTCGGCGTGTCGAACGCGACTTCGGGACCGAACTCAGCGGTGCCGCTTCCTGGGATCCACCCCGTGCCAGCGCGACTGAGGAACATCGCTCGCGCGGCAGAGGGCGAGCCAGACCTCGCGCGGCTCCGTGCCGTCGCTGAGTGCGCGCTCGGCGGTGCGCCCGCCGAGTTCGGTGAGGACGAGGTCCGACACGAGGACGCGGGCGTACGCTCCGCCGAACTCGTCATCGACCAGTTGCCGGAACTCGCTCAGCCGCATGCCCCCACGGTAGCCGCTCGCCCGTGCTCTGCTCCGAAGACGACGAAGGGCGCCCGGCCTAAGCCTGGGCGCCCTTCGGGGGGAACGGGGTGCGGTGAGTGGAGGGAACGGGCGGCTACTGCGTGACGAGGTCCGCGTCGAAGCCGGCGACCATGTCGGCCGGGATGGTGTCGGGAATGGTGTCGATGCCCTCGATGACGGCGAGACGATCGCCGACCTCGCGCATGATCACCGAGATGGGGGTGTCGAGGGCGTCGGCGACAGATGCGAGGATCTCCGAGGAGGCCTCCTTCTGACCACGTTCGACCTCGCTCAGGTAGCCGAGCGCAACGCTCGCCTTGCTCGCCACCTGACGGAGTGTACGACCTTTCTGCAGGCGAAAGTCCCTGAGGACATCGCCGATCTCCTGACGAACTAGAACCACTGGACCCTCCTTCTCCACGTCAACCGCTTGTCGCGCACCTGCTCCGTGAGCACACGCCCGGCCAGGGAGGACGGGAGAGGTGATCGGGGGGCTGGGACGAGAGAACCGGATAGCTGTTCACTACCCGGTTCGTCTTGCGTCGACTCTAATACCGGATGACTGGACTTTGCGTGTGAGCGACACCAGTTGTAACCGGGCCGCAACGCAGCGCATTCCGCGCAGAGGCCGCGCGCGCCTGAGGATCCGCCTCACGCGGTCGGAGCGAGCGCTTCGCGGGCCAGGGCGAGGACTGCGACGACCGCCGCCGATCGGACGTCGGCTCGATCGCCGGCGAACCTGTGTTCGCGCACGAGCTCCTCGTTCCCCAAGACCGCGGCGACGAACACGGTGCCGACGACCGCGTCCCCCTGCGGATCCGGACCCGCAACGCCCGTCGTGGCGAGGCCGAGCGTCGGTTGTCCTTCGGCGGCGAGACGGGACGCGGCGCCCCGCGCCATCTGGACGGCCACGATCGGGTGCACCGGACCCTCCGCAGCGAGAAGATCGGAGTCGACCCCGAGGAGGCGGTGCTTGAGCTCGGTCGCGTAGCTCACCACTCCCCCTCGGAAGACCGCGGAGGCGCCCGGCACTTCCACGAGGGCCGAACTGAGCGCGCCACCGGTCAGGGATTCCGCGACCGCGAGGCCGACACCGCGCCGACGGAGCTCGGCGATCAGCTCCGGGGGCGTCACGGCCGCGCGCGTGCAGCGCGGCTCTGCCGAGCAGCATCGGCCAGGTAGTCGATCCCCGTCGCGATGGTGAGCACGACAGCGGCCGTCATCGTGATGCCGTTCAGCCAGTGCACCCACTCGCCGAGGACGACCCACAGCGGCAGAAGCGCGAGCGAGATCGCCACCGACTGCACGATCGTCTTGAGCTTGCCGCCTCGGGAGGCAGGGATCACCCGGTCGGAGAGCACGGCCATCCGGAACACCGTGATGCCGATCTCGCGCACCAGGATCAGCAGAGTGACCCACCACGGCAGCTCGGCGAGGAGGGAGAGTCCGACGAGTGCGGCGCCGGTCAGGACCTTGTCGGCGATCGGATCGAGAAGCTTGCCGAGGTCGGTGACGAGGCCGCGGCTGCGCGCGATGTGGCCGTCGATCCCGTCTGTCGCGATCGCCACGATGAACAGCAGCGCCGCTGCGATGCGCAGACCGCCGTCTTCTCCGTTGTCGGCCAGGAGAAGCCAGAAGAAGATCGGAGCGAGCAGGATGCGCACCACCGTGATCGCGTTGGGCAGGTTCCAGTTGCCCGAGCGGGCCGAGGAGGGTGCCGTGGGGGTGCTCATCGTGCTCCGCCGTTCGTGGTCGTGTCGGGAGCAGCCGGGGCGGTCACTCGCGTCCGGTCAGGCCCCAGGCGTCCTCGCCCGAGCCTTCGTCGTCGTGGTAGTCGGTGGCGACGGGCCCCGAGGGCTCTGCCAGGGGGTCTGCGTAGGGATCGGGCGCGACGGCGGACGGGGCCGAGGCCGCCTCGCCGGGCTCCTCGCCGCGCATCCGTGCCAGCACCCCCGGGAGCTGCTCGGCCGTGACCAGCACGTCGCGAGCCTTCGATCCCTCGGAGGGACCGACGACCTCTCGCGACTCGAGCAGGTCCATCAGGCGACCGGCTTTGGCGAAGCCGACACGGAGCTTGCGCTGCAGCATGGAGGTGGACCCGAACTGCGTGCTGACGACGAGTTCGGCCGCCGCCATGAGCAGCTCGAGGTCGTCGCCGATGTCCGAATCGATCTCCTTGCGCTGCGCCTGGACGGTGATGTCCTGGCGGTACTCCGGCTGCGCCTGCCGGGTCACGTGCTCGACGACCTTGGCGATCTCGTCCTCGCGGACCCAGGCGCCCTGCACCCGCATCGGCTTGTTGGTGCCCATCGGGAGGAACAGACCGTCTCCCTGGCCGATCAGCTTGTCGGCGCCGGGCTGGTCGAGGATGACCCTCGAGTCGGTGACGCTCGTCACGGCGAAAGCCAGACGGCTCGGCACGTTGGCCTTGATCAGACCGGTCACGACATCGACACTCGGGCGTTGCGTCGCGAGCACCAGATGGATGCCGGAGGCTCGTGCCAACTGGGTGATGCGGACGATCGAGTCCTCGACGTCGCGTGGCGCGACCATCATCAGATCGGCCAGCTCGTCCACGACGACGAGGAGGTAGGGGTAGGGCTTGAGCACGCGGTTGCTGCCGGCCGGCAGCGTGATCTCGTCGCCGCGCACCGCCGCGTTGAAGTCGTCGATGTGACGGAAACCGAACGACGCGAGGTCGTCGTAGCGCATGTCCATCTCCTTCACGACCCACTGCAGCGCTTCGGCGGCCTTCTTGGGGTTCGTGATGATCGGAGTGATGAGGTGCGGCACGCCGCCGTAGATGGTCAGTTCGACGCGCTTGGGGTCGATCAGCACCATGCGCACGTCCTGCGGGCGGGCCCGCATCAGGAGGCTCGTGATCATGGAGTTGACGAAGCTCGACTTGCCGGAGCCGGTGGACCCGGCGACCAGGAGGTGGGGCATCTTGGCGAGGTTCGCCACGACGTAACCGCCCTCGACGTCTTTCCCGACACCGATCGTCATCGGATGGGTCGAGGTGGTCGAGGCCGGCGAGCGCAGGACGTCGCCGAGCGAGACGATCTCGCGGTCGGTGTTGGGGATCTCGACACCGATGGCGCTCTTGCCCGGGATCGGCGAGAGGATGCGCACCTCGTTACTGGCAACGGCATAGGAGAGGTTCTTGCTGAGCGCCGTGACGCGCTCGACCTTCACGCCCGGGCCGAGCTCGATCTCGTAGCGGGTCACTGTCGGGCCGCGCGAGAAGCCCGTGACCGTGGCGTCGACGTTGAACTGCTGCAGAACCTCCGTGATGGCGCGGACCATCTCGTCGTTGGCGGCGGAGCGCGCCTTCGATGGAGTACCGGTCGAGAGGGCCGCTGCCGAGGGCAGACGATAGGGCGCGTCGTCCTCGAACGACGAGTCGAAGTCGGCCGTCGGGTCGACCTCGACGAGAGGCGCTATGGGGCCCGTCCCGATGACGGGTGGGACCGGCACGGCGGGCGCGACGTCCAGGTCGTCGAGGCGGATGACGTCGGTCGCGTCGTCATCGACCACCCCGGTGAGACCGCCGGCCGCCACGCTCGGACCGCGGCGCGCGAGCGCGGTCTCGGCATCGACGAGCACCTCGGTCGCGGTGGGCCGGGTGGGCGGATCGGCCGGCGCGTCACGCTCCTCCAGGGTGGTGTCGAAGCCCTTCGCTCGACCGCCCGGTCGCTTGGAGCCCTCGATCACCTCGGTGAAGGACTCGATGGGGAGCTCGGTCTGCGCTGTCGGCTCGTCCTCGCGACCGGATTCGGTCCGCCGCCACCAGGGCAGATCGCCGCCGTCCTGCTGCGCCTGCGCCTCCTGCTCCGCCTCCGCCTTGGCCGCGGCCTTCGCCGCCGCCCGCTCAGCCTTCAGGCGGGCCCTCTCCTCGTCGTCGAGCACGGGGGCGCCGAAGAGGTAGCCGTAGAGCTCGCGCGAGCGTGCGCCGACGCGGTTCGGCGGAGTCTTCGTGATGATGAACAGCGAGAGCAGGATGACGAGCGAGAGCACCACGGTGGCGCCCGGGACGGTCGCGATCGCCGCGAGCGGTGCGCCGACCAGCCAGCCGAGGACGCCTCCGGCCGCGGCCATCGTCTCGATGCCCTGACCGGGCTGCGGCTGACCGAGATGCGCGTGACAGAGGCCCGCCGAGGCGACCAAGAGGGCCGTCAGGCCGACGCCGATCCGGCCGTTGTCGTCGACCGAGCGCGGATGGCGGAACAGCCAGAGGGAGAAGAGGAGCAGCACCACCGGCAGCACATAGGCGACACGCCCGAAGACCCCGCCGAAGGTCCAGGCGTCGAGCACGAGTGCGACAGGATGCGTCGCGAGGAACCACTCGACCACGGCCCCTGAGATCGCGAGCAGAAGGAGGAGGAAGGGAACGCCGTCGCGGCGCTCCTCCTTGGCGAGCCGCTCGGGGCCGAGAGCGCGCGCCGCGCCTCCGGCGAGATGGGCGAGGCTCATCCAGACGCGGACCGCGAGGTTCGTGCGGGGCGCCGCCTCGAAGGCGACGGTGTTCGTCGAGGCGGCCGCCTTGCCCGAGCCGCGGCTGGATCGCGGCGCGCCGGAGCGTGGAGCGCTACTGCTGCGCCCGCGCGAGGTGGTCTTGGTACTGGTCGCCATGCTGCCACCGTACCCGCCGCCCCGGTCGAGACCGGTGACCCGCGCCGGAGGCGGCACAGCCTGGCCCAGACGGGCGCCTGTGGAGGGAGGCCTACCGCTCAGGCCTCGGTCGACCACCAGGATCTTGCCGTCGATCTCGAAGATCGTCCTGTTGCGACCGATCTCGCCCACGCCGCCGAGGGGGATGATGCGGAGGCTGCCGGGCGCAAGGCGGGGCGATCTCGGCACTGGGCATGCGCCCTCCCCTTCTCGGGGATCGTCGGACGTGCCGACCGAGCGGCGTCAGCGGGTGGTGCCCGCGACCTTCGGGAGCGCGCCGCCCGCCGCGGCGTTGCGGTCGGGGCGGAAGTTGCGGAAGTCGACGCCCGGGATGTCGCGGACCAGGCCGAGCTCATCCTCGATGAGGGCGGCCTCGGACTCCTCGGGCCCGACGAGCGGGAGTCTGACGCGGGGGGACGAGATCCGGCCGAGACCGTGGAGGATGTACTTCGCGGCGACGGTGCCCGGGACATGCGTCATCACGGCCCGCACGAGGGGCTCGAGCTGCTGGTGTGCGCGGGTCGCCGCGTGCAGGTCTCCGGCGTTCACGGCGTCGACGATCGTGCGGTAGGGCGAGGCGGCGATGTTCGCGGTCACGCCGATGAGACCGGTGGCCCCGATGGCGAGCTCGGGGAGCACGTTGGCGTCGTCTCCGCAGAAGTACATCAGGTCGGTCTGGTTCAGCACACGGCTGACCTCGGCGAGATCGCCCTTCGCATCCTTGACCGCCAGGATGTTCGGGTGCTTCGCCGCACGGAGGATCGTCTCGTAGCGGATCGGGACGCCAGTGCGCCCCGGGATGTCGTAGAGAACGACCGGCAGGTCGGTCGCGTCGGCGATCATCCGGAAGTGGGTCAGAATGCCGGCCTGCGTGGGCTTGTTGTAGTAGGGCGTCACGATCATGTTGCCGTCGGCGCCCGCCTTCTCGCTCTGGCGGGCGAGCTGCATGGCGTGCGCGGTCTCGTTCGATCCGCCTCCGGTGATGATTTTCGCCCGGCCGGCAGCGACGGAGCGACCGACCTCGACGAGGCGGATCTTCTCGGGGTCGGTGAGAGTGCTCGTCTCGCCGGTGGTGCCGGTCACCACGATGCCGTCGGCTCCGGCGGCGATGCAGTCGTCGATGTGCTTCTCGACTCCGGGCCAGTCGACCTCGCCGTCGGCGGTGAACGGGGTGACCAGCGCTACCAGGACCTGGCCGAAAGGATTCTCCGGAGTTGACACGCTGCCAGGGTAGCGGGTCGCTGCGTCGACCCCGGGAAGGGTCGGCGGCGGCGTCCGCGCCGCGGGTGGGAGAGGTGCGATCTGCAGGAGCGGGTGCGATCCGCCGGACGGCGTGCGATCGACAGGCGATGGGTGCGGGTGAGCGCTCTCCGCCGCTCGCTCGTCGTCGCGGAGGGGATTCCCCGCCCCGAGGGAGCCGGTCGGGCCGGCACCGCCGGTCGGCCTACGGAGCGACGCGGCCGTTGGCGTTGAAAGCGGCGTAGGTCAGGGGCATGAGCTCCTCGAAGCGCTGCTCCATCTGCTCAGCGGCCATCTCTATCTCGCGCTGCGGGAAAGAGGGGAACGTCGAGTCCTCGCGCTTGGTGCGCAACGAGAGGAAGTTCATCAGCGAGCGGGCGTTGAGCGTCACGTACATCGACGAGTAGATGTTCAGCGGCAGCACGATGCGGGCGACCTCACGTGCGACGCCCTCGCTGAGCATCCTCTGGTAGGCCTCGAACGCCTGGGTGCTCGCGCGGCGGGTCTCGGCGACGACGAGCTCGGTCTGCTCCGGAGTGCCCGGCTCGAACGAGTACGCGCCGGGCTTGCCGACCTGCACGAGATTGCGCTGAGGGCCGGGCACGTAGAAGACGGGGCGCAGCTCGCGGTACCGGCCCGACTCCTCGTTGTAGGAGGCGATGCGGTGTCGCATGAACTCGCGGAAGACGAAGATCGGGGCCTGCACGTAGAAGGTCATCGAGTTGTGCTCGAAGGGCGAGCCGTGCCGGTCGCGCATCAGGTAGTTGATCAGGCCGCGGTCGCGCTTGCTCTGCTTCTCGGCGTCCCCCTCCTCGCCGTCGAGGGCCTCGGTGAGCGTCTTCTCGCCCTGCGTCGAGACGCGGGCGGCGAAGAGGACATCGGAGTCGTGGGCGCTCGAGCGGACCAGCTCGACGACGACGTCGGAGCGGAAGACGGGGGCGTTCTGATCGGTGCTGGGGGTGCTCTGGTCGGTCACGGCTTCGACCCTAGGGCACCTGCGCGGCGACTCCCGACGTCACGATCGGGTGCGCGCCTGTCTGCGCGCCTAGCCTTCCTCCATGGAACCGGTGCCGATCGCAGCCTCCCTCGTGGCGCTCGTCATTCTCGGCACGGCGCTCGGCCTCCTGCACCGCCATGCGGCCGGACGCGTCTCCACTCGCTCGCCTACCGGCGAGGCGCCGATCGATCCGGGCGAGCTCGTCCCGGGTGCGCTGCTGGGCTCGAGCGCCACCGTGCTGCAGTTCTCGACCGAGTTCTGCTCCCGCTGCCCCGCGGTGCGGCGGATGCTCGCCGACGTCGCGCGGGAGCGGCCCGGAGTCGCGCACCTCGACGTCGACCTGACGCATCGGGCCGACCTCGCCGAGCGGTTCCGCATCCGGCAGACCCCGACCCTGCTCGTGCTCGATGCGGCGGGCATCCCGCGCAGCCGCATCGGCGGCCCGCCCGCCCGCGCCGTCGTGACCGCCGAGCTCGACCGACTCCAGGAGACGCAATGACCATCCCTCCCCCGTCCGGCACCGTCGACCCTCGCGGCCCGCGCTTCGCCGCCTCCCTCACCGCCGTCCTCCTGCTCGCCACGGTCGCACTCGGCCTCGCGGCCCCGAGCGGCGCGGGCCCGGCAGAACGTGCGCTGCAGCCCGGCTTCCTCCTCCTCGTCATCCTCGCACTGCTCTTCGCCTGGTCGGCGGCGCGTGGAGTCGGCTCGGGACCGTGGTCGGCGCTCTTCCGCCGACTGATCCGGCCGCGCCTCGCTCCGCCCCAGGAGTGGGAGGACGCCCGGCCGCCGCGATTCGCGCAGCTGATCGGGCTGGTCGTGACCGGGGTCGGCGTGCTGCTGCATGTGGCGGGCGTCTCCTCGGCCGTGCCGGTCGCCGCATCCGTCGCGTTCCTCGCCGCATTCCTCAACGCCGCCTTCGGGCTGTGCCTGGGCTGCGAGCTCTACCTCGTGCTCGCACGGGCCGGCCTGCTCGGGCGCTCGGCCGGCTCCCGGGCATGAGGCTCTAGGCTGGATCCCTCGCGGGCGGCCCGCGACCGGCCTCGGGAGGCACCATGAGCGACGCAACCGCACGGCACTCCGACCAGGACGGGACGGGACCGTCGGCCGGATCGCCCCGCCGGGCCGCGCGATCGGCGTCGGAGCACGTGTCGGCACCGCAGCCCTCGCCGGAGTCGGATGCTCCGGCACCTCGGCTCAGGGTCTTGATCTCGGGAGCGAGCGGGATGATCGGCTCCGAGCTCACACGCCAGCTGCGCGCCGACGGGCACGAGATCCTCAGGTTGGTGCGTCACGCGCCGACCGGGCCGGACGAATTCCATTGGGCGCCGACCTCGCACATGCTCGACTTCAGCGTGCTGGAGCGGGTCGACGCGGTGGTCAACCTCTCGGGCGCCTCGATCAGCCGACTGCCCTGGACCGCCTCCTACCAGCGGAAGATTCTGGATTCACGCGTCCAGGCGACGCAGACCATCACGGATGCCATGCGGATGTCATCCGCTCCTCCCGCAACCCTGATCAACGCCTCCGCCGTCGGCTACTACGGTGACCGGCCCGGCGAAGAGCTGACCGAGCAGTCGCCGCGCGGGGAGGGGTTCCTCGCCGATGTCGTCGAGCGCTGGGAGCAGGCGGCCCACCTCGCACCGGAGTCGACCCGCGTCGCGACCGTGCGCACCGGCCTGGTGCTCGGCGACGGAGGCGCGCTGAAGCCGCTCCTCCCCCTCACCCGGCTCGGACTCAGCGGCCCGCTCGGCGGCGGACGGCAGTCGTGGCCCTGGATCAGCCTCTACGACGAGGCTGCCGCGATCCGCCACCTGCTGACGTCGTCCCTCTCGGGCCCGGTGAACCTGGCCGGTCCCGTGCCCGCGACGGCGAACGACGTCATGCGCACCCTCGCCGAGCTGCTGCACCGCCCGTTCGCTCTCCCGGTGCCGGAGAAGGTCATCGAGCTGGCCCTGCGGGACGCCGGCCACGAGCTGCTGCTCTCGAACCAGCGGCTCGTCCCACAGCGGCTGCTCGACGACGGCTTCGAGTTCCGGCACCGCACCGTCGCCGAGGCGCTCGACTGGGTGCTCGCCTGAGCACCCGGTACCGGCCGGAGCACCGCGCGTTCGCCTCTCAGGCCGGAGCGTCGTGCTCCAGCGCGATCGCACGTCGGATCGCTCCGCGGGCCCGCTTGCGGTCGCCGCTCGCATCGTAGGCGAGACCCAGCCGGTACCAGGCGCGCCAGCTCCTGGGCTGCGCGTCCACCGCATCGGCGTAGCTCGGGAACAGGGCGTCCGCCTCCTCGCGCAGCGGACGGCCGCTGGCCCGGGAGTCGAGCACCTCCTGCGGAAGGCCGTCCTCGCCCTCGAGGCGGCGGGCCAGGCGCTCGGCCCGGACTCCGAAGAGCAGTTCGCGCACGAGACCCCACACGCCGACTCCACCCAGGATGAGCAGGCCTGCGCCCATGACGACGCCGGGTACCGTCGCCGCGGCGAAGGCGACGACGGAGTACTGGAGGCAGACGACGAGGTAGAGGGCGAGCAGGACCGCCATCAGGACGACTCCGACGCGGGTCCTCACGGCGCCCTCGTCGCCGCCGCGGCCTGGCCCGACGGCGCCTCATCGGCGAGCGGCGGCTCCTCGAGCGGGCGCTCGGCCAGCGGGGCTGCATCGAAGGCGGCGCGCAGATCGATCAGCGCGTCGAGGCCGACCACCACTCCGGTGGCCGTGCGGACCACATCGAGCGCCCGAAGCACGCCCTGCTCGTACGAGGCCTGCGACGTGGTGTCGTGGCGAATGGTGACGGTCTCGCCGGTGCCGCCGAACACGACCTCCTGGCGCGCCTCCACCCCGGGCAGTCGGAGGCTGTGCACCGGCACGCTGGCGACCTGCTGGCCCCGGGCTCGCTGATCGGTGTGCGGAGCCTGCACCGGTCCGAGCTCGGCACGGGCTCGGAGCAGGAGTTCCGCCGTGCGCACCGCGGTGCCGGACGGCGAGTCGACCTTGCGTGCTCCGTGGGTCTCGATGATCTCGGCGGCATCGAAGAAGCGGGCAGCGACGGTCGAGAGAGCCGTGGCGAGGACGGAGCCGAGCGAGAAGTTCGGGATGATCACGACGCCCGCGAGCGGCTGCTCCTCGACGGTGCGGCGCAGCGCCGTAATACGGTCCCCGGTCCACCCCGAGGTCCCGACCAGGACCTTCTTGCCGTGCGCCACGGCGAGATCGACGATCTGCTGGCTGACGGCCGGCACGGTCATGTCGACCACGACGTCGGCGGCGAGCATCGCACGGGGATCGTCGCGCGACCCGAGCCGGGCGACGAGCGTGAACTCGCTCGACGCCTCGATGAGGGAGCAGGTGAACGAGCCGAGTCGGCCGGACGCGCCGACCACGGCGACGGAGGTAGTCACCGCCTCAGCGTAACAACGCGGCACCCGTCAGGGCGTGGCGGCACGACCCCAGCTCCGCACCAGAGTGAGCATCGGGGCGCCCGAGAGCGGATGCGGCACCGGCGGCCCCTCCGGCTGCCAGCCCGCCGAGGTGTACAGGGAGACGGCGCCCGGATTGGCCGTGAGAACGTGGAGCACGGCCGAGGAGGCACGAGCGGCGGACGCCTCCTCCGCTCCCGACAGCAGGAGTCGAGCCAGTCCTCTGCCCTGCGCCCGCGGATGCACAGCGAGGAGGGCGAGGTGGGCCGCCTCCGGCGGGTCGGTCGCGAATCCGCTCCCCGGGGGGAGGACGAGCGCGAAGCCCTGGAGCAGCCCGTCGTCCTCGGCGACGACGAAGGCGAGGGGATCTGCGCTCAGCATCGTCCACGCGCGCTGAGCGGTTCCCGCTGCAGGAGGATGGCCGTCACGGGCGTCGAGGGCGGTGCACCACAGGTCGACGCAGGCCGCACGCTCGGCGCGCCCGCCCGTCCTGAGCCGAGTACTCATGTTCAGCCCGGTGCTCCCGCATCGCCGCTCAATACGGCTGCGCCTCCGGCAGCCCGGTGCGCAGCTCGACGGGGAGGTGCGAGAGATCGTTGTGCACCACGAGCACCGGTGGCTTGCGCGAGCGGACGCGGATGATCGTCAGGCCGCAATTGGCCTGGTTCACTCCCAGCCAGCGCCAGTCCGGAGCGTCGAAGACATGGCGCACGAACCAGCCGATGACGAAGTTGTGGGTGATCAGGAGGTCGTGCCGGTCATCACGGGAGGGGGCAAGGAACTCCGCGACCGCGTCCTGCATCTGCGCGTGACCCGCTTCGATCTCGGCCGAGGTGACACTGCCGAAGAACGGCTCGAACGCTTTCGGCATGTCCGGAGTCGGGCCCGACGGGATGCAGTCGAACAGCAGCGAGGAGGGCTGCAGCGGAAGACTCGGGAGCAGCGCCTGGAACCGAGCGGCCGTCTCCTCCGCCCGACGCAGCGGCGAGTGCCACGCGCCCGTGAACGGGACGCCGCCCAGACGCTCGGCGATGAGCCGAGCCTGACGCTCGCCGCGCGCCGACAGCGGCCCGTCGGGCAGGCCGTGTTCGGCGTCCTGCTGCTCGCCGTGGCGGACGAGGTAGATGTAATGGGACACGGGAGTCCTCCCTGGTGCGGCGCGACGGTGCGTGATCAGCGGGCGAGCGACGATCGGTCAGATCGCGGAGACGCTCGCGACCCCGGTGATCCCGGCGAAGGTCGACGGGTCGATCGCACCGACGGCCGAGATCGACAGAGGCCCCCCGGCCAAGTCTGCCGCGAGTGCCTGGACGTCCTCCGCGCCGACGAGGGCGAGTCGCCGCAGGCTCTCGTCGAGGTCGACGAACTCGCCGAACGTCAGCTCGGCGCGGCCCAGGCGTGACATGCGGGTATCGGAGTCCTCGAGCGCGAGGGCGGCGGCTCCCGAGAGCTGGCCGCGAGCTCGGGTCAGCTCGTCGGCGCTCACGCCCTGCTCGGCCAGACGGTGGAACTCGGCCAGCAGGAGCTCGGCGACAGTGCCAGCCTTCGCGGGAGTGCAGGCGGCGTAGAGGCCGAACAGTCCGGCATCGGAGTAGGACGGGGCGAAGGAGTAGACGGAGTAGGCGAGTCCGCGCTTCTCCCGCACCTCCTGGAAGAGACGCGATGACATGCCGCCGCCGAGGATGGAGTTGAGGACTCCCATGGTCATGCGGCGGTCGTCGCCGGCAGCCAGGCCGGGGAAGCCGAGGAGGAGGTTGGCCTGCTCGGTCGGACGGTGGACCACCGAGAGCGCGCTGCCGCGGGCGTACACGGCGGTACCCCCGACTCGACGCTCGACCGGGGCCGACGGAGTGCCGAGGTCCCAGCCGTCCGAGGCGAGGACGCGCGTGAGCAGACCGACGAGAGCGTCGTGGTCGACGGCTCCGGCAACGGTGACGACGAGGTCGCGCGGGCGGTAGGCGGCACGGTAGTGGGCCCAGACCGCCTCGCGGGTGGCCTCGCCGATGGTGGCGGCCGTGCCTCCGATCGGCCGTCCGAGGGCGTGGTCGCCGAAGACGGCCTCGAACAGCCGCTCCCCCGCGACATCGGCGGGATCGTCGTCGGCCATCGCGAGCTCCTCGAGGATGACCCCGCGCTCCGTCTCGAACTCGTCCTGGTCGATCAGGCTCGAGGTGACCATGTCGGCGATCACCTCGACCGCCATCGGTAGGTCGCGGTCCTGGATCTTGGCGTAGTAGCAGGTGTATTCCTTGGCGGTCAGAGCGTTGTGCTCGCCGCCCACGGAGTCGAAGGCCACGGCGATGTCGAGCGCCGAGCGCGTGCGCGTCCCCTTGAACAGCAGGTGCTCGAGGAAGTGCGTCGACCCCACGTTGGAGGGCACGGCGGGCTCGGAGCCGGACGCCGAGCGGCCGGCCCTCTCATCGCGCGAGCCCGCGGCCACCCAGAAACCGATCGTCGCGCTCCGCGCGCCAGGCACCGCCTCGCTGAGGATGCGGACCCCGCTCGGGAGGACGGATCGGCGGACCAGCGATCCGCCGGCGGCTGGAATGGTCGTCTCCGGTTGTTCGAGTGGGAGTGGGACACCGTGATTCATCGTGCCCACCCTAGGCCACAGGACCGGAGGCACCGTCAGCACTGGCGCGCTCGGCGGGCGCACCGTCGGAACGCGGTCAGCGGGCGCGCTCGTCAGCGTCGGGCGCGATCGAGGGCGGCGAGGTGGCCGTCGTCGAGGTCGAGCGAGACCGCGCGCATCAGCGCATCGACCTCGGCCGTCGAGCGCGGCGCGACCGTCGCCGCGGCCAGACGCGGCCTGGCGAGGAGCCAGGCGAGGGCGACTGCGGCCGGCGCGGCCGAGAGCTCGGCTCCGATCGCGTCGAGGGCGGTCAGCATACGGCGACCGCGACGGCCGAGGTGGGCGGCGGCGAGGTCACCGTCCGGGAGGCGTCCGAGCTCGCGGCGAGTCCGCTCCACTCCACGGAGGAAGCCGTGCGCGAGCGGGACCGTCGAGAGCAGCGAGAGTCCCTGGCCCGCGGCGACGAGTCCGAGGTCGCCCTCCGCCTCGTGACTCTCGAGCAGGTTGTAACGGACCTCGACCGCGGCGAAGCGCGGGAGGCCGTGGGCGGCCAGCACGCGCGCCTCGAAGAGCTCCTCGGCGACGAAGCCGGAGGCGACCGCCGAGCGGACGAGTCCGCGCGCGAGGAGCACCTCGACGGCACTGAGCAGTTCGTCGAGGCGACCCGCGCCGTCGGGGCGGACCGCGAGCACGTCGAGGCGGTCGGTGCGCAGGCGCCGCAGCGCCTCCTCGACCCGGGTGACCAGCGCACGCGGAGTCGCGGCAGCGCCTGCGGGGGCGCCGAACCGGCCCACGAGGAGGAAGCGGTCGCGGTCGCGGCGTCCGGTGAGCCAGCCGCCCGTCTCCTGCTCGCCGACCGCGGACGAAGCGGCGTCGGTGACGACGACGCCGTTGCCTCCCCAGGCGGCGAAGCGCTCCAGGAGGGCCGCACCGCCCTCGTGGCCGACGGCGGAGGCATCGAGGACGAGGGGGAAGAGAGCGTGCGGGGAGTCGCCGAGCGGGCGGCGGTGCGTCTGGACGACGACGGTCGTCTCGACCGGCCCGGTGGCGGACAGGACGCCGCCGCGACGCGACGCCTTCACGGCTGCAGCGGTCCTGACCCTGGGCACGTCACCACTCTCCCTGAGGCGGTCCGGGTGCCCGCCTCGGGAGAGAGTATCCGAGCGCGGGAGTCGCCGATGCGTCGGAGACGGGACGGTTCACCAGATCGTTACACGGGTGGCACGCCACGGTGCGAAACGCGCCTGCGACCCGTACGACGAGCCCGCCGGTGTCGGTCCTCCCGGCTAGATTCGCCCCCATGGAACCCGTCTCCTCGAGCTCGTCGACCCCCTGGTGGACCAGCGCCGTCGTGTACCAGATCTACCCCCGTTCGTTCGCCGACTCCAACGGCGACGGCATCGGCGACCTCGGCGGCGTCCGCGCAAAGCTCGACCACCTCGCCGACCTCGGCGTCGACGTGATCTGGCTCTCGCCGATCTACCCCTCGCCGCAGCACGACAACGGCTACGACATCTCGGACTACCAGGAGATCGACCCGCGCTTCGGCACCCTGGCCGAGTTCGACCTCCTGCTCACCGAGGCTCACGAGCGCGGGATCCGCATCCTGATGGACCTCGTCGTGAACCACACCAGCGACGAGCACGCCTGGTTCGTGCAGTCGCGCTCCTCGCCGGAGGACCCGAAGCGCGACTGGTACTGGTGGCGTCGCGGGCGCCCTCTCGCCCCGTCCGGGCGGGTGCCGGAGGCGGCGGACGAGGCGCGTCTCGACGTCGCCGAGCCCAACGGCTGGCGCTCGTACTTCTCTGGGCCCGCGTGGACGCTCGATCCGGGCACCGACGAATACTTCCTCCACCTCTTCGCGGTGCAGCAGCCCGACCTCAACTGGGAGAACCCGGAGGTGCGCCACGCGGTGCACGCGATGATGAACTGGTGGCTCGACCGTGGCGTCGACGGCTTCCGGATGGATGTGATCAACCTGGTCTCGAAGGATGTCGACGCGATCGACGGCCCAGCGGGCGGGACGGGAATCGTCGGCGGTGTCGGTCCGCGGCTGCACGAGTTCCTCCGCGAGATGAACGAGGCGGTGTTCGCCGGGCGCGAGGGAGCCTTCCTGACCGTCGGCCAGATGCCCGGCGTCACGCTCGACGAAGCGGTGCTCGTCACCGATCCCGAGCGTCGCGAGCTCGACATGGTGTTCCAGTTCGAGCACGTCGCGATCGACCACGGCGTCGACAAGTTCCACCCGGTTCCGCTAGACCTCGTCGCGCTGAAGGCCAACCTCGCGCGGTGGCAGGACGGGCTCGCGGAGCGCGGCTGGAACAGCCTCTACCTCGGTAACCACGACCAGCCCCGCCTCGTGTCCCGCTTCGGCGACGACGGCGTCCACCGCTACGAGTCGGCGACACTCTGGGCCACCCTTCTGCACCTGCAGCGCGGCACCCCCTACATCTATCAGGGTGACGAAATCGGGATGACGAACGTCCCCTTCGCCGGGATCGACGACTTCCGTGACGTCGAGTCGCTGAACTACTGGGTCGAGGCCGTCGACGGGCGGGGAGAGGATCCCGAGACGGTGCTCGCAGGACTGCGAGCGCAGAGCCGCGACAACGCCCGCACCCCGGTGCAGTGGGACGACGGCCCGCACGCAGGATTCACGACGGGCGAGCCCTGGATCGCGGTGAATCCTAACGCCGCCGAGGTCAACGCGGCCGCCGACCGCGCAGCCGAGCGCTCGGTGTTCGAGTACTACCGCGCGCTCATCGCGCTCCGGCACGAGGACGAGACCGTGCAGCTCGGGCGCTTCTCTCTGCTGGAGCCGGAGCATCCCACCCTCTTCGCCTTCACCCGCAGCGGGCCCGGCGATCTGCTCGTGGTCGGCAACGTCTCGGGCGACCCCCTCGAGGTGCCGCTGCTCGACGAGTGGGAGGGAGCCGAGACGGTGCTCGGCAACGTCGTGGGCGCCACCGGGTCGACGCTCGGGCCGTGGGAGGCGCGCATCCTGCGCCGCTGAGCCCCCGCCTCCCCCGGCTCCGTGGAGCTGCCGGCTCACCGACGACCCGGCGGAAGGAGCCGGTCGTCAGGCGGAGACGCGATCGAGCTGGGCGATGTCGCTGCGGGTGAGCGGCAGTGACGCGGCCTCGAACAGCGACTCCAGCTCTGCTGCGCTGCGGGCACGGACGATCGCGGCCGAGACCTCCTGGTGCGACAGTACCCACGCGAGCGCCACCGTCGCCGTCTCGGCGCCGAGTGCCGCCGCGATCTCGTCGACCGCGCCCAGCACCCGGGTCCCGTGCCGTCCGATGTAGTCGAGACCGGCCTCGAACATCGCCGACTCGGGCTCGTCCGAGCGGTTCCGCAGCGCGCCGGTCAGGAACCCGCTCGCGAGCGGGAGGCGCGCGAGGGTACCGAGGCCGAGACGCACCACCTCGGGAGCGACGTCGACCTCGTAGTCCTTGCGCTCCATCAGGCTGTACTCGGCGACGACCGCCGAGAACGCAGGCAGGGCGAACGCGGTGGCGGCCTCCTGTGCTGCCGCCAACGCCGGCCCGCTGAAGTGGGAGGCGCCGACCGCGCCGACCGAGCCGTCGGCGAGGAACGGGGCGACGGCGGCCAGGCTCTCGCCGATCGGGATCTCCGGGTCCTCGCTGTCGAACGAGAGCAGGTCGATCCGGGTGCCGAGCCGCTCGAGGCTGCCCTCGACGGCGAGGCGCACGTCCTCGGGTGCGAGCCCCGGCGCGTCCGGATGGCGGCCCACCTTCGTCGCGATGAGCATCCGATCGCGCAGGCCGCTCGACTCCAGCCAGCGACCGATCATGTACTCGCTGCGACCGGTCGCGTAGTGGTCGGCCGTTGAGATCAGGGTGCCCCCCAGACGTCCGAAGGCGTCGAGCACCTCCGTGGTGTCGCCGATGCCGGCGGCCCAGCCGAAAACGGAGCCGTCGAGGGCGAGCGGATGCACGGGGAGGCCGGTCCGTCCCAGGGTGCGCGAGAGAGGGGGCGTCTCCGGCTCTGCGGCCGGGGGCGTCGGGTCGGTCACGGAATCCTCCGGTCGGGGCGGTACGACGGCGCTGTCCGGCCACCGTACCCCATGCCCGGAAACGGCGGACGCCCGCCCCACCGGAGGGGGACGGGCGTCACGGTCGTGCGGGAGTGATCAGCTCTGGACGGGGGCCTCGACTGCGGCCTCGGCCTCCTCGGCCACGACGGGCGCGAGCGAGAGCTTGCCGCGGTCGTCGATCTTCGTGATCGAGACCAGCAGCTTCTGGCCGACACCGAGGACGTCCTCGACGTTCTCGACGCGCTTGCCACCGGCGAGCTTGCGGACCTCGCTGATGTGCAGCAGTCCGTCCTTGCCGGGCAGGAGCGAGACGAACGCGCCGAACGTCGCGAGCTTGACGACGGTTCCGAGGAACTGCTCGCCGACCTCGGGGTTCGTCGGGTTCGCGATGGCGTTGACCTGGGCGCGAGCGGCCTCGGCCGACGGTCCGTCGACGGCGCCGATGTAGACGGTGCCGTCCTCCTCGATGGAGATGTCGGCGCCGGTCTCGTCCTGGATCGCGTTGATCGTCTTGCCCTTGGGGCCGATCAGCTCGCCGATCTTGTCGACGGGGATCTGCACCGAGATCACGCGGGGCGCGGTCGGGGCCATCTCGTCGGGCTGGTCGATGGCTGCCGTGAGCACCGCGAGGATCGTGGTGCGGGCGTCCTTGGCCTGCTTGAGCGCGGCATCGAGGACCGACGACGGGATGCCGTCGAGCTTCGTGTCGAGCTGGATCGCCGTGACGAACTCGGACGTGCCGGCCACCTTGAAGTCCATGTCGCCGAGCGCGTCCTCGGCGCCCAGGATGTCGGTCAGCGCCGCGTAGCGGGTCTGACCGTCGACGACGTCGGAGACGAGGCCCATCGCGATGCCCGCGACCGGGGCGCGCAGCGGCACACCGGCGTTGAGGAGCGACAGGGTCGAGGCGCAGACGGAGCCCATCGAGGTGGAGCCGTTGGAGCTGAGCGCCTCGGACACCTGACGGATCGCGTAGGGGAACTCCTCGCGGCTGGGCAGCACCGGCACGAGGGCGCGCTCGGCGAGGAAGCCGTGCCCGATCTCGCGACGCTTCGGCGACCCGACGCGACCGGTCTCACCGGTCGAGTAGGGCGGGAAGTTGTAGTGGTGCAGGTAGCGCTTCTTGGTGACGGGCGACAGCGAATCGATCTGCTGCTCCATCTTGAGCATGTTCAACGTGGTGACACCCAGGATCTGGGTCTCGCCGCGCTGGAAGATCGCCGAGCCGTGGACGCGCGGAATGACCTGCACCTCGGCGTCGAGCGGTCGGATGTCGGCGAGGCCGCGTCCGTCGATGCGCACGCCGTCACGGAGGATGCGGCCACGGACAACCACCTTCGTGACGGACTTGTACGCGGCACCGACCTGGCCGTAGGCCTCGGCCGGGAGCTGGCCCGAGGCGATGCGCTCGGCGATCTGCTCCTTGACCTTCGCCTTCAGCGCGTCGTCGGCGTCCTGTCGCTCGACCTTGTCGGCGATCTGGTAGACGCGGACGAGCTCGTCATAGCTGAGCTCCGCGACGTTGTCGTAGGTCTCCTGCGCGTAGGGCAGGAACACCGGGTAGTCCTTGACCGGCTTCGCCGTCTCGGCCGCCAGCTTCGACTGCGCCTCGACGAGGGCGCGGAGGAAGGGCTTCGCCGCCTCGAGGCCCTGGGCGACGACGTCCTCGCTGGGCTTGGTCGCTCCCGCCTTGATGAGGTTCCAGGAGGACTCGGTGGCCTCGGCCTCGACCATCATGATGGCGACGTCGGAGGAGCCGTCCTGGTTGGTGACGACGCGGCCCGCGACCGTGAGATCGAAGACGGCGTTCTCGAGCTGCGAGGCCTTGGGGAACGCGACCCACTGGTCGTTGCCCGATCCGTCGGACATGAGCGCGAGACGCACGCCGGCGACGGGGCCGGAGAAGGGCAGGCCCGAGATCTGGGTCGAGGCGCTCGCGGCGTTGATCGCGAGGGCGTCGTAGAACTCGTCCGGCGCGATGCTGAGGACCGTGATGACGATCTGGACCTCGTTGCGCAGGCCATCGACGAACGACGGGCGCAGCGGCCGGTCGATCAGGCGGCAGACCAGGATCGCCTCGGTCGAGGGGCGGCCCTCGCGGCGGAAGAACGAGCCGGGGATCTTGCCGGCGGCGTAGGAGCGCTCCTCGACGTCGACGGTCAGCGGGAAGAAGTCGAAGTTGTCCTTCGGGTTCTTCGAGGCCGACGTGGCCGAGAGGAGCATGGTGTCCTCGTCGAGGTAGGCGGCGACGGCTCCCTGGGCCTGCTGCGCGAGGCGGCCGGTCTCGAAGCGGACGGTGCGGGTGCCGTACGAGCCGTTGTCGAGAACGGCTTCGGCGAATGTGATTTCAGGACCTTCCAAGAGGTCTGTCTCCTTAACGTCTGCAGCGGCGCCCCTTCTGGGCGCCGGCGTTCGTCGGAGCAGCGGTCCGGTCAGGAATCGAGACGATCCCACGGCAGGGCTTCGCGCCGAGCCGTCGTGTGGAGGGCGTTCCTGCTGGCCACCAGTAGAAAAGCTCCGGGCTGCCGCGACGGGTGTGCCGTGTGAGAACACCTGCCGTGGGGGCGACACTGTGCCGCCGTCCGGGACTCCACCACCGAGGACCAGCTTCCTGCCAGCCTGCTCCGTGGTTCGAACCCGGTGTCGACCGGCGGTCGCTTTCGGGTTCGGAACCGGTTCATGCTATCAGCAGCGGCGCGGTTCATCCATGAATCCGTCGCGGCGATCCGGGCCGGCCCGAGCGCGGGAGGAGACGTCAGCCATCGGTCTCGTGCATCAGCCACGGGTCTCGTGCATCAGCAGCTGGACGCGCAGCTGACCCTTCGCCGTCACGATCCGGGCCGGGATGCGCGGCGACCTCCCCGTCTCCGAGAGTCGGGCGAGGGCCGCGTCGACGACGTTCTCGAGACCACGAGGCACCTGACCGACGAGTCCGGAGGGGCGCTGGGCGGCGAAGAGGCGCACCGGCATCGGTGCGTCGACGCGCTCCTCCTCGAGGGTGCGGCGAGGGATGACGGCGGTGACCTCGTCCTCGCCGAGCGCCAGCACCCGGGCGATCTCCTCCTGGTGCGGTCGGGAGTCAGCGAGCACGAGGAGCGTGCTCCCCCGTCGGGACGTGGGGCGCAGCTCGTAGTCGTAGTCGTCGAGCGTGCCGGAGCCGCGGTCATCGGCGGGCAGGGGGTTCGCATCACCGCGACCGAACGAGAAGAGCTTCATGGCTCCATTGTGGAGCGCAGGAGCCTGCGCACGCTCCGGTCAGGCGGTGCAGCGCATCCGCGCGATGGCCGCCAGCGCCAGGAGCAGCACCACGGCGACGAAGCCGAGCAGACCGGGCACGGCGGGCAGGAGCGCGAGCGCGGCTCCGATCGCCAGAACCGGCACGGCGAGGCGCTGCGGGCGGTAGGCGGGCAGGATCTCGCGGCGCTCGACCGTCTCTGGTACGAGGGCGACCCCGATCAGGAGGACGAGGAACACGGCGTAGGGAGCAACCAGGGGCTCTCGCACGGTCCCGGCGAACACGCCTCCGTGAACGGGCCGCGAGCGAGCCGCCCATGCTGACGAGGGTCGAGACCGCGCGGGAGGTGCCCGGCCTCCCTCCGGACGGGCGATGGCGCGCAGATCCGAGAGGTGCGCGGTGGCCGTCGCGGTGAACGCGCCGACACCGAGCCCGGTCAGCAGGCGAGCGATCGGCAGCGGTTCAGGCGCTGACCGCGTTACTGGCGCAGCGCGCGGGAGTTCCGCAGTGAGCGGTGCCCGGGTGCGCCGCGACCGCTGGCCGAGAGGGCCGTCCCGGTCTAGCCTCCGAGCAGGAGGTGCGGCGATGGGCAGACGCGGCGTAGCGCTCCTCCTCGCTGCGGTGGCACTCGCGACCGCCGCTGCAGCGGGCGTGCACGGGGCGCTGAACGCCTCCGATGAGCCCCGCCGGGCGGCGCCCGCTCAGTGCGTCCAGGCACGGGAGTTGTTGGCCGCCTCGTCCGCTCTCGAGGGTGGTGCCGGAGTACCGGCCGGCCACCTCGTCGCCTGCGTCGACGAGGATCACCGCCGGCTGACGATCCACAACCGCACGCCGGTGGTCTGGAGCCTCGGCGACGCCTCCGTGCGTGGCGTGGCGAGCGGGACCGACGGAGTGACGGGGCTGCTGAGTCTGCACGCGTCGCAGTCCTCGTCCGGGCTGCTGCTCGCGCCGGACTCGGCCGCGTCCGTGTCGGCCGGGGACGGGTGGATCCGGCCGCGGCCGGACGATGCCTCCACGCGCCTCCAGCTCGCCCTCGCGTCCGTCGTGGCGGCGCAGGATCAGGCGATCGGCCCTTCAGCAGGACCCGACAGCATCATCCGGGGCGCCGCGCTGACCTGCGCGGTCGCGGTGGCGGAGTCGGGGACGAGCTGGGCGGTGACCTCGCCGTCGGCCCTCGCGGCCGCCGCGGCCGACCCGGTCTGCAGCCGCGATTGGGAGCGAGCGCAGCGCAGCGCGGCGGCCTGGAGGGTTGCGCTCCCCGCGCTCGCCGACGCGGTTGAGGCTCCCGGACGACGGGAGGCCGATGCGGCGCTAGAGCGGGCGGCGGCCGAGTGGTTCTCGGCGTCGAGCGGTTTCTCGTGGGGTGCCGTCGAGAGGCCCGCACCGCTGCCGTGAGGTGGAAACGCGGAACGGGCCGCCCTCCGCGAGGAGGACGGCCCGAACGGCTCAGAAGTTCGCGGTGTCATCGAGACCGCGCCCTGCTCCCGGAGGAACTAGCGGCGCAGACCGAGACGCTCGATCAGCGAGCGGTAGCGGTTGATGTCCACATCCGACAGGTAGCCGAGGAGTCGACGACGCTGACCCACGAGCAGAAGCAGGCCACGACGCGAGTGGTGGTCGTGCTTGTGCTCCTTGAGGTGCTCGGTGAGGTCTTTGATCCGCTTGGTCAGGACGGCCACCTGGACCTCGGGGGATCCGGTGTCACCGGGGTGGGTCGCGTACTCTTCGATGATCGCCTTCTTGACATCTCCTTCGAGTGCCATATATGGGATCCCCTCTCTCTCGTTGCGCGGTGCCCGGCGCCTGATGCGTGGGCTCTCTTGATCCGCGGCCGTCGAACGGCAACCGGACGAGCCTACCAGAGCAGGGGCAGGATCAGGCGCCGACAGGGGATCAGGCGCCGATCGCCCGGTTCCAGAGCACGACCAGCCACGGCGACACCAGCAGCTCCCAGTAGATGAGCACGATGGCGTTCAGGACGATGCCGATCCAGCCGACGATCGGGACGATCTTCTCGCGGCGGCGAGCGCGGATCGAGGAGACTCCGAGCAGGATCCCGGCGAGGAGGATCGAGTGCACGATCGCCGTGTAGAGGACGCCGATGAGCAGATCGCTGACCGCCTGGTCGCCGGGGTACGCACCGAGCGAGATGAGGGCGTACCACACGAAGAAGGAGAGCGGGACGGCAAGGATCGCCAGCACGATCGAGAGGATCGCAGGACCGTGTCGGCGCCACACGCTCCGCCCTCCGCCGGCCCGCGCAACGCCACGGCGCACGCCCGTCGTCCTCTCGGCACGTCGCGGACCCTCCTGGGCGGCGGTGCGGACCGAGCGTCGCGAGGGGGTGGATCCGGCCGCTCGCGGGGCAGGCGGAGCCTGGTACCCGGGCGCGCCGTCGGGTGACGTGCTCATGCCTCACACCCTAGGGGATGCGTGCTGGGCAGTCGGATCGGCGGCGCGGTGCCCCTCGGCCGGTGGCGGTGACCAGAACAGAACGGCTGACCAGGACTGTTCGCGCCGGAGCCACGACCGCATCCGCGACGTCTCGCCGCTGCACGACTCCCCTCGCGACCGCATGAGTGCGGGGCGGACGGGCGAGCGGGCACGGACTGGCGTGTGGGAGAGCCCGGGGCCCGGTCGACGTCCTCTCGTGCGACGGCGGGCCGGTTCTCGGAGGTCAGTCGCCCGAGGCCGCACCCGCACCGCCGCCGGCGGTGAGCTGCTCGTCCGAGACGGCACCGCTGTCGTCGTCGCGGCCCTCGACGCGGACCGGGCGGTAGACGTGGAAGCCGTCGTCGTCGGGCTCAAGCTCCCAGACGACCTCCACCTCCTCGCCGTCGATGTCGGCGACGCGGGTGAAGGAGCGCTGCGGGGAGCCGTCGATCATCTCGAGGCGGATGCTCTCCCGCTCCGCCCCGCTGTCGAGAATGGCCGTGTAGGTCGAATCGGTGTCCATGCCTCGACCGTAGGCACTGCCACGACGAAGTCACCACCCCTTGCGGCCCTCACCCGCACGCGTAGCGTCGCACCCATGACCGACACCGAGATCCCTCCCGCCGACTCCGACGACCGCGCCCAGATCATCGAGCTGGTGAAGAGCGCGCGGATCGGGCTGCTCACCACCGTCACCGGGACCGGGCAGCTCGTCAGCCGCCCGCTCGCCGCACAGGACATCGACTTCGACGGCGAGCTCTGGTTCTTCACGCAGGATCCCTCACCCAAGGTCGACGACATCCGCGCGAACCCGAGCGTGAACGTGGCGTTCGAGTCGAAGAAGGGCTACCTCTCGGTGGCCGGCTCGGCGACCGTCGTGCACGACCCCGCGAAAGTGGACGAGCTGTGGTCTCCCGCGGTCGCCGGCTGGTTCCCCGACGGCAAGGACGACCCGAGCGTCGCGCTGATCCGCGTCGAGGCCGAGACGGTGGAACTGTGGGCGAGCGACGAACCGCGCCCCGTGGTGCTGTTCGCGGTCCTCAAGGCCGCTGTCACAGGCGGCCGGCCCGACGTGGGCGAGAACCGCACCGTCTCCTTCGAGTGATCCTCCCCTCCGCGAGACGCCGCGTGTGACAGCCGCGCGGCGTGGTTCCGTTCCCACGCTGCGTCCCGCAGGCAGTGCCGTCAGGCTCCGCCGAAGCGCTCCGTGCGGACGCGCTCGGGGGCGTGGCCCTGGTCGACCAGGGCGGTGGCGACCGCCTCGACGAACGACGTCGGGCCGCAGACATAGACGGTGGGCTCGAGCGAGGCCGGGAGCACGGCGGCCGCGAGCAGGTCCGGAGTAACGCGGCCGGCCGGGCGCGCCCCACCCGTCGGCGCCACCCGGGTGAACACGCGGTCCACTGTGACCCCGCCCGAGGCCGCCGAACGCTCGGCGAGCGCCGCCAGCTCCTCGCGGTAGTAGACGAACGCGGGCGAGCGCACGGAGTAGAGCAGCTGCATCCGCGCCGCGCTCCCGGCCCGCACGTGCTCGCGCGCCATCGCCATCAGCGGCACCACGCCGCTCCCGCCGGCGATGAGCTGGACCGGTTCGGTCTGCTCGGGGCGCCAGACGAACCAGCCGCCGACCGGCCCGCGGACCTCGAGCCGGTCACCCGGCTCCAGAGCGTCGACCAGGTACGGCGAGACCTCGCCGTCGTCGAGCCGCTCGATCGCCAGCTCGACCCGCTCGCCCTCGGCGGGCGCGCCGATCGAGTACGAGCGGCTCGCCTGATAGCCGTCGGGAGCGGTCAAGCGCACGTCGAGGTGCTGCCCGGCGAGGTGGCCGGGCCAGCCGGGAACGCGGAGCGAGAGCAGGCGCGCGGTGGGCGTGAGCGGAGTGACCGACTCGGCCACCGCCTCCGTCCAGATCACCAGTAGCGCTCCTCCTTCCACGGGTCCCCGTGCATGTGGTAGCCGTTCTGCTCCCAGAAGCCGGGCTCGTCGCCCGGCATCAGGCGCAGCGTCCTGACCCATTTGGCGCTCTTCCAAAAGTAAAGGTGCGGCACCAGAAGCCGTGCCGGGCCACCGTGCTCGGCGGCGAGCGGCTTCCCGTCGAACTCGGTCGCGACCCACGCCTTCCCGCCCCGGATCTCCGCGAGCGGGAGGTTGGTGGTGTAACCGCCGAAGCTCTGCGCCATCACGAAGCCGGCGTCGCTCTCAATGCCCTCGAGCAGGGTGTCGACCGAGACTCCTCGCCAGCTCGTGCCGAGCTTCGACCATCGCGTGACGCAGTGGATGTCGGTGTGCACGTCCTCGTGGGGCAGGGCGGCGAACTGCTCCCAGCTCCACCGTCGGACGCCGGACGGACCGGCGTCGATCGAGAAGGCCCACTCGTGGATGTTCGGGGTCGACCCGACCGAGAGGACGGGGAAGCCGTTCTCGAGGTACTGACCCGGCGGGAGGTCCGGATTCGTCTCCCTCTTCCCGAAGAAACCCCGGGTGATGATGCCCATGTCCGCCCTCGTCCTCGGGGCTGCGCCCCGGCTCGCTGGATACCGCTCGTCGCGCTCACGCTACCGCCCGCCCGGCCGCCGCTACAGCATCGGGGCCGCTCCGGCGAGCCCGGGACGGTGTCGGAGGTCGGTGCCAGGATCGGGACATGAGACGAACCGTCGTGCCGCCGTACCTCCTCGTCCGCATCGCCCGCCTCGACGACCCGGCGTTCGCCAGGGCCGCGCGGGCCGCGAGCCGCTCCCTCGAGCAGGACGTGCCCTTCCGCCGCGTCCGGCCCGGCGAGCCCTCCCCCGACCGCGGTGCGCCGACCGCCGCCGCGACACCCTCCCCGCGCAACCGGACACAGTCGCTGCAACGCACCATCGCTGACGCCGCGACGCGCGAGACCCTGCCCGGCACCGTCGTGCGTCGCGAGGGCGCGCCTGCAACGGGTGACGTGGCCATCGACGAGGCCTACGACGGCCTCGGCGCCATGTCGGCGTTCCTCCAGGAGGCGTACGGCCGCGACTCCATCGACGATGCCTGGCTGCCGCTGAACGCGACCGTGCACTTCGGCGACGACTACGACAACGCCTTCTGGGACGGCTCCCGGATGGTCTTCGGCGACGGCGACGGGCAGGTGTTCCGCCGCTTCACCGTCTCGCGGAGCGTGATCGGGCACGAGCTCGCTCACGGCATCACCGAGTACACCGCCAACCTCGTCTACCGGGGCCAGTCCGGAGCGCTCAACGAGTCGGTCTCGGACGTCTTCGGTGCCCTGCTCGAGCAGTTCGGCGCCGGGCAGAGCGCCACGGAGGCGAGCTGGCTGATCGGGGAGGGCCTCTTCACCGACGAGGTGCAGGGCACGGCGCTGCGTTCGATGATCGCACCCGGCACCGCCTACGACGACGACGTGCTCGGCTCGGATCCGCAGCCCGGCTCGATGGCCGACTACGTCGACACCGAGGACGACAACGGCGGCGTGCACATCAACTCCGGTATCCCCAACCGTGCCTTCGCGGTCGCGGCGACCGCCCTCGGGGGGGCCGCCTGGGAACGCGCAGGGCAGGTCTGGTACGACGTGCTCACCGGAGGGGTGCTCACCGCGACCGCGGGCTTCGAGGCCTTCGCCGCCCTCACCGTCGAGGCCGCGGCCGCCCGCTACGGCTCGCGCTCCGAGGTCGAGGTGGCGGTCCGCCGGGGCTGGGAGACGGTGGGAGTGACGCTGCAGGGATGAGCGCGCTCCACTGCGCGACGGCGGCGGGTAGCATCGCGCGCATGGACGTCATCGTGTCGCGCAGTGGCGGCTTCGCCGGTCTGCGCCGGGTGTGGCGCGTGGATGTCGAGCAGCAGCCCGACGAGCGCGCGTGGCGCGAGCTTCTCGGCTCCTTGCCGTGGGACGACGCCGACGGCGACTCCCCCGGCAGGCCGGACCGGTTCGTCTACGAGATCCGGGTGCAGACCCACCGGGTGCGACTCGGCGAGAGCGAACTCGACGGGGCCTGGCGCGAACTCGTCGACCGCGTGAAGAAGGCGCAGCCCCGCTAGGAGCTGCGCCTTCGTCGAGGACTCGGACTACGCGGTGCCGAGCAGGTCGATCACGAAGATCAGGGTCTTGCCCGAGAGCGGGTGCCCTCCGCCGGCCGGACCGTAGGCCAGCGCGGGCGGGCAGATCAGCTTGCGACGGCCACCGACCTTCATGCCGGGGATGCCCTGCTGCCAGGCACGGATCAGGTTGTTCAGGGGGAAGTTGATCGACTGGTCGCGGCTCCAGGAGGAGTCGAACTCCTCGCCGGTGTCGTACTCGACCCCGAGGTAGTGCACCTCGACGGTCGAGCCGGGCTGTGCCTCGGCTCCCTCACCGAGGACGAGGTCCTCGACGACGAGAGCGTCGGGGGCCGGGCCGTCGGGGGCGTCGAGCTCGGGCTTGGTCAGGTTCTCGCTGCTCATGCCTCGATCCTACGGCGCGGACGGGTCGAGCCTGGGAGCCCGCTGCGAGCGCTCACTCCACCAGAGTGAGGCGCTGAGTCGGCCGGGTCATCGCGACGTAGAGCGAGGCCGCGCCGCGGTCGCCGGTCCGCGCGATCAGGCGCGGGCGCGCGATGACGACGGAGTCGAACTCGAGCCCCTTGGCGTCAGTGGTCGAGAGTACGGCGATCGCGCGGTCGAGCCCGGCGGCTCCGCGCCCGACGTCACGGCCGAACTCCGCCTCGAGCCGCGCCGCGATCGCGGCCAGCTCGTCATCCGGCGCGATCACCGCGAGGGTCCCCTCCGCCTCGAGCGCGCGGTCCTCGGTCACGGCGGTGAGCACCCGCTCGGTCAGCGGCGCACCACCGCGGTCGCGGATCGTCCGCACCGGCCACTCCGTCGAGCGCACCGCCTCCCCCGGCGTGATCTCGAGTCCGTTCTCGCGTGCCGTGCGCTCGGCGAACGCGACGATCTGCACAGGCGTGCGGTAGTTGACCGTCAGCTCCTCCAGACGCCACGGCGCGGCCTCGACACCGCGGCCCTGACGGCCGAAGGTGTCGCGCAGGGCGGCGTCCCAGCTCGAGGCGGAGGAGGCGCCCGACGCCTGCGCGACGTCTCCCACGATGGTGAACGAGCGCATCGGGCAGCGGCGCAACAGCACCCGCCACTGCATCGGCGAGAGCTCCTGTGCCTCGTCCACGACGATGTGACCGTAGGTCCAGCTGCGATCGGCCGCCGCACGCTCGGCGGTGGTGCCGACGATCGTCCGCTCGGCGAAGCCCGCCGCGAGGTCCTTGGCGTTCACGAGACCGTCGACGCCCATGTTGCGGATCGCCGCCTCGGCGTTCTCGATGTCGCGGCGGCGCTGCTCCTTCTCGGCCTTCTTCGACGCGTCGGCATGGTCGTCGTAGGCGCCGAGGAGTTCGGCCGCCTCGTCGAGCAGCGGCACGTCCGAGACGGTGAAGGGAGCGTCGCGGTCGCGGCGCAGGAGGGCGCGCTGAGCCGCGGTCCAGCGCGGTGTGAGGGTCGCGAACCAGTTCGGGCGGGCGAAGAGATCCTGGAGCAGCTTCTCGGGGGTGAGGGGCAGCCAGGCGGTGTTGAGCGCGACGCGCACGTCGTACGCGGTGCGGACATCCTCGCGGAGCACCGCCTCATCGGCCTCATCGACCGTGCTGCCGTGGCTGCGGAGCTGGTCGGCGAGCTGCCGGGTGAGCTGGGAGAGGAGGGTCTTCACGAATGTGACGCGCGCCTCGTTGTGCGGCTTGCGGGAGTCGCGGGCGCGGCCGATCGCGCGCTCCACGTCCTGAGGTTCCAGGCGCAGCTTCTCACCGTTCACATCGAGCAGCTGCGCCTCGGCGGGCACGACCTGGCGGGAGCGGACGGCGCGCTTGAGCAGCTCCGCCATCCGCGCCGAGCCCTTCACACGGGCGACGGCGGGCTCGTCCTCCTCGACGAGGTCGAGCCCGGGGTAGAGCTGCCCGAGCGTCGCGAGCACCACCCCGGTCTCGCCCAGCGAGGGCAGCACCGCCTCGATGTAGCGCAGGAACGAGCGCGAGGGGCCGACCACGAGCACGCCGGAGGAGGCGATCCGGTCGCGGTGGGAGTAGAGGAGGTACGCCGCGCGGTGCAGCGCGACCGCGGTCTTTCCCGTGCCCGGGCCGCCCTGTACGACGAGCACGCCGCGCAGCTCGGAGCGGATGATGCGGTCCTGCTCGCTCTGGATGGTCGCGACGATGTCATGCATCCGACCGGTGCGCTGGGCCCCGAGCGCGGCCATCAGCGCGCCCTCGCCCTGGAGCACCGTGCCCTCGCGCAGCAGCTCCTCGTCGAAGACCTCGTCCTCGAAGCGGAGGACCTCGCGGCCGCGAGTGGTGAGGTGGCGGCGGGCGCGCGTCCCCATCGGCCGGGCGGCGGTGGCCTGGTAGAAGGCCGCGGACTGCGGAGCGCGCCAGTCGAGCAGCAGCGTGTCCTGCTCGTCGTCGCGGAGTCCGATGCGCCCGATGTAGCGGTGCTCGGAGTCGCCGTCGGCGAGCGTGAGGCGGCCGAACGCAAGGCGGTCGTCGGCGCCGGTCAGCGAGCGGATGCGGTCCTCGTAGAGCCGGGCGTACGCGTCGCGCTCGGACCGGCTCTGGTGGTTGCCGCCGACGCTCTCGATGCGGACCGTGTCCAGCGCCTGGCGGGCGTGGGCGATCAGCTCGTCGAGGCGGGCGTAGAGCGCCGCCACGTACTCGCGCTCCCTCGAGAGCTCGGACTCGAGGATCGTGTTCCCGTCCGTCATCGTGCGCCCTTCCCGTGCGTCGCCGTCGCGGCCGGGAGGCGGATCGCGCTCCGAAGGCCGCAGAAAAACAGGCGGTCCAGTCTACCGAGGGTTCGAGCGTGAGCCGCGCGGCAGCGCGATCCGGGAGACTCTTGCATTCGCCGGAACTGAGCCCTTGCGCTCACCGGGGACTCAGGAGGATGCTCGACAGCACGAAAGAGCCCGACACCCCGTCAGAGCAGCCGGCCGCGCCGCTGCCGCAGGGTGCCGGGCTCTTTCGTTGCAGCCGACGGCATCGGAAGGCCGCCATCCGGCGGTGCGGGAAGAGAGTCGGCCCCGGGCGCGTTGCACGCCCCATGGCCCTCTCGAGCAGCATCACTGCCCCCTCCCGCGCCTCGATCGACCTCACGGAGTCGGCGCGCGCCGGCTGGGAGGCGTGGCTCGCCCGCCGCGCCGAGCGGGTCACCGGCCCGCGCGGCGACCTCGCCCTGGTCGAGACGCGCTGGCTCGACGCCGGCGAGAGCGTCGACGACGAGCAGGCCCTCGCCGGGTACGGCCCCTCCGCCACCCTCACGCGGATGCAGCGCGAGAACCTCGACACGGGCGAGCCGGAGTATGGGTACCGCATCTGGGACGCGGCCTCCGAGGGCATCCGCTCGTTCGACGCCATCGAGACCTTCGCCTTCGACGCCGCCTGGGTGCTCGAGGCGTGGTTCGAGCCGGTCGGCGAGGACCGCACGATCCCGTTCGAGCACCTGAGGGACAACGGCGCCACCCGTGATCTGGTGGTGCCGGGGGACATCACCTTCTCGCTCGTGGACGACGGCCGCGCCCGGGAGTACACCGTGGCCGCGTTCGACGACGGCGGCACACTCCTGGTGCCCTTCGGCGACCCGACGAACCGCAGCGGCGACCCGGAGCTGCAGAGCTACCCGGTCGGCCGCTTCCTGGTCGTACAGCGGATCGGCGGAGCGGCCGACGCCGGCACTCCCGGCCCGGTCCTCCTCGACTTCAACCGCGCCTACATCCCGCCGTGCGGATTCTCGCCGCACTACAACTGCCCCCTCCCGCCCGCGCAGAACCGCCTGGGCGTACCGGTGACCGCCGGCGAGCGCCGGGTGCTTCGCGCGGCGGCATGAGAACGGCCGCCGCGGGACGCCCTCGGTTCGGTCGCCGTGGCAGCTTCTGGATCGCGACCCTCGTCCTCGCGCTGTGCCTGTGGTCGAGCGGGTCGCCCTCGGTGCTCTACCCGAGCTACGCCGAGGAGTGGGACCTCTCTCCGGTGGTCGTCACCTCGGTGTTCGGCGCGTATCCCGTGGCCCTGCTGCTCGCCCTGCTCGTGGTGGGCGACCTCTCGGACGTCATCGGCCGCCGCCGCACGATGCTCCTGGGGATGGCGCTGATCTCGGTCTCGGCCGTCGCCTTCTCGTTCGCCGCCGGCGTGGGCCTGCTCTACCTGGGCCGGGGCCTGCAGGGGCTGGGAACGGCGCTCGCGCTCAGCGCAGCGAGCGCGTCGCTCGTCGACAACAACGTCTCGGCCCGGGATCGGCTCCCCGCCGCGCTGACGACCGTGTCGACCTCGGCCGGGCTGACCCTCTCGCTCCTGCTCTCGGGCGCGCTCGCGCAGTACGCGCCGCTGCCGCTGCAGCTCAGCTACTGGGTGCTCGCCGGCGTCGGCGTCGGCTCACTGGTGCTGCTTGCGCTGACCCGCGACGACCGGCCGACGGCGGCCGGCCGGTGGCGTCCGCGCCTCCCGCACGTGCCGACAGGCCTGGGCCGGGCCTTCGCCTGCGCCACGCTGGCGGTCTCGGTCGCCTACGCCACCGGCGCGCTCGTGCTCTCGCTCGGCGCCCAGATGGCGCGCGAGCTCACCGGCACGACCGATCTGCTCGTGATCGGCGCGGCGCTCGCGCTCTCGCCGGTGGTCATCGGAGTGACGGCCCTCGCGATCCAGCGCCTGCACCCGCACGTGTCGATCGTGATCGGCGCGGTCGTCGCGGTGGCCGGTCTCGCCCTGATGGAGTGGACGGCCGCCGCCGGGTCGCTGCCACTGTTCCTGGCCTTCGCGGCGGTGAGCGGAGTGGGCTACTCGCTGAGCTTCTCGGGCGGTCTCGCCCTGATCGGACGGGTGGCGCCGGCCGAGCACCGCGGCTCGATGATCTCTGCCGTCTACCTCCTGAGCTACCTCGGCCAGGCCAGCACTGCGGTGGCGGCGGGCGCCGTGGCCACAAGCCACGGACTCGAGCTCGCGATCGACGTCGTCGCTCCGGCCGTCGCCCTGCTCTGCCTCGCGGCGGGCGTCGTCGCGCTCGTCGACCTGCGCCACCGCCGGGTGGCGCGACCCGTCAGCGTGTGAGCGCGGCCCGGCGGGCGACCAGCTCGTCGAGCAGGACGCGCTCGTCGGCAGCGGCCGAGCCTCCGACCCTCCCCAGCAGCTGGTGCTGACGGAGGTGCGCCAGGCGGGTCGCCGCACCCAGGAACGCGCGCATCGCCTGCGGGCGGTCCCCGCCTGCGGCCCGGGCCCAGCGCGCGGCGGTGCGGCGCCCCTCCGCCGTGCCGATCATGCGGACCTCGGCCGGCGAGAGCCAGCCGGCGTCGGCGTAGTCGCCGAGCCGCTCGAGGGTGACCCGGCGCTCCTGGCGCCGCAGCAGCACGACCACGACCACCGCAACGGCGAACAGCGGCACCTGCACGACTCCGTAGAAGCCGAACCAGTCCGACACCAGGAACGACGAGCCGTTCCACAGGGCGTGCAGGAAGGCGGCGAGCGCGAGGCCGAGCAGCGCGAGAGGGAGGCGCGCGACGGCCGGCCGGTTCGAGGCGAAGCCCAGCGCCGCGCCCGTGCACGCGGTGAAGAGCACGTGCGCGAAGGGGGAGAGCACGCCGCGGAGGAAGAAGGTGACGGCGAGCGAACCGAGGCCGCCCTCCACCAGCGCAGTGCCGAAGTAGAGGACGTTCTCGACGAACGCGAACCCGGAGGCGACGACCGCCGCGTAGACGATGCCGTCGACCGGGCCGTCGAAGGTGCGGCGCCAGATCAGCAGCACCAGCAGGACTCCGAGTCCCTTCGCCGACTCCTCGACAAGGGGAGCCTGGATCACGGCGCCCACGAAGTCCGAGCCGCTGGGCTGCTGGCCCGAGGCGTAGACCGCGATCTGCACGCCCAGATCGACCAGGAGCGAGATCGCGACCGAGCCCGCTGCTCCCCACAGGAACGCGAACCAGAGTCCGAGCGGGGGCTCGGGCTCCCAGCGGTCGACCCAGCGCACGCCGAGGAGCACCACGGTCAGCGGCACCAGCGCAACCACGGCGCAGACCGCGGCGGCGCTCACGCCCAGTCCGCGGACGACGTAGGCGAGGACGAGCAGCAGCAGGATCCCGAGCAGCGCGACTCCGATCGAGCCGAGCACGGTCGGCACGACGGAGCGGCGCACGGCGGGCGGGGCGGGCGGCGGATAGGCGCTCATGGGGCCGAGAGTAAAGCACGGGCCGAGGGAGTCGCGCCAGGCAGACCCGGGTGACCCGTGTCCGATTCCCGCCATCGTCCGGGCGTCCGCTGTGCGAGGCTCGGGGGGTGCCCGAGTCCGATCCGCTCTTCGAGGAGCGCTACCGCGCTGTCGCCTCGCGCGATGCCCGCTTCGACGGGCGATTCCTGACCGGTGTGCACTCCACCGGGATCTACTGCCGCCCGAGCTGCCCCGCGACCACTCCCCAGCCCGGGAACGTCCGCTTCTACCCGACCGCCGCCGCCGCGCACGAAGCGGGGCTGCGCGCCTGCAAGCGCTGTCTCCCGGATGCGGTGCCCGGATCGCCCGAGTGGAACCTGCGTGACGACACAGCGGCCCGGGCGATGCGTCTGATCGGCGACGGAGTCGTCGACCGCGAGGGCGTCGAGGGGCTCGCCTCCCGACTCGGCTACGGAGCACGGCACCTCGGCCGGATCCTCCGCGAGGAGCTGGGGGCGCCTCCGCTCGCCCTCGCCAGGGCGCAGCGCGCGCAGACCGCTCGACTGCTGCTGACCGGCACCGATCTGCCGGTGTCGGAGGTCGCGTTCGCAGCCGGCTTCGCGAGCATCCGCCAGTTCAACGCCACGATCGCCGAGGTCTACGAGCGGACGCCGACCGCACTGCGCTCCTCGGGGCGCGGCGGTCGCACCGGTGTCGGGACACAGGCTGGGGCGACGACGCTCGAGCTGCGGCTGCCGGTGCGGGCCCCGTTCGACGCCGGAGTCCTCGACGGGCTCGGGGCGCGCGCCGTCGCCGGGATCGAGGAGGCGGCGCCCGGGTCGTACGCCCGCTCGCTGGTCCTGCCCGGCGGTGCGGCCCTCGTCCGCCTCGACGCCGACGCGAGCGCGGTACGGTGCACGGCGACCCTCGCGTCGATCGCCGATGTCGGCCCGCTCGTCTCCCGGGTCCGACGCCTGCTCGACCTCGACGCCGACGCACAGGCGATCGACGAGGCGCTCGGCGCGGATCCGCTGCTCGCCCCGCTGGTCGCCGCCGTGCCCGGCATCCGCCTGCCGGGTTCCGTGGACCCCGCCGAGACGCTGGTGCGCACGCTGCTCGGGCAGCAGCTCCCCGTCGCTGCCGCCCGGACGACCCTGGCGCGCCTGGTCGCTCACCTCGGCGACGAGCTGCCCGAGTCGATCGCCACGGCCTCGATCACCCGCACGTTCCCCTCCCCCGGTGCGATCGCCGAGCGCGGCGCGGAGGTGCTCCGCGGCCCGGCCCGGCGGCGCGAGACCGTGCGCCGCGTCTGCGCGTTGCTCGCCGAGGGGAGCCTGCGCCTGGACGCCGGCTCGAGCCGTGAGGAGCTCTCGGAGCGCCTGCTCGCGGTCCCCGGCATCGGAGCCTGGACCGCAGGCTCCGTCGCGATGCGGGTCACCGGCGACCCCGACGTGCTCCTGACCGGCGATCCCGCACTGCGGAGCGCGGCGGCGGCGCTCGGCCTGCCGTCCGATCCGCACGCCCTCGCCGAGGCGGGCCGGCGGTGGGCGCCCTGGCGCAGCTACGCCGGGCTGCACCTGTGGCGCGCGTCCGGCCGCCCGTCTGCGTGAGACCGTCCCCCCGCGCGGCGCGTCACCCGGCGCGCGTCACCCAGCGCTCGGGACTCGGATGCGGCTAGCCCTCCTCGGCAGGAGGGATGATCGGCAGGGCCGCGGTCATCGCCTCGATCCCGGAGAGGCGCGCGGGCGAGATCAGCCGCAGCACCTCCTCCCGCGACATCAGCCCCGCCTCGACGACCAGGTCGGCGATGTTGCGGCCGGTGGCGAGCGCCGCCTTGGCGAGGGCAGCGGAGGCGGTGTAGCCGATGCTCGGAGTCAGCGCGGTCACCACTCCGACCGAGGAGGCGACCATCGCCTCGAGCCGGTCGACGTTCGCCGTGATGCCGTCGATGCAGTTCTCACGGAGCGTCGTGCAGGCCTGGGTCATCCAGGTGATGCTCTGCAGCAGCGAGTGCGCGATGACCGGCTCGAAGGCGTTGAGCTGGAGCTGCCCCGCCTCGGCCGCCATCGTGACGGTCACGTCGGCGCCGGCGACCGAGTAGGCGACCTGGTTGACCACCTCGGGGATCACCGGATTCACCTTGCCCGGCATGATGCTCGAACCGGCCTGGCGCGGAGGCAGGTTGATCTCGCCGAAGCCGGCCTGCGGTCCCGAGGAGAGCAGGCGCAGGTCGTTGCAGATCTTCGAGAGCTTGATCGCCGAACGCTTCAGCGCGCTCGAGAACGACATGAAGACTCCGGTGTCGCTGGTGGCCTCGACCAGGTCCTGCGCCATCTCGAGGTCGAGGTCGGTGATCTCGTTGAGGTGGCGGACCGCGGCGGCGCCGTAGCGCGGGTCCGCGGTGATGCCGGTGCCGATCGCGGTCGCGCCGATGTTGACCTCGGCGAGCAGCCAGATGGTCTCGGAGAGCCGCGCGTGGTCCTCGCCCAGCGTGGTGGCGAAGCCGTGGAACTCCTGCCCCAGGGTCATCGGCACCGCGTCCTGGAGCTGGGTGCGGCCGACTTTGAGCACGCTGCCGAACTCGACGGCCTTGCGCGAGAACGATTCACGGAGGAGCGCGAGCTCGTCCAGCAGGCGGCGCAGCGACCAGGTCATCGCGATCTTGATCGCGGTCGGGTAGACATCGTTCGTCGACTGGCTCCGGTTGACGTCGTCGAGCGGATGCAGCTGCGCATAGTCCCCCTTGGCATGACCGCCGATCTCGAGGGCGACGTTGGCGACGACCTCGTTCGCGTTCATGTTGGTGGAGGTGCCTGCTCCGCCCTGGATCACTCCGACCACGAACTGCTCATGGAACTCGCCGTCGAGGATCCGACGGCACGCGGCCTCGATCAGCTCGGCCTTCGCCGGTGAGAGGCTACCGAGCTCGGTGTTCGCGCGGGCCGCGGCGAGCTTGACGGTGGCGAGCGCTCGGACGAGGTCCGGGTAGATCGAGATCGGCCGCTTCGAGATCGGGAAGTTGTCGAGAGCACGGGCCGTGTGGATGCCCCAGTAGGCCTCGGCGGGGATCTCCTTCGCGCCGAGCGAGTCGGTCTCGGTGCGCGTGGCGGGGGTCTCGGTGTCGTCCAGGGCTCTGCCTTCCGTTTCTCGATCGGGGAGGGTGCTCGGTGCGAGGGTCACGTCCAGCTCCGTTGCTGTCGTCGTGCGGCCCCGGTGGGCAGGGGGTCCGCGAACTGCGCAGCCAGCCTAACGCCGGGCCGCAGGCGCGCCGGCGGAGGCACGGCACGACGGGACCGCTGAGCACGCGCACGCACGAGGACCCGCGCCCTGACCGCTGAGCGGGTGGGGCGCGGGTCCTCGGAGTCGGCCGGCGAGCGCGGGCGGCCGGTAGGCGCGGGGCTGTCAGAGGTAGTCGGAGCCCGACACGACAGCCAGGAACGGGATCACCAGAGTCACGAACAGCAGGCCGACCAGGAACAGCAGAACGATCCCGAGCATGACCGCGTTGAGGACGATGCCCCAGATCGAGAGGGTGCGTCCGGTCGGCTCGCGGCGGAGGCCGAGGATGCCGAAGACGAGGCCCGCGACGGGAGCGATGACGGTGAGGCCGAAGAAGACCGAGGTCACGCCGAGGATCAGGCTGGTGAGCGAGAACGGGGTCGACGGAGCCGCGGACGCGGTGGCCGGCGGTACGGGCGGAGTGCCGTACGCGCTGCGCGGGGAGCGCTGCTCCTCGGGACGCTCCTGCGCCGGCTCGTCGACCGGCGCATCGGTCGGCTTCTCTGCTCCCTCGCCCAAGGACCGCTGCTCACCAGAGGGGAGCTGCTCAGGCTCGAGGAGGACCACGGTCGTGCTGAGGTCCTCGGTCGGGCGCTCGTCGGCGGTGGGGAGGCGGAGGGTGCGGTCGTCGGTGGGCACGGGGTGCTCCTTCTGGGCTGGAGGGCGCTCTGCTCGGCGGGATGCGGCGGATGCGCGATGACTCCACGCTACGGACGGCCCGGCGGGCGCCCCATCCGGTGAACCCCCGGAAGGTGAGGGGCGATCCCCTCCGGGGCGGTGCGAGACTGGAGGGGTCGGCTCGGCCGACGCGCGAGGAGGCGGTGGCCGATGGACGACGACGAGCAGCGGTGCCGCACCCGCGACCATGCGGGCGCGCGCGCCGTCTGGCTCGCGGGGCTCTGGGCGCTGGCCGGCTTCGTCGTCCTCTCGCCGCTGATCTCGCTCACCGCGACGGTGATGGTGTGGGGAGCGCGCCGCCGCACCGGCACCCTCAGCGACCGCAACGGGCTCGTCGCGGTGAACTGGCAGCTCACCTACCTCGCTCTGCAGCTGATGCTCGTCCCGCTGCACCTCGCCCTGGTGTCGGTGCGCGACTCGCTCGGCGCCGACTGGCCGCTCGTGACGATCGGGGCGATCCTCCTCCTCGCCGTGCTCAACCTGGTGCTCTGCGTGCTGCTCGGCGTCCGCTCCGGCCGAGGCCGCCCGGTGCGCCTCTGGATCGCGGTCCCGTTCGTGCACTCCTCCCGCCCTCCCCGCTGAGCCCTGCCTCGACGCGGACGCTGCGGTCGCTCCTCCGACGGCGTGTCGCGCCTGTGGACGACCGGCGGCGGGCAGGGTCGAGGGATGATCGCCTTCCCTCCGCCCGTGTACGTCGTGGCCGATGACGGGGTGCGGCTGGCCACCTACTCCGTCGGCGACGACGACGCGCCGACCGTGCTCGCGGTGCACGGTTTCGCCTCGAACGCCGTGCTCAACTGGGAGACGGCGGGCTGGCTGCGCACCCTGAACCGCGCCGGCTACCGGGTCGTCGCCCTCGATCAGCGCGGGCACGGCGCGAGCGAGAAGCCGCACCACCCGGACGCCTACAGCGTCGCGGCGATGGTCGCGGACATCGCGCGGGTGATCGACTCCTACGATCTGATCGCCCCGCACCTGCTCGGCTACTCGCTCGGCGCGCGCATGAGCTGGGTGCTCGGCCTCGAGCGCCCCGATCTCGTGGCCTCGCTGAGTCTGGGAGGGCTCACGGTCGGCGAGCCGCTGCGGCACTTCGACGCGGAGGCGGCGCGGGCGCGGCTGGCCGACGGCGGCGAGATCGACCACGGCTTCACCCGCGCCTTCATCGGCATGGCCGAGGGCGTGCAGGGCAACGACCTGGCCGCGCTGGTCGCGGTCGCGGACGGCGTGCGCGGCGGCGCGCATCCCGAGCTCGGCCGGCACCCGAGCGTGCCGACGCTGCTGGTGACGGGCGGCGCCGACCCGATCGCCCCCGGAGGCGAGCAGCTGGCCGAGGAGGCGGGGGCGCGCTTCGTGAGCGTCCCGGGCCGCGACCACACCAGCACCGTGCCCGCACGCGCATTCAAGGACGCGGTGCTGGGGTTCCTCGCCGAGCGGGGCTGACGGGCGGCGTAGCATCGCCGACATGCAGGCGATCCGCGTCGAGAACCCCGGCCCCGACTCCCGACTCGTGCTCGAGGAGGTGCCGACGCCCGAGCCCGGCCCCGGCGAAGTCCTGCTCCGGGTCGCGGCGGCGGGGGTGAACCGCGCCGACCTGGGCCAGCGCGCGGGCGTCTACCCGCCGCCGCCGGGCGTCTCCGAGATCCTCGGCATGGAGGTGTCGGGCTCGGTGGTCGCGCTCGGAGCCGGCACGACGGGGCCGCGCCCGGGCGACGAGGTGTGCGCGCTGCTCTCAGGAGGCGGCTACGCGGAGTACGTCGCCGTCGACGTCGGGCTGCTCCTGCCGGTACCGGAGGGGGTCGGCCTGGTCTCGGCCGCGGCGCTGCCGGAGACAACGGCCACCGTCTGGTCGAACCTCGTCATGGTCGCCGGGCTCGGTGCGGGCGACACGGTCCTGATCCACGGCGGCGGGAGCGGCGTCGGCACCACCGGCATCCAGATCGCGGCCGCCCTCGGCGCTCGGGTCGCCGTCACCGCCGGGAGCCCGCGCAAGCTGGACGCCTGCAGCGCGCTCGGTGCGGACATCCTGATCGACTACCGTGCCGAGGACTTCGTCGACCGGATCCGCGACGAGACGGACGGCCGCGGGGTGGACGTGATCCTCGATCCGGTCGGCGGCGACTACCTCGCCCGCGACCTCGAGGCGCTCGCGACGGGCGGGCGGGTGGTGTTCATCGGCAACCAGTCCGGCGGCCTCGGCTCGCTGGACCTGGGCGTGCTGATGCGCGCACGAGGGTCCGTGCACGCCACGACGCTCCGCGCCCGGCCGCTCGACGAGCGGCGGGAGATCGTGGAGCAGGTGCGGTCGCGGGTCTGGCCGCTCGTCGCCGACGGGACGGTGCGCCCGGTGGTCGACGAGGTGATCCCGCTGGCCGAGGTCGAGCGGGCCCACGAGCGGATGCGCACGTCCGGGCACATCGGCAAGCTGCTGCTGACCCCGTAGCCGCGGGGCGTGCAGGGCCGGCTCAGGTCCCCGAGCGCAGCAGCCCGAGCGAGCGGTTGATGCCGTCGACATCGACCGCGGCGGGATCGAAGGAGGCGCCGGCCGCGAGACCGAGCGCGTCGAGCGCCTCCGCGTGGTCGGGCGAGGACGGGTCGGTCGCCGCGCGCACGGTGTCGGCCCAGGCGGCCGGCCCGCCGGAGGCGTCGAGCGGAGCGGCGCCGCGCGCCTGCGTGCAGCGCGGGAGCGCGGCCGTGAGCGGAGAGATCGCCTCGAGGCGGATGACGTGTCGCCACTCGTCCTCGAGGTCGTACACGTAGAACAGTTCGTCCTGCTCGGCCTCGAGCACCTCGGCGAGCACGACGGACGACTCGTCGATCATCGCGGCGCCCAGCTCCTCGGCGTCCGAGGGTGAGCCGATCGGCGCCTGCTCCTCGTCGGGCACGTCGACGCTGAAGTAGTGCGGCTGCGCGTCGGTCCAGCCGAGCGAGAGCTGGAGGGCGAGGTGCAGATCGCGCAGCGACGACTCGGACGAGAGCTCGAGGCGGCGCCAGACGACGGGCTTGGTGCCGAGGAGCGCGACGTGGAGGGTGTAGGCGGTCGCGGTGTCCTGCGTCGCCTCGTCGAGGATCTCGAGGCGGGTGGCCTCGCGCTCGCCCAGGAGCACGACGGTCGCGCGGACGACCGAGGCGAGGACGGGGGCCAGGCCCTCGGGCACCACGTAGCCGAACTCGGGAGAGTGCAGGAGCAGGCCGAGCTCGGCGGCGTCGTCGAGCATCCGCTCGGCCGAGCCGACCGCGCGCTCGCGCTCGTCGAGCGCCTCGTCGAGCGCGACTCCGATCTCGGCGGCGAGCTCGTCGACCAGCTCGCCCACGACCAGGCCCGGGTGCATCGCGGCCTGACAGGCGACGGCGATGCGCACGAGCACCGCGTCGGTCGTGGTGACGGCGCGCTCGGCGGGCGAGAAGGCTCCCTCCTCGTCGTCCGAGGCGATGAGCGCGGCCTGCGCGCTGAGGGTCCAGAGCTCGAGGAACCGGGCGACGTAGGCGACACGCTCCGCCACCGCCTCGTGCGCGTCGGAGCTGCGCCAGAGCACGGCGGCCTCGCCGAGGCTCGCACCCGAGCCCTCGGACTCGAGGACGGCCGAGCCGACCAGGGCGTCCCACCAGGCCGAGACTGGGATGCGCACGGCGTCGTCGCTCGGGGTCGATCCGGCTGAGGGGATGCCCGCCTCGACCGCGATCTCGCGGGCGGTGCGCTCGGTCAGACGCGCCTCCTCGGCGGCGGCGAGGTGCTCGACGACGACATCGGCGGCGTGCACGAGGACGGTCGCCCGCACGGCCGACAGCTGCTCCTCGGCGGGGACCTCCTCGAGGTCGGACAGGTCGTCGAGGACGGCTTCGACGAACGAGCCGGCGAGGTCGAGGACCTCGTCGAGCACGGCCTGGCACTCGTCCAACTCTTCGTCGGTGCCGGTCCAGAGGTCCTCGTCGCTCAGGAAGTCGAGGAAGTGCTCGATGACCTCGGCGACGGTGAACAGGGTGTCGTCGAGATCGGCCTCGTTCTCCTCCCCCGAGAGGTCGGCCTCGATCTGGTCGAAGACGGCCTCGAGGAGCTCGGCGTCGGGCTGCGCGAAGGAGCCGCGGGGCCGGAGATCCCGGGTCATCGCGAAGAGGTCGGTCAGCACTTCGACCGTCTCGTCGACCTCGAGGTGCTCGTGCAGAGCACCGACATCGGCGAGATGCTTCCGGTACCAGCTGCGGAACCTGACCATCAGCGCGGTCTCGGCGGTCCGACCGCCTCCCGACCCGCCCTGGTCGCCCGACCGGCCACTGCCGGATCGTCCCTGATTGCGCTTCTTGCCCATGATTCCTCCGCGACCGCTCCACATCCCGACGAAGCGCTCTACCTTATCGGAGCGGCGGCGTCGGGACCCCGGCCGCGGACGGTCACGATCGGGCCCGTGCAGGTGCGGAGACGGTGCGTCGGACGATGCGTCGGACGATGCACGGCCCCGGGATCCTCGACGATGCCGGCGCCCTCAGCGCTCCGCCGCGACGAGCGCGACCAGCGCGTCGATGACCGCGTCGGGCGTCGCGCTCCACATCTCGGACGAGAGGTGGCCGCTCGCCTCCATGCTCGCGACGCCGTGCACGCCGGTCAGGAGGATCGCTCCGGCGAGGTGCGCGCGCTCGGCCCCGACGACTGCACCGACGATGCGGAGGAACTCGGCCTGCGCCCGGGAAGCGGCCTCGATCGCGAGCTCAGGGTCCGCGGCGGGGACGGTGAACATCATCCGGTAGACCTCGGGCTCGTCGCGTCCGACGGCGAGGAGCGCCGCGAGCGCCGCCCGCAGCGGCTCCGCGCGCCCGGGGGCGTCCGACCGCCCGAGGTGCTCGAGGACCGCGGTGATGCGGTCCCAGCTCTCGGCGCCGACCGCCGACAGGAGGCTCTCTTTATCGGCGAAGTGCCGGTACGGGGCTCCGCGGGAGAGCTCGGCGCGCGCTCCGACCTCGCGCAGCGTGACCTTCTGCGGGCCGCCCTCGTTCAGCAGCTCGCGAGCGGCGGCGAGCAGTGCGCGGCGCGTGGCGGCGGTGGATTCGGAGCGACTGACCATGCTCCGATTCTACAGTTGACATTGTCAGCCCACATGCTCTGGTTCTGAGATGACAATGTCACCTGAACCCGACTCCCTATCGTGCTGATGAGCTCCGTCGCGGGGCGCCTCGCCCAGCCCACCTACGGTGCCTACTCCGGATCGAAGTACGCGCTCGAGGCGATCGGTGACGCGCTGCGTCGCGAGCTCGCTCCGCAGAGTGTCGGGGTGGTGCTCGTGGAGCCGGGCGCCGTGCGCACCGAGATGGTCGGCCGCGGAGGCGTGACCGCGCGCACGCTGATCGCCGACATGACCCCAGACCAGGAGCGCCGCTACGGCGGGCTGATGCGCGCGGTCCTCGCGCAGTCCGAGGGATTCCTCCGCACGGGGGTCGACGCGCAGGACGCCGCGCGCATCATCGCCAATGCCGCCACTCGCCCCCGGCCGCGGACCCGCTACACGATCGGCGGCGACGCCGCCCTGCTCACCCGACTCGCGCGGAGCATGCCCGACCGTGTCCTCGACCGCGTGCTCGCCGCAGCCCTGCGCCGCTGAGCCGGCTCCACGTCGCCCCTCTCTCGCACCCCTCTCCAGAAAGCAGATCCCATGCCCTCCTTCACTGACGCCGTCGTCCTCGTCACCGGAGCGAACGGCGGCATCGGCACCGCCTTCGTGCACGCCGCTCTCGCCGCGGGTGCCGCGACGGTCTACGCCTCAGCCCGAACGCCCCGCGACTGGGCCGACGACCGCGTCGTCCCGCTGGCCCTCGACGTCACCGATCCCGCCTCGCTCGCCGCTGCCGCCGAGCAGGCACCCGATGTCTCGGTGCTGATCAACAACGCCGGCGTTCTGCCGCCGACAGCGAGCCTGATCGATATCAGCGAGGAGGCCCTCCGCCGCACGATGGAGGTGAACTTCTTCGCTCCGCTGCTCGTGGCGCGCGCCTTCGTTCCGGCCCTCGCTGCGGCCGCCGACGGTGTGCTCGTCGACATCCACTCCGTGGCGAGCTGGTACGCCGGAGCGGGCGTCTACAGCGCGTCGAGGGCGGCACTCTGGTCGGCGACGAACTCGCTCCGCCTCGAGCTGGCTCCGCGCGGGATCCACGTGACAGGCGTGCACATGAGCTACGTCGACACCGCGATGGCCGCGCACACCGATGAGGCGAAACTCACGCCGGCCGCGCTCGTCGCCGCCGTCGTCACCGGCGTGCAGCACGGGGCGTTCGAGATCGTCGCCGACGGATTCACCGCGCAGGTGAAGGCCGGGCTGGCCGGTCCGATCGAGTCGCTCTACCCGTCGGTCGCGCCCGCCTGAACACCCGCGCGGAGGTGCCGGGAGCGGTCGCGAGTGTTTCGACTCTGAAAAATCTCGCAGCTCCTCCGCGTGCTGGCTTGCGTTCAGCTCCTCGGATCGGTGGAGTTGCCGGATGACCGACACGACGAGCACGACCGGCGAGGACTCACCGGACACCGGCACCCGATCGCTCAAGAAGGTGATCACCGGCCCGCTGCTGTTCGCCTTCATCGTCGGCGACACCCTCGGCGCGGGCATCTACACGCTGGTGGGGACGATGGCGGCGGACGTCGGCGGCGTGATCTGGCTGCCGCTGCTCATCGCCCTCGTCATCGCCCTGCTGACCGCGGGCACCTACGCCGAGCTGATCACGAAGTACCCGCACGCCGGCGGCGCCGCCCGCTACGTCGACCGCGCGTTCGGCACACCGTACCTGTCGTTCCTCGTCGGCTTCCTGATGATGGCGTCGGGCATCACCACCGCCGCCTCGCTTGCCAACGCCTTCGCCGGCGACTACCTCGGCGCCCTGCTCGAGGTGCCTCCTGCGCCGACCGCGATCGTCTTCATCGCGATCCTCACCCTGGTGAACCTGCGCGGCGTGAAGGAGTCGCTGACCGCGAACCTGGTCGCCTCGGTGATCGAGGTCAGCGGCCTGGTGATCGTGATCGTCTGCGCGGCGGTCTTCTTCGGCGGGGGCAACGGCGACGCCTCCCGCGTGCTCGAGTTCAACCCGGACGTCGCTCCCCTGCAGGGCGCGTTCGCCGCCTCGATCGTCGCCTTCTTCTCGTTCCTGGGTTTCGAGGCCGCGGCGAACATGGCGGAGGAGGTGCGGAACCCGTCGAAGGTGTATCCGCGAGCCCTGTTCGGCGCGCTGATCACGGCCGCCGTGGTCTACCTCCTGATCGCGCTCGGCGCGGTGATCGTGCTGCCCAACGAGGAGCTCGCCTCGTCGAGCGGTCCGCTGCTCGACGTGGTCGCGGCGAGCGGAGTGGCCGTGCCGCCGTGGCTGTTCGGCCTGATCGCGCTGGTCGCCATCGCCAACGGCGCGCTGCTGTTCATGGTCATGGCGAGCCGGGTGGGCTTCGGCCTGGCGACGTCGGGCCTGCTGCCGAGCGCGTTCGGCCGTGTGCTGCCCGGGCGCCGGACTCCGTGGGTGTCGATCGTGGTCGTCGGGGGCGTGACGATGCTGCTCACCCTGATCGGCGACGTCGGCACGCTCGCCGAGACGACCGTGCTGCTGCTCCTGCTGGTGTTCATCGCGGCGAACGTGTCGGTGCTGGTGCTGAAGAAGGACCGCGTCGACCACCCGCACTTCTCGGTGCCGCGCGCGGTACCCGTGCTGGCGACCATCGCGAGCGTCGTGCTGCTGACGCAGCAGACCGGCGTGGTGTGGCTGGCGACGGCGGGGTACGTGGTGGTCGGGACGCTGCTGTTCCTGGCGACGCGCTTCGGCAAGAAGGCGCACGCGGACCGGAGTGCGTCGGACCGCGGCTGAGCGCCGATCTGGCATCGTGGAGCGATGACCGTCTCGCTCGCGCCGATGCCCGCCTCCGCCCTCGCCGCGTGGGTGCGAGTGCAGCGCGCGGCGTACATCAGTGATCGGATGCGCGCCGGCGACGACGAGGCGGCCGCGACCCGCACCGCCGACGCCTCCTACGAGACGTACTTCCCCGACGGCTCCCCCGCGGCCGGTCACGACGTGCTGAGCGTCCTCGACGGGGGCCGACCGGTGGGCTCGCTGTGGCTCGGGCCGCACCCGAGCGACCTCGACGGGGTGTGGTGGGTGTGGGACGTGCAGATCGACGCGGCCGAGCGGGGCCGCGGCCTCGGCCGGGCGGCGATGCTGTTGGCGGAGTCGCACGTGCGCTCCCGCGGTGGGTCGGCGCTCGCCCTGAACGTCTTCGGCTTCAACACTCCGGCTCGCGCCCTGTACGCGTCGCTCGGCTACGAGCCGACCGCTCTGCAGCTGCGCAAGCCGCTCTGAGCAGCGCCCCCGCCGGCGGGCGGGCCGGATCGGCCGCGCGAGGCGGACGGGAGGGCGTCGTCAGCTGGTCGAGGGGATGACCGTCGCGTCGCCACTGCCGGACGGACGCGTCGCGTCACCGGTCCCGGCCGTCCCCGTCGCGGACGCCACTCCGCGGCCGAAGGCCTGGCCCTGGAGGATCGCCCCGAGGTCGACGCCGGTCGCCGACTTCACGCTGTCGAACGTCGCGGCGAGGCCCGCGGCCTGCTCCCGGGCGATGTGCGCGCCGGCGGTGTCGCCGCCGATCAGGGTGACGGTGCCGACGTTCTGGTAGCCCTTGGCGAACTCGGCCATGAGGGCCGGGAGCTGCCCGATCAGCTCGCGGCCGAGGACCGCCTCCTGGTTCTCGCGCAGCGCCTCCGCCTCGGCCTGGATCGCCGCCGCGCTCGCCTCGCCCTTGGCCCGCAGAGCCTCGGCTTCCGCGGCGGCCTTGGCGCGCAGGGCTTCGGCTTCCGCTCCGGACGTCGCGCGGAGGGCGTCCGCCTCCGCCTCGGCGCGTGCGCTCACGGCGGCGGCCTCGGCGGCGGCGGAGGCCTGTCGGGCCTCGGCTTGACGCTGAACGGCGTACGCCTCGGCGTCGGACACCTGCTGAGCGACCTGCCGGTCGGTCTCGGCCTTCTTCTGGCGCCCGTAGGCGTCGGCGTCGGCCTCGGTCTGCCGGCGGTACTTCTCGGCATCGGCGACGCGCTTGACGTCGGCGTCGAGCTCGGCCTGGCGGTTCTCGGCGCGCTGGACGAGGACGGCCTGCTCGCGCTCGGCGCGTGCGAGGTTCTCGGCCTGCTCGGCCTCGGCGTTCGCCCGGCCGACCTCGGACTTCGCCGCGGCGGTGTTCTTGTCGTAGGCGGTCTGCTCGATCAGGTTCGCCTCGTCGGTGGCGAGCTGGCGGGCCTTGACCTCGCGGGCCGCGTTGATCCGGGCGACGTCGGCTTCGCGTCGGACGCGCTCGATCTCCTGCGCGCCGAGAGCCTCGATGTAGCCGTTGCGGTCGGTGACGCCCTGGATCGCGAACGAGTCGAGGACGAGGCCCTGGGCGAGCAGATCGCCCTTGATCCCCTCGGCGATCTCGTCGCCGAGCTTCTGCCGGTCCTGCATGACCTCCTCGACACTGAGCTTCGCGACAACGCCGCGGAGGGCGCCCTCCAGCTGCTCCGTCGTGAAGACGTCGATCGACTGGTCCTGCGAGGCGAAGCGCTCGGCGGCGGCGCGCACCTGATCGGCCGTGGAGCCGATCTTGACGAGGGCGACGCCCGCGAGGTGGATGGTCACGCCGTTCTTCGTCTGCGCGACCGGCTCCATCTTGATCTGGCGCGAACGCAGCGAGATGCGGTCGGAACGCTGGGTCAGCTTGTTGACGAACGCGCCGCCGCCGGTGATGACGGTCATGTTCGACGTCAGCCCGTCCTCGCCCTTCTGCTTCTTGCCGACGATCACGATCGCCTCGTCGGCCTGCGGCACCTGGTACCAGGCTCGGAAGAGGAAGAAGCCGATGAGGGCGATCAGCAGGAGGGCGCCGACGACGATGCCGGCGATGACGATCCAGAACAGGTCAGATTGCATGGATGAGATTCCCCCTTGTCGGGAACCGCGGGAGGCGGGTTCCTGAGTGATGTGCAGGTTCATGGTCGCATGGGTCCGCCCGCGGCGGAGGTACGGGTGGATGCTGAGACCATTCACTTGGCCGCGAAGTACGAAGCCGGTGCCACGATACGCGAGCTTGAACGATGTCATACGCTCTCGCACGGCGCGGTGATGAGAGGGCTCCATCGAAGCGGACTGACGATGCGAGCGAAAGCGCCTCGGCGTAAGTCAGCGTGGATTCCATCGCCACTCATTGCGTTAGTGGGTGTTCCATACGTGAAGCCGACGTCTGCTGTTGAGCACGATCAGTCCACCAGTTGCGCAAGCGGCGCAACGGCGGGATGCAGTGTTCCTCCGACTAACAGCACGATGATCCGCTGACGAGCGCGAGAGAAAACGACGTAGAGCAACCTGCTCGTCGTCGGAAAGGGCTCGACCTCCTTGCCCATGAAGTCTCCTTCGCGAAGAACGACAATGGTCGCGTCTGCCTCGCGGCCCTTGGTTTGATACAGATTCATCAACTGCACTTCTCGCGGGCTGAGGACCGAGTCGGTGAGAGCGGCGTACCCAGCCTCGCGCGCTTCAGCCGAGATTGTCGCGACGATCTGCGTACTGATCTGGTCCCTCGATTGGCGACTCGCACGGGCATGCATCACCGCAACCAGAACGCCCGCCTGCGCCCATGCGCCTGACTTCTGCGGTAGTCCGAGCGCGTCGTGGGCCGCACGCGCTTCGCCGAGCGCCGCCTCGACTGCTACGGCGTCAGTCAACCGGCCGCGAAGTGCAGTCAGCCGTGCGAGCAGCGTCTGCGGGCCGGTGCCGTTCAAGATCTGCGTTGCCAGCACCGGTACCTGGGCACCACGCTGTGCGCTCGTAAGAAAGACCGCGAGCGACTCGAGCACGTCCTCCCACGAAGCGTCGCCGAATCGGAACTGCATCATCGACACTTGGGCGTTCAAAGCAGTCGCGAGCGCATCACTCAGCCCGGCAATTTCGTGCTCAATGCCCTCTGCTTCGAGCGCATCCGACAGTGAAGCAAGCATGTCGTTGTGGTGGGTGAAGACCGCCACGCCGAGCCCCTCGCTGCTGAGTTCGGTGACGAGCTTTGCCACGCTAGACGCCTCGTCGCTGAGAGCGATCCCGCTCCGGACGATTAATCGGCCCCCTTCGATGGCGCTCGCCAGGGCTGGCGCATCGAACTGACGCGTTCGAATGGCGTTCGCCACTGCCGGGATGACGCCGGAGGGGTCACGGAATGATGTCTGCGGGAGCACGATCGTGTGCTCCTGTCCGGCGGCCGCACACGCCTCGTTGATTCGTTCGACGCGGACGCCATCCGCGACGAGAAAGGTGTAGATGCACTGGTTGGGATCGCCGAGCAAGATCGTGCGGCTGCTCGGGGTGATCAGCTCGAGCAGTTGCTGCTGCGCATCGCCAGTGTCTTGGAATTCGTCCACGATCACCAGGCCCCAGCGCGAGCGAAGGTGAGCCGCAACCGCAGGCGACGCTCGTGCGATCTCAAGCGCCAACGGTAGAAGACTCCCGTAGCCGATCTCATTGTCCGCCAGGCCGAGCTTTTCCCGGGCAGGGCTGACGAGCACCACGTCACCGCGTCCGATCATGCTCCCAAACCTCCGGACGATTGAGAAAGCAAGGGAGTGGAAGGTCATCACATCGACGCGATCGGCGCCCTTCCCGAGCACCTCGCTCGTCCCGGACGCGATCCGGCCGACGGACGCACGAGAAAAAGAAAGAAACAGCACCCGCTCGTGGGGCTTCGCATCTTGAACCCGATCAAGGTGCGCGGCGGCGGCCGCCAGCGCGCTCGTCGTCTTGCCAACTCCCGCACCTCCGAGCACAACCGTGAGCTCGGCCTCTGTCCCGACGACCTGAGCTTGCTCGGGGTTCTGGGCTACCCACTTCATAAGAGCGCAGGAATGTCGATGCGCCCCAGCTCACCGACGCAGAGCGCTTCGATCACGGCGCCGGCGGTCGGCGGCCGCACCGTGAGTGCCTCGACCCACGCGGGCCCGAGCCCCTGCTTTTTCAGGATCTTCTTGGAGATCAGGTGTTCGGCGATCGCATCGTCGGCGAGATCGTCTGGCAGAGGCGGCATGCCGAGCGTGGCCAGCGATTTGACGACCTCCCGCAGATTCTCACCCGGTACTCCTCGAATGAGCGCCGCCTCAACTGCTGTGCGACCAGGAAGCACCACAATCTGCTCGGTCAGCGCCTCCAGCGCGGCGACGGCCGGATGCTCTTGCCCAGGCTTGTCGTTGTCGACAATCGCACGCACATGGAAACCAAGCTGTAGCGCAACCTCAGCTATCGCCGGCAGCCGTGAGATACCCCCGTCAGTACCCGGTGGCGCGATCAGACGAATGCCGTTTGCGGCCAACCCATGCTTGCGCTTGCCGGTCTTCCTAAACAGCCTCGCGGCCAGCGCGCCGTAGCCCTCGACGTCGAGGGGGCCCTCGACCAGCGCGACCGTTCGCGCGCTCAGCGCAGCCAGGAGCTGGTCGAGTACGAGCCGACGCGTGACACGGGCCGCCTTGTCCGTCACGTCAGGAAGCTGATGCTGCGCTCGGCCACCGTCGGTGCGTGTCAGGCGAACAAGCTCCTCCGCCTTGAAGGCGCGCACGACTTCTGGGCGACGCGTCGTGAGGATCGACTGGCCCGCGGTCGCGTGCAGTAGGCCTGCCATGTACTCGGACGACGACGCATCCAGACCATCACCGAAGTCATCACCGATAACGACGACCCCGGACTCCCCCGCGCGCGCTGCCGCGATGGCTTCGGCCACCGAAAACACACTCTGGATCGTCGACCCGTGCGAACGGATTGGCAAGGGCCCTGCCGCATCGAGCGACAGCGCTGGCTGCAGCGCGCGAAGAAGGGCTGCACGCGAGCCGTCATCCGCGACGAAGTCAACTGCACCGGGATCGTCCACACCGAACAGTGTCTTCGGACCGGCGTCGAGTACCTGCTTGAGCACGTCCGTCACGACAGATGCGCCCGCGAAGTCACCCGTTGCTGATCGCACACCGTCATCCAGGCCAGCGAGTGCATCGTCGAGTCCACTCGAATCCGAAACGGCCAACAGGGTTCGAAATGCCCCCTCGGCGCGAAGCTGCAAAGCGGGCGCACTATCGATGAACTGCACGGGCAACGCCTCGCGTTCCACGCGGCCGACGCGCTTGAACGAGTTCGCCGCGGCGTCGCTCCGTGCGGGGAAGTCGACCCAGTGATCGCCGCTGTCGGCGTCAAGGTCGTAGCGGATGCGGTAGCAGAGGCGAACGCCGAGCACGGCACCCGCGCCGCCGCCCGTGCCTGCGAGCGTCGCAGCCTCAGGGTCAAATGCTTCGAGGCTGTCGCTCAGCAGGGTCTCGAGCTGCGCGCCGAGCTCGAGGAGCGTTACCTCCACCTCAGTCAGGGTTTTGTTCGCGATGGGGCGGTGGATGTCGAGCGGATTGACACGCGCCCGTGTGCTGCGTGTGTCGAGCACGCGCCGAAGCGCCGCCACAAGGTCGCTGCGGCCCGCCTGCGGCTCCCCCGCGATGACGACATCGGCGGGGATCACCAATTCGGCTTGTTCAAAGCCACGGAAGCGCTGGATCCGGATTCTTGCGACTCTCATGACATCGCCTCTCTCAGAGCGGCCGTCACCGGAACCCGCGACGCAGCGACGGCATAGAGTCCAACGGGTAGCCCCGAACCAGCGAGGAATGAGGCTTCGTCCACTCCAGCCTCATAGAGCACCTCACGCGCGCGCGGCAGCATCGACGGCATCTCCAGTGACGAGATCCGCCCCGGCTCCGCTCGGCGCCAACCGTTTTGTGACATGCGGATAACTGCGTTGCGGTAGGAGACGTCGCTCATGATGCCCAGCGCACGCGCGCGGTACAGGAGCGCCGCAAGACTCACGCCCCAGTACTCCTTCAACTCTGCGAGGTACGCCCAGGCTTTTCCCGCGGTAGAAACCGGGAGGGACGGCGCGATCTCCTCGGCTGGCATCAGGAACTCGGATGCGAACCGGTTGGCTTGCTCCTCCGCAACCTTTCCTCCAGGCTCGGCGTCGTGATGCATGATCAGGTGGCCAAGCTCGTGGGCCACGTCGAAGCGCTGCCTGTAGTAGTCATCTTTCACCGGGTTCAACACGATGATCGGCCGGGTCGACGAATGGAGCGAATACGCATCAATCGCGGCAACGCCAGGCTCGCTGAACACCACGACGACTCCGCTGCGTTCGACGAGACGGACGACATGCTGCACCGGCCCCGGCACGACGCCGAAGAAGGCGCGCGCCTCGCGTGCGGCCTCCTCGGGCGTCATCGAACGCTCATCGGGGTCGACCGGGAGGTCCGGCAAGAGGGCCTCAGGAAACTCGACGGCGTTCTCCAGCATCCCCGCGACCTCAGCTACGAATCGTCCGTACGCTTCAGCCTCGTCCTGCGCGATCTGTGGTGTCGAACGGAGCGAGCGAAAATGCGGCCTATTTGTCTTCGGCGGCGCTCCTCCCCCAAAGAACTGCGGTTCGACTTGAAGCGCTAGCGCGAGCTTGGCCACCGTCGCGCGGTTGGGCTGCTTGGCGCCGCTCTCCCAGGCCGTCACGGACGCCGGCGACATCTCGATGAGGGTCGCGAGGTGGGACTTCTTGAGTCTCTTGAGCTGGCGTGCCATGGTGAGGCGCTCACCGTTGAAGAACGAGGCTGCGGCGGCAAGCGTCTGGGACGGCCGGCGCACCTCAACCATTTGCCGCGCCCGACCCTTCGCCCGCACCCGTCCGCTTGATCCGCACCGGCACATCGTCGACTTCCGTCGAAGCGCCACCGTTCGGCATCGTGGGCGCAACGGGAATTCCACCGGCACCCGCCGGGGTACCGCCGGACAGCAGCAACTTCTTCCAGTGCCAGCAGGAATCGTCTGCATGCTCCGGGTTCTTGCTTTGGCCGAGGTAGAGCTCGAACTGCTTGGTGGTCGGGTTGAAGGCATGGGCCGCGATCAGCGTCACGCCAGTGAAGTCGTCGTCGTCCGGGATACCCGGGATGGACTCGAGCCCAAACTCTTCGTCGGAGAAGAGCGTGTTGTCGCCGACGAACAGTTGGTCCGCGACGCGCCTCTTCGCGTCGCTGCGCTGCACCCACTTGATGTCGTCGACCTTGCCGAAGGGGTAGGACTGCAACAGCACCCGGTAGCCCTCCACCGCCCACCCAGGAGACTGCTTGTAGTCCCGACGCCTGACGGCATCCGCCGCCAGACGCGGCATCGTGTTGAATGCCTCCGGCGTAATCCCGCGCGCGAGCACGTCCCCACCGAAGCTGTCGAGTCCCTCACCCAGCTTGAACCGCCCGTTGGAGGTCGCCCGGTCGACGAGATCCCGTAGGTGCTTGAAGTTGAGGTAGCCTACGACACCTTGGTCGTGGCCCTGGTTTTCGTCGTAGAGCTGATCCGTCGCCTCGAACGCCACCGGCGCCCCCCACTTCAGGACATCGAGGAGCGTGGAAGCCTGGAGTGCGGAGAGAGCGTCATCTTCTGCGGTCATAAGCCCAGAGTATACGCGGGTCAGTAGATGGCGCGTCTGTTTTTACTCTCGGCGTGTCGAGCACGCCGATACGATCACTAGCGCGGTCTGCGAGCGCGCGATCGACTAAGGAGTCCCACCTCACGCACTTGATGCAGTTCCAAAAGGTGCGCGACGCGCTCCCCGGTGGAGCGGAAGGCGGTGTCATAGCGTCGTAGCAACGGAGGGGGTTGCTGGTGGTGCGTCGGCAGTTGTCGTTTGAGGATCGGGCTCAGATCGCGGTCGGGATCAAGCAGGGGCTGAGCGATCGGGAGATCGCCGAGTTGATCGACCGCGACCGGACGGTCGTGTGGCGTGAGCGGAGCCGGAACTCGCTCAAGACCCGCGGGTATCAGCCCGTCTCGGCGCAGACGAAGGCTCGCAAGCGGCGAGCCCGTCCGCAGGAGCGACTGATCGATGCCGATTCTGTGCTGTCGGCGCGGGTTCGAGCGGATCTGAAGCGTTCGCGGACGCCGCGGCAGATCGCGGGCCGGTTGCGCCTGGAGGCGGCGGACGCGAGCGTTGACACGATGACGCATTCACCCGACGCCGCAGGCCGCACCGTGTCCCACGAGGCGATCTACCGATGGATCTACGCCCACCCCAAGGGCGAACTCGCCCGCGAAGGCATCCTGTTGCGCTCGAAACAGACGACCCGCAAGCGACGCCGGCCGCTCGGGGAACGCACCGGCGGACGCATTGTGGGCATGGTTTCCATCGATGACCGGCCCGAGGAGGCGTCGGACCGGCGTGTTCCCGGCGCGTGGGAGGGAGATCTGATCATCGGAGCGCACGGCAAGACCGCGGCGATCACCCTGGTGGAGCGGCACTCGCGCTTCGCGATCATCCTGGGACTACCCGACGGAAAAGACTCCGACGGCGTCGCCGACGCTCTCATCGACCGGGTCGACGATCTGCCCGCGCATCTGCGCGGCTCCCTCACATGGGACCAGGGCACCGAGATGGCCCGGCACGCGCAGCTCACCCTCGCCACCGAGCTGCCCGTCTACTTCGCGCACCCGCGGTCCCCGTGGGAGCGGCCCTCGAACGAGAACACCAATGGTCTGATCCGCGAATACCTCCCCAAGGGCATCGAGATCACCAACCACCAGCCCTACCTCAACGCGATCGCCGACGAACTCAACGACCGACCCAGGCAGACCCTCGGCTTCCGAACCCCCCGCGAAGTCTTCGAGCGGCTACTCCTCGACGAAGCCGTTGCTTAGACGACTTGACATCGCCGAAGGGTGCTGCGCGATACAACCTCGCGAGTCGCTCGTCGAGCTCTGAGTGGGCCTCGCGGAGAGCGCGTGGCATCGTCGTAACGCCATTCAAGGGCTCTATCGGGGTGGCTCGCCCGAGCAGTCAGCACTGCGCCAGCCAGCATTGTGAGTTCGTCGCCCGCCTAGGCGTCGAAATCGGGGAAGACAAAGTTGTTGTAGACGACGTCCTTCGAGTACCTCTAGTCGCTCTTTAGCCGACCGCCCACCGTTCGCACCCCCGCAGTAGCCGACTGCTCTACTCCCAAACCACCGGCCGTGGCGGGACCTACGAATACCTCATCTGTGCCGCCCACCAGCGTCGACTTTGCTCGATGGTGAATGGTCGGGTCGAAGAGATCGAAGCAGCCATCATCCCCACCGTGGCCCAAGAGCGACTCGCGGAAGACGTTCTGGACGGTATCTAGGCTGCCGTCAACGGCTCCGTGGCGAACATCCTTGCGCAGGACCGCGACACCCGAACTCAACTCAAGAGGCAACTCGACAAGCTCGAAGCCCAAGAGGAGCGCCTCATCGAGCTCGCCACAACCGGCGCGCTCCCCATGAGCAAGATCCGGACACGCATCAAAAAGACTGCGATGCAACGCGCGGCCGTCGAAGAGAAGCTCGAGTTCACGATCGACCGACTCCAATACACGGCAGAGGGCATTCTCAGCTTCCTGAAGCTCCTCGTCGGCCCAGGCTCACTCTACGAGCGCGCCACTGACGCGGTCCGACGGGACCTCCTCAGCGCCTACTTCAATTGCCTCGTTGCCTACGCGACAGACGAGGGGATCAAGATCAAAGTGGAGCGTCAAGACCCGAATGCGCGAATCCGTGAGATTCACGGCCGCGTCGCGCTCGCGCGCGAGAACAGCACGCCGACGCAAAATAAAACTCCCCGCGCACAGGCGGGGAATTTAGCTTTACACCCAAACGAGCTCAGTTCATTTGACCGGGTTTTGAGTAACTACGATGTGGCTGGGGTACCTGGACTCGAACCAAGAACAACTGAACCAGAATCAGCCGTGTTGCCAATTACACCATACCCCAATGGTCATCCGGAGCTGAGGCCGGGACCACGTGGCAGCCGGATCAGGACCCGAGCGCCGAGGTACGACAGTACCCTACGCAGGCATCCCGCTCAAATCGAGCCGCGGACGACCGTGCCCTCCGACTCCGGGGCGGCCTCGCCGAGGCGGGCGCGCACGAGGTCGCGGTTGAGCGCCGAGGCGACCTGTGCGCCGGAGCCCGCCGCCACGATCAGCTGCTGCGGGCCCGGTGCGGTGACCTCGCCGGCGGCGTAGAGGCCGGGCACGGTCGTCCGGCCGCCCGCATCCACGCGGAGGAAGCCGTCGGCGTCGCGTTCGGGGCCGGCCGCGTCGAGGTAGTCGAGCACGGGGACCCAGATCGGGCGGACGAAGGCGCCGGTGCGCGGGACGACATCGCCGTCGACGAGGCGGACGCCGGTCATCTCGGCGCGCTCGCCCGCGAGGTCGGCGACGGGGCGGCGCTCGACCCGGATGCCGATCGAGCCGAGCAGGGACTCGTCGGAGTCGCTGACGACTCCGATGCCGTTGGTGAAGACGATCAGATCGGTCGACCACTGCGAGAGCAGCATCGCGCGCTCGGCGAGGTCGTCGGTCTCGCCGATCAGGGCGAGCGCCTCCCCCGCCTTCTCGTAGCCGTCGCACTCCATGCAGCTGTGCACGGCGGTGCCGTAATACGCGCGGAGGCTGGGCAGCGTGGGCAGTCTCTCGCTGAGGCCGGCGGCGACCACGACGGCGGTCGCGACGACGGAGCGGTCGGCCGCGCCGCGCACGCCGCGCGCGGAGACGACGAACTCGCCTCCGGAGCGCTCGACCGAGGTGACGAGGGCGGTGTGCACCTCGGCGGCCTCGTAGCCCTCGAACTCCTCGCGGCCGAGACGGCGCAGCTCGAGGGGTGAGATGCCGTCGCGGGTGAGGAAGCCGTGCGAGTGCAGGGTGGCCGCGTTGCGAGGGCGGTTGCTGTCGAACAGCAGGACGCTGCGGCGCGCGCGGACAAGGTTGAGCGCGGCCGAGAGCCCGGCGGGGCCTCCCCCGATGACGACGACGTCGTACTCGCCGCCTCCGATCGCCTCCGCCATGCTCAGACCGGCCGGGAGGCGCTGAGGCGGTCCAGGCGCGCGATCGACTCCTGCTTGCCGAGGATCTCCATCGACTCGAACAGCGGCGGCGAGACGCGGCGGCCCGAGATCGCGGTGCGCAGCGGCCCGTAGGCGACTCGGGGCTTGAGGCCCAGGCCCTCGATCAGCGCGGCGGCGAGCGCCTCCTGGATCACGGCGGTCAGCCACTCCCCCTCCGGCACCTCCGACAGGGCGCTGATCGAGGCGGCGAGCACCTCGCCGGCGTTCGCGGGCAGGCCCTTCAGCGCGTCCTCGTCGTAGGCGAGCGCATCGGCGGTGGTGAAGAGGAAGCCGAGCATGCCGGGCGCCTCGCCGAGCAGGCCGATCCGCTCCTGCACGAGGGGCGCCGCGGCGTCGAGCACCGCGCGCTGCTTGGGGGTCGGCTCGCCTGCGAGCACGCCCGCCGCGACCAGGTAGGGCACGGTGCGCTCGGTGAAGTCGTCGACGGGCAGGAGGCGGATGTGGTCGCCGTTGATCGACTCCGCCTTCTTGAGGTCGAAGCGGGCCGGGTTCGGGTTCACGTCGGCGACGTCGAACGCGGCGACCATCTCGTCGATCGAGAAGACGTCGCGGTCGTGGGTCAGCGACCAGCCCAGCAGTGCGAGGTAGTTCACCAGGCCCTCGGGGATGAAGCCGCGGTCGCGGTGGTGGAACAGGTTCGAGGACGGGTCGCGCTTCGAGAGCTTCTTGTTGCCCTCGCCCATGACGTACGGGAGGTGGCCGAAGCGCGGCACGAAGGTCGTCACTCCGATGTCGATCAGCGCGTGGTACAGCGCGATCTGGCGGGCGGTCGAGGGCAGGATGTCCTCGCCGCGAAGCACGTGGGTGATCTGCATGAGGGCGTCGTCGACCGGGTTCACCAGCGTGTAGAGCGGCTGGCCGTTGGGGCGCACGACGACGAAGTCGCTGAACGAGCCCGCCGGGAACGTGATCGGGCCGCGGACGAGGTCGTCGAAGGAGAGATCGGCGTCCGGCACGCGCAGGCGCAGAGCCGGGGCGCGGCCTTCGGCACGGAACGCCTCGCGCTGCTCCGGGGTCAGCGAGCGGTCGTGGTTGTCGTAGCCGTGCTGCTTCGCGCGGCCGGCGGCCTCGTTGCGCGCGTCGATCTCCTCGGCCGTGGAGTAGCTCTCGTAGAGGTGACCCGAGGCGAGGAGGCGCTCGATCACGTCGCGGTAGACGCCGGTGCGCTCGGACTGGCGGTAGGGACCGTGCGGGCCACCGACTCCGACGCCCTCGTCCCAGTCGAGCCTCAGCCAGCGCAGCGCGTCGACGATCTGCTCGACGCTCTCCTCGCTGTCACGAGCCGCGTCGGTGTCCTCGATGCGGAACACGAACGTGCCTCCGGTGTGCCGCGCGTAGGCCCAGTTGAACAGGGCGGTGCGGATGAGGCCGACGTGCGGCGTTCCGGTCGGAGACGGGCAGAAACGGACGCGGACGTCGCTCCCCGTCGCGGTCGTGAACGGGTGCGCGTCGCTCGCGCGATCCAGGGGCGGAGTGAGCTCAGACATACGCGCCAGATCCTACCGGCGCGCAGCCCCCCGGCGCCGGGCTGGCGGGCGATGCCACCCCGAGATGGGGGACGCGCCTTCTACCGCGAAGCACTGCTCCGCGTCAACGGACTCCCCGAGAAGCAGGAGCAGTGGTGCGCTGTGCCCTGGGCCTCGCGTCGAGAGGGTCCGAGCGCCGCACCGCACGCCGCGCCGGACTCGAGCGCAGGCATGCGCGGAAGGAGCACGGATGAGCACGATCGATCTCGACACCAGCACGCACCTCCCGGCCACTCCCACCGGATCGGCCCGCGAGGAGAAGGACGCCCGCACACTCTCGCTCTTCCACGCCGCGGCCGGCGCCGAGGGCGCTGAAGGCGAGCGGATCCGCGAGCGGATCGTGCTGGACCACCTCGGGCTCGCCGAGGCCATGGCGCGGCGGGTCTCCCGCGGAGGCGGTGACTGGGCGGATCTGCGCCAGGTCGCCTACGTCGGGCTCGTCAAGGCCGCCCGGCGCTTCACGCCCGAGCGCGGCGAGAGCTTCGCCGCCTACGCGGTGCCCACGATCACCGGCGAGCTCAAGCGCCACCTCCGGGACCTGGGCTGGATGATCCGCCCGCCCCGCGGGGTGCAGGAGCTGCACCGCCGCTCGGCCGTCGTCGCCGCAGAGCTCGCCCAGGAGCTCGGCCGACACCCCGCCGACCACGAGATCGCCCACCGGCTGGGCGTCGAGACGGCAGAGGTGGCGGACGCCCGCTCGGCCGGGCACCCGCTCTCGCTCGACGAGAGCGTCGGCGAGGGCGGCGTCAGCCTCGGCGAGACGATCGGCGGCGAGGACGCCCGCCTGCTCGAGATCGACCGGCGGCACGGGCTGGCCGAGGCGCTCGCCGAGCTGGACGACGGGCAGCGCGAGCTGCTCCGGATGCGCTTCGTCGAGGAGCGCACGCAGCAGCAGATCGCCGACGCGCTCGGAACCACGCAGATGCAGGTCTCGCGGCTGCAGCGCAGGATCCTCGCCCAGCTCGCCGATCGGCTCGGTGCATCCGCGCCCGGCCATCAGCCGCGGACGTCCCGCAGTCGCGTGGCCACCGTCACTCCGGTGCGCCCGACGGCGCAGCTGAAGACCGCCTGAGGTGGGCTGCGGCACGGGTCGGCAGCGAGGCGAGGGCCTCGAGCACGTCGTCGACCTGGACGGCGAGGAGCGCCGGATCGGGCTCGGCCGAGAAGACATCGCCCCGGCGCAGCGAGGCGTCGGTCAGCACACGGTGCGGGCCGGTCGCCGGCGGCCCCCACGCCTCGGGCGGTGCCGGCCCGAAGATCACGACCGAGGGGATGCCGTAGGCGGAGGCGAGATGCGCGGCTCCTGTGTCGACGGTGACAACGACCTCGGCGGCCGCGACGACCGCGGCGAACTCGCTGAGGGTCAGCACGCCGGCCAGGGCCTCACCGGTGCCGGCCAGCTCGGCGACCCGGCGCGCCCGGTCGGCCTCGCTCGCGCCTCCGGTGTAGACGACGCGGTGACCGGCGTCGGCCAGCGACCGGGCGACGGCGGCGAAGCGCTCGGCGGGCCACTCCCGCGAGCCGTAGAAGGCGCCGATGTGCACGACGGCCGCGCCGGCGACCGGGGCGGGCGCCTCCGGGACGGTGATGGCCACCTCCTCGGGGTCGGCGTCGAGGCCGATCGAGTTCACCAGGCGGGCCCAGCGCGCGCGCTCGAGTTCGCCATCGATCCAGAGCGGACGAGGATCGCCGGGGCCGGCGCCCGGGTCGAGCGCCGGCACCCGGAACTCGAGCGTGCGCTCGGGGGCGGTCTCGCGCAGCCGCAGCCGCGACTCCGCTCCGTTGCCGTGCAGGTTGACCGCGAGCTCGACACGGCCGACCGCCATCGGGAGCGGATCGTCGAGGCCGTGCAGCGTCGGCACCAGGGCGTCCACTCCCGCGACCAGGTCGACGATCGGCTCGAGCCACGGCGTCGTGGCCAGGATCAGCCGGTGCTCGGGGAAGCCGCGGCGCAGCGCCGTCAACGCCGGGACCGCGACCAGCAGGTCGCCGAGCTTGAGGGCGCGCAGCGCGAGGATCTCCGGAGTCCCGTCCGGGGCGGTGAGAGGGCGCACGGCGCCTCCTTCCTGTCGGCTCCCCCGTACCCCGGTCGGCGGGTCTCAGACGCGGCCGTCGCGGATCGAGCGGGCGACGCGCCCGGCCGCGCCGACTTCGGGGCGAGGGGGTTTACCGCGGCGGACGAGGGGTACGAGGAAGAAGTGAACGACTCGTTGATCCGGAGCGCCGAGGGCGCCATCGATCGCGAGAGGGCTCCGCGGCTGCGCGGGATCCTCTTCGATCGCGACGCGACGCTTGTGGTCGACGTGCCCTACAACGGCGACCCGGCGCAGGTCTCTCCGATGCCGACCGCGCTCGACGCGGTCGAGCGGGCGCGGGAATCGGGGCTGGCGCTGGGAGTGGTGACGAACCAGTCCGGCATCGCCCGCGGCCTGATCGACCGCGCGCAGGCCGACGCGGTGAACCGCCGCGTGGACGAGCTCTTCGGCGGGTTCGACGTCTGGATGCTCTGCCCGCACGGCCCCGAGGACGGCTGCACCTGCCGCAAGCCCGCGCCCGGCATGGTGCTCGGTGCCGCCGAGGCGCTGGGGCTGCCGGCTGACTCCCTCGCCGTCATCGGCGACATCGGCGCCGACGTGGGAGCCGCCACGGCGGCCGGCGCCCGCGGCGTGCTCGTGCCGACCCCGACCACCCGCGGCGAGGAAGTGGCCGCCGCTCCGCTCTGCGCCGCGACCCTCCTCGAGGCCGTCGAGCTGCTGCTGGCGATGCAGCCCGACGGGGACTCCGAGTGACCCGCCGCGTCCTCGTCGCCCGCCTGGACAGCGCGGGAGACGTGCTGCTCTGCGGACCCGCGGTGCGCGCGATCGCGGACGGCGCCGAGGTGCTGCTGCTGAGCGGTCCGCAGGGCGCGCCCGCCGCGGCGCTGCTGCCCGGGCCGACGGCCGTGCGCACCTGGTGGTGCCCCTGGATCGGCGACGCCTCGCGTCCCGTCGACGCCGCGCTCGTGGCCGAACTGCGCGCGATCGTCGAGGAGTTCGCTCCGGACGAAGCCGTGATCCTCACCTCCTTCCACCAGTCGCCGCTCCCGCTCGCGCTGCTCCTGCGCCTGTGCGGAGTCGAGCGAATCACCGGCGCCTCGGTCGACTTCGCCGGCGCTCTGCTGGATGTGCGGCTGGTGCCCGGCGAGACGCTCGAGGAGGACCAGCCAGAGCCCGAGCGCGCCCTCGCCATCGCCGCGGCTGCCGGATTCACGATGCCCGCGGGCGACGACGGCCGGCTCCGCGTGCGGCGCGAGGGCGCCCTGCCCGCCGCGCTCGAGGGGATCGGCCCGTACGTGGTCGTGCATCCCGGAGCAGCAGTGCCGGCCCGGATGTGGCCCGCGGCGAGCGCGGCGCGCGCCGTCGAGCTGCTGGCCGACGCGGGCCTCGCGGTCGTCGTCACCGGCGGCCGGGGCGAGCGTGCCCTCACGGCCGACGTCGCCGGAGCCCGGGGCGTCGACCTCGGCGGAGCGACCGACTTCGCCGGCGCGGCCGAGGTGCTGGCGGGTGCCGACGTGGTCATCAGTGGCAACACCGGCCCGGCACACCTCGCCGCGGCCGTCGGCACCCCGGTCGTCAGCCTGTTCGCGCCGGTCGTCCCGGCGGTGCGCTGGGCGCCCTACGGGGTCCCGGTCGTGCTGCTGGGCGATCAGGAGGCGCCGTGCGCCGGCTCACGCGCGCAGGTCTGCCCGGTCCCGGGCCACCCCTGCCTCACGGGGGTGAGCGCCGAGGAGGCGGTCGCCGCCGCCCTCCGACTCCGACAGACGACTGCTCCGAGAGAGGCGATGGCATGAGGATCCTGCTCTGGCACGTGCACGGCGGCTGGGCCGACGCCTTCGTCCGCGGCGCGCACACCTCCCTGCTGCCGACCACCCCGGCCCGCGACGGCTGGGGCCTGGGCACGGGGGGCCGCGACTGGCCGAACGCCGTCGAGATCCCACCGGAGGAACTGCACGACACCGACGTCGACGCTGTGCTCCTCCAGCGCCCCGAGGAGCTGGCGGAGGCCGAGCGGCTGCTGGGCCGCCGGCTCGGCCGTGACGTGCCGGCCGTCTACGTCGAACACAACACCCCGCGCGGCGACGTGCCGGACAACCGGCATCCGCTCGCCGATCGCGACGACCTGCTGATCGTGCATGTCAGCCACTTCAACGCCCTGATGTGGGACACCGGCTCGACGCGCACGACCGTGATCGAGCACGGGATCCACGACCCCGGTCCGCTCTACACGGGCGAGCTCGCGCACGTTGGAGTCGTCGTCAACGAGCCGGTCCGCCGCGGCCGGGTCGCCGGCACCGACCTGCTCCCCCGCTTCGCCGCGGTCGCTCCGCTCGACGTGTTCGGGATGAAGACCGACCAACTCCCCTCGCTGCCCGGCCTGGCCGATGTCACGGTGCTCGGCGACGTGCGCACGCAGGCGATGCACGCGGCGCTGGCCCGCCGCCGCGTGTACCTGCACCCGTTCCGCTGGACCTCGCTCGGCCTGGCGCTGCTCGAGGCGATGCACCTCGGGATGCCCGTGGTGGCGCTCGACGTCACCGAGGCGGGCCGGGCCGTGCCTCCCGAGGCAGGCGCGATCTCGAACGACCTCGAGGAGCTCGTGGCCGCCTCCCGCCGGCTCGTCGAGGACCCGGAGCTCGCCGCGCGGGCCGGAGCGGTGGCCCGCGAGGCCGCCCTCGCCCGCTACGGCCTCGCCCGATTCCACCGCGACTGGGACGAGCTGCTCGCCGACCTCCCGCGTCGCCGCTCGACGCCGGCCCCCACTCTGCAAGGGAGCACCCGATGAAGCAGCACCTGCGCGCCGCCCGACCGCTCACCATCGCGATGGTCTCGGAGCACGCGAGCCCGCTCGCCACACTCGGCGGAGTCGACGCGGGCGGCCAGAACGTGCACGTCGCGGCCCTGGCCGACGCGCTCTCCCGCCGCGGGCACCGCGTGGTGGTCTACACCCGCCGCGACGACCCCTCCCTCCCCCGCCGCGTGCCCTTCGCCTCGGGTGTCGAGGTGGTGCACATCGACGCAGGACCGCCGAGGCGCGTCTCGAAGGACGAGCTGTTGCCGTTCATGGGCGACTTCGCGATCGACCTCGCCGAGGAGTGGCTGCAGGAGCGGCCCGATCTCGTGCACAGCCACTTCTGGATGTCCGGCGTCGCCGCGCTCGACGCCTCCGAGCAGGTGGAGCGGGCGACCGGACGCCGGGTTCCGGTGGTGCACACCTTCCACGCCCTCGGAGTGGTCAAACGCCGGCAACAGGGTGCGCTCGACACCAGCCCCGAGGAGCGCGCCTGGCTCGAGCCGGGCGTCGGCCAGCGGGCCGACGGGATCGTCGCGACCTGCTCCGACGAGGCGTTCGAGCTCAAGGGCCTCGGGGTGCCGACGGCGCGCATCTCTGTGGTGCCCTGCGGAGTCGACATCGACCGGTTCTCGGTGCGGGGCTCCCTCGCGCCGCGCGGCGAGCGCGCCCGGCTGATGACGATCGGGCGCCTAGTGCCCCGCAAGGGCATGGGCATCGCGATCGAGGCGCTGGCGCGGCTCGTCGAGGCGGGGCACGACGCCGAGCTCGTGGTCGTCGGTGGCTCTGGCTCGGGCGACGCTCTCACGGCCGACCCCGAGTACCAGCGGCTGCACGCGGTCGCCTCGAGCCTCGGAGTCGCGGACCGCGTCGACTTCGTCGGCCAGCTCTCGCAGACGGCGATGCCCGCGATGCTCCGCTCGGCCGACGTGGTGGTCTGCGCACCCTGGTACGAGCCGTTCGGCATCACCCCGCTGGAGGCGATGGCGTGCGGCGTGCCGGTGGTCGCCTCCTCGGTCGGCGGACTGATCGACACGGTGGTCGAGGACGTCACCGGGGTGCACGTGCCTCCGCGCGACCCCGGCGCCCTGGCCGCCGCCCTCGCGTCGCTGCTCGCCGACCCCGAGCGGGCCCGCGGCTACGGGGCCGCCGGCCGAGAGCGCGTGGAGTCCCGCTACTCCTGGGACCGCGTCGCCGCGGACACCGAGCGCGCCTACCGCTCGACCCTCGCCGCGATCGGCGACGAGGCCGTCCTCACCGGCGCCACGAGCGCCCCCTCATCCCCCACCACCCGGAAGGCGGCTCCGCGACGATGACCATCGACACCGTTCTGGACACTCCGACGGACGCCGCCCGGCGCCTCGTCGACGACCACGTGGCGCTCGCGGTCGACGCTGTCGCGCAGCTCCAGCACCATTCCGAGCGGATCGCCGCCTGGGGCGTCGACCTCGCCGACCGTCTGCACTCCGGCGCCCGCCTTCTCGCCGCAGGCAACGGCGGCTCGGCCGCGGAGGCGCAGCACCTCACCGCGGAGCTGGTCGGCCGCTTCGACGGCGACCGGATCCCCTTCTCGGCGATCTCGCTGCACGCCGAGACCTCGAGCCTCACCGCCATCGGCAACGACTACGGCTTCGACCACGTGTTCTCACGCCAGGTCACTGCGCACGCCCGCGCCGGCGACGTGGTGGTGCTGCTCTCGACCAGCGGGCGCAGCGCCAACCTCCTGCATGCGGCGGAGGCCGCCCGCGCCGCCGGCGCCCGCTCCTGGGCACTGACCGGCGGCGGACCGAACCCGCTCACCGAGCTGTGCGACGAGTCGATCGCTCTCGAGGGCCACGGCGCCAACGTCCAGGAGGCGCAGCTGGTGCTCGTGCACGCGCTGTGCCGCGCGTTCGAGCATCGGATCCGCGCCCGGACGGCGGCCGCCTCGTGAGCCGGCTGCGGCTCGCGGTCGTGGGCGACGTGATGCTCGACGTCGACCTCTCCGGTCCGGCCGAGCGGCTGAGCCCCGACGCACCCGTGCCGGTGGTGGACGTGTCGGCCCGCAGCGCCCGGGCCGGCGGCGCGGGACTCGTCGCGCGGATGCTCGCCCGCGACGGGCACGACGTGACGCTGGTGACGGCGCTGGCCGCCGACTCCGCCCCGGACGCGGCGGAGCTGCGGGCCGAGCTCGCCGGCATCCGGGTCGTCGCCGGGCCCTCCTCCGCGCCGACCCCCGTGAAGACGCGGGTCGCCGCCTCCGGCCAGGCGGTGGTCCGGATCGACCGCGGCTGCGGGACTCCGCCGGTCCCTGGCGTGAGCGACGCGATGCTCGCCGCCCTCCGGGAGGCCGACGCGGTGATCGTCGCCGACTACGGCCGCCGCCTCACCGAGGAGCCGTCGCTGCGCGCCGCGCTGGACGCGCTCACGGTCCCGCTGGTCTGGGACCCGCATCCGCACGGCTCGCAGCCGGTCGCCGCGACCACGCTGGCGACTCCCAACCTCGCCGAGGCGAGCGCCTTCTCGGGAGCGGCCGGCCGAGGAGTCACGCGCGCCGACGATGCCGCGACCACGCTGCTCGAGCGCTGGGGCTGCGGCGCCGTCGCGGTGACGATGGGCTCCTCCGGCGCGCTGCTGCGCGCGCGGGGCGCGGGCGTGCCCGTGGTCGTGCCGGCCGCCTCCGTGCCGCCGACCGACCCGTGCGGGGCGGGTGACCGGTTCGCCGCCTCCGCCGCCGTCGCGCTCGCTCGGGGCGCCGGGCCCTCGGAGGCGGTCCAGGCGGCCGTCGCCGACGCGGGCGCCTACCTGCTCGCGGGCGGAGTCGCCTCCCTCGCCGCTCCGGCCGACGCGGCACCGCTCCGCGGCGGCGGAGTCGACGCCCTCCGCGTCGCCGAGGCCGTCCGCGCCTCGGGCGGCACGGTGGTGGCGACGGGCGGCTGCTTCGACCTGCTGCACGCCGGCCACGCCCGCACGCTCTCGGCCGCCCGGGCGCTCGGCGACTGCCTGATCGTGTGCCTCAACTCGGACGACTCCGTGCGCCGCCTCAAGGGCGCCGCGCGGCCGATCATCCCCGAGGGCGACCGCGTCGACCTGCTGCTCGCGCTCGAGTGCGTGGACGCCGTGCTGGTCTTCGGCGAGGACACGCCGGACGAGGCGCTGCGCCGCATCCGCCCCGACGTCTGGGTAAAGGGCGGCGACTACTCCGCCGAGTCCCTCCCCGAGACTGCGACCGTGGCCCAGTGGGGCGGCCGTGTGCTGACCGTGCCCTACCACCCCGGCCGCTCGACCACCCATCTCGCCGCCGCGCTCGCCCGCGTCGGCTGACCCGCGGCCCGCGAGGCCCGCACGCCACCCCGGAAGGAAACCATGAGCACCACTCCCACCCCCCTCGGCCGCGTCCTGATCACCGGAGGAGCCTCCGGGCTCGGCGCGGCCGTCGCCGCCGCGGTCACCGCCGGCGGCGGCACCCCGATCGTGCTCGACCGCGACGTCTCGGACGTGCCGGAGGGCGTCGCCGCCTACCAGGTCGACGTGGCTCGGACCCGCGAAGCCGAGAAGGCCGTCGCCGAGATCGCTCGCGCGCACGGCGGGCTCGACGCCGTCGTCACCGCGGCCGGCATCGACCGCTGCGGTCGGCTCGTCGATGTGGAGCCGGAGGAGTGGGAGCGGGTCATCTCGGTCAACCTCCTCGGCACGGCTGCCGTCGTGCGTGCGGCGCTGCCGTTCCTCACCGAGACCCACGGCCGCGTCGTGACCGTCGCCTCCTCGCTGGCTCTCAAAGCCGTCTCGGACGCGACCGCCTACTGCGCGTCGAAGTTCGGTGTGCTCGGCTTCACCCGGGCGCTCGCGGCCGAGACGAAGGGCGAGATCGGCGTGACCACGCTGATCCCCTCCGGCATGAAGACACGCTTCTTCGACGATCGCGACGAGCAGTACAAGCCCGGCCCCGACGCGCTCCTCAACGACCCGGAGAACGTCGCGAACGCCGTGATGTTCGTCCTCGGCCAGCCCCGCGGCTGCGAGGTCCGCGAGCTCGTCATCACCCACGAGGAGGAGCCCTCCTGGCCCTGACCCCCTGCCCCTCGGCGCACCTCGGATCCCCTCCGCGAGATGCCCACTTGGGTACGCCCGCTCCGGCGTGTCGCGTACTCACGTGGCATCTCGCGGTTCAGCGGGTGGACGCGAGGACGGCGCGGACGTCGTCGAGGACTGTGGAGACGCGGACGTCGCCGACGAAGGTGACGTCGTGCTCGCAGCGCGGGGCGGTCCAGCCCACCTGCGTCGCGTCCACGCCGCAGACCGGGCAGTGCGTGGTCCAGCTCACCTGCACCCGGTGGCGCTGGCGGCCCAAAGGAGCGGCGTTGATCGCGTTGCCCACCCAGAAGACGCCGACCGTCGGCGCGCCGACCGCGGCGGCGAGGTGCCGGGGTCCGGAGTCGTTGCCGAGCACCAGGTCGGCGAGCGAGAGCAGCGGAGCGAGATCCGGCAGGTCGACGACGCCGGCCCACGAGACGGCGCCTCGTGCTCCCGCGACGATCTCGTCGGCCGCGGGCACATCGGAGTCGTCCCCGACCACGAGCACGCGCGCCCCGTCGGCCAGCAGCTGCGTCGCCACCGCGGCGAAGGAGGCGGCCGGCCAGCGCCGCCGCGGATCCGTCGCGCCGGGGTGGATCAGCACCAGCGGCCCGCCGTCGGGCAGCGCGGCGGCCAGGCGGTCGCGCCGCTCGGGGTCCACGGCGAGCGCCGGCTCCAGCCGGACAGCGGGAGCACCGGCCAGGCCGACGACTTCGAGCGCCCGCAGCATCTCGTGCTGGTAGTAGACGTAGGGGATCGTGCGCTCCAGCTCCTCCGCGTCCGGTGTGCGCGAGCCGATCGTGTGCCGCGCGCCGAGCCGGAGCAGGAACGGGTTGGAGTAGCGCCCGCCGCCGTGCACCTGCACGGCCAGGTCGAAGCGGCGCGCCCGCATCCGCTCGGTGAAGTCCTCGACGACGCGTGCGTCCTCTCCCTCGCCGTCGCGGACGCCCTGCGCGACGGGCAGGACCTCGACGTCGGCGACCGGCGATCCGACGCCACCGAGCAGGACCCGGTGCGCGGGCGTTCCCAGGAGCGTGATCTCGGCCCCCGGATACGCCGCCGCGAGCGCGTCGACGGCGGGGAGGGCGAATAGCAGGTCGCCGAGTCCGCCGCCGCGCAGGACGGCGATCCTCTCGACTCCGGCGAAGGGCTCTCGGAGGGGGGCGATGGCCACCACGGCGGGTTCCTCTCTGGTGCGGGAGGCGCGCGGGCGCGGCTCCGGGGACGGTGCACTCCTCCACTTCCCCGCGGAGCCCGATCCAAAACCGGATGCGCGGCCAGCACCGCCGGCGGAGAGCAGGTCTCGTCAACACCGGCGGCTGAGACCTGCTCTCAGCCGCCGGTGTGCGGAGGACGAGCCGTCTTCTGCCGTGGTGGACGCCCGACCGGCCGATTCCCCGGGGACCGGCCGGATCGGCGTCTCCCGCCCCCGCACCGCGCACCGGCTCCGATCCCGCGCCCGCGCTCGACACCGCGACCGGGTTCCTCCCTACTCTGAGCGGATGTTCTCTCACTTTCCGGCCGCGGCCATCGCGGTCGCGGCCTCCGTCGCCATTCCCGCGACCGTCGTGCTTGTCATCCGCCGCCGCGATCGCGCCCACCCCGACGAGCGGATCGAGCCCCCGGCGGACGACGCGGTCGTCCTCACCTTCCGGCGCTGGCAGGTCGTTCTGACCCGGACCGCCGGCATCCTCGTCGCCGCAGTGAGCGCCCTGATGACCGCAGTGGCGATCACGAGACCGGGCGAGACCGGCATGCTTCTCGCCGGCATCGTTCTGACGGTCGTCGGGGGCCTGCTGATCGGGCTGGCCAGCGGGATCGGGCGATTCTCCGTCACCCTCCGCGACGACCGCTTCGACATCGTCCCCGTGGCGGGTCGCCCGCGCTCGGTCCCCGTCAGCGACATCGCCAGGATCACGCCCACCTCCGGCCGCTACGGCGGACTGACCGTCTACGACGTGCGACGCAAGCGCCTCTTCTCCGTCACGACCATCACGCTCGGCTTCCCGCACCTGGTGCCGTTCCTGCAGTGGAACGCTCCGCTCGCCTGGGAGGAGTTCGCGCGCAAGCACGAGCGGAACCTCCGCGCCATCCTCGGACCGGCGGCACCGCGCCCCCGCGAGCGCTGAATTCCCGCCGTCTCGTGTCTAGGCCCGCACCACCCGGGTACCGGACGGATGCGCCCGCCACTCCGCGGGCGCCGCCGACCGAGAGGTGCCTGTGACCGTCGACATCACCACCAGTGCCACCACCGCGGCCGTCCGCCACGCGCGGGAGGCGTTCCCCGCGTGGGCCGCGACCGCGCCCGCCGAGCGCGGCGCCCTCCTCCGTGCCGCCGCCCACCGCGTGGCCGAGCACGAGCAGGAGCTCGCCGACCTCAACACGCAGGAGACGGGCAAGCCCGCGGGCGACGCCCTCGGCGGCGTCCGCGCCGGGGTCGACACGCTGCTCCAGTACGCCGAGCTCGGTCCGCTGCACCGCGGGAAGAGCCTGCGCGGAGGCGCCCTCAACGTCGATCTGGCCCTCCCGCACCCGCGCGGCGTGGTCCTCGCCCTCACTCCGTGGAACGATCCGGTGGCGGTCGCCGCGGGCCTCCTCGGCGCCGCGATCGTCTCGGGCGACGTCGTCGTGCACAAGCCGAGCGAGCGCAGCCCAGGCACGGGCGCGCTGTTCACGTCGATCCTCGCCGAGGCGCTGCCGGACGGCGTGCTGACGCTGGTCGAGGGCAACGGCACGGTCGGTGACGAGCTCGCGCGCACCGAGGGCGTCGACGTCCTCGCCCACGTCGGCTCGACCGCCACAGGCCGCGCGCTGGCCCGCGTCGCCGCCGTGACCGGCGCGCACGTGATCCTCGAGAACGGCGGCAACGACGCGCTCGTCATCGACCGCGACGTCGATCCGGTCTGGGCAGCGGAGCAGGCCGCCCTGGGCGCCTTCGCCAACGCCGGCCAGATCTGCACCTCCGTCGAGCGGATCTACGTCCACCGCGACATCGCCGACGCGTTCACCGCCGCGCTCGTCGTCGAGGCCGACCGCTGGAGCGCCGGCTCCCTCCCCCGCCTCGTCGACGCCCGGATGCGCGACGCCGTGCACGAGCACGTCACGGAGGCCCTCGGCAGCGGCGCCCGCGCCCTCACCGGCGGCACCCCGGGCGAGGGCACCTTCTATCCCGCCACCGTCCTCGCCGACTGCACCGAGTCGATGCTGGTGATGACGGAGGAGACCTTCGGCCCCGTCGCGCCGATCGCCGTCGTGGACTCCTTCGACGAGGGCCTCGCCCGCGCCGCCGCGAGCCCCTACGGCCTGGCCGCCTCGATCCTCACCGCCGACATGGAGCACGCGCACCGCGCGGCCGCGACCCTCCCCGTCGGCACGGTCAAGGTCAACGGCGTCTTCGGAGGCGCGCCGGGCGGCAGCGCGCAGCCCCGCGGCGCTTCCGGCTCCGGCTTCGGCTACGGCCCGGAACTGCTCGACGAGATGACCACCACCACGGTCGTCCATTTCGGCCTCCCCGTCCTCCCGGGAGGCGCTCGATGAGCCTCGAGGGCTCGGCGCTCCAGCGGGCGAGCGCGCTCCTCGCGCACGTCCACGAGCGTCCACCGGTGGTCGCCGTGATCGGCGACCTGATCCTCGACTCGTGGTGGCTCGGCGACGCCGAACGGGTCACTCGGGAGGCGCCCGCGCCGGTCCTGCAGCTCGAGGACGTCGTCGACGTCGCGGGCGGTGCGGCCAACACCGCCGCCAATCTGCGCGCGCTGGGGGCCGTGGTCCGCGCGGTCGGAGTCGCCGGCCGCGACTCCGAGGGCGACCGCCTCGTGCGTGCGCTCGAGCGGGCGGGCCTGGACACCTCCGCGATCGTGCGCACCGGCGCCGCCACCACGATCAAGACCCGGGTGGTCGGCGGGGACAGCGTGATGCTGCGCGTCGACTCCGGCCCGCACCGCCCCGCCGAGGACGAGCTCGCCCTGCTGGCCGACGCCGCCGCAGCGGCCACCGCGGGCGCCGACGCCGTGCTGGTCTGCGACTACGGCTCCGGGATCCTCCGCGCCGCCGTCGAGCGCGTCCTCGCCGCCGAGCGGCCCGGGCTCCTCGTGATCGACGCGCACGACCTCGCCGACTGGGCCTTCGCCCGGCCGGACCTCGTCACTCCGAACGCCGCGGAGGCGGAGCGGCTGCTCGGCGCCTCCCTCGGCCGCGGCTCCGAGCGGGCCGCCGCCGTGCGACGCGCCGCCGAGGAGCTGCGCGCACGATCGGGGGCCCGGCATGTCGTGGTCACCCTCGACCGCGACGGCTCCACCGCGCTCGACGCCGACGGCACTCTCAGCCGCACCTTCGCGCAGCCCGCGGAGGAGAAGCAGGCGTCCGGAGCCGGCGACACCTTCGCCGCAGCCGCCACCCTCGCCCTCGCCGCCGGCCGCTCCCTCGCCACCGCCGTCGACCTCGCGCAGGCCGCCGCCGACGTGGTCGTCCAGCGCCCCGGCACCTCGGTCTGCTCGGCGGACGACCTGCTCGCCTCGCTCGCCGCCCCCGGTGCCGTCGTGCTCGGCGAGGAGGCTCTTGTCGAAGTGCTCGCGGAGCAGAGCCGTCGCGGACGCCGTGTCGTCTTCACCAACGGCTGCTTCGACGTGCTCCACCGCGGCCACACCGCCTACCTCCGTCAGGCACGCGAGCTGGGCGACGTGCTCGTGGTCGCGGTGAACGACGACGACTCCGTGCGCCGGCTGAAGGGCCAGGGCCGGCCGATCAACCCTGAGGGCGACCGCGCCGGAGTCATCGCGGAGCTGGGCTGCGTCGACTTCGTGACCCTCTTCGGCGGCGACACCCCGATCCCTCTGCTTGAGCGCGTACGGCCCGACGTCTACGTCAAGGGCGGCGACTACAACCCCGACATGCTCCAGGAGGCGGCGGTCGTCCGCTCCTACGGCGGCACCGTCACCACGGTCGGCTACGTCTCCGAGCACTCCACGACCGAGATGGTGCAGCGCATCCGATCGGCCGCGCCGTGACCAGCCGCCGCTGGTCCGGGCGCTGGGGGCTCGCGGGGACATCCGAGCAGCCGCTGATCGACGTGCTCGTCCGCACGTCGCCGCCGGGCTCGACGTCCCGGAGGGCGCCTGGCGCGCGTACCGGATGGCCTGGCTGGGCGCGTGCGTCCTCTCCCGGCGCGACGCCCACGACGGTCACCGACCGGCGCGTCGACGCCTTCGACGGGCTCTTCGCCGAAGAGCACTCGTCACACTCAGCACGGCGACGAAAGGACAGCACGATGGACGCCCCCAACCCGATCCAGATCCAGAAGTACCTCTCGGGCATCGACTACCCCGCCTCGAAGGACACGATCGTCGAGACCGCCGAGAAGGAGGGAGCAGACGGGGACGTCCTGGAGGCCCTCCGCGCGATCCCGGACGGCGACTACGCGAAGCCCACCGACGTGAGTTCGGCCGTCTCCAAGGTCTGACCTCCCCTCCGCGAGATGCCACGTGAGTACGCGACACGCCGTGTCGGACGTACTCACGTGGCATCTCGCGGCCGGGAAAGCAGGGAGGGAAGCAGGGTCAGGCGGAGGCGTGCTCGCGGAGGATGCCGGAGGCGAGGGCTTGGAAGGAGAGCACCTTGTAGCCCTCGGACTCGAAGAAGACCGTCGCCCGGTCGACCTCGACGCTCATCACGGTGCCGGCGCCCCACTCGCGGTGTTCGACCGCCTCGTCGACCCTGAGCGGAGCATCCACCTCGGTGGTCTGGGGCGTTTCGGCGTCGGCGTCGGCCTCGTGCCGCTCGCAGCCGTCGCAGTTGCCGCACCATTCCGGCGACTCCACCCCGAAGTAGTCGAGCAGCACCCGGCGCCGGCACTGGGTCGTCTCGGCGTAGGCGCGCATCATCGCCAGACGCGACTCCGCGATCCGCTCGCGCGAGGCGAGCGCCTCCTTCACCGCGTCGACGGCCTCGTCGCCGGAGACGTCGCATGTCGCTCGCAGGCCCGAGCCGGTCTCGACGAGTCCGGCGTCCGCGAGGTCGTTCACGAGGCGCGCGATCGTGCGTGCGGGCCTGTCCAGCTCCTTCGCGAGCGCGGCGGAGTCGAGCCCCGGCTGCCCCGAGACGGCCGCCCAGACCACGCGCAGGGCCGCCTTGTCGACCGAGCGCTTGGCGAAGAAGCGGCGCAGCCCCAGGTCCTCCGCGCGGTAGTGCAGGGCGGCGGTCGCGGGCTCGCCGTCCCGCCCGGCCCGGCCGATCTCCTGGTAGTACGCGTCCAGCGACTCGGTGGTCGTCGCGTGCAGCACGAAGCGCACGTCGGCCCGGTCGATGCCCATCCCGAAGGCCGACGTCGCGACCACCACGTCGAGCTGTCCCGCGCGCCACTGCTCGTGCACGACCTTCCGTTCCGAGACCGTGAGTCCTGCGTGGTAGGCCGCGACCCGGCGCCCCTCCGCCGCGATCTCGGCCGCGTAGCTCTCGGTCTCCCTGCGGGTCGCCACGTAGATCAGGCCAGGAGCGGTCCAGCTGCGCGCTTCCTCGACCACCGCCGCGCGCTTGTCGTTCTCGCTCTCGTGGCGGTGCACGACCAGGCGGATCTCGGGCCGGTCGACGCCGTGCACCTGCACCTCGGGGTCGGTCATCCGCAGCCGCTCGATGATCTCGTCGCGCACCGGCCCGGAGGCGGTGGCCGTCATCGCGAGCACCGGCGGGTCGCCGAGCTCGCCGCGCACGTCAGCCAAGCGGAGGTAGTCGGGGCGGAAGTCGTGGCCCCAGGAGGAGACGCAGTGCGCCTCGTCGACGACCAGGAGCGACACTCCCGCGGCAGCGAGGCGGGCCACGTTCTCGGGCCTGGCCAGCTGCTCCGGAGCGAGCAGTACGGAGAGCGGCCCGCCCTCGTCGATCCGGTCCCACGCCCGGGCGACCGCTGCGGCGCCCTGGGACGAGTTGATCGCGACGGCGGGCGGAGCCGCGGGCGCCGCCTCGATCGCGGCGACCTGGTCGGCCTGGAGAGCCACGAGCGGAGAGACGACGAGGACGACTCCGCCGCGCTCGGCTCCCGCGATCTGGTACACCGCGGACTTGCCGCCGCCCGTCGCCAGCACCAGCAGCGTGTCGCGGCCCGACGCCGCCGACTCGATCGCCTCACGCTGGCCGGGGAGCAGCGACGACCAGCCGAAGTCCTCCCTGGCGATGCGGTTGACGGAGTCGGTGCGGGGGGAGGTCATGGCTCGACGCTACGACTCGCAGACCGCCGAGAGCGTCGGCTTGACACGGCCAGGGAGCTCGGTAAAGCGAGACGACGACACCCCGAACACCGGAGGCGCGAAGACCGTGCTCCCCGGCGAGGACGCTGCCGACGCCTCCGGCCGCAGAGCCTGATCGGTCCGTCTCCGGCCCGCGGGTCCGCCCGCGCCGCCTCCGGGCAGTCGACCCTAGCGCCGCACGACCACCGGGTTGAACAGCGTCCCGATCCCCTCGACGTCGACCGCCACCGTGTCGCCGTTCGCGATCGGCCCGACCCCCGCCGGGGTCCCGGTGAGGATCACGTCGCCCGGGAGCAGCGTGAAGATCCGCGAGACGTACGCGACGATCTCGGGCACCCCGTGGATCATGTCGCCCGTGCTGCCCGACTGCTGCACCCGCCCGTTGACGCGGGTCTCGATCGCGCTCTCGTTCCAGATCAGCTCGGTCTCGATCACGGGCCCCAGCGGGCAGAAGGTGTCGTAGCCCTTCGCCCGCGTCCACTGCCCGTCGGAGCGCTGGAGGTCACGGGCCGTCACGTCGTTGGCGATCGTGTAGCCGAACACGACGTCCTCGTAGTCCTCCGCGCGGACGTTGCGGGCGACGGCGCCGATCACGATCGCCAGCTCGCCCTCGAACTCCACCTGCTGGCTGTCCTCGGGTAACACGATCGCCTCGTCCGGCCCGATGACGGAGGTGTTCGGCTTGAGGAACACCAGCGGCTCGGTCGGAGCGTCGCCACCCATCTCGGCCGCGTGGTCGGCGTAGTTCTTGCCGATACCGACCACTTTGGAGCGCGGGATCACCGGCGCGAGCAGCTTCGCCTCCGCGATCGGGACACGCTCGCCCGTCGTGTCGAATCCGGCGAACATCGGGTCTCCGGCGAGCACGACCAGGTCGTCCTCGTCGACGATCCCGAAGTGGATCGCTCCCCCGTTGTCCCCGTCGCGCTGCGTCGCGAATCGTGCGATCTTCATACGTCCACCCTCGTCATCCAGCCGTGCCTGTCCTCCCGGCGTCCGTACTGGATGCCGGTCAGTTCCTCGCGCAGCGACATCGTCAGCTCGCCCGCGGGTGCGCCCGCGTGGCCGGCCGAGAAGCCCTCGCCCTTCAGCTCGGCGATCGGCGTGATCACCGCCGCGGTTCCGCAGGCGAAGACCTCGACCACGTCTCCCGAGGCGACCCCGTCGCGCCACTCATCGATGCTCACGCGGCGCCGCTCGACCCGGTGACCTCGGTCCTCGGCGAGCTGAAGCACGCTGTCGCGGGTGATCCCCTCGAGGATCGAGTCGGACTCCGGAGTGACGAGCGTGCCATCCTTCTTCACCAGCACCACGTTCATCCCACCGAGCTCCTCGATCCACTGCGACTCCTGCGAGTCGAGGAAGAGCACCTGCGCGCAGCCGTGGCTCGCGGCCTCCTGCTGCGGCAGGAGCGACGAGGCGTAGTTGCCGCCGGTCTTCGCCGCTCCGGTGCCGCCCTTGCCCGCGCGGGCGTAGGAGGTGGAGAGCCAGATCGACACGGGGGCGACGCCTCCCGAGAAGTAGGCGCCGGCCGGGCTCGCGATCAGGTAGTAACCGACGTCCTCCGCCGCGCGGACGCCGAGGAACGCCTCCTGCGCGAACATGAACGGCCGGAGGTAGAGGCTCGTCTCGGGCTCGGACGGCACCCAGTCGCCGTCGGCGGCGATGAGCCGGCGCAGCGACTCGAGGAAGAGCCCGGTGGGCAGTTCGGGCAGGGCCAGCCGGCGGGCCGAGCGCTGGAGACGCCGCGCGTTCGCCTCGGGCCGGAACGTCCAGATCGAGCCGTCCTCGTGCCGGTAGGCCTTCATCCCCTCGAAGATCTCCTGCGCGTAGTGCAGGACAGCGGCCGCAGGGTCGAGCGCGAGGGGACCGTACGGCTGGACGCGGGCGCTGTGCCAGCCGTCGGCGCGGGTCCAGCGGAGTCCGACCATGTGGTCGGTGAAGTGCACGCCGAAGCCGGGGTGGGCGAGGATGCGCGCGCGCTCCTCGGCGGATCGCGGGGAGGGGGCGGGGGTCACCTCGAAGTCGAGGTCGGTCAGGGCGGAGTCGGTGCTCATCGTGGTGGTGTCCTTCTGCGAGGGGTCAGCGGAGGCGGGCGACGACCGAGTCGCCGATCGCGGCCGTCGAGCGCGGGGTTCCATCGCGCGACTCGATGTCGACGGTGACCGCGGCCGTGACCCGGGCGGCCTCGTCGCTGCGGCCGAGGTGGTCGAGCAGCATCGCCGCCGAGAGGATCGCGGCGGTCGGATCGGCGAGCTGTCGTCCGGCGATGTCGGGCGCGGATCCGTGGACCGGCTCGAACATGCTGGGGAACGCGCCGTCGGGGTTGATGTTGCCCGAGGCTGCGAGTCCGATGCCGCCGCTGATCGCGCCGGCCAGATCGGTCAGGATGTCGCCGAAGAGGTTGTCGGTGACGATGACGTCGAACCTAGCAGGATCGGTCACGAGGAAGATCGTCGCGGCGTCGACGTGGAGGTAGTCGACGGCCACGTCGTCGTAGGCGGCCCCGACCTCGTCGACGACGCGCTTCCAGAGCGAGCCGGCGAAGACGAGCACGTTGGTCTTGTGCACCAGGGTGAGCCTCGAGCGACGCGAGCGGGCCAGCTCGAACGCGTGCCGCACCACCCGCTCGACCCCGTAGGCGGTGTTCACCGAGACCTCGTTCGCGATCTCGTGCGCCGTGCCCCGACGGATCGCTCCGCCGTTTCCGACGTAGGGTCCCTCCGTCCCCTCCCGGACGACGACGAAGTCGACCTCGCCCGGGGCGGCCAGCGGCGACCGCACACCCGCGTACAGGCGGGTGGGTCGCAGGTTCACGTAGTGGTCGAGCTCGAAGCGCAGCCGCAGCAGCAGCCCGCGCTCGATGCCGGCGTCCTTGAGCCGGGGGTCGCCGGGCGCACCGCCCACAGCACCCAGGAGGATCGCGTCGTGTGCCCTGATCGCCGCGAGGTCCTCGTCGGTGAGCACGTCGCCGGACTCGAGGTAGCGGGCGGCGCCGAGCGAGAACACGGTCTTCTCGATCACCAGGTCGGAGGCGGCGGTGACGGCGTCGAGGACCTTCACGGCCTCGGCGGTCACCTCCGGCCCGATCCCGTCTCCGGGGATGACGGCGAGCTTCACAGTGCGGGGCATGTCGATCCTCAGGCGTGCGGGGTCAGAGACCCCCTCAGCGTACTCGTGGGCGCTGTCCGGGCCTTCGCGACACTCGCCAGCGAACCCGCGCAATCCTCGTTATTGTGTCACTGGCCCGCCGACGAAAACAGACCGAACGAGGAGAACATGAAAAGACACCGCGCTACCGCCGTAGGAGTGGGCCTTGCGCTCCTCCTCATCGGAATCACACTGGTTCCTGTAACTGCAACAGCGGCTACTCAGACCAACTCCGTCGAGGCACCTGCCGAGTTGAAAGGCAACAATGGCCTGACCTCCTCGAACGCACGCACAAAGTTGGTAATGCAGGCCGACGGCAATGCCGTAATCGTCTACACCACGACTAACCAAGTTCTCTGGGCGACGGCTACCTCCGGCAACCCGGGTGCTCGTCTCGCAGTTCAGACCGACGGAAATCTCGTAATCTACTCCTCGTCTAATCAAGTCCTATGGACTTCATCAAGCCGCGGTTCAGGGAGGTCTCTCGTGATGCAGGACGATGGAAACCTTGTATTCTATGCCAGCGGTGGAGAACCGTTGTGGGACACCGGAACGAGTATTCGTGACATCCGAGATTCATTCTCGGGGAGCGTACCCGTCAACTACGAACTCAGCGATGGTGATACCATAACGGCGCCAAATGGCTTTTTCCGTCTAACAATGCAGTCGGACGGCAACCCGGTCATTTACAGCTCAGATGGAAACGTAATGTGGGCAGCGGGCGTCAGCAGCCCCCATGCACGGCTGGTACCGCAGGCTGACGGCAACCTTGTCATCTACTCGGCAAAGAACCTTGCGATCTGGTCTACCAACACGAAGGGTTCGGGCAAAAGCCTCTCGATGACCGACGACGGCCGGGCTGTATTGACCTCTGGCGCAGGCTCCACCATCTGGGAGACCGCGCCAGCTTCCACGACCGCTCGGCAATTCGTATCCGCCGGCACCATCGGCTCCGCAGTGTCTGCTGCGATCGATAGCACGCGCCGTGCCACATCGGAGGAACGAGCGGTGATCGTGCCTTCGTCCTCGATCGACATGGTCCGCGAGGCGGCGGTCATGGCAACACTGTGGGACGCGTCGCTCATCGTTACCGATTCGGACACGGACGCGTCACAGACCAATGCTCGCATGTCGTCTCTGAACACGACGAGGGTGCGGCTCTACGGAACATCCCGCGCCTTCCCCAGTAGTTTCATCAGCGGATTGAAATCCGGGACAACGATCGATAAGTCGATTCTCGCAGACAGAGCCTACGACCGGACGAGTCAGATGTGGGACCTCAGCACGAGGAAGGAGCAGCTCGTCATCGCCGCAACGAGCTCCGCGGAAAATCTTCCGATGGCCGCAGCTCTGGCAATGGAACGCAAAGCGCCACTCCTCATCGTCGGCGACCAATCGGACAATCAAAAGCTCTACAACTCCCTTAACTCGAGCCTCAAGGAAAAAACCCATCCAGGCATCGTTCAGATCGGTAACGCCCTTGATCTGTCGCAATTCACAGCAGACGAGGTGAAAAAGAAGATTGAAACCTTCGATGTAGGCGAGCGGGACTCCGCCTGGCTGCGAATATCCACCAGGGCAATGTCTGCCCATTCCTCAGGCCTTGACCTCTGGACCGCCCCGTCCGACCAACCAGCACACATCATCGTGCAACATTTGCGGCGGCTCGAAGCAACGCGGTCTTCATTCCAGCTGGCGTCTCTACCTCGCTGGGAACAGCAAGCCCGGCATCCTCGTATCTGAATCTGGTTAGGAATGAAGCACAATCCGTCAGAATGATAGGAACGGGCAAGGCGACGAATTCGACATTTGCTTCCTTTGCAATTCCGCCGTCGATGAGTCGACGAGGAGTAGCGCCACAATTCCGCGTAACGGACTCGACCTTGAAAGATTCGCGAATTACTTTCTCGTTAACAAAGCGCGACGGTGCGGTCAAGTACGAGGCTCGGGGCATCGGGGAGCAGGTTCTTGGATCCTCCAGTTCGCCATCGATCTCTCTTCCCGCGGAGAAACTGAAAGCGACTGCCATAGTTGCACTCGATGGCTCCGGAAAAATTGTGGACTTTTTTCCTTTCCGAATCAATAAGTACGAGACCTCGACGGACCGGGACTCTGTCGTCTATGGACAGGAAAAGAACGGTGCTCACTACGTACGTTGGCTCAGCGACGTCCGAACGCCCAGAATCGTTACTCGCTATGTCACGAATCCATTCACTTCCGACGCACCTTCCAAAGGAGAGGCTATCGCGATAACGTGCCTGAGCGAATTCGTCGACACCGACCTCGACGAGACGAAACAGTACGAGTACAAGGTCGAACCGCTTACCCTTAACGGCGGAAGAGAATGCGGAGGCTCCGCATACCCGAGCGCCGTCACAGAACGCCCGGCAGGAGGGGTGACACTGCCCTTCACTCGGTACCCGGTGAGCGAGGATCGTCAATCGGGTAAAAATAATGTCAACGGCGAGAACGATAGCACCCGCCTTGGACAAGAAGTCGCTTCAGTGGGTACGAGCGGGCACACGTTGGCGGACCTGTCAATTGAGGGCGCCGGAACCCCGAAGGATTCTCGTAGCGCTAATGGACGCTCTTCTGAAAAGAAGGAAGACGATCAAACTACTCAGTCGACGCAATCCGGTAATGATATCCAGCCGATGGAAGTTTATTATGAACAATACATTCCCGATGACAAGGTCTGGATGCCCGGTTTCTCGGGAGACCTTCAGCGCCCAGCAATATTCCTTCACGGTGACGGCAGAGAGTGGTTCGACCTGAACGGCTCAAACCGCGTGAAGAATCAGGTCTCGGTGACTTTCGGGCGCAACCACGGGATCTATCCACACACACCGAGCATCGGTGAGTCGCGCGCCTACGCCTGCGATCTCGGCGGAAACAACTGTCGGCAAAAAGCAGCCGAAACGGCGTCCTCTAACGGGGCATCGACAAACATCATCTACTCGTCGGAATCCTTCGCTTCCTTCCATATGGCTGTCAACGCAACTATCCCTTCGTCAGTGTATTGGCCGGCTCCTGCGATCAACGGACAAGTCACGGTCGTCTTGCAACCCGGAGGAAGCAGAGCTTATGGTACTCACGACATGATGCCTCGTCATCAGGTCTGGTACGGCAACTCAAACGCCGACGCATATCTGGCGTATCAGAACGACGACTACTTCCCGCTCGGTCTCTTCGGAATTCCTCCGACAAGCTTCAACGTTTCTTTCTGACCGAATAGGAGCCGGTGAATTCGGCGGGTGTCCAGCTGAGTCAACTGCTGGTTCTGGGCACCCGCCGATCCGATACCAAAAAAGTTCTCCGAGCAGCAAAAAACAGCGTAGTAGTGTGCAAAATAAGTCCCACGATGAAGTACACAGTGTAGCTCGTCAACCCATCAGACGGGGACGTCAAGAAGGTCGGGATGCTCGCGAAAATGGCAAAAGTCGCGGCCGAGAAGCCGCCGACCAGCATGCTGAAGGTCAGACGACCACGTTCGCGTCGTCCGCGCCGACCGATCGACTGGAAGACCAAGCCCCCTATGACACCTCCCACGCTAGCGGCTATCAGCAGAATCGGAATGAGATAGGCCAGGATCCATGTGTACTCACTAAGAGCATGCCAGAGGTCGTAGTCATACCCTCGGATCCGTCTACTTGTTGGGCCGACGACTACACAAGCAAGAATCACTAGACCGACAGAGAGAATGACGGTGATAAAGCCCGCAGAAGCCAGGCTCAAGGAAGTGGACCGCCAGAGTGAAATTCGGCTTGCTGGAACGTGAGGCGTCGTCATGACAAATACCATACGCCCTGCGCACGGCGCGAACGCACGGCTCCCTTCGAATGCCTGGGAAGCTCCTTGAGCAGTGCGACTGCGACGCCTCGATCTCCTCCGTCTGCTGTAGCCGACGGAGGGACCGCGTGGGCACCGTCAGCCGCCAAACCTATCGCGAGGCACCGCAACACCGAGGAACGTCGTCCCGAGTGAGACCGCACGAGACGCGGAGACCGCCCAGTGCGCGGCGGGCACGCCACGTGCTTGATTCATCCTCATCTGCGAATCGGACGGTCGCCATATGCTCCTCTCCGCACCTCCTTCCCCGCCCGCCTCGCTCCCGAGGAGGCGGCCCGCCGATACCCGCGCCTGCGCCGCCGGGTCCTCGTCGCGATCTTCCTCGGCCTCGTTTGAAACTCCGCCCCTCTGGTCGCCCCACTGATGCAACGCGAGCACGGATTCGCCACTGTCGACCTCGACTGATCCCCAACGGTGTCCTGCTGGCCTACGGCGCATCGAAGTTGCTCAGCGCGATGGTCAGCGACGCGCAGCTCTTCCTTCCGCTCGTCCTCCCCCCTCTCGGCCTTCGCCAGCCTGGCGGTCACCGCCTTCCCCGCCGTCAAGGCCTGTCGCAATCTTCGTGCTCGTGATGCTGGTCAACGGCCTCTTCCAGGGGATGGGGTGGCCGCCCTGCGGGCGCACGCTCGTGCACCGGTGTCTCGACGACCGAGCGGGGCAGCCGGACGGCGCTCTCGAACGTCGCGCACAACGTCGGCGGAGCGGGTTCCGGCGCCGTCGCCGCGGCCGCCCTCGCGCTCGTCGGCGACTGTCGCGTTCTAGCTCCCCGCGATTGTCGCCCTCGCCATCGCCGCCGTCGCCCTCGGCCTCCTTCGGGACACTCCGGAGTCGCAGGGCCTCCCGCCGATCGAGGAGTACCGCGAGCTGAGCGCTCCTCCGGACGCACGTGCTGTCCAACTCGACGATGATCGGCCTAACCTTCGCGAACGTCTTCGTCTACACGCTCCGCTAGGGGGGAGCTGGTCTGGCTGCCGGCCTACCTAGCCGAGGTCCGCACCGCGAGCCTGAGCGAGGGGAACGCTGGCGTATCACTCTTCGAGCTCGCGGGGATCCCGGGCGCCCTGCTCTACAGCTGGATCAGCAACCGGGTGTTCCGCGGGCGCCGCTCGCCCGCAGGAGTGGCATTCCTCGTCGGGGCTGGGGCCGTCCTCCTCTCCTATACTCGCTCTTGCCGACGTGAGGCGCGCTCGACGTCTCGCTCTCGGCGCTGGGCGCGATCGGCGGGCTAATCTACGGCCCGTCATGCTGATCGGACTCCAGGCCCTCGGCGTCAGCCCCGCGAGGTTGCGGGCACCGCCGCCGGGCTCACCGGCCTGTTCGGCTACGTCCTCGGGACGACACTCCCATCCACCGGCGTCGGGCTGGTCGTCCACGCCTTCGGCTGGGACGTCACCTTCACCCTCATCCTCGGCTGCGTCGCCGCCGCCGTTGCCCTCATGCTCGCCGTCGGCCGCTCCGAGCGCACCCTGCACTCCTCCCGCCCCTCTGCCCGCGCGCCTTCGCTCCCCGCCGCGAGATGCCACTTGAGTACGCGACACGCCGAGGAACGCGTACCCAAGTGGCATCTCGCAAGAGGGAGGAGGGGCGTCTCAGCTCCGGCGGAGCCGCCAGGCGCCGATCACGGCGGCGGCCAGCACGAGCCCCGCGCCCAGCCACGCCGACCAGCCGACGCCCGCGTCGAACGCCGCGCCCGCCGAGGCGACGAGGCTCGAGGCGGAGTCGGCGGGTAGCTCGCCCGCGACCGACACGGCCCCGCCGAGGGTCTCGCCCGCGCGCTGCGCCTGCGCGGCGTCGAGGCCCTCCGGCAGGGCCACTCCCCCGCGGTAGACGGCCGTGAGCACCGTGCCGAGCGTCGCCGTGCCCAGCACGGCTCCGAGCTCGTACGCCGTCTCGGAGACGGCGGAGGCGGCGCCTGCCTTGTCGGCGGGCGCGTTCGCGAGGATCAGCTCGTTCGACACCGTTTCGGCCGCGCCGATGCCCAGGCCGAGGAACGCGAAGGCCACGGCGACGGTGAGCGCCGACGCGCCTCCGGGGGCCGCGCTGCCGACCGCGAGCAGCACGTAGCCGACGACCGAGATCACCAGGCCCGCCGGCACCACGATCCGCGGGGCGACCCTCCGGGCGATCGGCACCACGCCCAGGCCCGCCACGATCATCACCGCGAGCCCCGGGACCAAGACGAGCCCCGCGGCCAGCGGCGAGAGTCCGACCACGAGTTGAAGGTGCTGCGAGAGGAAGAACAGCCCGCCCACCAGCGCGGTCACGCTGAGCAGGTTCACCACGATCGCCGCGCTGAACGACCCGCGGCGGAAGAGCGACAGATCGAGCATCGGTGACCGGCGACGCTGCTGCCGGCGCACGAAGAGCACGCCAGAGGCGACTCCGACCACGAGTGCCACGGCGCCCGGCACATCGACTCCGTGCTCGGCGAACGACTTCACGGCGTAGACGACCGGCGCCATCGTCGCCAGGGAGAGGAGGATGCTCGCCACGTCGACCGGTCCGGGCTCCGGGTCGCGCGACTCCGGCACCAGGATCGGCACGAGCACGACCAGCGGCAGCAGCACGGGCACCGCGAGCAGGAACACCGAACCCCAGGCGAAGTGCTCGAGCAGCACACCGCCGACGAGCGGGCCGATCGCGGATCCGACGGCGAAGCCCGTCGCCCAGATCGCGATGGCGAGTCGGCGCTGATCGCGATCGGGGAAGAGACTGCGCAGGAGCGAGAGGGTCGAGGGCATCAGCATCGCGCCGAAGAAGCCCAGCGCGGCGCGGGCGCCGATCAGGGCCGCAGCGGTCGGCGCGAAGGCGGCAGCGACCGAGACGACGGCGAATCCGATCGCACCGACCAGCAGGAGGCGGCGCCGCCCGATGCGGTCGCCGAGACTTCCCATCGCCACCAGCAGGCCGGCCAGCACGAGCGGGTACGCGTCGACGATCCAGAGCAGCTCGGTGCCCGACGGACCCAGGCTCTCGGCGATCGAGGGCAGCGCGAAGTTCAGCACTGTGTTGTCGACCGAGACCAGCAGCACCGGCAGCATCAGCACCGCGAGGGCCACCCACGCACGGCGTCCGACCCGGTCGGCGGCGCCGGACGGATCGACGGCGGGAACGGGAGCGGTACGCGCGGACACAGGGGACGACCTTTCACGGAGAGGAACGGGGCGAGTATACCGTCCAGCCGGTACACTCGCCAGGATTCCGCCGTAGGATGGTCGCCGTGACTGCTCCCGCACGCGACCGCGTCCTCGACGCCTTCGAGCAGCTCCTGATCAAGCAGGGCGAGCGCGCCGCCACCCTCGACGCCGTCGCCCGCACCGCCGGCGTCTCGAAGGGCGGGCTCCTCTACCACTTCCCCTCGAAGGACGCCCTCGTGGACGGCCTGCTGCAACGCCTCGACGCGCGCCGCGAAGAGGACGTCGCCCAGAGCCTCGCCGCGCCGGAGGGCGTGGTCGCCTACCTCCTGCGGACCTCGTTCGCCGCCGACTCCGCCTTTGACCGCACGATCCTCGCCGTGGCGCGCATCGCACAGGGTCACGACGAGCGCGCCAGCGGCGGCCTCGCGCGCATCCACGACAGCTGGAACGCGGTCGTCGCCGACGCGGTGGGCGACCCTCTCGTCGCCCGCGCGATCGTGCTGATGAGCGACGGCCTCTACTACAACTCCGCCCTGCTCCCCACGGGTCAGGAGTCGCGCGGCGAGGCCGAGGACGTCCTCGCCGTCGTGCGCCGCCTCCTCGGCACCTGACGCCGCGTCAGAGCCGCGTCACCAGGCGCTCGCGGTCGAAGCGTCGCACCACGGCGAAGAACAGGGCCAGGTCGATCACCACGAGCACGACCGCGCCGCCCCCGGCGACGGCGAGGTTGAAGAGCGAGAGCCCCGCCGTCTGCGCGACGACCAGGCCCACCAGCGGAAGCACGAGGAACGCCGCGGTGCCCTGCGCGCCCTGCACGGTCGTGGCACGCTGCGACACCGCCACGATCAGGCAGATGGCGAGGAACGCGATCAGCGGTGCGAGCACGAAGGCCGAGACGATCCAGGTGGCGGTCGGGAAGACCAGTCCGCCGAACAGCGGGTAGCCCACCAGGTTCACGACCAGGCCGTAGAGGAGGAACGCCGCCCAGGTGACGAGCACCGCCGGGACCAGCGAGACGAGGATCTTCGCCAAGACCAACTCGCTGTTGGTCAGCGGCGTGTAGAGCAGCCCCTCGATCGTCCGCTTCTCCTTCTCGCCCACGAAGCTCGCGCTCGCGGTGACGCTCGCCACCATCACCGGGATGAGGAGGAAGATCGGCGCGAAGAAGTAGATCACCATCGCGTAGGCGGTGGACTGCGCCAGGTCGTAGTCGGCGGGGACGATGCCCGCGGGCAGGTTCGCGAGGAACTGCTGCATCCCGTTGATCGATGCCATGAGCGTCTGGTTGCGGCCCAGGAGCAGCACGAGCACCGGGAGCACCGTGACGAAGAGGATGGGCACCACGATGATCGGCGCCAGAGCCTGCTTGTTGCGCAGGATCTCGCGGAAGTCCTTCTGGACGAGGGCGGTGACGCGGCGGCGGTTCATCGTTCTTCTCCGATGGTCGTGAAGTAGTACTCCTCGATGGTGTGGCGCCGAGGGACGATCGAGGTGATGCGCACGCCTCCGGCGACGAGCGCCTCGACCAGAGCGGGTACCTCGGCCTCGCCCGCGACGCGCAGAGTCATGACTCCGTCGTCCGTGGAGCCGGGCGCGGAGGCGAGGCGGTCGACGATCGCGAGCGCGGCCGCCGGATCCCCCTCGACGGTGAGCTGCACCGTCGTGTCCGGCCAGCGCTGCTCGAGGAGCTGCGCGACAGGGCCCGAGGCGACCAGGCGGCCGCGGTCGAGGATCCCGATGCTGTCGCAGAGCGTCTCCAGGCCCTGGAGCTGGTGGGTGCAGATCACCACGGCGACGTCGCTCGAGGCGGTCAGCGACGAGAGATAGCCGATGAGGTCGGCGGCGGCCTCCGGGTCCAGCCCCGAGGTGGGCTCATCCAGGAACAGCACGTCCGGCTCGTGCAGCATCGCGCGGGCGATCGCCACCTTCTGGCGCATGCCCTTGCTGAACGAGCCGAGCACGTCGTCCGCGCGGTCCGAGAGGCCGAACAGCTCGAGCACCTCGTCGATGCGTGCGTTCCGGCGGGCCGTCGGCATCCCGAACAGCTCGCCCCACGCCGTGAGGTTGTCCCGGACGGTGAGCAGGTCGTAGAGGTTCCCGTCGGTCTGCACGCCGATGCGGTGGCGGAGGTGGTCGGCCGACGCCGCCGTGAGCGCCTCGCCGAACAGCTCCACAGAACCCGCGGTCGGAGTGAGGAGCCCCGTCAGCAGCCGGACGGTCGTGGTCTTGCCCGCGCCGTTGGGTCCGAGCAGGCCGAACGCGGATCCGCGCCGGAGCGAGAAGGACACGTCGTCGACGACGGTCCTCCCGCCGAGGGTCTTGGTGAGGCCGTGCACGCCGATCAGCTCCTCGGAGCGTCGTGCGGTCGGCGTCGGGGTCGCTGTCTCGATCATGTGCTTCGGTGTCCGTTCGATCGGATGCGGATGAGGAGGACGCTCGCGATCGCGGCGGTCAGGACCACGAGAGAGGCCAGCACGGCCCCCCACTGGTCGGGCCCGTCGCCGGCGATCAGGCCGGACGGCGACAGCAGGGCGGTCGGGGACCACCGCTGGAACCCCTCCGCGCCCGCGAACAGCCCGCCGAGGAAGACGACAGCCGCGATCACGATCGCGGACAGGAAGGGAGCGTTCGTCCAGCACGCCAGCACTCCGGCCAGGAGGACGAACACGACGAGCGCGCCGGCCTGCAGGGCGAGCCCGCCGACGAGGAGCCCCCAGTCGAGGTCGGGGTGCAGGACCACGGTCTCGTAGCCGGCCATCAGTGCGCCGACGAGCGCCCCGATCGAGGCGACGATCGCCGAGACTGCGAGCCGCGGGCCGAAGATCTGCCACGGCCCCGTGGCCCGCGAGCGGTAGAACAGGCGCAGGCGCTCGTCCGGCCCGAGCGCGCAGGCCCAGCCGACCAGGTACCCCGAGAGCAGCAGCGCGAGCTGCGACGAGTTCTTGAAGTAGGAGTCGACGAGGTTCTGCCAGGTGGGGGCCGAGACGGTGATGGTGACGGTCTCGGTGGCGCCGAGAGCGCCGAAGATGTCGGCGCTGTACTCGGCGATGAGCGGCGAGGTGATGCCGGAGAAGAGGAAGAGGAGCGCGACGACGAGGAGCCGCCGCGTGCGGTTCCAGCGCTTGAACTCGACGGAGAGGCTCACGATCGCTCCCCCGCCCCGGCCTCGGCGAGCGCGCCGAGGCGATTCATGAACGCCTGCTGGAGGGAGTTCTCCCCGAAGCTGACCGAGCGGATGTCACCACTGCTGCGCGCGATCACCGCGAGGAGCGGCTCGACCGCCCCCATCGGCACGAGCAGCTCGCGGACCGAGCCCAGCGCCGGCTCCGACGGGACCCCTGCCGCGGCGAGGCGGGTGCGGAAGGCGGAGGCGTCCTCGAACGAGGACACGACGATGCTCGAGCGCACCGAGGCCGACTCGATGAACGCGCCCTTGTCCCCCGCGAAGACCAGGTGCCCGTGGTCGAGGACCACGAGCCGGTCGGCGACCGAGTCGACGTCGGTGAGGATGTGGCTCGAGATCACGACGCACATCTCGCGGCCGAGGCTGCGCACGATCTCGAGGATCGCCTCGCGCCCGACCGGGTCGAGGGCGCTCGTCGGCTCGTCGAGGATGAGCAGCGAGGGCCGGCGCACCAGCGCGGCGGCGATCCCGAGCCGCTGCTTCATGCCGCGGGAGAACCCGCCCACCCGGCGCCGTGCCGCGTCCTCGAGCCCGACCCGCGTCAGCAGATCGCTGATCGCGCGCCGAGTGGCGACGCCGCCTGCGGGTGCGCCGAGCCGTGCCGACTGCGCCATCACCTCGAGCGGAGTGAGGAAGGGCTCGAAGCTGGGGGTGTCGGGGCAGTAGGCGATCTCGCCGGAGCCGCGTTCGATCCGCCCCGACGTCACTGGGATCAGTCCCAGCAGCGCATGGATGAGGGTCGTCTTCCCCGCACCGTTCACCCCGATCAGACCGTGCACGCCGGTCCCCGAGAACGAGCAGTCGACGCCGTCGAGCGCCGTGAAGGAGCCGAACCGCACCGTGGCGCCGTCGGCGCGGACGAGCACGCCGCTATTCGGCTGCACGCTGCTCGGTCCGGCCGAAGATCAGGTAGAGGATCCCACCCAGCGGGATCGAGATCGCGCAGATGATCGCCCACGCCCACTTCGGCAGGTGCCGGGTGCCCGCGCTGCGGATCAGATCGACGTAGCAGTAGATCAGGAACGCCAGACCGAGCAGCAGGACGGGGAGCAGGATTTCGATCTTCATGACATCACCTTCGGTCTCAGGGCTTCGCTGATCTGCTGGAGGTCGTCGAGGGCCGCCTCGTCGCCGTGCACCGTCGCCACCGCCGTCGGGTTGACGACCACCTCGTCGATGCCGTGCGCGCCGATGTCGCGGATCTGCTCCGCGACCTCCTGCGCGTCTCCGACGACGAACACGTTCCTGCGCACGAGCTCCCGCGCGCCGGAGGCGATGTCGGAGGGGTGGGCGTCGATGCCCGCGCGGCGGAGCATGTCGGAGTAGTGGAAGCGCGCGAGGTGGTTCGAGCAGCCGGCCTGCGCGAGGAGGTTCGGCGAGCGCCCCGGCCCTGCAAGGGCCACGTGCACGTTGGTCACCACTCGGGCACGCGTACCGTCCGCACGCGTCAGACGCGGCAGGAGGACGTCGCGCACGTAGGTCCGCGGCGTCATCCAGGTCACGACGAAGTCGACCAGATCACGGGACCGGGAGGCCATGCCCGGTCGCAGCACGCCGGTCCCGACCTCGACCGGTCCGGTCTCGAACGCCGGCAGGCGCGCCTCGCGAGCCTCGAGGCCGGGCTCGGTGCTCGTGACGGAGCGCCCAGCGAGAAGGTCGCGGACGATGCCCGCGTAGGCGGCGGTGTAGCTGGCCGGGCGCTCCAGCGGAGCTCCGCGGGTCGCCGTGACGAAGTCGGGGTCGGAGGCGCCGTAGGCGACCGAGACGGGCCGGCCGAGGACCGCCGCGAGCGAACGGGCCTGGAGCGCGGCGTCGTAGGGGGTGCGCAGCGGAGCCAGCGCGGTCCCGATCCCGACCGGGACCGCGTCCTCCGTTCCGCCAAGACCGGCCAACGCCATATGGCTCTCGATCTGGAAGGACTGCCCCGTCCACAGGCGGGCGTATCCCCCCTCGCGGACGGCTCGGGCGTAGCGGCGGACGACCCCGGAGCCGCTCGGCTGGTGCGGACAGAGCAGCGAGACCTCGCTCACGCGGCACGATCCCCACTCGCGCCGGGCGCGAGGTTGCGGGCGACGTCGTCCGGGTCGATGCCTGCTTCGGCGAGCGCATCACGGAGGCGGCCGACCAGCGGACCGCCCGCGGTCACGGCTGCGGCGACTCCGACGGCCAGTGCTGCGCACCGGCTCTCGCCGAAGCTCTGCTCACGCCCGGAACGGAGCGGATCGGCGGCGACCCGCAACCCGGGAACGACCTCCGCGCAGAGCGGCGACCCGCTCGTCTCGGCCCCCGAGGAGGCGACGAGACCGCTCAGGGCCTCGGCGACCGACTCCGCGTCGACCGAGGAGTAGTACACGAGGGAGTCGTTACGCGGGAACGCGTCCGGCCGCGAGAGCATCTTGGTGCGGAACGAGAGGCCGAGCCGGGCGAGCTCGTGCACGCTGGCGGCCCAGAACCGGAGGGCCTCGTCCGGGTCCTCGAACCGGACGTAGTGGCGCACCATCGACCCCGGGGCCGCCGGCCGGTCGGCGCGCTCGTGCACGAACATGAAGAATCCCGGAGTGAGGTTCGGGCGCAGGCACGAGACCCGCGCGCGCCGGGCACCCGCCTCCCCTGTCAGGTCGTCCTCGTCGAACCGCACCCGCACGCGGTGCAGCTCGACGAGCCCCGCGGATGCGGACGCGCCGAGCGGCGCCTCCACGGGCACGATCACCCCGGGGTCCGGCAGTGCCGCGCGGATCTCCTCCTCGAACGCCTCGTCCGGGAGCAGCGACGTCGTCGCGAAGACGTCCGGGTTGCCCGCGTGCAGATTCGCGTAGAGCCAGGTCGAGAGTCCGCGACGGGGGTCCAGCGCGTCGAGGTCGAGGCGGGCGTCGCCGAGGGTCAGCACTCCGCGGTCGGCGTCCAGGTCGAGGAGTCGGGCGAGATCGGCCGCCGAGGGCCCCGCGGCGCTCATGCGGTCACCTCGCCCAGGAGGAGGGCGGCGCTGCCCGGCTCGAGCATCGCCTGGCGGCCGATGCCCGCCAGCGCTCGGTCGGAGGCCGACATCGAGTACGACAGCATCGACCGGGCGATGACGCGTTCGATCACGTACCAGCCGATGCCCCGCGCGACCTCGTCGCGATCCAGCTCCTGATCGGAGCGGGTGCGGTAGCCGGCGAGGATCGCGGCGGCCACCGGCCGCGCCCGGTCGAGCATCGTCTCGCCGCGGTCGAGGAGGAGGTTGTGGAAGTCGAGGGCCGAGCTCTCCGGCGAGTCGACTCCAGTGAAGGCGCGCGCGATCGCGTCGAAGAGCACCGCACCGAGCAGGCCGGCGACATCGCGGTGCGCGGGAGCGACCGTGAACTCCTCCCAGTCGATCAGGACGGGCTCGTCGTCGGCACCGACGAGGAACTGGTCGGGGCGCAGATCGCCGTGCGAGGGCACCATCGCGAAACGCCGCTGGCCCGTCGTCCAGGTGCGGACGGCCTCGACCAGCTCGGCGTCGTGCTGGAACAGCCGCCAGCACTCGAGCTCGCCGCCGCTCGCCCTGGCATAGGCGGCGGGAGTGAGCCAGTCGAATCCGTGCAGCGGCTCGTCCTCCGAGCCGCCGGCGTCGAGGGACGGCTGCAATCCCGCGATCGAGTGCAGCTCGCCGAGGATCGCGCCCGCCCGGCCGAACAGGCGCTCGGCCTCGTCCGTCTCCTGGGCGCTGTCGAGCACCTGCTGGAGCGAACGCGCCTCCAGGAGGTAGGGGAAGACGACCGTCCGCGCCTCGGCGTCGCTCGAGAGCATCGCCGGCGAGAACGTCAGCGAACGCGTCCGGCGGACGTCTTCCCAGTGCAGGGTGTTGCGGAAACGCCGGTCGGCGTCGGCCCGCTCACCTGAGAACACTTTGCGGAAGACCAAGCCCTCCGCAGACGTGACGACCGTGGAGCGGTTGCGCCCCACCAGCCTGTCCGTGATCGCCTCAGTCAGCATCAGACCCCCCTCGTCCCGTCGCTCTGCGACACGTCCCCCGTCGTGAGCACCGCCTCGGCGCACGTGAATGCATAGACTTCCTCGATCGCACCGAGCGGCTGATCCCCATTCAAGCAGAAAGTCAGTCCCCTCACCGAATCGGGGGCCACGAGCAGCCATGAACCGGCGAGGACGCCCGGCGCGGAGCCGCCTTTGAACTGCACGATCGGCGCACTTTCGGATCGATTCTCCGTCAGCCACGGAGTCCACGGCCGCTCGGACAGGCGGCGCATCACGCTGTCGACCGACTCGAGTGTCATGAAATAGTCCAGACCGTCCGTGTACCGGATCTCCTCCAGAGCGTTCGCGCGAAGAAGGGCGTCGATATCGGCATGGTCGGCGGCTGGATCCATTCCCGCACCCCAGGCGCGGCTGAAGTAGTCCCTCGTCGAGAGAAGTGGAGTGTTGATCGTGCGCGACAGGCCGTGCGATTCGGCTGTGGAGAGAATCCTCTCTGGACCGAGAATGCGAAGAAGAATGTCTGCAGCACTATTGTCGGACCGCAGGATCATCAGCGAGCAGAGATCGCGGATCGACACGGGCCTGCCGATGTGCGCGGTCGTCAGGCCGCTGCTCAGATACGAGATGTCCGACGCGCGGATGAGGCATTCGGTGGCGAGAGAGAACTCGCCGGACTCGACGGCGCCCAGCGCCGCGTCGAGGAGGAACAGCTTCATCAACGACGAGCCGGCGACGACATCGGCGCCCGCGCGCTCGAGGCCGGCTCCGTCGCGGATCAGCACCGAGACCGTCCTCGCCACGGCCGAGAGAGCATGGTGGAGGTCCTCCGCGCCGACGAGGCGGGGAACGGGAGTGGCCAGACGCAGGCCCTCGAGCCTGCCCTCCGCGGTCTCCTGGACGTAGACGACGCCCGGAATTCCGGCCTCCGACTCGACATGGAGGGCTGTGAGACGGTCGGATTCGCGCGTCGAGCGCAGGAGTCGGGGGCGGCTGAGGCGGATCGCCTGGACGGTCTGGAGCACGGCCGACTCGGGGCCGATGCGGTGCGCAGGGCTCAGACGGCGGTCGATCTCGTCCTGCGAGACCGGCTCCCAGGAGGTGAGCAGGTCGATCGCCGCGGCCGTCGTCGGGCTGGTCGTCATCACCGGAGACCTCGCAGTTCCTGTCGTGTTCTCGGGTGGGGAGAAGTCCGCCGGGCGGGGTGGCTCCGGTCGCCTCCACCGGGAAGGCGCGCACAGTCCGTCTTTCTCGATCTCTCTTCTGCTCACCCGAGAGAAGAGCCGGGAGAAACGAGATCGACGACGGCGGACAAGGAATTCGACTCGAACGGGGATCACGATCGAGAAGAGGGAAGTCGGCGCCGAGCCGCCGTGGGGGCGGCCCGGCGCCGATCAGGAACCCGTCGTTAGACGGATCAGGTCCAGGACCAGGACCAGGAGAACGACAGCGAGTAGCTCACGCTGACGCTGAGGCTGACAGACGTTCCGACGTCTCCCAGCTCTGCGTCGTTGAGCACGATGCTCTGGATCTCCGTCGGCGACGCATAAGCGGTGTAACCGCTCAGCAGGCTCCGTTCCATGACTTCCCCCTTGCTTGTTGTGTGATTAGGAATGCGAGCCAAGGCCGACGCTTTCGCCACCCTCCCCGGCAAGCTCTCGAACCCTAGCAGTACGTGAGATGATCACGTCAAGACCCGAACGGAGTACTACTTATGCCCTCGACGACGACCACTTCTGTCTTGACAGGATTCGACGCAGAGGGCATACGCGCGCTGTGCGTGCGAGCGGGCGGAAGAGAGCGCGAGTCGACCGAGGGAGTGGTCGTCTTCGCCGACCGAGCACTTCTCACGGCCCCCTCGACGAAGGCTCTGCTCGCGGCAGTGGCGTGGGACTCGCGCGAGCCTCTCGTGCGCCCGGTCAGCGGTCCACCCGAACTCGAGGCGGTTCTCGAGGATGCGCGTGCGCTTCGAGGATTCTCAGCCGTGCTAGCGTTCGGCGGGGGGTCGGTCATCGACCGCGCGAAACTGGCACGAGCAGCGGCGGCGGGGGCCGAGCTGCGGTCGGCGACGGAATCGGCTCCCGGCCACGTGCGCCTCGACACGGCGGCCTCGCCGCTACCCCTGATCGCCCTCCCGACCACCCTCGGCACCGGATCCGAGCGCAACACCAACGCCGTCCTCGACGCCGCGGACCGTCGCTTCCTCGTCTCGGGCGAGGTGCTGCGCCCGGAGGCGGCTGTCCTCGACGCCGCGTTCACCCGCTCGCTCGGCACCGACGCGATCCTCTCCGGCGTCTACGAGGCCCTCGCGCGCACGATCGAGCCCTACGCCAGCCCGTCCTCCCATCCGGGCGCGGACCAGCTCGCCCTCGCCACCGCGGGCAGGCTCGCCGTGCTCGGCGACACCGTCTCCTCGCGGCGCGGTGAGCCGGTCGGCGATGAGGTGCTGCTCGAGATCGCCCGGCTCAGCGGGCTGAGCCACGCACCCGCCATGCACGCGGGGCGCACCGCATTCGCCTTCCCCGGCTGGTTCCTCGCCCACGAGCTCGCCTCCGTCACCGGAGCGTCCAAGGTCAGCTGCCTCAGCGCGCTGCTCCCCGTGATCGATCGGCGAGCGCGGCTCGGTGCGCGAGCGTGGGGATCCGCCCGACGTCGCGGTACCGCCTCCGGCGCGGTCCTGAGCGCCATCGGCCTGCCGCCGGGAGACGAGTCGGCCCTGGGCGTCCTCGCGGCGCGATGGTCGCTGCCCGCCCCGTCCGCCGAGGTGGACGTCGACGCCCTGACCGCGCGGATCCTGTCGGCGTGGGGACCGCCGTCGCCGCACCTCGCCCGCGTCGGTCGAGACGAGCTGCTCGCCGTGCTGAGCGAGGCGACAGGCACCGGAGGCGCGTCACCGCGGACGCCAGCACCGCCCGCACAGTCCTAGAGCGCCACGGTCCCGTCGATCAGCGTCGCCGTCGCGCCGCCGATCCAGACGTCCTCGCCCGCGCGCTCGACCAGGACCCGGCCGCTGCGGCCGAGAACGGTCCCCTGAGCCGCGGTGTACCGCTCGGGGAGGACGCCGTTCCCGATCAGCCACTGCGCGATCCCCGCGTTCAGACTCCCCGTCACCGGGTCCTCGGGCACCCCGACGTCCGGGACGAAGGCCCGCACCTCGATAGCGCACTCGCCGCCCTCGGGATGCTCCCCGACGACGCCGACCGCCAGTCCGGCGAGCAGTGCCTGGTCCGGGTCGAGCGCGAGCACCTGCTCCGCCGAGGCGAGGCGCACCGCGAGCCAGCCAGGACCGTTGTCGACCCACTCGTGGTCGAGGATCTCGACCCGCGGGATCCGCAGCGCCACCGCCACCCGCTCCAGGATCGACTCGTCGACCGGGCCGGTGCGTCGCCGCGGAGGTGCCGCGAACGCGATGCCCGCCTCGCTCAGCCGCAGCCGCACGAGGCCCACCGCGCACTCCTGCACCAGCACGCCCTCGCTCCGCGGCGCTCCCCCGGCGGCCAGCCAGGCGTGCGCGCTGCCGAGCGTCGGGTGGCCGGCGAAGGGGAGCTCGCCTCCGGGGGTGAAGATCCGCAGCCGGTAGTCGGCGGCGGGATCGATCGGCCGCAGCAGGAAGGTCGTCTCCGAGAGGTTCGTCCACCGCGCGAACGCCGCCATCGCGTCGTCGTCGACGCCGTCTGCGTCGACCACCACCGCGACCGGGTTGCCGCGGAACGGCTCCGCCCCGAAGACGTCGACCTGCGCGAACCTCCGCGCGGCTACGGCGCTCACTGCTCGGTGATGTCGATCTCCCGCATGAGGTCGGCGTCGATCGCGACTCGGACCTTCTCGAGCAGGCCGTCGGGGGCGGGCGAGTCGATGGTGATCACCGAGAGGGCCTTGCCGCCCGCCTCGGTGCGCGCGATCTGCATGCCTGCGATGTTCACCTCGGCCTCGCCGAACTCGCGACCGTAGACCGCGACGATGCCCGGCCGATCGACGTAGCTCATCACCACGAGGTGCTTCGCGATCGGCACTTCGACGTCGTAGCCGTTGATCGCGACGATCTTCTCGACCTGCTTCGTGCCGGTGAGCGTGCCGGAGACAGAGATCTGCGATCCGTCCGAGAGCGCGCCGCGCAGGGTGATCACATTGCGGTACTCGTCCGAGACCTCCTCGGTGATCAGGCGCACCTCGATGCCGCGCTGCTCGGCGAGCACCGGGGCGTTCACGTACGAGACCGTCTCGGACACGACGTTGGTGAACACGCCCTTGAGCGCCGCGAGCTTGAGCACCTTGACGTCGTAGCCGGCGAGCTCGCCGCGCACCTCGACGTCGATCGAGGTGATCGGCGAGTCGGCGAGGCCGGAGAAGACCTGGCCGAGCTTCTCGATCAGCGGGATGCCGGGACGCACGTACTCGTCGATAACACCGCCGGCGACGTTCACCGCGTCGGGCACGAGTTCGCCGGAGAGGGCCAGGCGCACCGAGCGGGCGACCGAGACGCCGGCCTTCTCCTGCGCCTCATCGGTCGACGCACCGAGGTGCGGAGTGACGACCACGTTCTCGAGGGCGAGCAGCGGCGAGCCCACCGGCGGCTCCTTCACGAACACGTCGAGCCCGGCGCCGGCGATCGTGCCCGCGACGAGGGCGCGGTGCAGCGCCTCCTCGTCGATCAGACCGCCCCGAGCGACGTTGACGACGAACGCCGTCGGCTTCATCAGTGCGAGCTGCTCGTCCGAGATCATTCCCGTCGTCTCCGGCGTCTTGGGCATGTGGATCGTGATGAAGTCGCTCTGCGCGAGCAGGTCCTCGAGGGAGACCAGCGTGACGCCGAGCTGCTGCGCGCGCGCGCTCGTCACGTAGGGGTCGTAGGCGATGACGTCCACCCCGAAGGCCTGGAGGCGCGCGGCGATCAGCGCGCCGATGCGGCCGAGGCCGATGATGCCGACGGTCTTCTCGTAGAGCTCGACGCCGGTGTACTTCGAGCGCTTCCAGAGGCCCTGCGCGAGGGCGCTGTGCGCGGCCGGGATGTGTCGGGCGAGGCTGAGGATGTGGCCGACGGTCAGCTCCGCCGCCGAGATGATGTTGGACGTCGGCGCGTTCACGACCATGACGCCCGCGGCCGTCGCCGCGGTGATGTCGACGTTGTCGAGGCCCACGCCCGCGCGCGCGATGACCTGGAGCGAAGGGGCAGCGGCGATCGCCTCCGCGTCGACCTGCGTCGCCGAGCGGACGAGGATCGCGTGCGCCGAGCCGAGGGCCTCGAGCAGCGCCGGGCGGTCGGTGCCGTCCACGGAGCGGACCTCGAAGTCGGGACCGAGAGCGTCCACGGTGGCGGGAGAGAGTTCTTCGGCGATCAGGACGACCGGCTTTGTCACGAGAGGCGCTTCCTTCGGAGAGGGGACGGAGCGGGCACCGAGGCGGGGGCGTCGGCAGCCCCCCGTCACTGTAGCGGAGGCGTGCCCGCGCCCCGCGCGGTGTGACGCCCGCTGCGCTCAGCTCAGCGAGACCAGGCTCTCGACGCCGAGGATGAGCTGCACGTCGAGCGAGAGCGCGGCCGAGAGACAGAGCGCCGCGGCCAGGATTCCGGCCCGCACCGCGACTCCCCGCCGTCGGCCGAGCACGAGCGCGACGACGAAGCAGAGCACCGGCAGCACCAGGCCGAGCACGAGCACCGTCCAGCCGGTCGGATTGAGATCGGTGCCCAGCGAGGCGGCATAGGCGCGCAGGCCCAGGAGGTTGCCGACCGCCTCCCAGACGTCCCACGCGAAGAACAGGGCGAAGGCGGCAGCGATCAGCACGGAGGCCAGCAGGCGGCGGCCCGGCCGATCGCGCGGCCCCCTCCCGCCGAGAGTGGCCCGGGTCGATGCGGTCATCACGCCCCCTTCAGGAACGGCAGCGGGGCGAGCAGCACGAGCCCGGCGACGAGCCAGAGCACGCGGGTACGCACCCGAGACCCGCCCGAGGCGAGCAGGACGACGGCGAACCACGTGGCCGGCGCGGCGACCGCGAGCCAGAGGCCGAGCGAGTAGAGCCCGCCGCCGAGCGGATCACCCGCGAAGGACGAGTCGGCCACCGGCCCCTGCCGCGTGGCGGTGATGAGCCAGGCGATCGTGTACAGGAGGTAGAGGCCGGCCGCGATGCCCGCGCCGATCAGGAGGGCGGAGGACGAGGCGGCGTCAGCGACGGACTCGTCCTCGACGTCCTCCGCCGCGACGCGCGGGACGCGGCGCACGCGCGCCTCGCCGGGGGACAACGTCGGATCCGCGTCCTCGCCCGCCCACTCCAGCGCGTCCGCGTCGATGCCGTCCTCGTCCTCGCCCTCCGGGGAGCGACCCCGTCTGTCCTCGATCACCGCAACACCCTAGCCGCGCGCACCTCGCAGGAGGCTCCGAGCCCGCCGCCGTCCGCCGGTCACCCCGCGGACACCCGCCGTCCTCCCGCGCGGGGGAGGCTGGGCGGATGGGGGAACGCCGTCGCCGCTACGTCGCTCTCGGCGACTCCTTCACCGAGGGCGTCGGCGATCCGCACCAGCGCCTGCCCAACGGCGTGCGCGGCTGGGCCGACCGGGTCGCGGACCGCCTCGCACGGGCCGAGCCGGGCTGGGAGTACGCGAACCTCGCCATCCGGTCGAAGCGCCTCGCGGCGATCGTCGACGAGCAGCTCGCTCCGGCACTCAAGCTCGAGCCCACCCTGGTGACCCTCTACGCGGGCGGCAACGACATCCTCGATCTGGGCACCGACATGGCCGACATGATCGAGCGCTACGAGGCACTGGTCGACGCGCTCGCCACGACCGGCGCCTCCCTCGTTCTCTTCACCGGCTTCGACATCCCCGGCCTGCCCGCACCGCGGATGTTCGTGCGCCGCAACCGCCTCTACAACAGCGCCGTCCGCCGGATCGCCCGCGAGCGCGGTGCGATCCTGATCGACTACTGGCGGATGCAGGAGTTCCGTTCTCCGATGATGTGGGCCCCCGATCGGATGCACCTCTCGAAGCGGGGCCACCGCGTCCTCGCCGGACGGGTGCTCGACACCCTCGGCGTGCCGCACACCCTCTCGACCGGCCCGTGGGAGGCACCCGAACCGCTCACTCCGCGCGAGTGGCTCCGCGACCAGCAGCGCTGGGCAGCCGACTGGGTCCTCCCCCTCGTCGGACGCAAGCTCCGCCGCGTCACCCTCGGCGACGACCTCAGCCCCCGCTGGCCGACCCCCGTGCTCGTCCCGCCCCGGGGTGGCCTGCGCCGCCTCCCCCGCTGACCTCCCGCTCTCTCCGCCCTGAACGCGAGGGAACCCCGGCCCGTCGAGGGATCCCGCTACAGCGGGTTCCTTCGACGGACCGGGGTTCTCTCGATCGCCCGAGCGACTAGCGCGCGACGCTTCCGTCGGTGTAGTCCTCGTCGGTCTGCTTCCAGGCGAAGAGCTTGCGCAGCTCGCGGCCGGTCTCCTCGATCGGGTGCTTCTCGCCCTTGGCGCGCAGCTCCTGGAACTCGGGGGCTCCGGCGTCCTGGTCGGCGATGAAGCGCTTCGCGAACGCCCCGCTCTGGATGTCGCCGAGGACCTCCTTCATGTTCTCCTTCACACGCGGGTCGATGACGCGCGGGCCCGAGACGTAGTCGCCGTACTCCGCCGTGTCCGACACGCTCCAGCGCTGCTTGGCGATGCCGCCCTCCCACATGAGGTCGACGATGAGCTTGAGCTCGTGCAGCACCTCGAAGTAGGCGATCTCAGGCTGGTAGCCGGCCTCGACGAGGGTCTCGAAGCCGTACTGGACGAGCTGCGAGGTGCCGCCGCAGAGCACGGCCTGCTCGCCGAACAGGTCGGTCTCGGTCTCCTCGGTGAAGGTGGTCTTGATGACGCCGGCGCGGGTGCCGCCGATGGCCTTCGCGTAGGACTTCGCGGTCTCCCAGGCGGTGCCGGTCGCGTCGTTCTCGACGGCGATGATGTCCGGGATGCCGCGGCCGGCGACGAACTCGCGGCGCACGGTGTGGCCGGGGGCCTTCGGCGCGATCAGGATCACGTCGACGCCCGCGGGGGCCTCGATGTAGCCGAAGCGGATGTTGAAGCCGTGCGCGAAGGCGAGCGTCTTGCCCTCGGTCAGCTTGTCCGCGATCTGCTCGCTGTAGATGGCGCGCTGGTGCTGGTCCGGCGCGAGGATCATGATCAGGTCGGCCCAGTCGGCGGCGTCGGCGACGCTCTTGACCTCGAAGCCGTCGTCCTCGGCCTTGGCGGTCGACTTCGACCCCTCCTTGAGTGCGATGACGACCTGGACGCCGGAGTCGCGGAGGTTCTGCGCGTGCGCGTGGCCCTGCGAGCCGTAGCCGACGATCGCGACCTTCTTGGACTGGATGATGGAGAGGTCGGCGTCGGCGTCGTAGATGAGCTCGGTCACGTGGTGAGTCCTTTTCTGTAGTGGAGAGTTCGCGGTCAGTTCTTGAAGACGCGCTCGGTGATCGACTTCGAGCCTCGCCCGATGGCGAGCAGGCCCGACTGCGCGATCTCCTTGATGCCGTAGGGCTCGATCACGCGCAGGAACGCGTTGGTCTTGCCGGTGTCGCCGGTGACCTCAATCACCAGGGCGTCCGTCGCCACATCGACCACGCGGGCGCGGAAGAGGGTGACGGCCTCGAGCACCTGCGAACGGGTGACGTTGTCGACGCGCACCTTCACGAGCAGGTGCTCGCGCTGCACCGACTGGTCGGTGTCGAGCTCGACGATCTTGATCACGTTGACGAGCTTGTTGAGCTGCTTGGTGACCTGCTCGAGCGGCAGGTCCTCGACGTCCACGGCGACCGTGATGCGCGAGAGCCCGTCCAGCTCGGTCGGGCCGACCGCGAGCGATTCGATGTTGAAGCCGCGGCGGGCGAACAGCCCCGCGACACGGGTGAGCAGTCCCGGCTTGTCCTCGACGAGCAGGGAGAGAACGTGGTGCGTCATGCGGATCTACTCCTCGTCGTCCCAGGTCGGGCTGTGGTCTCTGGCGTACTGGACGTAGCTGTTCGAGACCCCCTGCGGGACCATCGGCCAGACCATGGAGTCGCGGCTGACGACGAAGTCGATCACCACGGGCCGGTCGTTGGTGGCGATGGCGAGGCGGATGGCGTCGTCGATCTCCTCCGGCTTGGTGACGCGGATGCCGAGGGCGCCGTACGCCTCGGCGAGCTTCACGAAATCGGGCACCCGGATGGTGTCGTGACCCGTGTTGAGGTCGGTGTTCGAGTAGCGGCCCTCGTAGAACAGCGTCTGCCACTGGCGGACCATGCCGAGGGAGGAGTTGTTGATCACCGCGACCTTGATCGGGATGTCGTTGATCGTGCAGGTGGCGAGCTCCTGATTGGTCATCTGGAAGCAGCCGTCGCCGTCGATCGCCCAGACGGTGCGGTCGGGCTCGCCGACTTTGGCACCCATCGCCGCGGGTACGGAATAGCCCATCGTGCCGGCCCCACCGGAGTTGAGCCACGAGTTCGGGCGCTCGTACTGGATGAACTGCGCCGCCCACATCTGGTGCTGGCCGACTCCGGAGGCGAAGACGCCCTCGGGGCCGGTGATCTCGCCGATCCGCTTGATGACGTACTGCGGCGAGAGCAGACCGTCGGCGGGCTCGGTGTAGCCGAGCGGGAACTCGGCCTGCAGGCCCTGGAGGTAGCTCCACCATTCGGAGGTGTCGGCGCGGCCGGCAGCGCTCGCGCGGGCGAGCGCCTCCGTGAGATCCGGCAGCACGTCCTTGAGGTCGCCCACGATCGGCACGTCTGCGGTGCGGATCTTGGAGATCTCGGCAGGATCGATATCGACGTGCACGACCTTCGCGTGGGGCGCGAAGAGCGCGGCCTTGCCCGTCACACGGTCGTCGAAGCGCGAGCCGAGCGCCAGGATCAGGTCCGCCTCCTGCAGCGCGAGCACCGCAGGAACGGTGCCGTGCATCCCGGGCATGCCCAGGTGCTGTTCGTGCGAGTCGGGGAACGCACCGCGCGCCATCAGTGTGGTGACGACGGGCGCGCCGGACGCCTCCGCGAAGGCCTTCAGCTCGTCGGCGGCGCGGGCCCGGATGATGCCGCCGCCCACGTAGAGCACCGGCTTCCGCGACTCGACCAGCAACTGGGCCGCGGCCTGGATCTGCTTGCCGTGAGCCTTCGTGACCGGCCGGTAGCCGGGCAGATCGATCTTCGGCGGCCAGAGGAACGGCGCCCGGTCCTGCTGCGCGTCCTTCGTGATGTCGACCAGCACGGGGCCGGGGCGGCCGGTGGTGGCGATCAGCGCGGCCGAGGCGAGTGCCGAGGGGATGTCCTCGGGTCGCGTCACGAGGATGGAGTGCTTCGTGATCGGCATCGTGATGCCGACGATGTCCGCCTCCTGGAACGCATCGGTGCCCATCAGCGTCGAGAACACCTGGCCGGTGATCGCGAGCATCGGGACCGAGTCCATGTAGGCGTCGGCGATCGCGGTGACGAGGTTGGTCGCTCCGGGGCCGGACGTCGCGATGCAGACGCCGAGCTTGCCGGTCGCCGAGGCGTAGCCCTCGGCGGCGTGGCCGGCACCCTGCTCGTGGCGGACCAGGATGTGCCGGATCTTCGACGAGTCCATCAGCGGGTCGTAGACCGGGAGGATCGCGCCGCCCGGCAAGCCGAAGACGTCCTCGATCCCGAGCATCTCGAGCGAGCGGACGACCGCCTGCGCTCCGGTGAGGACCTCGGCCGCGGGGGCGGCCCCCGGGGCTGCGGCGGGACGGGGTGGCTGGGGCGTCGGTGCGGGCTGCACGGCGGACGGATCCGGAGTCATGCGGGTGTCGATTCCTTCAGGAGGTGGTGCGGCGGCGGGCAGGGGCCGGAGGCGAGTGCCCGGGAGACGCGGATGCGCGGCCGGCCGGAGCGGGCCGGGTCACCCGGTGGTGGCACCCTCGGCGGCCGAGCGGACGAGCTTGGCGTACTTGGCGAGGACACCGCGGGTGTAGCGCGGAGGGAGAGGCGCCCAGCCCTCTCGGCGGGCGGCGAGCTCGGACTCGTCGACGAGTAGGTCGATCGAGCGAGCGGCGATGTCGACCCGAATCGGGTCTCCGTCGCGGACGAATGCGATAGGACCTGCGTCCACCGATTCGGGAGCTATGTGGCCGATGCACAGGCCGGTTGTGCCGCCTGAGAATCGTCCGTCGGTCAAGAGTAGTACATCTCTGCCGAGCCCGGCCCCCTTGATGGCGGCAGTGATGGCGAGCATCTCCCGCATGCCCGGGCCGCCCTTCGGGCCTTCGTAGCGGATGACCACCACGTCGCCCTTCTCGATCCGGCCCTCCGTCAGCGCGTCCATCGCGGCCCGCTCGCGCTCGAACACCCGCGCCGGGCCCTCGAAGACCGACGCGTCGAAGCCGGCCGTCTTCACGACCGCGCCCTCGGGGGCGAGCGTGCCCTTGAGCACGGTGAGGCCTCCGGTCGCGTGGATGGGGTTGTCGAGGGTGCGGATGACCTCGCCGTCGAGCGGAGCGATGTCCATCTCTGCGAGGTTCTCGGCGACGGTCCTCCCGGTGACGGTGAGGCAGTCGCCGTGCAGGAGCCCCGCGTCCAGTAGCGCCTTCATCACAGCGGGGACACCGCCGTGGCGGTCGACGTCGTTCATCACGTACTTGCCGAACGGCTTGAGGTCGCCGATGTGGGGGATGGTGTCGCCGATGCGGTTGAAGTCGTCGATCGTCAGGTCGACCTCGGCCTCGTTGGCGATCGCGAGCAGGTGCAGGATGACGTTCGTGGAGCCTCCGAACGCCATCGCCACGGCGATCGCGTTCTCGAACGCCTCCTTGGTGAGGATGTCGCGCGCGGTGGTGCCTCTGCGCAGCAGCTCGACGACCGCCTCGCCGGATTTGCGGGCGAAGTAGTCGCGGCGGCGGTCGGCCGCGGCGGGCGAGGCGGAGCCGGGCAGGCTCATCCCGAGCGCCTCGGCGACGCTGGCCATCGTGTTGGCCGTGTACATGCCGCCGCACGAGCCCTCGCCCGGCGCGAACGCGCACTCGATGCGCTTGGCGTCCTCCTCCGACATGATGCCGGCCTTGACGCCGCCGACCGCCTCGAAGGAGTCGATGATCGTGATGTCCTTCTCGGTGCCGTCCGAGAGCTTGACCCAGCCCGGCGCGATGGAGCCGGCGTAGACGAAGACGGCGGCGAGGTCGAGGCGCGCGGCCGCCATCAACATCCCGGGCAGCGACTTGTCGCAGCCGGCGAGCATGACGGTCCCGTCGAGCCGCTCCGCCATCATCACGGTCTCGACGGAGTCGGCGATGACCTCGCGGGAGACGAGCGAGAAGTGCATGCCCTCGTGTCCCATCGAGATGCCGTCAGAGACGGAGACGGTGCCGAACTGGAGCGGGTAGCCGCCTCCGGAGTGCACGCCCTCCTTCGCGGAGCGCGCGAGGCGCTCGAGCGAGAGGTTGCAGGGGGTGATCTCGTTCCACGACGACGCGATGCCGATCTGCGGCTTCTCCCAGTCGTCGTCGCCCATCCCGACCGCCCGCAGCATCCCGCGCGACGTGGTGGCTTCGATGCCGTCCGTGACGGTGCGCGAGCGGGGCTTCCAATCGATTTCCGGCATGCGTCGAGGCTACCGCTTCGCGCGCGCCGCTCCCGCGCGATCCAGGAGGAGCGGCTCGTCGGGATCGGCCGCCTCCGGGCCAGGAGCGGCCCTCCCCGACGAACGGCCAGACACCCCTCCCATGCCAACGCTACGACGTCGCAGTACAGCCTTCCTGCCCGGGACCTCTCGTCGAAAACGCGCGCTCCAGTGCCGCGAGCTCCTGCCGGACAGCGTGCGCGTGCAGCCCTGCAGCAGCGGCGTAGGCCTGACGAGCCGCCCCCGACGGGGTCCACCACCGCGCTGCGCTCCTGCGCGACCCGGCCAGCGCCGGCAGGAGCAGCAGCGGTAGCGCCGAAAGAGAGACGACCAACACATTGACGGCCAACGATGCAGGGCCACTCTTCGGCCAGACGAAAAAACCGGCCACGAGAACAGAAGCAGACACCGGCAGCAGGACGGAGTAGCCCCTCAGCGCCGCATTCGCCTCCCGGCTGATCACCCGATGCCGATCTCTCGCCACGACGACAGCAAGAGGTGCCGTCACGAGGTGTCGACGACAGGATGCTGCATAAACACAGCGTGCGGAAACACTGAGCAATCATCGCTGGCGCGTCTCCCTCTGAGGGACACGATCCGAATCGTCTTTACACCATCCGGGTCAGGGAGCCCCGCAGGACACGGATTGTCAGGGAACCCCGGCCCGATCGCACCGGGGGCTCAGAAAGACACCTCACAGTGTTCGACATGATCAGATCTCACGGTGTCCTCGCCCCCCTCGTCCGCACCGCCGTCGTCCTCGCCGGTGTCTCGATCCTGGCGGGATGCCAGAGCACCGCGGAGGCCGCACCGGAGCCGTCCTCGTCCCCCTCATCGTCGGCGAACGGTCGCGACGAGGGCGGCTCGATGGGCGACCGCGGCGATTCCCAGACGGAGCAGGCGAACCTCGCGGCCGTGCTGAAGCTCTACACGGACGCCTTCCCCGACCCCGCCTCCTCGACGGCGGTCGCCACGGCCGGCGAGGTCGTCGCGCCGGACGCGGTCGCGCACGGTTCTGGGCAGACGGCGGGACCGGACGGACTGCTGGCCGAATTCACCTCCGACCGCGAGCGGGTCCCCGGCGCCCAGGCGGTCGTCAAGCGCACGGCGGCCGACGGAGACCTCGTCGCCGTGCACTACCAGGTCGCCTCCGATCCGGCCGACGAGCGGACCGGCGAGGCGGCCGTCGACCTGTTCCGTGTGCAGGACGGAACCGTCGTCGAGCGGTGGTCCTTCGATCAGCCGATCGCGACCGGCACCCCGGCCAGCGGCAACACCAACACGATGTTCAGCGATCTCTACGACCCTCCGAAGCCCGCGGTCGCCCCGTCGGAGTCGCAGGAGGAGAGCGACCGCGTGTTCGCCGTGAACGCCTACGACACGCTCTTCCGCGACCAGGACGTCTCGATCCTCGACACGGCATTCGACCCCGCGTACCTCCAGCACAACCCGGTCGCACCCAACGGCACGGACGCCCTCAGGTCGTTCTTCTCAGGGTCGGCCGGATTCCCGCCGCAGGAGTCGGTGATCTCCCTCAGCGACGGTGACCTCGTCTGGACCTTCTCCCAGAGCGTGGGAGCGGAGTCCGGCGACCCGGTCCTCGCGGCGGACATCTTCCGCGTGGACGACGGCCTCATCCGCGAGCACTGGGACGTGGTGCCGACCGCCGGCTGAGCCCGCAGCGAGGGCACGCCGCCTCACGGACGCCGGGCTGCCGAGCGCAGCCCGGCGAGCAGCGAGAGCGCGTGCGCGACCTGCTCCGGGCCGCGGACGCGGAAGGCTGCGGCGGTGGTGCCCTCACCGCTCTTGATGCCGAGATCCCCGGGGCCGAGGACGGCGAAGGCGTCCTCGTCGGTCACGTCGTCGCCCGCGTAGAGCACGGCGGTCGCGCCGGTGTAGCGGCGGAGGTGCTGGACGGCCTCGCCCTTGGTGGTCGAGCGCACCGAGAACTCGAGCACATTCTTGCCCTCGCGGACGGTGACTCCCTGCACCTCGGCGCGCGCCTCCGAGAGGGCGACGACGTGCGCGACGCGGCTGTGCCGCTCGGTCGCGAGGCGCGTGTGCAGGGCGAAGCCCGCGGGCTTGTCCTCGATCCAGACGTTGTCGATGCCGCGCGCGATGCCCTTGAGCACGTCCTCCAGCACGCCGACCTTCTCGAGCTCGTCGTCGTCGAGGCGCACGGCGTCCTCCTCGGGGTCGAGGCGGATCTCGATGCCGTGCGAGCCGACCAGGAGCGCCTCGTCGGGCAGCTGCGAGACCTCCTCCAGGCTGCCGAGGGCGCGGCCCGAGACGAGGGCGACACGGGTGGCGGGCAGAGCGAGCAGCCGCAGCACCGCCTCGCGCGCCTCCGGGAGCGCCCTGGCGCGGGCGGGATCGTCGACCTCCGGGGCGAGCGTGCCGTCGAAGTCGAGCGCCACCAGGAGGCGATCGGTGTCGGCGAGCCGGCGCAGCGCTGCCTCGAGTCGCTCCGGGACGCGCTCGCTCATCGGGCACCGCCGTCGAGTTCGCGGTCGTGCACGGCCACCCGCTCGAGCTCGGACGCCTGGCCGTGCGCGGAGTCGTCGCGGTGCTCCGCCTCCTGGCCGTGCGGCGCCTCCTGCCCGCGGGCAGCGGGGCGGACCCCGAGCTGCAGCCCAGCGGCGTGCTCGGTGAGCGCCGCGAGGAACGACTCCGACCAGCGCGCGACGTCGTTCTCGAGCACACGGCGGCGCAGCGCCCGCATCCGGCGAGTGCGCTCGACGCGCGGCATCCGGGCGGAGGCCTCCATCGCGTCCTTGAGTCCGGCGATGTCGTGCGGGTTGACCTGGACGGCCTGCTTGAGCTCGTCGGCCGCTCCGGCGAACTCGCTCAGCACGAGCACCCCGTCGTTGTCGAAGCGGGAGGCGACGTACTCCTTCGCCACGAGGTTCATCCCGTCGCGCAGCGCGGTGACGAGCATCACGTCCGCGGCGAGGTAGAGGGCCACCATCTCCTCGCGAGGGTAGCCGTGGTGCAGGTAGCTGATCGCGGGATGGCCGAGAGTGCTGTAGTCGCCGTTGATGCGGCCGACCTGCAGCTCGATGTCGTCGCGGAGCTGGCGGTAGGTGTCGACGCGCTCACGGCTGGGGCTCGCGACCTGCACGAGCACCGCGTCCTCTGAGGTGAGGCGGCCGTCGCCGAGCAGCTCGCCGAAGGCCTTCAGGCGGTGGCCGATCCCCTTGGTGTAGTCGAGCCGGTCGACCCCGAGCATGATCGTCTCGGGATCGCCCAGTTCCGCGCGGATCTCACGGGCCCGCGCCTGGATCTCGGGGGTGCGTGCCATGGCCTCGAACGAGGCGGAGTCGATCGAGATCGGGAAGTGCCGTGCGACCACGGGCCGGACGCTGGCTCCGCGACGCGAGCGGTTGATGCGGCGCGTGCCGCCCACCGCATCCTCCTCGACCGGAACCTCGACCACGGTGCTGCGGGTGTCGTAGCCGAGCAGGCGGCGGACTGCGCGCAGGAAGCTGCCCGCGTCGCCCTGACGCTGGAAGCCGATCACGTCCGCGCCCAGCAGGCCCTCGACGATCTGCCGCCGCCAGGGCAGCTGCGCGAAGATCCCGTAGGGCGGGAACGGGATGTGGTTGAAGAAGCCGATGGTGATGTCCGGCCGGAGCTCGCGGAGCATCTTCGGCACGAGCTGAAGCTGGTAGTCCTGCACCCAGACCACGCCGTGCTCCTCCGTCACGGCCGCGGCCGCCTCGGCGAAGCGGCGGTTGACGCGCACGTAGGCGTCCCACCAGTCGCGGTGGTAGGTGGGAGGCGCGATCACGTCGTGGTAGAGCGGCCACAGGGTGTCGTTCGAGAAGCCCTCGTAGTAGTCCTCGAGCTCCTTCGCGCTGAGCGCGACAGGCACGATCTGCACGCCGTTGTCGACGAACGGAGCGACCTCCTCGTCGGCGACACCCGGCCAGCCGACCCAGGCGCCCTCGTTCGCGCGCATCACCGGCTCGAGCGCGGTGACCAGTCCGCCCGGAGAGGTCTTCCACGTGGCGGTGCCGTCCTCGGCGACGACACGGTCGACGGGGAGGCGGTTCGAGACGACCACGAACGCGTTGCGCTCGGTCGTCCCGGTCTTCGTCGCCGGATCGGCGGCGGGGGAGGCGGAAGCGGAGTGCGGAGGAATGGTGGTCCCAATCGTCGGTCGAGCCGTCGTCGTGCCTGTCGAGGCTACCAGCCGGCCCCCGATGGGGGACGTGCTCAGCCGTGCACGAGGGCGAGCGCGAGCGTGGCTCCGCCAACCGTCGGCACGATCGCGACGAGGCCCAGCAGAGCGTATTGGCGCCACGAGAGGTGCACGCCCAGCGCGGTCAGCCGCTGATGCCAGAGCAGCGTCGCGAGCGAGGCCCACGGCGTGATGAGCGGTCCGGCGTTGACCCCGATCAGCAGGGCGACCAGCCGCAGCGGGTCCGCGGCGACCGGTTCGAGAGCGAGGTACGCGGGCAGATTGTCGACCAGGTTCGCGGCGACCGCTCCGGAGCCGGCGAGCCGCAGCAGATCGAGCGTGCCGCTCCCCTCGCCCGCTACTACGGCGAGCGCCGCGCCCAGCCCGAGCTGGTGCGCAGCCTCCATCGCCACGAACAAGCCCGCGGCGAAGACGACGAGCTGCCACGGAAGGAGTGAGACGCGCAGTGCCGATGGGCGCCGGAACGCGAACAGTACGACGAGGGCGACCGCGGCGACCGCAGCGGGGATCCACACCTCGAGCCCGGAGACGAGAGCGGGCAGGAGCAGCGCCACGACGATGCCTGCGCCGAGGAGCAGCACGCGGTCCCCGACCGGCGTGCGCTCCCCCGCCAAGTAGCGCCCGGCGAGCTCGCGCCGGTAGCGAACGGCGAGGATCACCACGGGGACCGACGCGGCGACGAGCGCCGGGAACGCCGTCAGCCCCGCGAACTCCAGGGGCCCGTCGACCCCGAGCCGGCGCTGAGCGAGCAGGTTGGTGAGGTTCGAGACCGGCAGGAGGAGGGAGGCGCAGTTCGCCAGCCACACCGTCGCCATCGCGAACGGCAACGGAGAGACGCGCACGTGCGCCGCGAGCAGCACCACGACGGGCGTCAGCAGGACCGCTGTCGTGTCGAGCGAAAGGAACACCGTGCTGACGACCGCCATCGCGACGACGAGCAGCCAGAGAACGGCGGTGCGGCCCCGACCCCAGAGCGCGGCCCGCTCGGCGACGACCGTGAAGACGCCCGCCTCCGAGGCCAGCTCGGCGACGATGCTCACCGCGACCACGAAGGCCAGCACGGGAGCCGTGCGCTCGACCAGCTCGCCCAGCGCCTCCGGGGGGAGGATCCCGGTCACGACGGCTGCTGCTCCGACGAGGAGCAGGACCGCTCCGATCACAGCCGTGCGCATGTCGTTCCGTTCTCCTCGGCCTGCGCCAGCGCCGGGATGAGGTCGCGGTGGCGGTCCACCGTAGCGGCGGACGCCCCCGTGTCGCGACGCGTTCCTCTGAGAGCTTTCGCACCCGCTAGCGTCGGAGTGAACACAGGAGGCACACGTATGCGCAAGTTCATCCTCAACTCCAGCGTCATCAGCGCGATCGTCGGCGGCTGGTCGATCCTGCAGACCACGCGCAAGGGCCCGCGCGACTGGCGTCTCGCCCTGCAGTGGGTCAGCTGGGCCATCTCGGTCACCGTCGCCATCGGCTCCGTCTCGTACGACTCGAAGAAGCTCGTCGCAGAGGACCAGGGCGCCGCGCGCGACCGCTGACACCGGACCGGCACGCCGCCTCCCGCCGGGGCGGCGTGTCTCCCTCGTGGTGGGGCCACCGGCAGCGACACTGGAGTCCGTCGCTGCTTGCACGGGAAACGGGGTTCGTCATGAGGTTTCGTCTGAGGCGCCGTCCGCCGGCCCCCGAGCTCGTCGCGGCCCCCGCGCTCACCCAGGATCAGCTCTTCGCCGTCGTGCACGAGCGCCTCGCCGCCTTCGTCGGCACCGAGGGAGCCTGGGTCGTCACCCGGCGCAGTCACGACGACCGCGATCCGATCTTCCACGGCATGCTCGCCCGCTCTCTCGCGCACGAGCTGTCGGCCGCGATCCAGGAGGAGCAGCTGCGCGCCGGAGTCGAGGCCACGGCCAACCCGGTCACCGCCGCGATCCCGGTGATGCGTGCCTCGACGCCTCCTGTCGAGCCGGCCGCCCTCACCTGGGAGCCGCAGCCGATCGCCGTCTGGGCCGAGCCCGCCTCGACCGACGCCGCTCCCGCCGAGCCGTCCGCCGTGCGCTGAGCGCACCACGGGGCCGCCCCGCCGCGGCCCTTAGACCTGAGGCCAGCCCTCCGGTCCGGACGTCCCGGCCGGGTACTCGTCGAGCGGGACCGTGCCTGCCCGCCAGGCGTCGAGAGCCGGCTGCACGATGCGCCAGCACTCCTCCGCAGCGTCGCCGCGCACGGAGAGCGACGGGTCGTCGTCGAGGATGCCGGAGATGACCTCCCCGTAGGCGAGCAGCTCTCCGGCGCCGAAGGTCGCCTCCAGCGACGCGCGCTCCAGTGTGTACGGGTCGCCCGGGCCGTTGATGTTGAGTTCGAGTGCCATCTGGTCGGGGGCGAGGAACAGCCGCAGCACCGAGGGCGACTCCGTGCCGTGGAAGCCCGCCGGGAGGTGCGGCACCGGCTTGAAGCGGATGACCACCTCACGCCGCCGCTCCCCCAGTGCCTTGCCGGAGCGCAGCGTGAACGGGACTCCCGACCAGCGCCAGGTGTCGACCTCGACGGTCAGCTCGGCGAGGGTCTCGGTCCCGCGGGCGGGGTCCACCCCGTCCTCCTCGGCATAGGCCGGCAGTGCGCGCCCGTCGATCGAGCCCGCCGCGTAGCGGGCACGGCGGGAGCTCGCCGCCGGATCGTCGCCCGCGAGACGCGTGGCCCGAAGGACGATCGATTTGGCATCGCGCAGGTCGGCCGCGTCGAGCGTCGAGGGCGGCTCCATCGCAATCACGGCGAGCACCTGGAGCAGGTGGCTCTGGATCATGTCGATCAGGGCGCCCGCGCCGTCGTAGTAGCTCGCCCGCCCCTCGAGCGCCAGCTGCTCGTCGTAGACGATCTCGACGCTCTCGATGTGCTCGGCCGACCACAGCGGCTCGAGGATCCGGTTGGCGAACCGCAGCCCGAGCACATTCATCACGGTCGCGCGCCCGAGGAAGTGGTCGACGCGGTGGACGCGGTCCTCGGGGACGAGGGCGGCGAGGCGCCCGTTCAACGCGCGGGCGCTCTCCTCGTCGGTGCCGAAGGGCTTCTCGAGGGCGAGCACGGTCCCCTCGGGCAGATCGTGGGCGGCGAGCGCATCGCAGGCCCTCGCGGCGATCGCCGGAGGCAGCGCGAAGTAGACGGCGACCGGGCCCTCGCAGCTCGTGAGCAGGGCAGCGAGCGCCTCCGGATCGGTGACGTCGACCTGCTGGTAGCGAGTGCCGGCCACCAGCTCGTCGACTCCCTCGCCCGTCGCCTCGACCGTGCCGAACGACGCGGCGAGCACCTCGTGCCAGTGCTCCTGCGTCCACTCCTCGCGACCGGCACCGACGAGGTGCACCCGGCGGTCGGCCTCGCGGGTCAGCAGCTGGCCGACGGCGGGGAGGAGGAGACGCGAGGACAGGTCCCCCGTCGCACCGAGGATGAGCAGGGTCGAGACGGTCTGTGCCATGCCGTTCACCCTACGGCGAGCCTGCGAGGCCACGCTCCGCCTTGACCGGGAGGCCCCAGCCGCGCCTGCGAGGATCACCGCATGGTCTCCCCGATCGAGGACTACGCTGTCCTCTCCGACTGCCGCACCGCCGCCCTCGTCTCCCGCGACGGCGGCATCGACTGGCTGTGCCTGCCCCGTTTCGACTCCGCCTCCGTGTTCGGCGCCCTGCTCGGCGGCGACGACCAGGGGCGGTGGTCGCTCCGACCCGTGGACGGCGACGCCGCGAACGAGCGCCACTACCTCGGCGAGACCCTCGCCCTGGTCACCCGCTGGACGACCGCTACCGGCGTGGTCGAGGTCACCGACGTGATGCCGCTGCGCGACGAGCGCGCCGAGCTGGTGCGGCGCGTGCGCGGGATCTCCGGCACCGTCCGGATGCGGCAGGAGTTGCGCATCCGCTTCGACTACGCCCGCACTCTGCCGTGGGTGCGGCAGGAGGGGTCGGACGAGGACCCGCTGCTGGTCGCCGTCGCCGGCCCCGACGCGGTGGTCGTCCGCGGGGTTCGCCTGACGGCGACCGATCATGTGCACTCCGCCGAGTTCGAGGTGGCGGCCGGCGCCGTCGTCGACCTCTCGATGGCGTGGTTCCCCTCGCACCAGCGGGCGCCGAAGCGCCTCGACGTCGACCACGCCATCGAGCGCACGCTCGCCTGGTGGTCGGAGTGGGCGTCCAGGATCGACTACGACGGTCCGCACCGGGCGGCCGTGGTCCGCTCGCTCCTCACCCTGCGCGCGCTGACCGACGACGAGACGGGCGGCATCGTCGCGGCGGCCACCACCTCACTGCCGGAGCAGTTCGGCGGCAGCCGCAACTGGGACTACCGCTACGTCTGGCTCCGCGACGCGGCGCTGGCCCTCCAGGCGCTCCTCGCCCACGGCTTCGAGCAGGAGGCGCAGAAGTGGCGGACCTGGCTGCTGCGGGCGGTAGCCGGGGCTCCAGAGGACGTGCAGATCATGTACGGCCTCGCCGGCGAGCGCGATCTGTCGGAGCGCACCATGCCGAGCCTGCCCGGGTACGACGGCGCCTCCCCCGTGCGGATCGGCAATGCCGCCGTGGACCAGTATCAGGCCGACGTCATCGGTGAGGTCATGGTCGCGCTGCACGAGGCGCGACGGGTCGGAGTCGACGAGACGGAGTTCTCCTGGCCGCTCCAGCGAGCGCTGCTGGGCTTCGTCGAGGCGAACTGGCGGCGGCCCGACAACGGGATCTGGGAGATCCGGGGCGAACCGCGGCACTTCACGCACTCGCGCGCGATGATCTGGGCGGCGCTGGACCGCGGCGTCCGCGCGGTGCGAGAGAGCGGCCTGCCCGGCCCGGCCGAGACCTGGGAGCGGCTGCGCGACGAGGTGCGTGCCGAGATCGAGGCTCACGGCTTCGACGCCCAGCGCGGGCACTTCGTGCAGTCGTACGGCTCGGCCGAGGTCGACGCCTCGCTCCTGGTTCTGCCGATGGTCGGCTTCGTCGCCGCCGACGATCCACGGATGCTCGGCACCGTGGCGGAGCTGGAGCGCACTCTGCTCCAGGACGGACTGCTGCACCGCTACCGCACCGAGTCCTCCGTCGACGGTCTGGCCGGCGGTGAGCATCCGTTCGTCGCGTGCTCGTTCTGGCTGGTGCGGCAGTACGCCTACTCAGGCCGGCTCGACGAGGCTCGCACCCTGATGGACCGCCTCGTCGGACTCTGCAACGATGTGGGCCTACTCTCGGAGGAGTACGACGTCGAGGGCCGACGCCACGCCGGCAACACTCCGCAAGCGCTCTCGCACCTCGCTCTGGTGCAGGCGGCCGATGCGATCGCGGCGCAGCGGTGAGGCGGCGCAGAGCGGTGCTGGCGGGAGTCGGCGGTCTCCTCGGGCTGGCTGTGCTCGGCTTCCTCACCTGGACCTCGATCGTCAGCGGCCCGGATGAGGAGGCGCTCGCCCGGGTGCGCGCCGACCCGGCGATCGCCGTGCACCGCACCGCCAACGCCCTGGTGATGACTCCGACCTCCCCCGGGTCGCTCGACGGCACGGGGCTTGTCTTCGTCCCGGGTGCCAAGGTGGAGGCGTCGTCCTACGAGGCCACGCTCGCTCCGCTGGTCGACGCGGGGGCGACCGTGGTGATCACCCGGCCGATCCTGCACCTGGCGTTTTTCGACCTGCGCTCGCTCGAGACGTTCACCGACCAGGCCGAGGGCGTCGACCGGTGGCTGGTCGGCGGCCACTCCCTCGGCGGGGTCAAGGCCTGCCAGTGGGCGGAGGACCCGGAGGTGTCCGGGCTCGTCCTGCTCGGGAGCTACTGCGCGAACGACCTGTCGGGCTCCGACCTGCCCGTGCTGAGCGTCAGCGGCTCCGAGGACGGGCTGAGCACCCCCGCGAAGGTGTCGGCCGCGCGCGGCCTGCTCCCGGCCTCCGCCGCCATGGTCGAGATCGAGGGCGCCAACCACGCCGACTTCGGCTGGTACGGGCCGCAGGCCGGCGACGGGACCGCGACGATCAGCCGCGAGGAGGCGGACCGGCGCCTCACCCAGGCCCTCCTCGGTTTCTCCGGCCGAGTCGGCTGAGTGAAGGCGCCCGGCTCGACCTCGAGCGCACTCGACACCGGAGGTCGACGCCAGGTCCACCGGCGCCCCGGCCGAGTCGGATGCATTGTCGATCTCGCGCGCGTCGTCTCGCCGAGGGTCAGTCCTGCTGGGGAGTCTCGCGCAGGTCGATCAGGCCGGTGAAGAGGGCTCCACGCTCGTTCGAGCGCTCGTCGCCCGAGAACAGGTTGTCCGGGGCGGAGGGGGTGTGGCGGCGCGGAGTCGCGGACGGCGCCGGCTCCCGCTCCATCTCGACGCGCTGGCGCGGCAGGGCCACGGGATCGTTCTCGTGCAGCCACGAGACCAGTCGCTCACGCACGTAGCAGCGCAGGTCGAACAGGGTCGGCGCGTCCTTCGCGGTGACCAGCACCCGGATGCGGACGAATCCGCCCGTCGCATCCGTCACCTGGAGCACGCTGGTGCGCCGGTCCCACAGGTCGGTCTCGTCGAGCAGACGGTGCAGTTCGTCGCGCATCTGCTCAGGGCTCACCCGCCAGTCGAGGTCGAGTTCGACGGCGCCCAGCAGTTCGGAGCCGGTGCGCGTCCAGTTCTGGAACGGCTGGGTCGTGAAGTAGTTGGTCGGCAGCACCAGGCGGCGGTCGTCCCACAGGTGCACCACGACGTAGGTCAGCGTGATCTCCTCGATCCGCCCCCACTCGTCCTCGACGATCACCACGTCGTCCAACCGGATCGCATCGCTGAAGGCCAACTGCATCCCCGCGAAGATGTTGGTGAGGCTCGACTGCGCCGCGAGACCGGCCACGATCGAGAGCACACCGGCGGAGGCGAGCAGGCTCGCCCCCGCCGTGCGCGCCTCGGGGAAGGTCAGCAGCGAGGCTCCGATGGCGATCACGACCACGGCCGCGACGGCGACCCGCCGGATGATCGTCATCTGGGTGCGGAGGCGACGGGCGCGCCGGTTGTCGGCGGTGTCGGTGCGGTAGCGCTCGGCGCCGAGATCCTCCAGGAACACGAACAGCGCGCCCACCACCCACGCCGCTGCTCCGATCGTGGCGATCTGGAAGATCCGGTCGACGAGCGTCGGCCAGGTGTCGCCGGACACTGTCGCGGCCAGTGCCGCCCAGACGGCGATGGTCATCAGCAGAACGCGGAACGGGATGCGCAACCGGCGGATGAGCAGGCGCGCCCAGGCCTTGCGTGCGCCGATCGAGCGGAGAACGAGCGCGGTGACGGCGGTCACCACGACGGCGATCACGACCGCGATCACAACGGCGAGAGCGATGGAGCCGATCTCGGGGAGGACGTCTTCGGGCACAACTGTCCTTTCGTAGGCGGAACGGAAGCGAACGGAAATCCTTCCACGCGAACGGGCCTGAGGCGGCGTTGCGCGCCGGACCCCGTGCGGATGCCCAGCCGGCTGCTACCGTCGCAGCACGAAACCGAGGGAGAATCATGTCTGAACGTTCCATCGCGTCCGCTGTCGTCGCCGTCACCGCCGCTCTCGCCCTCGCGGGCTGCGCCGCAGCGGGAGGAGACCCCGCAGCGCATCCTTCACCGTCGTTCTCGTTCCCGCCGGCTGAGGCGCCGGCGCAGTCGTCGCCCGCCACCACCGACTCCTCGGGCGGGTCGCCGATCACCGACGAGGAGATCGCCGGTGCGGCGGACGCCCTGAACGCGTCCGGCACGACCACCTTCGAGGACGGCTCCGCCTTCGCCGCCGAGGACGAGGTGTACTGGAACCTCTCGAGCTCGACGCTCAGCGACCATGGCTTCGAGATGGACGCCGCCGCGTCCGACCTCGCGAACGGCCGCTGGTCGTACGTCGCTGCCGACGGAGCGACGATCGTCGCGCTGCAGCAGCGGGTCAGGGATATCGACCCAGCGCAGGGCGACGAGGAGGCGACCCGGGAGATCCTCTCGCACGCCGGGCTCTCCGGCGATCCCCGACCGGCCTCCTTCGGCCGATCGGCCGGCGGAGAGGTGCAGGCCCTCGCCGGCGAGCTCGCCCCGGGCGGCGACGGCCGACCGGTCGGCCTGGTCTCGCGGACCTTCGCCCGCACCGGCATCAACCTGACCTTCTTCGGAGCGGCGTCCGGCCAGGATCGTCTGACGGAGACCCTCGATGTCGCGAAGCAGGCGGTGACGGTGGGAATCGACCGCAAGGGCTGACCGCCGCCTGTCCGGCGCCCGCGGTCAGTCGGCCGGTTGCGCGAAGACCCGGAACAGCACCCGGAGGATCAGGCTGAAGCCGGCGAGCGCGACGACGCCGGCGAGGTACCAGGTCCACGGGACCGTGCTGGTCATCATCGGGCCGCCCTGCACGCCCAGCAGCAGCACCGCGGCGACGACCAGCACTCCCGCGACGAGCGTCCCGATCACATCGCCGACCGCACGTGCCCCCCAGGCGGCGAGATCCGCACCGACCCTGCGGGTGGAGGCGAGGCGCCCGTCGACCAGCTGCTGCGACAGAGCGCCGATCTGGCCCGGTAACCGCTCGAGGACCGAGAGCGAGGTCAGCGAGCGCGAGAACGCGGTCGACTTCAGTCCGTCCGGCGAGAGCACCTGCGCGGCGATACTGGTCGTGCTCTCGCGGATCAGCGCCATCTGGTCGATGCCCGGCGCGAGGATCTCGAGGCAGCCCTGCAGGGTCGCGAAGGTGCGCAGCGCTGCGGCGACGTGCGGAGGCAGCGCCAGACGGTGCGTCCGGAACACGTCGAGCAGACGCGCGATCCCCGCGGGTCCGAGCCCGTCCGGGCCGGCGACGACCGTCATCGCCGCGCCGAGATCGCGGCGGAGCGCGTAACCGTCGATGTCCGAGGGCGGCACGAGCTGGAGCAGCAGGGTCGCGGCCGACTCGGTGTCCTGCGCGTCGAACGCCGTGAGCATCCCGAGCAGCACGCCGCGGAGCTGCTGGTCGAGGATCCCGACCGATCCCAGGTCGAGCAGAGCCAGACGACCGTCGGTCTGCAGGACCACGTTGCCCGGGTGCAGATCGGCGTGGAACACGCCCTCGACCAGCACCTGCCGGAGCACGTTCTGCAGGAGGGTCCTCGCCAGCGCGTCGCGATGATCGCGCTCGAGTTCGTCGAGACGGGCGGAGGCGCGACCCAGCGTCGTTCCCGCGATGAACTCCATCACGATGACGTTCGGCGTGCTGAGCTCGACGTGCACGCGGGGGACGTCGACGGCGTCGCCGACAGCGGCGGCGAGCCGGAGCGTGTTCGCGACCTCCAGCCCGTAGTCGAGCTCCTCGAGCAGTGCATCGCCGAAGCCGTCGGCGAGCGCGGACACCCGCATCTCGCGGGCCCAGAGGGCGCTCGCCTCCAGCCGCTTGCCGAGACGGCGGACGATGTCGATGTCGACGCGGACGCTCTCGCGCGCGCCGGGACGCTGCACCTTCACCACCACGGTCTCCCCCGTCGCCCTGATCACTGCACGGTGCACCTGCGCGACGGAGGCGGCAGCGAGCGGCTCCGACTCCACGTCGAGCTGGTCGCGGAGCGCGCCGAGATCGGACGTGAGAACGGCATCGATGCTCTCCCACGACTCGGGGGACGCGCTCGTCTGCAGGGCCGAGAGCTCTGTCGCGAGTGCAGGCGGGATCACATCGCCGCGCGTGGACAGCACCTGGCCGAACTTGACGAACGTCACCCCGCAGGCGTTCAGCGCGCCGACGAGCGCAGCTCCGACGGGAGACCCTGCGTCCTGACGCGGGTCGCGCCGCAGCATCGACTGCAGGCCGAACCGCGCGAAGATCATCGTCACCTGGAGGTAGCGGCGGGTCCGTCGGCGCAGTGCCAGCTGATCCCGGATCCAGCGGATCGGGTTCCGCACAGAGCCGGTCGGGACCAGCGCCTCCGCCGCCACGAGCAGCGCGACCCCGGCGACGAACGCCCAGGCGAGCGCGAGCGCCATCAGGAGAGCGATGACCTCGACCCCGACGAGGATCACCGGTTGCCCCTCCGACTCGCCGAACAGACCGGCCGGCACGACGACCGTCTGGACGGTCGGCGACGCGATCGACAGGATCGCGACTCCGACCACGAAGGAACGCACCGCGCCGACCGGGACGCCCAGAAGCCGCCTGGCGGCAGCACGGGCACCCGCCCCCACCACGAGACCCACCACGACCGTCACGAGGACAAGAGAGATCGACACCAGTCGAGCCTGCCACAGCAGCTGAGAACGGCTCCGGAGCTGTCGCACCGCCGCTCGAGAAGCGGCGGGATCGGCTCCCGATCGCCGAGCGTCGCCTCCGGAAGCACGTCACCTCTGAAAGAGCAGGAACGGGGCGAGCGTGTGCACCCTCTCGGACGTGAACCGAGAACCCGCTGTCTCCATCAGTTCGTCCACACGCAGCCGTACGGGTGCGCTGGTCCCGACAGTCCGGGGACCTGAGACGAGAACCCCCGGAATGCCGGGATCGTGCGGTAAACGGTGCGGGGGTTGGCGGTTTCTGGTTGGTGGTCTTTCGGAGCGGCCGGTGAGGGTGATCGCGAAGGCGTTCAGGGCGGGTTTCCAGCGGGTGATCCAGCCTGCCGTGCCGCCGGTGGGGTCAGGGGACCGGGTGATGAGGTGGAGACATTTCAGCGCGGCCGCCTCGTTCGGGAGGTGGTCTCGGGCGCGGGTCGCCCGGCGGTAGCGGGTGTTGCTCGATTCGATCGCGTTCGTCGTGCAGATCACCCGGCGGGTCTCGACGTCGTCTTCAAGGAACGGCATGAACTGCGCCCACGCGCTCTCCCAGAGCGTCACGATCGCCGGATAGCGGGCGCCCCCCTCCGCCGCGAACTCGACGAACCGGTCCTTCGCGGCCTGCTCCGAGGGGGCGGTACAGACGGGTATCCACGCTTTCACGATCCCGTCGCCGTGGCCCGCTCATCGTCGTCGTCCTGTCAGACACAGCCATCTCCCCTCGGATCAGGCCAAACCCCGCACACCGTTACCCAGACAGTCCCGCCTCGACCACAGCACCGTGTGGAGAGTTCCTCCTGCGGTCGCGGCGCTGAGCGTCACAGCTGCACCCGGGCGTCCGTGAAGATCGCTCCGGGAGCCGGCATTAAGCGGTGCCGCTGGACAGCGGTAGTGCTGGAGTGCTGTGCGCGGCGGGCTCCCGCCACTCGTGCCGCTACGGCGTGCGGTGCTCGACCGCGGATACACATGCCCAGGCCTCGCGGGTGCTGCCGGTGTCGTCCCATTGGAAGCGCGCGGCTTGGGGGCCAGGCGAGGGCGAAGCCACCGACGCGGCCGCGGTACGCGATAGAGAAGCCTCTTGACCTCTGGTCGAGGTCGTGGGTTGACTAAGCGCACGCCAAGTCTGGTCGGGTGCGTGAGGGATGCGAGCCAGGTGCTCCGCGTCGAGGGAAATCCAGAGGGGGAACAAGTGGAAGCAGAGTTCGTGCAGCCGGTCGCGGTGCAGGAAGCTCCTGTTTTTCGCGTTCGACTGTGGATGCCGCCGGTCGAAGACGGCTTCGCGTGGCTTGTCGATGATGGGGAGCTCACCCGCGGTGACCTCGACGAGGTCCTTGTGTGGGCGGAAGAACATGCCAGGGGGAACCCGTACGAGTTATTCGTGCGTGCGGGGTCGCCTGACTTCTACGGTCTCCGTGGCCGACCGGCCGATGATGGCGGCGCCCAAGAAACCGTCATTCTGCGCACTGATTTTTCGCCCAATGAGTGAATAAGTGAAAGGTGCGATCCACGCGTGCTCTTCGCGAGAAGAAGACACTGAGGCTTATGCAAAAATCGATTGACCCAGTATAAAGATTGACCCAGTATAAATTAGTGCGTGTCGGTCACGAAAAACACCGGCTGATCCGCTTTGCTTGAAGAGCAACTTCCAACAGAAACTCTTCGCAAAGGAACCAGCCGGTGCACAAGCAGACTACTACAGGGATGACGACCGAGCAATATGCGATTCTCGCCGAACGGATCGAAAACGAATTCCTGTGGCAGCGGCGGCGAGGACGGCCACGCAGACTGTCGCTCGCCGGGGCACTACAGGTCACTCTTCTCTACTATCGCCACAACGTCACCGAACAGTTGATCGCCGATGTGGTCGGTGTCAGTCAGTCGACCGTGTCGCGAACAATCGCGCTAGTGGAAGCGATGCTCACTGTCGTGACCGACGACGAGCAGCCGGACGTCGAGGCTGCGGTCGGCGAGACGACGGCCGTCATCGACGGGACCCTCCTCCCGTGCTGGTCCTGAGCAGACGCGCCCGAGCTGTACTCCGGCAAACACAAGACCACGGGGCACACCTGCCAGGTCCTCGCCGATCTCTCCGGTCGGCTGATCCACATTTCGGATCCGATTCCGGGCAAACACCATGATGCTCACGCATTCCGAGAATCACACTTGGCCGACATCATCAACCTCTCGAATACTTTGGCCGACAAAGGCTACCAAGGCGCCGGAATGATCACACCAATAAAAAGGAGACCCAGCGAAAAACATTTGCCAGAGCACGCGAAACAGCACAACCGTTTCGTGAACACTCACCGCTACGTGATCGAGAGAACAATCGCTAACCTTAAAACCTGGCGAATCTTCCACACCGACTACAGACGACCACTGCGCACTTTCCCAGACGCCTTCAACGCCGTCCGCGGACTAATCTTCTTCACCCAGAACGAAACCAATTTTGCATAAGCCTCACTGACTACTCAACCACCACGCCGAGGGCGCACTCGTCGCCGCGCGATGGCGTCGGCGTTGATGGCGGTTGCGCTCACCATCACGGGCCTAACCGTGGGTGCTACCCCGGCACACGCCGTTGTGGTTGATGCTTGCACGATCAAGGCCAACAACCCCCATCCGTCCGGGCATGTTTCCGGTGCGGTCAACGCAGAGGGATCTTTGCGTTGATCGGTCGGGATGACCGAAATCTACATCCGGGCCTACCTCGAAAAGTCGGGAGGTTCCTCCTGGGGCGGGAACACGGAGTCTGGTTGAATACTCCTGCGGGCAAGACTTACAGCAGCTTTGCGAACACCTCGTGTTCGCAGGCGCCAGGCACCTTCCGAGCCCGCGTCTCGTACACGTTCACGTCGCCTTCTGGAGTGAGCCCCGCTTACACGGCGAACACCATCTATTCACCGAGGACAGGAGTCGCCTGCGGCGTGTCTCGCGTCGCGCCGCACTCGACTGACGGTGCCGATACGAAGTGGACCAGCGAAAAGGCGCTTCCCGATGGGGTCACCCTGAAGAATGCCCCCGGCGACGCGGAACTGACCTTCACGTTCCAGAACTGACCGTCGCGAAATCTTCGCGGCGGTCAGTTCTTGTTCGTGCACCGACACAGGCGTACTCACGCGGCCGTCGCCGGGGCTCTGCGGCCGGCGTAGCCAGACGCCCGCCTCGGCCCAGGTAGATCGCATGACACGGAAGGTCTTCGGCACGGCCCCCGCCACACAGCCTCAACGCCGAGCGCCGTTCTCCGACGACATCGTCGGCCGATCCAGAAGCGGACGAGCGGTCGACGGCATCGCGCAATCCCCTCAAGGAGTGGCGCGTCACCACCGGCGACCCCGACGTCGCCGCGCGAGCGGTGACGCTACTCAAAAGTGGGGGAATCACGGAGGAGGAGGGCCTCGAAGTGTTCACCGCCTCGCCGGCCGACGACATCGTTATCGAGGGCCCGACGTCGCTCCGCCAGCGGATGCAGCTCTGGAAACAGGCACGCAAGCTCGTGATCAACTCAGACGGCGAGACCCTCGCCGACGGCACACAGGACCCGGATGCCGACCTCACCTTCGCGCAGCGCAACGAAAAGGCCCAGAACCAAAACACCCAGAACGAAAAAGCACAGAACGAAAAAGCACAGAACGGCGTAGGCCCCGAGCCGTCGATCACCCTCCTCTTCCGCCTTGCGGCCGACCTCGACCTGGGCATCGTCGAGTTCCGCTCCAGCTCCTGGGGCCTGGCTCGCGAGCTGGCCGCGGAGGACGTGGACGGCACGCTGACCGAGGCAGACGGCCCCTCCGACGCCGTGCTCGGCCTGGAGGAGGTCTCGTTCGTCGCAGAGAACGGCCCCGTGCCGACCAGTCGGTCCGCTCCACTAAGGGCGCAATCTCGGACGTCCGCCCGGTGCAGTCAACACATCACGGACGACGCGAATCGAACACCTCGCAGGCAGGGTTGCCGCCAGCCTAAAGTGCGCAAGGCCCGGATCCTCGCGTCCCCGCGAGATTCCGGGCCTGACCGTGCACCCCCTCGGACTTGAACCGAGAACCCACTGATTAAGAGTCAGTTGCTCTGCCGATTGAGCTAGAGGTGCGTTGCAGTCGACGCATCGTGCGTGCCGAACCGAGGAGTCACACTATCAGCGCCTCCCCCCTGCTCGTCAAATCGGGAGCGGCGGACCGCACCGGTATCGTGAGCGTGTGACCCCGAGCAGCGACGACACGAGCCTCGACGACGACCTGCGACTCGCCCTCCGGCTCGCGGACGCCGCCGATGCGATCTCGAGTGAGCGGTTCCGCGCCCTCGATCTCGTGGTCGACACCAAGGCCGACAGCACCCCCGTCACGGACGCCGATCGTGCCGTCGAGGAGGCGATCCGCTCCCTGCTCGGCGCCGAGCGGCCCGACGACGCGATCCTCGGCGAGGAGTTCGGCACGTCGGGCGCGGCCTCGCGGCAGTGGATCGTCGATCCGATCGACGGGACGGCGCACTTCCTCCGCGGCATGCCGATCTGGGCGACGCTGATCGCGCTCGCTGTCGACGGCGTGCCGGTGGTGGGGGTGGTCTCGGCCCCGGCGCTCGGCAAGCGCTGGTGGGCGGCCGCGGGATCCGGGGCCTGGACGGTGGAGACGGAGTCGCGCGCTGCGCCACGGCGCCTCCGCGTCTCGGGCATCGACACACTGGCCAGGGCGGCCTTCAGCTACAACAGCATTCAGCAGTGGGCCGGAGCGGGCCGCCTCGATCAGTTGCTCGCGCTCGCCGACGCGGTCTGGCGCGACCGAGCCTACGGCGACGCCTGGCCGTACATGCTCGTGGCGGAGGGGCTGCTCGACGGGGCCGGCGAGTTCGACGTGAAGGCCTACGATCTGGCCGCCCTCGTGCCGATCGTCGAAGAGGCCGGTGGCCGCTTCACCTCGGCCGACGGCGAGGACGGCCCCTGGCACGGCAGCGCGATCGCGACCAACGGGGCCCTGCACGACGAGGTCCTCGCGATCGTGGCGCGGCGATGAGAGGTCGAGCTGCGGCGCTCGCCGGGGCATCGCTACTGCTGGCCCTCTCGGGCTGCGCCTCCCCGGTCGGCCCCGACGGCCCGGAGGCGGTCCGCGACGAGGCCGGCACGGTCATCGCCTCCGGAGTCGCGGACGTTTTCTCGCTGCGCCGCGGCGACTGCCTGCGGAGCCCGGCCGAGGACAGGATCGCGGATGTCGAGGTGGCCCTCTGCTCCGAGGAGCACGCGCTCGAGGTCTTCCACTCTTTCCCGCAGGCGGGCGATCGCTACACCAGCCGCAACACCCTGATCGCCCAGGCCGCCGCGGGCTGCGAGCCGGAGTTCGGCGCGGTGATGGGCATCGCCTACGGCGACTCGGCGCTCGAGTACCGCGCACTGGTCCCCTCCGAGGTCAGCTGGCGGAACGGCGATCGCACGATCGTCTGCGCGGTCTTCGATCCGGCCGCGGAGGAGACCACCGGCAGCCTCTTCGGCTCTGCACGCTGACGCCGCGGCCTCGGTACGAGGCACTGCCCGGGGAGTGTCCAGCCCGAGGAGAAGCGGCCCGAGGAGAAGCGGAGGACGGCTCCTGTGTGCGACGGACTCCTGTGTGCGACGACGACCGGGTGTGGAGATGGGGGGAATCGAACCCCCGTCCATCGCTGTGATTCTGCGCCTTCTACGGGTGTAGCCGATGAGAGCGTTCTACTCGGCCCCGACCGTTACCACCGGCGCATCGGTCGACGGGCCCAGCCCGAGTGCAAGTCCCGCGTCGCCCTCAGGCGTAACGACGCAGCAAGTCCTCTCAATGACGCCAGGACCCGGGGCGAGGACGCACCCACGGGCTGACGGACTATCTACTCTGGCTTAGGCAGCGAGAGCGAAGTCGGTGCGCTTCTGTTCGGCACCTGTGTTTTCCAGGGATCGTTAACGAGATGACCTTGGATCCTCGACCCGCTTCTCGCAGTTTCGCAGGCAATGTCGAAACCGATCATCCCCGCGAGCACTCGTCGGCCCGAAGGGCCGGAGGAGTGGGTCGTCGTCGCACACTGTGGAGTTACGGGGTCGAGTCTACCCCAGCTCACGGGCGCTCACCCGGAGTCGGCGCAGGTCGAGCAGTCCGAGCACGAGGGCCAGCGCAATCAGCCCGAGCGTGACGACGTAGCCGTTGCGGAACGCATCGTGGTAGCGGTCGAGACCCTCCGCCATCCCCTGCTCGCTCGCGAGGGTGGCGAAGAACACAGCGGAGGCGCAGGCCGTGCCGACAGCGGTCCCCACTCGCTGCCCGAGCTGGCCCACCGAGCCGGCGACTCCGCCCTGCTCGGGAGGGATCTCGGCGAGGGTCAGCGTCTGGTTCGGTGAGACCACGAAGCCTCCACCGGCTCCCGCGACGAGCATCGCCGCTGCCATCCCGTACGCCGCCGTCTCGGCCGGCAGGAGCTCTGCCGCGAGCAGCACCAGCGTGAAGCCGATCACGACCAGCACGATCCCGAGCACCACGAGCGCTCGGCCGTAGCGCTGCACTAGCGTGCCGCCGTACCAGGCGGTCACGGCCGAGGTCAGTGCGAAGGGAATGCTGACCATGCCCGCGAACACCGGCGCGAGCCCGAGGCCCTGCTGGAGGAACAGCGTCGTGAGGAGGAAGGTCGCCGGGATCGCCGCGAAGTACGAGGTCGCCACCAGGATCCCGTTGCGGTACGAGCTCGTGCGGAAGATGCGGAAGTCGATCACGGGCGTGCGTCCGGTGGCGGCGTAGCGCGCCTCCCAGCGCACGAACGCGGCCGCAGCGACCGCCGCCAGCGCGAGCCAGAACCAGCGGTACGGCGAGTCGTCGGCGGAGCCCGTCGTGAGCAGGAACGGCAGCATGAACGCGAAGACGGCGACCGCGAGCAGCAGCAGTCCGATCGGGTCGAGCGAGGTGTCGCCGCTCGGACTCCCCTGCCGGCGAGGGAGGAGCCGCCACGCGAGGACGAGCGCGGCGATCCCCAGCGGGATGTTCATCCAGAAGAGAAGACGCCAGCCGTCCTGGTCGCCTCCGATCGCGATCAGGAGCCCACCGAGGGTCGGACCGAACGCCGTCGAGAGCCCGATGGTCGCGCCGAAGACGCCGAAGGCCCGCGCACGCTCCGCGCCCGTGAACATCTGCTGGACCAGACCGAGCACCTGCGGCATCTGGATGCCGGCCGCGACTCCCTGGAGGAACCGGGCGACGACGAGCATCTCGATCGACGGGGCGATCGCGCACAGCAGGCTCGTCGCGGTGAACGCGATCAGCCCGATGAGGAACAGGAGCCGCCGCGAGCGGATGTCGCCGAGGCGACCGGCCGGCACGAGCGCCAGCCCGAACGCCAGCGCGTACCCGGCGACGATCAGCTGCAGCTGACTCGCGTCGGCCGAGAGCGAGCGCTCGATCGCCGGCAGGCCGACGTTCACCTTCGAGAGATCGAGGATCGTGATGGCGGCCACCGCGACGCTCACCGCGAAGGCGCGCCAGCGCGTCCTCTCGTCGTCGGCGCTGAGGGCGGCGGGGGCGCTGTTGTCTGAGGTGGTCACAGACTCAGTCTCGCAGTCCGGCACCTGTCGAGTAGACGACGTGCGCGAGAGGCACCGGATGCCCTCCGTCCGATGTCGCGAACGACGCCCGCAGCACGCACCGGCTTCTCCGGAAGGAGGCGGAGCGGCGGCGGGACCGGCCGCGCTGCTCCGTCGGCTCGGAAGGCGCGCCCCTACTCGCCGAGGCGGCGGCGGGTGGCCATGGCGCGGTCCGCCTCGCGGCGGTCCTGGCGCTCACGGAGGACCTGGCGCTTGTCGTAGTCCTTCTTGCCCTTCGCCACCGCCAGCTCGACCTTGGCCTTGCCGTCGCTGAAGTAGAGCGAGAGCGGGATGAGCGTGTACCCGCCCTCCTTCACCTTGTTGTGGATCTTGAGGATCTGCGCCTTGTGCAGCAGGAGCTTGCGCTTGCGGCGGGGCGGGTGGTTCGTCCAGGTGCCCTGCGCCCACTCGTTGATGTGGACGGCGTCGAGCCACGCCTCTCCCCCGTCGACGAACGCATAACCGTCGACCAGCGAGGCGCGGCCGGCGCGGAGCGACTTCACCTCGGTGCCCGTGAGCACCAGACCCGCCTCGTAGGTGTCCTCGATGAGGTAGTCGTGGCGCGCCTTGCGATTGGTCGCGACGACCTTCTGTCCCTGTTCTCTGGGCACGGCTGCTCCTCGGGTCGCGAGCGGATGAAGGGGTGGGCATCGCCGGAGGATGCACCGATGGGCCGCCCCGAAGGGACAGCCCACCAGTATACGTCGGGCGCTGATCAGACCCGCAGATACCGCGCGATCGCCACGTTCGCCGAGATCGCCGCCAGCACGATGCCGACCACGATCAGGATCGGCACGACCAGCAGCGCGTCGTCGAGGCCCACGAACGAGGTCAGCGGGATCCGGTAGGCGAGGAAGCCCTGCACGAAGACCTGGACGATGACCACGACCGCGACTCCCGCGAGCACCGAGCCGACGAGGGCGGCGAAGACGCCCTCGAGGATGAACGGGGTCTGGATGAACCTGTTCGAGGCTCCCACGAGCCGCATGATGCCCAGCTCCCGTCTCCGCGAGAACGCCGAGAGGCGGATCGTGGTCGCGATGAGCAGGACGGCTGCGACGAGCATGAGCACGGCGATGCCGATGGCCGTGTAGCTGGCCGCGTTCAAGATGGAGAAGATCTGGTCGAGGTACTGCCGCTGGTCCGTGACGCTCTCGACTCCCGAGACGCTCGACAGGCTCTCGACGATCACGTCGGACTGGGTCGGGTCCTTGAGGTTGATCCAGAAGGTCTGGTTGAGCAGCTCGGGGGTCACGTACTCGGCCACCGGATTCCCGGCGAACTGCTCCTGGAAGTTCGCGTAGGCCTGGTCGTGGTCCTCGAAGTAGGAACGGTCGATGTAGGGCGCGAGGGTCGGGCCGTCGAGCTGACTCTGCACCGAGTCGATCTGCTCCTGCGTCGCGTCCGAGCCACTGCAGTTCGAGCCTCCGGAGGTGGCGGTGCACATGTAAACCGCGACCTGTGCCTTGTCGTACCAGAAGTTCTTCATCTGGCCGATCTGCATCTGCAGCAGGATCGCCGTGCCGACGAAGGTGAGGGAGATGAAGGTCACCAGGACCACCGAGACGACCATCGAGACATTGCGTCGGAGGCCGCTCGCGACCTCCGACCAGATCAGTGCGAATCTCACTTGACGGGTCCTACGTTCTGCTGGTCGTCGCCGTTCTCGTCGCCGTCGGCCGCGGGAGCGCGCAGGCCCAGGCGGGCGGCGAGGGACTCCTCGGGCAGGGCGCCGGTGTCGGCGGGGAGGAAGATCGGGCCGGTCTGGCTCTGGATCTCGACGACGCGCGGGGCGGCGGGAGCCTCCGGGGCAGCGGCAGCGGTCTCCGGCTCGGGGGCGGCGGAGCGGCGTCCCTCCGGGATCCGCGGCTGGGGCGAGGTCTGCGGGAAGGCGACCGGCTCGGGCAGCGCGGCGGGCGCCTCCTGACGCAGATCGACCTCGGGGACCTCGGCGGGCGCCAGTTCGCTGTCGATCAGCGCGGGAGGCGCGGGCTGCTCAGCGACCGCGTGGTCGTCGGCCGCCACCACCACGACGCCGTCGTGCACGACCGTGATGCTCTCGGTCTGGCCGTAACCTCCCCGACTCTCGTCGCGGACGATGCTGCCCGCCGAGAGCTCGATGACGCGCCGCTTCATCTGGTCGACGATGCCGGCCTCGTGCGTGGCCATGATGACGGTCGTGCCGCCGGCGTTGATCCGCTCAAGCAGCGCCATGATGCCGGCGCTGGTCGTCGGATCGAGGTTGCCGGTGGGCTCGTCGGCGAGGAGGACGGCGGGCTTGTTGACGACGGCGCGGGCGATCGCCACGCGCTGCTGCTCACCGCCCGAGAGCTCGTGCGGGAGGCGCGAGGCCTTGCCCGCCAGGCCGACCATCTTCAGCGTGTCCGGGACCGCCTCCTGGATGTAGCCCTTCGACTTGCCGATCACCTGGAGGCTGAACGCGACGTTGTCGAAGACGGACTTGTTCGGCAGGAGCCGGAAGTCCTGGAAGACCACGCCCATGTTGCGACGGAAGTAGGGGACCTTGCGACTCGAGATCTTGCCGAGGTTCTGCCCGAGGACGTGGATCGAGCCGGAGGAGGGGCGCTCCTCCTTCAGGATTAGGCGGAGGCAGCTCGACTTCCCGGAGCCGGAAGCGCCGACGAGGAAGACGAACTCGCCCCGGAGGATCTCGAGATCGATGGCGTTGAGGGCGGGTCTCGTGCCGCCCCGATACTGCTTGGAGACGTTGTCGAAGCGAATCATGTCGGTACGAGGGTAAGCGACGATCCCGAAGAGTCTGCCGAGGGGGCGTGCGGCGCGTCGGACCAGGCGCCCCGAGGGCCGCTAGGCCGACTTGCGCCAGCGGATCCCCGCCGCGATGAAGCCGTCGAGGTCGCCGTCGAACACGTGCGAGGGGTTGCCCACCTCGTGATCGGTGCGGAGGTCCTTGACCATCTGGTAGGGCGCGAGGACGTAGCTGCGCATCTGGTCGCCCCAACTCGCAGTGATGGTGCCGGCGAGCTCCTTCTTGGTCGCCGCCTCCTGCTCCTTCTGGAGCAGCAGCAGACGTGACTGGAGGACCCGCATCGCCGCGGCGCGATTCTGGATCTGGCTCTTCTCGTTCTGCATCGACACGACGGTGCCGGTCGGCAGGTGGGTGATGCGCACGGCGGAGTCGGTGGTGTTGACCGACTGGCCGCCCGGCCCGGAGGAGCGGAAGACGTCGACCCGGATGTCGTTGTCCGGGATCTCGATCGCCTCGGTCTCCTCCATCAGCGGGATCACTTCGACCGCCGCGAAGGAGGTCTGGCGCTTGCCCGCGGCACCGAAGGGACTCATCCGCACGAGGCGGTGGGTGCCGGCCTCGACCGAGAGGGTGCCGAAGGCGTACGGGGCGTCGATCTGGAACGTGGCGGACTTGATGCCCGCCTCCTCCGCATAGCTCGCGTCCATCACGGTGGCCGAATACTTGTGCTTCTCGGCCCAGCGCAGATACATGCGCATGAGCATCTCGGCGAAATCGGAGGCGTCGACGCCGCCGGCGCCGGCCCGGATGGTGACCACCGCAGGGCGGTCGTCGTACTCGCCGTCGAGGAGCGTCTGCACCTCGAGCTCACCCATCACCTTCTGGAGCGACGCGAGCTCGGCGACCGCCTCCTGCTCCGACTCGGCGTCGTCGGCCTCGTTCGCCATCTCGACCAGGACCTCGAGGTCGTCGAGGCGCCGGTCGATGGCGGTGATGCGGGCCAGCTCGGACTGCCGGTGGCTGAGGGCGCTCGTCACCTTCTGCGCGTTCGCTGTGTCGTCCCAGAGATCGGGGGCGCCCGCCTGCTCGCCCAGCTCGGCGATCCTGGAGCGGAGCCGCTCCACGTCGATGACGGCTCGGATGTCGGCGAAGGTGGAGCGCAGAGCAGTGATCTGCTCGGTGAAGTCGTTGTCCAGCATGGTGAGCCCAGACTACCGGGGGTCGCCGCGCAGCCGGGCGTACCCTGGAGACGATGACCAGCACCGCCCCGCGCCCCTTCCCCGTCGGGCCACTGCTGCTGTCGACGTTCCTCCCCACCCTCCTCTTCTCGATCGGCGAGGGCGCGATCATCCCGCTGCTCCCCGCCGCGGCGGGCGATCTCGGTGCATCGCTCGCGCTCGCGGGGCTCGTCGCCGGGATGATCATGATCGGCGAGCTCGCCGGCGACATCCCGAGCGGCTGGATCGTCTCGCGGATCGGCGAGCGCGGGGCGATGCTCGGCGCCTCGGCCGCGTCGATCCTCGGACTGGTGGTCTGCCTCCTGTCGACCTCGTGGATCGGATTGACGGTCGGAGTGTTCGTGATCGGGCTCGCGACGGCGGTGTTCGCGCTGGCTCGGCACGCGTTCATGACGTCGTTCGTCCCGGTCAGCCACCGCGCGCGGGCGCTGAGCGCGCTCGCCGGAGCGTTCCGGGCCGGCTGGCTGGTCGGCCCGTTCCTGGCAGCAGGAGTGGTGCACCTCACCGGCTCGGTCGAGTCGGTGTTCTGGGTGCACATCGTCTGCTGCATCGCGGCGGTGATCGTGCTGCTCCTGGTGCCCGATCCGGCGACGGTGCTGCGGCGCGCGCAGGCGAGGGCCGCGGCCGAGGAGCCGTCGGTGCCGAGCGAGGCGCCGGAGGAGGCGCCGGTGCCGGAGTCGCCGCACTCGCTCGTGAAGACCCTTCGGGAGCACCGCGGCGTGCTGGCGCGGATGGGGTCCGGCGCCGCCGTGATCGGCGCATTGCGCGCCAGCCGGACACTGATCCTCCCTCTGTGGGCGGTGAGCATCGGGCTGGCCGAGACCGACACGGCGATCGTCATCGGCATCGCCGGAGCCCTCGACTTCGCTCTCTTCTACGCGGGTGGACAGCTGATGGACCGCTTCGGCCGGGGCGCCACCGCGATCCCGTCGATGATCGGGCTGGGTCTCGGGCACCTCGCGCTCGCCGCCTCCGTCCTCGCCGCCGACCCGGTGCCCTGGTTCGTCGCCGTGGCCTGCGTGCTCGCGGCGGCGAACGGCATCGGGTCCGGGATCCTGATGACCATCGGCTCGGATCTGGCGCCACCGACCGACCCGGCGCCGTTCCTCGGCGCGTTCCGCTTCACCGGTGATGCGGGCAATGCCGCCGCGCCCCTCATCGTGTCGGCGCTGACCGCCGTGGTCTCGCTCCCCTTCGCCGCCGCAGCGATGGGGGTGCTCGGGCTCACCGGTGCAGGGGCGCTCGCCCGGTGGATCCCGCGCTATCTGCCGCGCCGTGCTCCCCGGAGCTGACGCCGCACGGCCGCCTTCTACACTGGATCCCGCACGCGGGAGTGGTGGAATGGCAGACACGCAGGATTTAGGTTCCTGTGCCGCAAGGCGTGGGGGTTCGAGTCCCCTCTCCCGCACTCGTTGAGCACTGCCGCGCGGCGGGCCTGCGGTGGCTCGCAGACTCCGCGGCCGGTCGTCGCTCCGTCCGTCACGGGGTCACGCGACGGGTCGAGACGGATCGCGCATCCACGGTCGGGATCGGGGCTCGACGGGTACGCTGAACGCTGTCACGCGTTCGCCCCACTGCTCACCGGCCGAACGGCACCGCCGACGACTGGAGAACCGTTGAACCACGCCGCCCTCATCCCCTGGCTCGACCCGGAGACGATCCTGACGTCGTTCGGTCCCTGGGGCGTGGTCGTCGTGTGCCTGATCGTCTTCGCCGAGACGGGCCTCCTGATCGGCTTCCTCTTCCCCGGCGACACGCTCCTGATCATCACCGGCCTCCTCGCCCACGAGAACGCCTCCAACGGCGGGCTCGGCGTGCCGATCTGGCTGATCTGCCTGGCCATCGGGTTCTCGGCGTTCGTCGGAGGCGAAGTGGGCTACCTGATCGGGCACAAGGCCGGTCCGCGCATCTTCGAGCGCAAGGAGTCGGGTTTCTTCAGCGTCGAGAACGTGCGACGGACCAACGCCTTCTTCGAGCGCTTCGGCGGTCTCGCCGTGATCCTCGCCCGCTTCGTCCCGATCGTGCGGACCTTCGCGCCGATCGCTGCGGGCGTCGCGCACATGAACTACAAGAAGTACAGCCTCTACAACCTCGTCGGCGCCCTCCTCTGGGGAAGCGGCGTCACCCTCCTGGGCTGGCTGCTCGCCTTCATCCCGCCGGTGGCCGACTTCGTCTCGCACTACATCGACGTGATCCTGATCTGCGCCGTGGCGCTCGCGGTCATCCCGACGGTGTTCCACTTCATCCAGCAGCAACGCCGCGCCAAGCGCGCCGTCGACCCCGAGACCGATGCCGCGGAGGCGAGCGCGCTCGTGCTCGACCCGTCGGCGGTCGACGACAAGCGACGCAAGCGCTGAGGCCGTCGCATCTGCGCCGTCAGCGTCTGCGCCGTCAGGGCAGGCGGTCGGCCAGCGCAGCCAGCTCGGCGCCGAGAGCGGTGAACGCTCGGGCCCGATGGCTCACCGCGTTCTTCTCCGCGGGCGAGAGCTCAGCGGCCGTGCGGCCCGAGCCCTCGGGCAGGAAGACCGGATCGTAGCCGTGGCCGTTCGCGCCGCGCGGCGCGGTCACGATCGCGCCGGCCCAGCGGCCCTCGACCACGCTCTCCTGGCCGCCGGGCAGCACGGAGTCAGGCACGACGAGCGCGATCGTGCAGCTGAAGTGCGCTCCGCGGTGCTCGGCCTTCACCTCGCGCAGCTGCGCGAGGAGGAGCTCCAGATTGGCCGTCGCATCGTGCGCGCGCCCCGACCAGCGGGCCGAGAAGATGCCGGGGGCGCCGCCGAGCACGTCGACGCAGATCCCGGAGTCGTCCGCGAGCGCCACGAGACCGGTGTGCGCAGCAGCGGCGCGCGCCTTGATCAGCGCGTTCTCAGCGAAGGTGACGCCGTCCTCCACCGGCTCCGGGCCGTCGTAGGCGCGCACGCCCACTCCGGGCAGAGCATCCGTGAGCATCGCGCGGAACTCCTCGACCTTGCCCGCGTTGTGGGTGGCGAGGACGAGCTCGACGCTCACGCGCCGAGCGCCTCGGCCTGGACGCGGGCGAGATCGGCGGCGCCGCCGACGGCGAGGTCGAGCAGCGCGTCGAGCTCGCGGCGGTCGAACGGGGCGCCCTCTGCGGTGCCCTGCACCTCGACGAACAGACCGCGGCCGGTGACGACGACGTTCATGTCGGTCTCGGCGCGGACGTCCTCGACGTAGGCGAGGTCGAGCATGGGCACGCCGTCGATGATGCCGACCGAGACGGCCGAGAGGCTGTCGATCAGAGGCTGCGCCTTCTGGCCCACGTACTTCTTGCCGCGCGCCCACTCGATCGCGTCGGCCATCGCCACGTAGGCGCCGGTGATCGCGGCGGTGCGGGTGCCACCGTCGGCCTGGAGGACGTCGCAGTCGATGACGAGCGTGTTCTCGCCGAGCGCCTTCGTGTCGACCACAGCGCGCAGGCTCCGGCCGATCAGCCGCGAGATCTCGTGGGTCCGCCCACCGACCTTGCCCTTGACGGACTCGCGGTCCATCCGCGAGTCGGTGGCGCGCGGCAGCATCGCGTACTCGGCGGTCACCCAGCCCTTGCCCTTGCCCTGCAGCCAGCGCGGCACCCCATTGGTGAAGGAGGCGGTGCAGAGCACCTTCGTGTTCCCGAACGAGACCAGCGCGGAGCCCTCGGCCTGCGTGCTCCAGCCGCGCTCGATCGTCACGGCGCGCAGCTGGTCGGGCGCGCGCCCGTCCTTGCGGGTGGCCTCGGATGCGGTGCTGTCGGTCACTCGTGTCTCCCTCGATCGTGCGTGAGCGCGGCCCGGTCGAGCTCGCGCAGGTTGATGGTGCCGGTCTCGACGAGGTCGACGCTCGCGACCTCGGGGCCGAGGAAGCGGCGGGCGAGGCGGACGAAATCGCTCGAGCCCGTCTCCTCCCACCGGTAGGTCGGCGGCTCGGAGGAGGTGCGCCGCAGACCGTGGGCCACCAGCGTCCGGTAGACGTCGAGCGCGGTCTCCTCGGCGCTCGAGACGAGGCGGACGTCCGGCCCCATGACGTAGGCGATCGCGCCGCGCAGCAGCGGATAGTGCGTGCAGCCGAGCACGAGCGTGTCGACTCCGGCCGCCTTCATCGGGGCGAGGTACTCCTCCGCCACGGCGAGCAGCTCATCGCTCCAGGTGACTCCCGACTCGACGAACTCGACGAAGCGCGGACAGGCGGCTGTCACCAGCTCGAGGTCGGGAGCCGCGACGAAGGCGTCGTCGTAGGCGCGGGAGCGGATCGTGCCGACCGTGCCGATGACGCCCACACGTCGGTTCCGGGTATCGCGCACAGCGCTGCGCACAGCAGGCTGGATGACTTCGATCACCGGGATGCCCCGCCCGATCGTGTAGCGCTCACGGGCGTCGCGCATCATCGCCGCGGAGGCGGTGTTGCAGGCGATGACGAGCAGCTTCGCACCCTGATCGACCAGGGTGTCCAGCGTGTCGAGGGCGTAGGCGCGGACGTCGGCGAGCGGCTTGGGGCCGTAGGGCGAGTGGGCCGTGTCGCCGAGGTAGACGATCGACTCGTTCTGGAGCTGGTCGATCACGGAGCGGGCGACGGTGAGCCCACCGACTCCGGAGTCGAAGATGCCCAGCGGTGCGTCCGTCACGGAGCAACAGCCTACCCGCGCCCGCCCCGGCGACCGCAGGGCGGGCGCCCGCGCTGGTCCCGTGCCGCGCCACCGCACGGGCACCGGCCGACGCCGGCCCGTGGAACACTGACGGGATGGACTCGACGGCCTTCCTCACCGACCGCTACGAGCTGACGATGGTCGAGGGCGCCCTCGGCAGCGGCACCGCCGACCGCCGGTGCATGTTCGAGGTGTTCGCCCGGAACCTTCCGCCCGGACGGCGCTACGGCGTGCTCGCCGGCACCGGCCGCCTGCTCGAGCTGATCGCGCGCTTCCGCTTCGGCGACGGGGAGCTGGCGTGGCTCCGCGAGAACCGTGTCGTCGACTCCCGGACGCTCGACTGGCTGGCCGACTACCGCTTCCGCGGAGACGTCTGGGGCTACCGGGAGGGCGAGGTCTATCTGCCCGGCTCCCCCGTGCTGATCGTCGAGGCGCCCTTCGCCGACGGCGTTCTGCTCGAGACCCTGGTGCTCAGCGTGCTCAACCACGACAGCGCCGTGGCGAGCGCCGCAGCGCGAATGGTCTCGGCCGCCGACGGGCGCCCGCTCGCCGAGATGGGCTCGCGCCGCGCCGGCGAGCGCTCGGCCGTTGCCGCGGCCCGCGCGGCCTACATCGTCGGATTCGGCGCCTCCTCGAACCTGGAGGCGGGGCGCAGCTTCGGTGTGCCCACGATGGGCACCTCGGCCCACTCCTTCACCCTCCTGCACGACTCCGAGGAGGAGGCGTTCCGCACGCAGGTCGCGGCGCTCGGGCCCGGCACGACCCTTCTGGTCGACACCTACGACGTGACCGCGGCCGTGGACCTGGCGGTCCGCGTCGCGGGCACCGGCCTCGGCGCCGTGCGGATCGACTCCGGCGACCTCCCGCAGCAGGTCGCCGCCGTCCGGCAGCAGCTCGACGCGCTCGGCGCGACCGGCACCCGCATCACGGTCACCAACGATCTGGACGAGTACGGGATCGCTGCGCTGGCGGCCTCCCCCGTCGACTCCTACGGCGTCGGCACCTCGGTGGCGACGGGCTCGGGGCACCCGACCGCCGGCATGGTCTACAAGCTGGTCGCCCACGAGGACGACGAGGGCGAATGGGTCGCCGTGGCCAAGAAGTCGGTCTCGAAGGCGTCGATCGGCGGGCGCAAGGCCGCCGGGCGCCGGCTCTCGGACGACGGTGTCGCCGAGGCCGAGATCGTGCACGTGGGTGCCGGCCCCGAGGGCGCCGTGGGCGAGGGTGAGCGGGCGCTGCTCGTGCCGCTGATCGAGGAGGGCGTGATCCGCGCCGAGCACCTCGGCGTCGAAGGAGTGGCGACCGCCCGCGAGCACCATGCGAATGCGGTTCTCGAACTGCCGCTCGACGCACTCCGGCTCGGCCGGGGCGACCCCGTCATCCCGACCCGCTACGAGTGAGCGGGCGGGACGTCACGTCATCTTCGAGTAGATCTCTTTGCACGCGGGGCAGACCGGGAACTTCTCCGGGTCGCGGCCAGGGAGCCACTTCTTGCCGCACAGAGCGCGCACCGGCTTGCCCGTGATGGCGCTCTCGAGGATCTTGTCCTTGGGCACGTAGTGGGAGAAGCGCTCGTGGTCTCCCGGCTCGATCGACTCCTGGTTGAGGAGCTCTTCGAGCTCGCGGTCGAGGGTGGCGGTTCCTCCGCCTCCCTCAAGGGGATCGGTGCTGCTGTTCTCGACGCTCGGAATCATGCCGACGATCCTACGCGCGGAGCAGGAGAGCGGGCGGGGCGGGCGGCAGCCGGCTGCTAGTACCTGCTCGTGAACGCCACGAGCTCGGTCGCGCGGCGCTCGAACAGGCGTCCGCCGATCAGCACGCCCAGCGCGAAGACGACCACGGCGCTGCCCAGACCGACGGCGACGGCGGCGCCGGTCGCCTCCTGGTCGACGAAGATCGCGCGCACGGCGAGCGCCACCGCGGGCGCCGACAGCAGCAGCCCGAGGCCGAAGGCGAGCGACTGCGAGCCGGCTCCGCTGGCGCCCGGCGACTGGGGCTGGGCGAACGCGCTGTCTCCCGGCCGCGGAGCCGGGTAGGCGAGCCAGGCTGAGACGGTGCTGGCGACTCCCGCGGGCACGAGGAGGAGGCACGCGTTCGCCGCCAGGATCACGGGCAGGGCACCCGGCCGACCGGAGGTGGCGCTGCTCACGAGCGAGCCGAGCAGCACAACCGGCAGCCCGAGCAGGAGCGTCGGGAACGCGCGGCCGAGTCGATCCGACCAGCCACGGACACCGGCGGCTACATGCAGCCAGAAGGCGGAGCCGTCGTAGGCGACGTCGTTGTGCAGGAACCAGCCGAGGAAGAGGGCGATCAGGGGGACCGGCAGCAGCGAGAGGAGCGGGAACGGCACGCCGACGACGGCGAGCAGCAGTAGCGAGACGATCGGGAGCAGCGGGACCGCGACGAGCGACGCCTGGTAGCGCGGGTCTCGCAGCCAGTAGGTGATGCTGCGCGCCGCGATCGCCCCCGTGCGAGTGGAGCCGAGGAGGTCGAACCAGCCCAGGCGTAGACCCCGCGGCGAGCGGTGCGTGCGCTCGGGGCGCCCGGTGAGGATCCGCACGACGAGCCACCAGATCGCGGCGGCCGCGGCGAGCGTGAGCAGCGCGATCAGGAGCGGCTCGACCGCTTGCCCCGACCCCGCACGGGGTGCGACCGCCCAGGCCGCACCGAACGGCGTGGTACCGAGCACCGAGCCCCAGCGCTCGAGCACGGCGGTCTCGCCCGCGTCGAGCAGAGCCGAGACCGCGAGCACGGCAGGTCCGCCGAGCAGGAGCACCAGCCCGAGGACAGCGAGCAGTTCACGGGCGGTGCGGGACGGGACGAGAGCGGCGGAAGCGGCGAGCCCGATCCGGGCGAACAGAGCCGTCGTCGCGACGCCGAGCAGCGGACCGATCACAGCGAGCGCTCCCGCGTCGGGGAACAGCGGGACCGTCGCCAGCCCGAGGACCAGCAGCGCGAGGACCGGCAGTGAGACGAGACCGGCGAGCGCGAGCGCACCGGCCAGCCGCAGCGGAGGCAGGCCGAAGAGGCGGAACGCGCGCGGATCCATCGGGTCGAGCGGGCCGAGGAGGAACGGCAGCACCAGGAAGCCGAGGGAGACGAGACCGCCGCCGGTCACCACCGCGCCCGAGGCCGCGCCCGGTGATGAGCCGAGACTCCCGACCACGGCGAGGAGGCCCACGGTGACCGCGACGACCACGAGCACTCCGGCCACCGCTCCAGCGGAGCGCGCGGGCCCGGAGCGGAAAGCCCCGAGGAGGACGTCGATCCTCAGCCGGAGAAGTCGTGCAGCCACTGCAGCCCCTCGGCGATCTGCTTGCCGCCCGCCAGCTCGAGGAAGCGCTCCTCGAGGGTGGCGGTGCCCGCGACCTCGGCGACGGACCCCGAGGCGAGCACCCGACCGCCCACGATGACCGCCACGTCGTCGCAGACCCGCTCGATGAAGTCCAGGCCGTGACTGGAGAGCACGACGGTGCCGCCGCCCGCGACGAAGCGGCGCAGCACGGTGATCACCGCGGCCGACGAGACGGGGTCGACCGATTCGAACGGCTCGTCGAGCACGAGGACTCGCGGAGCGTGGATCATGGCAGCGGCGAGCGCCACCTTCTTCGCCATGCCCGCGGAGTAGTCCGAGATGAGGCGTTCGAGCGCATCGGTCAGGCCGAGCGCCTCAGCGAGCTCGGTGGTCCGCTGCTTCGCGGTCGGCAGATCGATTCCGCGCAGGGCGGCGGAGTACGCGAGGAACTGGGCGCCGGTGAGCCGGTCGAAGAGCCGGAGCCGGTCGGGGAGCACGCCGATCAGCGGCTTCGCGGCCGTCGGGTCCTTCCACACGTCGACGCCGTGCACGAGGACCCGGCCTGTGTCGGGCCGCAGCAGGCCCGTCATCATCGAGAGGGTGGTCGTCTTGCCTGCGCCGTTGGGGCCGATGATCCCGCAGAAGGTCCCGGCGCGCACCGCCAGATCGAGTCGGTCGACCGCGACGGTGCGGCCGAAGGTGCGGGTCAGCTGGTGCAACTCGAAGACGACGGGCGCGACGTCCTCACGCTCCGCGGCGCCCTCGGCCTCACGCTCGGCGGGTTCGGCGTTCGTGGCGGACGTCATCCGGCTACGGTACCAACTCGCTCGCGGCGCCTCGGCGCCCGCGCCCGTCCGACGACACGGCGAGACGTCAACCACCCCCGCCCGCGCGCGCCGGAACTGTACACTAAGGATCGACCCGAGGAGCAATCAGATCGAGACGCAGCGGTTAATTCGAGGAGAAGACGACATGACGCACAGAGTTTCCCCGGGACGCAGAGTTTCCCCTGGACGCGGAGGCTTCACCGGTCGCAGCCGTTCCACGGAGCCCGGCATCGCTGCTGAGGGCTCGAGGGCGACGGGCCGGTCCGCGGGCGTTCCCGCCTCCGTCGTCATCCTCGCCGCCGGGATGGGCAGTCGGCTCGGCCGTTCCCTCCCGAAGCCGCTCACGCCGCTCAGCGACGGCCGCACGATCATGCAGCAGCAGTTCGACAACATCCACCACGCTTTCGGCACGTCGGTGCCGGTCAGCATCGTGGTCGGCTACAAGCTCGAGCACATCATCGAGGCCTTCCCCTCGGCCTCGTTCGTCTACAACGAGCAGTACGACCAGACCAACACCTCCAAGAGCCTGTTGCGCGCGCTCCAGGCCAGTGGTCAGGGCGGGGTGCTCTGGATGAACGGCGACGTCGTGTTCGACCCCCGCATCCTCGACCGCGCGGCCGGCCTGATCGCGAAGGACGTCTCCTTCGTCACGGTCAACACCGCGAAGGTCTCGGACGAGGAGGTCAAGTACACGACGAGCGCCGAGGGTTTCATCGATGAACTCTCCAAGACGGTGCGCGGAGGCCTCGGCGAAGCGGTCGGGATCAACTACGTGTCCGCCTCCGACAAGGCCGCGCTGGTGCGCCAGCTCGCGCGGGTGGACGCTCAGGACTACTTCGAGCGTGGCATAGAGTTGGCGATCGAGCAGGACAGCCTGCTCGTCGAGCCGATGGACATCTCCGACCTCTACGCCGTCGAGGTGGACTTCGCCGAGGACCTCGAGCGGGCGAACCTCTTCGTCTGACACTCCCGGCTCCTCCCCCGGCTCGACCAGGGTCTGTCGGGAGGAGTCGCGCGCAGTGAGCACCGATGTCCTCGCCGCCGAGACCGCCCTGCGCCACCGCCGCTCCCGCGGTTGGCGCTACCGGCATTCGCTCTGGCTGCTGACCAAGCGCGACCTGACGGTCCGATACGCCACGAGTGCACTCGGCTACGTGTGGTCGGTGCTCGACCCGCTCGTGATGTCGGGCATCTACTACTTCGTGTTCACGGTCGTCTTCGAGCGCACGGTCGGCGAGGACCCGTACATCGTCTTCCTCCTCGCGGGACTGCTGCCCTGGATGTGGTTCAACCAGGCGACCTCCGACGCCACCCGTGCGTTCCTCCGCGAGGCGAAGCTGGTGCGCTCGACGTCGATCCCGCGCACCATCTGGGTGGGGCGGATCGTTCTGTCGAAGGGCATCGAGTTCGTGGCGAGCCTGCCGGTGCTGGTGCTCTTCGCCGTGATCGCTGGGGCGCACACGACCTGGGCGGTGCTGCTGTTCCCGGTCGCGATCCTCCTGCAGGCGGTGCTGACTCTCGGGGTCGGGCTGCTCGTCGCTCCGCTCGTGGTGTTCTTCCGCGACCTGGAGCGGGCGGTCAAGCTCGTGCTGCGTTTCCTCTTCTACGCATCGCCGATCATCTACTCGACCGCCAACCTGCCCGAGCAGATCCGGCCGCTCGCGGCGCTCAACCCGCTCAGCGGGATCTTCGCGCTCTACCGCTCGGCCTTCTTCCCGAGCGAACTCGACCTGCCGCTGATCCTCTCCTCGGCCGTCGTCTCGGCCCTGGTGTTCGCGCTGGGCCTGATCGTCTTCCGCCGCTCCGAGCGCGCCGTGCTGAAGGAGCTGTGATGGGTGACGCACCCGTGGTGATCGAGTGCCGCGGCCTCGGGATCCGATTCCGCCGCAACCGGCGCGGCCGCCGCTCCTTCAAGGACCTCTTCGCCGGGCGCTCCCGGCGCTCGCGTCCGGGCGAGTTCTGGGCGCTGCGCGGGCTCGACGTGCAGGTGAGGGCGGGCGAGGCGATCGGAGTGGTCGGCAGGAACGGACAGGGCAAGTCGACGCTGCTCAAGCTGGTCGCGGGCGTGGTGCTGCCGGACGAGGGCACCGTGGAAGTGCGCGGCGGCGTCGCTCCGCTGATCGAGATCACCGGCGGCTTCGTCGCCGACCTGAGCGTCCGCGAGAACGTCTACCTCACGGCCGGACTGCACGGGATGTCGAAGCGGGAGGTGGACGCCCGCTTCGACTCGATCATCGGGTTCGCCGAGATCGGCGAGTTCCTCGACACGCCCTACAAGCACCTCTCCAGCGGCATGAAGGTGCGCATCGCGTTCTCGGTGGTCTCACGGGTCGAGGAGCCGGTGATCCTCGTCGACGAGGTGCTCGCCGTCGGCGACAGGGCGTTCCGCGAGAAGTGCTACGCGCGGATCGAGGAGCTGCTCGCCTCCGGCCGCACACTGTTCTTCGTCTCGCACAACGAGCGCGACCTGCGCCGCTTCTGCACGCGCGGGCTCTACCTGGACAAGGGCCGCCTCGTGCTGGACGCGCCGATCGAGGAGGTGCTCGCGCGTTACGCTGAGGACTACGCGCCGACACCGCGGAGCAGCGCGGCGCCGTCCACCGAGGGGTCTCCCGCCGAGGCGCCCGTCGCCGGCGACTGAGCGCTCCCGCACCCGGCACCCGAGGACGCAGGAGTGCACGACATGGCCCAGAAGGACCGCAAGCGCGATCGCGCCGCCGAGAGGGCGCGGGTCGAGCAGTCCCGAGAGATCGAACAGACCGAGGACTTCGGCACCGCCGAGAATGCGCAGCTCGCGAAGATGCTCGACCGCCTGCTCGCCGTGCAGCGACCCGCCGTGCTCGCGAACATCCGCCTGTTGCGCCGCCGCCGGCCGGGCGCAACTCCCGAGCAGATCATCAGCTCGCTCGAGCGCCAGTACCTCTCGAGCGTCGCCGCGGGCGGCGCGGCGATCGGAGCGACGGCCGTCGTCCCCGGCATCGGCACCGCCGCCTCCGTCGCACTCTCCGGCGCGGGCGCCGCGGGGTTCCTCGAAGCCAGCGCCCTCTTCGCCCAGTCGGTGACCGAGGTGCACGGCATCCCCCTGGAGGATCCGGACAGGGCGCGGGCACTCGTCCTCACCCTGATGATGGGCTCCTCCGGCAGCGAGATGGTGCGTCAGGTGGCAGGGCAGGCGGTGGGCGGAGGCAGCGGGCTCAACCAGTACTGGGGCTCGGTGGTGACGAAGGGGCTGCCGTCGTTCCTCGTGGGTGAGCTGGCCGATCGGGCGAAGAAGTCGTTCGCCAAGCACTTCCTCGCGCAGCAGGGCGCGGGGCTCGTCGGCCGGGCGATGCCCTTCGGCATCGGGGCGGCTCTCGGAGGGGTCGGGAACGCCATGCTCGGCCGCAAGGTCGTGCAGAGCGCACGCGACGCGTTCGGGCCGGCGCCGCAGGCGTTCGGCAACACCCTCGTGCTGGAGCCGACCCGCGCTGAGCGGAAGGCGCTGGCCGCGGGGCCGATCGAGCCGCTCCCGCTCTACGTCCGCGACTACGGCGGAGCGGGCGAGCGGGTTGCGCTCCTCCTGCACGGACTCGGCGCCGACTCCCGCATCTGGTACGCCCTCGTGCCGACGCTCCAGGAGCGCGGCTACCGCGTGCTCGCCCCCGATCTCGCAGGCCACGGCGGGTCACCGAAGTCGCCGGTCTACTCCCCCGAACGCTGGGCGGGGGATGTGCGCGCCTCCGTACGGCTGACACCCGACCTGATCATCGGCCACGGCCTCGGCGCCGTCGTCGCAGCACGGCTCGCGCCCGACTACCGGGCGCACCAGCTGGTGCTCCTCGACCCGGCGTACTCGGATGCTCGCGGCCTCACGGGCGCCCTGCGCCGCGGAGGATCGGTCGCCCACGTCGAGAAGGGCGACGCCGACTCCCTCCGCCACCGCCACCCGATCTGGACCGACGAGCAGATCGAGCTCGACGTCTCGGCGCTCGAGCTCTGGGATCCGGAGTCGACCGCGGGTCTCACCGCGCGCGGTGCGGCCGAGGCGCCCGACGGTTTCCCCGTGCCGACGCTCGCGGTGCTGCCGGAGGATCGGCTCGGTCACGACTCGCTCACGGGGGTGCTCGACAGCCGCGGCGTCGAGGTTCGCACGGTGCCGGGCGGCGGAGCGTCGATCCTCCGCGAGGACCGCGCGGCACTGATCGCGGCGCTGGAGGACCGGCTCTAGCCGTCCGGGCCTGCACAACACAGGCTGAGCGGGCGGATCGGAGCGCTGAGGCGCGGATTGTGACGCTCAGCCTTCGTTGTGATGGACCTCGGTCTCAGCGAGCGGCATCCCGAGCACGGTGCGGACGAGTGCTCCGCCGTCGCGGTCCTCGCCGAGGACGCGGAGACCGATCTTCTCGGCGACGCGCCTCGACGCGGTGTTGTCGGGGTGGATGATCGCCACGAGGCGAGCGGCGAGTCCGTGGGCGAGTGCCAGGTCGCGGCAGGCGGCAGCCGCCTCGGTCGCGTAGCCATGGCCGTGCAGATCGGGTCGCACATGGTAGCCGACCTCGAGCTCGAGACCGCCGGCGACTCTCTGCCAGGTCAGACCGCAGTCCCCGACGAACGCGCCGTCGACCGTCTCGACGATCCAGAGCCCGAAACCGTGCTCCCGGTAGTTCCGCCGGTTCCACTCGATCCAGGCGGACGCCTGCTCGCGACTCTTCGGCGCCGGGTAGTACCGCATCACCACCGGGTCGCCGAGAAGCTCCGCCATCAGGGTGAGGTCCGCGGCCGCCATCTCTCGGAAGCGCAGCCGGGCCGTCGCGGAGGGGAGCATCCGCACCACGCTACCGGCCGCGGTGCTCAGGTGCTCCCTCCCGACGCGGTGCACACGGGCAGAGGGTGGCGCAGCCTCGCGGCCAGCGCGCTACCTCTCCGCGCGAGCGGCGGCCTTCGCCGCCTGCTTGGTCGCGCGGACCTTCGCCAGCGACTCCGGCGAGACGATGTCGGCGACAGAGCGGAACGAGCCATCGTCTCCGTAGGCCCCGGCGGCCTCGCGCCAGCCGGCGCCCGAGAAGCCGCGCTGCTTCCCGAGCAGCGCCAGGAAGATCCGTGCCTTCTGATCGCCGAAGCCGGGCAGCGCCGTGAGGCGGGCGAGGACCGTACGGCCGTCGGGGTCACCGCGGGTCCAGAGGGCGGAGGCGTCGCCGCCCCAGTCGTCGACGAGCGCGCGGCAGAGCACCTGCACGCGGCCGGCCATGCTCGCGGGGTACCGGTGGATCGCGGGCGGCGTGCGGCAGAGCTCCGCGAACGCGTCCTCGTCGACGCCGGCGATCGAGGCCGAGTCGAAGGAGGTGCCGACACGGGCCAGGCGTTCCTCGATCCTGCGCGGACCCGCGAAGGCCGTCTCCATCGCGACCTGCTGGTCCAGGAGCATCCCGATGAGCAGGGCGAGCGGATCGCGGCTGAGCAGCGCATCGGCCTCGGGATCGTCGGTGATGTGCAGCGAGGAGTCACGGGTCATCCTCCAGGGATACCACGGCTCAGCGCACGGACGGTGCGGTCGACGAGGGCGAGGGCGGAGGAGAGCTCCAGGTCTCCGGCGTGCCCGTAGCCGAGCACCAGCGCCTCAGTCGAGGCGCGGCCCGAGAAGGCGTACTCATGCAGGGTGGCGACCAGCAGACCCTCCTGGAGCAGCGCAGCCGCGACGGCGTGCGCGTCCAGCGGCGCGGGCAGCGAGAGCACGACGTGCAGCCCGCCGTCGAGTCCGCTCGCCCTCCCCAGGGCACCGAGTCGGCGAAGGTGCGCACGAGCTCGCGCCGGTGCGCATACCTGCGCCGCGCGCGTGTCAGGTGCCTTCGGAAGGCTCCGCTCGCCATGAACTGCGCGAGCGCGGCCTGCGTCGGCCCCGACGCGGACGCGTCGCGCTCGTCGTCGAGCCCGACCAGCGCAGCGTGCAGCCACGACGAGGGCGGCACGGCGAGGTAGGCGATCCGGAGCCAGGGCGAGACCGTCTTCGAGAACGAGCCGACGTGCGCGACTCCGCCGCCCGAGTCGAGCGAGGCGAGCGCCGGCAGCGGAGCGCCGACGTAGCGGAACTCACTGTCGTAGTCGTCCTCCACCACGAGGAGCCGCCCGCCCGAGGCTCGGCGCACGAGCTCGAGCCGCTCGGCCAGGGCGAGGCGCCCGCCGGTCGGGTACTGGTGCGAGGGAGTCACGACGACCAGGTCGGCGCCCGAGGAGGCGAGCGCGTCGAGGTCGATGCCGTCGCCGCGCACCGGGACGCCGACCACCTCGTGCCCGTCCGCGCGCAGACGGCGCCGCACGGCCGGGTAGCCCGGGTCCTCGACGGCGATCCGCACGCCGCGTCCGAGCGCGCCGGAGGCCGCGCGCGCGAGGAGCGCGACCGCCCCGGCGGTGCCGCTGGTGACCACCACGTCGGACGCCTGCACGTCGACACCGCGGGACCGGCGCAGCTGCTCCGCGATCTGCCCGCGCAGGTCCGGGTCGCCGGAGCCGCGGGGCGGGGCGGACGGAGGCGCCGAGAGTGCGCGTCGCCAGGCCGCCCGCCACTCCGGGGTGTCCAGCGAGCGGGTGTCCGGGCGTCCGGGGCGCAGGTCGGTGCCGGCCGGTGTCGACGGAGCCGTCCCGACCACCCGGTGCGGGGCGGGCCGCGCCGGACAGAGAAGCCCGTCGGAGGCGACCGTGACCGCCGCGCGCGGCTGGGCGACGAGGTACCCCTCGCCCACGAGCTGGTCGACGGCGGCGACGACCGATCCGCGCGAGACTCCCAGACGCTCGGCGAGCACGCGGCTCGACGGAATCGGGTCACCCGCCTGGTAGCGGCCGTCGAGGACCGCCTGGCGCAGCGCCTCAGCGAGCGCCGCCCGCACGGATCCGCGCGGCGCGGGGCCGAGCAGCAGGGGGACCTCGAGATCGCCGGACGCCATCGGTCGCTCCATTCTGGACCATTCGAATCGTGGTCCAGTGGCATCCTGACAGATCCAGCGGTGCGGGAGGATCGCTGACATGGATACGCTCCCCCTCACTGACCGCACTCGCCTCACCCGACTCCGCGACCGCCAGCACACCGATCCCGCCGCGCTGCACGCGATCCTGGACGAGGCGCTGATCGCGCACGTCGCCGTGGTCCGCGACGGCGTCGCGATCGTGCTGCCGATCCTGGCCGCGCGCGACGGCGACAGCCTGCTGCTGCACGGGTCGAGCGGAGGCGGCCTGCTGCGCGAGGCGGCCCGCGGATCCCTCCTCACCGCCTCCGTCACGCTCGTGGACGGCCTGGTGGTCGCCCGATCCACCTTCGACAGCTCGATGAACTACCGCTCGGCGATGATCGTCGGCCGTGCGGAGGCGCTGGAGGGCGACGAGAAGGCTCGGGCGCTCGATCTGCTCGTCGCGCGCCTCCTGCCCGGACGCGCCGAGGAGGTGCGGCCGACCACGGCCCGCGAGGTCGCGGCGACGCTCGTGCTGCGCCTTCCGCTCACCGAGGCGAGTGTGAAGGTGCGGGCGGCAGGAGCCGGAGACGAGGCGGAGGAGGGCGTCTGGGCGGGAGTGGTGCCGCTGGTCACCCGCACGCTGCCGCCGGTGCCCGCGGAGGAGCGGGGGCCCGCGCTGCCGGACTCCGTCGCGCGCTTCGCCGCTGCGGTGGACGGCTCCGTGCCACCCTTCTCCTGAGCGTTACTTCGCGTCTTGGCGTGGGAAGACGACCTTCTGCACGACGATGATCACGGAGGCGGCGACCGGGATCGCGACGAGCGCGCCGAGCACACCCGCGATGGTGCCGCCCGCGACCGCCGCGATGACGACGACCGCGCCCGGCACCGAGACGGCCTTGTTCATGATCCGCGGGCTGAGGACGTACGCCTCGACCTGCATGTAGACGAGGTAGTAGATCGCGGCCACCAGCGCTGTGAGCGGCGAGGCGAGCAGGCAGGCGAGCGAGATGATCACGGCGGCCGAGATCGTGCCGACGAGCGGGATGAGCGAGCCGAGGAACGCCACGCACGCCAGCAGGGCCGGAACCGGTCCGCCGATGATCAGCAGGAGCACGAACGAGAGCACGCCGTTGACGCCCGCGAGCGACACCTGCCCGACCACGTAGCGTCCCACCGCTCCGGTGATCTCGTCGCCGACCTCGTGCGCCTTGGCACGGTGCGAGGCAGGGGCGAAGCGGTAGGCGACCGCCTTCATCGAGCGCAGCGATGCGAGGAAGTAGAGGGTCAGGATCAGCACGATGATCGCGCCGGTGACGCCGCTCGCGATGCCCGTGCCGACCGCGATCAGGCCGCCGCCGAGCGAAAGCAGGTTGTTCGGGTCGCCGATGAAGCTCTGCACGCTCTGGATCAGCTCGTCGACGTCGACGACTCCGCGCAGCTGCTGCTCGAGATCGAGCACCCACTTCTGCGAGGCGATGTCGTTCACGATCTGCGGGGCGCTGGTGACGAACAGCGTGAGCTGCTCGACGAGGATCGGGATGATGTAGATCAGCAGGCCGGCGAAGATCAGCACCACGGCGGCGAAGACCGCCGTGATCGCCAGCGGGCGCGGCAGGCGCTTGCTCTCGAGCCACGAGACCAGAGGGTCCAGGCCCAGGGCGAAGAACATCGCCACGAAGATGTAGGTGAGCACGGTGCCCAGCTCGACCACGAGACCGCCGAGGACCAGAGCGACCAGGACGCCCAGACCGCCGAACAGGCCGATCCGGAACGGGCGGATGGTGAACACCGGCTTGTCCGGGTCGGTCGAGACCACGAGGTCGGGCTCGACCGCGGGCTGAGCGGGAGCCGTCCGACGCCGGCGGGAGCGGGCGAGAGCGCGCGGGAGCATCATGCGTCGAGCGTAGCGGGGCGGCGGAAGGCCGCCGGCCGGTGCCCACGCCCGTGACCTGGTGGCCGGCGCTCAGCCCTCGGGGTCGTGCTCGTCGACGGCGGCGTCACCGCGGTGCAGGTCCGCGTGGCGCTCCCACTCGGCGAGGAGGTGCTCGATCGCCGTGTGGAAGCGGCGTGTGGCCGCGCCGGGCGCCGTGTCGCCGAAGTAGTGGAACACCCAGCGCTGGAGGCGCTCGACGGCCTCGGCATCGTGCTCGACGCTCTCGATGCGCCCGACGATCCCGGAGGCGTCCTCGGCCCGCAGCCACTCGGCATCGCCCAGGTAGCCGGACTCGTCCACCTCGGCCACCGAGCTGACCGGCCGTGTGACCAGCAGCGGACGCCCGGTCGCGAGCCGGTCGTAGACCATCGCGGACACATCGAGCACGGCGAGGTCGGCGGCCGCCAGCTGCCAGCCGAGCTCGGGCCCGGTGTCGTGCACGTGGCGGGCCTCCGGGTCGGCGGCGTTGGCGGAGGCGATCATCGCGATGATCTCGCGGTCGGCCGCACCGTAGTCGGCGTCCACGGCGCCGCTGCGCGGGTGCGGGCGGTAGATCAGGCGGAAGCGGCGGTCGGCGAGCAGGGATCGCACGAGCGCGACGCCGTGACTCCGGATCGAGCCGTAGCCGGCGGCCGGCCGATCGCCCTCCCAGGTCGGCGCGTACAGCACGACCTGGCGCTCGTCCGGCTCGAACGGCGTCCGTCCGGCGAAGTGGTCGGCCTGCGGGCGCCCGATCGCCAGAGCCCGCCGGTCGACGTCGTAGTCCCAGAGGACCCGCTGCAGGCGGGCGAGCGCCGCGTCTCCGGCGATCAGGCTGTAGTCGTAGGCCTTGAACTGGTTGGTCGTCATGTACATCTTGTCGCTCTCGCCGTGGTTGACGAAGACATGCCAGCGGCGCCCGTACCGCATCATCTGGAAGTTGCGGGCGTTCTGGTTGACGTACAGGATCAGGCGCAGCGGTTGACTCTCGACGGTGCTCTCGAGGTCGGCGACCGAGCGGACGTACGCGACCGGCACCGGACTCTCGCTCAGCAGCACCTGGGCCGCGCTCGCGGCGCGGCTGAGCAGCACCACCGGGTGGCTTTGCGCAAGCTCGGCCAGCGGCCGGTACCACTGCCGCACCTGGTAGAGGTTGATGTCGCCGTCGGCGAAATAGACGCCGATCTCGAAGCGCCCCTCGGGCAGCGGCCCCCGCTCGGCGACCAGACGCGCGACGGCGCCCCTGGCCCTCCGTGAAGCGAGCAGCTCGCCTCCCACTCTGCGGGCGAGTCGCGCATCGGTCAGGAGGCGGTCGAGGAGGGCGCGGGGGGCAGGAGTCATCTCCTCCAGGCTACCGGCGGAGGCGCTCGGATCGGGGCCGGCTCCTCGCCGAGGGCCAAGGGCTCAGTGCGGCGCGACCCGGAGCCAGACGAACTGCAACGGCCCCAGCCGGAAGCCCTCCCGCAGGTCGACGTCGACCTCGGTCACGAGGTCGACCGCTTCGGGCGCGAATCCGCCGAACCGCTCGGCGGACACCTCCTGCACTTCGTCCGAGACGTTCGCGAGCACGAGCACCGCCTCGCCGTCTCCGGGCCGCTGGTAGCCCAGCACGTGCGGGTTCACCGCGTCGAAGACGGTGAGCGCCGTGCCGGCGAAGAGCGGAGTCGCCTTGCGCACGGCGATCAGGTGCAGGAGCCCGCCGAAGACCTCGCTCGCGGCGGTGCCGGGGAGGTCGCGGTCGGCGTAGCCGCCGACCGGACGTCGGGGCCGGTTGACCCAGCGCGAGTCTCCCGCCGTCGTCGGGTCGTCGCGGTAGCCGTAGTCGTTGAGCTGGGCCACCTCGTCGCCGAGGTAGAGGAGCGGGAGTCCGCCCGTGCTGAGCGCGATCGAGTGCGCGAGGAGCACCCGGTCTATGCCGTAGGGGTCGCCCGCCTCGACTCCCGCCAGCGACGCCGTCGTACCCGAGACGCGTCGATCGCCCGTGCGCGGGTTCTCCTGGAACGGCACGCCGCGGGCGAAGGAGCCCTCGAAGCGGTCGGTGTAGAAGTCGTTGAGGAAGCGCCGGTGGCCGGCCGCGTCGATCCCGAGTTCGGCCGCGTCCTCGTCGGCGAAGGTCCAGCCGATGTCGTCGTGACCGCGCACGTAGTTCACCCAGGCCGTGCCCTCGGGGAGCGCGTGTCGGCGCTCGAGCGCCTGCGCGAGGAGGCGGACGTCGCGGGTGGCGAGCGCCTCCCACGTGAGCGCCATCTGCAGGGGGTTGTACGAGAGCTGGCACTCCTCGACGTCGATGTACTCGACCACCTCGTCGGGGTGCACGATCGCCTCGGACTTGAACAGCAGTGCCGGAGCCGCCAGGCGGCAGACCTCGTTGAAGGCGCGCAGCAGGAGATGCGCCTCCGGCTGCGACTCGCAGCTCGTGCCGAGCTCCTTCCAGATGAAGGCGACCGCGTCCATCCGCAGGGCGTCGACGCCCTGGTTCGCGAGGAAGAGCATCTCGCCCGCCATCGCGCGGAACACCTCGGGGTTGGAGTAGTTGAGGTCCCACTGGTACCGGTGGAACGTCGCCCAGACCCACCGGCCGTCCTCAAGCTGCACGAAGGAGCCCGGGTGGTCGTCGGGGAAGATCTCGCGGGTGGTGCGCTCGAAGGCGTCGGGCTGCTCGCGGTCCGGCGAGATCCAGTAGTAGTCCTCGAAGCGCTGCTCCCCCGCGAGTGCCCGCCGCGCCCAGTCGTGCTCGTCCGAGGTGTGGTTGAAGACGAAGTCGACCACGAGGGCGATCCCCTGCCCGCGCAGCTCGGAGGCGAGCAGGCGCAACTGGTCCATGTCGCCGAGGTCGGGGCGCACCCGCCGGTAGCTCGACACCGCGTAGCCGCCGTCGGACTCCCCCTCCGGTGCGTCGAAGAGCGGCATCAGGTGCAGGTAGTTCAGCCCGATCTCGCGGAAATAGGGGATCTCGGCGCGCAGGCCCTCGAGGTCGCCTGCGAAGCGGTCGACGTAGCAGACGCCACCGAGTGCCTTGTTCGAGAGGAACCAGTCCGGATGCGCCTCCCGCGCGCGGTCGAGGGCGCGCAGCTCCTCCGGCCGCTCGTCCCACGAGGACGCTGCGAGCTCGACGATCGCGACGAGCTGGTCGGCCAGGTCGGTGCGCCGGCGGTAGACCGACGCCAGCAGCTCGACCAGCCGCGGGAGGTGGACGTCGAGCCGCCCCCGGAACTCGGCGTCCGCGTCGAGGCCGGTGAGGCGTCCCCTGACCTCGTCGAGGAGGTCCGGCGCCGCCTGCTCCGAGGCGGGCTCGAGCGGGGAGAGCTGGGTCGAATCGAACACCGTCGTCCTTTCGGGGGCCCTTCGGGGCGGATTCCCCGATGCTAGACGATCGGCGGACGCCCGGCGAACGTCATCCGGAGCACGGTGCGCAGCGAGAGCACCCGCCGCTCGCCCGGATCGACGCGCCAGCCCTCCCGCCAGCCGGCGAACCAGGCGCTCAGTGCAGGGCCCTCGCGGCGCCAGCGGAGGCACTGGATCGCGGTCCACGAGGCGACGTAGACGAGGACCAACGGCACCGGCAGATTGCGCCGCGCGAGCCAGACCCGGTTGCGCGCGTTCAGCCGGTAGTAGTCGGCGTGCCGGGTCGGCTGGATCACAGGGTGCTGCGCCACGAGCTCCCCTGCGTACCACGCGATGCGCCCAGTGTCCCACACCCGCCAGGCCAGCTCGATCCCCTCGTGGGCGTAGAAGAACGGAGCCGCCCAGCCGCCCGTCGACGCGTACACGTCGCGGCGCAGCACGACCGCCCCCTCCCAGACCGAGAACACGGGTCCCGAGCGACGCGGGTCGCCCTTGAGGATCCGCGGGGTCCAGCGCCGTGGGCTCGGCGAGCCGTCGAGACTGTCGACCCGGGGCTGCACGAGGCCGATCCGGCGGGACGAGGCGAGCAGGGCGACCGCCTCGAGGAGGAAGCGCGGTGAGGGCACCCGGGCGTCGTCGTCGAGGAAGAACAGGTAGTCGCCCTCGACCGCGCCGGCTCCGGCGTTGCGGCCCGCCGGGATGCCGTGGTTCTCGGCGAGCGCAAGCGGTCGGACCCCCACCGGCAGGCCCTCGGGCGCCCAGCCGTTGCCGACGCAGACGACGTCGAGCACCACGCCCTCCTGAGCGAGGACGCTCGCCAGGCCTGCGGCGAGGTCGTCGGGGCGGGTCCCCTGGGTGAGGACGACGACTCCGACCCGCGGCTCAGGAGCGGACACGCTGCGAGGCCATGATCGCGACGAAGTGCCCGACGAGGGCGAGGAGGGCGAGCGGGAGCAGCGCCCCGACCAGCACGCGGTCGGCGGTGCCGGCTCCGACGACGAGACCCGCCAGGGCGGCCACGAACGCCAGCATCGTCAGCTCGACCGAGTGGTAGAGGCGGTGGAAGGGCACGAAGCGCGCCGCGCGGCGCAGCCGGGCGAGGCCGGAGGAGGAGGGGACCGCCTCCCCCTTCGTGTCGGCCAGCTTCGCCAGCCCCGCGTGCGCCCGAGCCACGTGCACCATGTCGTTGAGCGCCTTGTTCAGCACGATCACGAGCGCGAGCGCCAGGCCGACACTCGTCCAGAGGAAGTCGCCGGGGGTCTCGAAGGGGATACCCGCTGCCCGGAGCCCGAGCGCGAGGGGGAGGAGCGCCTCGGTCGTGTAGTGCCCCACCTTGTCGAGGAACACGCCCGCCGGTGAGGAGGTGCGACGCCAGCGCGCGACCTCGCCGTCGGAGCAGTCGACGAGCATCTGCAGCTGACCGAGCAGCAGCGCCAGGGCGGCCCCGGCGATCCCGGGGATCAGCAGCGCGGCGGCGGCACTCCAGCCGACCAGGATCATCAGCCCCGTGACGCCGTTCGCCGAGATCGACGTGCGCAGGAGCAGCCAGGTCAGGTACGGCGATAGGCGCCGGAGATAGAGCGAGGCCGTCCAGTGCTCGGCGTTGCGGCGTCCTCGCACCTCCGGCGGCTGCGCGACAGCGCGGAGCTCGGCGAGGGAGCGGGGTCTCGTCGTCGTGGTCATGCGCCCCTCGGCGGATCGGACCGCGGCTGGTGGCGGTGAGCGGAGATGTTGCTGGTCAGACCGGCGACTCCGAGCACGAAGCCGGTCCCCCAGGCGACGTGGATCGCGGGGACGACCACGGTGAACCACAGCATCGCACGGGCCCCGTCCCGCCGCGCGACGGCGATCGTCGCCGCGACGACCAGGAGGAGGTAGCCGGCCGGTACGGCGAAGCCCAGCAGCAGCCAGGGGGCGGCGCCGACGAGCGCCTGCACGATCCCGACGAGTCCGACGAGCAGGCCCAGCGCGAGCAGCGACACGAGCAGCGGCGGCGCGAAGTAGCGGACGGAGCGCGACGCCGGGAACATCCGTGTGAGCTCACCGCGCCACATCCCCGTCGAGAGGAACTGCCGCAGCAGGGCGCGCAGGGTCGGCCGGGGCCGGTAGGTGACGGTGAGCCGTGGAGTGAACCAGACGATCTCGCCGCTCTCCCGCAGCCGCCGGTTGAGCTCCCAGTCCTGGCCGCGCTTGAAGCGCTCGTCGAAGAGCCCGGCGCGCTCGAGGGCGGAGCGGCGGAAGACGCCGAGGTAGACCGTGTCGGCCGGCCCCTCGTGACCGCCGACATGGTGCGGAGTGCCGCCCAGGCCGATGCGCGAGCCGTAGGCACGGGCGACCGCGCGCTGGAACGGGGTGAGCCCCTCCGCTGCCATCACCCCGCCGACATTCGCGGCTCCGGAGCGCTGTAGTGCCTCGACGGCGACGCGCGCGTACTCGGGCGGAAGCACCGAGTGCGCGTCGACGCGCACAACGACGGGATGGCGGGAGGCGCGGATCGCCGCGTTCAAGCCCGCGGGGGTGGATCCGACCTCGTTGGGCACGACGCGGATCCGCGGGTCGGCGGCGCTGAGCTCGGCGACGAGCTCGTCGGTGCCGTCGATGCTCGGTGCCAGCGCCAGCACGATGTCGACGGGCCCGGCGTAGTCCTGGTGCAGCAGCGAATCGACCGCCGCGCGCACGTGGGTGACCTCGTTCAGCACCGGCATCACGTAGGAGACGCCGGGTAGGTCGGACAGATCGTCCGTCGGAGTCTCGGGCTGCATGGGTCCAGTTCGTGCGGGAGGAGCGCGGGCGCAGGGATCCATCACCCTACCAGCGAGCTGCGCGGCGCCTCGGGGCGCGGGAGTCGGCAGCGCAGGTCGGGCCTGTGGGCTGCAGCAGTCGCTCGGCAGACCTCCGGCCCGAACCCGTCGGCCGGCAGGCGTCAGGATCGCAGCACCGACGCGAGCACGAGGTCGTGCCAGCCGCCGTCGCGCCACTGGGCCCGGCGGAGCACACCCTCCTCCTCGAAACCCGCGCGCCGCAGCGCCCGGCGCTCCGCCTCGTTCTCGACATCGGTGAAGGCCTGGATGCGCTCGGCCCGTGTCGAGGCGAAGAGGTGCTCGACCAGCAACGCCTGGGCCCGCGTGCCGACGCCCCGCCCGCGGTGCTCGGCGGCGATCCCGATCGCGATGCTCCAGCACGATGAGGAGGCCCTCCCCCAGCTGCTCGCGAACCACTCCACCCGCCCCACGGCCCGGCCCGCCGAGTGGACGGCGAGCATCCCGCCGTCGGGACCGAGGAGCCCGTCCTCGTCCAGCCTCGAGCGCAACCGCACCGCGGAGGTGAAGCCGAACCACTGGAAGGTCCCGGTCCCCTCCGGCGAGAGCAGTGCGCGGTCGAGGAGGGCGAGATCCTCCGCGGTCATCGGGCGGAGAGAGACAGTGCCGAGGGTCACGGAGGTCGAGTCTGCCGGTCCTGGTCGGCGCCGTGCGGGGGCGCGCCGATCGCTGTGCCACGGACCCGAGGGCCGTACGCACGCCGGCCCCCGAGGGCGGATGCTCGGGGGCCGGCGTGCGTACGGACGGTCAGTTGGTGGCCATCTGACCCAGCGTCGCCTTCGCCTGGTAGGTCTGGCCGCTGCGGACGTAGGTCAGCTCGACCTCCGCGTTCGCGGCCTGCGCACGGACCTGCGCGGTGAGGTCGGACGCGCTCGTGATCGGCGTGCCGTCGATCGCCGTGACGATGTCGCCCTTGGCAAGACCGGCGGCCTGCGCCGCGCCTGCGCCGGTGACCTCCTCGATGCGCGCACCGAGGACATCGGCGGTGGAGTCCGAGACGCTCGCGCCGAGCAGGCCGTGCGAGGCGGACCCGGTGGCGATGATCTCCTTCGCGATGCGCTCGGCGACCGCGCTGGGGATCGCGAAGCCGACTCCGATGTTGCCGGACTGCCCGCTCGAGGAGGAGGACTGGCCGGCGCTCGCGATCGCGACGTTGACGCCGATGAGCTCGCCGTCGCTGTCGAGCAGGGCACCGCCGGAGTTACCCGGGTTGATCGCCGCGTCGGTCTGGATGACCGGGAGCGAGATCGTGCTCGTGGCCTGCGTGGGCTGCTGCTGGCCCGGGATGTCGAAGTTGAAGGGGCTGTCGGTGCTGCCGCTCGAGCTGTCGCCCGACTCCTCCGGAGCGGCAGAGGAGGCGACCTGGATGCTGCGGTTGAGGGCGCTGATGATGCCATCGGTGACCGTGCCGGAGAGACCGAGCGGTGCGCCGATGGCGACCGCCGTGTCTCCGACGTTGATCTTGGTGGAGTCGGCGAAGGTGATCGGGCTGAGGTCGGTGGCATCGCTCAGCTTGATCACCGCGAGGTCCAGCGTGGGGTCGGTGCCGACCACAGTCGCGTCGAAGATGCGTCCGTCGCTGGTGGTGACTGAGACGGTGCCGTTCGAGACCTCGCCGTCGAGCGTGACGACATGGGTGTTGGTGAGGACGTAGCCGTCCTTCGAGAGCACGATGCCCGAGCCGGTGCCCGCGGAGGAACCGCCGCTGACGGCGATGGTGACGACGCTCGGTGTGGCCTTCGCGGCGACGGCGGTGGCGGTGGTCGCGTCGTCGGCGTTGTTGACCGTGATCGTCTGCGAGCCGCCGGACGAGACCACCCGGGTCCCGGATCCGTTGGAGGCGGACCACAGACCGAACACGCCCGCTCCGGCGACGCCTCCGACGACCGCGCCGATCGCGAGCGCGGCGACGACTCCCACACCGGCGCGGCGCTTGCCTGCGGTGGAGGCCGGGGGCTCCTCGCCGCCGGGACCGAAGGCGCCGGACGCGGGCGGCTCGCCGGAGCCGTGCAGGGTGTTCGCGGCCGGAGGCGCGTACTGGCCGTAGCGCGCCGGCTGGGAGACAGGCTGAGCCTCGTTGCCGGCTGCGGCGTTCGGCGTGTACGGCGGCTGCGCAGCCGCGGAGGACGGGGAGGGCTCGGTCGGGTTCTCGCGGTGCGCCCCGCCCTGGTGGATCGGCTCGGTGGGCCCGGTGGTCGACGACGACGCTCCGGAGCTCTCGCCGTAGCGGCGCCCGGCCGCTTCTGGGGCGCCGGACTCCGTCGGCGTAATGGGTTCCTCCGGCTGACGAGGACCCTCGTGACTCTCGGTCATGGGTGCTGCTCCTTCCAAGCGGGGATAGCTTGTCGAGCGTACCTGGAGGTTTCTTATGACGGGCCTGCGAGCGGGAATTGAAAGAGGTGGACGCCCGTGAGCGGGCACACTGGGGGCGTGAGCATTCCCGGATCCTGGACCCGTGCCGCCGCCGGCGCCGGCCTCCTCGGCCCCGGCGGCGAGGTCGCCGCGACCGTCTTCAGCGAGATGAGCGCCCTCGCGCTGCGAACCGGGGCGGTCAATCTCGGCCAGGGTTTCCCGGACGAGGACGGCCCGCGCGAGATCCTCGATGCCGCTCGAGAGGCGATCGCGTCCGGCGTGAACCAGTACCCGCCCGGCCCCGGCTTCCCCGTGCTGCGCGAGGCGATCGCCGCCCACCAGAGCCGCTTCTACCGTCTCGACCTCGACCCGGACGGCCAGATCCTCGTCACGACCGGTGCCACGGAGGCGCTCGCGGCCACCCTGCTCGCGCTCCTGGAGCCGGGGGACGAGGTCGTCACCTTCACTCCGCACTACGACGCGTACGGCGCACTGATCGCGCTCGCCGGAGGCGTGCACCGCACCGTCCCGCTACGGGGCCTCCCCTTCACCGTCGATCACGACGAGCTCGTCGCGGCCGTGACCGACCGCACCCGCGTCATCCTGGTGAACGACCCGCACAACCCGACCGGCGCCGTCCTCCCGCTCGAGACGCGCGAGCTGATCGTGCGGCTCGCCGAGCGGCACGACGCCCTGATCGTGACGGACGAGGTGTACGAGCACCTGCGCTTCGACACTCCGCACGTGCCACTCGCGACCCTCCCCGGGGCGTTCGAGCGGACGCTCTCGATCTCCTCCGCGGGCAAGACCTTCAGCACCACCGGGTGGAAGATCGGCTGGGTGAGCGGGCCGAGGGCGCTGGTCACCGCCGTCCTCGCGGTGAAGCAGTTCCTCACCTACGTCAGCGGCTCGCCGTTCCAGGGTGCCGTCGCCCTGGGGCTCGGACTCCCCGACTCCTTCTTCACGACCGTGGCGCAGACGCTCTCGGCGAAGAAGGACCTGCTGTCGGCGGGCCTCGCTGCGGCGGGCTTCGGCGTCGCCGCGTCCTCCGGAGGGTACTTCGTCGTCGCGGACGCCGCTCCCCTCGGCTACGACGACGGTGTCGCGCTCTGCCGGGCGCTCCCCGAACTCGCGGGAGTGGTGGCCGTGCCCGTGTCCGCCTTCTGCCGGTCGGAGGACGCGGCTGAGTACAGGTCGCTCGTGCGCTTCGCGTTCTGCAAGCGGTTCGAGGTGCTGGAGGCCGCCGTCGCCGGCCTGGCGCGCATGGGACGCTGAGCCGGTAGTCCTCGACGGGAGCGCGGAGCGGCTGCACCCGTACCGACGGACGAGAGCCGATCGCTGCCGGCGATGGGATCAGAGCGGCTGCACCCGGAAGCGCCGCAGGGCGAGCGCCGGGTTCTTCGCTCGCGCCGCGTCGATCCGCTCGCGCGAGACCCAGGCGACCGCGACGTCCTCGACCTCGCCGAGGGTCGCGATCTCGACGCCCATCGGGTCGACAACCATGCTCGTGCCGACGCCGATCGGAGGCGTCTGATCGGCCGCGACGAGGTAGACGGTGTTCTCGAGGGCACGCGCGGTGACGAGCGTCCGCCAGTGCGCCTCCTTGAGCGGGCCGCGCACCCATTCGGCGGGTGCCGCGATGACGTCGACCCCGGCGTCCACCAGCCACCGGCTCACCTCGGGGAAGCGCAGGTCGTAGCAGGTCTGCAGGCCGACGACGAGGCCGCCGACCTCGAACGTCTCGGGTGCGGCGATCTCGCCGGGCGCGACCCACTCCGACTCCGTCTGCCCGAAGGCGTCGTAGAGGTGCAGCTTGCGGTAGCGGGCGACCAGCGCGCCCGCGGGATCGATCGCCACGAGGGTGTTGGCGATCCGCCGCCCGTCGAGGGTCTCGACCATGCCCGCGACGAGGTGGACGCGGAGCTCGCGGGCGAGGGCGCCGAGCCCCTGGACGAACGGCCCGTCGAGGGTCTCGCCCGCCGCGACCAGCTCGGGGCCGAGCGGGTCGGTGAAGGCGGAGCTGTACTCCGGCAACACTACCAGGCTCGCGCCGCGCCCGACGGCGACGCGGACCAGGCGCCCGATCGCCGCGAGGTTGGCCACGCGGTCCTGTGTGGGAGCGAACTGCGCGACGGCCATGCCGACGGCGCCGGGCATCAGCTCGGCGGGTAGAGGAAGAGCGCGACCTGCGAGGCCGGGATCGTGCGCTTGTGGTAGGCGTGGTCGTTGCCCCAGTTGTACTCCTCGAGCGAGACGGTGCCGTCGGAGTTGACCGCCTGCACGTACGCGACGTGGTTACCCGTGAACCAGGCGACCGCACCGGGCACGGGCGTGCTGCTGGTCACCCAGCCGTGCGACGCCCACTGGCCGGCCCAGGCGTAGGCGCTGCCGCCTCCGGGGGTCATGTTGCCCCAGGTCCATCTGAAGGGAGACCCGGTGGAACCCTGATCGCGGTTGATCCGCCAGGCGACGAAGTCGACGCACTCGCGGTAGTAGTAGCGCAGCGGAGAGAGCCCGCCGCCCTGGTCGTCGGTCAGCTGGTCGCGCCAGGGGTAGTCGTCGCCCTCCTCGCGAGGCGTGACGGAGGTGCTCGTGCCGGTGCTGCCGGCCGCGGCACCGCCCACGGAGGTGCCGGCGGTCGTCCCGGCTGCGGCCTGCGCCTCCTGGGCCAGGCGCGCCGTCTCGGCATCGCGGGCCGCCTGCTCGGCCGCCGCAAGGGCGCGGGCCTGCGCGGCCGCCTCGTCGAGCTGAGCCTGCGTGGGAGCAGTGTAGGAGTCGCGGACGACCTGCTCCGGCACCGCGTCGGAGGCGACGGTGAGCTTCTGGTTGCCGAGGGCCTGGATGCGGGCGGCGGCCTCGACGGCGGCCTGCGAGTCCGGAGCCGGGTCGAAGGAGTAGGCGGGCAGGGCCGACACGGCGACCAGACCCGCGATCGCCGCGACGGCGACGGTGCTGATCGCCGTGCGCAACGCACGACGGCGGCGCACGGGCCGGACAGGGCTCAGGATCGGCGTGGCGACGCGGGCCGCGGGGAGCGCCGGAGTGACGCGCTGCGCCTCTCGCAGGCTCCGCCGGGTCGGGTGGCGGCCGACCCCGTCGGGGTTCGGGCTCTCGTCCACCTGCTCGTCCGTCACACCTGCACCCTTCACGTCGCGGTCGAGGCTACCGTGCGGACCCACCCGACACACCGTGTGGCACGAGCGTGTCACCGCGTGTCGGGACTCGGTGTCCGATCACCCGCGCGGGGCGTACCTCCGCCGGTCGACAGGCTCAGGAGGAGCGCAGCGGGAGCGCGATCTCGTCCGGCCCCGCCGTGCCAGCGGCAGGGTCAGGACCGCCGGGGGCGATCACCCGCCAGACCACCGACACCGGCCAGACGCCGCTGGACGGCAGCGAGAGAGCGAGCGCGAGCCACCGGTAGCCGACGGTCTCGACGGGCCGGAGCGCGCGGGGCGCGGCACGCCGCGCGACAGGGCTCCTTCGGACTCGATGGTGACGCGGGCAGCCGACCGGAGTAGCGTCCGCGAGCAGGGACACGACGAGGCGACGGGGAAGAAGAGGTCGGCGATGATCCGGTGCGAGCGGGCCTTCAGCGGTTTCAGCGTGGATGACGTGGAGGCGGCCCGCGCCTTCTACGGCGGAGTGCTCGGGCTCGAGGTGGCGGTGAACGCGATGGGGATCCTCGAGATCGAGCTGCCGGGCGGCGGGCACGCGATCGCGTATCCGAAGCCGGGTCACGAGCCGGCCTCGTTCACGATCCTGAACTTCTCGGTGAAGGACGTCGACGCCGCGGTCGCCGAGCTGAACGCCGCGGGCGTGGTCACGGCGATCTCCGACGATCCGTCGCTGCCGACCGACGCGAACGGAGTGATGCGCGGCCACGGTCCGACGATCTGCTGGTTCCGCGATCCGGCGGGCAACGTGCTGAGCGTGATCGAGGGCGACTGAGGATTCGACCCGCGCACCGTCAGCAGGCCGCGGACAACACGTCCGCGCACCCGCGTTAACGACGAAGGCCGGTCCCTCTCGGGACCGGCTTTCGCTTTCTTGTTGCGGGGGCAGGATTTGAACCTACGACCTCTGGGTTATGAGCCCAGCGAGCTACCGAACTGCTCCACCCCGCGGCACAAGAAGAGACATTACACGCGTTCTCAAGCCGGTGCAAATCGGCGGAGGCGAGCGCCGGCGTCAGGCGGGCTTCGCGGCGCTCAGGACGGCGTCGCCGCCGACGGTCAGCCCGACAGCCGTCAGTGCTGCGGCGAGGTCGGCGGACGGGCGGATCCAGGTCCGCACCTGAGCGCCCTCCTCGGGCGCGGAGGTCGCAGGACCGACCAGGACCGCGCCGCCCGGGGCGACGAACCACTCCACCAGCCGCGCCCACTCCTCCAGGTCGGGGAGCCACGAGACGACGCCGGCGCTGCACAGCACGACGTCGAAGGAGTCGGGCTCCGGCAGCATGTGCCGCAGCTCGTAGATGTTCGCGCAGACGAAGCGAGCGGAGCCGCTGAAGTCGAGGTCCGCGGCGGCGGCCCGTGCTCGGCGGACGGCCGGCATCGAGAAGTCGACGCCGACCACGCGAGCGCCGCGCTCCGCGAGGACGAGCGCGTCGCGCCCGTCCCCCGAGCCGAGGTGCAGGACCCGGGGCTCCGGGACACCGATCGCCGCCGCGACGAACTCCGGGTGGAGCGCACCCTCGCCGGTGCGCCCCTCCCAGTGCGTGCGGTTCAGCTCGAGCCACTCCCCCGAGCGGAGGTGCTCGCCGCGGTCGACCTGCACCACCGGGGCTACTGCCCCTCGTTCTGCAGCGCGCGCGCCAGAGCGTCCGTCAACTGCTTGTCGGCCGCGGCGAACGCGGTCAGGTCGCCCGACTTCAGGGCCGCCTCCCGCGCCGCCAGAGCGTCGCGGGCGTCGTTCAGGGCCTGCTGGAGCGCCGTCGGGTCGCCGGTCACTCCTCCGGTGCCCCCCGCGTCGCCACCGGTGGTGCCGCCCGCATCGCCGCCGGTGTCGGTGCCTCCGGTATCGGACCCCGTGCTCGGAGTCGTCGGCGTACCGGTGTCGCCCGCGTCCGCTCCCGAGTCGCCGCCGAAGAGGCTGTCGAGCGCGGCATCGAGGGTGTCCTCGAAGGCGATGTCGTCACCGAACGCGACCAGGACCTTCTGCAGGAGCGGGAAGCTCGTGTCTCCGTTGGAGCGCACGTAGATCGGCTGGACGTAGAGCAGGCCGCCGCCGACCGGCAGGGTGAGCAGGTTGCCCCTCGTGACGGTCGTATCGCCGCGCGAGAGGATGTTGAGCTCGTTCGCGACCGTGGGGTCGGTCGTGAACGCGTTCTGCACCTGACCCGGGCCGGGGACCGTGTCGTCCTTCGGCAGCTCGAGCAGGCGGAGCGTGCCGTAGCCGTCGGCCACGGTGCCCGCCTCGGAGCCGGCGTCGGAGTCGGCGACCAGGTAGCCGGTCAGCACGTTGCGGCTGGCCTGCGCGCCCTGGACGCTGGCCGGGATGTACGTCGAGTAGAGCGAATACGACGGCACCTCCTGGTCGGGCGTCTGCAGCGTCAGGTAGTAGGGCGGCTGCAGGCTCGTGCCCGTCGCGGCGGCCGTGGTCGCGGCTCCGCTCGTGGGGTCGTTCGGCGTCGCCCACGCATCCTCACGGGAGTAGAACGAGCCGGCGTCGGTCACGTGGTAAGTGCCGAGGACCGCGCGCTGGACCTTGAAGAGGTCCTCCGGGTAGCGGACGTGGCTGAGCAGCTCGGCCGACATGTCGCTGACCGGCTTGACCGTCGTGGGGAAGATCTTCTGCCAGGTCTGCAGGATCGGGTCCTCGGTGTCCCACGAGTAGAGCGTCACCTTGCCGTCGTAGGCGTCGACGGTCGCCTTGACCGAGTTGCGGATGTAGTTGACGTCGTCGGTCGGGAACTGCTGCTGCGTGTTCGTGTCGGCGATCGCCTGCGAGAGGCTCTGCACCTCCGAGTACGGATAGTCGGCCGAGGTGGTGTACCCGTCGACGACCCACACCACGCGGCCGTCGACCACGGTCGGGTAGGCGTCGGAGTCGAGCTTGAGGTAGGGAGCGACCTTCTGCACGCGCTGCACCGGATCGCGGTCGTAGAGGATCTGCGAGTCGTTGTTCACGCCGTTCGACAGGAAGATCTGCTCCGACTGGAACTTGATCGCGTAGACGAGCTTCTTGAAGACGTTGTCGAGCGCGGGCCCGCCCTCGCCGTCGAAGGTCGTGTAGGTCTGCTGCGCGCCGTCGGTCCCCGAGGGGTAGTCGAGCTCGATGTCGCGCGAGCCGTCGCCGCCGACGATCGAGTACGCGGGCGAGTTCTCGCCGAAGTAGATCCGCGGCTCGTAGTCGCCAAGGTCGCCCGTGGTCGGGACTCCGGACTCGATGAACACCGGCTCACCGTCGGCCGAGCGCTGGTTGCCGTAGGCCGCCACCAGTCCGTAGCCGTGGGTGTAGACGAGGGTCTGGTTGTACCAGGTCTGGTTGGCGCCGAGCCCGCTGAGGTTGAGCTCCCGGACGCCGACCACGGCATCCTGCGTCGAGCCGTCGATCGAGTACCGGTCGACGTCGAGGGCGTTCTGCGCGTCGCCGAACTTATAGTACTGGCGGAACTGCTGCAGCTGCGAGAACGCATCGGTGACGACGGCGGGGTCGAGGATGCGGATGTTCGCCGTGGTCTCGGCGTCGGAGCGGAGGGCGCCCGGCTCGGCGTCGGTCGTCGCGTCGTAGGGGATCACCTGGACGTCGCTCACCCCGTAGGCCTCGCGGGTCATGTCGATGTTGTTCTGGATGAAGGGCTGCTCGAGCGTGCGCTCGTTCGGCTCGACCTGGAACTTCTGCACGATCCAGGGGTAGAGGGATCCGACCAGGAGGCTCGACACGATCAGGAGCGCGGTTCCGATCACGGGCAGGCGCCACCGGCCGATGAAGGCGGTGACGACGAAGAGCACGGCGACCAGGGCGGCGATGCCCGCGACGATCTGCAGCCCCGGGATCGTCGCATTGACGGTCGAGTAGGTGGCTCCGGTGATGCGCGGGCCCTGCTGAGCGAGCGTCGCGTACTGGTCGAGCCAGAAGCTGACCGCCTGCACCGCGAGATAGAGGGCCGCGATGATCGCGAGCTGGATGCGCGAGGCCTTCGAGACGCGGATCTCGCGGCCGTTGACGCGGATCGCTCCGTAGAGGTACCCGGTGGCGAGCGTCGCGAACCCCGAGATCAGCAGGACGGCCGAGGCGAACCCGACGATGCTCTGGTAGAAGGGCAGCTCGAAGAGGTAGAACGACGTGTCGAGCCCGAACTGCGGGTCGGTCGTGCCCGAGGGAGTGCGGTTCCAGAAGGTGAGGCTCGTCTGCCAGCGGGTGGCCGAAGAGACTCCGGCGAAGAGGCCGAGAACCGCGGGGATCCCGAAGGTGGCCAGGCGCCGCAGCGGCTCCACAACCTGCTGGTAGCGGTCGATTTGCGAGTTGAGCTTCGCGTAGACCGGGCGGAGCCGGTAGGCGAGCAGCAGGCTGACGAACACGGGCACGGCCATGGCGACGAAGCCGATGACGAAGAGCCCGCCGGCCGCGGCCCACTGCGTGGTCAGCACGGACAAGAAGCCGAGCTGGTCGTACCAGAGGACGTCGGTGTAGAGACCGGAGAAGACGAAGAACGCCACCACCAGGACGGCCACCACCACGACAGTGACGGCGAGGACGCTCCGTCTCTTCCGCGGCGGCGTTTCGGTTGCTGTGGAACTCACGTAGGGGCCTCTTGCTGTCGAGATGTGAGGGGAGGCCACCCATGCTATGCGACCGGTGTGCGGGTCACCTGTGCGTCACCCCCGCGGGCGGGGTCAGTCGATCGGGGTCGCGGTGCTGCAATCGGGCAGGTCGGCGGTGTCGCCGGCGGCGATCGACCGGAGTGCGGCGAGGGCGTCGTCGAGCGTCGCGACCGAGACCACATCGAGACCCTCGGGCACGTGGCCGACCACCTCGTTGCAGTTGTCGGCGGGAGCGAGGAAGTACTGCGCACCCGCGCCCTGCGCTCCGTAGAGCTTCTGGCGGATCCCGCCGATCGCCCCGACCTCGCCCGCCGCGTCGATCGTGCCGGTCCCGGCGACGTTCCGGCCGCCGTTGAGCTCGCCCTCGGTGAGCTTGTCGATGATCCCGAGCGCGAACATCATGCCCGCGCTCGGGCCGCCGACGTCGTCGAGCCGGATGTCGACCTCGAACGGGAACTCGAAGGTGGCGCCGGGGAGGATGCCGATGACGGCCGCTCCGTTGGAGTCACGGGGCGTGACCTGCACCTCCTCCTGCTCACCGCCGCGCTCGATGCTGAGCTGGACCGGCGCGCCGGTGCCGAGCGTCTGCAGGGTCGCGCGGAGCGCCGTGGCATCCGCGACGGCGGTGCCGGCCACGGCGAGGATCTCGTCCCCCGGCTCCAGGACGCCCTCGGCCGGTGACCCCTCCGGGACCTGCACCACCGACACCTTCTGCTCGACCGGGTAGCCGAGCTCGGTGAGCGCCGCGGCGATCGCCTCCTGCTGCGAATCGGTCATTTCGGCCTGGTTCACCTCATCGCGCTCCTCGACCGTGGTCGAGGGCGGGAAGATCGCGTCGACCGGGACGACGGCCTTGGTGCGGTCGAACCACGCGCTCGCGACCTCGACCCAGGTGGGCAGGCTTTCGGGGTTGCCGACGACCGACACCGTGAGCATGGCGAGCGTTCCACCCGTGGGATAGGTCGTCTCGTCCGGGATGGAGATGAGGGGGACGTCCTTGCTGCTGCCGAGCGTGTCGAAGACCGGGCCGGGCTGCTCGATCACGTACGGAGCCGGCGTGACGCCGAGGCCGACCACGAGAGCGACTCCCGAGAGGAGCACGACCGGGCCGACCCACGCGCGCCTCCGGGAGGAGGACGGGCGCAGGTCGTCGGAGAACAGCGTCACGGGGGCCTTTCTGACGGCGGGCGGAGCGGCTCCGCCGGGATGTTCGCGGCGGGCGGAAGCGGGCTGGGCGCGGGCGGCTGTCTGCACGCCGCGGCCCGGGGCGCTCGGGCTAACGTAGCTTGCACGACTGGGAGTCGCGCCCGAACCGGCGCCCGATGCTGGGCCGCCGACGCGGCGCGACGCCCGACTTCACCAGAACGACGGAGGGCTGACCCGATGGCCGATGGCGACAGTGCGGACCGAGCGGGCGGCGGCTCCGAGGACGACTTCCAGGAGATGCTGCGGCAGTTCCTCTCGGGGAACGGACCCGTCGACGCCTCGCAGCTCGCGGGCGCGGCCGGCCTCCCCAACGACCCGGTCGCGCTGCAGAACCTGCTCGCGCAGCTGCAGAGCGCGATGCAGCAGAACGGCTCGGGGGGCGTCAACTGGACGCTGTCGCTGGAGCAGGCGAAGCAGCTGGCTCGGGCCGAGTCCACGCCGGTGACCGACTCCGTGCGCGCGCCCGTCGACGGCGCCTTCGGAGTCGCGGCGCTGTGGCTCGACGAGGTCGCCTACGTCTCTGAGCTGAGCCGCACCCCGCGCTCGATCAGCCGCCTCGAGTGGATCGCCCTGACCATGCCGGTGTGGACGCAGCTCGCGGAGCCGGTGGCTCTGAGCATCTCGGACGCGCTCACCCGAGTGCTGCGCGAGCAGGCCCCCGAGGAGATGCAGGAAATGATCGCCGGCGCCGAGGGCATGATGCGCGGCATCGGCGGGACGCTGTTCGCCCTCCAGCTCGGCCAGGTCGTCGGGCAGCTCGCGGCCGAGGTCGTCTCGGGAGGCGACATCGGCATCCCGCTCCTGGAGGAGAACGACGCGGCGATCCTGCCGCAGAACGTCGCAGAGTTCGGCGAGGGCCTCGACATCCCGATCGACCAGGTGCAGCTGTACCTGGCGGTCCGTGAGCTCGCCCACGCCCGCCTGTTCCGGCACGGCAGGTGGCTCCGCCTGGCGCTGATCTCGCAGATCACCGACTTCGCGCGCGGCATCAGCATCGACACGACCCGCCTTGAGGAGCTGGCCGAGAACTTCGACCCCTCGAACCCGGAGGAGCTCCGGGACGCGATGACCTCGGGCGCGCTGATCCCACCGAAGACCGACGAGCAGCTCGCAGCGCACGGTCGCCTCGAGACGGTTCTCGCCCTCATCGAGGGCTGGGTCGACGTCGTGACGGCCGCCGCGACGACCCGCCTGCCCAGCGCGGGAGCCGTCGCCGAGACGGTGCGCCGCCGCCGCGCCTCCGGTGGGCCCGCCGAGTCGGCCTTCGCGACGCTCGTCGGCCTCGAGCTGCGCCCCCGGCGCCTCCGGGAGGCCGCCGCGATGTGGCAGGCCGTCACCGACGCCGTGGGGCCGGAGGCGCGCGACAGCCTGTGGTCGCACCCCGATCTCCTCCCCGGCTCGGACGACCTGGACGACCCGAGCGCGCTGGTCGCCCGCCTCACCGCGGAGGCCAGCGGCCAGAGCCCGGAGCCCGACGAGATGGACCGCGCTCTGGAAGACCTGCTGAACGGCACGATGCCGGATGCCACGGAGGGCGACTCCGGCGACGAGGGCCCGGACCCGACGGGCGACCGCCCCGTGTGATCGACACCCGGCGCCCCGCCTGTGGACAACTCGCGCGGCGCCGGAGCGATCTCGGCCATGATCGGCCGATGGTCCTGCGACTCGACCCCCGCCTCCCCCTGCTCTGGCGCTCCGCGAACGCGCTGCAGCTCGGCCTCGACCGGCCGCTGGTGATCCTCGACGACGTCGGCTACGCCGAGGAGCTCCTGCTCGACGCTCTGCGCCTCGGGACGAGTGCGGGCACGGTCCGGCTGATCGCGACCCGGGCCGGAGCGAGCGACGCCCGCGTCGACGAGGTGCTGGCGGCCCTGCGGCCGGCGCTGCTCAGGACGATCCAGGCGGCACCGCCTCCGCCGCCGCGCATCGTGGTGGAGGGGGTCGGCGCGGCACCCGACGCCCTGCGGACGCTGCTGCGGAGCGAGGGCTGCGAGCTGCTGCCTGACGACGAGGTCCCCGACCTCGCTGTGCTCATCGCCGACTTCGCGGTCTCCCCCGCCCGCGCCGCGCACTGGCTGGCGGCCGACGTACCGCACCTGGCGGTGGTGTTCGGTGACGAGGCGGTCCGCATCGGCCCCCTGGTCGAGCCGGGAGAGGGACCCTGCCTGCACTGCGCGGAGCGCGACCGGATCGACCTGGACCCGGACCGGGCGCGCCTGGTGATCCAGGTGCTCGGGCGGACGGCTCCCACCCGCACACCCCTGGCCAGCGCCGCGATCGCGGTCGCGACGGCCGACGCGGTGCTGCGACGCCTCCTGACCGGGTGGCGCGGACTGCGCGCCGTCGAGCGTAGCTACAGCGACGCCTCGGGAGCGTTCAAGACGCGGGAGCAGGAACCGCACCCCGACTGCGCGTGCCGAGCTCTTCGAGGAACCGCGACGGTTCCCTCCGAGTGACGCGGCCGACCGTCGAGCGCGCCCACGAGAGCCGGAGTCGCCGCCGCGCGCGGGTGATGCCGACGTACAGGAGCCGCCGCTCCTCATCGACGGCCTCGAGCCCGTTCGCGTAGGAGATGGGCAGCAGGCCCTCGGCGAGACCCATCAGGTGCACCGACTCCCACTCGAGGCCCTTGGCCGAGTGCAGGGTGGCGAGGGTCACGGCCGCCCGATCCGGCTCGTGGTGGCCCTGCTGCCGGGCGATGAGGTCGTCGGTGAACCGGCGGAAGCTCCAGTCGGCCGGCGCCTCGTCGACGAGGCGGGCCAGGGTGTCCAACGACTCCCAGCGGTCGCGCACGGCGCCCGGGGCCGACGGCGGCTCGGCGCTCCAGCCGAGTGAGCGGAGCACGTCGCTCACCGACTTGAACAGCGGCTCGCCGCCGATCGAGACGGACGCGGCGCGCAGCTGCATGACGGCCTGCTTCACCTCGGGCAGGTCGAAGAAGCGCTTGCCGCCTCGCACGTGGGCGCTCACCCCGCGCTCGTGCAGGGCGTGCTCGATCATCGCGGACTGGCTGTTGGTGCGGAACAGCACCGCGATGTCAGAGGGGCGCACTCCCGCGTCGACGTCGGCGGCGACCCGCTCGGCGACTCCCCTGGCCTCGGCGATGTCGTCCGGGTAGGCGTCGATCGCCGGCTCCGGCGCCTCCACCGCCGCGACCGCGTGCAGCGAGAGCGCACCGGGACGTCCGCGCATCAGGCGGTTCGCGGTCTGCACGATCGGCACGGCGGAGCGGTAGTTCTCCTCCAGGCGCACGACCGTCGCGGCGGGCCAGCGCGCCGGGAAGTCGAGGAGGTAGTCGGCGCGCGCTCCGGCGAAAGAGTAGATGGTCTGGCTCGCGTCCCCCACGACGCAGAGATCGCTCCGGTCTCCGAGCCAGAGCTCGAGGAGGCGCTGCTGTAGCGGGGAGACGTCCTGGTACTCGTCGACGACGAAGAAGCGGTACTGCTCGCGCACCTGCATCGCCATCGCCGGCTCCGACTCGAGCATGCCCGCGGTCACGAGCAGGACGTCCTCGAAGTCGATCTGGCGCCGCTGGTCCTTCAGGCCCTCGTACTCGTCGACGAGCGCGACGGTCTGCTCGAGGGTGAGCCTCCCCGGGAGCGCACGGGTCCGAGCGGCGACCGCGTACTGCTCGAGGGAGAGCGCCGAGACCTTCCGCCACTCGATCTCGGCCGACAGATCGCGCAGGGTCGCCGTGTCGAGCCTCAGGCGGAGGCGCTCGGCCGCGTGCGCGAGCAGGCGCGCCTTGCCGTCGAGCAGCGTCGGCATCGTGCCGCCGACCAGCTGGGGCCAGAAGTAGCCGAGCTGCGAGAGCGCGGCGGCGTGGAAGGTGCGGGCCTGCACGCTGCCGGCACCGAGCACCCGCAAGCGCGAGCGCAGTTGGGCCGCCGCACGACTGGTGAAGGTGAGCGCCATGACGCGGGCGGGCGTGTAGACGCCGGTCTCGACTCCGTGCGCGATGCGGTGCGTGATGGTGCGGGTCTTGCCGGTGCCGGCTCCGGCGAGGACGCAGACGGGGCCCAGCAGAGCCTCCGCCGCCTGGCGCTGACCCTGGTCGAGGCCGTCGAGCAGGCTCACGCGATCGGGCCGTTCTCGAGCTCGCCTCCGTACCAGTCCTCGATCATGGCGCGGGCGATCGACGAGCGGCCCGGCAGGAGCACCGAGTCGAGCGAGTCGTGCAGCTGCTCGCGGGTGAACCAGCGGAGCTCGACGATCTCCTCGCCGTCCGGGAGCAGGTCCTCGGGCGACTGGTCCTCGGCGAGACGGGCCGTGAAGCCCACCATGAGGGAGGCGGGGAACGGCCACGGCTGCGAGCCGAGGTAGTGCGGGTCGACGACGCGCAGGCCCGACTCCTCCCCGATCTCGCGGACCACCGCCGCCTCGAGCGACTCGCCGGGCTCGACGAAACCGGCCAGGAGCGAGAAGCGGCCGGTGCCCCAGAGAGCGTTCGCGCCGAGGAGGAGGCGGTCGTCGGCGTCGAGGACGCAGACGATGATCGCCGGATCGGTGCGCGGGAAGACCTGACTGCCGTCGGTCGATGCGCGCCGCACCCAGCCGCCCTGCTCGACGACGGTCGGTTCTCCGGTGCGGGGCGAGTAGCCGTGGGAGGCGTGCCAGTTGACCACGGCCAGCGCCTCGGTGAAGAGACCCGCGTCGCGGTCGCTCAGGCGCTCGGCGATCGGACGGAGGCCGCTCCAGAGCTCCTCATCGGGCTCGAGCTCGGCGGCGGCCGCATCGGTGAGCACGGTCGCGACGACGGGGGTGCCCGCAGGCTCGCCCGGGGCGTCGACCGTCGTGCGGCCGAGGTAGACGCGGAGGGTGCCCGCGGTGACCTCGGCGGTCGTCCGGAGCGCGAGCCGGTCGGCGGCGATCAGGGTGCGGTCGCGGTGCAGCGGCAGCACGCGGGTGGCAGGGTCGGCGAGCAGCTCGTCGAAGAGCGCCGGCCGGGCGCGGCCGACGTGGTCGCGGTCGACGGCCTGCCGCGAGAGCGGGAGGCGATCGGCGAAGGGCAGTGACATCCGGGGCTCATTTCATGACGGAGCCGCGAGGACCGCTGTCACGGGCCCTCGACGGCATCGGCGGGACAGCGCGTGGCGGCGGGCCGGCCGGGCACGAGCCGCCTACCCTGGAAACCATGGCCAGATCCCACCTCACTCTAGCCGCGCTGGCCACCTCGGCCGTCGAGGGCCTCGACGTCCGCACCGCGCGACCCTTCACCTCCTCGACGCACGGCGACTTCGACTCCGCGATGGTCACGACGCGCGACGGAGCCCGCCTCCTGGTGCGCGTCCCGACCTCACCGCTGGCCGAGCAGGAGCAGCTCGGCGACCTCGTCGCGCTGCGGGCGCTGTCCGCCGGCATCCGCAGCCGCCTGCCCTTCGACCTGCAGGAGAGCATCGGGCAGACTCCCTTCGACGGCACCCGCGCCGTGGTCTACGAGTACCTCGAGGGCGAGCGGGTGCTCCTCGACGACATCGCGCCGCAGAGCGGTCTCGCCGACTCGATCGGCCGGGCGATCGGGGCGATCCACTCGCTGCCCGCCTCGTTCGTCCAGGAGGCGGGACTGCCTCTCGCGACAGCCCGTGACAGCGTCAACGAGACGGTCGCGGTCATCGAGCGCGCCGCCGACACCGGGCACGTCCCCGCCGCTCTCGTCGCCCGGTGGGAGTCGGCCTCGTCGGACGAGGCGCTCTGGCAGTTCGACCCGACGGTGGTCAACGGCTCGATGACCGCCGACTCGTTCCTGCGCTCGGGCGACGTCGTCTCCGCCGTCCTCGGGTGGGCGGCCCTCCGGGTCGGCGACCCGGCACGCGACCTGCACTGGCTGCTCAGTGCCCCCGGCTCCGCGACGGCGCTCTCGGCCTACTCCCGGATGCGCGCGGGCGCGGTCGATCGCACGATCCGCCAGCGCGCCCAGCTCTACGCCGAGCTCGAGCTCGCGCGCTGGCTGCTGCACGGCACCGGCACCGACGACTCCGCGATCGTCGACGACGCGGTCGCGATGCTCGACACCCTGGTCGACAGCGTGCTCGGCGATCTCTCGGCGCCGCTCTCGAGCGACACCGGCCCGGTGCTCGAGGTCTCGGAGGTCGAGGAGCTGCTGAACCGCACCCCGGGGGCCCGAACCGGCTCCTCCGCTCACGGCCGCGGGCTCGCCCCCGTCGCCGAGGAGAGCGACTCCGCCAGCTCCCGCTCGGAGTAGAAGCGCTCGGGTCGCAGCACGAGGTCGTCGGCGACGAAGAAGAACACGGCGTCGACGCTCTCGAGCGGCACCCCTCGCCAGCGGGAGTAGGCGAGGCGGTAGAGCGCGAGCTGGAACTGCTTGAGCTCGAGGTCGGCGGCATCCCTCGGCGCTCTGCCGGTCTTCCAGTCGACGATCTGCACGCCGTCCTCCGTCGCGTACACCGCGTCGAGCTTGCAGACCACCACGTGACCGGCGAGCTGGAGGTGGATCTCGATCTCGACGGCCTCGGGTCGGCGGTCGGCCCACTCCGACCGCTCGAAGGTCTCGATCAGGGCGTCGAGGCGCTCCTGCTCGACACTCGTCGGGCCGGAGTCGTCGAACTCGTCGGGGAAGGTGTCGACCGCCTCCGCCCCGCCCTGGATCCCGAAGCGGTTCTCGACCCAGGAGTGGAACGTGGTGCCGAGGCGGGTCTGCCGGTAGGGCCGCTCCGGCATGGGTCGCCGCAGCTGCGCCGAGACCGCGTCGGGAGCGCTCACGATGTCCTTGAAGCGCGACGCCGGGATGCGGGCGGGCAGGGCCGGTCGTTCGCCGCCGGCGAGGCGCTCCGCCCGTTCGGCGAGCAACAGGCGGATGTCGTCGCCGCGGGCTCCGAGCAGGGCCGGCTCGGCGCGGCGCACACGCTCGGCGGCGGCTCGCACGCGGGCGCCGCGGGAGCCCAGCGGATCGTGCGGCCAGCTGAACGTGCGCGGCGCACGCTCGAGCGGGTTCTCGAGGTCGGCCGGCTCGGTGGGCAGCGGCGGGATCGTGCCCGCCTCCGCCAGATCGCGGAGGAAGACGCCCGGGCCCCTCGGCTTCGCCTGGCCGGCCCACCACGAGCCGCTGAGCAGGAGGTGATGGCGCGCCCGGGTGACGGCGACGTAGGCGAGCCGCCGCTCCTCCGCCTCGTTGCGCTCGCGGAGGGTCTCGCTGAAGGCGCCCATCGCGTCGACGACCTCCTTCTGGGTGGCGCAGCCGCGCCAGGCGAGATCCGGGAGCTCGGCGGAGTCGCCGCGGAAGGCGTACGGCATCGCGCCGAGTCGCAGCCATCCGCGGAAGCCCTCGACAGGGGTGCCGGGCAGCTCACCGTCGACCATGCGCGGCACCGCGACGAGGTCCCACTCCAGCCCCTTGGAGCCGTGGACGGTCAGCAGCTGCACGGTCCCCGGCTCCGGGTCCTCGGGGCGCGGGGCGAGACCGTCGCGCTTGTCGGCGAGCACGAGCCAGCGCAGGAACCCCCGGAGCGAGGACGCCGTGCCCGCGCCACGGTCGTCGGTCTGCAGGTAGCCCGCGACCGCGTCGCGGAACGCCTCGAGGTTGGCTCGGCCGTCGCCCCGCGATTCGTTGGCCTCGACCTCGATGTCGAGCCCGAGCTCCTGCTCGACCAGCGTGACGAAGTCGAGGAGGTCGAGCCCCGACCTCGCCCGGAGCCGGGCGAACAGGGTCCCCGCGTCATGGAGCCGGCGAAGCCCCTCCGTACTGAACGCGGCGAGCGCGGAGTGGTCGAGCCGGCCGTCCTCGCCAGGACGGCGTGCGGCGATGAAATCGAGGGCCTCGACGAGGGAGCCGCCCTCGCCCTCGGTGACGGAGGCGCGCATCCGCTCGCGCACGTCGTCCGGCAGCAGCCGGTGCGCGTGGTCGCGCGCGGCGAGCCAGGAGGCGAGGTCATGCAGGGCCTTGAGGTCGCGCACACCCAGCCGCCAGCGCGCACCGGCGAGGAGCCGGACCAGCTCGCTGCCCGCGGCAGGATCCTCCACCACGGTGAGGGCGGCGACCAGGTCGGCGATCTCGGGCTGCCGGAGCAGGCCGCCGATCCCGAGGATGTGGTAGCGGACGCCGTGCCGGGCGAGCGCCGCGGCGAAGCGCTCCATGTGCGCCCGCACACGGAAGAGCACGGCGGCGGACGGCGGCTCGGCGCTCTCGCGCAGGCGCCCGGCGAACCAGCGCGCGACGTCGTCCGCCTCCTCGTCGATCGTCTCGGGGAAGGTGAGCTCGACCGGATGCCCGCTCGCGCCGGGGCCGGCGGTCAGGGTGTCCACTGCGACCGCGCTGCCCGCCGAGAGAGGCTCGACCACGGCGTTGGCGGCGGCGAGGACACCGTGCCCGTTACGCCAGCTCGTGCTCAGCGAGAACCGCGCCGGTCCTTCGAAGTCGGTGCCGAAGCGGCCGAGCCCCTCGGCGCTGGCCCCCCGCCAGCCGTAGATCGACTGATGCGGATCACCGACCGCCATCACGCCCTGCCCGGAGAAGAGCCGCGCCAGCAGCCTGGTCTGCAGCACCGACGTGTCCTGGTACTCGTCGAGGAGCACGACCCGGTAGCGGGCGCGGTGCTCGTCGACGATGCGCGGCACGCGGTCGACGATGCGGAGCGCCAAGGCCACCTGGTCCGAGAACTCGACGAAGCCGCGCTCGGCCTTCGCCTCCTGGAAACGCTCGGCCAGGGCCGTCAGCACGGGCAGCGCGGCCACCGCCTGCAGAGCCTTCTCGAGCTCGCGGTAGAGCCCCGAGCCGCTGCCTCCGCGGGGCAGCTCGCCGAGGCGGAGGAAGTCCTCGGCGAAGGCCGCGACCTCGGCCGGATCGGCGAGGTTGTCGGCGAGGTCGTGTGCCAAGGAGACCACGAGATCGGTGAGTCGGTCGATCCCGGCCTCGACGTCGAGTATCCGCGGGTCGGCGGTGTCGGCCACCACTCCGCGCGCCAGATGCCAGGCCGAGGCCTCCGAGAGGACGCTCGCGTCGCCCTCACGGCCGATCAACACGGCGTTGTCGCGGAAGATCGTGTTCGCGAAGGCGTTGTAGGTCGAGACGGTGGCGGCCTCGAACGGATCCGGCGCGGTCTGCCCGGGCGGCAGCGGGAGCAGGCCCGCCTCGCCGAGCTGGCCGATCCGCCGCCCGATGCGCTCGCCGAGCTCGGCCGCCGCCTTGCGGGTGAAGGTGAGGCCGAGCACCTCGGACGGAGCTGCGAAGCCGTTGGCGAGCAGCCAGAGGACCCGGTTGGCCATGGTCTCGGTCTTGCCACTGCCTGCACCCGCGACGACGAGCGCGGGTTCGAGCGGCGCCTCGATCACCGCGCGCTGCTCGGGAGTCGGCGGGCGCAGATCGAGCCGTTCGGCGATGGTCAGGGCGTCGATCACGGCCCCGCCCCCTCCGGCTCGTCGTCGCGCGAGTCGTCGTCCTCGGGGACGTCGACCGCCAGTAGGCCGTCGCCCGGAACCTCGGGCACTGCGTGGATGCGGTACCGCAGGGCATCGCCGGGCGAGAACGGCACCGCGTCGAGCAGGCCGGAGAAGCGGGCCGCCGCCATCCCGAGCGCTGCGTCACGGACGCGCTGGCGCAGACGCTCCAGCTCCTCCTCGCCGAAGCGCTGCTGCACCACCTCGCGGTAGGGCTTGCCCCGCACCCCTGTCGCGACGAAGAGCAGCTTCGCGCCGCCACCGGCCGCCGGGTCCGCCGCCTCGAGCGCTCCCTCGGCCACGGCGAGCTGGTAGCTGCCGAGCTGCGCGTGCCCGGCGACATCGGCCTGCCGCGGAGCGCTGCGGCCGGTCTTGAGGTCGACGATCGTCACGGAGCCGTCGGCCGAGCGCTCGACGCGGTCGATCGACCCGCGCACCCGCGCCGGCGGGACGTCGAGCTCGAACTGCCGCTCGCGGCCGAGCACCTCGCCGCCACTGCGCTCGAAGTCGGCGAGGTAGCCGGCCAGGCCGTCGATCAGCCGGCGCGTGACGCGCTTCTGCCGCTCACCGAGCCAGGGCGACTCGAAGACGAGCTCCGGCCAGCGCGACTCGAGCGCGGCCCAGAGCGCCTCGGGATCGGGGCCCTCGGCGTTCTCGAGAACCCAGTGGACCAGGGTGCCGACCCCCATCGCCGTACTGGTGGTCGAGCCGGACACCGCGTCGACGAACCAGTCCAGCGGTGAGCGCTCGAAGGCCTCGAGCCTGCTCGGCGACACCGAGACCGGCCGCTCCGGGTCATCCGTGTCGACGAGCGGCTCGAGCGTCGACGGGTCGAGCAGTCCGGACCACGACGCCGGGTCGGCGCCGGGCACCTCCTCACGGGCGAGCACGCTCAGGCCCCTGACCGCCGCGGGCGCCTCGGGAGAGCCCGGGGTGGTGGCCGTGCGCCTCAGGGCCGCGACCGCTCCGCGGAGGGTCAACGGCACCGCGGAGGCCGCGTCGAGCCGGGGCGCATCGGGCGGGCTGATCCGGAAGAAGAGGGAGGGGCTCTCGTCCTCGCCTGCGACGGCGGTCAGCACCACCTGCCGACGGGCACGGGAGGCGGCCAGCGCGAACATCCGCAGCTCGTCGTCGAGGGTCGCCTTGCGCGCATCGAGCGGCAGTGCCCCCTCACCGCGGGCGTGCCGCAGCAGGCCGTCGGGGTCGAGCAGCGAGCCGCGCGGGCGGAGGTTCGGCCAGATGCCGTCCTGAAGGCGCGCCACGACCACGACGTCGAACTCGAGCCCGACGACGGACGAGGGCGTGCCGATGAGCACAGCGTCCTCGGTCGAGCGGGGCGCGAGGGTGTCCTCCGGCACCTCCGCCTCGAGGATCTCCGTGACGAAGCCGATCGCCGAGGTCCCCGACGCGCGCTCGACGAATCGCCGAGCGGCGCTGAACAAGGCGACGACGCCGTCGAGGTTGCGGTTCGCCTCGGCGGCCGTGAGCCCGGTTCCGAGCGCGACCTCGCGCCACGACGCGGCGACCCGGCTCGACTCCCACGCCGACCACAGCAGCTCCTCGATGGAGCCGTGCTCGGCCTGCAGGCTGCGCACCCGGTCGATCGTCAGGGCGAGCCGCTCGGCCTGGCGCGCGGGGGCGGAGTCGATGGTGGCGAAGCGGCCAGGAGCCGACAGCGCCTCGACGAGGAGCGGATCGCTGGCGCGGACGCCGCCCGCCGCGAGCTCCTCGGCGCGCAGGGCGAGCCGGAGGCGGCGCAGGCCGAGGCGGTCGACCCCACCGAACGGACCGAGCAGCAGCTCTGTCGCGAGCTCGGCGTCGAGGGGCCGCTCGCCGATCGCCACCCCCACGAGCACGAGCAAGGCCCGCGCCGCATGGTCGTCGCGAAGGGCACGCCCGGCGAGCACCGACCGGGTGGGCACCTCGGCGACGGCGAGCGCCTTGACGAGGGGCTGCACAGCCGCGCCGGAGCGCACCACGACCGCCATCCGCCGCCACGGCACGCCGTCGCGCAGGTGTCGTTCGCGCAGCATCCGCGCGATGGTCGCCGCCTCACGGGCCGCCGTGGGGGCGTGCAGCACCAGCACGGCGGGGTGGGAGCCGGGCGGATCCGGCTCGGCGACGGCTGCGCGCTGCCGCCCGGCCGCCGCGGTGCCGATGCGCTCGGTCGCGGCCGACACGAGCGCGCGCAGCGCCCCTCCGTGCCGGTGAACGCGGGCCAGCACGAGCGTGCTGACCTCCGCCAGCCCGAGGCTCGCGGCGAAGCGGCCCAGCGTGTCGGAGGCGGCACCGCGGTAGGCGCTCGTCGCCACGTCGGGATCGCCGAAGGCCACGACGGTGACGCCGCGCTCGGCCAGAGCGCGTAGCAGCACGAGGGTCGATCCGCTCGCCTCCTGAAGGTCGTCGACCACGACGAGGCGCAGCGCGTCGATCCGCTCGCCGCCCCTGCCCGAGCGGATCGCCTCGGCCGCGAAGGCAGCGAGCTCTGCGGAGTCGAGCCTGGTGCCGGCCAGGGGTGCCATCCAGTCGACGACCTCGCGCAGCTCGTCGAGCACGTCGGCGGCGGCGCACCACTCACCGCGGTCCGCGTCGACTCCGAGCGCGCGGATCGCCGCGGTGTCGAGCCCGTGCTCGGTGGCGCGCATCCCGAACTCGCGCAGCTCGGTGCGGAAGGTGCGCAGACGCCGCACCTCGGGGCTGAACTCGTCCGGCCAGCGCGGCCCGGTGCCCTCCTCGAGGTGGCCCTCGATCACCTCGGCGAGCAGGGCGTCCTGCTCGCCGCCGGTCAGGAGGGTGGGCCGCTCGAGTCGTTGCCCCTTCGCCGACGCGGTGACGGCCTCGAACGCGAGCGAGGTGGCCGTGCGCGCCAGCGGGCCCTGCGTCGGCACGCCCAGCCTCAGGGCGAGCACATCGCGCAGGCTCGTCGCGGTGGTGCGGCTCGCCGTCAGGACGAGGATCGACTCGGGCGCGTACCCGCGCTCGTGGACGCGTTCGGCGACCAGCTCGATCGCCGTGGTGGTCTTGCCGGTACCCGGTGCTCCGAGGACCGCGGCGCTGCGCCCGTCCGGCAGGGCGAGCACCGCACGCTGCGATGAGTCCGGCTCGATCCTCGACCCGGGCGCAGTGGCGGTCGACCTGGCGGCCGGCAGCTCGTCCGCGGGCAGCGAGGTCGCAGGAGCAGTCACACGCACACGCTAGCCACGACCACCGACACTCCCGTGCGCACCACCGGAGAGCATCGCGCCGCCCACTCCGCTCAGCGCGAAACCGGAGCCGGCGCGCCTGCCCGGTCCCGTATCCTGACACCCTCGTCCCCTCCCGAAAGGCACTGCTGGTGGAAATCCGTATTGGAATGGTCAACACCCCTCGCGAGCTCAACTTCGAGTCGTCGATGTCCGTGACCGAGGTCGAGAAGACGGTGACCACCGCTCTCGAGGCGGGCACCGCCGTCCTGCGTCTGCGCGATGAGAAGGGCAAGATCTACATCGTCCCGACCGACACCATCGCCTTCGTCGAGGTCGGCTCCGAGGAGTCGCGCCGCGTCGGCTTCGTCGCCTAGCCCGCCGGCCGCGGACACGTCGTGGAGCTCCTCTTCATCACCCTGTTCGGGGGCCTGATCGGCCTCGGCGCCCGCTACGCACTGCCGAACCGCCACCTGCACGGCTCGGTCCTCGTCCCCGCGCTCGGCGGTCTCGTGGCCGCAGCGGTGTGGGTGGCACTCACGTGGGCGGGGCTGCCGTGGGACGGCGGCCTGATCTGGGTGATCACTCTGGTGGTCGCGGCGATCGCGGTCGTGCTGATCGACCTGTCTCTCGGCCGCTCGCGCGCCCGCCACGACGAGGCGTCGCTCCAGGCGATGCTGTCCGGCCGCGTCGCACCGTGATCGTGCCGGGTGAGGCGCGGGAGTCGTCGGCTCCCCCGCCTCACCCGGCTCCGGGCTCGGACGTCGCAGTCCTCATCCCCGCGCCACAGAGATGCCGCGACGGCCCGCCGAGGGCCGATTCCCGCGCCGCGGAGAGCGATACCGACAGGTCGGCAGGCGCGATCGAGAGCGATCACGACGAGGGATCCGCGACATCGCGCCACGGATCTCGCACCGCTCGCGTGCACGCGCTATGCCCGACAAGAATCGGATAAGCATCACTCATACGGGGGGTACACGATGCTCTATCGACTCGGACGAACCGTCACCACGACCCGGCGTGCTGTGCTCCGCGCAGCGTCGGTCGGACTCGCCGGCGCCACCGCCCAGACGGTGCTGGCGCCCGCCGCGGAGGGCGGAGAAGCGCAGCCCGGGGCCAACGCACCGGTGAGCCGGGCCGTGCCCGTCCGCTCCTCCGCTGCATCGTTGACGGGATCCCGGGTCCCGCAGTCCATCGCGCTCTACACACCGATCTGGTCCGACGCCGACGCCGTCTACGTCGCCGACTCGATCCCTGAGGGGCAGTGGTGGACGATCCAGAACCGCCACCCCCTCGCCCGCTCCGGCGTCTGGCGCTTCCCCAAGAACGGGGCCGCTGCGACATTCACCGAGCTCACGACCGGCAGCGGAGTGGAGTTCGACGGCACCAACCCCGGGCACCGCGGGGCCAGCGTCACGGTCACCGACTCCGGACGCGTGCTGGTGCAGCCGCCCCTCCACAAGCTGGTGTCCCGGGGAGGAACGGGTTGGCGCAACGCGCCGCTCTCGGTGGCTGCCTCCCGTGCGCCGCACGACCTCGCCTCCTTCTCCCCGGTCCCGGCGCCGTCGGGCGCGCGCACCGGAGTCTCGTACTCGCGCTTCTTCCGCGACCCGGCGAGCCGGATCACCTACCTGCTGATCCGCGGCTCCGACTACCAGGCCCTCCTCTTCACCTGGGACGACACCGCGGGCATGCTCCGCCCCCTCCACCGCGAGGACACCCGGTACGACGCGTCGCAGCCCGACGGCTACGGCGTCCGGGACGGGCTGAACCTCCATCCGCTGACGGGCCTGCGAACCGGAGCGTACGGGCACGAACTCGCCTTCCACCGTCCCGCAGGAGCGACGACGAGCACTCTGTGGTGCGCGGCGGAGTTCCGGGTCAACTCCGATCTCGATCAGTCCGGCTTCCCGCGCCGAGACATCGCCCTGGCGCGCAGCGACGACGGCGGCCGCACCTGGAAGGACCCGCGCACCGGAGTGACCGCGGCGCAGCTCTTCCGGCCCGCGATCCCGGCTGCGGCGAACTCCAACCTCCTCATCGTCTTCGACGGGCCGACCGCCACGACCGGCGTCTCTGATGACGCCCGCCATGACAGCGTCGGCGCCCGGATCGGAGTGGCCACCGGCGGAAATGTCGTGGTCGTCGCCGCCTGGGCGCGGCGCCCGGCCGACTCCCGCGACACCGGCGTCGCCCTCGGCACCCCCCTACCGACCGACTACCGTTCGCTCTGGGCCGCGGTGTGGGATCCGAGCACGAAGACGCTCGAACGCACCTGCCTGCACAACCCGGGATCCCGGCTCGCCGACGGCACCTGGATCTCGAACCACCACGTCGGGCTGCCCACGCTCGCCTACTCTCAGTCGGGAACGGTCGTGGTCGTCGCATCGACCCACGACGACCACGAGCACTGGCCGGGCCGGGAGAACTGGGGCCTGGTGTCCGAGGACGGCCAGCAGACCGCCTTCCCCTCTGATGCGCGGCTGCATGTCTACTCGAGCACCGACGGGCGGAACTGGACCGATTCCGCGGTCACCACCGCCTCCGGCTCCACCCTGGACACGTCCGGCACCTCGGGCGCCGCGATCGACCCCGAGTGCCTCGACCGCGACGGGCTGCTGCGGATCTACCCCGTGTTCCCGAACGACCCGTCGCGCGCCGACTTCTGGGAGCTGCCCGTTCCCGGCCGCTCGTTCACCACGGTGTCCAAGCGGCTCGACCGGCCCGCGGTCGTCGCCCGGCCCCTCGCCGGGGGCATCTCGGTCACGTGGAGCCCTCCTCCGTCGGACGCCGGCTCGACGATCTCGCAGTACGTCGTGCATTACAGCAACGGCACGAGCGCGAACAGCGCATCGCCCGCGTTGGCGGTCGTCGCGGGCACGTCGCGCGGCCTCGTCGACAGGAGCGCGCCGACGGGGAGCCCCCGCAGCTACGTCGTCTTCGCGCGGAACTCCGCGGGGATGTCGCTCGCCTCCAACACCGTCACCGCGACCCGCGGCGCGGTCACGGAGGTCCGGCCTCCGGACGTCCCGCCGGCCTACTGGTACCGCGCGAGCGATCTCGCGCTCGGTGAGGGAGATCGCATCGCCTCGGCCCCCGCCGCGCCGGGGGCGACGACGCGCACAGCCGCGGTCCAGTCCGTCGTCACCCGGCAACCGCGGTTCCTGGCCGACGGCCCGGGAGGCATGCCCGCGATGCGGTTCGACCGAGGCGACGCGAGCCAGCTGCTCCTCCCGGTCCCACTCCGGTTCGCGGGAGTCTCGACGGTCCTGATCGTCGCCCGGGTGCGCGACTACGACTGGTCGCAGCTGCTGGCGGCGACCGACGCGAGCGGAGTCGTGGTGCCTCGCGCTCCCTCCGCCCGGACGAGCTATGTCGGGCACGAGACGCGCTCGGCCGGCACTGCGGCGGACGGTACCCAGGGCTTGAGCGTCCCTGACACCAGGCTCGAGATCTCGCACAGGGTCGAGACGTCCGCCGGGATCGGGGCCTGGAAGGTCTACGTCTCCCAGTGGCGGGTCGATCCGTGGTCGAAGCTGCGGGTCAGTGGGCAGATCAACCGCTGCGGCGGATCGCAGATCGAGCTCCCGGCGACGGCCGGCGCGATCCTCACCGGGTCGGACGAGCCCGCAACGGCGCAGATGGCGATCGGCAGCGCCCGCTCGCGTACCGGCAGCGTGCTCACCAGTGCGGTCGACATCGCCGAGATCATGCGCTTCGACGGCGCGATGCCGCGCGAGCGGATCCAGGACACCGTCCTCTACCTGTTGGCCCGGCACCGCCTGCCGTCCACCAACGTCGTCGAGTCCGAGCTGCGCCGGCGCTGGGATCGGAGCACGCCGCCGGACTGCTTCGACGTCGTGCGCACCGAAGCGGCGATGTCCGCCGGATCCACAGCGGGAGCGCTCCAGCACGACTCCTGCACGCGCCTGCTCCCGACGGGCACCTACCGGCCGTCCTGATCCCTGGGCGCTGCTGGTCAGGCCGTCAGGCCGAGCGCGTCCATCCGCCGCGTGTGCGAGGCGATCAGCTCGGTGAACACCGGCTCGATGCGCGACTCGTCGGAGTCGTGGTTGCCCGACCCCATCAGTGCCGAGCGGGCGACGAGGAGGGTGTCGCCGACCAGGCGGCGGCCCCAGACCGCGAGCCGCGAGCCGAGGCGCTCGTCGGCCCCGATCTCGCGACGCAGGATCGCGACCACTCCCTCGACACCGGTGTCGGCCCCGAGGGTCTGCGCGATCCGCGGGCCGACATCGCTCGGCAGACCGCCCGTGAGGCGGATGAAGAAGTCGTCGAGCAGTCCGGCGGTGATGTAGGCCGAGAGCAGGGTCTCGTGCAGATCCGCACCGCGGGTGAGACGCTCGAAGGTGTCGATCGCCGGCCGGAACGGCGCCATCGCCTCGCCCGGCTCCACCTCTCGTCGGCGCAGCTCAGCGACCACCGCGTGGTGCTTGGCGAGCGCCGTTCCTGCGGCGGAGGAGATCGCCTCCTTGTCGGCGAGGTCCTCGGACTCGGCGACGGCGCGGGCCAGCGCCTCGAAGACCGCGAGCTGGAGATACGCCACCTGGCCGAGGTACGGCAGCACCTCGGGGGTGAGGTCGGCGAGGTCGACGCGGTCGCGCTTGAGCGAGGGCTCGCCGCGGGGCGTCAGGCGGGGGACGTCGAGCAGGGGACGTCGACGTCGGAACCAGGCAGCCATTTCTTCAGCATAGGGCGACGGGCGAGGCCGCCTCCCGGGCCGACGCGGGCGGGAGCAGTAGACTCGCCGGGACGTCACCGGCGCTGGATCGGTGACCCTGCGCCCGGAGTCGTAACAGGGGCGTAGACCGTTCGACACGACAGGCGCTTCACTCCCGTGACTTTCTCCGATCTGACCATCGACGACGACATCGTCGCCGCTCTCGCCGCCAAGGGCATCCTCGAGCCGTTCCCCATCCAGGAGCAGACCATCCCGCTGGCCCTGCAGAAGCAGGACATCATCGGCCAGGCGAAGACCGGCACCGGCAAGACCTTCGGCTTCGGCCTCCCCCTCATCCAGGCCCTCGGCACCGATCCGGAACCGGGCGTCAAGGCGCTCATCGTCGTCCCGACCCGCGAGCTCGCGGTCCAGGTGACCGAGGACATCGAGCTCGCCGCCTCGAACCGGCCGACCAAGATCGTCTCGATCTACGGCGGCAAGGCCTACGAGGGCCAGATCGAGCAGCTGAAGGCGGGGGCACAGATCGTCGTCGGCACGCCCGGCCGGCTTCTCGACCTCGCCGGCCAGCGCCTGCTCTCGCTCGCGAACGTGCAGGTGATGGTCCTCGACGAGGCCGACAAGATGCTCGACCTCGGCTTCCTCTCGGACATCGAGAAGCTGTTCGCGCAGACGCCCGCCACCCGACACACCATGCTCTTCTCGGCGACGATGCCGGGGGCGATCGTCGCCCTCGCGCGCCGGTTCATGAACAAGCCGATCCACATCCGCGCGACCGACCCCGACGAGGGCATCACGCAGGCCAACATCAAGCACATCGTCTACAGGGCGCACTCGCTCGACAAGGACGAGGTCATCGCTCGCATCCTGCAGTCGGAGGGTCGCGGCAAGACGGTCATCTTCACCCGCACCAAGCGCGCGGCCGCCCGCATCGTCGAGGAGCTGAACGACCGCGGCTTCAACGCGGCGGCCGTGCACGGCGACCTGAACCAGGAGCAGCGCGAGCGCGCGATGGCAGCGTTCAAGGCCGGCAAGAAGGACATCCTCATCGCGACCGACGTCGCAGCGCGCGGCATCGACGTCAACGACGTCACCCACGTCATCAACCACACCATCCCGGACGACGACCAGACCTACCTGCACCGCGTCGGCCGCACCGGGCGTGCGGGCAAGACGGGCATCGCCGTGACGTTCGTCGACTGGGAGGATCTGCACAAGTGGGCCCTGATCAACCGCGCCCTCGAGTTCGGCCAGCCGGATCCGGTCGAGACCTACTCCTCCTCACCGCACCTCTACACCGACCTCGACATCCCCGCGGGCACGAAGGGCCGACTGAAGCCGACTCCGATCCCCGCGGAGGCGAAGGCCGACGCCCGCCCCGAGCGCGGTGACCGCCAGCGCGAGCCTCGCCGCCGCACCCGTGGAGACTCCGCCGAGGCTGCGGCCCCGCAGACCGGGCCCGCGCCCTCGAGCGAGAGCAGGGAGCACCACGACGGCAACAGCGAGCCTCGCCGCCGCACCCGCTCGCGGCGCCGCGCCCCGCGCCCGGACACGCAGGTCTGAGCCGCCTCGCGGCTGCGACGTCAGCGGGCGGAGGAGCGGATGGCGTCCACTGTCGCGCGCGACGTCGTGTTCTCGCCGAGCCGGTTCGGCTTGCCCGTGCCGTGGTAGTCGCTCGAGCCGGTGGTGACGAGGGAGTAGCGGGCAGCCAGCTCGCGCAGACGGATCTTGCCGCCGGCGGTGTTCTCTCGGTGCTCGACCTCGAGCCCGAACAGGCCGGCCTCGACGAGCTGCGGGAGGATCGGCTCCACGGCGATCCCGCGCGTGCTGGCGGCGGGATGCGCGATCACCGGGACCCCGCCCGCGGCGCGTACGAGCCGCACCGCGTCGATGGGATCGGGCGCGTAGTGCGGCCGGTAGTAGCCGCCGCGCCAGTCGAGGATCCCCGCGAAGGCGGCGGAGCGGTCGGTCGCCAGCCCCCGCGCCACGAGAGCGTCGGCGATGTGCGGCCGGCCGATGGTCGTCCCCGGGCTGGTCTGCGCGAGCACGTCCGCCCAGGTGAGGTCGTAGTCGGCCGCGATGGCGGTCACGATCGCCTCCGCCCGGTGGGCGCGCGCCGAGCGGATCCGCGCGGTCTCGGCGAGGAGCCCCGGATCGTCCGGATCGACGAGGTAGGCGAGCACGTGCACGCTCATCCAACCGACGCGCGACGACAGCTCCATGCCGGGGAGCAGGTCGATGCCCGCATCGACGGCGGCAGCGAGCGCCTTCGTCCAGCCCCCCGTCGTGTCGTGGTCGGTGAGCGCCACTCCGGCGAGGCCCGCCTGGGCGGCGGCTCGCACGAGGACTTCGGGCGCCTCGGTGCCGTCGGAGACGACGGAGTGGGTGTGGAGGTCGTACGCGCCTCCGTCGACATGCATGCGCCCCATCGTAGACGCGCCGCCCGCATCCCCTCCGATGCCCTAGCCTGAGCCGGGATGGGGACGAGACTGGTGAAAGCCGCTGTGGCGGTCGTAGCGGCGATCGCGCTGCTGGTGGTGGCCGCTCCGGCCTTCTTCGGCGTCGCGAGGGAGGCGCCGTTCGCTCAGCTCGTGCCGTTCCGGCTGGCGACCGGGCTGGCCGCGGTCGGCGCCGCTGCCGTGCTGGTCGTGATCGCCGTCCTGGTCGCACCGATCCGCCGCCTCTCGCTCGCACTGGCGGCGCTGGGAGTCGTCTTCGCGCTGATCCTCACCGGCGTGCAGGGGGTGCGCGGCTACGAGTCCGCTCCTGCGCGCGCGCACCGGTTGGCCGATGTCCGTGTCGCGAGCTGGAACATCCTTCACGACGGCGTGCCCGCCGAGACGATCACCGCGCTCGCGCAGGAGAACGCCGTCGATGCCGTGGCGCTGCTCGAAGTGTCGACCTCCCGTGCGCAGGAGGTGGTGGACGCCCTCGCCGCCGCCGGCCGTCAGATGACGCTGCACTACGCGGGCCAGGGCGGTGACGACGGCACGGCGCTGCTGCTCTCGCCGTCGCTCGGCGGCTACAGCGTCGACACCGCGAGTCTCGTCACGGGCGTCACCCCCTCCCTCGTGGTGCGTCCGGACACGCCCGACCGACCAGTCCTCGCCGCCGTTCACACGATGGCCCCGGTCCCCGGGCGCCTCGCCGAGTGGCGGAACGACCTGACCGCCCTGTCCGGCCTCTGCGCCGCGGAGGAGGACGTGGTCGTGATGGGCGACCTCAACTCCACCGCCGACCACTGGGCCGGGCTGCCGGGCTCGGCGGCACTCGGCGGTTGCGAGGATGCGGCGGAGCGCGCGGGCGGCGCCGCCCTCGGCACGTGGCCGACCTCGGTCCCGCCGGCGCTCGGCGCTCCGATCGACCACGTGCTCTTCTCCGGCCGCTGGGACGTCTCGGGCTACCGCGTCGTCGACGACCGCGACGACGCGGGGAGCGATCACCGTCCGCTCATCGTCCAGCTCTCGGTGCGCGGCATGGTGAAGGACTCCTCCTGAGGGTCCTCCCCAGGCGCTGACCGACGGGCGACTCTCCGACGGGCACCGGTGCAGGCTGCGCGCGGCGACGGGAGGAGGACAATGGCGGGCATGACGAACACGGAGGAGCGGACCGCCGCTCAGACGCCCGATCCCGCCGCCGCTCCCCGCCCCCGCGCGACGGCGAACCGCTCGACCACCCCCGCGTCCGAGCGCTTCCGCGACTTCATCGCCTCCGGCTGGGCAGAGCGGGACGAGCCGCTGCCCGCCCCGCGGGAGCAGGCCTCCTTCGCCGCCGCTCGCCGCGAGCGCCTCTCGGCGCTGCACACCGGGGTCCGTCTCATCATCCCGGCGGGCCGGCTCAAGCAGCGCGCCAACGACACCGACTACCCGTTCCGAGCGCACTCTGCCTTCACCTGGCTGACCGGCTGGGGCTCGGACTCCGAGCCCGGCGCCGTCCTCGTGCTCGAGCCCGGCGAGGCGGGGCACAGCGCCGCGCTCTACTTCCGCGAGCGCGCGGGCCGCGACTCCGACGAGTTCTACGCGAACTCCGAGATCGGCGAATTCTGGATCGGCCCGCGCCCCTCCCTCGCCCAGGTGGCGAGCGACCTCGGCCTCGAGACGCGCGGCATCGACGAGCTCGACGCCGTCCTCGACGCGGACGACGGCGTACCGGTCGCCGTGCTGCGCGAGGCGGATCCGCTGGTCGCGGGTCGCCTGGCGGCCGGAGCCGACGTCCGGTCCGATCGCGACGCGACGCTCGAGCGCGACATCGCCGAGCTGCGCCTGGTGAAGGACGCCTACGAGATCGCCGAGCTGCGCGCCGCGGTCGCCGCGACCGGTCGCGGCTTCGAGGACGTCCTCGCCGAGCTCCCCCGCATCGTCGCGCACGAGCGCGGCGAGCGCCTGATCGAGGGAGTCTTCACCGGCCGGGCCCGCGCCGACGGCAACGCGGTCGGCTACGACACCATCGCCGCCGCCGGCCACCACGCCTGCATCCTGCACTGGACCCGCAACGACGGCCCGGTCCGACCCGGCCAGCTGGTGCTGCTCGACGCCGGCGTGGAACAGGAGAGCTATTACACCGCCGACATCACGCGCACCTTCCCCGTGGACGGCCGTTACACCGAGGCGCAGCGCCGCGTGCACGAGACGGTCCGGGAGGCGGCCGACACCGCCTTCGCGGTCGTGCGGCCCGGCATCCGCTTCCGCGAGGTGCATGCGGCGGCGATGGCCGTCATCGCTCGCCGCACCGCCGAGTGGGGCCTGCTGCCGGTCAGCGCCGAGGAGGCGCTCGAGGCCGACAATCAGCAGCATCGCCGCTACATGGTCCACGGCACCAGCCATCACCTCGGTCTCGACGTCCACGACTGCGCGAAGGCGCGGCGCGAGATGTACCTCGACGGTCTGATCGAGGAGGGCATGGTCTTCACGATCGAGCCCGGGCTCTACTTCCAGCCGGACGACCTCACCGTGCCGGAGGAGCTCCGCGGCATCGGTGTCCGGATCGAGGACGACGTCCTCGTCACGGCCGACGGTGTCGAGAACCTGTCGGCCGGCATCCCGCGGAGCGCCGACGAGATCGAGGCGTGGATGGCCCGTCTGGCGCGCTGACCCCCGACGGCCCCTGGAAGGGCGCTGCTCCGGTCAGGCCGCGACAGGCGACGCGAACTCGCCGCGGGAGGCGGCGAGCGCGAGCCCATCGAGCAGGGTCGCGAGCTGTCCGGCCGGCGCACCCGGGTCCTCCGGGTGCCACTGCACTCCGACGATCGGCGCCGAGGCGTGCTCGGCCGCCTCGACCACGCCGTCCTCGGCCTGCGCGACAACCCGCAGACCAGGGGCGAGCGCGTCGACCGCCTGATGGTGCGCGCTCTGCACGTCGAGCTCCCGGGCTCCGTAGAGCCCGCCGAGAATCGAGTCGGCCGCGAACTCGACCCGGTGGCGGTGCATGCGCCGGTGCGCGGGTGCCGCGGCGTTGACATGCGACGCGTCCGGGCCGAGATCCTGCACCAGCGTCCCACCGAGGGCGACGTTGACGATCTGCAGCCCGCGGCAGATGCCCAGGAGCGGCGTGCGCTGAGCCAGCGCCCGCCGAACGAGCGCGATCTGCGCGGCGTCGGCCCGCTCGGCGTGCGGTCCCTCGGCCGGGTACCCCCGCCGCGCACCGTAGCGCTCGGGGGCGATGTCCTCGCCACCGGCCAGGACCAGGGCCTGGGTACCCGCGGTCCGCTCGAGCAGCTCCTCAGTGCCGAGCTCTTCGGCCGGGAAGCGCTCCGCGTCCCAGCCCCGCTCGCGGGCGAGGGTCAGGATGCGGCCGTTCAGGACCTGCACGTAGGCGTGGTACTCCTCGCGGCCGGGACGCGCGCGGGCGACCTCGACGATGGCGAGTGAGCGGCTCATGACTCCATCGTGCGCATCGGGGCCCACGCGGTCGAGCCGACGTGTCATCCGGTGTCACACTCCGGCCGTACGATCGCCAGGTGATTCTGCCGCCCGCGTCCCACCCGGAACGGCTGCACCGTGTCCGGGCCGAGGTGTCGGCCCTCGCCGGCAGCACACCCGAGCGCCAGGTCAGGCCCCTGCGCGAGGCGGTGGAACTGGTGGCGGCGGGCGACGCCTCCGACGCGGACGCCCTGCTCGACGCCGTCGAAGCGTTCGCCCTGCTGCTCACCCGGGCTGAGGCACAGCTCAGCGGGCTCGAGCGCTCGGTCCGGGACGACCTCGAGCGGGCCGCGAGTCTCGCCAGCCTGCGCACCGCCTCGCAGCTCGCCTCCGCCGCCGATGCAGCCACCGCCGGCGCCGCGGCGCGTTCCCTCCTCCTCGATGCCGACGAGGCCCGCGCTGCGGGCGCCCGTCACGACCCCGCCGCGATCCTCGTGCTGCTCCTCGACGCCGACGCGGCACTCGACACCGTGGTCGCCGGCTACCGCGGGCCTCGGGCGCAGGCCGAGCGACAGCTCCTCCTCTTCGAGGCGGCGCGCACCGTCGCTCTGCTGGGCGCCGATGCGGTGCACCTTCTGGGCGCCGTGCACGGCGAGCGGGTGACCGACGCGCCCCGCATCCTCGCGGAGGAGACGCGCGCGCAGCTCTCCGGAGCAGCGCGCCGCGCCGCGGGGGATCCCCTCGGCGCACTGGAACTCGCGCGGGCGGCCGCCGAGCGCGCGCGCACGGCTCTCGACGAGGCTCTCGTCGACCTCGACGGCGTGCCTCCCGCGCGCGGCCCGAGCCCCATCCCGGGGAGCTCGCCCGCCGCCTGAGCACCGAGGCGTCCCTCGCTGGCGCCCGTGCCATAGTGAGGGGCATGGCCTCCTTCCTCGTCGTCCCCCAGTGGCAGGGCTCGGCGTCGACGCGCGCGATGCGCCTCGTCGACGGAGCGGAGGCGATCCGGGGCGATCTGCCCTCCTCCGCCACCGTCTCGATCGAGGTCCCCGCCGAGGCGGGCGACGCACAGGACACCGGGATCCGCCGCTACGCCTCCGTCGCCACCACCGCCGAGCGGATCCGTGAGACGCTCGCAGGACGCGGCGAGCCCGTGATCACCATCGGCGGCGACTGCGGCGTCGAGTTCGCCGCGATCGGCCACGCCGTCCGCACCGCCCCCGGCCCCGTCGCGCTGGTCTGGCTCGACGCCCATCCCGACGCGCACACCCCGGAGTCCTCGTCCAGTGGCGCCTTCTGCGGCATGGTGCTCGCGGCGGTGCTCGGCCGCGGGGTCGGTCTGCTCAGCGCGCCGGCCGGCGAGCGGGTGGCGGAGGAGCGCGTCGTGCTCGGAGGCGTCCGAGCGGCCGAGAGCGGCGAGCTCGAGCCGCTCCTCGAGGGCGGTGCCGCGCTGCTCGGAGTCGAGGCGCTCGATCCCGACGCATTGGTCGCGGCCGTCGAGGCGACCGGTGCCGCCTCGGTCTACGTGCACATCGACCTCGACGTGCTCGACCCCGCGGATCTGGCGGGGCTCTTCGATCCGATGCCGTTCGGCGTCCCAGCATCGCGCCTGGTCGCGAGCATCGAGGCGCTGCGGGCGCGGTTCCCGCTCGCCGGTGCAGGCGTCACCTCCTTCGCCCCCTCGTCCGCGCTCGCCGCCGAGGACGACCTGCCGACCATCCTGCGCATCCTCGGCGCCCTGTCCCGCGGGGCCTGAGCACCGACCCCCAATCGCCGCGCAAGCCCCGGCGCATGTCGGTGGCACCCGGCAAGATGGCGTGAGGCGAACGAGCGGAGGAACGATGAGCGACGAGCGGCCTCGCGTGCGCACCGAACGGCACGGCACCGTGCTGGCGATCGTGCTCGACCGCCCCGAGAAGCGCAACGCAGCCGATCTCCGTCTCCTCTCGGAGCTGGCGGCCGCCTACGGTGAACTCGACCGCGATCTCGGCCTGCGGGCGGGCGTCGTGCTCGCCGAAGGCGGGCACTTCACGGCAGGCCTCGACCTCGCCGATATCGGTCCGCGCCTGGGCGCCGACGGCCTCGACTTCGTTCCCGAGGGCGGCCTCGACCCGTGGGGTCTGCGTACCCGTCCGGTCGCCAAGCCGGTCGTCATCGGCCTCCAGGGCACGTGCCTCACTCTGGGCATCGAGCTCGCGCTCTCGAGCGACATCGTCCTCGCCGAGGAGTCGACGCGCTTCGGGCAGATCGAGGTCGCACGCGGCATCCTTCCCTTCGGCGGAGCGACACTCCGCTTCCCCCGCGCCACAGGCTGGGGTGACGCGATGCGGTGGATCCTCACCGGGGACCCGTTCGACGCCGCAGAAGCGCACCGCATCGGCCTCGTCCAAGAGGTGGTCGCCGACGGCACGGTCGCCGAGGCCGCCCATGCGCTCGCCGCGCGCATCGCGGCTCAGGCCCCCCTCGCCGTCCAGGCCGCTCTCGCCAACGCCCGCCTCGCGCTCGCCGCCTCCGATGCGGAGGCCGCCGCAGCACTGCCGGTCGAGCTCGCGCGCCTCGCTGCCTCCGACGACGCCCGAATCGGAACCGAGGCGTTCCTGGCACGCTCGACCGCGGAGTTCACCGGCCGATGAGCGATGAGACCGGCACCGCCACGGCACCCGATGCGTTCTCCCTCGAGGCGCAGCGCGCCCGCGCCGCCGAGCAGCTCGAGATCAGGCTGCGCTACGGCGACCAGGTCTGGGAGCTGCGCGAGGTCGACCACTTCGCCGTCTTCTCCCGGCGCAGCGCCGCGCGTCGCGCCGGCCGGACGCTCGTCGCCTCCGGCTTCGAGATCGCGATCTCGCGCCTGCGCCTCAGTCAGGTGCTGGTCGCCAGTCACCACTCCGCGGTCGACGAGGAGTCGACCAGCGCCTTCCTGCGTCAGGTGATCGAGGCGGTCGAGAACGAGGGCGGACGCTACGACGGCTGGCGTGCCGAGATCGTGCCGGCGCATTGAGGCCCCAGCCAGCGCGGAGCCTCCTCCCGCGCACCCCAGCCGACGGGCCGAGCGCCCCCGAGTCCCCCCGGGAGGGACCATGAGCAGCACCACCACCGACGAGTTCGACCTGATCGTCATCGGAGCCGGGCCCGTCGGAGAGAACATCGCCGACCGCGCCGTCCAGGGCGGGCTGACCGCAGCCGTCGTCGAGAGCGAGCTGGTCGGCGGAGAGTGCTCGTACTGGGCCTGCATGCCCTCGAAGGCGCTGTTGCGCGCTCCGATGGCATTGCGCGCCGCCCGCGACCTACCCGGAGCCGCGCAGGCGGTCGGCGGAGGAGTGGACGTCGCCGCGCTCCTCGAGCACCGCGACTCCGTCACGAGCCACTTCGACGACCGAGGGCAGGTGCAATGGCTCGAGGGCGCCGGGATCGAGCTCGTCCGCGGCCACGGCCGCCTGAGCGGTGAGCGGGAGGTCACCGTCACGGGGCCCGAGGGCGAGGTGCGGGTCCTCCGGGCCCGTTCGGCCGTCGCCGTCGCCACGGGCACCACCGCGGTCGTGCCCGACATCCCGGGCCTGCGCGCAGCCTCCCCGTGGACGAGCCGCGAAGCCACCTCGGCCGAGGAGGTGCCGCCGCGCCTCATCGTGATCGGCGGCGGAGTCGTCGCCTGCGAGATGGCCACCGCGTACGCCGGGATGGGCTCCTCCGTCACCCTGATCGCACGGAGCGGGCTGCTCTCGCCGTTCGAACCGTTCGCCGGTGAGCTCGTCGGCAGCGCGCTGCGCGAGCTCGGAGTCGACCTGCGCGTGGGCGACTCGCCCGCCTTCGTGGAGCGACGGGCCGACGGCACCATCGCGGTGACGCTCGACGACGGTGACGTCATCGAGGCCGACGAGATCCTCGCCGCCACCGGCCGCGCACCGCACACCGCCGATCTCGGCCTCGACGCCGTGGGCCTCGAGCCCGGCTCCTCCCTCGCTGTCGACGACACGATGCTCGTGCTCGGCGCCGACGGAGCGCCCCTCGGCGGCGACCGGCCCTGGCTCTACGGTGTCGGTGATGTCAACCACCGTGCGCTCCTGACCCACCAGGGCAAGTACCAGGCGCGGGCGGCCGGAGACGTCATCGTTGCGCGGGCCACCGGCGCCGAGGTGCGCGACGCACCGTGGGGAGCCCACGTCGCGACGGCCGACCACGAGGCCGTCCCGCAGGTGGTCTTCACCGATCCCGAGGTCGCCTCCGTCGGCCTCACCGCGGCGGCGGCCGAGGGGGCGGGCTACCGCACCCGTGTCGTCGACTACGAGATCGGCTCCGTCGCGGGCGCCTCCCTCGCCGCCGTCGGCTACACCGGCACCGCGCGGATGGTCGTCGACGAGGAGCGGAAGGTCGTCCTCGGTGTGACCTTCGTCGGCAAGGAGGTGGGCGAGCTGCTCCACTCGGCGACCGTCGCCGTCGTCGGAGAGGTTCCGCTCTCGCGCCTGTGGCACGCGGTCCCGTCCTATCCCACCATCAGCGAGATCTGGCTGCGCCTGCTCGAGACCTACGGTCGCGACAGCGCGTGAGCAGCCTCCGCAGTGCCGTCGCCCGGGTGGCCCTCGACCCGGCGATCACCCGCCCCGGGTATCTGTTCGCGTGCGCGGTCGGGCTCGCCTGGGGCGCGGTGTGGAGCACGGGGCCGATTCGGCGCAGCCACGGGCTCGTCGTCTTCACCGGGCTCCCCTCCTGGGCGTTCGGCCGAGGAGGTTCGTGCGTGGGCACCAGCTATCTGACGGGCACGAACGTGTCCGAGCGCGTCCTCGAGCACGAGGCGGTGCACAAGCAGCAGTGGCAGCGCTACGGGATGTGGTTCCCGTTCGCGTACACCGTGGCGGGTCGCGATCCGCTGCGCAATCGATTCGAGATCGAGGCAGGCCTCGAGAAGGGCGGGTATCTCCGTGGTCGCTGACATGACGGGGCGCGTCGTCGTGCTCACCGGAGCGAGTTCCGGCATCGGACGGGTCGCGGCGGGGGCACTGGCTTCGGCCGGCGCCAGGGTCGCCGTGGTCGGGCGCAATCCCGAGCGGACGCGTGCGGTCGCGGCGGAGGTGGGAGGAGACGCGTTCCTGGCCGACTTCGACCGGCTCGACGACGTGCGCGAGCTGGCCGCCGCGTTGCTCGAGCGCTATGAGGGAATCGACGTGCTCGCCAACAATGCGGGCGGACTCGTCTCGACCCGCGCCGACACGGTCGACGGTCACGAGCGGACGATCCAGAGCAACCATCTCGCGCCGTTCCTGCTCACTCGGCTGCTCCTCCCTCGTCTCGTCGAGACCTCGCGTGATCACGCAGGCGTGCGCGTGGTCTCGACAGCCAGCCTCGCGAACCGGTTCGGCCGTCTCCGGCTCGACGACCTCGACAGCCGCCGGGGCCCGTGGCTGGGCGGTTGGCGCGCCTACGGCACGTCGAAGCTGGTGACGATCCTGTTCATCCGCGAGCTGGCGGAGCGTCTGCTGCCGACCGCGGTGGACGCCTACTCTTTCCACCCCGGCGTGGTCTCGACGAGCTTCGGCGCCGACAGCAGGCTGATGAGGGTGATGACGGGCCTCTCGGTCGGCTCCTTCGGCATCTCCCCCGAGGCGGGCGCAGTTCCTCTGATCACCGTGGCTTCCGAGCCCGATGTCGGCGCCGCGAGCGGCACCTACTTCGACCAGCTCACCCCGCACGGCTCCCTCAACCCGCAGGCCCGCGACCGCGCTCTCGCGCACGACCTCTGGAACCTCTCCAGCCGCCTCGTCGGAGTCGCCCCCACCCTCTGACCCCGCCTCCCGCTCCCCACCCGCACACACCCAACGACCCGCACCACCCGTCCCCATCCCCGTCCGCCCCCGCGGCCGCGGAGCCCCTCTCCCCACCCGCACACCCCGCCCCCGCACACCCCCACCCCGGCCACACCCCCTCGGCCGCGCCGCCCCCGCGGCCGCGCCGCTTCGGCGGCCGCGCCGCCTTCGGCGCGCCACCCGCTCCCCGTTCGAGCCTCCGGCGCGTCGCAGGACGTCACTCTGCAAGGCGGAGGAGGAAGCGATACCGGCGGTATCGCGCCCGACGACAACGCCGCAGAGTGGCGTCCTGCGACGCGCCGGATCAGGGGGATTCGGGGCGGCCGGTGCGCCAATATCCCATGAACGCCACCCGCCTCCGGTCCAGTCCCAGCTCGGTGACGAGGCAGCGGCGGATGAGCTTGACCGCGCCCGCTTCGCCCGCGATCCATGCGTAGAGGCCCGGGTCGGTGTTCTCTTCGGGGATCTCCCAGAGGATCTCGGTATCGACGTCGACGTCGGAGACCTCGATTCCGCGGTGGTGTGCTGTGAGGAAGCGGGTGGCCCATGCGCGGACGGCGTCGCCGAGGGCTGCTCCGGGTGCGGCGGCGGGCTCGCGGACGATCCAGGTCATGCTCACGCCAGCCGGATGGTGGAGGGCCAGGCGGTCGAGCACGGTGGGAACCTCGAGGAACGCGGCTCCGGTGGCGTCGTCGTCGAGGCTTTCGAGGATCGCCGCGATCGCGGGAACGGCGGTTTCGTCGCCGGCGAGCAGGAGCGAGGTGGCGGCTCCGGGGTGGAATTCCACTCCGCCGCCGGGCAGTTCGGAGCGGGTGTCGGGGGCGATGATGACGACCTGCTGGCCGGCGTGAGCCGACTCCGCCCAGGCCGACGCAGGGCCGGTGTCGCCGTGCGCCGCGAAGTCGACGTCGACCTCGGCGAACTCGGGGCGGGTGGCGCGGATCGTGTAGGTGCGGAGAGGGTTCCGCCATTCATCGGGAAGCTCGCGCCAGCGGGTGTACCAGTCGGGAGCGAGCCCGTCGGGTCCGTCCTCGTCGGCGACGGACGCCATGAAGTCCTGCGCGTCGGAGGTCGCGGTCGGTACGACGAGCTTGATCCGCTGGTCGGGCCCCGTGCAGCCGACGCTGTCGAGATCGGCTCCTGTGAGGGTGACCCGGATGAAGTGGGGAGCGATCCGTGTCGCGCTGGCGACGGTGGCGAGGTACGGCCGGTAGGCCGGGCGGGCGGGAGCGTCGGTCTGAGGCATCGATCCAGTCTGACACAGAAGGTTAGGCTTGCCTAACGTCGTCCTCAGTGTGCGGCGTGGTCGGCGGAGCTGCGCAGACGCGCCTCGACGTCGATCGCGAGTTCGGAGATGACGGCGCCCGCCCCACCGATCCAGGCGCAGAAGTCGTGGCGCGCATCCGCCCACGGATAGTCGCCGTCGACGACGGACATCTCGCCCATCCAGGCGCGAACGGCGCGATCGAGAGCGACCCCGCGGAAGCAGCGCTCTCCGGTTCCGGGGGCACCGGACCGCTCCGAGCGTCCGAGCCAGGTGACGCAGACCCGGCCGGGGGCCGCGAGCGGAGGCAGTCCGCGCGCGTCGTCGACCTCGATGAAGACCTGCCCGCGCGCGTTGATCGGCAGGGCGTCGAGGATGCTCTGGATCCACGGCACGACGGTCTCGTCACCCGCGATCAGGAACTGCTTCACGTCGACCGGCGCGGAGCCGTCGCGGTCCTCGAACATGCACATCGCGTCCGAGTATAGGCAAGGCTTACCTCAATGCCTAGGCCTCGCGGCAGACCGTGTGCCCGAGGTGCTCACCACTGCGGCGGATGCCGTCGCTGCCAGCGCGCCCGCCGCTCAAGCTGGGCGCCGATCGCGAGCAGCACCGCCTCGCCTCCCGGACGGCCGATCAGCTGGACGCCCATCGGCAGCCCCTCGCGTGTCGTGCTCAGCGGCAGCGACACGGCCGGCAGCCCGCTGACGTTCACGAAGGACGTGTAGGGCGTGTAGAGCACCTGCTGCTCGAAGTTGCGCTCGGGATCCTCGAGGTCGTACCAGCCCACGGGCCGCGGCGGCATCGTCAGCGTCGGGGTGAGGATCGCGTCGAACCCCGAGAACGCGGCGATCACGGCGCGCTCGTATCCCGAGAGCCAGGCGGCCGCCTCGACGATCTCGCGGGCGGAGCGGCGGCGTCCCTCCTCGACCAGCCAGCGCGTCAGCGGCTCCAACAGCTCGAGGTCGGCTCCCTCGACGGGCAGGGTGGAGGCACCGCTCTGCCACAGCGTCCGGAAAGCGGCCGGATACGCGGCACTCGGCGGCAGCGCCGCCTCCTCGAGGCCGTGACCGAGCTCGGCGAGGGCCGCTGTCCCCTCGTCCAGGGAGGCTCGGGCCTCGGCCGACAGGACGATGTCGTACTCCTCGTCCCACGGCGAGGCGGTGAGCACGCCGATCTGGAAGCGGCCCTCGCCGCGCACCGCCGCGCCGAGGAACGAGCCCTCGCCGTCGCCGGGAGCACCGAGGGACCAGCGCTGCGGGAGGCGACCGCGGCTGCGCTCGAGCATGCCCTCGAGCAGGAGCGCCGCATCGGCGACCGAGCGCGCGATCGGACCGCCCACGGTCAGCCCGCCGACTCCGCCGATGCCCGAGAGTGCCGCCACCCGCCCGCGCGACGGCTTCACGCCGACCAGCCCGCAGGCGGCGGCGGGGATGCGGATGGAGCCTCCACCGTCCGAGGCGGGCGCGAAGGGCAGCAGGCCCGCGGCGACGGCCACCGCCGCTCCGCCGCTCGAGCCGCCCGCGCCGAGGCGCGTGTCCCAGGGGGTGACGGCCGGCGGCCCGATGCGGGTCTCGGTGTACGAGGGCATGCCGAACTCGGGGGCCGCGGTCTTGCCCACGCTGACGGCTCCTGCCGCGTCGAGCACCTCGACGATCTCGTCCGATGCCGTCGGCACATGGTGCTCACGCACCCGCGACCCGGACGTCATGCGCACGCCGGCCCGGCGCCACAGGTCTTTATCGCCGCTCGGCAGGCCCCAGAGAGGCGCGGTGCGCGGCACGGAGGCGAGGGACGCGGCCCGCTCGCGCGCTGCGTCGGGCGTGACCGTGGTGAAGGCACCGAGCTCGCCGTTCCACCGCTCGATCCGGCCGAGGTAGTGCTCGGCGAGCTCCAGCGGCGTGACCTCACCGCGCTGCAGCCAGTCCCACTGCTCCTGTGCGCTGAGATGGTGGAGTTCGAACATGGAACGACCCTATTCCGCCGGTCGTCGAGACGGCGGAACAGGGTCGGGGACTCACGCGGCGCGACTGCCGCTCTCGCGGGCCTCGTCGAGGCCGAGACGGGTACCGGAGGGGACCACGGTGTCGCGGTCCACGCGGGCACCGGTGGCGATCACGGCAGAGCCGCCGATGCGGGAGTAGCTCCCGATCCGGGCTCCGGGCCCGACGATCGCCTCGGGTCCGACGTGCACATTGGCGCCGATGAAGGCACTGTGCCCGATCATCGCATCGCGATCAACCCAGCTGCCGGCGCCGACCCAGGCGCGCTCGCCGACGGTCGCTCCGGGCTCCACGTAGGCGCCGGTCTCGATGTACGCGGTCGCCGAGACGCGCGAACCGGGAGCGACCATTCCGCGTCCGTTCGCGTGGCGGCGATAGACGATCTCCTCGTCTCCGCTGCGCGCCCCTCGTCCCTTGGTCATCCGTGTTCCTGCCATCTGTCTCTGGCTCCTCCGAGCTGTCCGGTGGACGGGGCTCGGCGCCCCGTCCCGTCATCCGTAGACAACATCGAGGCGTCGGCGGTCATTCCCCGGTCGAGAGCCGCGGCGCACGACGCGGGACGGGGCTCACTCGACGGCGGCCGCGACCGCGGTGACCACCGCGCGGAACCGCTCGGGCGCCTCCCGGATCGAGCGCCGCGCGAGTACTCCGGCGAGCGCCGACGAGGCGGGAGAGGCGAGCAGCTCGCACTCGACGCGCGAGCCCTCCTCGTCCTCGATCACGCGCCACTGCTCCCGCCCCAGGACGGGCAGCCGGCGCTCGAGCCCACTCCCCCGGAGCTCGAACCGGGCGTCCTCCTGGACGAGCAGGTCGGCGAGCGCGGCCAGCACAGGAGCAGGAGAAGCGTGGAGGACGGAGGCGAGGGCGAGGAGGCTGCGCACGGCCGCAGTCTCGCACGACCGCGGGTCAGGAGCGGGCGTCGAGGACCCTCCTCAGCCAGTCGAACGACGCCTTCGGCACCCGGTCGTGGCTCCGCGCGTCGAGCGCGACCAGACCGTGCGGCCGAGTGTAGCCGTGCTGCCACTCGAAGGCGTCGACCAGAGTCCACAGCTGCACCGCCTCGACGGGCAGCCCGTCGTGGACCGCCTCGGCCAGGGCTGCGAGGTGCGCGCCGAGCCAGCGGATCCGCTCCGTATCGATGATCGCGCCGTCGCGATCCGGCTCGTCGGGGTAGCTCGCGCCGAGTGCGGTGACGACCAGCGGAGGCAGCGCCTCGCCGTAGCGCTCGACCAGTGCACCGAGGACCGACACGACAGCCCACGGTGCTACCGGCGATCCGTCTCCGGTGCGGTCGAGGTCGGGCCACGGCGCAGTGTGGAACGGGAGCACGGGAGGTGCGCCCACTCCTGTCGGGGCTGAGGGGTCGCGCCCGGCGACGATGCGCTGCGGCGGCAGCGGCGCGACGGCGTAGAAGTCGAGCGGAACGGCGATGCGCGCGAGGTCCACCGGGTCGGCCTGCGCGAGGGGGGCGAGGAACGACGGCAGCTCCTCCGGACCCGGCGGGTAGGCGCCGGTCAGCACGGCATCGGCGACCAGGCGGTTGCGCAGCACGTCGGCCAGCGCCGCCCAGGCGCGATCGTGCTCGTCGTCCGAGGCCGCCTCCACCACCGAGAGCGCGTCGACCAGGCCGATCCTGCCCGTCACCTCGGCGGCTCGCAGCGCCTCGACCGCTACACCGTGCCCGAGGAGCTGGTGGTGCAGCGCGGGAAGAGCGCTGAAGAGGCGCCCGGCGGCAGGCGCCTGGCGGGTCAGGGCGTAGCCCTCGAGCATCACGGACGAGGGGGAGTCCAGCGTGATCCAGTCGGAGACGCGGTCGCCCAGCCGGGAGCCGAGCTCGAAGGCGAGGTCGCCGAAGCGGAAGGCGGTGTCGCGATGCAGCCAGCCCCCGCCGAGCGCCGACGGCGTGTCACGGTGGTGCAGCGTGAGCGCCACCCGGAGGCCCGCCTCGGCGAGCGCGTCGAGGACCCGGTCGTAGAAGCCCAGACCCCCGGTGTCGAGAGGTCCGCGCCCGTCCGGCTGCACGCGCGGCCACGCCACCGAGAGCCGCAGCTCGTCGACGCCCAGATCGACGAGCAGCGCCAGGTCCTCGCGCCAGCGCAGGAAGAAGTCCGTCGCCACCTCGGGAGTCGCCTCGTCGGCGATGGTGCCGCGCCGCAGAGCGAAGTCGTCCCAGACGGAACGACCCCGCCCGCCCGCGTCGAGCGAACCCTCAGTCTGGAAGGCGCTCTGGGCGAGCCCGATGCGCAATCCGGGCGGCAGGAGCCTCCCCAGCTCGCGCGGATCGTCGAAACGCGCTGCGTCGGCGCGCACCTGCCGCCGATCGCGCCCGCGGGCGTCGTCTCCACGCATGCTGTCCTCCGGGTTCTCGTTGCCGGGTATATTCTCGCGGAAGCGCTCTCCCGGAATCTCCCGACCCCTTCCCGTCCGGCCGCGTCCGTCATCCTCAGGGTGTACATCCGGCAACGGGGGTGCGGCGAGCTTGACAGCGCCGTCGGGCCACCGTGCAATGGACCCATCGTGAAATCGGGCGTCGGCAGGGCAGTACCGGGGAGTTCACCGGTCGCCCCGGTGCCCCGGCTCCGTCGATCCCGCAGGAGCACCGCAGCGTTCTTGCTGCTCCTCGTCGCCGCGGTCACCTCCGTCTCCGGCCTCGCCGCTCCCGCTGCCGATGCCGCAGCGCTCGCGATCAGCGCCCCGGCCGACGGGGTCGTCCTGACGACGGGCAGCACCACCGTCTCGGGCACCGCCACGGCGGGAGACCAGGTCCAGGTCGGCATCCGCGGCGGTGGCGACCCCCTCTGCATCGCGACGACGGCCGCCGATGGCGGCTGGAGCTGCGCGGTGACGCTCAAGGACGGTCCGGTGACCCTCGTCGCCGTCGAGCTCCTCGCCGGAGGCGGGACCACCTCGACCGCCGTGAGCATCGGCGTCCTCAGCGCTCCGGTCATCCAGTCCGTCGACGGCTCCGCCACATCGGCGGGCTCCGTGCGCGGCACGGCGTACGCGGGAGCGAGTGTGGCGGCGGTCTCGGACGGCGGCGCCTCCTGCCTGGCGACCGCCGACTCCAGCGGAGCCTGGTTCTGCCAGCTCGCACCCACACCTGCTCCCGGCAGCTACCGGGTGACCGCCACGCAGACCGCCTCCTTCGCCGGCAGCACGGCCTCGCCTGCGAGCGCCCCGGTCACGCTCGTCGTCGACACCGCCGCCCCTGCCGCACCCACCCTCACGTCGCCGAGCGGAGGCGCGACCCTGCCGCTCAGCGGCGCCTCCTACTCGGGCACCGGCGTCGACGGCACCCGCGCCTATGTCTACGTCGACCGCGTCAACACCTGCGACGCAGCGGTCAGCGGAGGCGCCTGGAGCTGCACCGGCGGCACGATCGCGGCCGGAACGCATCGCGTCTCGGCCATCGCGGGCGACACCGCGGGCAACTACAGCTCGCCGAGCCCGTGGGTCGACGTGACCTTCGCGACCTCCACGCCCACCCCGACCGGCACGCCGACCGCGACGGCGCCCACGACGCCGGGCGCGAGCCCCACACCGACGCCGACGAGCGCCTCCCCCGCTCCGAGTAGCCCCTCGCCGCGCCCGACCGGTACACCGACGCCCGGCCGCACGAACCAGGCGGCTCCCGCTCCGCCGAGCACGCCCGGCACCGACCCGGCACCGGCACCCGCGCCGGCACCGGCCCCCGGGACTCAGCCGCCGGTTCCGGTTCCCGCACCCGATGCCGGCTCCGAGCCGGGTGGCTGGAGCTCCGCGACCGGGATGACGACCGCGCTCTCGGCCGGGACTCCGATGGTCTCGATGGCCGACTGGATGCGCTCACTCGCGCTCGCGCTGCTGTCCCTCGCTCTCGTCGTCGTGCCCGCGCGGCTGGCCGCTGCCGGGCGCGCCCCGCGCGTGGCCCGCACCTGGCGCCTCACCGGACGCAACCGTGCCGCCGTCGAGTACGACGACACGCCGGAGACTCGCCCCGTCTCACCGAGCCTGATGGTGGTCGGGATGATCGGCTGCGCTGCCGGGCTCGTGCTGCTCTCCGGCCGCGTCGACAGCCAGCCGGCCTACCTGCGACTGCTGATCGCCGTGATCGTCGCGGTCGCCCTGGTCAACGCGGTGGCTGCCGGAGTCCCGGCCGTCGTCGCCCGCCGCCTCGGTCTGTCCGCCGTCGGCGTGGTCGCCGCTCCGCGCGCGCTCGTGCTGGTCGCCGGAGCCGCGCTGCTCTCGCGCTTCGCGGGCCTGGACCCCGCGTTCCTCTTCGGAGTCGTGATCGGGCTGGTCCTGCCGCACGGCGCCTCGACCGTGGACCGCGCACGGCTGGCCACGGTCCGCGTGGTCTCCCTGCTCGCCCTCGCCGGAGCGGCCTGGGGAGCCTCCGCGCTCGTGACCGTGGACGGCACGTTCGGCACGGTGCTGGCCGCCGAGATCCTGAACGCGACCACCCTGGTATCCGTGGGCTCGAGCGTGGTGCTCCTGTTCCCGGTCGGACGACCCGCGGGCCGCAGCATCCTGCAGTGGTCGCCGCTGCTCTGGCTGGGCCTCACCCTGCTCGCGACGACCATGCTCTTCGTTCTGCTCACTCCGACGATCACCGCATGGAGGACCGACGGCGGTGCGGGCCCCGTGGTCTTCGCCGTCGTCGCGTTCAGCGCGGTCTGCACCTCGATCTGGGCCTGGCGCCGCTACGTCGAGTAGCGGGGGCGCTCACCCGATCGAAACGGGCTGATCGAGGTCGTCGTCGGGGAGCAGATCGACGACGGCGCTGACGACGAGCTCGTCGAGCGTCGCGATCCCGCCGTAGACGCCCAGGAACGCGGTGTCGGCGGCGTCGCGCCCCGTCGCGATCCGGACCAGGCTCGAGCGCGGGGCGAGGGTCGTCGCGTCGACCACCCGCCACTCCCCCTCGATCCAGGCCTCCGCGACGGCGTGGAAGTCCATCGGCTGCAAGCCCGGCGCGTAGACCGCGGCCAGCCGGGCGGGTACGTCGAGAGCACGCAGCAGCGCGACGACGAGGTGCGCGAAGTCGCGGCAGACCCCGCGGCGGGCGAGCAGCGTCCGCTCGGCGCCGTCGGTCGGGAGGCTCGACCCGGGCACGTAGGCCAGACGGGTCCCCACCCACGAGCTCACGGCGGTGAGCAGCCCGGTGCCCGAGAGCCCGGCGAACTCCGCGCGCGCCGTCGCCCACAGCACGTCCGACTCGGAGTAGCGGCTCGGCCGGAGGTAGCGCAGCCGATCCACCTCCTCCCCCGCGAGAGGCGCGAGGCGGCCGGAGACGCGCGCCGCGTAGTCGACGACCAGGCGGCCGACGGGGGCGTCGAGCACGTGCAGCCGGGTGCCGTGCTGATCGAGCACCTCGCGCGCGACGAGGGGCCGGCCGTCGACGCTCAGAGCGAGCGTCTCCTCGGCGCCGTACGCCTGGGCGACGGCGACCGAGAGGACGAGCGCAGCCGGAGCCGCGACGTCGAGGCTGAGGTGGACCGAGACGTCACGCTGCATGCGGGCTCCTTGTCGACGGAATGGGGGTCAGGCTCCCTGCTCGCCCTTCGGCGGCGGGGTCGGTGCCGCGTCCGGCTCCTGCACGAGCTGAAGGCCGCCGGACGAGTTCGCCGAGACGGTCAGCAGGTCGATCCAGGTGCGGTTGATCGACGGGACGCGGCCGCCGAAGTACTTGAAGTAGAGGGGCACGGAGGGGTCGAGCCAGATGCTCGAACGTCCGTCGCCCACCGCCGGGTCGTCGCGCCAGGAGAAGAAGAAGCTCTCGCGGCGGCGCAGCTTGTTGGCGATGACGATCTGGACGTGCGTGAGTGTGCGGTCGTCGAACTCGATCTCGACTCCCGAGGCTCCGTAGAGCAGCTTCCCCATGGGGGCCTCCCGGCCGCCCGTCGCCGGGCGGTGTGTGACGGTGCCCGAGGGCACGAGAAGCGGGTACCGTTCGCGACACCCGCCGTGGACCGGAGGGACCGCCTCCGGACGCGAGCGCCCGGGCGTGGAACCGCCTGGCACGACTCTATGCGAGGTGGCGCGAGCGCGCGGGGTCGACAGCCGATTCCCGCACGCGACGCTCCGCCGCACTCGTACGCCGCCGGTCGGGGGCTCGGTCAGAGAGGACGGATCCGAGCGCCCCGATCACCCGGAGCACCTCTCCACCTCGATGGCGAAGAAGCCCCAGGGCCGACCCGCTCCGGACGCGCCGCCGCGCCGCCCCGGCACTGTCGGGGGTCGCACGTACGGTACCCCCATGATCGAATGCGCACTCTGCGGAACCGACGCCGTCGTCCTCGACCGCTCCGGCGGCAGGGACACCGAGGAGGAGCTCGTGGTGCTCTGCACCGACTGCACCCCGGGCGAGATCACCGAAGCGCTCGAGTCGACGCTGCTCGAGTCGACGCTCATCGAGTCGACGCTCATCGAGTCGGCCCGCAGAGGCGCGAAGGCGCGAGCGGCCTAGGCTCACCGACGCGCACCAGACCGGTGCGGAGGTGCCCCCACTGGGACTCGAACCCAGACTGAGACGATTTTAAGTCGTCTGCCTCTGCCGATTGGGCTATGGGGGCGACCATCGGGAGGAGCGTGCCTCCCGACGGTGGTGTCAGGACTTGGCGGGCTCGCCGCCGACCGGAACGGGAGCACCGGCCTGGCCGGGGATCTGCGCCGGAGCCTGCGCGGCAGGAGCCTCGGCGGCGGGCGCCGCCGGGCGCGGGCGCGACGCGTAGGTCTCGAAGGAGCCGCGCGGGTACTCACGGGCCTCGATCGAGGCGATGTCGCGGCCGAGCCAGAGGTTGTTCCACCAGCCCCAGACCACGCGGAACTTGCGCTCCCACGACGGCATCGCGAGACCGTGGTAACCGCGGTGCATGACCCAGGCGGGGAAGCCCTTGATCGCGATCTTGCCGGACTGGAAGACGCCGATGCCGATGCCCAGGCCCGCGACGGCTCCCGCGTTCTTGTGGACGTAGTCGACCGGCTTCTCGCCGCGCAGGACCGCGGTGATGTTCTTGGCCATCAGCTTGCCCTGGCGGACGGCGTGCTGCGCGTTGGGGACGCAGAAGCCGCCGACGCCTCCCCCGGTGAGGTCAGGGACTGCCGTCGCATCGCCGGCGCCCCAGGCGCCCTCGACGAGCACGTCGTCGTAGCCGACGCGGAGGTCGGCGCGCACGCGCAGACGGCCGCGCTCCTCGATCGGGAGGTCGGAGTTCTTGATGGACGGGTTGGCCATGACGCCCGCGGTCCAGATGATGAGGTCGGACTCGAAGCTCTCGCCCGTGGAGAGCTGGATGACGCCGTTCTCGGCCGACGTGAGCTGCGTGTCGAGGTGCACCGTGGCGCCGCGCTGGTCGAGGTTCTTGAGCACCCAGTGGCTCGTCTCGAGCGCGACCTCCGGCATGATCCGGCCCATCGCCTCGATGAGATGGAACTGCGTCTCCTCGAAGTCGATCTCGGGGTAGCGCTTGAGCAGAGCGCTCGCGAAGGAGCGCAGCTCGGCGAAGACCTCGATGCCGGCGAAACCACCTCCGACGACCGTCACGGTCAGCAGGCGCGAACGCTCAGGGCCGGCCGGGAGGGACGCGGCCTTGTCGAAGTTGGTGAGGATGCGGTCGCGGATCGCGGTCGCCTCCTCGATCGTCTTGAGGCCGATCGCAGTGTCGGCGACGCCGGGGATCGGGAAGGTGCGCGAGACGGATCCGGCGGTCACGACGATCTGGTCGTACACGAAGTCGTAGGGCTCGCCGATGGTCGGGGTGATCGTCGCCGTGCGGTTCGCGTGGTCGATCTTCGTCACCTTCGCGGCGAGGATCGCCGTCTTCTTGAGGTGGCGGCGGAGCGACACGATCGCGTGACGGGGCTCGATCGATCCTGCAGCGACCTCGGGGAGGAAGGGCAGGTACGCCATGTAGGGCAGCGGGTCGACGATCGTGACCTCTGCCTCGTTCGGGCGGAGCTGCTTCTCGAGCTTCCACGCAGTGTAGAAACCGGCGTAGCCGCCTCCGACGATCAGGATTTTGGGCACGGTTGACTCTCCAAGAGGGATGGACAATGCGAACACCCCCACTCAACGCGAAGTGCCCGCTCTCGACGCGGGTGGCAGCACTGACCCCGACAGGGAAAGAGCTTAGCGAAGAGGACGCCGGTGGTGGCGTCTTCGCGGCGCTGGGGGCGCTCAGTCCTCGACAGGCCTGCAGGCGCAGCGCTCGGGCGACCAGTCGGCCCGGGAGAGCGCCAGGTCTCCGATCGGATTGACGCCGGGGCCCGCAGCGAGGGCGTGCGCGGCGAGGGCGTGCAGGCACTTGACCCGGGTGGGCATGCCTCCGGAGGAGATGCCCGCGATCTCGGGGACGGACCCGACACTCTCACGGTCGGCCAGGAAGGCGCGATGCGCAGCGGCGTAGGCCTCGCGCACCTCCTCGTCCTCCCCCAGCAGCGCGGTGTACTCGACCATGACCTGCGTCGCCTCGAGCTGCGAGATCGCAGCCGTCGCGGCGGGATGGGTCAGGTAGTAGAAGGTCGGGAACGGAGTGCCGTCCGACAGGCGCGGGCTCGTCGAGACCACCGTCGGATCGCCGCAGATGCAGCGAGCGCTGATCCCGACGACGTCGCGGGCAGGGCGGCCCAGCTGCGCGGAGACGATCGCGATGTCGCGCTCGGACGGCGGATCGAAGGGGGGCGTGGTCACGGGGGCTCCAGAGGATGGACGGCCGGAAGGACGCTCCAGTGTACGCGGCGGCCGATCAGGGGGCCGGCGCGAGCTCCCCCGTCGTCGGCTCGCCCAGTCCCGACGCGGCGATCGACGAGAGCAGCGAGCCGGCCCAGTCGGTCTTCGTCTCCTGCACGGTGTCGCTGGCGGCCTGCGTGTCCTGCTGCGCGACGGTCACATCGTCGAGCACCAGGTAGCTGACCTCGCCCGGCATGACGAAGTAGAGCCGCTCGCGCGCCTGCGCCCGGATGAACGCCGGATCGGACCAGCGCCCGCGCTCCTCGTCGAGGTTCTGCGACTGGGTCTTGGCCGCATCGACCGAACGCTGCAATTCGGCGATCTCGGCGCGCTGCTCGACGAAGTTCTTGATGCTCGGGGCGAGGACGACGACCGCGAGGATCATGATGCCCATCACCAGGAGGGTGAAGCCGGAGCCGCGGACACCGGCGAGCCAGGCCGACGACGGCGGGGCGGACGGCTGCTTCGTGCGCGGAGGTCGGGAGGCGGCGGGGCGCGCCGCCGCGGGCTTCGACGGCGCTGACGAGGACCTCGCTGCGGGGGCCTTCGTCGAGGGCAGCTTCGCGGAGGACGGCTTCGAGCCCGACGCGCTGCCCTTCGCACCCCCGTGTTTCACGGGAGGCGAGGGGGTGCGCGGCGCGTTGCCGGGAGCCGAGGGTCGGCGGGGCGGACGGGCCATGGGCGGGTGCCTCCTCGAGCGCGACGGGGGTGGGACGAGGAGCGGCCCCGGTGCCCGCACCGAGGTGCGGGGCTCCGGGGCCGCTCCGGCGGGGAGAGACTACGCCGAGAAGCGCGGGAAGGCGGAGCGACCCGCGTAGGTGGCCGCACCTCCCAGGATCTCCTCGATGCGCAGCAGCTGGTTGTACTTGGCCACGCGGTCGGAGCGGGCTGGGGCACCGGTCTTGATCTGGCCGGCGTCGGTCGCGACGGCGAGGTCGGCGATGGTCGTGTCCTCGGTCTCGCCGGAGCGGTGCGAGAGGATCGCCGTCATGCCGTTGCGCTGGGCCAGGGCCACGGCATCGAGCGTCTCGGTGAGCGTGCCGATCTGGTTCACCTTGACCAGGATCGAGTTGCCCGCCTTCTCGGCGATGCCCTTCGCGAGGCGCACCGGATTGGTGACGTAGAGGTCGTCGCCGACGATCTGCACCGTGTCGCCGATGGTCTCGGTGAGGTGGGTCCAGCCGGCCCAGTCGTCCTCCGCCAGCGGGTCCTCGATCGAGACGAGCGGGTAGTTGGCGACGAGGTCGGCGTAGTAGGCCGAGAGCTCCTCGGCAGAGAGCTTCTTGCCCTCGAACGAGTAGGCGCCGTCCTCGAAGAACTCCGAGGACGCGACGTCGAGCGCGAGCCCGATGTCGGTGCCGGGCGTGAATCCGGCCGACTCGACGGCCTTGAGGATGAAGTCGAGCGCCTCGCGGTTGGTGGGCAGGTCGGGGGCGAAGCCGCCCTCGTCGCCGAGGCCGGTGGCGAAGCCGGCCTTCTTCAGCTGCGACTTGAGCGCGTGGTAGATCTCGACGCCCCAGCGCAGGCCCTCCGAGAACGACTCGGCGCCCAGCGGCACGGCCATGAACTCCTGGATGTCGACACCGGTGTCGGCGTGCGCGCCTCCGTTGATGATGTTCATCAGCGGCACGGGCAGGGTGTGCGCGTTCAGGCCGCCCACGTAGCGGAACAGATCGAGGTCGGCCGACTGCGCGGCGGCCTTCGCGACGGCGAGGCTGACGCCGAGGATGGCGTTCGCGCCTAGACGGGACTTGTTCTCGGTGCCGTCGAGCTCGATCAGCTCGGCGTCGACGAGGCGCTGGTCGGTCGCGTCGAAGCCCTCGATGGCCGGGCCGATCTCGTCGATGACGGCGTCGACCGCCTTCTGCACGCCCTTGCCGAGATAGCGCTCGGAGTCGCCGTCGCGCAGCTCGTACGCCTCGAACGCGCCGGTGGAGGCGCCGGAGGGAACGGCCGCTCGCGAGGACGCGCCGTCCTCGAGCAGGACCTCGACCTCGACGGTCGGGTTGCCCCGCGAGTCCAGAATTTCTCGGGCGACGACTGCCTCGATAAGGGCCACAACTATCTCCTCTTGACGGGTGGGCTCCCGGAGGGCGGGAGCGGTCGCAAGGAGTCTACTGACCACCTCCCGGCAGACGGGCGCACCGGCGGCCGTAGACTCCCAGGGCCCGATCGCCCGGACGGCCCTCGGTGCTCCCGCCGACCCGGAGGTTCCCCGTGACCACGACCGCCGCTGACCTCGTCGACCGCCTCACCGCCGTCGTCCCCGACTTCCCGAAGCCGGGGATCCTGTTCCGCGACCTCACTCCCGTCTTCGGTGACGGCGACGCTCTGCGCGCCGTCGCCGACGCGCTGATCGAGCCGTACCGCGGCCGGATCGACGCGATCGCCGGGGTGGAAGCCCGCGGCTTCCTGCTCGCTGCGGCTGCCGCCTACTCGGCCGGGCTCGGCGTGGTGACGATCCGCAAGCCCGGCAAGTTGCCGCGCGCGGTGCTCGAGGAGCAGGCGACGCTCGAGTACGGCACGACCACGCTCGAGGTGCACGAGGACGCCGCTCCGCGCGGGTCCCGGCTGCTGCTCGTCGACGATGTGCTGGCCACCGGCGGAACCCTCGATGCGAGCCGTCGGCTGATCGAGCGCGCCGGGTGGCGGCTCGAGGGGATCGCCGTCGTGATGGAGCTCGACGGGCTCGGTGGGCGCGATCTGCTGGCCGGCCATCGCGTCGACGCGATCGTCACCGTCTGACGCGGCCCCGTCGCCGCGTTCCGCACCTCTCTCCCCGGCGGCCCGTCGAAGGGGCGCCGGATCAGCTCAGGGCGAGCGACATGCGCGAGAGGACGAAGGTCTCGAGCACCTGCACGAGCATGTAGAGCACGAGCGACACGCCGGTCACGAGCACGACGGCCGACCACACGTCGGCGAAGCGGGCCTGGGCCGACCAGGAGTTGATCGCGCCGCCGATGCCGTCTCCGGTCGAGAGCCACTCGGCGAGCAGCGCTCCCGTGATCGCTCCCGGCACCGAGATCCGGATGGCGGCGAAGAGGGAGGGCAGGGAGCCGGGGATCGCGACCTTCCGGATCGCCGTCAACGTGCTGCCGCCGTAGACCGCGACCACGTCGAGCATCTGCGGGGAGGCGCTGTTGAGGCCGAAGGCGATGGTCACCAGCGCGGGGAACAGGACGACGATCCCGCCGATGACAGCGACGGAGGCGACCGAGCCGGTCCCGAAGACCAGGATGATCAGCGGCGCCATCGCGATCAGCGGCACCGAGCGCAGCAGCATCGCGAACGGCATCAGCGCGTGCTCGAGGCCCTTGGACAGACGGAACAGGACTGCGCCGAGGATCGCCACGACCAGACCGGCCGCGAAGCCGATCAGCGCGTCGCCCATCGTCACGGCGAAGAGGCCGCCGAGCTCCGCGCGGTGGTCGGCCGCCTTCGCGTCGGTGACCAGGTGCTCCCAGACGTCCCACGGGCCCTTGACCACGAGAGGCGAGACCCCGCTGAAGAGGACGACGGCGATCCAGATCGCGAGCACGATCACGACCGTCGACAGAGCCACCAGCAGGCTCTTGCGCACGGTCTTGAGGGTCGCGCCGAGAGCGGCCGTCCGCAGTTGCCGCCGCAGCTCGTCGACCGCGAGGATCGACGTGGCCGTGGACTGCTCGGTGCGGTCGGGGACGGTGGTCGTCATGGTCATGCCCGCTTTCCGGAGGACCAGGGCGCGACGAGGCGCCCGATCGCTCCGACGATGCCGTAGCCGAGGAGCGCGACTCCCGCGCAGAGGAGGAACAGCGCCCAGACGCGGGGCGAGTTCAGCGAGACCTGCGCCGCGACCAGGATCGGGCCGACGCCCGTCTCGATCTTGCCGAAGTACTCGCCGAGGATCGCGCCGAGGAACGCCGCGGGCACCGCGATCTGCAGCGCCGACAGGATGTTGGGCAGCGCTGCGATCAGGCGGACCTTGCGCAGCTGGGTGAAACGCGAGCCTCCGTACACCGTGACCACGTCGAGCGCCGCCCTGTCGGCCGCCTTGAGCCCGAGCAGGCTGCCGACGACCGTGGTGAAGAAGACGGAGAGGCCGGCGAGGAAGATCGCGGTGGGACTCGCCTTCCCCGGCGCGTCCGCGCCGCCGAGGATGAGCAGCACGATCGCGCCGATGGCGACGATCGGCACGCAGTAGGTGATGACCGCGAGCTGCGAGACGACCCCCTCGAGCCAGGGCAGGACCAGCACGAGCGCCGAGAGCACGAGCGCGATCAGATTGCCCCAGAAGTAGCCGACTGCGGCCTCGCCGATCGTGACCGAGAAGTTGCGCCAGTAGAAGCCGGCACCGTCCTCCATCGCGGTCTGGACGACCTGCACGGGAGTGGGGACCGGCGCGTAGGTCGCCGCGCCGGTGGGAGCGGTGACGAGCGCCACGATCCACCAGACGGCGACGATCGCGGCCACGCCGATCAGGCCCGTGAGCCATGGTGGGAGGGACAGGGCGCGGCGCGGGGCTGCGGGGAGCGTGGTGGCCACGGGACTCCTAGTGGTCGTCGGCGGCCGCGCCGCCGTCGCCGAACAGCAGCTCGGAGGCCTGGTCGACGTAGGCGTGGAACTCGGGGGTCCGCTGCATCTCGGGGGTGCGCGGGCGGGGCAGGTCGATGTCGATGATCTCCTTGACCCGGCCGGGGCGCGGGCTCATCACCGCGACGCGGTCGGAGAGGAAGATCGCCTCCGAGATGCCGTGCGTGACGAGGAGTGTCGTCGCGGGCTTCTCGGTCCAGATCCGCAGCAGCTCGAGGTTGAGCTTCTGCCGGGTCATGTCGTCGAGGGCGCCGAAGGGCTCGTCGAGCAGCAGGACCTCGGGCTTGAGGATCAGGCAGCGGGCGATGGAGACGCGCTGGCGCATGCCTCCCGAGAGCTGCGCCGGCTTGGCCTTCTCGAAGCCGCGCAGACCCACCAGGTCGATCAGCTCGTCGATGTACGACTGGTCGACCGGCGAGCCTGCGATCTCGAAGGGCAGCCGGATGTTGGCCGTCACACTGCGCCAGGGCAGGAGCGCGTGGTCCTGGAAGGCGATGCCGAGCTTGTTGTCGCGCCGGAGCTCCTGCGGAGTGCGACCGTCGACCCGGATCGAGCCGGCGGTGGGCTCCTCCAGGCCGGCGAGGATGCGGAGGATCGTCGACTTACCGCAGCCCGACGGGCCCAGCAGAGCGAGGAAGCTGCCCTGGTCGGTGTGCAGGTCGGTGTCCTGCAGCGCGGCGACGCTGCGCGAGCCCATCCGGAACGTCTTCGACAGGCCGTGGATCTGGATGCCGGTGCCGCCGGCACCCTGATCGCGCAGGGTGCCGGCGTCGGTCGTGTCGGTCACGAGTGGTGCCCTTCGTGGATCTGGATCAGGCCGAGTACTTCAGCAGCTCGGGGTTCTCGTCGTAGACCTCGGCGAGGAGGGTCAGGTCGAAGAGGTCCTCGGCCGTCACGTCGATCCCGGCGCCCGCGAGGGACGCGATGGTCTCGGACTGCAGCGTCTCGGAGATGGTGAACAGGCCGTTCGAGGCCGTCTCGTCCGAGACGACCAGCTCCTCGGCCTGGATGGTGGCACCCTTCTTGGAGGACTCCTCGTTGAGGCCGAGATCCTTGCCGTAGTTCTCGACGGCGAGCATGGCGCCCGCCTCCGGGTCATTGACGGCGTCGGTCCAGCCCTTGATCTCGGCGACGAGGAACGCCTTGAGGGCCTCGCGCTTCTCGGCGATGGCCTGCTCGGTGACCGAGAAGGTCTCGGCGACGAACGGGAGCCCGTTGTCGGCGAACGGCAGGTTGACCACCTCGTAACCCTCGGCGGCGACGGTGATCGACTCGTTGGTGAGGTAGGCGATGAAGCCGTCGACGGTGCCGTTGACCAGCACCGAGGGGTCGTACTCGACCGGGACCACGGTGAGGTCGGACTCCGAGAGACCGTTCGCCTTGAGGAGCGCCTGGAAGAGCGAGGTGTTCGACGCCTGGACGCCGATCTTCTTGCCGGCGAGGTCGGCCGGCGTGGCGATGTTGCCGGCGGTCTTGATCGAGAGGACGGTGAAGGGGTTCTTCTGGTAGGTCGCGCCGAGGATCTTCAGCGGCGCCTCCTGCTGGGCGATCGCGGTGCCGATCGAGACCGCGTCGCTCAGCGCGACGTCGGCGCTGCCCGAGAGGAGTTCGGCGACTCCGGTCGAGGGGCCGGGGGTGAGCGTGATGCCGGAGAGGCCCGCGTCGGTGAAGTAGCCCTTGGAGTCGGCGAAGAACTCGCCCGCGAACTCCTCGTTCTTGATCCACGAGAGCTGGACCTTCAGGGTGCCGAGGTCGCCTCCGTCGGCGGCCGTCGCACCGGAGGAGTCGGAGGCGCACGAGGCGAGGACGGAGGAACCGCCGATCGCGAGGCCGGCCACGCCCGCCATCCGGAGGAGGCTGCGGCGGTCGAAGTGCGGAGCGGAGCGGAGGGGCGACAGGGTCAAGGGGGACTCCTCGGGTGGGATCGTCGGGGCTGCTGCGGTGCGGTGCGCGGGGTCGCGTCGATGTGCCCGTGCAGGCGCGCCAAGCCGCGCCGATCGGGTGCCTCGACGCTAACCTCGGGAGATTTCTCAGGTGTGTCCGCAGATTTCGCGGGTATTAAGGCTCTCACGGATCCGACAAGGATCCGACCATCGGGACCCGATCCACCGACGGATCGTCTGAGTCCCTCCTCAGATCAGCCCGGCTCGGCGACCCTCAGGCCAGCTCCTTGAAGCTCACATCGCCGAGCGCGGTGGCGTCGCGCGGCACGAGCGCGAACCGGGTGAACCCGGCGGCGGCCGCCCGGTCGAGCAGCGGGGTGAGGTTCTTCGAGCGGCGCTCCAGTCGCACCCGCGCCCCCGCGGCGATCAGCTCCTGCTTGAGGGCGAGCAGCAGTTCGGGCGGGGCGTCGCGCTCGTGCACCAGGACCACGGCGTCGGCCCGGGCGGACTCTGCCGGCTCGATCAGCTCGACGATCCGCTCGAAGCCGATCGAGAAGCCGCAGGCCGGGACGTCCTGTCCGAGGAAGCGGCCGATCATCCCGTCGTACCGGCCGCCGCCTCCGACCGAGGAGCCGGAGGCGGGGTGCGCGATCTCGAAGATGGTCCCCGTGTAGTAGCCCATGCCGCGCACCAGGGTGGGGTCGAAGCGGAGCGAGACGCCTGCGGGCAGCGAACGGAGGGAGCGAGCGAGCGTCTCGAGGGCGAGCACCGCCTCCGGGTCGACGCCCTCGGGCAGCACGTCGAGGATCGCGGACTGCTCGAGCGCCACTCCCCCGGCCACGACAGCGGCCTCGATGCGGGCCAGGTAGCCGCCGAGCACCGCAGCGGCGTCGGGGCCGTCGGCCTCGAGTTCAGCGACCACTCCGGAGGCGCCGATCTTGTCGAGCTTGTCGATCGAGATGAGGGCGGGATCGAAGCGCTCGGGGGCGAAGCCGCAGTGCTCGAGGATCCCGAGGAGGATGCGGCGGTCGTTGATGCGGATCGTGCAGTCCCGCAGCCCGAGGGTGTCGAGCGCATCCGCCGTGGCCGTGATCAGCTCGACCTCGGCGAGCTGCCCAGGCTCGCCGATGATGTCGATGTCGCACTGCACGAACTGGCGGTACCGGCCCTTCTGCGGACGCTCGGCCCGCCAGACCGGGGCGATCTGCACAGCGCGGAACACCGTCGGCAGCTCGGCACGGTGCGAGGCGTAGAAGCGGGCGAGCGGCACAGTGAGGTCGAAGCGGAGCCCGAGGTCGGCCAGGGAGGAGGGATCGTCGGCGGCCGCGAGGTCCTCGCGCGTGAGTCCGCGGCGCAGGACGCTGAAGGCGAGCTTCTCGTTGTCGCCGCCCAGCCCGGAGTGCAGGCGGTCGAAGTCCTCGACCACGGGCGTCTCGATCTCGTCGAACCCGTGGGCCGCGTACACGCGGCGGATCACGCCCAGCGCGTGCTCGCGCTTGGCCTTGTCGGCGGGGAGGAAGTCGCGCATGCCGCGGGGTGGGGTGATCGGGGAGGCCATGACGGCGATTCTCCCAGATCGGCCGGGGCGAGTCGGCGATGGCTGGAGCGCAGCGTCAGCCGGAACGGGTCTCCTCCGACCTCGTGGAGAAGGTGGGCTCTCAGTTGACGGCGCGTCGCCGTCAGCCCTCGCGCTGCTCCTGCTCGACGGCGCGGATCTCGTCCTGCAGATCGCGGGTGGCGGTGCGCAGAGCACGCTCGGCGTCGAGTCCCTGAGCGCGGGCGGAGGCGACGATGGCCAGCAGCAGCGGGCCGAGATCCTCCTCCGACTCGATGGGCAGCGGCCCCTGGCCGGCGTCGACGATGCCCAGCGTGGTCGCCTTGCCGATCACCTTGTCGGCGAGCGCGAGGGCGGGCATGCCCTGCGGGATGCCGTCGAGCACGCTGGTGCGGTGCGGCTTCTCGGTGCGCTTGAGCTCGTCCCACACCGCGATGACGTCGTCGGCGGTCTCGGCGGTCGCGTCACCGAAGACGTGGGGGTGCCGGCCGATCATCTTGGCGTTCATGTGCTCCGCGACGTCCTCGATGGTGAAGGGCTCCGCGCTCTCGGCGGCGAGATCGGCGTGGAACAGCACCTGGTAGAGCACGTCGCCGAGCTCCTCGATCAGATCGGCCCGATCTCCCGCCTCGATGGCGTCGACCAGCTCGTGCGACTCCTCGATCAGGTAGCGCACGAGCGACTCGTGGGTCTGCTCGGCGTCCCACGGGCAGCCGCCAGGAGCGCGAAGGAGGTGGACGGTGCGGATGAGCTCGTCGAGCCGGGGATGCGCGGTCACCCGGCCATCCTCGCATCCGGGTGCGGGCGGATCGGGCACGAGCACCGGGGCAACGGTCAGCCCCCGGCCTCAGGCGCGGGCGAGGCGACGGCGTGCGACGAGGAGGCAGCAGGCCGCCACGAGCGGTACCCCCGCTACCAGCGCGGGCGCGGAGGCGAGCGCCACCGCCGCCGCCGCACTGACGAGGACACCCGCCAGATTCCAGAGCAGCACCACGGCACCCGCACCGTCGCCGAACGGCAGCGGGACCGGCCCGAGCAGACTCGGCGGCAGCGGACCGCGGGTGGCGTCCATCGCGCGGGCCGCGACAGCGACCACGGCCTTGGCTGCGGCCACCGGCAGCGCCGACCCGGGCAGCAGCAGCGAGGCGGACAGTGCGCCCAGCAGGGCGACTGCGACCGCGAGCACGACCGGCAGCAACCCGTGCAGGAGCAGCAGCTCGAAGGGCGGCGGCGCGACGAGCGCCGGCTGGCCCGCGGTCGCCGCCGCATGGCGGAACCCGTCGCTCCACACCCCCGCCCCGAGATAGGCGAGCACGCCCGCGGCTGCCGCGGGCACCGCGAGGAGGGCGGACGGGACGACCGCGGCCAGCACGACGGCGGCTCCAGCAGCACCCAGAGCGACCAGCGCGGACGCCGAGCGTCCCGGCGTCCGCAGCGCACCGATCGCGTCGCGGACCGGCACGGCGAGGGCGAACGGGGCGACCCTCACCGCCCTGAGCCGCCGGCCCCGGCTGGGCAGAGCGCGATAGCCGCTGAGCGAGTCGGCGAGATCCCCGGTCGCTCCGAGTCGAGCGGTCGAGGACCACTGGCGGGCCTGCGCGAGCAGCAGCGGACCGCGGGCGAGGTCGAGCATCCGCGGAGCAGCCGGGAGGAGGGCGACGGCGAGCGCGACGAGCGCGACGACGGCACCGACCGGCTCCCGCCCGGCGACGGCCGCGGCGACCAGACCCGCGGGGAGCACCGGAAGCACGGCAGGCACGAGCAGGCCGAGCACGGCGACGGCAGTGAGCACGGCGGCGAGCACCGCGGGCAGGCGCGCCGGGAGGCACTGCCCCGCCAGCCAGGCGAGGGCGAGCAGCACCGAGAAGGCGGCGCCTCCGATCGCAGCGGGCCCGACGGGTGCGGCCGCCGCGAGAGCAACGAGCGCAGAGGCGACCGTTCCAACGAGCGCGAGCGCGGTCGTCGCGGTGAGCGCCGGACGCCGGAGCACCCGCCAGCGCCGCAGATCGGTCGCGAGCAGGACGGCGGTGGTGTGCGGCTCGCCCACGGCCGGACCGCGCACCCTGCCGAGGACGACGACGGCCGGCAGGGCGAGGCCGGCGACCGCCGCGACCGCGGGGGCGGGATCGAGCACGCCTGACGCTCCCAGCTCGGCGGAGGCGATCGCCAGCGCCCGGCCGACGGGGAGGACGACCACGATCACCGTCATCGCCACCAGGTACGCCGCGTAGGCGCGCGGCCGGGCGCGAGCTCCGGCCCGACCACGGTGCAGCGCCCGAACAGCGCAGACGCGGTTCACCGGCGCCCCAGCTCGACGACTCGGGCGCCGAGTCCCTCGATCAGCAGCGAGCTGTGCGTCGCGACCACGAGCGCGCGCTCGCCCGCGACCCGCCGCAGCACCTCGGCCACGAGCGGCACGCGCTCGACGTCGAGCCGCTGCTCCGGCTCGTCGAGCAGCAGCACAGAGCACGGCCGCGCGAGCACGAGGGCGAGCGAGAACAGCTGGGTCTGGCCGGAGGAGAGCTCGTGCGGGAACCGGCGGGCGAGCGGGGCGAGCCCGAGCCCGTCGAGTCCGGCGGAGGCGCTCCGCTGCGCCGCGGCGACCGTCGACCCCCACGAGACCGCGACCATCGCCAGGTGCTCCTCGAGGGTGAGATCACGCTCGAAGGGAGGCGTCCCGATCAACGCGACTGCACGGCGGTGCCGGGCGGAGCGCTCATCGGGGACGCCGCCGGCCACCTGGACGGAGCCCTCGGTCGGCCGCACGAGGCCCGCGAGCACGCGCAGGAGGGTCGTCTTCCCCGTGCCGTTGCGCCCGGTCACCGCTACCCGCTCGCCCGCCGCCACCGTCAGCGACAGCGGAGCGAGCAGATAGGCCTCGGCCGAGCGCACGGCGACGCCGCGCACGGAGACCATCGAGCCGGCGAGCGGCTCCCGGTCACGATCACGGCGAGCGGCGAGGAGCGGCGGCATGCCTCCATCCTGCCAGCCGCCCGCGAGCGGCCGCGCAGATCGCCGCTCAGACGGGGACCGGCTCCGGGAAGATCGCATCGAGGAGCGACGCCACCCACTCGATGAGCGCCCGATCACCGAGCGGCACGCCGTCGAGCACCGGCATCGGCACCACGACCGCATCGGCCTGCTGGAGGTACTTCGCACCCGGGTACATCCGGCGCAGGCGCGCCTGGATCGAGTCGGGCAGGTGCGCGGGGGCGACCCGCACGTTCGAGCCCATCGCAACCACGTCGCTGAGGCCCGCCTTCTGCGCGCGCATCCGCAGCCGCGACACCAGGATGAGGTTCTCGACCGCCTCGGGAAGCTCGCCGTAGCGATCGGTCAGCTCCTCGACCACCAGGTCGATGCTCCCCTCCTTCGCGGTCGGCGACGACGCGGCCGACAGCTTCTGGTACGCCTCCAGGCGCAACCGCTCGCTGTCGACGTACTCCTCCGGGATGCGCGCGTCGACGGGCAGCTCGAGTCGGAGCTCGGTCTGCCCCTCGGCCACCTCGCCGCGGAAAGTGTCGACGGCCTCGCCGATCATCCGCAGGTAGAGGTCGAAGCCCACGCCCTGGATGTGGCCGGACTGCTCGCCGCCGAGGAGGTTGCCCGCGCCGCGGATCTCGAGGTCCTTCAGCGCGATCTGCATGCCGCCGCCGAGGTCGGAGTTGGCGGCGAGCGTCTGCAGCCGATCGTGCGCGGTCTCGCTGAGCGGCTTCATCTCGTCGTAGAGGAGGTAGGCGTAGGCGCGCTCTCGCCCGCGCCCCACGCGTCCGCGCAGCTGGTGCAGCTGCGAGAGCCCGTACTTGTCGGCGCGGTCGACGATCAGCGTGTTGGCGTTGGGGATGTCGAGACCGGTCTCGACGATGGTCGTCGAGACCAGCACATCGAACTTGCGCTCCCAGAAGTCGACGATGATCCGCTCGAGCTGCGCCTCGCTCAGCTTGCCGTGCGCAACCGCGATGCGCGCCTCCGGCACGAGCTCGGCGAGCTGCGAGGCGACACGGTTGATCGTGGAGACGCGGTTGTGCACGAAGAACACCTGACCCTCCCGCAGCAGCTCGCGCCGGATCGCGGCCGAGATCTGCTTCTCGGAGTACGGGCCGACGAAGGTCAGGATCGGGTGGCGCTCCTCCGGCGGCGTGGCGAGCGTCGACATCTCGCGGATGCCGGTCACCGCCATCTCGAGCGTGCGCGGGATCGGCGTGGCGCTCATTGCGAGGATGTCGACGTTCTTCTTCAGCGCCTTCAGCTTGTCCTTGTGCTCCACGCCGAAGCGCTGCTCCTCGTCGATGACGAGGAGGCCGAGGTCTTTGAAAGCGATGTTGTCGGAGAGGAGGCGGTGGGTCGCGATGACCATGTCGACCGTGCCGTCGGCCAGGCCGTCGATCGTCTCCTTCGACTCCTTGGGCGTCTGGAAGCGGCTGAGCGCGCGCAGGTGCACGGGGAACCCGGCGAAGCGCTCCTGGAACGTCTCGAGGTGCTGGCGGACGAGCAGCGTCGTCGGCACGAGCATCGCGACCTGCTTGCCGTCCTGGATGGCCTTGAACGCGGCGCGCACGGCGACCTCGGTCTTGCCGAAGCCGACATCGCCCGAGAGCAGGCGATCCATCGGGATGGGCCGCTCCATGTCGGCCTTGACCTCGTCGATCACGGTGAGCTGGTCGGGCGTCTCCGCGAAGGGGAAGGCCTCCTCCAGCTCGCGCTGCCACGGGGTGTCCGGTGGGAACGCGTGCCCACGGGAGGCCATCCGGGCGGAGTAGAGCTTCACCAGCTCGACCGCGATGTCGCGGACCGCGCGGCGCGCCTTGCTCTTCGCCTGCGCCCAGTCGCTCCCGCCCATCTTGCTCAGCGCCGGGGCCTCGCCGCCGACGTAGCGCGAGAGCAGGTCGAGCTGGTCGGTCGGGACGAGGAGCTTGTCGCCCGGGAACCCGCGCTTGCTCGGGGCGTACTCGAGCACGAGGTACTCGCGCTTGGTCTTCACTGCGTTGCGCCCGCCGCTCGAGACCTCGCGCTGGGAGAGCTCGACGAAGCGGCCGATGCCGTGGGTGGCGTGCACCACGTGGTCGCCGGGCGTCAGCTGCAGCGGATCGACGACGTTCTTGCGACGCGACGCCAGTTTCTTCACGGCGCGGGAGTCGTAGCCGACGGCGCGCCCGTAGAACTCGGTGTCGGTGAGCAGCGCGAGCTTCGCCTCCTCGACCTCGAAGCCGTGATCGACGGAGGCCTGCACGACGTAGGCGAGACCCGGCTCGAGAGCCGGCGGCAGGTCGGCGACGATGCGGGCGGCGACCTCGTGCTCGGCGAGCACCTGGTCGGTGCGCTCCACGGTGCCCGTGCCGGGGGCCGTCAGCACGACCGTCCAGCCGTCGGCGAGCCGCGAGTGGACGTGCGCGAGCGCGCCCTCGACGTTGGCGCCGAATCCGGGGACCGGCTCGCCCTCGACCCGAACGGCGAGGATTTCGTCGATGCCGAGCTCCTCCGGCAGCACCTCGGCCTCGCCCGCGGCGGGACCCTGGCGGAACGTGCTCATCGTCCACCACGGGTGATCGGGAGCCTCGGTGCCGGGGGCGCTGACCGTCACGGAGTCGCGCAGCGCGCCGAGCGAGATGAACTCGCCCGACGCGAGATCGATCGGCGCCTCCGCCCCGGCCGTCGCCGCGCTCCACGCGGCCTGGAGGAACTCGCGGTTCGTCTCGGCGAGGCTGATCGCGCGGGTCGCGACCCGCTCGGGGGCGAGCACGGCGACGGCCGCGCCCTCGGGGAGGTAGTGCGAGATCGGGACGAGCCGCTCCAGGAGCGCGGGCGCGAGGGACTCCATCCCCTCGACCGGGATCCCCTCGGCGATCTTCGCGAGCATGACCGACAGGCTGGGGAACTCGTGCAGCATCTCGCGCGCACGCTGGCGGACGGCCGGCACGAGCAGCAGTTCGCGGCTCGGGGGCAGGACGACGGACTCAGCCTCGCCCGGCAGCGAGCGCTGATCGGCGACGGAGAAGCCACGGAGGGAGTCGACCTCGTCCCCGAAGAAGTCCACCCGGCTCGGATGCTCGGCGACGGCCGGGAACACGTCGAGGATGCCGCCGCGCACCGCGAACTCGCCCCGCCGGGTGACCATGTCGACCCGCGCGTACGCCAGATCGACCAGCTCGGCGGCGATGCGGCCGAGATCGTAGCCGCGCCCGCCCTTCACCAGGCGGATCGGCTCGATGTCGGCCAGGTTGTCCGCGACGGGCTGCAGGGCGGCGCGCACCGAGGCGACGACCACGAGCGGACGCTCCCCCGACCAGTGCTTCATCCGCCGCAGCGCGTCGAGCCGCCGGCCGACGATCTCGGCGCTCGGGCTCAGGCGCTCGTGCGGCAGCGTCTCCCACGCGGGGAACTCGACCACATCGGCCTCGGGGAGGACGCAGCCGAGGGAGGCGCGCACGTTCTCGGAGTCGCGGCCCGTCGCGGTCACGACGAGCGCCGCCTGCGGGCGACCCGCCTCCGCCCGCCGCTCGAGGAGGCCGGCCAGCAATGGCACCCGGAGGCCGTCGGCGACCGAGAAGTCGGCGTTGCGGGTCGCGTACGCCAGTGCGTCGTCGAACGTGGAGGCGCGCGACAGCGCCGAGATGATCTCGTTGAGGGGCACCTGTGTAGTTTACGGCCGCCCCCCGCGCGGGCCGCAGCGAGGGAACCCCGGTCCGGGGTTCCCTCAGTGGCGGGGTCGGCGGTGGCGGGTCAGGCGCTGGTGTGGAACTTCAGCTGGGCTGCCGAGAGTCCGGAGTCGGCGATCAGCTCGACGGCGTCGGCGGCGTCCGACACGAGGATCGGCAGCGCCTCGCGCTCGGGGCCCGCGAAGTCCTTGAGCACGAAGTCGGCGGCCTGTTGGCGGCCGGGCGGGCGGCCGATGCCCACGCGCACGCGCAGGAACTCGGCCCCGTCGGTCGCCGCCAGGATGTCGCGGATGCCGTTGTGGCCGCCATGGCCGCCGCCCTGCTTGAGGCGCAGAGTGTCGAACGGGATGTCGAGCTCGTCGTGCACGACGATCAGGCGAGACGGGTCGACCGAGAAGAAGTCGAGCAGCTGCGAGGTCGGGCCGCCCGAGAGGTTCATGAAGCTGTTCGGCTTGCCCAGCACCAGCTTCGGGCCGCCCGGGCGGAGGAAGCCCTCGGCGACCAGGGCGTTCGCGCGGGTGTGCCGCCGGAACGAGCCGCCGATCCGCGTCGCGAGCTCGTCGAGCACCATCTGGCCGACGTTGTGCCGGTTGCGCGCGTACTGCGCGCCCGGGTTGCCGAGGCCGACGACCAGCCAGGTGTCGCTCATGCGGTTCCTCTTCTCATGGCGGCGGGAGTTCTCGTGGCGGCGGGAGTCCTCGTGGCGGCGGGAGGCGGCTCCCCGGATGCGGAACGGGCCCGCTCGCGATCGCGGCGGGCCCGTCCGGACGGTGCGGGTGGTGCGGACTACTCCGCGGACTCGGCGACGACGTCGCCCGACGCGGGCGTCTCTTCGCCGTCGCCCAGGTCCTGCTCGACCTCGGCGGTGACGTTGACGATGAGGATCTCGGCGTCGGTGACCAGCGTCGCGCCCTCGGGCAGCGTGACGTCGGCGGCGGTGATCTGCGTGCCCGCCTCGAGGCCCTCGACGGAGACGACGATGTTCTGCGGGATGCGCGTGGCGTCGACCTCGAGCGAGAGGGTGTTCGACTCGATCGAGACGAGGGTGCCGGGAGCGGCGTCGCCCTCGACGTGCACGGGGATGTCGACCTCGACCTTCTCGCCCTTCTTGATGACGACGAGGTCGATGTGCTCGATGATCTGGCGCACCGGGTCGCGCTGGATGTCCTTCACCAGGGTGGTCTGCGACGCGCCCTCGATGTCGAGCTCGAGGATCGCGTTGGCCTTGCGGGTGAGCAGGAGCACCTGGTGGCCGGGGAGGGTGAGGTGCTGGGGCTCGGTGCCGTGGCCGTAGAGGACCGCGGGGATCTTGTCCTGCGCCCGGATCTTGCGGGCGGCGCCCTTGCCGAACGAGGTGCGGACCTCGACGACGACCTTGTTGGTCAGTTCAGCCATGATGTTCTCCTTGGGCGGCGCACGGCGCCACCGGATCGGGTCGTGGCCTCGCGGCCACGGACGGTTTGTCGACTCGAACGCATGTCAGCGTGAGGAGAAGTCCGTGGCGCCCCGTGGGGGCCTCGCCTGCTTCCACCGCGTCGATCACGGATGCACGTGCATCCCTCGCCGAAGTTCAGCTGCCGATCCTACCCGGCATCCCGGCCACCCGCCAGCACTCGTCCGTGCTGCCCCGCTCGGAGCCGGAAGTCCAGGCTCGCTGACTACCGTGCCGGTATGACGAGCGACGACTTCGGCTCCTACGTCGAGAAGAACGGCTTCCACCGCGACACCACCTACATCCCGACGCGGATCACCGCCGACGGCCGGGACGGCTACCCGGCGGAGGCGGGGCGCTACCGCCTCGTCGTCTCCCGCGCGTGCCCCTGGGCGAACCGCGCCGTGATCGTGCGGCGGCTGCTCGGACTCGAGGACGCCCTCTCGATGGGCATCTGCGGACCGACCCACGACAAGCGCAGCTGGACCTTCGACCTCGATCCGGGCGGGGTCGATCCCGTTCTGGGCATCCCGCGCCTCCAGGACGCGTTCTTCGCCCGCTTCCCCGACTACCCGCGCGGGATCACCGTGCCGGCCGTCGTGGACATCCCGAGCGGGCAGGTCGTCACCAACGACTACCCCGTGATGACGCTCGACTTCTCGACCGAGTGGACCGCGTTCCATCGCGAGGGCGCCCCGGACCTCTACCCCGAGGAGCACCGCGACGAGATCGACGAGGTCGCCGAACTGGTCTTCCACGACGTCAACAACGGGGTGTACAAGTGCGGCTTCGCCGGCTCGCAGCGCTCCTACGATCGGGCCTACGGCCGCCTCTGGGCGCGGCTCGACTGGCTGGAGGAGCGGCTGAGCACCCGCCGCTACCTCGTCGGCGACACGATCACCGAGGCGGATGTGCGCCTGTTCACCACGCTCGCCCGCTTCGACGCGGTCTACTACAGCCACTTCAAGACCAACCGGAACCTGCTCTCGGCGATGCCCGCGCTCTGGGGCTACGCGCGTGACCTGTTTCCACTCCGGGGTTCGGCGACACCATCGACTTCGTGCACATCAAGTCGCACTACTACGAGGTGCAGCGCGACATCAACCCGACCGGAGTCGTGCCGAAGGGCCCCGATCTGTCCGGCTGGCTGGTCCCCTCCGGCCGCCAGGAGCTCGGCGGCCGCCCCTTCGGCGACGGCACTCCCCCGCCGCCGCCGATCCCGTCCGAGCGCGTGCCCGCGGGGCACGGAGCGTGAGCGGTCCGACTCCTCGAACGCCGTCCGCGGAATCCCGCGGACGCGCAAGAGCGTGCGTGCGCGCAACGACCGATGTGCAGCCGGGAGACGGCTCGGACCCGGGCTCCCACCGGCGGCCCGGGGCTAGCCTGGAGGCGCCCCTGAAAGCGTATGTCGAGGAGAACCGTGTCTGACAAGCCCACCGCCACAGCCAACATCGGAGTCGTCGGTCTGGCGGTGATGGGGTCGAACCTCGCCCGCAACCTCGCCAGCCGCGAGGGCAACACCGTGGCGGTCTACAACCGCTCCTACGGCCGCACCGAGACCCTCATCACCGAGCACCCCGAGGCGGCCTTCGTCGCCTCCGAGACGATCGAGGACTTCGCCGCCTCGCTCGCCACACCCCGCACGGCGATCATCATGGTCCAGGCCGGTCGCGGCACCGACGCCGTGATCGAGCAGCTGACGAAGGTCTTCGAGCCCGGCGACATTATCGTCGACGGAGGAAACGCGCTCTTCACCGACACCATCCGCCGCGAGAAGGCCGTCCGCGAGACCGGCATCCACTTCGTCGGCACGGGCATCTCGGGGGGCGAGGAGGGCGCGCTCAAGGGCCCGTCGATCATGCCCGGAGGCTCGGTCGAGTCGTACAAGACCCTCGGCCCGATCCTCTCCTCGATCGCCGCGGTCGCCGAGGGCGAGCCCTGCGTCACCCACATCGGCACGGACGGCGCCGGCCACTTCGTCAAGATGATCCACAACGGCATCGAGTACGCCGACATGCAGCTCATCGCCGAGGCGTACGACCTGCTCCGCACTGTCGGCGGCCATGAGCCCGCCGCCATCGCCGAGGTCTTCGACGCCTGGAACAAGGGCGACCTCGAGTCGTACCTGATCGAGATCACGGCCGAGGTGCTGCGCCAGGTCGACGCCGAAACGGGCAAGCCCTTCCTCGACATCGTGCTCGACCAGGCCGGCTCGAAGGGCACCGGAGTCTGGACCGTGCAGAACGCGCTCGACCTGGGCGTGCCCGTCGGCGGCATCGCCGAGGCCGTCTTCGCCCGCGCCGTCTCGTCGAAGCCGGAGCAGCGCTCCGCCGTGCAGGCGCGCGTCGCCTCGCGGCCCACGCCCGTCGAGAAGTACGACGGATTCGAGGACGACGTGCGCGCTGCGCTCTACGCCTCGAAGGTCGTCGCCTACTCGCAGGGCTTCGACGCGATCATCGCGGGGGCCGAGAAGTACGGGTGGGAGATCGACAAGGGAGCCGTCGCCAAGATCTGGCGGGCCGGCTGCATCATCCGCGCGCAGTTCCTCAACCGCATCGTCGACGCCTACGACGAGAACGCCGAGATCTCGACCCTCCTCGAAGACCCCTACTTCGCCGAGGCCGTCGCGAACGGCGAGGCGGCCTGGCGCCGCATCGTCTCGACCGCCGCGCTCTCGGGCGTCCCGATCCCGGGCTTCGGTGCCGCGCTCTCGTACTACGACTCGCTCGCGTCGAAGCGCCTCCCGGCCGCCCTCGTGCAGGGCCAGCGCGACTTCTTCGGCGCGCACACCTACCAGCGCGTCGACAAGGAGGGCACCTTCCACACGCTGTGGTCGGGCGACCGTTCCGAGGTCGAGCAGGACCCCTCGACACACTGACCCCGCCGCACCGCTTCCGGTGCGCACCAGGCGCCCCTGCGCAGCGGATCCGTCGATCCGAGGCGCAGGGGCGCCTGTGCCGTGGCCCGCGGCCGTCGATGTGCGCCGACGACCGCACGGGACTGGCAGAATCCAGTGCTCGATGTCCTGTCGCAGCCGATCCGGCCCGGGGCCGCGAGGGAAGAGGGAGCGGATGCCCGAGAGCACGTTCTCCTCGCAGCGCCGGCGCACCGCGCTCGACGTGCTCGCGAGCGCCTGGAGCGGTGAGCCGGTCACCGCCTCCGGTCTGATCGCCGCTACCGGGCTCACCCGCTCGACGGTCATCGGGGTCTGCGACGATCTGGTCGGCCTCGGCTGGCTCGAGGAGCTCGCGAACCAGCGCGAGGCAGGAGACTACGTGAAGGGCCGCCCGGCCCGGCGTTACGCGCTGCGCAGGAGGGCCGGCGTGCTGGTCGGCGTGGACGCCGGGCAGCACAGCGTCGATGTACTCGTCACCGATCTGCTCGGCGAGACCGTGGTCCGGCGCGTCGAGAGCGTCGATCACGAGCGGATCGAGGACCTCCCACGGGAGCGGCGCCGCGCCGACGTCGAGCGTGTCCTCAATGCGGCCCTCCGCGACGCCGGCGTCGGCGACTCCGCCGTGCTCGCGATCACCCTCGGGGTCCCGGCACCGGTCGACGCCCGGGGCGACTCCCCTGACGACGCGAAGGGCTTCTGGAGCGCGATGAACCCGGGGCTCACCGAGCACTTCGCCCGGCGCGGCTGGGCACCGGTCATCGACAACGACGCCAACCTCGCGGCCCTCGCCGAGGGCTGGCGGGGTGCGGCCGTCCGCTCCGACGACTATGTCGCTCTCCTCTCGGGTGAGCGGTTGGGGGCGGGAGTCGTCCTCGGCGGCTCCCTGCTCCGCGGCGCCCGCGGACTCACCGGCGAGATGCGCTACCTTGAGCTGGTCGAGGGTGTGGGCTCGACCGAGGGCCTCGCCGCGCTGGCCCGCACCTGGGCCGGCGAGGCGCTCTCCCGGCCGGGTCGGCGCGCCTCCCTGCTCGACCCGGCGCAGAATCCCGGAGCCGAGCAGGTGCTCGAGGCCGCTCTCGCCGGCGACGCCCTCGCCGGAGCGGTCGTGGAGCGCCTCGCGGAGCGGCTCACGCGGATCACCGCGACGCTGGCCACCCTGCTCGACGTCTCGCTGATCGTCGTCGGCGGCGCGCTCGCTAGCTCCGCGGCTCCCCTGCTCGACGAGGTGTCGACCCGGGTGGCCGCGCACGTGCACGCTCCCGCCCCGCGGATCGTGCCCTCCACCCTCGGAGATCGAGCGGTCGCGCTGGGAGCGATCAGAGCGGGGCTCGACCGGGTCCGTGCCGATCCGCTCGCCCTGCTCCTGCCTGCACGCGCGCGGGAGTCGGCAGCGGGCTGATCGGGGGTCAGCGGCGGAACCCGCGCACGATCAGCAAGCCCGCCAGGAGCACGGCCGCTGCGGCAGCGGTCGCCGCCGGGAGGGCCAGCAGCAGGAGCAGCGACACGGACGCCGAGGCGATCCCCGGCCAGCGTGCACCCGCCGCTCCGTGCGCGAGGCGGCGGACGATCGTGGCGAGCAGCAGAGCGGCGACGGCGAAGGCGAGCAGCGCGTCGGCGTCGAGGATCACGACCGCGAGCACCGCGACGAGGCAGAGCACGGACTGGGCCGCGGCCGGCACACCCGTCCGGCGGTGACGGGAGGCGAACGGGGCGGGGATCTCCCCGGCGTCGGCGAGCCGGACGAGGGCGCGGGAGTCGCTCCGGGCGAGCCCGAGCAGCGCCGGCGGCGCGGCGAGCACCGCGGCAGCCCCGACGAGCGGGGCGGCGGCCGTGCCGTCGGCGAGCGAGCGCAGCGGAGTCGAGGTGGCGGCGAGGACGGTCGGCCCGGCGAGGAGCAGCACCCCCGTTCCGAGCGACGCCGCGGCGAGGGCCGACACGCCGATGCGCAGCAGCGCGGGCCGCAGGGCGGGCACAGTGCCGGGACGGGGAACCGGGAAGAGGATCAGGAGGAAGGCAGCTGCCGTGCCCGCGCCGAGGAGTCCGCCCTCGGGGCGCACCTCGACGACGGGACGTTCGACCGGGATCACGGCGAGCACGACGGCTGCGGCGGCCAGGAGCAGCACGACCAGTCCGGCGAGCAGCAGTGCGGCGCGGGGCGGCAGCGTTCCGCCCCGCAGACCGACGACCGCGACTCCCAGCAGAAGGAGCACGGCGACAGGTCGTGCCGCAGCCTCGAGCACCGAGTCGGCTGCCGTCAGCGCGATCGCGGCGGCGGCGAAGGCGCGGCCCGCGAGTCCGAGCCACTCGGACGAGGGGCCGTCGTGCACCGGGCGCCCGGCATCGGCGAGGGCGCCCAGCGCCGCGGTCGCCGCGGCCAGCGCGACTCCGAGCAGGAGCCACCAGCCCGCCGCCCCGGCGGCCGGCGCCCAGACCAGGAACAGCGCGGCGAGCGGGAGGGTCGCATCCGTTCGCAGGGGCACGGCCTCACCCTAGGGCGCTGCCGCCTGCGGGGGCCGGAAGCCCTGCCCCGAACCTCCGCTACGCGTCCCCGTCGAACATCGAGGTGACGGAGCCGTCGTCGAAGACCTCGTGGATGGCCCGCGCCAGCAGCGGAGCGATCGGCAGCACCGTCAGGCGGTCCCACTTCTTGTCGTCCGGCAGCGGCAGGGTGTCGGTGACCACCACGGAGTCGATGAACTCCGAGCTCAGCAGCTCGACGGCCGGGTCCGAGAACACCGCGTGGGTCGCCGCGACGACGACGCCGATGGCTCCGGCCTTCTTCAGAGCCTCCGCGGCCTTGGCGATGGTGCGGCCGGTGTCGATCAGGTCGTCGACGAGCAGGCAGACGCGACCCTGCACCTCTCCGACGATCTCGTGCACCGAGACCTGATTGGCGACCTTGGGGTCGCGGCGCTTGTGGATGATGGCGAGCGGGACGCCGAGCTTGTCGCTCCAGATGTCGGCGACGCGGACGCGGCCCATGTCGGGCGAGACGACGGTGAGCGTCGCCGGATCGAGCTTCTCGCGGAAGTGCTCGAGCAGCACGGGCATCGCGAAGAGGTGGTCGACGGGGCCGTCGAAGAAGCCCTGGATCTGAGCGGCGTGCAGGTCGACGGACATGATGCGATCGGCGCCGGCGGCCTTGAACAGGTCGGCCACGAGGCGGGCCGAGATCGGCTCGCGACCACGGCCCTTCTTGTCCTGGCGGGCGTACGGGTAGAAGGGGGCGACCACGGTGATCCGCTTGGCGGACGCCCGCTTGAGGGCGTCGACCATGATCAGCTGCTCCATCAGCCACTCGTTGATCGGCGACGTGTGCGACTGGAGGACGAACACGTCGCCTCCGCGGACGCTGTCGCCGTAGCGGACGTACAGCTCGCCGTTGGCGAAGGTCCGGCCCTCGGTGTTCACGAGTTCGGTGCCGAGTTCGGCCGCGACCTGCTCCGCCAGTGCCGGATGCGCCCTGCCCGAGACGAGGACCAGGCTCTTCTTGTTGCTGGCGGTGATGGCCGTCACTGTGCTCCGCTTCCTCCTGTGACCGGCTCGGTGCCCGCGGGCTCCGACGCCTGGGCTGCCTCGGCGGCGGTGGCCGACGCGGTGCCCGGGCGGTGGGCCTCGACCCACCCGGCCATGTTGCGCTGCGGAGCGACGGTGATCCCGAGGGCTCCGGCGGGGATGTCCTTGCGGACGACCGTGCCGGCGCCCGTGTACGCTCCGTCACCGATTCTAACGGGGGCGACGAAGACGGTGTGCGACCCGGCCCGCACGTGCGAGCCGACGACGGAGGACGCCTTCGTCACTCCGTCGTAGTTGGCGAAGATCGAGCCGGCGCCGATGTTCGACTCCTCGCCGATCGTCGCATCGCCGACGTAGGAGAGGTGCGGCACCTTCGAGCCGTCACCGATGGTGGCGTTCTTGGTCTCGACGTAGGCGCCGATCTTGCCGCGAGCGCCGAGCACGGTGCCGGGGCGCAGGAACGAGAACGGCCCCACCTGAGCCTTCGCGCCGATCACGGCGAGCGTCGCGTCCGAGCGCTTCACCACGGCGTCCTCGCCGACCTCGCAGGAGTCCAGGGTGGTGTCCGGTCCGATCACCGCGCCGGTGGCGATGACGGTCGGGCCCTTGATCTGCGTGCCGGGGAGGATCTCGACGTCCGGGGCGAGCACCGCGTCCACGTCGATCCAGGTCGTCGCCGGATCCTGGATGGTGACGCCCTCGAGCTGCCAGCGGCGCACGATCCGCGCGTTGAGCTCGAGCGCCGCGTCGGCGAGCTGGGCGCGGTCGTTGATGCCGGCGACGAGCCAGCGGTCCTGCACGGGGACCGCCTCGATCGCGCGGCCGGCGGCCTTGAGCGCAGCGGCGGCATCGGTGAGGTACTTCTCGCGCTGAGCGTTCTCGGTGCCGATCGCGCCGATCACCGAGCGGAGCGCGGCGGCGTCGAAGGCGTAGACGCCGGCATTGATCTCGGTGAGGGCCAGCTCGTCGGCGCTCGCGTCCTTCTGCTCGACGATCGAGGCGAAGGCACCGTCGCCGCCGCGGACGATGCGGCCGAAGCCGGTCGGGTCCTCGAGCACGCAGGAGAGCATGGTCAGCGCGTTCGCCGCGACGAGGTGCTCGTCGACCAGGCGGCGGAGGGTCGGCGAGTCGAGCAGCGGCACGTCGGCGCTGAGCACCACGACCGTGCCGGCGAAGGACTCCGGCAGAGCGGCGAGACCCTGCTCGACCGCGCGACCGGTGCCGGGCGTCTCGTCCTGGTCGACGACCAGCGCGCCGGGCGTGTGCTCGAGCACCGCCTCCGCGACCCGCTCGCGCTCGTGGCGCACGACCGTCACGACGTGCTCGGCGTCGAGCGAGGCGGCCGTGTCGAGAACGTGCCCGAGGAGCGGACGGCCGGCGAGGCGGTGCAGGACCTTCGGGGTGCGGGACTTCATGCGGGTGCCCTGGCCTGCCGCCAGGATCACGACGGCGAGCGTGCTGTCTGCCATGTTCTTCGCGTTCTCCTCCGTGAGCGCACCGGTGCGGTGCCGCTCCGCCACCAGGATTCGAACCTGGACCGGACAGCTCCAAAGGCTGCCGTGCTGCCGTTACACCATGGCGGACCGCGCTCTCGCGCGCCGTCCATCCTGCCATCCGCCGACCCTTCCCCCCAGCCGCGACGCCACGGGCGCGACTCGCGAGTCGACGTCGACCGGTGGTGGCCGCGCGTCGCCGCGCCGGAAGCAGGACGGCTCCCGGCGTCTCGCGAGGTGACCAGCCGCCACAATGGAGGGGTGAGTGCGAATGACGAGGTCGACGGGATCGTCGACGCCTGGGTGCGCGAGCGCCCCGACCTCGACTTCACGCCGTTGCAGGTCTTCTCGCGGATGCGCAGACTGGCCAAGCAGCTGGAGCGTGCGCGCGGCAGCGCCTTCGGCCGGTCCGAGCTCGAGACGTGGGAGTTCGACGTGCTCTCGGCCCTGCGGCGCGCGGGGGCTCCCTACCGGATGAGCCCGAAGCAGCTGCTCCAGGCGACCATGGTCACCAGCGGCACGATGACCAACCGGATCGACCGCCTGGTCGAGCGCGAGCTGGTCGAGCGGCTCGACGACCCCAACGACGGCCGCGGTGTGCTGGTGCAGATGACGCCGTCGGGGCTCGCGCGGGTCGACGCCGCGATCACTCGGCTCGTCGACGCGGAGCAGGAGCTGCTCGGAGCGCTCACGCACGCGCAGCAGGAGCGGCTCGCGCAGCTGCTCCGCAAGCTCTCTCTCGACTTCGGTTGAGCGCGCGGTCCGCGCCTACCTCGAGAGAGGGCGTCGCGGTGGTCGGCCGCGGGGACCGCGACCTCCGCCGAATCGAGCAGCAGGACACCCGAGCGTCAGCCCTCGAGCTGCTCCGAGAGCTCCAGCCAGCGCAGCTCGAGCTCGGCGGTCTCGTCCTCGTACGCGCGGAGCGTGGCGTTCAGCGCCAGGATGCCGTCGTAGTCGTCCTGGTCGTGCGTCGCCATCTTCTCGTGCACGGTCTTCGTGAGCTGGGTCAGCTTGTGCAGGCGCCGGTCGATCGCCGACACCTCCTTCTCGGCGGTGCGGCGCTCGGCCCCCGCCAGCCCGGACGGGGCGGGCGACGAGGAGGAGCCTGCGGACGCGGCCGACGTCCCCTTCTCGAGCGCGCGTCGCAGATCGAGGTACTGCTCGACTCCGCCGGGCAGGTGCCGGAAGGCGCCCTCCATCACGGCGTACTGCTGGTCGGTGACCCGCTCGAGCAGGTAGCGGTCGTGCGAGACGACGAGCAGGGTGCCGGGCCAGGAGTCGAGCAGGTCCTCGATCGCGGCGAGCATGTCGGTGTCGAGGTCGTTGGTCGGCTCATCGAGGATCAGCACGTTCGGCTCGCTGAGCAGGATCAGCAGCAGCTGGAGCCGCCGGCGCTGCCCGCCCGAGAGGTCCTTCACCGGCGTCGACAGCTGGGCGCTCGAGAACCCGAGCCGCTCGAGGAGCTGCCCGGGAGTCATCTCCTTGCCGCCGATGGCGTAGCTGGTGCGCTGCTGGGCGATGATCTCGCGGACCGGCTGGTGCTGCACCTCCGTCAGCTCGCGCAACTGCTGGTCGAGGATCGCCACGCGCACGGTGGTGCCGCGCTTCACCCGACCGCTCGTCGGCTGCACGCTGCCGGCGACGAGACCCAGGAGGGTCGACTTCCCCGCGCCGTTGACGCCGAGGATCCCGGTGCGCTCACCGGGCGCGATCCGCCACTCGACGCGGTTGAGGACGGTCCGCTCGCCGTAACGGACGGTCACGTCGAGCAGGTCGACGACGTCCTTGCCCAGGCGCGAGACGGCGAGCTGCGAGAGCGAGACCGAGTCGCGCACGGGAGGCTCGTCCTCGATCAGCTGATTGGCCGCGTCGATGCGGAACTTGGGCTTCGCGGTGCGGGCCGGAGCGCCGCGGCGGAGCCACGCGAGCTCCTTCTTCATCAGGTTCTGGCGCTTGGCCTCCATCGTGGACGCCATCCGGTCGCGTTCGACCCGCTGGAGGATGTAGGCCGCGTAGCCGCCCTCGAAGGGCTCGACGATGCGGTCGTGCACCTCCCACGTCGCGGTGCAGATCTCGTCGAGGAACCACCGGTCGTGCGTCACGACCGCGAGACCGCCCGAGGAGGTCGCCCAGCGGCGCTGGAGATGCTCGGCGAGCCAGGCGATGCCCTCGACGTCGAGGTGGTTGGTGGGCTCGTCGAGGAAGACGACGTCCCAGTCGCCCACGAGCAGTTTCGCGAGCGCAACGCGACGGCGCTGCCCGCCCGAGAGCGAGCCGACGACTCCGTCCCACGGGACGTCGCGGAGCAGACCGGCGATGACGTCGCGGGTGCGCGCGTCACCCGCCCACTCGTGCTCCTCCAGACCGCCGACGACGGCCTGGGCGACGGTGAGCTCCTCGTCGACCGTGTCCGCCTGGTCGAGCATCCCGAGTGTCACCCCTCGGCGATGGGTGACCCGGCCGGAGTCGGGCTCGATGCGCTGCGCGAGCAGACGAAGGAGGGTGGACTTGCCGTCGCCGTTGCGGCCGACGATCCCGATGCGGTCGCCTTCCTCGATGCCGAGGGAGACCTCGTCGAAGATCACGCACGTGGGGTACTCGAGTCGCAGCGCCTCGGCGCCCAGCAGATGTGCCATAGGGGTCCAGCCTAGGCGCTGGCACCCGACCGCCTACCGCTTCGAGGGCGCCGGCGAGACCGAGACCGACCGCCGGTGCAGGCCGGTCGCGCCGTCCGGCGCGGGCGGGCGCTCGACGATGGTCTGCACCGTGCCGTCCGCGTCGGTGGCGCGGACCGTGACGACATGGTCGCCGGGTGCAGCCTCCCACTCGTGCACCCACTGGATCCAGGTGTCGGCGGTGACCGCCTCGGCGAGGCGCGCCTCCTTCCAGGCGCCATCGTCGATCTGCACCTCGACCTTGGCGATGCCGGTGTGCGGCGCCCAGGCGACTCCGGCGACGGCGACCGTGCCCGCCTCGACCGGCTGCCCCTGCCGCGGGACATCGATCCGCGACTCGATCTTGATCGGGCCGCGAGCGGTCCAGCCCCGTGTCGACCAGTAGGCGAGGTCCTCGGCGAACGTCGTGACCTTCAGCTCGACGACCCACTTGGTCGCCGACACGTAGCCGTAGAGCCCCGGCACGACCATCCGCACCGGGAAGCCGTGCTCGACGGGGAGCGGCTCGCCGTTCATCCCCACGGCGAGGAGGCTCGCGCGGGCCTCGTCCTGGAGCACGTCGAGCGGAGTGGACGCGGTGAAGCCGTCGATGCTGCGCGAGAGCACCATGTCGGCGCCGGCCGTCGGCCGGGCCCGGGCGAGCAGCTCGCGGATCGGATGGCCGAGCCAGCGCGCGGTGCCGATGAGGTCACCGCCGACCTCGTTCGAGACGCACGAGAGGGTGACGAGGTGCTCCTCCAGCGGGAGGGCGAGGAGCTCGTCCCAGGTGATCTCGATCTCCTCCTCGACCATGCCGGTGATGCGCAGCGTCCAGTCGGACGGCTCGACGGAGGGCACCGAGAGGGCGGTGTCGATCCGGTAGAAGTCGGAGTTGGGGGTGATGTACGGGCTGATGCCCTCGATCCCGTCGAGGACGGCGGAGGCGGGAACGGCGGGCGCGCTCGCCGCGGGGGTCGGCAGGGTCACGGCCTCGCGCACAGCTGTCACGGCGGCGGAGGCGGAGGTGACGACGCGTGCGCCGATGCCGACGGCGACGGCGACGACTCCCGAGACTCCGATCAGCCTCAGGAACGAGCGGCGATCGGTCGCGGCGCTCTCCTGCTCCCCCTGCCAGCCGCGGAGGCGGACCGAGGCGGAGCGCAGCACCGCGGCACCGGCGACCATTCCGACGACGCTCGGGGCCGCATCGATCCCGGAGGCGCCCTCCCGGCTGACGGCGGCCAGCGAGCCGAGCCCGGCGGCGACGGCGAGCAGGAGGACTCCGAACGGCGGCCGGCGGAACTCGAGCAGTCCGGCGCCGACGGCGAGCAGGACGAGCGCGAAGCCGATCGAGACGAGGAGCACAAGCTTGTCGGCGGTGCCGAATAGGGCGATGACCGTGTCCTTCACGCCGGGAGGCACGATGTCGATGACGAAACCGCCGACGGCGAACAGAGGGCTCCCCGCTGCCCCCGTGAAGACCGCCACGACCTCGGCGGCCGCCAGGGATACGGCGGCGGCCACGATCCCCGAGAGGATCGCGAGGAGGGTGGCTCTTCTGGGGGGCATGAGCGGCACTCTAAGCCACGGCGTCGGATCTTCTCTGCGGGAGGCGCCAGGACTGCGCCCATCAGCGGGGGCCCACGTCCGGTGTTCACGAGATCCGCGCGGAGGCAGCACAGGTGCTGGCCCCTCCGCGCGGCGCGGACTACGTCGACAGCAGTCGCGCCCCGTGCACCGGGCCCGCCACGCGCACCGCACGCAGACGCGCGGAGCTCAGCTCGAGCTGCAGATCGAGCGCAGCGTCGGCATCGGCGGCGAGGAACGCCACGGTCGGGCCGGAGCCCGACACCAGCCCGCCCAGGGCGCCGCGGCCCTCCCCGAGCTCGAGGATCCGCGCGAGCCCCGGCTGGAGGTGCAGAGCCGGCGCCTGGAGGTCGTTGTGCATCGCGTCGGCGAGCATGGCCGCGTCTCCGGCCCGCAGCGCCTGCAGCACGTTCGGGTCGATCGTGGGAGTCGCAGCGATCGGGCGGAAATCGTGCAGGTGCCGCTCGCGGTGCCGATCGAGCTCGCTGTACACCTCCGGGGTCGACAGCCCCTCCTCCGAGAGCACGATGACCCACTCGAAGCGGCCTTTCGCCAGCGCGGGGCTCAGCTCGTCACCCCGGCCGACTCCGACGGCGGTGCCTCCGGTGAACGAGAAGGGCACGTCGGCACCGAGACTCGCGGCGATACCGAGCAGCTGCTCGCGCGTGCAGGCTGTTCCCCAGAGCGCGTCACAGGCCAGGAGAGTCGCGGCCGCGTCGGCCGAGCCGCCGCCCATCCCGCCGGCGATCGGCACGTTCTTCTCGATCTCGAGGCGTACGCCGCCGCGGTAGCCGGTGGCACGGGCGAGAGCGCGGGCCGCCTTGATCGCGAGGTTGGAGCCGTCGACCGCGAGGGCGCTCGTGTCGATCGAGCCCGAGAACGAGACGGAGAAGTCCGAGGCCTCGCTCGCGAAGACGTCCTCGTAGAGCGAGAGCGACTGGAAGGCGGTGGCCAGTTCGTGGTACCCGTCATCGCGCACGGCGCCGACCTTGAGGAACACGTTGATCTTGCCGGGGGCCCGCGCGTGGACCCGGGTGGAGGTCTCGCGGTGGGCCATGCATCCACGCTACAGGGTGGTGGAGGCGCGCCTGTCCGCGTCCGAGAGCGCCCCCGCCTCGGCGTCGTCGAACCCTCCGTCGGTCCCCGCCAGGCGCCCGTCGGACGCCGCCAGCGACCCCTCCGGCACCGCGGCACCGCGCACCGGGACCCGCTCGGGATCGAGTGTCCGGCCCAGGCGGACGAACGCGGCGACGTCGAGTTCCTCTCCGCGAGCGGTCTGCGCCACCCCCGCCGATTCGAGCGCCGCGATGGCGGCAGCACTGTCTCCGAAGAGGGCGGCGAGCGACTGGCGGAGCATCTTCCTCCGCTGAGCGAAAGCTGCGTCGACGACCGCGAAGACCGCGCGGCGCAGGGTCTCGTCGCCGGGCTCCTCGTGGCGCTCGAACGAGACGAGCACGCTGTCGACATGGGGCACGGGCCAGAAGATCTGACGCGAGACCGTGCCGCCGGTCGACCACGAGCCGAACCAGGCGGCCTTCACGCTCGGCCCGCCGTACACCTTCGAGCCGGGGCCGGCCGCGAGGCGGTGGCCGACCTCGGACTGCACCATGACGACTCCGGACCGGATGCTGGCGAAGTGCTCGAGGAAGTGCAGCAGCACGGGCACCGAGATGTTGTACGGAAGGTTCGCGACCAGTCGCACGGGGTCCCCCGGCACGTCGAGGATCTTCATCGCGTCGGCCTGCACAACCGCGAGGTCGGCACCCGGCGCCATCAGCTCGACGGTCAGCGGCAGCTGCTCGGCCAGGCGCCGGTCGATCTCGACCGCGACGACCCGTGCCCCCGCCTCCAGGAGCCCCAGCGTGAGGGAGCCGAGCCCAGGGCCGACCTCGACCACGGTCTCGCCCGGCCGCACGCCGGCGAGCTTGACGATGCGGCGCACCGTGTTCGCGTCGTGCACGAAGTTCTGCCCGAGCTTCTTGGTGGGAGTGACCTCGAGCAGCGAGGCGAGATCGCGGATCTCCGCGGGGCCGAGCAGGCGCGGGACGCTCCCGGCGCTCGGCTCGGCGGCGTGACGGCCGCTCATGCGAGCGGCCCGACGGGCTCCGTCGGCTCGGCGCCGACCTGACCGCCCCACTCTCCGTACACCGCCTCCGTGTTGGAGGCGATCGTCGCCGCCAGGTGACCGACGTCGGTCTCGAGGGTCGCGGCCATCGAGCGCAGGGTGTGCGGGAGGAGGTAGGGCGCGTTGGGCCGCCCGCGGAACGGCGTCGGCGCGAGGTAGGGGGCGTCGGTCTCGACGAGGATGAGGTGGCGCGGAGTGGCTGCGAGCGCCTCTCGCAGCGGCGCGGCATTGGTGAAGCTGACTGTGCCCGCGAAGGAGAGGTACCAGCCCTCGTCGGCGCACATCCGGGCCATCTCGGCATCGCCGGAGAAGCAGTGGAAGACGGTGCGGTCGGGGGCACCCACCCGGCGGAGGGTGTCGATGACCTCGCGGTGCGCGTCGCGGTCGTGGATCTGGAGCGCGAGGTCGTGCTCCTTGGCGATGCGGATGTGCTCCTCGAAGGAGCGGAACTGAGCGGCCCGGCCGCTCTCGCCGGTGCGGAAGAAGTCGAGCCCGGTCTCGCCGATCGCCCGCACCCGAGGCTGCTCGGCGAGCTCGGCGATGACGGCGAGCGCGGCGTCGAGCGCGTCGCGCGCCTCCAACTCGGGGGCCTCGTTCGGGTGGATCGCGACGGCCGCGAGCATCCGCGGCTCGGAGGCCGCACGCTCGGCCGACCAGCGGCTGGTCTCGACGTCGGTGCCGACCTGGACGACACCGCGGACGCCGACCGTGGACGCTCGGTCGAGCTGCTCGCGGTAGTCGAGGGGGTCGAGACCGTCGGCGATCTCGAGGTGGGTGTGGTTGTCGTAGACGGGTACCACGAGGGCCTCGGGCAGCGGCGGGTACGTCAGGTCGCGGCCGGAGGCCGCCTCGCGGGCGCGGACGTGCTGGCTCTCGGTCATGCGCTCCAGGGTACCGGGAGGGCCGCGAGGGGGCGGGCGGGCCTGCTGCTGGTGAGCCAGAGTCGTGTTCGGCTCCGCGGGGACGATCGGGAATCCCGACCGCTCACGCGGCGAGCGCGGCGTCGAGCGCGGCCTGGATGTCCTCGATCCGCTCGAGCTGGATCGCTTCGCCGTTGACGAAGATGGTCGGGGTGCCCTGGACGCCCAGATCCACGCCCGCGTCAAAGTCGAATCGCACCCGCTCGAGAGTGGACGGGTCGGCGACGTCCGCGTCGTACTGCTCCATGTCCAGGCCCATCTCCTGGGCGAAGCCACGGAACACCTCGGCCTTCGAGTCCTGGCTCTCCCCCCAGCTCGCCTGCGTCTGGAACATCCGGTCGTACATCTCCTCGAACCGGTTCTGCCGAGCAGCCGCCTCGACGGCGACCGCTGCGTTCTCCGAATTCCGGTGGGAGGGGATGGGGAAGTACCGGGTTGCGAAGGTGACGCGGCCCGCGTACTCCTCGCGCAGCTGCTCGATCGTCGGGTAGACGGCCCCGCAGACCTCGCACTCGAAGTCGAGGAACTCCACGAGGGTCACCTTCCCGTCCTCCGCCTCATCGAGCACGTGAGTGTTCTGCGCCATGACGGGGGGCGCGGCGGCGAGCTCTTCTCGGGAGGGGGAGAACGGCCGGAACACAGCGATCGCGGCGACGACCGCGACGACGAGGAGAGCCGCGGCGATCGCGATCAGGTTGACCTTGGTGCTGGTTGTCACAGTGGTGCTTTCTGTCAGGGCCGGGGCCGGCACGACGGGAGGTGGGGTCGGGTCAGGGCCGGGAGGAGTCCGCGGCGGGATGTTCGTCCGCTTCACCGGGCGGAGGGGCCGGGGCATCGCGGACGGGTCCCGCACCGGCGGACGCTCGGAGCGGAGCGAGGGGTGCCGGAGGTCATGAGTGCCTAGACGAGGGTGGTGGTCTCGGTGGGCGGGTCGGAGAACCGCTGCACCGCCTCGACGATCACGTACCCGGCGACAGCGAAGAGCAGGATCCCGTTCGCCAGCGCCGCGAGCACCTCCAGGCGGTAGAAGCCGTAGGTGCGCTGCGAAGTCGCCGCGCGGGACGCGAGCGTGATAGCGGCCAAAGCCATGCCCAGCCCGAGAACGTCCGTGCCCATGTGCGCGGCATCGGAGATGAGGGCCAGCGAATCGAGGGAGAACCCGACGACGAACTCGACCACCATGTACGCCGCCGTGAGGCAGAACGCGACGACGAGCGGCCGGCGGTGCTTCCCGGCTGCGGAGACGGCGGAGCCGTGCGGGTGATCAGAGCCCACGACGCCCTCCGACCACACCTGATCGAACGAACGCGGGGACGGCCGCGCCTGCTCCTCGTCGGTGGCGCAGGTCTGCTTCAGGCGGCATGACGGGTGAGCCAGGCGTAGGGATCGATCGGATCGGTGCCGTTCTCCCACACCTCGAGGTGCAGATGAGGACCGGTGCTCTGCCCCGTGGACCCGACCGCGCCCAGGCGCTGGCCGGCCTTCACCGGTTGTCCTTCGGAGACGGCGAGGGACCCCCACTGCATGTGGGCGTAGAGGGTGCTCACCAGTTCGCCGCCGACGACATGGTCGATGACGGCGTAGTTGCCGAAGCCCGTGTCGGTCTCCCCGGTCTCCCGGACGATGCCGTCCGCGACCGAGCTGATCGGGGTCCCGGCGCCGGGTGTCATGTCGAGGCCTTTGTGGAAGGTGGAGCATCCGTCGCAGGGTGCCGTGCGCGGGCCGTAGTCGTCCGAGACGCGGACGCCGACCGGGAAGGGCCAGCGGACGGCGCTGCTGCCGATCTCGGCTCCGGTGGAGCCGGTCTCGGAGGCGGCGCCCGTGTCGTCATCGGTGGCCGTCTCGTCCTCGGCGGCCGCGGCGCTGTTCTGAGCGGTGATCTCGACGATGCGAGCGGGCGCTGCAGCGGCGGAGAAGTTGTCGCGGATGACGATGCTGTCCGGCAGGTCGGAGGCGACGAAGGCTTGAGCACCGACAGTGGTGGCGACCCCCGGAGTCGGCGCGGCGGCCTCGCTGGAGGGCGGAAGCAGGACGCCGGGGAGGGCCGAGACCGCGGCGAGCGCGAGTGCGGAGAAGGCAGCGGCCGCCGGCAGCACGCGACGAGCGGGTGGCGTTCGAGGCGGCCGCCGGAAGGAGCGTCGCAGAGGGGTGGCGTGCTGGCGCTCGAGAACGCGCGCGGCTCTGCGGCTGCCGGGAACGGGTGAGCGGAAAGGAGAGGAGTGGGGCATGGCGTGTCCAGGGTCTGCGGAAGGTCGGTCGACGGCGGGACCTGACACCGGTCGCGGGCGCGCGAAGGCGCGCCGGCCGACAGGGTCGTCAGATCGGCGTAATCGGCCTACAGCCGGAGGGGGACGCAGCTCGCGGCATGACTCGGCCGCACCCGCGCCGCGGGTGGGACAGCGTGCAGCGCCTTCGCCGGGGGTGCCGTGCTGGCGATGGCCCCCTGCCCGGGCCGCGCTCGGGCGGCGAGAGCGACGGCGGCGACGACGACCAGGCAGACAGCGGCGAGCATCGCGCACAGTTCCGCGAGTCCGCCGAGCGTCGCGGAATCCTCGACGCCCGGGACGCTCGCCGACGCCACCGGCGCGTCTGCGGCCGTGCCCGTGGACGCGGAGACGGACGTGGCGGGAAGAGCGTCGTGCAGGCGCTCCAGCGGGTGGCCGAGGAGAAGGGCGAGAGCCGTGACGACGACGAGGAGGACGAGAGCGAGGGTTCGCTGCGCACCGGCGCGCGGGGCGTCCGGGTGCGGGTTCGTCACGAGGGCGTCTTCCTGGTCGTGCGCGGAGCGCGCGGCGGAGCGGCGGGTGTCGACGTAGCGTACCAAGGGCGCCTGGTGGTGATCACCGGGCTCGACCCGGAAGGTCGGCTGTCGTCGGAACCGGGCGCGCCGGCGTCGCCATCGGCACTGGTGCGCGCGGCGCGGTCGCGCGGCGGGCGGCGCGGACGCCGTTGGCGATGATGACCACCTCGGCGAGCTCGTGCACGAGCACCACTCCCGCCAGGCCCAGCACTCCCGTGAGGGCGAGGGGGAAGAGGACGACGATCACGCCGAGCGCGAGCAGCAGGTTGGCAGTCATGATCCGGCGGCCCCGGCGCGCATGCAGGAGAGCGGCGGGAATCAGGCGCAGGTCGGTGCCGGTGAACGCGACGTCCGCGGACTCGATGGCGGCCGCGGATCCGGTCGCACCCAGGGCGATCCCGACGTCCGCACTCGCGAGCGCGGGGGCGTCGTTGATGCCGTCTCCGATCATCGCGACGCGGCGGTGCCTGCGGATCTGCTCGATCGACGCCGCCTTGTCCGCTGGTTTCTGCTCCGCGCGCACATCGGAGATCCCCGCCTCGCTCGCAATCGCGTGCGCGGTGCGGGTGTTGTCGCCGGTGAGCAGGAGAGTGCCGATGCGGTGGCGCTCGAGCTCCGCGATCGTCTCGGCCGCTTCAGGCTTGAGCTGGTCAAGTATCCCGATCACACCGAGCACGGTGCCTCCTCGCTCGACGACGACGGCCGTCATTCCGGCGCCCTCCATCGCTTCCAGCTGCACGGACAGGGCGCCGGCGGGCACCCAGCGGGGGCTGCCGACCCGCACCGGGACGCCAGCGAGAACACCGGTGATCCCGTCGCCGGGATGCTCCGTCACGTCCACCACCGGAGCAGGCGTCGAGGTGGCGGCGAGGATCGCTGCGGCGAGCGGGTGCGTGCTGTGCGCTTCGAGCGCGGCGGCGACCGCGAGCACGTCCTCGCGGGACGCACCGGCCGCAGTGGCGACGTCGGTGACGCTCGGGCGGCCCGCGGTGAGCGTGCCGGTCTTGTCGAACGCGACCACCTGCACCGTGCCCAGGCGCTCGAACGCCTCTCCGGACGTGATGATCAGCCCGAAGCGGCTGCCTGCACCGATCGCGGAGATGACCGTCACGGGTACCGCGATCGCCAGGGCGCACGGGGATGCAGCGACGAGCACGACGAGGGCTCGCTCGGTCCACGTCCCGGCGTCGCCGATCAGGACGCCGAACAGGGCGATGCCCGCGGCGAGCAGGAGCACGGCGGGCACGAGGGGCTTCGCGATGCGGTCAGCGAGCCGCGCACGATCGCCCTTGCGGGCGTGGGCCTGCTCGACCAGGTGCACGATCGTCGTCAGGGAGTTGTCGGTCCCCGCTGCAGTCGCTTCAACCTGGAGGGCGCCGCCGCCGTTGATCGAGCCGGCCGCGACGACATCGCCCGGATCGACCTCGACCGGGATCGACTCGCCCGTGATCGCGGAGGTGTCGATGCTGCTGCGTCCGGAGACGACCACACCGTCCGTCGCGATCCGGTCGCCGGGGCGCACGACGAGGACATCGAGCTCGCGCAGCTCACGCGCAGGGATCGTGACGTCACCGTGCAGGCGGGACACGATCGCGGTGGCCGGAAGCAGGTCCAGGAGGGCGCGCAGGCTCCCGCGGGCCTTGTCCATCGCGCGGTCCTCGAGCGCCTCCGCGATCGAGAAGAGGAATGCCAGGGCCGCCGCCTCGCCGATGTGGCCGAGGAGGACGGCGCCGACCGCGGCGATCGTCATCAGCAGGCCGACACCGAGAGTGCCGCGCAGCAGTCGCCGCACGGCGCCGGGCACGAACGTCGATGCGCCGGCGACCAGGCTCGCGCCGAGCACGATGGTCCCGGCGATGTCCAGCCCCGTCCACTCCAGGAGGTAGCCGACAAGCAGCAGGACGCCCGCAGCGAGCGGGATGAGGACGCTCCGGTCCTGCCACCACGGGACGAACTCCTCCGCGGAGTCACCGTCGTGGTCGTCGGCGTGCTGATCGTGGTCCGAGCCGGAAGGGCCGACGTGGTCGTGCCGCTCGCGCTCCGCAGACGCCGGGCGGGCGCGCCGACCCCCTTCGGACGGCGCCTCGTCGGCCGCACAGCACGCGTCCACCGCGCGGGGCGACCGCATCACGAGTGCGCGGCGCGGGGCGGCCGGCTCGTCCCCACCGCAGCACTCCGCGCTCACTCGGACACCCCGCAGCACAGCGGGACATCGCAGTCCTCGTCCGCGCACTCCACGCCGTCATCGACCGCGAGCACCACATCGACCATCGACGTCAACGCCTTCGACAGATGCGGATCCGCGATCTCGTAGCGAGTGCCGCGCCCCTCCGGGATCGCCACGACGATGCCGCATCCTCGCAGGCACGTCAGGTGATTCGACACGTTCGAGCGCGTCAACCCGAGAGTCTGCGCCAGCTCGCCGGGATGCCCGGGCTGCTCGATCAGGGACAGCAGAATCCGCGAGCGCGTCGGATCCGCCATCGCCCGACCCAAGCGGTTCATGACGTCGAGACGGGAGGCACTGGTCAGCATGCAGTGACTATACAGCGATGACTGACATGTCCACGGGACGGAGCCGGACGCACCACCACTCCGCTGCGACCCGACAGGCATACGGTCTCCGATGAGGAGCGCGGATGTCGCCGCTCCTCCGGCGCACAGAGGGCCTCAGCTTCGACCCCGCGATGCGACAGCACCGCTCGAGGAGCGGACGCTCAGGCGGCCGGCGCCTCGATCCGCGGGAAGAGCGGCGCGAGGGCGCCGACGGCCGTGCCGACGGGAAGGATGCCCCAGCGACCCGCCTCGCGCAGGGGCTGCGCGGTGAGCGCGCCCAGCGACTCCGCGACGCCCAGCGCCTCCCACAGGGCGGTCGTCGCCCGAGGAACGACCGGCGACAGCAGCACGGTGAGCGCCCGCAGCCCCTCCGTCGCGGTGTAGAGCACGGTGCCCAGACGCTCGCGGTCGCCGCGCTTGGCGAGCGCCCACGGCTCCTGCTCGGTGATGTAGCCGTTGAGTTCCTCGACGATGCTCCAGACGGCGGTGATGGCGTCGTGGATCGCGAGCGCCTCGATCGACCGGTCGGCCGAGACGACGGCCTCGGCGACGGTGCGCTGGATGCGCTCCTCCGAGGCGGTGAGCGCGCCCGGCTCGGGCACGACTCCCTCGTAGTAGCGGTGCAGCATCGCGATGACACGGGAGGCGAGGTTGCCGAAGCCGTTGGCGAGCTCGGACTGGTAGCGCGCCGACAGGTCCTCCCACGAGAACGAGCCGTCCTGGCCGAAGGTGATCGCCCGCAGGAAGTAGTAGCGGAACGCGTCGGAGCCGAAAGTGTCGGTGATCTGCTCGGGCGCGATGCCGGTGAGCTTCGACTTCGACATCTTCTCGCCGCCGACGAGCAGCCAGCCGTGCCCGAAGACCTGCTGGGGCACGTCGAGCCCGGCGGCCATGAGCATGGCCGGCCAGATCACCGCGTGGAAGCGGAGGATGTCCTTGCCGACGATGTGCGTCGCGGGCCAGCGGCGCGCGAACTCGGTCTCGTCCTGGCCGTAACCGACGGCGGTGATGTAGTTGAGCAGCGCGTCGAACCAGACGTACACGACGTGGGAGTCGTCCCACGGCACTTTCACGCCCCAGTCGAAGCTCGAGCGCGAGATCGACAGGTCGGCGAGGCCCTGGCGCACGAAGCTGACGACCTCGTTGCGCGCCGACTCGGGCTGCACGAAGTCGGGACGCTCCTCGTAGAGGGCGAGCAGGCGCTCGGTGTACTCGCTCATCTTGAAGAAGTAGTTCTTCTCGCTGAGCAGCTCGACCGGCTTGGAGTGGATCTTGCAGACGTACTGGCCGGCGTAGTCGCCGGCGCCCTCCTCGAGGTCGGACGGCTGCTTGTACTCCTCGCAGCCGACGCAGTAGTAGCCCTCGTACTCACCCGTGTAGATCGCGTCCTCGTCGTAGAGCTTCTGGAGGAACTTCTGGACATTGACCTCGTGCCGCGCGTCCGTGGTGCGGATGAAGTCGTCGTTCGCGATGTCGATCGTCTCGAGCAGCGGCTGCCAAGCGGTCGCGACGAGGCGGTCGGCCCACTCCTTGGGAGTCGTGCCGTTCGCGGTGGCGGTGCGGAGGATCTTCTGGCCGTGCTCGTCGGTGCCGGTCAGCAGCCAGGTGTCGTCTCCGGCCTGCCGGTGCCAGCGGGTGAGGACGTCGGCGGCGACCTCGGTGTACGCGTGCCCGATGTGCGGGACGTCGTTCACGTAGAAGATCGGGGTCGTGAGATAGAAGGAGGCGCCGTCGGACATGGCGACCATCCTATGGTTCGCGCGAGTCGCCGCCTCCCGTGTGACGGGAGCGACCGCGGCTGCCGGGTAGCCACCTCTGCTCGACCGAGCGACACCATGTCGCGGGACATGACGTCTGCTCAGCGGGCCTCCTAGCCTGGTCGCATCCACGACGCCGCTCGAGACGGAGACTCCCATGACGCACGCCGCGCCCACCTCGACCGATCCGCTGCTGCGCCGGCGCACCGCCCTCGCCGCCGCCTGGACCCTGCCGGTCATCGCTCTCGCCACCGCGACTCCCGCCGCCGCCGCGAGCGCGGCCGCGCGCTTCGACCTGCAGATGCAGAACTTCTCGGGCGACGACGGATCCTGGTACAACGACGACCGCACCCAGTACCTGCGCTACAACTCCTTCTTCTCGCCGACCGTCCGCAACGCCGGGCCCGACGCCGCGCCGGCCGGGACGGTCGTGGTCATGCGCTCGGACGACCGTGTCCTCGGCTCCCCGTCCCTGAGGGTGGCCGACGGCTCGGACATCCCCGCGAGCGCGATCGCGATCAGCGGGCCCGTCGTCGAGGGCAACCGCTCCACATTCACCGCCGTGATCTCGGTGCCGATCCCGGCCGGGGCCACCGTCCTGTTCTCCCCGCGGTTCGACCGGGTCCTCACCCAGGAGGACGCCTCCGCGATCCACGACCTCCGGGCGGCGTTCCCGGACCTGACCCCGCACTCCTTCTCGCTCTCCTCGCCGGCCGGCGCAGACGCCGATCCCTCGAACGACTCGATCTCGTGGTCGGCGGAGGTGGGCACGGTCGTCCCGTGGAACGGCGCGATCAGTGCCGAGTGGGCCTCTCTCACGACCGGGAGCTGCACCTACCCCTCCGTGAGCGCGTTGGTCGTCACCAGCACCGGAGCGAACGCCGTGCCGACCGGGACGCAGGTGTACTACTCCTTCGACACCCGCTTCGTCACCGCAGTGTCGGTCGCGTCCGCGACGATCGACGGCGCTCCGACCACGATGCGGCTGGGCGGCGTGGACACCCGGTCCACGAGCGGTTTCGCCTACTGGTTCACCACCGAGCCCGTGGCTCCGGGCTCCGTGCTGCGCATCGAGCTCGCCTCGGTCACGGATGCGTCGGCCACCGCGTCCAGCCCGGTCACCACAGCCTCGGGCGGGCTGGGCACGGACGTCAGCCAGAGCGACACCTCCGACGACTCGTTCCGCCGGGAGGGCACCTGCGCCTGAGCGGGCGTCAGCCGCGCCGGGAGGCGAGCGCCGCCTCGTAGAGCGCGCGGCGCGAGAGTCCGGTGATCTCGGCGACCTCGGCCGACGCCTCCTTCAGGCGCGAGCCGGCGGAGACGCGGGCGAGCACGTCGACCAGCGCGTCCTCGAGCGAGGCCTCGCGGACAGGAGCGCCCTCGACGACCAGGCAGATCTCGCCGCGCAGCCCGCCCGCCGCCCACTCCGCGAGCTCGGCGGCGGTGCCGCGGCGCACCTCCTCGAACATCTTGGTCAGCTCGCGGCAGACCACCACGCGACGCTCGGGGCCCATCGCCTCGACCAGGTCGGCGAGCGCGTCGCCGATGCGGTGCGGCGACTCAAAGAAGACCATGGTGCGGCGTTCGTCGGCGACACTGCGGAAGGTCGAGACGCGCTCGCCGTGACGGCGCGGCAGGAAGCCCTCGAAGCTGAACCGGTCGGTCGGCAGGCCGGAGACGGCGAGCGCCATCAGCACTGCCGAGGGGCCGGGGAGCGCCGTCACGGCGACTCCGGCCGCCACGGCCGCCTCCACGAGGTGGTACCCCGGGTCGGAGACGGTCGGCATGCCCGCGTCGCTGAGCACCAGGAGGTCCTCCTCGCGGGCGAGCTCTACCAGCTCGGCGGCGCGCTCGCGCTCGTTGTGGTCGTGCAGCGCGTAGAGCGCGGGGCGGTTCTCGACCCCCAGTGCGCGAAGGAGTTGGATCGTCACGCGGGTGTCCTCGGCGGCGATGTGGCGGGCGGAGGAGAGCGCCTCCACGAGCCTGCGGGAGGCGTCGCCGAGGTTTCCGATAGGCGTGCCGGCGAGGATGATCATGGGGCCAGTCTCCCAGGGCGCCGCTCCGCATCCCTCGGTGCGACGGCCGGACCGAGCGGGTCCGCCCTCGAGTTCGGGCATGCGGAGGCGGCCGGGGACGGGGGCTTCCCGCCGTTCGGACCTCGGTTCCGCGCACGCGGCGCAGTAGCGGCCGGCGGCGCGGGGACGCGCGGTTAGCATGGCCGGGTGACGGACCGACCGCAGCGCGACTTCGACGATCTGCTCCTCGACGCCGCCGGGTCGACGCGCTCCGTCCCGGTCGAGCCTGCGGAGGCGGCAGCGCCGCGCGAGCGGACGCCCTCCCCCGACGTGCCGCGCGGATCCTGGTTCGACGACCTGCACACGCGCCTCGTCGCCTCCCCCGCCCGCCGTCGGCTCTACGAGCTGGGTCTACCACTCGTCGTGGTGGCGCTGGCCGCGGTGCTGCGGCTGTGGAACCTCGGCCACCCGCGTTCGCTCGTCTTCGACGAGACGTTCTACGTCAAGGACGCCTGGACGCTCTGGAACCTGGGCTTCGAGGGCGCCTGGCCCGAGAGCCCGGACTCGGGCTTCGCGGCCGGCGACGTCGACACCTTCACCGGCGCACCCTCGTTCGTCGTCCATCCTCCGCTGGGCAAGTGGATCATCGGGCTCGGGATGGGCGCGCTCGGAGCCGACGACAGCGTGGGCTGGCGCCTCTCGACCGCGATCGTCGGGATCCTCGCCGTCGCGCTCGTGATCGCGATCGGCCGACTGCTGTTCCGCTCCACCGCCCTCGCCTCCCTGGCAGGCCTGCTCCTCGCCATCGACGGGCACGCGATCGTGATGTCGCGGGTCTCGCTGCTCGACGGGATCCTGATGTTCGTCGCCCTGTGCGGTGTGGCGGCCGTGCTGCTCGACCGGAGCTGGGCCGAGCTCCAGCTCGCGCGGAAGGTGGCGGCGGGGACCCTCCCGAGCTGGGGGCCCGTCCTGTGGTGGCGGCCGTGGCTGCTCGTCGCGGGGCTGCTGTTCGGGCTGGCCGCGGGAGTGAAGTGGACGGGGGTGTACTTCCTCGCGGCCTACGGGCTCTACGCGGTGGTCGTGGATGCGCTTCTGCGCCGCCGCGCGGGCGTGCCGTTCTGGGCGAGCGGGGCGATCCTCAAGCAAGGTCCGGTGACCTTCCTCCTGGTCGTGCCGATCGCCCTGGTCGCCTACGTGGGCACCTGGATGGGGTGGCTCCGGACCAGCGGCGGCTGGGCGCGCGACTGGGCGACGGAGGCGCCGGGCAACGCCTGGACCGGCGCCCTGGCCTGGGTGCCGCACTGGGCTCAGAGCCTCTGGCACTACCACGTGCAGATGTACGACTACTCGATCAATCTGCGCGCCTCGCACCCGTACGAGGCGAACCCGCTGACCTGGCTGTTGATGCTCCGGCCGACCAGCATGTACTTCGTCGACCAGGCGGGCGGAGTCGACGGCTGCACCGCCGGACGCTGCGACGAGGCGATCACCTCCGTCGCGAATCCGCTGATCTGGTACGCCGGCGTGCTCGCGCTCGCGTACCTCCTCTACCGCCTCGCCCGCTACCGCGAGTGGCGGGCCGGCTTCGTGCTGATGGGGATCGTCGCCGGCTACCTGCCGTGGCTGCTCTACCTCGACCGCACGGTGTTCCAGTTCTACTGCGTGGTGTTCGAGCCGTACATGATGCTGGCGCTGGCGCTGACGGCGGGGATCGTGATCGGCAGGCCGGGAGACGAGCGCAGGAGGCGCACCCGCGGGATCCTGCTGGTGCTCGTGTTCGGAGTCGCCGCCGCGGCGCTCACGGCCTACTTCCTCCCGCTGTGGACGGGGCATCAGACATCCTTCTCGTTCTGGCAGGCGCACATGTGGCTGCCCTCGTGGGTCTGATCGGGCGGCTGGGCCCGGGAGTCGCGGCCTGCGCACTCGCGGCGGTCGTCGCCGCCCTGGTGCACACAGCTGTGCCCGCCGTGCCGATGCTCACGGCGGCGGTGGTGCTCGGGATCCTCGTCGCGCAGCTGCCGGCGGCCCGCCCGCTCCTGGGAGGAGCGCTCGCGCCGGGCCTGAAGACCTCGTCACGCACGCTGATGCGAACGGGCATCGTGCTCCTCGGGCTCAAGCTCTCGCTCCTCGACATCGCGGCCCTGGGCTGGGAAGCGATCGCGGTCGTCGTCGGGATCGTGGTCGCCACCTTCGCCCTCACCTGGGCCCTCGGCCACGCGCTGCGGCTACCCGGGCGCGAGCCGGTGCTCCTCGCGGCCGGCTTCTCGATCTGCGGAGCCTCCGCGATCGGGGCGATGGCCGGAGCGACCCGGGCGAGGGACCAGGAGCAGGCGACTCCCGTCGCGCTGGTCACCCTCTGCGGCACACTCGCGATCGCGGTGCTCCCGGCGCTGCAGCAGCCGCTCGGGCTCTCGGATGTGCAGTTCGGCCACTGGGTGGGTGCCTCCGTGCACGATGTGGGCCAGGTGGTCGCGACGGCGCAGGTCGCCGGCGCCTCCGCCCTGGCGGTCGCGGTCGTGGTGAAGCTGACCCGCGTGGTGCTGCTCGCGCCGATGGTGGCGGTGGCCGCGGCCGTCACCCGCCGAGGTGGGGAGGAGGGAGGGTCGCGACCCGCGATCGTGCCGCTGTTCGTGGTCGGGTTCCTCGCGGCGGTGCTGCTGCGGACCGTCCTGCCGCTGCCGGACGGACTCCTCGCCGCAGCCGACACGGCGCAGACATGGCTCCTCGCGGCGGCTCTCTTCGCGCTCGGCAGTGCGGTGCGGGTGCGAGCGCTTTTGGCCACGGGCTGGCGGGCGCTGATCGTGGCGCTGGTCTCGTGGGCGGCGATCGCAGCGATGGGGCTGGCAGCGGTGCAGCTCGCGCTCTGAGCGGCACGGCGGGCGACGGGATCCGCTCTGTTACGGGATGCGTCCGAGCGGCACGACCATGTCGATGCTGACCGCTACCGTCGATCGCATGGCAGATCGCGAGTACGGCTTCAAGACGCGGGCAATCCACGCGGGGAACATCCCCGACCCGGTGACGGGGGCGCGGGCGCTGCCGATTTACCAGACGAGCGCGTTCGTCTTCGACGACACCTCCGATGCGGCCGCGCGGTTCGCGCTGCAGAAGTACGGCAACGTCTACTCACGCCTCTCGAACCCCACCGTCGCCTCGTTCGAGGAGCGGGTGGCCAGCCTTGAGGGCGGGCTCGGTGCCGTCGCCACCGCCTCCGGGCTCTCGGCGCAGTTCATCACCTTCGCGGCGCTGGTGGGAGCGGGCGACCACGTCGTCTCCTCCGCCAACCTCTACGGCGGCTCGATCACCCAGCTCGACGTGACCCTGCGGCGCTTCGGAGTCGACACCACCTTCGTGCGCTCGAGCGACCCGGCCGATTACGCGGCCGCGATCACCCCCGCAACCAAGGTGCTCTACGCCGAGACGATCGCGAACCCCTCCGGCGAGATCGCCGACATCGAGGGTCTCGCCGCCGTCGCGCACGCCGCAGGCATCCCGCTGATCATCGACTCGACGGTCGCGACCCCCTATCTCGTGCGTCCCATCGAGTGGGGCGCCGACATCGTCATCCACTCGGCCACGAAGTTCCTCGGCGGGCACGGCACCACGCTCGGCGGTGTCGTCGTCGAATCGGGGCGGTTCCACTACTCCCGCGAGAAGTTCCCGCTGCTGCACGACCCGGTCGCCTCCTACGGAGACCTGTCGTGGGACGGCAACTTCGGTGAGTACGGCTTCCTCACCCGGCTGCGCGCCGAACAGCTGCGCGACATCGGGCCGGTCCTGGCCCCGCACTCGGCGTTCCTGCTCGCGCAGGGCGTCGAGACACTGCCGTACCGGATCCAGGCGCACGTCGACAACGCCCGCCGCGTCGCCGAGTGGCTCGACACCGATCCCCGCATCGAGGCGGTCTACTGGGCGGGCCTCTCCGGACACCCGCACCACGACCGCGCGCAGAAGTACCTGCCGAAGGGTCCGGGCTCGGTGTTCAGCTTCGTCGTGAAGGGCGGCCGCGCAGTCGGTCAGACCTTCATCGAGTCGGTCGACCTCGCCAGCCACCTGGCCAACATCGGCGATGCGAAGACGCTGGTCATCCATCCCGCCTCGACGACCCACGCGCAGCTCACCGAGGAGCAGCTGCTGCACGCGGGCGTCCTGCCGGGCCTCGTCCGCCTGTCCGTCGGCATCGAGGACGCGGACGACATCATCTACGACCTCGATCAGGCACTCGACCGCGCGCTCGAGAAGCACGGCACCCCGGAGGCTCCCACCGAGCTGCCCGCCGACACGACGACCACCCTGCACACCCCGGCCGTGGAGGTCTGAGCATGAGCACCACCGAGACCGTCGTCCAGCTCTCCAACGGGCTGAGCTGCTCCGTCCCCGCCGACTCTCCTCTCGCGAAGACTCTGCGGTCGCAACGCACGTGGGTCGGCCCCGACGCGCGGGCGCGCCTGGACATCCTCCGGCGGGCGAAGACCGTCGCGATCGTGGGAGCCTCGCCCAACCCGGCGCGCTCCTCCTACTTCGTCGCCACCTACCTGCAGCAGTCGAGCGACTACGAGCTGTACTTCGTGAACCCGAACGCCACCGAGATCCTGGGGCAGCCGGTCTACCGCAGCCTCGCCGATCTCCCGGTGGTCCCCGACATCGTCGACGTCTTCCGCAGAGCGAGCGACATCCCCTCGGTGATCGACGATGTGCTCGCGATCGGCGCGCCCACGGTGTGGGTGCAGCTGGGCATCTGGAATCAGGAGGCGGCCGAGTACGGCGAGTCGAAGGGCCTGACCGTGGTGATGGACCGCTGCATCAAGGTCGAGCACGCCCGGTTCCACGGCGGGCTGCACCTGCTGGGCTTCGACACCGGCCAGATCTCGGCCCGCAAGACGCTGCGCTAGGTCCATCTCCGCGAGATGCCACTTGTGCACGCCTCTCCCGGCGTGTCGCGTACACAAGTGGCATCTCGCGGCAGGGATCAGTCGCCCTTCACATTCACGAGCTGGCGGAGGGTGTGTCGCACCTCCACCAGGTCGGCCGCGTCGGCCAGCACCCGGTCGATCGGCTTGTAGGCCGCAGGGATCTCGTCGATGAAGGCGTCGGTGTCGCGGTACTCGATCCCCTCCATCGCCTCCCGGAGCTGATCCCGGGTGAAGGTGCGGCGCGCGGCGGACCGTGAGTACTCTCGACCGGCTCCGTGCGGCGAGGAGTTCAGCGAGAGCGCGTTCCCCCGGCCGACCACCACGTACGACGCGGTCCCCATCGACCCGGGGATGAGCCCCGGCCGCCCCGCATCCGCCTGGATTGCGCCCTTCCGGCTGACCCATACGTCCCGGCCCCAGTGCCGCTCCTTCTCGGTGAAGTTGTGGTGGCAGTTGATCCGCTCCGCCTCCTCCACCTCGCGGCCGAGCCACTCGGAGAGCTGCCGGACGACGCGGTCCATCATCTCCTCGCGGTTCAGCAGGGCGAAGTGCTGTGCCCAGCGCAGCTCGGCGATGTAGCGGTCGAATTCGGCTGTGCCCTCGACGAGGTAGGCGAGGTCGGAGTCGGGCAGGGTGATCCAGTGGCGCGCGCAGTATTCGCGGGCGACTCGGATGTGCGCGGTCGCGATCCGGTTGCCGACTCCGCGGGACCCCGAGTGCAGGAACAGCCAGACGGTGTCCGTCTCGTCGACGCTCACCTCGATGAAGTGGTTGCCGCTGCCGAGTGTGCCCACCTGGAGCCGCCAGTGCTTCGCGCGGCTGTCGGGATCGACGCCGGCCCGGGCGGCGAGTACCTCCAGCTCCGCGATGCGCGGTTCGGCGGTGGCGACGACCCTCCGGTTGGCGGCGCCGGCCGAGAGGGGGACGGCGCGTTCGATCTGCTGCCGGAGCTCGCCGAGGTCGCGGCCCGTGAGGTCGTCGCGGGTGAAGCGGGTCCGCACGGCGATCATGCCGCAGCCGATGTCGACGCCGACGGCGGCCGGGATGATCGCAGCGTCCGTCGGGATGACGGAGCCGACGGTCGCGCCGAGTCCGAGGTGGGCGTCGGGCATGAGTGCCAGGTGGGGGAAGACGAACGGCATGCGGGAGGCCGTGAGGGCCTGCTCGCGTGCGTTGTCGTCCAGGATGCTCGCCCAGGAGACGAGTCGATCGGTGATCCTCTGCATGGTCCTTCCTCCGATGAGGTTCCGGCGGTCGCCGGGGTTGGGGTGGAGACGCGTTCCATGCGGCGGGATGCCGCGGACCGGTCGTGCGTCGCCTCCCCTGCAGAGGAGCGCGGGCGGGAAGGGTCCTCAAACGTATGTCGTCCGGGGCCCTCGGCGGGTGCTAAGGGTGCCGGACGACGGGCTGGAGTTCTGCCTGCGAGCGCTTCGAGCGCTCGATCATCGGCTGGAGCCGACGGTCAGCCGGGAGCGGCATGCTGCGGTACTGGTGCACGGCGCGCTCCCTCCAGGTGTCGATCGCGCACTCCGGCGGTGCGCCCGGCGAAACTAGCAGCCCGGGCGTGTCGCGGGCAAGCCGGGCGTGTCGCCACTACCGGACGTGGGCGCAGTCTGGCGCGCGGAGCACGCGCCCACCTCCCCCGCGCGACGGAGACGCCTCCGCATTGCGTGGACGCTCTCTGGATGCTGCATCCCAAAGCCGTCGGACCGGCGACGCGCAGGAGTAGGCCTGAAGGGCAAGGAGAAACGACTCTCCAGATCGTGACAACGAATCCGGCCGCATCACGGCCATGAAGAGGTGTACGAACGATGAGACAGTCCACTTCCACCCCCGACTTCACCGCACACGAGTCCCGCCGCCCGCGGGGCCGCCTGCTGATCGCCGGAGTCGCGTGCGGCGCTCTGGCCTTCGGATCGCTGGCCACAGCGCCGATGGCGTTCGCCGCCCCCGCGCAGGTGTCCGCCGTCTCGGCCGCCGCGGCCGCCTGGCCCGTCGTCGCGCAGGGCGAGAACAGCGCCAATGTGCGCACGCTCCAACACCTGCTGACGGCCGCCGGGCAGCCGGTCGACGCCGACGGGATCTTCGGCAGCGGCACGGCCGCCGCGGTCACCGCCTTCCAGAGTGCCCGCGGACTCTCGGCCGACGGGATCGTCGGCGAGCAGACGTGGTCGGCGCTCATCACGACGGTGTCCTCCGGAGACTCCGGCGACGCGGTCACGGCGCTCCAGGTGCAGCTGAACAAGACCGGCGCGGGCCTGACCGTCGACGGCCAGTTCGGAGCTGCGACGCGCGCCGCCGTCGAGAGCTTCCAGTCGGCAGCCGGGCTCACGGTCGACGGCGTCGCCGGACCGCAGACCTGGCAGTCGCTCGTCGGATCCGGCTCGGGGACGACTCCCGAGCCCGGCCAGCCGGGTGAGACCTTCGCCACCCTGAGCGACGAACAGCTCTCGAACGTCCGCACGATCATCGCCGAGGGCAAGGCCGCAGGCGTCCCCGAGTACGGCTGGGTGATCGCCATCGCCACGGCGATGCAGGAGTCGCGCCTGCGCAACCTCACGGGCGGCGATCGCGACTCGGTCGGGCTCTTCCAGCAGCGGCCCTCGGCCGGCTGGGGCAGCGCCTCGGAGCTGGTCGACCCGGTGTACGCGTCGCGTGCGTTCTACGGCGCGGCGAACAGCCCGACGAGCAACAGAGGGCTGCTCGACGTGCCGGACTGGCAGTCTCTGTCGGTGACCCAGGCCGCGCAGGCGGTGCAGGTCTCCGCCTATCCGGACGCCTACGCCCAGTGGGAGACCCTGGCCCGTGAGGCCGTCGCGAGCGAGGGATGAGAACCATGACCATGATGACCACGGGCACCACGACCACGGGCACCACGACCACCGAGGCGACGACCGCTGGAGGGCGCAGCCTCCGAGCCCGCGTCCTCGCGATCGTCACCGCACTCCTGCTCGCCGTCGGCTTCGTCGCCGGAGGGACCGCGAGCGCCCAGGCCGCCGACTGGCCGGTGCTCTCCTCCGGTTCCACGGGCGACGATGTGACGACGGCGCAGTACCTGCTCCGCGGCTCCGGGCAGTCGCTCGATGTCGACGGTGCCTTCGGGCCGGGGACGGCGGCCGCCGTGACGGCCTTCCAGTCCGCGAAGGGGCTCGCCGCTGACGGCGTGATCGGCCAGGCGACCTGGGGCGCCCTCACCGTGACCGTCCAGAGCGGGTCCTCGGGTGATGCCGTGCGCGCCGCGCAGACTCAGCTGAACGCGAACGGCTCCTCGCTCGCCGTCGACGGCGTCTTCGGGGCGGGTACCGCCTCCGCCGTGACGAGCTTCCAGGGCTCTGCAGGCCTGACGGCCGACGGGATCGTCGGGCCGGCCACCTGGAAGGCGCTGATCGCGGGCACCGGCGGAGGCACCACTCCCCCGCCGAGCGGCGGCGCGGCCGCCACCGCCCAGGCGATCCTCGACAACCCGGGAATCGAGCTGTACGAACTCGGCGACGACAAGGCCTCGAGCTCGCTGTCCAACGTCCGCGACACCGCGGCGGGACAGCCCGCGAAGACGAGCCCCTTCGGCGATGTCGGCGTGACCGACGTGGCCCTGGATCCCGCGATGCTCGACGGCCTGCTCGCGCTGAACACCGAGTACGGCTTCGACCTCCGCGTCACCTCGATCGCCGGTGAGGACCACTCCAGCACCTCGCGCCACTACACGGGGCACGCGGTCGACATCGACCGCATCGACGGAGTGACGGTCTCGGGCGGTGCGGACCACACGGCCGTGCAGAACGCGTGCTCGGCCTTGGGCGCGACGCTCACGCTCGGCCCCGGTGACCCCGGCCACTCGGACCACGTGCACTGCGAGTGGTGACCCGGGCGGAGCGCTGAGCTCCTCCTGACCACCGGCTCGAGGGGGCGGGCGCCCGTCACGGCGCCCGCCCCCTCCGCTGCGCCCCGCGCCGTCCCCGACCCGGGCGTACTCTCAGTGGATGAGTGCCTACGTCTCCGTCCTGGACCTGTTCAGCGTCGGGATCGGCCCGTCCAGCTCCCACACCGTCGGGCCGATGCGCGCGGCGCTCGCCCTCGCCGAGCGGGTCCGCGAGGCCGGGTTCCTCGGGCGAGTGACCCGGGTGGGCTGCACGCTCTACGGTTCGCTGGGCTCCACCGGGATCGGCCACGGGACTCCCGACGCCGTCGTCGCCGGACTCTCAGGGCTCGACCCGGAGACCTGCGAACCCGACCGGGTGCGCGGAGCGTGGCAGCGGCTCGGCGAGGACGGCGCGATCCTGCTGGCGGGCGAGCAGAGCCTTGCGATGACCCGCGACGACATCGTCTTCGAGCCCCGCACCCGCCTGCCGGAGCACCCGAACGCCCTGACCTTCAGCGTCTGGGTCGGCGAGGACGCGCTGCCGGTGTGGGAAGAGACGTACTACTCCATCGGCGGCGGTTTCATCCGCAGGGCCGGAGAGCGCGCGGAACTCGCGGCCCTCGCGCCGCACCCGCACCCCTTCGTGTCGGGGCTCGATCTGCTGGCGACCTGCGACCGCACGCGTTCGAGCATCGCGGATGTCGCGGCCGCGAACGAGCGGGCTCTGCATCCGGCGATCGACCTCGACGCCCGCCTCGACCGCATCTGGGACGCCATGGCAGCGTGCGTCGAGCGCGGCCTCGAGACCGACGGCGTGCTCCCCGGCGGCCTGGGCGTGCGGCGGCGCGCGTCCGTGCTGCGTCAGCGCCTCGAGGCCTTCGAGGAGGATCCGCTCGACCGCGCCCGTGCGACCTCGGTCGAGTGGCTGCACGCGTTCGCGCTGGCCGTCAATGAGGAGAACGCGGCCGGCGGGCGCGTGGTCACGGCGCCCACCAACGGAGCCGCCGGCATCATCCCGGCGGTAGCGCACTACTACCTCCGCTTCGTTCCGGGGGCGGACCGCGCCGGTATCCGCAGGTTCCTCCTGACGGCGACCGCCCTCGGCTCGCTCTGCAAGACCAATGCGTCGATCTCGGGAGCGGAGGCGGGCTGCCAGGGCGAGGTCGGCTCGGCCTGCGCGATGGCGGCCGGCGCGCTCTGCGCCGTGCTCGGAGGCTCGCCCCGACAGGTCGAGAACGCCGCGGAGATCGCGATGGAACACCACCTCGGGCTCACCTGCGATCCGGTCGGCGGGCTGGTGCAGATCCCTTGCATCGAGCGGAACGCCATCGCCTCGTCGACCGCGGTGAGTGCCGCCCGGCTCGCACTCCACGGCGACGGCGATCACCGCGTCTCGCTCGACGCGGTGATCGAGACCATGCGCCAGACCGGCATCGACATGTCCTCGAAGTACAAGGAGACGAGCGAGGGCGGGCTGGCCGTCAACGTCATCGAGTGCTGACGCACCGCCGCGCGGTCGGCCCGGTGCGCATGAAGCTCCGTGACGCAGGGGGGCGCGGATGTCGGCGGTCCGCCCTAGCGTGGGACGGGTGAGCAGCACTTCGACCCCCTACCTCGCTCGGCCGATCGTCTCGACCCAGTGGCTCGCCGACCAGCTCGGCCGCGAGAACCTCGTCGTGGTCGACGCGAGCGTCCTGCTCGTGCCCGGCTTCGACGGGCGCCCCGGCTATCTCAGCGGCGACGAGCAGTACCTCCTCGAGGGCCACGTGCCCGGCGCCGTCTTCGGCGACCTCCTCGAGCAGCTCTCGGACGCTGCGGCCCCGTTCCCCTTCTCCCGGCTCGACCCCGAGCGGTTCGCCCGGGCGACGGCCGAGCTCGGCATCGACGACGACTCGGCGGTCGTGGTCTACGACTCCGCCGTCGGCCAGTGGGCCTCGCGCCTGTGGTGGCTGCTGCGCGCCGCCGGTCACGACGCTGTCGCGGTTCTCGACGGCGGCCTCACCGCCTGGAGGCGCGAGGAGCGGCCGGTCGAGACCGGGCACGTCGAGCCGCGGACGAGCCCCGGCATCACGGTCCGCGAGGAGCGACCGCTCTGGATCGACAAGGCGGGCGTCGAGAGCGTGGTGCGCGGCGAGACGCCCGGAGCTCTCGTCTGCGCGGTGCCGCCGAAGGAATTCACCGGAGAAGAGGGGCGTCGCCCGCGCCGGGGCCACCTCCCCGGCTCCCGCAGCGTGCCGGCCGGCCGCCTGGTCGACCGCGCGGACAACACCCTGCTGCCGCCGCAGCGCCTCCGCTCGCTCTTCGGCGAGAGCCTCGAGGCCGAACGGATCATCCTCTACTGCGGCGGTGGGATCGCGGCGACCGCCGACGCCCTCGCACTCGCGGTGCTCGGTGTCGAGACCGCGGTCGTCTACGACGGATCGCTGAACGAGTGGGCGGCCGACCCGGAGGCGCCGCTGGCCGTCACGACCGCGTGACGATCGCGTCCGGGAGCCGCGTGGTCGGCAGCGCGCAGACGAACGACTCGCAGGAGTAGGCGGTCGGCAGCCCGTCCCGCGACGAGCGGCCCTCGAACAACTCGAATCCGGCGGACGCCCACTCCCGGGCACCCGCGTCCGTGACGGCCGCCAGCACCCCCAGCCCGCTGGTCCGGGCCCCGCTCAGCAGCCCGGTGAGCCCGGCCTCGTCGGGGGCCACCAGCACCAGCTGCCGCACGGGCTCGGCGAGCCGCGACGCCAGGGCGAGCACCGCGCCGAAACCCATCGGCTGCTCAAGCGCGCCCGGAGCGACCGCGGCGACCACCGCCTCCGCGGCCGCCCGATAGCGCTGCTCCCCGGTCAGCAGGAACAGCTCGTATGCGGCCTCGGCGGTCGCCGAGAGACCGGAGGGAGTGGCCCCCTCGGAGGGATCGGCCGCAAGGAGCAGGCCGCGTGCCGCAAGCGCTCGGTCGCCGCCTCCGGGCAGGGCGAAGGGGAGCGGGCCCTCGGCCGCGTCGAGAGCCCCGTCGATCAGTGCACGGGCGGCGATGGCGTAGCGCGGCCGTCCCTCCGCGAGGGCCAGCTGCACGAGTCCGCCGGCGAGCATCCCGAGATCCTCGAGCGCCGGCCGGGCCGCCGACACCTCCTCGTCCAGCGACGCTCGCACGCTCACCCGTCCCTCGTCGAGGTGCCGATCGAGGAGGAGGTCGGCGGCGCGGCCCGCCGCGACGATCCACTCCTCCCGCCCGAACGCACGGCCCGCGCGGGCGAGCGCGCCGATCGCCAGGCCGTTCCAGCCCGTGACGATCTTCTCGTCGAGCGGAGGCGGCGCGAGCCGCGAGCGGTCCTCGGCGAGGTAGTAGCCGCCTTCTGAGCGCCGGCCCCCGACGAGGCTCTCGGAGTCCTGCGCGCTCGCGAAACCGCCGCTCGGGCGCTGAAGAGTCCCGAGGACGAAGGAGGCGACCCCCTCGGCCACCCGAGCGAGCTCGCCGGAGCCGACTCCCGCGCGACCGAGCAGGCGGCTCGCGACGTCGAGCAGCTGAGCGTTGTCGGTGAGCATCCGCTCGTAGTGCGGCTCGCTCCAGTCGGCACGGGTCGCGTAGCGGAAGAAGCCGCCGTCGCGGTCGCGCAGTGGCGACGCCGCGAGGGCCAGGAGGGTGCGCTCGGCGAGGGCCGCGCCCGCGTCGCGCCCGGCGAGGAAGCCGAGCACCGGCGCAACCGGGAACTTCGGGGCGCCGCCGAAGCCGCCGTGCTCACGGTCCTCCTCGGCGGCCAGCCCAGCCACGGCGGCGTCGAGGGCTGCGTCATCCGGCAGCGCGGAGGCGGTCGGCAGCGCGGCGATCGCCTCCCGCAGCGCCGTGGCCAGCGATCCCGCCGTCGCCTGCACCTCGTCGCGGCGCTCGCGCCACGCCTCGGACACGGCGTCGAGCACGTCCGAGAAGGCAGGCACGCCCCCGACGGCGCGGGGAGGGAAGTAGGTCCCGGCGAAGAACGCCTCGCCCGCCGGAGTCGCGAAGACGGTCAGCGGCCAGCCGAGGTTCCTGGTGAAGGCGCTCGCGGCGGCCAGGTAGGCGGTGTCGACGTCGGGATGCTCCTCGCGGTCGACCTTCACCGCGACGAAGTCGGCGTTCAGTCGCGCGGCGAGCACCGGATCCGAGAACGACTCCCGCGCCATCACATGGCACCAGTGGCAGGTGGCGTAGCCGATCGAGACCAGCACGGGCACGTCGCGACGCGCGGCCTCGGCGAGCGCCTCCTCACCCCAGGGGAACCAGTCGACGGGATTGTCCGCGTGCGAGCGGAGGTAGGGGCTGACACTGGAGCGCAGTCGTTCGGCCATGCGTCCACGCTAGACGCGCGTGCGGCCGGGGTCAGGGGGTTGCCCGAGACGGGAGGCGGCTCAGCGCTCGAAGAACCAGCCGCTCGGCCGCTCGGTGCCGCGCACGACCGTGCCGCCGCCTCCGCCGCGCCCTCGACGGCCGAACACCAGGTAGGCGATGCTCCCGATGAACGGCGCGATCACGATGAAGGCGACCCACGCAACCTTGCCGACCTTCGACAGCCACGGGTTCGCGAGCACGCCCTGGATCGCGAACAGGAGCAGCACGATGTTGAGCACCACCAGCAGTGATTGCGCGTTCATCGCTCGGCTCCACGGGTTTGGGGGTCCCGCGGGAGGAGGCGTGCGCCTGCGGGCTGGACGGGACGTCGCCGGTATTCGCGCGACAGGGCATTGTCGCACGCGACGTAGGATGGAGGGCTCATGTCAGACGTGCTCAGCATCCGCTACCCACCCGAACTCCCCGTGTCGGCGCGGCGCGACGACATCGCGGCGGCGATCCGCGACAACCAGGTGGTCATCGTGGCGGGCGCCACCGGCTCCGGCAAGACCACCCAGCTGCCCAAGATCTGCCTCGAGCTCGGCCGAGAGAGCATCGCGCACACCCAGCCCCGCCGCATCGCGGCCCGCACGATCGCCGAGCGCATCGCGGAGGAGCTCGGCGACGAGGTCGGCGGGATCGTCGGCTACCAGGTGCGCTTCACCGACCGCGCGAGCGCGTCGACGCGGATCAAGCTGATGACCGACGGCATCCTGCTCAACGAGATGAACCACGACCGGATGCTCAGCCGGTACGACACGATCATCATCGACGAGGCGCACGAGCGCAGCCTCAACGTCGACTTCCTGCTCGGTTACCTGCACCGCCTGCTCCCGCAGCGCCCCGACCTCAAGGTGATCATCACCTCGGCGACCATCGATCCGCAGAGCTTCGCCGCGCACTTCGCCGACGCCTCCGGGGAGCCCGCGCCGATCATCGAGGTCTCGGGGCGCACGTTCCCGGTCGAGATCCGCTACCGCCCGCTGGTCGCCGAGGAGCCGGAGGAGGACGACGACACCGACGTGCCCGATGCGACGAGCGGCAGCCGCGACCTGATGACGGGGATCGCCGACGCGCTGGCCGAGCTGGCGCGCGAGGATCCGGGCGATGTGCTGGTCTTCCTCTCGGGCGAGAACGAGATCCGCGACGCCGAGGACGCGATCCGCGGCAGGAACCTGCCGGGCACCGAGGTCCTCCCCCTCTACGGGCGCCTCTCGGCCGCCGACCAGCACCGCGTCTTCGAGCGATCGCGCACTCCGGGCGTGCGTCGGCGCGTCGTCCTCGCGACCAACGTGGCGGAGACGAGCCTCACCGTTCCGGGGATCCGGTACGTGATTGACGGCGGGACGGCGCGCATCTCCCGCTACAGCGCGCGCTCGAAGGTGCAGCGCCTCCCGATCGAGGCGGTCTCGCAGGCCTCGGCGAACCAGCGCTCCGGGCGGTCGGGGCGCACGAGCGCGGGCGTCGCGATCCGGCTCTACTCGGAGGAGGACTACCTCCGGCGCCCCGAGTACACCGACCCCGAGATCCTCCGCACCGGCCTGGCCGCGGTGATCCTGCAGATGATCTCGCTCGGCCTGGGCGACATCGCCTCCTTCCCCTTCCTCACTCCTCCGGATTCGCGCGGCATCAAGGACGGCCTCGACCTCCTCACCGAGCTCGGCGCCCTCCGCGCCCCCGGCTCCCCCTCCGCCCCTCCCACCCCTCCGCGAGATGCCACTTCGGTACGCGACACGCCGGAGAACGCGTACCCACGTGGCATCTCGCGGAAGGGGGAGGCGGCGGCGCCGCAACTCACGCGGATCGGGCGCGATCTCGCGCGGCTCCCCATCGATCCGCGCTTCGGGCGCATGGTCATCGAGTCGCGCCGGCACGGAGTGAGCCGGGAGGTGATGGCGATCGTCGCAGGGCTGACGATCCAGGACGTCCGCGAGCGTCCGCTCGAGCGCCGTGCGCAGGCCGACCAGCAGCACGCGCGCTTCGTGGATCCGACCAGCGACTTCCTCACCCTGCTCACGCTCTGGAACTACCTGGAGGAGAAGCAGCAGGAGCTCTCCTCGAGCGCGTTCCGACGCCTCTGCAAAGCCGAGTACCTCAACTACCTGCGCGTGCGGGAGTGGCAGGACGTGTTCCGCCAGCTCCGGCAGCTCGCGCGCCCGTTGAAGCTCGAGATCGGCGACCCGAAGGTGGATCCGGACGGGATCCACCGGAGCCTGCTCGCCGGCCTGCTCTCGCAACTGGGCATCAAGGACACCACCTCGCAGCAGGCGCAGCGCGCAGCGAAGAACCGCGAGCGCCAGAACGTGCAGTACGTCGGTGCCCGCAATGCCAAGTTCTCGATCTTCCCCGGCAGCGCGCTCGCCAAGAAGCTGCCGGACGCGGTGATGAGCGCCGAGCTCGTCGAGACCAGCCGCCTCTTCGCCCGCTCGAACGCGGCGATCGACCCCGCCTGGGCCGAGGCGATCGCCGGCGATCTGGTGAAGCGGCAGTTCAGCGAGCCGCACTGGGAGAAGTCTCAGGGCGCGGCCGTGGCCTACGAGAAGGTCACCCTCTACGGAGTGCCGATCATCGGGCGCCGCCGCGTGCAGTTCTCGCGGATCGACCCGTCCTACGCCCGCGAGCTGTTCATCCGGCACGCCCTCGTCGAGGGCGAGTGGGAGTCGCGGCACGCCTTCGATCGCACGAACCGGGCCCTGCGCGCCGAGCTCGAGCGGCTGGAGGAGCGCACCCGTCGCCGCGATCTGCTGGTCGACGACGAGGCCGTCTTCGACTTCTACGACCGCCGCCTCCCGCGCGATATCACCTCGGTGCGCTCCTTCGACTCCTGGTGGCGCACCGCCCAGCACGACGAGCCCGACCTGCTGACGATGACGCAGGAGACGCTCCTCCCGGAGGATGCGGAGGAGATCGACGAGACCGCGTTCCCGACCCAGTGGCGCCAGGCCGACCAGCGCTTCCGCCTCTCGTACCGGTTCGAGCCGGGCACGGAGGAGGACGGAGTGACGGTACATGTGCCGCTCGCGCTGCTGCCCCGCGTCACGCCGCTCGGCTTCGACTGGCTCGTGCCGGGGCTCCGGGCCGAGCTGGTGACCGCGATGATCAAGGCGCTGCCCAAGCATCTGCGGCGGAACGTGGTGCCCGCGAACGACTGGGCGCGGAAGCTGACCGCTGCGCTCCCGCACGATGTGCCGAACCCGCCGACGGAGTCGTTCGCCGCGACCCTCGCGGGAGCGATCCGCCGCGAGGCGGGCGTCGTCGTGCAGCCGGACGACTTCGACCTCGAGCGCATCCCCTCGCACCTGCGGGTCACCTTCGCCGTCGCGGACGAGCGCGGGCGCACGATCGCCGCGGGCAAGGAGCTGGCGCCGCTGGCCGAGCGGCTGCGCGGCCGGGTCCGCGACGAGGTCGCCCGCGTGGTCGAGGCCCGCGTCCCCGACGCGCTCGAGCGTCGGAGCCTGACGACGTGGGACATGCCGGAGCTGCCCCGCGTCACCGACACCCGGCAGGGCGGCAACACCATCCGCGCCTATCCGGCCCTGATCGACGACGGCGACTCCGTGTCGATCCGCCTCCTCGCCACCCCCGAGGACCAGGCGCGCGAGCATCCGCGCGGCGTGCGCCGCCTCCTGCTGCTCGCGACGCCGAGCCCCGTCGCCTACGTGCAGCAGCACCTCACGTCGCACGAGAAGCTCGTGCTCGCGCAGAGCCCGTACCAGAACACCACGGCGCTCTTCACCGACTGCCTGCTCGCCTGCGTCGACGCGGTGCTCTGGCGGATGAAGCCCGACGGGATGCTCTTCCTCCGCGCCGAGTTCGACGCCGTGCGCGACCGGGTCTCGGCGAGCGTCATGGACGCGATGTTCGAAACCGTGAAGACGGTGACGACGATCCTCACCACGGCCCGCGGGGTCGAGAAGGCGCTCAAGGCCTCGACGAGCATGGCGCTCCTGCCGGCGCTGACCGATGCGCGCGAGCAGCTCTCGGGCCTGGTGTACCCGGGTTTCGTCTCGGCGACGGGCGTGGAGCGGCTGCGGCACCTCCCCCGGTACCTCGGAGCGATCACCGAGCGCTTCGGCAAAATCGCCGAGAACGTGGGCCGCGACCGCGTCTGGCTGAACGAGGTGCAGGCCGCACTGGAGCTGTACCGATCGGCCGGCGGCGTCCTGCCGCTGCCCCCGCACTCGCCGGAGCGCCTGGCCCGCGCCCGCTGGATGATCGAGGAGCTGCGGGTGAGCTTCTTCGCGCAGCCTCTCGGCACCGCCGAGAGCGTCTCCCTCCAGCGCATCCGCAAGGTGCTGGCGACCTGACGGTCCCTCCTCTGCCGAGGGAACCCCGACCCGTCGACGGAGCCTCCGGGAGCGGGTTCCCTCGACCGCCCGGGGTTCCCTCAAGGGGCGCTAGTGTCGTCCGGTGGGCAGCTACACCGATCTTGTGAAGACCCCCGGGGTGGGGCGCATCATCCTCGCGCAGCTGACCGCGCGGTTCCCCTTCGGGATGCTCTCGCTGGCGTTCCTCCTGCACGTGGAGCGGGTGCACCACTCCTACGCCGCCGCGGGCCTCGTGCTCGGCTCGATGTCGCTCGGGCAGGCCATCGCGGGCCCCCTGACCAGCCGGCTGATGGGCAGGCTCGGGATGCGCCGGGTGCTCACAGCCACCCTCGCTGTCTGCGCGAGCGCGATCGTCGCGATGGCTCTGCTCCCGCTCGAGGTCTGGCAGTTCGTGGTCGTCGGATTCGTCGCCGGCCTCAGCATGCCGCCGGTGCAGCCGGCGGTGCGCACCATCTACCCCAAGATGGTGACCAGCTCGCAGCTGACTCCGCTCTTCTCGCTCGACGCCTCGGCCCAGGAGATCATCTGGGTGCTCGGCCCGGTGCTGGCGACGCTCGTCTCGATCCAGGTGTCGACGGTCGCGGGCATCCTGACGGCCGCCGCGTTCCTGATCGGAGGCGGGATCTGGTTCATCGCGTCGCCCGAGGTCGGCCGGGTGCGCATCCCGCGCTCCAAGCGCCGGCTCGGAGTGGTTCTGACCAAGCCGCCGGTGCTGCTGGCCACGGTCGTCGGCTTCCTCCTGATCGGCGCCTGCTCGGCCGTGGAGGCGGGTGTCGTCGCGGTGTTCGGCGAGGGCGGCGTGGAGTCGGGCGTCGTGCTGGCCGTGTTCGCCACGGGCTCCCTCGTCGGCGGCCTCGCACTCGGCCACATCCCGATCAGCCGGTGGGCGACGGCGCGGCGGATGCTGATCGTCACCGTCGGCATGGGCCTCGCCGCGGTCTCGACCGACTTCTGGTGGCTCTGCGCCACCCTCTTCCTGGCGGGGATCGGCATCGCTCCGGCCCTCGCCGCACTGTTCGCGATCACCGCGTCGAGCGTGCGCTTCTCGGACACCGCGGAGGCGTACGGCTGGGTCGGCACCGGGCAGCTCATCGGCGCCGCACTGGGCTCGGCGATCGCCGGAGTGCAGATCGACCAGGCTGGTCCGACGGCGGCCATCGTCGTCGCGGCCGCCTTCGCGCTCGTCGGATTCCTGGTGCCGGCGGTCGGCCGCCGCTACCACCCCGACCTCCGCGGCCGCGATGCGAGCCCGCTGCCCGACACCGAACCCGTCACCCTGCCCACCTGAGGCGCCACCGCGTGGCGACCGTGGCGCCGCCGCCCTAGTGTGGGCGCGACGACACGGGAGGACAGGCCATGGGACTGCGGGAAGACGCGGAGGAACTGGTGCGTGAGCACCGGCGCGCCGCCGCGCGCACCGACGTGCTGGAGCCGTGGTCCGACCCCGAAGCGCCGGAGTGGTGCACCGAGCTCGCGGCCGCCCTCTGGCAGGGCTCGTTCCGCCCGAGCCCGGTCTACTTCCGTCGTCCCGACCCCGTTCACGGCTGGCGCGGGCCGCACTCGGCGAGGCTGCACCACCTCGGCTACGGCTGGCAGCTGACCGCCCATCGCGAGCATCGGGGAGTGATCAGCTCCGAGACGGCCGTCGTCCTCGAGACCGGCTCGCTCTGGCGCGGGCTCGGCCTGGGCCGCCGACCGGCGCGCGGCCTCCGCGGCAGGTCGAGCGTCGAGGGGCTCCAGGCCGGGCACGATGCGCACTTCGCCGTGCGCGGCATCGCCGACCGGAGCGAGGCCGCGCGCGCCGAGCGCCGCCTCCTCTTCGGCGTGGCCGGCCTGGCCGCGCTGATCGAGGACGGCGTGCACGTCGGCCTCCAGGGCGAGCTCGACTGGAACGTCTGAGTCGACGTGCCAGCATGGGAGGCATGAGCGCTCCCCTGATCCCCCTCAACGACGGCCGCGCGATCCCGCAGCTCGGGCTCGGCGTCTACAAGATCGGCGACGAGGAGGCGGCGCGAACCGTCGCGGTCGCGCTCGACGCCGGCTACCGGCACGTCGACACCGCGACGCTGTACGGCAACGAGCGCGGCGTCGGAGCGGGCATCCGCGCGAGCGGCGTCCCTCGCGAGCAGGTGTTCGTGACGACCAAGGTCTGGAACGACGACCACGGCTTCGACGAGACCCTGGCCGCCTTCGACCGCAGTCTGGCGCTGCTCGGCACCGATTACGTCGACCTCTACCTCGTGCACTGGCCGATCCCCTCCCGCGACCGCTACGTCGACACCTACCGTGCGCTCGAGCGGCTCCAGCGCGAGGGGCGCGCCCGCTCGATCGGCGTCTCGAACTTCGCCCCCGAGCACGTGCAGCGACTGCTCGACGAGACCGGGGTCGTGCCCGCGATCAATCAGGTCGAACTGCACCCGCGACTGCCGCAGGAGGAGCTGCGCGCGTTCGACGCCGAGCACGGCATCGTGACCGAGGCCTGGTCGCCGCTCGCGCGCGGACGTCTGCTCGAGGAGCCGGTGCTCGCTCGGATCGCGGCGAAGCACGCGGTCTCGCCCGCGCAGGTCGTGCTGCGCTGGCACCTCCAGCTCGGCGTGGTCGTGATCCCCAAGTCCGTCACTCCCGAGCGCATCCGCGAGAACCTCGACGTGTTCGGTTTCGAGCTCGACGGCGAGGATCTGGCAGGAATCGCGGGGCTCGCGACCGGAGAGCGCACCGGGCGCGACCCCCGACTGGACTGACGCGCCCTACCCTGGCGTCATGACGACGCGGACCGCTCTCCTCCTGCACGGGCTCGGCGGTGCCGCCGGCACATGGTGGCGGGTCTCGGAGGCGCTGACCGCCGCAGGCTGGACGGTCTGCGCACCGGACCTGCGCGGTCACGGCGAGGGGCCGCGCGGAGGTTCGTCGCGCCACGACGACTACGCCGACGACGTCCTCGCGAGTGGTGGTGGGCCGTGGGATCTCGTCGTCGGGCACTCCCTCGGCGGCGCGGTCGCCGTCCGGGCCGCTGCGCGCGCGGGCGGCTGGGCTCGACGACTCGCGCTGCTCGACCCCGTGCTGCGGCTGAGCCGCGAGCAGGCGGCCGAGGTGCGGGCGAGCGAGCTGGCTGATCTCACGATCAGCCCGGACGAGCGCGCCGCGGCGCATCCGCTCTGGCACGAGCGGGACCTGGCCGAGAAGGCGGCGGCGGCGCACGCGGCCGACCCCGCCTCCATCGCGGCCGCGATCGACGACAACGACCCGTGGGATCTGCTGGACGACGTGCCCGCGCTGCGGATCCCGGTGCTGGTCCTGGCAGGGGATCCGCAGGTCTTCACCTTCTTCCCGCCGGCCCTCGCGGCCGAGGTCCTCCGCGCCGGTCCGCGGGTGCGGTACACGGTCGTCGCCGGAGCCGGGCACAGCCCGCACCGCGACGCGCCGGTGGAGACCCTCGCGATGCTCCGCGAGTGGGCCGAGAGCCCCGCGACCGCCTGAGCGCCGGCTCCGCCGGTGATCGCCGTGTTTCCGGCCTGTGAATTCTCGCGGGAGGGGGGATGGACCGCTCTGTTTCCTGTGAATACCCTCGCAGAACACGCGATTCCCTCCCAGTTTTCAGGAGGGGCGCGGCCGGGTCGTCGAGGCGACGGCCCGTTCTCGACACCAAGGGGGCCCTCGTGGCGCGAACCACCACCATCCGAGCGGACGGCGCCCGCCGGGCCCGCTCACTGATCGGCGCCGGCGCGATGATCGGCGCCGGCGCCCTCGTCGCAGGCGCCGCGCTCGTGCCCGCGGCCAGCGCCGTCGAGCCGGCCGGTTTCGCCGAGACCGTGACGGTCGACGGCATCATGACCCACGTGGAGGCGTTCCAGTCGATCGCGGACACCCATGGCGGCACCCGCGCGATCGGCACTCCCGGCTATGAGGAGAGCGGCCGGTACATCGAGTCGGTCCTCGCCACCGCCGGCTACACGACCGAGCGGCAGGAGTTCGTCACAGCGACCCAGAGCATCGGGGCCTTCACCCTGACGACCGCCACCGGCGCGGTCGGCATTCCGATGGAGTTCACGCCCTCAACGCCCGAGAGCGGTGTGACAGGAGAGCTCCTCACTCCGGTCGACCCCCTCGGCTGCACCGCCGACGCGTGGACCGGCCTCGACGCCACCGGCGCGATCGCGCTCGTCAGCCGCGGCACGTGCAGCTTCCTCGAGAAGTCGATCGCCGCCGGAGCCGCCGGAGCCTCGGCGATCCTGATCTACGACAACGTTCCAGGCGACGCCCTGAACGGCACCTACGGCGGACAGGACACCGCCGCGATCCCGGGAGTCGGCGTCACTCAGGCCGAGGGCAGTGCTCTGCTCGCTGCGCTCCCCGCGAGCGCCGGCGTGCTGATCGAGCAGACGACGACCGATGTCGAGACGTTCTCGCTCGTGACCGAGACGGCGGGCGGCGACCACGAGAACGTGGTCATGCTCGGCGCGCACCTCGACAGCGTGCCCGAGGGCCCCGGCATCAACGACAACGGCTCCGGCTCGGCGGCACTCCTCGAGACCGCCGTGCAACTCGCCGCCGCGGGCGAGACCGCCAACGCGGTGCGCTTCGCCTGGTGGGGCGCCGAGGAGGTCGGCCTCGTCGGCTCCTACACCTACGTCGACTCTCTGACGGAGGAGGACGCCGCGGCGATCGCGACGTACATGAACTTCGACATGGTCGCCTCGCCGAACTACGTGGTCTCTGTCTACGACGCCGACCAGTCCACCTACGAGGCTCCCGTCGAGGTGCCCGCCGGCTCGATCGCGACCGAGAAGGCGTTCACCGACTACTTCGACTCCATCGATCAGCCCTGGATCGATACGGCGTTCGACGGCCGCAGCGACTACGACGGCTTCATCTCGGTGGGCATCCCCTCCTCGGGACTCTTCACCGGCGCCGACGATGTCAAGACGGAGGAGGAAGTCGCGCTGTTCGGCGGCACAGCGGGCATCACCCACGACCCCCAGTACCACTCGGCAGCCGATGACATCGACAACATCAGCCAGGAGGCGCTCGGCATCACCTCGAAGGCCATCGCGTTCGTGACGGCCTCGCTCGCCGCGGACACCTCGGCGATCGACGCCGAGAAGAACCCGGCTCCGAGCCCGGAGCCGACGGAGACGCCGACCGCGGCTCCCACCGCGCAGCCGACGACTCCGCCCACCGCCGCTCCCACCGCGGAGCCGACGCCGAGCAGCACGCCGACCGCCGTGGCGCCGCACCCCGGTGCCCGCCCGCCGCTGCCCTCGACAGGAGCCGACATCGGCCTCCCGCTGGGTCTCGGCGCCCTGCTGCTCGCAGCCGGAGGCATCGCCCTCGCCCGGGCCCGCCGCCCGCGCGCCGAGCGCTGAGCGTCCCCGTCCGGAGCCGCCCGGCCGTCGTGTTGCACGACGACCGGGCGGCTCCGTCGGCGCCGGGCGGCTAAGCTGCCGGAATCCGCCGCCGGAAGGACCTCCTGTGACTCCCGACCTGATCGTCCTGAACGGGGGATCGAGCTCGGGCAAGAGCACGATCGCCCGCCACCTCCAGGCCGTGCTCTCCGAGCCCTGGCTCAGCTTCTCGATCGACGATCTGGTCGACGCCCTTCCGCCGCACCTCGACGGCGGCCGCAACGGAGTCTCGTACGGGGAGGACGGCGAGGTGGCGCTCGGCGACGGGTTCCGCCGGCTCGAGGCGGCCTGGCTGGCCGGCCTCGCCGCGACGGCCCGCTCCGGCGCCGGGATCGTGCTCGAGGACGTACTGCTCGACGGAGGCGCCTCGCAGGATCGGCTTCGCGGCCACCTCGCGGGGCTCGACGTGCTCTGGGTCGGCGTACGCTGCAGCCCCGCGGTCGCGACCGCGCGGGAGGTGTCGCGCGGCGACCGGACTCCGGGCATGGCCGCGCGCCAGGCCGACGCCGTGCACGCCGACGTACGCTACGACGCCGAGGTCTGGTCCGATCGCGACCCGCCCGCCGAATGCGCTCGCCTGATCGTCGCTGCCCTCCACTCCCGCCCGCCGTCGTGACGGGACCCCCGGACCGTCGAGACAGCCCGCTCCGACGGGCGCCCTCGACGGTCCGGGGTCGCCTGAGGGGCGCCAGGGCTTCCAGCCGCAGAGGACACGGTGTTCACTGAGCCCATGCGAGCCATCTGGAAGGGCGCGATCACCTTCGGCCTGGTCAACGTGCCGGTGAAGGTCTACAGCGCGACCGAGGACCACGACATCGCACTGCACCAGGTGCACGACCGCGACGGCGGACGGATCCGCTACCAGCGCAGGTGCGAGGTCTGTGGCGAGGTGGTCGGCTTCGACCACATCGACAAGGCCTACGACGACGGCGAGCGCACGGTCGTGCTCACCAAGGACGAGCTGAAGGCGCTGCCGGAGGAGCGCGACCGCGAGATCGACGTGGTGCAGTTCGTGCCGAGCGAGCAGGTCGATCCGATCATGTTCGACCGCGCGTACATCCTCGAGCCCGACTCCTCCTCGCCCAAGGCCTACGTGCTGCTGCGGCGGACGCTCGAGCAGACCGACCGCACGGCGATCGTCGAGTTCGCCCTGCGGCAGAAGACGCGTCTCGCCGCGCTCCGCGTGCGCGGCACGACGCTCATGCTGCAGACACTGCTGTGGGCCGACGAGGTCCGCGAGGTGGAGTTCCCAGCGCTGCAGGGGACGACGAGGATCGCGGCCCGCGAGCTCGAGATGTCGGCGAACCTCGTCGACTCCTACTCCGAGGACTTCGACGCCGCGAAGTTCCACGACGCCTACCAGGAGGAACTGCGCACCCTCATCGACGCGAAGATCGACCAGGGCGACGCGCTCGACACCGCCGCGACCTTCGGCGACTCTGCGGAGGAGGAGGGCGGCGGAGAGGTGCTCGATCTGATGGAGGCGCTCAAGCGCTCGGTCGAGCGCAGCCGCGGCGCCCGGGTCGGTGACGGCGCGGCGACGAACGCGGGCGCGGAGAAGCCCGGGGCGAAGACGAGCACCACCACGACGACGACACCGGCGAAGAAGACACCAGCGAAGAAGGGTCCGGTGCGGACGACGCCAGCGAAGAAGACCGGCGCGGCGAAAACGACGGAGGAGGCTCCCGCGACCGCCGAGACGCCCACGAAGAAGACATCGAGGACGAGGAAGAGCACACCCGCGAAGGCCGCCTCCTGACGCGTCCGGCGGCTCCGCCGCGCGGTCAGACGGGCTCGTCCATGTCATCAAGATCGACCGCGACCGAGCCGACCAGCGTGAGTAGCGCCTCCGCGTAGGCGTTCTCGGCCGTCAGCGCCTCGAACTCGTGGGGTCGGCCGCTCAACTCCGCCTCGACGACGAAGCGCACCTCACCGTCGGCGATGATGCGCTGGAGCGATCGGAACGTGCCGCGCAGCAGCTCGCGCAGCTGGTCCTCGCGCGGCAGCCAGAGCGAGTCCTCCAGCGAGACGGAGTCGAGCGCCCACTCGGTGGTGCCGTTGAAGCCCAGCTCGGTGCCGCTCGGATACTCGTGCGCCTCGATGGTCATGTCGCTCACGGTGAAGACGTCGCCGTCGAAACCCTCGCGCTCGATGCGGAAACGGTCGCCGGTGGCGGGGGTCCAGCGCAGGCCGGAGGTGCGCAGCGCTCGAGCCAGCTCGATGGAGATCATCGGATGAGTGTGCCGGGCGAAGCCGGGTGCCCGCCGCGAGAATCCGCACGACCGCCGAGCCGGGCACCGCCGCCGTTTTTCTGCACCCGGTTGATCAATGCCATGATGGTCGAGAGCCTTGGGGGAACGCGATGCCGGACGCAGCGATCTCAGACGCCGCGCAGGCTGCCGCCGACAGGGTCGTGGATCTCGTCGTGGCCACGCGGGAGCAGCTCGAGGGCGTGCCGTTCTCGACGCCGCCCGAGGAGGTCTCCTCCGCGCTGGGCGCCGCCTCGGCCTTCGGGTTCGACGTCTGGGCCCCCTTCGGCGTCGATCCGGCAGAGGACGCCCGGCGCGTGGCCCGCTACTGGGAGTCGCTCGGGATGTCGATCCGGTTCTCGCACGCCGGCCCGTCGCCGGTCGTGCACGGCGACGGTGGGCCGGTCCGCAGTGCCGAGTTCGACACCGGAGTCCTGCAGGACCTCTACGGCATCGTCGCCGTGCTGCCGTGGCAGCACGATGACGAGGCGTGGCCGGCGAGCACGGACCGGCTCGTCGGCGACTGATCCGTACCGCAGGCGTCCGAATGTCGGTGGATGAGTTTACGTTCATGAAACGTCCGGTTCACAGGCCGGGCACCCGCAGTGCATAGCGTGGCGATGCCCGCCCCTCCGGGGTTCGGCTGCCGCGCCGCGCAGCGACGATGCCGCGACCGCTCGATCGAGCGGAGATCGAGAGGACCACCATGCCCGACGCCTCCCCCCAGCCCGGCCGCCGACGCAGGCGCGGCCTCGGTCTGGCCGCCCTCACGGGCCTGTCCCTCGTCGCGACTCCGCTCGCCGCTGCCCCGGTCTCGGCCGCCCCTGCCGGTGACGCTCTCGTCATCAGCGAGGTCTTCGCCCGCGGCGGCTCGGCCGGAGCCGCCTACAGCAACCGCTACGTCGAGCTGTACAACCCGACCGGTGCCGAGATCGCGCTCGGCGGGCTCTCGATCCAGTACCGCTCGGCGACCGGCACCGCCGCCCCGACCACCACGGTCCCGCTCACCGGCGCGGTGCCCGCGGGCGGGCACTTCCTCCTCGCGGGCGCCAGCAACGGGACCAGCGGCGCAGCGCTGCCCGCCGCCGACCAGAGCGCCAACGGGCTGAACATGGCCGCAGCGGGAGGCACGCTCTTCCTGGTCGACGGAGTGTCTCCGCTCGCCGCCCCTCCCACCGGCGCGGCCGACCAGCCGGACGCCGTGCTCGACCTCGTCGGCTACGGCAGCTCGAACACCTACGAGTCGGCCGTCGCGACGGCCCCCTCGCTCACGCAGACGATCGCCAGAGCCGAGACCACGACGGGCGACACCGACGTCAACGCCGCCGACTTCGCCCTCGGCGCACCGACCCCGCAGACGGCCGGCGCGGGCGGCTCGCCCGAGCCGACCACGCCGCCGACGACCCCGCCCGCCGAGGTCCCGACCGTCGCTGTCCGCGAGATCCAGGGCACCGGAGACGCGTCCCCTCTCGTCGGCCGCACCGTCACCACCACCGGCGTGGTCACCGCCCGTTACCCGTCCGGCGGCTACAACGGTTACGTGATCCAGACCGCGGGAACCGGTGGCGAGAGCGCACGCACCGCCTCCGACGCGGTCTTCGTCTTCTCCTCCGCCTCGGTGGGCTCCGTCGCGGTCGGCGACCACCTGCGGATCACCGGCGTCGTCAGCGAGTACAACGGACTCACCGAGCTCACGCCGACCTCGGCCGCGGCCGTGGTGCGACTCGACGGCCCCGCCGCCGCTGCCGTGCCCGCCGCCGTGACCGTGCCCCGCACGGACGCCGAGCGCGAGGTGCTCGAGAGCATGCTGATCGCTCCCCAGGGCGCGTACACCGTCACCGACACCTTCGACCTGAACAGCTTCGGCTCGATCGGCCTGGCCGCCGGTGAGACGCCGCTGCTCACGCCGACCGAGGTCGCACGACCCGGCTCCGCCGAGCTGGCCGCGGTCGTGGCCGACAATGCCGCCCGCGCGATCACCCTCGACGACGGCGCCTCCCTGAACTTCCTCGGCGCCGCGGCGAACAAGGCGATCCCCCTGCCCTACCTCACGCCGACCGAGCCGATCCGCGTCGGGGCTCCCGCCGTCTTCAGCCGCCCCGTCGTCCTCGACTACCGCAACGGCGGCTGGGCCTTCCAGCCGACCACGCAGCTGACCGTCGAGAACGCCGCCGAGGTGCAGCCCGCCACGTTCGCGAACACCCGGCAGGCGCAGCCCGAGGCGGTCGGCGGCGACGTGTCGATCGCCTCCTTCAACGTGCTGAACTACTTCACGACCACCGGCGACTCGATCGCCGGCTGCACGTTCTACACCGACCGCGACGGCGATCCCGTCACGGTCAACAGCGGCTGCGATGCCCGCGGAGCGGCGAACGCCGACGACCTCGAGCGCCAGCAGGCCAAGATCGTGACCGCGATCAACTCCCTCGGCGCCGGCGTCGTCTCGCTGGAGGAGATCGAGAACTCGGCCAAGTTCGGCGAACCCCGCGACGAGGCCCTCGCCACGCTGACCGCCGCACTCAACGCGGCACTCGGCTCCGAGGTCTGGGCCTACGTCCCCTCCCCCGCCGCACTCCCCGCGCTCGCGGACGAGGATGTCATCCGCACGGCCTTCATCTACAAGAAGTCCGCGATCGAGCCCGTCGGCGAGTCGGTCGTGCTCAACGACACGGTGAACTTCTCGAACGCCAGGAAGCCCCTCGCGCAGGAGTTCCGCCTGATCGGCGACTCCGCCAGCGAGTTCGTGGCGATCGTGAACCACTTCAAGTCGAAGGGCTCCGGTTCGGGCGCCGACGCGGATCAGGGCGACGGCCAGGGCGCGTCGAACGCGTCGCGCGTCGCGCAGGCGACCGCCCTCGTGGCCTTCGCCGACCGCCTCCGCGCCGAGAAGGCCACCGAGCTGGTGTACCTGCTCGGCGACTTCAACGCCTACTCGAAGGAGGACCCGGTCAAGGTCATCACCGACGCGGGCTACATCGACCAGGGCGCCAAGGACGGCAAGTACTCGTACTCGTTCGACGGCGCGGTCGGCTCGCTCGACCACGTGTTCGCCTCACCCGCCGCCGACGCGACGGTGACCGGTGTCGACACCTGGAACATCAACAGCGGCGAGTCGGTGGCGCTCGAGTACAGCCGATTCGACTACAACGCGACGATCTTCTACGACACCTCCGCCTACCGCTCCAGCGACCACGATCCCGTGGTCGTGGGGCTCGACCTGCCCGAGACGGCTCCCGTGACGATCGACGTGGCCACCACCGCCTCGACGAAGCGCCTCGCGGTGCTCCGAACGCTGACCGTCTCGGCGGTCAACAACGGGCCGGAGACGGTCTCGATCGAGATCACCACGGTCTACGGCTCGAAGACGCGGACGTCGGTCAAGCCCGGACAGTCCTTCACCGTGAAGACGGTGACCCTGCTCTCACCGATCAAAGCGGGGACGGCGGCCATCGCGGTCACCTCGCCCGATGGCAACACGCGGACCTACCAGCAGGCGTACCGCGGCGCCTGATCCCGCGCGCTCCCTGACCTCTACGAGCCTCGGCTCATAGAGGTCAGGGATGCCCCAGGGAGACAGTGGGCATCGTCTCGCCCGCCTCGGACCGGCGGCGGACGGTCGCACCGTCCCCACGGGCGAGCTGCGCTCCGGGGACGCGGCCGGCACCTCTGCCACCGGCCTGCGGATCCTCGGGGACGAGACGCACGGCAAGAACCTCCTCACCCGCTTCTCCAGCGGATCGCCGCTGCACACCCACCTGCGGATGCAGGGCTTCTGGAGCGCGACACCTCCGGCCGCGCTGTCCCCCGCTCGGTGCAGAAGGACATCCGCCTCCGCCTCGACGACGGCTCTACACTCTGGAGCCGACCTCCACCTCGTCGAGCTCCCGCCGCCCGCGACGAGTCCCACGACCGGCGACACCCGCCGCGGCGAGAGGCTCGGGGTCGCCGGGCGCGGGCAGCCCGCGCCTGCGGCACACTGCCCTATCCGGGATTATCGAAGATATATCGCTAGGGCGGGGAGGCCTGCTGGCGCGAGGCGCGGCACAATCGTGCGCATGATCAACCAGCGGCCTGGACCCGAGCTCGTGGCCGAGCTCCGCTCCACCGGGTGCCGGATATGATTGGCGCTTCACGAGGGACGATCTCGGTGCGGAATATTCCGGGACTGCTGGGGTAGCGCATATGCTGGACCGCATGGCAGTCGATCGGCGAATCATCGATCCCTTCACGCAGGAGGAGTTGCTAGTCCCTGAATGGGCAACTGATGAAGACGCGATCCAGAGAGCAAGTGCGAGGCGATCGTCTGCTTGGCGAGTGCTCAACATCTTTCCCGAGTGGGGCCACGATTGGCCGATCTGGGAAGCCGGGGTGAGTCACGACGGTTCAGACGCGGACGACCTCGAACTTCCGGCTTCCTTGCGTCAGGAAATCAGCGAGTGGTATCGAGAGTGGGCCGAGAAAACCCGTCCGATGATTGGATGGGACAATCATGACGACAGGACAAGGTGGGTTCAGCATGGGAACGCACTGTTCGATCAGGTTGAGAAATCGGTGTGGCTTTTCGCCGACGTGAATCGAAAGTTCTCAATCAGGAACCCACCCGGGAGCCTTGACGCAAAAGTGGCTTGCGGCAACAATGCTCCCGCTGAGGGTTACCAGAGCTGCGTGTAGTTACTCGGGCAGGTGGTTCCGGACTGCGGGAAGGATGTGATCAACCGTTCGGTCGTGTTGGAGAAGATGGTCCTGTAGTTGAATGTCCCCAGCTCGGCCCCGGAGAAGGCGTCGTAGAAGACGCCGATCGCAATGAGGCACGTGGTGCCTCCCTTGGGGTCGACAGCGCGCATGTGATCAGGCCAGAGACCGGCGTTACCTCCGGATGTGGCCATGAGATCATCCCACGATTCGAAGCCCTGACTCTCCGGTACCCACCCTAGGGCCAGACCCTCGTTGAACTTGTCCTGCCAGTTCTGTTCGTGATCCTCGCGGATGTGCTTGTAGCCCCATCCGCCCTTACCCGACGCATCGTCGGGCTGTCCGCACCGCAGCTGGTAGTCCCAGTGCTCCCCGCTCCACCAGTGCACGTACTCCGCGAAGAGATCTTCGGAGTGGTTGAGACTGAAGCAGCCCTACCACTGGTTCCAGTCGATAAGCTGAGGCGTAACCGTCCCAGGCGGAGTCGCCGCGGGCTCGTCAGCGTCGACACTCCACGTCTGAAGATCTTCGGCCGGAACGATCTCATCATCGATCCGGAACCCGAATCCGACAGTCTGCTCGGACGGAGCATCGACTATCGACGCTGAGGCCAACGGAGCGGTGATCGTCGTCACGCCGACGGCGAGGAGAGCGGCCGTCAGTGCTCGCAGAACTCTCTTGGTCATGGCAATGGACGCCTGTCTCGTTGAGTGAAGAGTCGCGGTCGTCCGAATCGAAACCGCTTGCCCAACTTACTGAGATATCGCTCAGTAATGCATGTCGGCTCTTGAGGGGACCGATCGGGGGACAGAGCCGCGTGCCGTCCGTCCGTCCGTGGACGCTGAGTGCCTCGACCGGAGTGACGCGCATAGCGCGTTGCGCGGGAAGGGCGGCCGAGATGACGGTGATCAGGGTGCCGATGACGAGGACGCCGAGCAGCATCGGGATCGGGACGCGGCGAGTTCCCCCGTTCGCCGGCGAGGTCCTCGACGTCGACCTCCAAGCGGGCGGCAGGGGAATCGCCTCCTGCAGGCCGGAATTCATCTCCGGTCAGATCGAGTTCGAGTTCCGTCGCCTCGAGGGCGACGGCTACCTCCGTGGCCGCGACGTCCACGGCGTCGCCGAGGGCCTCGCGGATCACTGGGGCGAGATCACCGCGGTCCGCCCCTTCCGAGACGGCAACACCCGCAGCCAGAGCGCCTTCGTCACCCTTCTCTCCGGCAGCGCCGGTTGGTCGATCCAGCGGCCGGACGTCGATCCGTCATACGGCTCACCAACCTCCCTGAGCAGTACGGCTAGGCCCTGCTTACCGCCCGGTGGCCCTCCTGCGTAGGCTGGCCGCATGACGAACGAGTGGGGTTCCCCGGATCCCTCGGCGCGACGCAGTCCGGCGTCCGCACCGGCGAGCGCCTCCGGTGACGACATCGAGGGGCCCCGGGTCGAAGACGCGGAACGCGCGCTCGCCGTGCGCGAGGTCAAGCGGCGCCGCGACTTCCTCGGGTCGGTCGGCGGCTGGGCGAGTGTCTCGGCGATCACCACCGCGGTCTGGGTCGCCTCGGGCGCCGACGGCTACTTCTGGCCGATCTGGCCGATGGTCGGCATCGGGATCGGCGTCGTGGGCCAGGCCGCGTCGATCTGGGGTCCGACCCGCAAGGAGATCACCGAGGCGGACATCGCCGCCGAGATGAAGCGCCGGCAGAAGCGCAGCCCCTGATCAGTCCAGCCGGCCCACCGAGGTGACGCGGACGACGGCGGATCCCTGCTCGTCCGACTCCGCCAGATCGACGGTCGCCGAGATCCCCCAGTCGTGGTCGCCCGCCGGGTCGTCGAGGATCTGCCGTACCCGCCACTGCGTCGGCTCCTCCTCGACCAGCAGCATCGCGGGGCCGCGCGCATCCGGACCGGTGCCGATGCGGTCGTGTTCGTCGTAGTAGTCGTCCAGCGCCGCACCCCACGCGTCCGCATCGAAGCCGGCGGCCGCGTCGAGCCCGCCCAGGGCCTCGTGGTCGTCGAGGGCGGCAAGCGTGACCCGACGGAACATCTCGTTGCGCACCAGGACACGGAAGGCGCGGTGGTTGGCGGTGAGGCGGCGCGGAGCGGGCGGCACGATCGACTGGTCCGCCGCGTGCCGAGCCGGGTTCACCAGTTCCTCCCACTCGTCGACGAGCGAGGAGTCGACCTGACGGACCAGCTCACCCAGCCACTCGATCAGGTCGTGCAGCTCCTCGTTCTTCAGCTCGTCCGGGATGGTCTGCCGGGCGGCGCGGAACGCGTCGGACAGGTAGCGCAGCACCAGTCCCTCCGAGCGCGAGAGCTTGTAGAAGGCGGTGTACTCGCCGAACGACATCGCCCGCTCGTACATGTCGCGCACGACCGACTTGGGCGAGAGTTCGAAGTCCTTCACCCACGGCTGCGCGGCCGTGTACGTCGCGAAGGTCGCCTCCAGCAGCTCCTCAAGCGGCTTCGGGTGCGTGACCGACTCGAGCAGCTCCATCCGCTCCTCGTACTCGATCCCCTCCGCCTTCATCGCGGCAACGGCCTCGCCACGGGCCTGGAACTGCTGGGCGCCGAGGATCGGCCGCGGGTCGTCGAGCGTGGCCTCGAGTACCGAGACCACGTCGAGCGCGAAGCTGGGAGACTCGGGATCGAGCACGTCGAACACCGCGAGCGCGAACGGCGAGAGCGGCTGGTTGAGCGCGAAGTTGGGCTGCAGGTCGACGGTCAGGCGGATGCGTGTCACGCCGTCTGCGTCGACGCTCTGCTCGATGACACCCGCCTCCCGGAGCGTGCGGTAGATGCCGAGCGCGCGGCGGGCGAGCTGCAACTGGTGCTTCCACGGCTCGTGATTGTCGAAGATGAGCGCGTGCACGTTCGCGTAGGCGTCACCGCCGCGCGCGATCACGTTCAGCAGCATCGCCGAGGTGATGGTCATGTGCGAGGTCAGTGTCTCGGGCTCCGCGTCGACGAGCTTGCGGAAGCTCGGCTCGCCCCAGCTGACGAAGCCCTGCGGGGCCCGCTTGGCGACCCACTTCCTCCGCTTCTTCGGATCGTCGCCCATCTTGTCGAGAGCCTTGCGGTTCTCGGACTCGTGCTCGGGAGCCTGAACCACCACCGTGCCCGCGGTGTCGTAGCCGGCTCGCCCGGCGCGCCCCGCGATCTGGTGGAACTCGCGCGCCGAGAGCTGGCGCATCCGGGTGCCGTCGTACTTCGTCAGCGCGGTGAGCAGCACCGTACGGATGGGGACATTGATGCCGACGCCGAGCGTGTCGGTCCCGCAGATGACCCGCAGCATCCCCTGCTGGGCGAGCTGCTCGACCAGGCGGCGGTACTTGGGCAGCATGCCCGCGTGGTGCACGCCGATGCCGAGGCGGAGCAGGCGCGAGAGCGTCTTGCCGAAGGCGGTGGTGAAGCGGAACCCGCCGATCACCTCCGCGATGCGGTCGCGGTGCTCCCGGGTCGCGATGTTCGCGCTCGTCAGGGCCTGCGCGCGCTCGAGTGCCGAGGCCTGCGAGAAGTGCACGACGTACACCGGCGACTGGTTCGTCGCGAGCAGCTCCTCGATGGAGTCGTGAATGGGAGCGATCTCGTAGAAGTAGTGCAGCGGCACGGGACGCTCCACGCCGGTGACGCGCGCGGTCTCGCGGCCGGTGCGGCGGCTCAGGTCGGCGGCGAGCGCCGTCACGTCGCCCAGGGTCGCTGACATCAGCACGAACTGCACGTGAGGGAGGGTGAGCAGCGGCACCTGCCACGCCCAGCCGCGCGCTGGGTCCGCGTAGAAGTGGAACTCGTCCATCACGACCTGGTCGACGGGAGTCTCGGCGCCGTGCCGTAGCGCAAGATTCGCGAGGATCTCGGCCGTGCAGCAGATGATCGGGGCGTCCGCGTTCACCGAGGAGTCGCCGGTGACCATCCCGACGTTGGAGGCTCCGAAGACGTCGACCAGCGCGAAGAACTTCTCGGAGACCAACGCTTTGATCGGCGCGGTGTAGAAGCTGCGCCGCCCGGAGGCGAGGGCCGCCGCGTGTGCACCGATCGCGACCAGCGATTTCCCCGTCCCGGTCGGTGTCGACAGGATCAGGTTCGACCCGGAGGCGATCTCGAGCATCGACTCGTCCTGCGCCGGGTAGAGCGGCAGGCCCCGCGACTGCGCCCACTCGGCGAAGGCCAGGTACACCGCGTCGTCATCGACACGCCCGTCGGCGTCGGGCGTCGGCATCCGGTCGAGCAGCGTCGAGGTCATCCCCCCATCCTCCCAGCCCCGGCCGCGCGCCTCACCGTGCAGCGGCATCCGCGGCGCTGCGCCCGGTCGTCGAGCACCGAACGCACCGGCGGGCGCTCGGTGCGATGCCCGGCGGGGTCGTTTCGGGACACGTCCCGCAGACGGCATCCACAACCTCGCGGGAGCTACAGCTAGGCCGCTGGCCGGGAGCGGCGCTCGAGCAACCGGGTGAGCGCCCGGCGCCCGAGCAGGAAGACCGCGAGCACGATCGCCGTCACGACGACGAAGCTCGGCTGCACGCCCTGAGCCGAGACGAGCCGCAGCAGCATCCCGCCCGCAACCGTCACCGCCCACATCACGAGCCCGGCGGGGACGATCCGGTCGGGTGCTCGCCATGAGCGCGACACCGCCCAGCCGATGAGCAGTGCGAGAAGGAACGGCCAGAGCGTGCCGAGCAGCCCAAGCAGCGCCGGCCCCTCGTCGTGGCTGCGGCGGCCGATGAGCGCGAAAACCAGCACGAGGGCTGCGTCGAGCGAGAGGCCGCGCCACGCCGCGCGGGTCACGCCGGCTCCGTCACGAAGTCGATCAGCTGTTCGACGCGGCCGAGCAGCGCCGGCTCGAGGTCGTGGAACGTGCTCACTCGGCCGAGAATGCGCTGCCAGGCCCGGGCGATGTCGGCCTGCTCCTCGTGCGGCCAGCCGAGCGCCTCGCAGATGCCGTGCTTCCACTCGATGCCGCGCGGGATCTCGGGCCAGCGCTCGAGGCCGATCCGGGCGGGCTTCACGGCTTGCCACACATCGATGTAGGGGTGGCCGACGACGAGGACGTGGGCGCCGTGCGGGCCGGCCGCGACCTGGTCGGCGATGCGCGACTCCTTCGAGCCGCGGACGAGGTGGTCGACGAGGACACCGATGCGCCGACCCGGACCGGGCCGGAACTCGCGCACCAGCGCATCGAGGTTGTCGACGCCCTCGATGTACTCGACGACGACGCCCTCGATCCGCAGGTCGTGGCCCCAGACCTTCTCGACCAGCTCGGCGTCGTGGCGCCCCTCGACGTAGATGCGGCCGGGCAGGGCCACCCGCGCCTTCGCATCGGCGACGTGGAACGAGCCGGAGGCGGAGCGGGCGCGGCCGAGGTTCGCGTCGCGCTTGAGGCCGGGAGCCTTGAGCGAGACGGGCCTGCCGTCGAGGAGGAAGCCGGGCCCGAGCGGGAAGACGCGGACCTTACCGAACCGGTCCTCCAGCCGCACCATCCGCAGTTCGACGCCGAGCACGGCGCCGACGAAACCGGAGGAGACCTCCTCGACCACCAGGTCGCGCTCGGCCTCGACGACGGCCACCTCGACCCTGTTCCTCGCCCGCCAGTCACCGGCGAGCACGTCCTGCCCGTACCTGTCCTCGTCCATCGCACCGAGGGTAGTCGGAGGCGCGCCCCGGCCCGCGCGGACACGGCGCATGCACCTCTGGTTACATGAGCGGATGACCGAGGATCTCGAACCCGCCGCAGAGCTCTTCAAGGTGCTGTCCTCCGCCTCGCGGCTGCGACTGCTACGCGCCCTCGCCGAGGAGACCTCGACCGTCGGCCGGCTGGCCGAGGTGACCGGGCTCTCGCAGCCGCTCGTGTCGCAGCATCTGCGCACCCTCCGCTCGGCGGGGCTGGTGGCGGTGGAGAGGGTGGGCCGGGAGGCGCACTACTCGGTCGCCGACACGCACGTCAGCCACATCGTGGACGACGCGGTGCGGCACGCGCTCGAAGGCTGACCGGCCCTGGCGATGACGATCATCGCTCTCAATTGGGCGCATCTATTGCAATGTGTTTATAACTCTGGTCAGCTGGGTGCCGCCGCTCCTCCGCGGCGCCCGCATCCGGAAAGGCACGACACATGAGCACCACCGACATCCACGCCGAGCACGCCGTCGCCGAGCACGAGCACGGCGAGAACTGCGGCCACCCGGCCGTGCAGCACGACGGTCACGTCGACTACGCGCACGGCACGCATCACCACGCCCTGCACGGCGATCACTACGACGAGCACGAGACCGAGGCCGAGCACTCGACGGCCGACCACGAGCACGGCGACGCCTGCGGCCACGAGGCCGTCTCGCACGACGACCACATCGACTACGTGCACGACGGCCACAAGCACGCAGTGCACGCTGATCACTACGACGAGCACTGAGCGGAGCCGCGACGGGAGGGCGCCGTCCGCCGCGGACGGCCCCTCCCGTCGTCGTCAGCCCTGACGCGCCTTGAAGCGCGGGTTCAGCTTGTTGATCACGAAGACCCGCCCACGGCGGCGGACCACCTGAGACCCGGGCTGGCTCTTCATCGACTTGAGGGAATTGCGGACCTTCACGGCGACCCTGCTCTCTATTGATAACGGTTATCGATAGAGTAACCCGCCATGGAGCCCTTCGTCCCCCTGCCGCCCGTCCTCGCCGTCACGCTGGTCAGCGCGACCGACGCGCGCGATGCCTCCCGCACGGCCGCCCTACTCGCCGGCCAGCCGGAGGGCGCGATCGACATCGACCTCGACCTGCCCGGCTCCGACGGCCCGCAGTTCGCCGATGAGCTGGCCCACCGTCTCGCCGCGCAAGCGGACGACGGCCGGCGCGGACACACCGTCGTCGCCCTCGACCCCGGGGCCGACCCGCTCGAGATCGGGCTCGTCCTCGAGCACCTCTGCTCGCAGCGGCACCCCGGAGACACGCGGATCGCACTGCTCGACGTGGTCGCCGTCACCTCGGCGGCCGAGATCCTGCGCGTGCTCTGCCGCAGCGGCGGCCCCTCAGCCGACGCCGGCGAGCGCCTCGCAGCGCGCCTGGAGTTCGCGAGCATGATCGCCCTCACCGACCCGATCGACGCCCCGGTGACCGACGACGGCGCGCTCGTCCTCGACCTCCTCCACGCGATCGCCCCCTCCGCCGAGGTGATCACCGCCCACGAGCGGCCGGCGACGCGGAGACTCCTCCCCCGCCGCGCGCACGCGCTCGCGTCGTCCATGGGCTGGCAGTGCGCACTGAACGGCACCTCCCGGCCACGCTCGACGAGCGTGCAGGAGTTCGTCTTCCGCGATCCGCTGCCCTTCCACCCCGCGCGCCTCAGCGCAGCCGTGGCCGGCGAGCTGGTCCCGGAGAAGGTGGGCCGGATCCTCCGCTCGCGCGGGCTGGTCCGCCTCGCGACCCGCGCCGACCGGGTGGGGTCGTGGTCGGTCGCCGGCGACGTGCTCGCGCTCGACCCGACGAGCCTGCGGAGCTGGGACGTCGACGCGCCGCTGGGCCAAGAGATCGCGTTCTTCGGAGTGGACCTCGACCAGCGCGCGCTGGCCGACGTGCTGTCGGGCTGCCTCCTGACGCCCCGCGAGCTGCTCGCCGGGCCGGACGCCTGGGCGTCCTTCGCCGATCCCTTCCCGCGCTGGGTGGACGAGCACCGGCACTGACACCGCGCCGCCTCCGGCGAGCCCCTGCGAGCGCCTGTCCTCGCGCGGGCACGCGTCCGTCAGGATCGGGCCGCTCGTCGGACCGCGACCGGCTGCCGGTCAGTGGCTGCCGGCCAGTGGCTGCCGGTCAGCGGCTGCCGGTCAAGGCGAGCGTCCCCTCGGCGCGGGCGCGGCAGAAGCGGAGTCGAGCGTCCGGTCGACCGCACACGTCCGACGCGAGGCGGATGTCGCCTTCTGTATACAGAAGCGGAACGGCCTGCGCGCACGGAGAGGACAGAGGGCTCGATAAAACAGGTTGTGCTGAGGTTGTAGCAAGGGCGAAACCTGCCGGAAACCACATCCGGGATACAAAAGACGTGTCCTCGCGGCAGCCTCTCCTTCGAAGCCGCCCCACACCTCGCCCCGCTGGGAGCTACACATGACTGCTGTATCCCGCACCACCGCTCCGCCCGCCTCCGGCCACTCGGTCGCCTCCGTCCTCGACTCCATCGGATTCACTCGTGCGCAGTTCTGGGTGTTCCTGCTGATCCTCGCCGGGGAGTTCTTCAACACCCTCGAGCAGAACTCGGTGGGCGCCATGGGCAGCCACATCAAGCAGACGCTGCAGATCGGCGACATCCAGCTCACGACGATCAATACGGCGACGGTCATCGGCGGCCTGATCGGGCGCGTGCTCGCCGGCTACCTCGCCGACCGCTACGGCCGCCGCTTCTCGCTCAGCCTCAACCTGCTGATCTACACGCTCGGCGGCCTGATCAGCGCCCTCGCCGTGAACTACGAGATGCTGCTCGTCAGCCGCCTCATCGTCGGGATCGGCATCGGCGGCGAGTTCATGATCGGGCTCGTGATGCTCTCGGAGATGGTCTCGACCCGCTTCCGCGGCACCGCGATCGGCGCCGTCAACGTCGGCGCCGGCGGCCTGGGCAACTTCCTCTCTTACGGCCTGTTCCTCCTGCTGCTCGGACCGCTGGAGACCCCGCTCGGCGGACCCGACACGGTCTGGCGCTGGTCGTTCGTCATCCTCGCCGTCCCCGCTCTGCTGGTCGTCTTCTACCGCCGGAAGCTGCCAGAGACCCCGCGCTGGCTGCTGTCGCAGGGCCGTGTCGAGGACGCCAACCGTTCCCTCGCCGTCCTCTCCTCGAACTCGCTCACTCCTACCGGCGTCCGTCCACCCGTGGAGCTGACGCAGGACGATCTGCTCCCCGCGCGGATGTCCGCCTCCCCCGCCGCCGTCTTCAGCCGTCCGGTGATCCGCCGCACCGCCGCCCTCGGCGTCGCGTCGTGGATGGCGTTCGGCTCCCAGGTCACCCTGAACTTCCTGATGCCCACCCTTCTCGTCGAGCGCGGCTACTCCGTCTCGCAGAGCCTGCTCTACACGATGATCATGAACGTCGGATCGCTGCTCGGAGCGACCACTGCAGCCCTCATCGCGGGACGGGTTGGTCGGCGCACCGCGGTCGGCGCCGCCGGAGTGCTGGGCTGCCTCACGGCGCTCGCCTTCGCCGGCTTCGGAAACGGCACCGGAGCAATCCTCGTGCTCGGTGCACTGTTCCAGTTCTTCACGATGGTCACCAACACCACGCTCGCCACCTGGACGGCCGAGGTCTTCCCGACGGCGATCCGCGCCTCCGGAGCCTCGATCGTCAACGGCATCGGCAACATCGCCGGAGCGGTCATGCCGTTCCTCGCGGTCGCGCTCTACGGCACGTTCGCCTTCGCCGGAGTCTTCGGCCTCGCAGCAGTGATGTACGCGGTGCTCGTCGTCGCCTCCCGCTTCGCCCCCGAGACCCGGGGACGCTCGCTCGAGGACGTCAACGAGAACGCGATCGCCGCCGCCCACTGACCCCTTCCACGCCCCCGGCGCTCCGGCGTCGAGGGCTCACCCCACAAGGAGCACCATGGACACCCTCACCGTCTCGGCCACCGCGAACGGACTCAACTACCTCCCCGAGTACGTCGCCGACGTCGGCGGCCTGTTCGCCGAGCGCGACCTGACCGTCACCGCCACTGCCTGCGACCCCTGGACCGGTGTGCTCGACGACCTCGACTCCGGCGCCGCGGACCTCGCGCTGGGCGGCCTCTGGGTACCGGGGATGTACGCCGGCACGAGCCGGAAGCTCACCGTCGTCGGCCAGCTCAACCACCGCTTCCCGATGACCGTCGTCGCCCGCGATGCCTCCGGTCCCGCGGGGCTCGGCTGGCTCGCCGGCAAGGTCGCCCTCGCTCCCGGCGCCGGCGGCAGCGCTCCGTTCGAGTTCACCGCGGGCCTGATCCGCGAGGCCGGACTCGACGTATCGGCGACCCGGTGGGTGCGCGATCTCTCGACCGCGATGATGCTCGAGCTCTACCGCGACGGCCTCGGCGACGCGATCGTGCTCGATCTGCTGTCGGCGAAGGAGCTCGTCGCCGCCGACGGCGGACGGATCGTCTTCCGCCATCTCGACGCGGGCGTCATGCCCAACAGCGTCTACTACACCCGCACCGACCGCGTCGAGGAGCTCGCCGACCGGACGGGCCGCTTCGTCGACGCGATCGAGACCGCCATGCAGAGGATCACCGCCGGTCGGGCCGGACCCGAGATCGACGCGGTGCTCGCCGCCCGCTGGCCCGACCGCGACTCCGTGCTCCTGCACGAGGCCGCCGACGAGATGGCGGCGGGCGGAGTCTGGGACACGACCGTCATCGACGAGGCTGCCTCCGACCGCTGGATGCGGATCCTCGCCGAAGCCGGACTCGTGACCTCCGCGCCCTCACTCGCCGAACTCAGCGGCTCCGCACCGGCCGGCGCGCGCCGATGACCCTCGTCCTCGCCTCCGAGCAGATCGCGGGCCTGCTTCCCGACGTCGACGTCCTCGGCATCGTCGAGGAGGTGTTCGCCGACCTCGGCTCGGGGGTTCTGGACCAGCCCGCCCCCACGGCTCTCTCGGGCGAGGACGACGGACTGATCCTGCCGATGGCGGTCCGCTCCGACGCACTCGGCCTCGCAGCCGTGAAGCTGATGGCCGACCTGCCCGGGAACTCCGCACGGGGACTGCCGACGCAGCGCTCGACGATCCTGGTCACCTCAGTGCGGACGGGCGAGTGCGTCGCGGTGCTCGACGGCGCGCTGATCACCCGGGCCCGCACGGCCGCCGCCTCCGCGGTCGCGACCAGGCACCTCGCCCGCCCCGACAGCAGCGTGCTCGGGCTGATCGGCGCCGGCAATCTCGCCGTCGAACACGTCCGAGCCCTGACGGCCGTCGCCTCCGTCGGAGAGATCGTGGTGTGGTCGCGGTCCTCCACCACGCTCGACCGGTTCTCGGAGGCGGTGGGCCGTCCCGTGAGGATCGCGGCCGATCCGCGCGAGGTGGCGGCGACGAGCGACATCCTCTGCACCCTCACCCCCTCGGTCGATCCGATCGTGCGGGGATCCTGGCTGCACCCCGGGCAGCACCTGAACGCCGTCGGCGCGCGGCCCCGCCCGACGCACCGCGAGCTCGACTCCGCGGCCATGGCAATCGGGACGCTCGTCGTCGACAGCGCCGCGACGGCCCGCGCCAAGTCCGGTGATCTCGTGCAGGCCATCGCCGAGGGCGCGCTGAGCTCGCTCGACGGACTGCGCGAGCTGGGGGACGTGGTGGCGGGCACCGCACCGGGCCGCGCGAGCGCGGCGGAGATCACGGTGTTCGACTCCGTCGGCCTCGCCGCTCAGGACCTCGCGGTCGCGGCGGCGCTGATCGATCTCGCCCGCCTCCGCGATGTGGGGTCCGCCGTCCTGCTCTCGGCGACTCCGGTGACGGTCTGATGCGTATCGCCGTCGCCACCTGAAGCGCCCCCGAGCGCGCCGCCGCTCGCGCCCGGGGGCGGGCGGCACCGAGATCGTCGCGGTCCTGCCCGCCCGGGGACTCGCCTCCGCCGAGGGCCGGCAGGCAGCGTCCTCAGCGCCGCGGCCGTGGTGATCCGCCTCGGCTGCGCAGGACGCGAGGAGGACCTGGGCGCCCGCCTCACGACCAGCCGACCCGACAGCTCTGCCCGCCCCTGCCGGAGGAGCGCAGCCGGCCCGGCGGCTGAGCGTGTTGAATGGTGGGGCCGGCGTCGCGAGGAGGACCGTCATGACACTCGCCACCACCGAGGAGTCGCTCGCGAGCCAGACCTACCGCAGGCTGCGCCGACAGATCATCCTCGGCCACTATCCGCAGGGGTCGCGGCTGGTCGAGGCCTCACTCGCCGCTGAGCTCCACGTGTCGCGGTTGCCGGTGCGCGAGGCCGTCCCGCAACTCGCGCACGAGGGCTTCGTGCGGATGCTGCCCCGACGCTCCACCCGCGTCGCCCAGTGGAGCACCGAGGACGTCGTCGAGCTGTTCGACGTACGGCTCGGCCTCGAGACGCTGGGCGCGCGCCTGGCCGCTCAGGCCGTCTCCGCCGGCGCATCGCTCCAGCCGCTGCTCGACGCGATCGACGCGGAGCACCGCGCGCTGGACAGCGAGGACTGGCTGGAGGTCGCCGAGACCTCGACCGTCGTGCATGAGGCGATCGTCGAGGTCGCCGGCAGTGCCCTGCTCGCCTCGCTGATGCGCGCGGTCACCGGCCGGATGACCTGGCTGTTCTACCTCACCAGCGCTCGCGACCAGCGCCAGCAGTCCGAGGAGCACCACGGCCTCCTCGACGCGATCCGATCCGGCAACGACCGGCTCGCCGAGTCGACCGCCTTCACCCACATCGAGAAGGGCCGCGCGCCCTCGCTCGCGATGATCAGCCGGCGCACGAACATCTCGGCCACTGATTAGCGGGATCCCGCAGGCAACGCTCTCGGAGGCGTATCCGCCGGACGAAGGATCAGCTGCCGCGTCGCCATCGACGCGCGTGTCCCGTCGTCGTCCACCGTCGTCGCGACCCAGCACGGGTCACCGCGGACGGACACGGCCGGCCTCGACCTGCTCGTCGTCCGCGACGGCAGAGCTCGTCGCCGTTCCGGTCCGCGTCACCGCCGAGGAGTCATGCCCCGCACGGCGGCGGAACCCGCCAGCACGACAGGCCACGCGCCACCCCGGCATCCTCCCAGCTTCGGGAGTCGAGCTGGCCCCTAGAATCGGGCGCAGCAAGGGGAGTACTCCCGTCCGCGATGTGCCCGTCACTACGAGTGTGAATCCACGCTCCGGGCCATCGGTTCCAGTCGCCACACCTCGTTGGTCGGCGCTAGAACGGAGGAGACCTTGGTGTCGTTCCGAACACTGAACCCCTTTGGAGTACGTCCGTGCAGGTCACCACCACCGTCTGGCTCATCACGATCGCTGTGACGATCGCCTTCTTCGTCTACGAGTTCTTCGTCCATGTGCGGAAGCCGCACGAACCGACCATCGGCGAGTCCGCCCGCTGGTCCGCCTTCTACATCGGCCTCGCCCTGCTCTTCGGAGTCGGCATCGGCATCGTCTCCGACTGGCGCTACGGCGGCGAGTACTTCGCCGGCTACCTCACCGAGAAGGCGCTGTCGCTCGACAACCTCTTCCTCTTCCTGATCATCATGTCCGGCTTCGCCGTGCCGAAGATCTATCAGCAGAAGGTGCTGATGATCGGCATCGTGATCGCCCTGATCATGCGCGGCATCTTCATCGCCGTGGGGGCGGCGCTGATCGAGAACTTCTCCTGGGTGTTCTACCTGTTCGGCGCGCTGCTTTTCGTCCTCGCCTACCAGCAGATCAAGGGCGACCACGGAGATCCCTCGAACAACGCGTTCATGCGCTTCGTCCGCCGCATCCTGCCCGTCACCGACGAGTACCACGGCGACAAGCTGACGGTGAAGAAGAACGGGACGCGTTTCGTCACGCCGATGCTGCTGACGATCGTCGCGATCGGCTTCATCGACCTGGTCTTCGCCCTCGACTCGATCCCCGCCATCTACGGTCTGACCAACGAGGCCTACATCGTCTTCACCGCGAACGCCTTCGCCCTGATGGGACTGCGCCAGCTGTTCTTCCTCATCGGCGGACTCCTCGAGCGCCTCGTCTACCTCAGCCAGGGACTGGCGGTCATCCTCGCCTTCATCGCCGTGAAGCTCGTCTTCCACGCCCTGCACGTCAACGAGGTGCCCTTCATCAACGGCGGCCAGCCGCTGCTGTGGGTCCCCGAGATCCCCATCTGGTTCTCGCTCACCTTCATCGGCACGACGATCGCCGTGGCGACCGTCGCGAGCCTCCTCAAGACACGCGGCACGCGCAGCGTGTCGAGCCACTAGTCCCGTCGCGGAGGCGGTCACCGTGCGATCCTTCGAGGCGACTCAGGTCCGACTCGAGAGGCATCGTCACGGTGACCGCTCGTCACTGGCGAGCAGGACGACACGAGTGAGCACAGCGATATGCCGAGCACTCGAGACCTCGGTTCGGACGTGCGGCAGGAGCCGCAGAACCCCGTCATCGAAGGCACAGCGATCCTCCACGGCGCAGTCGCGGTTCTCCGGCTCGCGTTCTGGTTCACCGACGCGCGCGCCGCTCTCGCGCCCCTCACGGGCCCAGGGATGACCCGTGTCCCCGTCGGCTCCGCCGCAGCGGTGGCGCAACGGGCACCGAAGCGGCTGCGCGCGAGCGAGTGCAGCAGCTGATCCTGTTCCCGAGCCGACCACTCGCCGGGAGTGTGACGCTCGGATGCTCACTCCCGCGCGCGGTCGGTAGGCTGGCCCCCAGCACGTGCTCCGGGGTCGGTGAGAATTCCGAACCGGCGGTGACAGTCCGCGAACCGCAACCCCGTCGAGGGGCTGCGGTTGACCTGGTGGAACTCCAGGACCGACGGTGAAAGTCCGGAGGAGAGGCAGCACGAGCGTCGCGCAGCAGCGCGAAGCTGAGCGACGGTGCCCGCGCACCGCCGATCGAGACCCCGGAGTTCGGCGACGAACGGAAGACCGGGAATGACGATCGACTACGAGCACGCCATGCGCCGAGCGCTGGCGCTCGCCCAACGCGGGCCCGCCCGCGGACTGAACCCGCGCGTGGGCTGCGTGATCCTCGCGCCCGACGGCAGCGTCCTCAGCGAAGGCTGGCACCACGGAGCCGGGACAGCGCACGCCGAGGTCGACGCGCTGTCCTCCCTCGCCCCGGGCGCCGCCTCCGGAGCCACCGCCGTGGTGTCGCTTGAGCCCTGCGACCACACCGGCCGCACCGGCCCGTGCAGCCGCGCGCTGATCGAGGCCGGAGTCGCGCGCGTGGTCTACGCGGTCGCCGACCCCGGCGAGCGCTCCGCGGGCGGCGGGCGCACCCTCCGCGACGCGGGGGTCGACGTGATCGAGGGAGTCCTCGCCGACGAAGCGGAGGAGTTCCTCCACGTCTGGCTCACCGCCACCCGCCGCCACCGCCCGTTCGTCACCCTCAAGTGGGCCTCGACCCTCGACGGCCGCACCGCCGCCGCCGACGGCAGCAGCCGCTGGATCACCGGCGCCGCAGCCCGACAGCGCGTGCACGAGCAGCGCGCCTCCCACGACGCGATCCTGGTCGGCACCGGCACCGTCCTGGCCGACGATCCGGCGTTGACCGCCAGGGGCGACGGCGGCGCGCTGCTCGCCCACCAGCCGGTTCCCGTCGTGGTCGGCACCCGACCCGTCCCGGCGGGCGCTCGCGTGCACGCCCATCCGCGCGCCGCGATGCTGGAGCGCGATCGCGATCTGGCCGCCGTGCTCGCTCGCCTGCACGCCGCCGAGATCCGCTCCGTCTACGTCGAGGGCGGGCCGACCCTCGCCTCCGCCCTGGTCGCCGCCGGACTCGTCGACGAGTACCTGGTCTTCCTCGCCCCGGCGCTGCTGGGCGGCCCCCGCCTCGCGCTCGGAGACCTCGGCGTCCCGAGCATCGCCGGGGCGCACCGCCTCAGCCTGCGCTCGGTCGAGGTCCTCGGCGACGACCTCCTCGTGACTGCGCGCCCCGGCGCGCTCCCCGCTGGCGGCACCGGAACTCCGGCCCGCCTCCCCCACGCCCTGCAGATGGAGACCCACTGATGTTCACCGGAATCATCGAGGAGATCGGCGTCGTGACGACGATCGAGACGGGTGCCGACGCGATCCGCCTCGGCATCCGCGGACCGCTGGCCGTCGAGGGCGTGCGACACGGTGACTCGGTCGCCGTCTCGGGCGTCTGCCTCACCGTCGTCGAGCACACCGACGAGGGCTTCACCGCCGACGTGATGGCGCAGACGCTGCGGATGTCGACGCTCGACCGCGTGACGATCGGCGATCTCGTCAACCTCGAGCGCGCGGCACAGGTCGGCGACCGGCTCGGCGGGCACATCGTGCAGGGCCACATCGACGGCACGGCGACGCTCCTGACGGTCACGCCCGGCGGGGCCTGGCGGGTCCTGCGGTTCTCGCTGCCGCCCGAGGCGGCTCCGCTGGTCACCGACAAGGGCTCGATCGCGGTCGACGGGGTCTCGCTCACCGTCTCGGCGATCAGCCCGGCGGAGGCTCCCGAGCAGTGGTTCGAGGTCTCGCTGATCCCCGAGACGCTCGCGGCCACCACCCTCGGCGGGCGCGCGATCGGCGATCGGGTCAACATCGAGACCGACATCCTGGCCCGGCACGTCGAGCGGATGCTCGCACTGCGCGGAGTCGCGGAGGCCCGCGCATGAGCCTCGCGAGCATCCCCGAGGCCGTCGAGGCGCTGCGGGCCGGACGGCCGATCATCGTCGCCGACGACGAGGGACGCGAGAACGAGGGCGACGTGATCGTCTCGGCGCAGCTCGCCAGCCAGGAGACGATCGCCTGGATGGTCCGCCACTCCTCCGGGTTCATCTGCGCCCCGATGACCAACGAGATCGCCGACCGCCTCGCGCTCCCCCTGATGGTCGTCGAGAACGAGGACCCGCGCGGCACCGCCTACACGCTCTCGGTCGACGCGGCCGACCGCCTCTCGACAGGCATCAGCGCCTCCGACCGCGCGCACACCCTCCGGGTGCTCGCCGATCCGGAGGCGACGCCCGCCGGGCTCCACCGGCCCGGCCACATCCTCCCCCTGCGCGCCGTCGACGGCGGCGTGCGCGAGCGTGACGGGCACACCGAGGCCGCGGTGGATCTGATGAAGCTGGCGGGACTGTACCCGGTCGGTGCGATCTCCGAGATCGTGGCGGAGGACGGCGAGATGATGCGCCTGCCCGGGCTGATCGCGCTCGGCGAGCGCGAGGGAGTGCCGGTGACGACCGTCGCCGCCCTCGTGGCCTACCTCCAGGAGTTCCACTGCGACACCGAGGTGCCCGTCTCGGTCTCGGTCCCCGAGAGCCCCCGCGTGAGCTTCGAGGTCGAGACCACGGTCCCGACCACGCACGGGCCCTTCCGGATCCGCGCCTACCGCGACCGGCAGACGGGAGCCGATCACGTCGCGATCCTCGCGGGTGACCTCGGAGCGGGCCGGCCGGCCCTGGTCCGGGTGCACTCGGAGTGCCTCACCGGTGAGGCGTTCGGGTCACTCAAGTGCGAGTGCGGCCCGCAGCTCGACGCGGCACTCGACACGATCCAGCGCGACGGCGGAGTCGTGGTCTACCTCCGCGGCCACGAGGGCCGCGGCATCGGCCTGATCAACAAGCTGCGCGCCTACCGCCTCCAGGAGGACGGGCTCGACACGCTCGACGCCAACCTCGCGCTCGGGCTGCCCGCCGACTCCCGCGACTACGGCGCCGCCGTCGGCATCCTCGAGGACATCGGCCTCGGCGAGGTGCGCCTGCTCACCAACAACCCCGAGAAGGTGCGCCAGCTCACCGACCGCGGCATCGTCGTCACCGAGCGCGTGCCACTCGTGGTCGGCGTGGGCGCCTTCAACGAGGGCTACCTCGAGACCAAGCGCGACCGGATGGGCCACGCCCTCGACCGTGTCCTCGACCCCGACCACCTCGACGCCGGGATCCCCGGCCTCACCCTCGACGCCGGGATCGCCGGCGCCACCACGAAGGAGTAGCAATGGCCGGTAGCGGCGCCCCCACCACCTCCCCCCTCGACGCCTCTGGTCTGCGCGTCGTCGTCATCGCGGGAACCTGGCACGAGCAGATCACCGACGGTCTGATCGCCGGCGCGAGCCGCGCGCTCGACGAGACGGGCGCCTCCTGGTCGCTGGTGCGCGTGCCGGGCTCGTTCGAGCTCCCGGTCGCGGCGAAGGCGGCGCTGGAGGCGGGGGCCGACGCGGTCGTCGCGCTCGGCGTGATCATCCGCGGCGGCACCCCGCACTTCGAGTACGTCTCGGACGCCGCCACCTCGGGTTTGACGACCGTCTCGATCCAGACCGGCAAGCCGGTCGGCTTCGGCGTGCTCACCCTCGACACCGAGGAGCAGGGCATCGACCGCGCCGGACTCCCCGGCTCGAAGGAGGACAAGGGCCGCGAGGCGGCGGAGGCGGCGGTCTCGACCGCGCTGCTGCTCCGCTCGCTGCGCAGCTGACCGGCGCCCGTGCTCGAGGCCCCACTCCGGGGTCCCGGGCACGGGAAGCCGAGGACTCGGGCAGCCGAAGCTGGGAGAACGCGCAGTAAAGTAGGGAGGTCGTCACAAGCGACCGCTCGCCTTCCTCCCCCTCGCCCCAGCGGCCCGCGACGCCCGACCGACGCCTCGCCCGCCGGCTCCGGGAATCCGCCGTCCACACGGAGCACTCCCCATGACCTCCTCCCCCGCCGTCTCCGACTCGTCGGCCGCCGCACCGCAGAACTCCCGAGGCCGGGTGATCCTCGCCAGCCTCATCGGCACGTCGATCGAGTTCTACGATTTCTACGCCTACGCGACCGCCGCCGTCCTGGTCTTCCCGGCGCTCTTCTTCGCCAACCAGGACCGGTCCACCGCGCTGCTCGCCTCGTTCGCCGTCTTCGGAGTCGCGTTCATCGCGCGCCCGATCGGCTCGATCATCTTCGGCCACTTCGGCGACCGCGTCGGCCGCAAGGGGACCCTCGTCGCCTCCCTGCTCACGATGGGGATCGCGACCTTCCTCATCGGCTGCCTGCCCACCGCGCTCACGCCAGGGTGGGAGTTCCTGGCCCCGTTCCTGCTCGTCGTGATGCGCTTCTGCCAGGGCCTCGGCCTCGGCGGCGAGTGGTCGGGAGCCGCGCTGCTGGCGACCGAGAACGCCCCGGCCGGCAAGCGAGCCATCTACGGCACCTTCCCCCAGCTGGGAGCGCCGATCGGCTTCATCGTCGCGAACCTGCTGTTCCTGGTGCTGGCGAGCACCATGAGCGACGAGACCTTCGCCGCCTGGGGCTGGCGCGTGCCGTTCCTGGCGAGCGCCGTGCTCGTGATCATCGGCCTCTACGTCCGCCTCACCCTCGTCGAGACTCCCGCGTTCCAGAAGGTGGTCGAGAGGGGCGAGGTGGCGAAGCTGCCACTGGCCCGCGTCTTCGTCACGAGCTGGCGGCCGCTCATCCTCGGCACGTTCATCATGCTCGCGACCTACGTCCTCTTCTACCTGATGACCACGTTCACCCTGACCTACGGGACGGCCCCGGTCGACGGCGCGGTCCCCGGGCTCGGCTACAGCCGCAACGACTTCCTGATCATGCTGATCGTCGGCGTCGTGTTCTTCGGGATCTTCACCCTCGTCTCCGGCCCGCTCGCCGAGCGGTTCGGGCGGCGGAGGACACTGCTCACGGTCACCGGCGCGATCCTGGCGTTCGGCCTGCTCTTCGTCCCTCTGTTCAGCGGCGGCTTCGCGGGGACGATGGCGGTTCTCATCCTCGGCTTCACGCTGATGGGCCTGACGTTCGGTCCGATGGGCGCCGTGCTGCCCGAGCTGTTCCCGACGAACGTCCGCTACACCGGGTCGGCGATGGCGTACAACCTGGCATCGATCCTCGGAGCGGCGGTCGCCCCGATCATCGCAGTCGCCCTCTGGCGCGCGGCAGGCGGCAGCACCGTGCTGGTGGGCCTCTACCTCAGTGCCGCCGCGGTGCTCACGCTGGTCGCGCTGCTGCTGTCGAAGGAGACGAAGAACCTCTCGTACACCGACAACGTCTCGTAGGAGGCGCTGCACGAGGACGGCCCGTCGGCGCTCCCGACGGGCCGTCCTGGTTCTGAGCGTCGACGCTCTCCGCTGGCGGCCTGCTCGCAGCGATCACGGGGCAGAATGGGAGGCGATGAGCACCACCACCCCCCGACGAGGCGGACGACGCCCCTCCCGCGACGACGGCCCTCGCGCCTCCTTCTCGCAGCTGGTCCCCTACCTTCTCGAGCACCGCGGCATCCTCTCGATCGTCGTCCTGCTCAGCCTCGTCGGAGCGGTGGCGAGCCTCGGGCAGCCGCTCCTCGTCGGCCAGGTCATCACGCGCGTGCAGGACGGGCTCGACCTCGGCCCACTGGTGTGGGCGCTGGTGGGCCTCGTCGTCGCCTCCGGGCTGATCTCGGGCTTCGCCCACTACCTGCTCCAGCGGACCGGCGAGGGCATCGTCCTCTCAAGCCGCCGCCGCCTCGTCGCGCGGATCCTGCGCCTCCCGATCCGCGAGTTCGACGCTCGTCGCACCGGGGACCTCGTCTCGCGGGTCGGCTCCGACTCGACCCTGCTGCGTGCCGTGCTCACCCAGGGGCTCGTCGACTCCATCGCCGGCTCGCTGATCTTCGTCGGCGCGATCATCGCGATGGCGATCATCGACTGGGTGCTGCTGCTGATCATCGTGGTGGTCGTCGCAATCGCCCTGGGGCTCGCGCTCACGCTGGGGCGCGGGATCCGCACCGCCAGCCGCAAGGCTCAGGAGAAGGTCGGCGATCTGGCCGCCGCGGTAGAGCGCGCCATCAGTGCGGTCCGCACCATCCGGGCGGCCGGGGCCACCGACCGCGAGATCGCGGTGGTCGAGCAGCACGCGACGGAGGCGTACCGCCTCGGCATCCGGGTCGCGCACGTCTCTGCGCTGGTCGTCCCCGTGGCGGGCATCGCCATGCAGGTCGCGTTCCTCGCCGTCCTGGGCGTCGGCGGCTACCGTGTCGCCTCCGGAGCGATCGACATCGCGCAGCTGGTCTCGTTCATCCTCTTCCTCTTCATGATGGTGATGCCGCTGGGCAACTTCATCGGCGCGATCACCTCGGTCAACTCCGCGCTGGGCGCTCTCGGGCGCATCCAGGAGATCATCGATCTGCCGATCGAGGGCGACGGCGACACGTCCGCCAGCGGGCTCGGCGCCGGCGTGGCCGGCGACGCGATCTCGTTCGAGGACGTGGTGTTCTCGTACGACGAGGGCGCGGTGCCGGGTGCGGACGGACCCGACGCTGATCGGCCGGGCTCGGACGGCGTGGCTCCCAGGCCCCTCTCGCAGGAGCGCGACCGGACCGTGCTGCGGGGCGTCTCCTTCACGGTGCCGCGCGGCAAGCGCACCGCCCTGGTCGGACCCTCGGGCGCCGGCAAGAGCACGGTCCTCGCACTGATCGAGCGCTTCTACGACCCCGACGCCGGCGTCGTGCGGCTCGGCGGAGTGGACATCACGGCGATCGACCGCGACGCCCTGCGCGCTCAGATCGGCTACGTCGAGCAGGACGCGCCGGTGCTCGCAGGGACGATCCGCGAGAACCTCGTCCTCGGCCGGCCCGACGCCGACGACGCGGAATGCCTCCGCGTGCTCGAGGCGGTCAATCTGACCGACGTGCTCGAGCGCGATCCTCTCGGCCTGCACGCTCCGGTCGGCGAGAGCGGAGTGATGCTCTCGGGCGGCGAGCGCCAGCGCCTGGCGATCGGACGGGCGCTCCTCGCGGCACCGCCCATCCTGCTCTTGGACGAGTCGACCTCGAGTCTCGACGGCCTCAACGAGCAGCGCCTGCGACTGGCCATCGACGCGGTGGCCGAGAACCGCACGCTGCTGGTCATCGCGCACCGGCTCTCGACGGTGGTCGACTCCGATCGCATCGTGGTCCTGCAGAAGGGCGAGGTCATCGGAGTCGGCACCCACTCGGAACTCGTCGAGTCGACGCCGCTCTACCGCGACCTCGCGAAGCACCAGCTGCTGGTCTGACCGTGCGGCGCCGGGCGTCAGCGGGGCGGCATCCGCAGCGCACCGTCGAGGCGGATCACCTCGCCGTTCAGCATCGGGTTCTCGACAATATGGCGCACGAGCGCAGCGAACTCCTCCGGCCGCCCGAGCCTCGCCGGATGGGGCGTCGCCGATCCCAGCGCCATCCGTGAGCGCTCGGGGAGAGCGGAGAGGAGCGGCGTGTCGAAGGTCCCCGGCGCGATCGACACCACGCGGATCAGAGCCGAGGCCAGCTCGCGCGCGAGCGGCAGGGTCAGCGCCGCGACCGCTCCCTTCGACGCGGCGTAGGCCGCCTGGCCGATCTGCCCCTCGAAGGCGGCGACGGAGGCGGTGGTGACCAGCACTCCGCGCTCGCCGTCCACCGGCTCCCGCTCGGCGACGGAGGCGGCCGCGAGCCGCAGCACGTTGAGCGTGCCGGTGGCGTTCACCCGCAGGACCCGCTCGAAGTCCTCGAGTGCCAGCGGTCCGTCCCGCCCCAGGAGGCGTCCCGGAGTCGCGATGCCCGCGCAGCTCACCGCGACCCGGAGCTCGCCCGCCAGCGCGACGGCGCGGGCGACGGCCTCCGAGTCGAGGACGTCGCCCGCGACGAGTCGCATCGTGCTCGGCAACCGGGCCGTCTCGACCGCCGGCGGCAGATCGAGGACCACCACCTGGGCGCCCGCCTCCGCCAGCGCGATCGCCGTCGCTGCGCCCAGCCCGGAGGCGCCTCCCGCGACCAGCGCGGAGCTGCCGTCGAGCCGCATCGTCAGCCTGCCGCAGGAGGGCTCGCGGGATCCGTGGGCTGGTCGCTCTGCTCGGAGGTCGGGCTCCCGAGCGCTTCGGCCGAGCAGTTCGTGAGGGTCGCGTCGTAGGAGTCGCGGAGACGCTGCGCCATCACGCGATCCTGCTCGTCGCCCAGCGGATCGGGCGCCGGCGGTCGTTCGTTCAGGCCGTAGCGGGCGAGGCAGGCGTTGATCAGCCGGGTGACCCGCGCACCATCGGTCCCGCCGGGCGTCGCGGAGTCGGTCGAGGTCGCGGAATCGGTGGAGGTCGCCGAGGTCGTCGGCGTCGAGGTGACGGGACGCGGCACGGCGTCGTCCGGGACGTCGGCCGAGTGCGAGGTGCAGGCCGCTAAGCCGAGCGCGAGCACGGCGCCGACGAGCAGCGTGGGCACCTTGCGGAGCCTCGGGCGCGGAACCATGGGCGACCTCGTTCACGACGGTAGTGGCGGGAGTGCGGCTACGGTAGCGCAGCGCAGCGGCTCCGTCGCTGCGGGGCGCGCACTCAGGCGGGCCGCGCCATCGGATCGGTGTCGCATGTCACGGGGGTGCCGCCAGTGCCCACATCGCCACGGCGGAGGCGGCAGCGACGTTGAGCGAGTCGATGCCGTGCCGCATCGGGATGCGGACGGCGACGTCGGACGCGGCGAGCGCCTCCGCGGTCAGGCCGTCGCCCTCCGTCCCGAGAACCAGGGCGACACGCTCCGGAGCCGCCGCCGCGAAGGTCCGCAGCGGCACCGCCTCCGGAGTGAGCGCCATCGCGGCGATCGTGAATCCCGCGCCGTGCAGGAGCCGACGGGTCACGGTCCAGTCGCCGACCCGCGTCCAGGGCACCTGCAGCACCGTCCCCATGCTCACGCGGATGGCACGGCGGTAGAACGGATCGGAGCAGCGCGGCGTCACCAGCACGGCATCGGCCCCGATGGCCCCCACCGAGCGGAACACGGCGCCGACGTTCGTCGGGTCGACCACGTCTTCGAGCACGACGACCCGCCTCGCCGCAGTGAGCAGCTCGGCCGGGTCTGCGAGGACGGGGCGGTCCATCGCCGCGATCAGTCCCCGGTGCAGCGTGTAGCCGGTGAGCTCGGCGAGAAGCTCGCCGGAGCCCGTGAAGACGGGCACGTCCCGGGTGCCGACCAGGCGCTCCGCGTCGGCGACCGATCCGCCGAGCGCGAGCACGGACCGCGGGCGGTGGCCCGCGGCCAGCGCCCGCTCGAGCACGAGCGCGGACTCGGCGATGTAGAGACCGTGCGGGCCGCGCGCGTTCTTCAACGCGACGTCTGTGGCATGCGCATAGTCGCGCAGCCGTGGATCCTCGAGCGAGGTGACGACGATCGTCTGCACGGAATCAGGCGAAGGGGTCGGGAGTCAGCGTGTACTTGGTGCTCAGGTACTCGTGGATGCCCTCGAGCCCGCCCTCCCGGCCGAGGCCGGACTGCTTCACACCGCCGAACGGCGCCGCCGCGTTCGAGACGACGCCGACGTTGAGCCCCATCATCCCGGTCGCGAGACGCTCGATCATCCGCTGGCCGCGCGCGAGGTCGCGCGTGAACACGTAGGAGACGAGACCGTACTCGGTGTCGTTGGCGAGCGCGACCGCCTCGCCCTCGTCGCGGAACGGCACGATCGCCATGACGGGGCCGAAGATCTCGGTGCGCAGGATCTCGCTGCCGGCATCGACTCCGGAGAGCACCGTCGGCTCGTAGAAGTGCCCCGGGCCCTCGATGCGACCACCCCCGATGCGCAGGCTCGCCCCGCGAGAGACCGCGTCCTCGACCAGGGTGGCGGCCTTCGCGACGGCACGGTCGTCGATCAGCGGTCCGATCGCCACCCCCTCGTCGGTGCCCCGGCCGATCCGCAAGCCGCGAACCCGTTCGGTGACCCGGGCGGCGAACTCCTCGGCGATGCCCTCGTGCACGAAGAAGCGGTTGGCGGCCGTGCAGGCCTGCCCGATGTTGCGGAACTTCGCGAGCATCGCGCCGTCGACCGCCCGATCGAGATCCGCGTCGTCGAAGACGACGAACGGCGCGTTGCCGCCCAGCTCCATCGAGGTGCGCAGGACGTTCTCGGACGCCTGCTGAAGCAGCGTCCGCCCCACCGGGGTGGACCCGGTGAAGGAGAGCTTGCGCAGGCGCGGGTCCGACAGGATCGGAGCGGAGACCGCTCCGGCCGAGGAGGTGGTGATCACGTTCACGACGCCGGCGGGCACACCGGCCTCGGCGAGAAGGCCCGCGAACGCGAGCGTGGTCAGCGGCGTGAGCTCGGCCGGCTTCACGACGACGGTGCAGCCCGCCGCCAGCGCGGGGGCGATCTTGCGCGTCGCCATGGCCAGGGGGAAGTTCCACGGGGTGATCAGGTAGCACGGGCCGACGGGGTGCTGCGAGACGATCATCCGACCGCTGCCCTCGGGAGAGACGCCGTAGCGACCCGAGATGCGCACAGCCTCCTCACTGAACCAGCGCAGGAACTCGCCCCCGTAGGCGACCTCGCCGAGTGCCTCCGCGACCGGCTTGCCCATCTCGAGAGACATCAGGAGGGCGAAGTCGTCCTTGCGCTCCTGGAGCAGGTCGAAGGCGCGGCGCAGGATCTCGCCGCGCACCCGCGGCGCCGTCGCCGCCCAGTCCGCGCCGGCCTCCGCGGCTGCGTCGAGCGCCCGCAGACCGTCCTCCGGCGTCGCATCGGCGATCGAGACAAGGACAGCGCCGGTCGCCGGGTCCTCGACGTCGATCGTGCCGCCTCCCGACGAGTCGACCCACTCGCCGCCGATCAGCAGCTGCGTGGGGATGCGCGCGAGCAGAGCGCCCTCGGCGGCACGGGCGGCGACGGAATCAGTCACGGGAGGCGACTCCTTCTTCGGATCGGAGCGCAGAGGATGCGCCGGGGAGGTCTTCTCGTCGTCCGAGTCTAGAACGGGGAGCTCGCGTCAGGGCCTCGCGACGGGTGGACGGGACGATCCGAGGTGCCGGGGCCCCTGTGGAGGGAGATCCCGCCGTCGACACGCGTCGACCGCAGCCGTGACACGCGAACGGACAGTGCGACCGTGCAGGGCCACCGCTCAGTGCGACCGCTCGATACGCACCCCCACGGCGGCGAGCTCGCGCAGGGCGGCACTGCTCGACTCCGGAGAAACGCCCGCGACGAGGTCCTCGAGCACTCGCACGTCGAGCCCCGACAGCCGGGCGTCGAGCGCGGAGGCGCGCACGCAGTGATCGGTCGCCAGACCCACGACGTCCAGGGCGGTCACCCCGAGGCGCCCGATCGCGTCGAGCAGCGACTCCCCCTGCGCCGTCACACCCTCGAAGGCGGAGTAGGAAGGTCGACCCTGTCCCTTGAGGATTTGGACGTCGATCCGCGTGACGTCGAGAGCCGGATGGTAGCCCGCTCCGGGCGTTCCTGCCACGCAGTGCTCGGGCCAGCTGTCGACGTAGTCCGGCTCCGGAGAGAAGTGCCCCCCGTTGTCGGAGGTGCCGTCGTGCCAGTCGCGCGAGGCGAACACTGTCGCGTAGTGGTCGTGGTGCGCCGCGAGGTGCGCCGAGACGCCTGCTGCGACGGCCGCTCCACCTGCGACGGCGAGCGCACCACCCTCGGTGAAGTCGTTCTGCACATCGACGATCAGGAGTGCCGTGGTCATCGTGGTCCTTCCGGTCAGGAGTCGGAGAGTGAGCCGCCGCAGCGGTAGAAGCCGGTGACGAGGGTGTCGATCGCGGACTTGGCCGAATCGCCGACGTCGCCGAGAGCGTAGACCGCGAAGGTCAGCGCCGTGCCGTCCTGCGCTGTGACGGCGCCGGCCAGCGTGTATCCCGTGTCGATCCACCCGGTCTTCGCGCGGACGGCGCCGTCGGCGACCGCATTGTCGCCGGCGAAGCGGTCGGCGTACGCCAGTGATCCTGTCCGGCCCGACACTGGAAGTCCATCGAGCAGCACGCCGAGCTGCCCCTCGCGCGCGAGAACCTTCCGCATCAGCTCGGTGAAGTACGCCGGGGCCACGGCGTTGTCGTCGCTCAGGCCGGAGCCGTCCACGATCGTGATGCCCGCGGTGTCCACTCCGTAGCCGGCGAGGCCCTGCAGAACCCCAGCCTGCTCGGCGCCGAAATCGTTTCCCGACCCGGTGCGGACGGCGACGAGCCGAGCGAGCATCTCGGCGATCGCGTTGTCCGAGACGAGCAGCATCTGCTGCACGAGTGTGCTCACCGGGGCCGACTCGACCGTCCCGAGCACCTGCGCACCGGCCGGAGCCGCACCGGTCGAGATCGAGGGCGATCCGCTCAGCTCCTCGGCGAACGCCGCACCCGCCCGACCGACCGGGTCGCTGCCGCGCTCGGAGGTGGAGGCGGTCGGGTCCTCGCGGTCGCCGTCGACCTGCAGGGCGGTGATCTCGGGCATGTAGCCGTCGACCTGCTCCGTGCGATTCCAGCTGGGCTGCCAACTCTCGCCCGAGTAGAGAGAGGCGTCGAGGACAAGCCGCGTGATCGGGGTTCCTGCGGTCGCCGGATCGGCCTCCCGGGCGGCTTCGACCTGGGCGGCGAGGTCGTCGAGGTGCGCCGCCCCGGCGTACGTCGACTCCTGCCCGCTCGGCAAGCGGGTCAGCGTCAGGTCGCCGCCGCCGACGAGCACGACCGTCCCCGGCTCGGCCCCGCGCACGACCGTGGTGGCGATGCGCGTGTCCGGGCCGAGCACAGCGAGAGCGGATGCCGCGGTCAGGATCTTCAGGGCCGAGGCGGTGCGCGAAGGGGTGGCGCCGCCACGGTCGAACAGCACTTCGCCGGTGGCCGCGTCGACGACCCGTGCCTGCATCGATCCGAGGCGCGGATCGGCGGCGAGCTCGGCCACCGAGCAGGTGCGCAGCGCTCGAGTCCCGCCCTCCGCGGTCGGCCGTGCCGTGGCGGTCGGCGTCGGGGTGGCGGACGGAACCGGCGTCGTCGTGGCGGCCGCCAGCGCCTCCGGTTCGGCGTTCCGGCCGAGGGCTGTGCCCGCGCCGAACGCGCCGACTCCCAGCGCGGCCACGACGAGAGCCGAGACGACCAGGATCGTTCTGCGGCGTCGGGGAGGGGTCTCGGTCATCCGTGCCAGGGTAGTCGCGACGCGTCGACGACGCCTGGGCGTGGCGGGGAGAAGACGTGGAGCCGCCTGTGGGAATCGAACCCACGACCTTCTCATTACGAGTGAGACGCTCTGCCGACTGAGCTAAGGCGGCGTGCACACGGGGCCGGAGCCTCGGACACGATTACACAGCATAGCCTGCTCGCACGCGACGGCGTGAATCCGCGCGAGCGTCAGGCGAGCGCGCAGCGCAGCTCCTCGAAGGAGCGTGCGATCCGGCCGGGCAGAGCCTCCCGGCCGTCGTGATCGACCCAGGCCGCCCATGCGTGTCGCATGGCGGCGAGGCCGAGCAGGGTCAGCATCCGCGCACGGCTGCGCACCCGCTCCTCGTCGTCGTCGGTGCTGCCGAGACGTTCGGCGATGAGGCCCTCGATCGCGAGCTCGAACTCACGCATCCCGGCGATCTTCAGGCCCACGAGGTGCGGATGCTCGCGGAACAGCGCCCGCCGGAGCACGTGCAGCTCACGGTCCTCCTCGAGCGGCTCTTCCATGGCCGAGACGAAGACGGCTTGGAGATCCTCCAGCACCGCGCCCCTGCCCGCGACGAACACGGCCGCGGTGTCATCGGCGATCACAGGGAGACCCCCGACGAGCGCGTCCTCCTTTGAGGCGAAGTAGTTGAAGAAGGTGCGGGTCGAGACCTCGGCCGCGCGCGAGACGTCCTCGATCGTCACCCGCTCGGGCCCGCGTTCGCTCGCCAGACGGAGCACGGCGATCTCGATCGCCCGCCGCGTTGCGAGCCTCTTGCGCTCGCGGAGCCCCGGACGCTCCGGCCCCTCCTCGGTCAACACTGTGGGTCCTCCTCCGGGACGACGCCCTCGAGCAGGTACGCATCCACCGCATCGTTGACGCACGAGTTCGACTTGTTGTAGGCGGTGTGGCCCTCGCCGTCGTAGGTGACCAGATGGCCGTCGGCCAGCTGCCCGGCGAGCGCCTGGGCCCAGACGTAGGGCGTGGCCGGGTCGTTCGTGGTGCCGACGACGAGGATCGGCGCGGAGCCCTCGGCCGTGATCGGAGCGCGGGAACCCTCGAAGGACGCCGGCCACTCGCCGCAGAGGATGTCCCCGTAGGCCATGTAGCGCCCGATGGTCGGAGCCGCCTCCTCGAGAGCCGCCGCGTCGGCGCGCATCGAGGCGGCGTCGGCGTCGTAGGAGTAATCGACGCAGTTGATCGCGAGGAAGGCTTCGGTCGTGTTGTCGGAGTACTGACCGTCGGCGCCGCGGCCGTTGTAGGCGTCGGCGTACTGGAACGCGACCTCGGCCTCCCCCCGGCGAACGCCGGAGAGCATCGCGCTCAGCGCGCTCCACGCAGTCGCGTCGTAGAGCGGATAGACGATGGCCGTGAACAGGGTGCTGGCCCCCAGCTCGCGACCGTCGTTCGCGCGGATCGGCGAGGCGTCGACACCCTCGAGCATCGCTCGCAGCTGCGCCATGGCCTCGTCGACCGAGCCCGTGAACGGACAGTCGGAGGAGCCCAGGCAGTCGGCGAGGTAGGCGCGCAGGGCGCTTTCGAAGCCTTCGGCCTGCTCACGGACGACGTCGAACGAGGTCGCGGAGGGATCGATGGCGCCGTCGAGCACGAGGCGGCCGACCCGCTCGGGGAACAGCCCCGCGTAGGTGGCGCCGAGGAAGGTGCCGTAAGAGTAGCCGAGGTAGTGCAGACTCTCGTCGCCCAGCGCGGCGCGGAGCACGTCGAGGTCGCGAGCGGCGCTCGCGGTGCCGACCTCGGACAGGAGCGGGCCGCTGCGCTCCTCACAGGCAGCGGCGAAGGCCGCGGCGGAGCTGCGCTGGGCGGCGATCCACTCGTCGCTGCCGCGCTCCCCCGGTGTGATGTCGTAGAGGTAGGAGTCCAGGCCGGCGGCGTCGAGGCACGAGACGGAGGTCGAGGCGCCGACACCGCGCGGGTCGAAGCCGACGATGTCGTACTGCGCGGCCAGTTGCGCGTCGACCGCGTAGTCGGCGCTGTCCCTGATGAAGTCGACTCCCGAGGCTCCCGGGCCACCGGGGTTCACCAGGAGGGAGCCCAGGGCGGGACCCCGAGTGGCGGGACGGCGGACGAGGGCGATGGCCGCGGTCTCGCCGGCCGGATCGTCCCAGTCGAGCGGTACTGTCGCATCGGCGCAGAGCGCATCGTCTCCGCAGTCGTCCCAGACGAGCACCTGCGAGTAGTAGCGGGCGAGGTCGGCGTCGACCGCCTGCGGAACCGGAGTGGACGTGCGGTCGACCGTGGGTCCGGGAGCGATGCAGGCCGTCAGCAGGGCGGAAGCGGCCACCAGGACTGCGACGGACCAGGATCGGCGCGCGCGGCTCATGCGGCCACCGGCCGGCGGGCAGCGACGACGAGCAGCGCCTCGAGGGCGAGCACGGGAGACACATTGGCGTCGATCCTCTGCCGCGCGGTGCTGACCGCGTCGAGCACAGCGAGTGTGCGCTCGGGCGGGGTCGACTCTGCGAGCGCGCTCATCTCGCGGCGGACCTCCTCATTGATCACACCGCCGGGCGCTCTGAGCTGGAGGCGCACCACATCGCGGTAGAGCGAGAGGAGATCGACGAGGATGCGGTCGAGGCCGTCGCGGAGGCTGCGCGTCGCACGCCGCTTCTGGTCCTCCTCGAGCGCGCGCAGCTGCGAGCGCAGCTGCGCCGGGACGGTGCCGCCCGGCTCGACGCCGAGCGAGCGCAGCGCCTGCTGCCGCTCGGCCTCGTCTCGCTCGAGGGTGATCGCCTTGGCGTCCTCGGTCGCGACCTCGACGAGGCGCGCGGCTCCGAGGACCGCGTCCGAGACTCCGCGCAGCCGCAGGGCGATGCGGAGCGTCTCCTCCCGGCGCTCGCGCGCGTTCTCGTCGGTCGCGAGCCGGTGAGCCATCCCGATGTGGCTCTGCGCCTGGCGGGCGGCGCGCTCGGCCGTCTCGGCGTCTACACCGTCTCGGCGTTGGAGCAGCCCCGCCACGTCGTCGACGCTCGGCACTCGGAGCCGCACCGAGCGCACCCGCGAGCGGATCGTCGGCAGGAGGTCGGCCTCGCTGGGCGCGCAGAGGATCCAGACCGTGCGCTCCGGGGGTTCTTCGAGCGCCTTGAGGAGCACGTTCGACGTGCGTTCGCTCATCCGGTCCGCGTCCTCGATGACCATCACGCGGTAGCGCGAGACGGAGGGCGAATACTGCGAGCTGCTCACCAGCCTGCGCACCTCGTCGATGGAGATGATGACGCGCTCGGTCGAGAGGACGGACAGGTCGGGGTGCGAGCGGGCGGCGACCTGTCGGCAGTCGGGGCACTCTCCGCAGCCTCCTCGGCGGCAGAGAAGGGCCGAGGCGAAGGCGTAGGCGAGGTTCGATCGGCCGGAGCCCGGCGGACCGGTGATGAGCCACGAGTGCGTCATCGAGGTCGACTCGCGGCCGCCCTCGTCCCGCGGCGTGGAGGCGTCCTGCAGGGCGCCCATCGCGTGCTCCTGCCCGACGAGCTGGCTCCAGACGGTCATGCCACCAGGCTAACCGCGAGCACTGACAGTGGACCGCTGCTCGCGGAGGTGCTCGACCCGGTCGCGCACCTCCGCGGCGATCTCGGCGACCGGACGCGACGCGTCGACCACCAGGAACCGCTCCGGGTCCGCGGCTGCGAGCGCGAGGAAGGCGTGTCGGACGCGACCGTGGAACTCCGCCTTCTCGGACTCGAGTCGGTCGAAGCGGGTGCGCGAGGAGTCGAGCCGGGTGCGCGCGACGGACGGGTCGAGGTCGAGCAGCACGGTGAGGTCGGGGCGGAGGTCGCCGGTCGCCCACTCCGAGAGCCGCCGGACCTCGGCGGCATCGAGCACTCGTCCGGCACCCTGATAGGCGACGGAGGAATCGATGTAGCGGTCCTGCACGACGATCTCGCCGCGCTCGATCGCCGGTCGCACCAGCGTGCCGATGTGCTGCGCGCGGTCGGCCGCGTACAGCAGCGCCTCGGCCCGGGGGTCGATGTCGCCGCGGTGGTGCAGGACGATCTCGCGGATCCGCACGCCGACCTCCGTGCCGCCGGGCTCGCGCGTGCGCAGCACTGTCTCGCCGCGCGAGCGCAGCCACTCCTCGAGGAGGGCGGCCTGCGTCGTCTTGCCCGCGCCGTCCCCGCCCTCGAGGGTGACGAACAGCCCGGTCACGACTCCGTCGCGCCCGTCGTCTCGGTCGAGGCGGTGCGGCTCGCCGCGGTCCTGCGCGGCGCAGCAGGCGCCTTCGCGGCCGTGGTCTTGGCGGCCGTCTTCGCCGCGGGCTTCTTCGCGGCGGGCTTCTTCGCGGCGGCTGTCTTCGCCGCAGCTGTCTTCGCCGCAGCTGTCTTCGGCCCGGCCTGAGCAGCCGGCGTCTTGGCAGCCGCTGTCTTGGCCGCAGGCTTCTTAGCCGGTGCGCGCTTCGCGGGAGCCTTCTTCGTCGGCCCCTTCGCTCGCTTGTCGGCGAGCATCTGGACGGCCTGGTCGAAGTCGATCTCCTCGATCGTGAGACCCTTCGAGATCGTGACGTTCGTCTCGCCGTCGGTCACGTAGGCACCGAAGCGTCCGTCGCGGATCCGGATCGGCTTGCCGCTCACGGGGTCGGCGTCGAACTCCTTGAGGGCGCTCGACGCACGGCGAGCTCCGTACTTGGGCTGGGCGAAGATCTCGAGCGCTGTCGGCAGATCGACCTCGAAGATCTGGTCCTCGCTGGTCAGCGACCGACTGTCGGTCCCCTTCTTGATGTAGGGACCATAGCGCCCGTTCTGCGCGGTGATCGCCTCGCCGCTCTCCGGGTCCTCGCCCACGGTGCGGGGCAGATCGAGCAGGCGCAGCGCCGTGGCCAGGTCGATCGACGCGACGTCCATCGACTTGAAGAGGGAGGAGGTTCGCGGCTTCACGACCGCAGGCTTCTTCGCGCCCCGCTTGGCAGGAGCGGGCTCGACGACCTCGCCGGTAGCGGGGTCGGCGACGGTGTCGGGCTCGGGGTCGACCTCGGTGACGTACGGGCCGAAGCGCCCGTCCTTCACGACGACGGTCTTCCCGGTGACGGGGTTGCTGCCGAGCACCCGATCGGTCTGCACAGGAGCATCGATGAGCTCCTGCGCCTTCTCGGGGGTGAGCTCGTCCGGCGCCAGCTCCAACGGCAGGTTGACCCGGCGGGGCGTCTCCTGCCCCTCCTCCTGCGCGACTTCGAGGTAGGGGCCGTACTTGCCGATGCGCAGCGTGATGTCATCGGTGATCCGGAGCGAGTTGATGCTCTTGGCGTCGATGTCGCCGAGGTTGTCGACCACGTGGCGAAGGCCCGGGTGGCTGCCGCCGCCGAAGTAGAACCGGTTGAGCCAGTCGACGCGGTCCTCCTCGCCACCGGCGATCTTGTCGAGGTCGCCTTCCATCTCGGCGGTGAAGTCGTACTCGACCAGGTCCGAGAAGAAGTCCTCGAGCAGGCGCACCACCGAGAACGCGATCCAGTTCGGCACGAGTGCCGTGCCGCGGGGTGTGACGTAACCGCGGTCGACGATGGTCGAGATGATCGACGCGTAGGTCGAGGGTCGCCCGATGCCCAGCTCTTCCAATGACTTCACGAGGCTGGCCTCCGTGTACCGCGGGGGCGGTGAGGTCTCGTGGCCCTTCGCCTCGACGTCGGCGACGACGAGGCTCTGGCCCACCTCGAGCGGAGGCAGTTTGGCGTCCTTCTCCTCGCGGGCGCCATGGCGCTCCTCGTCACGGCCCTCCTCGTAGGCGAGCAGGAACCCGCGGAAGGTGATGACCGTACCGGAGGCAGTGAACTCGGCTGTCTCGGCGACGTCACCCGCCGGCTCCGCGAGCAGGGTCACGGTGGCGGTGGAGCCCTTGGCGTCGGCCATCTGCGAGGCGACGGTGCGCTTCCAGATGAGCTCGTAGAGTCGCAGGTCGTTGCCGCGGAGCGTACCCGAGAGCTGCTCGGGCGTGCGGAAGGTCTCGCCGGCAGGCCTGATCGCCTCGTGCGCCTCCTGCGCGTTCTTGTTCTTGCCGGAGTAGAGGCGGGGCTTGTCGGGAACGGTCGCGGCGCCGTAGAGCGAGGCCGCCTGCGTGCGCGCCGCAGTGAGTGCCTGCTGCGAGAGCCCAGGCGAATCGGTCCTCATGTAGGTGATGAAGCCGTTCTCGTAGAGCGACTGGGCGACGCTCATGGTCTGGCGTGCCGAGAAGCGGAGCTTGCGTGCGGCCTCCTGCTGCAGGGTCGATGTGGTGAACGGCGCAGCCGGACGCCGCGAGTAGGGCTTGGATTCGAGCGCTGAGACGGTGACCGTGGTAGCCGGATCGCGCAGCGCCTCCGCGAGCGCCCCGGCAGACGCCTCGTCCAGGACGGTGACGTCACCCTTGAGCCGACCGCGGTCGTCGAAGTCGCGCCCGCTTCCGATGCGCTTGCCGTCGAGCCGCGCCAGGCGGGCGTCGAAGCCCGCCGCAGTGTCCGACTCGGGTGCAAGCACGGTCGCGAGGTCCCAGTAGGTCGCCGACACGAACGCGAGGCGCTCGCGCTCGCGATCGACCACCAGACGTGTGGCCGCGGACTGAACTCGACCGGCAGAGAGGCCCGGCCCGACCTTGCGCCAGAGCACAGGGGAGATCTCATAGCCGTAGAGGCGGTCGAGGATCCGGCGGGTCTCCTGCGCGTCGACGAGGGAGGTGTCGATATCGCGAGTGTTGTCGCGCGCCTTCTGGATCGCGTCCTTGGTGATCTCGTGGAAGACCATCCGATGCACGGGGACCTTGGGCTTGAGCTCCTCGAGGAGGTGCCATGCGATGGCCTCACCCTCGCGGTCCTCATCAGTGGCGAGGTAGAGCTCGTCTGCGTTCTTCAGAGCGCGTTTGAGGTCGGCGACCGTCTTCTTCTTCTGGTCGGAGACGACGTAGTAGGGCTCGAACCCGTTGTCGACATCGACTGAGAACTTGCCCAGGGGACCCTTCTTGAGCTCCGGAGGCAGGTTCTTGGGCTCGATGAGGTCGCGAATGTGCCCGACCGAGGCGAGCACCTCGTACCCGTCGCCCAGGTACTGGGCGATGGTCTTGGCTTTCGCCGGCGACTCGACGATCACCAGCTTCTTCGTGCCGGACACAGTTCTCCTCGATTGATGCTGTCGGATCGGACGACCAGTGGTCCGACGGTCCCCTGCTGTGGGGAGGCGGAGCGCGGCCGGATCAGGGGAGCGGCGACGCGTCCGAGTCGGTCGGGGCGCCCGACAGGCACACCATACACACTGACTCCGGGCGTGCCGCGCTCGCCGCGCATCGCGGACAGGCGGTCAGCTGACTCCGCGTGTCGGGTGGCACGGGCGGCTGACGGGGTGACGAAGGGCGCCGATCGGCGCATGATGAGCGCATGGCAACGACGCACCCCACCACTGCTTCCACTACTCCGGCCTACACGGCGAAGCTCGTCGATGGCCCGTTGGAGGGCAAGACCCTCCGCCGCATCTACGGCGCGGATTCCGCACCTGCTGCCCGCCTCGAGATCCCGGGCTCCCGCGAGGGCTCCCGCTACATCTACTTCCTCGCGGGCGGCCTCGAGCACGACGAGGGCGCGGGTGCCCGGCCGACGGCGGCGGCGTACCGCTACCAGCGGCTCAGCTCGAACTGACCGGTCGATCCCGCCCCACCACGGTCGCTCGATCCTGCGCGCCGCCGTCCCTGCCGCTCACGGCGGCGAGCCGAGTCCTCCCTCCGGCGGCCCGGCCCGCGATCGAGCGGCGAGGGGCAGCGGCCCCACCGCGACCGTCACCTCGACGCTCGCGACGCCTCCTTCGAGCTCACAGCGGCTCAGTGTTGCTCCTCCTGCCCGCGCCACCCGCCCCGCCGCCGCGCAGGGCTCTCCGGGGAGCAGCCCTGATGCGACGTCCGCGGCGGCGAGCGCCGAGGCGTCCGCCGCCGCGATGGACCGTTGATGCCCGACGAGGACAACGCACCCGGCGAGCACGGCCGCCGTCACGAGGACGGTGCCCGCGATCACTCCGACGGCGACCACGGTGGCGGAGCCCGCCTCCTCCGAGCACCGCTGCAGCGGCCTCGGCTGCACCCGCCGCCCCCGCATCAGCCGCCACCGCCCAGCGCACACGACCGGACGGCGACGGGCAGTGAGACGGCCGGGATCGGCCGCAACGCGGCGGTGACCTCCACGCAGACCAGCCCCTCCTGCTCCACTGTGGACACGGAAGCGTCGCCCTGGACCCGGTCGACGGGGGCACGCGGGTCGTCGCCCCGCGACGCCGAGCGGGCTCCATCGGCGGCTGCGTCGACCAGTCGCACGTACTGCGCCGCGGAGGCGACCGACCCCAGGCACAGAGCCAGAACCACGACGACCGCCGGGAGGACCAGCGCGAGCTCCGCGGTGGCCGACCCCTCCTCCTGCGCAGACCGTCCGTGCAGGAGGCTCAGCGGTCTCATCCCGCCGCCGTGAGCGCGCGCGTCACGAGATCGGTCAGGATTCCCCGCACCTCGTCTCCCTTGAGGATCACCACAAGCAGTCCGGCGAAGCCGACCGCGGCCATCGTGGCGATCGCGTACTCCGCCGTCGCCGAACCCTCGTCCTCGGACAGCCTGTCCGTCCACGCCCGCGCTGGTCCTCCCCGGTCGAGCCGGCTCTCGACGCGCGCGAGGTCTCCGCCGCCCGTGCTGCGGCCGCCACCGTTCATCCTGTCGATTCCCATCGTCGTACTCCGTTCCGCCCCTGCTCTGTGCCCCCTCCTCCGAGGATCACCGAGTGCGAGTTCGGCCGGAGCCGGACCGAGCGGATCGGTGGACGACTCCGTGATCCGGCCGCTGTGGAGGAGCCACCACCACTCACCTCGGCACCGAGAACGTCGTCAGGAGCACCGAGACGACCATCGGAGCGACCCCCAGCAGGAGGAATGCAGGCAGGACGCATGCGCCCAGCGGCAGCATGAGGGTGACGCCGAGCCGCGCAGCCCGCTCTCGGGCGCCGGACGCCGCACGTGTCCGCGTGAGAGCCGCTTCGCTGCGGAGGAGACGCCCCGCGGGAACCCCCGCGGCCGACGAGAGCGACAGGACGACATCCGCGTCGGCGAGGACCCGCTCGTCCGCCCTGAGCCCGCACTCGGCGAGCGCGTCGAGCACGCGGCTCCGTGCGGAATCGATCGAGCCGCCGCCCGCGAGCGCGACAGCGAGCAGATCGAGCGCGAGCCCGGGCGCGGGATCGCCGGGAGTGGCGCCGCGCACGAGCCGGCGCGTCCACAGATGCCCAGCGACCATCAGTCCTGCGCCGCCGCCGAGGCAGACCAGACCCGGGGCCGTCCCGAGGAGGACACCGATGACGTCGAACCCGAGCAGGGCGCCGAGCCCGAGGGCCGCGAGCGGGAGCGCGCCGACCACCCGCCCCGTCGCCGAGGGGCCGGCCAGCGCGACCTCGATGTCGCGGCGAGCGCGCGCCAGCTCGCGCAGCGACTCCGCCAGCTCGCTCAGGGCTCCGGCCACGGGAGCGCCCGAATCCGCCGCCACCCGCCACGCGGCCGCGAGCGCCGCCCAGGCGGTCTCCTCCCCGCGGTCGCGCCCCCGCGCCGTGCGGCCGCGCACCCGCGGCACCGATCGGGTTCGGCCGGGCCGTCCGCCTCGCATCTCTGCACCACCTCGCCTCGACGCGGGCGCTCCGCGAAGCAGTGCCTCCGTCACGTCGCCGCCCCGCGCGGCCTCCTCGGCCACGGCGCGCAGTCGCCGCCGTCGCGCCGCCCCGCCGCCCCGGTCCTCCGCGGTCGCGAGGTGGCTCAGGGCAGAACCGGGCGCCAGACCTGCCGCCAACAGCACCGCGAGCCGGTGGACGATCGCCGCCACCTCATCGAGGCCGTCGCCGCGCTTCATCGGCCTGACCGCGAGCGCCGCGGCAGCGTGCCCTCCTGCACGCGCAGGCGCCCTGCCTGGTCGAGCACGAACCCGCCGAAGGCCCCGAGGCGCCGACGTCCGCCGCGCCGTTCCAGGTGCAGCACGAGGTCGATCGCGCTGACCGTCTGCCGAGCGATCGCCTCCGGCCCGAGGCCTGCGAGTGCGCCGAGCGCCTCGAGACGGGCGGGCACGTCCTCGAGAGAGTTCGCGTGCAGCGTGCCCGCACCGCCGTCGTGCCCGGTGTTCAGCGCAGAGAGCAGCTCGCGCAGCTCGACTCCGCGGCACTCCCCCAGCACGAGTCGGTCGGGCCGCATCCGCAGCGCCTCCCGCACGAGCCGATCGAGACCGACAGCCCCGGCGCCCTCGAGGTTCGACTGCCGCGATTCGAGCGAGACGACGTGCGGATGCGCGGGGCGCAGCTCGCCGACGTCCTCGATCGCGATGATCCGCTCCGATGCGGGCGCAGAGCTCAGCAGCGCTCCGAGCAGAGTCGTCTTCCCCGATCCGCCGGCGCCGGTGATCAGCAGATTCCAGCGCTCGAGAACCGCGCGGCGCAACAGCCGGACCCCCGGAGCGTCGAGCATCTCTGCCCCCTCGAGCCCCTCGAGCGTCCACGACTCGGCGCGCGGCACCCGCACCGAGATCAGCGCACCGCCGGTGGCGACGGGCGGCAGGACGACGTGCACGCGCACCCCGTGGCGCAGCCGCACGTCCACGCAGGGGCTCGCCTCATCGACGTGCCTGCCTCCGGCGGCGACGAGTGACACCGCGAGCCGCCGGGCGCCTGAGGAGTCGAGCGTCCACTCGGGCACACGCTCCGCGCCACCCCCGCGATCGACCCACAGGCCGGCTCCACCATTGACGAAGAGATCCGTGACCGCAGGGTCGGCGGCATGCGGGGCGAGGAGGCCGAGGCTCACCGCGGCCGGCCGGACCGGTCTCGGCTCGCGGCGATGCTCGGCGGGGATGAGGGGCACGAAATCGGGACTCATCCCCGCACGCTAGGAGCCGGCGCCACCGACCGGAGCACGACGACTCCGATCGGTGGAGAGGACCGTGATCGCCCCAGCTGTGGAGGAGCCGCTGCACCGCGTCGAGCGGAAGACCGGGCGCCCGGTGGCCGGTTGCCCGGGGCCCACGACGAACGCCCCCGCGAGCAGGGCTCGAGCGGGGGCGTGCGTCCCGGCGGGAGGAACCGACGGGAAGAAGGGGGCGGCACCCATTGGGGGGAACAGGTGCCGCCTCGGCGGCGCTGGATTGGGGGGAATCGCTTGCGCCGCAGAGCCGAACTTTCGTCCGGCCGTACGCCACTGTAGGGGAAGGACGGCGAATCGCCAAGTCCAGCCGCGCACCTCTGCGGAATCTGAGGAGAACTGGGCCGGACATTCAGGTTCGGCTCCCGCCTGATCCTGACCGGGGTCGAGCGCTACGGTGGTGCGAGGCCGACCGCGTGGGTCGGCTAACGTCGCACTCGCGAAGGAGCGAATCGCAGATGTCCACTTCCTCCGGAGCCGGCGGCACGACCGCCATCGACAATCTCCTCCACGAGACTCGGCGCTTCCCGCCGCCGGCCGAGTTTGCGGCCGGCGCCGTCGCGACGGGCGCGCTCTACGAGGAGGCCGCGACCGATCGGCTCGCTTTCTGGGCCGCGCGCAGCCGCGAGCTGCTGCACTGGCACACGCCGTTCACCAGGACCCTCGACTGGAGCGAACCGCCCTTCGCGACGTGGTTCGACGACGGCGAGCTGAACGTCGCCTACAACTGCCTCGACCGGCACGTGCTCGCCGGGCACGGCGACCGCGTCGCGATCCACTGGGAGGGCGAGCCCGGCGACTCCCGCTCGCTCACCTACGCCGAGCTCACTGCCGAGGTGAAGCGAGCCGCCAACCTGCTGACGAGCCTCGGCATCCGAGCGGGCGACCGGGTCGCGATCTACCTCCCGATGATCCCGGAGGCGGTGGTCGCCATGCTCGCGGTCGCCCGCCTCGGCGCGGTCCACTCGGTCGTCTTCGGCGGCTTCAGCGCCGAGAGCCTGCGTGCTCGCATCGACGATGCGGAGGCGAAGCTCGTCATCACCGCCGACGGCGGTTGGCGCAAGGGCGCCGTCTCGCCTCTCAAGCCGGCGGTCGACGCGGCGCTCGCCCTCGGCGGCGAGTCCGGCGTGCGGCACGTCCTCGTGGTGCGCCGCGGAGGCAACGAGGTCGACTGGCACGGTGGCCGCGACCTGTGGTGGCACGAGGAGATGGTCGCGGTCGACGCCGACCATGTCGCGAAGCCCTTCCCGGCCGAACAGCCGCTGTTCATCCTCTACACGAGCGGCACCACCGGGAAGCCGAAGGGCATCCTGCACACCAGCGGCGGCTACCTGACCCAGGTGGCCTTCACCCACCGCGCCGTCTTCGACCTCCGCCCCGAGACGGACGTCTACTGGTCGACCGCCGACGTGGGCTGGATCACCGGCCACAGCTACGTCGTCTACGGCCCACTCGCCAACGGAGCCACCCAGGTGATGTACGAGGGCACCCCCGACAGCCCGCACCCCGGCCGATGGTGGGAGATCGTCGAGAAGCACGGCGTGACGATCCTCTACGCGGCGCCCACCGCGATCCGCTCGTTCATGAAGCTCGGACGGCAGATCCCGCAGCGCTTCGACCTGTCGAGCCTGCGTCTGCTCGGCTCGGTCGGCGAGCCGATCAACCCGGAGGCGTGGATCTGGTATCGCGATGTGATCGGCGGCGGCCGGACTCCGATCGTCGACACCTGGTGGCAGACCGAGACGGGCGCGATGATGGTCTCGCCTCTGCCGGGCGTCACCACACTGAAGCCCGGATCTGCTCAGGTGGCCCTGCCCGGAATCTCGATCGACGTCGTCGATGACGACGGAACCCCGGTGGGCCCCGACGAAGGCGGACTCCTGGTGGTCACCGAGCCGTGGCCGTCGATGCTGCGCGGCATCTGGGGTGACCGGGAGCGGTACGTCGAGACGTACTGGTCGACGTTCGGCGACCGCTACTTCGCCGGAGACGGCGCCCGCCGCGACCGCGACGGCGACCTCTGGCTGCTCGGTCGCGTGGACGACGTGATGAACGTCTCCGGCCACCGCCTCTCGACGGCCGAGATCGAGTCGGCCCTGGTCTCGCACCCGGTCGTGGCGGAGGCGGCGGTCGTGGGAGCGGCGGACGAGACCACCGGACAGGCGGTCGTCGCCTTCGTCATCGCCAAGGCGAGCCGGGCCGAGGAACTCGCCGACGGGCACGACGAGCTCGAGGCCACGCTGAAGTCCCACGTCGCCGAGCACATCGGCGCGATCGCCCGCCCCCAGCGCATCATCGTGGTGCAGGAGCTGCCGAAGACCCGCTCCGGCAAGATCATGCGCCGCCTGCTCCGCGATGTGGCGGAGGGGCGTGCCGTGGGCGACACGACGACCCTGGCCGACACGCAGGTGATGGCGGTGATCACCTCCGCGATGGCCGCGGACTGACAGGGGTCCCGGGCGGAGCCGCGCCGGCGGGGAGGCCGCCCGGGGCACGACGCGGTCGGGATCAGTCGAAGGCGACGATCAGCTCGACCTCCACCGGAGCGCCGAGCGGCAGCTCGGCCACGCCCACGGCCGAGCGCGCGTGACGGCCCGCCTCACCGAACACGTCTCCGAGCAGCTCCGAGGCACCGTTGACCACTCCGGGCTGACCGGTGAAGCCGGAGGCGGAGGCGACGAACCCCGTGAGCTTGACGATGCGCGTCACGCGGTCCAGCGATCCGATCGCGTCGGCGACCGCCGCGAGCGCGTTGAGCGCGCAGATGCGGGCGAGATCCTTCGCCTGCTCGGGCGACACCTCAGCACCGACCTTGCCCGCCAGTGGCAGCGCGCCGTCGACGAAGGGGATCTGACCGGCCGTGTACACCACTCCGCCGTGGACGACCGCCGGGACGTACGCGCCGGCCGGGACAGCGACGTCGGGGAGCTCGATGCCGAGCTCCGCGAGCCGCTCGGCGATCACGCGTCGGCCTCTGCGACGGGACGCTTGAGGTAGGCGACGAGCCCTCCCTCGGGCCCGGTCACGATCTGCACGAGCTCCCACCCCTCGGAACCCCACGTGTTGAGGATCGCCGTGGTGTTGTGGATCATCAACGGGGTGGTGACGTACTCCCAGCGCGGGACGGACATGGCTCTCCTCGAGTGCGGCCGGTGCGGGACGACTGCTGAGCGCCGCACATCGGCGGGATGGGGGCCGCGGCTCGTCCGAGCGCGGCGACTACGCTGATTCTATGTCGGGGCAGGGCGGGACCAGAGTCGTGAAGACCATCGGAGGTGCCGTCGGCAGCCTGATCGGCATCGTCGCGATGAGCATCGTCGCAGGGGTCCTGGTGGCCGCCTCCGTCACGCCGGCGATCGCGCTGAGCGGCATGGCCGCCGGCAATACGGTCGAGATGTTCGACAACCTCCCCGAGTACCTCGAGATCGGCACCCTCGCAGAGAAGAGCGACGTCTATGCCAAGGACTCGGCCGGCGGCGACGTGCTGCTCGCCTCCTTCTATGCGCAGAACCGGGTGCAGGTCGGCTGGGACGAGATCTCGCCGTTCGTGATGGATGCGGTCATCGCCTCGGAGGACCCGCGCTTCTACGAGCACGGCGGCGTCGATCTTCTCGGGACGGTTCGCGCGGCGGCGACCACCGCCCTGGGCGCCGACGTGCAGGGCGGCTCCTCCATCACCCAGCAGTACGTCAAGAACGTTCTCGTGCAGAAGGCGGAGGGGCTCAGCGATCCGATCGAGCGCGACGCGGCCTACCGCGAGGCGACCGAGACCACACCGGAGCGCAAGGTGGCCGAGATGCGCTTGGCGATCGGCCTCGAGAAGGAGTACGCCAAGAACGACATCCTTCTCGGGTACCTCAACATCGCGCTGTTCGGAGGCACCGTCTACGGCATCGAGGCCGCCGCCCGCTACTACTTCGGCGTCAGCGCGAAGGACCTCTCGCTCGCGCAGTCGGCGGCGCTCGTCGCGATCGTCAACAACCCCGAGAAGTTCCGCTTCGACCGACCGGACGATCCGGCGAACCTCGCGGCGGAGGGCTACCCGAGCACGCTCGATCGGCGCAATTACATCATCAACCGCATGGACCTCGAGTCGAAGGTGACGACCGAGCAGGTGCAGGAGGCGGCCGCGACGCCGGTCTCCCCCAGGATCACCGAGCCCAGCACCGGCTGCCAGACAGCCGGAGTCGCCGCCTTCTTCTGCGACTACGTGACCTGGGTGATCAAGAACGACGACGCGTTCGGCGCGAGTCAGGACGAGCGCGACGCGACCTTCAAGCGCGGCGGCTACCAGATCTACACGACCCTCGACTCCGATCTCCAGCAAGCGGCCGTGTCCGCCACCGACGCGTGGGTGCCGAAGTCGATGGCGAACGTGAACATCGGCAGTGCGAGCGTCTCGGTCGAGGTCGGCACCGGCCGAATCCTCGCGATGACGCAGAACAAGGACTACTCCAACGACCCCACCGTGACGGGCGCGAACTACACGAGCGTCAACTACAACACCGACTTAGGCCACGGCGGCTCCTCCGGCTTCCAGGTGGGCTCGACCTACAAGGTGTTCACCCTCGCGGAGTGGCTCCAGGAGGGGCACTCCCTCAGCGAGAGCGTCGACGGCACCCGCCGCGCGTACACGACGTTCCGAGACAGCTGCGAGCCCGGCGGGGTCTACTACGGCGGTGAGCCCTGGAACCCCGGAAACGACGAGGGCGGCAACGGAGGTGTCACCACGGCGCTCCAGGCCACCACCGGTTCCATCAACACCTCTTTCGCCGCAATGGCGCAGCAGCTCGACCTCTGCGGTATCCGCAACACGGCACTCTCGATGGGCGTGCATCGCGCCGACGGGACGGAGCTGCAGAAGCTGGCCCCGGCCATCCTCGGCACCAACGAGATCGCACCGCTGACGATGGCCACCGCCTTCGCGGGTTTCGCCAACAAGGGAACCGTCTGCACCCCGATCGCCATCGACCGGATCGTGGATCGCACGGGCGCCGATATCGCTCCGCCCTCCTCCGAGTGCACGCAGGCCCTCTCGGAGGATGTCGCGGCTACAGCCGCGTTCGCGCTCCAGCAGGTGGTGTCAGGAGGAACCGGCGCGCCGTCGAACCCGAAGACGGGCGTTCCGCACCTCGGCAAGACCGGCACCACCGACAAGGCGGTGCACACGTGGATGGTCGGTGCGAGCACCGAGGTCGCCACGGCGACCTGGGTCGGCAACGTACGGGGGTCGAGCTCGATGCGGTCCTTCTTGCTCAAGGGAGTCAACGCTGGTCAGGTGCGCCACCAGATCTGGCCGCGGATCATGCGGGTCGCCGATGCGAAGTACGGAGGCTCAGCGTTCCCCGCCCCCTCCCAGGCCCTCGTCGACGCGTCGCAGCAGGCGGTTCCGCAGGTGACTGGCCAGAGCCCCGCTGTGGCCACCGCCCGACTGCGGTCGGTCGGATTCACGGTGAGGGTCGACGCCGCCCCCGTCCCCTCCGACCGGCCCGCCGGCACCGTCGCCAGGACAGACCCGCCCGCGGGGTCGCGCGTCGCCAAGGGCGCGCAGATCACCCTGCGGATCAGCGCGGGCACGGCGGCCCCGTCGCCGGGCGGCTGACACGGGGCGTGCGCTCGGAAGCGTCCGGCAGAATGAACGCGGTCGCGCTCGCGGCCGAGTCGCGAGAGAAGGACCCATGACCGGACGGACCCGTCGCCCCCTCACCACAGCCCTCGCGTCGGCCGCTGCGGCAGGCGCCGCCGCCGCCGCCGCGTGGGGCATCGGCGTCGAGCGCACGCTCTTCACGGTGCGGCGCACGTCGTTCCCCGTTCTTCCCTCCGGAGCCGACCCGATCCGCATCCTGCACGTCTCCGACCTGCACATGGCTCCGTGGCAGTCGAAGAAGCAGGAGTGGATCCGCTCGCTGCTCGCCCTCGCGCCGGACGTCGTCATCGACACCGGCGACAACCTCGGCCACCGCGACGGCGTGCTGGGTATCCGCCGTGCCCTCAAGCCCTTCGCCGGGATCCCCGGAGCGTTCGTGAACGGCTCCAACGACTACTTCGGGCCGCGGCTGAAGAATCCGCTCCGCTACTTCCGCGGACCCTCGAAGAATCCGGAGCAGCACGAGGCCGATCTCGACACCGAGGGACTCACCGACTTCTTCGCCGGGGCACTCGGCTGGATCGACCTGAACAACCGCGCTCAGAGCATCACGGTGAAGGGCACGCGGATCGAGCTCTTCGGGGTGGACGACCCGCACATCGGGCTCGACCGCATCGACCTCGTCGCAGGAGCGGTCGACGAGCTGCGCGCAGCCGAGGAGGAGCCGGTCGGAGTCAGCATCGGCGTCGCCCACGCGCCGTACCAGAGGGTCCTCGACGACTTCGTCGCGCGGGGAGCGGAGGTGATCCTCGCCGGTCACACCCACGGCGGCCAGGTCTGCGTGCCCGGCTTCGGCGCGCTGGTCACCAACTGCGACATCCCGCGCGACAAGGTCGCGGGCTCGAGCACCTGGAACAACGGCCTCCGCAGCTCCCACCTCAACGTCTCCGCCGGAGTCGGCACCTCCATCTACGCTCCCGTGCGCTTCGCCTGCCGCCCCGAGGTGACCCTGGTGACGCTGGTCCCCTCGGCCTGACGACCGGTGTCCGACGGGAGGCCGGAAATCGGCTACTATTGATGAGGCTCGTGAGCGGTTCTCCGTGATGAGTACGCCGGGGTGTGGCGCAGCTTGGTAGCGCGCCTCGTTCGGGACGAGGAGGTCGTGGGTTCGAATCCCGCTACCCCGACCGGTGAGAAGCCCGGCCAGGATCAATGATCCGGCCGGGCTTCGTCGTTGCCGGGCGCCTCGCTGACGGGCACCTCGTTGCCGGCTTCGCCCGGCCGCGCCTCGGGAGTCTCCCGGTGCGACTCCCGGCCCGGTCACAGCCGCGTCGGGAAAGAATGTTCTTCCGCCGTCGTCGTCGACTCCGCCCGCCGATCGACGAGAGGAGCACCGTGCCCCGGTCGCTCACCCGCCTCAGCCTCACACTCCTCCTCGGCGTGCCCTACCTCGCCGCCCTCGCCGCGATCGCCTTCTGGCCGACTCCGGTCGACGCCGCGATCGACGGCGACCTGGGGCGAGTCACGTCCTGGTTCGCCCGTCACGGACTGCCCGCGGTCGACTACGGCTTCATCGAGTCGGCGGCGAACATCGCGCTCTTCATCCCCCTGGGTCTGCTCGTCGCGCTCAATCTGCGCCCACGACGGGCATGGATCGCCGTGTTGGTCGGCGCGGTCACCAGCAGCGTGATCGAGCTCGGTCAGCTCCTGTTCCTCGCTGCCCGATTCGCCACGGCGCACGACGTGCTGATGAACACCTCGGGAGCCGCGCTGGGTGCCGTCGCCGGTGTCCTTCTGAGCACCGTCATGAGCGCACGCGAACGCCGGAGGGCCGCGGAGTGGGACGACGCCTTCGCGCACCTACCTCTCCACGGCGCCTCCGGCGTCGCGGCGGACGGGCCCGGTCGCGCGAGCTGAGACGCCCCGCGACCGCCCGGCTCAGCGACCCAGGCCGCGGTACTCCCAGCCGGCCGCACGCCAGGCGGCGGGGTCGAGGCAGTTACGTCCGTCGACGATGAAGGGATTGCCGACCTTGGCCGCAGACGCGACGGGGTCGAGACCGCGGAACTGCTTCCACTCGGTGACCACCACGACGGCGTCGGCCCCCGCGAGCGCCTCGTCGACATCGGCCGTGTACGTGATCTCGGGGTACTTGCGGCGGGAGTTCTCGATCGCCTCGGGATCGGTCGCGACGACGATCGCGCCGAGATCGTGGAAGCGCGCCGCAACGTCGAGTGATGGCGAGTCGCGGATGTCATCAGACTCCGGCTTGAAGGCCAGGCCGAGAACCGCAATACGCCGGCCGGCAACCGAGCCGCCGAGACCCTCGGAGACGAGGTCGACGACCCGCTGACGGCGGCGGAGGTTGATCGCGTCGACCTCCTTGAGGAAGGCGACCGAGTCGCCGACACCGAGCTCGTCGGCACGCGCCGAGAACGCGCGGATGTCCTTCGGGAGGCAGCCGCCGCCGAAGCCGATGCCGGCGTTGAGGAAGCGACGTCCGATGCGCACGTCGTAGCCGATCGCGTCTGCGAGCTGCGTGACGTCGGCACCGGTCACCTCCGCGATCTCGGCGATCGCGTTGATGAACGAGATCTTGGTCGCGAGGAAGGCGTTGGCCGAGACCTTGACCAGCTCGGCGGTGGCGTAGTCGGTGACGACCAGCGGTGTGTCGGCGGCCAGCGCGGTCGCGTAGACCTGGTCGAGGGTCGCCGTCGCCGTCGCTCCGGCCTCGCCCTCCGGCACACCGTAGACGAGGCGGTCGGGGCTGATCGTGTCCTGCACGGCGAACCCCTCCCTCAGGAACTCGGGGTTCCAGGCGAGCGTCGAGCCGGAGGACGCGATGCGCTCAGCGAGGCGGGCCGCCGTGCCGACCGGCACGGTGGACTTGCCCACAACGAGCGAGCCGGGCTCGAGGTGCGGCAGAAGGGCATCGATCGCGGAGTCGACGTAGGTCATGTCGGCCGCGTTCTCGCCCGGCTTCTGGGGGGTGCCGACGGCGACGAAGTGCACGGCGGCACCGGCCGCATCGGCCATGTCGGTCGAGAAGCGCAGACGGCCGGACGCGACGCCCGAGGCGAGCAACTCGGGCAGTCCAGGCTCGAAGAACGGGGCGGTTCCGGCCGAGAGGGCGTCGATCTTCTTCTGATCGACGTCGATGCCGATGACGTCGTGGCCTAGTTCGGCCATCGCAGCAGCGTGGACGGCACCGAGATAGCCGCAGCCAATCACAGAAAGCTTCACAGAGGGTCTCCGAATCGTGGCAGGTTCGTGTCGCGGACGCGACGGTGAGGAGGAGCGGTGTGACGCGACGGTCGTGTCTGCGCGCGCCACCGCGCGACTACCGCCGCGCCAATGCTCTCAGATCGCGGGACACGTCGGCGACCGCGGCAGCGATCTGCGCGGCGACACGCTCATGAGTGGCCTCGCTGCGGCCGATAGGGTCGTCGATGTCGTCGCCGCCGTCGCCTCGCGGCGCTCGGCCCCGATGAGCGGCGGCGAGCCGGACGACGGCCCGGAGCCGAGCCGCCGGATCCTCGATGACCGGGAGCGGCACCTCCCGCAGCACGAAGGGGAGCACCCGGGCGAACTCAAGCAGGGTGAAACCGCGAAGAAGGAGGGACGGAAAGCTCCGAGACGCATCGACGAGGTGCTCGCGAGTCATTGTGAGCAGGAGATCGGCCCCGCCGACGAGCGTCTCGTTCAGCACCGAGCTCCGGTGCGCCGAGGGGTCGCCGCCGTGGACGACGGAGAACCGCGCCGACATCGGATCCATCGGGACACCATCACGAGTGCGTACGCCGGCGCTCGTGAAGGCGAACAGCGGACCTCCCTCGGGCGATGTGGCCTCGGCGAGCGACGCGCGGAGCAGCTGCTCCGACATCGGCGAGCGGCAGATGTTGCCCGTGCAGACCGAGAGCACGGTGAAGACAGGACTCTCGGAGGCCGCATCGGACTCGTCCGGGCGCCAACCCCGACGTGCGCGGCGGGACGGGTCGTCGCCCGGGAACATCATCGCCGGCCGCTCAGGCCGACGTCGGAGTCGGCTCGGCGGCTGCGTCCGGGCGGGCGCCGGAACGCTCCGAACCGTAGTAGCTCGTGTAGTAGTAGCCGTAGCCGCGGCCGACCTGCCCGCGCGGCGGGACGCGGTTCAGGATCACGCCGAGGGTGTGTCCGCTGACGCGCTCGAGGTTCTGAATCGCCTTGCCCAGCTCGTCTGTCGTGGTTTTGCCAGCCGAAATCACGACGAGGGCACCATCGGTGCGAGCCGTGAGGATCGCTCCGTCGGTGACGGGGAGCAGCGGCGGCGCATCGACGATGACGATCGCCTCGCGAGCGATCTCGTGCAGCAGGATGTCCATACCGTTGGAGCCGAGGAGCTCGGAGGGGTTCGGCGGGATCGATCCGGCACCCAGCACCCACAGGTTGCCCGACGGGCCCCAGGGCTGGAGGACGTCCTGCAGCTCGGCCTTGCCGATCAGCAGGTCGGTCAGGCCGACGCCGGGCACCAGCCCGAAGGACTTGGCCACCGTGGGCTTGCGGAGGTCGCCGTCGACGACGACGGTGCGCTGACCGGAGGCGGCGAGGGTGACGGCGAGGTTGGCGGTCACGGTCGACTTGCCGTCCGAGGGGAGCGGGCTTGTGACGACGATGATGCGCGGCGGACTGTCGATGTTCATGAACTGGAGGTTGGTGCGCAGTTCGCGCAGCGACTCGGCCAGCGCGTGCTTGCCATCCGACTTCACGTAGTCGGTCGTGTCGGCCTCGGGGACGATGCGGTTGGTCTCGTTCAGCCGCTTGTCCACGGGGAGCGTGCCGACGACCGGCAGGTCGAACAGGCGCTCGACCATCTCGGCCGTGCGGATGCGGCGGTCGAGAGTGTTGCGGACGAAGGCGTAGACGAGGCCGATGACGAGACCGGCGAGCGCGCCGACCGCGAGGACCAGACGGAGGTTCGGGAAGGCCGGCGAGGAAGGCAGGGCCGCGGTCTGGAGGACGGTGAGTGTGACGGTGTCGCCGACGCCCGTCTCCTGGTTGACCTGCTGCACCTTGGTGGCGATCGCCGAGACCCAGGCGTCGGCGAGCTTCTGCGCGCCCTCGGGGGTCGAGGCCGTCGCGCTGACCTTGAGGACGGGAGCGACCGTGTCGGGCTGCACCGAGATCGCCGCGATGAGCGTGGCCGGCGAGACGTCGAGACCAAGGCTGTCGATCGCGATCTGCGCCACGTCACGCGACGTGGCGATGGGCACATAGGTCGCAAGGCTCGACTTGGCGACCGACTGGGCGATCTGCTGCGTGTAGATCTCCTGGCTCTCGTCCGTGCCGCCCGTCGTGGCGACCGAGACGAGGCCCTGCGAGTCGGCGACGTAGCGCGGAGTCTGGGTCAGCGACCAGCCGAAGGCGACGAGGGTGCCGAGGAGGATCGCGGCGACGATCGGGATCCAGTGGTCCCGCAGAAGCCGGAGGACGTCTCGTAGTTCCACAGGGTCAGATTCCTTCGCTGATCATGATCGCACGGCACGTGACGAAGACGGGTGCTGTCGAATTCTGACACAGCGCCCGCACCCCTCAGACGCAAGGCGCGTCATGCGTGCCACCCGTCGGGGGTGGTCGGAAGAGGAGGCGTTCTCGTGATCACGCCGAGGTCCTCCAGTTCGCTCACCGCGGCCTCCACAGCGGCCTCGGCATCGACGCCGACGGGCGGGGGGCCGACCTCTTCGAGGACCGACGCGACCAGACCGGCGACATGAGCCCCACGATCGGCGTGCCGCCACACCACGGGCCCGATCCCGGAGAGGCGCACGAGGACATCGTTGCAGAAGACGAGCAGCTGTCCGTCGGGCAGCTCGACCGCGTCGTCGGCCGGAGTGCGCACGAGCGCGCCGGGAGGTACCTCCCCGGCAGCCCCGAGCGGCACTGCGCTCACGTCGCCCCACGCCGCGGGAGCCGGCGCGCCGAGCCCGGCGAACGCCTCCTCGACGAGGTGCACCACGCTCCCCGCCTCGGAGTAGACCAGGCGACGCACTCCGCCCAGAGCGGTGAGAGTGCGCACCAGCCCGGTGATGGGGCGGGGCCTGGCCGAGAGGTAGGAGGTCTGCGGCACGAGGTCCTCGATCGCCTCGATCGGATCGACGGGCTCGAGGTAGGGCGCGTCGACGGCGTCGCGGCGCTCGAGCAGCACGACGCCCGCGAGCACGAGGGGCACGTCCGGCGCGGGCCGCAGCCCGAGCGCGGTGGGGGCCAGTTGGGCCTTGGGCGCGGAGCCGCTGAGCGGCTTCACCGAGAGCGGCTTCGGATAGGGCAGGACTCGCCCCTCGGAGGTGACCCCGACCGTCTCGTCCGTGACATAGCCGAAACGGGATCCGAGCGTGCGGGCGATCGTGGTCTTGCCTGTCCCCGAGGCGGCGACGAACGCGAGTACATGACCGTCCTCGTCGGCGATGCCGCAGGCGTGCAGCATCAGCAGGTCGCCGCGCCGTTCGCCGATCGCTTCGACGGTCAGGGTCGAGGTGAGCGACTCCTCCAGCTGGGCGACACTGGTCGAGGACACGCGCATCCCGGTGCCGACCTGCCGGGTCGGGGTCGGTGCGACTTCGGCGAGCACGTCGCGGGCGGCGGAGTCCGGGTCAGCCGCGCAGCACGCCCAGCTGTCCGCGATCCTCGCCGCGTCCTCCTCGCTGACGCCCGCACCGAAGACGACGCGGAACGGGGTCTCGAGCACCGAGACGGACAGGGTTCTGGGCGCAGAGGCCCTCACGCCGGCGATCAGTACGCTCCGTCGCGGGCGAGCACGGCTCGCGCGGTCTTGAAGAGGATCACGACGTCGCCGGTCATCGACCAGTTCTCGACGTAGTAGAGGTCGAGGCGCACGGTGTCCTCCCACGACAGATTGGAACGCCCGCTGACTTGCCAGAGGCCGGTGATGCCCGGCTTCATCAGGAAGCGGCGGTGCACGTGCTCCTCGTACTGCTCGACCTCGCGCGCCAGCGGCGGGCGGGGGCCGATCAGCGACATGTCGCCGCGGAAGACGTTGAGGAACTGCGGCAGCTCGTCGAGGCTGAAGCGTCGGAGGAACGCTCCCACGCGGGTGACCCGCGGATCCTTGGCCATCTTGAACAGGATCGTGTTGCCCTCCGCCCGCTGCTCGGAGGCCAGCGCGGCCAAGCGGGCCTCGGCGTCGACGACCATCGAGCGGAACTTGAGCATCTCGAACGTCGCGCCGTTCAGGCCGATGCGCTCCTGACGGAACAGCACGGGTCCGGGACTCGTCGCCTTGACCAGCACGGCGACCACAACGAGGACCGGTGCACTGAGCAGGATCAGCATGGTCGAGGCGAGGATGTCGAACAGCCGCTTGGCGAAGCGCTGACGACCGTCGAAGCGCGGAGTCTCGACGTGGATCAGCGGCAGTCCGGCGACCGGGCGGGTGTGGATCCGGGGTCCGCCGATGTCGGTCAGGCTCGGCGCGACGACCAGGTGCTCGCGCCCGGGCTCGAGAGTCCAACTCAGCTCGCGGATGCGCTGCGGGGCGAGCTCGTCCGAGCTCGTGACGACGACAGTGTCGGCCCCGGTGGCGTCCATCACAGCGCGCACGCCGTCGACCCCGGCGAAGCCGTGGACCGCGAGGCCGGAGAGCTCCGGCTCGTCGCGCAGTGCCTCCGCGCCTCCGACCGAGGTCGAGACCGCGCCGACGAGCTTGTAGCCGGCCTCACTCCCCCGGCGCAGCTCGCGGGCGGTGTGCAGCACGCTCGCGCGAGAGCCGAGCAGCACCACCTGGCTCGAGAAGCGGCCGGACCGGCGCTGGCGGGTGAGCCACGAGCGCCAGACCACGCGCCCGACGCAGATCAGCACGATGCCCGCGGGGAACGCCGTGATGATGTAGCCGCGCGCCAGCAGGATCTGCAGGAGGTAGGCGATGATCGCGACGATGCCGAACAGCCAGATCGAGGCGTCGACGACCCGGCGGTACTCGACGTAGCCGGTGCCGACGATGCGGCGGTCGCGGGTGTCGAACACCTGGAGGGCGAGGAGCCAGCCCACAGAGAGCCCGACCGACACCCACGTGTAGCTGATGGCGATGTCTGCGGGGTTCTGGAATCCCACGTCCGAGTTCAGGTTCAGGTCGAACCAGTACAGCTGAGTGCCGAAGACGGAGAGGATGATCGCGATCACGTCGGTGATCAGCAGACGCCGGCGGTAGTCCTGCTCCCACGACGGACGGCGCTTCGGCGTGGTCCCCTGCGCCGTCATCGTTCCCCCCGCCCTGTCCTGCTGCTGTGCCGAAAGGCGTAATTCCGTTTCCGGTGATGTCACTTCGCCAGGCTACCCACTTCCTCGTTTCCGATGGGTGTCGGAGAGGCGAGCGTTCCTCCCCGGGTCATCCGCGGAGCCGTCCGCGACTCTCCTGGAGGTAGCACGCGCCGCAGAGAGCCTCGTAAGTCACCGCCGCTCCGTCGATCGCGACCTGATCTCCGTCGAACACGAACCGACCGTCGAGCACGCGCCCGTTGAAGATCGCTTTGCGCCCGCACCGGCAGATCGTCTTGAGCTCCTCGAGGGCATGGGCGATTTCGAGCAGCCGGCGGCTCCCCGGGAAGGCCGCAGTACGGAAGTCGGTGCGGATGCCGTAGGCGAGAACGGGGACGTTCTCGAGGATCGCGATGCGGAGCAGATCGTCGACGTGGGACTCGGCGAGGAACTGGGCCTCGTCGACGAGCAGGGCGCTCACGTCGCGCGCCGACTCGGCGAACACACGCTCGCGCGCGGCGGTGAAGACGGCGACAGGATCGCCGTCGGGCTCGAAGAGGATGTCCACCGGACGGGTCGCACCGAGACGCGAGACGATGAGCGCGTCGCCCTTCGTGTCGACCGCCGGCTTCGCGAGCAGCACGCGGTGGCCGCGCTCCTCGTAGTTGTGCGCCGCCTGGAGGAGCGAGGTGCTCTTGCCGCTGTTCATGGCGCCGTAACGGAAGTACAGCTTGGCCATCAGGTCTCCTCGGGGCTGGTGCGGAGGCGGCTGCCCCGATGCGGGTCGACGGGGCTCACGGGAGGAGCCCGTCCTCGCCGGCACGCCTGATGAGGTCGGCGCGCCGGCCGGCGGGGCGCCCTGCCGCGCTGTACTTCCGGCGCACCCGCTGGAGGTAGGTCTTCGCCGTCTCGAACTGCACGTTCATCTTCGCGGCCACCTCGGGAGTCGTGGAGCCGGACGCGTAGAGCCGCAGCGCCTCCAGCTCTCCCGCGCTCAGCCGCGGGCGCTGCTGGGTCGCGACTCCCGACGGCAGTGGCCGCCACTGCGCCGCGGAGACGTCGGCGGAGCGCATCTCGAGCGCAGCCCGGGTCTGCTCCATCACGTCGCGCATCGGCCGAGACTTGGCGAGATGCCGCAGGGCGCCGGCCCGGAGCGTGCGCTCGTGGATCTCGTCGTCCTCGCTCTCAGAGAGGACGACGACCGCGGCGCCCGCCGCGCGGCAGGTGCGGATCCGTGCCTCGATCGAGATCGGCTCGCGGACCTCGACGTCCATGATGACGACCTGGGTGGGGAAGACATCGCTCGTGACGAGATCAGGCCAGGTCGCGGCTCCGATCACCAGCTCGAAATCGGGTGCGTGCGATCGGATCCACGTGCTCATCGCAGCGAGGAGGTCCTCGTGGGTGTCGAGGAGCCCGAGCCGGACCGGCCTCCGGGCCTCGACATCGAGGCTCCCGGCCGAGGGGCCCGACGCGGAGGAGCCGGGCGCGGGCTCACCGGAGCGGGTGACCATGCCGACGATCCTACTGGCGGGTGGTCGAGCCGCCGGCTCAGAAGAGGGTCGGCTGGCCGACCCCCGGCAGGAGCGCCGCCTTGTCGGGACCGAGCTCTCCGATCAGCAGGCCGTCGTGCTGCAGCGCGTTCCGCTCGCCGCCGAGTGTGCGCAGCGTGCCCAGCGACCCGAGAGCGGAGGAGCGGACCGAGCCCGTGGCGGGATCCTCCTCGCCGCGCTCAAGCCCGTGATCGCGCATCAGGGGACGGATGCGTGCGGACAGCCAGCGGCGGTACTCCTGTGGCGCGTAGACGGCGCGGCCGGGGTAGAGCGAGCGGTAGCGCTCGAGCACCTCGGGGTGCTCGTGCGCGAGCCACTCGAAGAACCACTCCTTCACGCCGGGCTTGAGGTAGAGCGTCGAGTACATGATGCTGCTCGCGCCGGCGTCACGGCACGCACGCAGAGAAGCGTCGAGGTGGGCGCGCGTGTCGGTGAGGAACGGCAGGATCGGCATCAGGAACACCGAGCACTCGAATCCCGCCTCGCGCGCGGCCGTGACGGTCGCAAGCCGGGCCGCCGCCGTCGGCGCTCCCGGTTCGACGGAGCGCTGCAGGTCCTCGTCGTACACAGCGATCGAGACTCCGAGGTCGACCGGCACGTGCTCGGCGGCCTCACGGAGCAGCGGCAGGTCGCGGCGGAGCAGCGACCCCTTCGTGAGGATCGACAGGGGCGTGCCCGAGGCGGCCAGCGCCGCGATGATGCCGGGCATCAGCCGGTAACGACCCTCTGCCCGCTGGTAGGGATCGGTGTTCGTGCCCAGAGCGACGGGGTGCCTGCCCCAGCTCGGCTTCGCCAGCTCGCGCGTGAGCACCTCGGCGACGTTCACCTTGACCACGATCTGCGAGTCGAAGTCGCGACCGCCGTCGAACTCGAGGTACTCGTGGGTGGGCCGCGCGAAGCAGTAGGTGCACGCGTGGGTGCAGCCGCGCATGGGATTGATGGTCCAGCCGAACGGCATCTTCGACGAGGTGTGCACCCGGTTGAGCGCCGACTTCGCGAGCACTTCGTAGAAGGTGATGCCGTCGAACTCCGGAGTCCGCACCGTCCGCACGAGATCGGTGAGCGTGACGAGCCCGGGTAGCGCGGCCTCGTCCGCCGTGCCGATCGACTGCCCGCTCCACCTCATGAAGCTATGAGAACATATGTTCGAACGACACGCCCGGGGATCGTCTAAACGGAGGCGGAGAGGTCCAGCGTCCGAGCGGTCGCTCCCACGGTGGTCTCGGCCTTCTCAGGAGCGTCGTTGAGGGTCGAGCCGTAGCTCGGCACCAGAGCGCGGATCCGCGGCTCCCACTGCGCCATCCTGCCGGGGAAGCACTTCTGCACGATGTCGAGCATGATCGGCACCGCGGTCGACGCACCGGGCGAGGCGCCGAGGAGGCCTGCGATGCTGCCCTCGGCCCCCGTGATGACCTCGGTTCCGAACTGCAGCACTCCGCCCTTCGTCGCGTCCTTCTTCATCACCTGCACGCGCTGACCGGCGGTGATGAGGTACCAGTCCTCGTCGCGGGCGGCGGGCAGGAACTCGCGCAGCGCCCTCATCTTCTTGCCGCGCCCGGCCAGCACCTCGCCGATGAGGTACTTCATCAGGTCGAAGTTGTCACGCGCGACCGCGAGCATCGGGCCGATGTTGTGCGGCCGGATCGAGAGCGGGAGATCGAGCCAGGAGCCGCGCTTGAGGAACTTGGGCGTGAATCCCGCGTACGGCCCGAAGAGCAGCGAGGCCTCGCCGTCGACGATGCGGGCGTCAAGGTGTGGCACCGACATCGGAGGCGCTCCTACCGCGGCCTTGCCGTAGACCTTCGCGCGGTGCTTGGCGACCAGCTCGGGGTTGTCGGTGCGGAGGAACTGCCCCGAGATGGGGAAGCCGCCGAAGCCCTTGATCTCGGGGATTCCCGACTTCTGCAGCAGGTGCAGCGCTCCGCCGCCCGCACCGACGAAGACGAAACGAGCGGTGACGCGCTTCGGGGTGCCTCCGACGACCTGCTTGAGGTCGAGGCGCCAGGTGCCGTCCTTCTGCCGGGTGATGTCGGTGACCTCGTGGCCGGTGTCGAGCGTGCCTCCGTGTGCGACCACGTGGTCGAAGAGCTGACGGGTGAGCGAGCCGAAGTCGACGTCGGTACCGGCCGGCACTCGGGTCGCCGCGTAGGGGCCGCCTCCCGCGGGACGCTGCTCCATCAGCAGCGGCGCCCACTCGTGGATGGTCTTGATGCTCTCGGTGAACTCGATGCCGGCGAACAGCGGCTGGTCCTTGAGCGCCTCGTAGCGCTTGCGGAGGTACTCGACGTTGGCCTCGCCGTGCACGAAAGTCATGTGCGGGGCGGGATGGATGAAGCTCGACGGCTCGCGGATGTCGCCGGACTCGACGAGGCTCGACCAGAACTGACGCGAGATCTGGAACTGCTCGTTGATCTGGATGGCCTTGGCGGGGTCGACGGAGCCGTCGGCCGCCTCGGGCATGTAGTTCAGCTCGCAGAGGGCGGCGTGGCCGGTGCCCGCGTTGTTCCACGGGTTCGACGACTCCTGGGCCACGTCGCCGAGGCGCTCGTAGGCGGCGATGGTCCAGTCGGGCTGCAGCTGGGTGATGAGTGCGCCGAGAGTGGCGCTCATGATGCCCCCACCGATGAGGGCGACGTCGACCGGTTCCGAGGAGTTCACGAGAGTCGAGTTTACCGTCGCCGAAGCGCGCAAGGCTCGGTCGGGTACGAGCTTGCGCATCAAATTCGGGGCTTTTCCACGCGAGCGGGGCGAATCCGGAATGGGGCAGACCCTCCCCTCGCGTCAGGAGACGGGCTGCTTCGCCGCGATCAGCTCGGCGATCTGCACGGCGTTGAGGGCGGCGCCCTTGCGCAGGTTGTCGTTGCTGATGAAGAGCGCGAGCCCGCGGCCCTCCGGAGCGCCTTCGTCGGCGCGGATGCGGCCGACGTAGCTGGGGTCCTTGCCCGCGGCCTCGAGCGGCGTCGGCACCTCGCGGAGGACGACTCCCGGCGCTTCGGCGAGCAGCTCGCGCGCTCGCTCGGGGGTGAGGGCGGAGGCGAACTCGGCGTTCACCGACAGGGAGTGGCCCGTGAAGACGGGGACGCGCACGCAGGTGCCGGAGACCAGCAGCTCGGGGAGTTCGAGGATCCGACGACTCTCGTTGCGCAGCTTCTTCTCCTCGTCGGTCTCGTTCGAACCGTCCTCGACGAGGTTGCCGGCGAAGGGGATCACGTCGAACGCGATCGGCGCGACGTACTTGTCGGGCGCGGGGAAGGCGACCGCGGAGCCGTCGTGCACGAGGTCGAGCAGGTGCTCATCGGCGACGGCGGCGCGGACCTGGCCTGCCAGCTCGTTCGCTCCGGCGAGCCCGCTGCCCGAGACGGCCTGGTAGGTGCTGACGATGAGGCGCGTGAGGCCTGCCTCCCGGTCGAGGACCTTGAGGACCGGCATCGCGGCCATCGTGGTGCAGTTGGGGTTCGCGATGATGCCCTTGACCGCCTGGTCGATGGCGTGCGGGTTGACCTCGCTCACGACGAGCGGGACCTCGGGGTCCATCCGCCACGCGCTGGAGTTGTCGATCACGAGGGCGCCGGCCGCGGCGAACCGGGGGGCCTGCGCGCGAGATCCCGTGGCTCCCGCCGAGAAGAGGGCGATGTCGAGGCCCGAGGGGTCCGCGGTCTCGACGTCTTCGACGACCACGTCCTCGCCGCGGAAGGGCAGAGTGGAGCCGGCCGAGCGCGCGGTGGCGAAGAAGCGGATCGACGCAACGGGGAAGTCGCGCTCCTCGAGGAGGCGGCGCATCACCTTCCCGACCTGGCCGGTCGCGCCGACGACGCCCACGTGGAGGGGGGTGCTACTCATGCTGTGCTCTTTCGTCCGTGCGGCGCGCGGGCCGGTCTGGCGGAGGTAGTGAAGGAGAAGGTACCGAGCGGTCCGGGCCGACGCGCAGGCGCGGCCGGATCTCGCGGGTGGGTGGCCGTCAGCGGCCGGTTCCTGCGTAGACGACGGCCTCGTCGTCTCCATCGAGCCCGAACGCCGTGTGCACGACGCGCAGCGCCTCGTCGACGGTGTCGGCGCGGGTGACGACCGAGATCCGGATCTCGCTGGTCGAGATCATCTCGATGTTGATCCCGGCCTCGTAGAGCGAGCGGAAGAGCTTGGCCGAGACGCCCGCGTTGGTGCGCATCCCGGCACCGACGAGCGCGAGCTTGGCGATCTGATCGTCGTACTGGAGCGATTCGAAGCCGACCTCGTCCTTCTCGGCGTTGAGCGCCATCAGGACGGTCTGGCCGTCGGCCTTGGGAAGCGTGAACGAGATGTCGGTGCGCCCGGTCGCGGCGGCCGAGACGTTCTGCACGATCATGTCGATGTTCGAGCCGGTCTTGGCGACGATCGTGAAGATCTGCGCGGCCTTGCCCGGGATGTCGGGGACGCCGACGACGGTGATCTTCGCCTCGTTCAGGTCGGCGGCGACTCCGGCGATGATGGGCTCTTCCACGGCTTGTCCGTTCTGCTCGGCGCCGGCGGTCTCGGCGTTGTAGACGATGGTGCCCTCGTTCGGGCTGAAGGAGGAGCGCACGTGGAGCGTGACCCCGTGGCGGCGGGCGAACTCGACGGCGCGGATGTGCAGCACCTTGGCGCCGGCGGCGGCGAGCTCGAGCATCTCCTCGCTCGAGATGCGGTCGAGCTTGCGGGCGCGTTTGACCACGCGGGGGTCGGCCGTGAACACACCGTCCACGTCGGTGTAGATCTCGCAGGTGTCCGCGCCGAGTCCCGCCGCGAGCGCGACGGCCGTGGTGTCGGAGCCGCCGCGGCCGAGGGTCGTGATGTCCTTCGTGTCGCGGTTGAAGCCCTGGAATCCGGCGACGATGACGACGGCGTTCTCGTCGAGCGCCTCCCGCAGCCGCACCGGGGTGATGTCGACGATGCGGGCGGCTCCGTGCCGGGCGTCGGTGATCATGCCGGCCTGGCTGCCGGTGAACGAGCGTGCCTCGTAGCCCATGCTCTTGATGGCCATGGCCAGGAGGGCCATCGAGATGCGCTCCCCGGAGGAGAGCAGCATGTCGAGTTCGCGGGGCGCCGGCAGAGGAGTGACCTGGTGGGCCAGCTCGAGCAGATCGTCGGTGGTGTCACCCATCGCGGAGACGGCGACGACGACATCGTTGCCCGCCTGCTTCGTGGCGACGATGCGCTTGGCGACCCGCTTGATGCTCTCCGCATCGGCGACGGAGGACCCTCCGAACTTCTGGACGATCAGGCTCACGTGCTGCTCCCGGGTCTGTGGCTGGACCGCCGTCGCGACCCGACGGGCGAGTCTACCGGGCGGGTGCATGCCGACGGCGTCATGTTGCGTGCGTCGGCGGCGGGGTCAGTTCTCGATCAGGCGGCGACCTTCGAAGGCGCGGCCGAGGGTGATCTCGTCGGCGTACTCGAGATCGCCGCCGACGGGGAGCCCGGAGGCGAGGCGCGTGATGCGGATGCCGAGGGTGCTCAGCATTCGCGAGAGGTACGTGGCCGTCGCCTCGCCCTCGAGGTTGGGGTCGGTCGCGATGATGACCTCCTGCACCTCGCCGTCGGCGAGCCGCTGGAGCAGCTGGCGGATCCGCAGCTGGTCGGGCCCGATGCCGTCGATCGGGCTGATCGCGCCGCCGAGCACGTGGTAGAGCCCGCGGAACTCGCGGGTGCGCTCGATCGCCGGGACGTCCTTCGCCTCCTCGACGACGCAGATGACGGAGCGGCTGCGACGCGGATCGCGGCAGATGCCGCAGGTCGCCTCCTCGGCGACGTTGCCGCAGATGTCACAGAAGTGCACTCGGCCGCGCAACTCGAGCAGGATCTCGGCGAGACGGGTGACGTCGAACGTCTCGGTCTGCAGGATGTGGAACGCGATGCGCTGGGCCGACTTCGGTCCGATGCCGGGGAGTCGACCCAGCTCGTCGATCAGCTCCTGGACGATGCCTTCGTACATGCGGTCGCCTCCTCTCGGGTGGGACGGACGGGGGTGGCGACGGTGCGGAGCGGGCCGCGGCTCATGCGCCGGTCACGCGGGGACCGCGGGGCGTGTGCGGCTGCTCCTCGATGAACTGGGCGCCGAGGATCTCGCGCACCACCGCCTCGCCGTAGCGCTGTCGCCCGTCAGCCGTGGCGGCGCGGGTGGTCCGGGTGACGGGTCGGGCCGGCGGCGCGGGACGCTCGGGAGCGGCGCCGGCTCGCGGCGGAGCGATCGGCTCGGCGGCCACAGGCGGCTCGCCCGGAGGCGTCACCGTCGCCCAGGAGCCGGGCATCGGCGGCTCGACCGGCGGCATGTCCTCCTCCGGCGGCTCCTCGTCGAACGGCGGCTCGTCCGCTGAGGGGCGCTCCGCGGGTGACGGGCGCTCGGGGCGCGGCTCAGCAGCGGCGCCCGGTGCGGCGGCAGCGGGTGCGGCGGCAGCGGGTGCGGCGGCGGATTCGACCGCAGGAGCCGGGTCGGCGGGGATCGCGGCCGTCGCCCAGCCGTCGCCGTCGGTCGAAGCAGCGGAGGGAGCGGAACGATCGGAGGGAGCAGGAGCCGGCGGGGCTTCGGTGGCGGCGCGTTCGGCCTCGGGGGCGACGGCGCGCGGCTCCACTCGGGCGATGTACTTCACCCGCAGGCCGAGGACCTGCTGGATCGCCTGCCGCAGGTGCTCGCTGACGCCCGGCTGCCCCGCGGTGCCCGGCATCTTGAACGACTCGACGTCGTTCTGGCTCGGGAACGAGAGCGTGAGCACGTCGTCCTTGAGCGCCCGGACCTGTGCCGTGTAGGCGACCAGCCAGGCGGTCATCTTGGCCTTCTGGACGACCTCGAGGATCTCGGGCCACGTGTCCTTCATGCGCTGGAGGGTGACCGGCGCGTCATCGGAGGACGCCTCCGCGGTGCTGGCGGCAGCGGGAGTGGCGGGCTCCGCTCCCGGCGGGACGGGAGCCTCTGCAGGCGTCGGCATCCCCGTCGCCATCCCGGGCCGCACGCCCTCGGACGGCGCGGCGTCGGCCGGCGCGGGCTCGCCCGGCGCGGGCTCAGGGATCGCCACCGCGGGCGCCGAAACCGGCGCGGCGGCCGTCACGAGCGCCTCCGTGCGGGGAGCGGCCGCGATCGACTCGGGCACGGAGCCGGGGCTCGCGGCGTGCGAGGCGCGGTTCGGCTCAGCCTCGCGCGGCGGCTCCGATGCCGGAGCCGCGGGGCTCGCGGCGGCGGCCGACGGCGCGGGACGAGACTCGGCGACGTGCCGGGGCCGCTCCTCCTGCTGCGGAGCGGGCGCGATGCCGGCGCCGATGCCGTGGACGAGCGTGCGGGCGATCATCAGCTCGAGGTGGAGACGCGGCGAGGTCGCGCCGGTCATCTCGGTCAACGCCTCGTTGACCACGTCGGCGATGCGCGAGAGCTCGGCCAGCCCGAGCGCCCGCGACTGGCCGGCCATGCGGTCGAGTTCGTCCTGCGAGACGCCGCGCAGCACGGCCGAGGCCGCGCCTCCGGTGGCGGCGACGACGATGAGGTCGCGGAGCCTCTCGAGCAGGTCCTCGACGAAGCGCCGCGGGTCCTGACCGGTCTGGATCACGCGGTCGACCGCTCCGAACGCCTCGGCGGAGTCGTGCTCGGCGAGCGCGTCGACGACCTCGTCGAGGAGGGCGCCGTGGGTGTAGCCGAGGAGCGCGACGGCGCGCTCGTACTCGACGGTCTCGTCCTCGGAGCCTGCCATGAGCTGATCGAGGAGGGAGAGGGTGTCGCGCACCGAGCCGCCGCCCGCGCGCACCACGAGCGGGAGCACCCCGGCGGCGACCCGCACGCCCTCGCGCCCGCAGAGCTCCTGCGTGTAGTCGAGCATCTGCGCCGGCGGCACGAGCCGGAACGGGTAGTGGTGGGTGCGCGAGCGGATGGTGCCGATGACCTTGTCGGGCTCGGTCGTCGCGAAGATGAACTTCACGTGCTCCGGCGGCTCCTCGACGATCTTGAGCAGGGCGTTGAAGCCCTGGGGGGTGACCATGTGTGCCTCGTCGAGGATGAAGATCTTGAAGCGGTCGCGCGCGGGGGCGAAGATGGCGCGCTCACGCAGATCGCGCGCGTCGTCGACTCCGTTGTGGCTCGCGGCATCGATCTCGACGACATCGAGCGAGCCCTGGCCCTCGCGGCTGAGCTCGACGCAACTGTCGCAGACGCCGCACGGGGTGTCGGTGGGGCCGGCGGCGCAGTTGAGGCAGCGGGCCAGGATGCGAGCCGACGTGGTCTTGCCGCAGCCGCGCGGGCCGCTGAAGAGGTAGGCGTGGTTGACACGGTTGGTGCGCAGCGCCGTCATGAGCGGATCGGTCACCTGCGACTGGCCGATCATCTCGGCGAACGTCTCGGGCCGGTACCGGCGATACAGGGCTGCTACCACCCGACAAGAGTAGCCGCGACCTCCGACACCGGAGCCGGTCCGCCCGGGCCGGCCCGCGCGTACCCTCGGAGCCGTGATCGACCGGCACGCGCTCCCCCGCTTCGACGCCGTGCTCCTCGCGGGAGGTCGCGCACGCCGCCTCGACGGTGCGGACAAGCCGCTGCTCGTGCATCGCGGCACCACTCTGCTGGCGGCCGCGCTCGCGGCCGCACACGGTGCCGAGCGGACAGTGGTGGCAGGGCCGGTGCTGCTGCGGCGGTCTGTCGGCGGGGCCCTGCTGGTGCAGGATGATCCACCCTTCGGCGGTCCGGTCGCGGGTCTGGCCGCCGCCCTCCCAACGCTCGAACGCCCTGACGCACCGGAGTGGGTGCTCGTGCTCGCGACCGACCTCGTCGGTCCGGCCCCGGCCGTGCACCGCCTGCTCACGGAGGCCGCGCGCACGCGAGCCCAGTCCCTGCTCGCCGTCGACGCGAACGGCCGCACGCAGCAGCTCCTCGGTGTTCACCGGCGACGCTCGCTCTCCGAGGCGCTCCGCGGCCTCGACACCGTCGACGGAGCATCGGTGCGCGCTGTCCTCGCTGGGACGCGGATCGAGCTCGTCGGCGTGCCCGCCGGTTCCACCGACGACGTCGACAGCCCTGCTGACGCGCGGCGGCACGGCATCGACCTGCCGCGCCGCACGAACGAGAATGAGCGGATGGACGAGACGCGCGACGACCGACCCACCGACGATCTGCTCAGCACCTGGTGGGACGAGCTCTGCGCAGCGCTCGGCCTCGGTGAGGTTCCGATCGATCGCGACGCGCTGCTCGCGCTGGCGGGAGATGCCGCGCACGCAGTCGTGCGGCCCGCGGCACCGCTGACGACGTTCCTCGCGGGCTACGCGGCAGGCCTCCAGGGCGGGGGCGGATCCGCGCTCGACGCCGCCATGGCGACGTCCCGCGACGCGATCCGCGGGCGGGCGCACACCGCCTGACACGGTACTCCCCCGGTCTCGATGTCGCTCCAGGCGGTGGGCGTAGCGTTCTCGCGAGCCCCGACGTCGCGGCCGGTTCCGAGCGGCGCCGCGGGGGTCCCGCGGAGCGCGCGCCCCGCGGTCGTCCACGTGAAGGAGAACCGCATGTCAGGCAACAGAGCCGTCGCCTACAAGAGCCCCGGAGTCGTCGAGGTCATCGACATCGACTACCCGACCTTCGAGCTGAAGGACGGACCGGGAGTGAACCCGGCCAACATCGGGCGGAAGCTGCCACACGGCGCGATCCTGCGCACCGTGTCCACCAACATCTGCGGATCGGACCAGCACATGGTGCGCGGCCGCACGACCGCACCCTCCGACCTGGTGCTCGGGCACGAGATCACCGGCGAGGTGGTCGAGGTCGGTTCCGACGTCGAGTTCGTGAAGGTCGGCGACATCGTCTCGGTGCCGTTCAACATCGCCTGCGGCCGGTGCCGCAACTGCAAGGAGCGCAAGACGGGCATCTGCCTGAATGTGAATCCCGACCGCCCCGGCAGCGCCTACGGCTACGTCGACATGGGCGGCTGGGTCGGCGGGCAGGCCGAGTACGTGATGGTGCCGTACGCGGACTGGAACCTGCTGGTCTTCCCCGACCGCGACCAGGCGCTCGAGAAGATCCTCGACCTCACGATGCTCTCGGATATCTTCCCGACCGGCTTCCACGGCGCCGTCACCGCCGGCGTCGGCGTCGGCTCCACCGTCTACGTCGCGGGCGCTGGTCCCGTCGGCCTCGCCGCGGCCGTCGGAGCGCAACTGCTCGGCGCCGCGGTCGTCATCGTGGCCGACCTCAACGAGGAGCGGCTGGCGCAGGCCCGCTCGTTCGGCTGCGAGACGGTCGACGTCTCGAAGGGCGACCCGGCCGGCCAGATCGAGCAGATCCTCGGCGTTCCCGAGGTGGACTGCGGTGTCGACGCGGTCGGCTTCGAGGCGCACGGCAACGGCCCCGACTCGGGGTCGGAGGCGCCGGCGACGGTGCTCAATTCGCTCATGTCGATCACCGCGGCGGGAGGCGCGCTCGGCATCCCCGGCCTCTACGTCACGGGAGACCCGGGTGGAGTGGACGACGCGGCGAAGGAAGGATCGCTCTCGATCCGACTCGGCCTCGGCTGGGCGAAGTCGCTGTCGTTCACCACGGGCCAATGCCCGGTGATGAAGTACAACCGACAGCTGATGATGGCGATCCTGCACGACCGCGTCCACATCGCCGATGCCGTGCAGGCCACGGCGATCTCGCTCGACAACGCTCCGCGCGGCTACGCCGACTTCGACAAGGGTGCGGCGAAGAAGTTCGTGCTGAACCCCAACGGCTACCTGGGCTGAGCCGCCGGCGGGGTCCGCTCGATGCGGGCCCCGCTCCGGCGCACCGCGAGAATGAGGAGATGAGCGCGCACCGGCACGAGGCGACTGACTGGGACGAGGCCAGGCGGATCGTCGGCGAGACCGTGCTGCGCAGTCCCGTGGCCCGAGTCCCACTCCTCGACGCCCGCGGGTGCGTCCTCGACCACGCCGTCGTGGCGAGCCGCCCGCTCCCCCACTACGATTCCTCGGCCATGGACGGCTGGGCCGTTCGGGGCCCCGGCCCCTGGCGACTCGGGGCCGGCTCTGCCGCTCCGATCGTCACCGGCGCAGCCGTTCCCGAGTGGAGCGACGCGGTCCTGGCGACGGAGCAGGGTTCGGAGGCGGGCGGGCTGCTCACGGCGTCGGTCGAGCTCCCGCCCGGACGCCACATCCGGCGCGCGGGCGACGAAGTCCCGGCTGGAGGAGTGCTCGTCGACTCCGGTACCCGCCTCACTCCCGCGCATCTCGCCCTCCTCGCGATCGCGGGGGTCGATGCGCTCGACGCCCGCGGGCCGTGCCCCGTCGATCTCGTCTTCACCGGCGACGAGGTCGATACCGAGGGAGTGCCGCGCGCAGGACGGGTACGCGACGCCTTCACGCCGCTGCTGCCCGCTTTCGTCGAACTCTCAGGCGGAGTCGTCGGCGACATCCTGCGCCGGGGCGACGACGACGAGGCGATCGCGGAAGCCCTGTCGGCGGGTTCGGCTCCGATCCGGGTCACGACGGGCGGGACCGGGCACTCGCGGGCGGATGCGGTGCGCCGCGCCCTGGACCTGATCGGAGCGACGACGCTCGTCGACGGCGTCGACATGCGACCGGGGCACCCGACGATACTCGCGGTCCTGCCGGGCGGCGCCCTCGTGGTCGCCCTGCCGGGCAATCCACTCGCCGCCCTGCTCGCCGCCCTCTCCTTCCTTCCGCCCGCGTTCGACGCGGCCGCGGACGCCACGGTCCGCCCGCTTCGCGAGGGGGTGCTCGGCGAGCCGCTCGGACGCGCGGAGACGACGATGCTCGTGCCGGTCGCGCGCGGCGAGGGCGGCTGGCGGGCTGCGGCGAGCATCCGCTCCCACATGCTCGCGGGGCTGGCCGCCTCGGAGGCGGTCGCGGTCGTGCCTGCCCGACGCAGCCGCGCAGGCGACTCCGTGCGCCTGCTGCCGCTGCCGTGGTGAGGCGCGACCGTCGTCTGCCGCGGCCGTGACGGGGGCCGCGGCCGTGACGGAGGCCGCGACCCCTGAGAGGAGTGGCGTGCCCGCAGCGTCTCCACAGGAGGCGGTCATGACCCACCCTGCCGCCCCGCCGATTCCGTCGGAACGCGACAGACGGCGTCCAGGACCGGCGTCCTGACGGAGGACATACGCCACCGGCTCACGAGAGGGTGTCGTGGAACTGATCGGGGGCTGCGCAGGCGGATGTTCCGGCCCAGCTGGTCATCGGTTCACCAGACAGACATTCGTTGTCACGATGCGGAGAACTCGTCGTCCGATGATCGAGTCGGCAGAATTCCAGGGTGTGTTCCGAACAGCTGACTCCGGAGTCGCACCTGTTCGATCGACAGCCGATCGGTGGGTTTTCGACAGACGATTCGCTCGCCCCGAAGAGGGGACAGAGGACCCGTTGACCGCCGACTGCGCAAGGGAGACGATAACGCTACTCTCGAGCGAGATGCCAGACACAGATCACCGTCCAATGGGGGAACAATGATCGATTCACAGAGCACAGAAACACGCGCATTCGCCGAACGCGAATTGGCGGAGTGGACCGAATGGCTCGGGTTCGATGTGAGACAGCTGCTCATCGACGGCGACGAGGGTCGAGCTCTCGGAATCATGAGAAGCGCACAGGCAGCACTCGACGTCATCTTCTCCGAGACCTCGGCCGACGACCGTGGCGCGCAGGAGGATTCCTTTCTTCTCGCGATCCAGGGCGACGGTCGCGCTCTCGTGCCTAATTGGACAGTGAACTCCGAGACGTTTCTCGCGATGCGCGGCATGCAGGGCGAGGATGTGAAGAAGTACGTGCAGGTCACCGAGAACCGCCTCAAGCTGATGTCCCAAGCGGGCGATCCCGAGGCGCTTGCGCTCCAGATGCTCGCCGGCGGAATCCTGTCGATCACCGTGCCGATGGTGGTGGGCGTGGCCAAGGAAGTGATTGCGGGCACTGCTCTGCGAGCGGCCGTGGTGGCGGGGATCAAGAGCATCGGCTTCAAGACCGCGATCGGTGCAGTGGTGATCGCCGCATTCACGCTGCTGAGCTGGCTCGTCACGAGCAACCCGAAAGAGATCATGGGGCTCGTGGCGAACAACACCTCGATGGACCTCACGATCGGCGGAGACACGTACATGAACTGCGGCGAGATGACGTCCATGATGGACAACTTCCCCGACCCGGTGCAGCTGACGAAGCGCCTCTCCGTCTCCTCCGAAGGAACAGTGACCACTTTCGTCTCCGTCGGCGTCTACAGCGCACAGAAGAAGTTCGGTCTTTTCGGCGCGGAGGGCATCATGCGATTCACCGACCCGACGTCCGGATTCGCATTCGACCAAATGTTCGCAGTGCCCTACAGTAAAGACAACGGTATCAATGTCAGGGAAGCGCGCGGCGAGGGACTGCCTGATTCGTTCACACAGCTGTATGCGAGTCGGGATGTGCGCGTTTCCACAAGGGTGGGGGATTCCGTTCACCTGACGAGCACGGTGAATGACACGAGGGGAGGACAAGCAGCCACGATCACCACCATCTCCGACACGCCGTAGGAGAGCCGACGATCGGGCTGCCCGGCATCCCGCTCGCCGCGCTGCCGTTCCTGCTTCCGGACCTCGACCGGGACTCTGTAGCAGGCTCACCCGCCGGCGCGGTGAGGCTCAGGCTGCAGGCTCCAGCCGGATCACCACCGATTTCGACGTCGGGGTGTTGCTGACCCGGGCGGTCGAGTCCAGCGGCACCAGGACGTTCGTCTCGGGATAGTAGGCGGCGGCGCAGCCGCGTGGAGTGTCGTAGGCGACGATCCGGAACGCCTCCGCCCGCCGCTCGACGCCGTCCGGCCACTCCGAGACGAGGTCGACCATCGCCGCGTTCGCGAAGCCCAGCGCCGCGATGTCGTCGGCGTGCACGAAGACCACCCGTCGGCCGTCGTGAATCCCCCGGTAGCGGTCGTCCCTGCCGTAGATCGTGGTGTTGAACTGATCGTGCGAGCGCAGGGTCTGCAACAGCAGCCGACCCTCGGGGACGAGCGGGTACTCGAGCGGGTTCGCGGTGAAGCGGGCGAGACCGGAGGCGGTGTCGAAGCTCCGGGAGTCGCGCGGCGGGTGCGGGAGGACGAAGCCGCCGGGCACCTCGATCCGCTGCTCGAAACCCTCGAAGCCGGGGACGACCCGTGCGATGTGCGCTCTGATGAGCCGGTAGTCGCCGCGGAGCCCCGCCCAGTCGACCCGGGGTGTGTTCTCGCGGTCTGCGAGCACCCGCTCCGCGAGGGCCGTCAGTATCGCCACCTCCGAGCGCAGCGCCGGGCTCGGCGGGCGCAGTCGGCCGCGGGAGGCGTGCACAGCGCTCATCGAATCCTCGACGGTCACCCGCTGCTCACCGCTCACCTGCACATCGGCGTCGGTTCGCCCGAGCGTGGGCAGGATCAGCGCGCGACGACCGGTGACCACGTGTGAGCGGTTGAGTTTGGTCGAGATGTGCACCGTCAGCGCGAGCGAGCGCATCGCGGCCTCGGTCACTCCGCTGTCGGGCGTGGCGCGGGCGAAGTTGCCGCCGAGCCCGACGAAGACCCTGGCGCGGCCGTCGCGCATCGCGCGGATCGCGGCGACGGTGTCGGTGCCGTGCTCGCGAGGGGAAGCGAAGGAGAACTCCCGGTCGAGCGCATCGTGGAACGAGTCCGGCATCCGCTCGAAGATGCCCATCGTGCGGTCGCCCTGCACATTGGAGTGGCCGCGGACAGGGCAGACGCCGGCGCCGGGCTTGCCGATGTTGCCGGTGAGAAGGAGGACATTGACGACGTCCTTGAGCGTCGCGACCGAGTGCGCGTGCTGCGTGAGGCCCATCGCCCAGCAGACGACGGTGCCCTCGGCCGCGGCGATCAGCTCGGCGACAGCGCGGATGCGCGCCTCGTCGATCCCGCCGCCCCGCTCGATCTCGGACCACTCGGTCGTGCGCAGCTCGTCGAGGTAGGCGTCGAGGCCCTCGGTGCTCTCACGGATGAAGGCGTGATCGAAGACGTCGCCGCGCGCCTCCTCCGCGTCGAGCAGCGCCTTTCCCAGGCCCTGGAACAGGGCTTGATCGCCGCCGAGCCGCACCTGGAGGAAGTGGTCGGCGAGCACCGTCCCCTCGCCCACCGTCCCCCGCACGGTCTGCGGGTTCTGGAAGCGGAGCAGGCCCGCCTCGGGCAGCGGGTTCACGGCCACGATCGTGCTGCCCGCCCGCTTGGCGCGTTCCAGCGCGGTGAGCATCCGCGGATGGTTGGTGCCCGGGTTCTGCCCCGCGACGATCAGCAGCGGCGCCCGCTCGACGTCACGGAGGCTGACCGAGCCCTTGCCGATGCCGATCGTCTCGGTGAGCGCGGATCCGCTGGACTCGTGGCACATGTTGGAGCAGTCGGGCAGGTTGTTCGTGCCGAAGCCGCGGACGAGCAGCTGGTAGACGAACGCGGCCTCGTTGGACGTGCGGCCGGAGGTGTAGAAGATCGCCTCGTCGGGACTCGCGCAGGCCCGCAGCTCCTCGGCGACGAGGTCGAGCGCCTCGTCCCAGCCCACCGGCCGGTAGTGGGTCGCGCCCTCCTCGAGCAGCATCGGCTCGGTCAGGCGCCCCTGCTGGCCGAGGGCGAAGTCGTCCCAGGTCTCGAGCTCCGAGAGCGGATGCTCGGCGAAGAACGCCGCGGTGACGGTGCGCAGTGTCGCCTCCTCCGCCACGGCCTTCGCCCCGTTCTCACAGAACTCGGCAACGTGCCGCTTGTCGGACTCGGGCCACGCGCAGCCGGGGCAGTCGAAGCCGGTCTTCTGATTCACGCGGAGGAGCGTCTCGGCACTGCGGACCGGGCCCATCTGCTTCAGCGAGATCTGCAGTGCGTGAGCGACTCCCGGTATGCCGACCGCCCTGCGCTTCGGCGCGCGGACGGACAGGCGACTCTCGTCGATCGGACTCTCGCGGGGCTCGGCGTCATCGACCATTCCAGCATCGTACGTCGGAAGGGTCGCGACGCTCCCGGGCCGCGGTGGGAGGATGACCTCCACCGCACGAGGAGAACCATGAGTCGCAGTGTCGCCCGCACCCGCCTGACCGCCGTCCGCGGCGCCGAGCCGCCCCGCCGCCGCGAGGACGTGCTCGCCGTCGAGGAGCCGCTCGAGATCCGCGTCGGCGGCCGCCGCTTCAGCGTCACCATGCGCACGCCGGGTGACGATTTCGACCTCGTCGCCGGGTTTCTGGTCTCGGAGGGAGTGCTCACGGCGAGCGAGCAGCTCGCGGCGATGCGCTACTGCGCGAGCGGGGCGGGGCCGGCCGAGAACACCTACAACGTGGTCGACGCGACCGTGCGCGGCGGCCGGGCGGCGGTGCTGCTCGAGCGCGAGCGCTCGGTCTACACGTCGAGCTCGTGCGGGGTGTGCGGCCTCGCCTCGCTGGAGGCGGTCGCGACGGAGTCGGCCTGGAGCGTCACGGAGGACCCGCTGCGGATCGACCGCGGCCTGGTCGTCGCGCTGCCGGAGCGGCTCCGCGAGGCGCAAGCCGTGTTCGAGCGGACGGGCGGAGTGCACGCGGCCGGTCTCTTCGACTCCGACGGATCGATGCTCGTACTGCGCGAGGACGTGGGCCGTCACAATGCTGTCGACAAGGTGGTCGGCTGGGGACTCCGCGAGGGGCGGCTGCCCCTGCGCGGAACCCTGCTCCAGGTGTCGGGGCGCGCCTCGTTCGAGCTCGTGCAGAAGGCGGTGATGGCCGGGATCCCCCTGCTCGCCGCGGTCGGCGCGCCCTCATCGCTCGCGGTCGACCTCGCGCGGAGCTCGGGGCTGACCCTGCTCGGCTTCAGCCGTGCCGACGGCTTCAACGTCTACTCCGGTCAGGAGCGGGTGCTGGAGGACGCTGCCCGCTGAGGCGGGCGGAGCCGGGGCCCTCCTCCGGAGGAGGCGAGCACGCGTCGGACCTCAGTCGCGGCGAGCAGCAGCGCCGAGGTACTCGTCGAGCCGGTACTCGAGGTCGAGCCCGACCTTCTCGGCGAGGGCCTGGCCGGCTGCCGCGCGGGCCGAGAAGCCGGGAAGGCTCATCGAGTGCCAGAACTCGCGGTAGGCCGCGGCGAGGTCGGCGTCCGGCGGGAGGGTCGCCCGATTGATCTGCGCCTTGGCCGAGGCGAGCGCCGTGCGGTCGAAGGAGGCCAGGCGCGCCACGATCGCCTCGACGAACGCGTCGAGCTCGGTATCCGGCAGGGCCCGGGTGACCCAGCCCCACTGCTCCGCGAGGGTCGCGTCGTAGTCGTCGGCGGTGAGGATCGCCTCGAGGGCACGGTCGCGCCCGATCACCCTCGGCAGGCGCTCGCTGCCACCGCCACCGGGGAGGATCGCGGAGCCCACCTCCGGCTGGCCGAACAGCGCCTTCTCACGGCTGGCGTAGCGCAGGTCGAGAGCCAGCGCGAGCTCGTCGCCGCCTCCACGGGTGCGCCCCCGGATCACGGCGACGGTGACGTAGGGGGCCTTCGACAGCGCCAGCACGAGCGTCGTCCAGATCCCGGCCTCGTTCTCGTCCTCCGGCGGAGCGAAGTCACCTGCGGCGGCGAGATCGAAGTGGTTGTAGAAGAAGTCGGGCACCGAGCTGTCGAACACGACGACCTGGATATCGGGATCGGTCGAGAGCCGCTCGACGATCTCGGCGAGGCGGAGCACCGTCTCCCCGGTGACGAGGTTCACCGGCGGGTTGGCGAAGGTGATGCGGGCCACCTGCGCAGACGTGCGCTCGAAGGTGATGGTGGAGGTCGTGGTCATGTCGGGGTCCTTGTCTGATCGGTGCTGGGGACGGCCTCGTGCGCGGCGCGGCGGTGTGGGGAGGGGGCCGCGCCCTGCGGCGGCGATGGATGCGGTCTCAGGCCGCCAGGAACGACACGGCGACCGGCGCGAACGTCTCCCAGTACTGGAAGATGCCGCCGTGACCGGAGTCGGGGTAGATGATCAGCTCGGAGCCGGCGATGCGCCGGTGCAGGTCCTCGGACAGCACGGACGGGACCATGCGGTCGGTATCGCCGTTGGCGATGAGGGTGGGCTGGGTGATCACCGACAGGTCGGACGGAGTGGAGCGGCCGAAGCGCTGGATCGCCTTCAGCTGGGTGGCGAAGGCCTTCGGGCTGATCGCCGTGTCACGGTCGACCGTCCGCTCCGAGAGCCGACGCACGAAGTCCTTCGCCGCCTTCTTGCCGGCGGCGTCACGGGGGAAGAAGAGGAACTCCTTCACATCCGAGCGCGTGAACACGGAGCGAAGGATGTCCCGGTAGGTCACGCCCACCACCTTGTCCATGTCCTTGCCGCCGCGCGGGCCGGTGCCGGTGAGCACGAGCCTGCGGACAAGAGTCGGATGCTTCACGACGAGGTCCTGCGCGATCATCCCGCCCATCGAGAACGAGAAGACGTCGATGGTCTCGTAGCCGAGACCGCGGATGAAGAGGTAGGCGTCGTCGGCCGCCTCCTCGAGTGTCTTCGGGAACGTGCCGCCCGAGGCTCCGACGCCCTGCTGATCGAAGGTGATCACGTGCCGGTTCTTCGCGACGGCGTCGACGATCCGGGGATCCCAGTTGTCGAGGGTCGCGGCGAGGTGCACGAAGAAGACGACGGGGATCTGCTCCTTCGGCCCGAGTTCGCGGTACGCGAAGGTCGCGCCTTCGGTGGTGAGGGTCTTCGTGGGCGCGAGTGCGTACGACGTGACGACGGGGGTGCGGGTGCTCATGGTGCTCGTTCCTTCTGGAGTGGTGGGGGTCAGAGGCCGAGGACGACGGACTTGCCGCGTGTCCCGGACGTGCCGAGGGAGGCGAGCGCGCGGGGTGTCTGCTCGAACGGGAAGGTCGCTCCGACGACGGGGTGGACGGCTCCGGAGTCGACGAGCTCGGCGATGCGCGCCAGCTGCTCACCGTCGGCGCGCATGAACAGGAACTCGTACGAGACGCCGAGCTTCTTCGCGCGGGAGCGGATGCGGCGGCTGAGCGCGGTGATCGCCAGTCGCAGGACCGGGTTCAGGCCCTTCTCGGCGGCGAAGGCGGGATCGGGGGGACCGGAGATCCCGACGGCCTTGCCGCCGGGGGCGAGCACCCGGAGCGACCTGTCGAGGTTCTCGCCGCCGAGGCTGTCGAGCACGAGGTCGTAGCCGCTCAGCTCCCTCTCGAAGTCCTGGGTGCGGTAGTCGATCACGACGTCAGCGCCCAGCCCGCGGACGAACTCCACGTTGCCGCCGGAGACGGTCGTCGCGACATGAGCACCGAGGTGCTTCGCGAGCTGGATCGCGATGCTGCCCACTCCCCCGGAGCCGGCGTGGATGAGGACCTTCGAGCCGGGGCCGACCGCTCCCCGCTCGACGAGGGCCTGCCACGCGGTCAGCGCCACCAGGGGCAGCGATGCGGCTTCGGCGAGGTTGATCGAGGTCGGGGCGAGGGCGACGTCCTGCTCGTCGATGGCGATGCGCTCGGCGAAGGTGCCGATCCGCTGGTCGCGCGGACGGGCGTAGATCACGTCGCCCGGCTTCACGCTGCGCACGGCCGAGCCGGTCCGGATGACGGTGCCCGCGACGTCGTGGCCGAGCACGAGAGGGGTCTTGTAGGGGAGGATCGCGCGGAATTCGCCCACGCGGAGCTTCTCGTCGAGTTGGTTGACCCCGGCGGCGGCGACCGTGACGAGAACGTCGCGAGGGCCCACGGCGGGCTCCGGGACCTCGGTCTCGTGGAGGGACCCCTTGTAGGTGTCGATGGCGAAGGCGCGCATGGTGTGTCTCCTGATGGGTGTCGGTGCCGAGGTCAGCGGCGGAGGAAGGATCGGACGGTGTCGACGACGGCCCGGCGGTTCTGGGGGACGACGCCGTGCCCGGAGTCGGGGAGGACCACCAGTCGCGCATCGGTGAACCGGGCACGCAGCAGATCGGCGTTGACCGGCGGCACGAGACGGTCGCCGTCGCCGTGCACGATCAGGGCTCGATGGGGGAACAGGCTGTCGGCCGGCGGCTCCTCGCCCCAGCGCCGGACCGCACCGAGCTGCCGCCGGACGACGCCGAGGGTGACCGCGGAGTCGCGATCGACTCGGCGGCGCGTCAGGCGAGCCGCGAGCGCCTTCGCGGCGCTCCTCCCGTTCGGCGTCCGCGTGAAGAAGAGGAGCGCGATCGGGTCGGTGGCGGTGAGGACGCCGCGCAGGATGCCGCGGATCATCACTCCGCCCATGGTCACGAGCCCGGGGCCGCCGCGGGGACCGCTGCCGGCCAGCACCACCCGGTCGACGAGCTGGGGAGCGCGCTCAAGCACAGCCTGAGCGACCATGCCGCCCATCGACTGGCCGAAGAGGTCCACGCGCTCGACGCCGAGCGCCCGGATCACGGCGACGACATCGTCCGCGGCCGCCTCGAACGACTGCTGCGCCGCTCCGGAGGAACCGCCGACGCCTCGGTATCCGATCAGCAGGACACGGCGGTCCTCGGCCAGCGGGTCGACGACCTCGGGGTCCCAGCTGTCGAGGTTCGCGCCCAGGTGGGTGAGGGCCACGAGAGGGAGCGCGTCGCCACTGTCCGCTCCGAGCTCGCGGTAGACGAAGTCGGCTCCTGCGGCGCGGACCCGTTGCGTGGGGGCGTTGATGACAGGAGCGGATGCCGCTCCCCTGCCCGGTGACGCTGTCATGTCGGTCTGCTCTCCTGCGCGATCCCGGCGGCGAGGAGATCTCTCCCGCTTATCCGAGTAGACTCAATTGTGAGCTCACTCAGTAAGTTTGTCAAGGAGGAACCGTGATGGAGTCCGAGGAGGTCCCGCAGGGGCGGCGCGAGCGCGCGAAGGAGGACAAGCGGAGGCGGATCGCGGACGCTGCGCGCGAGCTATTCGCCGAGCGCGGAGTGGGCGGAGTCACGACGCAGCAGATCGCCGATCGGGCCGACGTCGCCATCGGCACGCTGTACCTCTACGCCGCCACGAAGGCGGAACTGCTGATCATGGTGCAGAACCGCACGTTCGCCGCCGCCATCGACGACGGCCTCGCCGCCTCCGGCCTCTCAGCGGGAGCGCTCGATCAGGTCCTCGCCCTCGTGACGCCCGTCGTCTCGTGCCTGCGGGAGCAGCCGGAGAACGGTCGCACCTACCTGCACGAGCTGGTGTTCGGCGATCCGGCGGAGCCGTGGCGCAGAGAGGGGCTCACCCTCTCGATGCGCCTTGAGGAGGCACTGCGGGCGATCGTCGTGCGCGACGCTCGGCTCAATGACGACGATGCGGCTCCGCTGGCACGTGTGATCACGTCGATCATCCACCTCACGACCACCGCGACCCTGCACCTCGAGGATCCGCTGCCCGTGATCCTCGGCCACATCAGGCGTCAGATCGGCGTGGTGCTCCGCCCGTGACAGCCCGCCGACCGGTTCTCGGGAGGTGCCGATTCCCGCTAGACCACCGACAGCGACTGGCGCGCGATCTCGAGCTCCTCGTCGGTGGGGATCACGAGCACGGCGACGCGGGAGTCGTCGCTCGAGATGCGGCGGGCACCGCGGTCGCGAGCGGCGTTGCGCTCCGGGTCGAGCTCGATGCCGAGCCCCTCGAGCCCACGCAGGGCGCCCGCGCGCACGGCGGGGACGTTCTCGCCGACTCCCGCCGTGAAGACGATCGCGTCGACGCGGCCGAGCTGGGCGTAGAAGGCGCCGACGTAGTGGCGGAGGCGGTGGTAGTAGACCTCGAGCGCGGCGCGGGCCCGCTGGTCTCCTGCATCCGACGCCTCCTGCACGTCGCGCATGTCGCCGCGGCCGGAGAGACCGAGGAGGCCGCTGCGACGGTTGAGGAGCGTGTCGAGGTCGTCGATCGAGAGGCCGGCCTTGCGGGCGAGATGGAAGACGACAGCCGGGTCGAGATCGCCGGAGCGGGTGCCCATCACGAGGCCCTCGAGCGGTGTCATGCCCATCGACGTCTCGACGGAGGCGCCGCCGTCGACGGCGCACACGGAGGCGCCGTTGCCGAGGTGCAGGACGATCGTCTTGAGATCGGAGCGACGGCGGCCCAGGAAGGCGGCGGCCGCCTCGGACACGAACTTGTGCGACGTGCCGTGGAAGCCGTAGCGCCGGATCCGGTGCTTGTCGGCGAGCTCGACAGGGATGGCGTAGGTGGAGGCCTCCGGGGGGAGGGTGTGGTGGAACGCCGTATCGAAGACGGCGACGTGGGGGACGTCGGGGAACGCCTTCTGCGCCGCCTCGATGCCCTCGAGGTTGGCGGGATTGTGCAGCGGAGCGAGGTCGGAGAGGTCCTCGATGTTGATCTTGACGAGGTCGGTCACGACGGTGGGCTCGAAGAAGCGCTTGCCGCCGTGGACCACACGGTGGCCGACCGCCACCGGCGGGAACGCGTCGAGGCTCGGTCCGTGCTCGGCGAATGCGCGGATCATCGCGTCGAAGCCGGCCGTGTGGTCGGGGATGGGCGTCTCGAACTCGACGCTCTCGCCGTCGTGGCTGTGACGCGTGCGGCCCGTCTCCTCGCCGATCCGCTCGACGAGGCCGCTCGCGAGCGTCTCCTCGGTCGTCATCTCGATGAGCTGGTATTTGAACGACGACGAACCGCTGTTGACGACGAGGACGACGGACATGGGGGACTCCTGGGGGGTCGGGGTCGGAGGGGCGGCGACGCGGGTGGTGTCAGCGCACGACGGGGATGGCGGAGGTGGGCGGCACGATCGCCTGCGTCGCCGCCTGGATGGCGGTGATCGCGACGGTGTTGACGATGTCCTGCACGAGGGCGCCGCGGCTGAGGTCGTTCACGGGCTTCCTCAGCCCCTGGAGCACCGGGCCGATCGCGACCGCGCCAGCGGAGCGCTGCACGGCCTTGTAGGTGTTGTTGCCCGTGTTGAGGTCGGGGAAGATGAACACCGTCGCGCGCCCGGCCACCTGCGAGCCGGGCATCTTGGAGGCGGCGACGGCCGCATCAGCTGCCGCGTCGTACTGGATCGGGCCCTCGACGAGCAGATCGGGTCGGCGCTCGCGAACGAGCGCGGTCGCGGCGCGGACCTTCTCGACGTCGGCTCCTGCTCCGCTCTCGCCCGTGGAGTACGAGAGCATCGCGATGCGCGGGTCGATGCCGAACTGCTGCGCGGTCTCGGCGGAGGAGATCGCGATGTCGGCGAGCTGCGCCTCCGTCGGGTCGGGGTTCACCGCGCAGTCGCCGTAGACGAGCACGCGGTCGGCGAGGGCCATCAGGAACACGCTCGACACGACCGAGACGCCGGGGCTGGTCTTGATGATCTCGAAGCCCGGGCGGATGGTGTGCGCGGTCGTGTGCGCGGCCCCCGAGACCATCCCGTCGGCCAGGCCGAGCTGCACCATCATGGTGCCGAAGTACGAGACGTCGGTGACGGTGTCGTAGGCGTGGTCGTAGGTGATGCCCTTGTGCGCGCGGATGCGGGCGTACTCGTCGGCGAAGCGCGCGCGGTGCTCGGGGTCGAGGGGACTGAGCACGCGGGCGCCGTCGAGGTCGAGGCCCAGGCCGCCCGCGCGGGCGCGGATCTCCGCCTCCTCGCCGAGGATGGTGAGTCGGGCGATGCCTCGCTTGAGCACGGTGGCGGCGGCGCGGAGGATGCGGTCGTCTCCGCCCTCCGGCAGGACGATGTGCCGGTCGGCGATGCGGGCGCGCTCGATGAGGCCGTACTCGAACATCAGCGGTGTGACGACCTCGGAACGGCCGACGTCGAGCAGGGTCAGCAGCTCGACGACGTCGACCGCCTCCTGGAAGAGGGCGAGCGAGGTGTCGCGCTTGCGCGGCGAGTCGGCGGCGAGCCGGCCTCGCGCGGCGGTGACCCGCACCGCCGTGTCGTAGGTGCCGAGCTCGGTCATCACGATCGGCAGGCGCGTGTCGATCCCCTCGATCAGGCGCACGATCGGCTCGGGGAGTTCGAATCCTCCGTTGAGGATGATGCCCGTGACCGTCGGGAAGGTGCCGGAGGCGTAGGCCATGATCACCGCGAGGACGACCTCTGGCCGGTCGCCGGGGACGATGACCACTCCGCCCTCGGTGAGGCGCGGCAGGACGTTGACCATCGACATGCCTGCGACGACGACGCCGAGAGCCTCGCGGCCCAGCAACTCGGGGTCGCCGGCCACGACGACTCCGTCGACCGCCTCGACCAGCCGGGACAGGCTCGGAGCAACGAGGAACGGGTCCTCGCGGATGGCCCACACCGGGACCGGCACCGGGAGGCCCTCGCGGATCGCAGTGACCGCCTCGGCGGCGGCGGCGGGATCGGCCCGGTTCGCGATGACTCCGATGAGGCTGGCGTGCGCGGTGCGCAGCTCGACCGCGGCGAGCTCGGTGATCTGGCGCATCTCTTCTGGTGTGCGGGCGGGCGCCTGGCCGAGCTGCTCGCTGCGGGAGGGGTCGCGGCCGGTGAGGACGAGCAGCACCGGCGCGCCGAGATTGGCGGCGATGCGGGCGTTGTAGCCCAGCTCGGTGGGGCTGCCGACGTCGGTGTAGTCGGAGCCGAGGACGACGACGGCGTCGCACTGCGCCTCGACGCCCTTGTAGCGCTCGACGATGCGGGACAGGGCGGCCTCGCCGTCGGCGTGGACGTCTTCGTAGGTGACGCCGATGCAGTCCTCGTAGACGAGCCCGGAGTCGGCGTGGCCGAGCAGCATCTCGAGCACGTAGTCGCGCTCGGAGGTGGAGCGCGCGATCGGGCGGAAGACGCCGACCCGCTGCACCTGGCTGCTGAGCGCATCGAGGACGCCGAGGGCGACCGTGGACTTGCCCGAATGACCTTCGGCGGACGAGATGTAGATGCTCTGAACCATCGGATCCAGCCTACCGAGGGGGCACCTCCGCCTGGCTGAGTAGAGGCCAGAGAGCGAAGGGCGTCCACGTGCGGTGCGCTGTGGAGGAGCGTTCACCGAGGGCGCGGGCTGGACGACCGGGGCAGCGAGGAGGCCGAGCGAGGAGGCGCCCGTTAACGGAGAAAGACCCCCCGCGCACCCGCCAGAGCCCGGTTACCCTTGCTGCGTTTCCGCCCTGGGGGAGTTGGCCTGGATGGCGCCACGCGGGGAGCCGGAGGACAGTGTATCCGACACCAGGCCCGTGCGGGAGCGGCCTCGAGGCGCCATGGTCTGCGGGAGCCGCCGACACGGGCTAGTATCGATGAGTCGCGGCCCCGGTCGCGCCAGGAGGATTCGCCTAGTGGCCTATGGCGCACGCTTGGAAAGCGTGTTGGGTGAAAGCCCTCGGGGGTTCGAATCCCCCATCCTCCGCGAACGGTGTCCGTTGCTCTCGCCAGCACGGGCACCGTTTTCGTTCGTGCGGGCTCCGCGCGGGGTCAGTCGGCGATGCGCTCGAGCCACTCGTCGAGCAGGAGGCGCTCCCCCGGGCTGAGCGGCTCGATCCCCGGGAGGGCGGTGCGCAGCGCGACCGCGTGCGCGACGACGGCGCGGGCCGCGGGATCGGCGGGTCCCGCCTCCGCCGTGGTCACGGCCGCGAGGACGGACTCGCGCGAGCGGGAGGACAGCTCGTCGTCCGGCTCGGCGAGGGCGGAGAGCGTGAGGGTGCAGCCGAGCGCGGCGGACTGCACGAGGCGCGAGGCGCGCTCGACGTCGACGGTGAGGCGGCCGGCCTCCGCGACGGCGCGGACCGCGTCGAGGAGGACGCCCCGGGACAGGCGCGCCGCTTCCGACTCCTCCCCCGGTCGCGCCGTGAACATCAGCGCGTAGAGGTGCGGCTCGGCGAGACCGAAGGCGACGTGGTGGTTCCACGCGGCGCGCAGGGCGTCGACCGGGTCCTCGGGGGCCTCGCTCCGCTCGAAGTCGGCCAGGGCCGAGGCGAAGCCCGCGGCGGCGGCGGAGTCGAGCAGCCCGCGCAGATCACCGAAGGTCCGGTAGATGGTGGGCGCCTGCACTCCGGCCGCTGAGCTGATCGCCCGCGTCGACACCGCGTCCCGCCCGCCCTCGGCCAGCAGCTCCGTCGTCGCCCGGAGGATCCGCTCCCGCGTCGTCCCGCTCTCACTCACGCTACCGACGCTAACACGGAGCCGTTAGCACCATGCATCACGCCGGAAGGCCGTCAGCGGCGTCGCGCGGTCCCGAAGATCCCGCGCACCACCTCGCGCAGCAGCGTCTTACCGACGCTCGAGCCCAGGACCTCCTCGACCACCGTCTTGTCGCGGCGGGTCGAGCGGGAGGTGGGCGCGGTGCGGCGGCGGGAGCGCTCGGCGGCCTGGTCGGCGGCGCGCTCGGCGGCGGCACGTTCCTTGTCTCGGCGAGCGGATGCGGCGGCGTCCTCCTTCGCGCGCCGGGCCTCGTCCTTCGCGCGATCTGCCTCGTCGGCGGCGCGCTGCTCGGCGGTGACGCGCGCCTCCTCAGCGTCGGCGGCGGCGTCGAGCCGACGGGCGAGGATCTCGCGGGCCGACTCTCGGTCGAGCGCGGCGCCGTAACGGGCGAGGAGCGGCGAGCGCCGAACGCTCGCCTCGCGGTCGGCCTCGGGAGTGGGCTTCATCGAGCCCTGCGGGGCGCGCAGACGCGTCCACGCGACGGGAGTCGGAGCGCCGCGCTCGTTCATCACGGTCACGATCGCCTCGCCGATCGGCAGGGCCTGGAGCACCTCGCCGAGCTCGTAGTCGCTCTCGGGGTAGGTGGAGACGGTGGCGCGCAGGGCCTTCGCGTCGTCGGGCGTGTGCGCGCGGAGCTGGTGCTGGAGGCGCGAGCCGAGCTGGGCGAGCACCTCGCTCGGCACATCCTTGGGCGTTTGGGTGACGAAGACGATGCCGACGCCCTTTGAGCGGATGAGACGCACGGTCTGCGTGATCGCCGCGAGGAAGTCCTTCGACGCGTCGCGGAAGAGCAGGTGCGCCTCGTCGAAGAAGAAGACGAGTTTGGGCCGGTCGAGGTCGCCGACCTCGGGGAGGTCGTTGAAGAGATCGGCGAGCAGCCACATCAGGAAGGTGGAGAACAGCGCCGGCCTGTCGGCGACTCCAGGGACCTCGAGGAGGCTGACCACTCCCCGGCCGTCGGCGGCGAGACGGAGGAACTCGGCGGTGTCGATCTCGGGCTCGCCGAAGAAGACGTCGGCCCCCTGATCGGCGAACGCGATCAGCTCACGCAGGATCACACCGGCCGTCGCCTTCGAGAGACCGCCCAGCTCGGCGAGCTCGGCCTTGCCCTCGTCTCCGACGAGGTAGGTGAGGACGGCGCGGAGGTCGGAGAGGTCGACGAGCGGAAGCCCGGCACTCTCGGCGTAGTGGAAGACGAGGCCGAGGCTCGACTCCTGCGTGTGGTTGAGGCCCAGGACCTTCGCGAGCAGTAGTGGACCGAATCCGGTGACCGTCGCCCGCACGGGGATCCCGGTGCCAATGCCGCCGAGGGCGAAGTACTCGGCGGGAGCCGCCTCCGGGCGCCAGTCCTGGCCGATGCCGCGGGTGCGGGCGAGCAGAGCGTCGCTCGGAGTACCGGGCGTGGCCAGGCCAGAGAGATCGCCCTTGATGTCGGCGGCGAAGACGGGGACGCCCTGCGCTGAGAGCTGCTCGGCGAGGACCTGGAGCGTCTTGGTCTTGCCGGTGCCGGTCGCGCCGGCGACGAGTCCGTGGCGGTTGAGCATCCCGAGGGGGATGCGGACCGGGACGTCGGCGCGCGCCTCGCCGTTGACGAGGGCACCGAGCTCGAGGGCCGGCCCGGAGAAGGCGTAGCCCGAGCGCACGACGTCGACGGCGGCCTCGGCGAGCGGCCCGGCTGCGGGGGCCGCAGCGTCGGCGGAGACGGCCGGGGCCTGCACAGCGGCGGGAGCCTGGCTCGACGGTGCAGCCGACGGGTGCGCCTCCGGGGGTGTCTCGTCGGGATCGGCTGCCGCGTTCACCGCAGCGGCCGCCGCCTCCGCCCTCGCCAGCGCCTCCGCGGCCTCGGCCTGCAGTCGGCGGGCGGCCTCCAGGGCCGCGCGCGCCTCGTCCCTCGCCGCGGCGAGCACGTCGTCGTCACTCATGCGCTCAGCCTAGGGTCGGAGCCGATCCGTCCTCGCGCACGTGCCACGCCTGCCCGTAGCCGCCGTCGGCGACGGGCCGCGCCATCAACTCGAGGAACGGGGCGGCGTCGAGAGCCTCGGGGCCGAGCACGCCCGCGCCGGACCAGGCGCCCGTCGCCAGCAGCTCGAGGGCGATCACCGGGTTGAGCGCGGTCTGCCAGACGACGCACTGCGTGCCGTACTCGGCCATCGTCCACTCGTTGTCGCTCACGTGATAGAGGTACACCTCTCGGCGAGCGCCGTTCTTCGTGCCCGTCACGCGGACGCCCGCGCAGGTCTTGCCCGTCATCCGCGGGCCGATGCCGGCCGGGTCGGGCAGCGCTGCGGCGACGACGTCGCGCGGGGACACCAGCACAGGGCCGTCCACCGAGCGCACGCGCAGAGGCTCGGTGCGGTCGAGCCCGAGCAGATTCAGGGTGCGCAGAACGCCGATGAACTGCTCGCCGAGTCCGTACTTGAAGGTGACCTTCTTCGCGTCGAGCCAGCGGGGCATCAGCAGCACCTCCTCGTGCTCGACGTTCACGCACTCGACGGGGCCGATCCCCTCGGGGAACTCGAAGACCTCGGGTTCGGAGAAGGGCGGGGTCGTGTACCAGCCGCGGTCGCGCTCGAAGACCACCGGCGGGTTGAGGCACTCCTCGATGGTGGTCCAGATCGAGAAGGAGGGCGCGAAGATCTCGGCGCCGTTCTCGTCGCGCACCACGAGGTTCGCGCCGTCCCGCACGCCGAGCTCGTCGATCTCGTCGAAGAGGTGGTCGGAGGCGTAGCGAGCGAACACGTCCGACAGCCCGGGCTCGACGCCCATCCCGACGAGGGCCAGGCGACCGCGCGAGCTCCACTCATCGGCGGCGGCGAACTGCTCGTCGCCGAGCCGGACGCCCGTCCGTGCGTGCGGCTCCTCGGGGTGCGGGAGCGACAGGCTCATGGCCATGTCGAGGTAGTCGGCCTTGGCGGCCAGCGCTCCGGCAAAGACCGTCGGCACGAAACGCGGCTCAACCGCGTTCATCACGTGGGTCGCCCGGTGGGCTCGAGCCACGGTCTCGACGCTCCCGGCGTCGGAGGCGTCGATCCGCGCGACGACGAAGCGGTCGTCGACCCCGTGACGCTCGGCGATCCACGCGACCGTGCGCTCGGCCCGACCGAGCTCGTAGTCGCAGACGATGATCTGCTCGAAGAAGGAGCGACGGGCAGCGATCTTCGCGAAGGCGTCGCCGACGCCTCCGGCGCCGACCAGGAGGATTCTCATGGGGCTACCGTAGCGACGGATTCGCGTGCAGAACAAGGAGGAGACCGGGGAAACTGTGGGATTACAGCTCTTCTCGCGACGGAATCCGTCATCGCGGCGCCTCCGCTCTCTCGAGCAGGCGGATGAACCGGGAGAGCCGCTCGAGGGCGACCATCGAGGTCGGCAGCGAGGCTGCCAGGGCCGGCGAGTGCACGAGGTAGGCGGCCCACTGGGCCCGCGAGATCGCGACGTTGAGCCGGTTGGGCAGGAGGAGGAACTCGAGGCCGCGCGGGACGTCCGCTCCCGACGAGGCGGCGAGCGAGACGATGGCGACCACCGCCTCCCGGCCCTGGAAGAGGTCGACCGTGCCGACCGCGGTCTCCCCGAGCCCCGCGGCGTCGAGCGCGGCTCGCAGGAGTCCGCCCTGCGCGTTGTACGGCGCGACGACGATCACGTCCGCGGCGGTGAGGCTCCGCCGGCCGTGCTCGTCGACCCAGGTGCGGCCGATCATGGAGCGGGCGATCTCGACGACGCGGCGCACCTCGTCCGGCGAGGACGTGGTGTCGCCGGCGTGCACGACGGGCACGGAGTGCAGGCCCGGTGCCACGCCCTCGAGGCGGCGCTCGCGCGGCGCCCGCGAGACGAGCGCGCCCTCGTAGGAGAGCTCGGAGACGGCGGCCGCCAGAGCCGGGTGCATCCGGTGGGTCTGCGCGAGGAAGTAGCCGTACTCGGCAGGGAGGACGTCGTGCCCGTCGGCGAGCCAGCCGAGTGCCGACTCATCGACCGGCTCGGGGTGCGAGCCCTGGCTGACCTGCGGCAGTTGCTGCGGGTCGCCGAGCAGGAGCAGGCGCTGCGCGGCCACGGAGGAGGCGATCGTCGGCGCGAGCGAGAACTGGCCCGCCTCGTCGACGACGAGCAGATCGAGGGAGCGCCGCGCGACCGCGCCCGCGTTCGCGAACGTCCACGCAGTGCCTCCGACGACGCAGCCGCCGTCCTCCTCGAGGACAGCGGCGAGCGCTGCCGCGGTCGCGACCGGAGTCCACATCACGGCCTCCAGAGCCTCGGCCGGACTCCTGCCCTTGGGCCGTTTCACGACGCGCGACGGATCCACGCCCCGGCCGACGACCGCCGTCAACACGTTCTCGACCACCGCGTGGGACTGGCCGACCACACCCACGCGCCAGCCGTGCTCGCGCACGAGCCGGGCGATGACGTGCGAGCCGACGTAGGTCTTGCCGGTGCCCGGCGGACCCTGGACGGCCAGAGTCGCCCGCTCGAGCCCGAGGAGGGTGGCGACGACCGCGCCGATGACGTCGTCCCCGGCGATCGGGACGACGGCTCCGGGCGACACGCGGCGCAGGATGTCGAGCGCCGGGTCGGGCAGAAACCGCGGCAGGGCGTCGAGCACCTCCTCACCCCACGCGGCGATCGCCTCGGGCTGCGGGGTCGCGCGCGGTGGCGGAACGGGCGCGAGGGCAACGGGAGCGTCGTCGTGGGGTTCCTCCCCCGCCTTCAGACCCTCCTTGACGAGCAGGACGATCCTCTCGCCGTCCTCGTCCACCGCGAGGATCTCGGAGCGGTCGGAGGCTCCGCGGAGACCCGGCCCGGGCGACGGTGCGCCGGCAGGCGGCGGCGCCTCGTAGACGAGGTAGGGCGACGAGCCGATGCTCAGCCGGCTGCCGGGAGCGAGCCGACCGAGGATCCGCAGCTCACGCGACTCCGTGCGTGCCCTCGGCGGTCTCGACCAGTCCCGGACCACCTCGACCCGGTCGACCACGACGACGTCGCGGGTCTGGGCCCACTCGTCGAGCGGCTGACGGAGCCGGTCGAAGTGCTCCTGCCAGAACGTCTTGGCCTCGCGGCGGTGGTAGTCGATCGCCGCGCCGGCGAGGGCGAGCGCGGTCTGATCCGCTGTGCGCTCGCGCGGCTCGACCCCCTCGACCCGCTCGAGAAGGGCGACCGCGACCGGATGCGGCTCTCGCGGAACGGGGATGTCGACCTCGACGAGCGGACGCTGCTCCTCGCGCGGCGGTGCGAGCGAGAGCAGCCAGTCGCGCAGCCGCAGGGTGGAGCGGCAGTCGTACGCGTTGTACTCGGCGACGAGGTCGAGCTGCCGCTGCCCCTCCTGCGGATCCTCCGCGAGGGCCGCTCGCGCTCGCACGTAGGCGTCGATGCTGTCGGCCGCGGTAGTCACTCCGGAGGTGTCGCGCGCCTGCTCACCCATGTAGAGCGGCTCCAGTTTCTTGAGCGAATAGCTGCGCGACCCCACCCGCAGGGCCCGCCGGACGACCGGGTAGAGGTCGACCAACACGCCCTCTCGCAGCAGGGCGTCGACCTCCTCCTCACCGACGCCGTGCCGGAGTGCGAGAGAGAGCAGGTGCGTGCGCTCGTAGGCGGCGTAGTGGTAGACGTGCATCCGCGGGTACTGCTCGCGGCGCTCGCGCACCAGCGCCAGGAAGTCGAGGAGCGCCCGCCGCTCGGCGGCGAGGTCGTGCGCCCACAGGGCGGTGAACTGCTCGCGCTCGTCGACCATCCCGAAGAGGTAGTCGAGCCCCCACTCCCGGTTGTCCTCGGTGTGCAGCGGATCGCCCTCGAAGTCGAAGAAGAGGTCTCCCGGATCGGGAGAGGGCAGCGCGGCCAGGACGGCGGGATCGACGAGCTCGACGGCCGGCACGGGCGAGGATTCGGACCGCAGCTGGAGCCGCGCCTGCGCGCGCAGCGACTCGAGGCTGCCTGAACCCATCCCGGGAACCGGCCCGACGTGCTCGGCGAGGGCGTCGAGCGTCATGACGCCGGCCGCGGCGAGCGCGGCACGCTGGTCGAGCCGCAGACCGGCGACCAGGAGCGGATCGCGGTGCGCCTGCACCTCGGGCGCGCACACGGCGCAACGTCCGCAGGAGAGGTACCGCGGGTCTCCCCAGGCGAGCGGCGCTGAGGCGGCGAGCCGCTCCTCCAGGACGGCGCGCAGCCGCGCACGCTGCACGCGCTGCACCGGCGCGACGACCGCCAGCTCGTGGCTCGTGACGGAGCCGTCTCCGAGCACGAGGTGCACGCGCTCGCCGACCCGGATGCCGCGCGCCGCCATCTGCTCGGCGTAGGCCGCGAGCTGGAGGAGCGCGGGGATCTTCGCGTGACGCGCGAGCTTGGTGTCGTACACCTCGTAGGCGCCGTCGGCGGTGCGGAGGAGGAAGTCGGAGAACCCGAGGAACCCGCCGTCGTAGAAGGTGGCCTGGTAGAGCACGTCGACTCCGGCGCGCATCGCCTCGACCGCGGCGTCGGCCGCCGCGGCGTAGTCGGCCGGTTCGGGCCGCGCGAACTCGACCACCCGGTGCGACTCCTTCAGCTCGGCGAGGAAGCGGCGCTCGTGCTCGTCGCCGAGAGCGGCGGTGCGCTGGAGCAGGGAGTCCTCGGCGATCTCGAGACGCGGTGCGCGCCCGAGCACCGCATCGAGGCGGCGGAGGACCGCCCACTCGCACGCCGCCCAGTCCGAGAGATCGCTCGGGCTCGTGACCACGCGGCCGGATTCCAGGTACACGCGACTCCTTCCGCGACCACCGGACGGCGACCGCCTCCAGGCTAGGGCGACCCTCCGACACCGGGCCGCCACGACCGGTCGCGAACGGGCCTCCGGGGACGGAGCCCGTCCTGCGCCCGCTCACGCCCCGGAGCGGGAGAGAGGGGTGCGAGAGCCGCGAGTGCGTCAGCGGGAACGGCGGACCCAGATCGGCGGATGCGGCAGCTCCGACTCCGTCCGCAGCCGCCCCGCGAGGGGCGCCCAGACGACCAGCGCGACTCCGATGCCCAGCAGCAGGCCGCCGACGGTGTCGCTCAGCCAGTGCGCACCGAGATACGTGCGGCTCGCCATCATCGCCAGCGTGTAGAGGAAGCCCGCGATCCAGACCCAGAGCAGCGGGAAGATCAGCGCCAGCACCATCGCCGTGGTCGCGGCGTTGGCGGTGTGACCGGACGGGAAGGAGCCGTAGTCGCTGGTCACCAGGATGTCGGCGGGCCGCTCACGACCGACCAGCTCCTTGACGAGCTGGGTGGCGCCCACGCTGACGAGCGCCGCCACCGCGTAGTACAGCGCGGCCCACCGTCTCCGGAACACGAGCAGGACGACGACGATGGCCAGAGGGATGACCGCCGTGCCGACGACACCGGCACCGACGGTGTTCATGATCAGAGCGGGGACGTCCCAGACCGGCGAACGGTGCTCGACGATCTCGTCCATCCACTCGACATCGACGCCGAACGCGGCGGTCGGGCGGGCGACGATGAGCACGGCCAGGAGCCCGGTGAGCAGCAGTGCCAGCGACGCCGAGACCAGCGGCCAGCGACGGGAGACGCGGTGCGCGGCCTCCCGGCTGAGCAGCCGCGCGGCGACCCCCTCCGACGGGACCTGCTCGCCGAGCCTCTCGCGTTGCACGGCGTCGGGGCGGGCGATGCCGGGCTCGGTCCGGAGGCGGTCGTCGCGGTGTTCCATCCGGACATGATGCCCTCACGCGGGGCCTCAGCGCTGGGGCTTGCGGCGGCGGTCGGGCACGCAGTCGCGAGCTCCGGCTCACGGACGGCTCACCGGAGGAGGCGACACCCGAGGCACGTCGAGCGCGGGGCGCCGGTCGGCGTCAGTCCTGGAGGGCGGGCACGCTCCGGGGTCGGACGATCAGCCAGAGCGCCAGGATCGACACCGCCGCGGTCGACATCATCACCACGGCCATCGGCACGGCGGAGGCGGCACCGAAGATCCCGGAGATCGGTGAGAGCAGACCCGCGGTGCCGAAGTTGACCGCTCCGAGCAGCGACGCAGCGGTGCCCGCCTCCCGGCCGTGGTTCACCAGGCCGAGCACCTGCACGCACGGAAAACTGAAACCGCAGGACGCGATGAAGAACCACAGCGGCACCAGGGTCCCCCAGAGTCCGAGTCCGAGGACGTCGAAGAGCGCGATCAGGCCGGCGGAGGTGAACAGCGTCACCGTCGTGATCGCGAGGATCCACTGCGGTCCGATGCGGCGGCTGAGGTACGACGAGGCCTGCACGCCGAAGACGACGCCGAGCGAGTTGACCGCGAACAGCAGTCCGTACTGCTGCGCATCGAATCCGTAGAGGCCCTGGAACAGGAACGACGAGCTGGAGAGGTAGGTGAACAGTCCGGCGAAGGTCATCCCTCCGATCACCGCAACGCCGACGAAGACGCGGTCGCTCAGCACGGCCCGGTAGCGCTGCACGAGGGAGGTGCGCTCGCGCTCGTGGCGGGCGGCGCGCGGGCGGGTCTCGACGATGAGCAGCGCCACCGCGGAGACGACCAGCACGCCGTAGGCCGCGAGGAAGACGAAGATGCCGCGCCAGTCCATCACCAGCAGCAGCTGCGAGCCGATCACCGGGGCGAGCACAGGCGCCAGCCCCGACACGAGGGCGAGGCGCGAGAGCATCCGCACGAGAGGCCGCCCGCCGAAGAGGTCGCGGACCATCGCCATCGCGACGACTCCACCCGCGGCGGCTCCGGCTCCCATCAGGAGGCGGAAGACTCCGAGCGTGACGATCTCGGGAGCGAGCGCCGCACCGACGCAGGCCAGCACGTGCAGCGAGGTCGCGAGCAGGATCGGGAGGCGTCGCCCGACCGCGTCGCTCCACGGCCCGACCACGAGCTGCCCGAGCGCGAAGCCGAGGGTGGTGCCGGTGAGGGTCAGCTGCACCGCTGCCTCCGACACGTTCAGCTCGCTCTGCAGCGCGGGGAACGCCGGGAGGTACAGGTCGATCGTGAAGGGGCCGAGCGCGGTCAGGGCGCCGAGGACGATCACGTAGATCAGGCGCTGGCGGGCCGAGAGGGCGTCGCCCGGGTGGCGGTGCACGGGTATCGATCCGGTGGGCGTCGAGGCGAGAGTGGACACGCATGCCTTCCTGCGCGGGGCGCAGCGGGGTGGGAGGAGGAGGGTCGGCCGGTGTCGTCCTCGGCCTGAGCGGTGGTCGGCCACGGCATCGCGCCGGCCGGTCGAATCAATTCGACCACGAGCGGCGGCTCGGCGCCACCTCCGGTCGGCGGCAGGCGCGAGATGCGCGGGGCGCCGACGTCAGACCGGGTGCAGCGGCGTGGCGAGCGGATCAGCGAGCAGGTGCTCGAACGCGAGCTCGGCCGCTCCGAGCATGAGCAGGTCGGCGCCGAGCTCGGTGCGGACGATGCTCACGGAGTCGAGCGCGACGCGGAAGGGACCGCCCCGGGCGAGCCGCTGCTCGAGGACACCCGGCGCGACTCCGATCAGAGCGCCCAGGAACCCGCCGAGAACGACCAGCTGAGGGTTGAACACGTTGATGACGTTGCGCAGCGCCACCGCGAGGTGGCCGAGCTGCCGCTCGACCTCGGCCCGCACGGCGGGGTCGTCGGAGGCGGCCAGCGCCTCCTCGAGCCGCTCGCTCTCGTCGAGTCCGAGCACCGTGAGCAGCTCGGCGCGCCCCACCTCGGTCTCGAGGCAGCCGACGGCGCCGCAGTGGCAGTCGACTCCGGCACTGTTGACCAGGGTGTGGCCGATCTCGCCCGCGTAGCCGTCGATGCCGTGCAGCGGCGCGCCTCCGACGATGACCCCGGCGCCGACGCCGCTCGCGCCACCGTTGAGGTAGACGAGGTGGGAGACGTCGCGGCCGGCGCCGAGGACGCTCTCGGCGAGCGCGCCGAGGTTCGCGTCGTTGGCCGAGAGCACGGGAAGGCCCGTGGCGTCGGCGAGCATCCGCGAGAACGGCTCGTCGCCCCAGCCGAGGTGCGGGCCGACCCGGACCAGACCGTCGGCGTCACGCACGAGTCCGGGGACGGCCACACCGATCCCGACCGTCCGGGTGTCCTCCGGGAGCTCGGCGAGCAGCGCGGTGACCGCCTCGGCGGCCAGGCGCGCGGCGGCCTCGGCGGTGGGCACGGAGACGGCGAGGCGGAGGCGGTGGCGCACCGTCGCGTCGACTCCCACCACCGCGACAGTGACGGCATCGATCTCGGGATTCACGGCGAGCGCCACCACACCGGGCGCCGCCTCGACGATCGGGCTCGGCCGACCGACCTGGTTGGGCGTGGCCGGCTCGCGCTCGCGCACAATGCCCAGCTCGACCAGCTCGCCGACCAGCGCGGCGATCGTGGAGCGGTTCAGGCCCGTCAGGCGGGTCAGCTGCGAGCGGGAGCGCGGCCCGCCGCGGTGCACGAGCCGCAGGATCGCGGAGAGATTGTGGCGTCGCACCCGGTCGAGGTTGTTGCCGCGCGTGGCGTGGTCGGGCATTCCGCGGTCTCCTCTGCTTGCGGAGGTCAGCCTATCCGCGGAGGAGGAGCCTGCCACGCGATGTGACATCGGCCGCTCAGGCGGCGGAGCCGGCCCCGACGGCACGCCAGCTCCAGGAGCCGTTCGGCCCGTCCACCGTCACCTCGCCGCCGGAGCGGGACACCGTGAACACCGTCTCCTTCCCCGTGTCGTGCGCGACGACCCGGACCGGCGTCACGCCGTCCACCCCCGGGAACACCCGCAGCTCGAGTCCGTCGAGGTAGTCGTACTCGGCCGCGTCCTCGCGCGCGCCCACCGGGATCACCGCGCCCTCGCGCACGTACAGCGGCAGAGAGTCGAAGCCGTGCCTCTCGCGGCGCCACCCCCCCGACGAGTCGATCGTCTCGCCGGTCCACCAGCTCGTCCAGCGCCCGCGCGGCAGGTAGAACTCGACCGTTCCGTCCTCCGTGAAGACCGGGGCGACGAGGAGGTCGTGCCCGAGCAGGTACTGCGTGTCGAGGTGCGCGGCGTTGCGGTCGTCCTCGAACTCGAGCGCCATCGGCCGCATCAGCGGGAGGCCGGTGCGCGCCGCCTCCGCCCCCGCCGCGTAGAGGTAGGGCATCAGCGACAGCTTCAGCCGGGTGAAGCGCCGAGTGACGTCGACCGCCTCCTCGTCGAACGCCCACGGCACACGCACCGAGGAGGAGCCGTGCAGCCGGGAGTGCGACGAGAGCAGGCCGAACGCCAGCCAGCGCTTGAAGACGCCGGGATCGGGCGTTCCCTCGAAGCCGCCGATGTCGTGCGCCCAGAAGCCGAAGCCGCCGAGCGCGAGCGAGAGTCCGCCGCGCAGGGTCTCGGCCATCGACACGTACGAGGAGGTGTTGTCTCCGCCCCAGTGCACCGGCAGCGACTGGCCGCCGACCGTGGCGCTGCGGGCGAAAAGCACGGCCCGACCCTCGCCGAGCTCCTGCTCGAGCACCTGGTGCACCGCACGGTTGTAGAGCTGCGTGTACCAGTTGTGCATCGCCTCCGGATCGGCGCCGTCCGCCCAGACCACGCCCGACGACGGGATCCGCTCGCCGAAGTCGGTCTTGAAGGAGTCGACGCCCTGGCGCACGAGGACGCGCAGCTTCTCCTGGAACCAGGCGGTCGCCTCCGGGTTCGTGAAGTCGATCAGGGCCATGCCCGCGACCCACATGTCCCACTGCCAAACGTCACCGGACACGGTGCGCAGCAGGTAGCCCTTCTCGCGTGCCTCGGCGAACAGGGGCGACGCCTGCGCGATGTAGGGGTTGATCCACACGCAGGTGTGCAGCCCGCGCTCGTGCAGGCGGGCGAGGATCCCCTCGGGGTCGGGGAACGTGCGCGGGTCCCACTCGAGGTCGGTCCACTGGAACTCGCGCATCCAGAAGCAGTCGAAGTGGAAGGCGGAGAGGGGCAGCTCGCGCTCGGCGAAGCCGTCGATGAAGGAGTTGACGGTCTCCTCGTCGTAGCTCGTGGTGAAGCTGGTGGTCAGCCAGAGGCCGTAGCTCCAGGCCGGTACGACGGAGGGGCGGCCCGCCAGGCCCGTGTAACGCCGCAGCACCTCCTTCTTGGTGGGGCCCTGGATCACCAGGTACTCCAGCGCCTCGCCGCCGACCGAGAACTGGACGCGCTCGACCGCCTCCGAGCCGATCTCGAACGAGACGAGGCCCGGGTCGTTGACGAGCACGCCGTAGCCGCGGCTGGAGAGGTAGAACGGCACGTTCTTGTAGGCCTGCTCCGACGAGGTGCCGCCGTCGGCGTTCCAGACGTCGACCGACTGGCCGTTCTTGACGAAGGGGCCGAAGCGCTCGCCGAGTCCGTAGACCAGCTCGCCGACGCCGAGGTCGAGCTGCTCGTGCACGTAGGCCCGGCCGTCCGGCCCGGTGAGGTAGCCCTGCGCCTTATGGCCGGAGCCGGTGAGGCGCGTGCCGGTCGAGGTGTCCCAGAACTCGAGCGACCAGGGCGCGCCCTGGGCCACGCGGACCTCGAGGTCGCCGGTGCGCAGCACGCCGCCCGCCTCCGCCACGCTCGCCTCCCCCACCGCGCCGTCGACCAGCTCGAAGCCGGGCCGAGTCGCGGTGCCACGCCAGTGCTCGATGCGCACCTTCGCGACTCCCTCGGCCGGCGACGAGATCGTGACGGTGAGGGCCGGGCGGTTGAGCACGTCACCCCGGCTCTGGATGACGCGGGTCGGTGCGATCACCTCGAGCGAGGCGCCGTCGGTGCGGATGTCGTAGGCCTCCTGCGCGAACAGGGGCGAGAATCCGGCCCGCGTCTGCCAGAACCCGTCGGTGAACTTCATGAGGGAGCCTTTCGATGGCGCGCCGGCGGGTTCCGGGCGGGGACCCGCCGGCGGTGGAGGGGGAGGGCTACTTGACCGCGCCGGCAGTGATGCCGCGGGTGAGGGTGCGCTGGAAGATCAGGAAGAAGACCAGTGTCGGGAGCAGGCCCAGCAGAGCGCTCGCGCTGGTCGTGGTGACGTCCATGATCTTGTCGCCCTGGAGGCTCGAGATGGCGATCGGCACGGTCTGCGTCGCATCGCTCACCAGGAACACCAGCGGGATCAGGAATTCGTTCCAGGTCCAGATGAAGAAGAAGATCATCAGCACCGAGAGAGTGGGCCGCGAGATCGGGACGATCACCCGGGTGAGCACCTGCCACTTCGAAGCGCCGTCGAGAGCGGCCGCCTCGAGGATCTCCTTGGGGAAGGTGCCGTACACGCTCGAGAGCAGGTAGGTGCCGAACGCCGACTGGACGACGGTGAAGATGATGATCACCGACAGCTGGCTGTCGTAGATCCCGACCGCCTTGAACATGTAGTACAGCGGGTAGAGCAGGGCCTCCTGCGGGAGCATGTTCGCGAGCAGGAACAGGACGATGATCCAGCTCCGGCCCCGCACCCGCCCGATGCCGATCGCATAGGCGTTGAGCACCGAGAGGGCGACCGCGAGGATCGCGACCGACCCCGAGATCAGAATCGAGTTGCCGAGCTTCTCGGGGAAGTTCACCCGACTCCAGAAGGTCGACAGACCGTCGAAGGAGAGACCGGTCGGGAAGGCGAGCGGCCCGTTCGCCGAGTACTCGGCCGGAGTCTTGAACGAGTTGAGCAGGATCAGAAGCACCGGGCTGATGATCACCAGTCCGATCACGACGGCGGCAGCGAGGATCACCCAGTCGCCGACGGTGCGTTTCGTGGCTCCCCTGGGTGGGCGCGGAGCCCGCTTCGACACCGTCAGATCGGTGTCCGCCATGCCGGCCTGGGTGACGGGCAAGGTCTCGATGGCCGACATCAGCGGGCTCCTTCACTGCGCTCGACGCGCTCCTGGGCACGGATGAACAGCACGGCCAGGATCACGATGACGATCGTGAGCGCGGTCGCGATGGTCGCGCCGTAGCCCACCTGCTGCTTCTGGAAGAACTCGGTGTAGGAGTAGTAGGAGGGGACGATCGTCGCATCACCGGGTCCGCCGCGGGTCAGCGCGTAGATCGGGCCGAACACCTTCAGCGCTGCGATGGTGCAGGTCAGGGTGACCACGAAGATCTCGGGACGGATGATCGAGACGGTGATCCAGCGGAAGCGCTGGTACCAGTTCGCCCCATCGAGCTCGGCGGCCTCGTAGAGCTCGGGATCCACCCGCTGGAGCGCCGCCATGAAGATGACGACCGGATAGCCCAACTGCACCCAGATCATCACGACCATGATCGAGAGCATCGCTGTGTCGGGCTTGCCCAGCCAGTCGTGGGCGAGGGAGCCCAGCCCGACAGCCTCCAGGATCGAGTTGAGCGCGCCGTTGTCGGGACGCAGGATCCAGCCGATCACGATCGCGGCGATGACGGTCGGCAGGATCTGCGGCAGGTAGTAGGTGGCCCGGAGGAAGCTGGCGAGGCGCCCGCCGAACTTCTTGCCGACGAGATCGAAGAGGATCGCGGCCAGCAGCAGGCCCAGGAGGGTCGGCACGATCACCATCGCGATGATCATGGAGACGGAGTTGAGGAACGAGGTCCAGAACTGGCCGTCGCCCATCAACTCGATCCAGTTGTCGAGGCCGATGAAGATCGGCGGCTTGATCCCCCGCCACGAGGTGAAGCTGATGTACACGTTCCACACCAGCGGGATCAGCACGATGAACGCGAACAGCACGAACCCGGGGATCAGGTAAAGCCAGTAGCCGCCGGAGCGCTTCTCGCGCGGCGGCGTCGTGGGAGGCGGCGCGCTCTCCGCGCGACGAGGTGCAGTCGTCGTCATGGGTACTCCTACTTCGGACGGGTTCGTGCGGTGGGCTGCCGCGAGATGCCACTTGGGTACGGGTTCGACGGCGTGTCGCGGACCCAAGTGGCATCTCGCGGAGGGGGGTGGGGATGAGGGGGCAGGGCTACTTGATATCGTCGACCCCGTCGTCGTACTTCGACTGGAGGTCCGAGAGCATCGAGGACTCGTCCGTGGAGCCGTTGATGAGCTCCTGGGTCGCGGCGACGAGGTCGTCGTAGAAGGTGGCGGTCGGCCAGTCCGGGTAGAACGAGAGCTGGTCGCCCTCGACCACCGTCTTCCACTGCGAGAGCAGCTCCTTGCTCTTCTCATCGGTGATGGCGGTCTCGTCGACGACCAGCGGGATTCCTCCGTTGTTGCCGATGAGGTTCTGGATCTCGGGGCGCATGGTGATGTCGATCCACTTGTAGGCGAGATCCTTGTTCTTCGCCGTCTCGGGTACCACCCAGTGGTTGCCGGCGGAGCCCATCGTGAACTCGGCGCCCGGGAACAGGAACGTGTTCCAGTCGAATCCGGTGATCTCGGTCGTGAAGCGGCCGAACCACCAGGAACCCGAGAAGAAAATTGGGTACTCGCCCGAGATGAACGCCGTGCCCGCGTCCTCCGCCTTCAGGCCGGAGGCATCGGCCGAGAAGTAGCCCTTGTCGACGTAGGTCTTCAGCTGGTCGGCGGCGTAGCTCCAGGCCGCGTCCTCGAAGTCGACCTCGCCGCTGTAGGTCTGGTAGTCGGTGATCCAGGAGCGGTCGGCCTTGAGCAGCGCGAGCTGATAGAAGAGCTGCTGGAGGGGGTACTCGGCCCCGGCCTCGGCGAGCGGGGTGATGCCCTTCGCGACGAAGGCGTCGAGCACCGCGATGAACTCCTCGTAGGTCGTCGGCACCTCGAGGCCGTTCGCGACGAAGGCATCCTGGTTGTAGTAGACGAAGGTGAATTCGCCGTAGTTCGGGATCCCGTACCAGGAGCCGGAGCCCATGATGCCGTTCTCGTCGTACTTGGCCGTGGTCTGCAGGGCGCCGGGCACCAGTGCGTCCCAGCCGTAGAAGGTGACCGCCTCGTCGAGGTTGGTGAGCAGCCCCTGGCTCGAGAGCAGTCCGCTGGTGGCGTTGCCCTTGTTGTACTCGACGACGTCGGGCGCCGAGCTCGAGTTGAAGATCTGGCTCGCGCCGGTGCGCAGCTGCTCGAAGGCCTTGAACTCGTAGGCGATCTCGGCGCCGGTCTCCTTCGTGAAGATGTCGCGGGCAGCGAACCAGGCGATGCCTCGGTCGCTGTCAGGGGTCTCGAAGTCCCACATGGTGAGGGTGCGGCCGGCGCCGTCGACGGAGGTCGAGAGCGCGTCGGAGCCGGCGTCGGAGCCTCCCCCCGAGCAGGCGGCCAGCGCGACCATCGCGCTGAGGCCGACACCGCCGGCGAGCAGGTTGCGCCGGCTGAGGCCTGCGGCGGGGCGGTGGAACGCGGAGCTGGATCGGAGCGACATGGCGGGGGTTCTCCTTCGAACGGGTGCTGCGGTAGGGGATGAGGGAGCGCTCTCTGCTGAGCGCGAGTCGTCGAAGCGTTTCGACAGTGCGCCGCGGGCAGAGAGGAGAGGAACAGGCAGAGGGGTCAGAGGGTCGCCGGCACTCGCGCGCCAGACGGGGCGAGCGCGAGGGATCCGCGATCGACGTAGGAGGGCGGGAGCAGCTCGACGCCGGCGGTGCGGCCGGAGTCGATCTGCTGGAGGGTCCGTGCGACAGCCGCGCGGCACATCGCGTCGAACGGGAGCGGGAGGCTGCTGGTAGGGATCGGGAGGGCGCCGCCGTCGTAGCTGGCGCAGGCCGCCAGGAGCGAGAGGTCGCCGGGAACGGAGAGACCGCGCTCGGCGATCCGCTCGATCGCCGCCTCAGCGACGGGCTCGTTGCAGTGCAGCACGAGGGCGGTCGGGGCGATGGGGGCGGCGAGGACCGCGTCGACCGCGGCCGAGGCGCTGGCGCGGCCGATATGGGGACGCTCGACAGCGACAGCGACACCGAGCCCCCTCGCCTCGGCGCGGAACGCCTCATCGAAGCGGCGGACGAAGCCCGCGTTGCGGTCGGTGTAGGACTGCGGGTGCTCGAGCAGACCGAGGGAGCGGTGACCCAGCTCGACGAGGCGGCGGACGCTCTGTCGCGCCGCCTCCGCGAAATCGAGGTCGACGCAGGCGAGATCGCGGGAGTCGGCGGGCACGCCGATGAAGGTCGCCGGCGCCCCTGCCTCGCGGATCAGCTCGGCGCGGTCGTCGTCGTCATCCACTCCCATCAGCACGATGCCGTCGACGAGCGACGAGGACGAGACGCGGCCGATGCCGCTGGACGCTTCGTCGGTCACGAGCAGGAGCACGTCGTAGTCCGACTCGCGGGCCCGCTCGAGCACTTCGGTGACGAAGCGCATGTGGGTGGGGAGGTGCAGCTCGCCGCGCATAGGTGCCGAGAGAGCGAGGATGTGCGTCCGCGCTCCGGCGAGCATCCGGGCTCCAGCGTGCGGCCGGTAGCCGAGCTCGCGCACCGCGTCGTCGACCCGCTGCCGGGTGGTCGCGGCGATGGACCGCTTGCCGGAGAGAGCGTAGGAGACGGTGCTGATCGAGACTCCGGCAGCGCGGGCCACGTCGTGGATGGTCGCCATCGTTCCTCCTGCCGGACATCGTCGTCGGACCCGGAGAAGGCTCGAAGCGCTTCGATCGGGCTGTGCTGCTGAGCACTGTACGCAGAGTCGAAGCGCTTCCGCAACAGGTTTGTCGATCAACCCGACATATCGGTCGGCGGAGTCGTCCGACCACTCCCGAGCATTGCGCCGACGCGACGGGGTCGATATGTTGGCCACAACAACAATTCGGCGACGTCGCCGGAAAGGATTCGGATCCATGTCTCTGACCCCCACCCGCGCCGACAAGTTCTCGTTCGGCCTCTGGACCATCGGCTACAACGGCACGGACCCGTTCGGCGGACCGACCCGCGAGCCCCTCGACGTCGTGCACGCAGTCGAGAAGCTCGACGAGCTCGGCGCGTACGGTCTCACCTTCCACGACGACGACCTCTTCGCCTTCGGCTCCACCGACGCCGAACGCCAGACCCAGATCGACCGTCTGAAGGGCGCGTTGGAGTCGACCGGCCTCGTCGTGCCGATGGTCACCACCAACCTCTTCAGCGCCCCGGTCTTCAAGGACGGCGGCTTCACCTCGAACGATCGCGACGTCCGCCGCTTCGCGCTGCGCAAAGTCCTCCGCAACATCGACCTCGCCGCCGAGCTGGGCGCGAAGACCTTCGTCATGTGGGGCGGCCGCGAGGGCGCCGAGTACGACTCCGCCAAGGACATCCGCGCCGCGCTCGAGCGCTACCGCGAGGCCGTCAACCTGCTCGGCGACTACGTCACCGACAAGGGCTACGACCTCCGCTTCGCGATCGAGCCCAAGCCGAACGAGCCCCGCGGCGACATCCTGCTGCCGACCCTCGGCCACGCGATCGCGTTCATCGACTCCCTCGAGCGCCCCGAGCTCGTGGGAGTGAACCCCGAGGTCGGCCACGAGCAGATGGCGGGCCTGAACTTCACCGCCGGCATCGCCCAGGCGCTCTACCACGGCAAGCTCTTCCACATCGATCTCAACGGCCAGCGCGGCATCAAGTACGACCAGGACCTCGTCTTCGGCCACGGCGACCTGCACAACGCGTTCTCGCTCGTGGACCTCCTCGAGAACGGCGGCCCCGGCGGCGTCCCGACCTACGACGGCCCCCGCCACTTCGACTACAAGCCCTCGCGCACCGAGGACGAGACCGGAGTGTGGGACTCGGCCGCCGCCAACATGCGCACCTACCTGCTGCTCAAGGAGCGCGCCGCGGCCTTCCGCGCCGACCCCGAGGTGCAGGAGGCGCTCGCGGCCGCGAAGGTCGCCGAACTCCTGACCCCGACGCTGAAGGAGGGCGAGTCGTACGACGACCTGCTCGCGGACTCCGCCTCCTCCGAGTCGTTCGACACCGACGTCTACCTCGGCGGCAAGGGCTTCGGCTTCGTGCGCCTGCAACAGCTCGCCACCGAGCACCTGCTCGGCGCCCGCTGACCCCGACCCGCCCCGCGATCCGTCGCGGGGCGACCCCTGACGGGCGAGGTCCCACGCCGCCGCGCGGGGCCCCGCCCGTCGCCGTCTCTCGGCGCGACTGCGCCGAGCACCACAGCACAGGAACGGATATGCGATGACACTCGTCGCCGGAGTCGACTCCTCGACCCAGAGCTGCAAGGTCGTCGTGCGCGACCTCGAGACCGGGGCCGTCGTCCGCACCGGTCGGGCCGGTCACCCCGACGGCACCGAGGTCGATCCGGCCGCCTGGTGGGAGGCGCTCCAGCGCGCGCTCGCGGACGCCGGCGGACTCGACGACGTCGCCGCGATCTCCATCGGCGGTCAGCAGCACGGCATGGTCGTGCTCGACGAGGACGGTGCCGTCATCCGCCCCGCTCTGCTCTGGAACGACACCCGCAGCGCTGCCGCCGCTGCCGCGCTGATCGAGGAGCTCGGCGCCCAGGCCTGGGCCGAGCGCACCGGATCGGTGCCGGTCGCCTCCTTCACCGCCACCAAGCTCCGCTGGCTGCGCGACGCCGAGCGTGAGAACGCCGCCCGCGTGGCCGCCGTTGCGCTCCCCCACGACTGGCTCACCTGGCGCCTGCTCGGCTACGGCCCCGACTCCCCTCGCGGCCCGCGGCTCGACGCGCTGACCACCGACCGGTCGGACGCGTCCGGCACCTCCTACTGGGGTGCGGACGGCTACGACCTCGACCTGCTTGAGCGTGCGCTCGGCCACCGGCCGCAGCTCCCCCGCGTCCTCGGCCCGTCGGAGGAGGCGGGCCGGACCGACAGCGGCATCGTGGTCGGCCCCGGCGCAGGGGACAACGCGGGCGCGGCGCTCGGGCTCGGAGCGGGTCCCGGCGATGTCGTGGTCAGCATCGGCACGAGCGGCACCGTGTTCGCGGTGACGGACGACCCGGTGCGCGATGCCTCAGGAACCGTGGCGGGCTTCGCGGACGCGAGCGGACGGTTCCTGCCGCTGGTCGCCACGCTCAACGCCGCGCGGGTTCTGGCCTCGACCGCGACCCTGCTGGGCTGCGACGTCGATGGCTTCGCCGCGCTGGCGCTCGAGGCGGAGCCGGGGGCCGGCGGCCTCGTGCTCGTCCCCTACTTCGAGGGCGAGCGCACCCCGAACCTGCCCGAGGCGACGGCGAGTCTGCACGGGATGACCATCGCATCGACCACCCGCTCGAACCTCGCGCGCGCGGCGATCGAGGGCATGCTCTGCGGGCTCGCCGACGGGCTCGACGCCGTGCGCGCACAGGGCGTCGAGGCGCGGCGCATCCTCCTGATCGGCGGAGCCGCGCAGAACCGCGCGGTGCAGCTGGCCGCCTCGCAGGTGTTCGATGTGCCCGTCGTGGTGCCGACTCCCGGGGAGTATGTGGCCGACGGCGCCGCCGTCCAGGCCGCGTGGGCGCTGACCGGCTCGCGACCGGACTGGGCCCTCACCTCGGTGGCCGAGCCATCACCGGACCATCGACCGGAGATCCGGGACCAGTACGCGGCCGCCCGCGCCTGAGCGCCGGCCTCCCCCGCCGCGCCCCCGGGTCGCGACCCGCCTCCGCAAGCCCCCGAGAACGGGGAGGAGAAGAGCGCTACGCTCATTACTCAGCTAGCTGACTAATGGAGGAGCGAGATGACTGCCACACGAACCCCCGACCGCACCGACCGCACTCGGCAGGCGGTCGTCGCCGTGAGCGCAGTGCTCGCCGTCATCGGGTCCTTCATCGGCTCGGGCGCCGCGGGTGGCACGCAGATCCAAGACGCGGCCGGAGGCGCGCTGACCGCGTCCTCGACGCCCGTCGCGCCGGACGGTCCCGCCTTCGCGATCTGGAGCGTGATCTACGCCGGTCTCATCGCCTACGCAACCTGGCAGTTCCTGCCCTCGCAGGCCACACGGGAGCGCCACCGGCGGCTCGGCTACTGGGCGGCAGCGAGCCTGATCCTCAACGCCGCATGGATCCTGGTCGTGCAGGCCGGCCTGCTCACGCTCAGCGTCGTCGTGATCGCCCTGCTGCTCGCCGTGCTCGCCCGCATCTTCGTGATCCTGCGGGCGACCCGTTCAGGCGGAGCGGTCGACGCCGTCGTGACCGACGGAACCTTCGGCCTCTACCTCGGCTGGGTGTGCGTGGCGACGGCGGCCAACGTCACGGCCGGCCTGGTCGGGGCCGGAGTCGGCAGCGCCGACGGGCCGGGCGCCGCAGCCTGGGCGGTCGTCGTCCTCGCCGTCGCCGCCCTGGTCGGAGTGCTCCTCGCCGTCACAGGCCGCGGCCGGATCGCTCCGATGCTCTCGCTGTGCTGGGGACTCGTCTGGGTCGCCGTCGGCCGCTTCGCCGGAGAGCTCATCTCGGTGCCCGCCGGGATCGCCGCACTGGTCGCCGCCGCCGCCGTCCTGGCGGTCACCGTCCTCGTCCGCGTCACCGCGGATCGCCGGGTCAGCGCCGCCTGAGCCTGCACAACGAAGGCTGAGCGGCCGGGAGAGCCCTGGAGACGGGCACCCCGGCCGCTCAGCCTTCGTTGTGACGACGATCAGGAGACGAGCGAGTCGACGTACTCCCGATGATCGGCGATCCACGAGGCGAGGGCCGCGTCGCGGTCGTCGGCGCCATCGTTGAAGAGCGCGTTCTCGAGCGAGTAGAGCGTCTCGGAGTCCATGCGGAAGTCGCGGATCCAGCTGCTCATCGTCGGGTAGTCGCTGTCGAAGTCGGCCGAACCGAACGAGTGGATGCCCTCGGCCTGGCCGAGCAGGCCCTTCGGGTCCTCGAGGTCCTTGATCGGGAAGGCGTCGTAGGCCCAGTGCGGGCGCCACAGCGTGACCGCGATGTTCTCGCCCGACGAGACCGCGCTCGAGAGCTCCTGGAGCATCGCCGGCGTCGACGAGGTGAGGTAGTCCATCCCCTCCAGGCCGTAGCCCGGGATGACGGCCTCGGTAGTCGTCTTGTTCAGGCCGGAGCCGGGCTCGATGCCGACGAGGCGGTTCCCGACGACTCCCGGGTTCGCGGCGAGATCCTCGATCGAGTCGATCGGGGCGCTCTCGTTGACCGCGATCGTGAGCTTCGCCTCGTCGTTCCACGCACCGAGGTCGACGATCGAGTCGCCGTACTTCTCGACGAAGCTGGCGTGCGTGAGCGGCAGCCACGTGTCGAGCGCGAGGTCGTAGTCGCCGGTCGAGAGCCCCTGGAATCCGGGCGCGACGTCGGCGTTCTGCAGAGTGACGTCGTAGCCCTTCTCCTCGAGCACCGCCTCCCACAGCGCGGACACGGCGATGCCCTCGTCCCAGCCCTGGAACACGGCGACGGTGATGTCGGGGCGGTCGCCGTTGTCGACGGAGGCGGCGGTCGCCGGCGCCGCGAGGGTCGCGGCACCGAGCGAGGCGACGAGACCGATCGAGACGGCTCCGATGGCCGAGCGGGTCGCGATCACGGCGCGCCGGTTGCCGGCGCGCGCGAGGCGGGCGGGAGACGGCCGGCCGAGCGCTCCGGTCATCCGGTCGAGGACGACGGCGAGGATCACCACGGCGATCCCGGCCTCGAAACCAAGAGCGACATCGATCCGGTTGAGGCTCGCGACAACGTCGCCGCCGAGCCCGCCGGCTCCGACCATGCCCGCGATGACGACCATCGAGAGCGAGAGCATGATCACCTGGTTGAGGCCGGCCAGGATCGACGGCAGCGCCAGAGGCAGCTGGATCTGGCGCAGGATCCGCCACTTCGACGAGCCGAACGACTCCCCCGCCTCGACCAGCTCGGGGTCGACGCCGCGGATGCCCAGCTCGGTCAGCCGGACGCCCGGTGCCATCGCGAACACGATGGTCGCGACGATGCCCGGAACGACTCCGACCCGGAACAGGATCAGCGCGGGGATGAGGTAGACGAAGGCCGGCATCGTCTGCATGAGGTCGAGGATCGGGCGGATGACGGCGGAGGCCGTCCGGTTGCGCGCAGCGATCACACCCAGAGGCACGCTCAGCGCGATCGCGATCACCGAGGCGACCAGCACCAGCGCGAGCGAGTCCATCGCGTTCTCCCACTGGTCGACCGCGACGATCAGGAGGAGGCCGACGGCCGTGCCGATCGCGAAGACCCAGCCGCGCACGGCGTAAGCCAGCACGGCGATGAAGGCGATGACCACCCAGAACGGCGGCGTCGCCAGAACGAGATCGACGCCGTCGTACAGCGCACCGAAGACGGTGCGGAGGAGGTCGAAGATGGGCTGGAACGTCTGCGTGAGGACGTTCACGGCGCCCTCTGCGAGCGCCCCGAGCGGAAGGCGGAAGCCGAGATCGGTCATCGGCGGCCTCCGTCCGTCGCGAGGGCGGCATCGTCGACGGCGCCGCCCGTCGCGTGCAGGGTGGCGGTCACGAGGTCGATGGAGAGGGTGGCGGGGGGCTCGACCACGGGCTGCTCACCCGTGTGCGAGGTGATGTTGCCGAGGGCGGCGAGCAGGGTGACCCGCGGGATCGCGCCGAGCAGCCGTCCGTCCCCGTCGACCACGGCCACGGGGAGTGCCGACTCGACGGCGGGTTCGATGACCTCGCTCAGCGCGGTGTCCGGCGAGACCGTGACCACGTCCGAGGTGAGGACCGCCGAGAGGTCGCTGACGTTGCGGCGCACCTGCTCGATGACGTCGCGGTCGCGGACCGTGCCGAGAAGACGCCTCCCGCTGCCGACCACGAAGGCGGCCGACGTCTGGAGGTCGCGCATGCTGCGCAGGGCCGCGCGGGGACCGGCGGCGAGCGTGACGACGGAGCGCACCGGCTCCATCACGGCGGAGGCGGTCAGCACGCGGGCGCGGTCGACGTCCTGCACGAACTGCGCGACGTAGTCGTTGGCGGGATCGGTGAGGATCTCCTCCGGAGTGCCGATCTGCACGATGCGGCCGTCGCGCATGACCGCGATGCGGTCGCCGAGGAACATCGCCTCGTTGAGGTCGTGCGTGATGAAGACGATGGTCTTGCCGAGCTCGTGCTGCAGCTCGACGAGCTGCTCCTGCATCTCGCGGCGGATCAGGGGGTCGAGCGCCGAGAACGCCTCGTCCATCAGCACGATGTCGGTGTCGGCGGCGAGGGCGCGGGCGAGTCCGACGCGCTGGCGCATGCCTCCGGAGAGCTCGTCGGGCATCTTCTCGTGCCAGCCGGCGAGGCCCGCCCGCTCGACGGCGAGCAGAGCCCGCTCGCGGCGCTCGGCCGAGGGGACGCCCTGGATCTCGAGCGGGTAGGCGACGTTGTCGAGCACGGTGCGGTGCGGGAGCAGGGCGAAGTGCTGGAACACCATCGAGATCGACGAGCGGCGCACGCGGCGCAGCTCCGCCTCCGAGACGTCGGTGATCGTGCTGCCCTCGATGAGCACCTCGCCGGCGGTCGGCTCCTGGAGTCCGTTGAGCATCCGGATCAGCGTGGACTTGCCGGAGCCCGACAGGCCCATCACGACGAAGATCTCACCGCGGCGCACCGAGAAGGAGGCGTCGATCACGGCTGCCGTGCCCAGGCCCGCCAGTTCGTCGCGGTCGGCACCGCCCCGGAGGCGGCGGACCACCTCGTCGGGCTTGCGGCCGAACACCTTGAAGAGATTGCGGGCCTCAAGGGCGGGAGTCGCGGAATCCGCGCCCGCCTCACTCCGGGGCTCGCTGAGGGTCTGCTGGTTCTGCTGCACGTACACTCCGTCGGCGCGCGGGGGCGAAGCCCTGCGCTCATCTCGTGGTGCCGGGTCGGGAGCGTGGGACAGACAGCCGTACGTCGAGCCTCCGCGTGCGTCCGGCCGCTCTGCGCGGCAGGGGATGGAGGCGATTCCCGTGCGTCCGAGGCGACCGCGGGGCCGCCTCCACTCCCGTTGACCGTACGCTCGCGGCGCGTCGTGAGGGGACGCCGTGCGAGCGCGGACCGGATCATCGGGGCCCGTGAGGACCGCAGACCACGGTAGCGGCGGCGGGGACGAGGAGCAAACGTCGGACTAGTGAGAAGGGTGCCCGGGAGGAGTCCCGAGCACCCCTCAGAGACGGGTAAGGGCCGGTGGGAGCACGTTTTCGGCACCGTTGCCCGATCGTTACCCGGCTGGCACGAGCAGAGGCACCCGGGATGCTCGATCGACGAACCGGGGTCGTCAGCCGCGGACGGCGGCGGGAGGCGCGCTGCGAGGCCCGTCCGGCCTCGGTCGCGAACGGGGCCGCTCAGGCGATCGTCTCCCCGGCCGGACCCGACGGGGCCGCGGCACCGACTCCGCCGATCGGCTCACCCTGCCACGAGACGAGTGTCCACTCGCGGGCCGAGCCCTCGAGGACGACGACGCCGGTGTTGTCGAGGAGGTGGTCGGCGATGAAGCGGGCGTCGAGGTCGAACGAACGCAGACCGGCCCAGCAGCGGATGGCGGCGCCGTGGCTGACCAGCGCGACGACCGCATGGCCGAGCGACTCCGCCTCCGCCACCACCGCGTCGTAGCGGGCCGCGAACTCGTCGCCGGTCTCGCCTCCTGCGAGGCGCAGTGCGGTCTCGCCGGCCGCCCACCGAAACACGGTGCCCATGTACTCCTCCACGGAGGCCTCGTCGCCGCGCATCTCCAGGCCTGCGGCCGCGATCTCGCGGATCCCGTCGCGCTCGATCGGCTCAAGGCCCAGGGCAGCGGCGAGTGGAGCGGCGGTCTCGAGGGTGCGCCGCATGGTCGAGACGAACAGGGCGCCGATCCCCTCGCCGGCGAGCCGGGCGGGCAGCGCCTCGGCCTGGCTGCGGCCGAGCCCGGTGAGTCCGGGGCCGGGGATGCGGGTGTCGAGAAGGCCGGCGACGTTGGAGGGGGTCTGGCCGTGGCGGATCAGGAGGAGGCGCATCAGGCCACGGTACCGGCGGCGGGCTGAGCGGGGCCCGGACCGGTTGACGGAGCATCCCCGTGAGCATCCGACGACAGCGTGCGGTCGCGACGGCGCCGACCGTCTTCTCGAGCGGGCGGGCCATGCGCACGGCCCTGCGCGCTCACGATGGTCGGCTGACGTCTCCGAGGGCCCTCCTGGGCCGCCGAGCGCGGACACCGCGCCGTTGTGGCGGCAGGCGGACGCTGCCACCATGTAGCGGAGGCGGCCGTCCGGACGGACGGCGCCGCGAGCAGGACGGGTGGACCCATGGCCACGGACGACGGTTTCTCGAAGGACGAGCGCGCAGCGATGAAGCAGCGCGCCGCCGAGCTGCGGGCCGAGGCGAAGAGGCAGAAGAGCGCCGACAAGGCCGCCGCCGAGAAGAACGATGCCGAGGCGGCGATCGCGGCGATGACGGACGACGAGCGCCCGATCGCACAGATGGTGCACGAGGTGGTGGCCGAGCACGCTCCCGAACTACTCCCCAAGACCTGGTACGGGTTCCCCGCCTACGCGCGCACCGACGGCAAGGCGATCGTCTTCTTCCAGCCGGGCGCGAAGTTCGGCACCCGGTACTCCACCCTCGGCTTCCAGGACGGCGCGCAGCTCGACGACGGCACGATCTGGCCCACCTCCTACGCCCTGACCGCCGCCGACGACGGGACACGCTCGGCCGTCGCCGAGCTGGTGCGCCGCGCGGCCGAACCCGCGTAGGGCGCGGCATGGCGCACGTCTACGACTCCCTCGACGAGAGCCTCGCGGCCTGGATCCGCGAGCAACCGATGTGGTTCGTGGCCACCGCCCCCCTGACCGCCCAGGGCCACGTGAACATGTCGCCGCGCGGGCACGACTCGTTCTCGATCCTCGGGCCGCACCGCGTCGGCTGGGTGGACTACACCGGTAGCGGCGTCGAGACCATCGCGCACTTGCGCGAGAACGGCCGCGTGTGCCTGATGTTCGCGTCGTTCGGACCGAAGCCGCGCATCGTGCGTCTGCACGGCACCGGCACGGTGCACCTGCCGGGGACGGAGGCGTTCGCCGAGGTCACCGCGCAGCATCCGGAGCACCCGAGCACCCGCGCCGTGGTCACCGTCGAGCTCACTCGCATCAGCGACGCCTGCGGTTGGGGCGTGCCCGTGATGCAGCCGGTCGGCGAGCGCGATCTGCTCCTCCTGCAGGCCGAGAAGAAGGGCCCGGAGGGCATGGCGGCGTACCGTGCCACCCGCAACGCGGTGAGCATCGACGGCCTGCCGGGGTATCCGCCGGAGTGAGGGCCGTGGTCCGCCCCGGCCGCTGAACCGCCCGTCGCGCGACACCTGGCGGCTCCGCGTGGGTGCAGCACCCGGGCGGCGCCGCCACTGGTGGTCGCGCCGCCGCTAGTCGGCGACGATCTCGCACTTGTAGCCCGCCGAGTTCTCCAGCCACCCCGCATAGTGCAGCGGCCCGCCGGCGTGCGGGTAGCGCTCGTGGTAGAGCGGGCGCCAGCCGAACTCCTGTGCCCGCGCCATGATCGCGTCGACCTGCTCAGCCGGCCCACCGCGGAAGGCGAGGTGATTCATCCCGGGTCGCCGCCGGTCGTGGACGGGGTCGGAGAGGGCGGGCGGCACCGTGATCGTCACGGAGGCGCCACCGGCGGCCCACGACCGCCCCGACGGCCACTCGCCGGCCGGCTCGAAACCGAGCAGCGGCAGGAGCCGGCCCCACTCGGCGAGCGCCTCCTCGAGATCGGCGACCCAGACTTCGATGTGATGCAGACCCGGCATCAGACGAGTGTCGCAGCCCGGCAGCGCTCTCGTCGTCGCCGGCGCGGCAGCGCACCCCGTCACTGCACCGCGGACACGGCTGACCCTCGGTCTGGGGTGCCGGCCGCGGAAACCAGCCGGGAGTGCGCTTCCGAATCATGCGAACACATGAAGTCGCGGGCACCCGGCGTCGCGAGCCCATGTCGTCGACGACCGGAGTCCGCATGCTCAGCACGACCACCAGCCCTCGCCCGCCCGCACCCCGGCCCGCGCCGGCGGCCGCCCCTCCCCTCGCTCTGCTCGAGCCCGACTCCGACCGGATGCTCGTCATCCGCGCTGCCGCAGGCGACGACCGCGCCTTCGCGACCATCGTGCGCCGCTATTCGAGCCTGCTCAGGGCGACCGCGGCGCGCACGCTGGGCAGCAGCGCCGACGTCGACGATGTCGTACAGGAGACGTTCCTCGCCGCCTGGACGCAGGTGGACAGCGTGATCGACGGCGACACGATCGCCGGCTGGCTGGTCACGACCGCACGCCGGCGCTGCTACGACCGGCTCCGTGCCCGCGTCTCGCGGCTCAGGGCCGAGCTGGACGACGAGCTCCCCGCCTCGGTCGAGGACGACCCCGAGCACGCCGTGCACTGCGGCTCGCTCGCCGCCGACGCCCGCCGGGTGCTCGCCGCGATGCCCGAGGCCCAGCGCCGCTGCTGGCAACTGCGCCAGCTCGACCAGCACAGCTACGACGCGATCGCCCGCGAGCTGGGCCTCTCGGCCTCGACCGTCCGCGGGCTCCTCGCCCGCGCCCGGGCGACCCTGCGCACCGAGCTCGCCCACTGGCGCTGACGGCGCGGTGCCGGGCCTGCGGGTGCACGATGATGGCGGGATGACTCCGCGCGCCGTGCTCCCCGGGGTGCTCTGGATCGTGAGCGCTCTCGCCTATCTGCTCGCTGAGGCGGTGGCTGCCTCGGCGTTCCCGGGGTACAGCTACGCCCAGAACTACATCTCGGACCTCGGCGTCCCCGAGGTCGGAGTCTTCGAGGGACGGATTATCGACTCGCCTCTGCACGCGGTGATGAACGTGGGCTTTCTGGTTCAGGGGGCGCTCTACCTCGCTGCGGCCGTCGCGACCGTGAGGGCCTTCGGCCGGGGGAGGCTGTTCCTCGCTCTGGCCGTCGTCTACGCGGTCGGGATCGCGCTGGTCGGCCTCGTCCACGGCAGTAGCGCGAGCGCCGAGAGCGGCGTCGGCGGCCTGCACGTGCTAGGCGCGGGCCTCGCCATCGTCAGCGGCAACGCGGCGTCGATCGTGGCCGGAGTCTCGGCGCGACGCGGTCGCCCTCCGTGGGCGTCGGCGCGGCTGGGCGTCGTGCTCGGGATCGTCGGCCTGCTCGGCCTCCTGCTGCTCCAGGTCGACTCCCGGGTGGCGGGCGTCGACCTACTGCCGGACGGAGCCTGGGAACGTCTCGCGGTCTACGCGGTCACCATCTGGCAGCTCGCGACGGGCGCGCGGCTCCTCCTGCGCCAGCCGGCCGCAGCCCAGGGGTAGCCTCCGGGGTGCCGGCGGGAAACGCGCGCGAAACAGGGGGCGGCTACCGTCACGAGCACCGCCGCTCCGCCGCGGTCTCGCCCGCTCTCCGGAGGACGCCACATGCCCCGCCCCGCCTTCCCCGCTCCGCCGAGCGCCGAGCTGCACATCCACCTCGAGGGCACGATCGAGCCCGAGCACATCGTCGAGATGGCGCGGCGCAACGCAGTCGCCCTGCCGACAGAGGACCTCGACGCGCTCCGAGCGCGGTACGCGTTCACCGACCTCGCCTCATTCCTCGAGCTGCACTACTCCAACCTCACGGTGTTGCGGACCGAACGCGACTTCTTCGAGCTCGCCACCGGCTACCTCGATCGCGCGAGCGCGGCGAATGTGCGCAGGGCAGAGATCTTCTTCGATCCGCAGACCCACCTCGGCAACGGGGTGCCGCTCGCGACGGTCATGGCCGGGATCACCCGCGCTCTCGGGGCCAGCGTCGAGACGCACGGTGTCTCGACCGCGCTGATCATGTGCTTTCTGCGCGACCTCGGGGCGGAGGCGGCCGACGAGATGCTGACCGCGATCCTCCCCTACCGCGAGCACATCATCGGCGTGGGTCTGGATTCGAACGAGGTCGGCTTCGGCCCCGAGCTGTTCGTCGACGTCTACGCCCGCGCCGCGGCGGAGGGACTGCGCCTGGTCGCGCACGCCGGCGAGGAGGGCGGTCCCGAGACCGTCGCGGCCACCGTCGACCTGTTGAAGGTCGAGCGGATCGACCACGGGATCCGCGCCATGGAGGATCCGGCCGTGGTCGCGATGCTGCGCGAGCGGCGCATCCCGGTCACAGTCTGCCCGCTCTCGAACGTGGCCCTGCGTGCCGTCGACACGATGGCGGACCATCCGCTTCCCGCGATGCTCCGGGAGGGTCTGGTGGCCACCGTCTCGAGCGACGACCCGCCCTACTTCGGCGGCTACGTGGACGAGAACTACCGTGCCCTGGTCGAGGAGCTGGGGATGGACGATGCGCAGCTCGAACGGCTCGCCCTCAACTCCTTCGACGCCGCGTTCATCGAGGAGGCGGACCGCGAGCGGTGGCAGACCGAGGTCCGCGCGCACTTCCGGCACTGAGGCGGACGGCGCCCGCTGCCACGCGGTGCCGTCCTGGTCGCCATCGACCACCCGTGACCCGCGATCGCGGAGGAACCGACGCACCCCCGCGACGTCCGCCGCGATCCGCGTGAGCGCCCTGCTCGTCGCCGAGCTGCTCGTCGAGGGCGAGCGCGTGTCCGACGGTCTCGAGCCCGCTCACGGCTCCGGGGGCGCGCATCGGGGTCGCTGCACAAGGCGGAGCAGGTGATCGGGACACGACATCCCGCGACGGACCGAGCAGGCACCGGAACCCACCGGTCCGCGTGCGCGAGGATGGATCCCATGCCCACGCGCGTCGACGGCCTCTCGGTCTACCCGGTGAAGGGCCTGTCCGCGCAGCCGCTCGCGCAGGTCGCGCTCACCGCAGGCCGCGGCATCCCCTTCGACCGCACCCTTGCTCTCGCCCGCCCCGGAGGCGCCTACCGCTCCGGGATGCGGCACGGGATCTCCAAGCGCGAGTACTTCGCCCTCGTGGCCGAGGCGCGCCTCGCCGGCCTCAGCACGCACCTCGACCCCGAGTCCGGGCTCCTCACCGTCGACGTGCGCGGCCGCCGCGCTCTCACCGCCGACCTCGGCGCCGAGAGCGGCCGTGCCCGCGTCCGCGCCTTCTACGCCCGGGTACTCGACCTGCCGCCCGGAGTCGAGCCTGTGCTCGCGCAGGACGAGGGCCGCCGGTTCACCGATACAGCGCATGCCTCGGACGTCGAGATGGAGTACGTGTCGCTGATCAACCTGGCGAGCGTCCGCGACTTCGCCGAGCGCATCGGAGCGGAGGTGGATCCGCTGCGGTTCCGCGGCAACATCCACCTCGAGGGCCTGCCCGCGTGGAGCGAACTCGACCTCGTCGGGCGCGAGCTCACCGTCGGCAGCGTGCGGCTGCGGATCACGAAGCCCACCGAGCGCTGTGCGGCCACCGAGGTCGAGCCGGGCACCGGGAGGCGCGACCTGCCGGTCCCGCGGCTGCTGCACAGCACCTACGGCCACGACCTGATGGGCGTATACGCGGAGGTGCTCGACGGCGGCACGCTCCGCGTCGGCGACGAACTGGTGCTCCGTGCCTGACCTGCGACTCGTCGTGGCTGAGCGGGAGGTGCTCACGCCCGCGGTCACGCGCTTCGTCCTCCGCAACGCCGACGACGCGCCCCTCCCCGGCTACAGCGCCGGCGCGCACCTCACTCTGACGACCCCCTCCGGCGCCCGGCGGAGCTACAGCCTCGTCGAGCCCGGGTCGGTGGAACCGCCGCACTACGTGATCGCCGTGCGCCGAGAGCCCCACGGGCGGGGCGGGTCGCGGAGTCTGCACGACGACGTGCGCGTCGGCGACGTCCTCGCGGCGGCGCCTCCCGCGAACACCTTCGCCCTCGAGCCCGCGCGTCGCTACCTGCTGATCGCGGGCGGCATCGGGATCACCCCGATCCGAGCGATGGCGGCCGAGCTCCGGGCACAGGGCTCGGCGGCGCAGGTGGTCTACCTCAGCCGCAGCCCCGCGGACACCGCCTGGCGCGACGAGTTCACCACCGGCGGGGCCCTCGTGCACCACAGCGCCGAGCACGGACGGCTCGATCTCTGGCCGTTCGTCGCCGAGCCGGACGACGACGCTCGGATCTACTGCTGCGGGCCGTCGGCGCTGATCGACGAGGTGCTCGCACTCACGATGCACTGGCGGCCGAGCCGGATCCACGTCGAGGACTTCGCGGGAGTCGACGCCCTCGGCGGCCGGGTCGCCCCGTTCACCGCGGTCTGGGAGCCGACCGGTGCGGCCGTCGACGTGGGCGCAGACCGCTCGATGCTCGCGTCGCTGCGCTCGGCCGGCATCGACATCGACTCCTCCTGCGAGTCGGGCACCTGCGGCACCTGTCGGCTCCGCCTGGTCCGCGGCACGGCCGATCACCGCGACCTCGTGCTCTTGGCCGAGGAGCGCGAGCACTGGATCATGCCGTGCGTGTCGCGGGCGGCGGGCGGCGAGCTCGTCGTCGGACCCGTCGGATCGAGTCGGCCGCTACCGTCGGAGGCATGACCGCACACTCCTCCACCCCGCTCGCCGCCGTGCTCTGGGACATGGACGGCACCATCGTCGACTCCGAGCCCGCGTGGATCCGGGCGCAGGCCGCGCTCGCCGCCGAGCACGGCGCGCGCTGGGGCGCCGAGGACGCGCAGGCCCTGATCGGCTCGACCATGGAGCAGACGGTGCGGTCCCTGCAGTCCGCCGGAGTCGCGCTCGACGACGAATCCGTCGCCGAGCGCCTTGAGAACGAGGTGATCGCCGCCCTGCACGAGGGCGTCTCGTGGCGGCCCGGTGCGCTCGAGCTCCTGCGCGAGACGGCGGCGGCGGGCGTCCCTCAGGCGATCGTCACCACCTCCTCCCGGCGCCTGGCCGAGGTGGTGGTCGCCGCGCTCGGCGTCGCCCTCGCGACCGTCGTCACCGGCGACGACGTCCGCCACGGCAAGCCGGACCCCGAGCCCTACCTGCTCGCGGCGGAGCGCCTCGGAGTCGCCATCGCCGCGTGCGTGGCGATCGAGGACTCCCCCACGGGCCTCGCCGCCGCGATCGCCTCCGGAGCCACCGCGGTGGGGGTGCCGCACGACGCGGTCCTCGAGGAGGGCGCCGACCGCACGCTCCTGTCGACGCTCGCCGGCACCGGGGTCGAGGACCTGCGCCGGCTCGTGGCCCGCCGAGCGGAGTGACGCAGCCGCAACGATCACGCTCCGCCCTCCTGCGCACCCCCTCCCCGACCCGGCCCCCGATGCCTAGGCTCGAGCCGTGACAGCGGAGACGGACGTGCTCGTGGTCGGTGGCGGTCCTGTCGGGCTGTTCCTCGGCGCGCTCCTCGCGCGGGCCGGCGTCGACGTGCAGGTCTGGGAGCAGAGCGTCGACCCGCCCCGCGGTTCCCGCGCCATCGGCATCCACCCGCCCTCGCTCAACGCCTTCGCGGCCGTCGGCGCCGACCTGCCCGTGCTCGGCGAGGCCGCCCGAGTGCACGAGGGGGTCGCGCGCAGCCGCGGCCGCACCCTCGGCGCGCTCTCGTTCGCCCGCGCGTCCGCGACCCACCCGTACGTCGTGACGCTCGACCAGCACCGCACCGAGGCCGTCCTGCGCGAGCGGCTGCACGCCGCGGCTGCGGAGGCGCTGCGCCCCGGCACCGCGCTGACCGGGCTCCGCCTCCCTCGCGGCCGGGTCGAGGCGTCCGGCACGGGCCCCGGCGGCGAGCCCCTCGCCCTCCGCGCGGCGTTCGTCGTCGGAGCCGACGGAGCCCGCAGCACTGTGCGCGAGCTGCTCGGCATCGGCACCTCCGGCCGCGACTACCCGGACCGCTATGTGATGGGTGACTTCGCCGACCCCGAGCCGGCACGGCTCGTCGGCACCGCGCTGGTCGACGTCGGCCCGGCGGGTGTCGTCGAGTCGTTCCCGCTTCCTGGCGGGCGGAGGCGCTACGTCGCGCTGAGCGGTCCCGACCGAGCTCTCGGCGCGCCAGCGTGGCGGCCGGAGGAGGCCCCCGATCAGGTGGCGGCGCTCGCGCTCAGCGCCGCTGTCCGCGAGCGGACCGGCGCCGCCGCGGATCCGGGCTCGTGCAGCATGCTCAGCGGCTTCCGCGTCCGTCGTCGCGAGGCGGAGCGGATGGGGTCTGGCCGCGCCGTACTCATCGGCGACGCGGCACACGAGATCAGCCCGATCGGCGGGCAGGGCATGAACCTCGGCTGGCTCGACGCCGCCGAGCTCGCGCCCCTGCTGGCCGAGGCCGTCCGCGACGGGGCCGCAGGCCCGTGGCCCGGCTTCGCCCGGCGCCGCACCGCCGTCGCCCGGCGCGCGGCGCGGCAGGCGGAGGCGAACATGGCCCTCGGACGCCCGCTCGGCGTCGTCGCGCACCGCGGCCGCGAGGCGTTCCTCCGCGCCGCTCTCGCTCTGCCGACAGCCGACGTGCTCGCCCGCATCTACGCGATGCGCTGGTCCTGAGCGCTCAGGCCACCAGCCGGGCGCCCGCCAGCCCGAGCTCGATGACGAGCACCAGTGAGGCCGCGATCACCAGCCGGAACAGCGTGCGTGTCGGCGGCCCCGTGAGCACCAGGCGGATGCCCGCTCCCGCGAGCCCGAGCACCGCGAGCGTGCCGGCGACCGCCAGCAGCATTCCCGCGCCCTGCACCGCTTCGCCGGCGAGCAGCTGGCCGCCGAGCACGAGCAGCGCCGCGACCACCAGCGAGCCGAAGGCGACCACGCCCGAGAGCCGGAGCCCCAGACGGTGCGGAAAGCCGCGCACACCGGTCGCCTCGTCGTCGACCAGGTCGGGGAGGACGTTGGTGCAGTGGATCGCGACGCCGAAGACGGCTCCTGTCGCGATCGCCCAGCCGGCCGGGAGCCTGCCGTCGCCGGCCGAGACGGCGACCACCGGCAACAGAGCGAACGCCACCACGAACGGAGCGACCGACCAGACCGTGCGCTTCAGCCCCGCGTCGTACGCCCAGCCCGCGCCGACGAGCACGACGTGCGCTACCGCCGCCACCGGGCCGAGCGACAGCGAGAGGAGAACCGCCGCGAGTCCGGAGCCGATGGCCGCCGTGCGCACCGCGCCGACGCTGATCCGCCCCTGAGCGACCGGTTTGTCGGTGCGGCCGACCGCGCGGTCGCGGTCCGCGTCGATCCAGTCGTTCGCCAGCCCGATCGAGAGCTGCCCGACCAGCACGGCGAGCGCCACCAGCACGACGAGACCGAGCGGATGCCCGGACGCTGCGGCGATCACGGTCGCCAGCACCGTGACCGTGACGGTCGGCCCGGGGTGCGAGGAGGCCAGCAGGAGTCGCACCCGGGACATCATCCCGCCAGCCTACGGTCGCCGCGGGCGTCAGCCTCGTCGTGAGCGCCGGGCCGCACGGTCCGCGGCGTTCGGACATCGTGCGGCGCCCGCCTCCGCCTGCGCCGGGGAATGGCCCGACACGGGGCAGGGTTGCACCACCCGGCATCCCGACTCAGGAAGAAGGCCTCGTGGACCTCGTGCACTGGCTGTTCGACGCGCAGATCGTCCTCGGCGATCAGACCGTGCTCTGGCGGGAGGTCATCGGCAACGTGTTCGGGCTGCTCAGCGCGCTCGGCGGGATGCGGAGGAAGGTCTGGGCCTGGCCGGTCGGCCTGATCGGCAACGTGCTGCTGTTCACCGTCTTCATGGGCGCCCTCTTCGGCACCCCGAACCCCGTCACCCTGCTCGGCCAGGCCGGTCGGCAGGTGATGTTCATCCTCGTCAGCGTCTACGGCTGGTACCGCTGGACGCACCGCCCCGCCGACTCCGCGACCCTGATCGAGCCGCGCTGGGCCTCCTGGCGCACGCGCGGCCTTCTGGTGCTGGGCATGGTCGGCGGCACCGCGGCACTGACGCCCGTGTTCCGCGCCCTCGGCTCCTACGAGCCGGTGTGGGGCGACGCCTGGATCTTCGTCGGCTCGGTCCTCGCCACGTACGGCATGGCCAAGGGCTGGGTCGAGTTCTGGCTGATCTGGGTCGCGGTCGACCTGGTCGGCGTGCCCCTGCTGTTCTCGGCCGGCTACTACGCGTCCGGCCTGATGTATGTGTTCTACGGCGCCTTCACCCTGGTCGGCTTCGTCGTCTGGATGCGGCAGGGGACGCGTCCGTCCGCCGCCCCGGTCACGGTCGGCTGAGCTCGAGCGGCCCGGGAAGAGCCCGTGCGGGCTGGTGCTCACCCATCGGCTCCGACCTCCCGGCGAGCTCCCGCGTCGGCCGACGCGTCCGCCGCGCACGACCGGCTCCGGCACGACGACCACCGAGTCCTCGGGTGTCGACCCGGCGGAGGCCGACGGCGTCGTCGACCCCGCCCCGCCCTGCGCCATACCGCTGCACCTCTGAGGCCCCGCCCGGCCGGAGCAGCGGCACGCAACGCTCTCTCCCAGCCTCCGAGCATCCGTCGGTATGCAGGCCCCCGCGTCGAGGGACGTAAAGTGTGCTCACACGCGCCCGAGGACGGGCGAGGCCCTGCACAGGCGCAGGGCCCGCGACGAGGCGCTGATCACAGGAAGCCGCACAGTGCCGATGCCGGAAGACAAGCCCGCAGGCCGGGCGCCGAGCATCTACGACGTCGCTCGCGCTGCCGGAGTCTCGCATCAGACGGTCTCGCGCGTGCTCAACGACCATCCGAGCCTCCGGGCCGAGACCAAGCGGCGCGTCCTCGCCGTCATGGCCGAGCTCGACTACCGCCCCAACCTCGCCGCTCGGGCCCTGGTCACCAGCCGGACCCGCACCATCGGCGTTCTCTCCTCGCAGAGCCTCCAGTACGGCCCTGCGTCCAGCATCCAGGCGATCGAGGTCGCCGCGCGCGACGCCGGCTACCTCGTCGTCACGGCGAACGTCGACGGCACCGACGGCACCTCCATCCAGGCCGGGATCCGCCACCTGCTCAATCAGGCGGTCGAGGGTCTCGTGGTCGTCGCGCCGCAGATCCGCGTGTTCGACATCCTCTCGGGAGTCGCGCTGCGCATCCCGCACGTCACCCTGCAGACCAGCGAGGACGACCGCGACGACGCCCTCTACGTCGACCAGATAGCGGGCGCACGGATGGCGACCGGCCACCTGATCGACCTCGGCCACACCGAGATCGTGCACCTCGCCGGTCCCCAGGACTGGATCGAGGCGGAGGCGCGGATGCGCGGCTACCTCGCCGAGCTCGATCATCGCTCGATGCCGCTGCGCCCGCCGCTCCTGGGCGACTGGAGCGCCGAGCGGGGACACCACGTCGGAGTCGAGCTCTCGCGCTTCATCGACTTCACCGCGGTCTTCTCGGCCAACGACCAGATGGCCCTGGGGCTGATGAGCGCCTTCCACGAGCGCGGCGTCCGCGTGCCGGAGGACGTCAGCGTGATCGGGTTCGACGACATCCCGGAGGCGGCGTACTACTGGCCACCGCTGACGAGCATCCGTCAGGACTTCGCCGAGATCGGCCGCCGCTGCGTGGCCGCGCTCCTCAGCATGATCGACGGCGGACCTCCAGAGGTGACCGCGCCGATCTCGCCGCAGTTGATCGTCCGCGGATCCACGACCGTCCCCCGCTCCGCCGTCGCGCGCGCGGCTCGCGCATGACCGGCGTCCGCGGCGCCCGCTGTGCCGTTATCGAGTCGAGACATCCCCGTTGACATTGAGGGCGTCCGCGGGTCTAGCATGACGAAATGTGATCGCTCACATAGCGCGATCGCACCGCCTCCCCGAGGCTGCCCTGCATCCACTGCATTCAATGACGAAGGAACCACAGTGACCACAATGAAGCGCGCTCTCATCGCCGGCATCGCCGGCGGAGCGATGATCCTCTCCCTCGCCGCCTGCTCCTCCGGAAGCGGCGGATCGGGCTCGGGATCCGGCGACGGCGGCCTCGTCGGCGTCGCGATGCCGACCAAGTCGTCCGAGCGCTGGATCGCCGACGGCAACAACGTCAAGTCGCAGCTCGAGGAGGCCGGCTACCAGGTCGACCTCCAGTACGCCGAGGACGACATCCCCACCCAGGTCTCGCAGCTCGAGAACATGATCACCAAGGGCGCCAAGGCCCTGATCGTCGCCTCGATCGACGGCACCACCCTCACGAGCGTGCTCGAGGAGGCCAAGGCCAATGACATCCCCGTCATCGCCTACGACCGCCTCATCCGCGACTCCGAGAACGTGGACTACTACGCCACCTTCGACAACTACAAGGTCGGCGTCCAGCAGGCTACGTCGCTCCTCGCGGGCCTCGGCCTGACCGATCTCGAAGGCGCCGCGGCCGCCAGCGCACCCGCCGGCCCCTTCAACGTCGAGCTGTTCGCCGGAAGCCCCGACGACAACAACGCCACATTCTTCTTCAACGGCGCGATGGACACCCTCAAGCCCTTCATCGACGCGAAGACGCTCGTCGTGAAGTCGGGCGAGACCGACTTCAACACGGTCGCCACGCTCCGCTGGGACGGCGAAGTCGCCCAGAGCCGCATGGAGGACATCCTCACCAAGACGTACTCCGACGGCTCCAAGGTTCAGGGCGTCCTCTCGCCCTACGACGGCCTCAGCCGCGGCATCATCTCGGCGCTGACCGATGCCGGCTACACCGTCGGCTCCGACTTCCCGATCATCACCGGTCAGGACGCCGAGCTCGACTCCGTCAAGGCCATCATCGGCGGCGAGCAGTACGCCACCATCTACAAGGACACCCGCGAGCTCGCCGCCGAGGCCGTGAAGATGGCCCAGGCCGTCCTCGAGGGCACCGAGCCCGAGGTCAACGACACCGAGACGTACGACAACGGCAAGAAGGTCGTCCCGGCGTTCCTGCTCGACCCGGTCATCGTCACCAAGGACCAGATCCAGTCGGTCCTCGTCGACGGCGGCTACTACACCGACGCCGAAGTCAACGGCTGATCCGAACGCGGCCCTCAGCGGGGCGATCTGCGGCGTTGTCGTCGGTCGCGATACTCCGGTATCGCTCCCTTCTCCGCCTTGCAGCTCACCCCGCTGAGAACCGCGGAGACGTTCCCGGGGACGGGGACGGTCTGAACTCGCGTCACCTGCGGTGACGGGCACACTTGCGCCGGGCCTCCGAGAGGGGGCCCGGCTCTACGAAGGAAGGGAGGCGGCGTGACCTCGAACATCCTCGAGATGCGCGGCATCACCAAGACGTTCCCGGGTGTGAAAGCGCTCCAGGACGTCACCCTCAACGCTCAGCGCGGCGAAGTCCACGCGATCTGCGGGGAGAACGGCGCCGGCAAGTCGACGCTGATGAAGGTCCTCTCGGGCGTCTATCCCCACGGCACGTACGAGGGCGACATCGTCTTCGAGGGCGAGGTGATGCAGTTCGGCAATATCCGCGACTCGGAGGCGAAGGGCATCGTCATCATCCACCAGGAGCTGGCCCTCAGCCCTTACCTCTCCATCGCGGAGAACATCTTCCTCGGCAACGAGGTGCGCGGTTTCGGCGGTCTGATCGACTGGAACAAGACCAACCAGGAGGCGGCAGCACTGCTCGCCCGGGTCGGCCTGCGCGAGAATCCGACCACCAAGATCCTCGACATCGGAGTCGGCAAGCAGCAACTCGTCGAGATCGCGAAGGCCCTGTCGAAGCGGGTCAAGCTGCTGATCCTCGACGAGCCGACAGCGGCGCTGAACGACGAGGACTCCGACCACCTGCTCGACCTGATCCTGCACCTCAAGGAGCAGGGCATCACGTCGATCATCATCAGCCACAAGCTGAACGAGATCAAGAAGATCGCCGACACCGTCACGGTCATCCGCGATGGCAAGACCATCGAGACGATCGCGCACGACGATGTCACCGAGGACCGCATCATCAAGGACATGGTGGGCCGCGACCTCGACCACCGCTATCCGGATCACACGCCGCACATCGGCGAGGAGATCCTCCGCGTCGTCGACTGGACGGCCCACCACCCGCAGGACCCCACCCGGGTCATGGTCGACAAGGTCAACCTGTCGGTGCACCGGGGCGAGATCGTCGGCATCGCCGGGCTCATGGGCGCCGGTCGCACCGAGTTCGCGATGAGCCTCTTCGGCCGCTCGTACGGCAGCCGCATCTCGGGCCAGGTCTTCAAGGCCGGCAAGGAGATCAAGATCCGCAACGTGTCGGAGGCGATCGCCCACGGTCTCGCCTACGCCACCGAGGACCGCAAGCACTACGGCCTCAATCTGATCGACGACATCAAACGGAACATCTCGCTCGCCTCCCTCGACAAGGTGGCGCGCGGTGGACTGGTCGACGACAACCGCGAGTTCGAGGTCGCCAACGAGTACCGCGGCAGCATGAACATCAAGTCGCCGACCGTGCTCGCCAAGACCGGCAAGCTCTCCGGCGGCAACCAGCAGAAGGTCGTCCTGTCGAAGTGGATCTACTCCGACCCGGACGTCCTCATCCTCGACGAGCCCACCCGCGGCATCGACGTGGGAGCGAAGTACGAGATTTACACCATCATCAACCGGCTCGCGGCGCAGGGTAAGGGGATCATCGTCATCTCCTCCGAGCTGCCGGAGCTGCTCGGCATCTGCGACCGCGTCTATGCGCTGTCGGAGGGCCGGATCACGGGCGAGCTGCCCATCGCCGAGGCGACCCCCGAGGCGGTCCTCACCCTCATGACCCAGGAGAAGCAACGATGACCGATCTGCAGAACGAACCGTCCACCGCGGCGGGTGCGCAGGTGAAGCCCACCGAGAACGCGTTCACGAAGCGCCTCAGCCACGTGCTGGGCGACCTCGGCAAGAACGGCATCTTCATCGCCCTGATCGTGGTGGTGGTGCTGTTCGAGATCATGACCGGCGGGATCCTGCTCCGCCCGCAGAACATCTCGAACCTGATCGTCCAGAACGGCTACATCCTCATCCTCGCCATCGGCATGGTGATGGTCATCGTGGCCGGGCACATCGACCTCTCGGTCGGCTCGGTCGCCGCGTTCGTCGGAGCGATCTCGGGAGTGTTCGCGGTCAACATGGGTCTCCCGTGGTGGCTGTCGATCATCCTCTCCCTCCTGATCGGTGCAGCGGTGGGGGCCTGGCAGGGCTTCTGGATCGCTTACGTCGGCATACCCGCGTTCATCGTGACCCTGGCCGGCATGCTGATCTTCCGCGGCCTTGCGCTCGTGGTCCTCGGCAACGCGAACATCGGCTCCTTCCCCACCGAGTACCGCGCCCTGGGCAACGGATTCCTCACCGACCTGTTCGGCGAGACCGATCTCGACCCGCTGTCGCTCGGAGTCGGCGTGCTCGCCATCATCGCGTTCACCGTGCAGTCCGTCCGCACCCGCCGGGGTCGCCAGAAGTACGCGCAGACCGTCGAGCCGGGTGCTTGGTTCGTGACCAAGCTCGTCCTCGTCGCCGTCGTGATCGGCGCCTTCGCCTTCGCGCTGGCCACCTTCAAGGGCATCCCGGTCACCCTGATCGTGCTGGCCGTGCTGGTGCTGATCTACGGAGTGGTGATGAACCGCTCGGTGTTCGGCCGTCACGTCTATGCGATCGGCGGCAACCTGCACGCCGCGGAGCTCTCGGGCATCAAGACCCGCAACGTCACCTTCTGGCTGTTCGTCAACATGGGCGTCCTCGCCGCGCTGGCGGGCCTCGTCTTCACCGCTCGCCTCAACCTCGCCGGACCGAAGGCGGGTGACGGCTTCGAGCTCGAGGCCATCTCTGCCGCCTTCATCGGCGGCGCGGCGGTGCAGGGCGGTGTCGGCACCATCGGCGGCGCGATCATCGGCGGTCTCATCATCGGCGTCCTGAACAACGGCATGTCGATCATGGGCATCGGCATCGAGTGGCAGCAGGCGGTCAAGGGCCTCGTCCTCCTGCTCGCGGTCGCCTTCGACGTCTACAACAAGCGCCGCTCGGGCGGACGCTAGGCCCTGCGGTCGTGCCCGACTGGTCGCGGTTCCTGCCGCTGAGCACCGGACCCTCCGTCGACGAGTCGGGCGTCAGCAACGACTGGCGCCCCCTCGTCGCCGAGAGGCTCGACCGCCTCGCCGTCCTGGCCGCCTCACCCTCCTTCGCGGAGGAGGAGGCGGTCAGCGCCGTCTCCCGGGACACCCTGCTCGGGGAGCTCGTCGTGCGGCTCTCGAGCAGCGGCGGCCAACGCCTGGCCACCCGCGTGGGTGCTCGCGAGGCCTCCGCCCCTCCCCCGCCGGCCCGGATCCCGTCGGCCCTGGCGGCTCTCGCCTCCGCTCGACGCGCGGGCGAGGGTCCCCGCTCGGTCGCCGAGCTCGTCGAGGTGGTGCGCGTCGAGCTCGCCCTCTCCCCCGCACCACTCGCCCTCTCCTCCCGCATCACCGGAGGCGTCGCGCTCGACCGCCTGCAGCGCGCGCCGCTCGCCATCCGCGCCGCTGTCCGCGGCCGCACGCTCGCTCCCACCGATTCGGACTGGGAGCTGGGCTCCGGTCCCGCCCTGCGCGTGCCGTCCGACGCGATCCTCCGCTTCCTTCTCGGTCTCGGCCCCTTCCCGGCCGACCCGGAGCGCTGATCGGCCGGCCGAGCTCCCGTCCGTAGCATCGTGGGATGACGCGCTCACTGCCGAGAAGCACCCCGTCCGCCCGCTCCTTCGATGCCGAGGGCGTCCTCGCCTTCCTCGACGCGGTCGAGGGCGCTCCCGGTGTCGAGCTGCACGGTCTGATGGTGGTGCAGGGCGGCGACGTCGTCGCCGAGGGCTGGTGGGCGCCGTACACCGCCGAGCGCCTGCACCTCTTCTACTCGCTGAGCAAGAGCTTCGCCTCGACCGCCGTGGGCCTCGCGGTCGCCGAGGGGTTGGTCGACCTGGACGCCACCGTCCTCTCCTTCTTCCCCGAGCTCGACGCCGAGGTGACGGATGCGCGCTCCCGCGCCGTCCGCGTCCGGGACGTCCTCGCGATGGCCAGCGGCCACTCCGCCGAGACCATCGACCGCGCCGAGGCTCTGGACGCCGTCGACCTCGTCCGCGGCTTCCTCCTCCTCCCGCCGGAGCAGGAGCCGGGCAGCGTCTTCGCCTACAACCAGCCCTGCACCTTCGCGGCCGCCGCGATCGTGCAGCGCGTGAGCGGACAGTCGCTGACCGATTACCTCCGCCCGCGCCTGCTCGATCCGCTCGGCATCGGCGAGGTCGCCTGGCAGCGCGACGCCTCCGACCGGGAACTCGGCTACAGCGGCCTGCACGCCACCACCGAGGCGGCCGCCGCGCTGGGGCAGCTCTACGCGCAGGAGGGCCGCTGGGGCGACCGGCAGCTTCTGTCATCGGAGTGGGTGCGCGAGGCCTCGCGCGCGCACGTGTCGACCGCCGCCGAGGGCGACTCCGACTGGCAGGCGGGCTACGGCTTCCAGTTCTGGCGCTCCCAGCACGGGTACCGCGCCGACGGCGCCTACGGGCAGTTCAGCCTGATCGTGCCGGAGCGGCAGCTGGTCGTGGCCCTGACCGGCCAGACCACCGACACGAAGGCGCTCCTGGCACTGGTGTGGGAGCACCTGCTGCCCGCGGTGGGTCGGGGATCGTCGGCGACCGCGGACGCGCGGCTCACCGAACGGCTCTTCGGGCTCGCCCTGCCCGCGCTCGACGGAGCCCGCCCGGCCGCTGGGACCTACACGCCGGCCGACGCCGGGTCGCAACTCGCGGCCGCCGAGGTGTCGGCGGACGCCGACGGCTGGACGCTCTCCCTCCTCGACGGCGGCGACACCCTGGTGGTGACGCCGGGCTCGGGATCGTGGACGACGGCGGGAGCGCTGGCGGCGAGCGGCGGCACGGCGGAGGACGGCACGGTGCGGGTGGACCTGGTGTTCCTCGAGACGCCGCACCGACTGCACGTGACCCTCTCGCCCGAGAACGGCAGCTTCACGACCCGGTGGGAGACGGCTCCGCTGCACGGCGGGCCGCTCGCAGAGCTGCGCGCGCCGCGGTGATCGGAGGCGTGCCGCACGCCGCGGGCGAGCCCGAGAGGCACGACGTGGATCTCCACTGACACGAACCCCCGGACTCGATCGCCGCTCCTCGCGTTCGCGGCCGGCGGAGGGATGCGAGCTGCCGGGAGGCGACATAGGGTGCAGGGATGGATGGATCCTCCCTGGCGACCAGCCTCCTCGTGGCCGTGGTCGGCGCCGCGTACGTCGCCTTTGCGATCCTCGCCCTGACCCGGATCGTCGGATCGACCCTCGATCCCCTCCGGACGCTCGCCTGGGTTGTCGCCGTCGTGGTCGCTCCGTTCCTCGGGTCCCTCGCCTGGTTCACTCTCGGCCGCCCGCGGCCGGTGGTGTCCGCCGCTCGGCTCCGCCGCTGATCCGCGAGACGCCGACGACGATCGGCGCCTCGTCGCCGGAACGGAGCGGCTCCCACCGCGGTCATGGACCTCTCCTCCCTCCCCGACAGCACGGGGCTCCGCCTCCGCCTGACCAACGCGGCGACCACGTGACAGTCGATCTCCGAGGTGCAGATCTGGGGCACCGCTCCCCCGAACAACGTCCGCCGGGTGAAGGGCGCCGCCGACTCGGCGTCGTTCAGCCAGTCGAAGTGGGCGACGTTCCCCGCCTCGAACGCCTGCGACGGGACCGTCACCACTCCGCGGTCGACGTGGACCTTCTCGACACCGATCGACGTGGCGATCACCTCGGCGTACGGCTCGACCTCGCGCGCCGGTGTCGCCGCGGGGTCGAACGCGTCGCCCGCGCTCACGACGCGCCTGACGAGCATGCCCGGCCGCCGGAGGAGGGGCGGGCTGCTCCGCCTCCCGCGGCCGGACCTCACGCCTCCGCGACGGCCACCGCCACGACGAGCGCCGAGTGCACCGCCGGCTCCGAGACCGCGAAGTACCGGCCGGACCCCTCGATCCACGCCTCCGTCGCGCCCCCGCGCGTGCGGAACCGCACCGGCTCGACGCTCGAGGTGCCGCGCCCGTCGGCCTTCGCGACCGCCTGGACGCGCAGGGCAGAGAGCACCCGCTCGGCCGTCGTCGCCCCGGACGCGACACGGTCGCGGACAGTGCGGGCGCGCATCGCGTCGATCCCCACATCACGGCCGGTCGCCAGCGCCGCCACCACCGCTCCGTCGCAGTGGGCGATGCTGATCCGCATCCGCTCGAGCGCCGGGTGCTCGCCCCCGAGCACGGGCCGACCGTGCGGCCCGGCGCACCGCTCACAGCGCGCGTCCACCGAGATCTCGAGCGGGTCGAGGCCCAGCGTCTCGGCCGCGAGCTCGCGCACCAGGACCCGGCCCAGGAGGAAACTGTCGCGCGCCTCGCGCCGCCCGGTGGCCTCGTAGCGGAGGCGCTCGGTGAGGGTCAGCAGGCGGAGCATCCGGTGCCGAGAGGAGTCGAGCACCTCGGGCCGCGCCCAGCGCAGCTGCACGACGTCGGTGGCGAGAAGAGGGAGTCCGGTCATGCCCCGGACGCTACGGCGCGCAGGCGACATCGGCGTGACGAGAGGGTGGCCGGAGGACGACGGGGAGCGCTCGACGGGACGGGACGCAGACCGCACCTCCCCTCCGCGGTTCAGCGACGAGAAGGTCCGCCGCCGGACGCTCGTGAGCCCGCCCTTCCTCCGTGCCGCCGGGGAGACGGAGGCCATCACGATCGCGGCCACCACCAGGTTGGCGGGCGGGATGCCGGTGACGGTGAGGACACCGAGCGCGGACGAGAGCCGGCCTGTCGGCGGAGCCGATACGACGGTCGAGCGGAGGCAGCGGAGGCTCCGGACGGGCCCACGTCGGGACGTTCCGGACGCCGGTCGTCGGCGGTCGCCTCGCTCGAGCCCGGGTCCGCAGGAGGGCTATCCCTGCCGACACCTGAGGAGAACCGCGATGATCGGAGGGCCATCAGGTGCCTTTCAGGACCCTGGCCGGGCCTTCGCCTTCAGGGGGACTCGGGTTAGTCTGTCGACGTTGACCTGGCGCAGAATGCGCGCAGGGCGGCGGCTCCGGCCGTCGCAGCGTCCCGGGGGAATCCCGAAGGAGAAGGTTTGGCGTCCGACAGAAGGACCACCGGTGGCGTGGTCAAGGCGATCGTGGGCTTCCTGGGCATGAGCGTCGTGGCCGGGCTCCTCGTGACCGCCACCGTGACCCCCGCAGTGGCCCTCGCGGGCGTCGCCGCGAACCAGTCCATCGGCGTATTCGATGGGCTCCCCGAGTACCTCGAGGTGGACAAGCTGTCCGAGAAGAGCAACATCTTCGCGACCGGCTCCGACGGATCACCGCAGCTGCTCGCCTCCTTCTACGTCGAGAACCGCGTCGAGGTGCCGCTCGACCAGATCGCGCAATCGGCCAAGGACGCTGCCGTCTCGGGTGAGGACCCGCGCTTCTACGACCACGGCGGAGTCGACCTCCCCGGCACGCTCCGCGCCGTCGCGCAGACCTACGTGCTCGGCAACGACGTGCAGGGCGGCTCCTCGATCACGCAGCAGTACGTCAAGAACGTGCTGGTCGAGAAGGCCGTGCGCAACATCTCGGACGAGAACGAGCGGGCCGCCGCCATCGAAGCGGCCACCCGCACCTCCCCCGAGCGCAAGCTCCGCGAGATGAAGTTCGCGATCGGCATCGAGAAGGAGTACACGAAAGACCAGATCCTCCAGGGCTACCTGAACATCGCGTTCTTCGGAGGCACCACCTACGGCATCGAGACCGCCGCGAACTACTACTACGGCACCAGCGCGGCGAACCTCACCATCGCCCAGGCGGCGAGCCTCGTGGCGATCGTCAACAACCCGTCCGCTCTGCGCATCGACCAGCCGGACGACCCCGACAACGGTGCCGCGAACGGCTACGCCCGCAACAAGGAGCGCCGCGACTACATCATCGGCAAGATGCTCGAGGAGGGGAAGATCTCGCAGGAGGACCACGACGCCTCTGTCGCGACTCCGATCGAGCCGCGGATCACCCAGCCCAGCACCGGCTGCTCGACCGCGGGCAACGCCGGCTTCTTCTGCGACTACGTCACCAACGTGCTCAAGAACAACGAGATCTTCGGCGCCGACGAGGACACCCGCTGGAGCAGCTTCCGCCGGGGCGGCCTCGACGTGTACACGACTCTCGACGTCGGCCTGCAGAACGCGGCGCAGAAGAACCTCGACGCGCAGGTGCCGCGCACCATGGCGAACTTCGACGTCGGAGGCGTCGTCGTCAGCGTCCAGCCCGGCTCCGGACGCGTGCTGTCGATGGCCCAGAACAAGACGTACTCGCAGGACCCGGACGTGCAGAAGTCCGACCCGACGGCGACGGGCATCAACTACAACACCGACCTGGACTACGGCGGCTCGTCCGGCTTCCAACCCGGATCGACGTACAAGATCTTCACCCTGATGGAGTGGCTCAAGGAGGGGCACAGCCTCAACGAGACCGTGGACGCGAGGGTCCGCTCCGACTGGGGCACCTTCAAGGACAGCTGCACCGCGGGCGGAACCTGGTCGCAGGCCGGCTGGTCGCCGAAGAACGACGAGGGCGGGAACGGTGGGAGCTGGACCGCGGCGTACAGCACCAAGCAGTCCGAGAACACCGGATTCGTTGCGATGGCGAAGAAGCTCGACCTCTGCGAGATCAAGGGCACGGCGGAGTCGTTCGGCGTGCACCGCGCGAACGGCGCGGAGCTCGGCGAGAACGGCTCGGCGGTCCTCGGGACCGAGGAGATCGCTCCGCTCAGCATGGCGACGGCCTTCGCCGGCATCGCCGCGGGCGGCACCGTCTGCGATCCGATCGCGATCGACAAGATCGTGGACTCCAGCGACGCATCACTGCCCGTCCCCGGAGCGGACTGCCGGCAGGCCATCGACCGCAACGTCGCCGCGACGGCAGCGGTCGCCCTCCAGTCGACGTTCGACGGCGGCACCACCTCGAAGAGCGCCACCGGCGACGGCACCCCGCTGATCGGCAAGACCGGCACGACCGATGACGCGATCGCTACGTGGATGAGCGGCGCCAGCACCAAGGTCGCGACCGTGGTCGGCATCGTCAACGTGAAGGGACACGTCAACCAGCGGCAGGTCTCGTTCCCGTCCGGCGACGTCGCGACCGCTCGGCACCGCATCTGGAAGCCCTACATGCAGGTGGCGAACGCGAAGTACGGCGGGGAGGCATTCCCCCAGGCCGACGATTCGCTGCAGGTCGTGCCCAAGACGACCATTCCGGACCTGAGGGGTCTCAGCATCGCGGACGCCAAGGGGAAGCTGGACGCGGCGGGGTTCGGCTTCGCACAGGGCGGCGCCGAGGCGGGAGACTCTCCGGCCGGCACCGTCACCCGCGTCGAGCCGTCCGGCTCCGCTGCGCCCGGTACAACGATCACCGTGTTCACCAGCTCCGGCAACCAGAAGACCGTCCCGACGGTGACCGGTCAGGGTCTCGACGCCGCGAAGAACGCCCTCGGTTCGGCGGGCTTCACGAAGATCGCGCTCTCGTGCGCGGAGGACCCGCGGGCTCCCGACGCCGGACAGGTGACGGCCCAGGAGCCGGCTGGCGGCTCCTCCGTCGCTCCCGATGCCACGCTCAGGGTGTCGATCGCCGCCAAGAAGTGCCCCTGATCCTCGGATCGCGAGAACGCGTCCGGCTCGTTCGAGCCGGACGCGTTCCTGGGCGGTCCGGTCTGGTGCGCCTGCCCCGCGTGCCGGAGCCGGCCTCGTGGCTCTCGACTACTGGCCCCTGCCGCGGATGGCCCCGACGATCGCGACCGTCGCGAAGTAGACGATGAGTGCGAGGACCCCGAACGAGGCGAGCGCCCCGCTCGCCTCGGCGTAGGGTCGGCGCTCGTCGGTCATGGTGCCGGGCATCACGATGTCCAGAGCGAACATCCCGACGGCCAACCCGAAGCAGACGAGACTCAGCACGAGCAGCGCCCGCACCGCCTTGCCCACCGGGTCGTAGTAGCGCGGGTTCGACATCGGGCCTCCGGTTCTCGTGCCTCGTGTCTATCCCGCCCGGGTCGCGGTGGCAACCCGCCCGCACGCCGAAACCCCCGGCTCCCCTCAGCGAGAGGCCGCTTCGACGCACTCCGGGGAGGAGCGTCGTCGGCGGGATCGCGCAGGGAGGGGAGCCGGGAGCCGGAGGGGGCTACGCCGCGAGCGGGAGCGGGGCGGCCGACGTCACCAGCAGTTCGCCGCCGACGGCGTCGACCCGCACGGCTCCTCCGTCGGCGACCTCGCCGCTGACGACGAGGTCGGCGATCCGGTCGTCGATCGAGCGCTGCACGAGCCGGCGGAGCGGCCGGGCACCGTACTGCGGCTCGTAGCCGTTCTCGGCGAGCCAGTCGACGGCCGCCTCCGTGACGTCGAGGGTGACCTCGCGGGGGGCGAGGCGGGTACGCGTGGCGTCGAGGACGATGCCGACGATCTCGCGCAGCTGCTCGCGACCGAGGCGACGGAACAGCACGATCTCGTCGATCCGGTTGAGGAACTCCGGACGCATCGCCTCACGGAGCCGGCCCATCACGCGATCGCGCAGGTCCTTCTCCGAGGCGAAGCCCTCGGCCGACGCGTCGCTCTGGGCGACGAAGCCGAGCGCACCCGACCGCGAGGCCAGGAACTCCGAGCCCAGATTCGAGGTCATGATGACGACCGTGTTGCGGAAGTCGACCGTGCGGCCCTGGCCGTCGGTGAGGCGGCCGTCGTCGAGCACCTGGAGCAGCAGAGTGAACACGTCCGGGTGCGCCTTCTCGATCTCGTCGAAGAGGATCACCGAGTAGGGGTTCCGGCGCACGCGCTCGGTCAGCTGCCCGGCCTCGTCGTAGCCGACGTACCCGGGAGGGGCGCCGACCAGACGCGAGACGGTGTGCCGCTCGCCGAACTCGCTCATGTCGAAGCGGATCATCGCCTGCTCGTCGGCGAAGAGCGAGCCTGCGAGAGTGCGCGCGAGTTCGGTCTTGCCCACACCGGTGGGGCCGAGGAACAGGAATGAGCCGACGGGCCGGGAGGCGTCGCCGAGGCCGGTGCGGCTGCGGCGGACGGCGCGAGCGACGGCGGTGACGGCATCCTCCTGGCCGATGACCCGCTGGTGCAGTTCCGACTCGAGGTGCGCGAGGCGCTCTCGCTCCCCCTCCGTCAGCCGCGACACCGGGATGCCGGTGGCCCTGGCGACGACGGCCGCGATCTCGGTCTCGCCGACGACCGCCTCCGCGGGGGCACTGCTGCCGGTCGCCGCCTCGAGCTCGGTCTGCACGAGGGAGATCTCGTCGCGGATGCGCGAGGCCTCCTCGTAGTGCTCGGCCGAGACAGCCGCGTTCTTGTCGGCCTCCAGCGTCGCGAGGCGTTCGAGCAGCGCTCCGGCGTCGACGCCCGCACCCAGCTTCAGCCGCAGGCGCGCGCCCGCCTGGTCGATCAGGTCGATCGCCTTGTCCGGCAGCACGCGGTCGGTGAGGTACCGGGCCGAGAGCTCGACGGAGGCACGCAGGGCCGCGTCCGTGAAGTGCACGCGGTGGTGCTCCTCGTAGGCGGGGCGGAGGCCGTGCAGGATCGCGACCGCGTCCTCGATGCCGGGCTCGCCGACGCGCACCGGCTGGAAGCGGCGTTCGAGGGCCGGGTCCTTCTCGATGGTCCGGTACTCCTTGAGCGTGGTCGCGCCGACGAGGTGCAGCTCGCCGCGGGCCAGCCGGGGCTTGAGGATGTTGCCCGCATCCATGCCGCCCTCGCCGCCTCCGCCCGCACCGACGACGGTGTGGACCTCGTCGATGAAGACGATCAGCTCGCCGGCGTGCGCCGCGATCTCGTCCATGGTGCCGGTCAGGCGCTCCTCGAAGTCGCCGCGGTAGCGGGTGCCGGCCAGCATGCCGGGCAGGTCGAGCGAGACCACGCGCTTGCCGCGCAGCTGCTCGGGGACCTCCTCCGCCACGATCGCGCGGGCCAGGCCTTCGACGATCGCGGTCTTGCCGACTCCGGCCTCGCCGACCAGCACGGGGTTGTTCTTGGTGCGACGGCTGAGGATCTCGACGGTCTGCTCGATCTCGTCGGCGCGCCCGATCACCGGGTCGAGCCGGCCCTCGCGCGCGAGCGCGGTGAGATCGGTGCCGAACCTGTCGAGCATCGGGGTCTCGGAGGCGGGCTGTCCCGCCTCCTGCTGCTGCGGGGCCTCGGCCTCGCGGATGCCCTGGGTGAGGGCTTCGGCGGTGACACCGGCGCGGGCGAGGACCTGCCCGGCGGGGGCGTCCTGGCCGAGCACGAGCGCGAAGAAGAGGTGCTCGGGGTCGATGTAGGTCGAGCCGCTGGAACGGGCGACCTGGTAGGCGTGGAACAGCGCGCGCTGAGCGCTGGGGGTGATGGTCGCCGCATTCGGCGAGGCGTGCGTCTCGGCGGCCTGCGGGAGGCGCGCCTCCGTGGCGGTCGCGATGGCGCCCGGGTCGACGCCGATGCGGTGCACGGCCTGCGAGACGGCCTCGTCGTCGACGAGGACCCGCAACACATGCAGGGCGTCGAGTTCGGTCTGACCGCGCTCGAGGGCGAAACGCCCTGCGGACTGCAGGATGCTCTGGGTACGGGCGGTGAGGAAACGGCTGAGGTCGATCGACCGCGCCGCGCGGGCGCGCTCACCGTCGAGGTAGCGGGCGAGGAAGTCGTCGAACGAGCTCGCTCCGGCCTCGTTGAAATTGTCGGGCACCAGTCCTCCTGAGGAAGTTGAGTCGGTTACGCTCAAGTTCAACGCCGGGGTGCGTCTCCTATTCCCGCCCCTCCCCCGCGAGATGCCACTTGGGTACGCGACACGCCGCCGCGGGTGTACCGAAGTGGCATCTCGCGAGAAAGGGAAGAGGCACGGACCCGGGGTCCGTGCCTCTCTGCGCCGACGCGCATTCCTCCGGGGTGGGAGCTTCTAGGGGACGAGGTAGCCGGCCGCGCGGAACAGCTCATACCACTCCGGCCGGGTCAGCGGCAGGTCGGAGCCGAGGGCCGCGTCGCGCACGCGCTGCTCGTTCGTGGTGCCGAGCACGACCTGCATACCCGCCGGGTGGCGGGTGATCCAGGCGGTGGCCACGGCGATCGCGGGGACGTCGTACTGCACTGCGAGCCGGTCGATCACAGCGTTCAACCCGGGGTAGGCCGGGTTGCCGAGGAAGACGCCGGTGAAGAAGCCGGCCTGGAACGGCGACCACGCCTGCACGGTGATGTCGTTCAGGCGGCAGTAGTCGAGGATGCCGGCGTCGCGCATCACCGACTGGTCCTCGCCGACCATGTTGGACGCGACTCCCTGCGCGATCAGCGGCGCGTGCGTAATCGAGAGCTGCAGCTGGTTGGCCACGATCGGCTGGTTCAGCGACTTCTTCAACAGCTCGATCTGGTACGGCGTCTGGTTCGAGACTCCGAAGTGCTTCACCTTGCCGGCCGCGTGCAGCTCGTCGAAGGCGCGGGCGACCTCGTCCGGCTCGACGAGGGCGTCGGGCCGGTGCAGGAGGAGCACGTCGATGTAGTCGGTGCGCAGTGCCGTCAGCGAGCCCTCGACCGACGCGATCAGGTGCTCGTACGAGAAGTCGAAGTAGGGGCCGTCGGGGACGATGCCCGCCTTGGTCTGCAGGACGACCTGCTCGCGCTCGGACGAGGTGAGCGCCATCGCCTCGGCGAAGCGCTCCTCGCAGCGGTGCAGTTCGCCACCGTAGACATCGGCGTGGTCGAAGAAGTCGATGCCGGAGTCGCGCGCGGCGCCGACGAGGCTGCGGATCGCCTCGTCGCTCATCTCGGGGATGCGCATGAGGCCGAGGACGACGTTCGGGGCGTGGACACCGGAGGTGCCGAGAGTGACGTGCTTCACAGGAGTGCTCCTTCGTTGGATACCTCGTCCACGGTAGGCGGGGCGCCTGTGCCCCGTCCACCAGCGGGTGCGGGTGCGATTCATGCGGCGGAGTGGTCACTCGGGCGGTGTCGTCGACCAGCGACGGCGGTCACCGCCACACAGTCCTCATAACGAAGGCTGAGAGATGAGATCCGGCGAATTCCGAGGCTTCACTCCCTCTCAGCCTTGGTTGTGAGGACCTTGCCGCGCAGACAGGTCGGTGGAAGGCTGCCCGCATGACGATCGAGGTGCGGCCCGCCACCGACTTCGACGACCTGGCGACGATGAACGGCCCGAAGCGCCCCGACGCCAACTCGTGCTGGTGCCTCAGCTACCGCCTGCTCTCGTCGACCGAGAACAACGCACTCCGGGGGCCGGCCCGCGGCGAGCGGATGCGTGAACTCGTCACCGAGGACCCGCCTCCCGGCGTGCTCGCCTACGACGGTGACGACGTGGCCGGCTGGGCGGCCGTGCACCCCCGGGCCGACACGAGCTACGCGAAGAACCGGCGGATCCCGCACGTCGATGACCTGGACGTCTGGAGCGTCTGGTGCATCCGCGTCCGGCCCGGCTTCCGTAGGCGCGGTATCTCGCACGCCCTGCTCGCCGGCGCCGTCGACGTCGCGCGCGCCCACGGCGCCCCGGCGATCGAGGGCTACCCGGTCGACAACGGAGGCGCGAAGGTCGAGCAGACGATGGCCTACGTCGGCACCCGCGGGCTGTTCGAGCGGGCCGGTTTCTCGTGGGCGGCCGACACGACGTCCGTGCTGGCCGGGTTCCCGCGCGTCGTCATGCGGCTGCCGCTCGACTGACCTCCAGTGATATCACCTTGATATCATCGGCGCGTGCAGACCGACTCCCTCAACCCCGCAGCAGTGGTTCGTCGCGCTCGCGAGGACATCGGACTGTCGCAGGGAGCCCTGGCCCGGGCAGCGGGCCTTCAACAGTCCAACCTCGCCGCGATCGAGACCGGCGCGCGTCGAGCGGGTCCCGACCTGCTCGACCGCATCCTGCGGGCGGCGCGCCTACGGCCGTCTGTGGCTCTGGAGCTCCTCGCCGATCACGTGCGCGAACTCGCCCGCGAGTACGGGCTGCACGATGTCCGAGTGTTCGGTTCGACGGTCCGTGGTACCGATCACGAGCGCAGCGACGTCGATCTGCTCGTGACAGCCGACGTCGCGGTCGACTACTTCGGCCTCGCGGCGTTCCGCGGGCGGGCCGAGGAACTACTCGGCTTCCCGGTTGACGTCGTCGTCGACGACTCCGATGACGAGATCATCCGTGCGATCCGTCGGGAGGCGGTACCGCTGTGAACGGCTTCTCCGCCCGTCCGAGACGCAGCGACGACGACGGCGAGAAGACGCGACGCCTCATCGCCGAGGTCGATCGCCTCGCTTCCCGCTTGGCGCGAGCCGTCCGCGACGGCCGGGAGGCGTTCCTCACCGCGGAGTCGGACAGCCGCGACGTCGCCGCCCTCGCGCTGATCAACCTCGCCGACCTCGTGCATCGCGACCTGCCGCACGAGGTCGTGGCGACGCTTCCCTCGTCCGACGTGGCAGGCCTCCGCGCGACCAGGAACATCGCCGCACACAACTACGGCGCCCTCGACAGCGACCGCCTCTGGGCCACCGTTACCGGGCACGCCCCGCGGCTGCTCGCGACGATCAGGTCGGCACTCATGCGCGAGTGATCGCCCTACAGTTGCGAAAGGCCCCTCGCACCCGGGGTGGAGGGGCCTTTCGAAGCGGTTGAGATCCTAGAAGTCCCAGTCCTCGTCCTCGGTGTTCACGGCCTTGCCGATCACGTAGGAGGAGCCGGAGCCCGAGAAGAAGTCGTGGTTCTCGTCGGCGTTGGGCGAGAGGGCCGACAGGATCGCGGGGTTCACGTCGGTGACCTGCTTGGGGAACATCGGCTCGTAGCCGAGGTTCATCAGCGCCTTGTTGGCGTTGTAGTGCAGGAACTTCTTGACGTCCTCGGTCAGGCCGAGCTGGTCGTAAAGGTCCTGCGTGTACTGGGCCTCGTTGTCGTAGAGCTCGTAGAGCAGCGAGAACGTGTAGTCCTTGATCTCGTCGCGCTTGGCCTGGTCGACGCGCTCGAGCCCCTTCTGGAACTTGTAGCCGATGTAGTAGCCGTGCACGGCCTCGTCGCGGATGATGAGGCGCACCAGATCCGCGGTGTTGGTGAGCTTGGCCCGGGAGGACCAGTACATCGGCAGGTAGAAGCCCGAGTAGAAGAGGAACGACTCCAGCAGCGTGGAGGCGACCTTCCGCTTCAGGGGGTCGTCGCCGCGGTAGTAGTCCATCACGATGGACGCCTTCTTCTGCAGGTTCGGGTTCTCGACGGACCAGCGGAAGGCCTCGTCGATGTCCTGCGTGTTCGAGAGCGTCGAGAACACCGAGGAGTACGACTTGGCGTGCACCGACTCCATGAACGCGATGTTCGTGTAGACGGCCTCCTCGTGCGGAGTGATGGCGTCCGGGATGAGCGAGACCGCGCCGACCGTGCCCTGCACGGTGTCGAGCAGGGTGAGCCCCGTGAACACGCGCATGGTGAGCTGCTGCTCCTCGTGGGTCAGCGTGTTCCACGACTGGATGTCGTTGGAGAGCGGGACCTTCTCGGGCAGCCAGAAGTTGCTCGTGAGGCGGTTCCACACCTCGACGTCCTTGTCGTCCTGGATCCGGTTCCAGTTGATGGCCTGGACGGAGTCGACGAGCTTGAGCTTCTCGGGGGGAGTCATGATTCCTTCTCGCTGCTGCGGATGGGTCGAGCGGGTGGGTGACGTTGCGGGCTCTACAGCATGCACGAGACGCACTGGTCGAGCTCGGTGCCCTCGAGTGCCATCTGGCGGATGCGGATGTAGTAGATCGTCTTGATGCCCTTGCGCCAGGCGTAGATCTGCGCGCGGTTGATGTCGCGCGTGGTCGCGGTGTCCTTGAAGAACAGCGTCAGCGAGAGTCCCTGGTCGACGTGCTGCGTCGCCGCGGCGTAGGTGTCGATGATCTTCTCGTAGCCGATCTCGTACGCGTCCTGGTAGTACTCCAGGTTGTCGTTCGTCATGAACGGCGCCGGGTAGTAGACGCGGCCGAGCTTGCCCTCCTTGCGGATCTCGATCTTCGACGCGATCGGGTGGATCGACGACGTCGAGTTGTTGATGTACGAGATCGAGCCGGTCGGCGGGACGGCCTGCAGGTTCTGGTTGTAGATGCCGTGCTCCATGACCGAGGCCTTGAGCGCGCGCCAGTCGTCCTGGCTGGGGACGGCGATGCCGGCGCCCTCGAAGAGGCGGGCGACGCGCTCGGTGGCGGGAGCCCACTCCTTCTCGGTGTAGGTGTCGAAGAACTCGCCCGAGGCGTACTTCGAGTCGGCGAAGCCCTCGAAGGTGGTGCCGCGCTCGATCGAGAGGTTGTTGGAGGCGCGCAGGGCGTGGAACAGCACCGAGTAGAAGTAGATGTTGGTGAAGTCGATGCCCTCCTCGGATCCGTAGTGGATGCGCTCGCGGGCGAGGTAGCCGTGCAGGTTCATCTGGCCGAGGCCGATGGCGTGCGACTTGTCGTTGCCGTCCTCGATCGAGCGGACCGAGGTGATGTGCGACTGGTCGGACACCGAGGTGAGGCCGCGGATCGCGGTCTCGATGGTGCGACCGAAGTCGGGTGAGTCCATCGTCAGCGCGATGTTCAGCGAGCCGAGGTTGCAGGAGATGTCCTTGCCGATCTGCGCGTAGGAGAGGTCCTCGTTGTAGGTCGTCGGAGTGTTGACCTGGAGGATCTCGGAGCAGAGGTTGGACATGTTGATCCGACCCTTGATCGGGTTCGCCTGGTTCACCGTGTCTTCGAACACGATGTAGGGGTAGCCGGACTCGAACTGGATCTCGGCGATGGTCTGGAAGAACTCGCGTGCCGAGATCTTGGTCTTCTTGATGCGCGGGTCGTCGACCATCTCGCGGTACTTCTCCGAGATCGACAGGTCGCCGAAGGGGATGCCGTAGACGCGCTCGACGTCGTAGGGCGAGAAGAGGTACATGTCCTCGTTGTTCTTCGCGAGCTCGAACGTGATGTCGGGCACGACGACGCCGAGGGAGAGCGTCTTGATGCGGATCTTCTCGTCGGCGTTCTCGCGCTTGGTGTCGAGGAAGCGGAGGATGTCGGGGTGGTGCGCCGAGAGGTACACCGCTCCCGCTCCCTGGCGCGCACCGAGCTGGTTGGCGTAGCTGAAGCTGTCCTCGAGGAGCTTCATCACGGGGATGATGCCCGAGGACTGGTTCTCGATCTGCTTGATCGGGGCGCCGGCCTCGCGGATGTTGGAGAGCGAGAGGGCGACTCCCCCGCCGCGCTTGGAGAGCTGGAGGGCGGAGTTGATGCCGCGGGCGATCGACTCCATGTTGTCCTCGATGCGCAGCAGGAAGCACGAGACGAGCTCTCCGCGCTGGGCCTTGCCGGTGTTGAGGAAGGTGGGGGTCGCGGGCTGGAACCGGCCCGCGACGATCTCCTCCACCAGAGCGGTGGCGAGCTTCTCGTCGCCCTGGGCCAGGCCGAGGGCGGTCATCACGACGCGGTCCTCGAAGCGCTCGAGGTAGCGCTTCCCGTCGAACGTCTTCAGCGTGTATGAGGTGTAGTACTTGAAGGCGCCGAGGAAGGTCGCGAAGCGGAACTTCTTCGAGTAGGCGAGGTCGTTGAGCTGCTGGATGAACTCGAACGAGTACTGGTCGAGCACGGCCTGCTCGTAGTACTCCTTCTCGACGAGGTAGTCGAGGCGCTCCCTGAGCGTGTGGAAGAACACGGTGTTCTGGTTGACGTGCTGCAGGAAGAACTCGCGAGCGGCCTCGCGGTCCTTGTCGAACTGGATCTCTCCGTTCGGGCCGTAGAGGTTCAGCATCGCGTTGAGCGAGTGGTAGTCCATCTGAGCGGCGTCGCGGGGAGCGTCGATCACTGCTGCGTCCAAAACGTGTCCAATCCTTGGTCGACGGCGGTGACGTCGTCGGGTGTTCCGAATACTTCGAAGCGGTAGAGGTGCGGCACGGCGCACTTCGTCGCGATGATGTCGCCGGCGAGACAATAGGCCTCGCCGAAGTTCGTGTTGCCAGCGCCGATGACGCCGCGGAGCAGGGAGCGGTTGCGGGGCTGGTTGAGGAACCGGATGACCTGCTTGGGGACCGCTCCCCCGTCGTTGCCACCGCCGTAGGTGGGGAGCACGAGAACGTAGGGCTCATCGACGTGGAGGGTGTCGAGCGCTGCTCCGTCGCGCCGGGCATGGAGCGGGATGCGCTGCGCCGGCCGACCGAGCTTCTCGATGAACCGGTGCGTGTTCCCCGAACTGCTAGAGAAGTACACGAGCTCGCTCATCCCACCACCCCTCTCCTCCGCCGTCTGCCTGCTCCCGGCCACCTCTGGGGCGTCTGCGTGGCGAGCTGCAAGGCGGAGGAAGAAGCCGTAGCGGCGCTACGGCGCCTGACGACAACGCCGCAGATCGCCGCGCAGACGCCTCAGAGGGTCGCGATCTTGTCGGGGCGGAAGCCCGACCAGTGATCGTCGTCCGTGATGACGACCGGGGCCTGGAGGTAGCCGAGGGCCTTCACGGCCTCGAGGGCCTTCTCGTCGACCGAGAGGTCGAAGACCTCGTAGTCGATGCCCTTGCCGTCGAGGGCACGATAGGTCGCGGTGCACTGGACGCAGGAGGGCTTGGTGTAGACCGTCACGGCCATGGAATGTCGCCTTTCGGAAGGAGGTGTCCCGGGGCCGCTCCCGGCGTCGGCCCGACGTGCGGGCGGGGCGGGGGAGGCGGTCGTGGGGAGTTCGGGAGTGCCGGTGGGCCTCGCGGCTCGACCTGCTCAGCAATACTACATATAGGGGGGCACCTGGCATCAGCCCACTAGAGGTAGTAGTTACATCCGTGTAGTTATCCACCGGTTCCTCCCCCGTTCATCCACAGGCCGGAGCCCGCGGAGCCGCGGAAGGACGCGGATCCGGACGATCCATCCACAGCTGTGGAAAGCCGCGACCGGTTCCCTGGGTACAACGCGCCTCGGCGTGTCGGCATGCCCGACCGGTGGGGTCGGACGGGCGCACGGACCACGACATCGTGGCTTCGACGGTCGGCAGGGCGCATATGCGCACGGTATGCCCGACCACCGACATCGCGGTCGCGCCTCGGGCTGCCTGCTCAGCCGATGTCACGCTGACCAGAGCGCCAGCTCGCTCGCGACCGCGCGCAGATGCGTCAGCGGGTCGGCGAGGGCCGCGGAGGCGGAGCCCGCCGCCTCCGTCAGAGACACAGACCCGGCGAACGCCGTGGTCGGCGCCTGGATCGACCCCGCGACGAGCAGCGTCCGCGCGCCGGCCGCCTCCGCGAGCCGGAGGACGGCGGCCGGCACCTTTCCCGCGTCCGTCTGCGCGTCGAACCGCCCCTCCCCCGTGATGACGATGTCGGCTCCAGCCACGAGCACCGGCAGCCCGAGCGCCTCGCCGACCACCGCCGCACCGGGGACCAGCCGAGCGCCCCAGGCGAGCAGCCCGAAGCCCGTTCCGCCCGCCGCCCCGGCGCCCGCGGCCTCCGGATCGGCGTCGAGGCGACCGGCCAGGTGGCGGAGACCGGCGTCCAAGCGCACGACCTCCTCGGGCCGGGCACCTTTCTGCGGGCCGAACACCCGGGCGGCGCCGGCGTCTCCGAGCAGGGGGTTCGTGACGTCGCAGAGGACCTGCACGCCGCCGGCGGGGACCGGCCGGAGTGCACGCCGCTCGACGACCGCGAGATCGAGCAGTGACCCACCGCCGTCTCCCACCTCGTGGCCGGAGAGGGTGAGGAAGCGGGCGCCCAGCTCGCGCAGGGCGCCGACGCCGCCGTCGGTCGAGGCGCTGCCGCCGATCGCGAGGAGAAGGGACCGTGCCCCGGCGTCGAGGGCGGCGGCGATGACTCGGCCGAAGCCGCGGGTGTGCGCGGTCAGCGGGCGCAGCGGGCCCAGCGTCATTCCGCTCGCCGAGGCGAGCTCGACCACCGCGGTCCCGTCGGGCAGGAGCAGCCACTCGGCCACGATCGGCCGGCCGGCCGGGCCGGGGACGGCGACCGCGTTCCGCCGCGCGTCCGGGACGGCGGCCGCGAACACCGCGACCGTGCCCTCGCCTCCGTCGGCCATCGGAGCGAGGACCACCTCGTCGCCCGGGCGGGCCGCCCGCCAGCCCGCGGCGAGCGCCTGCGCGACCTCGACCGCCGTCGCCGATCCCTTGAACGAATCCGGTGCGACGACGACCCTCAGCGCGCTCATGGAGCCAGTCTGACGGCCACGCCGCCGACACCGTGGTCACCGCGATCGACCTCGCGCCGGCGCTGGGCACCGTCGGTCGGAGCAGCCCGGGCGACGCCCCCGCACCGGGCTGTCTCAGCGGGAGGGATCACGGCGACCGGACGGCGTCCGCGGCCGGTCGCAGAAGGAGCTCCGCGCGGATCCGACACCCCTCCCTCGCCCACTCGCGCGCCGGAACACGTCGTGGGCGGCGGGCCGGCATCAGCGGTCGAGGGCCTCCGCGACGCGGCGCGTCACCGCGCGCAGCTCCAGCTCGGCCCCACGGAGGCGCTCGTCGAGCTCGGCGGCTCGCTCGTCGACCGCGACGAATCGGCCGGGTGCCGCCTCCGCCTCCTGCTGCACGGTGTCGCGCAGCGCCGCCAGCGACCCGCCCAGCTCGTCCAGTCGAGCGCGCAGGCCCGCCGTCTCGGCCCGCAACGTTGCGCACTCGTCGCGCACGGTGCCCAGCTCGCCCCGGAGCTCGGCGCGCAGCCCCGCGATCTCGCCGCGCAGCTCCTCCGTCTCGGCGCGCACCTCCTCCGTGCGCAGCCTCGCCTGCTCGAACCAGGGCGAGACCAGCTTGTGCACGGCCTCGCGCAGGGCGGTGCCGCCCCGCCCGAAGCGGGAAGGAGCTGAGGAGGGGTCCTGGAGGAAGTCGTGGTCAGTGCTCATCGTCGTGATCCCGTCCGGAGAGGCTGCGGTGGAGCACGTCCATCGCCCGCTCGTCCTTGTCCATGATGTCGGCCTCGACCGTGGTGTCGGCGAGGCGCTCGGCGAGGCTCCCCGGCCTGCCACGCCGCTCGAGGGAGGCCTCGATCAGCTCGACCGAGCGCTCGAACGAGAGCGGACCGCGTGCGGCGGCGCGACCCCGGCGGCCGAGAGCCTCGAGGTCGGTGGCGCCACTCACCACGTCGCGCATGGCCGCGAGCAGGGCGGGTGCGGAGCGGGTGATCTTGACGCAGTCCACGCCGTCGATCAGGAACTCCGCGACTCCGCTCGCCGCGGTCACGATGGGCACGCATCCGGCCGCCGCCGCCTCGACGGGAGCCACGCCGAACGGCTCCCCCGCCCATGTCGGGAACAGGAAGGCGTCAGCCCGCTCGTGCGCCGAGAGCACCTCGTCGCGCGGAGTCGCACCGTGGAACTCGACCAGGCCGTCGAGCCCCGCCTCCGCCGCCCGTGCCCGCCAGCCGTCGACATCACCGTCTCCGTAGAGGTCGACGCGGAACGCGCGGGTCTCGGCGGCGAGGACGGCCGCCGCCTCCAGCACGAGCCCGACACCCTTGTGCTCGCCCAGCGAGGCGGCGAACGTGAAGCGGGTGACGCCTCCCTCGCGGTAGCGGCGGGGTTCGTCCGAATCGGGCGGCACGGTCACCCCGCGGCCGATCACCTCGACCTCGCCGAGGCTCAGCCCGCCGGCCTCGATCGTCTCGACGAGTGAGCGGCTCACGGCCACGATCTCGCCGCGGTCGAAGTGGTCGGGAGTCTGAGCCCCGTAGACGGCGAGCACGCGCTCGGGCAGACCATCGACCAAAGCGTTCGGGGTGCGGTCGCCGAGGTTCCACAGCCAGGGCGCGTCGACGGAGCGCAGCAGGTCGATCAGCGCGAGACCGCCGATGCCGAGCAGATTGAACGCGACCACGTGGGTCGGCGCGAAGTCGCGCAGCTCCTCCAGCAGGATGCGGGTGTTCTCGAAGCGCGACACCGCGCTCTCGTGGTGCATCAGCCGGGCGACCTCGGTGCCGGTCTGCGGCAGCGGAAAATAGGTGCGCAGGCTCAGCGTGCGGTGCACCTCGACGTCCGGTGACGCCGTCGGCTCGGGAGGGAGGTACGTCGGCGTGGTCAGCACCCGGACGGTGTGGCCGCGCGCGGCCATCGCCTCGGCGACGCGGGCGCAGGTCATCTCGTAGCCGCCGAGCACCTGGGGCGGGTAGAGGTTGCTCAGGAACAGCAGGCGCATCAGCCGACCGCCTCCCGCTCGGCCGCCGCCGCGGCGATCCGCGCCGCGACCTCGGGGATGTAGGCGGCGCGGGCCTGGCGGTCGTTCCCGCCGTCCCAGTAGTTGACGAGGTAGAGCCCGGTCTGCTGCGTCCGCGGCACGAAGGGGAAGAGCTGCGCGCGCGGCTCGATCTGCGCGACCCGATAGCCCGCGTCGACGGCGCGCACGTGCAGCCAGATGTCGTCGGCGTCGGGCGCGATGTCGCGGAAGGCCTCTCCGTGCGCGGCGATCTCCTTGAGCAGCGCGCTCGGGAGCAGCTGCCCCGAGACGGAGGTTCCGAAGACGTCCGCGGCGGCGCGGGTGTCGGCGACCGGCGTCCAGCTCGTGTACGGAGCGACCGCTCCGTCGGTCACCCCGACGCGGTGGGCGCGGTAGCAGAGCACCGTCTCGCGCGGGTAGCGGGAGCGCGCATCGAGGAGCCCGCGGAGCCAGGTGCTCGGGTAGACGATGTCGTCGTCGGAGGTGACGAGGTCGCGCTCGCCCGCACGCCCCGACAGCAGGTGCGGGTAGTACTTGGTGTGCACCCGGTAGCCGTCGACGAGGCGGACCTCGACTCCGCGGCGGCGGAGGCGGCGCAGCGGGGCGGGGAGGTCGGCGTGCAGCGCCGGATCGTCCAGCCAGAGCACGAGCCGGGCGGGGCGGGCCTCGCCCCGGGCGATCGACTCGAGGGCGACGTGCACCCGCTGGAGCCGCTCGCCGTGCGTGGTCATCGTGACGACGACGTCGCCGTCGGGGTCGACCGCGCTGCGGCGGGAGAAGCGGTTCGCGAGGGCGAGCACGAACAGTTCACGTCGGAACGCGAGCGAGGCCGGGTGGTCGATCGGCCGCGCGGCGACGGCGGCGGCACGCCACTCGCCCACCCGGCGCCCCGCGGTACGGAGGGCGCCGACTGCCTGGAGGATCCGCGTCCGGGGGCGGACGCGACGGCCCAGAGCGGCGAGGCGCGTGCGGGGCCGGACGCGCCGACCGAGGGCGGCGAGAGCGGGATGCATCACTCCAGGGTAGTCGGACGCTCCTGAACGCCCGGTGGTCGTCAGCGGCCGTCGACGACCGCGAAGGCCCGAACGGGGAAGGTCCCGAAGCCGCTCACCTTCGGCGGCACGGCGGTGAACCGGGCGCCCGCAGCGGGCAGCTCCGCCAGACCGGTGAGGTGCTCGACCACGTGCACACCCGCGGCGAGGAGGAGGGTGTGCGCGGGCCGGGCGCCACCGGACTCGGTGTCGTCGATGTTGAGGGAGTCGATGCCGACCAGCACCGCGCCGCCCGCGATGAGCGCCTCCGCGCCGTCCTCCGTCAGGAACGGCGCACCGGAGGCGTACTCCGGCGTGGCGAAGTGCGCGTCCCAGCCCGTGCGCAGCAGCACGGCGGCGCCGCGGACGTCGAGGCCGGCCACCGCCTCCGCGGCGATGCCCCGCCCGTCACCGCCTCGCTCGGAGGCGCCGCTCGCGTCGACGACGACGGCAGGCAGGTCGACCAGCGTCTCGAGATCCAGCCCCGCGAGGTCGGCCCCGTCCTCGTAGCGGTGGAACGGACTGTCGAGGTAGGTGCCGGTGTTGCCGATCATCTCGATCACGTCCATCGCGAATTCGGTGCCGGGCGCGTAGGAGCGGCGGGACGCCTCCCTGGTGAGGTGCGGGCGGATGCGCGGCGCGGGGAGGCCGGGGTAGGTGACGAGTCCGTGGGAGACGGTGTGACTGAGGTCGACGATGCGGCGCGGAGTGGACATGCGTCCACCCTGCCAGTGCCCGCCTCTCCGAGTGAGCATGCTCGACCTGGCCGTCGACGAAGTCGAGACCATGGATGCGCCGGACAGCGAGTTCGTCGCCGGCTTCGTGACCGCAGTCGCCATCGGCGGGTTGATTGTCGCGATCACCTAGTCGCCTGACGAAGGAGAGCCGGCATGCAGCGCATGCCGGCCCTTCGTCCGCGTCAGCCGCCGCTCACGACTCCCATCGACGCACCATCCCCCGGACAGTGGTGAGGAGCCCGGCGACCCCGGCGGCGAGCAGGAGCCAACCGAGGGCAGTCCCGCCGACGAGGAGGGCGACGCCGCACCCGACGACGAGTCCGAGGACAAGCTGGATGATGTGCATGTTCGCTCCATTCGTTAGAACTAGCTTCCGGGGTCCGTCAGGCACTCTTGCCGGAGAGCGCCTCGCCGAGGCGGACGCGCGATCCGGTGCGCAGCAGGGAGTTGCCGTAAACCCGGGCGCCCAGTGAGACAACCACGGCTGTGCTCACGATGATCACGGCCAGGGACAGGAAGGGCTCCCACCACAAGGCGGATCCCGTGAAGATCCGCACGGCCATGCCGATCGGCGCCGAGAACGGGACGTACGACATGATCCGGAGGACGCTCTCGTCGTCGTTGTAGAAGATGATGAGGAAGTAGGGGATGATCAGCAGAAACATCACCGGAGCGGTGACGCTCCCGACGTCCTCCTGGCGCGACACCAGCGCCGCAGCTGCCGCGTAGAGGGCCGCGATGAGCACGAACCCCACGGCGAAGAACAGCACGAACCAGCCGATGGATCCCCCGAGCTGGCCGAGCAGGTCGACCTGTCCGGTCACGCGCAGCCCGACCGCCGCCACGACGGCTATGCAGCAGGTACACGAGCTGCTCAAGGACCCTCATCTTGGGATAGAGCCCGCGTTCCTCCGGCATGTAGCCGAATCGTCGACGGTCCTCCGTATTCATAGGAACGCCATCCATCCGCACGTCGCCGGTATCCGGCCTGAGGACACCGAGCATGATCCGCATCGTCGTCGTCTTCCCCGCGCCGGTCGCCCCGACGAACCCGGTGAGGCGTCCTCCGATGACGTCGAATGACACGTCATCCACAACGGTCCGCGAGCCGTACGACTTGCTCACTCCGTCTACAGTGAGGCTTATGCAAAAATCGATTGACCCAGTATAAATTAGTGCGTGTCGGTCACGAAAAACACCGGCTGATCCGCTTTGCTTGAAGAGCAACTTCCAACAGAAACTCTTCGCAAAGGAACCAGCCGGCGCACAAGCAGACTACTACAGGGATGACGACCGAGCAATATGCGATTCTCGCCGAACGGATCGAAAACGAATTCCTGTGGCAGCGGCGGCGAGGACGGCCACGCAGACTGTCGCTCGCCGGGGCACTACAGGTCACTCTTCTCTACTATCGCCACAACGTCACCGAACAGTTGATCGCCGATGTGGTCGGTGTCAGTCAGTCGACCGTGTCGCGAACAATCGCGCTAGTGGAAGCGATGCTCACTGTCGTGACCGACGACGAGCAGCCGGACGTCGAGGCTGCGGTCGGCGAGACGACGGCCGTCATCGACGGGACCCTCCTCCCGTGCTGGTCCTGAGCAGACGCGCCCGAGCTGTACTCCGGCAAACACAAGACCACGGGGCACACCTGCCAGGTCCTCGCCGATCTCTCCGGTCGGCTGATCCACATTTCGGATCCGATTCCGGGCAAACACCATGATGCTCACGCATTCCGAGAATCACACTTGGCCGACATCATCAACCTCTCGAATACTTTGGCCGACAAAGGCTACCAAGGCGCCGGAATGATCACACCAATAAAAAGGAGACCCGGCGAAGAACATTTGCCAGAGCACGCGAAACAGCACAACCGTTTCGTGAACACTCACCGCTACGTGATCGAGAGAACAATCGCTAACATCAAAACCTGGCGAATCTTCCACACCGACTACAGACGACCACTGCGCACTTTCCCAGACGCCTTCAACGCCGTCCGCGGACTAATCTTCTTCACCCAGAACGAAACCAATTTTGCATAAGCCTCATTATTTCCCATGGGAACTGGGACATGCCGACAATCCTTTCGGTCAACGCCGCAATCTTACCAATTCCGTGGTGCTCCAGAAAGAATAGGGCACCTCAGGGGCACCTCACGCCATCGTCGGCCGCAACCGCCGCACCGCATGTAAGCGCCTCGGCCTCTCCCAAGAAGACCTGGCCCACCAGGTCGGCAAGTCCCTGACCTACGTCGGCCAGGTCGAGCGCGGCAGCCGTAATCTCTCACTTGCCAGCGTCGAGCAAATCACCGGGTGGATCGGGATCGAGCCCCCGGAGTTGTTCTTGCTCGATGCAGAGGGCCAGCGCGCCGAGCAACTCAACTGGGAGTTCGGTTCGTCAACGCGACCTCTCGGAACCGCGAACTCGGAGGTGGCGTTCGTTGTCGGTGGTTCCGCGTAGTCTCCTGCAGGTACGGATGCGAAGGGACACAGAGCATGGCTGATCCGATATCGATGGGCACCGGCGTGCTGCTCGGGGCGTTCAACGACCGGTTGAAGAAGGTCGTGAAGCGTCTGTCTTCCTCGGCCGTGAGTATCGGTCTTGCGCTGCTGCTCGGGGCGACGATCCAGCTCAACTGGGGTCACGTCGACCAGCTCCGCGATATCACGGCGGACCCGGTTGTTGCGGCATACCAGGTTGCGCACGTCTTCGGCGTCACCGACGTGTCCTGGATCGACGCAGTTGCGAATTGGCTCGCTCGTCCAGCGATCGCGCCCGCCGCGTGGATAGCCTCCGTGGCCGCGGGGCTCTATCCTTTGCGTTGGCGCGTCCACGGCGCCGAGGTCGCCTGGCTCCTCCTGCTGCCAGCCTCGGTGGTGTTGGGCGTCGCCGCCTACCGGACGGCGCTCATCTCGTTGACGATAGCGCTGAGCCTGATCGCGGCCCGCGGCGCCGTTGCTCTAAGGCCCAGCCACGATTGGTATGACCGTCGTCACTGGTACCACCCCGCGCATGCACCGGTCCGCTTCTCTGAGACGATACTGAACTTCGTCTTAGCCCCTGTCATGCCAGCAATCCGAATGTGCATTGGGATCGCGGACAATTTCACCTTCGAGCCCAAGCCGCGGGAACCTGCCTCCGGGGCGAGAATCATTGGCCTAGACAGCATCCGTCCCGAGAGCAATGAGGTCGCGTAGCTGTCCGCCCGACGAGGTAGATGTGGCGGAAAATAGTGGCGATCATGTCAGGTAGAGCCACCGCTATCCAGTCGGTGTGAACGGACCAGGAGCCGCGCAAGGACGAAGGGATGAATTATGGACAGTCAATTTGAGCCGTCGAATTCCGGCGCGCAGATCGATCCTCTGGATATGACCGATGGCGATTTCGCGCTCACTATTGTGCGAATGATAACTTCTGTGGCCGGTGAACTTGGCGGGCTCGCGAATGAGCTGCTGCCCTCAGCCACCGAACGGCAGCATCGCCGGGCCATCGAAAGTTTGCGACGTCTGGTGGCGGAGCTGAAGGACCAGGTCGATGAGCTTGCTTGGCGACAGGCGCTCATGCACGAGGAGTTTGACGCGGCCATCACGCGTGCCTACCGTGCCGCGATCGAGACATCGGCCGAAGAAAAGCGCGAGTTCATCTGGATCGGTCTTATCAACGGGTTCGTGCGCACAGGTGGCGACCCTGCGCGTGATCGGCTTCAACGCCTCGTCGCCAAGTACGACCTAGAACATTTCCAGATCTTGCGGGAGATGCAGCGGCACATGAGCGGTGAGTCGAACATGCTTGCCTTCGAGACTTCTTCGGCTGGCAAGACGCTTGTTGGTCTCCTCGAGCGTGATCGCGAGGAACTCCTAGCTTATCTTCAGGAATTCCACTCCGATGGGTTGCTCATGGTGTTTGAGCAGCCGTTCCTTCGTGAGGCCAGCAACGGAGGCTACGTCACGACGCAAAAGACGGTACTCTGGCGGCCCGACGCGGATCGCCTCCTCACATTCATCGAAGATCCGAGGAGTGCTACGAGTGCCGAGTCGCAAGCTGTCCGAGGAGAGTAGCTGGACTTCACGAAATCGCGCTGGTCGACGAGGGAGGATCTCGTCGCGGCCGGTCAGCTCGTCCGGATCTCCTACCTCTACCGCACCGTTACCCCGCAAAACGGGCACCTGCTCTACTTCGATCACCGTGCAGAGAGCCGCAGACCTGGACGGCAGCCTCCTCGCCGCGTCAGACCCCATCGCCGGTGCCCGCCACGATCGTGCCGCTCTTGCACTCTGCGGTGGGGAACCGATCCTCGATGACGCGGATTGGATCGCCGATCCCGGCTGTATCGGCACGACCGCGACCACTCCCCGTAGACGATCCCGCGGCAGCACTCTCGATGAAAATACCAAGAAATCGAACGGGGAAATCTCCAGAACCCGATCCGCGGTCGAGAGATGCATCTCCCACTTCAAGAACTGGAAAATCATCGCCACCGGCTACCGCGGACGCCTCACCGAAATCCCCGCCATCACAAAACTCAAACTTTACCGACTCGGCTGGTAAAAACCTTGTGAATAACGCTCTTTGTGAAGAGTTCCTGTTACAAGTTGCTCTTCAAGCAGAGCGGATCAGCCGGTGTTATTCGTGACCGACACGCACGATTTCACCTCGATCAAGCAGATTTCGCATAAGCCTTATAGGCTCCTACAGCTCGGGAACCCCGGCAGTCCACCCCGAGTCCATCGAATCGGGTGCGGTCCACTACAACCACCACCGGCCCCACACCGCCACCGGGAACACGGTTGACCAACCTCCCCGGGCAGTACGCCTAGCGCTTCGGGAGCGCCGCCGCCAGATCGGCGATCAGGTCGCCCGGATCCTCGATGCCCACCGAGAGTCGCACGAGCGACTCCGACACCTCCAGCGGCGTGCCCTTGACCGACGCGTGCGTCATCTCGCTCGGGTAGCCGATCAGCGACTCGACCCCTCCCAGCGACTCCGCCAGCTGGAACAGCTCGGTCGACTCCGCGAACTTCCGGGCCGCGCGAGGGGTCGCCAGCTCCAGCGAGAGCATCCCGCCGAACCGCGACATCTGGCGCTTCGCGAGCTCGTGGCCGGGGTGGCTCGGCAGGCCCGGGTAGTGCACCGCCGTCACCGCGGGGTGCTCGACGAGGAACTCCGCGACCGCCTGCGCATTCGTCGAATGCCGCTCCATCCGCACCCCGAGGGTCTTGATGCCGCGGACCGTCAGCCACGCATCCATCGGGCCCGAGATCGCTCCGACGGCGAACTGCAGGAATGCGATCTTCTCGGCCAGAGGCCCCGAGCGCAGCGCCAGCGCACCGCCGACGACATCGGAGTGCCCGCCGAGGTACTTCGTGGTCGAGTGCACCACCACATCGGCGCCGAGCGCCAGCGGCTGCTGCAGCGCGGAGGAGGCGAAGGTGTTGTCGACGACGACGATCAGGTCGTGCGCGTGGGCCAGGTCGGCCAGTTCGGCGATGTCGCTGATCGTCATGAGCGGGTTGGAGGGCGTCTCGACCCAGAGCATCTTCGTCTCGCCGGGGACGATCGCCCGCTGCACCTCGCGCAGATTCGACATGTCGACGGGGGTGTTCCGTACGCCCCAGGCGCCGTGCACGCGGTCGATCAGGCGGTGGCTGCCGCCGTAGGCGTCGTTGCCGAGCACCACGTGGTCGCCGGGCGCGAGCGCGGCACGCAGCAGCGTGTCCTCAGCGGCGAGGCCCGAGGAGAAGGAGTACGCGACGTCCGCGCCCTCGATCGACGCGATCAGCTCCTGGAGGGAGTCGCGGGTCGGATTCGCCGAGCGGGCGTACTCGTAGCCGCCGCGGAACCCGCCGATGCCGTCCTGGACGAACGTCGAGGTCAGGTAGACCGGCGGGACGACCGCGCCGGTGGTCGGGTCGAACTCCTGACCGGCGTGGATGGCGCGGGTGTCGAAATGCTGCTTCTTGGGCATGGTGCGGGCTCCCTGGGTCGGAGGTGCGGGGGCCGACGGCGGTCAGGCCGTGGCGTAGGTGAGGAGGTCCTGCCGTGTGATCACGGCGACGGGCTTGCCCTCGTCGGTGACGAGGAGGGCGCTGCGGTCGGTGAGGGCAGCGCGGGCGGCGGCGATGCTCTCGCCGAGCCCGATCAGGGGGAGGGAGTCGCTCACACAGTCGCCGAGAGGGTCGTTCATCGAGGCGGTTCCGGTGAAGACCCGGTCGAGCAGCTCGCGCTCGTCGACCGCGCCGACCACCTCGCCCATCACCACCGGCGGCTCGGCACTCAGCACCGGCAGCTGCGAGACCCCGTACTCGGTCATGATGCCGATGGCGTCGCGGACGGTGTCGGTGGGATGCGCGTGCACGAGGGCCGGCAGCTCGCCGGTCTGCGGGCTGGCCGCGCGGGCGCGGAGCACGTCGCGGACGGAGCCCTCGTCGCGCAGTTCGAGGAAGCCGTAGGAGCGCATCCAGCGATCGTTGAAGATCTTGCCGAGGTAGCCGCGCCCGCCGTCCGGGAGCAGCACGACCACCACGTCGTCGGGGCCGAGCTCGGCGGCCGCCTTCAGCGCCACCGAGACGGCGAGTCCGCTCGAGCCGCCCACCAGCAGGCCCTCCTCACGCGCGAGACGGCGGGTCATCGCGAACGACTCCGCATCGCTGGAGGCGATGATCCGGTCGACCACGCTCGGGTCGTAGGCGCTCGGCCAGAAGTCCTCGCCGACCCCCTCCGTGAGGTAGGGCCTGCCCCCGCCACCGGAGTAGACCGAGCCTTCGGGATCGGCGCCGACGATCTGCACCCGGCCCTCGGAGACCTCCTTGAGGTAACGGCCGACTCCGCTGATCGTGCCGCCCGTGCCGACACCGGCGACGAAGTGGGTGAGCCGGCCGGCGGTGTCGCGCCAGATCTCGGGTCCGGTGGTCTCGTAGTGGCTGAGCGGGCCGTTGAGGTTCGCGTACTGGTTGGGTTTGAAGGCGCCGGGGATCTCGCGGGCGAGCCGGTCCGAGACCGAGTAGTAGGAGGCGGGGTCCTCCGGAGCGACGGCGGTCGGCGTGACCACGATCTCGGCACCGTACGCAGTGAGCACGTTCCGCTTGTCCTCGCCCACCTTGTCGGGCAGCACGAACACGCAGCGGTAGCCGCGCTGCTGGGCGACGAGGGCGAGGCCGATGCCGGTGTTGCCGCTCGTCGGCTCGACGATCGTGCCGCCCGGCTTGAGCAGGCCGTCGCGCTCGGCGGCGTCGATGATGCGGGTCGCGATGCGGTCCTTCGAGGAGCCTCCCGGGTTGAGGTACTCGACCTTCACCAGGACGGTCGCCCGCACCTCGGCAGCGACCGGGCCGAGCTTCACCAGTGGGGTGTCGCCGATGAGATCGAGCACCGATTCGGCGTACGCCATCCCGGTTTCCGGGCGTGCGGGCAGGGCTCGATCCAGGGTCATCCCGCCAGCGTAGCAACCGCTCCGGGGCGCGTGACGGGAGGCGGTGAGACGGCCAGGAGGCGCATCCGGGCCGCACCGCGGAGATGCTGTCGCCGCGCCGCGAGGTGCCCTATCGTGGGGGTCCGCGAGCGCCCACGACGACCCCGGAACGGACCACGCATGAGCTCTCCGATCGCCGCTCCGCCGCGGCGCCCGGCCGACACCCGCCTCTTCCTGCTGCTCGGCCCGGCGATGGTCGCCGGAGTCGCCTACCTCGACCCGGGCAACGTCGCCAGCAATATGACGGCGGGCGCCCGCTTCGGCTATCTCCTGGTCTGGGTCGTGGTGCTGGGCAACCTGATGGCGTGGCTGATCCAGTACCTCTCGGCCAAGCTCGGCCTGATGACCGGCCGCAGCCTGCCGGAGCTGCTCGGCGACCGCATCCGTGGGCGCTGGGGGCGCCGGGCCTACTGGCTCCAGGCAGAGACGGTGGCGATGGCGACCGACCTGGCCGAGGTGATCGGCGGAGCGATCGCGCTGAACCTGCTCTTCGGGCTGCCGCTGCTGGCCGGCGGTCTGCTGACCGGAGCCGTCTCCCTGGTGCTGCTCCTGGTGCAGACACGCGGCGGAGCGCAGCCGTTCGAGCGCGTGATCACGGGGCTGATGGTCCTGATCGCCGTCGGCTTCACCGTCGGAGTGGTCGTCGATCCGCCCGATGCCGGCGAGGCCATCGCCGGTCTCGTGCCCCGGTTCGAGGGCGCGGAATCGGTGTTGCTCGCGGCCTCCATCCTCGGCGCGACGGTGATGCCGCACGCGATCTACGCGCACTCCGCTCTCGCCCGCGATCGCTTCGGGCACGTACAGGGCGTCGGCGCCCGGCGGAGGATCCTCGTCGCGACCCGGATCGACGTCACCGTCGCGCTCGCCATCGCCGGCACCGTGAATCTGGCGATCCTCCTCCTCGCCGCGCACTCTCTGGCGGGGGTCGCCGGCACGGACAGCCTCGAGGGCGCGCACGCGGCGATCGGCGCGGCCCTCGGGCCGGTCGTGGCGACGCTGTTCGCGGTCGGCCTGCTCGCCTCCGGTCTCGCCTCGACCTCGGTCGGCGCCTACGCCGGAGCAGAGATCATGCACGGCCTCCTGCACGTCCGGGTGCCGATGGTCGCCCGTCGGATGGTGACGCTGATCCCGGCGCTGCTGGTGCTCGCGATCGGTTTCGACCCGACGCGGGCTCTGGTGCTCAGCCAGGTGGTCCTCTCGTTCGGCATCCCGTTCGCCCTGGTGCCGCTGGTGGTCCTCACCCGGGACCGCCGGCTGATGGGCGATCAGGTCAACCGCTGGTTCACCACGGTCGCCGCCGCGCTGGCGGCGCTGTTCCTGATCGTGCTCAACGGCCTGCTGCTCTGGCTGACCTTCGCGGGCTGACCTGCCGGTCGAGCGCCAGCGCCCCGGCCGCCGCGGGCGTTGATCCGATCCGAAGGCTGTCTCGTTATCCTCTGAGAGCGCCTCTCAGGCGCCCGCCCCCGCCCGCCGGGTGCCTACCGCCACCAGAACGAGAGACGCCGCCGTGCCCAGAGACACGATGTCCGCCAAGAACCGTGCCCGCCAGGCGAAGCTCGAGGCCTACAAGCGCGAGCAGGAGCGCCGCAAGCGCGGCTCCCGCATCTGGATCTGGTCGCTCTCGGCTCTCGCGGTCCTCGCGGTCGGGGGCATCGTCGCCGTCACCGTGTTCGGCAACCAGCAGATCGTCGAGGCCCGCCAGATCGACGGGCTGCAGACCTTCGAGAACGACGCGACGCACGTCGCTGGAACCGTCGACTACCCGCAGAGCCCTCCGGCCGGCGGCCCGCACAACGCCGTCTGGATGAACTGCGGCGTCTACGACCAGCCCGTGCCCGAGGAGAACGCCGTGCACGACCTCGAGCACGGCGCCGTCTGGGCCACCTACGACCCGGCGCTCCCGCAGAGCGAGGTCGACGCGCTGATCGAGGCGATGCCCGACACCTACTCCGTCGTCTCGCCCTACGAGGGCCTCGAGTCGCCGATCGTGCTCAGCGCGTGGGACGCGCAGGTCTCGATCGACTCCCCCGACGACCCCCGCCTCGACGCGTTCGTCGAGCGCTTCTGGCAGTCCTCGAGCGCTCCCGAGCCCGGCGCCCCCTGCACAGGGGGGATCGATGCGCCCGGCAAGCAGTAGGGGCCGCGTCCTCGTCGCCGCGGTTGCGGTCGTCGCGCTGCTCCTCGGCGCGGCCGGCGGCTACCTGTTCGGCGCCCTCGCTCCCTTCGCCTCCTCCGCCACTCCGTCGAGCAGCAGTGCGGAGGCGGGTTTCGCGCGCGACATGCAGGTCCACCACCTGCAGGGCGCCGAGCTGGCGATGATCGCCCGCGAGCGCAGTACCGACGCCGAGGTGTTGACCGTCTCGAAGGACATCCTGCTCACCCAGCAGCAGCAGGCCGGACAGCTCTTCGGCTGGCTCACCTCGTGGGGTCTTCCGCAGGCCGCCCCCGAGCCGTCGATGACGTGGATGGGCCGGCCGACGCTGGCCGGAGCCGCCGACGAGCACTCGGCGATGGGCATGGGGACCGAGGACGGAGTGGTGCCCTCGAGCATGCCGGGGTTGGCGACACCCGCGCAGATCACCGAGCTGGGCAACACCTCGGGCCGCGCCTTCGACCGGATGTTCCTCGAGCTGATGACCGCCCACCACCGCGGCGCCATCGACATGGCGGAGGCGCTGCTCGCCCGGAGCCGCGTCACGGTCGCGACCGACTTCGCCACGTCGGTCGTGAAGGCCCAGGAGGCCGAGATCTCGCTGATGGAGCAGATGCTCGCCGACCGTCCCGCGGAGTGACTCCGCGCCCGGTCGGCACCGCGGCGAGGGGCGGTCGGCTCGGGGAGAGCGCACCGCCGCGTGGAATTGCCGTGCCCCAGCCGACAGACGGCGGTTCGATGCTCCGGACGCCCCGACCGCGGGCGCAGGCCCGCCGCCGAGGAGCACATCATGACCGATCCCACCCGTCCGCTGCCGTGCCCGCACAGGCTGCTCCGGCTCAGGTCGTCCCGGCGGCGCCCTCCAGCGGCAGCGGCTCCGTCTCCTACGCCAACTGCACCGCCGTGAAGGCGGCGGGCGCCGCTCCGATCCGCACCGGAGACGCGGGCTACAGCCGCTCGCTCGACCGCGACGGTGACGGAGTCGCCTGCGAGTAGTCGTCGTCAGGCAGGCAGTGCCGGCTCCGACTGCTGCGCGTACAGCGAGGCGTAAAGCCCGCCGCGGCTGAGCAGCTCCCGGTGCGTGCCCGACTCGACGATCCGTCCGCTCTCGACCACGTGGATCACGTCGGCCGAGACGACCGTCGAGAGCCGGTGGGCGATCGCGATCGTGGTCCGTCCCCGGGCGGCGTCGTCGAGCGCCGTCTGCACCGCGCGCTCCGAGACGGTGTCGAGGGCGCTGGTCGCCTCGTCGAGGATGAGGACAGCCGGGTCCTTGAGCAGCACCCGCGCTATGGCGAGCCGCTGCTTCTCGCCTCCCGAGAGGCGGTAGCCGCGCTCGCCGACCAGCGTGTCGTAGCCGTCGGGGAACGACGTGATCGTCGCGTGGATGTTCGCCGCGCGGGCGGCTGCCTCGAGCTCCTCCTGCGTCGCGTCGGGTCGCGCGTAGCGGAGGTTGTCGGCGATGCTCGCGTGGAACAGGTACGTCTCCTGACTGACGATCCCGATGTGGGCGACGAGCGACTCCTGGCGCAGCTCGCGCACGTCGGTGCCGGCGAAGCGCACGGCGCCTGCGGTGACGTCGTGGAGTCGCGGGATGAGATACGAGACCGTCGTCTTGCCCGCTCCGGAGGGGCCGACGAAGGCGACGAACTGGCCGGGCTCGATCGAGACGGAGACGTGGTCGAGAGTCGGTCGGGCGTCCTCCGGCTGATCCGGGTAGCGGAAGACGACGTCGTCCAGCTGCACGCGGCCGAGCTCGCCGGCGACCTCGCGCGCCGCGGCACTGTCGCTGATCGCCGGGCGCAGGTCGAGGTACTCGAAGATGCGGGCGAACAGGGCGCCGGCCGTCTGGAGGTCGAGGGCGACGCGCATCAAGCCGAGCAGCGGCCACATCAGCCGGGCCTGCACCGTTGTGAACGCGACGACAGTGCCCGCGGTGACCGTGGTTCCGCCGAGGATGAGCCAGGCCGCCACGAGGTAGACGATCACGGGGATGACCGAGAGGAAGATCTGCACCGTCGCGAAGAACCACTGGCCGGACATCTGCTGGCGCACCTGGAGGTCGATCTGCCGACCGTTCTCGTCCGCGTAGCGGGCGACCTCCGACTCCTGCCTGCCGAAGCTCTTGGCCAGCAGGATCCCTGAGACGCTCAGCGCCTCCTGCGTGATGGCCGTCATCTCCGAGAGCGACTCCTGCGTCTTCGTCGCGATGCGGGCGCGCACCTGTCCGACGCGACGCTGCGCGATCACGAGCACCGGCATCAGCACCAGGGCGACGATCGTCATCTGCCACGAGAGGAGGAGCATCGCGACGACGGCCGCGATGACGGTCACGGTGTTGCCGAGGACGCTCGAGACGGTGTTGGTGAGCACACTGGCCACACCACCGACGTCGTTGGCGAGACGTGACTGGATCACTCCGGTGCGGGTGCGCGTGAAGAAGCCGAGCTCCATCGCCTGGAGATGACGGAACAGGCGGATGCGCAGCTGGCCCATCACGGTGTTGCCGACAGTGGCCGTGAGGTAGGTCTGCCAGACGCCGAGGACGGCCGAGAGCGCCCAGACGAGCACCATCACGCCGACCAGTTCGAGCAGGACGGGAAGGTCGGGCCGTCCGTCGGGCGGGAACAACCCGTGGTCGAACGCGAGCTGCGTGAGCAGTGGAGGCACCACGGTCAGCGCCGCGCCGACCAGTACGAGGACGACGGTGAGGGTCAGCCGAGGCCGATGGTCCCGGAACAGCTGGGCGATCCGCTTCAGCAGATCGTCCACCCTGGGCGCGGCCTCGTTGAGGGCCCGCTGCCCCTCGGCATCACTGCGCGAGACTCTTCCTCCGCGCGCGCCCCCGCGCATCCCGCCCCCTGCGGCGACGTCACCCATCCTGCTCACCGCTCGACCCTAACCCCGCCCTTTCGCCGACTCTCCCCCTTCCGCCCCCAGCGAAGTCGTGCATCCCTGCCGCTCTTCCTCCCCCTGCCCCCGGCCGCCGAAGGCGCCGCCCCCTCCCGCCCCTCACACGGCCACCCACGACGAAGGCCCGGGTCCTGCCACGCAGGACCCGGGCCTTCGTTCGTGCGCCCCGTGCCCCCCTCTGTTCCGTGCCCTGACGGTCCGCGGGGGTGTCGTGGGCAAGGCGGAGGAGGAGAGCTGTAGCGGAGCTACTGCCGACGACGACAACGCCGCCCACGGCACCCCCGCGGGCCGTCAGCCCTTGGTGGCGCCGGCGAGGAGGCCGCGGACGAAGAACCTCTGCAGACTGAAGAACACGATGAGCGGCACGATGATCGAGATGAACGCGCCGGCTGTGAGCAGCTCCCACGATTGGCCGTAGGAGCCGGACAGGTCCTGCAGCGCCTTCGTGATCGGCAGCCCTGCTCCCGAGGTGAACACCGTCGCGACCAGGAGGTCGTTCCACACCCAGAGGAACTGGAAGATGCCGAAGGAGGCGATCGCCGGTACCGAGAGGGGGAGCACGATGCGGAAGAAGATCTGGCCGTGGCCTGCTCCGTCCACGCGGGCCGCTTCGATGACCTCTCCTGGGATCTCCGAGACGAAGTTGTGCAGCATGAAGATCGCGAGGGGAAGCGCGAAGATCGTGTGCGCGATCCACACCTTCGCGTAGGAGCCGTCCAACCCGTTCACCCCGAGCCCGGGGAGGACGTAGAGCCCCCCGATGCGCAGGCCGTCCGAGAACAGCTGGAGCAGGGGCACGAGCGCCATCTGGATCGGCACGATCTGGAGGGAGAACACGAGCACGAACAGCGTGTTGCGCCCCTTGAAGTCGATCCAGGCGAAGGCGTAGGCGGCGAGGCTCGCGATGGTGATCGGGATGAGCGCCGCCGGCAGCGTGATGACCAGCGAGTTCACGAACGCCTTGCCCAGGGTCAGGCTGTCGCCCGAGTTGAGCGCGTTCGTGTAGTTGTCGAGGGTGAAGCCGGGGTTGGCGAAGATCGTCCACCAGCCGGTCGTCTTGATGTCGTTCGCGGGACGGAACGACGAGATGAACAGGCCGAGGGTCGGGATGGTCCAGATGACCGCGATGATCAGCGCGGCGAGTGTGGCGCCACGCGAGGTGGTGGCCTTCTTGACCTTGCCGCTGGCGGCTTCGATCTTCGACTCCCCGCGGGCGAGGCGCCGTTGGGTGGCGCTGTCGACCGGTACCTGGATCGGAGTGGGCGTGGCGCTCATCGGATCTCCCTCTGCTTGGCGAGCTGGCGGGCGTTGTAGACGACGATCGGGAGAACGAGCAGGAACAGGATGACCGCGAGGGCCGCGCTGTAGCCGCTGCGGGCTCCGAGCTGGAACTGGCGCACCATCTCGAAGGCCAGGACTGTCGTGTCGGAGCGGCCGCCGGTCATCGCCGAGACGATGTCGAAGACCTTGAGGGAGGCGATCGAGATGGTCGTGAGGACCACCACGATCGAGGAGCGGATGCCGGGGACCTGGACGCTCCAGAACGACTGCCACGCGTTGGTGCCGTCGAGGGACGCCGCTTCGAGCTGCTCGGTGGGGACGCCCTTGAGGGCCGCGGACAGCACCGTCATCGCGAAGCCGGCTTGGGTCCAGATCAGCACGATCACGAGGAACAGCGTGTTCCACGGCTCGAGGCCCAGCCAGTCGACGGGCGTGCCGCCGAACGCCGTCAGGATGCCGTTGAGCACGCCGATCTGCTCGCCCTGGCGGACGTCGTAGAAGAACTTGAAGATGATCGACGCGCCGACGAACGAGATCGCCATGGGCATGAAGACCAGCAGCTTGAAGAACTTCTCGCCGCGGCTCTTGTCGATGAACACCGCGTAGGCGAGGCCGATGGCGGTGGCGGTGATCGGGGCGAGCAGCACCCAGACCACCGTGTTGAGGAAGGCGGTGATGCCGTCGGGGCTTGTGAAGACCCAGACGAAGTTGTCGATCCCGGCGAAGCCGGAGCCGTCGTTCTTCATGAACGCGTTGAACGCGGTCGTGATCGTCGGGTAGATCAGACCGATGAGGATGAAGAACGCGGCCGGTGCCATGAACGCGACCAACTGGAGACCGTAACCCGCACCTTTGCGGGATCGGAAGTCGAGCAGGAACAGCGCGCCGCCCAGGACGGCGGCGACGACTGCGACCCAGATGACGGAGTTGTAGAGGCCGAACACCAGGAGCAGGACGACCGGGAGCACCACCGCGACCGCGAGGCGCAGCACGGTGTACGGGGTGCCGCGCCGGGGGGCGACCTCCACGAAGAAGAGGATGAGCGCGACCACGGCCGCGAAGACCAGGAGGATGATCGGGATCTGCGCGAGGGGGGGGATCCCCGCCAGCCATTGGAAGAACCCCGAGATGGTGATGGGAGACATGGACGCCCTTTCGAGTGCGACTCTGAACTCAGCTGAAGCCCCGACCGGGCGGGCCCGCTGCTGCGGACCCGCCGGGGCGGAGCGTGGTCGGAGGGCCGGGCTCCGTGGAGCCGCGGCCCTCCTGCCTGACCGCTAGGAGGTGTAGCCCGCCTGGATCTCCTCGAGAACCTGGTCGGTGCTGGTGCCGTCGACCCAGTCGACGACGCCCTTCCAGAAGCTGTCGGCACCCACGGACTTCGGCATGAGGTCCGATCCGTCGAAGCGGAAGGTGGTGTCGGCGTCCTGGAGGATGCCGATCGAGTCCTTCAGGATGTCGCTGCCGGCGTTCTCGGGGTCGAGGCCCTTGTTCGCCGAGATGACGCCACCGAGCTTGACGCGGCTGTTGGCCCAGTCGGCGCTGGCCAGGTACTCCTGGACCTTCGCGGTGTCGGCGTCGTTCGAGAAGGCGGCGACCATCTCGCCACCACCCGTGACGGCCTGGGCGTCATCGGCCTTGGCCGGCGGGGTGAGGAAGGCCCACACGTCGCCGTCCTCGGCCACCTTGGCACCGGCCGAGATCAGGAAGCCCTCGAAGAACGAGGCCTGGTGGGTCAGCGCGCAGCTGCCGTTCGCCACGTTCTGCGCGACGTCGCCGAAGGCAGTGGAGTTGATCGACTTGACGTCGCCGTAGCCCGCGTTGACGAGGGTGGGGTCGAGGAGGATCGAGCCGACGGAGTCGAACGCCGCCTTGATCTTCGGGTCGGTGAACTCGGTGTCGCCCGCGACCCACGAGTCGTAGGTGTCGGCGCCGGCCTCGCGGAGGACGGCGTCCTCGATCCAGTCGGTGCCCGGCCAGCCTGAGGCCTCACCGGAGTTGAAGCCCGCGCACCACGAGGGGCCGCCGGTCTTCTCGGCGATCGTCTTGCCGAGCGCCTCCATCTCGTCCCAGGTCTTGGGAACCGAAACGCCCCACTCGGCGAACTTCTTCGGGGAGTACCAGATGTAGCCCTTGACGGACGCCATCAGCGGCGCGCCGTACTGGGTGCCGTCGACCTGGCCGTACTTCTGCCAGTCCTCCGACCAGTTCTCCTTGACGTTGGCGAGAGCGCCGTCCGGGAGCGGCTGCACCTTGCCCGAGGCGACGGTGTCGGCGAGGAGGCCCGGCTGCGGGAAGATCGCGAGGTCGGGGGTGTCGCCACCCTGGACCTTGATGCCGATCTGCTTCTCGAACTCCTTGTCGCCGGTGTACTTGATGTCGATGTTGTTCTCCTTCTCCCAGTCCGCCCAGGACTGCTCGAGAAGGGTTGCCTCATCGCCGTTGATGGTGCCGTAGACGTTGACGACGCCGTCGGCGGTGCCGACCGAGCCGGCCGAGCCGCCGCCTCCGGCGTTCGGGTCGTTGGGGTCACTGCTGCCGGAGCAGCCCGCGAGTGCGATGCCGGCTGCTGCCAGGACGGCGACCGGGACGGTGATACGGCGGTGCAGGGATGACCGCATGCTTCCTCCTCATTGAGTGGTGAACCAGCCGAGTGAGCCGCTCCCCGCCGACCGGGGTCGGGGGGCTGTGGCGGCTCGAAGCGCGTGTCGCGACGACTCGGATGCTCGTGGTGGCGACGATCGGAGGAACTCCGAGCGGATCACCGGATTGATGTGGGTGGGCTTCCCACGGAGGGAAACCTTTCCACAAGAACGATAAAAGCACAACGTCGACGATAGAGCGCTCTCTCCGATAACGATTCGGCGTCAAACCGCCGATCCGGCGCTCTCAGTCCGCCTCCGAGCCGATCTCGGGGCGACGATCGGCCGACCGGCGGGGTATAACTTCCTGGAACCGTTTCCAGCATCGACGCCGGACGGATCGGGAGGAACGCCGTGCCAGGCATCGAAGAGGTGGCCGAGCTCGCAGGAGTGTCGAAGGCGACGGTCTCGCGCGCCCTCAGCGGCCGGGGGTACGTCTCGGCGGGAACGAAGCAGCGGGTCGAGCTCGCCGCGACGAGCCTGGGCTACGTCGTCTCGGCCAACGCCTCCAGCCTCGTGACCGGACGCAGCAACAACATCGCGGTCATCATCCCGGTCATCAACCAGTGGTTCTTCGCGGGAATCATCGACGGGATCGAGCGCGCGCTGCTCGCCGCCGGCTACGACCTCCTGCTCTACAACATCGACAAGCACCTCGACGCTCGCCGCAGCGTCTTCGAGTACTACCTGGTGCGCAAGCGCGTCGACGCGATCGTCGCCGTCACCCTCGAGATCTCGCCGCACGAGACCGAGGCGCTCCTCGCCCTCGGCAAACCGATCGTCGGCATCGGCGGCCAGCTCCCCGGCATCCCCACCTTCAGCATCGACGATGTGGCCGCCGCCCGGCTCGCCACCGAGCACCTGCTCTCACTCGGCCACGAGCGCGTCGTGCACATCGGCGGCCTCGCCGAAGAAGAGATGGACTTCCACGTGCACACCAAGCGCCGCGAGGGGTTCCGTCAGGCACTGAGAGCCGCGGGCCTCGAGCCCGGCCCCCACGACGTCGTGCCCACGCGGTTCGACATCCCGGGCGGCCATCGCGCCGGGAGGCAGGTCCTCGGCGATCCGAGGACGCGTCCGACGGCGATCTTCGCGGCCTCCGACGAGATCGCCATCGGCATCATCCTCGCCGCGCGCGAGCTCGGCCTCTCTGTGCCGGAGGACGTCTCGATCATCGGCATCGACGACCACCCGCTCGCCGAGCTGTTCGGGCTGAGCTCGATCCGCCAGGACCCGCAGGAGCAGGGCGAGCTCGCCGTCGCGCTCGTCCTCAAGGCGCTGGCCGCCCTCTCGCGGGGCGAGTCCCCTCCCCCGGCCCGGCACACGCTGATCCCGGCCTCTCTGGTGATCCGCACCAGCACGTCGGCGCCGCGGGGCGCAAGAATCGGAGCATGAGCGACTCCGAGAAGCCCACCGTCCGCGACGTGCCCGAGCGATCGCGCTTCGAGATCGAGGTCGGCGGCACCACCGCCGGCTTCGCCGCCTACGAGCGCCGAGGCGACGAGGTCGTGATCACCCACACCGTGATCGACGACGGCTGGGAGGGACACGGACTCGGCAGCGTCCTCGCGCGCGCCGCCGTGCTCACCATCACGGAGGCGGGCGGCACCGTGGTGCCGCGCTGCCCCTTCATCGCGGCGTGGCTGCGCAAGCACCCCGATGTCGACGCCCGGATCCGCTGGCCGGAGGACTGACCTCAGGCGGGCAGAGCCGCCGCGGCCGGGATCTCTTGCAGCGCCCAGGTGTTGCCGTCGGGGTCGGCGAAGAAGGCGTACTTCACGCCGCCGAGGTCCTGCACGGGGCCGACGTCGAGCGAACGGCCGACCAGCTCCTCCCTCGCGGCGGCGATGTCGTCGACGACGAGATGCAGGGAGCGGACGACCCCCTCCTCGGGGCCGGGGCCCATGCCGCTGCCGACGACGATCGAGCAGGCGGAGCCGGGCGGAGTGAGCTGCACGACGCGCACCGACGCCGACGGGCGCACGTCGTGGTCGAGGTGGAAACCGACAACCCCGGTGTAGAACGCGACCGAGCGGTCGACGTCGTCGACGGGGAGGGGGACGAGCTCGAGTCGCATCTGCACGCGACCAGGGTGCCGCGCTGGCGCGCGTCTGACAATGTCTGGCGGTGGGGAGTGCTGAGCCGTGTCGCGGTGTCAGTCGCTGTCGGACGCTCAGCGGGCGTTGATCGAAGAGCTGCTCCCGGCTCGGGCGGGGCGGCCCTTCTCGGCCCAGCGGGGTGCTGGTCGAGGGCACCGTCTCACCGGATGATCTCTGGAGCCGAGCGACCGGGTCGCAGATTCAGAGCGGCCGGACGCGGTCGAAGGTGATGTCCAGACGGCTGGGACCTCGGAGGAGAGGGTTGCGGCGGTAAGGAGGAGGGTCGTCGACGAGGCGCACGTTCTCGAGTCGGGAGAAGAGTTCCGCCAAGGCGATCTGGGTCTCGAGTCGGGCGAGCGGTGCTCCGAAGCATGAGTGGATCCCGGCTCCGAATCCGAGGTGGTCCCTGTTCTCGCGGGTGGGGTCGAACCGGTCAGGATCGGCGAAGTGGCGCGGATCACGGTTCGCCGCCGCCCAGGCGATCCAGACCGGAGACCCCTTGGTGATGGTCGCGTCGCCGACGCGCACATCGTCGAGGGCGACGTACTTCGGTGTGACTTGGGCTGGCGGCTCGAGTCGGAGCAGCTCCTCGAAGACGAGGGGCATGGTGCTCGGATCCGCGCGGAGCCGTGAGAGCGCCTCCGGGTGGCGAAGGAGCGTCAGCGCGCCGTTGGCGATCATGTTGACCGTCGTCTCGTGCCCGCCGATCAGCAGCATGATGGCCGTGCTGATCATCTCGCTGGACGACATCGTCCCGTCGGGGCCGTCGTCGTTGACCAGCCCGGACAACAGGTCTCCCTGCGGCGTTCCGCGACGGACCTCGGCGAGGCGGGTCAGGTAGGCGCCGAGTTCGCAAGTCGCCGCGGACGCCTCCTCCTGGAGAGCATCAGCCTCTTCGGGGGTCGTCGCTTCGGGAGGAGCGATGATCGCCATGCTCCAGGCGTGAAAGCGCGGCTCGTCTTCGTGCGGGACGCCGAGGACGTCGCAGATCATCACGACGGGGAGCGGGTAGGCGAACGCCTCGACGAGATCGAGAGTGCCGGATGCCGGGAACGCGTCGATGAGGGCGGTCGCCGTCCGCGTGATGTCGTCGCGGAGGGAGTCGACGTAGCCGGCGTGATTCGGAGGCCCGAAGTGCCTCATGGTCTGGCGGCGGAGCCGGTCGTGGTCGGGCGGGTCCTGCATCACGAACGCGGAGGTGAGTCCGGGGTCGGCGTCGCCGTCACGACCCGCGAGCAGATTGGAGCTGATGCGGGGGTCGTGGACGACCTGGAGGATCTCGTCGTAGCCGGTGATGAGGAAGGCTCCGTCGTCGAGGCGCTGGACGGGCTCGGCGTCGCGGAGGCGAGCGTACAGCGGGTAAGGATCGGGTCGACTGTCGTGGTCCAGGAAACGGTTCCACGTCGCGGTCGCAGCGGAGGAGCCTCCGGTGACGGGGCAGACCGAGCCGGGTTCGGGAGACGTGTTCACTATTTCGTCCTCTCATCGGAGTTGCTGGAGACGGTGTCAGGGCGGACGGAGCGAGAATGCGGGCGGACCCCTCGGTCGTCGCCAGACGGAGTGTCGATCGTCCGGCCCGTCGGCGGGAATGCCGCCCCGTCGCCGATCTGGCGCCGGTAGTGCTCGAGCCACTTCACGTGGTCGAGGGCCGTGGCACCGACCATCCGGTCGCCGATGCCGTAGACGGCCACGAACGCGCGCTGACCGAGGGACCCTTGCGCGATCACCACGCTGTCCGCCGTCTCAGGCGTCCCCACCGACTTGATCACGTGGCCGAACTGATTCGACCAGAACACGGGGATCTCCTCGTGACGAGCCTGCCCGTCGGTCCTCATGTTGCCGGCAGCGATGGTGGCCTGGCCGACGGCGTTCCCCCAGTGCTCGACGGAGATCCGGCGGCCATCGCCCGAAGGGTGCGGGAAGGCCGCGACGTCGCCGGCGACGAAGACACCGTCGACGATGCTGCCGTCGCTGGCCAGCGCACGGCAGGAGGCGTCGCAGTCGACTCCGAGCGGTCCGACGGACAGCCCCGACCCGCTGAGCCATTCTGCGTTCCGCAGGGCGCCGATGGCGACGACCACGACATCGACGCTCAGCTCTGTCCCATCCGAGAGCACGGCACCAGTGACCGCCCCCTTCGCGTCCGATTGCAGACTCGAGACGGTGACGTGCGACCGCAGGTCGACACCGTGTTCGCGTTGCACGTCGGCGAGGACGTGAGCGACGGTGTCGCCGAGGGCTCGGGCGAGAGGCGCGGAGCCTCGATCGACCAGAGTGACGGGGATGTCGAGGCGTCGGCAGGCCGAGGCGATCTCCGAACCGGTGAATCCTCCGCCGATGACCAGGACACGCCGTGGGCCCGCGGCGAGACGGGCACGCAGACGTGCCGCGTCGTCAGCGGTCCGGAGGGTGTGGACACCATCCATGGCCGCCTCATGGGCCACGGGCCACGGTCGGGCTCGGGTCCCGGTGGCGATGAGCACCCGGTCGTAGGGCACTCGTTCCCCGTCCGCGAGGACGACCTGGCGCGCGCTCACATCGAGGCCGGTCGCGCCCACACCGAGTCGCCACTGGATGTCCAGGCCGGAAGCGCGAGGGAGGCGGGTGCCGGCAGCGGACGCGGTCCCGAGCAGGACCTGCTTCGACAGGGGCGGACGGTCGTAGGGTTCGTCTCTTTCGTCGCCGATGACCGTCAACGGGCCGGTGAACCCTTCGGATCTCAGGGTCTCCGCCGCGGTCAGACCGGCCAAGGACGCTCCCACCACGACCACGTGATCGGTCTCCGTCAGCGCCGAAGGGGTCGACATCTGACGAAGCGGCCTCCGCTGCTCCCCGGTGAGACGGATGGCCTGCACGGGGCACGCTGCTGCGGACTGCTCGATGCGAGACCGGAACTCGTCTGGCGGGTCGGGGTCGTAGACGAGGGCCTCATCGCCCTCGAACCGGAAGACGTCGGGTGCCAGGAACGCGCACTGCGCGTAGCTCTGGCACGTGGTCATATCGACGGCGATGTGCATGTCTTCTCCTTCGTGTGGGATGCGGGTACGGCTGAAGTGTTCAGGCAACGACGACCCCGTCGACGGCGTCGTGCAGTCGAGGCCCGACCGACGCCGAGCGAAGCGCTCATCACGGCAGTTCCGCCGAGCAGCTCGACCGGGAGCTCGTCACGCATAACGCTGATGCCGAGCGGGATGACACCGGCCGCCAGACCCTGCAGGGCGCGGGCCGCGGTCGTCGGCACGAGGCTCCTGGCCACGGCTCCGACGACCGGCCGGGCGCAAGAAACACGATGCGGAGCAGGAGTGTGCGGCGCTTGCCGGAGATGTCGCCGAGCCGACCGACCGGCGGGGACGGGGACCGCGGGCGTGGCGGTGACCGTCCACGTCGCACCGCAGCCGACGCATCCACCAGCTGCGGAACGAGGGCTCTGCCTGAGGGACACGACGATCCCCGCGACGGCGAGACCTACCGCGACCCGTGCGGGCGGGACAGAGGAAGGCGGAACCGTCGACCTCGCGGTCGGTGTGCTGGTGCTGTCTGCGGGAGCGCTCATGCGTGTCCTCCGGTGGGATGCGGACGCGACGCTGCGTAGCAGGAAATATAAGTCAGTTGCTTGACTGAATGCAAGCGCGCTACTTGACTGTCTTCATGCCAAGGCACACATCCCCGACTCGTCGACCATCCACTGTGGACTCCCCTGCCGAGCGGCCTCGTGACGAGGCGACCGGGCGTGCTGCGCAGAGTCGCACTACGCTGCTCGCGACCGCCGAGCGACTCTTCGCCGAGCACGGCATCGTCGCCGTGTCCAACCGTCAGATCAGCGAGGCAGCGGGGCAGGGCAACAACAGTGCCGTCGGATACCACTTCGGCACGAAGCTTGACCTGGTGCAGGCCGTCGCCCGTCGTCATACGGATGACATCGACCACAGGCGCGAAGAGATGGCAGTGCGCGCGGCAGGCTCCACCGACGTCCGCGACTGGGTGGACTGCATGGTCCGCCCGACGACGGACCACCTCGACTCACTCGAGCAGCCCACCTGGTACGGCCGCTTCGTGGCGCAGCTGATAACGGATCCAGCGCTCACCGAGGTGGTTCAGCAGGAGGCACTGGAGACCCGATCGCTGCAACGAGTCCTCGAGGGCCTCGAGCGTTGCCGACCCGATCTGCCAGCGGACGTGCGCATCGAGCGCGACGACATGGCCCGTCAGCTCATAGTGCACACCGTCGCGGACCGCGAGCGAGCTCTGGCCAACGGCCGCCCCACACCCCGAACCACGTGGTCCGCCGCGGCGACCGGCCTGGTGGATGCCATCACCGGGCTCTGGCTCGCACCGTGGACATCCAGCGACGAGAGCTGACACCCGGACAGACGGGCCTGTGCAGCGGACTCCTCGTCCTCACACGTCAGCGCGGCACGGGCGCCGGGCCGCTGCGAGCAGCTCCCGGCGGAGCGATGGACCGCACTCCCGCTCCTCCATCGACGCTCTCTGAGCAGCCGACCACGACTGACGACGCGGCACTCGCCACCGCCAGACGCTGCCGGACGAGCCCTAGCCGCCGGCCGGTCGACCGGATCCCTCGGCGGGGTGCCGGGGCAGCCGGTCGCGGTCGTAGGTGATGGTGCTGTAGCCGTGCGGCACCGGCGACCCGTTCTCGTCGAGGCTGACGAAGACGATCCGGTCGATCGCGAGGATGCTGCGGCGCGAGACCATGTTGCGCACCTCCGCCCGCATCGTGAGCGAGGTGCGGCCGAAGCCCGTGGCCCGCAGGCCCATCTCGATCAGGTCGCCCTGCACGGCCGACGAGACGAAGTCGATCTCGGAGATGAATTTGGTCACCGCTCGCGGGTTGCCGAGCTGGAGGATCGCATAGATCGCCGCCTCCTCATCGATCCAGCGCAGCAGGCTGCCGCCGAAGAGGCTGCCGTTCGCGTTGAGGTCCTCGGGACGCACCCAGCGGCGGGAGCGGAAGGTGATGTCGTGCCCGTCGGCCCCCGCGTGTCGATCCATAGCCGTGGAGCGCGCCGGGTCAGAGGGCCGGCAGCAGGACGTCACGCACGAGCGCGTCGAGCTTCGCGTCGGCGTCGAGGAACTGGCGGAGCGTGCGGCGCACCGCTCCGAAGTCGTCGAACTCCTCGACCGTCATACCGTCTTCGCGGTAGGCGCGGCTGAACTCGGGGACCCGCTCGAGGAGCGTGTCGAGGATCTCGGGAGCGACCGGCACGTCGATGCGGTGCAGATCGACGGGCAGCTCGTTCTCGTTGATGAGCACCTGCCACTCGAACGGCGGCGAGACCACGAGGTCGCCGCCGACGAGCTCGGACCACTGCAGGTGGTTGCGGAATGCCGCCGAGAGGATGCGGGAGCGGTAGCCGCGCTCCTGGAAGATGCGGTACGCCTCCTTCAGCGCCGCCACACCCGCCCACTCGAGCACGCCCGGGTCGACGAGGATGCGGTTCGCGGCGACGCTCGCCTTGAGCCAGTCGTCGAGGCGGCCGCCCATGATGGTGACGACGCTGCCGAACTCACGCTCGGGCTGTCCCTCTGCGGCACGGCGGTCGAGGCCGCGCTCGATCGCCTCGGCCACGGCGACCGCCTGCGCGACCGTGAAGGAGACGGTCGCGTTGATGCTGACTCCGCGGTACGTCGCCTCCTCGATCGCCTGGATGCCCTTCGCCGTCGCGGGGATCTTCACGATGATGTTCTCGGCCAGGCTCGAGAAGTGGACGGCCTGCTCCACCAGCGCATCGACGTCGCGGTGCAGACGCGGATCCGTCTGGACCGACAGGCGACCGTTGCGGCCACCGCTCTCGCGGAAGGCGGGCAGCAGCAGCGAGGCAGCCTGGACCGAGAGCTCCTCGATGGCGAGCCAGCCGAGCTCGCTCTCTCCTGCAGTCGGGTGCTCGAGTGCGAGCTCGGCGATGCGCGGACCCCAGATGTCGAGGTTGCGCTGGATGGTGGTGAAGGCGATCACCGGGTTGCAGGTCGCGCCGACGGCGCCGAAGGTCAGCGACCGGCCGAGTTCGATCGGGTCGGCCGAGTCGTTCCAGAGGCTCGTGGGGCTGCCCTCGGCTGCGGCACGCAGCGGGAGGACGGTGGTGGACGTGGTCGAGGTGTCGCTCAAGGTCTTCTCCGTGCTGTGCGGCGCTGGGCCCGAGTGGGCAGGACTCTTCCACCTTATCGCTTGACGTCAGATTGTCCGAACAAAGTAGCGGTGTGCAGTGGCGGGTCCCTCCCCGAGCCCGCTCGTCGAGAAGGAGTCGCTGCCATGAGCAAACGGGGTACTCTCGCCGCGAGCGGCGGCGCAGCCGGCAGTGACCGCGACGGCCGGGTGACAGCACCGGGATCTACTGTTACGTTGTTCATATGTCAGCACATGAGCTGACGGCACCATCCCGTCGCGAGCAGCGCGACGACGACGACGAGACGCCCGGAGCGATCCCGGGCAGGAAGTTGTACAGAGAAGTATGACCGAGCACAGCGCCGCGTCTCCGACGAGCGCCCCCTTCGACCTGATCACCATTGGCCGCTCCGGTGTCGACATCTACCCGCTCCAGGACGGAGTGGGGCTCGAGGACGTCGAGACCTTCGGCAAGTACCTCGGCGGCAGCGCGGCGAACGTGACCGTGGCCGCCGCGAAGCACGGGCTGAAGGCCGGCATCATCACCCGCACCGGCGACGACCCGTTCGGCCGTTTCGTCTCGCGCGAGCTCGAGCGCCTCGGCGCCTCCGCCCGCTTCGTGAGCACCGTGTCCGGCTTGAACACGCCCGTCACCTTCTGCGAGATCTTCCCGCCAGACGACTTCCCGCTCTACTTCTACCGCGCCCCGAAGGCGCCCGACCTCGTGATCAACGTCAACGAGCTCGACCTCGACTCGATCGCCCGCGCCCGCATCTACTGGTCCACGGTCACCGGCCTCTCGGAGGATCCCAGCCGCACGGCCCACCACACGGCGTGGGAGGCGCGCGGCCGCAGCCCGCTGACGATCCTCGACCTCGACTACCGCCCGATGTTCTGGAAGTCGCCCGAGATCGCCCACCGCGAGGTCTCCCGCGCACTCGAGCGGGTGAGCGTCGCCGTCGGCAATCGCGAGGAGTGCGAGATTGCGGTCGGCGAGACCGACCCGCACCGCGCCGCCGACGCCCTGCTCGACCGCGGGCTCGACCTCGCGATCGTCAAGCAGGGCCCGCGTGGAGTCCTCGCGAAGACGAAGGACGAGACCGTCGAGGTCGCGCCCTACCCCGTCGACGTGGTCAACGGCCTCGGCGCCGGCGACAGCTTCGGCGGCGCCCTCTGCCACGGCCTCCTGCAGGACTGGTCGCTCGAGGAGGTCCTCCGCTTCGCGAACGTCGCCGGAGCGATCGTCGCCGGCCGGCGCGAGTGCTCGACCGCCATGCCCTCGACCGATGAGGTCGCCGAGATCGTGAGGAGCATCGAGAATGTCCCTGCCTGACACCGTCACCGCGCTCGACTTCGAGACGCTGCGCGAGATCCGCACCACCGCTCCCGAGACCGTGCTGCCGCGGGTCCGCGACCGGGCCAGGCGCCCGCTACTCGCCGACGACGGCCGCCTCTTCATCGTCGCCGCCGACCACCCGGCCCGGGGCGCGCTCGGCGTCCGCGACGATCCGACCGCGATGGCCGACCGCTACGAGCTGCTCGCCCGCCTGGTCACCGCTCTCGAGCGACCCGGCGTCGACGGCGTCCTCGGCACTCCCGACATCATCGAGGACCTCGCGCTGCTCGGCGCCCTGGAGGGCAAGGTCGTCGTGGGATCGATGAACCGCGGCGGCCTCAAGGGCGCCCGCTTCGAGATGGACGACCGCTTCACCGGGTACGACGTGCCCAGCATCGTCGCGTCGGGCATCGACTTCGCGAAGCTGCTGATCCGGGTGAACCTCGCCGACGTCGCGACGGCCGCCACCATCGAAGCCTCCGCCCGTGCCGTCGACGCCGCGGCGGCGGCGCGGGTGCCGATCATGCTCGAGCCGTTCCTCAGCCGGTGGTCGAGCGGAGTGGTGCAGAACGACCTCTCGCCCGAGGCGGTCATCACCTCGATCGCCATCGCCGCCGGCCTCGGCAACACCTCCGCGTACTCGTGGCTCAAGCTGCCCGTCGTGCCCGAGATGGAGCGGGTGATGGCGTCGACGACGCTGCCGACCCTCCTGCTCGGAGGCGACCCCTCCGGCAGCCCGGACGAGACCTACGCTTCCTGGGGGTCGGCACTCGCCCTCCCGGCGGTCCGCGGACTCGTCGTGGGCCGCACCCTCCTCTACCCGGCCGACGGCGATGTCGCCGCCGCGGTCGACACCGCTGCCGCGCTCGTGCACGGCTGATCCCTCCCCGTTCGAGAAGAGAAGCAGGAACCATGTCCGAAACCACGGGAACCGCCCCGATCCACCAGCTCCCCGTCGTCCCGCACTGGATCGACGGCCGCGAGTCGCCGTCCTCGTCGGGCCGCACGGCTCCGGTCTTCGACCCGGCTCTGGGAGTCGCCACCAAGGAGGTCGCGCTGGCCGACGACGCCGAGATCGCGGCCGCGATCGCCTCGGCGAAGGCCGCCTTCCCCGCCTGGCGGGACCTGTCGCTTGCCAAGCGCCAGCAGATCCTGTTCCGCTTCCGCGAGCTGCTCGAGGCCAAGAAGGACGATCTCGCCGAGATCATCACCTCGGAGCACGGCAAGGTCGTCTCGGACGCGCTCGGCGAGATCACCCGCGGCCAGGAAGTCGTGGAGTTCGCGACCGGGCTCGCGCACCACCTCAAGGGCGAGTACTCGGAGCAGGTGTCGACGGGTGTCGACGTCTACTCGACCAAGCAGCCGCTCGGTGTGGTGGGCATCATCTCGCCGTTCAACTTCCCCGCGATGGTGCCGATGTGGTTCTTCCCCATCGCGATCGCGGCCGGCAACACCGTGATCCTGAAGCCGTCCGAGAAGGATCCGACGGCGGCGATCTGGCTCGCGAAGCTCTGGAAGGAAGCGGGTCTGCCCGATGGTGTGTTCACGGTCCTCAACGGCGACAAGCAGGCCGTCGACGGCCTCCTGACGCACCCCGACGTCCGCTCGATCTCGTTCGTCGGCTCCACGCCGATCGCGCAGTACGTGTACGAGACCGGCACCAAGCACGGCAAGCGCGTGCAGGCTCTGGGCGGCGCGAAGAACCACATGCTGGTCCTCCCCGACGCCGACCTCGACCTCGTCGCCGACTCCGCGATCAACGCGGGCTTCGGATCGGCCGGCGAGCGATGCATGGCGATCTCGGTCGTCGTCGCCGTCGAGCCCGTCGCGGACGAGCTGATCGCGAAGATCCAGGAGCGCGCCGCGACCCTGCGCATCGGCGACGGCCGCCGCGGCTGCGACATGGGCCCGCTGGTCACCGAAGCCCACCGCGACAAGGTCGCCTCCTACATCGGCATCGCGGAGGAGGACGGCGCTGAGGTCGTCATCGACGGCCGCGGCATCGAGGTCGACGGCGACCCGAACGGGTTCTGGCTCGGCCCCACCCTGCTCGACAAGGTCCCCACCTCCTCCCGCGCCTACACCGAGGAGATCTTCGGCCCGGTGCTCTCCATCGTCCGCGTGCAGTCGTACGAGGAGGGTGTGGCGCTGGTCAACGACGGCGCGTTCGGCAACGGGACCGCGATCTTCACCAACGACGGAGGCGCAGCCCGCCGGTTCCAGAACGAGGTGCAGGTCGGCATGATCGGCATCAACGTCCCCATCCCGGTCCCGGTCGCCACCTTCTCGTTCGGCGGCTGGAAGGCCTCCCTCTTCGGCGACACCAAGGCCCACGGAGCCGAAGGAGTCCGCTTCTTCACCCAGCAGAAGGCGATCACCTCCCGCTGGCTCGACCCGAGCCACGGCGGCATCAACCTGGGCTTCCCGCAGAATTCTTGAGCCTCTCTCCTCCTCCTCCTGCGTCGTCGTCGATCGGCCGCGGTCGGCGGGGGCGGGAGGTGGCGTTCCGCAGAGCGTCCTGCGTCCGCGCACGACGATCCGCTGGCACGCGGATCGCCGGTGGCGCTCGGCCCTGCGGGCGAGCGGGCCCGCGAGGGCGAGCGAGACGGCTCGGCCCTGTGGGCGAACGAGGCCCGGAGGGCGAGCGAGACGGCTCGGCCCTGTAGGCGAACAGCTGGGAGGGCTGTGGGAGGGGCGGAATCGGATCTCCGACCACGCTGGACTTCGGACAATCGACGGAAGGACGCAGATGAGCACGCAGAACGAGTGGGTGTTCCCGAAGGGGACGCTCACGCGCGACGGATGGGAGTCCGTCGTCGACGACGCCGTGCCCGGGTGGCAGCACACGGGGCTGCGGGTCGCCGACCTCGCGCCCGGCGTCGAGCTCGCACTCCCCGCAGCCGGGGTCGAGCGGCTCGTCGTCCCCCTGTCCGGATCGTTCACGGTCCGGCACCAGAGCTCGGGCCCGTCGGAGACCACCCTGCTGGAGGGTCGGGACTCGGTCTTCGACGGCCCGAGCGACGTCCTCTACCTCTCGAGCCTCGCCTCCGCGACACTCGAGGGGCGTGGGCGCGTCGCCGTCGCCGAGGCGCCCACGACAGAAGTGCACCCGAGCCGCCACATCGCGCGCTCCGAGGTGCCCGTCGAGTTGCGCGGAGCCGGCCGCTCCAGCCGGCAGGTGCACAACTTCGGCACCCCGCAGGCCCTGGAGGCGGGCCGTTTCATCGTCTGCGAGGTCGTCACTCCCGCCGAGAACTGGTCGAGCTACCCGCCGCACAAGCACGACGAGCTGATCCCAGGGAAGGAGTCGCGGCTCGAGGAGATCTACTACTTCGAGACCGCGGTCTCGAAGGGCCTCGACGCCCCCGTGCAGGCGGACCCGTTCGGTTTCCTCCGCACCTACTCCTCCCCGGCAGGGGAGATCGACGTCCTCGCCGAGGTCCGCACCGGCGACATCGCCCTGCTCCCCTACGGCTGGCACGGCCCCTGCGTCGCCGCTCCCGGCTACGACCTCTACTACCTCAACGTGATGGCGGGCCCGGACCCGGACCGGGTCTGGAACATCTCGGACGATCCCGCGCACGGCTGGATCCGCGCCACCTGGGAGGGCCAGGACATCGATCCGCGTCTCCCGTACGAGCGCCGCTCCGGCGACCGCTGACTCCCCCACCCTCGACGAAGAAGGACACCCTGCACATGAGCACCACGAGGCGGATGACGGTCGGCCAGGCGCTGATCGAGTTCCTCGCGAACCAGTGGACGGTCGACGGCGACCACCGCGAGCGCACCATCGCCGGCACGTTCGGCATCTTCGGGCACGGCAACGTCGCCGGGATCGGCCAGGCTCTGAAGCAGTACGAGGCCGAGCACCCCGGAGCGATGCCCTACCACCAGGCCCGCAACGAGCAGGCGATGGTGCACCAGTCCGTCGGCTACGCGCGGATGCGCCGGCGCCGCGCCACCTTCGCGAGCACCGCCTCGGTGGGACCGGGGGCAGCGAACATGCTCACCGGAGCGGCCCTCGCCACCACGAACCGCCTCCCCGCTCTGCTGCTGCCCAGCGACACCTTCGCGACCCGCGTCGCGGATCCGGTGCTCCAGCAGATCGAGCTGCCGCACGACACCAGCCTCCAGGTCACCGACGCGTTCCGTCCGCTCTCGCGCTTCTTCGACCGAGTGGACCGCCCCGAGAAGCTGTTCTCGATCGCCCTCGCCGCGATGCGCGTGCTGACCGATCCCGCCGAGACCGGGGCGGTGACCGTCGCCCTCCCCGAGGACGTCCAGGCCGAGGCGCTCGATGTGCCCGAGGAGTTCCTGGCCCCGCGAGAGTGGCACATCCGCCGCCCTCTGCCCGAGGCGGGCCCGCTCGCGCGCGCCGTCGCGGCGATCCGCTCGGCGCAGAACCCGATCGTCGTCGCGGGAGGCGGAGTGGTGTACTCCGGCGCCGAGGACGCTCTCCGCGCCCTCGTCGAGGCCACCGGGATCCCGGTCGGCACATCGCAGGCCGGCGGCGGTTCACTGAACTGGGACCACCCGCAGTACCTCGGCGGCATCGGCGCGACCGGCACCACCGCCGCGAACCGTCTCGCCGCCGACGCCGACGTGGTCATCGGGATCGGCACCCGCTACTCCGACTTCACGACCGCGAGCCGCACCGCCTTCCAGAACCCGGACGTCACCTTCGTGAACGTCAACGTCGCCTCCTTCGACGCCTACAAGCACGGCTCGCAGCTGCCCGTCATCGCCGACGCCCGCGAGACGCTCGAGGCGCTGCTGCCAGCGCTCGACGGCTGGCGGGTGCCTGCAGCCTGGGCGCAGCGGGCCGCAGCGGAGAAGGAGGCGTGGGACGCCGTGGTCGACCGCGCCTTCGAGCCCTCCGGGGCCGACCTGCCCGGCCAGACCGAGATCATCCACGCCGTGCAGTCGGCCTCCGACCCGCGCGACGTCGTGATCCAGGCGGCGGGCTCGCTACCCGGCGACCTGCACAAGCTCTGGAGGGTGCGCGACAGCCTCGGCTACCACGTCGAGTACGCCTTCTCGTGCATGGGCTACGAGATCGCCGGCGGCCTCGGCGTGCGACGTGCCGCTCCGGACCGCGACGCGATCGTGATGGTCGGCGACGGCTCCTACCTGATGCTGCACACCGAGCTGGTGACCGCCGTAGCCGAGGGGCTGAAGATCATCGTGGTGCTCATCCAGAACCACGGCTACGCCTCGATCGGGCACCTCTCCGAGACCGTGGGATCGGAGCGCTTCGGCACCTGGTACCGGTACCAGGACGAGCGCGGACTCTTCCAGGGGAACGACGTCCTGCCCGTGGACCTCGCCGCGAACGCGCGCAGCTACGGAGTGGACACCATCGAGGTGCAGCCAGGACCCGACGCGATCGCGGACCTGCGCGCGGCGGTCACCGCCGCCAAGGCCTCCGAGACCACCACGCTGATCCACATCCACAGCGACCCGCTTCTCTACGCCCCCGACGGCGCAGGCTGGTGGGACGTCCCCGTGTCGGAGGTCGCCACGCTCGACTCGACGACGACGGCCCGCGAGGCCTACGTCGAGCAGCGCCGCCTCCAGCGCCCGCTGCTCGGTTGACCCGACCACCCCTGACCGCTCGGCCCACTCCACTCCACCCCAATCAGAAGGACACCGTCGTTCCATGAGCACCGACTCGACCGCCCCCGGCACCGCGCAGGGCCTGCGCATCGGCACCGCCCCCGACTCGTGGGGCGTGTGGTTCCCGGACGACCCGGGCCAGATCCCGTGGCGCCGCTTCCTCGACGAGGTGGTCGCGGCGGGCTACGAGTGGATCGAGCTCGGTCCGTTCGGCTACCTGCCCACCGATCCGCACCAGCTCGAGGACGAGCTCGGCTCGCGCGGGCTGAAGCTCTCGGCGGGCACCGTGTTCACCGGCTTCCACAAGGGCGAGGACCAGTGGAAGCGCGCGTGGGACCAGGCCCTCGACGTCGCGGGTCTCGCCTCGAAGCTCGGCGCCGAGCACCTCGTCGTGATCCCGGATCTCTGGCGCTCGGACGCGACGACCGAGGTCCTCGAATCGCGCACCCTCGACGACGGGCAGTGGACGAAGCTCGCGAAGGGCCACGACCAGCTCGGCAAGGCGCTGCTCGAGGAGTTCGGGATGAAGCAGCAGTTCCACTCCCACGCCGACAGCCATGTGGGCACCTACCGCGAGGTCGAGCGCTTCCTCGGCGAGACCGACGCGGCCTACACGAACCTCTGCCTCGACACCGGCCACTTCGCCTACTACCTGGGCGACGCCGTGACGCTGATCGAGGCCTACCCGGAGCGGATCGGCTACCTCCATCTCAAGCAGGTCGAGCCCGATATCCTCGCCGCCGCACTCAAGAACGACACTCCGTTCGCCACCGCGGTCGCGCAGGGCGTCATGACGGAGCCGCCCCACGGCGTGCCTGCGTTCGCGCCGATCATCGAGGCGGTCGCCGCGATCGACCCCCAGATCTTCGCGATCGTCGAGCAGGACATGTACGGGGTCGACATCGACCTGCCGGGGCCGATCGCCGAGCGCACGTTCCACCACATCTTCGGCTGCACCGCGATGGCCCGCGTCCGCTGACGCCGACACCCCCGTTTCGAAGGAGAATCACACCATGTCCCCCACCGACAGTTCCTCCCCCGTAGGCGACCTCCGAGTCGCCGTGGTCGGCGCAGGGATGATGGGCGCCGACCACGTCCGCCGCATCACGCAGAAGATCTCGAACGCCACGGTGACTGCGATCGTCGAGCCCTTCGAGGAGCGGGCTCAGGCCGCATCCGCCCTCGCCCCCGGATCCGTCGGCGTCGCCACTCTCGAAGAGGCGATCGATCGCGACCTCATCGACGCCGTCGTCATCGCCACTCCGGGCCCGTACCACGTGCCGGTGCTGCTGCCCGCGCTCGAAGCGAAGCTCGCGATCCTCTGCGAGAAGCCGCTCACGGAGGGCTCGGACGACGCGCTGCGGATCCTCGAGGCCGAGCAGAAGCTCGACCGCCCCTACATCCAGGTCGGTTTCATGCGCCGCTTCGACGACGAGCACATCCAGCTCCGGGAGCTGATCCGCGGCGGCGAGCTCGGCGCGCTGCTCGGCACGCACCACCGCCACCGCAACGCCGCCGTGCCCGAGACGTACACGACCTCGATGCTCATCAGCGACTCGGTCGTGCACGAGATCGACATCGTCAACTTCCTCACGGGCGAGAAGATCGTGGGGATCGAGGTGAAGAACCTCAAGCGCAACTCGCTGAACGCGTCGGGCTTCAACGACCCGATCCTCGCTCTCCTCTCCACGGAGTCGGGGGTCCTCGCCGATGTCGAGATGAACGTCAACGTGCGCTTCGGCTACCAGGTGAGCACCGAGGCGGTCTTCGAGCGGGGCATCGCGAGTATCGGAGCGACGCGCGGGCTCGTCCAACGCGCCGACGGCCGGATCTCGCAGGCGGAGAACCCGTCGTTCAAGGAGCGCTTCGGCGCCGCCTACGACGCCGAGTTCCAGGCCTGGGTCGACGGCGCCCTGGCCGGACGCCTGGGCGGCCCCTCCGCTTGGGAGGGGTACCTGGCCACCGTCGCCGCCGAGGCCGGCGTGCGCGCGATCACCGCAGGCACGCTCGAATCGGTCGAGTACATCGATCGCCCCGATTTCTACGCCTGAGGAGCACAGTCATGGTGAAGATCGCACTCGACCCCACCCCGTTCCACCACTCGCACGAGCTCCTCGAGTTCCCGCGGGTCGTCGCCGACCTCGGCTACGAGTGGATGCAGCTCACACCGCATCCGGACTTCATCCCGTTCCACCGCCGGCCGAAGGCCGATGACGAGCTGGTCCGCGCCCTCAAGAAGGCGGTGGCCGACGCGGGGATCGGCATCTGCGCGCTCCAACCGGTGTTGCGCTGGTCCTCGCCCGACGAGGCGGTGCGCCAGCACGCGGTGAGCCACGCGAAGCGCGTGTTCCAGATCGCGGTCGAGCTCGGCGTTCCGGTGATCAACACCGAGCTCAGCGGGCGGCCTGAGGCGCAGGAGGACTCCGAGAACTCGTTCTACCGCTCGATGGAGGAGCTGGTCCCGATCCTCGAGCGCGAGGGCCTGACCATGAACATCGATCCGCACCCCGACGACTTCGTCGAGGACGGGCGGGAGGCCCTGCGGGTGCTCCGCGGCATCAACTCGTCGAGCATTGGTTTCGTGTATGTCGGCGCGCACAGCTTCCACCTCGGAGACGATGCACCCGGGATCGTGGCCGCGGCGGGTTCCCGGCTCGGTGCCGTGTTCGCCGCCGACTCCTTCGACCACCACCGCTCGCACGGGCTGCGCTACATCTCGAACCCGCCGGGGAACGCGGCCCGCGTGCATCAGCACCTGCGGATCGGGGACGGCGATGTCGACTGGTCCGAACTGTTCACCGCTCTCGCCACCAACGGATTCCTCGAGCGCGAGGACTCGATCATCGTGTCGAACGTCTTCGCCGAGGACGAGACCGCCGACGAGACGTCCCGCTCCCAGCGGGAGAGCATCGAGCAGCTGATCGCCGCAGCAGTCGGCTGACCGCGGCACCGCTCCGCCGAGACGCCCCGGGGTTCCCGCCCCGGGGCGTCTTCTTATGCGCGAGGTACTTGGTTAGAATGTCAGTACATAACCGACAAGGAGACTCCATGCCACTCGTCCGCATCGACATCACCCGGGGCCGTACCCCTGCCGAGGTCCGCGCCCTGGCGGACGCCGTGCACGAGGCCATCGTCGAGACCTACGGCATCCCCCCGCGCGACCGCTTCCAGATCGTGACCCAGCACGACCCCGGCGAGATCATCGCGGAGGACGCGGGCCTCGGCTTCGACAGGACCGATGACGAGGTGGTGATCGTGCACGTCTTCACCCAGCGCGGCCGCGACGACTCGATCAAGCAGCGCCTCTACTCCCGGATCGCCGAGCGCCTAGGCGGGGTCGGAATCGCCGGCAGCGACGTCTTCATCGGCTACGTCGAGAACGGACCGCAGGACTGGTCCTTCGGCTTCGGCAGGGCACAGTACCTGACCGGCGAGCTCGCGGTCCCGCAGTCGGCCTCCTGACGACCGCGCTCACTCGCGCGGGCCGACCACCAGCCGCTCGTGCATGATCTCGACGGCGCGCTCGAGGACGGTCCGGTCCTCCGGCGTGAGATCGGCGAAGATCGGCGTGAGCGCCTCGCCCAGGTCGGACCGCCAGGCGTTCAGCGCCTCGGCTCCGGCGGGGGCGAGGCGGATCTGCCATGCGCGCGCGTCCATCGGGTCGGCGATGCGGTCGAGCCAGCCGGTCTCAACGAGGTTCTTGACGATCTTGGTCATGGTCGGCTGCGAGACGCGGCTCTGCAGGGCGAGCTCCCCCAGTCGCATCGGCCCCATCGAGAGGAGCACCGAGAGGGTGCGCCACACGGCCTGCGACTCCTGGTTCCCGGTCGCCCGGGCTGCGAGCCGCGTGATCCGGTGGGTCACCGAGACGAAGTCGCTCAGCAGCTCGCTGAGCGAGATCTCGCTGGGCGGGACGTCACGGGCGGGGAGCCCGGCGAGCGGATCGGGAGCGGTCATCGTTCGATCCTAGGGCGCGGCGGTAGCGGCGACGCGACGCGGGGCCAGCACCGGCGCAGGTCGGGAGGGCGGCGGCCCGGAACGACGCAGGGCGCCGCCTCCGAGGAGACAGCGCCCTGCGCGTGCACGGACCGCCCGGAGGCGGATCGGCAGCACCCTGACGGGTGGCCGGCCGGAGCCGGCGGGTACTACTTGACGGTGACGGTCGCGCCGGCAGCCTCGAGCTGAGCCTTGGCCTTGTCGGCGGCCTCCTTGTTGACGGCCTCGAGGACGGCCTTGGGGGCACCGTCGACAAGAGCCTTCGCCTCACCGAGGCCGAGGCTGGTGAGCGCGCGCACCTCCTTGATGACCTGGATCTTCTTGTCACCGGCGGCCTCGAGAACGACGTCGAACTCGGTCTTCTCCTCGACCTCCTCGGCGGGGGCGGCGGGGCCACCGGCCGCGGCGACCGCGACGGGGGCGGCAGCGGTGACCTCGAAGACCTCTTCGAACTTCTTGACGAACTCCGAGAGCTCGATGAGCGTGAGCTCCTTGAAGGCCTCGATGAGCTCGTCCTGCGTGAGCTTTGCCATGATTTTTCTCCTTGTTTTTCTTTGTCTACGAACCGCGTGCGCACTGCTTCCCGGATGGGGAAGACGTCAGCTCGCGGACTCCTGCTTCTCGCGCAGCGCCTCGACCGTGCGAACGGCGTTGGACAGCGGTGCGTTGAACAGATATGCGGCACCGAACAGCGAGGCCTTGAAGGCGCCGGCGAGCTTGCCGAGCAGCACTTCACGGGACTCGAGGTCGGCGAGCTTGCCCACCTCTTCCGCGGTCAGCGGGTTACCGTCGAAGTAACCGCCCTTGACCACGAGGAGAGGGTTTGCCTTGGCGAAGGCACGCAGCGACTTCGCGACGGCGACAGGGTCGCCGTGCACGAACGCGATGGCCGAGGGGCCAGCGAGCTCGTCGTCGAAGGACGAGATACCGGCGTTGTTCGCCGCGATCTTGGTCAGCGTGTTCTTCACCACGGCGTAGGTTGCGTGCTCACTGATGTCTTTGCGCAGCGTCTTGAGCTGAGCAACAGTGAGACCGCGGTACTCGGTCAGCAGAACGGCCGTCGAGCTCTGGAACTTCTCCGTGAGTTCGGCAACCGAGGCTTCCTTGTTCGCCATGGCTACTCCTGTGAATTCTCGTGCCGGTAGCCCGAAGGCAGGCAAAGAAAAAAGCTCCGGCGCAAGCGCACGGAGCTTCGGGAGACGCGATGATCGCGGAACTGAACCTCTTGCACCTGCGCGGGCCGTTCGCTTCGCGAATCCTTCGTCCGGCGGCGATCCGCGGGGCCGGGGCCCTGCTCGTGCGCTCACCGGAAACCGGCGGTCTTTGGCTTCGGACAGAGTACGGCGTCGCGGCGCGCGGGCGCAAGTCGAGCCTGACGGTCCTGAGGCGCGATGCTGGAGGCATGACCGGTCCGTCCCGCTCCTCCGATGCCGACTCCGCCGTCGCCGCCGTGGAGGGTGAGCTCAGCACCCTGTTCAACCGCGTGCGCGCGGCGATGCGCTCGTACGCCGAACGGCTGCATCCCGAGCTGACCCCGCTGGGGTACAAGACGCTCTCCGCCCTCGAACGGCGCGGCCCCGTGCACTCCGGTGCGCTGGCCGAGCTGCTCGAGATGGACAAGTCGGCGCTCAGCCGCCAGATCACGGCGCTCGACCGGCTCGGCTTCCTCGAGCGCGCCCCCGATCCGCGCGACGGGCGCGCGACGATCCTCTCGGTGACTCCGCAGACAGCAGAACGGCTGCGCGAGATCCGCAGCTCGAACCAGGCGCTGATGCACGAGGAGCTACGCAGCTGGGACCTCGCGGAGGTCGAGCTCTTCGCCGAGCTCCTTCACCGGATCAACGCCCTCGACATCTGACGCTTAGCATCCCCCCGAGCCGGGGACAATCGGCCGCTGCGGGCCCTCGGACTGCGTAGTTTCGGAGTCGATGGATCCGCACGCACCCGCCTCTCTCCCCGCGTCCCTCCCGGACGACGTCGCCGGGGCTCTCGCGCTCGCGCGCACCCTCAGCACCGACGCTCCCCGGCCCGGCACCGGGCGGACGGCCGAGCTGCACGCTCTGCTACAGCGGCTCGCGCGGCACGACCTCGGCGTCGCCCGCACCGTCGAGCCGCACCTGGACGCGCTCGGGATCCTCGGCGAGGCCGGGCTCACCACCGACGACCTGGGCCTCGCGTCCGACACCGCCTGGGGAGTCTTCGCGGCGGAGGGCGGAGACGAACCGCTCGTCGCCCGGCGCGAGGGCGGGACCTGGCGGCTCGACGGGGTGAAGCCGTGGTGCTCGCTGGCCGACCGCCTCGATGCCGCGCTGGTCACCGCGCCCGCGGGCGACGCCTCCGGGGAGCGCCTCCTCTTCGCCGTGCCGCTGCGGGAGGGAACCGCGCTGCCGGTCGACGGCGCCTGGCACGCGCGCGGTCTTGCAGAGGTGCCGAGCGGCCCCGTCCGCTTCTCCGGCGCCCGAGCCGAGCCCGTGGGCGCCCCCGGCTGGTACCTCTCGCGACCCGGCTTCGCCTGGGGCGGGATCGGCGTCGCCGCCTGCTGGCACGGCGGTGCACTCGGAGTCGCGTCGGCCGTCGCCGTGGCCGCCGCCCGACGCGACGACCCTCACCTCCTCGCGCAGCTCGGCTCCGTCGACACCGCGCTCTCGGCCTCGCGCCGCGCCCTCGACGAGGCCGCCGCGGCGATCGACGCGGGCCGGGCCGACGGCGTCAGCGGCTCCCTGCTCGCCAAGCGCGTGCGAGCGAGCGTTGCCGGCGCAGTGGAGGAGATCCTCGTGCGGGCCGGCCGAGCGCTCGGCCCGGCGCCGCTTGCCCTCGACGCCGAGCACAGCAAGCGCGTCGCCGATCTCACTCTCTACGTGCGCCAGCATCACGCCGAGCGCGACGACGCGGCCCTCGGTCGCGCGGTCCTCGCTTCAGGTGCGGCGGACCGCTGGTGAGCCGGCCCTTCGACGGGCGCCTCGAGGGAACTCCGCTCGAGCGCTGGAGCGAGGACGGCCGGCGCGACCGGCTCCCGCTGCTGACCCTGCCCTCCGGGGTGGACCGGGTGCTCGCCGTCGTCGCGCACGCCGATGACGAGACGCTCGGCTGCGGAGGCACCCTCGCTCTAGCGAGGAGGCGCGGCCTCCCCGTCGACGTGGTGATCGTGACCGACGGAGCCGCCTCGCACGGCGAGCGCGACTCCGGACTCGTGGCCACTCGGCGAGCCGAGGCGGAGGCCGCTCTCGCTCAGCTCGGAGACGGAATCGGGCTGGCGTTCCTCGACGTGCCCGACTCCGCGACGCCCGGGCACCGCGAGCGCATCGGCCGGGAGGTGCGCGAGCGCGCCGCGGGAACCACCGGCTCGGTCCTCCTCCTCTCGACCTGGGCGGGCGACGGGCACCGCGATCACCGGGTGGTCGGCGAGGTCTGCGCCGAGGCAGCCGGCGATCTCGGACATCCGCTGCTGGCCGCGCCGATCTGGCTGTGGCACTGGGCCGAGCCGGAGGACGCCGAGGTGCCGTGGGAGACGCTGGTGCGCGTGGGGCTCGACGACGAGCTCCGCGAGCGGACGCGGCGAGCGCGAGCGTGTTACCGGAGCCAGACAGACCGCGGGCCGGAGGGCGCAGATCCGGTGCTGCATCCTCTCTTCCTGCGGACCTTCGCGGGAGACGACCGGCTGGTGAGGATCCGATGAGCTACTTCGACGAGTTGTATGCGCGGCACGAGGACCCGTGGGGCTACACCAGCCGCTGGTACGAGCAGCGCAAGCGGGCCCTCACGCTCGCGAGCCTCCCCGAGCGGCGCTACGGCTCGGTGCTCGAGATCGGCGCCTCGATCGGGGTGCTGGCCGAGGACCTCGCGGTGCGCGCCGACCGGCTGCTCGCGATCGACGTGTCCGCCGCCGCGGTCGAGCGGGCCGAGCGGAGGCTCGCTCCGCTCGACCACGTCCAGGTCGCGCACCACGACATCACCCGAGGCACGCCGGCCGGACCCTTCGACCTGGTGGTGCTCTCGGAGGTGGGCTACTACCTCGGCCGAGAGGCGCTGACGAGCGTGCTGCACAGCATCCGCGACTCGCTCGCTCCCACCGGCGAGCTGGTCACCGTGCACTGGCGCCACCCGATCGATGGGCTCGAGCTCGACGGGGACGCGGTGCAGGCCGCCGTCGCCGGGCTGGGCCTGCACCGTCTCGCGCGGCACGAGGAGGAGGACCTGCTGCTCGAGGTGCACTCCCGGGACGGCCGCTCGGTCGCCCGGCGGACAGGGCTGACGTGAACCGGATCGAGCAGGTCCTCGTCGTCATACCCGCCCACGACGAGCAGGGGCGGATCGGCTCGGCGATCGCCTCGGTGCAGGCCGGCGCGGCCTCCCTCGCCCGCACGGCGCCGGACGTCGCGGTCCGAATCCTCATCGCTGCGGACGGCTGCACGGATGCGACGGCGCAGCACGCCCGGGCGGCGGGCGCCGAGGTTCTGGAGCTCGCACGCTGCGGCGTCGGGGCGGCCCGCTCCGCCGGGATCGCGCACGCGCTCGCCTCCGTCGCGACACCGGCCGAGCGGGTCTGGATCGCCAGCACCGACGCGGACACGGTCGTGCCCCGGGACTGGCTGGCGGCGCACGTCGAGCACGCGCGCTGGCACGACGTTCTCCTCGGGACCGTGCGGCCCGATCCCGCCGATCTCTCCCCCGGGGCATACGCGCGCTGGCGCGACATCCGGGCGCGGGAGGAGTCGATCGGCAGCATCCACGGAGCGAACCTCGGGGTGCGGGCGAGCGCGTACCTCGCCGCCGGCGGCTTCGGCTCGGAACCGCTGCACGAGGACGTGCTGCTCGTCGAGCGGCTGCGGGCCTGCGGCGCGCGGATCGGAGCGACCGACCGCGGCGAGGTCGTCACCTCCGGGCGCCGCGACAACCGCGTCGAGGGCGGCTACGGGCGCTACCTGCACGCGCGCTTCTCGACCGGGACAGCGTCCAGTCCTGTGTAGAGCGGATGTCCGTGCCGAGTCCGCCACCTCGGCCGAGTCGGGTATACGCGCACGCGGAACACGACGAGAGGGGGCCGTGTCAATGGTCGGGCACCGGTTTGTCACGACTTGCGCAGGAGAGTCAAATGGATGTCGAGCACGACCCGGTGCTCTCCCACGGAAGGGTCACCGCATGAATCCCCGCCTCGTCCTGCTGGCACTGGTCGCCTTCGCCGCGTACGTCTTCGGCGCCCGCGCCGGTCGTGCTCGCTATGAGGAGCTCCGTCATCTCGCTCTCGGCGTGTGGAACGACCCGGCCACGAAGAAGACGCGCAAGAAGCTCAAGAAGACCTCGAAGCGTGAAGCGAAGCACTTCGCCAAGGTCGCGGCCAAGGCTCGCGACAAGGTGCAGCGCTCCCTCCGCTGACCGTCACCACTCGACTCACGACGCCATCACGACCGGCGTCGACGCTCGCATCGGAACGGCCGATCGAGCATTGACACGAAGGAGAAAACACCATGGGCATCATCGGTTGGATCGTCCTCGGCCTCATCGCCGGGGCACTCGCAAAGCTCATCCTCCCCGGCAAGCAGGGCGGTGGCTGGATCATCACCATCATCCTCGGCATCGTCGGCGCGCTGCTCGGCGGATTCATCGGTGGAGCGCTCTTCGGGCGCGACGACCCGATGGGCTTCAACGTCGTCAGCATCATCCTCGCGGTGGTCGGCGCGATCATCGTCCTGCTGATCTACGGCGCGATCACGGGCCGCAAGTCCCGCGCGTAAGCATCACGCGACTCGAAGGCCCCCGCGTCCGCGCCGGGGCCTTCGTCGTGTTCGCGCGCCGCGCAAGGCCTTGCAGCCGAGAGGCTCCGGGGCCTGGACTGGAATCTGCACACCGACGAAAGGACGCTCGAGTATGAGCACGGACGAGAACACTGTCCCCACGATCACCCTGAACAACGGAATCGAGATTCCCCAGCTGGGATTCGGCGTCTTCCAGATCGACCCCGCCGAGACCAAGGACGCCACCCTCGCGGCGCTCGAGGTCGGCTACCGCCACATCGACACCGCCGAGATGTACGGCAATGAGGCCGGCGTGGGCGAGGCCGTCCGCGCCTCCGGCCTGAACCGCTCGGAGGTCTTCGTCACGAGCAAGCTGAACAACGGCTTCCACGCTCGCGAGGACGCTCTCGCCGCGATCGACGTCACCCTCGGCGAGCTGCAGTTCGACTACGTCGACCTCTTCCTGATCCACTGGCCGCTGCCGAACGTGGGCGACTACCTGGAGACCTGGAAGGCGATGGAGGAGATCTACCGCAGCGGCAAGGCGAAGGCGATCGGCGTCTCCAACTTTCAGACCAACCACCTCAACCGGCTCCGCGCCGAGGCGACCATCGTCCCGGCCGTGAACCAGATCGAGGTCCACCCCTACCTGACCCAGGAGGAGCTGCGCGCCTACGGCACGGAGCACGGCATCGCCACGGAGGCGTGGTCGCCGATCGCGCAGGGGCTCGTCCTCGACGACGAAGCCATCACGCGCATCGCCGGCAACGTCGGCCGCTCCCCCGCCCAGGTCGTGTTGCGCTGGCACCTCCAGCGCGGCGACATCGTCTTCCCGAAGTCGGTGACGCGCGCCCGCGTCGAGGAGAACTTCGCGCTCTTCGACTTCGAGCTGGACGACGAGTCGATGACGGCGATCACGGCGCTCAACCGCGACCAGCGGACCGGGCCCGACCCCGACTCGTTCAACTACATCCCCGACTGAGGTCTGACCTCCTGAGCTCCGGCTCGTGACACCACGTTCGGCTCGCAGAATCCGCGGATTCCTGCGAGCCGAACGTGTTTCTGCGAGCCGGAGGTGCTCCCGGTGGGGCGTCAGCTCTGCGAGTCGCGCCAGGAGTGCTCGGGGGCGTAGCCGAGGACCTCGCGGGCGTGGTCGATCGAGAGCAGGGTGTCGTTCACTCCGAGCTCGCCGTGGATCTCGACGCCGGGGAAGACCTCGGCGACCAGCTCGGCGTTGGGCCGCGTCATGACGGTGTCGGCGGCCGCGATGATGAAGCGGTCGTAACCGGTCGCGTCGAGCTCGAGCGCCTTCTCGACCGCCTGGGCACCGTCGCGGCCGTCGATGTAGCCCCAGAGGTTCCACTTGCGGGCCAGGGCGTCGGAGTCGAACGACGGGAACTCGGCGTAGTCCGCCTCGTCCATGACGTTCGAGAAGCGCAGGCCGATCATCGTGAGGTCGGGGTGCCAGCGGCAGAGCTCGACGGCGAGCGCCTCCTCGAGCACCTTGGTCAGCGAGTACACCGACTCCGGGCGGGCCGGGTACTGCTCGTCGACGGGGATGTAGGGCGGTGCCTCGTCGAACGGCAGGCCGAGGACGGTCTCGCTCGACGCGTGCACGATGGTGCGGATCCCCGCGCGGATCGCCGCGTGGAAGACGTTGAACGTCGACGTCATGTTGTTGTGGAAGGTGGCGATGTCGGGGACCATCCCGGGAGCCGGGATCGCGGCGAGGTGCACCAGGGCGTCGACTCCGTCGTACTGGTCGTTCACCGACTGCAGGGCGTCGACGACCTGGCCGTAGTCGGAGACGTCGGTGCGGACGAAGCCCGCCCCGCGCTCCCCCGCACGGTCGAGGTTGAACACGTCGTGGCCCGATGCCCGGAGGCGGGTGACGACGCTGCGGCCGAGCTTGCCGGATCCACCGGTGACTGCGATTCTCATGCCTCGAACGCTAGCGACCCCCGTGGATGCGGACGAGGGGTGGCGGATCAGTCGCGGGAGTGGAGCGAGATCCCGCCGCCGACCTCGGGGGTCGTCTCGTCGGCGACGAGCTCGGTCCAGCGCTTCAGCACGCTCGCGCCGGCCTCGTCGTTGACCAGGCCGTCGACCACGAGCACGGGGTAGGGCTTCTCGGGCACGCCCTCCGCCGGGCGGACGTCGACGTGGGCGACGTCGTACGCGTGCTCGAACAGCCAGTCGGCCATGGCGTAGTCGCTCCGGGAGTCGCCGACCGTGCGCCAGCGCTGCGGGATCGCCCCCGTCGCGCCGAGCAGCTCGACGGCGCGCTGGGCGCCCAAGTCCTTGCCGAGGCGGTTCGACTCGATGTCGGTCGAGATCACCGTCGGGTCGATGCGGTAGTCGACCGTCCCCTGCTCGTTCGGGTAGCGGATGCCGCGGCGCTCGACTCCGAGGCCCGCGGCCGTCATGATCTGCAGCGCGTCGGCGTCGAAGACCAGCTGGCGCTCGAGGTAGTCCTCGCTTGGGAGGTCGACGAGCTGCTCCGCCGAGACCATCGCGCGCTTGGTCTCGTCGAAGAAGACGAGGTCGTCGTAGTCGGAGCGGATCATCCGCTCGAGGTCGCGGGCCACCGCCTCGGGGATCGCGAGCGACTCGTCGACGATCGGCTCCGAGGTGCCGCGGTAGTCGACGGTGAACCACACCGCGCCCTTCTCGCAGACGCAGACGATGCGCGCCTCGGGCGAGACGCCCCGCTCGAGGAGCGAGGGCAGCACGCGCTCGCGCAGGAACGCGTCGGAGCGACCCGTGTTGAACACGAGCGGGATCCCCGCGTTGGCGAGCGCGACGAGGTCGTCCGCGATCGCCGGGATCGAGATGGTGCGCGTCACGGGGCTGGCGATGGGGCCGTCGACGTCGAGGAGGAGGCCGAGCGGAGGCGGTGTGGAGGTCATCCCGACCCATTCTGCCGTGCACGCGCCTCCGGCCGGTGCGCGGCCGCGACGATCACGCGGACTCGCCGATCGGGAGGATGCCGGCGAACCGGTCCAGGAAGTCGCGGATCGTCGTGAGGGTCGCCGAATCGTAGTCCGCGAGGGCGGCGTCCAGCTCCTCGGCACGGCTGCCGAGGAACCCGCTGCTCTGGCGCCGCGCCGTCTCGGTGACGCGGAGGCTGACGATGCGCCGGTCGGTGCTCTCTCGGCTGCGGCGGACGAGGCCGCGCTCCTCGAGGCGGTTGACGAGGGCGTTCGTCGCGCCCGACGTCAGACCGATCCGCAGCCGGAGTCGCGCCGCCGAGAGCGGGTCGCCCGCGTTCTCGGCCCAGAGGATCTCGCCCAGTGCCACGCCGTCGGTCGTGGGGAGCCGCATCCATGTCGCGAAGTGGTGCGACGACTCCTGGTAGCGCACCGCGTAGCGACGGAGGGCCTCGAGCGTCTCGGAACGGAGGTCTGTCATGCAGGGGATTCTGCCGTGTCACGGCCGACGCGCGTCACGCCCTGAGGCTCGGGTAGGCCGGCAGCTCGGGCACGTTCCGCGCGCTGGTGAGCAGGGCGCTCTGCGCGAGGCGGCGTAGCGGTGCGGCGGAGGCCGCGCGGTGCAGGGTCTGCATCGCCCTGACTCCCGCCCGGGACGACGGGTGCAGCAGTCGCGCCCCGCCGCGCGGAAGGCCCTGCGCACTGTCGGCGTACCGGCGCAGCAGTCGCTCGTAGCGGGCGAAGGCCTGCTGCGGAGGACCGGCCGCCGCGAGCTCTCCGGCCAGGATGTGAGCGCCGACGAGCGAGAGCGTCGTGCCCATGCCCGTCGGACCGGATCCCCACGCCGAGTCGCCGAGGAGGACGACACGGCCCTTGCTCCAGCGCGACACGACCACCTGCTCCATCCGCTGCGTGTAGAACTCGTCGGGGCGGGCGGCGAATCCGTCGAGGATGCGCTCGGTCTGCCAGCCCGCACCTCGGAAGCGCTCGCGCAGGATCGACATCTGCGCGTCGACCGGCAGCTTCTCGAACCCCATCGGCTCGGACTCGAACGACATGCTCGCGCGGATCGTCCCGAGGTTGTCCGGGCGGATCGAGGCGACCCGGCCCTTCGTGGCGGTGTACCAGTCCCACTGGTCGACGTCGGAGTCGAGGCGGTCGATCGTGCCGTAGGTGATGCTGACGCCGAAGTCGCGGTACTCGGTCTCGTCGGCGAAGAGGAGCCGCCGTGTCCGCGAGCTGCGCCCCTCGGCGACGACGACGAGATCGAAGCGCTCGGCGGCTCCGCTGTCGAACCGGACGTCGACACCGGTGGAATCCTGCTCGACACCGGCGATGAAGTCGCCGTATCGCAGGTCGACAGAGTCCGAGACGAGATCGACGAGGATCTGGGCGAAGGCACCGCGGAGGATCTCGATCTCAGCGGTCGGGCCGTCCTCCCCCTCCGCTCGGGGGAACAGGGCGTAGGGGCGCCCGGAGTCGTCGACGTACCGAGTGCCCTGCTCCCCCGTGAGGTTCTGCAGCACCGTCTCGCGGATGCCCATCCGGTCGACGACGTCTCTGCCGATGCCGCGGACGTCGATGTTCTGCCCGGTCTCGCGCTGGGCGGGCGAGCGCTCGAGCACCGTGACGTCGAATCCGGAGCGCTCGAGACCCCAGGCGAGCGCGGGTCCGGCGATGCTCGCGCCGGTGACGAGGACGCGGGGGGTGGAGGTGGTGGGCATCGTGGATCGCTTCCGTTCCGTGACGACCTCGTGCCGCCTCCGATCATGATAGCTTCATGGTGATAACACTTCACTGTGAATGCACCCCGGAGGCAGGCTCCTCCGCCTACCCTGGACCCGTGAAACCCGCGCTCGCCCCGGCCGCGGGGATCTCGCTCTCGGCACTGCTGCTGTTCGGTCTGCGCCTGCCGATCGCGGGCTACCTCGTGCTCGCGGCGAGCCTCCTGCTGGCGCTCCTGATCGACCGCACTCTCGCCGTCGACCTGTCGCTGATCGCGGCGGGGCTCGTCATCGTCAGCACGATCTCGGTCGAGGCCAACCTCGACTACCCCAACATGGCGCTGATGGGGTTCGTGCTCTCGGCGGCCGTCGCCGTGCCCTGGGCGATCGACCACTACGGGACGAAGCGGCGGATCATCCGCTTCCCGCTGCGGACCGGTCAGCGCTGGACGACCCTCGAGAAGTCGTATCTACCGGCGGTCGTCGTGCTCGGCTGGATCCTGCTGCCGTTCTACTTCATCCGCTCGGGCGCCTACCTGAACTGGCCGGCGATCTCTGCGCCCGACGAGATCGCGCGCCTGTTCGTCGGCGTCGGGTTCGTCGGCATCTGGGACGAGCTGTTCTTCATCTGCGTCGTGTTCGCCGTGCTGCGCCGCCACCTCCCGATCTGGCAGGCGAACATCCTGCAGGCGGTGGTGTTCGTGTCGTTCCTCTGGGAGCTCGGCTACCGCGAGTGGGCTCCGGCGTTCACGATCCCCTTCGCCCTGCTGCAGGGCTACATCTTCTCGAAGACGAAGTCGCTCACCTACGTGATCTGCGTGCACTTGCTCTTCGACCTGGTCGTGTTCCTCGCGCTCGTGCACGCGCACAACCGCGAGTGGCTGCAGTGGTTCGTGTACTGACGTCGTCCTCGGTCAGGTCGTACCGGATCGTTATCGCGCAGCATGCCTGATGGGGGCTCCTCGGCCCGAGGATGAGCGGAGGGGGACGATCCGGGGCCCCCGCCCTCCGTCTCCGAAGGCCCTCCACCATGCGCATCCGTTCCCGCACCCTCGCGGCCGCCGTCGTGACGGCCGTCGTCGCCGCCACTCTGGCCGGCTGCGTCCCCGTCGAACCGGGAACGGAGCCGACGTCCTCCACCGGGGAGGCTGCCACCGCTCCGGTCTCGACCGACCCCGCGCCGGCCTCCTCCACCGCTCCGACGGCGAGCGATCCCGGATCCCCGACGCCCACCCCTGGCGTATCGGGCCCACCGGAGCCCGCGATGTCGGACGCGACGAGCCTGCTGATCGGCCCGACCTCGTTCTCGCTGGTGGACGCCTCCGGAGCCGGGCTCGGCACCTGGGACTACCGCAACGGGACAGGCGCGATCGCGGCGCTCACGGAGGCGTTCGGCAGCACTCCCACCGAGTCGGACGACGTGCCCTACGAGGGGTTCCGCTCGCGCGCCTACACCTGGCCCGGATTCACCGTCAAGGACACCGAGGTCTACGACGCGGGCGATCCGGAGCCGGAGTACCCCGAGCCCGACTTCCTGGTCGGCGCAACCGCCCCCGCGGTCGGCGATGTCGCGGTCAGCACCCTGGGCGGAGTCTCGGTGGGCGACGCGACCGCCGACGTGCGCGCAGAGCATCCCGAGAGCGCAGGCGCCGGGGCCGCCGGGCTCTTCCTGTTCGACGCGACCTCGGTCGGGTCCTCCGACGGCTCCGATCTGGTGAACTCCGTGATGGCGATCGCGGACGACGAGGTCACCATCTCGGCGATCCGCGCGCCGTCGGCGAACTGGGGCGTCTGAGCGCCGCAGGGCCGACCCCTGTTTCCTCGACAGCGGCCCCGTCGATCTGACGTTCGCACCGACGGGGTGTTTCCACTCGGGCACGACGTCCTCCTCCGGTCGTCGCACCGAACGCGGTCGCACCCGGGGCGTCGCGGCTGCCGAGCGAGCGCAGGACTCGAGCATCCGGGACGACACGTCCCGGAGTCTCGTGGCGGACGAGAGCGGGGCGAGCCGCGGAGCTCGGGATAGCGTGGACGAATGGCACTGACGCTCCCGGAACCACGGCTCCCCTCCCTCCTCGACTCCCCCGCTCGGAGCTTGCCTGTTCTGGGCTGGGGGGTCGTCGCTCCGGGCTCGATCGCCGGGAGCTTCGTCGGCGCTCTGCAGAAGCACAGGCGGCAGCGCGTCGTCGCCGTCGGCTCCCGGTCCCTCGAGCGCGCCCAGCAGTTCGCTCAGCGTTTCGGCTTGGAGTCCGCGGTGTGGATCCTTGGCGGCGTCCCGTTTGGGGATCGTCCAGCGGGACGCTCCGGGCGCCTGCTGTGCTCTGCGTGTGGAGTTGCTCATTCGGTGGCGGCACTCTGTGCTCACTCGGAGTCGCTGGCTAGGACTGGGGACGAGCATGCTCGCGGCGACCTCCCCGTCTCGAAGCCGAACACGGAGCCGGTCTGGGTGAGAGTGCCGACTCGGCCAAGAAGAACGGCGAGGTGACGACCTGGAGCGGTCACCACCTCGCTGCTCAATACGAGGTGCTATCGCACCCGGCGTGATTCATCGGGATTTTGCTCGATCGCGCCCTCTGCGCTTAGCGATGAGTGGCACAAGAATCCCGATCGCAACTACACCGATTAAGGTTGGGAACGACCAGTTCATGGTTTTGTAAGCCGATTCAAGTTCTGGCGTGGTCGCGAGTCCGGCGTCGCCTCCCGGAATCTGATCGACGAGAATTGTCGCGGTTATCACGGCGATGAGTAGCGTGATGAGCAGGGCGAGCGCAATAAGACCAACTACAACAATCCACGCAACAAGCCTTGCTCGTGAGTTCCATTGGGATGTAATCACGGCCAATTGCAGTCCTTCGGGTCAGTAAACCAATTCGGGTGGGATTGGCGAGCAGTCTCGAAGTCCCACCAGATCCCCGCTTTCCAGATTGCGTATCCGAAGACCGCATGGCAGTCAAACTGCTGGTGAATAGTGGTCGTGGTCGGGGCAACTCCGTTGACCCACTCGACCCAGCCCTGCGTCTTCACCGTCTGGTGTCCGACGAGGCCCGAAGCCCATACTGTGGCTCCCCATGCGCTGAGCCGGGTGGACCACTGCGAGCCGGTGCCGTAGGAGTATCCGCCCGGCCTGTTCTTCCAGACACCCTCGAGGAGGGTGTAGCCGGCTTGAGGGTCGGCAACCACTGGGAAGACGATGTCAGGCGAGCTCAGGTCTACGATCTGCGTCAGTTCGCTGCCGGTGATTTCGTAGCGAGTAGGTACGTCGTTGCCTGCCGCGTCGCGAGCCCAGGCAGGCAGAAATCCGCCGAGGATGTTTTCGTTCGCTTCGTCCATCAGGAAAACCGTTCCGTCGGTCTGCGCCTGAAGGGAACTGCCCGGAGCACCGTTCACCGTGTAGGTGTACCGATCGGGAGCGTCGCTGCTGTCGATGACGGTTGCGATGACGAGGCTCCCGTCATCCTTGGTGACAGCTGCCGTGCTGGTGTTGTTGTTGTTGAATGAAACAATACCGGGGCTGAGAACTTCGGCCGATGAGGCTTTGTCTGAGAACGGCAACGAGATTGTCATTCCCGCGTCCGACCCCGGGATCCAAAGGTTGACCGGGTCGGACAGGTCAGTCGGAATAACGACCTCCGCGCCCTGGACGGTCGTGTCGACAGCCGAGTTGCCCGCGTTATCCATGGGAACAACGGCGACGTTATCGAGAACTCTCGTGGCTGTCGACGCGGATTGAGCCGTGACGTCGGTCAATGCTTCGAGTACGCCGTCGCTCTCCTCGGCGCTAGCAGCCCCGCCCTGCACCACCGTTGAGGCAAGCAATACCCCGCACATAACGGTCCATCCAATCTTCTTATGCATCTGCATGATGCCTCCTGTTGGTTGTTTTGGCACAACATACAGGCGGGGCTTCATCTGCAACAGACCCGCTTCTGTGGGAGTCTGAGGCATGAATTTGTGCTGAATGAGACATAGATAGTTGCTGAGTGAATCCTGGCCAATAGATGCGTACAATCTGCACGATTTCGGCGTGTGGAAGCTTTCGAGCACTGCACGACCAAGAGGCTTATGCAAAACCCTCAGCACACCCCACGAAAGGCCTGGTCGGGGGCGCCATCCGGGTCGACAAATCGGAGTTTTGCATAAGCCTCCATGACTCCAGCGAACGACGGCACCCGTACCTAGGGCCGGACCGACCCGGGACCGCGTCGCGGAGGAGGCTGCCGCGATGGCCGACGAGGTCGGTCTCGCGACGCTCACCCTCTCCGCCCTCGTCGAGCGGCTCGGCGTCCGTCAGCCCTCCCTCTACAAGCACATCGACTCGATGGCTGGCCTGCACCGCGACATCGCCGTCCGGGCCAAGCGCGACCTAGGCGAGGTGCTCGCGAGGGCCTCCGCCGGCCGCTCGGGAGCGGAGGCGATCTCGGCGATGTCGCACGCGTACCGCGGGTGGGCGCTGCAGCACCCCGCCCGCTGCGAGGCGGCCAACCGGATGCCGGCGCCCGGCGACGTCGAGGACGAGGCGATCTCGGTGGCGGCGATCCAGGTGATCGCCGACGTGCTCACCGCCTACCGGCTCGACGGGGACGACGCCATCGACGCGATCCGCGCCTTCCGCTCCACCCTGCACGGGTTCGTCTCCTACGAGACGGCCGGGGCGTTCCAGTGGAGCGCCAACGTCGATCGCAGCTTCGACCGGCTCGTCCTCCCCCACCGCGTCGGCGAACGCCGGCCACCGGCTCTGGATGTCGTCGAGCGTGCCCGCCGTGATCGCGGATCCGGTGGTGTACGACTCCATGCACGGACCGTCGCCGGCCGAGAGCTGCAGTGCCTCGATGAGGTGCATCCGCTCGCTGGGGGCATGCGAGGTCCTACTTTCCGTCGTCCGACGCGGCGTCGGGAGTGAAGTCCAGGGTTCGCGCGACGACGCGCGACGCGACCTCGCGGACGGTCGTGCCGGTGGCGACGGCGTGCGCGCGGATCAGCAGCAGTGCATCGTCGATGGAGGATCCGGTCTGGCTGACGACCATCCCGGTCGCCTGATGGACCTCGCAGCGGGAAAGGGTCGCGTCGTGCGTGCCGCCTCCGCTCTGCGCCCTCTCGAGCGCCTGCGCGATGATCGCGCGGGCCAGGACGGCGGCGAGGCCCCTCGCTACACGCAGCTCCTCGGGCTCGAGCACGACCGATGCGTCGCAGTAGAGCGAGACGGCGCCGACGCCGAGCGTGCCGAGGACGAGGAGGACGCAGAGCACCGACTGCACGCCGGCCGCCGCGAGGTCGGAGCAGAAGAAGAGCCATGCGCCGACGTCCTCGGCGCGCGAGACGTTCAGCTCGTCAGGCCGTCCGCTCCGATAGGCCCTCCAGGGGGGCCCTTCGCCGAGGTCGATCTGCGCCTCGTCGAGCGCACCGGCCCGCATGCTCGTCGCGACGAGCACCTCGGGGTCGAACGGGTCGCTGAGCGTGGACGCGGCGGCGTCGTCGACGGGGAGCATCGTCACGAACGACGCGAGCAGCGTCGTCGCCCAGCAGGAGGATGTTGTACCGGCCGTCGACGGGCGCCGCGATCTGGCCGTCGCCGAACACGTTCGAGAGCAGCTCGCGCGAGATCCCGATGAGGTGACTGCCGTAGCCCGCTGTTCCAACTGACGCAAGGAGAACGAGGACCGTCGCCGCCAACGCTGCACGGGCGCGCGGTTCGACCTTCACGAACCGCGCCAGCCACAGCGTGTCCAGGGTGACGACGAGCCACAGCGCGCTGTAGGCGAGGAGGAGGACCTGGGCGACGGCCGTGGGCGGAGCACGACGCGCCCTCAGGAGTCGCGGAGAGCGGCGAAACAGGCGGTGACGAGTTGTGCGGGACTCCGGGTCTCGTCGCGCCGGGCCCAGGTCGCGATCGCGACATCGAAGCAGGCGAGGCTCGACTGCACGATCGCACGTGCCCGCACCTCGGCGTCGTCACCTCTCGAGCGGGAGGCGACGACGGGCGAGAGCAGCTGCTCCCACTGCAGGTGCTTCTCGAGGTTGCGCGCACGGAGGGACGGGGTGCTGCCGAGGACGCGGATCGCGCGCTTCTGGCGATCGTCGTGGGCGTCGGAGAGAGCGAGCAGGGAGAGGAAGGAGTGGCGCAGAGAGTCCCACACCGGCTCGTCCAGCGGGCGCGCGACGAGCGCCTCGCGGACGTGCTCGCCCCAAGCCGCCGTGTCGCCGATCACCGCATCCTCCTTGGCTGGGAAGTAGCGGTTGAAGCTGCGCGTCGAGATGCCGACCTCGGCAGCGACCTGCTCGACCGTCACCTCATCGAAGCCGTGCTCGGCGAACAGGTCGATGGCGGTGGCGGAGATCCGGGCACGGACAGCATCGCGCGTCACTTCCCGCAGGCTCGTCCTCTGATCGCGCATGAGCCGAGCATAGTCGGACAATAATGTCTGATTCAGACAGTTATGTCGTAGAGTGTCACTATGACACCTTCAGGATCTCCCCATCAGCGCGCCCTCGGCACCGAGGGCCTCCAGGTCTCGGCCATCGGCTACGGCGCAATGGGCGCCGCCATGGGCTACGGGCCGAGCGACGACACCGAATCGATCGCGACCATCCGCCGCGCTCACGAGCTCGGAGTCACGCTCTTCGACACGGCGGAGATGTACGGCTGGGGTGAGGGCGAGAAGCTCCTCGGACGCGCCGTCGCACCCTTCCGCGACGAAATCGTCCTCGCGACGAAGTTCGGCGTCACCCGCGAGTTCGGAGTCGACTCCCGGCCCGAGCACATCCGCGAGGTCGTGGCCAACAGCCTCCGCAATCTCAGGACCGACTCCATCGATCTGCTGTACCAGCACCGCCCCGACCCCGCGGTGCCGATCGAGGACGTCATCGGAACGATGAAGGAGCTCATCGACGAGGGGAAGGTCAAGTACCTCGGTCTCTCGGAGGCGGACGGCGATCTGCTCCGCGCTGCCCACGCGGTCCACCCGATCACGGCCCTGCAGACCGAGTACTCGATCTTCGCGCACGACGTCGAGCCGATCCTCCCGGCCGTCGAGGAGCTCGGGATCGGATTCGTCTCCTACTCGCCTCTGGCGCGGGGCTTCCTGACCGGAGCCGTCCAGCACCGCGACCGCTACGACGAGACCGACTTCCGACGCGGCCTGGCGTGGTGGAACGACGAGAACTTCGACGCGAACCTCGCGATCGTGGGCCGGCTCTCGGCGCTGGCCGAGCGCAAGGGCGCGAGCCTCTCACAGCTGGCGCTGGCGTGGCTGCTCGCCCGCAAGGACTACATCGTCCCGATCCCGGGCTCCCGCAGCCCTCGACGCGTCGAGGAGAATGCGGCGGCCGCGGCGGCCGTTCTGACGGACGACGACCTCGCCGAGATCCAGTCGATCGCACCCGACGGAGGCGCGGGCGGGCGCTTCAGCTGAGGGCGGCCTCGGGTCGTCGTCGGCGCTCCTCGGATCGAAGGACCGGGTCAGCGGGAACGGCTCGCCCGCGCTCGAGCCGGGGGCCGTTCGCGGCGGATCGATCCGGGGACGGCCGCGCTCAGCGACGGCGGAAGGCAGGCAGGAGCGCGTAGGCGATGACGGCGCCTCCGACCGCGATCCAGCGCTCCACGGAGTCGACGGGCGAGTCGCTCGTGCAGACACCGGTCGCGCTCACGTCATCGGTGCAGCTGCCCGATCCGACGCTGGCCAGGACGACGAGGACTCCCGCGGCGAAGACCACCGCGACGGCGATCCACCCCCGGCGGATTCCCCGCTGCGGTCGCGCGCTCATGGATCGACCCTTCGCGCGGGTCCGCCCGCCACGGCTCTCCGCACGAAGAGTCGTCAGCGCAGCACCAGCGAGAGCAGCAGCGTCATACCCAGGGCGAGGACGGAGGCGAGCGAGACGCCGACCGTCACCGACTTGAGGGCGCCGCGCACCGACTGGCCGAGGAAGCTCTGCAGTAGCCAGAAGGTGTTCGACGTGACGTGGATGCAGAACAGGGCACCCGAGCCGGCGGCGAGCGCCACCAGGAGCGGATCGAGGCCCAGCGTCGCCGCGACCGGTGCCACGACTCCGGCGGCCGTGATCGCCGAGAGCGTCACCGAGCCGACCGCGATGTGCAGGGCGGCCGCCATCAGCCAGACGAGCATCAGCGGCGCGGTCGCCGACGCCGAGAAGTAGCCCTTCAGCAGCTCGCCGAGGTCGCCCTCCGCGATGATAGCCGCGAGGCTGCCGCCGACCCCGGTGAGCAGGAAGATCTGGCCGCCGTCCTGGAAGCCCTTCGCGACCGCCTTCTCGATCCGCTTCGCTCCGACCACCGAGCGGCCGATCGCTCCGGTCGCGATCACGGCGATCAGCAGGGCGATCACGGGATCGCCCAGGAACTGCAGTACTGGCACCTCGGCTCCGGCGACCGTGAGCACGGCCTCGGAGGCGATGAGCAGGAGCGCGACGAGCATCGGGGCGAAGAGCAGCAGGAGGGGACGTTCGCGCGGGGCATAGGAGTCTGCGGATCCCTCGGGGGCGGGGTGTCCCGGGAACGAGAAGTCGGGGCTGGTGGGCCCCGACTCGCCTCCCGACGCCGCCACGGGCACCGGGACCTCGTCGCGCAGCAGGGCCTGCTCGTCGCGAGCCGGGTCCCAGAGACCCATGCGGAACGCGAGGGACATCAGGAGGATCGTGACCACGACGGTCGGTGCGACGACGGCGAACCCGCCGAGCATCATCACGCCGAGCGGCACGCCGAGCAGGCCCGCGAGGGCGACCGCCGCGAATGCAGGGACCATCATCACGATCCCCATCTCGAGCCCGACGGCGAAGGTGACGGCGACGATGCCGGTGCCCGCGCGACCGAGCCGGGGCGCGATCCTCCGCGCGAGCGGCGCCGCGATGACGATGAGCGCGTCGACGAAGATCGTCTGCAGATAGGTCGCGAACGAGAGGCCCAGTGCGTACGGGATGCCGCGGCGGCCGAAGATCCGCATCAGGCCCTCGACGAGGCGCACCACGGCGCCCATCTCGTTGAGCATCGCGCCGATCAGCACGCCCCAGCCGATGAGGAGGCCCGCCTCCCTCATCACCTCGCCAAACCCGCGGGTCATCGTCGAGACGGTGTCGACCGGTCCGAGCCCGGTCAGGAGCCCGATCGCTGCGGCACCGACCGCGAGCACGAGCACCGGGTTCTGGCGGAACCGGACGATCGCCACCACCACGACCACGATGACCGCACCGACGACACCCAGGGTGTACCACTCAGGCATGTGTCCTCCTCCGCCGCCGCTCCGCGCGCGGTCACACCCTAGGGCGCCGAGACCCCGAGAGAACACAGGAGTCGTCGTACTCGACGACCGAGCACGACGACTCCTGGACGCTCGAGCGGGGCGGGCCGCGGAGCTCGGGATAGCGTGGACGGATGGCACTGACGCTCCCGGAACCACGGCTCCCCTCCCTCCTCGATTCCCCTGTTCTGGGCTGGGGGGTCGTCGCTCCGGGCTCGATCGCCGGGAGCTTCGTCGGCGCCCTGCAGAAGCACACTCGGCAGCGCGTCGTCGCCGTCGGCTCCCGGTCCCTCGAGCGCGCCCAGCAGTTCGCTCAGCGTTTCGGCATCGAGCGCGCCTCGGCCGGCTACGACGCGGTCGTGGACGACCCCGAGGTCGACGTCGTCTACATCGCGTCGCCCCACTCCGAGCACGCCCGTCAGGCCCTGCTCGCCATCGCGGCGGGCAAGCACATCCTGGTCGAGAAGCCCTTCGCTCCGACTCCGGGCGAGGCCGAGATGATCGTGCACGCCGCCCGCGACGCCGGAGTCTTCGCGATGGAGGCCATGTGGATGCGCTACCTCCCGCACACGGACGTGGTGCGCCGGCTGGTCGCCGACGGCGGCGTCGGCCCGCTCGCACTGGTCTCGGCCGACTTCGGCGGGGCGTTCCCCTTCGATCCGACGAGCCGCATCTTCGACCCGGCGCTCGCGGGCGGCGGCCTGCTCGACGTCGGCGTGTACGCCTCCTCGTTCGTCTCGATGATCGCCGGCACCCCGCAGAGCACTGAGGTGTCGGGGAGCCTCACCGAGACCGGAGTCGACGCGACCGCGACGATCGTCGGGCGGCATGCCGACGGCGTGCAGTCGATAGCGACGTCCACCGTGCTGGCCGACACTCCGCAGGCCGCGTGGGTGGCCGGACGCGACGGGCGGATCGACGTGCACTCTCCGTTCTGGAGCCCGAGCGCCGTGACGCTGACGCGCGGCTCCGAGAGCGGGACGTGGACCGACCGGTCGCCGCTCCGAGGCGGCGAAGGGCTCGCCTGGGAGGCGCTGCACCTCGCGCAGTACGTCGCGGAGGGTCGCACGGAATCGCCGCTGCATCCGCTCGACGAGGTGGTGCAGGTCGTCCGGACCCTCGACGACGCGCGCCGACGTCTGGGCGTCTCGGTCTAGCGACCACGGGATGCCGCCGGCGCGGCGGGGGCGTCACCCCGCAGGGAGTTCCACGCGGAAGCTCGTCCGACCCGGCTCCGAGTCGACGAGCACGCGCCCGCCGTGCGCATCGACGACCGCCGCGACGATCGCGAGGCCCAGCCCCGTCGATCCGGTCGTGCGGGCGCGCGAGGAGTCGCCGCGGGCGAATCGCTCGAAGAGCCGCGGCATCAGCTCGGGGGCGATACCGGGACCGGAGTCCGTGACCGTCACCACGGCGATCGGCCGACCCGCCGAGCGCCCCTCGGCGAGCGCCGCCACCACCCGTGTGCCGGGAGGGGTGTGCACGGCCGCGTTGCGCAGGAGGTTCCCCACCACCTGGTGCAACCGGAAGTCGTCACCGCGGATTTCGATCGGCTCCTCCGGAAGCTCCAGGTCCCACTCGTGGTCGGGTCCGGCCGCGTGGGCGTCCGAGACAGCGTCGATCAGCAGCAGGGTCAGGTCGACGGGAGCCTTCTCGAGGTCACGGCCCTCGTCGAGCCGGGCGAGCAGCAGGAGATCCTCGACCAGCGAGGTCATCCGGGTGGCGGCCCACTCGATCCGGTCGAGGGAGTAGGCCGCCGTCTCGGGCAGCTCGACCTCGCCGCGTCGGGGTAGCTCGGCGTAGCCGCGGATCGCCGCGAGCGGCGTGCGCAGCTCGTGCGAGGCGTCGGCGACGAACTGGCGCACCTTGTTCTCGCTCGCCTGCCGTGACTCCAGGGCCCCGGTGACGTGATCGAGCATGCGGTTGAACGCGGCGCCCACCCGGCCGACCTCGGTGCGGGTGTCGGCGTCCTCCTCCGGGACGCGCTCGACCAGCTCGACCTCACCACGCTCGAGGGGCAGCTCGGCGACCCTCGTCGCCGTGGCCTCCACCCGCTCAAGCGGGCGTAGCGCCACGCGGATGATCGCCATGGCGAGCAGGGCCACGACCAGCATCGCGAGCAGGACGACGACCACGACCGCCCACGAGAGGGAGGCGAGCGTGTCGGTGACGTCGCCCAGCGGGACCCCGACCACGACGACCTCGCCGTCGATCACCGTCGCGCGCACCCGGTACTGGCCCAGGACGTCGCCGAGGTCGATCGTGGTGGTCGCGCCGCCGGCATCGACGGCGGCCGTCAGGACCGAGTCCGGCTCCTCGGCGAACTGCTGACACGCGCCGTCGCGGTCGATGTACGCGCCGGTGAAGGAGCCGTCCTCGCCGCGTGCCGCCGTGATGGTGCTGAGGTTCTGGCTGGGACCGCTCCCGTAGCTGCTGCCGGGGCAGGTGGTCGCCCGCTCGATGCCGGAGGCGCCGACGTAGGGGCTCGGCCCGTCGAACTTCTGGAGGCGCTTGAGCGACTGGGCGAGCGCCGTGTCGGTGCTCTCGTAGAGGATGTGGCGGAGCGAGACCACGCTGACCGTGCCCACGATCCCCGCCGTCACCGCGACGAGCGCGACCACGGCGACCACCATCCTCCGCCGCAGGGTCCACGGGGCCCGCCGACCGCTGCGCGAGTTCCGCAGGGCGGAGCGGGTCGCGAAGTCGCCGAACGTGGGGCGGCCGGGGAGGGTCACTGCTCGGCGGGCTTAAGCAGGTACCCGGCACCGCGCACGGTGTGGATCATCGGCGAGCGGCCGGCATCGATCTTCTTGCGGAGGTAGGAGATGTAGATCTCGACCACGCTCGACTTGCCGCCGAAGTCGTACGACCAGACGCGGTCGAGAATCTGCGCCTTGCTGAGGACGCGGCGCGGGTTGCGCATCAGGAAGCGGAGCAGCTCGAACTCGGTCGCGGTCAGCTCGATGTCGTCGCTGCCGCGGCGCACCTCGTGGCTGTCCTCGTTGAGGACGAGGTCGCCCACGACCACCTCGGGGTCGTCGGCGTCGTTCGCGAGCAGCGTGCTCCGGCGGATCAGGCCGCGCATGCGGGCCACGAGCTCCTCGAGCGAGAACGGCTTGGTGACGTAGTCGTCGCCGCCCGCCGTGAGCCCGGCGATCCGGTCGTCGAGAGCGTCCTTGGCCGTGAGGAAGAGCACGGGGGTCTCGCTGCCGTCGGCGCGGACCCGCTGGAGCACCTGGAGCCCGTCGATGTCGGGGAGCATCACATCGAGCACGATGACGTCCGGGCGGAACTCCCTCGTGATCGTGATCGCGGCGCGGCCCTCCGCGGCGGTGCGCACCTCCCAGCCCTCGTAGCGCAGTGCCATCTGGAGCAGGTCGGTGAGGCTGCTCTCGTCGTCGACGACGAGGACACGGATGGGAGTCCCGTCGGCACGCTTGAGGCGGGTCCGCTGCGCGGGGGCGAGGTGCTTCGACGAGGCCGGGGTGCTCATGCCTCCAGTATCGGGAGTTTCCTATGGACGAGCTATGGCCGGCCGATGTCGTCGCTGTGCGCTCCCGGTGCGGCCGGGTCGGCGTCGAGCTCCTCCGGGTCGATCGCCGCCGTGCGGGCGTACACCCGTAACGGTGGCGACCGCATCGTCGACCTCGTGCGCCAGGCAACCGGAGTCGACCTGCTCGATGCCGCCGTCGCGATCCGCTCGGGCCAGAAGCTCGAGCCCGACACGATTGACACCCCACAGGCCGCCACCGTGCGCTTCTTCATGATCGAGCCCGGAGTGATCCATTCGATCAGCGGGATCAGCGCTGCGCGCACGTCCCCTGGAGTCATCGACCTCCAGATTCACGTTAGTCCGGGCGATCGGACGAGCGAGATCAACTCATCAGATGATCGCGCGGGCCTGGTCGTCGCAATCGGAGCCACCCCGGAAGAAGCCTCCGCCCGCGCTGACAGCGCAGCGGCAACGATTCAGTTCACCACCAGCTAACACCCCGGTCCGCGTGTCGAAGCTGGTCATCGGCAGAAGAGCCGCAGAGCGTCCGGGCTCAGCGGCCGGTCGGCGAAGACGAGACGTACTGCGCTCGGATCCGGGTTGCCGCGGTCGGGACCGCTCCAGATCAGGTTCAGGCCGGCGCGCTCGGCGGCTCGGCGCGAACCCTCATTGTTCTCGAGCAGGTAGGCGACGAGCGGGAGATCCGAGCCCATCGCCGCGAGCGCGGTGCGGGTCGCTGCGATGATTTCCTGCGCGTAGCCGCGGCCCCACGCCGTGGGCGCAAGCCGGTAGTAGAGATTCCAGGCGAGTCCACCGCGAAGACTCGGCCCACCGATCCCCACGAGCGCACCGGTCCCTTTGTCCCGTGCTACCCAGACGTCGAGACCGTTCGACTTCCATCCCGCGATGTACGGGTCCACCAGAGCGTGAGTCTGTTCCATGGACGTGTGACGTCCCGCGGGAAGGTGCTCCCATACGCGAGGGTCAGCATGGAGCTCATTCAGTTCTGGAAGATCTCGCTCCGTCGGAGGAACCAGCGCGAGCCGAGCTGTCGTCAAGACCGCGGAGTGAGGTGTAGTCACGATCATCATCATCCCGCCCCCGAGCCTCAAGTCCAGCGCCACGCCCCTCCAGCACTCCGCACACTCCTCGTGCCAGCGTCGCCGGCGCAACCAAGCTCGTCCCGGTCGACCCGGGCGACGACGTTGCGACCGGCCGCCTTGAGATCGAAGCCCTGGACGTGCAGCTGATTACCGTCGCAGTGGCCGGTGAGCAGGGACCGCCTGGACGGGCTGCGCGCTCGGACTATCGAATGATGGCAGAGGAGGACGGAATAACGTTGCTACGCCGGGACGACCGGGTCCCCTGAATGTTTCCGACGGCGGCGCGCCCGAGCCAGGTTGTCGTGCCACGGCGTGTTGGCCCGCATTCGACGGATCACGACGGGAGGAGACCGGCGTGCGCAGACCGCGCCGCACCTCAGACGCCATCTCCGTCCGTGTCGCCTGGGACGTCGAGATCACCTTCTCCGCCGGAGACCCCAGGGCTACTGCCCGGGCCGGAATCGGCTGCAGCGCTCGGCACGCGCGATCTCTCAGCTGAGAACGACCGCCTTGCAGACTTGAAGGGGTCGACCAGAAATCAGCGGGAAGGCGAACTCCGCCTCGACGGCTAGTCACGGCCGGCTAGGGGCGAAGGCCCCGGAGGAGAACGTCGAGGAGAATCCGTGCCGCGTCGCTGTCGGGCGCGAGCCCCGCGCTGCGGACTGAGTGCGCAGTCCCGCAGGCGAGCAGGAGGATCGACGCGGCGTCCACGTCGACGCGTACCCGTCCTCTCGACCGGGCGTCCTCGAGCACCTCGGCGAGGCGGTCGAGGAGCGCGGCGCGCTTCGCGGCCGTTTGAGGGAGCACGGCGTCCGGACGGGCGGTGACTCTCTCGAACAGCGGATCAGTAGCCAGCAGGGCGACGTGCTCGGTCAGTGTCCGGTCCAGGCCGTCTGGCGCCGTCTCGTTCAGAAGGCGGTCGAGCTGGTCGAAGCGGTCCCAGACGACGACCTCTTCGAGCTCCTCGACGGTCGCGAAGTGCCGGTAGACCGTGGCCACCCCGACATCGGCCGCGCGCGCGACCGCATTCATGGCCAGCTCGTCCCCGCGATGGAGAAGCTCCTTCGCCGCCTCGATGATGCGATCGCGATTGCGAGCGGCGTCACGCCGAAGACCGTCCATAGATCTGAAGCCTATCGAGCCTTCGGCAAAACGGATGATCTGTCCGAACGGACTAAGTATCCGTTTAGTCTGAGGGGACACGGAAGGACACCATGACCCCCACGACACGCCCCCTCGCCCTGATCACTGGAGCGAGCTCCGGGATCGGCGCCGAGTTCGCTCGCCGCTACGCCCGCGAGGGCTTCGACCTCTTGCTCGTCGCCCGTTCGGAGGCCGCCCTGTGGGCGCTGGCTGAGGAGCTCTCGGCGGAGCACGCCATCGCCGCCTCCCTCCACACGGCAGATCTCTCGAACCCGACCGAGGTCGCCGGCCTCGTTTCGGTGATCGATCAGCAGCTGCCCCGCCTTGACCACCTTGTTAACAGCGCGGGCACCGCTCCGGAGGGCGACATCGATCGGATGAACCCCGACGAGCTGCGCCGGATGGTCGACATCAACATCACCGCGTTGTCCCTGCTCACGCAGGCCGCCGTCATCCGGATGCGAGGCGCAGGATCCGGCACGATCATCAACATCGCCAGCGGAGCCGGCTACCAGGCGCTCCCCCATTTCTCCGCCTACGCCGCCTCCAAGGCCTACGTGATCCGCTTCACCGAGGCGCTCTCGGAGGAGCAGCGCAGCCACGGTCTCCGGATCTTCTCGGTCGCCCCCGGCGACACCGAGACTCCGATGAACCCCGGCGCGGCGAAGGGCAAGCGGCAGGCGCACCAAGTGGTCGAGACGGCGTGGAGGGCGGCGTCGACTACAGCGCCGTCAGTGATCGACGGCCGCATGAACCGCGTCCTCGCCACTGTCGACAAGGGTGCTCGGCAAGCGTCTCGCACTTCGCATCGGAGAGCGGATGATGCGCCCGAAAGCCTGAACGGTGCACGATCCGGCGGCGCTCGCGCGTTCAGCGCGCGGTGCGCGCGTACCTCCGCGCCAATTCGGCGAAGGCGTCGCGGAGTTCGGGAGGCTCGATCACGTCGATCTCGGCGCCGAATCGGCCGAGCAGGGCCGCGAGCGACACCCAGGACCAGGAGCCTGCTTCGTAGGTGGAGCGGCCGTCGCCGAGGTCTTCGAGGGTTCCGTCGCCGGCGAACGGGGCGAGAGTCGCTGCCGGCAGCTCGATGACGACTTTCCCGTGGCAGGGCCAACGGTTCTTCTGCTCGGAGCCTTTGAACCGGGCGGCGAGGAATTCTGCCGGGTCGTCGCCTGGGATCTCGTGGCGGTCGAATCGGCGGCCGTTGTGCGTGCGGAGAGTGAGGCGGTCGACCCTGAAGATGCGCCAGTCGTCCTCGGGGGTCGACCATCCGATCAGGTACCAGCGTCCGTTGCTGAGCAGCAGGTGGTGCGGTTCGGTGCGCCGAGGCGGCCCGCCCTCGGCCCCCGAGTCGGAGGCCGGGGTCGCGTAGTCGAAGCGGATCTCCTCGCGCTTCTGGACGGCCTCGCCGATCCGAAGCAGCACCTCCGGGTCGACGTCGGCGCGCGGCGCCCGCGGCTCCGATGCGAGCGCTCCGACGCGCAGGCCGGCGATCCGCTGCGCGAGTCGATCCGGCATGAGCCGCGTGACCGTCTGGAGCGCACGGGCGGCCGCTTCCTCGATTCCCGCACCTGTGATTGCGGCGGTCTGCAGGGTGATGGCGACGGCGAGTGCCTGCTCGTCGTCGAAGAGAAGAGGCGGCAGGCTCTCCCCCGCGCCCAGCCGGTAGCCGCCCTCCGGGCCGCGGGTGGTGTCGATCCGGTAGCCCAGTTCACGCAGCCGGTCGATGTCGCGGCGAATGGTGCGTTCGCTGATCCTCAGACGAGAGGCGAGGGTCGGTGCCGTCCATTCGTGGTTCGACTGGAGCAGGGACAGGAGCGCCAGGAGGCGCTGAGAGGTGATCACGGCGGGTCCGGCAGGCATGTCTCGAGTCTCGGGCATGTACCGGACACATGATGACCGGTACGGGCGCTGGACTGAGGTCACTTCGAACTCGTCGAAGCATTTGCACTCTGTAGGAGAAACCATGAGCGTCACCAGCGCCCTGCACGTCAACTTCCGCGGCACAGCGAAGGAGGCGCTGGAGTTCTACCACTCCGTCTTCGGCGGTGACCTCGTCCTCGCTCCCTACGGTGACGTCGACGCCGGCCAGAGCGCGGCCCAGTCCGAGCAGATCGCCTGGGGCCAGGTCCAGGCGCCTAACGGGTTCCACATCATGGCGTACGACGTGCAGGAGTCCCTGCCCTACGCCGCCGGCGAGAACGCCTTCTACGTCTCGCTCCGCAGCACCGACACCGAGGAGATCGAGCGGCTCGGCACGGCGCTGGCCGAGTCCGAGGGCGTGACGATCCACGTCCCCTTCGGCCCCTCGGTGTTCTCGCCGCTCTACGGCAAGCTGACCGACCGGTTCGGCGTCACCTGGATCATCGACGTCGTCGCCCCCTGGGGCTGAGACGCCCGCAGCCACGCGGGCCGTGGAGCCGATCGAGCGCCGTCATCGTCGTGTTCGCCGGGTGAGGCTCCGCCATCGGGTCTGCTCGGTGAACACGACCGCGACGCAGAGGGCGGTGACCGCGGGCGCGGGCGCGGTGGTCACGATCGTCCTGCCGCTCGGAGGCCGCGGTCGATGAAGTCGACCATCCAGGTGAAGCTCTCGTCGACGTCGGTGCTCATCTGGAATCCATTGGAGGTCTCGAGGGTGGCGAAGCCGTGCAGGATGCTGCGGAGCATCCGGATCGCATGGATCTGCTGAGCGGGGTCGAGGTCGTATCCGTGCAGGACGGCGGCGAACGAGCCCAGGGTGTGCTCCAGCGCCGCGGCCAGGGGATCCTCGGGGCCGGTCGGGGTGGCGCCGACGGTGGCGGCATAGCGGCCCGGGTGCTCCTTGACGTAGGTGCGGACCGTCTGGGCCGCAGCCGCGAGGGCGTCGCCACCGGCTCGTCCCTGCATCGCGTCGCGGAGCGCATCCCCGAGTTCGGTCGCGCCGAGAACGGCGACCCGGTGGGTGAGGTCGGCGAGCCCGTCGACGTGCTTGTACAGCGAAGGCGCCTTCACGCCCAGGCGCTCAGCCACGACGCTCATGTTCAGTGGCGCCGGGCTGAGCTCGTCCGCCAGATCCGCAGCCGCCTGGGTGACCGTCGCGGGCGCCAGACCTGCTCTAGGCATTGCTCGACGTCGGGGCGAGGGTCTTCGCGAGGAACGGGAGGAGCAGCGCGAGGACGGCGGCGGGGGTCTCCGTGTGCGGGTAGTGCCCGGCCCCGTCGACGACCTCGACGACTCCGAGGCCCGTGGGCAGGTCGCCGATGATGCGCATCCCCTCGGCGCGCGGATCGACCCAGTCCGGGTCGGCGCTGCCCTCGATGACGAGAACCGGGCAGCGGACCGCTGCCAGGTGCGCGCCGGCGTCCGCCGGCGAGGTCTTCGTCATGGCGTGCAGAACAGCCATCCGCTCGGGCCGGCGGAGCGCCGTCTCGATGCGGGCCCGTTCGACGGCCCAGTCGGCCGGCTTGGCCGGGATCGCGATGTCGAGGTACTTCATCCACCCCGCGAGGCTGCTGCCCATCATGACCCGGGTGAGCTGGGTCATGCCTGCGCGGACGTGCTTGTGCCGGAGGACGCCAAGGAGGTCGAAGGACTGCTTGCGGGTGAACGGGGCCAGCTCGACGATCCCCGAGATCACGTCGGGTGCCGTCGCCGCGGCGATGGTCGCCGCTCCCCCGCTGATGGACTGGCCGACGATGACGGCAGGGCCGCCCAGGTGGCGCACAACGGCGACCAAGTCGCCGGCGATGGCCGTCCGCTCGTAGGAGGACCAGCCGACACTGGAGTCACCGCAGCCGCGGATGTCCACGTTCGCCACCCGGTACCCGGCAGCGACGAGCTCGTGAACAAGGAACCGGTACGAGTGCCGGCTGTCGCCCATCCCGTGCGCCAGGACGACGAGAGGGCCGGTCCCGGCGACGTCGTAGGCGATGGATCCCTCGTCGGTGATCAGGTGTTCGAGCATGTCGGCCTCCATTGCTATTGGGTATAGCCACAAGCTATGGGCATTAGCCGCGCGCTGTCAAGTCGCGCTCGGGTCGTGTGCGCCCTGCGCGACCTCCGGCGGGCGAGGTCGGTGCGGCGGTAGAGTGCGCCTCTGGAGGGAGGGAGGGCGCATACCGATGAGTGCGACCATGGCCGACGTCGCGGAGCTCGCCGGCGTCTCGAAGAAGACCGTCTCGAACTACTTCAACGGCTACCCGTACATGACCGCCGAGACGCGCTCCCGCGTCGCGTCGGCGATCACGACGCTGAACTACAAGGTCAACATCTCGGCGCGCAACCTCAGTTCCGGCAAGACGGGCACCATCGCGCTCGCCATCCCGGAGATCGCTCATCCCTACTTCGCCGAGCTCGCTCAGTCGGTGGTCTCCGCTGCTCAGCTGCACGGCCTGAACGTCGTCGTCGAGGTGACCCACGGCGAGCACGACCGCGAACTCGCGCTCCTGCACGGGGAGAGTGGGCGGTACGTGGACGGCCTCCTCTTCCACGCGATCGCCCTGGGGCCCGAGGACATCGAATCGTCGACACTCGACGTGCCGGTCGTCCTCATCGGCGACCGGGTCTACGACGGTCGCTTCGATTTCGTGACCGTCGCGAACGCCGATGGTGCGTACGAGATGACGCGTGTGCTGCTCGGCGCCAAGAAGCGGCGCATCCTCGCCCTGGGGATGGAGCGCTCGACGATCGCGACCGCTGCTGCTCTGCGTTTCGAGGGGTACGCGCGCGCGCTCGATGAGGCCGGCCTGAGCCTCGAGGACGACCTGCTGATCGGCCCGATCCCGTGGAATCGCTCCTCCGGCGCGACGGCACTGGCAGCAGCACTCGACGCAGGTGTCGCGTTCGATGCGGTGTTCGGCTTCAACGATGCACTCGCGCTGGGGGCACTGAACGAGCTGCAACGCCGTGGTCGAAGCGTCCCGGGCGACGTCTCCGTCGTCGGCTTCGATGATGTCGAGGAGGCGGCGCTGTCGTTCCCGCCCTTGACGTCCCTCGATTCAGGGCGGAACTGGATCGCCGAGCGGGCGGTCGATCGGTTGCACGAACGGCTCCGGGACAACTCGCTGGAGCCAGAGGTCATCCTCGCCGAGCACGGCGTCGTACTCCGCAGCTCCGTGTAAGCGCAGTCCCACGCTTCGCTACTTCCCTCTTGCGCTCGTAGTACACCGGTGTACTGTTACGTGCAGTGCACCGGTGTACTACCGGATGCACCACACGCTTTCGCTCAATGAGGAGAACCATGGTCACCGCCTCCGACTCGCTCGCCGCCCCGGCCGCCCCGGCTCGCGCTGCAGCCCGCCGCCCTCTCGACGTGCGCCGTGTTCGCCTGAACGGAGGTTTCGTCGGCGACTGGCAGCAGGTCAACCGCGAGGCCACGCTCCCGCACTGCATCGAGCGGATGGAGACCTCGGGGGTTGTGGACAACCTTCGGCGCCTCGTCGGCGAGAGCGATGCTCCGTTCCGTGGCCCGCTCTTCGCAGACTCGGACCTCTACAAGACCCTGGAGGCCATCGGCTGGGAGGCCACTCGCGGCGACGTGAGCGAACTCCTGCCGTTCGTTGACGAGTCGATCCGCCTCCTGGCCGCCGTGCAGGGCGAGGACGGCTACCTGGACAGCTATTACCAGGGACCGCACGCCGGCGAGCGCTTCACGGATCTGCCCCAGGGGCACGAGATGTACAAGCTCGGCCACCTCGTCCAGGCGGCGATCGCCTGGGCACACGCAGGTCGCACCGACCTGCTCGAGATCGCGCAGCGCTATGTCGACCTCGTCCACACCACGTTCGGTGAAGGCGCCCGCGACGACATCGACGGACACCCCGAGATCGAGACGGCGCTCGTAGAACTCTCCCGCCTCACCGGGGAGCCTCGGCACCGGGAGCTCGCTCGCCGGATGGTCGAGCTGCGCGGCTTCCGCACGATCGGCGAGGGCCAGTTCGGGGGCGCCTACTACCAGGACCACACGCCGGTGAAGGACGCCCGTGAAGCGACCGGTCACGCCGTGCGCCAGCTGTACCTGCTCGCCGGAGTGAACGACCTCGAGCTCGACGACCCCGATGCGGGATACCGCGACACGCTCGATGCACTGTGGACCAGCATCCACCGCGAGAAGCTGTACGTCACCGGCGGTCTCGGCTCGCGCCATCGCGGCGAATCGTTCGGAGACCCGTACGAACTGCCCGCCGACCGCGCCTACTCCGAGACCTGCGCCGCCATCGCGAACCTGCACTGGAACTGGCGGATGCTGCTGCTGGACGGTGGTGCGCAGTACGCGGACGAGATCGAGCGCGGCCTCTACAACGCGATCGCCGTGTCGACGTCGCTGGACGGGAAGTCGTACTTCTACTCCAACCCTCTCCAGCTGCGCACCGGCCACACTCACGAAGAAGACGCCCCGTCGACCCGGCTCGACTGGTACTTCTGCGCCTGCTGTCCGCCCAACCTCGCTCGGCTCCTCTCGTCGATCAACGGGTACCTGCTCACCGAGTCCGACGACGCGGTGCAGTTCCAGATCTACACGCCCGGTGAGTTCGAGATCGGCGACGGGGTCACGGCAACGGTGCAGACCGGGTTCCCCTGGACCCCCGAGATCCGAGTCGTCTTCGACACTCCGACGACGCGCGTGACGCAGTACCGGATCCCCGCCTGGGCGGCCGGCGCGACGCTCTCGGTCGACGGCGGCACAGCCGTCGACGCCGCATCCGGCTTCACCGACGTGCCCAGCGGTGCGAGCAGTGTCGAGCTGCACATCCCTGTCGAGCCGGTGTTCGAACGTGCTCACCCCTGGGTGGACGGAGCGCGCGGAGCTCTCGCTCTGCGCCGCGGGCCGGTCTACTACTGCCTCGAAGAGGCGGACCTGCCGGGCGGCGTCCGGCTGGAGGACGTCGTCATCCCCGACCGCCCCTCGGCTTCGGACGCCGGCAGCGACCCCGTGCTCGCTGTGCCGGTGCTCGACATCGCCGGTGCGCGCACTCACGCCACCGCCGACGCCCTTTACCCGTCGGACCTCGATCAGAGCGCGGAGTCCGAGATCGGCACCGTGCGCGCGATCCCGTACTTCCGCTGGGCCAACCGGTCTGCCGGTGCCATGCGCGTCTGGATGCCCACCGTCTGAGCAGCGGGATGCGGCCGGTCCGCCGGTCGTCCTCGCCGAAGAACTCACTCACTCTCCTGAAAGACCCCTCCTTCGAAAGGACACGCAATGAGGCGTACGACCACCACCATCCTCGCGATGACCGCACTCGCGGCCACCGTCGTCGGACTGAGCGGATGCTCCACCTCCAGCTCAGGCGGCGACAGCAGCTCCGGAACGATCAGCGTCTGGACCCGCGACTCGCAGGCGACGTTCATGAACGCGCTCGCCGACGAGTTCAACAGCACTCACGACGACCTCCAGGTGGACGTGACCGTGGTCCCCGCGGCCGACTTCGTGCAGAAGTTCGGCACTGCAGCGGCCGGAGGCAACGCCCCGGACGTGGCCTCGATGGATCTCGTCTACGCTCCCTACTTCGCCTCGGCCGGCGCCCTCCTGGACATCAGCGACCGCGTCGACGAGCTCGACTACAAGGACCAGATGAGCCCGGGGCACCTCGCCCAGGGCGAGTACGAGGGCAAGACCTACGCCCTGCCCTTCAGCGGAGATGTCTCCGTCATGTACTACAACAAGGACCTCTTCCGAGCAGCCGGCCTCGACCCGGAGACGCCGCCGCCGACGATGGCCGAGGTGCAGTCGGCAGCGGAGGCGATCACCGCTCTGGGCGACGGCACCTATGGCTTCGCGTTCTCCGGAGCGTGCGGCGGATGCAACATCTTCTCCATCACGCCCTACATCTGGGCCAGCGGCGGCAACGTCCTCTCGGATGACGGCACGAAGGCTCAGCTGGACAGCGCCGAGGTCACCGACACCGTCACCATGTACCGCGACCTCTGGAGCGGCGGCGCGATGCCGGAACTCGTCCAGTCCGACAGCGGCGCCAACGCCGGCGACGCCTTCAAGCAGGGCAAGGTCGGCATCTTCAACTGGGGCAACTTCTTCATCAGCTCCCTCACCGACCCTGCCGAGGGTGCGGAGTTCGACTGGGGCGTCGCACTGATCCCCGGCGCGGAAGCCGGCCAGAGCGGATCCTTCTCCGGAGGAGACGACATCGCGATCACGGCGGGAGCGAAGAACCCCGATGGTGCATGGGAGTTCCTGAAGTGGGCCACCGGCGAGGACGGCCAGAAGGTCGTCGCCGACAACGGAGTGATCCCCATTCGCCTCGACCTCCTCGACAGCCTCTACATCCCGAAGGATCCGCGGTACCAGGTGTTCGCGGATGCCCTCGCCGTAGGCAAGGTGCCCTACAGCGTGATCGAGAACGAGCTCTTCAACGACTCGAACGGCATCTGGTCGACGATGCTCCAGGAAGCGGTCTTCGGCTCCGGATCCGTCGCCGATGCACAGGACAAGGCGCAGAAGGCTGCGCAGGCGCTGCTCGACGAATCGCAGTAATCGCCTCAGCGTTCGGTGGAGCGGGCCGTGAGGCCCGCTCCACCTCCCCGAAGAAGTTTCGACAATGACCGTCGAGGAGCATCGACAATGACCGCACTCCAACAGGCCCGCCCGATCGCCCCGGCGCTACCGCCTTCGCCGCCCCGTCGTCGCAACAGCATGGACCGGCGCCGTGGCACGCTCGGGTTCCTGCTGAGCTTGCCGGCCTTCATTCTTCTGGGGCTGTTCTTCCTCTGGCCGCTGCTGCGCACCGTCTACATGTCCCTCAACGACTGGCCGCTGCTGGGCGCCCCGGAGTTCATCGGCTTCGACAACTACGTCAAAGCCGCGACTGATGGGCAGTTCCTCAGTGCTGTCGGCTTCACCTTCTTCTACACCGCCGTCATGACGCCGATCCTGCTGGTCCTCGCCTTCGCGCTCGCGTTCCTCGTGCGCCGCGGCGGACGCGCGCACCGCTTCTTCCAGACCATCTACTTCCTGCCGGTCGTGATCGGTCTCGCCTCGGGCAGCTACATCTGGTTCTTCATGTGGCAGTCCGACATCGGCCCCACCACCCAACTCCTGGGCGACTGGGGATTGGTTAGTCCCACGAAGAACTACTTCGCCGACTTCTGGAGCGCGTTCGCGATCGTCGTCGCGATGGTGACGTGGAAGGTCGTCGGCCTGCAGATGCTTCTCGTTCTCGCCGGCATCCAGGCGATACCGGAAGAGGTCACCGAGGCCGCCCGAATCGACGGTGCCACGAGCTGGCAGAGCTTCTGGTACATCACGGTGCCGCTGCTGCGACCGACCCTTGCGCTGGTCCTCGTGTTCTCCGTCGCCGGCTCACTGCTCGCGTTCGACCAGTTCTACATCATGACCACCGGCGGACCGGCTGGTTCTACCCTCACCGCCGTGTACGAGATCTACCGCAACGGCTTCGTCAAGTTCGACGTCGGATACGCCTCCGCCCTCTCCATTCTCCTCATGCTCGTGCTCGGCCTCGTCAGCGCCGGACAGATGCTGCTGCTCAGGAACTCGGACAACGCATGAACGCCATCGCCACATCGGCTCACGCTCCTACGGCTACCGCCGCCCCCTCGAAAGTGGTTGTACCGCGCTCGCGGGCGCGCATCCTGCCCGTTGCGGCCTGGTGGGTCGTCTCACTGTGCCTCGCTGTGCTGACCCTCTACCCGATCGGGGTGATGCTCTCTCAAGTCAGCATCGCGAACGTCGTGAAACTGGCTGATGCCAGCCGCGGCCTCAGCCTGCTGCAGAGCCTCGGCAACTCTGCGTTCGTGTCGATCTTGGCGACGTTAGTTACCCTCGTCGCGAGCACCTTCGCCGGATACGCGTTCGCGAAGCTGCCGTTCCGAGGCAGCAAAGTGGCGTTCTTCGTGATCCTGATCACGTTCATGGTCCCGTTCCAAGCCGTCATCACACCGCTGTACATCGTGCTGAGGGACATCGGACTGCAGAACAACCTCGTCGGGGTCGCCCTCGTCATCGCCACGTTCAATCTGCCGCTGGGCACCTTCCTGATGCGCAACTCCTTCGCGGCGATCCCGGCCTCGCTCGAGGAGGCGGCTCAGATCGATGGCGCCAGCCCCTTCGCCGCACTGTGGCGAGTGATGCTCCCCATCGCCGTTCCCGCCCTCGTCTCGACCACGCTGCTGTCGTTCTTCGCGGCCTGGAACGACTTGTTCGCCGCCCTCATCCTGATCACCGACCAGAACCTCTACACACTGCCGGTCAGCATCGGCATCCTCTCCACCGATAGCCAGTTCGGCGTGAACTTCGGGCTGATGCAGACCGGCGTCACGGTCACCGTCATCCCCTGCGTGATCATCTACGTGCTACTGCAGCGCTACTACGTCGCCGGCCTGCTCGGCGGTGCCCTCAAGTGATCGGCCCCGCCCGACGCGCATCACCTCGAATCAGAAAGCTCGCAGCATGATCGTCCGCACTCCTCTCACCTCCTGGACCGTCGAAGCGTCCGGCTCGGCCGTCCCTGCTGCCGTCGGTTCAGCCGGCGCGATCGCCGCAACAGTGCCCGGCTCGGTGCACACCGACTTACTCGCGGCCGGTCTGATCGATGACCCGTTCCTTGACGAGAACGAGAAGACCCAATCGTGGATCGGACGCACCGACTGGACCTACCGAACCGTCGTCGACTGGAATCCCGACGGGAGCGAACATCATGAGCTCCTCTTCGAAGGCATCGACACCATCGCGACGATCTCTCTCAACGGAGCCGCACTCGCGTCGACGAGGAACATGCACCGCAGCCACCGGATCGACGTCACCGGGATGCTCGTCCCAGGCGCCAACGAACTCGAGGTCGCGATCAGCTCACCCCTCCGTGCCGCGGATGCCGCCAGTCTCGAGTTGGGCTACCGCCCGCACACCAACCACCACCCCTACAACGCCATCCGGAAGATGGCGTGCAGCTTCGGCTGGGACTGGGGAATCGACACCGCCACCTCCGCCCTGTGGAAGCCGGTCACTCTCGAGACCTGGAGCGGCGCGCGCTTGCGGGACGTCGCCCTGGCGGGTGTGGTCGTCGGCGGGGTTCCCCGCCTGCGCGGCACAGCGCACGTGACCGGAGAGGTCTCGGCACATGTCGTCGTCAGCATCGCGGGTGACGATCATCGCCTCACGACGGTCGACGGAGTCGCACGATTCGACGTCCCCGTCGACGGCGCGGCGCTCTGGTGGCCACGCGGTTACGGCGATGCTGCTCTGCACGACGTGCGAGTGCGGCTCGTGTCCGGCGACGACGCGCTCGACGAACGTGCCCACCGTGTCGGGTTCCGGTCGGTCGAGGCCCGCAGCACACCGGACGATGCGGGAACCGGATTCGCCATCATCGTGAACGATCAGGAGATCCACGTCCGCGGCGCGAACTGGATTCCGGACGACGCCTTCCTGCACCGCGTCGACCGCGCCCGCTACGCGCGCCGGCTCGCCCAAGCGGAGTTCGCGAACATCAACCTGGTCCGCGTGTGGGGCGGCGGGATCTTCGAGAGCGAAGATTTCTACGCCGAATGCGACGAACGCGGCATCCTCACCTGGCAGGACTTCCTCCTCGCCTGCGCCGCCTATGCCGAGGACGAGCCGCTGTGGTCCGAGTTCGAGGCGGAGGCGCGCGAGGCGATCATCCGGCTCGCCGCGCACCCGTCGCTCGTCGTCCTCAACGGCAACAACGAGAACATCTGGGGGTACCAGGACTGGGACTGGGACAAGAAGCTCGACGGACGCACCTGGGGCGCCGGCTACTACTACGACCTCTTCCCCGCCCTCGTCGCCGAGCTCGCCCCCCATGTCGCCTACACCCCCGGGAGCCCGTTCAGTCCCGACCGTGCCGCCCATCAGAACGACCCCGACAGCGGTACCGTCCACGTCTGGGACCTGTGGAACCAGAAGGACTGGCCCCACTACCGCGACTCGCGCCCCCGGTTCGTCTCCGAGTTCGGCTGGCAGGGCCCGCCCACCTGGAGCACCCTGACCCGAGCCGTCCACGACGACCCCCTCACCCCGGAATCACCCGGCATGCTCATCCACCAGAAGGCCATCAAGGGGAATGACAAGCTGACCGACGGACTCACGGCGCACTTCCCGCTCCCGAACACAATGGCGGACTGGCACTGGGCGATGTCACTCAACCAGGCGATCGCGATCCGCACAGCGATCGAGTGGTACCGCTCCCTCACGCCGCACTGCACCGGAACGATCGTCTGGCAGCTCAACGACTGCTGGCCGTCCACCTCCTGGGCAGCGGTCGACGCCGACGAACGACCCAAGCCGCTCCTCTACGCCCTCAAGCAGGCACACGCCGACCGGATGATCACGATCCAGCCGGACGGCGGGACCGGTCTCCGTCTCGCGCTCGTCAACGACTCGACGAAGGACTGGGCGGGTCCGGTCGAGGTGCAGCGGCTGCACTTCTCCGGCGACGTTCTCGAACGCTTCACCGTCCATGTCGCAGTCCCGGCGGGCAGCTCACGGAACGTCGTGCTCGACTTCCCGCTCACCCGACCCGACGACGTCGCGAACGAACTCCTGGTCGCCACCTTCGACGGCGAGCGAGCGCTCTGGTTCTTCGCGGAGTACCGGGCCAGCGGCCTGCAGCCCGCTCGCGTGTCAGTCGACGTGCGCAGAGACGGAGACGTCCACCTCGTGAGGGTCACTGCAGAGAACCTTGTCCGCGAACTCACCCTGCTCGTCGACCGCGTCGCTTCGGATGCCGTCGCGGATCGGGCGCTCGAGACGCTGCTTCCAGGCGAGACGGTCGAGTTCCGCGTCCGCGGCACATCAGAAGCGGACCCTGAGCAATTCGCCCACGCACTCGTCCTCCGTTGCGCCAACGACCTCGTCTGAGCCCAGCGCCCGCGGGTACAACCGCTCCCCAGAATGCCGGGCCGGCGCTCGCGCTGACGAGCCTCACGCGTTACCGAACAAGAGCGAACCGGCCCCGAGCCGATCCGGCTCCTTCCCAGGAGAGGGATCCGACCTACGCGGGGCCTGGCTTGGTGTGGAGGAAGCAGCTCGCCACCGCGGCAGCGATGATGAGTACGGCTGCACTGGTGAGGCTGAGCTGCAGGCCCAAGACGAAGGAAGCTTCGTCGGCGATGAACGCGCCGAAGACGGCGATCGCCACCGCGCCTCCGACCTGGCGGAACGTGTTGAACACGGCGCTGGCTGTTCCCGCTCGAGCGGGCGGGACGCTGCTCAGCACCACAGAGGTGACAGGTGGCATCGTGACCGCGCCGCCGAATCCGGTCAGGCAGACCGCCGTCCCGACGAGCAAGGGCGACTCGAGCGGAGCAGTGAGGACGGCGAGGGCGAGACCAGACGCCATCAGGACCAGCCCCGAGACGATCGGGACGCGGATCCCGAAGCGGTTGGCCAGCGTTCCACTGAGGACGTTGCCGAGGATGCTGAAACCTGCTCCGGGCAGGAACACGAGTCCGGCCAGGAGCGGAGGCAGGCCGAGCTGCTGCTGGAGGAACAGGCTCAGGACGAAGACCGTGCCGAAGTTGCTCACCATGAAGGCGAAGCCCACCCCGAGCGAGATACGCATTCCGCTTGAGCGGAACAGGTCCAGCGGCATCATCGGATGCGCTGCTCGCGCCTGGATTGCGAGGAACAGGACGATGGCGGCGACGGCCGTGGTGAGGCTCGCGAGGACGAGCGGTGCGGTGAACCCGACTGCTCCGCCCTCGATGAGGCCGAAGACCAGTGCGGTGAGCCCGACGACGGAGGCGACCTGACCGGCCCAGTCGAACGGGGAGGGCACGACCGGGGAGCGGCCCACAGCGCGCAGCAGGACGAGCATCAGCACGCAGACAGGCAGGTTGATCGCGAAGACGAGCCGCCAGTCTCCGGTGGTGAGCGCTCCCCCCAGCACCGGGCCGACGGCCGTCGCGACCGCGCCTCCGACGGCCCAGATCCCCAGCGCCCGCGTCCGTTCACGATCGTCGACGTAGGCCTCGCGGATCAGCGCCATCGACGCCGGCAGCATCACCGCCGCCCCGGCCCCCTGGAACGCGCGCGCCGCGATCAGCAGCTCGATCGAGGGAGCCAGTGCGCACGCGACCGAGGCGGCCGCGAACAGGACGATCCCGGACCGGAAGGCGCGCTTCGCGCCGAGGCGCTCGGACAGGTTCCCGGCGAGCAGAAGCAGAGCCGCGAACGTGAGCGTGTAGCTGTCGATGGTCCACTGCAGCGCGACCGTGTCACCGCCGAGGTCCCGGCCGATGGCAGTCAGGGCCACGTTCACGATCAGGATGTCGAGCGTGATCAGGAAGAAGCCGGACGAGCACAGCAGCAGCGTCAACCGGCGACGCCTGGCCGACGGTGCCTCCGTCACGAGCGGTGGGGACGGCGGGATCGCCGAGTCCGACTCGCCAGTGGGCAGGCGTCGGCGAGGGGGTCGTCGTCGGTGATCGGGTGTTCGAGCATGGAGGCTCCTTGAGAGAGGGTCGGCACGGGTTCAGACGGTGACGAGGACCTTGAGCGCCTCGCGCGCGTCCATGGCGGCGTAGCCGGCGGGAACGTCGGTGAGGGCGATGGTCCGGTCGAAGACGCGGCCGGGGTCGATGGTGCCGTCGAGGACCAGAGGGATCGCCTGCTCGAGGTACGCCCGAACCGGAGCGGGTCCTCCGGTGAGAGTGATGTTCTTGCCGAACAAGGACCCGAAGCCGACGGGGGCGTCCTCATACTGGGGCACTCCGACGCGCGAGATGACGCCACCGGGACGGATGACCCCGTAGGCCTGCTCGTAGGCCGGCATGTGGCCTACGGCCTCGAGGACCACGTGGCTGCCTTCGCCGCCGGTGATCTCCATCACCTCCGCGATGCCCTCGTCGCCACGCTCGGCAACGACGTGGGTAGCGCCGAAGTCGCGGCCGAGGTCGGTGCGCGCGGTGTGGCGGCCCATGAGGATGATCGTCTCGGCGCCGAGCTGCTTCGCCGCGAGGACGGCGGAGAGACCCACGGCTCCGTCACCGATGACGGTGACCGTCTTACCCGGTTCGACGCGGCCCATGTGGGCGGCGTGGTGTCCGGTGAGGTAGACGTCCGAGAGTGTCAGCAGGCTGGGGAACAGTGCGCTGTCGTTCTCGGTGACGCCGGGAACGACGACGAGGCTGCCGTCGGCGAGCGGGATGCGGGAGAGCTCGGCCTGCAGGCCGCCGACCTCGGGCGTGCCGTAGAAGCCGCCGTGCTTGCAGGCGGTGTGGAATCCGTCTCGGCAGAAGGAGCAGGTGTTGTCGCTGAAGGAGAAGGGGACGATGACGAAGTCGCCCTTCTTCACGGTGGAGACGGCGGAGCCGGTCTCCTCGACGATCCCGATGAGCTCGTGGCCCATCGGGGTGCCCTGCTCCGAGGCGGGGAGGGAGTGGTAGGGGTGCAGGTCGGAGCCGCAGATGCAGGAGCGGACCGTGCGCACGATGGCATCGGTGGGCTTCTGGATCTTGGGATCGGGGACGTTCTCGATGCGCACGTCGCCGGCGCCGAACATGAATGCTGCTCTCATGGGTTCTTCCGGTTCCTTCTTCTGTCGAATGAGGTGGGGGTGGGGAGTGGGCGGTCAGTCGGTGAGGACGCGCTTGGCGACGTTCATTGCGCCCATGCCCTTGGGCCAGCCGGCGTAGAAGGCGACGTGGGTGATCGCCTCGATCAGCTCGTCCCGGGTGAGGCCGTTCTCCACGCCGCGGCCGAGGTGGAACTCGAGCTGGTCGAGGTCGCCGCCGGCGGCGAGGACGGCGACGGTGATGAGGCTGCGGTCGCGGGGCGAGAGCTCGGGGCGGTTCCAGACGTCGTCGAAGAGCACGTCGTCGGTGAGGGCGGCGAGCTTCGGGGCGAAGTCGCCGAGGCTGCGGCGGCCTCCGCCGACCTGCTTGAGAGTGGAATCAGTCATCGTCTTCTTCTTTCGGGTCTGGGGACTGGTCTTCGCGGGAGCAGTTCGAGGGTCGTCTCGCGGGCGGTCGGTGCCGGAACCGCTTCCGCAGGAGATCCTGCTGATCGCGGTACGGTCAGGCGCAGTTCGTCGGCGTCGCCGATCGCGTCAAGCTGCTGCTCGCTCCGGCCGTCGGTACCGCCTCCTCACGTGCCACAGACGAGTCCACTCCCTTTCTGTCGTGGGCGGGAGGAACCGGTTGTGCACGTACTCACAGGGCATGTCTGGATCGGTGGGGGCGACCTAGCGTGGACGTCATGGACAACAGCAACGAGGTCCGCGAGTTCCTCACCTCCCGGAGGGCGCGTCTGCGCCCCGAGGATGTCGGCCTGCGGGACTTCGGTGGACGCCGTCGCGTTCAGGGACTGCGTCGGGAGGAGGTGGCCATGCTCGCCGGCGTCTCGACCGAGTACTACTCGCGCCTCGAACGCGGGCAGATCTCCGGCGTCTCCGAGCAGGTTCTCGATGCTCTCTCGAACGTGCTGAAGCTCGACGATGCGGAACGCGAGTACCTGGGAAACCTCGCTCGGGGAGCTCAGATCACGGCGCGAAGCAGGACGCGGAGGCCCTCTTCTCCGGGAGTGCGTTCCGGGATCCGCGCCGCGCTCGCTGCCATCACCGGAGCGCCTGCCTTCGTCCGCAACGGCGCCATGGACATCCTCGCCGCCAACGACCTGGGCCGTGCCTTCTACTCGCCGATCTACGCCAAGCGACCGTCGAGACCGAACCTGGCCAGCTTCACCGTCTTTGACCCGGCCGCGCAGACCTTCTATCCCGACTGGATCGCTGCCGTCGACGCGACCGTCGCAGTCCTTCGCCAAGAGGCAGGGCGAGACCCCTTCAACAAGCGCATCACTGAGGTCATCGGTGAACTCTCCACTCGAAGCGAGCCGTTCCGCGACCGTTGGGCGAACGCGAACGTGCGTCGCCACGACGCCGTCGCGAAGATCGCGAAGCACCCCGTGGTCGGGTCCATCACCCTCGAGCTGGTCGGGACTGAGCTGCTCGCCGATCCCGGTCTGTCGCTGATGATCTACGCCGCGACCCCCGGTACCCCCGCCGAAGACCAACTGCGCCTTCTCGGCGCTTGGGCCGCCACCAACCTGCAGGACGTCGCCGGGGCTCCCCGCGCCGACGCCTGACCCTGTGGCGGCGACGCCGACTGACACGACAGCTGCCCCTGACCGAAGGAACACCGTGAACATCGAACCCAGCTCCCCCACCGTCAAGAACCCGCCCGAGCAGTTCGCCGGCGACGTCTGGCTCGACCCGATCGTCGCTCCCCACGACGCCGACCAGCGCACCGTCGTCGCCCGCGTCCGCTTCGCGCCCGGCGCGCGCACCGCCTGGCACTCCCACGCCCGCGGCCAGTACCTCCACGTCACCGCCGGAATTGGACGCTTCGGTACTCGAGACGGCAGCATTCTCGAGCTACACGCCGGCCAGACGCTCTACACCCCGCCCGGGGAGGAGCACTGGCACGCTTCCGCGCCCGGCGTATTCATGGAGCACCTCGCGATCCTCGAGAGCGCCGACGACCCCACGACCACCACCGCCTGGGCCGATCACATCACTGACGACGAATACGAGGGCCGCTAACCGGCCCGAGAATTGCCCACCCTTCCGTCGAACGACGCACGGCATCCGCCGACCGGTCCACACCATTCCACCGACTTCGCCGGACCATCCGATCAGAAGTGAACGAAGGAGAACTGACATGCATATGCGCACACTGGGACAGGGACTCGAGGTGTCGGCGATCGGTCTGGGCTGCATGGGCATGTCCCAGAGCTACGGCCCGAATCCCGGCACCCGGGACGACATGATCACCGTGCTCCGCTCGGCAGTCGACCGCGGCGTCACCTTCTTCGACACGGCGGAGGTCTACGGCCCTTTCGTCAACGAGGAGCTCGTCGGCGAGGCCCTTCAGCCTCTCCGCGACGAGGTTGTCCTCGCCACCAAGTTCGGCTGGGACATCCAGGACGGGACGAGCGTGGGACTGAACAGCCGTCCCGACCGGATCCGCGCCGTCGCCGAGGACTCGCTGCGCCGCCTCCGCACCGACGTGATCGACCTCTTCTACCAGCACCGCGTCGATCCGGACGTCCCGATCGAGGACGTCGCCGGCACAGTCGGCGAGCTCGTCGCCGAGGGGAAGGTCCGCCACTTCGGACTGTCCGAGGCTGCCGCGGGGACGATCCGTCGCGCGCACAGCATCTTCCCCGTGACCGCTGTCCAGAGCGAGTACTCGTTGTGGACCCGCGATCCGGAGGCGGAGGTGCTGCCCACCCTCGCGGAGCTCGGTATCGGTTTCGTGCCCTTCAGCCCGCTCGGCAAGGGGTTCCTGACCGGCACGGTCGACATCTCGACGACGTTCGCGGACGGCGACGTCCGCGCCAGCATCCCCCGCTTCACCGAGGACAACCGGACCGCCAACCAGGCCCTCGTCGACCACGTGACCGACCTCGCGGCGCGCAAGAACGCGGCCCCGGGCCAGATCGCTCTGGCCTGGCTCCTCGCGCAGCAGCCGTGGATCGTCCCGATTCCGGGCACGCGTCGCACCTCCCGCATCGAGGAGAACGCCGGCGCCACGACCGTGGCCCTCTCCGCGGACGAGGTCGCCGACCTCACCGGACTCGCGCAGCGCATCGGCGTGCACGGCGACCGGTACAACGACCAGCACATGAGCTACGTCAACCGATGACCGTCGTCGTCATCCCCTCCCCCTCGACGCGGAAGAAGAACCCGTGAAGATCGCAGTACTCGGAACCGGAGCGGTCGGGTGCGCCCTCGCGGCACGCCTGGCAGGGCTGGGCCACGAGGTCGCCCTCGGCACCCGCGACGTCGAGCGGACGCTGACCCGCACAGAGCCCGACGGCTCCCCCTCGTTCGCCCAGTGGCACAGAGAGCACGAGGACATCACGATCCTGCCCTTCGCCGCCGCCGGAGCGTTCGCGGAACTCCTCCTCAACGCGACAGCCGGAGCGAACTCGCTCGCGGCACTCGACGCGGTCGGAGCGGACAACCTCGCCGGCAAGACCGTTCTCGACCTCGCCATCCCACTGGATCTCTCCCAGGGTCTCCCGCCCACCCTGACCACGGCGAACGACGACAGTCTCGGCGAGCAGATCCAACGTGCGTTCCCCAACGCACGAGTCGTGAAGTCCCTCCACACCGTCTACTTCGAGGTCATGATCGAGCCGGGAAGGATTCCCGGTCAGCACTCGATCTTCGTCGCGGGCGACCACGACGACGCCAAGCAGGAGGTCGTCAGCATCCTCCGACAGTTCGGGTGGCCCACCGACTCGATCATCGACCTCGGAGACATCACCACCGCGCGAGCGACCGAGATGTACTCCCGTCTCTTCTTCGCCCTGCACGCGCAGCTCGGCACGTTCGACTTCAACATCGCGCTCGTCCGAGCCTGACCGACGCCCCCTGACGCCTCGCCGTGATCACTCCCCCGGCCTACGGCCGGCCCGCCGAGGGGCAGGGCGGCCGTTGCAGGGCCGGCGCGGGGAGGTGATCATGTCGGTTCAGCCCTCGCTGAACAGGAGAACGAGAGTGAACGATGTACAACGCCGCCGTCAGGCGATCGCTCCCCCCAGCGTCCCGATCGGCGCGGACGCCTTCGGAGACGGCGTCGGCACCACCCTGCACTGGCTGGGGATGGCCGGCTTCCTCCTCAACGCCCGGGGAACGACGATCCTGATCGATCCGGTCCTGCACAGCTTCGACATGCCGCTGCTGATCGACATCCCTCTGGGCATCGCCGAGGTTCCCCGCGTCGATGCGGTGCTCGTCACCCACGCCGACAACGACCACTTCAGCATCCCGAGCTGCCGCGATCTGGTGCCCGTGACGGAGGCCTTCCACTCGACCCGCTACGTCGCGTCGGTGATGACGGAGGAGGCGATCCCCGGGACCGGCCACGACATCGGAGACGACTTCACCGTCGGCGACCGGGTCCGCGTCACCGTGCTGCCCGCCGATCATGCCTGGCAGAACGCCCAGCCCGGCTATCAGGGGCTTAGGTTCGAGGACGAGGACAGCTGCGGCTTCTGGATCCGGACGCCCGACGGAGTCGTGTGGGCGCCGGGCGACTCCCGCCTGATCCGCGAGCACCACCTCACGATGCCCGCGCCCGACGTCCTCCTCTTCGACTTCTCTGACAGCGAGTGGCACTTCGGATTCGACGGCGCGGTCGAGATGGCGAATGCGTATCCCGACGCCGATCTGGTCCTCCACCACTGGGGTTCCGTCGACTCGCCCGATTTCGCACCGTTCAACGCCGACCCGGCCAAGCTCTGGTCGCGCGTCGTCAACCCGTCCCGCGTCCGCGTGGTCGCTCCCGGAGAGGCCTTCACCGTCCGCTCGCGGTGAGGATGCTGTCTGTGGGCAGGCGGATCGCGGCCGGTGCCTGTGTTCTCGAAGAACGAAAGAAGCAGTGCCTCCCACCGCAGAACGGCCGCGCCGCCCTCGGTCGGTGATTCCGGCATCCGCCTCAGCCGGTCCGCGATCCGGTCCCAGCTCTCGGCCCCTACGGCGGCCAGGAGGCTCTCCTTGTCCGGGAAATGCCGGTAAGGGGCGCCGCGCGACACGTCCGCGCGCGCACCGACCTCTCGCAGGGTGACCCTCGCCGGCCCGCCCTCGTTGAGCAGCTGCCTGGCGGCGTCGAGCAGAGAGCGACGAGTGGCCGCTGAGGATTCGAGACGACTGACCATGACGACGACTCTAATGTTGACAACGTCATCTGGAGTGCTATGGTTTCAAGATGACAACGTCACCTGAAGCAGTCGAGCTCATCCTCGTCACCGGCGCCTCAACCGGCATGGGCGCCGCCACCGTCCGCGAGCTCGCCGCGCGCGGTTACCACGTGCTCGCCGGCGTCCGACGCGAGAGCGACGGTCGTGCCATCGCCGCCCCCCGCATCCAGCCCGTGCTCCTCGACATCACCCGCCCGGAGCAGATCCAGGAGGTGGCAGCCCTCATCGAGACAGACGGCCGACCGCTGAGGGCGGTCGTCAACAACGCGGGCATCGCCGTCAACGCTCCGGTCGAGGTCCTTCCGATGCAGGAGTGGCGGCGGCAGTTCGACGTCAACTTCTTCGGCCACATCGAGGTCACGCAGGCCGTGCTCCCGGCGCTGCTCAGGAGCCGAGGGCGCGTCGTCATGATCAGCTCGATCGGCGGGCGTCTCGCCCAGCCGACCTACGGGGCGTACTCCGGATCGAAGTTCGCTCTCGAGGCAGTCGCCGACTCGCTCCGTCGCGAGCTCGCGCCCACCGGGGTGCAGGTCGCGATCGTCGAACCGGGTGCCGTGCGGACGGAGATGGTCGGGCGCGGCGGGGTCACCCTGAAGAAGCTGAGCTCCGAGATGAGCGCGGAACAGGAGCGGCGGTACGGCGGCCTCATGAAGGCGATCCTTCTCCAGTCCGAGGGGTTCCTCCGCAGCGGAGTGGACGCGTCGCAGGCGGCGAGGACCATCGCGGCCGCCGCCACGGAGCGGCGGCCGAAGACCCGCTACACGATCGGCCGCGACGCGGCGATCCTGATCCGCCTCGCGCGCTTCCTGCCGGACCGCGTGCTCGACCGTCTTCTCGCGTCGTCCCTGCGCGGCCTACTGCGCAAAGTGCAGTAGCGCCGCTCCCCCGATCCCCCTCCCCCTGAACGACCATCGGAGAACACCATGACCACAACACCTGTTACCACCACCGATCGGGAAGTCGCCCGTCCCGACGGCCACCTCGACATCGACGATCGCGGTGCAGTCCTCGTCGCCCGCATCGACGGAGGGCCGCACGCTCTCTTCGACGTCGCCATCGCCAGGGAGCTCAAGGAACTGGTCGATCGAGCGGACAGGGATCCGGACATCCGCGCCGTCGTCTTCACCGGCGCGCACCCCGACCGGTTCCTCAGCCACGCCGACGTGACGTGGCTCCAGCAGGGCGGGGTCGGGTTCCCTCCCATCGGCACACGGACCGCCGGCCTGGTCGCGCGCCTCGCCACGGCGATCAACAGGACACCCGTCCTCCGGACGCTCGCGCGGAGGTCCCCGCTCAAGACCCTGCTGCAGCTCGACGAGATCCACGCGACCTTCCTGAAGATGAACGCGAGCGGCACCGTCTTCATCGCGGCGCTCAACGGCTCGGCCCTGGCCATCGGCGCGGAGTTCGCGTGGGCCTGCGACCTGCGCATCATGGCGGACGGCGACCACGTCATCGGCCTCTCCGAGGTGCTGCTCGGACTCACCCCGGGCGGCGGCGGCTCCCAGCGTCTGCCCCGCCTCATCGGCACCCAGAAGACCCTCTCCGCGGTCCTCGAAGGCAGGCCGTTCACGCCCGCCGAGGCGCTCGAGCTCGGCGCCGTCGACGAAGTGGTCCCGCAGCAGGACGTCCTCGCGCGCGCCGTCGAGCGCGCGGAGTACCTGAGCCTGCGCGCGAAGGGCTCTCTCGGCGCCGTCAAGCGCTCGCTCTACTTCGGCGCCTCCCTCCCACTGAAGGAGGGCCTGCAGTACGAGCACGCGGAGTTCCTCGTCCGCGACCAGCAGAAGGAGGCCCAGGACCGGATGCTCGGCTACATCGCCGACACGCAGAGCACCGGCGAACTCGCGTTGCTGAACCCGCAGAAGTACGCGGAGGCGCTGCGCACGGGCCGCATCGGAGCGGCGCAGTAGCGACTACAGCCCTAGTCACCACCATTCACCCCCACACGGAAAGCAGAACCCATGCCCTCTCTCACCAACGCCGTCGTCCTCGTCACCGGAGCCAACGGAGGCATCGGCACCCAGTTCGTCCACTCCGCACTCGCGCGCGGCGCCGCCAAGGTCTACGCCTCCGCCCGCATCCCTCGCACCTGGGACGACTCCCGCATCGTGCCGCTGACACTCGATGTGACCGACGCCGCGTCGATCGACGCCGCGGCCGCCGTCGCCGCCGACGTCACGGTGGTCGTCAACAATGCCGGGGGCCTGCCGCCGACCGCCAGCCTGCTCGACATCGACGAGCAGGCCGTGCGGCAGAACATGGAGATCAACTTCTTCGCTCCGCTGTTCGTGGCTCGGGCGTTCGCGCCGATCCTCGCCGAGGCGGAGAACGCTGCCCTGATCGACATCCACTCGGTCGCCAGCTGGTACGCGGGCGCGGGCGTCTACAGCGCCTCGAAGGCAGCGATCTGGTCGGCCACCAACTCGCTCCGGCTCGAACTCGCTCCTCGCGGCATCCACGTGACCGGCGTGCACATGGGATACGTCGACACTGCGATGGCGGCCCACACCGACGACGCCAAGATGCGACCCGCGGACCTCGTGACAGCGGTCCTCGACGGCGTCGAACGGGACGAGTACGAGATCGTCGCCGACGAGCTCAGCCGACAGGTGAAGGCCGGACTCGCCGCTCCGATCGAGGCTCTCTACCCCGAACTGCGCGCCCAGTAGCGCATGATCCGGCACCGCATCGACCCGCGAGCGCCCGCGACGCGGCCCCCGCGCCGTCACCGGCTACCCCCTCTCCCAGCACCCCACCGCACGCCCAGGAGCCTCCCGTGATCATCGCCTTCTTCATCATCGCCGGACTCACCGCGCTCGCTTTCGTGGGCTCGGGCCTTCTCAAGCTCGTCCGCACGTCAGCCGCCCTGAAGGAGAACGGTCTGGTGTGGGTGGACGACTTCTCACCGTCGACAGTGAGGCTGATCGGTGCGGCCGAGATCCTGGGGGGACTCGGGCTGATCCTCCCTGTCGTCACCGGCGTCGCGCCGGTGCTCGCCCAGGTCGCCGGAGCCGCCCTCGCGATTCTGATGGTCGGCGCCATCGTGGTCGATGCCCGCCACAGGTTGACCGTGATCCCCGCCGTGTTCCTCGCCCTGGCCTCGAGTGCCTCCGCCGTTCTCGGCGCCCTTGTCACCGGCTGATGGTTGCTTTTCGCGTGCAAGTTGATCCCTCGCTTCAGCTTGAGGGACGGAGAACTGAATTGCCTCGCGGATGAACTGAGGCTCAGCGACCCGCTCCGGATCGATGCGTGAGACGAAGCTGCCGGGCGACGGGACGATCTGCACCAGTCCCTCCTCGCGCAGAAGCATGAGGCTGTCCGGCCATGGCGGCGCACCCTGATGAAGAGAAGATGACTTCCGCAGACCTGAGCGGGTTCCCGGCCGCGGCGGCGAGCAGCAGGTCGGACAGCAGCTCTTGGCCCTTGCCGTCGAAGTAGGCGTCGGTCTTCGCGTTCATCGCCGGGGTGCCGGAGGCGAAGTGCGTCGCGAGCTTCGCGGCCTTGGTGTCGTCGGTGACGTAGGAGAGGGCGTTCCACCACCAGGTCGCGTCTTCGAACGCGACGCGCTGCGGGTCGAACACCCACACGTGGCCCTTGGCGGCGCGCACGTCGCGGGTCGCGTCGAGCACGTCCCGCTTGTTCGACGTCGTGACCACGGCGCCGGGCGCGGCCATGATCGCGGGGATGACGAGGGAGGTCGACGTGCCCACGCGAGGGCCGGCGATCAGCAGCATCATGTCCTCGAACGAGGCGTAGAGCATCTGCGGCGGCCTCGCCGAGTCCGAAGCCGGTGGCGACATTGCTCGCGAACGCATCGGAGGCGGCGGAGGCCGAGGTGATGCCGCTCGCCATTACGGTGAAGCAGACCAGGAACGTGACGAAGTGGATCCCGAACGCCCTGTGCGCGTAGAGGGCGGCACCCGCGGCCTGCGGGAACTTGGTGACGAGCTCGAGAGAGGAGCAGGCGGTCAGCGTCGCGACGACGAAGGCGATCACGAACGGCAGCCATGCGGCGCCTCCCACCTCGGCCGCCACCTGGCCTGTCAGCGCGTAGATGCCGGTGCCGAGGATGTCGCCGACGACGAACAGCAGCAGCAGTTTCGGGCCGAGCACGCGCTTCAGCTCGGGTGGGGCGCTGGTCTCTTATGTCGCGGTCATGCTCGGCGCCTCCCCCGGTTGCGGATGAGCGCGAGCCTACGACCGAGGGGCCCGCCCGCGGCAGGGCGCCGGCCCGCCGCGATCAGGCGGTGCAGGCATCCGCGCGACGACGGCGAGGTGCGGGCGGGCGGGCGGCGTGGAGCGCGAGTGCGACTCCGTCACCTCGAGTCCCGCGGCGGCCAGCGCGTCGGAGAGCCCCCGCTCGGACCAGAAGAAGGCCCCGGTGATCGCGTGCTTGAAGGGCTCGCCCGACGGACCGAGGAAGGCGCCGATCAGCAGGGAGCCGCCGGGGCGCAGCACCCTGGCGAGCTCCCGGAACAGCGGCGGGCACTGCTCGGGAGGCGTGTGGATCACCGAGTACCAGGCGAGGACACCCGCGAACCGCGCGTCCTCGTAGGGGAGGCTCCGGAGATCGCCGACGTCGTAGTCGGCGAGCGGGAACCGTCGACGGGCGGAGTCCACGAACTCGGGGACCAGCTCGATCCCCGTCACGTCGCTCCCGCGGTGGCGGAGGAGGTCTGTCCAGTGCCCGGGGCCGGATCCGGCGTCGAGGAGCGGGCCCGCGACCGCCGCCGCCCAGCCGGTGATCCGGGCCACGTCCTCCGGATGCATGGCCTCGATCGATCCGAGCGCGGCCGAGTACTCCTCGGCGCGCTCCGCGTAGGCGCGCTGCACCTCGATCGTCATGATCTCCTCCTCCCGGGCGAGAAGGCTGCCTCCGCTCACCGCGGGAGAGCATACGGCCCCGGTGCCGCAACGAGCGCCGCCTCATCGACAGCCCGTCGCCGGTGGCGACGAGCCGCAGAGGCGTGCTTCCGACGGTCGGTCATCGAGCGATCCCGAGCTCCCCGTGATCGAAGGACACCATGCTCGTTCCAGTCCGCGCTTCCCGACGCCGCGGTCGCCACCCAGGCCGGCCACCGCCGAGGCCGCGGCGGTCCCGGACGCCCGCTCAGGCGGAGTGGGCCCGCAGGAACGCCAGCGCCCGCGGCCACGCGTCGGTCGCCGCCTCCGCCTGGTACGTCTGCTCGTTCGCGTCGTTGAAGAACGCGTGCCCGGCCCCCGGGTAGACCACCACCTCCACGTCCTTGCCCGCCGTGGCCTCCCGGATGGTCGGCACCTGCTCGACGAGCGGCGCGTCCTGATCGCCGACGAACGCGAGCACCGGCACCGGCAGGGCCGCCAGCTCCTGCGCGGAGGCGGTGACGTGCCCGTAGAAGGGCACCGCCGCCGCCAGGCGCGGCTCGGCCAGCGCGAGGGCCCACGAGAAGGTGCCGCCGTAGCAGAAGCCCGTCACCGCGACGCTCGTCATCCCCTCCTGACGCAGCAGCCGCTCGACGAGCGCGCGAAGGATCGCGACAGTCCGCGTGCCGTGCTCCGGAGTGAAGACGGGAGCGAAGAACGTGCGCAGCTCCACCTGGCGAGGCAGACGACGCACCGGGTGGTCGTAGTCCGCCCGCTGCTCCTCGTCGAGCTGCTCGAGCAGCCCACTCTCGGCGAGCAGCTCCGGCGCGATCACGCTGTAGCCCTCCGCGGCGTACCGGTCGGCGACCGAGCGGATATGGCCGTCGACCCCCCACACCTCGTGGATGAGGATCAGCGCGCGGCCGCCCTCTCCGCTCCGGTACACCGGTACATCGTGCTCGGCCAGGGTCCAGGTCTCATCGCTCGTGGGCATGAGCGCACCCTAGCCGGGCATTCCGGGAGAATCGGCGGCTCGGCGTTCGCGCTCGGGCGCGACACACCGCGTCACACCGCGAGGACATCCAGCTAGGGCAGGACTTCGATCAGCACCGCAGTGAACTGGGTCGACTCCTCACCCGCATGAGCGTGCAGATCGATTCCCATCACCCAGAGCGGCCTCACGTGCGCCGCGCCGACAGCCCTCCGACTCGCGCGGTTGGTCATCGGCTTCCGGACCGTCTCACGGGTCTTGCCCGCATTCTTCGGAGCGTCATTCCCGATCCAGTACAGCAGAACGCGCTTGACCCCCGGAACCCGCTTCACTCCTGAGCGAAGGTCTCGCAGTTTCGCCGAGTCGTCCTTCATCTTCTGAACCGAGAAGCGTCCGGCTTCAATGAGGATCGGGGCGCCTCCTCCGCGAGGGGTCAGGACGACATCGACCCGCTTCGGGTTGCCAGCCCCTGACGCGTAGGGCACTTCCCATCCGACCCTGTACTCCCTGAAAGCGGGAGACATCATCAGGTACTGGTAGAGGAACTGCACAAAGGTCACTTCGTAGAACTCGCTCTTCGACGAAGCCTGAGCGGGCAAGCCTTGCGTGAGCACGAAGAGATCGGTGGCCGAACGCTGCGCAGCCGGCTCCAACAACTGCATCAGAGATTTCTCGATCTGGTGGAGGGATGGCCGTGGACGCCCCTTGTCGAAGCGCGCAAGGAAACGAGACATGATCGCGACGGTACACGACAGGACACCTCCGAAAAGGGGATGATCGAGCGCATCGAGAAGAGGCATTCGATCGCCCGACGGGCCTCGGTCGGCGTGCAGCTCGGTTCTTCGCGAGAGACCGCGCGCTCACGACTCCCGCGGTGCGGCCGACAGAATGTCGTCCCACTCGAGGGCGCGCTCGAAACGGAAGCCGTGCCGCTCGTAGAGCCGCCGGGCAGCGCTGCCCTTCAGTACGTCGAGGCGGAAGGGCAGGCCCTGGCGCGCCTCCTCCCGCATCACCCGGCGCAGCACGGCGCCGCCGATGCCGCGGCCCTGAGTGTGCGACGCGAGGTAGAAGTGCTCGATCCAGACAGCGTCGCCCTCGAGTCGGACGGCGATGCTCCCGGCGAAGACGCCGTCGACCTCGATCACCTGCGTCCGCTCAGGCCGGTAGCCCTCGAGGAAGCGGTTCCGTACCCGGTGCTCGTCGTAGCGGCCGAGTGCCTCGAGGGAGGGTCGCATGACCACCGCGCGCAGCTCGGCGATCGCGGTCGCGTCGGCCTGTGTCGCTGGGCGGAGTGTCCAGGTCGGCTCAGCGCCCACGGGGCTTCCTGGTGCGCCGGACCGCGGGCGCCGAGGCCTTCGCGCGGGCCGGCTTCTTCTTCCCGCCGCCCGCGCGCCCGGCCTTCTCGCGCGCCTCCCTGGCCCTGGCCTTCGCCGCCTTGGCCCGCGACTCGACCTTCGGAGTCGCGGCTGTCCCGCGCGTCGTGTTCGCGCTGCGGCCGCGGACGACACCGATGAAGTCCTCGACATCGTCCCCCTTCTCCGCCGTCACCCACGCCAGCCGGACGGACGAGCGCGCGACGCCCGAGACGGGCACCGCGCTGATGTCCTTGCGGCCGTGCACGCGGGCGACGGACTGGGGCACGATGAGCACACCCACGCCGGCAGCGACCTGCTCGACGGCGTCATCGAGACCCGCCATCCGGGGCAGCGGGCGACGCGAGCCGTCGGCGATCTCGGACGCGACGGCGGCCCACTCCGGCACGTCGGCGGGCTCCTGCAGGAGGTGCTCCTCGGCGAGGTCGGCGACGGCGAGCTCCTCGGCCCCGGCCAGCGGGTGCTCGCGCCAGAGGACGGCAACCGGCTGCTCGTCGTAGAGGTGGATCGAACTCAGGGCCGGCGAGGCGAGGCCGCCGCGCACGAACGCGAGCTGCGCGCGACCCGCGAGCAGCGCCTCCTCCTGCTCGCGCTCGGTCACGACGGTGATGCGCAACGGCAGATCGGCGCGCCGGTGGCCCCAGACGCGGGTCCAGGTGGTGGGGGTCACGCCCGCGACGAGGGCGATCGCCAGCGCGGGCCCGGCGGAGGCGTCGGCGCCGTCCGGCACCGTCGCCGGGTGGTCGGGCACCGCCTCCGCAGCCCCCTGGTGGTCGCCGGTTCCGGGGTGCTCGCTCATCCCCCCAGGGTAGGTGCTCCGCGCGGCGCCGGTAGGGTTGCCGCATGGCCAAGGCGACACAGACGATGAAGGCTGCGACCGCGGCGAAGAAGCTACAGGTCTACCTGCCCGCGACCCCCGCAGAGTTCCAGGCGTCGGCGATCACCCGCGAGCAGTACGACGAGCTCGTCGCGAACCCGCCCGCCTGGCTCGTGCAGCTGCGCGAGGAGGGGCCGCACCCGCGCTCCGTCATCGCCTCCCGGCTCAACGTCTCGATCTCGGGCCTGGCCCGCGGCGGCGTCACCGAGGCGCTGACCACTCCCGAGATCCAGGCCCTGCTCGACGAGGTCCCCGAGTGGCTGCGCGTCGAGCAGAACCGCTACGCCGAGGTCCGCCGTGAGCAGGCCCGCATCAAGTCCGAGCGCGCCGCCAGGTCCGCCGACTGAGCCGGGCGGCTACTGGTTCGAGAGGGCGGCGTCGAATGAGGCGGTCGGCGTCGTCCAGCGCAGCGAGCGGATGTAGCCCAGGCCTCCTTCGCGCCGTGCAGTCGGTCCCCGAGCGTGCGGGCGACGCGGGCCTAGCGCTTCGTGTCCTCGGCCGCCCGCTGACGCACCCCCTCCGGCTCGCCGTCACCCAGGTGTCGTCGCGAACGAGGGCCCGGTGGCGGACGTCGATCGGGTCGTCGCAGACGGCCTGACCGGCGAGGTGGTTCGAGATCGCGAAGAGCTCGAGACCGTACCGGTCGAGGATCTCGAGCCGCGAGGCGACGTCGGCGTCGTCCTGGTCGGCGCGCTGGAGGTCGAGGTGGACGCTCGAGGCCGCGATCTCGAGACCGTCGTAGCCCCACTCCGAGACGAGGCGGTCCACCTCCTCGAAGGGCAGGTCGGCCCACTGGCCGGTGAACAGCGTCAGGGATGCGTCACGGCGTACGTCTTCTCGTCGTTCCTGCGGCGACCTCCGTCCGGTCGTCGGCGGCGGGCACGGTGACCCAGGCACCGGTCTCCGCCGCGTCGAGGACGGCCTCGGTGATGAGCGCCGCGCGCAGGCCGTCGTCGAAGGTGGGCAGACCCGCGACCTCGTTCCCCGCCACGGCGGCGTAAGTGTCGCGGGCGAACGCCGTGAAGGCGTCCTGATAGCCCATCGGGTGTCCGCTCGGCACGATCGAGAGCCGTGCGGCATCGGGAGCGAGGATCGACGCGTCGCGCGGCACCAGCACCGCGCTTCCACGGCGACCGACCCAGAGCGTCTCCGGCAGCTCCTGCTCGAAGCGCAGCGACTCCTCGAGCCCCGAGACCTCGAGCACCAGCTCGTTGCGGTGCCCCGCGGTCACCTGCGAGACGAGGAGCGTTCCCACGGCGCCGCCCTCGAGCCGCACGATTGCTCCGGCCACGTCCTCCGTCTCGACCGGGCGACCGCCGCGCTCGGCGTGCACGGTGCTCGTGATCGCGGCGAGCGAGCCGATCCGCTCGCCGGTCACGAACTCGAGGAGATCGACGAGGTGCGAGCCGATGTCGCCGAAGGCGCGCGAGCGGCCGCCGACCGCCGGGTCGACCCTCCAGTCGTCGTCCGAGGCGCCGAGCAGCCAGTCCTGGAGGTAGCTGCCGCGCACCGTGACGAGCCGGCCCGTCTCGCCCGCCGCCACCCGGGCCCGTGCCTCGCGCACCATCGGGTGGAAACGGTAGGCGAAGGGGACTGTCGCGACCACGCGGGCCGACGACGCGGCATCGGCGAGCGCCTGCGCCTCCTGCACAGTCGCGGCGAGCGGCTTCTCGCACACCATGTGCTTGCCCGCCTCGATCGCGGCGAGTGCGAGCTCGGCGTGTGTCGCGTTCGGCGTGCAGACGTGCACGACGTCGATGCTCTCGTCCTCGATCAGGGCGCGGGCGTCCGGGTAGGCGCGCTCGAATCCGAGCTCGGCGGCGGCCCGCTCGCCCTTCGCGGGGCTGGAGGAGGCGACTCCCGCCAGGACCGCGCCGGCGCTGCGGGCCGCACGGCTGTGCACAGCGGCCATGAAGCCTCCGCCGAGCACCCCCGCGCGCAGAGGTGCGTCCATCAAGCGAGGGTCGCTTCGCCCGGGTCCCAGTTCTCGGGGAGCGCGGGTCGCGGCGCCACTGTGCTCGTGACGAGCACCTTCTCGCCGTTCTCGGCGGCGTCGAGAAGCGAGAGCATCACGTCCGTGACGTGGTACGCCAGCTCGCCGGAGGCCGCCTCTGGCCGGTCGGCCCGGATCGCGCGGGCGAGCTCGAGCACGCCGGTGCCGCGAGAGGCGGTCGAGCCCGTCGCCGCGATGACCTCGGGCTCCTCGGAGCCGCGGCGATGCAGTGTGAGCTCGCCGTCGTGCATGTTCGGATCGGGGAGGACGAGGGTTCCCTCCGTGCCGTTGATCTCGACGAAGCCGGTGCGCGGCAGACTCGACTCGAAGCTCCACACGCCCTGGGCGGAGGCGCCGGACTCGAAGCGCAGGAGTCCGCCGATGTGCGTCGGGATGGTCACCGGGAACTCGGTGCCCTCCTTGGGTCCGGAGCCGACGATGCGGCTCGCCCGAGCCTGCGAGGAGACCGCGGTGACGCTCTCGACGGGGCCGAGGTTCTGCACGAGGGTGGTGATGTAGTACGGCCCCATGTCCAGCAGCGGGCCGCCGCCCGGCGCGAAGAAGAACTCGGGGTTCGGGTGCCACGCCTCGGGGCCGGGGCCTTGGAACAGGGTGAGTGCCGAGAGCGGCGTGCCGATCGCTCCGCTCTCGATGACGCGCTGCGCGGTCTGCAGCCCGGCGCCGAGGAAGGTGTCGGGCGCGGTCGCGACACGCACGCCCTTCTCCTTCGCCAGGGCGAGCAGCTCGAGGCCGCTCTCGCGGTCGAGCGAGAACGGCTTCTCGGTCCAGACGTGCTTGCCGGCCTCGACCGCGCGGCGCGCGACCTCGACGTGCGCGGCGGGGATCGTGAGGTTCACGACGATCTCGATGCCCTCGTGGGCGAGGAGCTCGTCGACGCTGCCCGAGGCGGGGACCCCGAACGCCTCGGCCTGGGCCTCCGCTCGTTCCACATCGATGTCGGCCACGAAGAGCACCTCGAGGTCCGGGAACACGGTGAGGTTGGTCAGGTACTGCGTGCTGATAGTGCCGGCGCCGATCACGCCGACACCCACGCGGCCCGCGCCGTTCATGCGCCGAGCCCCGAGACGTAGCGGTGAGCCGACCCCAGGCCCGCGAGGCGGTCGAGCGTGGCGGGGAGGTCTGCGGCGAGCGGCTCGCGGAGCTGGACTGAGAGGTCTGAGGGTGTGGCCACCGGCGGGGCTCCTGATCGACGTCGGACAATGGTTTCCCGACCCTACGCCGACTTTTGCTCGCCTACAAGCAAAACTCCTTCGGGAGGGGTACGCGAAGTCGGGGCTCCGGCGCGCAGAAGAGAGGCCCTGTGGTTGACTCTCGCCATGCCACCGGCCCGCCGATCCTCTGTCAGTGCGGTCGGCGAGATGCTGCTGCTCCTGGCCGACGGTGCCCCGCGCACCCGCGCAGATCTGGTCGCCGAGACCGGCCTGCCCCGCGCTGCGGTCTCGGCGCAGCTTGAGGTACTCACCGCCTCCGGCCTCATCGCCCGGCGAGACGACGCTCCCTCCTCCGGGGGCCGACCCGCCGCCCGGGTGGCCTTCGACCCCGACGCGCGCAGCCTCCTCGCGATCGACCTCGGCGCCGCCCACGCCGTGGTCGCGCTCACCGATCTCGACGGGCGCGTCCTCGCCCGGCGCCGCGAGGTTATCGCCATCGCGGACGGCCCGCTCGCCGTGCTCGGTCACGCCCTCGACGTCGCCGCCGCGCTCCTCGGCAGGACGCCCGAGGCCGGGCCGCTCGCCGGCGTCGGAGTCGGAGTGCCGGGCCCTGTCGAGCATGCGACCGGTCGCCCGGTCAAGCCGCCGATCATGCCCGGCTGGGACCGGTTCGACATCCCCGAGTTCATCGCGCGGCGCCTGCCCGTTCCCGTGCTGGTCGACAACGACGTCAACCTGCTCGCGCTCGGCGAGCACGCGGACCACTACCCCGACGTGGACGACCTCCTCTACGTGAAGGTCTCCACCGGCATCGGCGCCGGGATCGTCAGCGGCGGCGGACTGCAGCGTGGTGCGCTCGGAGCCGCGGGCGACCTGGGCCACGTGCAGGTGCCGGGAGACCGCGGCGAGGCCGACCTCGAGGCGATCGCGAGCGGCTCGGCCATCGCCCGCCGCCTCGCCGAGGCGGGCCGCGACGCCTCCTCCACCTCGGACGTGGTGACCCTGCTGACCGCGGGCGACCCGATGACCGTCGAGCTCACCCGAGCAGCCGGCCGCGACATCGGCGAGGTCCTCGCCACCTGCGTGAACCTGCTCAACCCCTCCGTGATCGTCATCGGCGGCAGCGTCGCAGAAGCGAGCCACGAGGTCCTCGCCGGCGTGCGCGAGGTGGTCTACCGCCGCTCCCTTGCGCTGGCGACCCGCTCCCTCGACATCGTGCAGGCCGCGGCCCAGGGCGGAGGCGTGCGCGGCAGCGCCCTGATGGTGCGCCGCCACCTCCTCTCGCGCGCCCAGGTCGACGCGTTCCTCGCCGCCTGAGGCGCCGGCCGCCTCGCGGATCGACACGGACGCGCGGCGTGCCGATTCGGCGCTGCGAGCGATCGAGCAGAGAATGAATCGGTGCCCGATCTGCAGCTCTCGTTCCCCTGGGAGACTCAGCCCGTCTTCGTGGACGCCGAGCCCCCGCACCTCCGGAGGGTCGTCGCCGACTCCTCGGACCGCGTCGCCTGGCTCCGCGCCCGCTCCCGCGGCATCACAGCGACCGACGTCGCCCGCCTCTCCTCCCCCGCCGCGATCGGTAGGGCGGCGCTCGACAAGCTCTACGGCACCGGCTTCGGCGGCAACGCCTTCACCGATCACGGCCGTGCCCGCGAGCCGGAGATCGCCGCCTGGGTGCGGAGCGAGCACGCGATCGAGCCCAGCAGCACCCTCTTCCACGCGAGCCAGGAGCGCCGCCACCTCGCCACCCCCGACGGCATCGGGCTGCGCGACGACGGACGGCTTGAGCTGTGCGAGATCAAGACCACGACGAAGCCGTGGCGCAGCATTCCCCGCCACTACCTGCGCCAGGTGTTCTGGCAGCAGTACGTCCTCGGCGCCGAGCGGACGCTGGTCGTCTGGGAGCAGCATCGCGACTTCGTGCCGATCGACGACGAGCCGCAGTGCCGCTGGGTCGACCGCGACGAGAACGAAATCCACGTGCTCGTCCGCCTGGCCGGGATGCTGATGGCCGAGCTGCACGAGAGAACCCGCGCGGGCGTGCGGTGACCGTCCTCCTCCTGCACGGCCTGGGCGGCGACCGCTCCCAGCCGCTCGGGCTGCTGCGATCGGCGCTCCCGGTCGGCTCCGAGGTCATCGCCCCCGATGTCCGCGCGCACGGTGCCTCCGAGGTCGAGGGCGCGCCCGGAGACTTCGCCCTCGAGTCTCTGGCGGACGAGGTCACCGAGGAGGTGGTCCGGGCCGGAGCCGCGCACAAGCCGCTCACGGTGCTCGGCATCTCGATGGGCGCCGCCCTCGGCCTGCGGCTTGCCGTGCGCCGGGTGCTACCCATCGACCGAGCGGTGTTCGTCCGCCCCGCCTTCACCGCCGAGCCGCTGCCCGAGAATCTCACGGTGTTCCCCGTGATCGCTCAGCTCCTGCACGATCACGGTCCGAAGCGCGGCGAGCGGATGTTCCGCGCCTCCGGGCTCTTCGCGCGTGCCGCCGAGGTCTCGCCCGCGTCCGCGGAGGTGCTCACTCTGCAGTTCCGCTCTCCGCTCGCGCAGGAACGCGCCGTCCGCCTGGCCGAGGTCCCGCGCAACGCCGCCTACCGCGACTCCGCCGAGCTCGGCGAGGTGATCGCCCGCACGCTGGTGATCGCGGCGGAGCGCGACCCGGTGCATCCGGTCGCGGTCGCGGAGGCGTGGGCTAGCGCTCTCCCCGGCGCGGACCTCGAGCGGGTGCCGTCGCGCGATGAGGGTTTCGCGCAGCAGCAGGACCGGATCCGCGGCCACGTGCGCGACTGGCTCGGGCAGCGCTGAGCTCCTCGACGGCGAGCACCAGGCCCACGGCCGCCAGCCACAGCACGGCGATCGCCGTCGCGACGAACTCGAGCGTGCCGCCGAGCGGGAGCCAGACCCGCAGCAGCGACAGGATCCCTCCTGTGCCGGCGACCACCGCCACCGCGATCCCGGCCGCGAGCGACAGGCGTGCAAGAGCAGGACGCTCCCGTGTCGTCGCCAGCTGGAGCATCGCGACGCACGCCGCCGCGAAGCCGAGCACAGCGGCGGACGTGTGGATCAGGTCCTGCCAACTGAAGGCCGGACCCACCGGCAGCGGGCAGCCCGCCGTGCACGTCACCTGCGAGGCCAGCGCGAAGCAGGCCGCGGCCAGGAGGATCGCCGCGGCCGGCGGGAGCGCGCTCAGCAGGCGCGCCCGCACCGCCCAGGCGCCGGCGGCGATCAGCCCGCCGCCCGCCGCGACCAGCAGCAGCGCGATCTCGAAGGCAGCGGCCGTGGGAAGGTCGGGCGCACCCATCTCGCTGACGTAGACCCAGCGGCTGCTTCCGATGCTGAACCGCGCCGCAAGGAGGACCCCGAGACCCGCTAGCACCAGCAGCGCGCCGCCCGCGAGCAGAGGTCCTCGTCGGCGGCGCATCCCCTCATCGTGCCAGACCGCTCCGGAGGCTCCTCCGCGCGGGCACGCCAATCTTCTCCCACGGGTGACACCCCCGTAACAGGGCCGACTCATTGCGTCGCTTGACTGGAGACGGCGTCGGGATGCGGGCATCGGGGGCGACGCCGGTCGACAGGACCTCCACCGCCGCGACACGAAAGGCGATGATGCACACCAGCGCGCTCGGGCACGGCCTCGCGATTGGCGAGATCCCTGAGGAGGTACTCCTCCCCGACACGATGACCGCAGCGGTGATCGACGCGCCGGGAGACGCCTCCGTCCTGCACCTGGCGACGGTGCCGACACCGTCATCGATCAACGCCGAGTTCACCGTGAAGGTGGTCGCCGCGGGAGTGAACCCGCTCGACGCGACGACGCGGGCCGGCCGAGGAGTCGCCTCGCAGATCGCGTCGTACCCGGCGGTGCTCGGCCACGACTTCTCGGGAGTCGTGGTCTCGAGCCCCTACCCCGCGCATCCGCTCCGCCCGGGCGACGAGGTGTACGGCTTCGTGATGGTGCCTCGGTACTCCGGCTCCTATGCCGAGTACGTCAGCGTCCCGAGTGTCTCGATCGCCAGGAAGCCCTCGACCCTCTCGCACGTCGAGGCGGCGGGCGTGCCGCTCGCGGCTCTGACCGCCTGGGGCATGGTGGTCGAGCTCGCGAAGGCACACGAGGGCCAGCGGATCCTGATCCACGCCGGATCGGGCGGCGTCGGCCACTTCGCCGTGCAGTTCGCCGCCTACTTCGGAGCGTCGGTGATCGCGACCGGCTCGACCCGCAACGTGCAGTGGCTCCGCGAGCTCGGCGCCTCCCGGGTGATCGACCACACCGCCGAGCGCTTCGACGAGGTCCTCGCCGGGATCGACGTGGTGATCGACCTCGTCGGCAACGCGCACGACGACACCGGCTCGCGCTCGCTCAAGGTCCTACGTCCCGGCGGCCTGATGGTCACGGCGCCGACGAGCGGCTGGCCCGGGTTCTTCGAGGAGGCCGCGGCGGCCGGCGTGCGCGCCTCCGGTTACCGCGTCGCGCCCGACGGCGCGACCCTGGCCGTCGTCTCGCGCCTGCTCGAGTCGGGTGACGTGCGCGTCCTCATCGACAGCATCCTCCCGCTCGCCCGAGCCTGCGAAGCCCACGAGCAGCTCGAGACCGGGCACACCCGCGGCAAGATCGTGCTCACCGTCTCCGAGGGCTGACCCGCCGCCATGCACTGAGGGAGCCCCGGACCGTCGAGAGGGCCTGCCCTCACGGGCGGCCTCGACGGTCCGGGTTTCCCTCACTCGCGGTCGCCTCGTCAGAGGGCGCGCTCGAGGACGAAGTCGTCCTCGTAGCGGCCGCCGACCAGGAAGCGCTTCGTGCCCACCACCTCGAAGCCGTGCTTCGCGTAGAAGCGGCGCGCCCGCTCGTTCTCCTGGTTCACGCCGAGCCACATGCCACGCGCCCCGCCCGCCCGCGCGTCGTCGATGCTCGCGACCATCAACCGGGCGGCAACGCCCGAGCCGTGCCAGGCGGGCAGGGCGTAGCACTTGCTCAGCTCGACTCCCGGCCGATGGGTAATCGTGGAATCGGCGTCCGCATCGGCGGGCTCGCCGCGGATGATCATGGTGTACCCGAGCGCCCCGGTCGCGTCCTCGGCGACGAACAGCACCCGAGCGTCATCGGCCAGGTACTCGCGGAACCGCTCGACCGACAGCACCGTGCGGATGAACTCGGCCTTCGCCTCCCGGGTCGTGTGCGGCGGGCAGGCGAGCGGGAAGGTGACCGCCGCGACCGACGAGAGCGCCGCGGCATCAGAGGCGACGGCGCGGCGGATCGTTACAGGCGAGGGGGAGGGATCGGACACTCCGACCAGTATGCCCGCCGCGGGGAGCACCCCGGAGACGACGAGGGAGGGGACCCGCCGAAGCGGGCCCCCTCCCCGTCACTGCCGAGCCGAGGCTCAGGCGAGGACGTTGACGTCCAGCGGGATGCCGGGACCGAAGGTCGTCGAGACGGCGGCCTTCTGGATGTAGCGGCCCTTCGAGGAGGACGGCTTCAGGCGGACGATCTCGTCGAGAGCAGTCTTGAAGTTCTCCTGGAGCTGCTCCTCGGTGAAAGCGGCCTTGCCCACGACGAGGTGCACGTTGGCGTGCTTGTCGACGCGGAACTCGATCTTGCCGCCCTTGATCTCGGTCACGGCCTTCGCGACGTCCGGGGTCACGGTGCCGGTCTTCGGGTTGGGCATGAGGCCGCGGGGGCCGAGCACCTTGCCGAGACGGCCGACCTGGCCCATGAGCTCCGGGGTCGAGACGGCGGAGTCGAACGAGGTGTAGCCGCCCGCGACCTTCTCGATCAGCTCGGAGCCGCCGACCTCGTCGGCACCCGCGGCCAGAGCGGCCTCGGCGGCCGGGCCGGTCGCGAACACGATGACGCGGGCGGTCTTGCCCGTGCCGTGCGGGAGGATGACCGTGCCGCGGACCATCTGGTCGGCCTTGCGCGGGTCGACGCCGAGCTTGAGGGCGACCTCGACGGTGCTGTTGAACTTGGCGGAACCGGTCTCGCGAGCGAGCGCGACGGCCTCATCGGGGCTGTAGAACTTGCCCTCTTCGAGCTTGGCCGCTGCGGCCCGGTAGGCCTTCGACTTCTGTGCCATGTTGTTTCTCCTTGAAACGAGAATGTGGTTCTAGAGCCTGGCGGGCTCTCCCACGGGGAGTTGGAGTTCTGGGTGTGCCGTGATCACGGCCGGGAGTGCTGCTCGTAGGAGGCAGAGAGCTCGCGCGGAGGCTTTTCGAGGCGCGTGATGCGACCCCATTGAGGGGTCGCCGTTGCGTTCTCGAGGCGTCCGCGGTGAGTCCGCGCTTGTCAGCGCGGGGCTGCCGCCTGTGAAGAGCGCTTCGCGCTATTCGACAGTGATGCCCATGCTGCGCGCCGTTCCGGCGATGATCTTCGCCGCGGCGTCGATGTCGTTGGCGTTGAGGTCGACCTGCTTCGCCTCGGCGATCTCGCGGACCTGCGCCTGGGTGAGCTTCGCGACCTTCACGGTGTGCGGGGTCGACGAGCCCTTGGCGACGCCGGCGGCCTTCTTGATGAGCTCCGCCGCGGGCGGGGTCTTCAGGATGAAGGTGAACGAGCGGTCCTCGTAGACGGTGATCTCGACGGGGACGACGTTGCCGCGCTGCGATTCGGTCTGCGCGTTGTACGCCTTGCAGAACTCCATGATGTTGACGCCGTGCTGACCGAGCGCCGGACCGATCGGGGGCGCGGGGTTCGCCGCGCCGGCCTTGATCTGGAGCTTGATCAGGCCGGTGACCTTCTTCTTGGGGGCCATTCTGATTCCTTTTCTCAGGGTTCGAGCGGTCGGGGGCTCCCGACCGCTCTCCCGCTCATCCGACGGTGTCGGATCGCGGTGGAGGCTCGGGCCGGCGCGCACACGGAGGGGCGCCGACACACAACCCCCAAGAGCCTACACGAGGGGCAGCGCCCCCGACAGGTCGAAGACCACCCGCGCGACCCGCAAGAGATCCAGAGCGCGAGGTCACGCTCAGACATGACGTGACCCGCGACGATCCCCTGCGGATCGCGCCCCACCGCTCGCACGGCGAACGCCCCCTCCGATCGAGCGGAGGGGGCGTTCACACGGGCAGTGCGTGGCTCGTCAGAGCTTGGTGACCTGGTCGAACGACAGCTCGACCGGGGTCTCGCGCTCGAAGAGCGACACCAGCACGGTGAGCTTGCCGCTCTCGGGCTTGATCTCGCTGATCGAACCGGGAAGACCCGCGAACGAGCCCTCCTTGATGGTGATGGTCTCGCCGATCTCGAAGTCGACCTCGGCGGGGAGGACGCGCTGGACCTGCTTCTGACCCTTGGCGCCGGGCGCCTTCGAAGGAGCGACGTCCTTGATCTCGACGAGGCTCTTCAGCATGGTGAACGCCTCCTCGAACCGCAGCGGAGTCGGGTTGTGGGCGTTGCCCACGAAGCCGGTCACGCCCGGCGTGTGGCGGACGACCGACCACGAGTCCTCGTTGAGGTCCATGCGCACCAGCACATAGCCGGGGATGCGCACGCGGGTGACCATCTTGCGCTGGCCGTTCTTGATCTCGACCACGTCCTCCATGGGGACCTGGACCTCGAAGATGTAGTCCTCGGCCTCGAGTGAGACCTTGCGGTTCTCGATGTTGGACTTCACACGCTTCTCGAAGCCCGCGTAGGAGTGGATGACGTACCACTTGCCCGGCTTGCCGCGCAGCTCGGCGCGGAAGGCCTCGTAGGGGTCGATGTCGGCCAGCTCCTCGCCGGCGGACTCCGCATCCTCTGCAGCGACCTCGGCCTCGTCCTCGACGGCCTCGAGGGCAGCCTCGGCCTCCTCGACGGTGTCGATGTGGGCCGCTCCGTCGACCGCCGAGTCGGCCTCGGGGTCGTCGACCGAGCCGATGGCGTCCAGCGCGGCCTCGAGGTCGGAGGCGAGATCGTCCTCGGACTCGTTCTCGTCGATGACGCTCAGGGCGCCCTCCTCGGCGGGTTCGACGGCGTCCTCGGCCTGAGTCTGGGTGCCACCCTCCTGCTCCTCCTCGACCTCGGACGACTGCTCGGCAGCCGTCGCCCAGTCGACGTCGTCGCGGTTTCTGTCAGACACTCGTCACAACTCTCTCTCATCGATCGGTCACGCCCCTCGGGGCGCGTCCCGCTGTCGCCGGCACGCTCCGCTCGCGCGGACCGGATGCTCTCGGGTCAGGCGGCGGGTGTGCCGAACACGTAGGTCACGGCCAGGGCGAACACCCAGTCGAGGAAGGACACCAGCGCCATCATGATGACGACGAAGATCAGTACGACCACGACGTAGTTGCCCAGCTCCTTGCGGGTGGGCGTCACGACCTTCTTCAGCTCGGCGATGACCTGCCGGATGAAGAGGGCGATGCGCGCGAACGGATTGCGCCGCGCGGCTCGCTGCTGATTCGCGATCGCGACGACGTCCTCGCTCGGCTCGTCGACTGCTTTCCCGGCCACCTGCACGCACCTTTCCCGCACCGGAACCTCCGGTGTGGCCGGCCACCCGTCCTGGGTGGCCCTGGACCGATGACCGCTGCATCGCGGGAACCGCGTGCGACGGGCATCGATGTGCAGGGCGGACAGGGCTCGAACCTGCAACCTGCGGTTTTGGAGACCGCTGCTCTACCAATTGAGCCACCGCCCTATGGATGCCGTTGCGAGCATCCGAGGAAGGAGACCGACCGACCGCGCCTCGCCGCGCGCCCTTCGCGGGCGCTGTGGATGAGGGCAGAGATCGACTACCTCAGACGAGTGTACGTGGACCCGCAGAGCGTGTCCAGCCGAGCGGCGAGGGCCCCGCGGGCCTCCTGGGCGCGCAGGATACGCTGGCCGTCGTGTCCTCCACCACGCGCATCTCCGCCCGCATCTCCGCCATCGCCGAGTCCGCGACCCTGAAGGTCGATGCGAAGGCGAAGGCCCTCCAGGCCCAGGGCCGCCCGGTCGTCTCGTACGCCGCCGGCGAGCCCGACTTCCGCACCCCCGAGCACGTCGTCGAAGCGGCCTCGGCCGCCGTGCTCGACCCGCGGAACTACCGCTACACGCCCGCCGCCGGCCTCCCGGACCTCCGCGAGGCGATCGCCGTCAAGACGGCACGCGACTCCGGCTGGGACGTCGAGCCCTCGCAGATCGTCGTGACCAACGGCGGCAAGCAGGCCGTGTACCAGGCCTTCCAGACGCTGCTCGACGACGGCGACGAGGTCCTCGTGCCGACCCCCTACTGGACCACCTACCCCGAGGCGATCAAGCTCGCCGGAGGCGTGCAGGTCGACGTGTTCGCGGGCGCCGACCAGGGCTACCTCGTCACCGTCGAACAACTGGAGGCGGCACGGACCGAGCGCACCAAGGTGCTCCTCTTCGTCTCCCCCTCCAACCCGACCGGAGCGGTCTACTCCCCCGAGCAGACCCGCGAGATCGGCGAGTGGGCCGAGGAGCACGACCTCTGGATCATCGCCGACGAGATCTATCAGAACCTCGTCTACGCCACCGGCGACCAGGACGACGCGGGCCCCCTCGAGCGGGCGACATCGATCGTCGAGGCGGTGCCGGCGCTGCGCGACCGCACGATCCTCGTCAACGGAGTCGCCAAGACGTACGCGATGACAGGCTGGCGGGTCGGCTGGATGGTCGGCCCGGCCGACGCGATCGCGGGCGCGGCGAACCTCCAGTCGCACCTCTCGAGCAACGTCTCGAACATCTCGCAGCGCGCGGCCATCGCGGCCCTCACCGGGCCGCAGGAGCCGGCAGAGGAGATGCGTCTGGCCTTCGACCGCCGCCGCCGCACGATCGTGGCCGAGCTGAACGCGATCGACGGAGTCGAGTGCCCCACCCCGGGCGGCGCGTTCTACGTCTACCCCGACGTCACCGGACTGCTGAACCGCGAGTGGGGCGGAGTGACTCCGACGACCTCGCTCGAGCTCGCCGACCTCATCCTCGAGCAGGCCGAGGTCGCGACGGTCCCCGGGGAGGCGTTCGGCCCGAGCGGATACCTTCGCCTCTCGTACGCCCTCGGCGACGACGCGCTGCTCGAAGGAGTGAAGCGCCTTCAAGGGCTGTTCTGCTGAGCCCCTCCTCCTCCGTCGCCGATCGGCCGCGGTCGGCACCACCGACCAGGCGGATCCCCGAGGGCGCCCCGCGATCCGCGAACGTTGACACGCGAATCGCCGGTCACGCTCCGCCAGGGGGCGTCGGGGACGAGGTGCGGAACTGGCATGTCCGGGCGCGGAGGGCAAGAGGGAGGCGGAAATCGGGGAACGGTGTCGCCGGGCGGTCGGGACAGGGCACGCTGGGGGGATGAGCGAAGACTCCGCCGTCCGGGTCCGCGATCTGCGGAAGGACTACGGCAGCGCGCCCGCCCTCGTGGGAGTCTCCTTCGACATCCGACGCGGCGAGACCTTCGCCCTCCTCGGCCCCAACGGCGCCGGCAAGTCGACCACGATCGAGATCCTCGAGGGCTACCGCGACCGCTCAGGAGGCGAGGCCTCGGTACTCGGAGTCGACCCGCGGCACGGCGGGCTCGCCTGGAAGGCGCGGCTCGGCATCGTCCTCCAGTCGAGCGGTGAATCGGGCAACGCCACGGTGCGCGAGCAGATCGCGCACTTCGCGAGCCTCTATCCCCGCCCCCGCGATGTCGACGAGACGATCGAGGCGGTAGGGCTGACGGCGAAGGCACGATCGCGGATCGGCAGGCTCTCCGGCGGCCAGCGCCGACGCGTCGACGTCGCGCTGGGCATCATCGGCCGTCCGGAGCTCGTGTTCCTCGACGAGCCGACGACGGGCTTCGATCCGGAGGCGCGCCACGCTTTCTGGGACCTGATCGCCCTGCTCAAGAGCGAGGGCACGACCATCCTGCTCACCACCCACTACCTCGACGAGGCCGCCCGCCTCGGCGACCGCGCGGCCGTCATCTCCGGTGGGAGGCTGCTGGCGATCGGCCCGATGAGCGCCATCGGCGGCGAGGAGGCGCGCATCCCGATCGTGCAGTGGCGCGAGGACAACGAGCTCCGCCGCCTCCGAACGACGGAGCCGGCGCAGGCGGTGGCCGCGCTCCACGCCCGCCTCGGCGAACCGGCCGCCCTCGAGGTGGTGCGTCCGAGCCTCGAGGACATCTACCTCGACCTGATCCGCGAGGACCGGGCCGGCGACGCAGTCGCTGCGATCGGCGAGCCCGCATGAGCACCCTCGCAGGCCGCGCCCGCACTCTCTCGACCGGGCCTGGCCGCACCCTGCGGCTCGGTCTCTCTCGCGCCCGCTACGAGATCCGCTCCTACTTCAGGGCGCCCGACCAGGTGTTCTTCACCTTCCTGTTCCCGGTCCTGCTGCTGACGATCTTCTCGGTCGCCTTCGGCGACGACGCGGTGATGCAGGCGAACCCGCAGGACCCGGGCATCCCGATGGCGGAGTACTACGTCCCCGGTCTGGCAGCGGCGGGGATCCTCCTCTCGGGCGTGCAGAACCTGGGCGTCGACATCGCCGTCGAGCGCAGCGACGGCACGCTCAAGCGCCTCGCCGGCGCACCGCTGCCGGTGTTCAGCTACTTCCTCGGCAAGTTCGGCCAGGTCCTCGTGACGAGCCTCGCGCAGACGGCGCTGCTCCTACTCGTCGCTGCGACGGTCTTCTCGGTCGAGCTCCCCGCCGACGGCGGTCGCTGGGCGACCTTCACGTGGGTCTACCTCGCCGGAGTCGCGACGTCCGCGATCCTCGGGATCGCCGTCTCGGCCCTGCCGCGCTCGGGCAAGAGCGCCACCGCCGTCATCGTCCCACCGCTGCTGGTGCTCCAGTTCATCTCGGGCTCGTACCTGTCGTTCACGACGCTGCCGGACTGGCTGCAGAACACGGCGAGCGTCTTCCCGCTGAAGTGGATCGCTCAGGGGATGCGCGCGGTGTTCCTGCCGAGCGGCTTCGAGGAGGCGGAGGTCGGCGGGTCCTGGGATCTCGGCGGGGTCGCGCTCGTGCTCGGCGTCTGGCTGGTCGTCGGCCTGATCGCGTGCCGGTTCGGCTTCCGCTGGATCCGGCGCGACAGCTGAGGCGGCGCCGGATGGCGGCCCAGGGCCGTCGACTACGGAAGGGTCAGACGGTGGTGCCGATCACCACGGGCTCGGGATGCAGCAGCACGCCGAACTCGGCGAGGACGCGGCCCTGGACGTAGCGCGCGAGCTCCGCGACCTCCTCGGCGGTCGCGCCTCCGCGGTTCGTCAGGGCCAGAGTGTGCTTGCCCGAGACCGCCGCACGCGAACCGGGCAGCGCGAAGCCGCGCGCGACCCCCGCGTTCTCGATCAGCCAGGCGGCGCTCAGCTTGACCAGGCCGTCGGCAGGAGCGGGAACGGGCAGTCCGACGGGAGCGCCGGCCTCGACGGCGGCGAGCGGAGTGACGACGGCCGCCTCGGCCGTGGGCTCGACCGGCCAGCGCGGTGCGGAGGATGGCAGGCCGTTCGCGAAGGCACTCGTGACCAGGGGGTTGGTGAAGAAGGAACCGGCGCTGGCGGTGTCCGGATCGGCGACATCGAGCACCATGCCCTTCGCGGCGCGCAAACGGAGGACCGTCTCGCGAACCTGCGCGAGCGGGACCCGCTCGCCGAGCGCGACTCCGAGGGCCGAGGCGAGCTGCGCGTAGGCGACGGGCGTGCCCACACCGTCGACCGCCTCCTGAAGCGCGAATTCGACGGCCAGCACAGCGCCGCGGCGGCCCTGCTTGATCACCGACGTGCGGTAGGCCAGTTCGAGTTCGGCCGCTGTCAGCCGGACCGGCTCGCGCGCGCCCTCCTCGAGGAAGTCGACGGCGACGAGCGTGTCGGAGAGTTCTTGGCCGTAGGCGCCGATGTTCTGCACCGGAGAGGCGCCGACCGTGCCGGGGATACCACTCAGCGCCTCCAGACCGGCCCAGCCCCGTTCGACGGTCTCTGCGACGAGCCGGTCCCACGACTCTCCCGCCTGCACGCGCAGGTGCACGGCGCCGGGCTCGATGGAGGGGAGCCGCTCGATGCCCGAGGTGCGCACCCGCACAACCGTGCCCTCGAACGGACCGTCGCCGACGAGGAGGTTCGAGCCGCCGCCGAGTAGCAGCCACGGCTCATCGGCCGACCACAGCCGCACGAGCGTCTCGATGAGCTCGACCTCGGTGATGGGCTCGAGGAGGCGCTCGGCCGGACCGCCCACGCGGAGGGTGGTCAGCGTCGAGAGCAGGGTCGCGGTCATCGGGAGGCGATCACGCGAATCGGACCCTGGCCTGCGCCTTGCCGAGCACGGCCTGACCCTCGACCGAGACGGCTAAGTCGATCCGAGCCCAGCCCTCCTCGACGTCGAGGGCGCCGACCTTGGCCACCACGTCTATCGCGGCGCCGGTACGCGGATCGACGACGACGGGACGGGTGAAGCGCACCTGGTAGTCGACGACGAGGCCGGGGTCGCCGATCCAGTCGACGACGACCTGCGCGGCGGTGCCCATGGTGAGCATCCCGTGCGCGAGGACGCCGGGGAGGCCGACCTCGGCGGCGATGTCGTCGCGGTAGTGGATGGGGTTGAAGTCCCCCGAGGCCCCCGCGTAGCGCACGAGCGTGCCGCGGTCGATCGGGAACCGGCCCTCGGCGACCACCTGGCCGACGCTGAGGTCGGCGAGGACGCGCGGTGCGGCGCTCATTCGTCGCCCCTGACCACGAGGGTCGAGATCGCGGTGACGACGTGCTCGCCGGAGGAGTCGACCATGCGCGACTCGGTGGTGACCATCGAGTGCGCGCCGAGCTTCTTGATGCTCGCGACCGAGAGGGTCGCGGTCAGCTCGTCGCCGGCGACGACGGGACGGGACAGCGCGAACCGCTGGTCTCCGTGCACGACGCGGCTGAAGTCGATCCCGCCGTCGGGCTCGGCGAGCAGCTGGGCGAGCGTGTATTCCTGCACGACGACGGCGAAGGTGGGCGGAGCGACCAGATCGCGGTGGCCGGCGGCGCGCGCAGCCTCGACATCGTGGTGGAGAGGGGAGGTCGCGGAGACGGCGCGCGCGAACTCGCGCACCTTCTCGCGCCCCACCTGATAGGGCTCGGTGGGCGAGAACACGCGCCCGACGAGTTCGGGATTCACTGGCACCAGGACATCCTAGGCGCTGCCGTGGGCGCCCCTCGGGGGCCGACCGCTCGACCGCGAGAGCCATGCACGTATGACCATGGGCGATTTCCCATCTGCATATGGGTGACCCGCGGCCCGACATCTCGGAAGCTGGCGGGCATGCCGACACCGACTCCTGAGCGCGACTGGGCGACATACGCCCGCGAGCTCGGCACCAACATGCACCGCGCCCGGATCGCCAAGGGGGCCAGCCAGGAGCGGATCGCCCACGCGGCGGGTCTCGCCGGGTACACCTACCAGAAGTTCGAGAAGGGCGAGTCGAAGCCGGGATCGCCCGCGAATCCGACGCTGCACACCCTTCTCGCGCTCTGCGAGGCGCTCGAGGTCGACCTGATGGACCTCCTGCCGCCGAACCCGCCGCGGACCTCACGGGGCCTCGAGTAGACGCAGCACCGCTCCGGCCAGTCGCGCCGCCGAGCTGAGGTCGAGGTCGAGCTCGCCGAGACCGTCGGCCTCGAGGCGGAGGCGGTCCTCGGCCGTCCTCCCGGGGCGGCACATCGAGAGATGCACCGTCTCGGCCGACGCCGCACCGCCCGCCCAGAGGACCACGGGGAGCGAGCGCGCCGCCGAGCGGTGCAGGCGATCCTCCACCGCTGCGAGTTCGTCGTGCTCGCCCGCGCACCACCGCGGGCACCCGTCACTGTTCTTGCCGTCCAGTCGTCCATCCACGTTCCGCACCAATCGTTCGAGGCGGCAAGCCCACCAGGCGGTACCGACATCGAGGCCCCGCAAGCCCCGGATCCGGACCGGGGTGTGGACAGGAGTCGCGCTCACGGCCGCTGTGGAGGAGCGTCGATAGGATCCCATACCCGGATGGTCCCGTTTCGGGACTGGCGCGAAGCGTCAGCGGTGCACGATCAGCCACGTCGCCACCGCGGTCGAGGCGCCCGTGTTCATCATCCGGTGCGGTCGCTCACACGGGAAGGTGATCGCGTCGCCGGCACCGAGGACCACCGTCTCGTCCTCGAACTCGATCGTCAGCTCGCCGAGCGTGACCGTCCCCATCTCGAAGCCGTCATGGCGCAGCAGCTGCCGGTGCGCGGTCGAGGTCGAGCCGGGCGGATAGGTCGACTCGAAGAAGTCCACGGCGTCGAGGGGCCGCGGCGCGAGCCGGCGGAACAGCACACCGCCCTCGAGCACCACCGGCGCCGACTCCCGAACTCGCACGACCGCGGTCTCGACCGGCGCCGGCCCGCCCTGGTCGAACACCGCCGACAGCGGGACTCCGAGCGCGTCGACGAGCGCGATCAGACGCCCGACCGACGGCTGCATCGCGCCCCGCTCGATCTGGGACACGGCACTCACCGAGATCCCGAGCCGCTCCGCGAGGGCCTTCAGCGAGAGCCCCGCAGCGAGCCGCAGCTCGCGCAGTCGCACCCCGAGGTCTCGTCCCGCCCTCTCCACCACCGCGCGCGCGGCCTCTTCGCCGCGGGGCTCCGTGCCGTCGGAGAGCATCGCCCGTCCTCTCTCGCAGATCGTCACACAGCCGTAACGGAGCCGAAACGAGCGGCGGACCCCCGGCTCGTAGCGTGGCTTCGCGTGAAGTGATCACTTCATTCGGACCGCTCCTCGCGACGATCGGCCACACCGGCCGACCGCCACGACCACCCTGACACATCCGCTCCGTGCCGCCCCACGCACGACCGCCCGAGAGGTGGATCCACCCCATGACCGACCGCGTCACCGCACCCCCCATCGACCAGCAGCCGTCCGCCGAGCCCGACCTGCCGGCCGGCGCCGCGCTGATCAAGCCCGGCTACGACGACCGTCTCGCCAACGACGACCTCGCACCTCTCGCGAAGCAGCGCTGGTCGAGCTACAACATCTTCGCGTTCTGGATGTCCGACGTGCACAGCGTCGGCGGCTACGTGACCGCCGGCTCCCTCTTCGCCCTCGGACTGGCCGGCTGGCAAGTGCTGGTCGCCCTCGTCGTCGGAATCGTGATCGTGCAGGTGTTCTGCAACCTGGTCGCCAAGCCCAGCCAGGTCACGGGAGTGCCGTACCCGGTGATCAACCGCGCGATCTTCGGCATCCGCGGCGCGAACATCCCGGCGATCATCCGCGGCCTCATCGCGATCGCCTGGTACGGCGTGCAGACCTACCTCGCCGCACAGTCGCTGAACATCGTGTTCCTCAAGTTCTTCCCGGCGATGGCCTCGTGGAACACGCCGGAGGCCTCGTTCCTCGGCCTCTCCGCGCTCGGCTACCTCTCCTACGCGATCCTCTGGGTCGCTCAGGCCGCCCTGTTCTGGCGGGGCATGGAGTCGATCCGCCGCTTCATCGATTGGGCCGGACCCGCGGTCTACATCGTGATGCTCGTCCTGGCCGTATACCTGGTGTCGCAGGCCGGCTGGGAGAACATCTCGCTGAACCTGGGCTCAGGCGAACCGCTGGACTTCGCCGCCTCGCTGCCCGTGATGATCTCGGCCGTCGCGCTCGTCGTCTCCTACTTCTCGGGCCCGATGCTCAACTTCGGCGACTTCTCCCGCTACGCCCGCAGCTACAGCGCCGTCAAGAAGGGGAACCTGCTCGGCCTGCCCATCAACTTCCTCTTCTTCTCCCTTCTGACCGTGATCACCGCCTCCGCCACGGTGCCCGTCTTCGGCGAGCTGATCACCGACCCCATCGAGACGGTCGAGCGGATCGACACCTGGTTCGCGGTGCTCCTCGGCGGCCTCACCTTCGTCATCGCGACCATCGGCATCAACATCGTCGCCAACTTCATCTCTCCCGCCTTCGACTTCTCGAACGTGAACCCCAAGAAGATCAGCTGGCGGATGGGCGGCATGATCGCCGCCGTCGGCTCGGTGCTGCTCACCCCGTGGAACTGGTACTCGAACGACACCGCGATCCACTACACGCTCGGGATCCTCGGTGCACTGATCGGCCCACTGTTCGGCGTCCTGATCGCCGGGTACTACCTGATCAGCCGCCAGCGCGTCTGGGTCGACGACCTGTACTCGATGAGCGAGAAGGGCCGCTACTGGTTCTCGCGGGGGTTCAACCCCAACGCGGTCTGGGCGACAGTGATCGGCGGAGTGCCCTCGGTCGCCTCCGTACTCGTACCGCGCTGGATCGCGGAGGCGGGCGGGGCGGAGTTCACCTGGCTCGGCGACTACAGCTGGTTCCTGGGCTGCGGACTCGGCTTCGCGGCGATGGCGGTGCTTGAGCGGCGTGCGCCGCGCATCACCCGGCTCGAGGAGGACCTCGAGAACGTCAGCGACGGCTCCCACGTCTGACCACCCCTCCGCACGTCAGGACGGAGGCGCCGGATCCCCACCCGACACCTCCGTCCTGACCTGCCGCTCCACCCCGAGGACACCATGCGCATCACCGTCGTCAACCCGAACACCAGCGCCACGATGACCGCGGCCATCGGCCGGGCCGCCCGCTCCGTCGCCTCGCTCGGCACCGAGATCGATGCCGTGACCCCGCCGATGGGTCCGGCCTCGATCGAGAGCCACTACGACGAGGCGCTGGCCGTCCCTGGCGTTCTGCACGAGATCACGCGGGCGGAGGCGGCCGGCAGCGACGGCGCGGTCATCGCTTGCTTCGGCGACCCGGGGGTCGACGCCGCGCGCGAGATCGCGAGCGGCCCCGTGGTGGGCATCGCCGAGGCCGCCATGCACATGGCGACCCTCGTCGGCCGCGGCTTCACGGTGGTGACCACCCTGTCGCGGACCAGCGGGCGCGCCTGGGACATCGCGCGGCGGGCAGGCTTCGGCGAGGCCTGCCGCCAGGTGCGGGCGTGCGACATCCCGGTGCTCGAGCTCGACAACCCGCACTCGGACGCCCGCCGCGTGATCCTCGCGGAGTGCGTCGAGGCGCTGGCCGCCGACGGCTCCGACTCGATCGTCCTGGGCTGCGCGGGCATGGCCGACCTCTGCCGCGACCTCTCGCGCGAGCTGGGGGTCCCGGTGATCGACGGCGTCGCCTCGGCAGTGCGGCTGGTCGAGGGCCTGGTCGCGATGGGGGTCACCACGTCGCGGCGCGACGAGTACGCGGTGCCGCGGGCGAAGAGCGTGACCGGCCTGCTGGCGCCTTTCGCCCTGGGCTGAGTGCCCGCACAGGGCAGGGGAAGCGGCCATCCGGTCTGCGAAGATCGACGCATGGCGATCCTCCGCGACGCGGCGCTCGGCGCCCGGCTCTTCGTGCGCGGCTTCGGCACCTGGGGCCGCTCACCGCGCGCGATGCTCCTGGGCGCGGTCCCGCCCCTCCTCGTGGGCCTGGTCTTCGTCGGCGTCCTGGTCGTGGTGCTCACCCGGGTGCAGGAGGCGGTGTCCGCGCTGACGCCGTTCGCCGACGGCTGGGAGCCGGGCTGGGCGGAGACCGCGCGCCTCCTGCTCGCGATCGCGGTGGTCGGTGCGGTGGTGGCGATCGGAGTGGTGCTCTTCGCGGCGATCACGCTGCTGGTGGGCGCGCCCTTCTACGAGCGGATCTGGCGCCGCGTCGAGGACGGCCTCGGCGGAGTGCCGGACGAGCACGAAACCGGATTCTGGCGCGGGGTCGGACGCGGCCTCCGCGACTCCGCGGTGCTGGTCGCCGCCTCGATCGGGATCGGGGCGGTGCTGGTGCTGCTCGGCCTCGTGCCGGTGGTCGGCTCGATCGCGGGACTGATCGCCGGCGCGCTGGTGGGCGGGCGGGCGCTCGCTCTCGAGCTCACCGGGTTCGCCGGCGATGCCCGCGGGCTCAGCCTCGCCCAGCGACGGCGACTGCTGGGCGAGCACCGCGCCGTCTCGCTCGGCTTCGGCGTCGCGGTCTATCTCGCGTTCCTCGTTCCCGGAGGCGCGATCGTCGCGACACCGGCGGCGACCGCGGGCGCGACCCTCCTGCTGCGAACCCTGCGCGGGGAGCCGACGCTCGCCTCCGACTCCCCGGGAGGTGCCCGCTTGGCCGCCCACCCGACCGTCCCCTAGACTCCCCCCGTGCGCACGTCGATCCGAAGCCCCTGGTGGCCCGCCTCCTAGGCGGACCGACGCGCAGACCCCTCGCACTCGACCGCCTCCTCCGGGCGGTCGTTCTGCATGTCAGGGCCCGGGTGGGGCACGACCCGATTCAAGGACCACGATGACCTCGCTCCTCTCCCGCATCCTCGCCTCCGACGGATCGCTGCCGTTCGCGATCGTCCTCCGCCAGGGACGCTCGGAGGTGGACGTCTTCACGGGCGACGTCCTCGATGTCGAGGGCCTCGCCGACATCCCACTCGTCGGCGACGACGTGCTGACCCTGGTGCCGTACCGCCAGGTGCGCGAGCGTGGCTTCGCGGCGAAGGACGACGGTGCGCCGCTGCGGAACCTCGTCGTCCGCGAGCGCGAGAGCACGCCGCTCGAGGAGGTGCTGCGCCTGCTTCCCGAGCGCGAGATCCCGGTGGAGGAACGCGGGTTCGACGTGCCGGACGACGAGTACGCCGAGATCGTCCGCCGTGTGATCGACGACGAGATCGGACGGGGCGAGGGCGCCAACTTCGTCATCAGCCGCGCGTTCGTCGCGCAGACTGATGCGCCGCCCGTCGAGGCCGTGCTCGCCTGGTTCCGCCGCCTGCTCACCGACGAGTCGGGCGCCTACTGGACCTTCGCGATCCACACCCCCGGACTCGACGGCGCTCAGACGGTCACCGCCGTGGGTGCGACGCCCGAGCGCCACGTCTCGGTGCGCGACGGGGTCGCCATGATGAACCCGATCAGCGGCACCTTCCGCCACCCTGCCGCCGGGCCGACCGGCGAGGAGGTACTCGCGTTCCTCGCCGACGTAAAGGAGAGCGAGGAGCTCTTCATGGTGGTCGACGAGGAGATGAAGATGATGAGCGCGGTCTGCCCGGACGGCGGCCGCATCCTCGGCCCGTTCCTCAAGCAGATGTCGCGCCTCAGCCACACCGAGTACCTGCTCGAGGGCCGCACCGGGCTCGACGTGCGGGAGGTGCTGCGGCTGACCATGTTCGCACCGACCGTCACCGGATCTCCGATGGAGAACGCGTGCGCCGTCATCGCCGAGTACGAGAAGGAGCCGCGCGGCTACTACTCCGGCGTGCTCGCCCTCTTCGAGCCGGAGGAGGAGGGCTACACGGTCGACGCGCCCATCCTCATCCGCACCGCCTACCTCGAACCCGACGGTCGGCTCACCGTGCCCGCCGGAGCGACCCTGGTGCGCCATTCGACGCCGGAGGGGGAGGTCGCCGAGACCCGCGCCAAGGCCTCCGGAGTGCTGTCGGCCCTGGGGCTCCTGCCGCACCGCGACGTGGCGCCGGCGATCGACCTCGCCGCCCAGCCCGGGGTGCAGGAGGCGCTGGAGGCACGGAACGAGCGACTCGCCTCGTTCTGGCTCCGGCCCCAGGCGCCCGAGCACATCGAGGGCCTGACCGGCCACACCGCGCTCATCGTGGACAACGAGGACCAGTTCACGACGATGCTCGCGCACCAGCTGCGTCACCTCGGTATGGATGCACGGGTGGAGCGCTGGTCCGAGGTCGACGACGTGCTGCGCGACGACCTCGTCGTCTTCGGCCCCGGCCCCGGCGATCCCCGCGACGACTCCGAGCCGCGGATCGCTCGCCTGCGCGAGCTGATGACCGCACGGCTGGAGGCGGAGCGCCCGACGCTCGCCGTCTGCCTCAGCCACCAGATGCTGTCGCTGCTGGCGGGTCTCCCGGTCGAGCCGCTGGCGACGCCCCGCCAGGGCGTGCGCCTGGCGGTCGACGTGTTCGGCGAGGACGCGGCGATCGGCTTCTACAACACCTTCGCCGCGGTCGCACCCGGCCTCGAGCGCACCCCGCGACTCGGGCTCGAGATCGCCGTCGACGCCGAGTCCGGGGTCGTCGACGCCCTGCGCGGCGAACATGTCGCATCGGTGCAGGGGCACCTGGAGTCGGTGCTCTCCTCCGACGGCCTGCGCACACTGGAGCGGCTGGTCCGCACCGCGACCGCGCAGCCGGCACGTCCGTGAGCGATGTGCGGCTACTCACCGCCTCGGCCTACTCGCCCGAGCTGCGGGAGGCGGTCGCCGCGAGCGTGCGCGCGGCGGCGGAGGCGGCGCGCGGCTGGTACGGCCGCGGCGACAAGCTCGCTGCGGACGCGGCCTCGGTGGCGGCGATGCGGGCGGTGCTGGCCGAGGCTCCGTTCGACGGCGTCGTCGTGATCGGTGAGGGCGAGAAGGACGAGGCGCCCATGCTCGCGAACGGCGAGCGCCTCGGGCGCGCCGCCGCTCCCTGCTGCGACGTGGCGGTCGATCCGCTGGACGGCACCCGTCTCACGGCCGAGGGGCTGCCCGGCTCGGTGAGTGTCATCGCGCTGGCACCGCGCGGCACACTGTTCGACCCGCGCGACGTGTTCTACATGGACAAGCTGGTCTGCTCCGGGGCGGGGCGCGACGCAGTCTCGCTCGACTTCACCCCGGGTGAGAACGCGGTGCGTCTGGCCGCCGCGCTCGGCAGGCCGGTGGGCGAGCTGGTGGTGGCCGTGCTCGACAAGCCGCGGCACACAGGGCTGGTCGCGGCACTGCGGGAGGCAGGGGTCGCACTCGCGCTGCGCGGCGAGGGCGACGTCTCGGTCGCGATCGAGGCGGCCGATCCTGCAGGTCGGGTCGACCTGGTGCTCGGCGTCGGAGGGACCCCGGAGGGAGTGGTCGCGGCCTGCGCCGTCCGCGCCCTCGGCGGCGTGATGGAGGGCCGCCTCGCCCCGCAGACACCCGGCGAGCGGGCGAACGCCCTGGCCGCGGGCCACGACCTCGACCGTCTGCTCACTCTCGACGACCTCGTCTCCTCCGAGGACGTGCTCTTCGCGGGCTGTACGGTCTGAACCGGCCGCCGCGGGTCGCGCTGTGGAGTCTCACTGGCGTCTCGCGGCCGAGACGAGGGGTGACGGATGTCATGGCTCCGTGGTGACAGAGGGCCGAGGCGCGCGGGCGGGCCCCTCGGCAGGCTGAGGGCATGACCTCGACCGACCTCGCCGTCCAGGCGACCGCCCTCACCAAGAGCTTCAGCTCCGTCGCCGCCGTCGCGGGCGTGGACCTCACGGTCCACGCCGGCGAGATCGTCGCCTTCCTCGGCCCGAACGGCGCGGGCAAGACGACGACCATCGACATGCTCCTCGGCCTCTCGGCCCCGGACTCCGGCGAGGTGAGGGTCTTCGGGCGGCGGCCGCGCGCCGCGATCGCACACGGACTCGTCTCGGCCGTCCTGCAGACCGGCGGGCTGCTGAAGGACCTCAGCAGGTGCAGGACGCCCGAACTCGCCGCGAGCCTTCTCGCCGAGACCCGACCGGTCGAAGTGGTGCTCGAGCGAGCAGACGTCAGGAGTCGGGCGCCGGCGTCGGCCCCTCACGATCGAGCAACAAGCAGACGCCGAGCGCCTCTAGCTCGCAGGTGCGTCGGTTCGGAAGACCGCAGACCGCATGTCCGTCAGCTCCAGCTGCGTGCGTCAACATCTCGGCCGCGCTGGCGTTCCTCGCTGACCGCGTTGAGGGCGACATCCTCGACGTCAGTGGCCTGCGCAGGTCTGCCAGCGTCGATTGCCGCCACCATGGCGGAGGAGCGAGGACGAACGAGAGCCGCACCGCGTCGATTGATTCCGGGCGACGCTCTGCAAGGAGGTTTGACATGTGGGGCAAAAGATTCGAATATCACCGACTCGCAGAGCGTCGCCTACCCTTCGACAACCGGAGCTTTCCACCGCCCTCGATGAATGATCTGCTAGCTATCAATACGCGAAAGCAAAGCGAGAACATCATCATCACCACCGCGAGCAGAGGCCCACTCAAGAAGCTCGCGCGCCTCGTGGACGCGTTGTTGATCGACAAACAACTTGGCGAGATTATAGGCGGAGTACCAGTCACCTAGCTGAATACCGCGCCGATACATTTTTTCCGCTCCGTAAAAATCGGAAAACCCTTCCATTAGAAGATCTGCGAGTTTACGAAATACGCGGGGCTGCTCGCTTGCCAGTTCCAGCTCGAGTAGCTCGCGGGCGGCACTAAATTCACCTCGAGACGCACGCACGTCTGCCAGACCTACCGCAAAATCCCCCGCATAAGGGGCCGCTTCGTTCAGCAGTGCAACGACTTGGTCGCCGGAGTCACCGAGACGTTCAAAACGAATGATTCCCGCGAGGCCCGCAGCAAATACTCTTCCCCGAAACTCTAAGATTCGAAGCTTTTCCGATATTTCGAGAGCTTCCTCCCAGGAATCAGTCCACTCGAGCGCCTCAGCAAGGTGGAGCTGCCGCCACAAGTCGCCGCCCTTCGCGCTAAATCGGAAGAACTCGACAGCCACACCTAGCTCCTCTGCATCCCAGAGAAGAGTGCCAAGGGCGAAAGCCAAATCAGTGGCCGAATCACACTCGAAGAGCGCCTTACTTACATCTGACTCACCTATATCTACATCTGGCCCAAAGTAGTCGGACAAGAAGGCGTGACGGTCTCGGACATAAAGACTGCGCACCTCTTGCAACGCAGCGGCCCGTACGTCACCGCCAAGGAAAGCCAACAATTCGGCCGGCGATCCACTAACCATTCTTATACTCCTGAAATTGGGCTTTGATGCGGCTCGAGGCCCTGTACCTCGCATCCGCCGATGAGGTGAAGCGGAGGCTCGTCGTAGCCTTCTTCGCGAACGACTGTGTCCACGACGATGGCCACCAGACCACCGTCGTGCCCCAGCGACAGCCCGCCCCGAGCGCGATCCGCGACGCCGCGCAGGCACGAGCAACACGAAAAGGCGCCGGAGAGAACTCCGACGCCTCCACCGAGACTGGCCCAGCCGATATCGTGCTGTCATCTGTGTGAATATGACTCTGCGGTAGCGGGAGCGGGACTCGAACCCGCGACACCACGATTATGAGCCGTGTGCTCTAACCACCTGAGCTACCCCGCCGCTCGTTCTCGCAGGCCTGGCCTGCGGGGAACGGAGCCCCCTGTGGGAATCGGACCCACTACCTCTTCCTTACCAAGGAAGTGCTCTACCAATGAGCTAAGGGGGCGCACCTGCGGGTCTGACGGCCCGTTCGAGGGCGCGCCCGCGATTTGGCACCGTTAGACGATAGCACCTCCGGGGCGCGACGATGACCGCGGGAGTCGCGTCCCGCGGCCACCTGGCGGTGCTACGGGCGGCTCGCCGTGTCCAGCGCTGCGAGCTCCTCCGCGCTCAGCTCGAGGGCGGCCGAGGCGGTCAAGGCCGGCAGCTGCTCGACCACCCGGGCGCTCGCGATCGGTGCGACCACTCCGGGCTGCGAGCGGAGCCACGCGAGTGCGACCGTCGCGACCTCGACTCCGTGCGCCTCGGCCGCGGTGTCGAGCGCGGCGAGCACGCGGCGCCCGCGGGCATCGAGGTAGCGGGCGGCGCCGTCGGCGCGCGGGCCCTCGGGCGTCGAGCCGTCGCGGTACTTGCCGGTCAGGAAGCCGGAGGCGAGGGCGTAGTAGGGCACGACGGCCAGGCCCGCCTCACGCGCGAGCGGCAGCAGGTCGGCCTCGATCCCACGCTCGACCAGGTTGTAGTGCGGCTGGAGCGCGACCGGCGCGTGCAGTCCCTCCTCTGCGGCGATGCGCAGCCAGGAGGCGACGCGCTCGGCGCTGACGTTCGAGACTCCGATCGCCCGCACCAGACCCTGGTCGACCAGCTCCGAGAAGACCCGGGCGATGTCCTCCATCGGCACCGCCTCGTCGTCGAAGTGCGCGTAGTAGAGGTCGATGCGGTCGGTCCTCAGGCGCTCGAGCGACGCCCTGGCCGCCGCGCGGACGGTGTCGGGCGCGAGCCCGGTGAACTGCGGGTGGCGGCTCACCTTCGTCGCGATGACCACGTCGTCGCGGGAGCCGGAGCGCCGGCCGAGCCACTCGCCGATGATCGTCTCGGACTCGCCGCCCCGATTGCCCGGGACCCAGGCCGAGTACGAGTCGGCGGTGTCGATGAAATCACCGCCCGCCGCGACGTAGCCGTCGAGGACGTCGAAAGACGTCTGTCTGCCCGCGGTCCAGCCGAAGACGTTGCCGCCGAGCGAGAGCGGGAAGACGTCGATGCCGGAGTCGCCGAGGGGTGCGCGGGTGGTCGAGGGGGAGGCTGCACTGTCGATGCTCATCCTCCGATTCAACTCCTGCGAGCAGGCCCACTCGCTCCCCATCCCGCTCATGCGCGGTAAGCACTCAGGCGTCGTGGAGCGGACCCATCGGGTAGTCCGCGTAGGCGAAGCGGGTCGAGTCAGGAGCCCAGCCCGCGACGTTGATCGTCCCCTGCCCGCCGACGAGCCGCTCCAGCACTCTCCCCGGCGCCGTCGCGGTCCGTCCGGCGAGGTCGAGCAGCCGCAGCTCCACCTCCAGGTTCTCCGGATGCCCCGACGTCCCCGCGGGATAGGACAGGTAGAGGACGTGCCGCCCGTCCGGCGACTCGTGCGGGAACCAGTCGACCGTGTCCGACTCAACCAGCCGGGTGAGCCCCGAGCCGTCGAGGGCCATCCGGAACAACTGGGCGCCCCTGCCCGCACGCTCGGAGTTGAGCAGCAGGGTGCGCCCGTCGGCCGAGAAGTCGACGCCGTCGTCGGGGAACGCGTCATCGGTGAGCGCGGTGAGCGCGCCTCCCTCCGCCGGCATCGTGTAGACGTCCGTCCGCCATTCGCCGGAGGCGTCGCCGCCTCCGATGAGGGCGAGCAGAGTGCCGTCGGGCGAGATCCCGTGCAGGTAGTGCTTGAAGCGGCCACCCTCCCGCTCGCCCGTCAGGCGGCGGGCAGGCACGGAGCCGTCGAGGGCGACCGCGTACAGGTGCCCGTCGCGCGCCGAGACGTAGGCGGTGTCTCCGGACGGAGCGAGCACATGGTCGTTGTTGAGCTCGGCAGGGACTCCGTCGAGCGGGATCGGCTCGAGCACGGGCGCCCCCTCGAGCGGAAGGCGGAAGAGCACGCCGTCGCCGTTGACCACCAGTGCCGTACCGTCCGGCGTCCAGTTCGGCGCCTCGACGAGCATCGAGTCCGAGGCGAAGACGGTCGTCGCGACTCCGCTGGCGAGGTCGTGCACGCGGAGTCGGCAGAGCTGATCGGGCAGGAGGGAGCGGGCCATGACTCCCACGCTAGAGGGCGGCAGCGCCCGTCAAGCCTCCTCCCGCTCAGGTTCTGCCGGAAGGGCCTCCGGTATTCTTGACCGACGACTGCGCTGGGTACACCTTGGGAGGAACATGTGATGCTCCTCATCCTGGTGATCTCGTTCGCTCTCGCGATCGTCACCCCGTGGGTGGTGGACCGGTTCGGCCCGAAGACGTTCTATGCCCTGGCCCTCGTGCCCGCTGCGAGCTTCATCGCCACGGCCACCGCACTGCCTGCGGTCCTCGGCGGCAGTGAGATCCGCGAGACGGTCCCGTGGATCCCAGCGCTCGACATCGCGCTCTCGTTCCGGCTCGACGCGCTCTCGCTCGTGCTCGCCCTCGTCGTCAGCGGAGTCGGCGCGCTCGTGCTCGCCTACTGCGCCGGCTACTTCAGTAGGGACGAGCCCTCGCTCGGTCGCTTCGCCGCGCTGCTCTTCGCCTTCGCCGGAGTGATGTACGGCCTGGTCACGGCTGACGACGTCATCGTGCTCTTCGTCTTCTGGGAGGCGACGAGCGTCCTCTCCTACCTGCTGATCGGCCACTACAGCGGCCGCAAGGAGAGCCGCGGTGCCGGCCTCCAGGCCCTGCTGGTCACGACACTCGGCGGTTTGGCGATGCTGGTCGGCCTCATCGTGCTGATCGTCGAGTCCGGCACCACGAGTCTCGCGAGGATCGTCGCCGCCGCTCCCTCCGGTCCGTCGGTGTCGGTCGCGCTCGTGCTCGTGCTGCTGGGCGCTTTCTCGAAGTCGGCGCTGGTGCCGTTCCACTTCTGGCTGCCTGCCGCAATGGCCGCTCCGACGCCGGTCAGCGCCTACCTGCACGCGGCCGCGATGGTCAAGGCCGGCATTTACCTCGTCGCACGCCTCGCTCCCGGCTTCGCCGACGACTCCGTGTGGCTGCCCGTCGTGGTCAGCGTCGGCGTCTGGACGATGCTCGTCGGCGGCTGGCGGTCGCTCCGCCAGTACGACCTCAAGCTCGTGCTCGCCTACGGCACGGTCAGTCAGCTCGGCTTCCTGACCGTCGCGGTGGGCTTCGGCTCGCGCGACGCGGCGCTGGCCGGGCTGACCCTCCTGCTCGGGCACGCTCTCTTCAAGGCGCTGCTCTTCCTCGTGGTCGGCATCGTCGACCACCGGGCGGGCACCCGCGATCTGCGCAAGCTCAGCGGCCTCGGCCGCCGCTCGCCGGTCCTCGCCGCCGCAGCACTGCTCGGCGTCCTCTCGATGGCGGGCATCCCGCCGCTGCTGGGCTTCGTCGCCAAGGAGGCGGTCTTCACCAGCCTGATCTCGGCGATCGAGCAGGGCTCGTTCTGGGCCTGGGTCGCGCTGATCGGACTCGTCCTCGGCTCGATCCTCACCGTCGCCTACTCGGCCCGCTTCTTCTGGGGGGCCTTCGCCCGGAAGAAGGGCCTCGAGGACACCGAGCTGCACGCCGAGCCGTGGATCTTCACCGCTGCACCGGTGCTGCTCGCCGCGGCCGGCGCCGCTGGCGGGCTCGCCGCCTCCGTGCTCGACCCGCTGGTCGCCGTCTACGCCGACACACTGCCGTACGCCGCTCCCGACGCCGACCCGCAGCTCGCCGCGGCGGCCGAGTCCTCGGCCCACGGCGGATACTACCTCGCACTCTGGCACGGCTTCGAGCCCGCGCTCGGGCTCAGCGCCCTGGTTATCGCGATCGGTCTCCTTCTCTTCGCCAAGCGGGTCGCCGTCGCCCGTGCGCAGTCGGTGCTGCCGAACTGGATCGACTCGGCCGAGGGCTACTGGGCCACCGTCCGCTGGCTCGACCGTGTGGCGAGCACGGTCACCGAGTTCGTGCAGCGGGGCTCGCTCCCCCGCTATCTCACGGTGATCTTCTCGGTGTTCGTGCTCGGAGTCGGCGGCGCGGCGGCGCTGAACCGCACCTGGCCCGGCGACATCGTCTTCTGGGACACCCCGGGTCAGCTCGCGGTCGCGGCCGTGATGATCCTCGCCGCGGTCCTCTGCGCGGTGGCCCGCAACCGTGTCGCCGCCGTGCTGCTGGCCGGCGCCACCGGGTACGGGATGGTCGCCCTCTTCGCCCTGCAGGGCGCGCCCGACCTCGCGCTCACCCAGGCCCTGATCGAGACGGTCACCCTGGTGGTCTTCGTGCTCGTGCTGCGCCGCCTCCCGACCCGCATCGCGGCGAAGCACCAGCCGATGCGCAAGCGCCTGCGTGCGATCATCGGCATCACGGTCGGAGGCGTCATGGCGGTCGCGGCGACGATCGCCCTCGGCGCCAGGACGGCCACGCCGATCTCCGCAGAACTCCCCCGCCTCGCCTACGAGGAGGGCAAAGGCCGCAACATCGTCAATGTGCTGCTCGTCGACATCCGCGCCTGGGACACGATGGGCGAGATCTCGGTACTGGTGGTCGTCGCCACGGGTGTCGCGAGCCTGATCTTCCTCTCCAGCCGGGCCGGAGGCGCTCCCCGCCTCGACACGCAGGGAGCGGGCGACCGCCGCGAGCGGGCGATGGATCTCACGTCCCCCTCCTCAGAGTCCGACACGACCGGCGACCGCGGCTCGTGGCTCGTCGCCGGCCGCACCCTCCGACCCGAGAACCGCTCGATCGTGCTCGAGGTGCTGGTGCGCCTCCTGTTCCACCCCGCGATGATCGTGTCGGTCTATCTGCTCTTCACCGGTCACAACACCCCGGGCGGAGGCTTCGCGGGCGGCCTGCTCGCCGGTCTCGCGCTCGTGGCGCGCTACCTCGCGGGTGGCCGGTTCGAGCTCGGCGAGGCCGCGCCGATCGACGCCGGCAAGGTGCTGGGGCTCGGACTCCTCTTCGCCGTGGGCACCGCGGTGTCCTCCCTCGCCTTCGGCCTCGAGGTGCTGGAATCGAGCTGGCTCGACCTCGAGGTGCCCGTTCTGGGTGAGCTCCACCTCGGCACCTCCACCCTCTTCGACATCGGGGTGTACCTGATCGTGATCGGTCTCACCCTCGACATCCTCCGCAGCCTCGGCGGCGAGGTCGACCGCCACGGCGAGGAGGCCGAGAACGGCGCCCCCTCGGGCGACGGGGTCACGCACTCGACCGAGAGCACCCCCGGCCCCGGCGCGGGCACCGTCGACGGTCTCGAGACGCGGCTCCCCACCGGGTCGACCGTCGTCGGCGGCCCGGGACGGGGGGACGCGTGAGCATCACCGTCGTCCTCGTCGCCGTGATGGCGGTGATGTACGCCGCGGGCGTCTACCAGATGCTTGAGCGGAGCCTCACCCGCATCCTGATCGGCTTTCTGCTGGTCGGCAACGCGACCAACATCCTCATCCTGCTGATGGCCGGACGCTCGGGCACCGCCCCGTTCGTGACCGACGACGGTCGCTCCTACGAGCAGATGGCGGACGAGATGGCTGATCCGCTTCCCCAGGCGCTCATCCTGACGGCGATCGTGATCACCTTCGGGATCTCGGCCTTCCTCCTCGCCATGATCTACCGGCGCTGGCGACTCGCCAACGCCGACCAGGTCGAGGACGACGAGACCGACACCTCGGTGCGAGCGGACGCAGCGGGCATCTCGGCCCAGACCACCGCCGACGACCGGGCCCTCGACGTGCTACTGGAGTCCAGCGACGAGGGCACCGCCGCCAAGCACGGGGAGAGCGCCATGACCGACGACAGGCAGGAGGACCGATGAACGCCCTGATCCCGCTCGTCGTCACCCTCCCCCTCCTGGGAGCGGCCGTCGCGCTGATCCTGGGCCGCCACCGGCGCGCGCAGATCACCGTCAACATCGTGACGCTCTCGACCGTCCTGATCCTCTCGTCGGTCATGCTCGTGCTGGTCCTCACCGGTGACGAGGGCGGCAGCGCCGTCTACGTGGGCGGCTGGGAGCCGCCGTGGGGCATCGTGCTCGTCGTCGATCCACTCGCCGCGCTGATGCTGGTGATCACCTCGATCACGCTCCTGGGCGTCCTGCTCTTCTCGGTGGGCCAGGGCCTCGTCGACGGCAACCGCGAGACACCGGTCACGATCTTCCACCCGACCTACCTGATCCTCTCGGCGGGAATCCTCAACGCCTTCGTCGCGGGCGATCTCTTCAACCTCTACGTCGGCTTCGAGATCCTGCTCGCGGCCAGCTATGTGCTGATCACCCTCGGCGGCACCGCCCCGCGCATCCGAGCGGGCACGACCTACGTGGTTGTGAGCCTGGTCTCCAGCGTCTTCTTCCTCTCGGCCATCGGCCTGCTCTACGGAGCGACCGGCACGGTCAACATGGCGCAGCTCTCGATCCGGATCGCCGAGCTTCCGGCCGATGTGCAGCTCGTGCTGCACGTGGTGCTGCTGCTGGGCTTCGGGATCAAGGCGGCCGTGTTCCCGCTGTCGTTCTGGCTCCCCGACTCCTACCCCACGGCCCCGGCACCGGTGACCGCCGTGTTCGCGGGCCTGCTCACGAAGGTCGGCGTCTACGCCCTGATCCGCACCGAGACGCTGCTGTTCCCGGGCGGCAGACTGCAGGAGGTCCTGCTGGTGGTGGCGCTGCTGACCCTGGTCGTCGGCATCCTCGGCGCCGTCGCGCAGGCCGACATCAAGCGGATGCTGTCGTTCACCCTCGTCTCCCACATCGGCTACATGGTGTTCGGCATCGCGATCGGCACCTCGGCGGGGTACGCCGCGACCATCTTCTACGTGATCCACCACATCACCGTGCAGACGACGCTGTTCCTCGCCACCGGCCTGATCGAGCGGGTCGGCGGCACGACCTCGATCCTCCGCCTCGGCGGGCTACTCAAGGCGTCGCCGCTGCTGGCCCTGCTCTACTTCGTGCCCGCGATGAACCTCGGCGGCATCCCGCCGTTCACCGGCTTCCTCGGCAAGGTCGGCCTGTTCGTGGCGGGCGCGGAGTCGGCGGTCGAGCAGCCGTCGTGGCTGATCTGGGCTGTGATCGCCGCTGGGGCCGTCACCTCGCTGCTCACGCTCTACGCGGTCGCCCGGGTTTGGAACATGGCCTTCTGGCGCCGCCAGGAGGAGGTGCCCGGCTACGAGTCGCCCCTCATCGACCAGCTCCAGGAGGACCCTCACGACACGGGCAGCATCCGCACCCGCCACTCCCCGCCGATGATGGTGCTCGCCACCGCCGGCATGGTCGTGGTCGGAGTCGCGCTGACGATCGGCGCCGGCCCGCTCTACGACGCCAGCGCGCACGCCGCACGCGACGTCGCCGACCCCGCGACCTACATCGCGACCGTCTACCGCGACTCGTCCTTCGGCGAGGAGGGACCGCGATGAGCCCGCGCCGCCGCGTCGACGTCTGGAACCGCGTCGCGATGTTCGTCACCCTCGTCGGCATCTGGGTGCTGCTCTGGGACGACGTCTCGGTGCTCTCGATCGTCTCGGGATTCCTGGTCGCCCTGCTGATCACACGGGTCTTCTACCTGCCTCCGGTCGAGTTCTCGAACCGGGTGAACCCGTGGTTCGTGCTGGTGTTCCTCCTCCGGCTGCTCGTCGACATCGCGGTCGCCTCGGTCCGCGTCTCCTGGCAGATCCTCACCCTGCCCGTCCCGGTGCACAACGCGATCGTCGCCGTGCACCTGCGCAGCCGCTCCGAAGGGATGCTGGTGTGGACGACGGAGGCCGTCTCGCTCGTCCCGGGCTCGCTCGTGATCGACGTCGACCCGCAGCTGAACGTGCTCTACCTGCACGTGCTCGGCGTCACCCACGACGAGGACGAGCGGATCGAGGAGGTGCGCCGCACGGTGCTGGAGTCGGAGGCGCGCATCGTCCGCGCGATCGGCTCGCGCGAGGACGTGCAGCGCGTGAACCAGCCGCTCGACAGGGGAGCGGGGGCGGTCCGATGATCGGCTGGCTGGTCTGGATCCTGGTGCCCGTGTTCGGCGCGGCGTGCCTGCTCGCACTGGTGCGCATCCTCCGAGGCCCGTCGGTGCTCGACCGGGTGGTCGCCGCCGACGTGCTCGTCGCGACGATCATCTGCGGGATCGGCGCCGAGATGGCGGTCAACCACCATGCGCGCACCCTGCCCGTCGCTCTCGGGCTGGCCCTGTTCGCCGTGTTCGGATCGATCAGCGTCGCCAAGTTCATGGCCAACCGCGAGGAGGACTGACGTGGAGCTGTTCCTGGATGTCCTGACCGCCGTGCTTCTCATCGCCGGCGGGCTGCTCTCGCTGATCGCGGCGGTCGGCCTGCTCCGCTTCGGCGACCTCCTCTCGCGGATGCACGCGGGCACCAAGCCTCAGGTGCTCGGTCTCATCTGCGTGATGCTGGCCGTCGCGATCCGCAATCCTGGCTTCGCCGCCGCGGGGACGATCGTGCTCGTGATCGGCTTCCAGCTGCTGACGGTGCCGGTCTCGGCCCACATGGTCGGGCGGGCGGCGTACCGGGCCGAGGCCGTCTCGCCGGGCTTCCTCGTGGTCGACGAGCTGGCGGAGGCGGTCAGCCGCGCCGACGAGCAGGCCCGCGCGACGGGCGCCGAGACCGGGCACGCATCCGGGGAGGCGGCACGCACCTCCTCCGAACCGGAGCCCGAGGATGAGGGCGGCCCGGCCGCCACGGCCTGAGCCGCGGCACGTCCGGGTCAGAGGACGGCGCGCAACTTCTCGCGCGCCCACTCGCTCTCGGCAGCAGAGCGCGCTCAGGCCGACGGGAAGAGGACCGCGGAGACACTCCCGGCACCGGTCATGCTCCGCACGGCGAAACCGCCGAGCGCGAGCGTCACCGCGAGGAGGCCGCCGATCAGCAGCACCAGCAGCGGGACCACCCAGAGCAGTGCCCTGCGGCGTCGGGCGCGGGCGGCGTCGGGGGTCTCTTCGCTCACTCATCGACCCTAGGGCAGAGAGTCGATCGCGGCGTCCGGCCCTGCCGATCGCGACGTCCGGCCCTCCCGATAAACTCGACGCATGACCCTGGACTCCGCTCTCTTCGGCGCGCCCGAGAACTCCGCCGGCCCCCTCCCCGAGGCCGAGCGCCGCCCGGGCACCGAATGGTGGCGCACCGCCGTGATCTATCAGATCTACCCCCGCTCCTTCGCGGATGCGGACGGCGACGGCATCGGCGACCTGCCCGGCATCACCTCGCGACTCCCGAGCCTCGCGGAGCTGGGGGTCGACGCGGTCTGGCTCTCGCCGTTCATGACCTCACCGCAGAAGGATGCGGGCTACGACGTCGCCGACTACTGCGACGTCGATCCGCTCTTCGGCACCCTCGCCGACTTCGACGCGATGCTCGCCCGGGCGCACGCGCTCGGAATCCGCATCATCGTCGACCTCGTCCCCAACCACTCCTCGAGCGCGCACCGCTGGTTCCAGGAGGCGCTCGCCGCTCCCGCCGGAAGCGCCGAGCGTGCGCGCTACCTGTTCCGCGACGGCCGCGGCGCCGCCGGTGAGCTGCCACCCAACAACTGGGAGTCGGTCTTCGGAGGCCCCGCCTGGACGCGCGTCACCGAGCCGGACGGCGCGCCGGGCCAGTGGTACCTGCACCTCTTCGACAGCTCGCAGCCCGACTTCGACTGGACGAACGCGTGGGTCCGTGAGCGCTTCCGCGAGGTGCTGCGCTTCTGGCTCGACCGCGGAGTCGACGGCTTCCGCGTCGACGTCGCCCACGGCATGATCAAGGCCGAGGGCCTGCCCGACTACACGCCGCCGGCCGACAGCGGCTCGATGGGCGGAGTCGCCCCCGCCGACGGCGAGGAGCCCGCCACCGCGCCGTACTGGGCGCAGGACGGCGTGCACGAGATCTACCGTGACTGGCACTCCCTCCTCGCCGAGTACCCGGACGACCGCGTGCTCTGCGCCGAGGCGTGGGTGCAGCCGCTCTCGAAGCTCGCGCGCTGGGTGCGCCCGGACGAGATGCACCAGGCTTTCAACTTCGCCTACCTCGAGACCCCGTGGAACGGCCCTGCCCTGCGCGACATCATCGACTCCTCGGTCGAGGCCTTCGCTGCGGTCGACGCCCCCTCGACGTGGGTGCTCTCGAATCACGACGTCGTGCGTCACGCCAGCAGGCTCGCGCTCACGAGGGACAACCCGCAGGGCTACGGCATCGGCCCGCGCACGCCGGGCCTCCCGGACCCGGTGCTGGGGTTGCGCCGGGCACGCGCCGCGACGGCCCTGATGCTCGCGCTCCCCGGCTCCGCCTACGTCTACCAGGGCGAGGAGCTGGGGCTCCCAGAAGCGATCGACCTGCCCGACTCCGCACGCCAGGACCCGACGTGGTTCCGGACCGGCGGTGAGCGATACGGCCGCGACGGCTGCCGAGTGCCGATCCCCTGGGAGGCGGATGCGCCCGCCTATGGCTTCAGCCCCACCGGTGACTCGTGGCTGCCTCAGCCCGACGATTGGGCACTGCTCGCTCGTGACCGTCAGCTCGGCGTCGAGGGGTCGACCCTCGAGCTGTACCGCGCACTGCTCTCGGTCCGCCGCTCGGAGGATCTGGGCTCGGGCGCGATCGAGTGGCTCGACGGCTACCCCGACGGCGTGCTTGCGTTCCGCAATGGCGGGATCACGGTGATCGCGAACATCGGAGCGGCTCCGGTCGAGCTGCCGGTCGGCTCGGTCGTGCTCTCGTCGGAGGAGCTGCTGGAGCCAGCGCTGGCCGCTGACACCACGGTCTGGCTGCGGGCGGAGTAGCGCTGGCTGCCGCTCGGCGGTGGCCCGGGCGATCGGCGGGGGTGACGACTCCACGGGAACCGCCGTTGCAGAGGCGCGTGGCGATCAGGTGCGCATCGCACCGGGTCGTGCGCACCGCGCCCGTGCCCCGCAGCTCGCGCGGGGCACGGGCGGGTGGGGCGCCGCGGCTCAGCGCCCGGCGTTCGCCTTGAGCCAGAGGTAGGAGTCGACCTTCGTGACTCCGTCGAGGCGGATCTCGAAGTGCAGGTGCGGGCCGGTCGACATGCCGGTCGAACCGACCAGGCCGAGCAGCTGCCCGACCTTCACCGGGTCGCCCTCGTTGACAGCCGCAGAGCCGTGCTGCATGTGCGCGTAAACGCTGGACACGAGCTGCCCGTCGATCTCGTGGTCGACGATCACGTGGACGCCGAGCGAGCCCTCGCCGTCGATCACCGTGCGGACGACGCCGTCCGCGATGGACTGGATCGGCGAGCCGTTGCCGGGGTTGAAGTCGGTGCCGCCGTGGTTCACGGAGCAGCCCGCGCAGTTGCGGTAGCCGAAGCGGTCGCCGACCGGCACGCCGACGGCGAACGGCCACTGGATCGACGCGTTCGGGTCGTTGGTGAAGCCGGTGTCCGAGGTGCGGACGATGTCAGCGACGTTGGTCTGGGTCTTGCGCTCCTGCACTCCGAAGCCGTCGCGGGCGACGGCCTCGCCGGTGACCTCGCCGGCGACGAACGACTGGGATCCGCGGCTCAGATCGGCGTCCATCGGCGACGTGGGGCTGAGCGCCTGCACGTCCTCGGCGGTGAGGAGGGAGGTGGCGGGCAGCGAGGTGGCCGCGACGATCGCGGCGACGAACGAGAGCGCGACCAGGCCACCGACGCGGGCGCGCCGCGCCGGCCGCAACGGCGTGACGCGCGGGGCGGAGACGGGAACCGGAGCATCGCGGAGTGAGGCGACGCGGCGCTCGGCCTCGCGCAGCTGCTCCGCGGTGGCCGTGAGCACGCTCTCCTCCACGCCCTCGTGCCCGCTCTCCGTGACGCCCTCCGCCGGGGCGAGTGCGCGCTCGCGGGCGCGCAGCTCGCGGCGGGTGAGGGGCGGAGTCGATTCGCCGAGGGTCGATGCGGGGGCAGCGGAGGCGGGCGAATCGGGGCTCACGAAATCGGTGTCTTCCGTCGGGGGCAGGCGGGCGAGCGCACTCCGCAGGGGGACGGAACTCGGCTCGGGTCTCCGTGATCGCATCCTGTGCGACTATCACGAATTCATAAAGGATAGCCACGGGCTGCCGGTTCGGCCAGAGCCGCGCGAGCAGAGGCACGATCGAGGCTCGCCACGCCGCGAGAAGATGCCGGATCGTGCGCTTTAACTCGTCGCAGCGCTCGTATCGTGCGCCGACCGGCCCTCAGAGAGCGTTTACACGTCGTCCGCGCGCAGGCGGCGCAGCAGATCCTCGAGCTCGCCGAAGAGCGGATCGGGGGCCGCGATCAGCAGGCCCGACCCGGCGGCGGCACCGTCGAAGCCTGCGACCCGCGCACCCGCCTCCTGAGCGATAAGAGCGCCGGCGGCCAAATCCCAGGGGTTGAGGCCGCGCTCGTAGTAGGCGTCGAGCTGCCCGGTCGCCACCGAGCACAGGTCCAGCGCCGCCGAACCGATGCGGCGGATGTCGCGGACCGAGCCGAGCAGCTCCTGCACAACAGCGCCCTGCCGCATCCGCCGGGCCGCGTCGTAGCCGAACCCGGTGCCGACCAGGGCGAGGGAGAGGGAGGCGGGTGCGACCGCGCGCAACGCGACTCCGTCCCGCTCCGCCCCTCCCCCGAGGCTCGCAGTGGTGACCTCGCCGCTCGCTCCGTTCACGACCGCACCCGCGAGCGCCGTCCACGTCGCCGGATCCGGGTCCCCCTCGACCACCGCGATGCTGACCGCGTAGGAGGGGATGCCGTAGAGGTAGTTGACCGTGCCGTCGATCGGATCGACCACCCAGGTGAGCCCGCTGGTCCCCCCGCCGGTGCCGGACTCCTCGCCGAGGAACCCGTCGTCGGGCCGCGCCTCGGCGAGACGGCGGCGGATGAGCTGCTCGACCTCGCGGTCCGCCGCGGTCACGACGTCCTCGGGCGACGACTTCGAGGCGGCGATCTCGACTCCGTCCTGTCGCCGCTGACGAGCGAGGTGGGCGGCCTCGACGGCGATCGAGCGGGCGATGGCGAGAAGGGAGGCGTGGGCGCTCATGGCTTCAGCCTAGGGACAGGCCGCATCATGGGGCCATGAGCACACCGATCGTCCTCACGGGAACCACCGGAGCCGTGGGCGGTCGCGTCGCCCGCGCGCTCGCCGACGCCGGTCTCCCCCTCCGCTTGCTCGTGCGCGACCCCTCCCGGGCGCCCCGACTGCCGGGAGCCGAGGTGGTGCGAGCCTCGTTCGCCGAACCCGGCGCCGCGCTCGAGGGGGCCCGCCTGCTCCTGATGGTCTCGGCGTCCGAGAACGAGGACCGCCTCGCGGAGCACCGCTCCCTCATCGCCACCGCCGCGGCCTCGGGGGTCGAGCACGTGGTCTACACCTCCTTCGCCGGAGCCGCGCACGACGCGGTCTTCACCCTCGCGCGCGACCACGCCGCCACGGAGGACGCGATCCGCGACTCCGGAATGGCGTGGACCTTCCTCCGCGACAATCTGTACCTCGACTTCCTGCCCGCGATGCTCGGCGAGGACGGCGCGATCCGCGGTCCGGCCGGAGCCGGACGCGCCGCAGTCGTCGCGCGCGCCGATGTCGCCCGCGCCGCCGCCGCGGTCCTCCGCTCGCCCGACGAGCACCGCGGAGCCGTCTACGAGCTCACCGGGCCGGCGGCGCTCACCCTCCACGAGTTCGCGGCGATCCTCACCGCGGCAGGACGCCCAGCCGTCTTCGTCGACGAGACGCTCGAGGAGGCGTACTCGTCGCGTCGCCGCTGGAACGCGCCCGCGTGGCAACTCGACGCCTGGGTGAGCACCTACACGGCGATCGCGGCGGGGCAGCTGGAGCACGTCTCAGGAGACGTGGAGCGCCTGACCGGGCGGCCGCCGCTTTCGCTGGCCGGGTTCCTGGCGGAGGAGCCACGGGGCTGATCGGCGGCCGATGAGGGGCATCGGGCCACTACAGCGACGGCACCGAACCGCCATCACCCCGGACATGCAGAACGCCCGCGCATTTCTCGATGCCGGGGCGGTTCACGACACGGATGTGGCGAGTGAGGGATTCGAACCCCCGAAGGCTACGCCGTCTGATTTACAGTCAGATCCCTTTGGCCGCTAGGGTAACTCGCCGTGGCGCACCCGACCGCGTGATCACAACCGGAGGCGCTGGACAAGGATACCCGCGGGGCGGGCGGATCGGAAATCGGCGCCGCCCCTCAGCCGGCGTCAGCGGCATAGCGGGACGCCGCCGCCGCGACGGAGCCGGCGTAGCTGGTGGCGGGGTTGTAGGCCGCGATCGCCGCGCGCCAGCCCGACTCTGTCGAGAGGTCTCCGCCCGCCTGGCAGAGGTAGCGCGCCGCGGTCACCGCCTGCTGATCGACGTTCTGCGGGTCCCAACCGCTGGACGCCCAGGCCATCCAGGTCGCCGGGATGATCTGCAGAGGACCCATCGCCCGGTCGACCTCGGCATCGCCGTCGAGCGCGCCTGCGTCGTTGTCCTCGACGCGGTCGAAACGGGTACCGTCGAGCCGCGGGCCGTAGATCGGCTCGGTCGGACGCCCGTCGGCTCCGAGTTCACCGCCGTCGATCGTGCCGTGTCGGCTCTCGACGTAGCCGATGCCCGCCAGAGTCGACCAGTCGAGCCCGCAGCCGGGGTCGACGGCGGAGGTGAGCAGGGCAGCGCCTGCGTAGGCGGTCAGCGCGCGCAGCGGGACTCCGCTCGCCTCGGACGTTCCTGCGAGCCACGCTTCTTCGGCGAGGAACCGCACCGGAGTCTGCTCGGTCAGCTCCGCATCCTGCAGCACCGCGGGGTCGGCGGCGACCGGCGCCGTCGCGGCGGGCGGCACTGCCGCACGTCCCTCCTCTTGCTGGAGCGAGGGCGTCGGCAGGCCGCAGCCCGCGAGGAGCAGTCCGACGAGCGGGAGCAGGAGGAGGACCGGGAGGCGGCGCACCCCTCAGAGGTACCAGCCACGCCTGGGGCCGGGCCCGGCTGCACCTGAAAGCTAAACTCGGGGCCATGGCAGATTCAACGTTCGACGTCGTCAGCAAGATCGACAAGATGGAGGCGGACAACGCCCTGAACCAGGCCCACAAGGAGGTCGAGCAGCGCTACGACTTCAAAAACGTCGGCGCGTCGATCGCCTGGAGCGGCGAGAAGATCCTGATCAAGGCCAACACCGAGGAGCGGGCGAACGCCATCCTCGATGTCTTCCAGTCGAAACTGATCAAGCGCGGCATCAGCCTCAAGAGCCTCGACTCCGGCGAGCCCTTCGCCTCGGGCAAGGAGTACCGGATCGAGGCGACCCTCAAGGAGGGGATCGATCAGGAGCACGCCAAGAAAATCAACAAGCTGATCCGCGACGAGGCACCCAAGTCGGTCAAGTCGCAGATCCAGGGCGACGAGCTCCGGGTCTCATCGAAGAGCCGCGACGACCTCCAGGCGACCATGGCGCTGCTGCGCGGAGCCGATCTCGAGCTCGACCTCCAGTTCGTCAACTTCCGCTGAGGGATGCCGCACACGGGAGCACGCGCATGACCGCCGGGATCGACGAGCCCGATCGCCGGGGCCGGACCGGCCTCGACCGGGAGGGTCTCGATCTCACCGGCAATCCGGACGTCGTCGTGAAAGAGGTGACCCTCCTCTCGAGCCACTGGTACGTCCTCCGCACAACCGAGTTCGAGTACCGGCACCGCGACGGGAGCTGGACCACCGAGCACCGCGAGACGTACGACCGCGGCGACGGCGCGGCCGTGCTGCTCTACGACCCCGACGCACACACAGTCGTGCTGGTGCGCCAGTTCCGGTATCCGACCTATGTCAACGGCAACCTCGACGGCATGCTCCTCGAGGTGCCGGCCGGACTCCTCGACGAGGACGGTCCGGAGGAGGGTGCACGCCGCGAGGCGGAGGAGGAGACGGGTCTCGAGGTCGGCCGCCTCGAGCACGTCTTCGACTCATACATGAGCCCGGGCTCGATCACCGAGAAGCTGCACTTCTTCGCCGGCCGCTACCGCGCGGGCTCGCGGGAGGGCGCCTACGCGGGTCTCGCCGACGAGGGCGAGGACACCGAGCTGGTCGAGCTGTCGTTCGACGAGGCCCTCACGCAGATCGGCGTGCAGATCGTCGACGCCAAGACGATCATGCTGCTGCAGTGGGCCGCCCTCCGCGGCCCGTTCGCCCGCTGACCGCTCGGCTCAGCCCACGTAGGCGCGCAGCGCACGAGCGGTGAGTGTGTCGGCGTCCGCGACGAGTGAGGCGGGCGTGCCCTCGAAGACGATCGAGCCGCCCTCGTGGCCCGCGCCAGGGCCCACGTCGATGATCCAGTCGGCGTGGGCCATCAGCGCCTGATGATGCTCGATCACGATCACCGAGTTGCCGGAGTCGACCAACCGGTCGAGCAGGCCGAGCAGGTTGTCGACATCGGCCAGGTGCAGCCCGGTCGTCGGCTCATCGAGGATGTAGACCGAGCCCTTCGACGCCATGTTGATGGCGAGCTTGAGCCGCTGCCGCTCGCCGCCCGAGAGCGTGTTGAGCGGCTGGCCAAGGGTGAGGTAGCCGAGACCGACGTCGACGAGGCGGGCGAGGATCGTGTGCGACGGACCGGAGCCGAAGAATTCCTCCGCGTCGACGATGGGCATCGAGAGCACCTCGTGGATGTTCCGGCCGTAGAGCCGGTACTCGAGCACCTCGGCGGTGAACCGTTTGCCCTCGCACTCCTCGCAGACCGACGAGACGGTCGCCGCGGGCCCGAGCTCGGTGAAGATCAGACCTGCCCCCTTGCAGATCGGGCACGCGCCCGCGGAGTTGGCGCTGAAGAGCGCCGCCTTCACGCCGTTGGCCTTGGCGAAAGCGGTGCGGATGGAGTCGAGCACTCCGGTGTAGGTCGCGGGATTGCTGCGCCGGGAGCCACGGATCGGCGATTGGTCGGCGACGATCACCCCCTCGCGCTTCGCGAGCGAACCGTGGATGAGCGACGACTTGCCCGATCCGGCCACCCCGGTGATCACGGCGAGCACGCCCAGCGGCACGTCGACGTCGACCCCGCGGAGGTTGTGCGTCGACGCTCCGCGGATCTCGGCCGCTCCTCGCGGCGCTCGCACCGACTCCTTCAGGGGGACGCGGTGGCCGAGGTGCCGCCCGGTCAGAGTGTCGGAGGCACGCAGCCCCTCGACCGTGCCCTGGTAGCAGATCTCGCCTCCGTGCCCGCCCGCCCGCGGGCCCAGGTCGACCACGTGGTCGGCGATCACCACGATCTCGGGCTTGTGCTCGACGACGAGCACGGTGTTGCCCTTGTCGCGGAGGCGACGGAGCAGCTCGATCGTGCGTGAGACGTCGTGCGGGTGCAGGCCCGCCGTCGGCTCGTCGAAGACGTAGGTGATGTCGGTGAGGCTCGAGCCCAGGTGCCGCACCATCTTGACGCGCTGCGCCTCGCCCCCGGAGAGCGTGCCCGACTCTCGGTCGAGGGAGAGGTAGCCCAGGCCGACCTGCACGAGCGAGTCGAGGGTGCCGAGCAGCGTCTCGATGATCGGGGCGACGGAGGGGTCGGTCACCTCGCGGAGCCATGCGGCCAGGTCGGTCGCCTGCATCGATGAGCACTGGGCGATGGTGCGGCCCTCGATGAGCGAGGAGAGGGCCGCCCGGTTGAGTCGCGCTCCCCCGCACTCGGGGCAGTCGGCGAAGGTCGCCACCCGCTCGGCGAAAGCGCGGATGTGCGGCTGGGCCGCCTCCTTCGCGAGGTAGAGGCGGGTGACCTTGACCAGCAGCCCCTCGTAGGTCATGGTGATGCCCGCGATCGGCATCTTCGTGGCCGGTTTGTGCAGGAAGTCGTCGAGCTGCTCGGGAGTGAAGCCGGCGATCGGCACGTCGGCCGGGTACAGGCCCGATTCGGCGAGGCTCTTCCAGTACCAGCCGCCGACGACGAAGTTGGGGATGGCGTCGAGCGCCCCGCCCTCGAGCGACTTCGAGCGATCGAACAGAGCGTCGAGATCGATGTCGGAGACCCGCCCCGTGCCCTCGCAACGCGGGCACATCCCCTCGGGGAGGTTGAACGAGAAGGCGCCGCTCGTGCCCGCGTGCGGCTCGCCGAGTCGGCTGAACAGGATGCGCAGCATCGTGTACGCGTCGGTCGCCGTGCCGACCGTCGACCGGGCGCTTGCGCCCATCCGCTCCTGATCGACCACGATCGTCGCCGAGAGCCCGTCGAGCGACTCGACATCGGGCCGAGCCGGAGAGCCCATGAACTGCTGCACGAAGGCGGAGTACGTCTCGTTGATCAGCCGCTGGGACTCGGCCGCGATGGTGCCGAAGACGAGCGACGACTTGCCCGAGCCCGAGACGCCGGTGAAGACGGTGATCCGTCGCTTCGGGATGTCGACGTCTATCCCGCGCAGGTTGTTCTGACGCGCGCCGCGCACCCTGATGACGTCGTGGGGCGCGGTGTCCATCGTGTCTCCGTCCGGGGCGGTGCCCGAAGCATAGGCGACACGTGTGACATCCGCGCAGGTCGACGGCGGCCTCCGGCGCGCGCCGGAGGCCGTCGATCACGCGGCGAGTGTCAGACCACCGGCTCCGCGCGCGAGATCGCGATCATCTCCTCGCGCGGTACGACCTTCACACGGGCACGCCCCTCGGGCTCGCCCAGCGCCATCTCGTGCTCGTCGAGCCGGTGCCAGCCATCGAGGTCGGTGAACGCGACCTCGCGCTCCTCGAGCAGGGCGACGACGGCCGACTCCTCCGGATGCTCGGGCGCCCACCACGAGGCCTGATCGTTGAGCACGTGCGCGACGGTCTCCATCGCGTCGGACTTGGTGTGCCCGATGAGCCCCACCGGACCGCGCTTGATCCAGCCGGTCGCGTACACGCCGTGGACCTGCTCGTCCTGGTCGTCGAGGACCTGGCCCTCGCGATTCGGGATCACCCCGCGCATCTCGTCGAACGGCAGCCCGTCGAGCGGCGAACCGAAGTAGCCGACCGCTCGGTAGACGGCCTGGACAGCGATCTCGCGGATCTCGCCGGTGCCGCGGACCCCGCCCTCGCTGTCGGGCTCTGTGCGCTCGTAGCGGATGGCGCCGACGCGCCCGCTGCCGTCGTCGACGAACTCGAGCGGCTTGGCCCAGAAGTGCAGGTGCAGGCGACGCGAGGCGCTGCCCACCTCGCGGGTGCGCCACTGGTTGAGCACACGGTTGATGACCATGACCTGCTTGTTGGTCGCGATCGCCGCCTCGGAGGCGGGATCGAGGTCGAAGTCCTCATCGGCCACGATCATGTCGACGTCGCGCAGCTCGCCCAGCTCGCGCAACTCGAGCGGCGTGAACTTCACCTGCGCCGGACCGCGGCGGCCGAAGACATGCACGTCGGTGACCGGAGACGCCTTCAGCCCCTCATAGACGTTCGGCGGCACCTCCGTGGGCAGCAGGTCCTCGGCGTGCTTCGCCAGCATCCGCGAGACGTCGAGCGCCACGTTGCCGTTACCGATCACCGCGACGGAGGAGGCCTCGAGGGGCCAGGTGCGCGGCACATCGGGATGTCCGTCGAACCAGCTGACGAAGTCGGCAGCGCCGTACGAGCCCTCGAGGCCGACGCCCGGGATGTCGAGCGGAGCATCGCGCACGGCCCCGGTCGCGAAGATCACCGCGTGGTAGTGCCGCTTGAGATCCTCGAGCGTGATGTCGGTGCCGAAGTGCACGTTGCCGAAGATCCGGATGTCGCCGCGGTCGAGCACCTCGCGCAGAGCCGTGACGATCCCCTTGATCCGCGGGTGGTCGGGGGCGACTCCGTACCGCACGAGGCCGTAGGGCGCCGGCAGGTGCTCGAACAGGTCGATCGAGACGTCGTACTTCTTCTCGGCCTTGATCATGAGGTCGGCGGCGTAGATACCCGCGGGCCCCGCACCGACGATGGCCAGCCTGAGCTTGGTCATTGCGTTCCTCCTGCCGGGGCGCCGAGGCGCACATCCGGTCTCATTCCTGCGGCGCAGGGAGCGCCGCGACGATCGGGGTCAGCCGTTACGGTCGACGACGGTGTCGGCGAAACGCGTGAGCGCCTTGCGGACCGAGCCGTCGGGCAGCGGAGCCAGCGCGGAGACGGCCTCATCGGCCCAGCGATGGGCCTCGGCGAGCGTCTGCTCGGTGACGTCATGGTCGCGCAGCTGCGCGATGGCGTCCGAGATGTCGGCACTCTGCTCCTCCGTGTGCGCGATCTCGTCGTTCGACCGGCTCACATAGCTCTCGATGCGCGCCAGCAGCACCGCCGCCGCGCGGTCGGAGGAGGCGCGCTCGCGCAGCCGCAGGATCGGCATCGTCGAGACGCCCGCGCGGATGTCGGTACCGGGGTTCTTGCCGGTCTCCTCCGGCTGCGGGGAGAGGTCGATCACATCGTCGACGATCTGGAAGGCGACGCCGATCTTCTCGCCGAAGACGCGCATGGCCTCCTCGTACTCTTCGGGGGCGTCGGCGAAAGCCACACCCGTGCGGCCCGCCGCGGCGATGAGGGAGCCCGTCTTGTCGGCCAGGACCGAGAGGTAGTGCTCGACCGGGTCCTCGCCGTCGGTCGGACCGACGGTCTCGTGCAGCTGTCCGAGGACGAGCCGCTCGAAGGTGTCGGCCTGGAGCCGGATGGCCTTGTCGCCCAGTTCGACCATGATCTGGTTGGCCCGGGCGAAGAGCAGATCGCCCGTGAGGATCGCGACGTTGTTGCCCCACACGGTCTGCGCCGAGGGCACGCCGCGACGCTTCTCCGCCTCGTCCATGACGTCGTCGTGGTAGAGGGAGGCCAGGTGCGTGATCTCGATCGCCTGCGCACCGAGCAGGACCTGCGGCGCGTTTCCGCGCCCCAGCTGCGCGGCGAGGAGCGTGAGCATCGGGCGCACCCGCTTGCCGCCGGCCTCGAGGAGGTAGCGGGTCGAGACGTCGGCCACAGCGTCCGCGAACGAGAGCTGCGACACCAGACCCGCCTCGACCTGCTCGAGCCCGTCGTCGATCGTGCGCGCGAGGGCGCGGTCGGAGGCGGACGAGAAGATGCGCTCGGAGAGGCCGAGCTGCGCCGTCAGGGAGGGGCTGCGGCGGGCGACGGGCGCAGAGGCGTTCACAGGGAAACCCTAACGTCTCGGCCTGTGCGGACCCCGGCGGTCATCGACCCGCTGCGATCGGCTTGACGCCGCGGTGCAGGGCGACGATTCCGGCCGTCAGATCGCGGTGGGCGACGCGCTCGAAGCCCGCGGCGCGCAGCCAGCCCGCGACGATCCTCTGCTCGGGCCAGGCGCGGATCGAGTCGCCGAGGTAGTCGTAGGCCGGGTTGTTCGAGGAGGCGAGACGCACGACCGCGGGCATCACGGTGGAGAGGTAGAAGTCGTAGGCGGCGGCGAGCGGTACCAGCGGCGGGGTCGAGAACTCGCAGATCACGAGGCGGCCGCCCGGCTTGACCACCCGCAGGAACTCGGCGAGCGCCGTGCGCGGCTCGACCACGTTGCGCAGGCCGAACGAGATGGTGACAGCGTCGAAGGAGTCGTCCTCGAAGGGGAGGTCCATCGCGTCGGCCTGGACGAACTCGATCCGCTCGTTGCCGGCCTGACGGCGTCGGCCGACCTCGATCATCCCCGGCGAGAAGTCGGCGGCGACGACGTGGGCCCCCGAGCGCGCGAGGGAGGCGCTGGAGGTACCGGTGCCGGCAGCCACATCGAGGATCCGCTCGCCGGGCGCCGGGTTGACCGCCCGCGTGGTCGCGATGCGCCACAGATGGTCGTTGCCGAGCGAGAGCAGGGTGTTGACCAGGTCGTAGGCGGGCGCCACCGTGTCGAACATCGAGGCGACCTCGTCGGGCCGCTTGGTGAGGTCTGCCTTCGTCACGATCGTCGAGTCTACGGCGAGACGCGGGACGGCGGCTGTGCATCCGCCGTCCCGCCTCCTGTCGATGCGCTCCCTGATGAGGAGGAGCGCCGGGGTCGCCCCGCTCCGCCTCGCGCGGCGGCCCCGGACGGCATCACGGTAGCAACGGCGGACGTTCCGGAATCCGAAAGGCGTAGGATGTCTCATCTTTTGGCGCGGCGTACCCTGCAGACGTGACGCTCATCGGCACCGGCGCTCCTCCTCTTCACGTCGAGACGACCCCGCTGGACTCCCCACTGGCACCCCTCCCCCTCTCGGATCGGCGCCGTCCTCTCCTCTGGCAGCGCGGCGGAGCAGCGATGAGCGGCCGCGGAGAGACGCTGCGGCTGGAGTTCTCCGGCCCGGGGCGCCTGCGCGAGGCGGCGGAGACGTGGCGCGCACTGGCCGCCTCCGCGACCGTCGACGACCCGCTGGGTCTGCCGGGGACGGGGCTCGTCGCATTCGGAGCCTTCACCTTCTCGAGCGACTCGCGCGCCACCAGCGTCCTGATCGTCCCGCGGACGATCGTCGGGTCCCGCGACGGCCGATCCTGGCTGACCAGGATCGCGCCGGTGGGCTCGTCCCTACCGGACCTGCCCGTGGAGCAGGCGCTCGGTCAGGAGTACCGGGTCGCCCTCGAGCCGGGGGCGATGTCGCCGGAGGCGTACCGCGCGGCCGTCGCCTCCGCCGTTGCCACCGTCCGTGCCGGGCACCTCGAGAAGGTGGTGCTCGCCCGCGATCTGACGGGCCGTCTCCCTCGCGATGCCGATCTGCGGCGCGTGCTCGGCACGCTGGCCAGCGGCTATCCCGACTGCTGGACCTTCGCCGTCGACGGATTCGTCGGCGCCAGCCCCGAAACGCTCGTCGCCGTCGATCGCGGGATCGTCTCGGCGCGGGTGCTCGCCGGGACGAGCGCCCGCGGAGCCGACGCTGCTGACGACGCGGCTGCCGCCTCCGCGCTGCTTGCGAGCGCCAAGGATCGCTCGGAGCACGCCTTCGCCCTCGCCAGCCTGCTGCACGAGCTGCACCCGCACACCCGCGAACTCTCGGCCGGCGCGGAGCCGTTCACCCTCCGCCTGCCGAACCTCTGGCACCTCGCCACCGACGTGCGCGGCCTGCTCGGCGACGCCTCCACTGCCCTCGACCTCGTCGGAGCACTCCATCCGACAGCTGCCGTCGCCGGCACCCCGACCACGGAGGCTCTGGCACTGCTGAAGCGGCTGGAGCCCTTCGACCGAGGACGCTACGCGGGCCCGGTCGGCTGGATCGACGGCCACGGCGACGGCGAGTGGGCCGTCGGCCTCCGCAGCGCCGAGGTCTCCCCCGACGGCACGATCACGGCGTGGGCAGGGGCGGGCATCGTCGCGGACAGCGATCCCGACTCCGAGCTGGCCGAGACGGGCATGAAGCTCCGCCCGATGCTCGACGCGCTGGGCTGACGCCGATCAGCGCGCGAGCCGGATCTCGACGATGCCGGGGCCGTCTCCGGGTGAGGTCAGGGCCTGCTCCAGCTCCCCGCGAGTGGCGGCGAGACGGTGGGTCCAGCCGTAGGCGCGCGCGAGGGCCCCGAGGTCGGCGTTGTGCGGGGTGAACTGCACTCGGTCGAACGCGTCGGGGTGCGAGCTGGAGGCGACCTCGAGGCCGTCGAAGATGGTGCCGCCTCCGTCGTTCACCACGATGAGCTGCACGCGCGGGCGCCGTTCGCCGGGCGGAAGAAGCAGACCACCGGCCTCATGGAGCAGGGTGAGGTCGCCCAGGACGGCACGGGTGACGCCTCCGGAGCCCTGCTCGGACCCCTGAGACGCCGTTGCGATGCCGAGGGCCGTCGAGACGGTGCCGTCGATGCCGGCGAGCCCGCGATTGGAGTGCACGGTGATCCGCTTGCCGGGGAGCGAACCGTCGGCCACGCGGATCAGGCGGGAGGCGCCGAAGAGCAGGCGGTCGTGCGGCCAGGTGATCCTCCACACCGCGGCGACCACGAACTCGCGCGTGAGGGGCGCGCGGATCGCGGCGAGGGCGTTGCGCGCGTAGCCGCGGCGGTCCTCCAGCGACATCGAGCCGGTGTCGGGGACCTCGTCGAGTGCGTCGGGATCGATCGCCAGAGCACGGCTCGCCGACACCCAGGAACCCGCCCAGGCGCGCTCGCTCCGCTCCGGCCGCGGCGACTCCTCGGCCCGGACGACCTCCACCCCCGCGACGCGGCGGGCGCGATGCCCGGGGTTGTAGAACTGCTCACGCCCGGAATCCACCACGATCACCTCGACGTCCTCGCGGCGCAGAAGCTCGGGCACCTCGCGGGAGAGCGTCGGGTGGCCCAGGACGATCGCCCGCCGGATCCGCCCGCCGAACTCCGGCTCGGCCAGAAGTCGACGCCAGGCGACCACGAGCTGCGGGCCGAAGCGGGCGCCGGAGGAGACCTCGGCCAGGAGCGGCCAGTCGCCCGCGCGCGCGATCGCCTCGGCCGCGGGCCCGGCCTTGTCGCCGGCGACGACGACGGTGAGCGGTTCAGCGGGGCCGGCCGTGAGCGGCTCACCAGCAGTCCGGGCGGGGACGGGTTCGACCGAGGTCCGAGCCGGGGAGTCGAAGGCCGGCAGCGCGGAGGAGAGCGGATCGCGGAAGGCAAGGTTGAGGTGCACGGGGCCGCGGCGGGCTGCCGCCACAGCACGGTCGGCGAGTGCCTGCGCCTGCTCCGGTCGCGACCACTCGTCGGGAGCGGCGACGTCCTCAAAGAGGCGGACAGCGCGGCCGTAGAGCTCGCGCTGCTCGGTGGTCTGGTTCGAGCGGATGCCGCGGAGCTCTGCGGGGCGATCGGCCGTGAGCACGATCATCGGCACGTCCGACGCGTCGGCCTCGAGCACCGACGGGTGCAGGTTGGCCGTCGCGGTGCCGGAGGTCGTCACGACCAGAGCGGGCAGACCCGACTCGAGCGACAGGCCGAGTGCGAGGAAGCCAGCTGAGCGCTCGTCGATCCGCACGTGCAGACGGAGGTCGCCACGGGTCTCGAGCTCGGCGGCGACGAGCGCGAGCGCTTGTGAGCGGGATCCGGGAGCGACGACCACGTCGCGGACGCCAAGCGCGACGAAGCGGCTGAGGAGGTCGACCGCGAAACGGGTGGAGGGGGCGACCGTAGAGTGTTCAGGCATCCCGGCGGCCGGGGCCGTCCGACTCTCCGTGCTCGTCCATGTCGGCGAGGTCGCGCTCGAGCTGGGCGATGCGCTCGGCCTGCAGTCGCTCCTCCTCGGGATCGCGCTCGGTGCGGAGGGTGCCGAGGAAGTCCGGGTCGTCATCGGGAGCCGTGTAGCGGCGCCCTGCGGACCTGTCCTTCCGCGGACGGCCGATCCAGAACCAGAGGCCCGCACCGATGACCGGCAGGAGCACGACCACCAGCAACCAGGCCCACTTGGGGATCGCGCGCACCGCGTGCCGGTTGCTCATGGCGCAGTCGATCACGGTGTAGACCGTGAAGACGGCGAGGGCCACGAGCAGGCCGATGACGAGGCGGATCATGGACGCAAGTCTACGTCCGGCGCCCGTTCAGGGGTGGTCCGCACGGAGGCTGGACAGGAGGCTCCCACAATGCTCACGGAACGGTGTGCAGGGGCCGACGTACACTTGCCCGGTGAAACTGAGCCGCGCGGTCATCGTCTACTCGCTCCTGCGCCTGGGCATGTTCGCCGGCGTCTTCGTGCTGGTCTACCTCCCGGCGCGCACGTTCCTCGACTCCGAGCTCACGGCCGCAGTCACCGCGGGCTTCGTCGCCGCCATCGCGAGCCTCTCGCTCTCGTACATCGTGCTGCGCAAGCCTCGCGAGCGCATCGCTGAGGCGATCTACGAGCGCCGGAAGGACGTTCCGCGTGCGCCGACCGACGACGACATCGAGGACGCGGCCGTCGACTCCTCCCGCGACGAGCGCTGAGAACCCGGACCGACACGCAGAGCCCGGACCGACGGTGCCCGGCTCGTCAGAAGGCGAGGGCCGCCCCGAGGATCGCCGCGTAGGCCAGGCCGCCCAGGCTCGTGAGCTGCAGGGCGAGGATCAGCTCCTTGGCCGTCCGCGCGGTGAGAGTGATCAGGATGGCCGGCAGGATCATCAGCAGCACGAACAGCGTGAGCCAGGCCAGCGGATAGAAGAGGGCGAGAATCACCGCGATCCCGAACGGCACCAGCACGAAGCCGGTGTAGGCGGCCCGGGCGACGGCCGGCCCGACCAGCACCGCGAGGGTGCGCTTGCCTGAGAGGCGGTCCGTCGGGATGTCGCGGATGTTGTTCACCATCAGCACCGCGCAGGCAAAGAGGCCCGCAGCGACCGCGCCGAGCCACGACTCCTGATTGGTGCGGCCGATCTGCACGAAGGTGGTGCCGAGAGTGGCGACCAGGCCGAAGAAGACGAAGACGAACAGCTCGCCGAGCCCGAGGTAGCCGTAGGGACGGCGCCCACCGGTGTAGAACCAGCCGGCGGCGATGGCGGCCGCGCCGACAATCAGGAACCACCAGTGGCCCGAGAGGGCGGTCAGCACGAGCCCCGCGACCGCGGCGATGCCGAAGAAGACCAGGGCGACGGTCAGCACGTGTTTCGGCTTCGCGGCGCCCGAGCCGGTGAGACGCGAGGGCCCGACACGGTTCGCGTCCGTGCCGCGGACGCCGTCGGAGTAGTCGTTCGCGTAGTTGACGCCGATCTGCAGCGCGAGCGAGACGGCGAGGCAGAGCAGAGCACGCACCCAGTGCCAGCCCTCGTCGACCACCTGAGTCGCGCCGGTTCCGATCAGCACGGGGGCGATCGCCAGCGGGAGAGTGCGCAACCGGGCGCCCGCGATCCACTCGCGCGGACCGGCAGGCTTCACGACGACCGCGCGGGGGCTGCCCCCGGGCCGCCCGCTGCGGGGCTTCGCCGACGACTTCTTCTTGCGACTCGTACTCGACACGGAGGGAATCCTACCCAGTGGCCCCTCAGCGGCCGGGCGCGAACGGGCGGGTCAGCCGGCCCCGGCCGCGAGGCGCTCGAGAGCCCGCCGGTCGGGTTTGCCCGACGCGAGCAGTGGGAGGGCGGGCACACGCAGGACAGCGGCCGGAGCAGCAGCGCGCCCCAGCCGAGCGGCGACCAGGGAGCGCAGGACCGCGAGCGGCAGCGCCTCCTCGACCGTGACCACCACCGGAACTTCACCCCACTGTTCGTCCTGACGGCGCACGACGACGGCATCCGGGACCGCCTCCTCCCGGAGCACGCTCTCGAGCGCGTCGAGCGACACCTTCTCGCCGCCCGAGACGATCACCCGGTCGAGCCGCCCCGTCACCCGGAGGCGTCCGTCGACGATAGAGCCGGCGTCGCCCGTGCGGTACCAGCGCTCACCGTCGAGCTCGACGAAGGCCGCAGTGCTGCGCTCGAGGGCGCCGTCGGCGTCGAGGTAGCCCTCGGCGAGGGTCGGGCCGCCGAGCAGGACCTGACCGTCCTCGACGCGCATCCGGACGTCGTGCAACGGCACGCCGTCGTAGACGCAGCCGCCCGAGGTCTCGCTCGAGCCGTAGGTGAGGCGGATCCGCGCGCCCAGTGCGGCAGCACGCTCGCGCAGAGTCGCGGGAGTCGACTGCCCGCCGATCAGAAGCGCGTCGAACGAGCGCAGGGCCTCGGCGTCGTCGGGATCCTGCTCCGCCCGATCGAGGAGGCGCGCAAGCTGGACCGGCACGAGGGAGGAGTAGCGCCGCTCCCCCGCGGGCATCGTGCGGGCGAGGGCGAGGAACGCGGCAGGATCGAAGCCGCCGGTCGGCAGGACCACGGGATCCGACTCCGCCGTGAGCGAGCGCACCAGCACCTGGAGGCCGGCCACGTAGTGCGTCGGCAGGCAGAGCAGCCAGTGGCCCGGGCCGCCGAGCTCGGCGAGGGTCGCGGAGGCGCTGGTGAGCAGGGCTGAGGTCGCGAGGGCGACCCGCTTGGGCGGGCCGGAGGAGCCGGAGGTCTCGACGACGACCGCGACGCGCTGCGGCACGACCGCCTCCGCCGTCGCCAGAGCGCCACCGGGCGCCGAGACGCGGATCGCAGGTCCGCTGCCGTCGAGAGCCGCGCGCAGAGCGACGAGCACCGACTCCGGTGCCGGAGTGACGCGGACGAGCGGGCGGGTCACCTCGGCACCGCGCCGCTCAGAACTGCCACGGGAAGGGCGACCAGTCCGGCTCGCGCTTCTCGAGGAAGGAGTCGCGGCCCTCGACGGCCTCGTCGGTGCCGTAGGCGAGGCGGGTGGTCTCGCCCGCGAAGAGCTGCTGGCCGACCAGGCCGTCGTCCACCGCGTTGAAGGCGTACTTCAGCATCCGGATCGCGGTCGGCGACTTGGTGAGGATCGTCTCCGCCCACTCCACCGCCGTCGTCTCGAGCTCGGCGTGCGGGACGACGGCGTTCACGGCTCCCATCTCGTAGGCGCGCTGAGCCGAGTACTCGCGGGCGAGGAAGAACACCTCGCGGGCGGCCTTCTGGCCGATCTGCCGGGCGAAGTAGGCCGAGCCGTAGCCCGCGTCGAACGAACCGACATCGGCATCCGTCTGCTTGAAGCGGCCGTGCTCGGCCGAGGCGATCGTGAGGTCGCAGACCACGTGCAGCGAGTGCCCTCCTCCGGCCGCCCAGCCGGGGACGGCCGCGATGACGACCTTCGGCATGAAGCGGATCAGACGCTGCACCTCGAGGATGTGCAGACGGCCGTTGCGGGCGGAGTCGATCCCCTCGGCCGTCTCGCCGTCGGAGTAGCGGTAGCCGTCCCGACCGCGGATCCGCTGGTCGCCGCCGGAGCAGAACGCCCAGCCGCCGTCCTTCGGGCTCGGGCCGTTGCCGGTGAGGACCACCACACCGATGCGCGGGTTCGTCCGGGCGTCCTCGAGCGCACGGAACAGCTCGTCGACCGTGCGCGGGCGGAACGCGTTGCGCACCTCAGGGCGGTCGAACGCGACGCGCGCGATACGGCCGGAGCGGTCGTGATGGTAAGTGATGTCCTCGAGTGCGTCGAAGCCGTCGACGGGCGCCCAGCGGTGCGCGTCGAACAGTTCGGAGACCTGCGTGCTCATGCCCTCGACCCTACTGATGCCCGCCGAGTCCCGAGGCGAGCGCAGATCAGGCGGGGCTCCGGAACGCAGAAGAGGGACCCCGCCTCGGCGGGACCCCTCTTCGGCGCGGTGCGTTACTTCGCGGTGGACGTGCGGCGGTTCTCTGCCGACACCATCCAGGCGTACTGCTCGAGGCTCTGGATGATCGCGTGCAGGAGATCCGCGCTGGTCGGGTCTTCCTCGTCCACCGAGTCGTGGACCTCGCGCATGGTGGCGGCGGTGTTCTCGAGGCGGATCGTGATCAGGTCGACGGTCTCGGCCGTGTCGATCTCACCGTGCGGGTACTCGGGGAGGGTCGTGGTCGCCGCGACGGTGTCGCTGCGGCCGTCCGGGATGCCGTGCAGCGCACGCATCCGCTCGGCGACGTCGTCGCTGAACTCGCGCGCCGACTCGATGATCTCGTCGAGCTGGAGGTGGAGGTCGCGGAAGTTCTTGCCGACGACGTTCCAGTGGGCCTGCTTGCCCTGGACGTGCAGCTCGATCAGGTCGACGAGGACGATCTGGAGGCTGTCGAGCAGCTCCTTCGAGGCCTTGAAGCCCTTCTCGGCGTTCTGGCGGCGGCTGGTCTTGGCACCGGAGCCCGCGGGGGCTTCGACGTGGCGTTCGAGTGTGGTGGTCATGGACCGTTCCTTTCTCTTGCAGTGCCGGGGTGCGGATACCCGCTCCCAGTCTGGCTTCTTCGGCTGGGCACGCCCCGGATGCGCGAGGAGCGCACCCCGGGCGGCGCCCTGGTTCGGGGTCAGATCGTGGCGACCGATCCGGAGTCGACGCGGTAGTTGGAGCCGTTCACGAACGAGGCTCGGTCGGAGCAGAGGAACGCGATGACCGCCGCGACCTCCTCCGGCTCGCCGCGGCGCTTGAGCTCGAGGTACGGACGCTCCTCGTCGAGGAACGAGGAGATCGCCTCGTCGACCGAGCCGCCCCGCTGGTCGGCACGCTTGTGCATCATCGCGTCGGTCATCGGAGTGTGGATGAAGGCCGGCGAGACGGTGTTCACCAGGAGGCCCTCCTGCGCGTAGGAGCGCGAGAGGCCCTTGGCGAAGGAGAGGACGCCCGCCTTCGCGGCGCAGTAGGGCAGCTCATCGTCGTACGGCTGCACCGCGTCCTCCGAGGCGAGGAGCACGAGGCGGCCCCAGCCTCCCGAGCGGAGGTCGGGGAGGAACTCCCGCACCAGGCGCACAGGCCCGAGGAGATCGACCTCGAGCGTGCTGGTCCAGCCCTCGTCGTCGATCTCGTGGAACATCCCCTGAGCGCCGGTGACGCCGGAGCTCTGCACGAGGATGTCGATCTCGCCGACCGCCTCGGCGACCCGCGCGTGCAGGGCGGCGAGCTGCTCGACGCTGGTGACATCGGCGGCGAAGGCGTGCAGACGGCCCTGAGGGGCCTCCAGCCTTGCCGCGGCCTCGTCGAGCGACTGCTGCTCGCGGTCGGAGACGACGACCGTGACGCCCTCGGCGAGGAGAAGTTTCGCGGTGTTCCAGCCGATGCCCGAGTCTGCCCCGGTGACAAGGGCGGTGCGTCCGGCGAGTCCTAAATCCATGCGGTGGGATGTCCTAGCGGTGGGGCGTCCGGGTCGGGCGCGAGCGGGAGGGGTGGTTCTGGTCTACGCTCCCGCGCCCGGACCCTCAACGGGTTGCGCCGAACGGGCCGACGGGGTTACACCCGCTCGCCGGGGTCACCGCCGGCCGCCAGCCTTCTCGGGCGCCAGCTCCTCGATCGTGATCGCCGCAGTGATCAGAGCGAGGTGACTCAGCCCCTGGGGCAGATTGCCCCAGAACGCCAGGTCGTCGACCGCGATCATTTCGGACATGATGCCGACGTCGTTCGGCACGGTCGCGACGAGCTCGTCCATCAGCTCGACGGACTCGTCGTGCCGGCCGACGCAGGCGAGCGCGGCTGCGAGCCAGAACGAGCAGGCGACGAATGGATGCTCTTCGCCCTCCATCCCGGAGTAGCGGAACAGCAGTGGGCCGCGGCCGAGTTCACCGACAAGGGCGTCGATCGTCGAGATCATCCGCTCGCCCCGCTCGTACCCGCTCGGCGCGTGCAGGAGCACTGAGGCGTCCAGCTCCTCGCTGCCCGGGTACATCACGTACGAGCCGAGCTCCTCCGACCAGCAGTGCTCCTCGATCCACTCGCGGATGCGGTCGCGCTCGAAGCGCCAGCGGTCGGGGCTGCCGGCCACTTGGCCGAGCTCGGCGAGGTGCACCGCAGCGTCGAGCGCCTGCCAGCAGCCCATCTTCGAGGACGTGTAGTGCTGCTCCTCCTCCAGCTCCCACATGCCCGCGTCGCGGTTGCGCCAGAGATCGCAGGTGGTGTCGGCCACGTGGGCGAGGAGGCGGCCGGTCTCGATGTCGAGGACGTTGCCCTCGTCGACATAGATGCGACAGATGTCGAAGAGATCGCCGAAGACCCCCAGCTGCACCTGGCTCTGCGCGCCGTTGCCTGAGACGACCGGGCCGATCCCCGCGTAGCCGGGCACGTCGTACTCGACGAGCTCGGTCGGCATCGACCCGTCGAGCCCGTAGAAGATGTGGAGGTCGGGGCCGTGCTCCTTGATCGTGCGAAGGAGCCAGGACAGGGCCGCGTGGGTCTCCTCGCGGAGGCCGAAGCGCACCAGCGCGTGCACCGTGTAGGCGGCGTCGCGGACCCAGGCGAAGCGGTAGTCCCAGTTCTTGCCGCCGTTGGGCGACTCCGGGAGCGACGTGGTCGCGGCCGCCGCGATCGCGCCCGTGGGCGAGTAGATCAGCAGCTTCAGGGCGAGGGCGCTGCGCTGCACCGCCTCGGACCACGGGCCGTCGTAGGAGAACTCCTCCGACCAGTCCTGCCAGCTCCGGACGGTGCGGTCGATGCCGCGATCGACGTTCGCGGCGACGGGGAAGTGCAGAGGTTCGTCGTGGGTGGCCGAGACGACCAGGAGGTGGCGGACGGCATCGGCGCCCGACGTCACCAGGAAGGATCCGGTGAGCTCGTCCCCCGCACCCGAGGGGGCGTCGTCGCAGTCCGGGCCGTGCTCCTGGCCGGTCACGCCGATGGTGACGTCGCCGGCGCGGATGAGCGAGCGGCCGTCCGCGTTCTGGATCCACGGCGAGAAGCGGCCGAGGCCGGTACCGGGGCGCACCGCCCACCGCATCCGCACCTCTCCGTCGACGCCGTCGACGCGGCGGGCGAGCTCGGCCCACGGGAGGCGGCCGGCGATGCCGGTGACGAGCGCGTCGGTCACCCGCACTGTCCCGGACTCGGTCGTGAAGGTCGTCTCCAGCACGTTCGTGTCGCGGACGTAGGCGCGCGAGACCTCGGCGGGCTCGGCGGGGGCGAGCTCGACGCAGCCGCCGGACTCGGCGTCGAGCAGCGCGGCGAACGCGGGCGTCGACCCGAGGTCGGGCACCGGCATCCAGTCGACGCTGCCGTCCCTGGCGATCAGGGCGACGGTGCGGCCGTCTCCGATCGCGGCGTAGTCGCGCAGGGGCCTGGTCGATCGGGGTTCCGCCATGCGTTCACGGTAAACGGCCTGGGGAGGGTCGGCTCGGGCTTGCGGGCGGGGGCGCTTGCTTGTACCGGGCTGCCTCCGCCAGAGGGATCAGGTCGTGACGACGCCGCCGTACTCCTCCATGCGCTCGGTGAACTCGCCGCGGTCGCCCTCCTCCAGGAGGCCGTTCGCGTACCCCGCGAGGAACGCGCCCTGCGGCTCCGGCGAGAGCCCGACGCCCTCGAGCATCTCGGCCACCCGACCGCTCGTGTCGGCGTCGAGATCGACGAGTCCGAGCTCGACCGAGGGAACCTCGCGGGCCGACGAGCGCGCCGTGACGATCCAGAGCGCCGCCGAAGCCTCGTCGTCCGCGAGCTCGCCGTCGAGGACGTACCCGACCTCGGACCACTCCTCGGGGGTGTCCGCCACGTCGACCTCGTCGAACCCCAGAGGAGTCAGCGCCGCGGTGAAGCGGTCGACCGCCGCCTGCTTGTCGCCCTCGCTCGAGACGTCCGCCGCGGCGTACTCGGTCGACGAGATGTAGTCGTGGAGCAGCGATGGGCCGCCGTACGCGTTCTGCGCCCGCTCGTAGTACTCGTCGTCGGCCGATGTCCAGCCGTCGAGGACCGATGCCTCCACCGCGGCGACGGCCGTTTCGGTGCCGCGTCGCGCGTCCTCCGACGACGGCTGGCCGAGGATCTGAGCGGCGTCCCCGTCCTGGTACCCGGGGTAGTCGTAGAGCGGATCCAGCGGGTCTCCGCTGCCGAACGGGTCGTCCGTCGCATCGCCGAACGGCTCCCCGGGCGCGCTGGTCGGGGCCGTGTCCGAGGCGACGTCGAACGCCGTGCCCACGCCGAGCGCGAGGAAGGTGCCGAGCACGCCCGTGTAGGCCAGACCGACGGCGACGCTCGTGCCGACGGCGATCCAGCCGCCCGCTCCGAGCGGTCGGCGGGAGGGGACAGAGCCCTGCGTCGGTCCCGGGGCGGGCGGCGGCGTGGGGCTCATCGGGACCTGGCTCATCGCACTCCTCCGGTTTCCAATGGCAGCGCCAGTCTGACACCTCCGCGGCACAGCAGAGGCGGGATGCCGCCGCCCAGCGCCGCAGAGTGCGCGACCCGATCCGCTCGAGCACCGGGGCGCAGGGGACAATGGCCGGATGGACGATGTCGTACCCGCCTCCCCGCTTCCCTCCCTCGGCGAGATCGACGCGGGTCTGCGCGTGGTCGCCCTGCCGCTCCGCACCCGCTTCCGGGGCGTCGATCACCGCGAGATCGCGCTGGTGCGCGGTTCGGAGGGGTGGACCGAGTTCTCGCCCTTCCTCGAGTACGGCGCCGAGGAGTCGGCCGTGTGGCTGCGCGCCGCCCTCGACTACGGCTGGACCGAGCAGCCCGCTGCTCTGCGCGACCGGATCCCGGTCAACGCGACGGTGCCCGCCGTCTCCCCCGGCGAGGTCGCCGCGGTGCTTGCACACTACGACGGCTGCCGCACTGCCAAAGTGAAGGTCGCCGAACGCGGCCAGACACTCGCCGACGATGTTGCGCGGGTCGCCGAGGTGCGCCGCGTGCTCGGGCCGGAGGGCAGGATCCGCGTGGACGCGAACGGCGGCTGGAACCTCGACGAGGCCGAGCACGCCGTGCACGCCCTGGCCGACGTCGACCTCGAATACCTCGAGCAACCGTGCGCGAGCATCGACGAACTCACCGAGCTGCGGTACCGCGTGAGGTACATGGGCATCCCGATCGCGGCTGACGAGAGCGTCCGCAGAGCGGCGGATCCGCTCGCCGTCGCCCGAGCCGGAGCCGCCGATCTCCTCGTCGTGAAGGCGCAGCCCCTCGGCGGGGTCAGGCGCGCACTCGCTCTGGTCGCCGAGGCGGGCCTGCCGGCCGTCGTCTCGAGCGCCCTCGACAGCTCCGTCGGACTCGCGATGGGCGCCGCTCTCGCCGCCGCCCTCCCCGACCTGCCCTACGACTGCGGGCTGGGTACCGCCTCCCTCCTCGCCGTCGACGTGACGGAGCAGCCGCTGCGGCCGGTCGACGGCGCGATCCCTGTCACCCGCATCGAGGTGTCAGAAACCCTGCTCGACCGCCACGCGGTCTCGGCGGAGCGGCTCGCCTGGTGGCGGGGCCGCCTCCGCGAGACGTACGCGCTGCTCTGAGGCTCGGGCAGTCGATCACGGATCGACCGCCGCCGCTCTCGTCCGCCGCTCCCGGCGACGACGGGCAGAATGGAGCGTCGGCCGCCGGTGCCCGACGCGTCCCTCTCCCTCGAGCATCGGAGTCCCGTGACCGCATCGACCGTCCCCGTCTTCCTCGACTGCGACACCGGGATCGACGACTCGCTCGCCCTCGCGTACCTGCTCCGGTCGCCTCGTGCTCGGCTCGTCGGCGTCAGCACGGTGAGCGGCAACACCGATGCGCGCCAGGCCGCCGTCAACAGCCTCGGCCTGCTCGCTCTCGCCGGGCGCGAGGACGTGCCCGTCGCGGTGGGCGCGCACCACTTCCTCGAGGAGGACTACGCGGGCGGGTCGCCGCAGGTGCACGGCGACAACGGCATCGGAGGCGTGTCGCTGCCCGCCGGCGCCGAGCCGGTCGATGAGGACCCGGCCGATCTGCTCCTCCGCCTCGCCCGCGAGCACGGTGGCGAGCTGCGCCTGGTCGCGATCGGGCCGCTCACCAACCTGGCTCTCGCGCTGCGCCGGTACCCCGAGCTGCCGTCTCTGCTGCACTCGGTCACCGTGATGGGCGGAGCCGCACTCGTCCCCGGCAACATCACCGCCGTCGCGGAGGCGAACATCCGGCACGACCCGGCCGCGGCCGCCGAGGTCGTGGCGGCCGATTGGGATCTCACGCTGGTGCCCCTGGACGTGACGATGCGCCACCTGATGTCGGAGGAGCACCGCTCGGTGCTGCTCGCCTCGGCGGATCCCCTGGCTCGGACCGTCGGCGAGGTGCTCGATCACTATTTCGACTTCTCCATCGGCCACTTCGGCGAGCGCACTGCCGCGATGCACGATCCGATGGCCGCCGCGATCGCCGTCGGCGCCGTCGACCTCGTCTCGGCCCCGCGCGTGCACGTCGAGGTCGACACCACCGCCGGCCCCGGCCGCGGCCAGACCGTCGCCGACCTCCGCGGCATCTACCGCGACGTCCACCCGGACGGCGCCCGCACCCGCCTCGTCCTCTCCCTCGCCGCCCCCTTCGCCCCCCCACCTCATCGACGTCATCACCACCCCCTGACCCCGCCCGCCCCTGCGAGCAGCCCGACCCGCGGTCCCCGGCCCCCTCAACCGCAAAGCCCCCGCCCCCGTTTCCGCGACCGCGAAGCGGAGACCACCCCTGTCTCGGTCTCCGCAACCGCGAAGCGGAGCCCACCCCCTGTCTCGGTCTCCGCGACCGCGAAGCGGAGCCCACCCCCTCCGGCTTCCGTCGGGCTCGGCGGGGCCTGGTGGGGTCGATCGCAAGGCGGAGGCGTCGGTCGTAGCGACGCTACGTCCGTCGCCGACAACGCCGCGAGCGGCCCCACCAGGCCCCGCCGATCACATGCCGGTGTCTAGGCCGGAGTAGGCGTGGAGCCCCTTGAAGAACACATTGACCACGCCGAAGTTGAACATCACGGCCGCGAAGCCGACGATGGCGAGCCAGGCGGAGGGGGTACCGCGCCAGCCGCGGGTGGCGCGGGCGTGGATGTAGCCGGCGTAGATGGTCCAGATGATGAAGGTCCAGACCTCCTTCGTGTCCCAGCCCCAGTAGCGGCCCCAGGCCTTCTCGGCCCAGACCGCGCCTGCGATGAGGGTGAAGGTCCAGAGGATGAATCCGATGATGGTGACGCGGTAGGCGAGGTTCTCGAGGGTCAGCGAGCTCGGGAGTGTACGCAGGAATCGCAGGACGGAGCGGGGGCTGTCGCCGGCCGTCTCCCTCCGTGACTGGAGGAGCTGGGTGACGGAGAGCGCGAATCCGAGGGCGAAGAAGGCGGTGCCGAGGATCGCGACGAGCACGTGGATCACGAGCCAGTACGACTGGAGTGCCGGCGGGAGGGGGACGACGGCGACGTAGTAGTTGACAGTCGCGACGCCGAGCAGCACGAGGACGAGTCCGGTGATGAACGCGCCGAGGAAGCGGAGGTCCCAGCGCAGTTGGACGGCGAGGAACACGCCGATGATGATGAGCGTCCCGGTGATCGAGAACTCGTACATGTTGGCCCAGGGGACGCGGCCTGCGGCGACGCCGCGGAGGACGGTCGCGGCGAGGTGGAGCACGAAGCCGAGCAGGGTGAGCGAGAACCCGATGCGCATCGCCGTGGACCGGGCGGGGGCGCGGTAGACCTCGTCCTCGACGCGGGTGCCCAGGCGGGAGAGGGTGGCGGTGCGTCCCGATCCGGCGGAGGAGACGGTGGCCTTACCGCTGGCGGCGCGGTCGGCGGCGGCCGCGGAGGCGACGCGCTCCGCCTCCTGCACGACCTCGATCGACTCGCCGTCGGCCAGGGAGGCGCGGCGGGCGAGGTCGACCGCGAAGAAAATGAAGGCCAGCGCGTAGATGCCCATGGCGGAGGAGAGGCACAGCACCGAGTACTGCGAGAGGGTCGCGATCACCCCCTCAGGGTAATCGACCCTCGGCCCCGGCGCCCCTGCACGGATGCACAGACTCGGGCGCTGCCCAGCGGCCGCCTCAGGGGTCGAGCGGCGCGTGCCGGTCGGCGATCGCGCGGACGGCGCGCACCAGTTGCGGGTCCTCACCGCGGGCGAGGCCTGCGTACTCGAGCAGCAGACCGCCGTCGTCCCGGGTCGTCGCCTTCATCCAGACGCGGCGGCGCGGGACGAACAGCGAGGTGAGCAGGCCTGCCAGCACGAGGATCGCGAACAGCAGCACCCAGCTCTGGGTGGCGTCGTGGTGGATGTCGAACGAGGCGAAGCGCTTGACGCTGTCTGTTCCGACGCGGGTCTGGTCGGCTCCGACGTTGTCGAAGGTCACACTGCCGAGCCCGTTGGGCAGTTCGGCCGTGTCACCCGGCTTGAGGGTGAGCGGCGCGACTCCGGTGTCGCCGCCGGTGAGCCGGGTGAGCGAGTCGGTGTTGAGCACGTAGACGGAGGTGGGCACGCCACCGTCGAGTCCGAGGTCGCCCGCGAAGACGTTCAGCGAGAGCACGGGGTACTGAAGGTCGGGGAAGATCGAGGTCGAGGCCCCGGAGGGCAGCTGGTCCTGGGTCGGGTAGAAGAAGCCGGTGAGACCGAGCTGCTCCGAAAGTCCGTCCGGGATCTTGACGACGCCGACGGAGGTGAGGTTGGCGTCCTGGGGCAGGAACGGGATCGAGTCGGTGAAGATCTCGGTTCCGGAGGGATCGCGCACGGTGATCGTGGGGGCGTAGCCGTTGCCGAGCAGGTAGACGTTGGTGCCGCCGATCGAGAGCGGGTCGTTGACCTTGATGGTGCGGTCCTCGGAGGAGCCGCCGCGCTCGGTCGTGCTCACGTGCGCCGTGAAGTCGACGGGCTGGCCCAGCGCCGCCTGGTTCTCCTCCTCGTAGGTCACCTCGAGGTCGTCCAGCGTCAGCTGGTAGGGGTCGAGCTGGCTGCTGTCGAAGAAGCGGCCCGGGTTGAACGAGTCGTAGGCGGCGAGGTTGTTCGCGAAGCCCTGCGTGCCCTCGACGAGGACGCGCTGGCCGCTGTAGCCGAAGCCTCCGCCGACTCCGACCGCGACGAGGATGCCCACGAGCGCCGAGTGGAACACCAGGTTGCCCGTCTCGCGGAGGTAGCCGCGCTCGGCCGACACGCTCGACCAGCGTCCGCGGGGGTCGTCGTAGCGCTCGACGCGGTAGCCCGCGCGGCGCAGCACGGCGTGCGCGGAAGCGACGGCCTCCTCCTCCGAGGCGCCGTCGACCTCGCGGACCGTGTAGCCGGCGAGACGCTGGAGTCGCGCGGGGGTGCGCGGCGGGCGCGAGCGCATCGCCTGGAAGTGGTGCCGCGTGCGCGGGATGATGCAGCCGATCAGCGAGATGAACAGCAGCAGGTAGATGCTCGAGAACCAGGCAGAGGTGTACGTGTCGAACGCCTGGACCTTGTCGAGCAGCGGCGCCAGGTCAGGATTGTCGACGAAGTACTGCGTGACGCCGTTGGGGTCGGAGGAGCGCTGCGGCACCAGCGAGCCCGGCACCGCCGCGATGGCCAGCAGCAGCAGCAGGAACAGCGCCGTGCGCATGCTCGTGAGCTGGCGCCACATCCAGCGCAGCCAGCCGGCCACCCCGAGCGAGGGCTGGGTGACGGTGCCGTCCGAGTCGTAGTGGTCGGCCGGGCGGAAGGACGCGTCGGCCTTCTCCTGCGTCGCCTCATCGGGGCGGCGCGTGCTCTCGTCCGACTCAGATCGCCGGTTGGAAGCCATCGATCACCGCCGAGAGGGATCCGTAGACGAGGGTGTTCCAGACGCCGGTGACCATCAGGACTCCGATCAGGACGAGGGCGGCTCCGCCGGCGATGTTGACGATGCGGATGTGCCGCTTGACGAAGGCGAGCGTGCTGGTGACCCAGCTGAAGCCGAAGGCGACGAGCAGGAACGGCAGGCCGAGTCCGAGGCAGTAGACCAGGGCGAGCAGCGCGCCGCGCCAGGGCGACCCGACACCGTAGCTCAGCGCGAGGATCGAGCTGAGCGTGGGGCCGAGGCAGGGGGTCCAGCCGACTCCGAAGACGATGCCGAGCAGCGGGGCGCCGATCAGGCCAGTCGCGGGACGGACCCCCGGACGCAGGGTCCGCTGGAGGAACGAGAACTGACCGATGAAGACGAGCCCCATCGCGATGACCACGACGCCGAGCACCCGCGTGATGATGTCGGTGTACTGCCGCAACCAGAATCCGACGGTGCCGGCGGCCGCTCCGTAGAGCACGAACACGAGCGAGAAGCCGAGCACGAACAGCAGCACCCCGAGCACGACCCGGCGGCGGCTCCGGGCAGCGCGCTCGTCGGCATCGGTGAATCCGCCGACGTAGGCGAGGTAGCCGGGCACCAGCGGCAGCACGCAGGGAGACGCGAACGACACCAGCCCGGCCAGGAGCGCGATCGGGACGGCGAGGAGGAGCTGACCGCTGACGACGATGTCGCCCACGCCGCTACTCCGGCTCCGCGAGCGTGTCGCCGACGAGCGTCGACAGGATCGACGCCTCCTGCAACTGGCCGAGGATGCGCGAGGCGACGCGACCCTGCTTGTCGAGCACGAGCGTGGTGGGCACGGCGTTCGGCGGAACCGTGCCGGTGAAGGCGAGCTGCACCGAGGAGTCCGTGTCGACGATCGAGGGGTAGCCGATCCCGAAGGTCTCGGCGAAGGCCGCCGCGGTGGGCGCCTGGTCGCGCACATTGACGCCGACGAAGGAGACGCCCTGGTCCGCGTACTCGGTGTTGACCTTCTCGAGGTCGGCCGCCTCGGCGCGGCAGGGCGCGCAGCTCGCGTACCAGAAGTTGACGACGACGACCTGTCCGGCGAGGTCGGCGGAGTCGATGGCTGCGCCGGTCTCGTCGGTGCCGGAGAAGACGATCGGATCGTCGCGGTCGGCGCTCGCGATCTCGGTCACGGTCCCGTCGCCCGAGATGTAGCCCTTGTTGCTGCCGCTGCGGTACTGGTCGGCGAGCGGATCCTGCGTGCAGCCCGCGAGGGCGAGTGCGGCGACCAGGAGGAGCGCGCCCGCGGCGCGGAACCGGCGCATCAGACGGCTCCCACGTCGGTGGCGAGGCCCTGCAAGCCGGCGGCGGGGTCGGAGTAACCGACCTCGGCGAAGCCGTCGCCCCGGCGCTCGAGCGTGGTGATGCTCGAGAGGGCGCAGCGGCGCTTGCGCGGATCGTGGAACAGCCGCTCGCCGGCGAGGGCGCGGTGCACCGTCCAGATGGGGAGCTGGTGGCTGACGATCGCGACGTCACCCTCGACGGTGCTCTGCCAGGCCGACTCGATGGCCGCGTACATCCGGGCCGAGATGGAGAGGTAGGGCTCGCCCCAGCTGGGCTCGAAGGGGTTGCGGAGGGACGGCCAGTACTTGGGGTTCCGCAGGGCGGAGCTGCGGGCGGCGAGCGACTTTCCCTCGAAGCGGTTGCTGGGCTCGATCACCCGTTCGTCGCTGCGGATCTCGAGCTCGAACGCCTGCGAGATCGGCTGCGCCGACTCCTGAGCCCGCTGGAGCGGCGACGCGACCAGCGCGGTGACGTGCCGCGTGCGCTCGAGCAGGTCGTCGGCGGCGGAGCGAGCCATGCGGTGACCCAGGTCTGAGAGCCGGAAGTTCGGGAGTCGCCCGTAGAGGACCCGGTCGGGGTTGAACACCTCGCCGTGCCGCACGAGATGGATCTGATCGGCAACCACGAGCGTCAAGTGTACGGACCGCGGCGTGGGGGAACGCCGGGAAAGGGTCGCCTGAGCCGCACCTGAGCGGAGCCTCAGCGCCGGGCGGACACCGCCGCCGAGAGCCGACGCACCAGCGGGCCGGGCAGGTGGCGCACCACGGCCATCGGCACGCCGAACCGCCACGACGGCACCGAGACGACGGAGCCGCGCGCGACGTCGCGGAGGAACTCCTCCACCACCGCGTCCGCGTCGAGCCAGAGGAAGGAGGGGATGGAGGAGGTGTCCATCGCCGCCCGCTCGTGGAACTCGGTGCGCACCCAGCCGGCGCAGAGCGCGGCCGAGCGGACGCCGGTCCCCCGCAGCTCGACGGCCAGCGACTGCGCGAACGCGGTCTCCCACGCCTTCACGGCGGAGTAGGGGCCCAGGTGCACGAAGCCGGCGACGCTCGAGACGGTGAGGATCGCGCCGCGTCCCCGGGCGATCATCGCCTCCGCCGCCGCTCCCGAGAGCACGGCCACCGAGCGCACCATCACCTCGAGCGCCTCGTCCTGCGCTGCGATGTCGAGCTCGGAGAAGCTGCCGTCGATGCCGAATCCGGCGTTGTTGACGAGGACCCGGACGGGGCGGGCGGGGTCGGCGACCCTGTCGCGCACCCTGGCGACCTGCTCGCGATCGCTGAGGTCTGCCGCGAGCACCTCGACGTACGGGGCGCCGAGCGTGCGGAAGGTGCGCGCCGCCTCCTCGAGTCGCCCTTCGTCGCGCGCGACCAGCACGAGGCTCCAGCCCCGTCGGGCGAACGCGCCGGCGAACGCGGCGCCGATGCCCGACGACGCCCCGGTGATCAGTGCGGTGCTCACGGTGCTCCTCTGCGATGAACTCTCGAGCGCGCCCTTCGAGGGCGTCGCCGACAATTGTGCGCGACGGAGCTGGGGCGTCGACGGCGACGCGCTCCCGATCGAATTCTCCGCGCACGCGTCGAGGTGGTCCGTGCTCGGAAGGCGCTGCTCACGCCAGAGAGTTGCCGACGCAACTTCCGCGCAGGTCGAGCTGAAACGCGACCACGCGAGAATTGTCTCTCGCCGGTCTTCGGGGACGACTCAGCGAGTAGTGCCGTCAGGCGCGCGAGGTGAGCCGCGGTCAGAAGCTGCTGAACATCGTCAGGAACTGCGAGTAGGAGCCGCTCGCGACCGCGTCGCGGATCGGCTTCGCGTTCTCGACGACGAGCTCCTGCACCTCGGGGTGCTCGCGCAGCAGGGCAACCAGCTCGGTGAGGAAGTCGTTCACGGGCATCGCCATCGGGTTGTCCTGGTTGCTCAGGAGCGTTGTCGCGACGGCAGGCGGGACGATCTCGACGACCTGGACACCGGAGTTGGCGAGCTGCACGCGCAGGCCCTCGAGGAACGAGTGCACGGCGGCCTTGCTCGCGCTGTAGGTGGGGGTCGCCGGGAACGGGATGAACGCGAGCGCCGAGCTCGTGCTGAGGATCGCGGCGTTCTCCTGGGCCACCAGCTGGGGGAGGAACGCGTAGATCGTCCGGATCGTGCCGAGCAGGTTCGTAGTCACCTGCTCCTCGGCGATGCGGACGTCGTCGGGGTCGCGGACGTTCTCGAGCAGCTGGATGCCGGCGTTGGCGACGAGGAGGTTGAGGTCCGGGTGGCTGATCGCGAGGCGCTCCCGAGCCCGCGCTTCCGAGATCGTGCCGTCGAGCGGAGCGACCGGTGAGGCGAGCGCCGCACATCCTCGATCCGCTATGCCCTGCGGGCGGCAGCAGGCGACAGGCGACCGCACGGTACGGCCTCGATCCGGGCGCCGTCACGGTGCGGTGAGCTGCGACGCCGCGGGGTCAGAACCGGCGCGCAGCGACGTCCGCTCGGTGAGAGGCGGCGATGAGCTCTCGGAGGCGGTCAGCGGACACCGGCGCGCCCGGGTCGGCGAGATAGTCCTTCGTGAAGCCTTCGAGGTCGGCGGCGTAGATCGGCGTGTACGCACCGGATTCGGGCTCGGTGCGCCACGACTCCGCCAGCGTCCCCGCGACGACAGGCTCGAAGCCGAGGTCGTCGATGAGCGCTGAGACGGCGGTCGTGGCTTGCTCGTCGTCGCCGGACACGGCGAGGGCGGTGCGCGGGGTCGTGCCTGCGAGGGCGGGGATGTGGTGCCAGAGGATGTTGTTGAAGGCCTTCACGATGACGGCGCCGGGCAGCAGCTCCTGCTCGAGCTCGGCCGTCGTCAGCTCGAGGCTGTCGAGTCGGGCGATGCGCCCGTCGCGGTGGGGGTAGTAGTTGCCCGTCGAGAGCACGGTCTTGCCGGCGAAGGCACCCTCCGGCAACGCCTTGTACGCGCCGAGCGGCACGGCGAGGACCGGGATGTCGCCGAACTGCGCGGCCTCGAGCGCGTCGCCCGCGCGGGCCTGCGGGCCGAGTTCGGCGATGAGGTCGCGAAGGGATTCGGGCCCGCGAGAGTTCGCCATGAGCACCTCGTAGCCGGCGGTGATCGCCAGGCGCGCGATCCCGCTGCCGATGTCTCCGCTGCCGAGGATTCCGATGCGCTTCATGCCTGTCTCCTTGTGTCGTGGTCTTGCTTGGTCGTGCTGCTCGCCGGAGAGCAGAGGGGGTCAGCGGGGCTCGTCGCCGGCAGGTGCGGGTGCGGCCGCCGGGGCCTCCCAGCCGGTCCGGGTCAGCGCGGCGAGAGCCGCACCGGACGTGTCATCGGCGAGGGCGGCGCCGCGGACCCAGCTCGTCGCCAGCGCGGCGAGGAAGAGGTCTCGAGCTCGCACCTCGCCGCGCGCTCGGCCGTCGCGCTGCGCATCATCGAGGAATTCAGCTGTGGTGGTGATGAATCCCTGACAGGTGGTCGTCAGGGGCGACGAGGTCGTCGCCGTTGCGGCTCGAAGCGGCTCGGGCAGTCCCTCGAAAGCACTCGCCCAGTCGGCGATCGCTCGGAGCCAGCCGTCCAGCGCTTCCGCCGTATCGGCTGAGCCGGCACGGAGGGCGTCGCGCCGAGCGACGAGCTCGTCGTCGCGATCTGAGAGCAGTGCCGCCAGGAGTGCTTCGCGGTTCGGGAAGTGCCGGTAGAGCGTGCCGGCGCCGATGCCGGCGCGCTTCGCGATCGCGTCGAGCGAGCCGCGGACGCCGTGCTCGGAGAAGTGCTGCGCCGCGGTATCGAGGATCAGATCCCGGTTGCGCTGTGCGTCGGCGCGAGGCACGCGGCCGGTCGTGATCCTGCTGTCCTCCACGAGCGGCTCCTCTTCCTCTGCGGCGGAGAGTCTCTCCGTATCGGCTAAGAGGATACTCTCTCCGCTTGTCGAGGTGTCCAGTGCTCGCCGGCGCGACTGCTCCGCCGTTTCCCTGATGCTCCTCCGCGAAGGCGGGCTCAGCGGCCTCTCCGATCGCCGATCCTCGGACAACCCGTCTCTGCCTGGCGAGCGGGCCCCCCTCTACCGTCGCTCCTGCTGTCCGACACGGGACGGCTACGACGAAGGAGCTCGAACAGATGAATCTCACCGGCAACACGATCCTCATCACCGGTGGCACCTCCGGCATCGGCCTGGGCCTCGCCCTGCGCCTGCACGAAGCGGGCAACACGGTGATCATCGCGGGACGCCGAAGGGCGCTGCTGGACGCGATCACGACGGAGCATCCCGGCATCGAGTCGATCGAGCTCGACGTCGCCGACGCCGACTCGGTCACGCGGGCCCGCGAGCGCCTCGAGACCAGCCACCCCGGCCTGAACGTCCTCGTGAACAACGCGGGGATCATGCTCAAGGAGGATCTCCTCGATCCGTCCGACGTCCGGATCGCCGAGCAGCACGTCCAGACCAACCTCCTCGGACCGATCCGGACGGCCTACGCCTTCACGCCTCTCCTCGTCGGCAAGGAGGGAGCGACCATCGTGAACGTCTCCTCCTCGCTCGCGTTCGTGCCCTACCCGGCGACGCCGACGTACAGCGCGACGAAGGCGGCACTGCACGCCTTCACCGAGAGCCAGCGCATCCGCCTCGCCGAGTCCGCCATCCAGGTCGTCGAGATCGTGCCGCCGGGCGTTCGCACCGAGCTGCTCGGTCAGCAGGACGACGAGGACGCGATGCCTCTGGACGAGTTCCTCGACGAGGTCCTCGCCCTGCTGCGTGCGGACCCGGACGCCCACGAGATCGTCGTGGAGAGGGCTCGAGGGATCCGCGACGCACCCGCCAGCGGCTCCTACGGGGAGCTGCTGGCCCTGTTCGGCAGCCTCTGAGTCGCTCCGCCTCCCCATTGTGACGGCCACCTCCGGCTCGGCGACGGGTCGCCGAGGTGGTCGTCTCGCGAGCGGGGGATCACCGGTCCCTGGCTCCGGTCCGGCTCCTGGCTCATCATGGGCGGATGGACAGACGACTGCTCGCCGAATTCCTCCGCTCGCGCCGTGAGCTGCTGCGCCCGCGCGACGTCGGCCTGTCGGAGGGGCCGCGCAGGCGCGCCCCGGGGCTGCGCCGCGAGGAGGTCGCCCAGCTGGCTGGCATGTCCACCGACTACTACGCGCGCCTCGAGCAGCAGCGCGCTCCGACGCCGTCGACCCAGATCGCTGCCTCCCTCGCCCGGGCGCTCCGCCTGACCCTCGACGAGCGCGACCACCTGTTCGCCCTCATCGGGCACAACGCCCCGGGCAGGTCGGTCCACTCCGACCACGTGAGCCCGGCGCTGATGAGCGTGCTCGACGGGCTGGCTGACGTGCCGTGCCTCGTGCAGAACGACCTCCACGAGACCCTCGCGATGAACGCCCTCGCCATGGCGCTGATCGGCGACGAGACGAGGTTCACCGGTGCGGCCCGCAGCGGATTCCACCGCTGGTTCACCGATCCCGACGAGCGCCGCCTCTACCCCGACGACGCGCAGGAGGAGCACGGGCGGTTCCTCGTCGCCCGCCTGCGGATGGCCACCACCTCGGGCAGCGACACGGCCTGGGCCGCGCGGATCGCGGCCGAGCTCTCGCAGCGCAGCGCCGAGTTCGCCCGCCTCTGGCAGCTCCACGAGGTCGCGCGGCGGTACGACGACTGCAGGATCCTCGTCCACCCCGAGCTCGGGCCGATCGAGATCGACGCGCAGATGCTCTTCACCGAGGACCGCTCGCAGACCCTCCTCCTGCTCAACCCGGGAGGCAGCGGCGAGAGCCGCAGCAAGCTCGACCTGCTCAAGGTCATCGGCCGCCAGAGCCTCGGTCCCCGCGTCGCGGCGGACTGACCACCGGATCCACCAACGACACGACAAGGACGAGTCCATGCACATCCCCGCCAGCAGTGCCAGGGAGATCACCACCCCCGAGGGCACGATCCGCAAGTACCGCGTCCTCCCCGACGCGGGCGTCGCCCACCAGGTCATCACGACGAGCAGCCCGGCCACCGGGAGCCACCTGAACAAGGAGGTCCAGGAGATCTACTTCATCATCGAAGGGACCGCCGTGATCACCGTGGGCGAGGACAGCTTCGAAGTGGGCGAGAAGGACATCGTCGTGGTCGAGCCGATGGTCCCCCACTCCATCCGGACCGAGGGACTCACCTACCTCACCGTGACCCGTCCGGACTGGTTCTTCGAGCAGTACGAGCACGTGCAGGGCGACTGAGCACAGCGGGTCCCCGCCGCGAGGTCGCGTTCTCGAGTCTCCGCCGAGAGCGGGAGCTAGCCGGCGGGCGCTGACGGAGCCTCCGCGGCAGCGTCGAGGGCCGTGATGTACCTAGTGATGGCATCGCGGTTCTGGGAGAGGAAGTCGATCTTCTGCGACATCCGGTCCCGCTCCAGTGCCAGCAGGTCGCGAAGGCCAGGCTCGACGTTGCGGACGACGATGTCGTGCTCCTGATCCAGGCAGGGGAGGATGTCGGCGATGATGCGGGACGGGATGCCGAAGTCCACGAGGCCTCGGATTTTGCCGACCCGTTCGGCGAGATAGTCCGGGTAGTCGCGGTAACCGTTCTCGAGTCGTCGCGGGCTGATCAACCCTTGCTCTTCTTAGTAGCGGAGCATGCGCGGTGCCACGCCTGTTCTCTTGGAAAGTTCGCCGATTCGCAGGGTGCCTCCATCTGAGGTCGGGCCCTCACCTCGAGGCAAGAGATGGAGCCTGAAGGACTATTTCTCGAGTTTCGACTCCTACCGGGGAGCGCTCCGGTTCACCATGCCTGAGGGACGAAAGGAGCGGTTGCCCTCGCCCCGGATCGCACGCCAACCCTCGCGAGTAGACTCCCCTACCGTGACCGACGCGACCCGCCTCCCCCGAACCACCGTCAAGAAGCTCGCCGCCCTCGAAGACGGGCCGGTGCGCGTCTCCGGCTGGGTCGAGACCGTGCGCGATCAGAAGAAGGTGCAGTTCGTCGTCCTCCGCGACGAGTCGGGCGCCGTCCAGCTGGTGAACCCCGCCGTCCGCGAGGCCGTCGAGGGCGACGACGCATCGGAGGCGAAGCTCGCGATCACCGAGGCGATCTCCGGCCTCGCGCAGGGCTCCTTCATCACGGTCACCGGCGCGCTCAAGCACGACGAGCGCGTGAAGCTCGGCGGCATCGAGGTCAAACTCGAGACGCTCGAGATCGTGTCCGAGTCGATCCCCGAGGCGCCCATCGCGCCCGACTCCGGCATCGACAAGCGCATGGACTGGCGCTTCCTCGACCTGCGCCGCCCCGAGCAGAACCTGATCGCGCGCGTACAGACCACGTTCGAGCACGCCCTGCGCACCTACTGGGTCGAGAACGACTTCATCGAGATCCACACCCCGAAGCTGATGGCGAGCGCCTCGGAGTCGCGGGCCGAGCTCTTCGAAGTCGAGTACTTCGAGACCAAGGCCTACCTCGCGCAGAGCCCCCAGTTCTTCAAGCAGATGGCTCAGCCCGCCGGCTTCGGCAAGGTCTTCGAGGTCGGACCGGCGTTCCGCGCGGACCCGAGCTTCACCTCGCGGCACGCGACCGAGTTCACCAGCGTCGACGCCGAGGTGTCGTGGATCGACTCGCACGAGAACGTCATGGAGCTGCACGAGCAGCTCATCGTCGCGGGCCTCACCGCGGTCGTCGCGAAGCACGGCGCCGAGGTCAAGGCGCTCTTCGACATCGACCTCACCGTGCCGACCACGCCGTTCCCGCGCATCCCGCTGGCCGAGGCCAAGCGCATCGTCGCCGAGCGCGGCTACGAGGTGCCCCGCGCCGACGACGACATGGATCCCGAGGGCGAGCGCCGCATCGCGGCGTACGTCAAGGAGGAGTTCGGCCACGACTTCGTGTTCCTCACCGACTACGCCGCCAGCATCCGACCCTTCTACCACATGCGCCGCGAGGGCGACGGGACGATCACCAACAGCTACGACCTCATCTACAACGGTGTCGAGATCTCGACCGGAGCCCAGCGCGAGCACCGCGTCGACGTGCTCGTCGAGCAGGCCCGCGAGAAGGGCCTCGACCCCGAGGAGCTCGAGTTCTACCTCGACTTCTTCCGCTACGGAGTCCCGCCGCACGGCGGCTTCGGTATGGGCCTCTCGCGCGTGATCATGCTGATGCTGAACCAGGCGAACCTCCGCGAAGTGACCTACCTCTTCCGCGGTCCGACACGCCTCCTGCCCTAGGCGCGGCACACCGCCGCCGAGGGAACCCCGGACCGTCGAGACCGCCAGGAACACCTGGTTCCCTCGACGGGCTGGGGTTCCCGCGCGTCAGTGGCGGAGTCGCTCATACGGCACTCGACGACTGAGCCAGGCGAGCAGGCCGGCGGCGAGCGCCGCGAGCGCCGCCAGGACTGCGAGGAGCCAGACACCCGAACTCGCGGCGACGACCAGGAACGCGATCGCCGCGAGGCCCGACCCGATGGCGAAGTTCCAGCGGACGTCGGTCGACACTCCGCTCTCGGGTCTCGCCCACATCACGACGAGCGCGGTCGCGAGCGGGCCGAGGAAGAGCCCGAGCACGAACCAGCGCCAGCGCGAGCGGCCCTTCTGCTCGGCGAGGCCCGCGGTGACGATCGCGAGTGCGAACCAGATCCAGCTGGAATCCTGCAGAGGGGAAGTCATGCGCCGAGCCTAAGGCGCGGGCAGGATCACCAGGTCGAGGTAGTCCGCCAGGCATGCCACCATGTCCACCGCGTCGCGCTCGAGGAGCCACTGCAACTGGATCCCGTCCCAGAGCGCGATGATCGACGCTGCCACTCGATCCGGGTCGCAGCCCTCCCGCAGCAGCCCCGCCGCCGCCAGCTCTCGCAGCTCCGCCGCGTACTCGCTCCGGAGGCGCCGGAAGCGCGCGGCGAAGAAGTCGCGCCCCGGATGCTCCTGCGTCGTCGATTCGCCGCAGAGTACCGCGTAGAGCTCGATGACCCCGGGAGCCGTCTCGTTGTATCGGGTCTGTCGGAGGATGCCGGCGACCAGCCCCTCCTCCGGGTCGGGCGGCGAGGAGCCGTCTCCGGTGATCAGGTCGCGGTGCTCGAGCACAGCGAAGAGCAGATCGGTCTTCGACGGGAAGTAGTGGAGCAGGCTGGTCTGGCTGAGCCCGACGCGGTCGGCCACCTCCTGGAGCGAACCGCGGGCGTAGCCGCGGGCGGCGAAGACCTGGTGCGCGGCCTCGATGATCGCCCGTCGGCGCTCGGCCGACTTCGCGTAGGGGCCGCGCCGTCTCGTCGCCTCGGCCATCGACTCCTCCTCGTCCGAGAGCCCGCGCAGCGTCGCGCCGTGACCCTCGAACGGCCAGCGTAGCGGCGTCTACGGAGCAGTGCGGCCAATTTCGAGCAGCTACTCGAATTTGTGGTAGCGTCCCGGTCATTGCCGGGTGGAAGTCCCGGTCGTCCACCACGACGAAGTGAGGGAAGATGCATCCGTTCACCCGCAGACAGCTCATCGCCGCCGGTCTCGGCACCGCGGCACTCGGAGGGCTGACGGCCTGCGCCACGCCCGGCACGGTCTCGGTCAACACCGCGCCGACCATCCCGGCGGCCGACGGTCCGGTCCGCCTGCAGTACTGGGGGTGGCTTAAGGACCTCCAGAAGGTGTGCGACGTCTGGAACGCGTCGCACCCCGAGGTGCAGGTCGAGGCCGTCTGGATCCCCGGCGGCAACGTCGGCGGTTACCAGAAGCTGTACTCCGCCCTCGCGGCCGGCGGCGGCCCCGACATCGGCCAGGTCGAGATCCGCTCGCTCCCCGAGTTCATGCTCGTGAACGGGATCGTCGACCTCACCCGCTACGGCGTCGAGCAGTACCAGGACCTCTACGACCCCACCCTCTGGGGTCAGGTCAGCTACACCGGCGGCGTGTACGGGATCCCGCAGGACAGCGGCCCGATGGCGCTCTTCTACCAGCCGGAGGTGTTCGGCGCGGTCGGTGCGGAGCCTCCGACGACCTGGGACGACTGGGCCGCCGTCGCGGCCGAGCTGCGCGGGGCAGACTCGTACATCGACTGCTTCCCGCTCGCCGACGCCTCCGTCTTCGCCGCGTTCGCGACGCAGGCGGGCGCCCAGTGGCTGCGTCCGGAGGAGGACGGCTGGGTCATCGACATGACCGACGACGCCACCACGCAGGTCGCCGCCTTCTTCGACACGGCGATCGACAAGGACCTCGTGCAGACCGGCTACGGCGCCTACTCCCCCGCCTGGTTCGCGGCGGCGGCGAAGGGCGGCATCGCGTCCTGCGCGACCGGCAGCTGGGGTGACGCGCTGATCGAGGGCGTCAGCGGCGGCGCCGGCAAGTGGCGCGCCGCTCCGATGCCCGTCTGGGGCGACTCCGGCTTCGGCTCGAGCTTCCTCGGCGGGTCGACCGCGGCGATCTTCGCCAGCAGCAAGCACCCGAAGGAGGCGATGGAGTTCGCGGTCTGGATGACCACGACCCAGGAGGGCATCGACGCGATGATCGCGAACAGCGGCATCGGCTGGTCGCCCGCCGTTGACGAGATCGGCACCGCCCGCAAGGGACCGAGCGAGTTCTTCAGCGGCCAGAACTACAACGAGGACATCCTCGTTCCTGCCGCGAAGGAGCAGAACCCGGACTGGTCCTGGTGGCCCGTCACGCAGCAGTCCTTCAACATCCTGAGCGACGGCTTCCGCAAGAAGGCGTCGGGACTCTCGCTCGTCGACGCGGTCGCCGAGGCGGAGCAGCAGATCATCACGGTCTTCCAGAACAAGGGCCTCAGCATCAGGAAGGCCTCCGCATGACCACCACGACTTCTCCCGCCGCCGCCGCCGTCGCGGCCACCACCCGCACGCCCGGCTCCCCCCGCCGCAGCCGCGCGGTCGCCCGCGCCCCGTGGATCCTCCTCGGGCCCTTCCTCGCCCTGTTCGTGCTGACCTTCATCGTCCCGATCGTGGTCGCCGTCGGTTCCAGCTTCACGAGGGTGACCCGTTCGGGTCTCTTCGGCGAGGCAGGAGTGACGAGCGGGTTCGCGGGCTTCGACAACTACGCGCAGGCCCTCGCCGACGGCAACTTCATCGCCTCCATCGGACGGATGTTCCTCTTCGGCATCGTGCAGGTGCCGGTGATGATCGCGCTCTGCACGGTGCTCGCGCTGATGCTCGAATCGGCCTCGGCGAAGTTCCCCGGCTTCTTCCGTGCGGCCTACTTCCTCCCCTACGGAGTGCCGGGAGTGATCGCGACGATCCTGTGGTCGTTTCTGTACGTCCCCGGGCTCAGCCCGATCATCGACGCGGCGAACGTGGTGGGGCTCGAGCCCGACTTCCTCGGCGCGAACTCGGTGCTGTGGTCGATCGCGAACATTTCGCTCTGGAGCTACACCGGCTACAACATGCTGATCATCGTCGCCCAGCTGAAGGCGATCCCGGTCGAGCTCTACGAGGCCGCCAAGGTCGACGGCGCCACCACCTGGCGCGTCGCGCGCAGCATCCAGCTGCCGCTGATCCGTCCGGCGCTGGTGCTGACCACGATCTTCTCGATCATCGGCACGCTACAGCTCTTCGCCGAGGCCCAGGTGCTCAAGACCGTCGCTCCGGCCATCGACAGCCAGTACACGCCGAACCTCAGCGCCTACACCACCGCCTTCGCCTACAACGACTACAACGTCGCCGCCGCGCAGGCCGTCCTGATCGCGCTGGTCGCGTTCCTGCTCTCCTTCACGTTCCTCTCGATCTCGAACAGGAGGTCGTCATGAGCCGCACCGAGACCCAGCCGACCACGACCACCGGAGTCGTCACCGCCGACCGTCCTGCGAAGGCCGGCCGGGGGCCCGACCGCTCGGCCGGACGCAGCCGCGCCTCGACGATCATCGTCACCGCGGTCCTCGTGCTCGTCGCCGTCTACTTCCTCGTCCCCGTCTACTGGGTCGTCGTCGCGGCGACCAAGAGCACCGAGGACCTCTTCGCCACCAACGGCTTCTGGTTCGCCCCGACCTTCGCGCTCTGGGACAACCTGAACCAGGTGCTCACGTACGGCGACGGCATCTTCGTCCGCTGGTTCCTCAATTCCGTCCTCTACGCGGGAGTCGGCGCACTGCTCGCCACTTACCTCGCGGCGGCCGGAGGCTACGCGCTCGCGAAGTACGAGTTCCGCGGCAGCCGTCTGGTCTTCGGCACCATCCTCGCCGGAGTCCTCGTGCCCGGCACCGCGACCGCTCTCCCGCTGTTCCTGCTCTTCAGTCAGATGGGTATCGCGAACACCTACTGGAGCGTGCTGATCCCCTCGCTCGTCTCGCCGTTCGGACTGTTCCTCTGCCGCATCTACGCGCAGGCCACCGTCGACACGGCGATCATCGAGGCGGCGCGGATCGACGGCGCCGGCGAGCTGCGGATCTTCCACACCCTCGGGCTGCGCATCCTCACACCCGCGCTGGTGACTGTGTTCCTCTTCCAGCTGGTCGGGATCTGGAACAACTACTTCCTGCCGCTGGTCATGCTCTCGGACACGAACCTGTTCCCGATCACCCTCGGTCTCAACAACTGGCTCGGTCAGGTCGATCGCCTGCCCGAGTTCTACGAGCTGACGACCGGCGGCGTGCTGCTGTCGATCATCCCGCTCGCCATCGCCATGATCGTGCTGCAGCGCTTCTGGCGAGGTGGCCTGACGGAAGGTTCCGTGAAGTGACGACCACCCCGACGAGCGCCCACTACCTCACCGACACCGGTCCGGGCTCGGGCCGCCGACGCGCGGCCCGTTCCTGGCTGCACACCGACGCGCCGGCGCTCTCGCTCGACGGGGAGTGGCGCTTCCGCCTCCTGCCCGCTGCACCGGGAACGCCCGGTGGCGCCGACGCGCTGCCGGACGGCGAGGAGGTGGACGCCGTCGGGGCGGAGTCGTTCGACGACTCCGACTGGGATCTGCTGCGGGTGCCCTCGCACTGGGTGCTCGAGGGTGACGGCCGCTACGGCCGACCCGCGTACACGAACGTCCAGTACCCGTTCGCGACCGAGCCTCCGTTCGTGCCCGACGAGAATCCGACCGGCGACTACCGACGCACCATCGAGGTGCCGGAGTCGTGGGACCGGGCCGAGGCGGTGGTGCTGCGCTTCGACGGAGTGGAGTCGCGGTACCGCCTCTGGGTGAACGGCGTCGAGGTCGGCATCGGCTCCGGCAGCCGGCTCGCTCAGGAGTTCGACGTCACTGGCGTGGTCCGACCTGGCCGGAACCTCGTCGTCGTGCGGGTCCACCAGTGGTCGGCCGCGAGCTACGTCGAGGACCAGGACCAGTGGTGGCTGCCGGGGATCTTCCGATCGGTGCACCTGCTCGCGCGCCCCGTCGGCGGGATCGAGGACGTCTGGCTGCGCACCTCCTTCGCCGACGGCGCCGGCCGCATCGAGACCGAGGTGACGGCGGCAGCGGCCGCCTATCCGCTGACCCTCCGCGTGCCCGAGCTGGGCGTCGAGACGGTCTGGAGCTCGGCCGAGGAGGTCGCGCCGATCGAGCTGCCGGCCGTCGAGCCGTGGTCGGCGGAGGCGCCGCGTCTCTACGACGCGCAGCTCTCGTCCGCGAGCGAGACCGTCTCGCTCCGGCTCGGCTTCCGCACGATCGAGATCCGGGGCGACCGCTTCCTCGTGAACGGCGAGCGCGTCGTGTTCCACGGCGTGAACCGCCATGAGACGCATCCCGACCGCGGGCGGGCGTTCGACGAGGACTTCGCCCGCGAGGACCTCGCGATGATGAAGCGGTTCAACGTCACTGCGATCCGTACCAGCCACTACCCGCCGCATCCCCGCCTGCTCGACCTCGCCGACGAGCTCGGGTTCTGGGTGATCCTCGAGTGCGACCTCGAGACGCACGGCTTCGAGCGCTACGGCTGGGCGGGGAATCCGAGCGACGACCCTGCCTGGCGCGAGGCCTACCTCGACCGGATCGAACGGACCGTCGAGCGCGACAAGAACCACCCGAGCATCGTGCTCTGGTCGCTCGGCAACGAGTCCGGCACCGGCGCGAACCTCGCCGCGATGTCGGCGTGGGTGCACGGCCGCGACCCGGAGCGCCCGGTGCACTACGAGGGCGACTACTCCGGTGCCTACACGGACGTCTACTCGCGGATGTACTCCTCCGTCCCCGAGACGGAGCAGATCGGCCGCGACGACTCGCGGACCCCGCTGCTCGGCTGCTCCCCCGGCGAGTCCGCACGTCAGCGCGCCAAGCCGTTCCTGCTCTGCGAGTACGTGCACGCGATGGGCAACGGCCCCGGCGCGATCGACCAGTACGAGGACCTCGTCGAGCGCTATCCACGCCTGCACGGCGGCTTCGTCTGGGAGTGGCGCGACCACGGTCTCCGCGCCCGGACGTCCGAGGGCATCGAGTACTACGCCTACGGCGGGGACTTCGGCGAGGTGCTGCACGACGGCAACTTCGTGATGGACGGCATGGTGCTCTCGGACGGCACGCCCAGCCCGGGCCTGTTCGAGTGGAAGCAGATCGTCGCCCCGGTGCGCCTCACCGTGCGCGCCGACGGGGTCGTCATCGAGAACCGACGCCACGACGCCTCCACCGCCGACCTGCGCTTCACCTGGCGCGTCGAGCTGGACGGCCGGATCACGGACGAGGGCGTGCTCGAGGCCCCGACCGTCCCGGCGGGCGAGGCTGTGCACGTCGCGCTGCCCGGGTTCGTGCCGCCGACGGGAGGCGAGGGCTGGCTCACGGTCGATGCGGTGCTCGCCTCTGCGACGCCCTGGGCGGAGGAGGGCCACGTCCTCTCCACCGGCCAGCACCTCCTCTCCGCACCAGCCGCCGCCCCCGCCTGGACACGCGCCGTCCGCAGCGCCCCGCCCGCCGAGGACGGCGCGCTCGGACTCGCCCGCTTCCGTCACGGCCGACTCACGTCGATTGCCGGTCTCGCCGTCGACGGCCCGCGGGCCGAGCTCTGGCGCGCTCCGACCGACAACGACGAGGGCGACGGCTTCCCCGGCTACGTCTCGGGGGATCCCTTCGACGGGAACGGCACCGGGACGCCGGCCCCCTCCTCCTCCGCCCGCTGGCGCGAGGCCGGGCTCGACCGCCTCGTGGCGCGGGTGGAGGAGGTCGACAGCACGGCGGGCGTGCGCCGCCGCACCCGGGTCTCGGCCGCCGACCTCGACGCGGCCCTGCTGATGGAGGAGCACTGGAGCGTCGACGGGTCGAGCACCGTCCTCCGGGTCGACCTCGCTCCCACGCGAGGATGGGACCTCGTCTGGCCGAGGCTGGGCATCCGGTTCGACCTGCCCGCCTCGATCGACGGCGCGGAGTGGTTCGGCACCGGCCCGCGGGAGTCGTACCCCGACAGCCTCCGTGCCGCACGGGTCGGCCGGTTCTCGGCGGGGATCGACGAGCTCACCACGGCGTACGCGCGACCGCAGGAGAGCGGTCACCGCAGCGCCGTGCGCGAACTGACGCTCAGGGAGGCGGGAATCCCCCGCCTCCGCGTCGAGGCCGCGCGCGATCTGCACGGCCGCCTCCCCGGCTTCACCCTCGCGCGGCACACCCCGCAGGAGCTGGCGGCCGCCGGGCACCCGCACGAGCTCCCTGAGTCCTCCCGCGCGGTCCTGCTGATCGACGCGGCCCAGCACGGGCTCGGCTCGCGCGCCTGCGGGCCGGACGTCTGGCCCGACTTCCAGCTCCGGCCGGAGGCGCGGACGATCCTGCTCAGGTTCAGCGCGGTCGGCTGACGGAGGTCGCCCGGGAACGCTCGTGGGGCATCGCTCCCGCGGGCGTTCCGCGTCTCAGCGGGAGGCGTGGGCGCCGGTGCGCGGTTGCGGGCCGCCGAGGAGGGGCTCGGTGATCGCGCGGCGTCGGAGCAGGACGACCAGGACAACGGCGCAGGCGAGGAGCGAGCCGGCGACGGCGCCGCCTCCGATCATCAGAGCGGTGGTCGGAGTGATGCCGGCCGGCTCGGGAGCCGCCACGGTGGTCATGAACGCGGAACGGGCGGCACTGATGGCGGAGCCGCAGACCTGCGGCGCCTCCCAGGCCGCTGCCGTCGTCTCGTCGTCTCGGTACGAGACGGTCACCGCGGCAGTGCGGTGAGACTCCCGGCCGAAGGCGACCACGCAGTACACGGAGGAGTCGGGCTCTGCGACGATCGCGTCGCCCAGTGCCGGCGAGCCCCAGCCGATCGCATCGGCCTGCACGACCACGTCGCCGGCGGCGAGCGCGGCACGGTCGCCCGTGGTGCGGAAGGCGCCCACGGCGACCTCCTCGTCCGCGTCGAAGCCCCAGACGGCGCCCCGCGGCGCCTCGACCGTGCCGTCGCCGAGTTCGCGCGGCTCAAGGAGGAGACCGATGCCGGAGCTCGCGGCGAGGCGGAAGCCCACCTTGGTCGACACGCCTCGGTCGCCCGTGAGATCGACGGTGTATGCACCCGACCTCGTGATCATCGCGGTGGGTACGGCGGCCGAACCGCGACCCGCGATGCTCGGCTGCACCGGCAGTGGAGTCTTGGTGCCCGCGGGGTCGCGGAGCATAGCCGCGACGGTCTCGCCTGCCGAGAACCCGGTGTACGAGAAGCCGACGCCGTAGAAACGCGCGAGCTCGACCGTGAGCGAGTCCGGCTCCACCTCGGCCTGGCGGGTGAGGAAGACGGAGGCGGAGGCGGCGCCCGCCGCGATCGGCCGGGTGCCGACGGCCTGTGTGCTCCCAGTGGAGGTGGCGAGGGCGGTGCGTCCGGGCGCGGAGGCGAGGGGCGCCGAAACCCCGGCGTCTGAGGTGGAGGTGCTGCCCGCCGGGGCCGTGGAGGAGCCGCGCGAACCGCTGCCGTCCGCTGCGCCTGAACTCGTGCCGCCCGGCTGGCCTCCTCCGGGCGCGGGCAGGGTCGGCTGCTGCGGCTGCGCGGGCTGGGGCTGTCCGGGTGGCGGCTGCACCGGCTGGGCCGGCTGGGTCTGGGCCGGCTGGCTCTGGGTCGGCTGGGGCAGGGTCGGCTGGCCAGGCAGCACCGGCTGCGACGGCTCGAGCGGAGCGGGCTGCTCGGGCTCGGCCGGTTCACCCGGCAGGCTCGGCTCCACGGGACCGCCCGGGACGGGCTCCGGTCCGCCCGGCTCCTCAGGGACGCCGGGGTCACCGGGCACTCCCGGTTGCTGGGTCGAAGTCTGCGGCTCGAACGCCGCGGCCGACGTCGGGCCGGCGGACGCCGCAGCGGCTGCGCTCGGGAGGGCCAGACCGACCACGAGAGCCGCGAGTGCCGCGGACGGCACGGCGAGTCGACGGAATGACGGCATGGCGGACGGCTCCTTCCTCCGCGGGCGACGATCCGCGTCCGCGCACGGAGGAACGCACTCCCCCGGGGGAGAGCCTAGAGCGCAGAGACGAGCTATCACAGGCGACGTCCTCCCCCGTCAGAGGGTCGAGGAGACCGCGCATCACCGTGAACCGCGTCGGGCGGTGCCTCGCACGGCGAGCGGTCAGGCGCGCTCGAGCAGGGCGCGACGAAGGCGAGCCGCATCGACGCGCCAGTAGGTGTGGACGCGACCGTCGATCAGCACGACGGGGATCTCCTCCACGAAGCGCTCGTGCAGCTCCGGATCCTCGAGGATCGAGGCCTCGTTCAGCGTCACGCTGGGCGAGGCCGGCTCACCCTCGATCGCGGCGAGCACCCCGTCGATGACCGAACGCGCATCGTCGCAGAGGTGGCAGCCGGGCTTGCCCACCAGGGTCAGCTGCACGTCCACCATCCAGCCAGTGTAGGACGGGCGCGGAGGACGGGCAGCGGAAGTCGGCGCGATCGCTCCGAGACCTCCCCCTTCTCCCCCGCGGACGAGCTCCAGCACAGCCGAGCGCCAACCCGGCCGAGCGCCGACCCGGCCGAGCGCCAACGCAGACGAGCGCCCGACCCCGTGGGGGGCGGACGCTCGAGAGGGAAGAGGCGCGAGCCTACTTCTTGTTGCGACGCTGGTGACGAGTCTTGCGAAGCAGCTTGCGGTGCTTCTTCTTCGCCATACGCTTGCGACGCTTCTTGATGACAGAACCCACGAAGACCTCACAACGTTCAGGGGGTCGACCGCCCGACGGGCGGCCGCTTACGAAAAACTGGCTCCCGCGAGCTTACACGACCCGCACCCGCGCACGATTCGGGCCTCGGAGGCGGCACGAACGGCTCACTTGCGGATGCGCAGGGCCTCGGCCACCTTCGTCGCTCCTTCGCTCACGCCGCGCTGGATGTCCTGGACGACCGTGCTGACCTGGTGCGTTCGCTCCGCGAGAGCGCGTCCGAGCGACTCCGCCCGGGCCGCGGTCGGCGCATCGAGCAGCGCGCCGATCGCCGCCTCGTCCTCGGCGACGAAGGGCAGGAGCCAGTCCTCGACCTGCTCCAGCGGCGCGTACTCGAGGGTGTAGAAACGGTGCTGGCCGCTCTCGCGCACCGTCACGAGCCCCGCCTCCCTCAGCACCTTCAAGTGCTTCGACACCATCGGCTGGCTGAGCTCCAGGCGCGCCACGATGCTCGAGACGCTCATGCCGTCGGACTCGCCCTCCCGGCGCCGCTCCAGCAGCAGCGAGAGGATGTCGCGCCGCGTGCCGTCCGCGATCACTCCGAAGATGTCGGCCATGCGCCCAGGGTAGCCACGGCCCCGCTCGCACGAGGCGCCGCGGCGCGGACCAGCGCCGAGCGAGCCGGTAGCATGGCCGCGATCGAGTGGAGGATCCGCCGTGGTGGTTCGGCAGCAGTTCCGCAGCCCCGTGGGCGTCTCGCCCGTCTCGCCGTGGTCGGGCTTCGAACGGGCCCGCGACCTCATCGACGACTTCGCCGGGCGCTCCCCTTCGCGCTTCGCCATTCTCATCTTCTCGGCGCTCGTGCTCGTCTTCACCCTTCTGTTCTCGCTGCCGGTGTCGAGCACGAGCGGCACCGTCACACCGTTGCACGACGCCTTCTTCACCGCGATGTCGGTCATCTGCGTCACCGGCCTCGCCACTGTCGACATGGCGACCCACTGGTCCGCGTTCGGCCACAGCGTCATCTTCATCGGCGTCAACATCGGCGCGCTCGGCGTGCTCACCCTGGCCTCGATCATGGGTCTGGCCATCTCGCGCCGCCTGGGGCTGCGCGCCAAGCTGATGGTCGCGAGCGATTCGAACCCGCTGCGGATCCACTCCGGACCGGTCGCCGAAGGACAGGCCGTGCGCCTCGGCGAGATCGGTGGCCTGCTCGCAACGGTGGCGATCAGCGCCGCAGCGATCGAGATCATCGTCGCCCTGCTCCTCTTCCCCCGGATGCTGATCGACGGCGTCCCGATCGGCGAGGCGGTGTGGCACTCCTTCTACTACTCGGCGATGGCGTTCACGAACACGGGCTTCACCCCCAACGCGGCGGGCCTCACCCCGTTCGAGGACGACTACTGGTTCCTCGGCATCCTGATGGTCGGCGTCTTCCTCGGCTCGATCGGCTTCCCCGTGATCTACGCCTTCTCGCGCGGCTGGAGACGCCCGCGCAAGTGGTCCGTGCACGTCAAGCTGACGCTGGTCACCTCGGTGATTCTGCTGGTCGCCGGCGCCGTCCTCTATATCGTGCTCGAGTTCGACAACCCGAAGACCTTCGGCACCCTCGACGCCGGCGACACCGTCTTCCAGTCCTTCTTCCTGTCGACGATGACGCGCTCAGGCGGCTTCTCGACCATCTCCGTGCCCGACCTCAACGGGTCCAGCCTTCTGGTCACGGACATGCTGATGTTCATCGGCGGCGGCTCGGCCTCGACCGCCGGCGGGATCAAGGTGACGACGCTCGCGATCCTGTTCCTCGCCGCGTTCGCCGAGGCCCGCGGCAACAACGACATGGAGGCGTTCGGCCGGCGCATCCCGAACGACGTCCTGCGTCTCGCGGTCTCGGTGGTGCTGTGGGGAGCGACGACCGTGGCCCTCTCCTCCATCCTGATCCTGCATATCACCAAGGCCTCGCTCGACCACGTGCTCTTCGACGTGATCTCGGCCTTCGCCACGTCGGGGCTCTCGACCGGTCTGACCGCCGAGCTGCCCACCTCCGGCGTCTACGTCCTGGCGCTGACGATGTTCATGGGCCGCGTTGGTACCGTGACTCTCGCCGCTGCGCTCGCCGCCAGCCAGCGGAGGCAGTTGTTCAGACGACCGGAAGAGAGGCCCATCGTTGGTTGACCGCATCAGGTACGACGCCCCGGTGCTGGTGATCGGCCTCGGGCGTTTCGGGGCCGCCACGGCCGGCCAGCTCGACCGTCTCGACCGAGAGGTGCTCGCCGTCGACGCCGACGCCGGGCTCGTGCAGAAGTGGTCGGAGCGGGTCACCCACGCCGTCCAGGCCGACGCGCGCTCGCTCGACGCCCTGGCTCAGATCGGTGCGCAGGACTTCCAGGTCGCCGTCGTCGCGGTCGGCTCGTCGATCGAGGCGTCGGTGCTGATCACGGCGAACCTGGTCGACCTCAAGATCCCGCAGATCTGGGCGAAGGCGATCTCGCGCTCGCACGGCAAGATCCTCGAGCGGATCGGCGCGAACCATGTGATCTACCCCGAGGCGGAGGCGGGCGAGCGTGTGGCGCACCTCGTCTCGGGTCGGATGCTCGACTTCATCGAGTTCGACGACGACTTCGTGCTCGCCAAGATGTACCCACCCAAGCCGATCCGCGGCCTGACCCTCACCGAGTCGGGGGTGCGCCGCAAGCATCGCGTGACCGTGGTGGGTGTCAAGAGCCCGGGCAAGCCGTTCACCTACGCGACCGAGCAGACCGTGGTCTCGAACCACGACCTGATCGTCGTGAGCGGCACCCCGAGCGATATCGAGCGCTTCGCTGCCCTCGGCTCCTGACGGCGGGCGTCAGGAGGCGGCGAGCTCGCGGGCGCGGGCCAGCGCCGCATCGGTGGCGCGCGTGAAGAGCGCCTCGAGGTCCGCCTCCTGCAGCACAGCGATCGCGCGCTCGGTGGTCCCCTTCGGGCTCGTGACCCGGCGGCGCAGCTCGGCCGGATCCTCCCCGGAGTGTGCGAGCAGCTCGGCGGCACCGCGGACGGTGCCGACCACCATGGTCGACGCCTGCTCGGGCGTGAAGCCCTTCGCCACGGCGGTGGCGATCAGCTCCTCGATCAGCAGGAACACGTAGGCCGGGCCCGAGCCCGAGATCGTCGAGAGCGCGTCGAGCTGCGCCTCCGGGACCTCGACCACCTCGCCGACGGTCTCGAAGAGCCGGCGCACGAGCGCGAGGTCCTCGTCGCTCGAGCGGGTTCCGGCGCTGAGGCCTGTGACAGCGCGGCCGACGACGGCCGGGGTGTTGGGCATCGAGCGCAGCACGGCGACCGACGGGGGCAGGTGTCGCTCGAAGGTCTCGACCGTCACCCCCGCCGCCACGCTCACGACGATCGTCCCCGGAGCGAGCGATTCCGCGATCTCGTCGAGCAGGTCGGCGACCATGTGCGGCTTCACCGCCACAAGCACGACCGCAGCGCCCTCGACCGCGCGACGGTTCGCCTCCGGATCGTCGGCGACGGCAAACGCCGTCACCACCGGGTGGCCGTCCCAGGCGGCGGCGTTGGCGGGGTCGCGGTTGGTCACGCGTACCCCGCCCTCGACGCGGACGCCGGGGGCCAGGAGCCCGGTGAGGATCGCGCCTCCCATCGAGCCGAGGCCGAGAACGGCGATGGACGGGAGCAGCACGGGTGCATCGGTCACGCGCTCATCCTACGAAGCAGCCGCCGAGCAAGGGCTCGGCGAGCCGTCCCCCGACTCATAGGATGGCCCGACCATCCAGCGGCGAGCCCGAGGAGACCACGTGAGCGCATCCGGAGGCGTCCCCGGGATCACGCACGACTCCGGCGTCGCCCGGACCCACCCCGGAGGCGCGGTCCCCACCGCGCACTCGCCCGCCGAGAGCGCCTGAGATGCGGACGGCGCTGGCGATCGTGAACGAGCGCGGTGCCGGGCTCGGAGCCCTCGAGCCGATCCTGCGCGACCAGGGGTTCAGGGTCGACGCGGTCGCCGGCACCGACCTCGGCTCGATCGACATCCTCGACCCCGACCTCGTCGTCACGCTGGGCTCGAGCGCGGGGGTCTCCGAGACCTACCGGCACCCCTTCATCAGCCCCGAGATCGCGCTGCTCCAGGACAGGCTGTACCACCGCCGTCCCACCCTCGGCGTCTGCTTCGGGGCGCAGCTGATCGCGACCGCCCTCGGCGAGACGGTACGGCCCCAGGCGATGCGCGAGGTGGGCTTCCGTTCCGCTTCCCTCACCGAGGAGGGAGAGCGATCGCCTCTGCGGCACCTCGCCGGGGTCGCGGTGATGGAGTGGCACGGCGACACCTTCGACCTGCCGCGCGGCGCCGTGCTACTCGCCTCGTCCGGGACCTCGGAGGTGGAGGCGTTCGCGGTCGGCGGCTGGCTGCTGGGGGTGCAGTTCCATCCCGAGCTGACGAGCACGATGGCGGCGCAGTGGCTGGAGGGCGACGCGGAGTACGCGGGAGCGGCCGGCTACGACTCCGCCGTTCTGCGCCAGGACGTGGCCGCCGGCCGCTTCGAGCGGATGCACGCCGCGACCAGGCTCGCGCTGTCCGAGTGGCTCGACGCGCTGGAGTGAGGCGCGCGGCTCAGCGGCGCTCGGCGAAGAAGTCGAGCAGGAGCCGCGAGCTCTCCTCCGCCCGCACTCCCGGGTAGACCTCGACCAGGTGGTTGTGACGCCGGTCGCGAAGGAGGTCGTGCACCGAGCCGGAGGCACCCGCCTTCTCGTCCCACGCCCCGAACACGACGCGCTCGACCCGCGCCGCGAGGATCGCTCCCGCGCAGAGCACGCAGGGCTCGAGGGTGACGATGAGGGTGCAGCCGTCGAGGTGCCAGTCGCCCCGGGCCGCGGCCGCAGCGCGCAGAGCCACCACCTCGGCATGCGCTGTCGGATCGGTGCGCAGCTCACGCTCGTTGCGCCCGTGCGCGAGGACCGTGCCGTCGGCGTCGACGACCACCGCCCCCACCGGGACGTCCCCCCAGCCGGCGGCCCGTCGCGCCTCCGCGAGCGCGAGCCCCATCCACTCCTCGGAACCGCGGGGGGCACGGAGGTCGCTGTCACGCATCGCACCCCTCCTCGCGGGCCACCGACCGCGTCCCGGCCAGCAAGTAGATTGAGCTTATGCGCGTCCACGTAGCCGACCACCCGCTAATCACGCACAAGCTCACCGTGCTGCGAGACAAGCGCACACCGTCGCCGACCTTCCGGCAGCTCGCCGAAGAGCTGATGACCCTGCTCGCCTACGAGGCGACCCGCGGTGTCCGCACCCGCACGGTGACGATCGAGACGCCGGTCACGCGGACCACCGGGCTCGCACTGAGCGACCCGCAGCCTCTCGTCGTGCCGATCCTCCGCGCCGGGCTGGGGATGCTCGAGGGAATGGTCAAGCTCATCCCCACAGCCGAGGTCGGCTTCCTCGGCATGGCGCGCAACGAGGAGACGCTCGAACCCACCACCTATGCCGAGCGCCTCCCCGAGGACCTCTCGAACCGCCAGTGCTTCGTCCTCGATCCGATGCTGGCCACCGGCGGCTCGCTGATCGCGGCGATCCAGTTCCTCTTCGACCGTGGAGCGGTCGACGTCACCGCGGTCTGCCTGCTGGCCGCCCCCGAGGGCCTCGCCGCCGTCGAGAAGGCGTTCGGCGACCGGGACGTAACGATCGTCCTCGGCTCGCTCGACGAGAGGCTCAACGAGCTCGGCTACATCGTGCCGGGCCTCGGCGATGCGGGGGACCGTCTCTACGGTCTCGCCGGCTGAGCACCTCGCGGCCCGTCTCTCCGGCCGTCCTCGCGCGGGCGAGACGCGAGCACGTCCCTTCTCTGTCAGGGGAACCGTGCGCACAGGGAGGCGCGACGACGAGGATCGTGCACGACCGCGAGGAGTCTCGCAGCGGTCCTGGCGCCGGCGAGTGGCGCGCTGAAGGACCGTTCGATCACCCGCTGCGGAGCGGGAACCCGGCTTTCAGGCAGCCCGAGGATGCGATCCCGGCGGAGACGCAGGGAACGTCGCCGACGACCGCACCCCATTCGGACTGATATGCCTTTGTCCCGGGTTCCACTCGCCTTGCCCACCGTCTGCGGAGAAGGCGGCCGAGCCCTCCTCTCGGGCCTCGACACGGGAGCCGCAGACGCCCCCGCAGGACGTCCCCGATCGGCCTCGCTGCGCTGCCGAGGCCCGGAAAAGTATTGACTCGCGGCCCTCGACTCCGCTTTACTTGCCACCATGACTGACACCCTGCACGCCCTGACCTCCCTCGAGGCCTTCGGGAATGCCGGCATGATGGTGGCCGCCGGCCGCGTCATGTGCTGTCGAATGTGTGCATGAGGAACTGACCTCGCCGGATCCCCGCACAGCCTCCGCCCGTCGATCCTCCTGATCGAGCCGATCTCCTCGATCGGTGGGCGTCCGAGGCGCGGACGATCCCCTGGATGCCCCGCATCCGTCCCTGCCGGGACCGCAGTCCGCGGACCGGCTCGATTGTGCACACCCGGATCCGCTCCCCCGGACACTCGTCCCGGATCCGACCAGCCCCAAGGATTCGTCATGACCCTCCTCCACTCCCGCTCCGTCTCCGCCACCGCCACCGACGCCCCCCGGCTCCAGCCGGTCGGTGACGCCGCCCCCGCCGCCCCCCGCCTCCGCGCCGTGCCCCAGGGCACCGAGGCCCGCGGCTTCGCCCTCTACGTCGGCATCGACGAGGCCAAGGCCCGCGCTGCCGGAGTCGACCTCGGCCGCCTGGTCGACGAGCTCAAGCGCGTCACCGCACAGCTCGCCCCCGACGCCGAGACGTACGCCTCCGTCGCCCTCGCCCCTCAGGGCGCCGGCGGCCGTGACGTCGACGTGGTCCGACTCGCCCTGCAAGACCCGGCCGCAGTCGCCAAGCGCCGCGCCGAGTCCGAGCCCGACCTCGACCGCGCGCCGGGCGGCGTCGTCATCGACATCTCTCGCAAGCGCGTCGTCCTCGAGGACGAGACGACCGCGCTCACCTACAAAGAGTTCGAGCTCCTGCAGTACCTCGTCCTGCGCGAGGGACGCACCATCGAGCGCGCCGAGCTGATCGCCTCACTCTGGGGCGCCGCCGACGAGGACGCCCCGAACGAGCGCACCATCGACGTCCACGTGCGCCGCCTCAGGGCCAAGCTCGGTCGCTACGAGGAGATCGTCCGCACGGTCCGCGGGGTCGGCTACCGCTTCGACCGGCACGCCGACGTCGCCATCCGCTACGCGTCGACGCCGAGCCCTGACCTGTTCTGAGCCGCGGCACCTCCGGGCGCTCGCGCGACGGGCGCTCGGCCCGGCCCGTCGACGAAGACCCTGAGGAGCCTCAGGCAGATCCCAGGAAGACAACGGTTGCGTCGTTACCCGTCCGTTATATAGTTCAAGAGCGTCAGTCGTTTGCTGTGGCGACGAAGCGCAAGAAGTGATTGCAGGACACTCTTGGTGCAAGGGAATGAAGGCCGGGCCGCTCGCCTCAGCGGCCCGGCCTTCTGTCGTTCCGGAGCATCCGACCGGGCCGCCCGCCGCAGGCCGACGGCCCGGCGTAGGCTCTACGGCGTCTGGGCGCCAGGAGGCGGATCCCCGGGTGCAGCGGAGGAGGACGTCGTGGGATCGAGAGAGGCCGTGACCGCGTGGGAGTCGCTCTTCCGTGCTCAGGTGCACGTGATGCGGGCGCTGAGCAGCGAGTTCCCCTCGAAGGAGATCTCGCTCAACGAGTACGACGTCCTCTTCAACCTCACCCGACAGCCCGAGCGGCGCGCACGGCTGCGCGACCTCAACAAGCACGTCCTGCTCTCGCAGCCCAGCGTCAGCCGCCTGATCGACCGCCTCGCCGCGCGGGGTCACGTCGAGAAGAGCGAGGATCCCGCGGACGCGCGCGGCACGATCATCGCGATCACCGACGAGGGCTACGCCCTGTTCCGCCGCGTCGCCCTCCTCCACATGCAGACGATCTCCGAGCAGGTGGGCGGAGCCCTCGACGAGGACGAGCTGCGGCAGCTGACCGCGCTGTGCGACAAGCTGCGCGACGGCATCGCCGCCTCCTGATGCACGACGGCGCCTCCGCTACCATGCACCGCGCGGGCGGGCCAGCTCTTCGCCCCGGCCCACGACTCGCGGATCATGAGGAGGACCATGAGTGACACCTCCCCCACCCTCGTCTGGCTCCGTGACGACCTGCGACTCGCCGACAACCCGGCACTGCGCGCGGCGATCGACCGCGGCGGCCCTGTGGCCGTCTGCTACGTGCTGGACGAGGAGTCGGCGGGGATCCGGGCGCTGGGCGGCGCCTCCCGCTGGTGGCTCCACGGCAGCCTCACGGCGCTGGCATCCGACCTCGCGGAGTTGGGCGCCCGCCTGATCCTGCGCCGCGGGCCGGCCGAGGCGGTCGTGCTGCAGCTCGCCGACGAGATCGGCGCAGGAGCCGTGCACTGGAACCGCCGCTACGGGAGGGCCGAGCGCACGGTCGACGCCGCCCTCAAGGAGGCGCTGCGCGACGGCGGACGCGAGGCAGAGAGCCACCAGGGCTCCCTGCTGTTCGAGCCGTGGACCGTGCAGACCGGAGCGGGCGGCCCGTACTCGGTCTACACGCCGTTCGCTCGCGCCTGCCGCGCTCGTGCGACTCCGCGAGCGCCGCTGCCCCGACCCCGCTCGCTCGACGGCCACTCCGGCGGCACCGCCTCCGACGATCTCGACGACTGGGAGCTTCTGCCGACGCACCCGGACTGGGCGGGCGGCTTGCGTGAGCGCTGGACGCCGGGAGAGAGGGCGGCATCGGCGAGGCTGCGGGCGTTCCTCGCGGAGCAGCTCGACGACTACGCCGACGGGCGCGACCGGCCGGCGCAGGACGCCACCTCGAACCTCTCCCCGCACCTGCGCTGGGGCGAGATCAGCCCGTTCCAGGTCTGGCACGCGCTCGAGGAGGCGCACGCGAAAGGTGAGCACCGCGGCGAGGGCAGCGAGCGGTTCGTGTCGGAGGTGCTCTGGCGCGAGTTCTGCTACCACCTGCTCTTCCACTGGCCCGATCTGGCGACCGCGAACTTCGACACGCGCTTCGACTCCTTCCCCTGGGGGCGTCCCGGCCAGGCGGCCGTCGACGACTGGCACCAGGGGCGCACCGGGTATCCGCTGGTCGACGCCGGGATGCGCGAGCTCTGGCGCACCGGCTACATGCACAACCGGGTGCGGATGGTCACGGCCTCGTTCCTGATCAAGAACCTGCTCGTGGACTGGCGGGTGGGCGAGGCCTGGTTCTGGGACACGCTGGTCGACGCCGATCCGGCGAGCAACGCGGCGAACTGGCAGTGGGTGGCGGGCTCGGGAGCCGACGCCTCGCCGTTCTTCCGGGTGTTCAATCCGGTCACGCAGTCGAAGAAGTTCGATCCGGACGGCGGCTACATCCGGTTGAACGTGCCGGAACTCGCAGAGGTCGAGGGCACAGCGGTGCACGAGCCCTGGACCCTCGCGGACACGCTGACCGGCGGCGGCTATCCGACGCCGATCCTCGACCTGAAGCAGACACGGGCACACGCCCTCGACGCCTTCGCACAGATCAAAAGCGCCCCCCGCGACATCACGCCGCGCAGCGACGACTAGGGGGAGACCTCCGGGCCGGTGGAGAACGCGGTGTCGGCGAGCGCACCCTCCGCCCGGCCCGTCGCCCGCGGATCACGGGCCGGAATGCCGACGAGCACAGCGCCATCAGGGGCGTCCTCGACCACCACGGCGTTCGCCCCGACTCTCACGTCGGAGCCGAGGACCACGGGCCCGAGGACGACGGCGCCCGCGCCGACCACCACCCGATCGCCGAGAGTCGGGTGCCTCCGCTCACGCCGCACCGACGTCCCGCCCAGCGTGACCCCGTGGTAGAGCACGCAGTCGTCGCCGATGCGCGCGGTCTCGCCGATCACGACTCCCATGCCGTGGTCGATGAAGAGGCGGCGGCCGATCGTTGCGCCCGGGTGGATCTCGACTCCCGTCGCCGCGCGCGCCGCCTGACTGAGCAGCCGCGCGGGGAGCCGCAGCCCGCGCCGCCACCAGGCGTGGGCGACCCGGTGCACCCAGACCGCGTGCACACCCGGGTAGGCGAGCACCACCTCGACCGCACCGCGCGCGGCGGGATCCCGCTCACGAACGGTGCGGACGTCCTCCCGCAGCCGACCGAGCACACCCGGCTGGCGACCGCCGACCGGGCTGCGGCGCCTCGGACCGCGTCCGAGCCGGGGCAGCCCGGGCACTCCCGGGCGGTTCAGCTGCGGAGGTCCTCGTAGAGGACGGTCGAGATGTACCGCTCGCCGAAGTCGCAGACGATCGCGACGATGGTCTTGCCGGCGTTCTCCGGACGCTGGGCGACCTCGAGAGCGGCCCACATGATGGAGCCGGAGGAGATGCCGCCGAGGATCCCCTCCTGCGCGGCGAGGTCACGGGCGACGCGGACGGAGTCGTCGAGGGTCACGTCGATGATCTCGTCATAGACCTCGCGGTCGAGGATCGCGGGCACGAAGTTGGCGCCGATGCCCTGGATCTTGTGCGGACCTGCCGTGCCCTGGGTGAGCAGCGGCGAGTCGATCGGCTCGACGCCGATGATCTGCACGCCGGGCTTGCGCTCCTTGAGCACCTGACCGACGCCGGTGATGGTGCCGCCGGTGCCGATCCCCGCGACGAAGACGTCGACCTCGCCGTCGGTGTCCTCCCAGACCTCCTGGGCGGTGGTGCGACGGTGCACCTCGGGGTTGGCGGCGTTCTCGAACTGGCGGGCGAGGATCGCACCGGGAGTCTCGTCGACGATCGAGCGCGCCCTGTCGACGGCTCCGCGCATCCCCTCGCCGCCCGGAGTCAGGACGATCTCGGCTCCGTAGGCGCGCAGGAGGACCCGACGCTCGACCGACATGGTCTCGGGCATCGTGAGGATCACCCTGTAGCCGCGCGCGGCCCCCACCATCGCGAGCGCGATTCCGGTGTTGCCGCTGGTTCCCTCGACGATCGTGCCGCCCGGGGGCAGCTCGCCCGAGGCCTCCGCGGCGTCGACGATCGCGACGCCGATGCGGTCCTTCACGCTGTTGGCCGGGTTGTAGAACTCGAGCTTGGCGAGGACAGTCGCCCGATCGGCTCCAGCCAGTCGGTTGATGCGGACGAGAGGAGTGTTGCCGACGAGCTGGGTCACGTCGTCGTGAATGCGTGCCATGGTGTGCGCTTTCTGCCGGGGCCGACCGCTCCGGGGCCCCGGAGCGGTGGAGGGAACGGTGCGGTGGAGCGGGTGCTGCAACGCCCCGTGCAGGAGGCGCACAGACCACGATACGGACGCATCGATCCGACGGCAGCCCGGCGCACGCGCCTCGGCGACGTATCGCCCGCCAGCTCGCATCTCCTCCCAGAGGAGGACGCCCTGCGGGCACGTGTGTCACGTACCATCAAGCCGGGGGATCGCGCGAATGCTCGCGGCGCTCTCGCCACCCTCCCTCAGCACCTCCGCGGCGGTCGCGCCGCGTCGAAAGGACGACCGCTCCATGGCACTCCCCACTGCATCCCGCCGCTCGGTCCGGCCGCTCGGGATGTCACTGCGGGCCGTCATGGGGTTCATCGGGATGAGTGCCGTGGCGGGCGTCCTGATCACGGTGGGGGTCACTCCGGCCCTCGCTCTCACGGGCTTGGCGACGAGCAACACGATCGGTATGTTCCAGAATCTGCCGGGCTACCTCGACGTGGGCCAGCTGATGCAGCGCACCAACATCTACGCGAGCAACGGCACCACGCTGCTCGCCTCCGTCTACGACCAGAACCGCGTCGAGGTCGGCTGGGACGACGTCGCGCAGTCCGCCAAGGACGCCGCGGTCGCCGGCGAAGACCCCCGCTTCTACGAGCACGGCGGCATCGACCTCCAGGGCACCCTCCGTGCGATCGCCGTCACACTGACGGGCGAAGACCTGCAGGGCGGCTCCTCCATCACGCAGCAGTACGTCAAGAACGTCCTCGTGCAGAAGGCCGAGTCGATCACCGACGAAGCCGAGCGCACCAAGGCCTACGACGAGGCGACCGCGCCGACCCCGGAGCGCAAGCTCAAGGAGATGCGCCTCGCGATCGGGCTCGAGAAGGAGGCGACGAAGGACGACATCCTCCTCGGCTACCTCAACATCGCGCTCTTCGGCGGCACCGTCTACGGCATCGAAGCCGCAGCGAACTACTACTACGGGATCCCCGCCAGCCAGCTCTCCACGTCACAGGCCGCCTCGCTCCTGGCGATCGTGAACAACCCGGCCAAGTTCCGCTTCGACAACCCGGGCGACCCCGACAACGGAGCCGCCAACGGCTACGCCGCCACCAAGGAGCGCCGCGACTACATCCTCTCCGAGGAGCTCAAGCACGGGCGCATCGACCAGGCCACTCACGACGCCGCGGTCGCCGAGCCGATCACCCCGACGATCACCGAGCCGTCGACCGGCTGCTCGACCGCCGGTGACGCCGCCTACTTCTGCGACTACGTGCTCAATGTGCTGCGCACCGACGATGCCTTCGGCGCGACCGACGACGAGCGCTTCCAGCGCATCCGCCAGGGCGGCTTCGACGTGGTCACCACCCTCGATCTCGACATCCAGCAGGTCTCGCAGGCCTCGTTGAACGCCTACATCCCCCCGGTCGACCCGCGCTTCGAGGTCGGTGCCACCGCCGCCTCCGTCGAGGCGAAGACCGGCCGGGTGCTCTCGATGGTGCAGAACACCAAGTACAGCCAGGACGAGCAGTTCCTCGCCGCGAACCCGGGGTACAGCGCGATCAACCTCAACGTCGACCTGAACATGGGCGGCGGCTCCGGAGTGCAGACCGGCTCGACCTACAAGGTGTTCACCCTGGCGCAGTGGCTGATGGCGGGTCACACCATCAACGAGTCGTTCCCGTCGCCGACGTCGGGGTTCGCGTCGTACCCGCAGAAATGCAGCGTCGCTGACGATGGCGTCTACCCCACCAGATTCGCCCCGCGGAACGATGTGGCCTCCGAGGACGCCGCCTCGATGAACGCCCTCCAGTCGACGACCAACTCGATCAACACCGGCTTCATGGGGATGGCGCAGAAGCTGGACGTCTGCGACATCCGCACGACGGCGGAGTCGTTCGGCATCCACCGGGCGGACGGGAAGGAGCTCGACAGCCGGCCGGCCGCGGTCCTCGGCACCAACGGCATCGCTCCCCTGACGATCGCCAACGCGTACGCCGGCATCGCGAACGATGGGACGACGTGCGCGCCCGTCGTCATCGACCGGATCACCGACAGCACCGGCGCGTCCGTCGCGGTTCCGCCGGCTTCGTGCCGTGCCTCGGTCACCCCCGAGGTGGCGCACGGGATGCAGTACGCGATGCAGCGCGTGATGACCTCGGGAACGGCAACCGCCTCCAATCCTCGCGACGGCATCGAGCACATCGGCAAGACCGGCACCACGGATGAGGCGGCCGACGTGTGGACAGCCGGCGCCAGCAAAGCGACCTCGTTGGCCGTCTGGGTGGGCAGCATCAACGGCTTCTCGGACAACTCGAAGCAGAACCTGCGCTTCACCACACTGACGGGCGAGCGCGGCTCGATCCGGGCGGCGGACGCCCGTCACGCGATCTGGAGGCCGATCATGACGGCACTCGACCAGAAGTACGGCGGCGACGACTTCATCGACCCGCCCGCCACGATGCTCGCCTCCTCGCCGCGCAGCGGGACCCTCGTCGAGGTCCCGGACGTCTCGGGCAGGACTGTCGCCGACGCGACGTCCGCTCTGACCGCGGCCGGCTTCTCGGTCGGCCTCACCGAGGCGGTCGGCTCGGCGTCGATCCCCGAGGGCTCGGTGGTCTCGACGACGCCCTCCGCCGAGAAGACGGCCCTCAAGGGCGCGATCATCCCCCTGCAGGTGAGCAACGGCACGGCGCCGATCAATCCGCACGACGTCTCGGACATCAACGGCGACCTGATCGAGGGCTGACGCCCGGACGCCGAGGCAGTCGGGATGCCGTCGCGGTTCACTCGTCGCGAACGGCTCCGGACGGCGAGGCGGCACGGCCGCGCCCCGAGGAATCGACGGCGCGGACCAGCGGGAGTGACCGTGGGCTGCGACACGGCGCGCGCGCCTCGGCACCGATGTCTCAGGCCTCGCCTAGGGTGCTGGTGCAGCGAGAGGATCCATCCTGAAGCGACCGAACGTCCCCGTCTTCCAGCCCCGTCGAACCGTCCACGGGGCTGTCGGCGCGCTGGTCGGATTCGTGATCGTCAGCGTCATCGCGGGTCTGCTCGCCTCCCTGGTCGTGGCGCCGGCGGCAGCCCTGACCGGAGCGGCGACGTCCGGCACGATCTCGGCGTTCCAGTCGCTGCCGAGCTACCTCGAGGTGGGGCAGCTGATGCAGAAGAGCGACGTCTATGCGGGTGACCCCGAGGATCCGACGCTGCTCGCCTCCTTCTACGACCAGAACAGGATCGAGGTGCCGGCCGATCGGATCGCCGACGCCGTGAAGGACGCGCTCGTCGCGAGCGAGGACCCGCGCTTCTACGACCACGGAGGCATCGACCTGCAGGGCACGCTGCGTGCGATCGCGAGCACCTACCTCCTCGACGGCGACACGCAGGGCGGATCCTCGATCACGCAGCAGTACGTGAAGAACGTGCTCGTGCAGAAGGCCGAGTCGATCACCGATCAGGCCGAGCGCGACCGGGCCTACGCGGAGGCGACGGCGACGACCGCCGAGCGCAAGCTCAAGGAGATGCGCCTCGCGATCGGGCTCGAGAAGGTGTCGACGAAGGACGACATCCTCCTCGGCTACCTCAACATCGCGCTCTTCGGCGGCACCGTCTACGGCATCGAAGCCGCAGCCGAGTACTACTACGGCATCCCGGCGGCCAACCTGTCGGTCGATCAGTCGGCCGCCCTCCTGGCGATCGTCAACAATCCCGAGAAGTTCCGCTTCGACCGGCCGGACGACGTCGAGAACGGCGAGGCCAACGGCTACGCGCAGACGCGGGAGCGGCGCGACTACATCCTCGACCGCATGCTCGAGGCCGGGACGCTCGACCAGGCGGCGCACGACTCAGCGACCGCCGAGGCGATCACGCCCGAGATCACTCCTCCCTCCACCGGCTGCCAGACTGCGGGGAGCGCCGCCTACTTCTGCGACTACGTGATGCACGAGCTCCGCGACGACCCCGCGCTCGGCGCAACCGACGATGAGCGCTACGCCGCCATCAAGCGGGGCGGGATCACGGTGTACACGACCATCGACCTCGATCTGCAGGAGACGGCGCAGGAGCTGATGGACCAGCAGGTGCCCTCCTCCGACCCGCGGTTCGATGTGGGAGCGACCGCGGTCGCTGTGCAGAACGGGACGGGGAAGATCCTGACGATGGTCCAGAACAAGACCTACAGCCAGGATCCTGACGTGATCGCGAGTGGACCGGAGTACTCGGCGATCAACCTCAACGTCGACGCCTCCGCCGGCGGGGGCAACGGGTTCCAGACCGGTTCGGCCTACAAGGTCTTCACGCTCGCCGAGTGGCTCGACCGCGGGCACACCCTGCTCGAGCAGTTCGATTCGAAGCCGAAGAACTGGACGGGCTTCGCCGACAGCTGCGAGGGCACCTGGAACTACGACTCCTACAACCCCAAGAACGCGGGCGACGGCGGGTACTCCGACACACAGACGGCGCTCTACTCCACCGTGTACTCGCTCAACACGGGCTTCACGGGGATGTCGCACCTGCTCGACCAGTGCGAGATCCGCAAGCAGGCCGAAGCGTTCGGCGTGCACCGGGCCGATGGGAAGGCGCTGGTGCAGTCGCCCGGCGCCGTGCTCGGGACCAACGAGATAGCCCCGCTGACGATGGCGTCGGCCTACGCCGGCATCGCCGACGACGGCACCACGTGCACACCCGTGGCGATCACCGCGATCGTCGGAGCGGACGGGCGCGAGATCGAGCCGGTCGCATCGACATGCACCAGGGCGGTGTCGACCAAGGTCGCCGCGGCCATGCAGTACGCGATGCTCAAAGTGACGGCCGAGGGCACGGGCACCGAGGACGACCCGAAGAACGGGATCCAGCACATCACCAAGACCGGTACGACCGACAACTCCGCCGACACGTGGGCGCTGGGGGCCTCGTCCGAGACCGCTCTCGCCGTGTGGGTAGGCAGCATCTCGGCGCGCGAGGACGGCTCGCGGATCAACCTCGACACGGTCGACTTCGACAGCGGCTGGGCACCCGGGGCGCGTCATCGCATCTGGAAGCCGCTGATGACGGCGATCGACTCCCGGTACGGCGGCTCGGACTTCCCGCCGGCGGATCCGTCGACGATCGCGGCACCGCAGGTCACGGTTCCCGATCTCGGCGGGCGCAGCGGCGATGCAGCGTCGCAGGCGCTGACCGCGGCAGGCCTCACTCCGGGACCGACCTCGCAAGTCGACTCGACGCAGCCCGTCGCCACCGTCGCGGGTACCTCTCCGGCCGCGGGGACGCAGGTCGACCGGGGGTCGGTGGTCGGCGTGCAGCTGAGCACCGGGACGGCCCCGCAGGCCCCCGCTCCGGCCGGCTGACGCCGACGACGGCGGGCGGTTCCTGACGACCGATCGGCCAGGGGCTGACCGGCGGGGAGAAGGCCGAACCCGACGATCCCGTCGACCGCGAGCAGGCGGCTGCGGATCATGGGCCGCTCGCCCGCGGGCGCCTCTGTGGTCGCTCCCGCATCAGTCGACCAGATCGACGGTGAGGTGCCTGTGCGTCCCGTCCTCGAACAGAGAGCGGTGGGTGGCGGCGGCGGCTCCGTCACGATGCACCGCGTCAGGTCAGCGGACCACCGAGGACACCGCGTCGGGACACATCCGTGCGAGTTGCACTGTCGGATATAGACGTGACAATCCGGCCTTCTCCGTCATACCGGAAAGCGATGACCATATTCACTAGATGGACTAGCCGTCAGACGTTCTAGGATAAAAGTTGCCCTGACCGACTCTTTGAGGGGTGAGAATCGCCCGCTTCTCTCGCAGAATCGGGGGCGCGTGAAGAGGATTTGACACGAGCGAGGGCTTCTCAGTACTCTCAGCAAAGAAGCAGAATAACTGCACTCGAGAGGGAACATGTGAACACATTCGACACGACTGGACTCCATCCGGAATCGGAGAGTCCTCTCGACCCTCTGACGGCACTCTCTCGAAGAGGACTTCTCGCCAGTGCCGCTGGAATGGCCGCCTTCCTGGCCCTTTCTCCGGCATTCTTCGACGCCGAGAGCGCGCACGCCGCGACCTATGTGCAGTACCGCCACCCCTTCACCAATCCCAACGTCGCCGACGGCTGGGGGGCCACGGCGGGACGTGCGCGTCCCCACCGCGGACTCGACTATCCGCAGGCCGGCGGGACTGCCATTCCGGCAGCCGCGGACGGCGTTGTCGTCGTCAACCTCCGTAACAGCGACCTCGGATACGTCGTCGTTCTGCGGCACGCCGACGGATACCACTCGGCGTACTGCCACATGAACGCGGCCTCGCCCCTCCCGATCGGTCGCTCGGTGGCTCGCGGAGAGCGGGTGGGATCGGTCGGCAACACAGGGAACGCATCACGGGGAAACCACCTGCATCTCACCATCTCGCTCTCGGAATCCGGGTACTCCTACGGCGTCACCGTCGATCCGTACCGTTTCATCAATGACCGACTCAAGCCCGCCCCCGCACCCGCGGAACCTACCATCCAGGAGGATGACATGCAGATGATAGTGGTTTATGCCGATGCCGCTACGGGATCCGAATACGGAAGCACCGGAGTGATCACTTCGCGCCGTGGATTCGTGCAGACCAGCAGCAAGCTCGGCTCACGCGAGGAGCTCGACGCGTGGACCTCTATCGCCAACGCGCTCGGATATCAGATCTCGGAGCGCCACGTCGACACGAACGGCTTCATCCTGGCAAGCCGCTTCTAACCATCCAGCGCTTCTCACGAGCGAATCGTGCCGAATCGACGCGGGAAGAGTTGTGAACGGGCGCCCGGGATCAGGGGAGCCCGGCGTCTTCCGTGAGGCGCCTCGCCCGCCCCGGAACCGCCACCAGGAGCACGGCCGCGACCACCACCACAACTCCCGCGACGGCCCCCGCGGTCAGGCGTTCCCCCAGCACCGCCACACCCAGGAGTGTCGCGATCGCCGGCTCGAGAAGGGTCAGCGTCGAGACGGTCGCCGCGGACAGCATCCGCAGGCCGCGCGCGAAGAAGGTGTAGGCGATGGCGACCGTGACGACTCCGAGCCACAGCACGGCCGGGACCGAGCCGGCGAGCACGGATGCGTCACCGAGCAGCAGGAACGGGAGAGCGAGCAGCGCGGCGGCTCCGAACTGGGCACCCATTGCTGCGACGGGGCTCAGCCCGCGCTGGAGCAGCAGCACCCCGCACACGGCGTAGACGGCGAAGGACGCACCCGCGCCCGCCGAGGCGGCGAGGCCGAGGGGCGAGGCTCCGGTGTCGGCGCCGCCTCCGCTGAGCAGCACCACGCCGCCCGCGGCGAGAGCCGTCGAAACGAACCAGCGCGGGCTGGGCGCGGCTCGCAGCACCAGCCACTCCAGCAGGCCCGTGAAGGCGGGGGCCGAGCCGAGGGCCACGATCGTGCCGACCGCGACCCCGTTCTGCGCGGTTCCGGTGAAGAAGGCGGGCTGGTAGGCGGCGACTCCGACAGCGCCGAACAGCACGAGCACCAGCACCGGCAGGGTCGGACGAACGGGCGCGCGCCGGCGCACCGCGCGCGCTCCGAGCAGCGCGGCCAGCAGCGCACCGCCGAGCACGATGCGCGCGGATCCGAGCAGAAGCGGATCCACACTCGCGGCGCCCAGGGACTGCGCCGTGCCGGTGGTGCCGAAGCAGAGGGCCGCGACCAGGATCGCGCCGACCGCCCCCGTCCGCGCCGCAGCCATTCCGCCCCGATCCCGGCGCCCGCCTGACCGCCGGCTCCCAGTGTCGCAGGCGTAGGCGCGTGCTCTTCCGCCTCCCGCACGAGGGGCCCAGGATGGAGGGACAGACCTAGCGGAGGAGCACGACGTGGGCATCGCGGAACCGTTCGATCTCGAGGACCACCGCCGCAGCGCGCACCGCGCCCTGGGCGAGTACTTCTCGGTGCGCGAGTTCGAGGAGGCGCCACTGGACCGCGAGGCCATCGTCGCCACCGCCTATCTCCGTGCTGTCGAACACGCGACGGTCGCGCGGATGCTCCCCCTCGGGCTGGCGCACCCGGACGAGCGCGTGCGCGGCCTGGCCGAGGTGTGGGCGGCCGAGCGGCAGGGCATCGCGGACGCTCTCGGCGAGGTGCTGGCGGCCTCGCCGCAGATCCGCGGCATCGACCACCGGCCGCCCGAGCCGGCCGTCGTCGCGCATCCGCTGCGCGACCGCGCGTGCCTCCTCCTCGCCGGACCCCTCGCACTCGCACTCGCGGTCGACGCGCGGGTGGCGGTACACGCCTACCGTCGGCTCGCCCGGGTCTCGCTGCACCCCGAGATGGAGCGCCTCGCCGAGACCATCACGGGGATCCTCGAGCGCCAGGCCGACTTCTTCACGGTGCAGGCCGCCGCACGCGTGGGCCGTCCCCTGCGTCGGCGCGTGGTCGCCGCCGGTCTGCTGGCGGTGCTGCGCCTCCCGATCGGCGAGGCCGAGCTGCCGGAGGAGCTGGCCCACGAGGGGCGCGAGCTGGTGTTCGGCCGCGACGACGGTGGACTCGACGGGATCGACGCGGGAATCGTCGCCACGTTCGCGCTGCCCTGCACCGCGGCCCGCCGGCTGGTGCACCCCTACCGGCCGACGTCGATCCGCGCCGCGCACCGACTCGGACGCCTGGCCGCCGACACCCGCGCGGCGGTCGAGACGCTGCTGGATCAGGTGCGCGAGGAGACACAGCGAGGAGCGACGGCTCCGTGGTGAGCACCATCAGCGTGCAGAAGGCGACCGCCTCGGAGAGCGCACCGATGTCGCCCATCGCCAGGGGGAACACCTGGAGAACCAGCGCCGGACAGGCGAGGACGTGGACCGGGCCCGACACGGCCGCCCGTCAGGCGCGGCACGGCGGGCCGCACGCGGCGCTCAGCCCAGCAGCTCGCGCACGTCCTCCGCGGTGATGCCGCCGGTGGCCGCCGCTCCGTCGTCCGACATGACCGCCGCGAAGAGAGCCGCCTTCGCCTCCTTCAGGGCCATGACCTTCTCTTCGATGGTGTCCTTCGCGACGAGACGGTAGACCATGACCGAGCGGGTCTGGCCGATGCGGTGGGCGCGATCGACGGCCTGCGACTCGGTCGCCGGATTCCACCACGGGTCGAGCAGGATGCAGTAGTCGGCCTCGGTGAGATTGAGGCCGAAGCCGCCCGCCTTGAGCGAGATCAGGAAGACGCCGGCATCGCCCGAGCGGAACCGGTCGATGACCTCGTCGCGCTTCTTCGTCGCTCCGTCGAGATACGCGTACTCGATCCCGGCCGCATCGAGGCGGGAGCGCACCCGCCCCAGGAACCGCGTGAACTGGCTGAACACCAGGACGCGGTGGCCCTCGCTGAGAGCGTCACCGAGGAGCTCGTCGAGCAGGTCGAGCTTCGTCGACGGGACCTTCTCGTGCGCCTCATCGACCAGCGCGGCATCGAGCGCGACCTGGCGCAGCACGGTCAGCGCGCGGAAGATCGCGAAGCGGTTCTTCTCGAAGTCGCCGATCAGACCCAGCACCCGCTGCCGCTCCCGCGCCAGATAGGTGTCGTAGACCTTGCGCTGCCGGGGGCCCAGCTCCACCTCGAGGGTCTGCTCCTGCTTGGGCGGCAGCTCCTTGGCCACCAGCTCCTTGGTGCGCCGCAGCATCAACGGTCGGATGCGGCGCCGCAGCTGCGAGAGCTTCTCGGTGTCGGCCTCGCGCTCGATCGGCTTCTGATAGAACTCGACGAAGCCGGCGGGCGAGGGGAAGAGTCCGGGAGCGACGATCGAGAGGAGTGACCACAGCTCCATCACGTTGTTCTCCATCGGCGTTCCCGTGATGGCGAGCTTGAACGGCACGTCGAGGCGGCGCGCGAGCTGGTGGGTGGCCGACTGGCGGTTCTTCACGAACTGCGCCTCGTCGAGGAGGAGTCCCGACCACTGGATGCCCGCGTACGACTCGTAGTCGAGGCGGAACAGGGCGTAGGAGGTGACGACCAGCTCGGCCTCGCCGATGACGCCGGTGAGCGCCCGGCGCTTCTTCTTGGAGGTCTCGTCGATCCCGACGACCCGGAGGCCCGGGGCGAAGCGCTCGGCCTCGCCGACCCAGTTGGGCACGACGCTGGTCGGCGCGACCACGAGGAACGGGCGCGGCGAGGTACCCGCCTCCTCCGCCGCGGCACGCTGCTGCTGCATCACGCGCGCGACGAGCGCGAGCGACTGCACGGTCTTGCCCAGACCCATGTCGTCGGCGAGCACGCCGCCGAGCTGGTTGTCGTAGAGGAACGAGAGCCAGTCATAGCCGAGCTGCTGGTAGGGCCGCAGCTCGACCGCGAAGCCCTCGGGCAGGGTCCGCGACTCCAGAGCGCCCGTGGCCGTGAATCCGGAGAGGCCCTCGACGGAGCGGCGCCAGGCCGCTGCCTGCGCCTCGACCACGCCCAACTCGACCAGCTCGTCCCAGAGGGACGACTGGAAGCGGCTGATCCGCAGCGTCTCGCTCGGGTCGTCCGAGAGCTCGCGCGCCTCGGCGATCAGCTCGCGGAGGCGGCCGAAGCGCTCGTCGTCGAGCGCGAAGTAGACGCCGCTGGGCAGCACCATGTACTCGTCGCCGCGAGCCAGCGCGAGGAAGATCTCGGCGAGCGGCACCGCCTCCTCGTTGACCGTGACGGAGATCTCGAGGTTGAACCAGTCGCGGCTGTCGGGCTGGGCGACGGTCTGCACGGCGACGATCGGCGCGGTCTCGGCCTCGCGGTACTCGACGCGCTCGCCGATCTCCTCGATCTCGACGGTGCCGAGTTCGCGGAGGCGCTCGGCCTCGCCGGTGAGGAAGCCGACCGTCTGCATGCCGCGCAGGTCGAACGTCGGCCGCAGTCGCCGGCTCGACGGCGAGACGAGGGCGGGAGCCGACTCGGGGTCGAGGCCGGCTCCGACGAGGGAGTCGAGGATCCGCTGCTCGGCGTCGAGGTCGCGGTAGCCCGCATCCTCGCCGGGTCGCAACGGGAGGCGCTGGGCATCCGTGCCGCGCGCGCCCTCGACTCCGTAGCGCCACCACCACGAGCCGCGCAGGCCGGCGCCCTCGGTGTGCTCGAGGGTCAGGCCGAGCCGAGGCTCGGGAACGGCCGGTGCTTCGAAGGAGCCGTCGCGCGAGACGATGTCGAACAGGCGGTGCAGGCGCTGGTAGTGCTCGGTGAGGAACGCCGACTCCTCCTGGGCGGGGATGCGGATGGCCTCGCGGCTCCAGAGGAAGGTGCGCGCCGAGGACAGCAGTGGGGCGGCGAACGGGATGAGGGTGACGGGTCGGGCGCGGAACTCGTCGCCGCCCTCCCAGGTGTAGAGGCCTACGGCCGGATCGCCGATGAAGCCGAACTCCTCGGGTGCCGGATGATCACCGATCGCGACCAGCGACCGCAGCTCGAGGCCCGCGGCCGTTCGCGTGACGTCGATGGAGGCGGTGGCCGTGGTGTCGAGGATCTTCAGCGGCGACTGCTCGCGGTCGCCCATCACGAGGCCGATGCCCGCGCGGACCGCGCCGTGCAGCGCCGCCCAGATCGCCTCGCTCCGGCACTGGTCGAGGTAGAGCCAGGTGTCGGGCGAGTAATAGCTCGACGCGCTGTGACCCGAGAGGATGCCCTGCATCTCGCGGATCACGTCGATCTGACGCTCGTCGTAGTCGTGGCTGTAGTGCAGGTAGCCCAGGTCGCGCCAGCTGGCGCCGGTGCGCACCCAGCGGTCGCGGTCGCCCATCCGCACCGGTCGGACCCCCAGGCGCGGGCGCGGCTCGGGCGGCGGACGGTAGGAGTTATAGCGGCCGGGGGCGCGGCGGACCGGCTCGCCGGGGAGCAGCTCGAACTGCAGGCCGAGCGGGATCCCCGCGTGCGAGCGCTCGGCGCCCGCCAGCAGCGGAGCGAGGGCACTGCGCCACTCCGGAACCGCGTCGACGGCGGACTCGCCGGGGAAGGGACCGGCCAGCGTGCCCTCGCGCTCGCGGCGCAGGGCCTCGACGAGCACGGCCGCCACGTGCTTGCACTCGTGCTTGACGGGACAGCTGCAGGCTCCGCCGAGCAGGCTCCAGTGCTCGCCCTCGTCGCGCAGCTGCACGCTCACCGCGTAGGGCGAGCGACCGGATCCGCGGACCTGGCCGAAGAGACGGGTGCGGCCGCCGAACCACTGCAGCTCGCGCACCCGACCCTCGTCGGCGTAGGCGGTGCCCTTCTCGAAGGCGGCGGCGCCGACCAGCGCCCGGATGTCCTGCTCGGAGAAGGGCTCGTGGCCGATGGCCGCCGGCCCGGGTGCAGCCGACGGCAGCACCTCACCGGGTGGACTCTGGCGGGCCATGGACCTCACGCTCTCCGCACTCCGAAGGAGCGCATCCGTCTATTCAACCCGATCGCCGGGGCACTGCGAGCCGCACGGCCGGATCCGTGGAGGACTCCCGGCCCTGTCTACGATGGAGGGATGCCCCGCCTGTCCGTCGTCTCGGCGCACACCTCGCCCCTCGAGCAGCCCTCGACCGGCGAGGCGGGCGGGATGAACGTGTACCTCGCGGCAGTGCTGCCCGAGCTGGCGGCGCTCGGCTGGGAGATCGAGGTGCTGACGCGCGGCGAGGGCGAGCGGAGGCTCGCGCCGGGCGTGCGGGTGGTCGGCGTGCCCGTGGACGCGGGCGACAAGTACGCGCTCGCCTCGGCCGCTCCCCTGTTCGCGCGGGCGGCCGCCGGAGCCGACGTGGTGCACTCGCACTACTGGGTGTCGGGGCTCGCCGGGATGCTCACCGGCCTGCCGCACGTGCACTCGATGCACTCGAGCTCGCTCGCCAAGAACGCCCGACTCGCTCCGGGCGACTCCCCCGAGCCCGCCGAGCGGATCGATGCGGAGCGCGCGGTGCTCGCCGCGGCCGACGCGATCGTGGTGGCGGGCGCCTCCGAGCGCGAGGACGTGGTCGGCGGCTACGGTGCGGATCCGACGCGCGTGGCGGTCGTGCCGCCGGGCGTCGAGGCGCGCTTCCGACCGTCTGGCGAGCGCTCGGGCGTCGTGCTCATCGGCCGAGTACAACCGCTCAAGGGCCAGCTGCTCGCGGTGCGGGCGCTGGCCGCGATGCCGGAGGAAGCCCGGCCGGTGCTGCGACTGGTGGGCGGGGCGGCGCCCGGCCGGGAGGCGTACCTCGACGAGGTGCGGGGAGCCGCGGCCGCGCTCGGCGACCGGGTCCTGATCGACGGGCCGGCCGACCGCGACCTCGTGGCGCAGCGCCTCCGGAGCGCCAGGCTGGCGCTGGTGCCGTCGGCCGCCGAGACGTTCGGGCTGATCGCGCTGGAGGCCGCGGCCAGTGGCACGCCCGTGCTCGCGCGGCGGACGACCGGGCTGAGAGACGCGGTGCGCGACGGCATGAGCGGGATGCTGATCGACTCCGACTCGCCGGTGGCGTGGGCCGACGCGATGCTCGGTCTGCTGGGGGCACCCGGGGAGCTGGCCCGGCTCGGCCGCGGCGGCGTGGAGTGGGCGGCGTCCCACTCCTGGCCCGCCGCCGCCGCCCTCCTCGACGGCCTCTACCGGCGGCTGCTGGCGCGCTGAGGGAGCCCCGGCGGGAAGGGATGGGGTGCGTCAGTCCGCGATGGCCGGGGTGCCGGGGTCGAGGCGGGCGCCGCGAGTGGAGCGGTACCAGGGGGCGAGGCTGTCGGGCGAGACGGCGACCATGGCGGCTCCCGTGAATCCGGCGTCGTTGCCGAAGCGGGCGGGGACGATCTCGGTGCCGATGTCGAGGAAGCCGGCGAACTCGTCGAACACGTGCGCGGCCGCGCCTCCGATCACGAAGAGCTGCGGGGACAGCAGCATCTCGAGGTGCCGGTAATAGACGCTCAACCGCCCCGCCCACTCCTCGAGAGAGATACCCTCGCGGCGCACCGCGGAGAAGCCGACGCGCGGCTCGAAGTCGGGCCCGTCGATGTGGACGTGGCCCAGCTCGGAATTGGGGATGACGACGCCCTCGTGCACGAGCGCCGTCCCGATGCCGGTGCCCAGGGTGGTCAGCAGGAGCAGGCCCTCGCGCTCGCGCATCGCGCCGAACTCTCGCTCGGCGACCCCGGCCGCGTCGGCGTCGTTGACGACCACGACGTCGACGCCGGTCGCGTCCGAGAGCAGCGCCTGGGCGTCGAGGCCGACCCAGCGCGGCGACACGTGCGTGGTCTGGCGCACGACGCCTCCGCGGACGATCCCCGGGAAGCCGACGCCGACCGGGGTGCCGGCGATCGGCGAGACGTCGCGGACGATGCCCGCGATCGCGGCGGCGAAGTCCTCGGGCTCCTTGCCGAGCGGGTTCGCGACCGCGAAACGGCGGGCGGCGCGCTCACCGGTCGTGACGTCGACGAGCGAGGCCTTGATCGAGGTTCCGCCGATGTCAACGCCGACCGCGAAGCGCGGGAGGAGGCCGTCGTGGGGCTGGGTCACGGATGCTCCGTCTGCAGTGGTGGCGAGTCGGCGACTCGGGCTCGCGGGAACGCGGGAACGCGGTCGGCTCGTCGGATCCCGAGGATCCCGACGAGCCGAGAGCGATTCTACGAGCCGGAGGTGCGGGTGGGCTCCGAGGCGGCGGACAGCGGGCTCAGAACGTAGTCGATCACCGGCTCGTACAGGTGCACGGCGAGGCCGTCGTCGATCGGGACGACGACCTCGATCGAGCCCTGCGATTCTGCGACGAAGACGGCCGGATCGTTGCAGTCGGCGATCGCGAGGACCGGGAGGCCGCGACGGCCGGCCGCTCCCGCCCAGCCGTGGTCGGCGATCACGAGGTCGGGGCGGACGCCGAGCTCGTCGAGCCCGTCGAGAAGCGCCTCCATCGGCTCGGACGAGTGGGTGTGCAGGAGGCTCCCGCCGCGGTAGACGCAGGCCACGCCTCCGGTGGACCACAGGGCCTGATGCTCGTCGGCGAGCGGCACGCGGATGCCGTCGGGCGAGGCGAACGGGAGCGCGTTGAGGTCGAGCACGCGGGCCCCCGCCTCCGTCGCCGCCGCGGCGAATCGGCGGTAGACGTCCATCAGGGTCGCGGGGTGGGCGGTCGCGAACAGCAGGAGCGCACCGTCATGCACGGCTGAGGCGAGGCGATCGCGGTAGCGGGCGAGCCGCTCGACGGTCAGGCGCGCGTCGATGCGGTCCTGGCCGCTCTCGAACGAGGCGTCGGTGCTGATCCCGACGCGCTCCCCCATCAGGGCGAGCAGGCTCTCGAGCGTCCAGTGCTCGGCCACGTCCACCCCGTAGAGGTGCGCGGGCTCGCGGGCGGCCAGGCGGCGCAGGTTGCCGAGGTTGCTCGCGCGGTCGGTGAGGACCGCACCGGTGAGCAGGGTCGAGTCGAGCACGGCCTGGAGCTCGGAGTCGGACAGCGACATGCGGGACCTTTCGCGGGGGAGGCTCCCAGGGTATCGAGCAGCGACGACCCTTGACACGCGACAGTCGCCGATATATCGTTAATACATCGCCGACAGGTCGTCAGCACTGGCTCGCGGCCGGCGACCGGATCCGATCGAAGGGATCCTCGACGACACCTCCACGAACACCCCGACCGACAGAGAGCAGCACCCCATGAACCCCAAGACCTTTTTCTCCGACGACCGCCGCGACTCCTGCGACGGCGCGCACACCTCCCGGCACGAGCACCCCGGCCACGGCCAGCGACGCGGACCCGGCGGCCACGGCCGCGGGTTCGGTCCCGGCTTCGGCTTCGGGCCCGGCTTCGGGCCCGGCTTCGGCCCCGGCTTCGGCGGCCCCTTCGGCCGCGGCGGCGGACGCGCACGACGCGGCGATGTCCGCGCGGCGCTCCTCTCGCTCCTCGCCGAGACCTCCTCCAACGGCTACGGCCTGATCAAGGCCATCGCCGAGAAGACGAACGGGTCGTGGCGCCCCAGCCCCGGCTCCGTCTACCCCACCCTCCAGCAGCTCGTCGACGAGGGCCTCATCACGGCCGTCGGCGAGGGCCGCGGCACCGAGTACCAGCTCACCGACGAGGGCGGCACGTACGTGCGCGAGCACTCCGACGAGCTGACCGCAGCGTGGGAGGCGACTCCTGGCGCCAGCGACGCCGACCGCGCGTTCGTCGAGAACGTCGGCACGCTGATGGGAGTCGTGCAGCAGTTCCGCGGGGCGACGGATGCGCAGCGTGCGGCCGCCTCCGCGAAGCTCGACGAGACGCGGCGCGCGCTGTACCTCATCCTCGCCGACTAGCACCCGCCCGCGACGCGCGGGGACGGACGGGCTCCACCGGGGAGCCCGTCCGTCCCGTCGTCTCCGGAGACGTGTGGGCCAGCCCGCGACACGGTGCGCATTCGACCGGGGACGCCCCGGCCATCGGCGCCGCAAGGCGGCGCCCCCTCAGTCGGCGGCGGCGAGCCGGCGCAGCCCCTCATCGAGCGTCACGCCCGGTGCCCAGTGCAGCTCGGCGCGGGTGCGGCGCTGATCGAACCAGTGCGCGGTCGAGAGCTGCTCGGCGAGGAAACGCGTCATCGGAGGCTCATCGGCCCCCGGCCGCACGGCCCAGACCCGCTCGACCAGCGAGCCGGCGGCTCGGGCGACGGAGGCGGGCACCGACCAGCGCGGCGGCTCGACTCCCGAGGCGCGGCAGATGCCGGCGAGCAGCTCGGCGACGGGACGCGGCTCGCCGTTGGTGACGACGTAGGAGCGGCCATGCACCGCCTCCGCCCGCCCGAGAGCCGCGACGATCGCCGAGGCGGCGTTGTCGATGTAGGTGGAGTCGATCAGAGCCTGCCCGTGCCCGAGCAGCGGGAGCCGCCCGGCACGGGCTCGCTCGACGATCCGCGCGACGAGCTGCGTGTCTCCCGGGCCCCAGACGAGGTGCGGCCTGACCGCGACGACAGCGAACCCCGGCGCGTCGGCCGCGAGGGCCAGCAGTTCGGCCCGCGCCTTGGTGCGCGCGTAGTCGCCGCGGGCGCGGACGGGGTCGGCGGGCTCGGCGTCGTCGCCCATGATCGACGACCCGGCGTGCGCGACCGAGGGGGACGAGATCTGCACGAAGCGGCGCACGCCGGCGCGGGAGGCGGCAGCGAGGAGCCGGCGCGTGCCGTCGACGTTGACCCGGTCGAAGTCGCCCGGATCGCCCGCGAGTGAGACCTTCGCGGCGAGATGCACGACCGCCGCGGAGTCGGCGACCGCCTCCTCCACCGCGCGCGGGTCGGTCAGCGAGCCGCGCGCCTCCTCGACGCCGGCCACCCCGGACGGACGGCGCTGGAAGGTGCGGACCTCGTGACCCTGCGCGACCAGTCCGGCCGCGACGGCCCCGCCGAGCAGCCCGCTCGCCCCGGTGACCAGGACCTTCACGGCGCCACCATGCGCCCGCCGGCGAGCACACCCTCGGCCCAGCGCGAGAGCGCGGCCCGGTCGATCTTGGAGTTGTGCCGGATGTCGGTCGGCAGCGTCGGCACGATCAGCACAGCGGCGACGGAGGCGCCGACGGCGGCCCGCACCTCCTCGGCGAGCTGCGGCCCGGCCAGAGCCACCCGGCGCACGCCCGAGCGCAGCTCGACCACGGCGACCAGCTGCGAGACTCCGCGGGGACCGGCTCCGACCACGGCGGCGCGCGCGACGGAGGCGACGCCGGCCTCGATCCGCTGCTCAGGACCGACCGGCGTGACCACGCCCTCGGGAGTGACGATCACGTGCGGGAGGCGCCCCTCGACCCAGAGCCGGCCAGCGGAGTCGACGCGCCCGACATCGCCAGTGCGGTGCCAGCGCTCGCCCGCGACCGCCCCGGTGCGCGCCGCGCGATCGGTCAGCCAGAGCCGCTCGTAGTGGTCCTCGACGTGCCCGGCCGAGACGACGATCTCACCCGTGACGTCCTCGACATCGAGAGGCTCGTCGTCCGCGTGCCCGTCGTCGTCGAGCGGCGCGATGCGCAGGCGCACCCCCGCGGCTGGCGCTCCGACGCAGACGCCGCCGCGCGGGTCCGGATCGGACGCGGCGTCGAGGATCCCCTCGAGCGACGCGTCGGTCAGCAGCAGCGCCTCGGTCATGCCGTAGGGAGTGTGCGCGGAGGCGTTCGGCATCAGCGACTGTGCCTCGCCGAGCAGCCCGGCCGAGACGGGGGCGCCCGCCGAGAGGAAGGTGCGGACTCCGGCGAGGGCGCGGTGGTCGTCGGCGCTCAGCGCGCCGGCCGTCGCGACCACGTTGGTCAGGGCGGCGGGCGAGAGGAAGAGCACGGTCGCCTCGACCCGAGCGGCCGCCGCCGCGACAGCCGCGGCGGTGAGGGTGCGCGGCGCGGTCACCTCCATCTCGGGAGTCGCGGATCGGGTGCCCAGCGCAGGCCCGAGCAGCGCGAACGGCGCGAAGCCTGCGACGAGCCCGGTCCCCGGACCGACGCCGTACTGGCGGGCGAGCGCGTCACGGACTCCGGCGAGCTGCCGGTGCGTGTAGACCACGCCCTTCGCCGGGCCTGTGGATCCAGAGGTGAACAGGATCGCGGCTTCGGAGTCGGGCGCAGGCGGATCGCCGAGCGCCTCCGGGTCGGTGGCGAGCTCGGCGCGGCCGAGCTCCATCAGCTGGGCGAGCGAGGCGTCGACGCCGAGGGCCGAGACAGCACTGCGGGGCAGGGTCTGCGTCGAGATGCGTCCGCCGGGCCAGCGCAGGGCGCGGGCGACGCTCAGGCCCGGCAGCGCGCCGACCACGAGGTCCGGCCAGGCGCCGCGGACCGCACGGGTGAGTCCGCGCAGGCCGAGGCCCGCGTCGGCGACGACGACGACCGCTCCGATGCGCAGGCACGCGTAGAGCAGCGCGGTGAGGTCGGCGCCGGGAGGCACCAGCAGCGAGACCCGATCGCCGGGCCCGATGCCCGAGGCGCGGAGGCCGGCGGCCAGCTCGCGGACCCGCCGCGAGAGCAGGCGCCACGAGACGGAGCGCGGCCCGCCGCCTCCGGGAGGCGCCATCTCGACCAGGGCGAGGGAGTCGTCCTCGGCGTGGCGATCGAGGTGCGCCCACAGCGGCTCGACGGGTGCGGAGGGGCGGCGGACGTCCGGAGCGGGATCACCGGCGAAGGGCTCGCCGTCGGCCGAGAGGTCACCCAGCCAGGTGAGCACCGCTGCGGAGTAGTCGACGTCCTCGGCGAGCAGATGGCCCGCTCCCTCGAAGCGGTGCACCTGCGCGTGCGGGAGGCGGTCGACCAGATCGTCGAGGTAGCGGTCGGAGAAGATCGGGTCGAGTGGACCCCAGAGCATCAGTGCGGGAGTGGCCAGGGCGCGCACGCCCTCGGCGATCCGGTGGAGCTCGTCCTCGCTCGGGTGCGCGGAGTCGACCGGGATGTCGGCGACGAAGCCGCCCACTCCCCCGCGACGCGCGGACGACAGGTAGGGGGCCCGGTACCCCTCCTTCACCGCGGAGGGGAGCGCCGGACGGCCCAGCGCGAGCGTCGCCTCGAGGAAGGCGGGGGTGCTGACGGTGGAGGCGCCCAGCACGCCCGAGGCGAGCGCGAGCCGCAGCGGCGCCGGGATCGGCGCGTCGGCACGCTGGTGCACCGCGGTGTTGAGGAGCATCGTGCCGCGCAGCTGCTCGGGGTGGTCGACCGCCCAGCCCAGCGAGACGACTCCGCCCCAGTCGTGGCCGAGGGTGACGACATCGGTCAGTCCGAGCACGTCGGTGAGATTCGACAGCTCGCGGACGCGGTCGGCGAGCGGATGCAGCGCGCCGGTGCGCTCCGAGAAGCCCATCTCGAGCTGGTCCACCGCGACCACGCGCCAGGCGGGGCCGCCGAGGCGGGCCGCCTCCAGCGTGGCGGCCGCGAGGCGGCGCCAGAGGTAGGACCAGGTGGGGTTGCCGTGCACGCACAGGATCGTGCCGACCGGCTCGACGGCCAGCGCCTCGCCCGTGTCGAGGAGGTGCCAGCGGCGCGGCACGCCCTCGGCGTCGGGAGCGTCGACGAGGCGCGACCAGGCGGGATCGATCCCGTCGAGCCCGGCCGGGGGAAGCCGGGCCGCGGCGGTGGCGCTGAGCGCCCCGCGGATCCGCACCGCCGGGTGGGGGCCGAACTCTTCGGTCACCAGGCGATCTCGAGCATCGCGGTGTTGATGCCCGAGCCCACTCCGATGAGCAGCACGCGGTTGCCGGGCTGCAGGGTCTCGGCCTCCTGGGCCAGGGTGATCGGGATCGATGCCGGGCCGACGTTGCCGAGCGTCGGGTAGGTCGTGGGGACACGGCTGCGATCGAGGCCGACCGCCTTCACCAGGGCGTTGGTGTGCACATCCGACACCTGGTGCGTGATGTAGCGGTCCATGCCGCCCCAGTTCCAGTCGCGGGTGGCCTCCTTCCAGGCGGAGAGCACGAGGTCCATCCCGCCCTTGAGCAGGGCCTTGGCGTCGGTGAACATGCCGTCGACGCTGCCCACGCAGAGCTCGTTGAACTGCGTGGCCGCGCGGGTGATGCCCCCGAGGATCCGGTGGCCCCTGGGGTGCTCGTCGGCGGGGCCGAGGATCGCGGCGGCCGCCCCCGAGCCGAGGGTGAGGCTCGCGAACTCACTCATGAAGTCCTTGCGGTTCACGCCCTCGCGGCTGAGGCGATCGATGGTGTTGACCTGGATCTCGTCGGCGTCCTCGCCGTCGATGATCATGGCGTAGCGGATCTGACCAGAGTCGATGAGCTGCGCGGCGAGGGTCATGCCGTTCACGAACCCGAGGCAGGCGTTGGCGATGTCGAAGTTGATGGCCGACGAGGGCAGTCCCAGACCGTGGTGCAGGCGCACGGCGACCGACGGCTCGAGATGCTTGCGCGTGACCGAGGTGTTGATGATGAGCCCGATCTGATCGGGGCGGATGCCCGCCTCATCCAGAGCCCGCTTGCCCGCGTCGATCGCTGCCGCGTCGAAACCCTGCTCGGCGCTCCAGTTGCGGCGCTCGTGCACCCCGGCGACGCGCTGGAGCAGGCCCGTGGGGAGTCGGAGGCGTTTCAGCGCCGGAGCCAGGCGCGCATCGATCTCGGCCGAGGTGGTCACTCGCGGAGCCATCGTGGTCGCGACGGACAGCAATGCGACGTTGCGGTGCGTGGTCGTTGCGTTTCCGTCCAACGGAACTCCCTGTCGAGTTGTCGATCCTGGCATGTGCCTCCGCGATTTTACGCTGTCGTTCGGTCAGCGCTTCCTGAACGGGCACTGGATACCGCCGGAAAGCGGCCTCGGGGCACGCGCGTCGCCTTCCGGCCTGCACTGGCGGGGATCGGGGGCGGTCAGTCATATCGGGAGCGTGCTGTCAACCCACCGTCCGCCGAGAGGCTGGGGCACCAGGGCGGAGGGCCGACGGCGCCGAACCACGGGAGCTAGGTCCCCATCGCCCAGGGTTCGCGGTCGCCGCGGAGCCGTGCGGCGAGCGCCATCGCCTGCTCGTCCGTCAGCGTCGCGACGTAGTCGACCACTCCGCGGCCCCGCCCGAGCCGCTGGAGCACGGCGGGGTCGGACGTCGGACGGCCGCGCTCGTCGGTCGGCAGCCAGTCGGGGTGGTCGGCGCGCAGACGGAAGTAGCCGTCGGCCGCGAGTTCGATCAGGTCGAGCAGCTTCTGCGGTGCACGCGAGCCGTCGCGCGGATCAGCGAGCCAGGCGTCGAGGTGGGTCACCAGCGTCTCGAGCACCTGGGACTGCCCGCGCTGGTAGGTGGCGAAGTCGGGGCGGTCGATCACGAAACGCGTGTGCACGAACTTCAGCACCGCCACGTCGTGCCAGGCGTCTGGGAGGAGCGAGAGATGACCCGAGCGGACGTTCGGCTCGGCCAGCACCACGACCGAGCGCTGGAGCCGGCCGATCCAGGAGGAGACGAACGCCTCGATCGCGCGCTCCGTGCGGGTCGAGCCGTCGAACGGCACGGCCAGCAGACCCTCGACCAGCTCGGTCGAGACCCGCTCGACGGAGGCGCGGAAGTGCTCATCGCTCGCGATCCACGGGTCGCGCGCAACGAGCCTGCGCCGCAGCATCTCGAGCGAGTGCCCCGGCGCCCTGGCCCAGAGTTCCGCGGCGTCGAGAGCGGCGAGTGCGTTCTGCTCACGGAGGAACGCGCGGAACTCGACCGCCACCGCCGCCTGCTGCAGGACTCCCGCGCGGTAGAAGTCGTCGAGGTCGTGCAGCGAGTAGGCGATGTCGTCGGCGACGTCCATCACCGAGCACTCGAGGGTCTGCTGCCAGGGGGCGATCGCGGCGAAGCCGGAGCGCGCGTCGAGCAGGTCGTCGAGGTCGAGTGTGTAGGCCGAGAACTTCGGCGGTGCGGTCTCCCACTGGCTGGCGGTGGAGCCGCGCGGCAGCTCGGTGGGGTCGGCCGAGTCGATGCCGGGTCGGCAGACGGTCCGCCCCCAGGGGTACTTGAGCACGGCGGCGCGGGAGGCGGCGGTGAGGTTGAGCCCCACCTCGACCGTCTCGCAGACGTCGAGCTCCGAGAGGATCCGGAACGACTGCGCGTTCCCCTCGAAGCCCTCGGCGAGCCCGAGACGCTCGCGGGCGAGGCGGTCGAGCGCCTGCTCGCCGAGATGCCCGAACGGAGGATGACCCAGGTCGTGCGCGCTCGCGGCCGCCTGCACCACCACGGGGTCGCAGCCGCCGAGCCGCTCGACGAGTTCGCGCTGGGCCCGGTCGGTGGTGGTGAGCTGCATGGCGATCGCGCGGGCCACGGCTGTCACCTTGATCGAGTGCGTGAGCCGGTTGTGCACAACCTGGCCGACGCCGGAGGGCGAGATGACCTGCGTGACGGCGGAGAGACGGGCGAAGTAGGGCGAGAACCGGATCCGCTCGAGGTCGACCCGGTACTCGGGGAACTCCTCGCCGGTGGCGAAGCGGTCGAGCGGCTCGGGGATGCGCCGGTCGCGTCGATGATCGTGGGCCGGCAGCGCTCGGGGGGATGCCGCTGTGCCCGGGAGTTCCGCCTCGCTCATGGCCCCACCCTAATCAGGCGGTCGGCCCGCCCCGGACATCCCTGAGGCCGCGATCGCGGACGTCGGCCGGCTCCTCGCGAGGGCCGACGGCGATCAGCACCGCCGCAGCGACCACTGCCCCGAGAACGTAGACCGCGATGTCGAGCCACGAGAAGGTGGTGCCGACGATCAACCGCAGCGGTGCCCACAGCTCGACCAGGCGCGACGCGACTCCGATCGCCTGGAGCTGCTCCATCGCGATGGACCAGGCCAGCGCGATCCCCGCCGCGGTCACCGCGGGCACGCGGGGCAGCAGGACGGCGGTGAGCAGCGCGACGAGCACCACGTAGAGCACTCCTCCGGCGACATCGGCGAGCAGCCCGGTCAGCAGGAAGCGCAGGGCCAGGCCCAAACCCAGGGTGGTGAGGGCGGCGAGAGCGAAGCGGAGGCGGGCCCTCATCGCGTGCGCTCGTCGAGGGCGCGCTGGAGCCGGTCCAGGGCGAGGAGGAAGGTCCGGTCGTCGGCGACCCGCCAGCCGAGCGGCGCCGGAGAGGCGACGACGAGGGGGACGAGCACGGTGTGGGGGCGTCGGCGGGCGGCGATCGCCTCCGCCGACGCGCGGAGGACCCCGGGGCCGGCCGGGGAACGCGGTGCGAGCACGGCCAGCACGACGGCGCGGACGCGGCGGGAGCCCGCGGGTGAGGTGCCCACTCCGACCGACGCGATCCGCTCCCACTCGGCGATGCGGAGCGCGTCGGCCCGCTCGGCCGCCAGCTCGACTCCGTCGCGGCCGATCGCGAGCACGGCCGCCACCTCGCCCGCGGCAGTGGCGGCGGGAGCCGCGATCCGCCGCAATGCACGGTCGAGCTCGCGGGTGCGCAGCACGGCGAAGCCGTCGGTCACCTCGGCGAGCGCGGCGAGCCGGCGCTGCCGCTGGGGCGCGGCCTGCTGCACCCGGGGGCGGAGGGAGGCGGGGAGGGTCCTGGCGTGCAGCGGTGCGGTGAGGAGCGCGGTGGGCTCGAACCGCGAGCGAGGCGGCAGCGGGACGGACGGCGCGGCGTGGGCCGAGGGGGCGCCCCAGGGCGGCGTCGGTGCGGGGTCCATCCGGCTCCTCCTGTTCCTCGCGCGGCGAGGCCGGCCGCCCTGCGATTCTCGTCCCTGCTCCTCCGGCCTTGCCGGGAGCGGCGGGACCCGTCTACGATGGAGTACCCCCGGGGGGTATATCTGTCCCGGCTGCGCGACACAGGAGGACCCATGGGCACCAGGATCGATCTCGGCCTGACCGCGAGCGGCTCGAACGGAGGCTGCGGCAGCGGCGCGTGCGCGTGCGGCGGCCACGAGAGCACCCGCCACGAGAGTCGTGGGCCGATCGCCGCCGCGACCGTGCAGAGCATCGGAGTCGCCGGCATGACCTGCGAGCACTGCGTCCGCAGCGTCACGGAGGAGCTGGCCGCCTACCCCGAGGTCACCGGCGTCGACGTCTCCCTCGTGCCCGACGGCGTCTCGACCGTGACCGTCGGATCCACCCGACCGCTCGGCCGCGAAGAGATCGCCGCGGCCGTCGCCGACGCGGGCTACCGACTCGCCCCTCTCGACTGACGTGGCCGACTCCGCCGGCACACCGCTCGAGCTCGCCATCGGAGGCATGACCTGCGCCTCCTGCGTCGCCCGCGTCGAGCGCCGCCTCGACGCGCTGCCCGGCGTGAGCGCCACCGTCAACCTCGCCCTCGAGCGTGCGACGCTGACGCTCCCGCCCGGCACCACGCCCGCCGACGCGATCGCCGCCGTCGAGGCGGCCGGGTACACGGCCACGCTGCCCTCGCCTCCCGAGGGCGCGGACGACGGCGACAGCGACGGCACTCCCACCGACGCCGGCGACGACCTCCAGCGCCGCGCTCTGCGCACCCGCCTGCGCGTCTCCGCCCTGCTCGCCGTGCCGGTGGTGGTGCTCTCGATGGTGCCGCCCCTACAGTTCGCGAACTGGCAGTGGCTCGCCCTCGCTCTGGCCTCGCCGGTGGCCGTGTGGGGGGCGCTACCGTTCCACCGCACCGCGTGGCGGGCGCTGTGCCACGGCGCGATGAGCATGGACACCCTGATCAGCCTCGGCGTCAGCGCCGCGTTCCTCTGTTCGGTGTACGCGCTGTTCCTCGGCGACGCCGGCCGACCAGGGATGCAGATGCCGTTCGAACTGCTCGGCAGTCGCTCGGGCCACGACGAGATCTACCTCGAGGTCGCCGCAGCGGTACCGGTGCTGGTGCTCGCGGGTCGGTACATCGAGGCGCGCTCGAAGCGCGACGCGGGTGCTGCGCTGCGGGCGCTGCTCCGGCTCGGGGCGAAGGACGCTGTCCGGGTCACGCCGGAGGGCGCGGAGGAGCGGGTGCCCGCGAGCGCGCTGGCCGTCGGCGACCGCCTCCGCGTGCGACCCGGCGAGACCGTGGCCGCCGACGGCACCGTGCTCGAAGGCTCCAGCGCCGTCGACGCGAGCATGCTGACCGGAGAGAGCGTGCCGGTCGAGGTCGGGCCGGGCTCGGCCGTAACGGGCGGAGTCCTCAACGCGCACGGCGTGCTGATCGTCCGCGTCGACCGGGTCGGCTCCGAGACGACCCTCGCCCGGATGGGCCGCCTGGTCTCGGACGCCCAGGCGGGCAAGGCCCGGGTGCAGCGCCTCGCCGACCGCGTCTCGGCCGTCTTCGTGCCCGTCGTGGTGGTGCTGGCCCTCGCGACCCTCGCCGGCTGGCTGCTCGCCGGAGCCGACCTCGCGGCCGCGGTCTCGCCGGCCGTGGCGGTTCTGGTCGTCGCCTGCCCGTGCGCGCTGGGGCTCGCGACTCCGACCGCCGTGCTCGTGGGCACGGGACGCGGCTCGCAGCTGGGGATCCTCCTGCGCGGACCCGAGGTGCTCGAGGCGAGTCGCAGCATCGACACGGTCGTGCTCGACAAGACCGGCACGCTGACCACCGGCGCCTTCCAGGTCGTCGAGTCCAGCGACGACGAGAGCCTGCGGATGCTCGCGGCCGTCGAGCGCGGGTCCGAGCATCCACTCGCCGCCGCGATCGTGGCCGGGGCCCGTGGTCTCGACGTCCCGGAGGCGAGCGGGTTCCGCTCCAGCACCGGCTTCGGCGTGCGCGCCCGCGTCGAGGGGCGCCTCGTCGTCGCCGGCCGGCTGCGCTGGCTGGAGGAGCAGTGGGGCTACGCGCCGGGAGCCCTGGCCGAGCGGGCCGAGCGGGCCACCGCCGAGGGCGGCACTGTCGTCGGCGTCGGCTGGGACGGCGAGCTGCGCGGCTTCGCCGTGCTGCGCGACGAGCCTCGGCCGGAGGCGGCGCGCGCGGTCCGCGCTCTCCGCGAGCGCGGGCTCCGGGTGCTCATGCTCACGGGAGACAACCCGCGGGCGGCGGGCGCCGTCGCCTCCGCGGTCGGGATCGACGAGGTGATCTCGGAGGTCCTCCCCGAGGAGAAGCTCGCGGTCGTCGAGCGGCTGCGAGCCGAGGGCCGCCGAGTGGCCTTCGTCGGCGACGGCGTGAACGACGCGGCCGCCCTCGCCGCCGCCGAGGTCGGCATCGCGATGGGCGCCGGGTCCGACGCCGCGATCGAGGCCGGCGACATCACACTCGTGGGCGACGACCTCGGCCGCGTGCCCGACGCGCTGCGCCTGGGGCGGCGGACCCTCGGCGTGATCCGAGGCAACCTCTTCTGGGCCTTCGCCTACAACGTCGCCGCGATCCCGCTCGCGATGGCGGGCCTGCTCGGGCCGCTGGTCGCAGGAGCCGCGATGGCCTTCTCGAGCGTGTTCGTCGTCCTCAACAGCCTGCGGCTGCGCTCCTTCCGCTGAGGGAACCCGGAGCGTTACGGGCTCCCCTCGACGGCGCTCGTGCCGGCCCGCTCGAATCGCGACGGCGAGCGCATGACCCTCGTCCTCGCCTCTGCGGTCGAGGAGGTCGGACGGCGGCCCGGCCTCAGTCCGGTTCGGTCGCGCGTCGCAGCCGGTGCCGCCGGACCGCGGCACGGTTCGCACACCGGACGGAGCAGTACCGCTGTCGGCCGTTCCGGGTCACGTCGACGATGACGTTCGTGCAGTGGTCGCCCGGCGCTCGACCGGCTTCGCAGCGGAGCAGCCGGCTCATCCCCCGGGTCGTCAGGTGCAGTGCCGTGCCGACGGCGATGACGGCGTGGAGGACGTGCGCCAGAGACTGGTCCTGGTCGCGGTAGTGCAGGTGCCAGCCCTCGTCGTCGTGGTCGGTCAGGCGCGGATACGCCGCGATCGCCGCCATCTGCTCGTTCAGGGACGATGCACGGGCACTCGGAGTCGGCGCATCGACCACCTCGAGCCATTCGTCGATCACGCCGCGGGTCCGCTCGTGATCGTCCGGTCCGACCTCGAACTCCATCGTCATGCCGAACACCCGAGTCCGCGCCTCGATCCCCTCTCGAGCGGAGGGCCAGTCGTTGGCGAGGGAGGCGGCGAGCAGCACCGCGTACTCTCCGTAAGGGTTGAGCTGCATAAGACCATGACAGCACAGTGGGGGTCATGCTCACGTCCCCGCAGTTCCCCCGTCCCGGCGAGTCGTCACTGGACGCCCTCGTACCGCACGAACACGGCTGGACGACCGAATCCGCCCACAGAACCCGCGAGGGAGTCGTCGTGTACGTCCGGTGCGCCGACTGCGGATCGCGTCGTGTCGACCTGCGGGCGGACGGCGCCACTCCCCCGTCAGCGCTCAGCAGCGTCGTGCCGTCGTCCGCCTGAGCGGCGACAGCTCGGGTCGCCACCCCGCCTCCTCCTGTGCCCACCCGAGCGCACACCCGGCGTCGGTCGAGGCGGAGCGGTACCTCACTGCGCCAGCCGCAGCGGCTCCCGGATGTCGGTGGCGAGCAGGTCCGGGGCCTCGTCCGAGAGGACCCCGGACCGTCGAGGGAACCAGGCAGCCCCGGTTCCTCGACGACTCGGGTTCCCGCGGGAGCGGGAGCACGCTCAGAGCACCACCACGATCTTCCCGGTGGTGTGACCGCCCTCCGCGTGTGCGTGGGCGTCGCGCGCCTGGTCGAGGCGGTAGGTCTGCTCGACACTGAGGGCGAACCCGGGCAGGGCGAGCGCCTCGGCGAAGCCGTCCCGGGGATCGGTCGTGCGGCCGGCCCCTGTCGACACGCGAGCGCCCTGCTGCACGGCGCTGAAGTCCGAGATCGAGATCACGGTGGAGGCGTCTGCGGTCAGCTCGACGAGATCGCCGATGACCCCGGCGCCCGAGAGGTCCAGAGCCCCGGCGACCCCCTCGGGGGCGACCGCGCGGACCCGCTCGACCAGCCCTGCACCGTAGGTCACGGGAGTCGCGCCGAGGCCGCTGAGGTAGGCGTGGTTCGCAGCGCTGGCGGAGCCGATGATGCGCAGCCCCCGGGCGACGGCGAGCTGGATCAGTGCTGAGCCGACGCCTCCCGAGGCGCCGCTGGCGACGATGGTACCGCTCGTGACTCCCAGCTCGCTCAGGAGGCGGTGCGCGGTCTCGACGGCCACGCCCCAGCCTCCGGCGGCGACGAGATCGGCGCCCTTGGGGAGCCGTGCCCACTGACTGAGGACAGCCCGCTCCGCGAGCGTGTTGCGACCGGTGCCGAAGACGAGGTCGCCGACCGCGACGTCGACGACTCCCTCGCCCAGCTCGACGACCGTGCCGGCCGCATCCACCCCCGTTCCTGTGGGCGCGGCGAGGACCGGTGTCGGCGCGAGCGACCCCGAGCGCAGCTTGGTGTCGAGCCGGTTGATCCCGGCAGAGGCGACGTCGATGACGATCTCGCCGGGGCCGGGATGCGGGGGCGCGACCTCGACGAGGTCGAGGACGTCGGGGGTTCCGTAGGACGAGTACTGGACGGCTCTCATGGTGTCTCCTCTGGATGTCTTCTGGATCAACGGGTCCGCGGATCAGGACGCGGGCGAATAGTCGACGGCGTCGAGCCAGGCGGGCAGGCCGAGGGCGCCGGGCGAGAGGCGGCGGGTCGCGTCGACGTCAGCCTGGTACGCGGGCGTCTCGACGAACCAGCGGAACATCGACTGCATGTCCTCCTGACCGTCCAGGGCCGCGAGCGGGAGGGCCTCGTAGCGAGCGGGTCGACCGGTCCGCTCGGCGAAGGCTGCGGCGATCTCACTGCCGGTCAGCTCGTCGCCCGCGATTTCGATCTCGGCCGGGACCGACGCCGGGTCGAGCAGCGCCGAGGCCGCGACGATGCCGATGTCGCGCACCGCGATCAGCTGCAGCGACACGTCATCGGCGAGCGGGAGGCGCAGGACGAGGGTGCCGTCCTCCTCCGACGGAGCGAAGAAGAAGAAGTTCTCGAAGAAGAAGACGGGGCGGATCACCGTGGTCGGCACGTCGAGGGAGGCGAGGTGCAGCTCGACGAGGCGCTTGGACTCGAAGTGCGGCACCCCGGAGTCGCGATCGGCACCGCCAACCGAGTTGAAGACGACGCGCGGCACCCCGGCCACCGCGGCGGCGTCGGCGAGCGCGATGCCCTGGCGGGTCTCGCCCTCGGTGTCCGCGTCCTGCATGCCGCCGGGAGGGGTCGTCATGAACCAGAAAGCGTCGACTCCGGTGAGCGCGGAGACGAGCGAGGCCGGGTCGTCGATGTCGACGCGAGCGAGCTCTACTCCGCGGTCGGCGAGTGCTCGAGCCTTCTCGGAGCCGGTGTCGCGCACCAGGGCGCGGACGTGGGCGCCGCGGGCCAGGAGAGCGTCGGTCACGGCCCCGCCCTGGGCGCCGGTGGCGGCGAAGACGGCGATCGGCGAGGTGGATTCTGTGGTCATGATGGACTCCTTCGTAGTCGGTCGAGAGAGAAAACCTTAGCCGGCTAGTGATTATTCCTTGGAGATGAGACGATGTCCGGTCACAAGGCCCCCGAGCCCCGGATCGAGCCGATCAGCACGCTGATCCCGACGGTCGCGAAGGCGCACCGCAAGCTCGCAGGATCGCTCCTGCACGACCTCGGTCTCGCGCCCGGTCAAGAGCTCGCGCTCATGCTGCTGTGGGAGGAGTCACCCCGCTCACAGGCCGATCTGACGCGCCTGCTGATGGTGGAGTCCCCGACGACGGCGAAGATGCTCGCCCGTCTGGAGCGCGCCGGGGTCATCACCCGCGAGCGCTCGGCGACCGACCGCCGCGTCGTCCTCGTCTCACTGACGGCCGAGGGGCGCTCGCTCGAGGAGCCGGTCACCGCGGTCTGGCGCGACCTCGAGCAGCGCACCACCGCCGACCTCACGCCCGCTGAGCAGGATCAACTGCGCGCACTGCTCGGCCGCGTGGCCGGCACGCTCACGGAGGACTGACCGCAGCCTCGCCCGGCGCAGGGCAACGTGGTTGGCTGGGGCGATGCGAACCCAGACCCAACAGGGCGTCCCCCTCCTCCTCGTTGACGACGACGGGCCCGCGCTCTCGACGCCAGAGGACGCGCTCGCGCTCGTCGCCCGGACCTACGACGGCGACGTCGGGACGATCGTCGTCCCGGTCGGCCGCCTCGACCCCGAGTTCTTCCGCCTCCGCTCCGGCATCGCCGGCGAATTCGTGCAGAAGCTCGTCAACTACGGCAAGCGCCTCGTGATCGTGGGCGACGTGACCGAGCAGGTGTCGGCGTCGAGCGCGCTGCACGATTTCGTGGTCGAGTCGAACCGCGGCGACCACCTCTGGTTCGCGGCCACCCTCGACGCGCTCGACGCGCGCCTCGACGAGTCGGCCACCGCCACCGATCCCGGCTCCGACGGCGGGGTGGAGCCGACCCCCGGCCCCGCGCGCTGATGCCGCTGCTGCTGCCGGGGCCCGACGGAGCACCACCGCGGCTCGACGGGCCGGTCCGCCTCCTCCTGCTCGCAGACACCCATCTGCCGACCCGCGCGAAGGACCTCCCGGAGGCGGTCTGGCGCGCCGTCGACGAGGCCGATCTGGTCGTGCACGCGGGCGACTGGGTCGACGAGGCGGCGCTCGACGCGCTGGAGGCGCGCGCCGCGCGGCTCCTCGCCGTGTGGGGCAACAACGATCCGGAGCCGGTGCGCGCGCGGTTGCCGGAGGTCGCACGGGCGCTGATCGCCGGCCTCGACATGCGCGTCGTGCACGAGACGGGCGGGGCGGCGGGTCGGGAGGCGCGCGCCGACGCCACCTTCCCCGGGGCCGACGTACTCGTCTTCGGGCACAGCCACATTCCGTGGGACACGGTCTCGCCCGCCGGCCTGCGCCTGCTGAACCCGGGCTCGCCGACCGATCGGCGGCGCCAGCCGACCTGCACCGTCTTCACTGCTCTGGCGGCCGACGGACAGCTCAGCGACGTGCGGGCGACGCACCTCGCGCCGAGGGCAGGAACCATTCCGGGTGGTGGCGCAAGGGGGTCACAGGGGAGTGACGTCGGCTTAGGCTCTCCGAGATGAGCAGCTCACACGACCACCCCGACTCCGCGCACCTGCGCCCGGAGGGTCTCGACGACGCCTCCGTGGCGGCGCTCGGGAAGCTCTCGGAGGCACTCGAGACGGTCGAGCACGCTCGAGGTCTGCTCTACGGCTTCCACCGCCTCACCGGTGCCGCCGATCTCGCCCTCGGCGAGGCCGTCGAGGCACTGCGGGAGGCGGGCCACTCCGAGATCGCCGAACGGATCGACACCGAACTCGTCGGCCGGAACGTGATCGAGGGCCGGTGGACCTTCCAGATCGTCGAGGACTACGACGACTCCTACTACAGCGTCTTCCGCGAGCAGGAGCGCGCCGCCCGCGAGGCCCTCGCCGGCGGCCGGCGCCACCTGTTCGAGTCCGAGCTGAAGGAGGACCGACGCACGGCCGGCCGCCGTCACCACGAGTCGCGGCCGGAGCCGTCGTGAACGCGGTCGTCCGGATGCACGCGTCGTCACTCCGGGTCAAGGCGGTCACGCCGGGCCGCAGTGGCCGTGGGGCGCCTCCGGAGCCGGAGGCGACGATCCGCCGCACGACGCTGAGCATCGACGGACGCCAGTTCCTGTTGGCCGTGTCCCTCGACACGGACGAGCTCGAGAAGCGCCTGGTCGAGGCCGTGCGCAACCGCGGCGACATGGTGAGCTTCACCGTCGCGGGCGAACGCGAGGTCTGCGTACTGGTCTCACCCGGCGTCGCCGTCATCCTCGAGCACGAGGACGTCCCGGCGGAGGATCCGAACGCCGAGGACGCGCCGATCCTGTACGACGACGTCGAGTACCTGACGTAGTCCGCGCGCCCCCGAGGTCGGGAGCGCCGATGCCTCCGGTGAGCAGGCCGCACGGACGTCTCGATCTCGGCGACGCGCATCCGCAGCTCAGACCGCTCCGGTGCTCGCCCAGAGGTGGAACGCCGCATGCGCCCGGTGCGGACGCCAGGCCTGCGAGGCTGCCTCCGCCTCCGCGGTGCTCACACGGCCGAGCGCCCTGCGCAGCACCAGGTCGCCGGCCGGGAAGGCGTCCGGATCGCCGAGCAGCCGCAGGGCGAGGTAGTCGGCCGTCCACGGTCCGATCCCGGGGAGGGCGAGGAGGAGGCGCCGCTGCTCGCGCAGATCGCCTGCGCCGTCGAGCACGAGCCCGTCGGCGACGGCACGGGCGAGGGCACGCACCGTCCGAGCTCGGGCGCTGGTGACGCCGATGGCCGAGCGCAGCTCCTCGAGTTCCGGCGCGAGCAGGGCCGCAGGAGTCGGGAAGGCCAGCAGTCCGCGCGCGCCGCGGGTGCCGAACGCGGCAACCGTCCGAGCACCGAAGGTGCGTGCCGCAGCGACGGAGACCTGCTGCCCGAGGACCGCCATCACGGCGGCTTCGAACGCCTCCGGGTACTGCGTCGCACGGAGCCCGGGCCGCTCGGCGACCGAGCGCGCGAGCAGCGGGTCGCGCGAGAGCTGCCGGCCGATCGCGACCACGTCAGAGTCGAGGTCGAACCAGGCGCGGACGATCGCCGCCGCGGGCTCGATCACGACGGTCTCCGCCTCGAACCGGACGCCCGTCTCGGTGATGGCGAGCGCCACTGGGTGCAGGGCACCCGCGACCGTGAGCAGGCGCTCCAGGCTCCGGCCGTCGTCACCGACACGCTCCACTCCGGGGAGGGCGTGGTTGCGCACGAGGCTCGCGGCGCCGGCCGCGTCGAAGGGTCCGTCGGCCCGGAGATCGAGGGAGGAGAGACCCGCGCTCGCGCGGGGTTCGGAGTTCGGCTCGGCGCTCGGATTCGGCTGGGCGCTCGGATTCGGCTGGGCGCTCGGATTCGGCTGGGCGCTCAGGGGAGCAGCACCACCTTGCCGCCCGCGCGGCCCGACTCGACGAGGGCGAGTGCCGCCGCCGCCTCCCGCAGCGGGAAGGAAGGACCGAGCACCACCTCCAGCTCTCCGCGGCCCGCCAGCTCGAGCAGCCCAGGTCGAGCCGCGTCGCGCAGGGCGGTACCCGGGTCGGCACCCGCGCCGCCGCCGAGCAGCAACACACCCTCAAGGCGGGCCGCGTGCTCGAAGCCGGCGACCGTCGCGACGCGAGACCGCTCGGCGACCAGCGCGACGGAGACGTCCAGCGCCTCCGCAGTGCCCGCCGTGTCGAGCGCCGCGTCCACGCCCTCGGGTGCCGCCTCCCGAACCCGGCCCTCGAGCCCCGGCCCGTAGCGGAGCGGCTCGGCGCCGAGTCGGCGGACGACGGCCTCGCCGCGCTCGCTCGTCGTACCGAGAACGCGCGCACCCCGCGAGCGCGCGAGCTGCACTGCGAGCGTGCCCACGGCTCCGCTCGCCCCGTGCACGAGCACTGTCTCACCGGAGGCGACCCGCGTCGCCTCGACGAGGTGCGCCGCGGTGGTGCCCGCGAGCAGCAGCCCTGCCGCCGCCTCCCAGCCGAGCCCGGACGGCTTGGGCAGCACAGCGCTCGCAGGTGCGACGAGTTCGGCCGCGTAGCCGCCGGAGACCCGGAACGCGACCACCTCGTCGCCCACCCGCAGCGGGCCGAGCGGCCCCTCCGCTCCCTCGCCCACCGCCGTCACGACTCCCGAGACCTCGCTGCCCGGACGCACCGGCAGCCTGCCCCGGCCGAACACTCCGCGGAGCGTCTTCGCGTCAGCCGGATTCACGCCCGCCGCCCGCACCGCGATCCGCACCCGCCCGGCCCCCGGCTCCCCCGGATCGACCTCGACGGCGCGCAGCGCCTCCGGCCCGTCGAACCCCTCGGCCTGCATCGCCACGACCATGTGCCCCGCCTCCCGTTCCCGGCGCCGACGCGCCCGAGCGCGACGCTAGCAGGCACGGGTCACGGCTGTGGGCAGCGCCGCTCGATGGCGCAGTCCCGTTGCCGCTTGATGTCGTCATCCGGTGACGAGGATGCTGGCGGCGGCTTCGATGACGTCGTCGGTGATGGTCTCGAGCTGGTTGATCTTCAGCACGCGCTGGATCTGCGGGAAGAGCCGTTCGAGGAGGCGGAAGTTACCGCGGGTGATGCGTTGGATCGCGGCGATGGCTTGGGCGTCGGTGAAGTCGTCGGGGTTCAGGGTGTGGCCGAGGCGTTTCCAGTGGCGGTCGAGGACGAAGAGGAGCTCGTCTTGGCCGAGGGTGCGGTAGCGGCGGGCGAAGCCGAGGCGGCTGTAGAGCTGGGGGTAGTGGCGGAATCGCTGGTCGATGCCGGGCATGCCAATGAGGATGATCGCGAGGTGCTCGCGGTCGCGCCGATCGCCCAGGAGCTCGAGCGCGGTGGGTGTGAGGCGTTCGGCTTCGTCGATGATCAGCAGCTCGACCCACCGGCGTGAATCGCCACCGGTGCCGGTGATCTTCCCGATCGTGCGCTGGTGGTCCTCGATCCTGATGCTGTGGAGTTGCCCGTTCAGCGGCGGCCTTCTGTGATCGCTCCGTGGCGCGTCGGGACCGATGGTCCGCGCCCTTTAGCCCTTCTCCGCGCCTTCGGTGGTGTTCATGATCCGCTTCTGGAAGACGAAGAACAGGACTGCGACCGGGATCGACATCAGCACGGCGGCAGCTAGCTGGAGTGGGTACTGGTTCCCGGCACCCAGCTGCCCCGAGACAAGGGAGGCAACGCCTGTGGTGAGCGTATTGAGGTCCGGACTCTGCCGCGAGACGACGAAGTGCGAAAACTCGTTCCACGACCCCTGGAAGGAGAGGATCAGCAGCGTGATGACCGCCGGTCGGGCCATGGGCAGCACGATCGACCAGAAGGTGCGGAAGATGCCGGCACCATCGATGCGCGCCGCTTCCTCGATGGAGGCGGGGATCGAGTCGAAGAACTGCTTCATGATGAAGATCCCGGCGGCGTCCGCGAGGAGCGGGATGATCATCCCGGCGTAGCTGTCGTAGAGGCCTAGCTGCTTGAGGATCAGGAAGCGCGGGATTAGCAGCACCACGGCGGGCACGCTCATCACGCCGATGAAGCCGGCGAAGAGCAGGTTCCGGCCGCGGAAGCGCAGACGCGAGAGCGCGTATCCGGCGAGGGAGTCGAAGAACACCCGGCCGAAGGTGACGCAGAGGGTGATGATCGTCGAGTTGAGCGCCCACCGCGGAAGCGGGACGTCGGTGAACAGCCGCTCGTACGCGGCGAAAGACCACGTGGCGGGCAGCAGCGAGAGCGGGTTCCCGGTGGCGTCGGCGTCGGTCTTCATCGAGGACGCGATCGAGATGAGGAACGGGTAGATGTAGACCAGCGCGAGCAGGATCAACATCAGGTAGCCGGCGGCGACGGAGGCCCGGGTGCGGGCCGAGAGGACGCGCTTGCGGTGCGGGAGCGGCGCCGGCTCGGGCTCGGGTGCCGTGCGGGGTGCGGTGTCGATCAGGGTGCTCATCGCACACCTCCGGTGGTGAGGGTCGTCGCGGCATCGGCGCGGGCTGCTCGGCGGGAGCGCCGGCCCTTCGACTCGCCCTTCTCGCGGAGGAGCGCGCGCTGGAGCAGTGTGAGGACCACGATGATGAAGAAGAGGATGAAGGCGATGGCCGCACCCTGGCCCCACTGGAGTCCGCGGAACGAGGACTCGTAGGCGAGGTAGGCGGGCGTGAGGAGCGTCTTGCCGGGGGCGCCTCCTCCCGTGAGGTAGATCTGGTCGAACACCTGCCAGGTGCCGATCAGGCCAAGCGTGAGCACGGTGAACAGCGTGGGTCTGAGCATCGGGAGGGTGACGGAGAAGAACTTCCGGAAGACCCCCGCTCCGTCCATCAGCGCGGCCTCCTCGATCTCGCCTCCGACGTTCTGCAGTGCGGCGAGGAAGAGGAGCATGAAGGTGCCGGAGGTAGTGAAGATCGCCATGACGATCAGCACGCACATCGCCACCGAGGGGCCGGAGACCCAGTCCCACCAGGTGAGCCCGAGGGGAGCGGCGCCGGTGAGCCATCCCGGGGCGGAGTCGACTCCGACGAGTCCGAGGAGGTTGTGGAGGATCCCGGAGGAGTCGGCCATCCAGGTGGGGCCGGAGGCCCCAAACCAACCGAGGACCGCGTTGACGACGCCGGAGGCGCTGAAAAGGAACAGGAAGATCACCGTGATCGCGATCGAGGAGGTGACGGAGGGGAAGTAGAAGGCGGTGCGGAAGAAGCCGCGGCCGCGCAAGATCCGTCGGTTGACCTGCACGGCCAGGAACAGGGCCAGCGCGGTTTGCAGGGGGACGACGAGGAGGACGTAGTAGAGGTTGTTGCGGATGGCGGTGCCGAAGTCCTTCTGCGCCAGGCCCGGCTCGGTGAGGACAGCCTGGTAATTATCGGAGCCCACGAACTGAGCGGTGCCACCGATGGGTGAGCCGAGACCGTTCCAGTTGCTCAGGCTCACCCAGAGGGCGAGCACGATCGGGAGGACGAGGAAGACGCCGACGAGGAGGATCGCGGGGAGGGTGAACAGCCAGCCGTAGCGGGCCTCAGAGCCGCGGATCCCGGGGCCGGGGGCACCGGTTCCGGAGGTTCCGCGGCCGGTGCGGCGAGGGGTGCTCGGTGCGGGGCGACCCGCTGCGGCTGGACTGCTCATGGGGTGTCTCCTGGCTTACTTCGCGTTGGCGGTGTCGAGAGCGTCCTGGAGGTTGGTCTGGAAGGTCTCCAGGATCGCCTCGGGGTCGGCGGTGGCGATGCCTTCGAGCGACGCGTTGAAGTCGGTGATCACGGTCGCTGCGCCGGCGAAGGCGACGGGGCTGACGGCGTAGTCGTTGCCCGCGACGAAGGCGGCGTTCTCGGGGTACTTCGTCGCGTACTCAGCGGCGCCGGTCTCGGTCGAGGGGATGACGCCGAATGCGTCGGAGAATGCGAGCTGCTGCTCATCGCTGGTGAGGTAGGAGACGAGGGACTCGGCGGACTCGGCGGTGTCGCTGCCGGCGGGGATGCCCCAGCAGTTGCTGAAGGTGAAGGTCGACTTGCCACCCGGGCCGGCGGGCAGCTCAGCGATGGTGTACTTCACGTCCGGGTAGTCGGCCTTCAGGGCGCCGTTGATCCACGGACCCTCGATGACCATCGCGGCGGCGCCCTTGCCGAACGCCTCGCCCGACCAGCCGGAGTCGATGTCGGCGGGGAACCTCAGCACGCCGTCGGAGAGCAGCTTCTGGACCTCTTGCAGGCCGGCGACGTTCTCGGGGGTGTTCGCGGTGGCGGTGGTGCCGTCCTCGGAGATGAGGGAGCCGCCGGCCTGGTTCATGAAGGTGCCGATGCGCGCGTACTCGGGTCCGAAGGAGAGGCCGGCGACGGTGTCGGTGGTGAGCTTCTGCGCCGCGGACTCGAGGGAGTCCCAGTCGGTGGGGATGTCGGCGTCGGTCAGCCCGGCGGCCGCCCAGAGATCGGTGTTGATGACGAGCCCCAGCGTCGAGAAGTCCTTGGGCTCGCAGTAAAACTGATCGTCGTAGCTGAAGGCGTCCTTGAGGGCCGGGTAGAACGCGTCGGCGTTCTCGGCGTCCTGAGCGTAGGGCTCGAGGTAGCGGTTGCTCGCGTACGTCTGGAACTGGTCCCAGCTCATGTAGAAGAGGTCCGGCGGGTTGTCGCCGGAGAATCCCTGGCCGAGCTGCTGCGTGAGGTCGCTGGCGATGACGGTGTCGACCGTCGTGCCGTTCTCCGTCGCCCAGGCGTCGTTGGCGGCCGTGACCGCCGCGCCCTCGGCGTCGCTCGAGGAGGCGATGAGGACGGTGAGGCCGTCAGAGGAGCCGCTGGCACCGTCGCTGGAGGAGTCGGAGGAGCAGGCCGTCAGGGTGACGAGCATGCCTGTGGCGACGAGTGCGGCACTCCAACGTGCCGTACGGGTGATGTTCATGGCTGACCTTTCATCGATGGGGAGGGGCCGGTAGTAGACCGGGGTGTCAGGGGGAAGGAAGAGTGGTGGGAGTGGCCGAGCCGGGTTCGATGTGCAGCGGGGACCGTGTGATGAGCTGAGGGGCGATCAGACGGTGCGCTTCCCCGGCGGTGAGGTCGTGAGGGATCACGGTCGCGCCGGACGGTCCCAGGAGCAGTTCGAGGGCACCTGCGGCGACTTCGTCCATGTTCTGCTCGACGCTGGACAGGCCCAGGGCAGCGGCGACCGGGGTGTTGTCGAAGCCGGTGATCGCGACGTCGGCGCGGCCGAGTGCAGTGGCGGCCATGAAAGCGCCCAGCGCGGCGGAATCGGAGACGCACACGATGCCCTGGAGGTCGGGGTGCACGGCCAGAAGCTCCGACGTCGCTCGGCGTGCATCGTTGATGTCGATGGTTGCTGTCACCGACAGCGCCTCAAGAGCGTCGGAGTCCAGGTCGGAGTGCTCCGTCATGCTCGCCCACCATCCGGTGCGGCGGTCATCGCCGGTGCCCTGATCGCTCGGCCAGCCGAGGAAGGCGATCCGCTGCAGACCCTCGCCGAGCAGCTGATCGGTCGCGGCACGGACACCGGCGGCGCCGTCGACATCCACCCACAGGTGCTGCGGGCTGTTGACATCGTCCGCTCCCCAGGGTCGGCCGAAGGCGACGAAGGGAACAGCGTTCTCGATCAGCCAACGACTTCTCTCGTCGCCGGCGTAGGTGGCGGTCAGGATGATCGCGTCGACGTCGGCGCCGTCCCGCAGCCGCGCGAGCTCCGCGATCTCCTCTGCCGGCGATGCCGCCGTGTACAGAAGGACGCGAAGGCCGCGCTGTGCGGCGAGTTCCGTGACCGCGTGCAGGAAGCGATCCAAGAGAGTCCCCGAGATGCCGTCGAGGACGGGCTCCAAGCGCACTCCGATCGTGCCCGAGCGCCGAGTGCGCAGGCGACGAGCCGACGCGTCCGGACGGTAGCCGAGTTCCTGGATCGCTCCGATGACGCGCTCTCGTGTAGCGGGCCGGACGATGTCCGGGGAGTTGAGAACGTTGGAGACCGTCTGTCGAGACACGCCGGCAAGAGCTGCGACGTCGGAGACGGTGGGAAGACCGGCCACGAGAGCCTCCTCGAGTTCCAGAGTGGAGCCGAGAAGAATTCGCTCGGCGATGAACGCTTGATTAGAACGATCAAGCCAAGTGGTGGACGGGGCACTTTGGTGAAGTGATCCGATCCACCTTTGCGGTTTGGATCGATCAAATGTTATGTTACCTGTCGAGCGGCGGGTGTCAACTGTCGCGGTCGAGACAGTTCTCGCCACCCCCGTCATCCATCTGCACGGCTCGCCGCGCCCACGATTCACTGAGGAGTCGACTGTGAACGACACCGTTTCCGTCTTGATGACCGATCCCGCCGACGTCTCGCGGGGAGAGACGCTGCAGCCTCTGCTGCACGCGGAGTCGATGCTGCTGTGCGCGCCGGTGCAGATCTGGTCGAGTGCCGACGGGCAGGTGGGCAGCGCTCCCATTCACGGCCTCTACAGCGGAGACACTCGCATCGTGTCCTCGCTGGAAGCGACGGTCGGCGGCCGCAGCGGAGAACACGTCGCCGCGTTCCGCGACTCCGCGTCGACCGAGACCTACGTGTCGCTGCTGCGCCACCTCGACGACGAGGTCGCGGATCCCCGAATGCGGCTTGTGCGCCGCCGAGACGTCGATGGGACCTCGCTGCGCGAGACCTTCACGGTGGAGTCCGCGCGCGGTGAAGCTGTCGACACGATCGTGGAAGTGCGTCTGCGCGCGGACTTCTCTGTCATGCACATCGTCAAGGCCGGCCTCGTCGAGGACATCGATATCGAGGCGGTACGCGGGACCGGATCCGTCACCTGGCGTACGGCAAGTACCGACGCGCGCGTGGACGCGATCGGAGCGGACATGAGCATCGACGGAGCCGAGCTGGTTCTGACGTGGCCGATCACCATTCCCGCACATGACTCGATCCGGCTCGACTGGGGCATCACTGTCGAGGACCGCGAGTCCGTCGTCGCAGCGGCTCCCGGAACACCCCAGTGGCAGGACGTCTCGGTCACCAGCGGCGACTTCCGCCTCGCGCGATGGGTGCACACGGCACTCGAGGACCTGACCGGCCTGCGCATGGTCACCACAGCGCGCCCCGACGACGTCTTCCTCGCTGCTGGGGCACCGTGGTTCTTCACCCTTTTCGGGCGCGACTCCCTCTGGGCCGCGCGCATGCTCCTTCCCCTCGGCACCGACCTCGCAGCCTCCACACTGCGGGTCCTCGCTGGGCTTCAAGGCACCGAGACCGACGCGGAGACCGCCGAGCAGCCCGGCAAGATCATGCACGAGCTGCGCCCCCAGGTGCTCACCATCCCCGGCGAGGACGTCTCGCTACCGCCGCTCTACTACGGCACCGTCGACGCGACTCCGCTGTGGATCACGCTCCTGCACGAAGCGTGGAAGTGGGGCCTGCCCGACGCAGAAGTCGAAGCACTCCTGCCCCACCTCGACGCCGCACTCGCGTGGCTCCGCGATCATGCCGACAGCGATGGCGACGGGTTCCTCGAGTACATCGACACCACCGGCCATGGCCTCGCGAACCAAGGGTGGAAGGACTCCGGCGACTCGATCCAGTGGCAGGACGGGACTCTCGCCGAAGGCCCGATCGCCCTCTGTGAGGTGCAGGCGTACGCGTACGAGGCGGCCCTCGCCGCCGCCGAGCTCCTTGAGCACTTCGGACGCCCCGGTAGCGAGTGGACCGACTACGCAGCCGCCATGAAGGCGCGCTTCGCGGACGCGTTCTGGATCGAGGACGGCAACGGCGGGTATCCCGCGATCGCGCTCGACGCACACAAGCGTCCCGTCAACACCGTCACCAGCAACATTGGCCACCTTCTCGGCACCGGCATCCTCACCACCGAGCAGAGCGCGCGCGTCGCACAGCTGCTCGTCTCGTCAGAGATGAACTCCGGCTTCGGGCTCCGTACGCTCTCCACCGACGCCGACGGATATTGGCCACTCTCTTACCACGGCGGCTCCGTCTGGACTCACGACACCGCGATCGCCATCACCGGCCTCGCCCGTGAAGGGTTCGACGGAGAGGCTGCCACCCTCGCGCAGGGGCTTCTCGCTGCCGCCGAAAGCTTCGACTACCGAGTCCCCGAGCTGCACTCCGGAGACTCCGCGTACTCCTTCAAGGCAGCAGTGCCCTACCCGGCCGCCTGCCGACCGCAAGCGTGGTCAGCCGCGGCATCTGTCGCCGTACTCGCCGTCGCAGCCGGCCTCACCCCCGTCGGCCTGCCTGCCAGAGCCAACCCCGGCATCGCGGGAACGATCTCGTTGAACTAGTCCTGGTCCGACCTGTGCCGCCGAGCGCAGCCTTCGAATGCGCGATGCCTTCATAGTTCCGTCCATCTCAGGAATCTGTGCCTTTCTGGGGCAGTGGTCCGTGTCGGCGGGGATCCCGGCGGGGGTGACCTGCCAGGTGGCGAGGAGGCGGATCGCGTCCTCGTGCGGGGTCCCGGGAGCGGGCTCGTAGACGAGCAACGTCTGGCCCTCATCGGGGCCCAGGGTCCATGACCGCATACTTCAACCGCAGGCCGCCGACGACAAATTCGGCTGGACTGGCCGGGGGTCAAAGCGTCTGGCCAGAAACCCAGACCGGTTCAGAAATGAGTTGTGAACCGGTCCGGACGTCCGGAAGCGTGGGGCGGTGATTCCGCGGGAGGATTCAGGGGCGGACGAGCACCTTGAGTGCCTCACGGTCAGCCATCGCCTGGTAGCCGGCGGGCACGCCATCGAGGTCGACGGTACGGTCGAAGACCTTGCCAGGCTCGATTCTGCCGTCGAGGACGAGGGGCAGCAACTCGTCGATGTAGGCACGGGCAGGCGCGACGCCACCGGTCAGGGTGACGTTGGCCATGAAGGGCCCGAAGCCGAAGGGGACATCCTCGAACTGTGGTGCGCCGACGCGGCTGATGACGCCGCCGGCGCGGACGATCGCGAACGCGGTCTCGAGGGCGGGCTTCAGCCCGACCGCCTCCAGGACGACATGGACGCCGTCACCGCCGGTGAGATCCCTCACAGCGGCGATGGCGTCGTCGCCGCGCTCGGCGACGACGTCGGTGGCGCCGAACTCGCGGCCGAGATCGGTGCGGGACTGGTGGCGGCCGAGGAGGATGATCCGCTCGACGCCGAGCAACTTCGCCGACAGGACGGCGGAGAGGCCCACGGCCCCGTCACCGATCACGGCGACGGTCTTGCCTGCACTGACGCCACCCATCTTGGCGGCGTGGTAGCCGGTCGACATCACGTCGGACAGGCTCAGCAGCGACGGGACGAATGTCTCGTCGAAGCCGGCGGGGACGGTGACGAGGGTGCCGGTGGCCTGGGGCACGCGGACCTTCTCGCCCTGGCCGCCGTCGACGCCGTCGGAGCCCCAGTGGGCGCCGTGACGGCAGGAGGTCTGCAGGCCTTCCTGGCAGAAGTCGCAGGTGCCGTCGGAAGCGACGAACGGGGCGATGACGAAGTCGCCAACGGCGACGCCGGTGACGTCCGCGCCGATCTCCTCGACGACGCCCACGAACTCGTGTCCCATGCGGGCGGGCTCGCCGTCGTGCTCCTTGGAGGCGTAGGGCCACAGGTCGCTGCCGCAGATGCAGCCGGCGACGATCTTCACGATCGCGTCGGTGGGTTCGAGGATCTTGGGGTCGGGGACGGTTTCGATGCGCACGTCTCCGGCGCCGTACATGAGTGCTGCTCGCATGACTTCTCCTTCAGGTGATGGAACGGGGAGGCGTCCGGTTCTCGGAGTCGTGGACTTCGGGAGCGGAGCGTCTGTGGGGCTTGCTTCGGTTGTGAGGCTTCAGGCCTCGGGGATGTCGCGGCTGTAGGCCTCGAGGGTCACGGCTTCTGGTGCCGGACCGCCGCGTGTGCCGGTGTCGAGGTCGTTGATGGCGGAGAGCTGCTCGGTGGTGAGTTCGAAGTCGAAGACGTCGAAGTTCTCGGCGATGCGGGTCGGCTTGGTCGATTTGGGGATGACCGACCGGCCTGCCTGGATGCCCCAGCGGAGCATGACCTGCGCCGGGGACTTGCTGTGCGCCTCCGCGATCCGGAGGATGGTGGAGTCTTCGAGCGCGCTCTTGTCTGAGTCGCGGTAGTGGGTGATGCCGCCGATCGGTGACCATGCCTGCGTCAGGATGCCGTGTTCGGTGCCGTATGCCTGTAGCTCCTTCTGCTGGAAGTACGGGTGCAGCTCGATCTGGTTGACGGCCGGCACGATGCTGGTCTGCTCCAGCAGCGCGGTGAGGTGCTCGGGCATGAAGTTGCTGACCCCGATCGACCGCACCCGGCCGTCTGCGAGGAGGCTCTCGAGGGCCTTGTAGGCCTCGATGGTGAGGTCGAACCGACTCGGCAGGGCCTGATGCAGGATGAGCAGATCGATGTGGTCGAGACCGAGCTTGGCCGCGCTCTTCTCAAAGGCGTGCAGGGTGGCATCGAAGCCGTAGTCACTGATCCACACCTTCGTTTCGACGAAGACGTCAGCACGGTCGACACCGGAGGAGCGGATGCCTTCGCCGACTTCCTTCTCGTTGCCGTAGGCGGCGGCGGTGTCGATGTGGCGGTATCCGCTCTGGAGCGCTGAAGTGACGGCGGCGGTGGTCTCAGCGGGGGGAGTCTGGAAGACACCCAGGCCGATGGCCGGAAGCTCGACGCCGTTGTTGAGAGTGAGGAGGGGGGATGCGGTCATGAGGACTCTTCTTTCTCCGAGTGTGAGACGGGAGTGCTTAGCTCTTCAGCGCTGCGGCGGATTGCGTGGCCTTCTTTGCGGTGAGGGCTAGGACGATGCACGGTACGGCGGCGGCGGCGGCGAGGATCAGGCCGATTCCCGGTACCCCCTGCTCGGCGAAGCTTGAGGCGAGGGCGACGCCTCCGAGGCCGGAGCCGATCGCGATGCCGACGTTAAAGAACGAGTTGCTCAGGGCGATGGGGAGCACTCCGTCGGGACCTGCGGTGCGCAGGGCTTCGGAGACGAGGATGGGGGTTCCGGCGAAGCCGAAGAGGCCCATCAAGGTGAAGAACACGGTGGCGATGGCGGGGTTTCCGCCCCCGACCAGGAGCACGGCCATCGTCACGATCAGGCCACTCACCGTGACACCGATGACGGTGTACGGGTGTCGGTCACCGAACCGGCCGCCGAGGGTGGTGCCGGCGAGGGCTCCGATTCCGTAAGCGATCATGATGATGGGGACGATTGCTTGGGCGATGCCGGCGCGCTCAGTGAGTTGCGGGGCGATGTAGCTGTAGACGCCGATGAAGGATGCCTGAATGAGGGCGGTCGCTGCGTAGATGGTCCACAGGCGGGCGCTGCGGAGTCGGCGGAACTCGGCGCGGAGGTTCGCTCCGGGTTCGGCGTTCTCAGCTCTCGGAAGTACCTTCCAGAGCAGAACGGCGCAGCCTGCAGCGAGGATGGCGAGTACCCAGAAGGGACCCTGCCAGCCGAGCACCTGGCCGGCGGCCGTGCCGATGGGGACGCCGAGAACGGTCGCGAGAGTGACACCGCCGACCATGATTCCCATGGCCTTCGCTCCGGCCTCGGGTCCGGCCGCAGCGGCTGCGACGACTGCGCCGATCGCCCAGAACGTGCCGGTAGCGATGGCGGCGACGAAGCGGGCAACGAGCACGACCGCGAACACGTCCGTGGAGGCCGCGACGACGTGCGCGACGGCGAACAGCAGCAGGGCCGCGATGAGCGTCGCCTTCCGGGGAAGGCGGAGGGTCGCAACGGCCATGACGGGTGTTCCGATCACCATTCCGAGCGCGAAGACGGTGATGAGGAGACCGGCTTGAGCGATCGAGACGTCTAGCGATGCGGCGACCTGAGGTAGCAAGCCGGCAACGATCAACTCGGTGGTGCCCATCACGAAGGCGACGACGCCGAGCATCCAGACGACCATGGGCAGGCGCTGCCGCTCTGGGGTGTGGACGCCATTCTGGTCTGCCGCGACGGGCGGCAGCTTTTGGGTAGTGGGCATGACGAAGTGAGTCCTTTCGAGGACGAAGAAAGAAGCTGGTTAGAGCCGAAGCTGGGTGTCAGTGGCCGCGGTAACGGTCGTCAGTGATTTGTCGTAGCCAGCAGGGGCTGTTCGAGGGCGCGCTGGCGCACACCGAGCCCGGTGAGTGACCTGATCACGCTGTTGTTGAGAGTGATCGTCTTAGTCGGGTGGTGTTGCTTGTCAGCGGCGGACGTCTTGGAGGGTTCGGCGAAGGAGTTGGTGCACTTCATCCGAGGTCAGGGCCCTGACCGGGAGTGATGAGAGAGTTTCCTTCGGTTTGAGGCCGTCGAGGAAGATCGTGAGGTAACGGCGGTACAGCTCGGCCGCTGGTGAATCAGAGTCGGGGCCGTGTTGTCGGGTGGTCGCTGCGATCGAGACAAGTCCGATCTGGACGAACACCAGATCGGTGCCTGTGACGTCAGGGCGAACGACCCCATGTTCGATCGCCCGGTCCATCAGAGCATCCACGAGGGGAGCAAGACGGTCGCGCTGTGTGTCGAGCTGAGCTGGGGTCCGCTCTTGTGCAGCCATGATCTGACCGAGCGCGCGGTCACGCACCTGGATCTCCAACGCCGATTCGAGGTAGTCCACGACGCTCTGCCACGGATCAGGATTCGCCAACGACGTGCGAAGGATCTCTTCGATGTCGTCGACCTGCTGGACCATCACCGCTTCGAGCAGTTCTTGCTTGTTGGCGAACCGGCGGTAGGCCGTCCCCACACCGACTCCGGCATGGCGGGCGACATCGTGAAGCGTGGCGCCGGTTCCATGCTCGGCGAACACCTCCCGAGCTGCTGCGAGCAACCTCATTCGGTTGTCCTCAGCATCTCGCCGGAGGCCCGGTGTGTCGTCCATGGCTTCAAAGTAGCACAAGCGGACACCGAGTGTCCACTTGGGTGGTGCCTCGTATGAAGATGTCGTTCGTCGGCATGGCGGCGTTGGCGCAGGTGGAGCTCGAGATGACGCGGGAGTCGATCACCGGTTCGGTGTCGAAGCATCGCGCGGCAGGGATGGATTCGTCGGCCTGAGTCGGGCCTCCACCAGCAGCTGGGTCGAACATGCAGCCCGACCGATGGGTATCGGCGAGCCGGCCGCGCACGTCGCGCGACATGCCCGTGACGAGGGCGACGCTCTACCTCCGCCGTCGGGACGTTCAGAGCCTCAAGGCGGCGGCCGCGCACAACGCGTGTTCCCCCGCCTAGCCAAAGTCCGCGTTCGCGGTTCCCACATGTGTAGAAGGGTCTGAGTCGTAGCCCCCACTGCAACACAGCGCCTCTCGGCTCAGCGGGTAAGGAGGCATGGCGTCATGATGCGGTGTCGGAACGGCGTCATCTAGCGCCGCTGTTCACGGGTCACGGCCTCCCGGCGCGCGTTCACCGTGCATCCGCTGCACCTCGCACGGGCACGGCCCGAGAACGCCCGTTCCCGCACCACCTACCATGGAGGGATGTCCCCGAGCATCCTCGACGAGAGCCCTCCCCGCGAGGCGATCCTCGCGGCTGCCGACCGCCTCTACTACGAGCGTGGCATCCAGTCGGTCGGCATGGACGAGCTGCGGACCGCGGCAGGAGTCTCGCTCAAGCGTCTCTACGCCGAGTTCCCGAGCAAGGAGGCGGTGATCGTCGCGGTCCTGCACGGCCGCCACGAGCAGTGGACCATCGGAGTCAGCGCGCGGGTCGCCGCCGCCGACGGGCCGCGTGGCAAGCTGCTCGCCATCTACGATTTCCTCTTCGACTGGTTCTCGGAGGACTCGTTCCGCGGCTGCGGCTTCATCAACGCCTTCGGGGAGCTCGGCTCGTCGCACCCCGCCGTCGCCCTGCTGGCCCGTGAGCACAAGGACTCGTTCCAGCGCTTCCTGGCCCACCTCGCGGGGGAGGCAGGAGGCGGCGCCGAACTCGCCGCGCAGCTCGCGATCCTGGCGGAGGGCGCCCAGACCACCGCGGCCATCGCCGGCAGCCCGGAGGCGGCTCTGCACGCGCGTCGCGCGGCCGAGGTCCTCATCGACGCCGAGACGCGCGCCTTCGCCGCCTGAACGGGCCCGGTCGCCGCACCCGGACGCGGTGACCGCAGCCTCCCCCTACCGCGCTCATACCTCGCCGCCCCCGGGCGGCCCGACCACCAGCAGAGCCACGAAGACGACCGCGACCGCCGCGAGCACGAGCGCGGCAGCGAGCACCGGTCGCCCGAGCGCCCAGCGGAGGAGGCGGCTCGTCGGGCGCCCGTCGCGCGGGTCGGCGGTGGCCTCGCGCCGCCACCCGCCCTCGAGCAGCCCGTTCCGCTCGAACCCCCGCTCGAGCGGAACGGTCGCGTACGGCACGACAGCGCTGACGACCGCGAGCGCGGTCGCACCTGCCGACCAGCGCTGGTTGACCGCGAGGACCAGAGCGGCGGCACCGTAGGCGAGGAACGCAAACCCGTGGATCGGCCCGGCGACGCTGACCGGCCAGTCGCCGACTCCGACCACGTACTTGAGCAGCATGCCCACGATGAGGAGCGTCCATGTCACCGCCTCCACGATCGACAGCAGGCGGAAGAGGCGTCGCGGGGTCATGGGATCGGCTCCGGTCGGGGCCGCGGCGGCGCGGCGCGGTGTCGTTCGAGGGTTGCCAGGAGCCTACGGGAGGCGTGTGAGGAGGAGCCTGGGCGTCGGAGGGTCGTCGGAGGCGCGTCAGCGCGAAGCAGACGAGCAGCGGGTCGCGCGCGAGCGCACGAGCACGTTCTCGGGCTTCACATCGCGCTACAGCAGGCCGTGGGCGTGCAGGTGTACGAACCGCTGCACACCCGGGCGACCGCACGCGGCTCCGCGCCAGAGAGCACGTTCCCGGGCTTCACCTCGCGGTGCAGGATGCTGTGGGCGTGCAGGTGCGCGAGCGCGTCGGCTCCTCCCGACCTGCCGGCTCGTCTCACTGGCGGGCCTCCTTCGTGGCGGAGCGGAAGCGCCGCGGACACGCGTCGACGCCGAGCGTGGCTTCGCTAGATCATCGTGCTATACGTCTGTCTAGACTGTTCCGCATGGATGAGGCGACGCCGACGCGACACGGGGCTGCCCCGCACTCGGGCGAGGCGTCCGAGCCGGGAGCCGTCGAGGTCCTCGCTGCGATGCGCTCGTTCCGCACGGCCGAGGCGGCGATGCGCCGCCGGACCCGAGGCTCCATGGGCATGGGCGAGAACGATCTGCTGGCCGTCCAGTTCTTGATGCGCCGCCAGCAGAAGGGCAGGCATGTCAGCCCGAAGGATCTGGCGGCGTATCTCGGCATCTCCTCCGCCTCGACGACAGTGCTCATCGACCGGCTCGCGAAGAGCGGCCACGTCGTGCGCGAGCCGCACCCGAGCGACCGCCGCGCCATCCGCATCGTCGCGACCCCCACCTCCCACCGCGAGGTCCGCGAGACCCTCGACGAGATGCACCGCCGGATGCTCGAGGCCGCCGAGGCTCTGAGCCCGGCCGAGACGGGCGTCGTCGTGCGTTTCCTCGAGACGTTGCGCGGAATCGTCGAGCGTCCGGCCGACGCCGATCCGCTCCTCGTCCCCGCGGTGTCGCAGGACGAGTTCGCGTCAGCGGACGACGCGCCCGAGCAGCGCCGCGCTTGAGTCGCTCCCGTCGCTCCCACCCTGAGCGTCCACTCAGAGCAGTTCGGCCGCACGGAGTCCGAGGCTGAGAACGGGCGTGATCTCGAGGCCTCGTCCGAGGCTGATGGACAGAAAACGCAGTCCCAGACCTCAGTAGCTAGCTCAACTAGTGGCCAGTCTTTCTAGCGATATAGGGTCGGCTCCGTCAGCCACTCGCTCGTCAGATCGGAGAAGACCATGGGCACCATCCTGTACGGCACGCCTCCTGCCGCCATCGAGGTCGAGGACCGCGCCCTCGCCCATCTCCAGATCGTCGTCATCAACAAGTTCCGCCGCGACGAGCGCTTCCTTCTCACGCTCGATGCCAGCCCCCAGGCCGGGACCGGGCGCCGTGGCATCTGGATGCACCCCACCATCCCGATCCAGTTCGAGTTCAAGGGCAGCCGCCAGCCCACGATCAACCCCGAGTGGGTCGAAGCGCTGATGGAGCGGGCGAACAGCGGTGCGGGCCTGCGCATCGTGGCCGAACCGACCACGACCGCCGCCGTCCCACTCCGCCGAGCGGAGCCCGCGGCCTGACGTCCCCCGACCGAGTAGGCACTCGATCGGCCTCTGCCGCAGCAGCACGACCCGACCCGCCTCCCACCTGGGAGGCGGGTTCTGTCGTTTCCGAACGTTCTCAGACGCCGATAAGCGCGTTCGCAAGTGGTTGACATTCCGTGCGATCGTCAGGAAGACAGCTCTACACTGCCAGTGCGGCGCGAGGTCGTTTCGGCGGGCTCGACCTCTGCGTCGCGTGCATGACCGGACGCCGGTCGCTCGGGCCCCCCTCCTGAGCGATCGGCGGACGGCCGCGCGGAGCACCCGCGCCCTCGCGAGGTCCGCCAGCTCCAGGAGTCGGCGTCATGACCAGCGGCACGAGAATCCCCACGACCGTCGCCGTGCCCGTCCGGCCCGGCGACGTCTTCTACGCCGTCGTCGGACACGAACCCGAACAGTGGCGCGTCGTCGCCGTGCTCGGCATCCGCGTCCTCGCAGAGAGGATCGCCAGCGGCGACCGTCGCAGCTTCACGCTCCGCTTCGTCCGGCACCAGCTGTCCCCGGAGGCCCTGATGCCGGTGCAGCAGGAGGGCCCGGCTGTGGCGTAGCGCGGCTACGGGATCAAACGCTCCTGCCGGTAGCGGTCGAAGAGCGCCGTGAACGAGTCGACGGTGCGGTGGTAGGTCGTGAATCCGGCCAGCCGCGACTTGCCGATGTCGGTGACGACCTCGATCCGGCGCCCGAGATCGGCATCGGTGTGCCACCAGGAGGCGACCCTCGCGAGGTCCGGCTCGGCGAGGTCGTGCTCACGGACCAGACGATCCCACGTCTCGCCCGCCCCGGCCATCTGCTGCTCGAGCGGCTGCGGCTCCTCCCCCGGACCCACCGGCTCGACACCGAAGTACTCCGCGATCCGCGACCACATCCAGCGCCAGCGGAACACGTCGCCGTTGACGACGTTGAACGCCTCGTCGCGCCCGGCCTCCGACGTCGAGGCCCAGACCATCTGCTCGGCCAGGACCGTCGCATCGGTCATGTCGGTCAGGCCGTTCCACTGCGTGCGCGACCCGGGGAACACGAACGGGGTGCCCTGCGCGCGGTGGATCGAGGCGGCGACCGCAAGGGTGAGCCCCATGTTCATCGCATTGCCCACTGCGTACCCGATCACCGTGTGGGAGCGGTGGACCGACCAGCCGAAGCCCGCGCGCTCGGCCGCCGCGAACAGCTCGTCCTCCTGCGCGTAGTAGAAGTTCGGAGCATCGAGGCGCTCCTCCTCCTCGTGGAACGGAGTGTCGGGCATCGCGCCCTGACCGTAGGCCTCGAACGGACCGAGGTAGTGCTTCAGCCCGGTCACCAGGGCCACGTGCTCGACCGGAGCGTGCGCAAGGGCGGCGAGCAGGTCGCGCACCATGCCGCCGTTCACGGCGATGTTCTCCTCCTCCGTCGCCTGCCGCGACCAGGCGGTGAAGAAGACGTGCGTCGGGCGCTGGTCGGCGAGGACCCGCGCGAGGTCGTCGGCCGAGAGGAGGTCGGCGGCGAGCGGAGTGACACCGGGTCGCTCGGCGAGAGGACGCCGCGACAGAGCGCTGACCGCCCAGCCCCGCTCGGTGAGCAGGTCGACGAGGGCGGACCCGCCGATGCCGGTCGCTCCGACGACGAGGGCACGGCGGGAGTCGGACGGGTGGACGTGTGCGGAAGAAGCCATCCCCAGAGCCAACGCTGCTCGGGGCGGAGCATTCCCGCGTCCGGCCGCGCGGCGGAGGCTCCTCGATGTCACGGAGGGACACAGACCGCGCGAGGCCGGGGCGTCGCGAATACCGTCGTGGCGTGCGGCCCGGCCGGGCGCAGCGCGAGAGGAGCCGATCATGACCGTGACCCGAGCAGAGCCCGCTGTCGAAGCGGCTCCCGAGTACGAGGAGCTGGCGGCGAGGTTCCGCCCGCTGTTCGCCGAGATCGCCGCCGGCTCTGCCGGGCGGGAGCGCAACCGCGAACTGCCGGTCGAGCAGATCCGGGCGCTGGCCGCTGCGGGGTTCGGCGCGGTGCGCGTGCCGGTGGAAGCGGGCGGCGCCGGGGCGACCCTCCCGCAGCTCTTCCGGCTGCTGACCGAGCTGGCCGCCGCCGACTCCAACATTCCGCAGGCGCTGCGCGGACACTTCGCGCTGGTCGAGGACCGGCTGCTGGCGACCGACGGGACCCGCGAGCGCTGGCTCCGCCGCTTCGCCGACGGACAGCTCGGCGGGAACGCGTGGACCGAGATCGGCACGGTCGCGATCGGCGAGGTGCAGACGAAGCTGGTCCCGGTCGACGGCGACCCGACTCGCTTCACGGTCACGGGAGCCAAGTACTACTCGACGGGCAGCATCTTCGCCGACTGGATCGACACCTTCGCGCAGCGCACCGACACCGGTCAGACGGTCATCGCGATCGTCGACGCACACCAGGGCGGGGTCGAGCACGCCGACGACTGGGACGGATTCGGGCAGCGCACGACCGGCTCGGGCACCACCACCTTCACGGAGGCGGTCGTCGCCGCGGAGGACGTCATCGACTTCGCCACGCGGTTCCGCTACCAGACCGCTTTCTACCAGGCCGTGCTGCTCGCGGTCCTCGCCGGATCGATCGCGGGGGCCGAGCGTGAGATCGCCGCGGAGGTACGGGATCGCAGGCGGATCTTCTCGCACGGCAACGCCGACTCCTTCGCGGCGGATCCGCAGATTCTGCAAGTGGTGGGGCAGGTCTCGGCGGCGGCGTACGCGGGGTCGGCGATCGTCGAGCGGGCGGCGCAGGCGCTGCAGCGCGCGCACGACGCGGCCCTCGGCGACGACTCCGCGGAGGACGAGCGCCTGAACGACCTGGCAGAGCTGGAGTCGGCGCAGGCGCAGATCGTGCTGACACAGCTCGCGACCCGCGCAACCTCCGACATCTTCGACGCGCTGGGCGCCTCCGGAGTCAGCACCCGCAAGAACCTCGACCGGCACTGGCGCAACGCCCGCACGGCCGCGAGCCACAACCCCTGGGTGTTCAAGGCGCGGATCGTGGGCGACCACGCCGTCACCGGCGCGGTGCCGCCACGGGTCTGGTCGATCGGCGCCGGACCGAGCACGGCCTCCTCCCACTGACTGACGGCCACCTGGCGAGAGGACACGGAACGGGGCCCGCTCGGCCGCCCGCTGCCCTCACGCGCCGCTCCCGGCCGGGGAGAGCGCGGGACGTCACGACAGAAGAGGGAGGAGGCGGGCAGGAGGCGGCGCACGGGGTAGCGTCGTCGGGTGCGATTTCCGTGGCGGTCCCGAGACCGCGAGACGCTGCCGCGCGACGTCCTCGTGCTGGGAGTCGTCGCGTTCTTCGTGATGCTGGGCTTCGGCGTCGTCGTGCCGGTGCTGCCCACCTACGTCCGCAGCTTCGGAGTCGACTACACGGCGGTCGGCGCGGTGGTGTCGGCGTTCGCGCTGATGCGGCTGATCGCGAATCCTTTCGTCGGGCCGGTGGTCGACCGGTTCGGCGAGCGGCTGGTGCTCGCGACCGGCATCGGCATCGTCGCGCTCTCGAGCGCGCTGGTCGGGCTCGCCGCCGACTACCCGCAACTGCTCGTGCTGCGCGGGGCGGGCGGAGTCGGTTCCGCGATGTTCTCGGTCGCGGCGATGACGCTCCTCCTGCGCACGGCCAGCCCGGAGCGGAGGGGCCGCTCGATCGGCTTCTACCAGGGCGGGTTCCTGCTCGGCGGCATGGCCGGGCCTGCGGTGGGCGGCGTGCTGACGGCGATCTCGCTGACCGCGCCCTTCTTCTTCTACGCGGGCACGCTCGCGATCGCCGGGCTCGTCGGTCTCGTGCTGCTGCGGCGTCCCGAGCGCGACGCCGTACCCGCAGTCCGCGGTGCCGTGCGCCCGCTGCGCGAGGTCGCCCGTGACCGCCGCTACCAGAGCGCCGTGCTCGCCAACTTCGCTCTCGGCTGGTCGGCGATGGGCGTCCGGGCGACACTCGTTCCCGTGCTCGTCGTCGAGGGGTTGGGCGGGGAGCCCGCCTGGACGGGCATCGCGTTCGCGATCGCCGCGGTCGTGCAGACGATTGCCCTCGCTCCGGCCGGCCGCTTCGTGGACACGGTGGGGCGGCGGCCGGCGCTGATCGGCGGCTTCGCGGTCGCGGCGGTGGCGATGCTCGCGATGCCGTTCGTCTCGGAGCTGTGGCTGCTCGTCGTGCTGCTCTGCGTCTACGGAGCGGCGGCCGCCTTCATGGGCACGGCGCCCGGCGCACTGGTCGGCGATGCGGCGGGCGAGCGCGGCGGCAAGCCGGTATCGGTGTTCCAGGCCGCGTCCGACCTCGGCGGCGTGATCGGGCCACTGCTCGCGGGCGCACTCGCCGACGCCGCCTCGCCTGCGGCGGCGTTCGCCTCCGCCTTCGTGCTGCTGGGCGCGAGCGCGCTGCTCGGTCTGCGGATCCCGCGGGCGCGCGAGGTGTGAGGGGTGGCCGGGACGTCGGCGGACGTGAGAGGGCGACTTCTGCCAGCCTCCCTCGGTCAGCACGCGCGTTCGTCCTGGACGCTCATGACGCTTCTCGGCCGACAGCGGGAGAAGCGATGTCGAGGCGGACCGCTCCCGTCCACCGACCGTTCACCTCCTGTCAGGATGCGGCGGAGGCCCCGGCGCTGCCAGGCTGGGCGGATGACTCCGCAGCCCTCCCGCCTCCGACCCTTCGGCCCGTCGGGTGCCAGCGTCACCCGGCTCACCCTCGGCACCTCGTGGCGGCCCGAGCGCGTCGCCGACCTCGACCGGGTGCCGGCGCTCGAGCGCGTCCTCGACTCCGACCCCGGCTCCCGCCCCGTCTCGGTGATCGACACCTCGAACGAGTACACGCAGGGTCACAGCGAGCGCCTGATCGGCGAGGCGCTCGAAGCGCGCGGCGGAGTCCCCGAGGGCATCACCGTCGTCACCAAGCTCGACCGCGACCCGACGACCGGCAGCTACTCGGCGGAGCGGATGCGGCGCAGCCTCGACGAGAGTCGCGAGCGGCTCGGGATGGACGTCCTCCCGCTGCTCTACCTGCACGACCCCGAGCGGATCTCGTACGACGAGGCCTTCGCCGAGGACGGCCCCGTCCGCGCGCTCGTGGCGATGAAGGAGGCGGGCGTCGCGCTCTCGATCGGCATCTCGGGCGGGCCGGCACCGATGCTGCGCCACTACGTCGACACGGGGCTGTTCGACGCCGTGATCACCCACAACCGCTTCACCCTGGTCGACCGCTCGTCCGAGGAGCTGATCGACGCCTCCGTCGACCGCGGCGTGATCGTGGTCAACGCGGCGGTCTACGGCGGAGGCGCGCTCGCGCGCTGGCCCGAGCCGGTCGCCTCCTACGCGTACCAGCCCGCGCCCCGCGAGATCGTCGACGCCGTCGCCGCGATGGGAGCGGCCTGCGACCGGGCGGGCGTCTCGCTCGCCGCCGCCGCGCTGCAGTTCTCGACCCGCGACCCGCGCGTGACGACGACGGTCGTCGGCGCCACCTCCTCCGAGCACTACGACTCGTTCGTGGCCGACGACGCGCTCGAGATCCCCGATGCGCTGTTCGAGGAGCTGGAGTCGCTCGCTCCGCCGAGCACCGTCTGGCAGGACGCGCCCGGATCGACCTGGCCACGCTGACCCGGGCATACCCGGGCCCCGGGCCCGGTTGCAGCACGTGCCCCCCCTCCGCGAGATGCCACGTGCGTACGCCTTCCCCGGCGCGTCGCGTACCTAAGTGGCATCTCGCAGCGGCGCGGGTGCACTGGGGGCAGCAGGACAGGAGAGACCATGACTGATAGCGCACTGTTCCAGGCGCTGACGCTCCGCTCGAGGACGGCACGCAACCGCCTGTGGGCGGCTCCGATGTGCCAGTACTCGGTGGAGGCGCAGGACGGCGTGCCCACGCCCTGGCACCTCGTACACCTCGGCTCCCTCGCGCGCGGCGGAGTCGGTGTCGTCATCGCGGAGGCCACCGCGGTCGTCCCGGAGGGGCGGATCAGCCCGTGGGACACCGGACTCTGGAACGACGAGCAGCGCGACGCGTGGGCGCCGGTCGTCGACTTCGTGCACGGGCAGGGCGCACTCGCGGGAGTGCAGCTCGCTCACGCCGGCCGCAAGGCCTCGACCTACCGCGAATGGAGCGGACGCGGCTCCGTGCCGCCGGAGGACGGCGGCTGGCCGACCGTCGCCCCGTCGGCCGTGGCCTTCGAGGGCTACGCCGAGCCGCGGGAGCTCGCCGCAGAGGATCTGCCCGGCCTCGTCGAGGCTTTCCGCTCCTCCGCCCGCCGCGCCGTGGACGCGGGCTTCGACGTGATCGAGCTGCACGCCGCGCACGGGTATCTGCTGCACCAGTTCCTCTCGCCGCTCTCGAACCGGCGCGACGACTCCTACGGCGGCCCGCTCGAGAACCGGGCGCGCCTGCTGCTCGAGGTCGTCCGCGCGATCCGCGCCGAGATCGGCGACCTCGTGCTGCTCGTGCGCTTCTCGGCGACGGACTGGGCCGAGGGCGGCTGGACGCTGGAGGAGACGATCACCGTCTCGGAGTGGGCGCGCGCCGAGGGCGTCGACCTCTTCGACGTGTCCACCGGCGGCCTCGTGCACGCGAGCATCCCGGTGGCCCCGCTCTACCAGGTGCCGTTCGCCCGCGACCTGCGGAGGGCGACGGGTGCGCTGGTCGGAGCCGTGGGACTGATCACCACGGCGGAGCAAGCGGAGGGCGTGGTCGCGAACGGCGACGCCGATGTGGTGCTGCTGGCGCGCGAGCTGCTGCGCGACCCGAACGCTCCGGTGCGGATGGCGCGCGAACTCGGCGCGCCGCTCCCGGTGCCGCCGCAGTACACCCGCGCCTGGGGCTGAGCCTCCACAGCGAGAGACCACTTGTGCGCAGGCCTCACGGCGTCTCGCGCGCACAAGTGGCATCTCGCTGAGGCAGAGCGGTCAGCTCTCGGAGGGCTCCTCGGGAGCGTCCTCCTCGGGGTTGAAGTGGGAGTCGCCCGAGACGCCCACCGCCAGCCCATCCTCGGAGTCGGGGATGGTGGCGTCGCCGCCGAGGCCGCCGGGCTTCTTCGCGCCCTCCGAGTCGGAGTCGGCGGGGATGCTGTCCGTCATGAGCTCAGGCCTCGACGTCGCCGCGCCAGGAGCCGTCCGGGGTGCCCTGCTTCTCGATGTACTCCTTGAAGTTGTCCAGGTCCTTTTTCACCGCGTGGCTGCCGGCTCCGACGAGCGAGCCGAGCGTCTCGAGGAAGCCCTTGGGCTCCCAGTCGAGCTGCACGGTGACGCGGGTCTCGGAGGCGGACAGCTTGTGGAAGGTGACGACACCGGCGTGGTCGGTCTCGCCTCCGGTGCTGTTCCAGGCGACGCGCTCGTCGGGGTGCTGCTCGGTGATGTTGGCCTCGAACTCGCGCTCGACCGGGCCGACCTTCACCTTCCACACGGTGAGGGTGTCGGTGACCTGCTGGATCGACTCGACCTCGTCGAGGAAGCGCGGGAACTCCTCGAACTGGGTCCACTGGTTGTAGGCGACGGACACGGGGACGTTGACGTCGACGGTCTCGATGATCTGCGGCACGGTGGTGCTCCTTGCTGTCTCACTCGGTGTGCGGCGTTCCGCTGCTGCGGTCGTCGTGCTCGACGTTAGGCGGGAGCCGCCTGGGAGCGCACCGGGTTGCGGCCTCCCCCAAAAGTGGTAGGCGCAGTGATGCTCGGGAGGCGCCGCGGGCCTGCCGCGTCCCGAGAGCAGGCCGCGTCCGGGCGGTCAGTGCTCCTGCGGGTCGCCGCCGAGCCGGCCGATCGCCGGGAGAGGCCCGCCGTCGGGCACGGGGCTCCTCGGCGGGGAAGAGAGGCGGGGGTCGAGGTTCAGGGTAGCGAGGGCCTGGCCCGTCGAGGGCGGCCGTCCTACGATCGGGCCATGGAGGGCACCGGTCGGCTCGACGAGGCGCAGTCCGCCGTGCGCCTGTACCAGTGGGCGGCGCGGATCCGCGGGTCGTTCGGCGATCTGCCCCTCTGGGCGGTGTCCGGCTGGAGCGGGCCGAGGCTGCTCGGAGAGTGGGTGTTCGCGGGCGGGCCGAGGGGCCTGTCGTTCCTCGCGGGTGCGGCCCTGCCGGGCGCGGCGCTGCCCTCGGTGCAGACGCGCACGACGCTCGGCGACCCGCGTCACGACGTGGCGCTGCTGTGCTGCCGGGAGGAGGCTCCGGTCTCGTTCATGCAGCCGGAGGCGCTACCCGCGCCGACCCGCATCGCCGAGATCCCGGTCGACGGCGCCCCGGAGCCGTTCGAGGTGTGGGAGGGCGCCGGTGCCGTGCGCGCCGCCGCCTCGGTGCGGGGGCACGTGCTCACCGTCGAGTGCCGCGGGGTCGACCTCGATGCGCTCGCGTTCGACGAGGTGGACGACATCGAGCCGTTCGTCGCCGGCTGGCTGGAACTCGTCGGAGTCTCCTCCCCCTGACGGTCGGAGTCGGCGCGGCGCCCGCGTCGTGGCGGCGCCCTGGGCGGAATCACAGCTCAACGCGCCGGTGAAAGGCGGGCACCTCTCACGAACAGGAGGGAACATGAGGCACATGCCAGCTCCCCTCGCGGGTCCCGACCGGTTCGCCGCGGTCGCTGCCGCGGTCGCCGATCCCGTGCGCCGCTACCTCTGGCGGCGCACCGACTCCGCCACCGCTGACGACGCGCTCACCGCGACGCTCTCGACGCTCCGGCGCCGCAGCGACGACCTGCCCGAGGACGACCCTGTCCCGTGGGCGACCGGCGTGGCCCGCCTCGAGTTGCAGAACGCTCGGCGGATGCAGCGTCGCCAGGTGATGCTGGCGCAGCGGATCGCCGTCGTCGATCCTCCGCAGGTGCAGATCGACGACGCCGAAGGCGCGTCCACTGCCGACGAGCGGACACGCCTCGTGCTCGCGCGCCTGCGGGACTCGGACGCCGAGCTGCTGCACCTCTGGGCATGGGAGGAATTCGACGTCCGCGGCATCGCGGTGGTCCTCGGCGTCCCGGCCGACACCGTCTCGATCCGCCTGCACCGTGCGCGGCGCAGCTTCGCAGAGCTCTATGACTCCCTCGATCCGCACCCGCCCGAAGCGACGGGCCAGATGACCGGAACCGACGACGAGGACGCCCGCCGCCTCCTGAGAGCCGTCGATCCTGCGCGCAGCCTCCCTCCGCTCAGCCGCGACGAGCTCGCGGAGCACATCGCGATCGCGACCGGCGCGCGCACGACGCGCCCCCGCCGCCGCTCCCCCTGGCTGATCGTCGGCGTCGGGGCGCTCAGCGCGGCAGCCGCCGCCTCGCTCCTGCTGCCCTTCGCGCTCGGAGTGGGCGGGGGCAGCACCTCGACGCTCACGCTGCCGAGCACGGGCGGGCCCTCGGCGATGTGCTCGCCGGTGACGGCCGCCGCGCTCGCCCCGGCTCAGCTCGCGTTCCGCGCGGAGGTGCGCTCGATCGACAGGCGCACGGTCACGCTGCGCGTGCTCGAGCGCTTCGCGGGCGAGGTCGGCGACTCCGTGACGGTCGGCCAGGGCCGGGAGTCGGCCGTCGACGGCGCTCCGATCGCGTTTGAGACGGGCGTCGACTACCTGATCGCAGCCGACGGCGACACGATCCTGACCTGCGGGCTCAGCGGGCAGAGCTCCCCCGAGCTCGCCGCCCTCTACCGGGAGGCGTTCGCGCGGCAGTAGCGCGGACCACAGCCTGGCCCCGGACGCGGTTGTGGCGATCGCGACGCTGGTCGAGCCTCCGGACCCGCTGCCTCGATCGCCCGGGGCGCGCGCCGCGCCGCCAGGACCGCCACCCCTCGCCGACGGCTTGCCCCGGGGACGATCGGGAGACAGTATTGAAAGTCGATACGAAACGCATGTCTTTCGATACTTTGGAGCTCGCTATGCCACGAAACGTCCTCCGCGCCCTGCGCACTCTGCTCATCGTCCTCCTCCTCGGCTGCGTCCTCATCCAGGCCGGCGTCGGACCGATGGCGGCGAAGGTGCTGGAGGGCGGCCCGATGGACGCGGTGCTCGTGGCCGTCGCGATCGCGGGCGTCCTCTGTGTGGAGGCGGTGATCGTCGCGGTCTGGCGCCTGCTGACCCTCGCCTACGACGACGTGCTGTTCTCGGGCGACCGCCGCTCCGACATCTGGGTCGACGTCGCGATCGGCGCCTTCGCGTTCGGCGCCGTGTTCGCGGTGCTCGGCGCCGTCGCCTCGGCCGTCGTCGTCTCCGTCCCCCTCCTGGTGGTCGTCCTCCTGCTCGTGGCCGCCGCCTCCGGTGCCCTCGCGCTGCTCGTGGTGGTCATGCGGCGGCTCCTGCACCTCGCCGTCGCACAGCGCAGTGAACTCTCCGAGGTCGTCTGATGGCGATCGTCCTGCACCTCGACGTCGAACTCGCCAAGCGAAAGATGTCGGTCACCGACCTCGCGGCGGCGATCGGCATCACCACGGCGAACGTCTCGATCCTGAAGAACGGCCGCGCCAAGGCCGTGCGCTTCTCGACCCTCGATGCGATCTGCGAGGTCCTCGGCTGCCAGCCGGGCGACATCCTGAGCCGCGTGCCGGAGGAGGCCTCCTCGGCAGACCCGCGCCCGGTCGATCGCGTTCGCCACTCCGGATGACCGTCGGAGGAACGGCCTAGCCGCGCGGATCCCGGGACGTTCCGACGGATCCGTCCGGAGTGGTCGAGGCGGTCACACCTCAGCGGCGGCGGGGCGCGCGAGGCGGGGCGCCCAGGCCACCTCCCTCGCGGCGCAGGCCGGCGCGAGCCCCGCACGCCGGACCTCGGCCGAGAGCAGCCCTCGTCCACGACGGTGGAGTCCGAGTACTCCCAGCCGAGGTTCTCCGCACGAGTGGTGACGACTAGTGGCGGAACATCCGCGCCGTCGTCTCGAAGAGGCCTTTCACCGGCCGCTGCTGCTCGCCCTGCTGGGCGCCGAGGACGATGATGACGCCGGTGAGCAGCGGGATCGCCCACTGAGTGATCTTCTGCACCCGCAGGGCCGTGGTCAGCTCCTGCGAGTTCTGCGGGGACGCCTCGGTCACGCCGGGCGCGCCCTCGTCGGCGCGCTTGGCCTGCGTCGCTCCGGCGACCGCGGCGACCACCGAGGCGGTGCCGGCCAGGCCGGTGACGATGGTCTTCACGACAGTGTTAGTGCGGCTCTCGCGCTGGTTGGTGAGACGCGTCTTGTTCGCGAGGATCAGACCGATGCCGCCGACGCCGTGCGCGGTGATCGCGGCCAACTGCACCGGGGTCCAGCGTGCCCATCCGTTCGAGGAGAGGCGGAGACGCTCCGCCGGGTCTGCCGAGGTGGACGCGGCGCCGTTCAACCCGACAGCGCCCATCAGCGAGCCGCCGAACCAGGCGGCGGCTCCGAGGTCGTGGAGACTGCGGACGAGAGTGTTGCGGGAGGGCATGAAGACCTTTTCTCTGCCGGCGGCGAGTGCCGGCGCTGGTCGGCTGGTACGGACTCCTCCGACGCTACGCGCGCCGTCGGAGCACGCACGGGGCTTGACCTCTCCCTGTTCGGTCACGCTGCGACGGTGACGATCGATGCCCGCGCGGGGGCCCACTGACGCGCCGCCCACCCACGGCGAGAAGCTGACGACCTGCGACGCCGTCACCATGACCCCGAAGGAGCTGGAGCACCGGCTCGACACCGGCGAGTCGAAGGCGGGTGGGGCGGCAGAAGCCGGAGGGCGGCGGCGAGTCGGTCGGCCACGAGAGCGGAGACCGCATCGTCGCGCGCGTGGGCAGGAGGGAGGCCGGCTCGGCGACGACGATGACGCGCGCAGGACGACGGTCTCGGGCTGCGTTCACCGATGGGCGATGCAACGCCACTCGCGCGATGTGGCGGCGACACGGTGGCGGCATTCGGTGATCGACGTGGACACGATCCGACGTGACGAAGGGGCGCGACCAACGTCCGTCTCCCGCGTCGGCCCCGGCATGACCGACCAGGGCCGTTACTCGACACCGTTGCGGCGGTCACCGTCGATCGCCGCCGCGCTGTCGCACTGTCGCACTGTCGCCTACGACCGGCACGCCGAGCAGGCATCCGGCGGCGTCTGAGCCCCCAGGTGGGGCGGTCGAGCGCCGAGAGAGCCGAGAGAGCCACTCACATCTGCGGCAGGAAGACACGCGAGATAGCCAGCAGATTGCCTCAGTCACCGACGGACAACACCGACGCCGACCGGGCGATGAGGACGCGGTCTTCGTCCTGACCTGCTTGACTGCCCGCATGGATATCCTCACCGGAGCGCCCGTCCCGCTCAGCGGGCCGGCCGCCTCCGAGCTCGCCAGTGTCGCGGTGGTGATCGGAGGGCGGCAGGCGACGCCAGGCGAGGTCGAGGCGAGGTCGCCCCACCCCGAACCCGGCCAGGTGAACGTCGGCGAGCGGGTGCGCGATGTCGCAGCGCTGCCCGTCCGCCGCCGGGCGGCGAGGGCAGCCCCGTGACCCGCGACGTCGTCGTCGTCGGAGCCGGCCTGGTCGGAGCGGCGACGGCGCGCGCCCTCACCGAACGCGGCGATCGCGTGGTGCTGCTCGAGCAGTTCGAGCGGGGACACGACCGCGGCTCCTCGCACGGCGCGACGCGCATCTTCCGCCGCGGCTACGTCGAGGACGACTACCGCGCCCTCACCGGACTCGCTGGGCGGGCCTGGGCACGGCTCGAGGCCGAGACGGGGAGGCGACTGCTGAGCCCGGTGGGTGCGCTCGACCACGGCGACGCCTCCGTTCTGCGCGGCATCGAGGCGGCCCTGCTCCGCGACGGGATTCCAGTGGTGCGGCTCGCCGCCGCCGAGGCTCAGCGCCGCTGGCCCGGGCTGCGGTTCGAGACGGACGTGCTGCTGCACGCGGAGGGCGGTCGCCTGGACGCGGCGGCGGCGATCGACGCCATGCTCGACTCCGCTCTCGGGCGCGGCGCGCACCTCCGGACAGGGACACGGGTGCTCGGCCTCGAGGAGCGGGCGACTGGGGTCCGCGTGCTCACCGACGACGGCGATCTGACGGCCGATGCGGTGGTGGTCGCCGGTGGATCCTGGACGCCCGAGCTCGTTCGCGGCCTGGTCGCGGACGCTGGTCGGCGCCTCCCTCCCGTGCGGATCACCCAGGAGCAGCCCGCCCACTTCACGACGGTGCTCCCCCTCGACCCGTGGCCGAGCTTCGCGCACCACCGGGCCGGGCTGCCGGTGGTCTACGGGCTGTCGACGCCGGGAGTCGGCGTGAAGGTCGGCGAGCACGGCACCGGGCCGGTCGTCGATCCCGATCTGCGCAGCTTCGTCGCGGAGCCGGAAGCGCTCGCCCGCCTCGCCGCCTACGTCGCGGAATGGGTCCCCGGGGTCGACGCCGCGACTGCGGATCCGATCAGCTGCCTGTACGACAGCACGCCCACGGAGGACTTCGTGCTCGACCGGGTCGGGCGGATCACTCTCGCGACCGGATTCTCGGGGCACGGATTCAAGTTCGGGCCGGTCCTCGGCGAGTTGCTGGCCGATCTCGTCGACGGCGCGGAGGCGCACGAGCGGTTCCGGCTGCGGTGCGCCTGACGGTTCCGCGACCGGCAGCGGACCGGTCGGCGGCGCCGCCGATCCGGTCGCGCCCGGGTTCGTGTGCGCGCTGGGTGGCGCGGCGCAAGCACGCTGATCCGCCCTCCTGGTCTCGAGCACAGGAATCGGTGGTGCTTCGTGCAGCGAACTCCGAGAGGATCGCCGCAGTCCCGCTCCCGCATCACGTCACCGAGGACGGTCCCGGTCATGATCCTGTCCCGCACCCACGCCAACCGCTGGGTCGCCCGCGCGAGGCGCAACGGTGCCGTGCTGGGGGTCATCACCCTTGTCCCTGACCTCCCGCGCCCGACCTATCGGACCGTCCGCCTCGATGCCGCGACTGGCGAGCGCGTGCTCCTGCGTGACACGGAGGCCCTCGAGGACGCGTTCGCTGTGCTGCTCGCCGGGTTGGAGCGGGCGCGTTTCGCGACTGCCGACGGGCCGGAGGACCGCGCCGAGCGGGGTGAGACGGACGAGCGTGAGTGTGCGGATCCGGCGGAGCACGCCGCTTGAGCGCGCGAACGGCCTGGTCCCGCGTCGACGCCCCGTCGGGCGGGTCTCTCCTCAGCTCGCCGGTGTGGTGAGAGCGACGCTGGCGAGGTACTCCTCCGACGCGACCTCTGTTCGGAACTCGACGATTTCGACCGAGTGCGCCTTGAGCTGCTCCAGAACCTCCTCGGGTGTGACGAAGAAGAACTCTCGGCGCAGATTGACGCGGTTGACGCGGCGGGATGCGAACGTCTGGTGGAGCATGGTCTCGATCCCGACCGCGTCGTCCGCGAAGAACAGCGCATGGACATCGAAGCGGAAGGGCACAGAGGCGCCGCCGAGTTCGTACACCCGGTCCATGGGTTCGAGGCGGCGCGTCATCCCGATCTTGACGATGCCACCGCCGAAGGCTCCTCTGTTCGAGATGACGTAGACGTAGCCGGCGCGGACGTTGGCGGCGCGGTGGTCCACGTCCGTGAGCGCTCGATCGACGTCCTCGATCCTCGCCCGGAGGCGCTCGGCTCCGGCGGTGTCGCCGTTGGCTTCGAGGGCCGAGAGGGTTGCGATGTAGTGGGCACGTTCCTTGTCGAGGCGCTCGTGTTCCCTGGCGAGTTCCTGTTCCGCTTTCCGTTGCTCCCTGAGCTCATCGCGTCGAGCACGCTCGAGTTCTCTCTCCCGTTGCAGAGCCTGGAGGTGGTCGTTGGCGAGCTGGATCTCCGTCAGGCGCATCCAGTGGTACTCCGGATCGATGGTGAGGGAGACCATCGATCCTTGGCGCTCGATCGTCTCGGCGGCCCTGCTCAGTCGCGCCTGGGCGGTGGCGAGATTGCCGGCACGCACCGTCTTCACGCAATTCTCCGCTTCTGCGTTGTAGGCGCGCAGGAGGAGCTTGGTCATATCACGCAGGAACGTGCGACCCTGGGTCTGCGAGTTGTTGAACGTGAAGGTGGCGGCCGAGTGTGCCGCCCTCTTCTCCCGTACGGCGGTCTTGATCTCGGATCGGAGTGCTTCCAAGCGGGTCGCGAGGTCCGCTGAGGATTCCGCTGGATGCTCGTAGTCGTACAGACCGAGTTCCTGGATCTCGAGAGAACCGCGGACACCGATGATCTCCTCCTGCAGTGCCGAGAGGTCTGATCGCCGCGCAGCGATATCTGCTTCGAGCGCCGCGAGCACGGCGCCGGAGGTGGCGAGGCGCGCAGTGGTCTCGGCGATGCGCTGCGCGGCGGCCGCCTCGCTCGCGGAGTGCTGAGCGGCGATCTCCGACGCCCGGCGTTCCTTCTCCGCGTCGAGCTCGATCAGCTCGAGCAGCCCGTACTTCTCGATCGACGCCTCCAGTTCGGCGACGCGGGCGGCCAGGTCCCTGGCGAACCTGCGGGCCCCGAAGAACGGGACGGTCACGGACGCCGACCCGGTGAGCGGCGGCTCCTCGGCTGGTCTGGTCAATTCGTCGAGCACGTCCGGTTCCTGGCTCAGGATCTCCGCTTCCTGAGACGCGGACGCCGCGGAGAGGGATCGAGACTGTGTGGGCACTTCCTGATCCGAATGGAGTACGGGCCGGGTCGGCGCCTCCTCCTCCACGGGGAGCGGCAGGTGCATTGGCGCACTCCATTCGGATCGGGACCGCACCGAGGCGGGCGAGTTCCTCTCCGAACGGGATGTGGACTCGGGACCCGATCGCCTCTCCGCACTTGCCTGCGCCTGAACATCGGCTTGTGCTTGCGCCTCCGCCTCCGCTTCTGCCGCCCGCCTTTCGCGTCGTGACATCGGCTGGGCCGCGAGGGGGGCTGCATTCTCTGAGCTGTTTCCCGCCTGCGGGACGGGATGCGTATGCTCCGTCCACACCTTCCCGTCCCAGTAGCGGAGAAGTGAGGGGACGGTCGGATCCGGATACCACGCGGCGGGAGCGCTCATTCCGAGAGGCTATGGCCCGGGGAGTCTTCTCGGAAGGCATTCCCCTCCCCCGGTCCCAGAAACGATCGCGGCTGAGAGCTATCCATCACATCCCTCAGCGACACCGGCGTCAGCCGGGCGGATGCCGGCGATCGGCGGATTCTACCCATCGAGAGGCGGCGGCCGGCGCCTCCGTCGACGCGAGGTCCCGCGGGCCGATCATCCGACGGAGCCAGTCCGCTCGTCGCGATCGCAGGAGCGCCCGATGCCAGCGCCGATCGGTGCGGGCGAGGAGCTCGGGGGCGACAGGTCGGAGCGCATCGCCGACGCGCTCCTCGATGAGGAGGACGCCGGGTGGACAGCGGTGAAGCCTCCGCGGGGGTTCGCGTTCCGGATGCCCGTGACCTGCACGGGTGCGCAGCTGCTGCTCCAGCTGCTCGGGGTCGCTCGCCCACCAGGTGCTGACCCCTCTCCGTCCGTCGGGAAGGGGGAAGCGCTCGGTGACACGGAGCGGGAGGTCGGCGTGAGTCATGCTGTGCTGCTTTCGGAGGAGATCGGGGGTCCCGGGCGGCGCTGCGACCGCCCGGGACCCGGAGTCGTTACTTCGCGCTCGTCGCGCGGAGTGCGCGACGACGGACGGCCGTCAGAACGCCCCCGCAGAGCAGGAGCAGACCCCCGCCCAGTGCGAGCGGACCGGCGACAGCTCCCGTCGAGGCGAGCACCGTGGGGACCATTCCGACGGGCGGCACCGTGACGAGGGCGCAACTGGAGGAGGCGTCGTCGTCGCAGGCGTGCGCCACCGAGGTCGGCGTGAAGCCCTCGGGCACGCCATCGATCCGCGCGCGGTTCGGGATCGTCCACGCGTCCACGCCTTCGGCGACCTGCCCGGTGACGGTGAACGTTGTCGAGGCACCCGGTGCCAGTGACAGTCCTTCGACGGAGAGGTCGGCCGACTCAGGGCCGCCGTCCTGCGAGATCGACACGCCGCTCAGGTGCTCGAGCTCGGGGACGTCGGTGAGGGTGAACCCTTCGGCCGGGCGGGTCCCCTCGTTGGTCACCACGATCCGGAAGCCGGCGCGCTGCCCGTGCTCGACGGTCTCGTCGATGGCCGTCTTGTCGATCGAGAGTCTCCCCTCGACGGGAGGCACCGGGATTTCGGCGCAGGAGAACGCGGCATCGTCGACGCAGGCGTTGTCTACCGTCGGCGGGTCGAAGCCCTCCGGCTGCTGAGTGATCGTCGCCCTGTTGGGTAGCGTCCAGGCGTCGACGCCCTCGGCCACTCGCCCGCTCACGTGCAGCGAGACCTGCCCGCCGGCCGGGATGTCGAGACCGGTGACGGGCTGCGCGGCCGGCTGGACGCCTCCGGAACCGGTGTCGATGGTCGGCTCGATCAGGTGATCGAGCGTGGGCACATCGGTGACGGTGACGTCGGTCGCGTCGACCGAGCCGGTGTTCGCCACGACGATGTCGAAGCCGGCAGTGCCGCCGTGCTCCGCGCTGGGCTGCGAGGGTGTCTTGCTCAGGCGGAGCGCGCCGTCGCCGACGGTGTGTGGAACGGTCGCGCAGGGATTGGCGTCGGTGCCCGTTCCGGACTCGGAGGGTGTGAACGGTGCTCCGGCGAGGCACGCCGTGTTGCTGAGCGCGTCGTCGCCCGCCCCGGTGACGACCACGTCGAAGGTCAGTTCGGCCGTCGTCCCGACGGGGAGCGTTCCCGCCGTCCAGCTGATCCGACCGGTGCTGGGGTCGACCGTCGCCGAGCCGTGCGAGGTGTGGATCGTCGTGGCGTCGAGGTCGGCGTCGTCGAGGACGCCCTCGTCGAGGTAGTCGACGACGGATGCATCGGCGTAGTCGCCGGACCCGTCGGAGGTGAGCGTCACCCGGTACGGGACCCTCGCCCCGGGCAGGAGCGGGGTGCCGGGATCGACGGTGGACGTCTTGGCGATCGTCACGTGCGGGGTGAGCGGCGCGAGGGTGGCGACGGCTTCAGCTCCATCCGAGCCGGAGGTCCAGTCGTCGATCGCGCGCAGGTCCCCGTAGGAGCCGTGCACCGAGTCGTTCTCATTCGGCGCGCGACCCTCGCCGGAGTCGTCACCCTCCCAGCGGTGGACTCCCCCCGTCGAGTCGCTGCCTCCCTCACCCGAGGTGGCAGCGGCGGTGCTCGAGTAGCGCTTCGCACCCGGATCCTGGAGGAGCGAATCGTCCCAGTGGATCGAGGACGGGCTGCTGTCGCCACCCGTCGACCGGACGATCGAGACTCCGCCCGCGGAGGACTCCGCATCGACCCGCGTGAAGTGGAACTCGTTCGTCCTCCCGACGGCAGCGCGGAACGTCACGTCGGGATCGGTGATGTCGACGGCTCCACCCTGCGCGTCGAGGCCGTCCCAGTCGACCGAGAACGGTCCGGTCTTCCCGGCGATCTTGGAGAGGTGGACGTCACGGGCACCGTCGTAGGCGCCGTCCCCGTCGACATCCACATCGACGACGACCGTGCCCGGCTGCGTACCGAGCGTGCCGGTCAACGAACCTGCGTTCGACCCCGCCGACGCCCTCCGGAAAGCGAGCCCCTCGATGGTCGGAGCGCGGTAGTCGGGGGCGATCGACTCGGGCAGATCCGGCGACGGCGGATCGAGGAAGAGCTTGTAGGTCTGCAAGCCGTCGATCCCCGAGCGGCCTGACGCCTGTACGTACTGCGAGCCCACTCCGCCTGCCTCGGACGACTGCGGCATGGGCACCGAGAGGTAGGAGGGGTCGGAGGAGCCGACCCGCACGTTCCCCTTGTTGGTGGCCTGCAGCGTCGACGCGACTCCGTCGTACCCGCGGAGGCCAAGTTCGTACCGCGCGCCCGTCTCGGTGATGGCGTGGAGCGTGAACGAGGAACGCCGCTCCTCCGGAGAGGAGTACGACTCGCGCGCTCCGGACTGGATCGCGTAGGAGTTCGACCACACACGACCCGCGAGCCCGGTGCCGCCCGCGTCAGCGACTCCGACGCTCCACAGCAGATTGACCGGAGCGGTCACATCGTCGTCGGCGACATCGATCCGGTAGACCCCCGTTTCGGGAGCGACGAAGGAGCCTCCTGCAGAGACCGACGGCGGCGCGCCCCGTGGGAAGACCTGCTCGTCGAGGACGGAGCCGTCGGGAGCGGTCACCTTGGCCGATCCTCCGCCGCTCTCGCCCTCGCCTGCGCCGGAGCCGGCCTTGAGCGGATGCAGGTCCACACGGAGCGTCTCGCCCGCACGGACCCACGCCGAAATCGTCGTGATTCCCGCGTTCGTCGCACCGCCGTGCAGCAGAGTGTTCTCGATCGTCGTATGCGGGGCGTCGGCGGCGACTGCAGGAGGCGGCGCCAATCCTCCACCTAGCAGGCCGCCGACGAGCACGCAGCCCGCCGTCGTCCCGACAAGTGCTCGCGCGGTTCGCGCTCGTGGTCGTCCGCGCTCGTCCCGCCCCGACTGTTCCGTTCGACTCATCCGATGTCCTCTCCTCAGCCGTCCGAACGCAACGCGTCGGCGGCGACTCTTCAGCCCCACGAAAAAAGAATATTGCTCAGGTCGATGTGACCGTCTCGCGGACGGCGTCATCTGGGGAGAACGGCGCGAGATGGCGTTTGGGGAGGAGGACAGCCAGGCGTGCCGGCGGTCCGGCGGCTCCTTTTCGCGAGCGGCAGGACGACTTTCCGCTCGCCGAGAGCGTCCACGCTCATCGACCGCCGCAGCACCAGATCCGCCGAGAAGCCCGAGCATCTCGCCGAGGCGGACCGCTCTGGCCTCTCTCCCCCGGTCGGCGGCCCCCTCCTCGACGACTCACGGCTGCGTCGCCCGGATCCGAGATGTTCGTCACACCGCGCGCAGATCAGGGGGTTCCGCTTCCGTTCCGCGGAACCACTGGAGGAGCGGCTCGGTCACGAGGTCAGCAGGACGTCCGTATCCGGTGAGTCGGGGGGCCGCCATCACCGTTGCGCCCCTGCTGCCACCACATCTCATTGCGGCGGAGGAGTCGATCGCCAACATGCGAAGGACCGCCGCCTCCCGCCGCGGGCACCACCGCCTGACACGGCACCTGGGGCGCCTGAACGCAGCAACCACGCCCGCGACCAGGGAGGCACCCCTGAAGCGCGCGAGAAGGAGAAACCCCAGATGAGCCCTAGGAAAAACGAGAACGGCCCGCCGAAGCGGGCCGTTCTGCTCTGTCTCAACCAGAGTGCGCCCGGAGGGATTCGAACCCCCAACCTTCTGATCCGTAGTCAGAGCCGGGGCGTCCACGGTCGTCCGCCGAGGCCGCTGGAGCCCGCGGCTTGCGTCCCCCGAGGCCGCCGAGACGACCACGCATGTGGACACGTTGCTGTCAGCGTTGCTGTCCGTGGTGGGGTGGTGCTCCGATGACCACCGCCGACTGGCACGACCTGTTCGTCCCGACGCTCATGCCCGATGCGCCGGCCGGTCACGTGCGCATGCGTGCCGATGTGCTCCCGCCCCAGGTCTTCGGGTCCAACGTCCGCAAGATCGCACGGGAGTCGGAGTGGGATCGGATCCGCCTGGGCGTCTCGGCCCGCGCCGGGAAGCTGTGCCAGATCTGCGGTGGCGAGTCGTACGGCCCGTATCGCAAAGTCCAGCATCCCGACTGCCACGAGATCTGGCGCTTCGAGGAGCGTAGCGACGGCCTGACTCAGGTCCTTGCTGGCCTCATCGCTCTGTGCAAGACGTGCCACAACACGCAGCACATCGGCCGGGCCCCGGACCTTGACCAGGTGATGGAGGTCCTGATGGGGCTCAACGGCTGGACAAGAGAGGAAGCGCGCGCCTACGTGCAGCGAGCCTTCGCACGCCTCAAGCTGCTCCGCGATGTCGAGATCCACCTCGACCTGTCACTGCTCGTGGGGCAGATCGTCGTGCCGAGCGCGCCTGACTTGCTCTTCACCTCAGCGGGCCGTGAAGCCCTAGGCCCCTCGTGGAAGCCTTCGGGACCTGCGACCAGGAGGTGCGCCTCGACGTAGCGCCGTCCCCCGGACCAGCAACGTGCCTCGCGATGGCGTCGGCACGCGGACCCGCCCCTCACACGTGGAGAGGCGGATCTTGCTGGTTAAGAGGGACCGGCATCATCGCGGCGGCCCGCCGAGGAGCGCCCGGACCGCAGCGGAGCGAGGACCGGACGCACCGCAGGTGGGGCACGCCGGGCGAAGCCCGGCGCTTGAACGAGTAAAGAAAGTTCTCACGGCATGGTTGGCACGGGGGGCACCCACGTCGGATACAGTTGGAGTGTTAACTACGGCACGAGGAGACACCGATGGCCCGTTCTGATCTCCTACTCGATCTCATCGAAGCCGAACAGCGCGGTGATAAGTCTCGCTTCCGAGGTCTCGTCGAGACCATCATTGCCGAGGAGCGGGCGAATCAGCATCATCTTCTAGCGGATCGCCTTGCAGAGTTAATCACTACGCATGGGCATAGTGGCACCCCTCAGCGCGACAGCTACAGCTCCGCCGTCTCGGACCTGGTCCACGAGGTTATACCCCGCAAGCGAATTGACGACCTTAGACTCGCGCCGCTCGTACAGCAGAGCGTCCGCGAGTTGATCGAGGAGCACCACCGCGGAGATCTTCTGCGAAGCTACGGCATCGAACCCAGGAATCGCGTACTCTTCGAAGGCCCCCCCGGCAACGGAAAGACGTCTTTAGCTGAGGCCCTTGCCACGGAGTTAATGCTCCCGTTCTACACGGTTAGGTACGAGGGTGTTGTATCGAGCTTTCTTGGAGAAACCACGGCTCGATTGGACCAGGTGTTTGATTTCGCGCGGACGCGTCGCTGCGTCCTGTTCTTCGACGAGCTTGACACACTAGCGAAAGAAAGAGCAGACGCCCACGAAACGGGCGAAATTAAGCGCGTAGTTTCCACCCTGCTAATGCAGATAGACAGACTGCCGGCTCACGTCATCCTGGTTGGCGCAACCAATCACAGCGAACTGCTTGATAGGGCAGCGTGGCGACGTTTTCAATTACGCATAACACTTGAGAGCCCGTCTCGCACCAATATGACCGCTTATCTTGAGGGTCTCGTCAAGCAACTCGGGGGTCATTTAGGTTTCACCCCCCGCACCTTGGCTGACAAGCTAGCCGGCGCGAGCTATGCCGAGGTCGAAGAATTTGCAAAAGATATTCGCCGCAGAGTGATTTTGACAGGCCCTGGCGCCGATACGCCGACCATAGTGCGAGAACGAATCGCTATGTGGCGTAGCCAGGCATCGTCGTGAGCGACCCTCGCCCGTACTTAGCATTCCCTGCGGCAGCCACTGTGAGGCAGCCTAGCGGGACTGGCTTTCCCGGCCCCAAAGTAGTTGGACCACCGCCGGCAGAGCAGGCAGCACGCATCGGCCCTAAGCTCGATCGACTTCATAGCGCTCTAGAGGCGCGTCGGGTCAATGTGCACGAAGCAGCCGACGAGGGTGACCCCTCGCTCATTGTCGTCTTTGACCTCGCCGGAACAGTAGAGGATTTCCGCAAAGCGGCGGCAAAAGTGCCGGGCTTCGACTACCTGCTGGAAGTTGACGAGGAAAAGAGTCAACCGGATTCCCTTTTTCATCTAGAGGAACATTCCGTAGCAGTCAACAAGCCCGTGCCTCGCACACTTCACGTTGTCATGTCCGACGCAGCCGCCGCACGTCAACTCGTGTCTCTTTTCAAGCAGTGGGAAGAAAATCCACGCGTGACACTAAGGACGGGCTTCAATCCCCTTAAGCAAGTTTTCGCGCAACTACGAAATGTTCGACCTTGGAGTATTCAGGATAGAGTTCGAGAGACAGGCCTCCTGGAGGAGTGGAGCGAAGATCTCGAAGCAGCGGGCCCGTACAGAAGCAGTAAGCGCGTAGAGATTGAGTTATGGTTTCGAAGCGACGCGGACCTGCGAATAAGGGCAGAAGGTCACGTACGAAGAGTAGTTAGTGCAAGCGGTGGTCAGGTAGTCTCTTCAACAATAATTGCGGAGGCAAGCTACCATGCCCTCCTTGCCGACATTCCCATACAAGCCGTGGAGTCCGTCGTCAAAGATGGGGCGGAGTCTTTGGCCGTCTTGACGACCGATGCCGTTATGTTCGTGAGCCCATATCGGCCCATGTCCTTTGAAACAACCAGCGCATTTGAGCCACAAGAACTCCCCACCCCCACGGAAGCTGATACGTCGCCCCCTCGAGTTGCCCTACTCGATGGGTTGCCGATAGCCAATCACCCCCACCTTGCGGGCAAAGTCATAGTCGACGACCCCGATGACTTAGCGCAAGAGTATCCCATTTCGGCCCGCGCACATGGCACGGCGATGGCTTCTTTGATCATTAGAGGCGACCTCAGGGACGGATCGCAGCCCATCGCTGGTCGCATCTATGTTCGCCCCATACTTACGCCCCACGAATTCGGTGATCGAGAGGTTGCCAAGAGTGACCTGCTATTTCCCGACCTCCTCCATCGATCGATCAAACGGATAGTTGACGGTGACGACGGCTCCCCCGCCGCCGCACCAAGCGTGAGAGTTATCAATCTATCGATAGGTGACGATACTAAAGTATTCGTAAACCGCATGAGTCCGGCAGCGAGAGTCATCGACTGGCTGTCGGTGAACTACAACGTACTCATCATTGTAAGTGCCGGAAATCACGTAAGACTTCCTATTGAAATACCGGCGAGTGCCACCAGCAGTGCGGAGACTCTCCACTCCGCCGCGCGACAGGCGACTTACGCATCCGCGCGACACCGTGGCATGTTGTCTCCAGCCGAGTCTATTAACGCGATCTCGGTCGGCGCCCTCCATCAAGACAGCTCAGGAGCGCAAGCACCTGACACCGTTTTGGATGCCACGGCAGAGGGCGCACCCGCGCTGTACAGCGCCGTCGGGCTCGGTTTCCGTGGATCCGTGAAACCAGACCTATACATGTCTGCTGGGAGGGCGTTCTACTCCCGCCCGCCCCAGGATGGCAATTCTGTTCGCATCAAGCCAGGCCAGCCTGGAAACGAAGGACCCGGACACCTAGTGGCTGGCCCTCCGCACTCGGGACTGAAAACGGGCGTGGCGTACACTCATGGCTCGAGTAATGCTGCCGCACTGGCGACTCGCACCGCAGCTTCTATTTTTTCAACTCTAGAGGATCCTTCTCAAGTTGGAGACCCTTTTCCCTGGCCCGACGCCCAATATCACCCCGTTTTAGTCAAGGCCCTATTGGTGCATTCGGCACGATGGGGGATCAATAAAGACAGACTGATCGCAGAGCTTGGACCCTTGCATGAAACTCTTCGGGCTCGAAGAAACCTCACTAAACTTCTTGGCTATGGCAGCGTAGATTCGAATCGCGCAATGTCTGCCCTTACAAATCGTGCACTTATCGTGGGCGCTGGGACCCTTCGGGCCGGGGATCGGCAGCGCTTTGAGTTTCCCCTGCCGGCCGACCTTCGATCTTCTACGGCTTGGCGCCGCCTAACCGTGACGCTCGCATGGCTGACACCAATTGAGCCGAGCTCACGCAAGTACCGAGGAGTAAAGCTCACACTTAAGGATCCGGACACAAATATTATCGGGGCGAGCGCCTCACAAGCCGATTATTGGCCCAGCCTAAACGGCACCGTCCAACAACATGTACTGGACGGATCTGCGGGTGTGAACTTTGGCGAGAATGGAGTCATTCGGCTAGACGTTGACGCGCATTCAGACGCTATTAAAGATTCGACTCCAGTTCGCTTTGCGCTCGTTACCTCCCTTGAAGTGGCGCCCAGCACATCCGTCAATGTATTTGACCAAGTTCGTGCGGGCTTACGAATTCAGGCCTCGGCCCGGACCGCCGCTCAAGTTCGCACGCGGTAGACCACCACCCTCGACTATTGACACGCGTTCGAGCAAATGGTTGCCGTCAGTTTTTGAACCAAGTGAAAGCAGGGCGCCCGTTCGGCATTTCCTGACTTAGCTCCAGAAGCCAAAGCGGAATAGGTTGCCCTTTAGCGTGTAAAACGGAGACCCAGAGTTGCGCTGCTGCGACCTCATATTCTTCGGCCATGATTCACCTACACTCGATGCGGTTCACGCACGCCGTTAGTCTCTTGTGGGGTCGTACAGCTAGCCTCGGCGGCACTGTCTTACTATCCGCCGTAGTCCTGTTTGCGGATCGGAGAAAGCACGCCGTCAAGTTGTCTCTTGCGTTCTGCGCCTGCTCGACCCCGCTCCTCAGCCTTCAGTCGCGCTGCCGACCGAGGACGCACACCCTCGTCTCGCATCGCCTTCGCGGCTCGACCGACGGCCCCGCTGAAATCGGTGAGGTCGAGGAGCGCCAGCGATGGCAGACCGGCGAGGATCACCTCGATGTCCGGCTCGTCGCTTAGTAGCGCCGTCAACGCGTCGACGTTCGCCTGTCCGTACCTTCGCGGAATGCCCTGAGGCGTCGCCTCCTGCGCTCGCGCGAGATCAGCCATGACGGGGCGCGGCTGGTGGAAGCGATGGGCGTATGCGGTCAGCAAGGCCCGCAGATCAGTGCTCGCCCGAGCGACCTTGTGCGCGTCGGATACGGACATCCGCAGCAGGTCCTGAACGTCACGTGGCTTCTTCGGCCAGACGAGGCCGTCCAGATGCTGCCCGTTCCGCAGGATCTTGCGGTTCAGCGCATGCACGGCCTCCACGACAGGAACGGGAACAAGTCCCCACCCGCCGAGTGGCTCCGAGTCATCGAGGTCCGCCATGCCTCCAGTCTTGCGCACGCGCATCGGGTTCGCACATCGGATCTTGCTTCGCTCTTGCGCTTGACATACACAAATGTGTACGTTGGCCGCAGCGGCGACCCGGTTGGACGGCCTCGGATCCATGCGTGCCGCTGATCCTCGAAAATTTCCGGCGCTCGACCGGTCAATCAAGAGATCAATCAAGGGTCGCTGAGGATCGTCGATCCGGAACCCAGAGCGTGCGCACCCCGCGCACCGAGACCAGGAGGAACAACATGCCCGTCAAGAAGACCGGACTTCCCGTCATCAGCGAGACCTACTTCGGAGGACCCGCCTACGCCGTCGGCGAGGTCGAGCAGCTGATGGAGTTCGAGAACGGCCAGGCCGTCAAGCAGCAGCACGACCCGAGGACCAACAAGCCAATGTGGACCGTGCGCGTCTTCGATGCCGATCCCGAGGCACCGAAGGGCCAGGGCGAGGTCACCGTGAAGATCGTGTCGGCCACCCACCCGACACTCCCGCCCGAGCTGCCGGGGCTCCCCTTCCGCCCTGTCATCTTCGATGACCTCGTGGTCGTCCCGTACGTGAAGGAGGGGGCCGGCCGCCCTCGCGTCGCCTACTCGCTCCGAGCCGGCGGGATCCGGCCCGCCATCGTGAAGAAGGCCGGCGACTCGTGATCGTCGCCGAGCTGCGCAACTACGCCTTGGCTCTCTGGGCACTGGTGCGGCGGCACAAGCGCATCACGCTGCTGCTCGCGGTCCTCGGGCTACTGCTCGGACAGTGGCGGCCGGTCCAGGGCCTCTTCGCGATCGTGGCCGTCGCACTTGTGAGTGCAGGACTCGTGTGGCGTTATCGCGACGGGAGGTCGCTCGAAGCCCACGAGTTCGGCAAGTGGCAGCGAAGGAGCCGTGCCTTCATCCGCTCCGCCTGGCCCGAACTCATGATCCGCCTCGGACTCTCGGTTCGGTCGGCAGCAGCGTCCTCGGAGATCCCCGCCATCAGCGCGGCCGAGTGGAACGGGTACTCCGTGTCGCTGCTGGTCCGCTTCCCGCTGGGCATGACGAGGGAGAACATCACCGCTGCTGGGCCCGCCATCGCGGAGTCCTTCGGCGCTGTGTCCGTCACCGTCGATGCTGCACCAGGTGGAGCGCTCGTCGTCGTGAACTACGCGGATCCTCTTCGCGAGCCGATCCCACTCGGAGATCCCGGGGATCACGTCGACCTCCGTGCCGTGCCCATGGGCGTGCAAGCGTCCGGCGCTCCGTGGGCCTTCCGTGTGGGGCCGCACACCCTCGTGGCCGGGTCCTCGGGCTCGGGCAAGGGCTCGATGCTGTGGAGCCTCCTCATCGGGCTGGGACCGGCGATCCGTAAGGGGCTCGTGGAGGTCCGTGGCATCGACCTCAAGGGCGGCATGGAGTTGGCGATGGGCGAGGGCCTCCTCACCCAGTACGCAACCGAGCCGGAGGCCGCGGTGATCCTGCTCGAGCGCGCCTGCTCGGACATGCGGGAGCGCGCCGCCCTCCTGGCGGGCAACGTTCGCGAACACACCGTGAGCATCGAGAGCCCCCACGTCCTCGTCGTCATCGACGAGCTGGCAGCACTGACGGCTTACCAGACGGACCGCGATCTCCAACGTCGAGCGAATGCGGCACTCGCGCTCCTGTGTTCGCAAGGTCGCTCTCCCGGCTTCACGGTCTTCGCGTGCTTGCAGGACCCCCGCAAGGAGACGTTGCCTGTTCGCGGACTCTTCACCCAGACCATCGGCCTCCGTCTTCGCGACGCATTGGAGACCTCGATGGTCCTCGGCGAGGGCATGCGAGAGAAGGGCGCGCTCTGCCATCAGATACCGGCGACGCTGCCCGGCGTGGCCTTCGTCGCACCCGAGGACGGCGGGGTCCCCATTCGCGTCCGCGCTGCTTATGCCTCCGACGACGTCATCCGATATGCCGCCGCCACATACGAGGCACCGCGGCATGAACTCATTCGGACTCCCGCCCCGGCAACCGCCGAGACGGACCACACGTCGCCGCGCTCGCCCCGAGCGCGACGCAACCGTAAGACAGGAGAGGAATCATGAAGATCTCGACCCGAACTCGTCTCACCGTTGGCATCGTCGGCGGAGTAGTCGCAGTCGCCGCCGCAGGAGCGGTCGGCTTCGAGGTAGCAAGCACGACAGGTGAACCGTTCTCGCGTGGATACGAGGCGGGCATCACCACGACCCGGTTGGACTTCTGCAACCTCCAGTTCAGAGGAAAAGCCGGGAAGCCAAGTGCAGACGATCCGCGCACCTATAGCGGCCTGCCCGCGAACCTCATCGTCGCGGATCGCGCATGCTCCCCGGAACTCGTGAGCGCCTGGAACCAGGGGCAGGAGGACGCCGGGTCAGACAAGCGCGCATGCACGCTCGATGACCAGCTCACCGCACTAGTCGGTGCCTACGTGTGCACCGTGACGACGACCACGAGCTACTGATGCCGACCCTCGCCGACACCGTCACCGACCGCGTGCGGCGCCCCGACTTCGAGGAATGGATGAAGGGCGCAGCCGCCACCGGCTACTGCGCCAACCCCGTCCGCCTCGTCGGGTCGTCTCACGTGGTCGATGCGGTGTCCGGCGAGGTCGTCTCGTCGTACGAATCCGCGCGGCAGCCGGATGGAATCACCTACGTCCGTTGCGGCAACCGCCGCGCCGTCCGGTGCCCCTCGTGCAGCCACGAGTACAAGGGCGACATGTGGCACCTCGTGGTCGCCGGGGCTGCCGGTGGGTCCAAGGACGTTCCCGAGTCGGTGGGCACCCACCCGCTCGTGTTCTTGACCCTCACGGCTCCGTCCTTCGGAGCGGTCCATGCGTCGAAGAAGGCACGGGGATCCGGCTCGACGCGCTGCCGCCCCCGGTCGAAGAAGGAGCTGTGCCCGCACGGCCGACCGGGCGGATGCATGAGCGTGCACGATGCCGACTCGCCTCTCGTCGGAGAGCCGATCTGCCGTGAGTGCTACGACTACGTCGGGCACATCGTCTGGCAGTGGCACGCGCCTGAGCTGTGGCGGCGCTTCACCATCGCGCTCCGCCGTCGAATCGCCCAGTCGCTCGGTCTCAGTGAGTCAGCGACGCGGAAGCTCGTGCGGGTGCAGTTCGCGAAGGTGGCGGAGTTCCAGAAGCGCGGTCCCGTGCACTTCCACGCGCTGATCCGTCTCGACGGTGACGCTCGCCCGGATGATCCGTATCCGGTTCCGTCGGTGCTCATCTCCTCGTCCGATCTGTCGCGCATGGCCATCGAGAGCGCGGCAGCGGTCCAGGTGACGGCCGCCCCTGTCGTCCCCGGCGAATCCCCTCGCTCCCTCCGGTTCGGTCGCCAAGTCGATGCTCGCGCCGTCGTTCGCCACCACGCGGAGAACGATGGCGAGCTCACGGATCGAGCGGTCGCGGCCTACATCGCGAAGTACGCGACGAAGGCCACCGAGGAGGTGGATCCCTCGGCAGTCGCAAACGGCCCTCGCCCGCATGTCGCGCAGCTCAAGCAGACCATCGAGGACCTCGCACGGATCACGCGCCTCGGCCCCGAGGACGACTACGCGCTCCTCGGCAAATGGGTCGGGATGCTCGGATTCCGCGGCCACTTCGCCACCAAGTCCCGCCGCTACTCGACGACGCTCGGGAAGCTCCGCTCCGCCCGCCGTCTCTGGCAGAAGCGCATCTCCGCCAAGAGGGACGCGACCCATGGCGTGGAGAGCGACGAGGAAGACGACGAACTCGACGACGAGACGACCCTCGTCGTGGCCCAGTGGAGCTTCGCCGGGATGGGCTGGCTCACCAACGGCGACGCCGCTCTCGCAGCAGAGGCAGCCGCTCGCGCGCGCGAATGGAACGACCAGCGCCGCGAACAGATGAAGACCAACAAGAACAAGGAGAGGTGAATGTCATGGAGAAGCTCATGCTCACTCCGGAGGAAGTCGCGGACGCACTCGGTGTGGGTCGTTCGACCGTCTACGACCTGATGCGGCTCAAGATCCTGCCGAGCGTCCGCATCGGCCGCTCGCGTCGCGTCCGCGTAGAGGATCTGCGCGCCTACGTGGGCACGCTCATGGAAGCCCCGGTGCCGCAGTGAGCAAGCGCGCCAACGGCGAGGGATCCGTCTACCAGCGGAAGGACGGTCGGTGGAGTGGGGCGACGTACGTTCTGCAACCCGATGGAGGCCGCCGCCGTCGACAGGTCTACGGCGCCACTCGCACCGAGGTCTCCAAGCAGCTCGCGGAGTTGAAGGCCAAGACCGACCGGGGCATTCCGGCCTCGATCAGCACATGGACGGTCGAGAGCTACTCCGCGCACTGGCTCGCGAACACCGCGCACGGGTCGTTGAAGCCCGCGACCGTCGCGAACTACTCGTGGATGATGCGGAAGCACATCGTTCCCGCGCTCAGCCGCGTTCGTCTCGACAGCCTCACCCCTGCGCACGTCCGCGAGCTGCACACGAAGGTCGGCGCGGCCGGCGTCTCCTCCCGCACCGTCCAGCTCGCCCATGCGGTGCTCCGCACGATGCTCTCCGAGGCCATGCGCGAACAGGTCGTGGCGCGGAACGTGGCGTCGCTCGTCCGGACCCCACGCGTCGAGAGGACCGACGTGTCTCCGTGGACGCCCGACGAGGCCGCGGCCTTCCTCGATGCGAACCGCGGCGATCAGTACGTCCATCTGTACTCGACCGCCCTGGCTCTCGGGATGCGGAAGGGCGAGCTGCTGGCGCTCCGCTGGGCCGACGTGGACCTCGATGCCCGGGAACTCCGCGTGCGCCAGACCGTGCAGCGTCTCGGAGCCGGTCAGGGCATGGTCATCGGCACCCCCAAGACCGCCCGCTCACGCCGGACGATCCCTCTCCCCCAGCTCGCGATCGACTCCCTCATGGCTCGTCGACGAGCGCAGCTCGTCGATCAACAGCTCGCCGGTGACCGATGGACCGACAACGACCTCGTGTTCACGACCAGCATCGGCACCATCATCGAGCCGACCAACCTGCGACGGAGCTTCGATGCGGCCATCGCGCGGGCCGGCGTCCGCCGCATCCGCTTCCACGATCTGCGGCACACGTGCGCGTCGCTCCTGCTCGCCGAGGGTGTGCCCATGCGCGTGGTGATGGAGATCCTCGGGCACTCGGCGATGGCGATCACCTCCGACATCTACTCGCACGTGATGCCCTCGGCGCTGACGAACGCCGCGGCCGCCATCGACAAGGCGTTCACGAGGGCGGACTCATGACGGGACCCGGGCCCTACGAAGCTGCGGAGAGCTACCGATGCGGCGCAATCAGCCGCGAAGAACTCGTGCAGATCCTGACCACCTGGCGCTACGTCCCGGGCGAGCAACGCACCGCCGGGCTCCACGACGACCTGCTCAACTTCGTCCCGGGCTCCTTCGACGAGGTCGCGGCGGCCTTCGACGGCGAACTCATCGACGGAGAGCTCTACGACATCGCGCACGAAGCGCTGCGCTCCCAGAACGCGCCGCCGTGAGACGAGAACCGGGGGCGTTGCTGTCGCGGTTGCTGTCAGCGTCCCGCCACGACCGAGATCGGCAGGCCGACGCCGTCAGCTCGTCCCTCCCAGATCCACCCGCCAAGAGAGGAAAACCCCAGATGAAGCACCAGAAAAACGAAAACGGCCCGCTTTCGCGGACCGTTTCATTCTGTCTCAACCAGAGTGCGCCCGGAGGGATTCGAACCCCCAACCTTCTGATCCGTAGTCAGATGCTCTATCCGTTGAGCTACGGGCGCAGTGCATCGCGTGGCCTGGGAGGGCACGCAACGAGGTACGACTATACATGGCGCCGACCGCGTCCGCGAATCGCCGGGAGCGTCCGGCCGGCGCCGAGCGAGTCACCCGTCCGCGCCGGCTGGCCGTCCGAATCGGCCGGTCGACTCAGGCAGTCCGAAGAGCCGCACCGGCCCGGCGCGGTCACGGAAGCGACCCCCGCGGAGACGCGTACCGTTGCTCCCATGGAGGCCGCAGCGATCGAGCTCGAGCGATTCGTGGTCTCGCCACTGCACCGCTACGAGGGCCGACCCCCTGACGGGCCGATCACCTTCGAGGGCAACGAGCAGCCCGAGCGCATCGAGGTCCGTGCCGGCCTCGGGATCGTCGGCGACCGCTTCTTCGCCCAGCGCGCCCACCGCTCTGCAGCGATCACCCTCTTCGCGATCGAGACGCTCGAGCGCATGGCCACCGATCTGCGGACCGATCCGTTCGACCCCGCCGACACTCGGCGCAACATCATCGTTCGCGGCGCCGACATCGATGCCCTGGCCGGCAGAACCTTCGCGCTCGAGCAGGACGGAGAGCGGATCGAGTTCCAGGGCGGCCGGCCGGCCAACCCCTGCGCCTGGATGGACGTCGTGCTCGACCCCGGAGCGTTCCACGCGATGCGTCGTCACGGAGGCGTCCGGGCGGCACCGCTGACCAACGGCGTCCTCCACATCGGCCCTGCGCGTCTCCTCCTCCACAGATCCGACGACATGCTGATCTGACCCCGACGGCGAGCGCCTAGGCTCTGTGCGACCGACCACCCTGAACGAAGGAGGCCCCGTGCTCCGCCCGAGCGACCTCCTTCCCACCCTGGCGTCGACCCTGCGCCGCGGCCTGCGCGATGTGTTCGCAACCACACGCTCCCGCCGCCGCGATCCGCGCCGCCGCTACCGCAGCACCGACGTCTCGGTCCAGCGCGTGCATCATCGCGACGTCTGGGCCCGGGTCAGCACCGTCGGTCGCGAGGGCGAGCGCACGTTCGTCCTGGTGCCCGGCATCGGAGTCGCGGCGACCTACTTCGAGCGTCTCGCTCCAGCGCTCAACGAGTTCGGCCCGGTGCACGCCCTCGACCTTCCCGGCTTCGGCGGCGTACCGCACCCGGTCGACGCGCGGCGGATGGACATCGGCGACTACGCCGAGCTCGTCGGCGCTGTGATCGACGAGCTGAATCTCGACGACCCCGTCGTCCTCGGCCACTCGATGGGCACGCAGGTCGTCGCCGAACTCGCGTCCCGGCGTCCCGAGCTGACGACGATCGTCCTGCTGGGCCCGGTGATGAACCGCCACGAACGGCGCATCCCGATAGCGGCGCTCCGATTCGCCCAGTCGAGCGTGCGCGAACCCGTGAAGGTCGCCGTGATCGCCGCCGGCGCGTACCTTCTCTGCGGACCACGCTGGTTCTCGCGCGTCCTCCCCGAGATGATGCAGTACCGGATCGAGGACACCGTGCCCCGGATCCTCGCCTCGACGCTGATCATCCGCGGAGAGCACGACAGGCTCGTGCCGCGCGAGTGGGTGGAGGAGATCGCCGACGCCGTGCCGCATGCCCGCGCCTGGGAGATCCCCGACGCCTCCCACTCGGTGATGCACGCCCACGCCGAAGAGGTCGCCCGCCTCTGCGTCGAGCACGCACGCGCTCCGCGACCCGATCGAGAGGAGGCAGCCCTGCGCCGCTACCCCGACTCCGAGGTCGACCGATCCGAGGAGGATGCACCCGTCGAGGATCCGATCGGCGCCCTCCGCGGCCGCCTCACCGAGCTCGCCGGCATCCTCGTCGACGACGACTCCCTCATCGCCGAGGGCAAGACCCAGCACGCCGAAGCGAGCGACCCCGCAGCGCTGCGCGAGGTCGCTCCCGACCCGGGCGAGGGCGAGATCGTCGACGACGGGCGCACCGAGCACTAGACCCGGAAGAAGGAGGAGACGTACCGACGACGTCAGTGCCGAGGCCGTCGCGGTTCAGGACTCCTCGCCCAGAATCTCCTCGCGGATCCGCCGGAGGTCCTCCGCCAGGGCGCCCAGCAGGATCCAGTGCTCCGGATGCGGAGCGACGATCACCAACGGCGCGGTGAGGGCCGGCAGCTCGTCGGTGATCGCCTCCGGCTCGGGCACGGCGACGGAGGTCTGCACGAGCAGCCGCAGGTCGTGAGCTGCACGATGCAGCTGCACGGCGATGTCCGCGATGGTCGGCTCGCCGACCAGTTCGTCGTCGTAGAGGTCGTGCACCGTCCGGGTCATGCCGCGCACCCGGGTGACGATGCGCCCGAGGCGAGGCATCACGGAATCGAGCGCCAGCAGCCGATCGCGGTGACCGGAGCGGCGTGGATTGAAGCGCAGCGACTCCTCGCCGGTCGCGATCGCCTCCTCCGCCTTGCGCTGCATCGTCTGCAGGAGCCGCGCGTTGATGAGCATCTCGTCGAGGCGCCGCCGCGGGACCGGGGACTGCAGCGCATCGGCGAGGTCGTCGAGACCGGCCGCGAGCTGCGCAGTGAGGTCGCCGACCGCCCGCTCGGCCGGGGCGAGCGCGACAGGGGGCACGATCGCAATGTTGACGACGACTCCCACCGCTGCGCCGACGAGCGTCTCGAGGATGCGGTCGAGCGCGTAGTTCGGGGTCACCGCGCCGACCGAGAGCACGAGCATCGCGCTGATCGGGATCTGCACAGCGGAGGCGGGAGTCAGCCGGACAACCCAGCCCACTGCGATCGCGGCGACGATAGCGAGCAGCACGATGAGGCTGTCACCGCCGAGGACCGTGCCGATCACCGACCCCACGATGACGCCGATGATCACGCCGACCGAACGCTCCATCGCCTTCGAGAACGACTGATTCACGCTCGGCGCGACGACCAGCAGCGCAGCGATCGCGCCGAAGACCGGCAGCGTCCCGGGAAAGATCAGGGCGGCGAGGAGCCAGGTGACGACCGTGGCCGCCGCCGTCTTCACCAGTTGCAGCACCGGCGGCCGCGAGGGCACGGTGAAGCTGGAGGTCAGGCGCATGCACCCACGGTAGCGATCCCGTCCGAGCTCACCGGTGCGCGGCCGTCTCGACGCTCGCGAGGACCGCGCGCAGCGAACGGGACGCCTCCGCGCCGCGTTCCTCGGACACGCCGGCCAGCAGCTCCCGTTCGATCGCGAGCACCTCGGGGAAAGCCCGGTCGACCAGCTCCTCCCCCGCCTCGGTAAGGGCGATGAGCGTGCTGCGGCCGTCGGCCGGATTCGCCGAGCGCCGCAGCAGACCACGTCGCTCCAGCGAGTGCACCCGCTTGGTGATCGCGGGGGCGGAGGCGAGAGCGATCGTCCGCAGAGACGTGGGCGATTGAGCGGTTCGGGCCCGGCGCAGGGTGGTGAGGATGTCGAACTCGCCGCGGGTCAGCCCGTGCTCCGCGAGAAGCGCTTCGGTCGCCCGCACGATCAGGGCCGATGCGCGGATCACCCGCCCGACGACGTCGATGGCGGAGGTGTCGAGCTCGGGCCGTAGCGCCGCCCAGCCAGCGCGGATCTCGTCGACGGCGTCCACCGGGCGACCCTCGGAGTCATTCATGGGTAAAGTATATCTGCTTCACGCGTGAAGCATGTTTCCGGCCAGAGCCGCTCGGATCGTCCGCCGATCAGAGGAACCGATGCCCGCCACCACCTTGCCGCACCCCCGCGAACTCGTCGCTTTCGGACCCCATGCGGGCGCCCACCGTGTCGCCGTCCGCGCTGGGATGTCGATCGCCGCGCCCCTCGTCGCCCTCTGGGCCGCCGACCGCACCGACCTCGCCCTCTACGCGACATTCGGCGCCTTCACCGCGCTCTACGGACGCCAGCACACACACCGGCCGCGCCTCGGGATGCAGCTCTCGGCCGCAGCTTTCCTCGTCGCGTCCGTGACGATCGGCTCGGCTGTCGCCCTGTCACCTCAGCGGGAGTGGCTGATCATCCCCGTGGTGGTCGCCGTGACGGTCGCCGCCGCCTATCTCAGCGACGCACTGCACTGGCACCCGCCCGGACCGCTCTTCCCCGTCTTCGCTGTCACGGCCTGCGCCTCGGTGCCGACCGAACCCGCGCGCATCCCGCTCGCCTTCGCACTCGCGGCCGGTTCCGCCGCGTTCGCCCTTCTCGTCGGAGCGAGCGGATCCGCGCTCCCCCGTGCGCGACGACTCACGCCGACTCCGTGGCGCACCTCCTTCCGCGCCGCCGCGACCCGCCCCGCCACCCGGTCCGCGATGCTCCGCTTCGGATCCGTCGTCCTCCTCGCCGGCACCATCCCGACGGCGACCGGCCTGGGCCACCCCTACTGGGCGATGGTCTCCGCCGTGGCTGCGGTCTCGGGAGTCGACGCAGGCGCCCGCCTCGTCCGCGCCGGGCAGCGGATGCTCGGCACCGTTGTCGGGGTCCTGATCGCGGCCGGACTCCTCGCCCTCCCCCTCCCGCCGCTCGCCGTCATCGTGGTCGTCGTGCTGCTTCAGATGACTGCCGAGCTCTTCGTGGGCCGAAACTACGGCCTGACCCTCGCGTTCGTCACCCCGCTCGCGATCCTGATGGTCGAACTCGCGCACCGCACCGACGAGCTGGTGCTGCTGCGCGACCGTGCCCTCGAGACCGCGCTGGGAGTACTCGTCGGAGTCGCATCGACCCTGATCGCACACTCGGCGTCGCGGAGAGGCCAGCGGATCGCTCACGGGGAGGCAGAGAAGCCCGGAGGACAGTGAGCGCCCCGGACGGATGGCGACCCGATATGAACGGGTGCAGCCAGCGACGGAGACGACACGACGTCGAGTCGGTGCCGCCGCTCGATGCCAGAACAGGTCCTCTCAGCACGAGCCGAGGCGGCGGTCCCGGAGGACAGCGAAGGCCCCCTGCTTCCACGAAAGCAGAGGGCCTTGTCACTGGCGGTACCGGTGGGATTTGAACCCACGGTGGACGCAAGCCCACACATGTTTTCGAGACATGCTCCTTCGGCCGCTCGGACACGGTACCGGGGTCGAGTGTACGCGACGGCCTGAGGTCGCGCCAATCGGCGGACGTCAGGCGGGCAGCAGGAAATCGAGCACGCGCCGCCACTCAGGGACGACCAGCAGGTGGCCGCGGCCGGGGACGAGTTCGAGGCGCGAATCCGGTAGACGCTCGGCGTACCACTCGGCGTGCCGGCGGCCGATGAGCGCGTCCTCGGCGCCGTAGAGGAGCAGCGCGGGCGATGCGACCGCCTCGACCGCGAATCCCCACTCCTGCACGCCGTAGCCCACGAGATCGGCGGCCAGGCCGAGAGTGCCCTGCTCGACCGAGCGTTCGAGCATCCGCTCGAGGCGCTCACGCGTTCCAGGCGTGTCGAGCACGGATGCGTCCGCCTCACCCGTCGAGAGCATCCCGAGCAGCGCATCGAGCTCCGGCGCGCCGCCGAACGCCGCATCGAGCGTGGTCGTCAGCGAGCGGACGGCCTCGCCGGGAGGAAGCCCGGCGAGCGCGTCATACGCGACGCGGTTGTCGCTGCCGACCCAGGGAACCGCGTCGTCGGGCGCAGGGGTGGCGATCACGGCCAGGCGCTCGACCAGCCCTGGGTAGTTGGCCGAGAGGGCGAGCGCGACGCGCCCCCCGGCCGACCAGCCGGCGGCGCTGACGGAGGCGATTCCGACGCTCGCGAGGTACTCGGCGATGTCGGCGGCGGCTTGCTCGGGATTCGCGCCGGCTCCGGCGCCGGCGGGATCGAGGTCGGTGAGGAGGGACGACGCACCGTAGCCCGGCCGGTCGAACGAGAGGAGGCGCACTCCGTCGCGTGCGGTGGTCAGCGGATCGGGATCGAAATCGGAGGAGCCGGGAGCCGGATGAGCGAGTACGACGGTGTGTTCTGCAACCTCGGCGCCCGACCAGCTCACGCCGAGCCTGCGACCGGACTTGAGGACGTGCACTGTCGAGGGCATGGCTCCAGTCTTGCTCAGACCACTGACACCGACGCGGCGGCACTCGGATCGAAACACTCTCCACAACCGACGCCTCGCCACATCTCTCCCCAGAGCTGGCGTGGCCGGACGTCGACGTCGGGGGTCGACGCTACAGTCGAAGACACGTTCGAACGAACACCCGTGTCGGGGGTCACCCGTAGCGTCTCGCTCATCGCCCCCTCCCGCCTCGAAAGGACCTCATGGCCTCCTCCAAGACGCGCACAGCCGCATACCGATGCTCGGAGTGCGGGTGGACGACCGCGAAGTGGGTCGGCCGCTGCGGCGAATGCCAGCAGTGGGGCAGCGTCGTCGAGAGCACCGAACGCACGGGGCTGGTGCGCGCGGTCGCCGCCGTCGCTCCTGCCGCCGGTCGGATCGCCCGGCCCATCACCCGGATCGAGACCACCTCCGCCGCGCACCGGCCTACAGGAGTCGGCGAGCTCGACCGGGTGCTCGGTGGAGGCATCGTCGCCGGTGCGGTCGTTCTGCTCTCGGGCGAGCCGGGAGTCGGCAAGTCCACACTGCTTCTCGAGGTCGCGAGCAGAGCTGCAGCCGAGGGCCAGCGCGTCCTCTACGTCAGCGCGGAGGAATCGGCTGCGCAAGTGCGCATGCGGGCCGAACGCACCGGCGCGATGCACGACAGCCTCTTCCTCGCGGCCGAGACCGACCTCGGCACGGTACTCGGCCAGATCGACGAGGTCCTGCCGGACCTCCTCATCGTCGACTCGGTGCAGACCGTCGCGAGCGACACGATCGATGGACTTCCCGGCGGTCCGAGCCAGGTCCGCGAGGTCGCGGCGACCCTCATCCGCGTCTGCAAGGAGCGCGGTCTGCCCCTCGTGCTCGTCGGCCACGTAACGAAGGACGGCTCGATCGCGGGCCCCCGGCTGCTGGAGCACCTGGTCGATGTGGTCTGTCACTTCGAAGGCGATCGTCAGACCGCCCTGCGCTTCGTCCGATCGCTCAAGAACCGCTTCGGCCCGACCGACGAGGTCGGCTGCTTCGAGATGACGGCCGAGGGCATCGCTGAGATCCCCGACCCCAGCGGTCTCTTCCTCAGCCGCACCCGCTTCCCCACTCCGGGGATCTGCGTCACGGTGGCTATGGAGGGGCGCCGCGCACTGCCCGTCGAGATCCAGGCGCTCGTGATCGCGAACGACGGCGAGCATCCGAGACGCGTCACGAACGGTGTCGATGCGTCCCGGGTCGCAATGATCCTCGCCGTCCTCGAACGCCAGGCGGGCATCCCCCTGCGCCGCTGCGATGTCTACGTCTCGACCGTGGGCGGGGTGAAGCTGATGGAGCCGGCGGCCGACCTCGCCATCGCGGTCGCCATCGCCTCCGCCCACGCCTACACGCCCCTCCGCCCCGGAATCGCGGCATTCGGAGAGATCAGCCTCTCCGGCGACATACGCCCCGCCTCCGGTGCGAAGCAGCGGGCGAGCGAGGCGACGCGGCTGGGGCATGCCTCACACCTCGACTCCAGCGCTTTCACACTCTCGAGCGCCATCACCCACGCGCTCGTCCCGGTGCCCGAGCGGATTCCCGCAGGCTGAGCATGCGGATTCGCACCGGCACCCGCCCGCTGACGCCGTCAGCGACCCCTTCATCACAGACCGAGCACTCCTTCGCGCGGCACGCTCAGACGCCGAGCCGGCCACAGGTTCCCAGCGGACGTCTACACGCCTCCACCACCGCCACCGCCTCCGCCACCGCCCGAGCTGCCGCCGCCCCCTGCGCCGCCGCTCGACGAACTCGCCGACGAGCATACGAAACCGGCTGCAGACGACGAGAACGACGACACACTCCCCGCGAAGACCGCTGCTTGGAAACCCCCGCTACCCGAGTACCAGACCGGCGCCTGCCCGGTCTGCTCGTAGGCGGTCGCGAGCGCCCGCGCCCACTCCTTCTCGAGCCCGAAGAGGACGGCCCACGGCAGCAGCCGTTCGGTGACCTCCACCACCTCGACCGAGCCGAGCATGCGCCGATCAGCCCCGCGGGGAGACTGCAGCATCGCGAGCCGGTCGGCTTCGGCGAGCCGGATGTAGAGCTCCAGGCCGCGGAGGTGATCGCGCAGCTCCGCGCCCGCGCGCGTCATCGGGACCTTCGCCACGAGCGCCACCGCGATGACCGCAGCAGCGAGCGCCATCAGCATCAGCAGCACCGGCAGCAACCCGCCGAAAGAGTTGCTGAGCAGCACGACACCTCCCACGAATGCCGCGGCGAAGCCGAGCAGTGCGGTGACGGCCACCGCCACACTGCCAACCACCGTGCCCGGCCGCGTGAGGCCCGCCTCCGCCACCCGCTTGCCGAGCCCCAGCTGGAACTCCGACACCAGCTTGCCGAAAGCCTTGTCCTTCGACGACAGCACCCGCACCGCGCCCGACTCCGTGCCGAAAGCGATGTCGAAGAATCGGCGGTCGTCGGAGGCGACCGGCCGGGGTCTACCCGCCCGATGCGGCGGTGCGGCGGCCGGGTCGAGCACTCGCACCGCGTAGTCCGGCTTGCCGTCGTCTCCCGTCTCCTCGATCCGGACGAGCCCGCGGACCGCAGCGTCCAAAAAGGCGGCGGCAGGGGCCTTCGGCGCCTTCCCGAGCAGAGCGGCCGAGAGGAACAGACCCTCCTCGGGCGGGTCGTACTCGGCGACCACCGCCGGTCGACCGGGGGCGTCACGGAGTACCGTCCGCCGCCGGAGCGAGGCCAGCACCAGCGCGATCAGCACGAGCACCGCGCCCGAAAGCTGCACCCAGGACCAGGCCGAGGCGGTGTAGCGATCGTCGCGCGGGGTGAAGGTGCCGGGGGCGAAGCCGATCGCGACCGTGACGTTGTCGCCCGGAGCCAGGGACTCGCCGGAAGCGGAGATGACCGCGCCGTCGCGGTCGATCGCGCACTCCTGCGTCGACGTCTCGGGGCCGCGATAGCACCTCATGGCACCCGTCGCCGCAGAGGACAGACCGGCCCCGAGCTCGACGCGGACGTCGTAGCGGTCGAACGGCTGCCCCCAGGCAGTGCCATTCGCGTCCCAGACGAACTCATCCTCGCCGCTCGTCGTGACGGAGCCGGGGAGCGTCACGTTGTGCTGCGTGTAGGTGAAGACGTAGGTCTGACTCCCGCTCACGAACCCGTCAGCGGCCGACGTGACGACGAGGAATCCGTCGTCGGTGTCGGTGTCGACCGGTCGCGGCGCACCGTCGCCGTCGGTGACCGACACCAGCTCGACGTCGGTCGGGTGGCCCTCGTAGTCGAGCGGGATCGCTCGCCGCATTCCGCGGTTCTGCTCGGGCGGGAACTCGGCGACGAACGTCTCGACGGTCGTCAATGTCGAGCGGCCCTCAGCGTCACGATCGAGCCGGAAGGCGGCAGAGTACCGCGAGAAGCGGTAGTCCTCGACGTCGATCCGCACCATCGCACGCGAGGCGAGGACGGCATCCGCAGCGTCCCCGGCGCCAAGACCTGCAGTGTCAGGACGGCCCCCTTCAGAACGGCGGGAGTCAGAAGCGCCAAGACCGGAATCCGCAGCTCCTCCCATGACCGCACCCGCACCGGCAGAGACCGCACCGGCACCGGGCATCGGCACGGACACTGCGGCGCCAGCTGCCGGCACCGGCAGCACGAGCACGGTCACCAGCGCCACCACCAGCGCAACGGCAACCCGGCGCCACCGCTTCACCACGTGCCACCCGCGAACCCCGAACACGGTCGAATCGTCCATCCCCACATCCCCGAGATGTTACGGGCGGGCCGCAGCCGGCGCGTCCTCCGAGCGGCTACTCCAGCACGAACTGCGTGGTCGAGCCCGACGCGATTCCCGCGACCGACACAGAGAGGTCATAGGCTGCGCCGCCGGCGGCGGCCGACTCCCGACCTCCCGAACAGGTGTCGGCGGAGGACCGGGTGCGGTCCCAGATCAGCGCGCTGCCGCTCACGGAGCTGCCCGCCTGGAGGAGGACGTCCAGATCGGCGGCGGCGGTCTGGCAGTCGGTCGAGGTCCAGATCCGATCGGAGCCGCTCGAGATGGTGAAGACCTGCTGGCCGGTGCCGGCGTTGATCACACAGTCGGCGCTAGAGGTGTTGGTCAGTGAGAGCGAGAGCTGCGGATCCACACCGCGCGCGTAGCTCGAGGCGTCCGCGACGGCGGTGACGGACACGGCCTCGGCGGTGCACCTCGGAGGAGCGTCCGGCGCGGAATCGGGCGACGTCGTCGGGTAGAGGGTCTGCAGCGCACTCGGTGTCGGCGTCGCGCTCGGAGCAGAATCGAAGGCCCCGGCCCACGGCTCCAGGGAGACCAGGGTCACGATCCCTGCGACGATGACCGCCAGCGCCAGAAGGAGCCCCGCTCGCCGGCGCCGGTAGACGCGGGGCGGCAGACGGGGCGGCGGAGTCACCCCGACAGGCTACGACGTACCGGCTGTCAGAGCATCTTGAGCATACGAGTGTTGCCGAGGGTGTTCGGCTTCACGCGCGCGAGGTCGAGGAACTCGGCCACACCCTCGTCGGGTGAGCGCAGCAACTCCGCGTACACCTCGGGATCGACGACCTTCTCGCCGATCGGGTGAAAGCCGTGCCGGGCGAAGAAGTCGATCTCGAAGGTCAAGCAGAACAGGCGGGACAGCCCGAGTTCACGGGCGTCGTTCTCGAGCCGTTCGAGGATGTGGTGACCGACCCCCTTGCCGAGCCACTCCTGGGCGACCGCGAGAGTACGCACCTCCGCGAGATCGTCCCACATCACATGCAGCGCGCCACAGCCGATGGCGTTGCCCTCGCCGTCCTCCGCGATGCGGAACTCCTGGACGGCCCCGTAGAGCACCACACGATCCTTGCCGAGGAGGACGCGCTCGTTGACGAGCGGCTCGCTCAGCTCCTGAATGAAGGGGACATCACTCGTGCGCGCCCGGCGCACCGGGTACTTCCAGTCAGTCACCCCACCACCCTAGGCCGCCGGGCAGACCGGAGCAGCACTACCCGTCGCGCAACGACCATCACGCCCTGCTCCGCCTGCCGGACGACCACGGCCCCGCCTCGAACGACAGCGTGCCCGCCCCTCCGAGGAGGGACGGGCACGCCGGGCAACGGACTGCTACGCCATCAGGTCGGGCGTCGCCGGGCCGGCCGTGGCCGCTCCCGACGTCGCGCCGGCGCTGATCGAGATCAACCGCGGCGTCGTCGTGAAGACGAAGGCGCCCTCGGCGAAGTCCACGTGGATGTGGTCTCCGGCGCCGAGCTCGCCGTGCAGGATCCGCTCGGACAGCTGGTCCTCGATCTCTCGCTGGATCGCGCGACGCAGCGGGCGTGCTCCGAGCGCCGGGTCGAACCCGACCTCGATGAGGCGCTCCTTCGCCGACTGCGTCAGCTCGACGGTCATGTCGCGATCGAGCAGACGGTCGCCCAGGCGCTTGATGAACAGGTCGACGATCTGGAGCAGCTCCGGCTTCGACAGCTGCGGGAAGACGATGACGTCGTCCACGCGGTTGAGGAACTCGGGCTTGAAGTGCTTCTTCAGCTCCTCGTTGACCTTGCCCTTCATGCGGTCGTAACCGGTGGCGTTGTCGCCCTCGATCTGGAACCCGACGGGGCCACCGGCGATGTCACGCGCACCGAGGTTGGTGGTCATGATGATGACGGTGTTCTTGAAGTCGACGACGCGCCCCTGGCCGTCGGTCAGACGACCCTCCTCGAGGATCTGGAGGAGCGAGTTGAAGATGTCCGGGTGGGCCTTCTCGATCTCGTCGAAGAGGACCACGCTGAACGGCTTGCGGCGCACCTTCTCGGTGAGCTGTCCGCCCTCCTCGAAGCCGACGAACCCGGGAGGGGCACCGAACAGCCGCGAGACCGTGTGCTTCTCGCCGTACTCCGACATGTCGAGCGAGATCATCGCGTTCTCGTCGTCGAAGAGGAACTCGGCGAGCGCCTTGGCCAGCTCGGTCTTGCCGACGCCCGTGGGGCCGGCGAAGATGAACGAGCCGGAGGGGCGCTTGGGGTCCTTGAGGCCCGCGCGGGTCCGGCGGATGGTGCGCGAGAGGGCCGCGATGGCCTCCTCCTGGCCGATGACGCGCTGATGAAGCGCCTTCTCCATGAAGACGAGCCGCGACGACTCCTCCTCGGTGAGCTTGAAGACCGGGATGCCGGTCGCCTGGGCGAGGACCTCGGCGATCAGGCCCTCGTCGACCACGCCGGTGGCCTTGACGTCTCCGGACTTCCACTGCTTCTCGAGGCGCAGGCGCTCACCGAGCAGCTGCTTCTCCTCGTCGCGGAGGGAGGCGGCCTTCTCGAAGTCCTGGTCCTCGATCGCGGCCTCCTTCGCTGCACGGACGACGGCGATGCGGTCGTCGAAGTCGCGGAGCTCCGGGGGCGCCGAGAGGATCGAGAGGCGCAGACGCGCGCCGGCCTCGTCGATCAGGTCGATCGCCTTGTCGGGGAGGAAGCGGTCGCTGATGTAGCGGTCGGCGAGGTTGGCCGCCGAGACGATCGCGCCGTCGGTGATGGACACCTTGTGGTGCGCCTCGTAGCGGTCGCGCAGCCCCTTGAGGATGTTGATCGTGTGGGGCAGCGACGGCTCCGCGACCTGGATCGGCTGGAAGCGGCGCTCGAGTGCGGCGTCCTTCTCGAAGTGCTTGCGGTACTCGTCGAGGGTCGTCGCACCGATGGTCTGGAGCTCGCCGCGGGCGAGCAGCGGCTTGAGGATCGACGCGGCGTCGATGGCGCCCTCCGCGGCCCCTGCGCCGACGAGGGTGTGGATCTCGTCGATGAAGGTGATGATGTCGCCGCGGGTGCGGATCTCCTTCGTCACCTTCTTCAGGCGCTCCTCGAAGTCTCCGCGGTAGCGCGAGCCGGCGATGAGCGACCCGAGGTCGAGCGTGTAGAGCTGCTTGTCCTTCAACGTCTCGGGCACGTCGCCGCGCACGATCGCCTGGGCGAGACCCTCGACGACGGCGGTCTTGCCGACGCCGGGCTCGCCGATCAGGACGGGGTTGTTCTTGGAGCGGCGGGAGAGGATCTGCATGACCCGCTCGATCTCCTTCTCGCGCCCGATGACCGGGTCGAGCTTGTTGTCGCGCGCCGCCTGCGTGAGGTTGCGTCCGAACTGGTCGAGGATCTGCGATCCCCCCTGAGGCTGCTGCTGCTCACCGCCCACCGCGACCTGCTCCTTGCCCTGGTAGCCGGAGAGCAGCTGGATGACCTGCTGGCGCACGCGGTTCAGGTCGGCGCCGAGCTTGACCAGCACCTGGGCCGCGACACCCTCGCCCTCGCGGATGAGGCCGAGCAGGATGTGCTCGGTCCCGATGTAGTTGTGGCCGAGCTGCAGCGCTTCGCGCAGGGACAGCTCGAGGACCTTCTTCGCCCGGGGCGTGAAGGGGATGTGGCCGGTCGGCTGCTGCTGCCCCTGGCCGATGATGTCCTGCACCTGCTCGCGGACGGCGTCGAGCGAGATGCCGAGGGACTCGAGCGCCTTGGCGGCTACTCCCTCGCCCTCGTGGATCAGACCGAGCAGGATGTGCTCCGTGCCGATGTAGTTGTGATTGAGCATCTTGGCCTCTTCCTGGGCCAGGACGACGACGCGCCGCGCGCGATCGGTGAATCTCTCGAACATGCTGTCACTCCCTACAGAACCCGCAGGGGTGGGCTCCGATACGACGACTGTAACCAGCGGTCACCCCGCTGCGGAGGCCTGTTCGCCCTGGGCGTGAGAGGGGATCGGACGAAGGCCGTCCGATGGTCGGGACCGTCGGGAGACGACTGGTGTGCGGAGCCAGGAGAGTCGGGGTCACGGACCCGCCGTCTCGTCGCCGCAGGCCGGAGCGGCTCCCGAGCCGGCCTGCGGCGTCCCCTGACCCGCCCCGACTTCATGCGAAGGCATACACTTCGCGCATGAGCAACCTGGAGGAGCACCCGGACGAGCTTCCCGTGACAGACGAGCCGCGTCCGCGCCCCCGGGGCGGCGTCGAGGTCCTGGAGGCGCGCCTCGTGCCGCTCGGCGGGCCACGCGCGCTCGAGGTGCGCCGCACTCTCCCTCAGCGCTCGCGCTCGACCATCGGGGCGTGGTGCTTCGTCGACCACTACGGTCCGGTCCGGGTCGACGAGGGGGCGCGGATGGACGTCCCTCCGCACCCGCACATCGGCCTGCAGACGGTGAGCTGGCTGTTCGAGGGAGAGATCGAGCACCGCGACAGCGTCGGCAGCCGGGCGCTGGTGCAGCCCGGCGAGCTGAACCTGATGACCGCCGGGCGCGGGATTTCGCACTCAGAGGTCTCGACCGGCTCGGTGCCGGTGCTGCACGGTGTGCAGCTGTGGGTCGCGCTGCCCGAGGAGGCGCGCCGTGCCGATCCGATCTTCGAGCATCACAGCGGGGTGCCGGTGCAGCTGCCCGGCGCGCTCGTGCGGGTGTTCGTCGGCGGCATGCTCGGCGCAGCCGTGCCCGCGAGCGTCTTCACTCCGCTGGTCGCCGCCCAGATCGACCTCGAGCCCGGAGCCCGGGTGGAGCTGCCGGTCGAAGCGGGGTGGGAGTACGGCGTGCTCGTCGACGCTGGGCCGGTGGACGTCGAGGGGCATCCTGTCGATCGTTTCGCGCTCGCCTTCCTCGCTCCGGGGAGGGAGCACATGGTGCTGACCGCGGGACCGGAGGGTGGACGCGTCGTGCTGCTGGGAGGTGAGCCGTTCGCCGAGGACCTGGTGATGTGGTGGAACTTCATCGGCCGCAGCCACGACGAGATCGAGGCAGCACGCGACCGGTGGCAGTCGGAGGTGATCGCGGGCGACGACGCGTCCGGACGATTCGGGACGGTCGTCGGCTACGACGGGCGCCCGCTGCCCGCTCCCGTGCTGCCGACCGTGCGCCTGCGCCCGCGCGGTCGCGGCTGACTCGCCTCCTCGGGGCTGACCGCGGCGAGTGCACAGAGGTCGCGGTGGTCGCGATCGACTGCCGCGACGTCTGAAGGCAGCGAGGCGGACGCACACAGGAGGGACCTCAGGCGGGGTCCTTCTCGGCAGCCGCAGCGGCGGCTCGATCGGTCGCTTCGGCCGTCTCGCGGAAGGCGCGACGCGGATCCTGGAGAGCGCTCATCGGCGAGAGGTCGCGCGGAGCGATAGCGTCGGCGAGCCAGCCCGTGATGACCCGCCACTTGCGGTCCAGGGTCGGCATCGCCGCTCCGTGGTAGGCGCGATGCGCGAGCCAGGCCGGGACCCCGCGCAGCTTCACGCCCTTGATCAGGCCGGCACCCTTGCCGATGCCGTACTCGGCGACCGTGCCGACGGAGGCGTGGCGGTACTCCTCCACCGTCCCGCCCGTGAGATCGGCGACGATGTTGCGCGCGAGCAGCTTGGCCTGCCGAACGGCGTTCTGAGCGTTCGGCGGGTAGTAGGCGGGCTGCCGGGCGGCGGTGAGGTCCGGCACCTGCGCACCGTCGCCCGCCGCCCACGCGCCGCCGACCGGCTCGCCGTCGTCGCCGACGACCCGGAGGCGAGCATCCGCCGTCACGTGGCCCTTCGGCCCGCGCGGCGCGTCGGTCTCGTCGAGGATCGGATTGGGCTTGACGCCGGCGGTCCAGACGATGGTGGCCGAGGGAATGCGCTCACCGGAGGAGAGCTCGACGACGCCGCCCTCGCACGAGGGCATCGTCGTCTTCAGGTGCACGTGCACGCCGCGGGAGCGGAGGTGGTCGAGGGTCCACCTCGAGAGCTCGTGGCCGACCTCGGGCGCCACGCGGTCGAGAGCCTCGACGAGGTGCCAGGTGACATCTCCCATTGAGAGCGAGGACTGGGCCGCGAGGGTGCGCCGGCTGAGGTCGAGCAGCTCGCTCAACGCCTCGACTCCCGTGTAGCCGCCGCCGACGAAGACGAAGGTGAGCAGGCGGCGGCGTTCGGCGGAATCGCTGGTGAGCGCTGCCTTCGCAATGGTCTCGATGACGCGGTCGCGCAGGTGCGCCGCCTCCTCCACCGTCTTGAAGCCGATCCCGTGCTCGGCGAGCCCCGGAGTCGGGAAGGTGCGGGTGACGGCTCCGAGCGCGAAGACGACCTGGTCGAACCCGATCGTGCGAGTAGAGCCGTCCATCGCGGCGACCGTCGCGGTGCGTTCGGCGAGGCTCACTCCCGCGACGGATCCGCGGATGACCCGCGTGCGCTTCAGCGCCGAGACGAGCGGCACCGTCACGTGCCGCGGCTGGACGTGGCCGCCGGCGACCTCCGGGAGAAGCGGCTGGTAGGTCATGTAGGGGTTCGGCTCGACGAGGGTGACCTCCATCGGCGCCTCCCCCCGTCTCTTCTCGAGCCCCCAGGCGGTGTAGAGGCCGACGTAGCCGCCGCCGAGGATGAGGATGCGCGTCGCACGGGATGCCGTCATGTCCGTTCCCTTCTCGGACCCGGAGCCGCGCGGGCGGGACCGGGTGGTTCTGAGGACGGTCCGACGCTACGCGCGGCTCCGGCGTGCGACCAGGCCCTTGCGGGCCGCGGCCGAGGGCGCAAGCAGCACGGTCGGAGGAAAGGCCGGCGAGGCTGCTCAGCCTGCTTCGAGGGTGCCCGGATGCAGCCGGCGCCGGTACTCGGTGGGCGAGAGGCCGGTCTCGGCGGCGATCGCCCTCCGGAGCCGATCGGACGAGGAGAAGCCCGCACTGCGGGCGATGTCGGCGAGGGGGACCTCGGCGCCGGCAGCGGCGACCAGACGAAGCGCGTTCTGGGTGCGCACGGTCGCGATGAGATCGCGCAGCGTCGTCTGGCGCTCTTCGGCCATCGCCCGCTGGAGCGAGCGGAGGCTGACCCGGCAGCGGTCGGCGACGGCACCGGGGTCGAGCAGCGGGTCGGCGTAGTCGGCGAGGATCACCTGCACCGCCGCCTCGACCATGTCACGGATGCCGACCCGCGTGAGGCCGTCCTCCTCTCGCTCGGCCCCGAGCAGCCGGCCGAGGCGGAGCACCGTGCCCTGCAGGTACTCGGACTGCACAGGATGCTCGATGTCGAGATCGGCGAGGAACGCGCGGAGGACGGTGCGGGCGGTGGCGATGACCGAGGACGGCGGGAGGCGGCGCGAGATCTCGACGCGGTGCATCCGGTCTCCTCCGGAGGCGTCGATGCAGAGCAGGAGGAAGCGTGAGGGTCGTACCGACCGGACCACGACGGCCTCGTCGGCGGCGAGCGCCAACCCGCCGTCGGAGACGGTGAAGCAGCCTCGCGACGACTCGAGCGCGAGCGCCCCCTCCATCGGCAGGAGGAACACCGAGGAGTCGCCCGTGCACTCACCGGGCCAGCGCACGGCGAAGTCGGAGCTGACGACGTGCATCACCCGGACCCGGTCGGTCGAGCCGATCAGCAGGTCCATCCGGAAGCCGAGGGGGAGGTCGACGGAGAGATCGACCGTGCGGCGGACCGCCGCCAGACCGTTCGTCCCGCGCAGGCGGACCGAGCGCAGCCCGGCGATCAACGGAACGCTCACAGGATTGAGAAGGGTCGGGCGTAGGACCACGATGACGACTCCGTTCGAGACGCGGAGCGTCACGCCCCGTGGGCCGAGCCTACAAGACGTGAGACATACTCGTAGGCACCTCGTTAGGGGGACAGCTACCGCAGGGGACGGCTACTGCAGCGCCGAGGTGAGCCGCGCCAGGTTGTCGAGCAGTGTCGAGCGGAATGGCTGCTGCCGCCACTCGCGCAGAGTCAGCTCACGGGAGTGCTCGCGGTAGTCCTGCTGCACCTGTCGCAGATCCTCGACGAACTCGGCCCCCCGCACCATCAGCGAGACCTCGAGATTGAGGGTGAACGAGCGCATGTCCATGTTGCTCGACCCGATCACGGCGACGTCGTCGTCGATCGTGAAGTGCTTCGCGTGCAGGATGGTGGGCGTGCGGTACATCCAGATCCGCACACCCGCCGTGAGCAGCGTCTCGTAGTACGAGCGCTGCGCGTGGTACACCACGGCCTGGTCGCCGATCTCGGAGACGAACAGCTCCACGTGCACCCCCCGCCGGGTCGCCGTCGTGATCGCGTAGAGCATCGCCTCATCCGGCACGAAATAGGGGCTCGTGATGATGATGGACTTCTGCGCGGAGTAGAGGAGCGTCAGAAACAGCCGCAGATTGTTCTCGCCGTCGAACCCGGGGCCGCTCGGCACGACCTGGCAGTCGATGGTGTCGCGCTGCTGCAACGCCTCCATCGGCTCCGATTCGCGCAGGAGCAGCTCGTCGGTCTCGCTGTACCAGTCGGTGATGAAGATGGCGTTGATGCCCTGCACGACGGGGCCCTCGAGGCGCACCATCAGGTCGTGCCAGTGCAAGCCGCGCCGGATGTTGCCGCGCTTGTTGTAGCTGGAGTCGACGACGTTCTGGGAGCCCATGAAGGCGGTGTTGCCGTCGACGATGAGCAGCTTGCGGTGATTGCGCAGATCGGGCCGCTGGTACTGGCCCCGCCAGGGCCGCACGGGCAGCATGTACGACCAGGACGCTCCGGCCTCCTCGAGCGCGCGGAGGCGACGGTGGGTGCCGTGGTAGTAACCCGGCACCCGGATCGACGCGATGTGGTCGAGGAGGATGCGCACCGTCACTCCCCGGCTGACGGCGCGGTCGAGAGCGTCGAAGAAGGGGGCCGTCGTCGTGTCGGCGGCAAGGATGTAGAACTCGCAGTGCACGTAACGCCGAGCGCGGTCGATCTCGGCGGCCATCGCATGGATCGTCTGCTCGTAGTCGCCCTGGAGACGTGCGTCGTTGCCTCCGACGAGCGGCATCGCGCCGAGGTTGCGGTTGAGGGTGACGACCGACTCCAGCCACTGCGGCCAGGAGTGCTCGCGGGCCACCCGCTCGACTCCATCGGTCGAGTCGAGAATGAAGCGGTTGATCTCCTGCTGCTTGCGACGGCGCTTGCGCGGCAGCCGGTTGCTCCCGATGAAGAGGAACAGGAGGATACCGACGTAGGGGATGAGGAAGATCGCCATCAGCCAGGCCAGGCCGGTGGTCGGTCGGCGGTTGCGCGGAACCACGATCACAGCGACGACGCGGATCACGAGCTCGACGACGACAGCCGCGATGGGCAGGATCACCGACCAGTCGGGCACCGCGCCTCCTCGTGCGTCGTGCGGGGCAGGCCGCCGCTCGAGCGGCCCTCCCTCGGGGCGGCGGTGGTCAGGAGGCGTCGCGCGGCGGCAGGCCGCGGCGCGCTCGCTCGCGCGCCTCGATGCGGTCGTAGGCGCGGCGCTCGTTGCGGTCCGAGCGGAGGACGGCGCGCATCACGAACCAGAAGATCAGCCCGACCGTCACAGTCGGCAGGAGGGCCCACAGCCCCTGATTCCACAGCTCCCAGTCCATGGGGCGATCCTACCCGTGGCAGCAGGGAGGCCGCCCCTGGTCGGCGCCGCGGTGCGCGGAAGGCTTCGGCGTCCTGCTATCGGCTCTGGACCGATTTGTTCAGGGCCGCCGCATCGGCGTTCAACCCCTCGAGCTCGGAGCGCAGCGCGTCGTAGCCGGCGATGTCGGCGTCGATGGCAGCCCGGGTCGCATCGACGGCCCGGCCGCGCTCGAGCAGATCGGCACGCTCGGCCTCGAACTCGGCCGTCGAGCCGAAGTCGCCGCTGTCGGCCCGAGCATTGAAGGCATCGATCTCGACGTTGAGCGCGTCGTACTCGGCGTTGTTCGCGTCGACCCGCGCCGTCAGGTCTGTGTAGGCGCTCTCGATCCGGGCGACGAGATCGTCGATCCGGTTCTCGAGGCCGGTGAACACGGCCTCGTAGCGCGCGTTCAAGGCGACGACGGCGGAGCGGTCGTCGAAAAACTCCGCGTAGTGCTGCTCCAGCGCCGGCGGCAGATCGGCCACCTCCGTGCCCAGAATGGAGTGCAGCTCGTTGACCCGCTCGCCCAGCCCGCCCGTGCGGTAGAGCTCGAGCCGCTCCGCGATCGGACCGTCCTGCGGGAGGGTCGCGTACACGGCCTCGAGCTCGGCGCCCAGCGCTGCCTGCTCGGCGGAGTCGAGCCGCACCCACGCGGCGTGCAGCATCTCGTGGGCCGCGGTCACGTCGCGCACGCCGTCGAGGTCCGGGTTCGAGACGTCCGAGATGAAGATGTCGGTGCCGGTGTAACAGCCGAGCACGATGTCGTCGGACGCGCCGTAACCGCATCGATCGTTGAATCCAGTGGTCGGCTCGACCGAAGGACTCGACGCGTAGTAGAGGGCGCGGCCCCGCTGCGACATGCCGGTGCGCTCGGCGAAGCCGGCGATCGTGTCGTCGGGCGTGAACGCCTCCGCTGCCCGCCGGTCGGCCAGTGCGGTGCCGACATCGCCGGAGGAGGTGAGGACCGAGGCGGCGATCGAGGCACCGACACCGAACTGCGCGGCCGTGAGGATGCCCGCCGCGACGACCGCGACGACGCTCGATGCCCTGGCCATGTCTCTCCTCGCAGGCGGAGCCGCACGCGTGCGGCTCCTGCGACCCTACTTGACGAGCGGGAACAGGATCGTCTCGCGGATGCCGAGGCCGGTGACCGCCATCAGCAGGCGGTCGATGCCCATCCCCATCCCGCCGGTCGGGGGCATGCCGTGCTCGAGGGCGCGGAGGAAATCCTCGTCCAAGCGCATCGCCTCGTCGTCGCCCGCGGCGGCCTGGCGGGCCTGCTCGACGAAGCGCTCGCGCTGCACGACCGGGTCGACCAGCTCGGAGTATCCGGTCGCCAGCTCGAAGCCGCGGACATAGAGGTCCCACTTCTCCACGACGCCAGGGATGCTCCGGTGCGCGCGCACGAGCGGCGAGGTGTCGACGGGGAAGTCCATGACGAAGGTGGGGCGGCTGAGCGAGCCCTTCACGAAGTGCTCCCACAGCTCCTCGACGTACTTGCCGTGGGTGGGCACGTGCACCTCGACGCCCTCGCGAGCGGCGAGCGTCTCAAGCTCGACCAGCGGCGTCTCGGGAGTGATCGCAAGGCCCGCCGCGAGCGACAGGCTCTCGTACATCGAGATCCGGTCCCACTCGCCTCCCAGATCGAACTCGGTGCCGTCGGCCCACATGACGACATGCGAGCCGGCGACCGCCTGCGCAGCGTTCTGGACCAGCTCCTGCGTGAGATCAGCGATCGCGGTGTAGTCGCCGTACGCCTGGTAGGCCTCGAGCATGGCGAACTCGGGCGAGTGCGTGGAGTCGGCGCCCTCGTTGCGGAAATTGCGGTTGATCTCGAAGACCCGGTCGATGCCTCCGACGACCGCGCGCTTGAGAAAGAGCTCCGGCGCGATGCGGAGGTAGAGCTCGGCGTCGAACGCGTTCGAGCGGGTGGCGAACGGGCGGGCGGAGGCGCCGCCGTGCATCACCTGGAGCATGGGGGTCTCGACCTCGAGGAAGTCGTGGGCCGCGAAGGTGCTGCGGAGGGAGGCGTTCACCCGCGCGCGCGCCACGACGGTCTCGCGGGCCTGGGGTCGCACGATCAGGTCGAGGTAGCGCTGACGCATCCGGGTCTCGTCGCCCAGCTCGTTGTGCAGGTTCGGCAGCGGCAGGATCGCCTTCGCGGCGATCGTCCACTCCGACACCCAGACACTCAGCTCGCCGCGCTTGCTCGAGACGACCTCGCCCTCCACGAAGAGGTGGTCGCCCAGGTCGACGAGCTCCTTCCACGCCGCCAGCGACTCGTCACCGACGTCGCCGAGCGAGACCATCGCCTGGATCCGCTCGCCGTCGCCCGCCTGGAGCGTCGCGAAGCAGAGCTTGCCGGTGTTGCGCTGGAACACGACGCGTCCGGCGAGGCCGACGCGCTCGCCGGTCTTCACATCGGGCTCGATCCCCTCATGGCGGGCACGGACGGCGGCGATCGTGTCGGTGACTCCGACGGCGACGGGGTAAGCACCGCCGCCGAGGTCATCACCCGCGAGCTCGAGCAGACGCTCGCGCTTGGCGAGGCGGACGGCCTTCTGCTCGGACGCCTCACGGTCGGCGACCTGCTGCTCAGTGGGCGTCCGCTCGGCCTCGGGCTGCTCGGTCGGGGGCACGGGGGCGGCGGAGGTGTCGGCCATGGCGGATCGCGATGCTTTCGGTAGGAGACGGGCGGCCGGGATCAGTCGAGCAGGATCGGGCCGTTGTCGAGGAGGCGGGTGGTGCCGACGATCGCGGCGACGAGCACGAGGGCCGGACCGCGATGGTCGGCGTCGACCGGGAGGAGTGTCGCAGGGTTCACGACGACGAGGTAGTCCAGCTTAACAAGCGGTTCGGACTGCGCGACGGCCTCGGCCTCCTCGACCGCGGCGGCGGCACCGCGGTCGGCGGCTCCGGCGGCGGCGGCGAGGAGGCGCGGCAGCGCGAGACCGGCGCGGCGCTGCTCCTCGTCGAGGTAGCGGTTGCGGCTGGAGCGGGCGAGTCCGTCCTCCTCCCGCACGATGTCGACGGCCTCGATCACGACGGGCAGGTCGAGGTCGCGGACCATGCGGCGCACGAGGAAGAGCTGCTGCGCGTCCTTCTGCCCGAAGAGCGCGACGTCGGGCTGCGCGATGTTCAGGAGCTTCGCGACGACGGTGAGCATCCCATCGAAGTGGCCCGGCCGCGCGCGGCCCTCGTAGAGCGCGCCGACCTCCCCCGCGACCACACGCGTCGACGACGGACCATCCGGGTACATCTCGACGGCTCCCGGGGCGAAGACGACGTCGACGCCCGCCGCGTCGAGCAGCGCGGTGTCGCCCGCAAGGTCGCGCGGATAGCGGTCCAGGTCCTCGGTGGGACCGAACTGCAGCGGATTCACGAAGATCGACACGATGACGAGGTCGGCGAGCTCGCGAGCCCGCTCGACGAGCGCGAGGTGACCGGCGTGCAGAGCGCCCATCGTCGGCACAAGGGCGACGCGGGACCCGACTCGCCGCGCCTCCTGGACCGTCTCGCGGAGGACGTCGATGCGCTGGAGGGTCCTGATCACCCGTCGATGCTACCGGCGCAGCGGAGGCCCCGGGCGGGAACGCCTAGAGAACAGGGACCCTGGCACCACTCCGTACGGGGACTCCTGTCCATGAACGATCGGACGTCCGCCACCAGACGGCGCCAAGAATCCACGTCGCTGATCGGCCCCTCTCTCGAGCCGATTGAGCGGGGCATGCCGATTAGCATCGAAACGATCGTTTAGCGCGCTGAGTGCGGGCGGTGTCATAGCGTCGTAGCAACGGAGGGGGTTGCTGGTGGTGCGTCGGCAGTTGTCGTTTGAGGATCGGGCTCAGATCGCGGTCGGGATCAAGCAGGGGCTGAGCGATCGGGAGATCGCCGAGTTGATCGACCGCGACCGGACGGTCGTGTGGCGTGAGCGGAGCCGGAACTCGCTCAAGACCCGCGGGTATCAGCCCGTCTCGGCGCAGACGAAGGCTCGCAAGCGGCGAGCCCGTCCGCAGGAGCGACTGATCGATGCCGATTCTGTGCTGTCGGCGCGGGTTCGAGCGGATCTGAAGCGTTCGCGGACGCCGCGGCAGATCGCGGGCCGGTTGCGCCTGGAGGCGGCGGACGCGAGCGTTGACACGATGACGCATTCACCCGACGCCGCAGGCCGCACCGTGTCCCACGAGGCGATCTACCGATGGATCTACGCCCACCCCAAGGGCGAACTCGCCCGCGAAGGCATCCTGTTGCGCTCGAAACAGACGACCCGCAAGCGACGCCGGCCGCTCGGGGAACGCACCGGCGGACGCATTGTGGGCATGGTTTCCATCGATGACCGGCCCGAGGAGGCGTCGGACCGGCGTGTTCCCGGCGCGTGGGAGGGAGATCTGATCATCGGAGCGCACGGCAAGACCGCGGCGATCACCCTGGTGGAGCGGCACTCGCGCTTCGCGATCATCCTGGGACTACCCGACGGAAAAGACTCCGACGGCGTCGCCGACGCTCTCATCGACCGGGTCGACGATCTGCCCGCGCATCTGCGCGGCTCCCTCACATGGGACCAGGGCACCGAGATGGCCCGGCACGCGCAGCTCACCCTCGCCACCGAGCTGCCCGTCTACTTCGCGCACCCGCGGTCCCCGTGGGAGCGGCCCTCGAACGAGAACACCAATGGTCTGATCCGCGAATACCTCCCCAAGGGCATCGAGATCACCAACCACCAGCCCTACCTCAACGCGATCGCCGACGAACTCAACGACCGACCCAGGCAGACCCTCGGCTTCCGAACCCCGCGCGAAGTCTTCGAGCGGCTACTCCTCGACGAAGCCGTTGCTTAGACGACTTGACATCGCCGCGGGTTATTCACGAGTCTAGTCCGAATTTATCGGCGAGCCCCGCACGGGCGGCCGGTCTTTCGTGAGAAAGTTTAGCTACCAGACTGGATTCATAGAAAGAACGGGCGCGCGAAAAACATACAACAAGCATGACTCTGAGGAAAGCAATGATCTCGCCGAGCGGATTCTTCACTGCGTCGCAGCATCGGGGAAGGCGCCCGGTTGGCCACCGATCCTCGGACTTTTCGGTTCTCTCGTCGTCAGGTTGATGCACCTGCGCCGCAAATCGGCTCACGTGGAACTCGCCGAACGGTGCGGCGTCTTGCAGTCAACGATCTCCCGGGCCATCTCGTCGCTCACCGCATGGATCGCCGCGACGGTACGCGACGACGCTCCTACCGCAGACGACCTCGACCCCAATGGTCAGTACACCGTCGACGGAACCCTGTTGCCGTGCTGGTCTTGAGTGGACCGGCCAACGCTGTGGTCGGGCAAGCACACGACCACCGGGTTCAACGTCCACGTTGCGTGCAACGTCAGCGGTCCCGTCGCCTGGATCTCCGATCCCGTGGACGGACACCGCCACGAGGTCGCAGCGTCCGCGCCAGCGGCGCACTCGAAGGTCTCGACCCCGCGAACCGGGTCGGAGACAGAAGACACAGCGAGCCATGAATGATCACCCCACCCGCAAAAACCCCGACCGCGACCTGCTCGAGTGGGAACATGAACTCAACAAACACGTCAACTCAATCCGATACCAGGAGGCTTATGCAAAAATCGATTGACCCAGTATAAATTAGTGCGTGTCGGTCACGAAAAACACCGGCTGATCCGCTTTGCTTGAAGAGCAACTTCCAACAGAAACTCTTCGCAAAGGAACCAGCCGGTGCAGAAGCAGACTACTACAGGGATGACGACCGAGCAATATGCGATTCTCGCCGAACGGATCGAAAACGAATTCCTGTGGCAGCGGCGGCGAGGACGGCCACGCAGACTGTCGCTCGCCGGGGCACTACAGGTCACTCTTCTCTACTATCGCCACAACGTCACCGAACAGTTGATCGCCGATGTGGTCGGTGTCAGTCAGTCGACCGTGTCGCGAACAATCGCGCTAGTGGAAGCGATGCTCACTGTCGTGACCGACGACGAGCAGCCGGACGTCGAGGCTGCGGTCGGCGAGACGACGGCCGTCATCGACGGGACCCTCCTCCCGTGCTGGTCCTGAGCAGACGCGCCCGAGCTGTACTCCGGCAAACACAAGACCACGGGGCACACCTGCCAGGTCCTCGCCGATCTCTCCGGTCGGCTGATCCACATTTCGGATCCGATTCCGGGCAAACACCATGATGCTCACGCATTCCGAGAATCACACTTGGCCGACATCATCAACCTCTCGAATACTTTGGCCGACAAAGGCTACCAAGGCGCCGGAATGATCACACCAATAAAAAGGAGACCCGGCGAAAAACATTTGCCAGAGCACGCGAAACAGCACAACCGTTTCGTGAACACTCACCGCTACGTGATCGAGAGAACAATCGCTAACATTAAAACCTGGCGAATCTTCCACACCGACTACAGACGACCACTGCACACTTTCCCAGACGCCTTCAACGCCGTCCGCGGACTAATCTTCTTCACCCAGAACGAAACCAATTTTGCATAAGCCTCCAGATCAAACGCGCCATCGCCCACCTCAAGAACTGGAGAATCCTGCACTCCGACCACCAATGACCGACGACCACCTTCGCTCTGACCGGCTCAGCAGTCATACGGCTCGACTTTCTCAAACCAGCCAGCTGAACAACCCTCCCGGATCTATCACCTCCAAACGTGTTTTGCATAAGCCTCCATAACGCCGGCGATCCTGCGGCATACCTCGTCACCGATCCGCAGAGGCTTGCTCGCACGTTCCGCACTGTCGTTGATCACAAACGAAAAGCAAGCGAGTTGCATATAGCCTGTAGAGTAGCCATGCCGCGCTGACCCGGCCAATTGCGTGACCTCCGACCGCCTCGTGCACCAGGGATTTGGGTTGTGTGAGGCCAGGAAAGCACGCCTCCATCGAGATGATCCTCCTGGCCGCTCTGTGGATTGACAGGAGAGCCGTACGGCTGCCCTTCACATACCACCATCGCACGCCACGGTGGTCACTACGCTACTCTTGAACGATGGGGACAAACCAGTTCACGATAACCTGGGGTGCAGGGGTGCTCGTCGGCCTACTTCTGCTATCTGGTTGCAGTAGCCCGCCGACGGGAGGCGGGCTGTCATCGGCTGGGGCTGAAGCAACGAACACTAACCCGGCACAATCATCCGATCCTGTAAAGACCGATGCTCCCACCCTGAGCGCTTTCGAGCGGCAGCTCCCCCTGCGGGGCGACTTCGTGAGCCAGCAGACCGAGACGACCGGTTCGGTTCTGATCGAGCGCCGTTCGGACGGGTCGACCTGGGCGACGCTCACTGGATTCTCGACCGGCCATTCGACCAACCTGCGGCTCCAGCTCAAGGAGGGCGCCCTGGAGCAGGACGACTCCGGGGCCTGGGTCGACACTGCGGGCTACTCGTTTGACATCGCTGCCCTGGATCCGGCGCAGCCGGACCAAGAGGTCACGATTCCCGCGGCGCACACGATGCCGGCGATAAATACGCTCACCGTGACGGACTACGTCAGCCCCAATTTTCCGTCCTTCGGATCCGTCGCCCTGTCGAGGTAACCTCCGTCCGACGCACACCTCATGTAGTCCATCATCGGACGGTCGCCTCGCACGGATAAGTTGAGCTCACCGTCCAGACAGTGCCCGCGCTCTCGAATCGCCGACACAGAGAACCGCATGCCCCTTAGAACGGCCGCTGCCACCTCACCGCGAAAGCACCTGAAACGCTTGGGCGCGCAAGCGCGTCCCTCTTGCGCACTCCTGCCGAACGCACTCCGCTGGCTTCGTCTAAGAAAAGGATAACTCGCGGTTCGTATCTGCAGCAAAACAGTCGAGTAGGTGACCGGACCGCGTGTGCACGGGGCCGTAGCTTTTCACCGACGGGACAACAGCTTGCCCTCGAACGCACATGGCGCCTACTTTCAACCTGCCAGTCATGGTCCTCGCCCGCCAGGCAACTTCTCTGGCTCTTCGCAATTGAGGGTGTAGCGGTGCGGGTGTGAGGTTGGCGCGTCGGGGCCGGGGACGAGGTCGAGGTCTCCCGAAGATGGAAGTTCCTACACACCCATCCGAAAGACCTGGACGTGCTCCACGCTCCCTTCGGCGGCCCTGACTTCATGATCTTCTGCTGCTTGGGCGAGCTCGGCCTACGCGCCGTCGGCGAATGCCTGGAACTGGACCGGGTGGTCCTGGAATGCCGCGTCGCCGAACCGGACCCGTGGTCCCGGAAATGTGGCGCGCAGGGCGTCGTTCGGGACACTGTCACGCGGGGCCTCGCGGACGAACCGTTCGGCTGGCGGCCCACGATCCTGCTGATCCGGATTCGCCGCTATAGTTGCGCCGGCTGCGGGAAGGTCTGGCGGCACGACACGGCGGCGGCGGCCGAACCGCGAGCGAAGATCTCCCGCCGCGGCCTGCGGTGGGCGGTGGAGGGCCTGGTCGTGGGACACCTCACCGTCGCCCGCGTCGCAGCTGGTCTGGGGGTGTCCTGGCATACCGCGAACGACGCCGTCCTCGCCGAAGGGCGACGGGTGTTGATCGATGACCCGACCCGGTTCGACGGGTCACCACGATCGGGGTCGACGAGTACGTCTGGCGACACACACGCCACGGTGACACGTCCGTCACCGTGATCATCGACCTCACCCCGATCCGCGCAAAGGCGACGCTCTGGATCGCTGCCGCCAACGCATCCAACACGCGACCATGGGTCACCGTAGTCGTTCCGGCGACCCGCTCTACTCGGTCCGGCGCACCCTGCACACCGGGCTGAAGCTGCTCACTGAAAAGCAACGCGCCCGCCTGGAAGCCCTCTTCGCCGCCGAGGAACACGTCGCGGTCGAGATGACCTAGGGGATCTATCAGCGCATGATCGCCGCCTACCGCGACCCCGACCGCGCCGCGGGAAAGACCGCGATGCAGGCCCTGATCACAACGATCAGCAGCGGCGTCCCGACAACACTCGCCGAGCTCATCACCTTGGGCCGCACGATGAAGAAACGAGCCGCAAACATCCTCGCCTACTTCGACCAACCCGGCACCTCGAACGGTCCCACCGAAGCAATCAACGGCCGCCTCGAACACCTCCGCGGCTCCGCCCCGGGCTTCCGCAACCTCACCAACTACATCACCCGCAACCTCCTCAAAACCGGCGGCTTCAGACCCCAACTACACCCTCAATTGCGATGAGCCACTTCTCTCCTGATCAAGGAGCTCGGTCGACCAGATAGCGGCGCCGTGGAAAGAAGTCCTCGGACGCGAGCACTTAGTCTGGCCTAACTGGCATACCGCTCACCTCGTACGGAATAACGCGAAAATCGACGTACGGGTAACTAAGGACAAGCAGGCGAAAATTGGAACTAGCGGCATCTTGTCTCGGATGTGAACGCGGCGCGACACGATGACATCGAGGACGCATGCCACCGCAGGAGAGAACCAGACGCTTCCGGCGAACGAAGCACACCACCACTGCGCGTTACAGCCACCACCAGCGCCGCCGAGAACAATCTGCTGATAGTAGTGTGCAGACACGTATACTGCCACCGCACAAGTGGGCAAGAGAGTAATTGACCCAAGCAATGCGGTGACTCTTCGGAAGACCAACCAGCGACTCGAGGACATCCACTTCCCCGAAAAAACCATAATCAGGGCCACGGCGAGTAGGATTTGAAATAGAACCTTGAATCCATATTCAAGCAGAGCACGGCCTAATAGAGGAAGGCATGTGTAGTACGCGACTGGCGCCCACGTGGGGTATAGGGCGACGAATGCAACGCCTAACCCGACGACGGCGATCGCGGGTACAACAAGACTGTCAGCTCGACTCGACGACTTCACGATCGTAGTGTCCAGCTACGTCCCGCTGCGATCAACGCGTCCGCTCAAGCTCTGCCGACGGTATCGGCCTCTGTCGTCCGGACTGCGGCGCGAGGCGCTCCTGTACCGACGGCGCCCGGGGCCCGTTCACCCTTCAGGAGAGCCGAGGCCGCACTACCGTCCCACAGTGGCCACGCTTCGGTGAAGACAGATTTTGCTACTGCCACCGCGTGAGTGCGGTGTGAAAACCTACTGAGTAGAAGCTGCTTCGCGGCCCGCCCCGGATCAGCATTGATACTAAGCATCATGGGTGCGAATAATGGCATCGAGTCGCTCGGGATTCGACACAATCAATCGAGCAGCGAGCACATGACCGACTGCCTCCGCACGGAGGCATCGATAGAGAACTGATTTGTAACGCGTCTGACTTCTTGATGTGCGTTCGTGAGTACTCGCCAGAGCTATCTGGCCAGAACAACGAGCCAGGGTCCCCACTTCGCTGGCCAGCGTCTCGAAGCTCTTCTACCGCTTGAACAGGAACTCGACAGAATCAAAGATATTTGACTTTCCGACAGCATGACGACCAACATACCTGGTGGAGGCATGGTAATCCGTGCCACTGCGGCGCGCCACACCGATCGACACCCCGTGGACTTCCTGGCGTTCGCCGCAGGGCATCCTGCGGCACCGGGCCAGTACCCTCCCGCAAACCGCTGTGGAGCTCTTACGGACGACCCTGCCTCTCGCGGGTCGCACGGCAGCTGTCCCCGATCACGCCGCAGGGCCCGTCTCCTCCCTCCTCGTTGCACAGAACCCACTGACGACCCTCGTGACGAGTCGCCACGGCACCGTGAATCCGCGGTCCTCCGCGAGAAGGCGCCCCGCTGAGCGCTCAGCCCGCCGCGCGGCGCAGGGCGTCGTCCACGGAGGAGCGGACGAGGCTGGAGAGGAAGAAACCCGGCTTCTCGATGCCGATGCCCGCCAGCAGATCGGCTGCCTGGTCGACGATCGCCGTCGAGAACGTGGTCGCCGTCGAAACGGCCTCCGCGTAGGCGGCGCGGTCGGCCTCGGTGATCGTCACCGGCTCGCCTCCCATCTCGACGACGAGGGCCTGGGCGATCGGCAGCACCGGGCCGGGCGCCGAGACCGCGAAATACGTCTCGGCGAGGCGGGCGAGATCGAGGCTGGTGCCGCTGAACGCCATCGCCGGATGCACGGCCAGCGGGATGACTCCCGAGGCGAGCGCCGGCGCCAACACGCCGTAGCCGTGCTCGGGCGCGGTGTGCAGGACCAGCTGTCCAGGCTGCCAGGCACCGGTCGCGGCGAGTCCCGAGACGAGGGCCGCGATCTCCGATCCGGGAACGGCGACGATCACGAGCTCGCTGCGCTCCACCAGATCGGGGATCGCCAGGACCGGCACCCCCGGGAGCAGCGCATCGGCGCGCTCGCGGCCGGTCTCACTGGTGGTCGCGACGCCGATGACGGCGTGCCCGGCGCCGGCCAGCGCGGCGCCGAGCACCGGACCGACTCGGCCGGCGCCGATGATGCCGACGCCGAGGCGTCCGTCCCGGCGGTTCTCAGGCATACGGGTCCCCCTCCGGAGCGGGCCAGGTCACTGGTCCGCCAGCACGCCGCCCCCACAGGTGGCTGGCATCGCGCCCGGCAGCGCGCACACCCGAGACCGCGAGGCTCTCGAAGAACGCCAGCGCATCGACGACACTCATCACGGGCACGGTCGGAGTGACGGGTCCGGCCACGGTGTGCACGCGCGCCGAGGCCAGCCCCAGCAGCCGCTGCAGCGGACCCTGCTGTACGCCGATGCTCTGCATGCGCGCCAGCGGCACCACGGCGACCCGCCGCCAGACCGCCCCGCTGCGCAGGATCGCCGCCTCGTCGGTCAGTCGGTAGCCCGTCCTGCGGAAGGAGAAGGGCCGCAGCCACACCGCCGAGCGCGGTGCGCGGGTGAAGCCGGCCGCGTCACGGTGCCGCAGCGCGTCGCCGACCGGCGTCGACTCCGCTCCCTCACGCGTACCGGGCAGCAGCAGGCCGAGCACGCGCTCGACGGCCGCGAGATCGCCGACCGGGAGGATCGTGGTGTTCGGCTCGCCGTTCGCTCCGCGCGATGCGGCGTGGCCCGCGCGATCGATCTTGACCTGCCACCAGCCGAACGGGCGCCAGAGCAGCGGCTGGGTGATCTCGACCGCGTGGATCCGGCCCGGGGGCAGCGTGTCGCTGCTGGTCGAGAGGACGCCGTAGCCGACGCGCACGCCGTCGGGCGTCGCGGCGATGGAGTAGCGCAGCGAGCGCACGAACTGGCGGACGTAGTAGCTGCCCGAGCCGATCAGGCCGGGCAGGATCGCGAAGAGCACGAACGGCGAACCGTAGACGGCGACGAACACGACGGCGGCGGCCGACGCGGCCAGGAACAGCGTGAATCCGCTGAACACCAGCGAGCCGAAGAGCCGAGACGGCGGGATCGAGACGACCGATTCGGGCGGCGAGTCGTCCACCGGCTCGCCGAACTCCTCCAGTCGCCGCGCGAGGAACCCGCCGGAGGGCCCCTCCCCGGCGACGGCCTCACGCTCGCGTACCCCGGAGGCGAGTCGCAGGATGTCACGCCGCAGGGCGTCGACCAGGCGCGACCCGAGGTACGAGAGCTGCACGTTCGCGTCCTGCCCGGCGACACTCACCTCGAGCTTCGCTGCGCCGAAGAGCCGGGCGAACAGCGGCCGCTGCACCGCGATGCCCTGGATCCGGTCGAGCCGTGCCCGACGGTTGGTGCGGAAGAGCACGCCGGAGCGGACCTCAACGACCTCTTCGGTGATGCGGAAGGTGTGCATCCGCCACGACAGCCAGAAGGCGAAGACGGCCACCGCGAGCCCGACCGCCACCACGAGCAGCGCCCAGCCGACCAGCCCGCGACGCAGCAGCTCGTCGACGGGATCTCCGCTCTCGAATCCCTCCGGCCCGGGCAGGAAGAGCTCGACCAGGCGCTCGCGGAGGTTCGTGACGATGATGCCGAGCACGACGAGCAGGCCGATCCCGCCCTTGAGGACGGGCGTGGCCGGATGGAGACGGTGCCACTCGCCGTCGGCGAGATCGGTCTCGACCGCCGGGGCGGCGGGCTCGGTCACAGGCCGGCCCGACGCGACTCGGCGAGCTCGACGAGCCGGTCGCGGAGCTCCTCGGCATCGCCCTCGGTGAGCCCCGGGATGCTGACGCCCGTCGCGGCGGCGGCAGTGACGAAGCGGAGGTCGGCGAGGCCGAGCGCCCGGGCGAGCGGCCCGCGGTTGACGTCGATGAGCTGCATCCGACCGTAGGGCACTGAGACGAAGCGCTGGAACATGATGCCGCGGCGGAAGAGCAGATCGTCATGCCGCAGCAGGTAGCCGTACGCCCGAGCCCGGCGCGGCGCCACGATCAGGAGGGTCGCCGCGAGCACCGCGGCCGCGAGCACCAGGATCCACGCCCAGTCGACCCCGACCAGCAGCAGCACCACCGGCACCGCCAGGAGGACGACACTGGACACGACCGCCGAGACGACTTCGACAGCGACGTACCGCGGCGAGACCCGCCGCCACTCCCCCGCGACCTCCAGCCGGTCCTCGCTCCGCGAGCGGGTCTCGCGGCGGGTCTGGCGAGCGCTCTGCGCCGCATCCTCTGGCTGGTCGGGCATGGTGTCGTCCTCCCTGCCCGCATCCGATCGGGTGTCGGCGTCAGGCGTGGTTCACCTCGCCGACGGCGCTGTCGTCGTCATCGCTCGGTGGGATGGTGCACAGGTGCTCGGCGACCAGGCCGGCCACCAGCAGCACGAGCGCGCCCACGATGGTCGCGACGTCCTGCCACACGGAGCCTAGCGAAGGGATCGCCCTGCTCAGGAGGTAGACGAGGACGCCGCCCGAGGCTCCCAGCAGCAGTGCGCCGACGTGGCTGGACGCTTTCGCGAGCACCACCACCCGCATCGCCCGGAACGGATCGATCGGCCGGCGCACTGCTCCCGTGGTCGCCCGGTGGATGGGGATCGCGAAGCCGAGGACGACGGCGCCGACCACGACGAGGGTGACCGGCACGGTCAGCGGAGGGATGATCACGGGCCGGCCGGCCGCGGCGATGGCCAGGTCCAGGAGGAAACCGACGACGGCTCCGGCCAGCCCGAGACCGAGGAGGGTGCTGATGCGGGTGCGCCTCACGGGGTCCTGCTCTCGGGGTCGGAGTCGCTGCGCCGTGTCCAGGACAGCGCCGCGGCGTGGTCGGTCACCCGGTCGGTCGCCCGCGCGCGCAGCTCGGCCACCGGTCCGTGGCCGGGCAGCACCGCCGCGGGCTCGATGTCGAGCCAGGGGTCGAGCACGAAAGCGCGCTCGGCAGCCCGCGGGTGCGGGAGGGTAAGGCGGGCGTCGTCGCGGAGCACCCCTCCGACCGCGATGACGTCGATGTCGAGGGTGCGATCGCCCCAGCGCTGCTCGCCCTCGCCGCGGAGGCGTCCACCGGCCAGCTCGATCGCCGCAGTCGCCTCGAGCAGGTCGTCCGGGTCGAGCGTGGTCGAGCCGGCGACCACCGCGTTGAGGTAGCCCGGTGCGTCCGCGTCGACGCCCCCGGGCTTCCACGCCGGCGACTCGACCACTTTGGAGACCGCCTCGATCCGCAGACCGGGAGTCGTCGCGAGCGCCCGCACCGCCTCCTCCAGGTGCGCGAGCCGGTCGCCGAGGTTGCTGCCCAGAGCCAGCACCACGTGTCGCGCCGGGGCCAGACGCTGCTGCCGCGGCCTCACGAGCGGGCCCTCGTGATCTGCACGGCGACGTCCTCGAACGGCAGCGGGATCGGGGCGTCCGGCTTGTGCACGGTGATCCGCACGACGTCCGCCGCCGCGAAGCCGAGGGCGACGCGCGCGAGGCGCTCGGCCAGGGTCTCGATCAGGTCGACCGGATCGCGGGTCACGGCGTCCGCCAGCGCGATGGCGAGCTCGCCGTAGTGCACCGTCTCGCCCAGGGCGTCGCCCTCAGCCGCGGCCGCGGTGTCGAGCCAGACGGTCGCGTCGATCACGAAGTCCTGGCCGTTCTCGCGCTCGAAGTCGAAGACGCCGTGGTGGGCGCGCACCCGCAGGCCGGTGAGGGTGATGGAGTCGCGCAGGGCCAGGGCGGCGGAGTCGGGCACGGTCACGGGGTCTCCTCCTGGAGTCGGGCGGCGAGCGCGAGGGCCCGGGCGGACGAGCGGACGTCGTGCACGCGCACGCCCCAGGCTCCGTGCTCGGCGGCGAGCAGACTCAGCATCGCCGAGACATCGTCCCTCTCGGCGGCGGACGCGCCCGCGGGGGCGAACGGAGCGAGGAAGCGCTTGCGCGAGTGCCCTACCAGCACCGGGAATCCCAGTGCCACGATCGCCTCGAGGCGCGCCAGCAGGGCCCAGTCGTGCCCACCGTTCTTAGCGAAGCCGAGGCCCGGGTCGAGCACGAGGCGGTCGTCACGGATCCCCGCCGCGCAAGCGGCGTCCGCGCGGCGCTCCAGCTCGTCGCGCACGTCCGTCACGACGTCGACGTAAGAGGCGAGGCTGTTCATGCCTGCGCTGTGACCGCGCCAGTGCATCGCGATGTAGACGGCTCCGCGCTCCGCGACCAGGGGCAGCATGGCCGGGTCGGCGAGTCCGCCGGAGACGTCGTTGACCACCACTGCTCCCGCGTCGAGCGCGGCGCCCGCGGTGGAGGCGCTCATCGTGTCGATGCTGACGCGCACGCCCTCTGCGGCGAGGGCCCGCACCACGGGCAGCACGCGGCGCTGCTCGGCGGTGGAGTCGATACGCACCGCGCCCGGGCGGGTGCTCTCACCGCCCACATCGACCAGGTCTGCGCCGAAAGAGGCGGGGCCGTCGCCGACCGCCCGGGTCATCTCAAGGCCGTGGCGCACCGCGTCGTCGAGCGAGAGCCACCGGCCGCCGTCGCTGAACGAGTCCGGAGTGACGTTGAGGATCCCGAGGAGCGCGGCGCGTCCGGCCGGGACGAGGTCGGCGACGGAGGAGAGCACGTCACTGCCCCCGCGGAGCGCCGATCAGCGCGACGATCTCGGCACGGGCGGCCGGCTCGGCGAGCGAGCCCCGGGCGGCGACCGTGACGGTGGAGCTCGCGGTCTGGCGCGGTCCGCGCATCCGCACGCAGCCGTGCTCGGCGTCGACGACCACCAGCACGCCCTCGGGCGCGAGGCCCTCGACGAGGGCATCGGCGATCTGCTCGGTCAACCGCTCCTGGAGCTGCGGGCGGGAGGCGACCGTGTCGACCACCCGCGGCAGCCGGCCGAGCCCGACGACGCGCTCCCGCGGCCGGTAGGCGATGTGCGCGAAGCCCAGGAACGGCAGGAGGTGGTGCTCGCAGACCGAGCGGAAGGCCAGATCGCGCACGATCACCGTCTGGTCGAGTGCCGACTCCTGCCCGCCCTCGACCACGGCGAACGTCTCGGTCAGCTGCTCGGCGGCGTCAGCGCCGAACTCGCCGAAGAACTCCTCGCAGGCCTCGGCGACCCGGCGCGGGGTCGCCGCGAGACCCTCGCGACCCGGGTCGTCCCCGATGGCCGCGAGGATCTCGGCGACGGCCGCCTCGATGCGCGCCTTGTCGACGGGCACGCGCGCGCTACGCCGTCGCGGGGCGCGGGTTGATCAGCGGCGGGCGCTTCGGCGCGACCTCGTCGGCTCCGGCCGAGGTGACGCCTCCGTCGGTGGCACCCGAGTCGATCGGAGCCTTGGCGACCGGGACCGCGATGGGCGGCAGATCGGACAGCGGACGCTTGTCGCTCGAGAGCCACTGCGGGCGCTCGTCGATCTTGCGGACGTCCTTGAAGATCTCGGCCAGCTGGTCGTGGTCGAGGGTCTCCTTCTCGAGCAGCTCGGTCGCGAGCATGTCGAGGATGTCGCGGTTGGCGTTGATGACCTGCCACGCCTCGTCGTGCGCCTGCTCGATGAGCTGGCGGGTCTCGGCGTCGACCGTCTCGGCGATCTGCTCGGAGTAGTCGCGCTGGTGTCCCATGTCGCGGCCGAGGAACATCTCGCCCGAGGACTGGCCCAGCTTGACCGAGCCGATGTTCGCCGACATCCCGTAGTCGGTGACCATCTTGCGGGCGATCGAGGTCGCCTTCTCGATGTCGTTCGAGGCTCCCGTGGTCGGGTCGTGGAAGACAATCTCCTCCGCGACGCGGCCGCCCATGGCGTAGGTGAGCTGGTCGAGCAGCTCGTTGCGGGTGGTGGAGTACTTGTCCTCCAGCGGAAGCACCATCGTGTAGCCGAGGGCACGGCCGCGCGGGAGGATCGTGACCTTCGTCACGGGGTCCGTGTGGCGCATCGCCGCCGCAGCCAGGGCGTGGCCGCCCTCGTGGTAGGCGGTGATCAGCTTTTCCTTGTCGCGCATCACACGCGTGCGGCGCTGCGGCCCGGCGATGACGCGGTCGATCGCCTCGTCGAGCGCGCGATTGTCGATGAGTTGCGCGTTGGAGCGGGCGGTGAGCAGTGCGGCTTCGTTGAGCACGTTCGCCAGGTCGGCTCCGGTGAAGCCCGGCGTCTTGCGGGCGACGACCTCGAGGTCAACTCCACCGGCGAGGGGCTTGCCGCGGCCGTGCACCTCGAGGATCTTCTTGCGGCCGAGCAGGTCGGGGGCGTCGACGCCGATCTGCCGATCGAAGCGGCCGGGGCGCAGCAGCGCCGGGTCGAGGATGTCGGGCCGGTTGGTCGCCGCGATCAGGATGACGTTCGTCTTGACGTCGAAGCCGTCCATCTCGACGAGGAGCTGGTTGAGAGTCTGCTCGCGCTCGTCGTGACCGCCGCCCATGCCGGCGCCGCGGTGGCGGCCGACGGCGTCGATCTCGTCGACGAAGATGATCGCGGGCGAGTTCTCCTTCGCCTGCTGGAAGAGGTCGCGGACGCGGCTGGCGCCGACTCCGACGAACATCTCGACGAAGTCGGAGCCCGAGATGGAGTAGAAGGGCACGCCTGCCTCACCGGCGACTGCGCGGGCGAGCAGGGTCTTGCCGGTTCCGGGAGGGCCGTAGAGCAGGACGCCCTTGGGGATCCGCGCGCCGACGGCCTGGAACTTGGCGGGCTCCTTGAGGAACTCCTTGATCTCGTGCAGCTCCTCGATCGCCTCGTCGGCGCCCGCGACGTCGCCGAAGGTGACCTTGGGCGACTCCTTCGAGACCAGCTTTGCCTTCGACTTGCCGAACTGCATGACGCGGTTGCCACCGCCCTGCATGCCCGAGAGCATCAGCCAGAAGAAGGCGCCGATCAGGAGGATCGGCAGGAGGAAGCCGAGCGCCGACAGGAACCAGTTGGTCTGCGGGACCTCGTCGTTGTAGCCGTCCGACAGGTTCGCCTGCGTGACCGCGTCGACCACCTCGGTGCCGCGAGGAGCGACGTAGTAGAACTGCACCTGGGTGCCGTTGTCGCCGTCGGCCTGCGCCAGAGTGAGGTCGACGCGCTGCTCGCCGTCGACGATCTTGGCCGACTGGACCTTGCCGTCGTTGAGGAGGTCGAGACCCTCCTGCGTACTGACCGGTCGGAAGCCGGACATCGTGATCAGCGAGGAGCCGATCCACACCGCGACGATCGCCAGGACGACGTAGAGGAGAGGACCCCGGAAGATGCGCTTGACGTTCATGAATGTTGCGGGTGCGACACCCGGCGCCTTTCTGACGAGGAAATGTGAGTGACAGGCTACCTCCCGCTCTCTGAGCGGCGCCCACGCGTTCGCCCTGGGCCGAACGGTGTCGGATGGCGGGGATGCGGCGGGCCGCATCCCCGCTCGCAGTCGGCTTCTCGACGGGGTGCGTTCCGCAGAGCGGGTCGCGTCGGACTGCCGAGAAACGCTGGCACGCGTTTCTCGGTCCGCGTCCTCTGCCTTGCGGGGCCAGGGCGGGCGCGGGGGCGTCAGGCCGACTCGAGGAGGGGCTCGGGGTCGCGGAGGGCCGGCGTCAGGCCGCGGCGGCGGCGCGCGGCGGCCAGCACCGTCACCGCGAGGGCACCGACCAGCCACAGCACGAGGACCAGGACCGCGTGCGCGACTCCGATGGTGCCGCCCGCGATCAGCGATCGGAACGCCTCCACCGTCCAGGTCAGCGGCAGCACGCCGTGGATCACCTGGAAGAAGGCGGGCGCCGTCTCGACGGGGTAGGTGCCGCCGGCCGAGGAGAGCTGCAGCACGATCATCAGCAGCGCCAGGAACCGGCCGGGCGCGTCCAGCAACGCGATCAGCGCCTGGTTGACCGCCACGAAGGTGAGGCTCGTCAGCACGGCGATCCCGATCAGCCCGGGCAGATTCGAGGCCTCCACCCCGACTCCGAAGCGGATGGCCAGTGCCGCCAGCACACCCTGGGCGACGGCCATCAGCGCACCCGGCAGGTAGCTGCGCAGCGCGATCACCCAGGCGGGGCGTCGGGCGGCGAGCAGGCGTGCGCTGAGCGGGGCGCTCATCAGGTAGAAGGCGAGCGCACCGACCCAGAGCGCGAGCGCCATGAAGTACGGCGCGAGCCCGTAGCCGTAGGACGGCACCCTGTTCAGACGCTCCGCGTCGATCCCGACGGGAGCGGCGGCGACCGCGCTGAGTTCATCGGCCTGCTCGTCGGTGTAGCTGGGGACGTCGGCCGCGCCGTCGGTCAGCTTCGTGTCGAGAGTCCGCGATCCGGAGGCGAGCGAGTCGATGCCATCGGCGAGATCGCGCGAGCCGGTGGCGGCGTCGGCGGAGCCGGTGGCGGCGGAGTCCGCTCCCTCGGCGAGGTCTGCGGCACCGGTGGCCAGCGCGGCCGTGCCGGACGCGAGGTCCGATGCTCCCGAGGCCGCAGAGGCGATACCGCTGCTGAGCGGGCCGACCGCGCCCGAGAGCGTGTCCACTCCGCCCGCGACCTGTGCCGCGCCGCTGTCGAGCGAGGCCGCTCCCCCCGCGAGGGTCTTCGCGCCACCCGCGATCTGCTGTGCGCCGCCGTCGGCGGAGGCGGCTCCTGTCGCGAGCGCGGACGTGCCGGTCGCGAGGTCAGCGGCTCCGCTCGACACGGTCGCGGCGCCTGCGGTCAGCGCTGTCAGTCCGTGCCCGTCGTCGCCGACCAGCGCCGTGACCCCCGCGCCGAGGGTCTGTGCGCCCGCGTCGGCTTGCGCCGCTCCGGTCGCCACCGTGGCGGCGCCCTTCTCGAGAGTGGTCAGCGCGGCGAGGCGCTCGGAGTCGCTGAGCGAGCCGTAGCGCGACAGCAGAGAGGCGAGTCCGGAGTCGACTCCCGTCGCTCCCGCGGCGAGATCCGGAGTCGCGGACGCCAGCGTCCCGGCACCGGACGCGAGCGCCTGCGCGCCGGTGAGAGCCTTCTGCGCTCCGTCGGTCACCGAGGCGGACCCGGTCGCGAGCGCCTGCGCGCCGGAGGCCGCGGTGGCCGCGCCGTCTTTCAGCGCCGCCGTCCCGGACGCGAGGTCGAACGCCCCGGAGGCGAGCGTCGCGACCCCGCCGTCGAGCTGCCGGGCGCCGTCGGCGACGGTGCGAGCGCCGGAGTCGAGTTCTCCGGCCTGCTGCGGCAGCTGTCCGGTCTTCTCGGCGATCTGCTGGAGTCCCGCCGAGAGGGTCGCCGCGCCGGCCGCGGCCGTCCCTGCCCCCGAGCGGAGGGAGTTGGCACCCGTCGCGAGCCGCGCCGTGCCGTCCTGGAGCTGCGCGAGCCCGACGACCAGCTCGGAGGAGCCCGACGAGGCCCGGTCGGCGCCGTCGGCCAGCTGTGCCGCACCGTCCGCCGCCTGCTCCAGACTCGTGTGCACGTCGGTGAAGCCGACGTAGACGTTCTTCAGGTAGGTCTCGCCGACCTTCTCCTCGAGCGTCTGCGTCACGGTGCTGCCGATTGTGCTCGCGATGTTGCCGACGATCAGGTTGGCGCTGTCGTTCGTCTCGACCGAGAGTTTCGCCTGCACGGCGGCCGCCGGGTCGTCGCCGCCCACCGAGGCGACATCGGCCGAGAATCCGGCGGGGACGGTCAGCACGGCGTAGACCTCGCCCGAGGCGAGCTGGCGCGCCGCGTCGGCGGCGCCTTTCTCCGTCCAGGCGAAATTCGACTCCGACGTGCTGGAGGTGAGCTCGTCGGTCAGGTCGTGGCCGAGCGCGAGCGTCGATCCGTCCGAGGCGGTCGCGCCGGTGTCCTCGTTCACGACGGCCGCCGGCACGGTGTCGAGGTGGTGCGTCGGGTCGAGGTTGGCCGACGTCAGCAGTCCCGCGTAGATCAGCGGGATGAGCGCGATCGCCGCGAAGACGACGACGAGACGCGGATTCACGGCGCGCAGGGCGCGGCGGAGCACAGTCATGGTCAGGGTCCTTCTACTTCGAGGAGTGCAGAGCGGCGAGGCGCTGCGACGCGACTCCGGTGACGAGGAGCTCGGCGATGTCGGCGGAGGCCTCGGCGGCCGGCCGGCGGGCGTCGCCGTCGAGCAGCCAGCCGACGACGAGCCAGGTCGTGCCGGCGGCCAGCAGCGTGGCGAAGCGCTCGACGCGGGCGTGGTCGCCTCCGCCAGGGGCGCGCTCGGCGAGCGGAGAGAAGGCGAGGAGGCGCCGCACGAGGAACGCGACGACCGACTCCTGCACGGCCCGGGCCGTGCCTCCGCTGAGGACACGGCGGTAGAAGTTGGCGTGCACGAGCAGGCCCTCGAGCAGCTCGCGCACGATCCGCGGGACGGTGCCCTCCCAGTCGACGGCGGCGACGCCGGGCACGACGTCACCGAAGAGGGCGTGCATCCGCTCGACAGCGGCGGCCTCGATCAGCGAGGGGACGTCGCCGAAGTGCTGATAGAACGTCGGTCGGCTCACGCCCGCCGCCGCGCAGAGCTCGGTGATCGAGGGCTGGTCATCGCCGGGCCCGTCGAGGGCGGTCGTGATGGCGGCGATCAGCAGGTCGCGCGAGCGGGTGGGCCGTGGGTCGGTCACGTCGTCCTCTCCGGCGCACAGAGGCACCTTCTTTACGTTCGTCAGATAACTTACAACCGTAAAGGAGGCAGTGCAAGCGTCAGGAGGCGGACTCCACAGGGAGCAGCGTCGCTATCGCCGAGGTGTCGACCATCACCGAGTCCCGCGGGGTGAGTCCGGGGCTGCGCGGAGTCGGGACGGGCAGTCGCACCACCAGCGCGCCGGGATCGACGCCGAACCGCCCCGACGACGTCCGCCCAATCGGGTCCCCGTCGAGTTCCGCGAGCACCGCCTGGTCGAGCTTGAACGTGAACTCGCGCCCCGGCCACTGGTGGAGCGAGGCGAGTCCGTTGCGATTGCCCGTCGCCACATCGAGCGCGAGGCCGAAGCGGCGGCGCAGCAGCACCAGCTCGAGGTCGCCGTCGTCGAGCACGGCTCCGGTCGCGAGCTCGATGTTGGCCACCACGGAGCTGCAGTTGCAGGCGAGCACCATGAAGCAGCGCTGCGGAGGCTCCTGCTCGCCGTCGATCGTGAGAGTCGCCTCGAAGCCGGCCTTGAACATCGCCGGAGCTCCGGCCGCGAAGTACGCGCCCCAGCCCACCCGCTTCTTCAGCTCCTCGTCGGTCTTGTCCATGATCTCGGCGTCCAGCCCCACGCCGCCCATCACCGTGAACACCCGCTCCTCACCGTCGTCGAAGGTCGCCGTGCCCACGTCGATCGGCCGGTCCTGCCCGAGCAGGGCGATCTCGACCGCGTCGGAGAGCGACCCCAGCGGGATCCCGAGGTTCCGGGCGAGGAGGTTGCCGGTCCCACTCGGCAGCAGTCCGTACGGCACCCCGGTGCCCCGGAGGACCGTCGCCACCGCCCGCACCGTGCCGTCCCCGCCCATCGAGCAGACGAGGTCGGGCTCGGCGGCCAGAGCGGCGCGGGCCGCGGCGGCACCGGAGTCGTCGGGCCTGGTCTCGAACCAGAGCGGCTCGTTCCAGCCGTGCCGGCGGGCGATCGTCGCGACCAGGTCCTCCGCGGCGCCGACGTCGTCGAACTTGCTCGGATTGATGACGACGGCCACGGTCGGCTTCTCGGGTGCGCTCACCGTCTCAGTCTGGTGCGCCCGAGGAGCGCTCGAGTACCGCGGCCGCCTCCACCGCCAGGACGGCGCCGATCTGAGCCGACAGCGTGGCAGGCAGGGACGCAGGCGCGTCCCAGCGCGGCCCGGCCAGCAGCACCCCGCGACGCTCGCCCGAGCGCTGCAGCGCGGCGACGCTCCCCGAGACGAAGCCGCCGACGCGCTCGGCGACCGCGGGCGGGACTCCCTCGGTGGTCGCGAGATCGACGAGGTGCCGGTAGGCGATGCCGCCGAACAGCGCGCCGTCGCCCGTACCCTGCTCGACGAACACGCCGTCGGGGGCGAGCCGGTCGAGGAGGTCCACGGCGGTCAGAGAGGCGTGCGCGACAAGGCGCTGGTCGGGCCGCAACCGGTGCAGCGCGAGCGCCGCTCCGATGTAGACGCCGTGGTTGTAGCTGAACGCCCAGTCGTCGCGGGCGGTGCCGCCCTCGCGCCCGATGCCGTCGGCGACGAAACCGGTCGCATCGTCGCGCAGCCGCACGTGCATCCAGTCGAACGCCGCGCGCGCGAGCCCCTCGCGGCCATCGGGCCGGAGCCGTTCCAGTCGCGCCCCGAGGATCGCGAACGGTCCGTTGGCGGGGGCGTTCTTGTAGTCGAGCTGGCGCCTGCGCCACGCAAGGCTCGCCCCGTGCCGGAGATTCCAGCCCTTCTCGGCCGCGACATGCCAGAGGTGGTCCGCTCGGTCGAGCCAGCGCTCCTCCCCTGAGACCTCGCCGAGCCGCGCGAGAGCTCCGCCGAGCCACATCATGTCGTCGAAGTAGCCGTTCACCAGGCGTCCGCCGTTGCGGAGGCGGATCGCCCGGTGGAGCCGGCCCGCCCGTGCGAGGTGCGCGTCGTCACCCGTGCGCTCGAACGCGTCGACCGCCGCGTCGATCGCGTGCGCGAGCCACCAGTAGTTGAACTCGAGGTCGGCCCGCAGCGAGGTCGGGTAGCTCATGTGGTAGCCGAGCAGCGGCACCGCGAAGAGCCTGTCGAGGCTCGACTGCGCGGTGTCGGCGAGGCTACGCGTAGACGTGCGGGGCGAGGACGGCGACATCGCGCAGGTTGCGGTAGCGCTCGGCGTAGTCGAGCCCGTAGCCGATCACGAACTCGTTGGGGATGTCGAAGCCGACGTAGGAGACGTCGACCTCAATCTTGGCCGCGAGCGGCTTGCGGAACAGGGCGCAGATCTCGACCGACTCGGCACCGCGGCTCCGCAGATTGCCCTGGAGCCACGAGAGCGTCAGGCCGGAGTCGATGATGTCCTCGACGATCAGCACCTTGCGGTTCGTGATGTCGGAGTCGAGGTCCTTCAGGATGCGCACCACACCGGAGGACTTGGTGCTGCTCCCGTAGGAGGACACCGCCATCCAGTCCATCACGATGTCGAGCTTGAGCTCGCGGGCCAGATCGGCCATCACCATCACGGCACCGCGGAGGACTCCGACGAGGAGCAGGTTCTCGCCCGCGTAGTCGCGCTCGATCGCGCGGGCCAGCTCGCGGATCCGCTCGTGGATCCGGGCCTCGGTGTAGAGGACCTCGGTGATGTCGTCGGCGATGTCGGCTGCTTCCACCCGGCCACTCTACGGGTGGTCCGGCCCCGGCCCCTCTGCGGAACGAGCGGCGGGGGCGAAGACGAGGGTGGTGCCGGAGCGGGTCGCGACCACCCCGGGCAGATCGACGCCCTTCTGCCCGTGCCAGTCGGTGACCAGCGCGGCGACGGCCAGCGTCTGCGTGCGCGAGAGCGCGACTCCGAACTCGTTGGCGACCACCAGGCGGATGATGCGCTGCCGCAGCGCCGGCGGGTCCGCCGCGAGCCCGCGCGCGTCGACGGTCACGTGACCGGCCTCGTCCTGCCCGACCAGCTCGAGCGCCCAGTCGAGCGCGAGCGCGTCGAGCGCGTCACCGTCCTCGCGCAACTGCTCGGCCGTGCGCGCCAGGGCCTGCGCCACCCCGGGGCCGAGCTCGTCCTCGAGCACGGGCAGCACACGGGTGCGCACCCGCACCCGGGAGTACCGCGGATCCGCGTTCTGGGGATCGTCCCAGAACGCGAGCCCCTGGTCGGCGCAGGCACTGCGGGTCGTCTCGCGGCGCAGCCCGAGGAGGGGTCGCAGCAGCGGCCCGCTGACGGCAGCCATCCCGTGCAGGGAGGCGGCTCCGGCGCCGCGAGCCAACCCGAGCAGCACCGTCTCGGCCTGGTCGTCGAGGGTGTGCCCCAGGAGGATCGCCGCGGCTCCGGTCGCGGCCAGCGCGTCGTCGAAGGCGCGGTAGCGCGCGGTGCGGGCCGCCGCCTCCGGACCGCCCTCGCCGGTCGCCGCCACCGAGACCACCTCGCGGAGGACCGGAGCCAACCCGAGCGCCTGCGCCTGCCCGGCTGCGTGCGTGGCGACCGCGGCCGACGCCTCCTGCAGCCCGTGGTCGACGATCACCGCACCGGCGCGTCGGCCCCCCCGCGGCGCCTCGAACGCGACCGCGGCGGCGAGAGCGAGCGAATCGGCGCCTCCGCTCAGCGCGACCAGCACCAGGGCGCCGGGAGCGAGCCGGTCCAGGCTCGCCCGCACCGCCCGCCGCAGGTCGGCGACGGCAGGGGTCAGGCGGGGGCGATCGGGCACATCAAGTAACGTTAGGCCAGCGATCCGGCCTGCGAACGCGCGCACGTGCACGAGCGCATCTGGGCGCAGCACCACTGCCGATGCGCCGTTCCGGCGCCACCGACTCAAGGAGAGAGCATGGCCGCATACGACGTCGTCGTCGAGATCCCCAAGGGGAGCCGCAACAAGTACGAGGTCGATCACGAGACCGGTCGCGTGTACCTCGACCGCGTGCTCTTCACCTCGTTCGTCTACCCGACGGACTACGGCTACTTCGAGAACACCCTCGGCCTCGACGGCGACCCCGTCGACGCGCTGGTTCTGCTCGAGTACCCCGTCTTCCCGGGCGTGGGAGTCTCGGTCCGCCCCGTCGGCGTGCTCAACATGAGCGACGAAGCCGGCTCGGACGCCAAGGTGGTCGTGGTCCCGGCGAAGGACCCGCGCTGGCAGCACATCCAGGACATCGACGATGTCCCGGAGCAGACCAAGAACGAGATCAAGCACTTCTTCGAGCGCTACAAGGATCTCGAGCCCGGCAAGTGGGTGAAGGTCGAGGCCTGGGGCGACGCGGCCGAGGCCGAGCAGATCGTCCAGGACGGCATCAAGAAGCTGGCCGACGAGGGGCACTGACCCCTCGATACGAACGAGCGAATCCCCTCCCGTCGCCGGACAGGAGGGGATTCGCTCGTTCGTATCGAGGCGCGTGGCCGCTCAGGCCGCCGGCCGACCGACCATGCCTGCGGGGCTGCCCCACGTGTTCCAGATGCGCACGGGCTTGCCGTAGTCGGCCGCCTCGAGGATCTGGTTGTTCCCCAGGTAGATGGCCACATGGTAGTAGTCGCCACCGCCACCCCAGAAGATCAGATCGCCGCGCTGACGCTGGCTGTACGGCACGAGCTTGCCCGCGTTGGCCATGGTGTTGTACTGGTTGGTCGCCGAGTGGGTCCCGATGTAGATCCCGGAGGAGGCGTACGACGCCTTGGTCAGGCCGGAGCAGTCCCACTGGTCGGGTCCCATGCCGCCGAGCACGTACTCCTCGCCGAGCTGCGCCATCGCGTACGAGATCGCGTTCTCGACCTGGTTGCCCTGGGGGACGAGGACGGGTGCGGGTGCGGCGACAGGCTGCGGGAGCGGCGCTGGAGCGGGGGCCGGTGCAGGAGCGGGGGCCGGAGCCGGCTGCGCAGCGGGCCGGGCGGGTGCCGGAGCGGGCGCGGGCGCGGCCGCCGGCTGAGGAGCCGGTGCGGCGGGCTGCGGCGCGGTGGAGCGCGCGGCCTGTGCCTCCGCCTGGGCTCGGGCGTCGGCCTGGGCTTTCGCCTCGGCCTGAGCCTTCGCCTGGGCGTCGGCCTGAGCCTTTGCGTCGGCCTCCGCCTTCGCCTGAGCGGCCGCAGCCGCGGCGGCGGCCTCCTCGGCCTTGCGCTTCTCCTCGCCTGCGAGGTAGGCCGTCTCCACCTCGACGGACGAGTCCTTCAGCATGGCGAGCTGAGCGACGAGCTCCTGGGACTTCTGCTCCTGAGCCGCCAAAGCGTCCTGCGCAGATCGCGCCGCGGCGTCGGCGCTCGCGCGCGCCTCATCAGCCTCGTCCGAGAGCCTCCGGTGCTCGGTCACGGCGACATCGGCCTGCTTGCCGAGCGTCTCGGCGTTCTGCTTGTCGGCGAGGGCGTCCGCGTAGACCTTCTGCGACTGCTCCGACAGCTGCGTCATCGCGCCGAGCTGATAGAGGAGGTCGCCCGCATCCTTGCCCTTCGCCACCAGGCTCGCCGAGAGGTCGCCGCCGGCAGCGCGCGACAGGTGGGCGGCGAGCAGGCCGGCGCGCATCTTCGAGGTCTGCGCCTTGGCGGAGGCGTCGCTCGCCTTCGCCTCGAGCTCGGTGACGGCGTTCGCGGCGGCATCGAGAGCTTCCTTGGCTTGGCGCCAGGCCTCGGCCTTCTTCATCGCGGTGATCGACTTCTCGTCGACGGTGGTCTGGAGGCCCGAGATCAGTCCGGTGATCGAGTCGATCTCGGCCTGCTTGCTCGCCTCGTCCTTCTTCGCGTTCTGCACGTCGTCCCACGAGGGGTACTTCGCATCCTCGGCGACAGCGGGCGTGATGCCGAGGGAGGCGGTCACGGCGGTGACGGCGAACGCTGCCGAGACGGTGAGCGGGAGGCGTCCCTTCCAGGCGCGCTCCCGCGGGGCCGGGGTGAAGCTGCGGGCGGTCGTCTGAGCATCAACCAAGGGTGACTCCTCGCGTGGCCATGAAGGGTTGAGCGTCGACGGCGGAGCCGTTGACGCGGGTCTCGAAGTGCAGGTGGCAGCCCGTGGACGCGCCGGTGGTGCCGACGGCCGCGATCTGCTGACCGGCCTCGACCGTCTGGCCGACCTGGACATAGATGCCGCCGGGCATGATGTGCGCGTAACCGGTGCTGATCCCGCTGCCGTGATCAATGAGGACCCAGTTGCCGTAGGTGCCGTTCGGGCCGGCGTAGGTCACTGTTCCGCTGTGGGCGGCGAAGATCGGGATGCCGCAGCCGCCGGCCATGTCGGTGCCGCGGTGGAACGAGGCGGACGAGCCTCCACCGGTGGAGATGCTGCCGCGCGGGCCGTAGGTGCCCGAGATGCGGCCGCTCGCGGGGCGGACCCAGCCGGAGTCGCTGACCGCGGTGGATGCTCCGCCGCCGGACGGGGCGCTGTAGCCGCCGCTGGAAGCGCTCGATGCCCGCGCCGCCGCCACGCGCTCGCGCTCGGCCTGGGCCGCGGCCTCGCGGGCCGCCGCCTCCTCGGCGAGCTTGCGCTGCCGCTCGGCCTCGCGGGCCGCGACTCCGGCCTCGTAATCGGCGACAGTCTTCGACTCGGTGTCGCGGAGCGCGGCGAGCTGCTGCTCGAGCACGACGCTCTGCTGCTGCTGCTCGGCGAGCGCGGCTTCTGACGCCTGCTGCGCCGCAGTGGCCTCGGCCAGCTTCTGCTCGGCGGCGACGCGGAGGCGCTCGCGCTCGGTCTGCGCGACCGCGGCCTGGTCGGCGAGCGACGAGGCCGTGTTCCGCGCGGCGCTGGCCTGCTCATAGATGGCCGAGGACCGCTCGACGAGCTTGGTCATGTTGCCGATCTTCGACAGCAGCTGGTCGGCCTGGCCGGCCTTCTGGTCGAGGAAGATGTTGACCGAGAGGTCGGTGCCGGTGCTGCGGTAGAGCTGCGCGGCGAGGAGGCCCGCCTGCTGCGATGCGGCGTCGGCCTCGGCGGCGCTGGCGCTGGCCTTGCCGTCGAGTTCCTTCGCGTGGTCGGACGCGAGGTCGAAGGCCTGCTGCGCGGCGAAGTGCTCGTCGCCTCGCTGCTGAGCGAGCTGCTGGGCCGCGGCGACCTGGGTCTGCAGGTCGCTGATCAGCGAGGTGATCCGGTCGACCTGGGCGGCCGCGGCGGCAGTGTCGCCCTTGGCCGCCTCGACGTCGGCCCACGTCGGGTAGTCGATCGCCTGGGCGGGAGTCGCGACGAGGAGCCCGCTGACGAGCGCGAGGACCGCAGAGGCCAGAGCCGCGCTCCGGAGTCGTCCGAGTCGTGGCGCGCCCGATCGGCGTGCGGGACGCGGGCGGCGCAGAGAGTAGGGCATAGGACCTCGGGGGTTCGGGGGCCCTTCCTTTACGGCAGTGCGGCGCGGGGGCGCTGAGGAAGGGCAATTCCGCACTACCCTAACCTCGCTCCTACCCGTTCTCCTAGACCCGGTCTGCCCCGGACGGGGTTCGCGCGACGCGCGGAACCGTCGGTTTTGCATCCGAGGTCGTCTCCCCCTATGCTTGCGTGTCGGTAGTCATGGGGGGTCGGCCGCAGGGTCGCCCCGCGAGCTCCCGGCCCCATCGTTTAGTGGCCTAGGACACCGCCCTTTCACGGCGGCAGCACGGGTTCGAATCCCGTTGGGGTCACGGATGGGTCTGGTCACACGGATTGGGTCTGGTCACGGAGAGGTCTACCGGCAAGTGCACCGGCTCGCGAGAGTCGGGGCGTGAAAATCGAACAGCCTCGAAGACGGTATGCTTGTCTTCGCAACGAGGCCCTGTAGCGCAGTTGGTTAGCGTGCCGCCCTGTCACGGCGGAGGTCGCGGGTTCAAGTCCCGTCAGGGTCGCAAAGGGGCCCTTCCGAGAGGAAGGGCCTTTTTCAGGAGATCACCTCTCCAGCGGCGTCTCGCCGCAATGGCTCTGTAGCTCAGTTGGTAGAGCGCACGACTGAAAATCGTGAGGTCACGGGATCGACGCCCGTCGGAGCCACGGAAACCCTCGCCTAGCTTCTACATGGCGGGGGTTTCTTCGTACCCGGAGGCCTGCGCGAGGTGGGCTCGCGCTCCGGGCGCCAGACCGGACCTCTTCTCGACCGCGGCGCGACGGGCAGCCACCGGAGTGCATCCAGGCGGCCCGCGTAGGGTGGCCCGGACATGGAACCCGCCGCCTTCCCGCCGCCCGATCCCGCGACACTCGAGCCCGACGGCGCGCTGCCGACGCCGTGGTCCGCGCCGGACGCTCGGCGGTTCGCACCCCCGACGGGAGCACCGTTCGACGCGGCCGACACCGGCCGGCCCGTCGCCGCAGCGCAGCCCTCCGAGCCGCGACCGTCCGTCGACGCGCCCTACTCCTCCCTCCTCTATCTGCCCGACCCGCGGGTGCGCTGGGGTCTGCCGACCGCGGTGCTCACGATCGTGGGGATCGTGCTGCCGCTCGCGATCCTGATCCTGCTGCTCGGGTTCGGGGTGCTTCCGTACTCACCGGGCTTGGTCTTCGCCGGATCGCTCGCGAGCTACCTGGTGGCCCTGGTGGTGCCGTTCGCCGCTTCGCGCCTGCGCGGCCTGCGGTCGCTGGCGGCTGACTTCGGGCTGCGCTTCCGCTGGGTCGACGTCCCGATCGGCATCGGCCTCGGGCTCGGCGTGCGCGCCGCGATCCTGACGGTGTTGACGGCCTTCCTTCCCTTCCTGCAGGACGCGCAGAGCAATCTGACGAGCGAGCCCGACCCGCTGTGGTTCGTGCTGAGCACCGTCCTGATCCCGGTCGTCGTCGCCCCGGTGGTCGAGGAGATCCTCTGCCGCGGAGTCGTGATGCGGGCGGTGCGCAACCGGATGCTGCGGCGGCCGGCCGGATCAGTGCCGCCGTCGCACGGTCAGCGCGCCTGGGCGATGCTGTTCAGCATCCTCGCGTCGACCGCCGTCTTCGCACTGCTGCACGGCCACCAGATGGTGAACCCGGCGACGGTCGCGACCCTCGGTGTGACGACCGTCCTGGCCGGGCTCGCGCACGGCTGGATCGCGACGGTGACCGGCCGGCTCGGAGCGGCGATCGTCTCGCACGCGACGCTGAACGCCTCCGCAGTGCTGCTGGTGGCCCTGCTGCCGCTGTTCTCGCCGTAGGGCGTCAGACGTCGTAGGTGCGCCGCACCGGCAGCTCGCCGCGCACCTGGTGCTCGCCGCGCACCTGGTGATGCAGCCGCTCCATATCGGCGTCGAGCGCTGCCGCGGTGCGCGCCGCGTCGGCGAGTCCGTCGAGCAGCTCCTGCGGCACCTGGCGCTCGTACTTGTAGTAGATCTTGTGCTCCAGACTCGCCCAGAAGTCCATCGCGATGGTGCGGAACTGCACCTCGACGCAGACGTTCACGGATCCTCCCGAGAGGAACACCGGCACCTCGACGATCGCGTGCAGGCTCTTGTAGCCGTTCTCCTTCGGCTCGGCGATGTAGTCCTTCACCTCAAGCACGGTCACGTCGGACTGCGAGGTGAGTAGGTCGAACACGCGATAGACGTCCGAGACGAAGCTGCAGGTGATGCGCACACCAGCGATGTCGGTGATCGCCGCGGCGATCCCCTCGAAGCTCGCCTCGCAGCCCTTGCGCTCGATCTTCTCGATCAGACTGTCGGCCGACTTGAGCCGGCTCGTCACGTGCTCGATCGGGTTGTACTCGCGCAGCTCGCGGAACTCCTCCTGGAGGATCGACACCTTGGTGACGATCTCGTCCATCCCGAACTTGTACTGGAGCATGAACCGCGCGAAGTCGTCGCGGAGGGCTCGGATCTCGGCGACGGTCGTGGCGTCCAGAGCCGCGGCGACGGCGTCCGTCAGCGGAGGGACGGCGGTCGCGGGGTCGGAGGGGCGGGATTCCACAGTCGGACACCCTACTTGCGGCAGTACGGGAGGCGGGTGGGAGGCACCCGGCCTAGCCTGGGAGGGTGATCACCGAGCCCCGCCCGCTGCGTTTCTGCGCGTTCGTCATGAACACCGCCTCCCACATCCAGCACGGTCTCTGGCGCCACCCGGACGCCCGGCAACACGAGTTCGACGACGTGCAGCTGTGGATCGACCTCGCCCGCACCCTCGAGCGCGGCCGGTTCGACGCGATGTTCTTCGCCGATGTGGCCGGTCTCTACGGTCCGGCGGACGGAGACTGGGACATCAACGCGCGCGAGGGTCTCCAGGTTCCCAGCAACGACCCGTCGGTGCTGCTCTCGGCGCTCGCGGTCAGCACCGAGCACCTCGGCTTCGCGTTCACGAGCTCGGTCCTTCAGGCGCACCCGTTCGACTTCGCGCGCAAGGTCTCGACGCTCGACCATCTCTCGAAGGGGCGGATCGGCTGGAACATCGTCACCAGCGCCCTCGACGGCGCCGCCCGCAACTTCGGCTACGACCGTCTCGAGGAGCACGACGCGCGCTACGCCTGGGCGCAGGAGTACCTCGACGTGGTCTACAAGCTGTGGGAGGGCTCGTGGGACGAGGGTGCGCTGCTGCGCGACAAGAGCGGCGCGTTCGCCGATCCAGCCCGCATCCACCGCATCGATCACGTGGGCGAGCGCTACCGGGTGCAGGGCCCGCACCTCTCGGCGCCCTCGCCGCAGCGCACGCCGGTGCTGTTCCAGGCCGGCTCCTCCCCCGCGGGCCGACGCTTCGCGGCGCGCAACGCGGAGGCGCAGTTCGTCTTCTCGGGGTCGCCCGCGAAGACCCGCGAGCTGATCGAGGACACCCGGAACCTGGCCGCCGCGGCCGGCCGCGAGCCGGGTGCGCCCGCCTTTTACCTCGGCCTCTCCTTCATCACCGGCGACACCGAGGAGGAGGCGCGCCGCGCCGAGCGCGAGATCGATGAGTACCTCTCGTCCGACGCCTTCCTGGTGCACTCGAACCTCGGCTTCGATCCGGCCACCGGCGAGAAGCTCGACCCCGACCTGCCGCTCTCGGCCATCGAGACCTACGCCGGGCAGAGCCACCTCCAGTGGATCCGCGACGCGTCACCCGACCGCGAGCCGACGGTCCGCGACCTGGCCCGGCTCTCGGCGAAGCTGCGCGGCCGCGTCGTCGGCACGCCCGAGCAGATCGCCGACCGTCTCGCGGAGTGGCGGGACGCTGGGATCGACGGCATCAACGTCGTCAACTGGATTCTGCCGGGCAGCTACGAGGAGTTCGTGGACGGGGTGATGCCGGTGCTGCAGGAGCGGGGCCTCGCCCAGACGGAGTACGTCGAGGGGACGCTGCGCCGCAAGCTCTTCGGCACAGACGAGCTGCCTCCGACGCATCCCGCGCGGGCGTACCGCGGGGCGTTCGCGGGCTGATCGGCTCGAGCGTGTGGACGATGCGGGGACATCGACCGGTAGCGTCGGAGGATGATCCAGACCTGGGGATTTCTGACCGCACTGTACGGCGTCGTCGTGGCGGTGGTCGCGATCGTTGCGATCACGCTGCTGGTGCTGCTGTGCCGCCTGGTGCTGAGCGCCCGCGAGCACCTGCAGACATCGACGCGGCTGCGCGAGCTGCAGATCGAGCAGCTGCTGCTCGAGCGCGAATAGTCGACAGCGCGACGGCGGTCGAGACGACATCGGCTCCTCCGCCCGCGCGGAGGACGAGGTCTTCTCGGTGGACGGGACACGGCGTGGCCGGTCGGCGCAGCGCGAGGCGCGCCTCCTGACGCGGTGTCCGCAGGGTCTGCCGAGGATCGCGCGGGAGCCTGCGGGGCGGGCGGAGGAGCCGGGAGCGGTCAGAGCTGCGCGGCGCCGAAGGTGTCGCAGCGGGTGGCGTCGCCCTCGAAGCCGGCCTCGAACCAGCGCTGGCGCTGTTCGGCCGAGCCGTGCGTCCAGCCCTCCGGGTCGACGGTGCCGGTCGCCTGCTCCTGGATGCGGTCGTCGCCGACCGCCGCCGCCGCGCCCAGCGCGTCCTGGTACTCCTGTGCCGTGACCGGCCTGAGGTAGGGCGTTCCCGTCTCGTCCGGCACGGTGGACGCGTCGCCGACCCAGGCTCCGGCGAAGCAGTCGGCCTGGAGCTCCAGTCGCACCGAGTCCGAGTCGGGGCCGGTCCCGGAGCGGTCGGCCGACTCCATCGCGCCGGTCAGGTTCTGGACGTGGTGGCCCCACTCGTGGGCCAGGATGTACATCTGCGCGAGCGATCCGCCCGAGGTGTCGAAGCGGGTGCGCAGCTCGTCGAAGAAGTCGGTGTCGAGGTAGACCGACTCGTCCGGTGGGCAGTAGAACGGGCCGATCGCGGCGGTCGCGGCTCCGCAGCCGGTCGACGTCCGGTCCTCGAACAGTTCCACTCCCGCCGGGGAACGGTAGGCGGCCCCGATGGTCTGCGCGGCACCGCTCCAGTAGCGGTCGAGCGACTCGGCGGCTCCCTCGAGGCGGCAGTCGACCTGCGCGTTCGCGTCGGCGCCGCTATCGCAGGCGACCGCGGTGCTGGTGACCTGCTCGGGAGAGGCGGCACCGCCTCCGACCAGCCCGCCGAGCGCCGACAGGTCGACGCCGAGCAGCTGCGAGAGCAGCGCGAGCACGACCACACCCACCGCGCCTCCGCCGACCGCGATGCCGGTGGTGCGGCCACGGCGGCGGACCTTTCCGCCGCTGAGCTGCGAGTCGTCGTTGAAGGTCATCCCGTCAACCTAGTGCGAACTGGGCCGACCGAGACGGGTTGCAGGTGCTGGGTCGTCCAGTGGTCGCGAGACGGCCTCTGCCGCTTCCTGGAGACGCCACAGCGGTCGTCAGCCCCAGCGGGACTCGCTCGCCGAGTGGATGATCTCGAGCAGCGCCTCCCGCAGCGGGCCGTGCTCGAGGGAGCCCGGGAACATGTCGACCTCGAGCCGGTGCGCGCGGCGCCAGGCCGCGGCGCCCTCGGGGGTGAGCGACACGAGCTGGCGGCGTCGGTCGGCGGGGTCGATGGTGCGGGAGACGTGACCCTCGCGCTCAAGGCGCTCGATGGTGCGCGACATGGTCTGCACCTCGACATGCGCGGCGGCGGCCAGCTCCTTCTGCGCGACGGGGCCCGGCTGGAGCAGGTGCAGCACGATCAGGCCCGCGTGCGTGAGGCCGATCTCAGCGAGCGCCCCGTGCCAGGCGTGCTCGACCATGCGGGAGGCCGTGGAGAGGAGGCGACCCGTGGGCCAGTCCTCCATCCCGGAGGCGTCGTCCGCGCGCATCCGACCAGGGTATCCCCGAGCCCGGCGCCCGCGACCGGTCGGCGCCGGACGGGGAGCTCAGGACGCGAAGCGGTCCGTCGCCTCGATCAGTGCGTCGAGGATGCCCGGCTCGTCAAAGGCGTGGCCCGCGTCGGGGATCATCCGGAACTCGGCCTCCGGCCACGCGGTGTGCAGGTCCCAGGCGGTGAAGGCCGGCGTGCACATGTCGTAGCGGCCCTGCACGATGACGGCGGGGATCTGGCGCAGGACGCTCGAGTCGCGGATGAGCTGCCCCTCCTCGAACCAGCCCCTGTGCACGAAGAAGTGGTTCTCGATGCGCGCGAAGGCCAGAGCGAAGGTCGGATCGGACCAGGCGGCGATCATCTCGGGCTTCTGCACGAGCGTGATCGTCGACGACTCCCAGGTGGTCCAGGCGACGCCGGCGGGGCTGTGCACGGCCGGGTCGGGATCGTGCAGGAGGCGGTAGTAGGCCTCGATCAGGCTGCCGCGCTCGGTCGCGGGGACGACCGAGGTGTACCCCTCCCACAGATCGGGGTAGATCGCGGCGGCTCCCCCCTCGTAGAACCACTCGAGCTCGGCGCGCCGCAGGGTGAAGACGCCGCGCAGGACGATCTCGCTCACCCGCTCCGGATGCGTCTCGCTGTAGGCCAGGGCGAGGGTCGAGCCCCACGAGCCGCCGAAGACGAGCCAGCGCTCGACTCCCAGGTGCTCGCGGAGGCGCTCGATGTCGGCGACGAGGTACCAGGTGGTGTTGGTGGAGAGGTCGGCGTCCGGCTCGCTGGCGTGCGGCGTGGAGCGACCGCACATCCGCTGGTCGAAGAGGACGATGCGGTACTTCTCCGGGTCGAAGAGTCTGCGGTGGGCGGGCGAGGTGCCGGCGCCGGGGCCGCCGTGCAGGAACACGACAGGCTTGCCCTCGGGGTTGCCCGACACCTCCCAGAAGAGCTGGTGGCCGTCGCCGACGTCGAGCATGCCGGAGTCGTACGGCTCGATCTCGGGGTAGAGAGTGCGCATAGCCCGCACCCTACCGACTGTCAGGGGCCGGGCCCGCCAGGCGACCGGCCCTGACTCGGATGGGGGCCGAGGTCAGGCGCGGCGGTCCGCCGTGCTCTCCTGGGACGCGGGGGTGTCAGCGGACAGTCCCGTCGCAGCGCCGGGCTCCGCGGGGTCGGGATCCGCGGCACCGGGATCCGCAGCGCCGGACACCGCAGTATCGGACTCCGCGGGTCCACCGACGGGCAGACCCTCCCGCAGGTACTGGACCGAGATCACACGGTACGACCGTGTGAACAGGGCAGCACCGGCCGCCAGGATCATGATCACTCCGCCGACGAGGAACACGAGGGCGATCCCCCGGCCGACGCCGTCGCCGAGCAGCCCTCCGAACGCCGACCGTCCGGCGGGCGACTCCATGTAGGGGATGAGGGCGAACTCGGCGATCGGCGCGATGAGGAACGCGGTCACCGGAGCCGCAGCGGACTCGAACGCCGCAGCGAAGCCAAAGACCCGACCCTGGGTCTCGAACGGAACGACCTTCTGGATCACCGTCTGCTCGGACGCTTCGACCGCGGGGATCAGCGTCATGTAGATCCAGATGCCGCCGGCGTAGAGCCACCACCAGTCGCGGAGCGTGAAGACCGCGCCGATCAGCCCCATCGCCGCCACGAGCAGCAGCATCGTGCGGATCGGGTTCCTCCCGAGACCGAACCGGGCGACCAGCAGCCCGCCGATGACGAAGCCGGTGGCGGTCACGCCGAGCACGACCCCCCACAGCTCGACCGGGAACAGCTCGAGCCCGTACGGGTCCATCAGTGCCAGGTAGACGCCGCCGATCAGGTTGTTGAACGTCGAGAAGACGATGAGCGCGAACAGACCGGTCGCCGCCCGAACCGCGGTGACACTGCCCCGCAGATCGATGAGCGGGGCCCGGCCGCCCTCCGACGCCGGCCTGTCCTCCGGGATGCGCAGGACCAGGAGGTGCACGAGGGCGGCGGCGGACACGACGATCGCTATCGTCATCGTCCACCCCATGCCGAGCAAGCCGATGGACAGTCCGCTGAAGACGCTCGTGACGACGAACGCGAGCCCCTGCACGGTGCCGACCAGGCCGTTCGCCCGAGCGTGCCGCTCCACCGGGACCAGAAGCGTGACCGTCGTGGACAGCGCGATGTTGCGCATGTTCTCGATGACGGCGCCGAACAGGATCGTGCCCGAGAACAGCCAGAACCAGGGGCCGCCGAAGTCCAGGAGCGCCGCTTCGGGGAGGGCGAGGTAGAGGCCGCCTGCGGCGCCGAACGACACCAGCGTGACCGCGCCGGCGAACAGCATCACCCGGTACTTGCGGTGGCGGTCGACGATCGTGCCGAAGGCCATGGCGAAGATCGCGACGAGCAGCATGTAGGCGCCGCCGATGACTCCGGTCGCGAGAACCGACCGCGTCTCGAGGTACACCCAGAACGTGAGGGCGAACCAGAGGAAGCTCGTCGTGACGTTCGCGACGGCGGTGTTGAGCAGTATCTGGTGGAAGGCGCGGAGGCCGGTCGCACGCTCCGGCGCGGTCTCGGGCGCGGGGGCGGTCGGGGACATGTCTTCCCTCCGCTCGGCGACGACGCCGTCGGACGCTCCTCGAGAACCCCGCACCGTCGCAGCCACTGTAGGACCGCGTCGTCGGCGAGTCGAGAGCAGGCGGGCGACTGGCCGTGCGCGATCGGAGCCGTCGGATCGCGGAACGTCGCAGCGGTGCAGGAGCCGCACCTGCTGCTGCGCGGCCGGCTCGTGCGGCGCGGGTCGACCGGGGCGCGGGCCCGGACAGATCTCTGCCCTGGACAGATCTCTGCCCTGGATAGATCTCTGCCCCGAACAGATCTCTCCCCCGCCGTGCAGGCAGCGGGAATACGCTCGGCCGCATGAGCGAGCAGCGCACTCCGGTCACAGTCACGGTCACGGGAGCGGGAGGCGCCATCGGCTACGCGCTCCTGTTCCGCATCGCCTCGGGCCAGCTCCTCGGGCCGGACATCCCGGTCCGGTTGAACCTCCTCGAGATCCCCTCCGGCCTCCGTGCAGCGGAGGGCACCGCCCTCGAGCTGCAGGACGGCGCCTTCCGGCAGCTGCGCGGGATCGACGTCATCGACGATCCGGCGGTCGCCTTCGACGGCGCGAACGTCGCCCTGCTCGTCGGGGCCCGGCCGCGCAGCGCCGGCATGGAGCGGGCCGACCTGCTCGCGGCGAACGTCAGCATCTTCGGACCGCAGGGAGCCGCTCTGAACGCGCACGCCGCCTCCGACATCCGCGTGCTGGTGGTCGGCAACCCGGCGAACACGAACGCGTGGATCGCGAAACGCAGCGCCCCCGACATCCCCGCCGGGCGTTTCACCGCGATGACCCGGCTCGACCACAACCGCGCCGTCGCTCAGCTGGCCGCGACGCTCGACGCCCCGGTCGACGCGATCGACGGAGTCGCGATCTGGGGCAACCACTCGGCCTCGCAATACCCGGACGTGACCCACGCCACCCTCGACGGCCGCCCCGTGACGGGGTTCGTCGACGCCGCATGGCTGCACTCGGAGTTCGAGCCGCGCGTCGCCAAGCGCGGCGCTGAGATCATCGAGGTCCGCGGAGCCTCCTCGGCTGCATCGGCCGCCTCCGCCGCGATCGACCACGTGCGCGACTGGGTCGACGGCACCTCCTGGACCTCAGCCGCCGTCGAGTCGGACGGCTCCTACGGCGTGGAGGAGGGACTGATCTCGTCGTTCCCGGTGCGCTCGGTCGACGGCGAGTGGCGGATCATCGACGGCCTCGAGATCGACGCCTACTCGCGATCAAGGATCGACGAGTCCGTGCTCGAGCTGCGCGCCGAACGCGACCAGGCGCTGGCGCACCTCCGGGGCTGAACCCCGACTCCCGCAGCCACGCCGCCCCGCGAGAGGCCGCCGCATGACGCCCGAGATCGGCGGGTCGGCGTCACGGGTGGCATCCGCGGCGCGGAGGCGGATCAGCGGCGCTTCTCGGGGGCCGGGTGGGTGCCCGCGGCGCGGGCGGCCTCGTACCAGGCGTGCGCCTCCTCCTGCCGCGTCGCCTCGGCGCCGGTGGCGATGGCGGCGCGCACGTGCTCGGGGCCGTAGCCGAACGCCTCGACCAGGTCGGCCGCGTGGGGGCGGATCCGCGCGAGCAGGCGGTCGATGTAGGACGTGACCGCGAGCGCCCGCTGCGACGAGAGCCGGCCGTGGATCAGGTACCAGTCGAGGTGCTTCTCGATCAGGCCGAGACCGAACAGGTCGCGGAGCCAGGTGAGCACGGTGCGGGTGCCCGCGTCCTCGACATCGGCGAGCGCCTCGGTGAACGCCTCCCACTGCAGCAGCTCGGCGTGCGCGCGGGCCGCCTCGATCAGCTCGCTCTGATGCGCGTTGAACAGCCGAGCCGCCTCGTCGGACGGCAGCTTCGACGCGGGGCGCAGCCGCGAGGCGATCCCGGCGACCATGCTCTCGACGCGATCGGTCAGCAGCCCACGCTGCTCCTCGCGCAACTGGCCGACCGAGCGGGCCGTCGAGCCGCGGTCGGCGACCACCTGCGCGAGGCGGCGCAGGCCGGAGTGGTTGACGGTCGCCTCCGCGACCTGGGAGGCGGCGTAGCGCGCCAGATCGCTCGGCTGCGCGTTCGTGAACCGGCGGCCCACGTCGGTGAGCAGGCGCTTGGCGACGAGCTGGAGCAGCACGGTGTTGTCGCCCTCGAAGGTCGCGTAGACGTCGAGGTCGGCGCGCAGCTGGGTGAGCCGGTTCTCGGCGAGGAAGCCGGCGCCTCCGCAGGCCTCGCGCGCCTCCTGAAGCGTGTCGAGCGCGTGCCAGGTCGAGAGGGCCTTGAGCCCGGCGGCCAGCGTCTCGAGGTCCTGCCGGGACTCGTCGGTGTCGTTCGCTCCGGAGAAGACCTCGTCGAAGGCCCGCAGCAGCCTCTCGTGCGCGAAGGCGGCCGCGTAGGTCGTGGCGAGGCGAGGGAGGAGCCGGCGCTGGTGCCGCTGGTAGTCGAGCAGCACCTCCTCGCGCTCTCCGCCACCGGTGAACTGCCGGCGCTGATCGCCGTAGGTGACGGCGACGGTGAGCGCGATCTTCGCCGCGGCCACCGAGGCTCCGTCGAGTGACACACGGCCCTGCACGAGCGTGCCGAGCATGGTGAAGAAGCGGCGGCCCGGGCTCGCGATGGGCGAGGAGTAGGTACCGTCGGGCGCGACGTCTCCGTAGCGGTTGAGCAGGTTCTCGCGCGGCACCCGGACGCCGTCGAAGTGCAGCCGGCCGTTGTCGATCCCGTTCAGGCCGCCCTTGAGGCCATCGTCTTCGCCGCCGACACCGGGGAGGAACGCGCCCTCCTCATCGCGGATCGGCACGAAGAAGGCGTGCACGCCGTGGTTCACCCCCTGGGTCACGAGCTGCGCGAAGACGACCGCCGCGCGGCCGTCGATCGCCGCGTTGCCGAGGTAGTCCTTCCAAGCGGCGCGGAACGGGGTCCGCAGCACGAACTCGCCGTCCTCGTAACTCGCGGTGGTGGCGATCGAGGCGACATCGGAGCCGTGACCCGTCTCGGTCATCGCGAACGCTCCGGGGATCTCGAGGCTCATGATGCCGGGCAGCCACTTCTCGTGGTGCGCCCGGGTGCCCAGGTGCAGGACGGCGGCGCCGAAGAGCCCCCACTGCACGCCCGATTTGATCTGGAGCGACGGGTCGGCGGTGACCAGCTCCTCGAAGCCGGCGATGTTGCCGCCGTGATCGGCCCCGCCGCCGAGGTCGAGCGGGAACGCGCGGTGCACGCCTCCCTCGTCGGCGAGGACGCGCATCTGCTCGGAGACGCGGGCACGGTGCTCGGCCATGGTCAGACCGTCGACGCGGTGCAGCTCGGAGCGGGCGGTCAGAGCCCGGGTGGCGAGACGCTGCTCGCGCCAGGCGCCCAGCAGGATCTCGCCCAGGGCGGCGACGTCGACCGAGGGAGCACCATCCTCGTCGAGGCGGGCGTCGACCTCGGATCCGACGGTGTCGACCGGCGGCGTCGGGGCGATCGAGCCGGACCGGGAACGGCGGATCCGGGAGCGTCCGGTGGCTGCGCGGTCCGCGGCATCGGCGGCGGACCGGGGGTGGGGAGCGGTGCTGACCATGGTGTTCGTGTCCCTTCGACCGTCTTCGGTGCGAGCCGTTCCCGATGGATCGGGCGCTCGGGGTCGGGCGCGCGGCGGTGCAGCGGGAGGCGGTCTGAGCACGGTAGGTCGCGCGGCACCCGGCAGGAAACATTCCGTGGCCGGGCAACAAACGTCGGCGGATTCAGGTGAGACACGTTGTCGGAACCGGCCAGGCGGAAGGGGCGCGGCCGCCGCGGCGGAGCGTGCCGCGAGCGTCGTGCTCGCGTTCTCCGCGACACGGCTCGTCGTCGTGATCGCGCTGCTCGCCAGCTAGCGGGTCAGTAGCTGTCCCAGCCGGGCTCCCAGTCGGGCTCCTCCGGCGGCACCCAGTCGTCGTCCGGGGCGGAGGAGACCGGCGGGCCGGTGCGCTCGGACGAACCGCTGCCGAACGCGGGCCTGGTCGACCCGGCCGCTGCCGAGCGAGCGGTGCCGGAGCGGGCCGCGCGCCGAGGAGCGGGCTCCGCCTGCTCCGCCTCGGCGATCTCGGGAGTCTCGCCGGCGACGACGGCGAGCACCGCGGCTCCGTAGGTCACGAGCTTCTTCTGGCCGACGCCGCCGATGATGCTGAGCGCATCGATCGTGGCCGGCTCGGCGGTCGCGATCTCGCGGAGAGTGGCGTCGTTGAAGACGATGTACGCGGGCACCGACTGCGCGCGCGCCTGTGCCGCACGCCATTCGCGGAGGCGCTCGAACAGCGGCTGCGCCTCGGCGGGCAGGTCGGACACGGCGGAGCGACCGGAGCGGGACGGGCCGCTCGAGCGCGCGGGACGCTCCGGCTCCTGACGCAGCTCGACCTTCCGCTCGCCGCTCAGGACGGAGCCGGACGCGGGCGTGATGACCAGGGTGCCGAAGCCGTCGTCGTTGACGCCCAGGAGGCCCTGGGCGAGGAGCTGCCGCGCGACTCCGCGCCACTGGGTGTCGCTGAGATCGGCCCCGATGCCCCACGTGGCGAGTGCATCGTGCTTGTGCTGGGTGGTGCGCGGAGTGGTCTTGCCGCGGAGGACGTCGATGATGTGACCGGCGCCGAACTGCTGGTTGCGCTCGCGCTTGAGGCGCACGACCGTCGAGAGGAACTTCTGTGCCGCGACCGTGCCGTCCCACGAGGCCGGCGGCTCGAGGCAGGTGTCGCATTTGCCGCACGCGGTGCTCTCTTGGCCGAAGTAGGCGAGCAGGTTGACGCGGCGGCACTGCACCGTCTCGGAGAGGGCGAGCATCGCGTCGAGGTGCGCGGACATCCGCCGGCGGTGCGCGAGATCGCCCGGCGACTCGTCGATCATGCGGCGCTGCTGCACGACGTCCTGCAACCCGTAGGCGAGCCAGGCGGTGGAGGGGAGCCCGTCACGGCCGGCGCGGCCCGTCTCCTGGTAGTAGCCCTCGACCGACTTGGGGAGGTCGATGTGCGCGACGAACCGGACGTCCGGCTTGTCGATGCCCATGCCGAAGGCGATGGTCGCGCAGACGATGACGCCCTCCTCGCGGAGGAAGCGCGACTGGGCAGCGGCCCTGACCCGGGAGTCGAGGCCCGCGTGGTACGCGACCGCGTCGAAGCCGGCCGCGCGCAGGGCCTCGGCCGTCGCCTCCACGCTCTTGCGCGAGAGGGCGTAGACGATGCCCGCGTCGTGCGCATGCTCGCGGCGGAGGAAGTCGATCAGCTGCTTGCGCGGCTCCACCTTGTTGACGATGCGGTACTGGATGTTGGGGCGGTCGAAGCTCGAGACGAAGTGGCGGGCGGCACCCAGGTGCAGACGGGTGGTGATCTCGCGGTGGGTCGCCTCGGTGGCGGTGGCGGTGAGGGCGATGCGCGGGACGTCGGGCCAGCGCTCGGCGAGCTCGCCGAGGGCGAGGTAGTCGGGGCGGAAGTCGTGGCCCCACTGGCTGACGCAGTGCGCCTCGTCGATCGCGAAGAGGGCGATGCGACCCCGGGCGAGGAACTGCTTGGTGCCCTCGTTGCCGAGGCGCTCGGGGGCGACGTAGAGGAGGTCGAGTTCGCCGTCGAGGTAGGCGCGCTCGACGCGGGTGCGCTCGCCCGCATCCTGCGTGGAGTTGAGGAACTCGGCGCGCACGCCGTTCGCGCGGAGGGCGTCGACCTGGTCTTGCATGAGGGCGATGAGCGGGGAGACCACCACGCCGGTGCCGGGGCGCACGATCGCCGGGATCTGGTAGCAGAGCGACTTGCCGCCTCCGGTGGGCATCAGGACGACGGCGTCGCCGCCTCCGATGACCTGCTCGACGATGGCCTGCTGCTCGCCGCGGAACGACGCATAGCCGAAGACCTTCTCGAGGATCGCCTGCGCCTCGCTCGAGCCTGCTGCACCGGGCTCGGCCGGGGACTCGGCGAGCTGCTCGGCGGTGGGAAGGGCTGTCGCGGTGGGCTCTGTCACCCGCGGAACTCTACCCGCCGCCTCCGACCACACCCCGAGCGGGCGGCGATCTGTGGAGGGAGCCCGGAGAGGCTCGCTGGGGAGGCGCGTCGACGCTCAGAGCGCGGTGATGCTCCTGCTGTCGCCGTCCCAGAAGCGGACGCCCGCGAGACCGGCCGTGAAGGGCTCGCCGAGGAGCGGAACGGCCTGCCCCAGCTGCTCGGCGCGAAGCCGACGCGACACGCTGATATGCGGAGACCACGCCTCCGGAAGAGAGGTGTCGACGCCGCCGGGGACGAGGCGCGTCGCGCGAGTGTGCAGGGCGTCGAGCGCGGGCGAGCGGACGACGCCCCAGGCGAGCACGAAGCGTCCGGCGTGCGGGAAGAGGAGGACGGCGCCGAGGCGGAGGGTCGCGGGGAGCGGGCCGAGCGCACCGGGCGCGGGGGCGACGAGCTCGGGGCCGGCGACGAGGGTGAGGTGCGGGCGGTTGCTCGCGGACGTGTGCAGCGCGAGGCTGGGGATGCCGGCCGCGTCGAGCGCCTGCCACTGACCGCGGACGCGCGCGTCCGACTCCGGGTCGAGGAGGACTTCGACGCTGCGCACTCCCCCATCCTGCCGGTCCGCCGCGAGCGACGGCTCCGCGTCGGGCCTGCGAGTGTCCAGGAGACACTCGCGGGAGCGGGCGGGACGAGCGGGACGAGCGTCAGCCGACCGTCACGAGGGCGGCGAACAGCTCCGGCGCGCGGCGGTCGACGATGCGGCCGCCCACGCGGATCCCGATCAGCGCGAACGCCGAGCCGAGCACGAGCGCCAACGCCAACGAGACCACCCCGAGCACCGTGTCGCCGCCGATCAGCGATATCGCGCCCAGCACGATCGAGGGCAGCGAGAGCAGACCTGTCGCGGCCATGCTGCCGAACATCACCACGCTCGAGATCATCCCCGAGCCCGGCGGAGTCTTCAGCGGGCTGTCCCCCGGCGCCGGCACGGGGTACACGACCAGCGACGACGCGACACTCGAGACGCCGAAGCCGCTCAGCACCAGGGCCAGCGACATCCCGAGCACGCCGGGGATCGCCTCCGGACGCCCCGCGTACAGGCAGGTGCCGACGGCGACGACGAGCACCGCCGGGACGCCGATCAACGCTGCGGCGACGACGCGGCCGGCGCGATCGGCCGACCCCGTCACTCCTGAGCTGACATGGGCCGCCCAGGCGGTGCCGTCGTAGGAGACGTCGGCGCAGAGGGTCACCCCGAAGATCAGGCCGATGAGGAGCGCCGAGAGCACGACGAAGGAGTCGCCCCCGCTTCCGATGGCGGAGTAGAAGACGGCGAGCACCACGACGGCCGGGACCACCAGCAGTCCCCGGCTGTAGCGCGGATCGCGCCACCAGTAGCCGAGCGCCCGGGCGGCGACGGCGCCGGTGGGGGTTCCGGGGAAGCGCCCGAAGAGGCCGAGGCCGGCCGATCCGGAGGCGGCGCGCGCGGTCGACGCCGCCGGCTCCGCGAGCGAGCGGCGCAGCGCTCTCGCCCAGAGCAGGACCAGCACGGCCAGCGTCGCCAGCCCGATCAGCAGGCGCAGGACCGCGGCGAGCCAGTCTCCCGCGACGACCGAGCCGGGCACCGCCCAGATCGCACCGAGCGGCGACCAGCCGAGAGCACCCGCGATCACCGGGAGCACGTCGAGGCCGTCGCGGATCACACCCGAGAGGCCGACGACGAGCGGACCGAGCAGGATCACCACCACGAGGACGACTCCGCCGATCACCTCGCGGTAGCGGCGGCTCGAGCCCAGCCCGGTGGTCAGCGCGCCGATCAGGCGGGAGGCGACCACGCAGGTCGCGACGCCGATCACCGCCGCGACGAGGGCCGGGAGGATGCCGATCGGGGTGCTCCACCACGCGGCCGCCGAGGCGAGCGCGCCGAGCGAGGTCACGACTCCGGGGATCCCCGCGAGTCCGGCGGCGGCGAGGCCCACGAGAAGGGTCCGCAGCGGGATCGGGAACGTGGCCAGGGTCGGAAGATCGAGGCTCTGGTCGGACCCCGAGACGAAGATCGGCCCGAGCACCCAGCCCAGGAGCAGCACGGAACCGCCGAGGACCACGGCGACGTTCGCGAACGCCGGGTCGGTGCCTCCGAGCGCGACCAGCCCGCTGACCACGAGGCCCAGGACGGCGACGGCGTAGAGCCCGCCGACGATCACGCCGATCAGCTGCCAGACGTTCCGCGTCAGCGAGTTGCGCAGCAGGAGCAGGCGCAGCCTCAGGAGATGCGCAACCATGCCGGGCCCTCCTGGTGCGTGCGGCCGCCGACCAGCTCGACGAAGCGCTCCTCGAGGCTGGAGCCGGCGCGGACCTCCTCGAGGGTTCCCGAGGCGAGCACGCGGCCGTCGGCGATGACGGCGACCCGGTCGCACATCCGCTCGACCAGGTCCATCGAGTGGGAGGAGACGATGACGGTGCCGCCCGAGGCGACGAAGCCGGTGAGGATGTCGCGGATGTTCGCGGCCGACACCGGGTCGACCGATTCGAACGGCTCGTCGAGCACCAGGAGACGCGGCGCACGCACGAGGGCGCAGGCGAGCGCGATCTTCTTGGTCATGCCAGCGGAGTAGTCGACGACCAGGGTGCGGTCGGCCGGGTCGAGCCCGAGCAGCGCCAGCAGATCGTTGGTGCGCTCGACGACGACGGGCCGCTCGAGCCCGCAGAGCAGGCCGTAGTAGGTGACGAGCTGGAGGCCCGTGAGGCGGTCGAACAGCTTCACGCCGTCGGCCAGCACGCCGATCAGCCGCTTGGCCTCGAGCGTGTCCTTCCAGACGTCGACCTCGTGGATGGTCACGACGCCCTGGTCGGGCCGCAGCAGCGCGGTCGCCATCGAGAGGGTCGTCGTCTTTCCCGCGCCGTTGGGCCCGACCAGCCCGAAGAACGATCCGGCGGGGACGTCGAGGTCGATGTCCTTCACCGCCTCCTTGTCGCCGAACCGCTTGCGGAGGCCGCGGATGCGCAGGGCGACCTCGCCGTGACGTCCGGAGGCGTCCGGGGCGGCCCAGGAGGGGGCCGGGGCGGGGGAGGGGGCGGCGGGCTCCGTCGCGGAGTCGTCTGCCGGAGCGGCGGTGGCGTCGTGCGGGGTGCCGGTGGGGGTCGTCCCGTCCATGGGTGTCCCTTCGATGCGTGGCCGCGACCGCGGTGGGCGGCCGCTCACGCCACGATAGCGAGGCGGTCGCGGCCGGGGCATCCGCCTCAGGGCTGAGGCTCTGCGGCCGACTCGCTACGCTCCCTGCATGACCGGATCGGCGCCCTACCGGCTCTTCGACACCCGGGTGCTCCGTGTGGCACGGCTCTCGCCGACCTTCATCCGGGTGACTCTCGGCGGCCGGTCGCTGCGCTGGTTCGCGCCGTGGGGGCTCGATCAGCGGATCAAGCTGGTGCTCCCGCGCGCCGACGGCGGCTGGGGCGACGCTCTCGCCGGCGAGGTCGACGGGCTGGGGGTCCCGGAGTGGCGGCGCCTCGTCGCGCAGGAGCCCGCCGGAGCCCGGCATCCGCTGCGCACCTACACGCCCCGTGCGGTGCGCCCGGAGGCCCGGGAGGTCGACATCGACTTCTTCGTGCACGAGCCGGCGGGTCCGGCGAGCACCTGGGCGGCCGGAGCGGAGGCGGGCGACCGGCTGCTGCTCTCGGGTCCGGACGTGCGGGCGCAGGATCGACGCCACGGCATCCAGTGGCGACCCGCGCGGCCGCCGGCGCGGGTCCTGCTCGTCGGCGACGAGACCGCGGTGCCCGCGCTGGCCGGCATCGGGGCGGCGCTGCCCCGGACCACCACCGGGACCGTCCTCGTGGAGGCGGACGATCCGCTCGCCTGCCCGGCGCTCGGCGATCTGCCGGAGGACGTGGAGGTGCGACTCCTCGCGCGCGGCGGGCGTCGCCCGGGCACGGCGCTGGCCGAGGCGATCGCGCGGTGGGCGCGGGACGACTCCGGAGCCGCCGCCGCGACGGGCCGCGACTTCACTGCCTGGATCGCCGCCGAGAGCACGGCCGTCGCCGCGCTGCGCGATGCGGTGACGGCGCACGGAGTGGATCCCGCCCTCGTGCAGGCCCAGGGCTACTGGCGAGTGGGGCGACGGGACGCGCCGAGTGAGGGTATCCTTACTCATCGGTGATCCGACAGCGCGGTCGATCCAGCTGATCCTCGACCGAAGGCGCTCCCGTGCATCCTGCCTCCTCCTCCTCCCACCGCCGTCGCCGCTCCCTGGCGGTCATCGCCCTCGCCGCCTCCGCCGCGCTCGGCCTCTCGGCCTGCGCGGGCGGCGCAGCCGGCTCGTCGGCGAGCGACTCCCCGCCGAGCACCCGCTCGGTCGAGCACGCGCGCGGCACGACCGCCGTCCCCGACACGGCGGCCCGCGTCGTGGTCCTCGAGCCGGTGGCCCTCGACACGTCGGTCGCCCTCGGCGTCGTCCCGGTCGGAGCCGCGGTGCTCAACGAGAGCGCGGGAGTTCCGGCGTACCTCGGCGCCGAGGCCGCCGGCATCCAGAGCGTGGGAACGGTCACCGAGCCGAGCGTCGAGAGAATCGCCGCGCTGACTCCCGACCTGATCATCGGGACGGAGTCGCGGCACTCCGCCCTCTACGACCAGCTGTCGGCGATCGCGCCCACCGTGTTCCTCGCCTCGCAGGCCGACCCGTGGAAGGACAACGTCGCTCTCGTCGCCTCGGCGCTCGGCCGCTCCGACGAGGGCACCGCGCGACTCCAGGACTACCAGGACCGCTGCGACGAGATCGCGGCCGAGTTCGACGTCGCCGGGTCGACGGCCCAGCTGATCCGCCCGCGCGACGGACTCCTCACTCTCTACGGGCCCGACTCGTTCGCGGGCAGCACCCTCGAGTGCGCCGGCTTCACGACCCCGGAGCGCGACTGGGAGCAGTCGATCTCGGTCGACCTGTCGCCCGAGCGGGTCCTCGAGGCGACGGCCGACCACGTCTTCGTGACCACCACCGACGTCGACGACCCCACCACCGTGCCCGAGTCGATCACCGCCAATGCCGGCGCGTTCCCCGAGGTCCACCTGGTCGACCAGTCGTACTGGATCACCGGGGTCGGCCCCCTCGGCGGGCTCGCCGTGCTCGACGACATCGAGGACGTCCTGCGCGACGCGCAGTGACCGGTCCGGCGCCGCGAGCCTTCGGAACGCGACCGAGGAGGAGGCTCGCCCTCTGGCTCTCGGGGACGCTGCTCGCCCTCGTGGTCGCCGCGCTCCTCTCGATCGCGGTCGGCGCGAATCCGCTCGATCCACGGCTCCTGCTCGACACGCTCAGCGGAGGCGGGACCGACGAGTCGCGGTTCGTCGTCCAGGATCAGCGGCTCCCGCGCACCCTCGTCGGTCTGGCGGTGGGAGTCGGGCTGGGCGGAGCGGGGGCGCTGATCCAGGCGGTGACCCGCAATCCGCTGGCCGATCCGGGGATCCTCGGAGTGAACGCGGGCGCCTCCGCCGCTGTCGCCGCGGCCGTCGTGTTCGCCGGGGTCACGAGCATCAGCGGATACGTGTGGTTCGCCTACGGCGGGGCCCTGGTGCTGACGGTCGTGGTCTTCGCTCTCGGAGCGGGCGGGCGGGGGCGCTCGGATCCGATCACGCTCACCCTCGCCGGACTCGCGGTCGGCGCGGTGCTCTCTGGCCTGACCACCGGGCTCACGCTGACGCATCCCGACGCGTTCGAGCGCCTGCTCGGCTGGTCGGCGGGGAGCCTGCTGGGGCGGAGCACTGACGTCCTGCTGCCCGTCCTCCCCCTCCTGGCGCTCGGAGCGCTGCTCGCCCTCGTCGTGTCTCCTGCCCTCAACGCCGTGGCCCTCGGCGACGAAACCGCTCGTGCGCAGGGGGTCTCGCTCCTGCGCACGCGGCTGCTCGCGGTGCTGGCGATCACTCTGCTCGCGGGAACCGCCACCGCGCTCGCCGGACCGATCTCGTTCGTCGGCCTGATGATCCCGCACGTGGTGCGCTGGAGCACCGGCCCCGACCACCGCTGGATCGTCGCCGGCTCGATGCTCGCGGCTCCCGTGCTGGTGCTGCTCTCGGACGTGGTCGGCCGGGTGAGTGTGCTGCCGGCCGAGATGCCGGTGGGGATCGTGACGGCCTTCGTCGGCGCTCCGGTGCTGATCGTGCTGGTCCGTCGTCGGCGACGGGTGACCGGGCTGTGACGCGGCGAATGCGCACCCGGAGGAACGCGGTCGTGATCGGCGTCCTCGTCGCAGTTCTGGGCGTGCTCGGCGTCGTCGGCGCGATGAGCGGCGACTATCCCGTGCCGCTCGGCGACGTCCTCGGGGTCGTCTCCGGATCGACGGAGGGCCTCGCCCGCACAGTCGTCGTGGAGTGGCGGCTGCCCCGCATCGCCGCGGCGGTCGTCGTCGGCGCCGCACTCGGCGTCGCGGGGGCGGTGTTCCAGAGCGTGACCCGCAACCCGCTGGCCAGCCCCGACGTGCTGGGGCTCTCGAACGGCGCGTTCGTCGGGCTGCTGACCGCGCTGGTGCTGGTCGGCTCCTCCTGGGAGGCGCGGACCGCCGGCGCACTCGTCGGCGGCCTGGGAGCGGCCCTCCTGATCACCGCTCTCTCCCGCGGAACGGGGATCGGCGGCTTCCGCTTCATCATGGTCGGCATCGCGGTCTCGTCGATGGCCGCGTCGCTCGGCACCTGGCTCCTGCTCCAGGTCGAGCTCGACACCGCCCTGTTCGCGTCGGCCTGGGGCGCGGGCACCCTCGCGGGAGTCGATGCGGCCACCGTCACCGCCGCCGGCCTGCTCGCCGCGGGGTTCTTCGCGGTGGTGCCCGCCTTCGCGCCCGCGCTCCGCCAGCTCGAGCTCGGCGACGACCTCGCGGCGGCCACCGGCGTCCGGGTTCCGGCCGTGCGCTCGCTCGCACTCGGTACCGGAGTCGCCCTCGTGTGCATCGCCACGACGGTGGCCGGCCCCGTCGCGTTCGTCGCGCTGGCCGCACCGCAGATCGCGCGGCGATCGGCGAGGACACCGCACCTGCCGCTCGTCGCCTCCGCACTGACCGGGGCTGTCGTGCTCCTCGGCTCCGACCTGATCGCGCAGCACGTGCTGCCGGTCACGCTGCCCGTCGGAGTCGTGACGGTGGTGGTCGGCGGGTGCTACCTCGCGCACCTGCTCGCGCGGGAGATGCGCCGACGGGGGTGAGACGGGCGGGGCGCCGGCGGGGCGGGGCGCCGGCGGGGCGGGGCGCCGGCGGGGCGGGGCGCCGGCGGGGCGGGGCGCCGGCGGGGCGGGGCGCCGGCGGGGCGGGGCGCCGGCGGGGCGGGGCGCCGGGCGCCGCAGGACGGAGCCGCCAGCCGGGGCCGCTCCGTCACGGTCCGCGATCGGCGCGCAGGGCCGCCACCAGCGCCGACGCCGATCCGAAGCCGGCGAGCGGAGCGATCTCGCTGTAGTCGACGGCCGTCTCGGCCGTGCGCCGCGCCAGCATCCGCCGGGCCTGGGCCACCCGGATCGAGCGGATCGCCCGCGAGGGCGTCACTCCCGTCTCGGCGAACGCAGCATAGAGGCCGCTGACCGAGACGGACAGGTCGGCCGCGAGCGACCGGGCGTCGAAGGCGGGATCAGCGCAGCGCGCCTCGATCGCCGTGTACGCCCGGCGCAGGAGCCGCACGGCCGTCGCGGTCGTGCCGCGGAATGCGGGCGGCCCGAGTTCGGTGAGCACGGTCCGCAGGGCGCCCTCGATGTGCTCCCTGGTCCCGGCCCAGAGGAGCGAGCCGGGGACGACCGTCGTCGCCAGCGCGCCGATCGCGGTGTTGAGCAGCATCTTCGTCGACTCCAGCCCCGCCGGCACGGGCGTCACGCCCCGGTCCTCCCCGATGAAGAACTGCGAGAAGAACTCGCGGCCGACCGCGACCTCGACGGTGCCGCTGCGGCCCTCGCTCCGCACCGGCACCGCGCCGGAGGACCACTGCAGGAACCCGCCTCCCTGCTGCACCTCGATCTCGTCGCCCGGCGCACCGACACGGAGCCGCCCCTCGACCAGGAGGCTGAGGCTCACTCCGCGGTGCCGCCCCTCCCGCTCGACCTCGCGCGCCGTGTGCCAGATGCGCGCAAAAGTGACCTCGGACGACGCGACGTAGTCGCCGAAGACACGGAGCCGCCCGCCTGCCGCCACGACCGAGACGCCGCGGTCACGCAGCCATCCGGAGGCGTCGGATCCTTCCAGGGCGATGCCGCGCTCGGTCGGCGCGCCCTGGCCACGCGGCGGGCGGGGCAGCGTTGCCCCCCCCCTTCCGGTCGGGTGAGCGAAGCGACCGGCGTCGTCGTCCTCCCGACCCAGTGTCCGCGCCGCCACTCCAGCCCGACGACGATTCCAGAGATCGACGGTCCGGCTTCCAGAATGCTCGACCGCCGGTGTCGCCGGGCGTGCTGTCGCCAGAACGATGAGGCCGTCCGACAAACACTCATCACAGGAGAACCCGTGAACGACTCATCCCCCCGCACACCCCACCGCATCAGCATCGACACCGGCTGGTCCATCCCCGCCGAGGACGGCGTGCACCGCCGCACCCTCGTGAAGGGCGCCGCCTGGACGATCCCGGTCGTCGCCATGGCGACGGCGACACCCGCCGCCGCTGCATCCGTCACGCCGACGCTCGCCTTCGTCAACGGCCCCTACACCGTCGATTCCTGCGGGAAGCTGAACAATGTCACGCTGCGGCTGACGACCGACGGCACGACGGCTGACCCGTCGAAGCCGGTGACGGTGACCCTTCCCGCCGGATTCACCTGGGCAGACGGCTCGTCAGCGCCACGATCCTTCACCACGGATTCGAACGGCCGAGTCGTCCTCCCCACAATCACTCCCACTCAGCGCCCCGGCGATTTCCCGATCAGCGCATCGTCCGGCCAGGCGACCGGCTCGTCGTCGATCGCGGTGTCCAAGGCCGCGACGAGCTACCACTACCTCACGGGAACGTCACAAACGATCGGGAGCAACCCAGGCACGGTCACTGACGGCGTGAAGGTCTTCAAGTGGGAGGGCGGTACGGCAATTCTCGATAAGAACGGCAACCTTTACCGCGCGACAGCTACAGGGTGGGCGTTGGCCGCATCCGGCGTCCGAGCCGCTTACTCCGGTTACGAGCGCCCTGGAGTCCTCACCTGGGTCACGAACGACGGCAAGGTCGCTGGGCTGCTGGGAACAAGCACCACCCCGTACACAGTGCCCGGTTCGGTTGCGAACCCCGCTCGCATCTTCAAATGGAGGGGCGGCACCGCCGTACTCGACACCGCGGGCAATCTCTACAACTTCACCGGCTCCGGATTCGCGCTCGTCGACACGAACGTCATCGACGGCTTCAGTAACTACGAGGCCGGAAACTCGATCTTCGCCTGGCTTCGCTCTGACGGCGTCGTGCGGTCGGTCACGGGGACGTCGAGGACCCCCGTGACGCAGCCCGGTGTCGTCAATGGCGGTCAGCAGGTCTTCAAGTGGCAGGGGGGCACAGCCGTTCTCACCGCCTCTGGAGACCTCTATCGCGCGACGAACACGGGCTGGGCGAGAATCGCGACGAACGTCGCGGCGGCGACGGCGGATTACGAGAACCCTGGCGTCTTGACCTGGGTGACGAAGAACGGCTCTGTCTTCAGCCAGACGGGTACCTCGACCACGACGGTCAGTGCTCCCGGGAACGTCGCCAACCCCGCCCGGATCTTTAAGTGGCAGGGAAGCACCGCCGTACTCGACACCGCGGGCAATCTCTACAACTTCACCGGCTCCGGATTCGCGCTCGTCGACACGAACGTCATCGATGGATGGAGCACCTTCGAGAGCGGCGGATCGGGTGGCATCTTCTCCTGGATCTCGGCGAACTGCTAAGAGGCCCGCGTCCTTCCCGGAGGCAGGCGCACGGCCGGCAGCGGTCGGCGCCTCCCTCCGGGAAGGGCGGGAGGTGGCGCAGAGCCGGGGCCGCCCGGCATGCCTGAGTACGGCCCTGGCTCCCGCAGGAGGCACACACTGCACCCGCCTACGCTGGCCCCATGGCCACGCTCCTCCTCGTCCGGCACGGACGCACGACCGCGAACACCGCGGGGATCCTCGCCGGACGCACCGCCGGAGTGCGGCTCGACGATGTCGGGCGGGCGCAGGCGGCGCGCACGGGCGAGCGGCTCGCGGCGGTCGACCTCGCCTCTGTGGTGTCGAGCCCGCTGGAGCGGTGCCGGCAGACCACCCGCTTCGTGCTCGACCGGCAGACGACGCCTCCGCCCACGCTGATCGAGAAGGGCATCACCGAGTGCGACTACGGCCAGTGGCAGGGGCGCCCGCTCCGCGACCTGGCGAAGGAGCCGCTGTGGGCGACGGTGCAGAACCAGCCCTCCGCAGTGGTGTTCCCCGGCGGCGAGGGGCTGCTCGCCATGCAGGCGCGGGCCGTGTCGGCGATCCGCCGGCACGACGCGGCCGTGGCGGAGGAGCACGGGGCGGGCGCGGTGTGGGCGGCGGTCAGCCACGGCGACACGATCAAGGCGATCCTCGCGGACGCGCTCGGGATGCACCTCGACCTGTTCCAGCGGTTGAGCGTCGGACCGGCGTCGGTGTCGATCATCCGCTACGGCGCGGGGCGGCCCGAGGTCGTGGCGATGAACACGGAGGCGGGCGACCTGGGCTGGCTGCGAGCGGCGGCTCCGGCGGCGGACGCCCCGGTCGGCGGGGGCGCGGGGCACGAGTAGCGGCGCGCGGCCGCGAGCACGCAGCCCCCGAGCAGGCGGCGCTCGTAGACTGGTCGCATGCCTCCGATCGTCCACGGATTCGACTGGCCCGATCGCGTCGTCGTCGGAACCGTCGGCTCGCCCGGCTCGCGCTCCTTCTACCTCCAGGCCAAGACCGGACCTCGCGTGGTCAGCGTCGGCCTCGAGAAGCAGCAGTCGGCGCTGCTTGCCGAGAAGATCGACGAGATCCTCGACCAGCTGATGACCGCCCAGGGCAACCCGGTCAGCGTTCCCGCGGGGACGCCTCCCGAACTCGTCGACAACGACCCGCTCGACCAGCCCGTCGAACCCGAGTTCCGCGTCGGTGGGCTCAGCCTCGGCTGGGACCCGTCGACGGCGCAGATCGTGATCGAGGCGTACCCGCTGACGGAGGCCGACGACGACTCCGCCGAGGAGCCGGAGCCCACCGAGATGCTCCAGGTGAAGATCCCCGTGGGCACGGCGCGCGCCTTCGCCAAGCGGACGCTCGAGGTGGTGGGCGCCGGCCGTCCGCTCTGCCCGCGCTGCGGCGAGCCGATGGATCCCGACGGGCACGACTGCCCGCTCGCATGAGCGACACGGGCGGGCTCGACGGCGAGCTCGAACTGGCGGGACGGATCACGACCGCCTCGAACGCGACCTTCCTCGCGCAGATCGGCGAGGCTCCGGTCGTCTACAAGCCGATCTCGGGCGAGAAGCCGCTCTGGGACTTCCCCGACGGAGTGCTCGCCGGGCGCGAGACGGCCGCCTACCTCGTCTCGGAGGCGCTGGGCTGGAACGTGGTGCCGCGCACCTGGCTCCGCGACGGGCCGCTCGGGCCGGGCATGGTCCAGCTCTGGCAGGACATCGACCCCGAGCAGGACGCCGTCGACCTGGTGCCTGCGGCCGCGGTGCCCGCCGGGTGGCGGCACGTCTTCGACGGTACCGACGAGGAGGATCGCGAGATCTCGCTCGTGCACGAGGACTCGACGGCGCTGCGCCGGATGGCCGTGTTCGACGTGGTCGCGAACAACGCCGACCGCAAGGGCGGGCACGTGCTCGCGATGCCGGACGGGCACCGCTACGGGGTGGACCACGGGCTCACCTTCCACGCGGAGCACAAGCTGCGCACGGTGCTCTGGGGGTGGATCGGCGAGCCGCTGCTCGAGGAGGAGCTGGCGGCGCTGGCCTCCCTGCGCGGCCGGCTCGACGGGGCGCTCGGCGCGGCGCTGTCGGAGCTGCTGACCCCGGAGGAGGTCGCGGCGTTCGCGAAGCGCTGCGAACGCCTGGGCTCGTTCGGGCGCTTCCCGGGACCCCGCGGCACCATGCCGGCCGTGCCGTGGCCGCTGTTCTGACCGGTCGCGTCAACAACGAAGGATGAACATGTCCGGAGCAACGAGGACGCGGGGATCTCGGGGCCCAAGAAACGAATTCTTCCTTCGTTGTTGACGGCAGGTTCCCTCAGAAGCTCCAGCCGCGCCCGAACAGCTCGTCGCCGGGCGCCCGGCTGTCCGATCCTGAGCCCCGAGCGCCGAGGTAGGACGAGACGACCGCGGCGCCCAGATCGTCCGCCTCCGGATTCACCACCGAGCCTCCCACCCGCCGGGCGAGCGAGTCGATGAAGCGGGCCAGGCCCGGGTCCTCCCCCAGCCGGAAGAAGGTCGTGCGCGCGCCGAGGCGCAGGGAGGCGTCGAGCTCGCGCACCGACACCGCGATCGTCACCGGGTCGGGCGGGTAGTCGAAGAAGATCCCGCCGTCGGGTTCGAGGTGCGCCGTCGGCTCCCCGTCGGTGACGATCAGCAGAACCGGCTGCGCGTTCGGATGCTTGCGGAAGTGCCGGTTCGCCAGCAGGAGCGCGTGGTGCAGGTTGGTGCCCTTGTCCCACTCCGCGTCGAGGCCGACCAGCTGCTCGACGTCCATCACCTCGGCCTGCCGGCCGAACGCGATCAGTTGCAGCACGTCTCCGCGGAACCGGCTGCTGATCAGGGTGTGCAGGGCGAGGGCAGTGCGCTTCATCGGCACCCAGCGGCCGTCCATCGCCATCGAGAAGGAGGTGTCGACGAGCAGCGCGACGCAGGCCTGCGTGCGCGCTTCCGTCTCCTGCACCTCGACGTCGCCGATCTCGATCCGCACCCCGGAGCCGACGGGGCGGCCCTCGCCCGCGGTGCGGGTCAGGGCGTTGGTCACGGTGCGGGGGATGTCCCAGGCCTCGGTGTCGCCGAACTCCCAGGCGCGGGTCGCTCCTGAGCGCTCACCGGCGGCACCTGCGCGCCGAACGTCGCGGGCCCCCTGCCGGCCCGAGACGGTCTCGGCGATGTCGCGCAGGAGCGCCCTGCCGAGCTGGCGCATCGCCTTCGGACTGAGCGCGAGCCGACCGTCGGAGCCGCGGCGCAGCGTTCCCGAGTCGCGGAGCGCGCGCTCCAGGCGCTTCAGCGTCTGCGCGTCGACGGAGGCGTCCTCGCCCAGGCGCCGGGCGAGCAGGTCGAGGTCGAGGTCGTCGAGGGAGGAGCGGTCGGACTGCGCGAGTTGGTCGGCGAGGGCGTCGAGGTCGGCGAGCTCCTGGAACACACCGGTGCCGTCGCCGAGGCCGAGGCCCTGCTCGCCGTCCATCCGCTCGGAGCCGCCCCAGTCCTCGCCGGGTCGGAGACCCCGGAGCGTCTCGTCGAGACGACCGAGCGACTGCATCAGCTCGGGACTGCCGAAAGCCTGCTGCGCGAGGGCGTCGAGCTCCTCTCGCTGCTCGGCGGTCATCGAGTTGCGCATCCGCTGGGCCGCCGCGGCGCGGGCGGCGAGGGCGTCGATCAGCTCGTCGACCGACTCCGGCCCCTCGGGGAAGTACTCGCCGTGCTGCGCCATGAAGGCGTCGAACTGCTCGGGAGTGTCCTCGCCGCGGGCGTGCGCCTCGAGCAGGTCGTTGAGGTCGCGGAGCATCGCGTCGATCGCGGCGCGGTCCTCGTCGCTCGCGTTCGCGAGCGCCTGCTTCATCCCCTCGAACCGCTGGTCGAGCATCTCGCGGCCGAGGAGTTCGCGGATCCGCTCGAAGTCGGCGCGCGCCTCAGGGCTCTGCCAGCGGTACCCGCTGAGCTCAGAGACGGCCGCGGCGGGCGAGGGAGGGAGGCTGTCGAGCTGGATCTCGGCGAGCGCGCGGTCGCCGTCGTCCATCTGCGTGTCGCGGGCGAGCTGCTTGCGCTCGGCGAGCACGGCCCGGTCGAGCAGCTCGCGGATCTCGCGGAGTGTGCCGTCGAGGTTGTTCTTCTGCGTCAGCTCGCGACGACGCTCGGCCACCCGCGCGGCGAGGTCGTCGAGCCCGTCGCGGTCGCGGGCTCCGCGGCGGAGGAACTCGCGCAGCGCCCGCTCCGGCGAGGTGCCCGCCATGACGTCCTCGCCGATCGCGTCGAGTGCCTCCGAGAGGTCGACGGGAGGCGCGAGCGGGTCCGGTCCGCCGGCGTACTTCGCGTAGCGGGCGTCGCGCTTCAGCCGCCGGTTGCTCCGGGGAGCGTCAGCCATAGACGGCCTCGCCCCCGCCCGTCTCCTTGCTCAGCTTGCGCGAGAGGTAGAGGCCCTCGAGGGCGAGCTCGACGGCTCCGGCCCGGCGCCCGTCACCCACAGCGCCCAGCCGCTCGGCGACCTCGTCGTAGACGCGGGCCTCGCCCAGCAGGGGCAGGCCCGCGAGGAACTCGCGCGCCGTGACCTGCTCACCGGTGGTGATCATCGCTCCGTTCTCGACCGCCTCGACGAGCGGGCCGAGGTCGATGCCGCGCAGGTGGGCGCGCACCGTCTCTGCGGTGGCCTGCCGGAGGAGGTGGTCGAGGACCTCGTCCTCGCGGCCCTCCTCACCCGACTCGAACTCGATCTTGCCGCCGAGCACGTCGACAGCGGTCTCGAGGTCGATGGGACGGGCGACCGCCTCCTTCTCGCCGCGGCGCGTGGCGCGGTGCAGGGCCGCGGCGGCGATGGTCTCGGCGCCGGCGATGGCGAAGCGGGCGCTCACTCCGCTGCGCTGGTCGACGGAGCTCGACTCGCGCAGGGCCCGGGTGAAGCGGGCGAGGATCTCGATGAGCGCGTCGGGGACGGTCGCGACGAGGTCCGCCTCCTGACGGATCACGGCGATCTCGTCGACGAGCGCCGTGGGGTAGTGGGTGCGGATCTCGGCCCCGAAGCGGTCTTTGAGCGGCGTGATGATGCGGCCGCGGTTCGTGTAGTCCTCGGGGTTCGCGCTGGCGACGACGAGCACGTCGAGCGGGAGGCGGAGGACGTAGCCGCGGATCTGGATGTCGCGCTCCTCCATCACGTTGAGCATCGCGACCTGGATGCGCTCGGCGAGGTCCGGCAGCTCGTTGATCGCAACGATGCCGCGGTGGCTGCGCGGGATGAGGCCGAAGTGGATGGTCTCGGGGTCGCCGAGGCTGCGACCCTCGGCCACCTTCATCGGATCGACGTCGCCGATGAGGTCGGCCACGCTGGTGTCCGGGGTGGCCAGCTTCTCGACGTAGCGCTCCTCGCGCGGCCGCCAGGCGACCGGGAGGTCATCGCCGAGCTCCTGCGCGCGCCGCAGGCTCACGGTGCTGATCGGCTCGTACGGGTGCTCGCCCAGCTCCGAGCCCTCGATCACCGGCGTCCACTCGTCGAGCAGGCCGACGAGGGTGCGCAGGAGGCGGGTCTTGCCCTGTCCCCGCTCGCCCAGCAGGACGATGTCGTGACCGGCGATGACCGCGCGCTCGACCTGCGGGATCACGGTCTCGGCGAAGCCGTGCAGACCCGGCCAGGGGTCGCGGCCCTCCCGCAGGGCGTCGAGCAGGTTGTCGCGGATCTCGGTGCGGAGGCTCTTCTGCACGTGGCCGGAGGCACGGAGCTGGCCGAGGGTCTGGATCGTCGGGCGCATCACCTCGTCCACGCTACGCCGCAGGGGCGACCCGTGGTGGAGGTGCGGGAGGATCGTCAGGCGACGCATCCCCTCACTGGCTTGTGTAGTACGTGGTGAGCCAGTAGTCGCTGCCCTCGGGCACCGAGACATCGAGGACGGTCGGCTGCCCGGGGTTCGAGAGCGGGACGGCGGCGATGCCCGAACCGTCGTCGCCACAGGTCGCCCCCACCGTGTTCGGCCGGTCCTGCCGAACGGTGATCGAGTACTCGCCGCTCCCGGTGCAGCGCAGAGCGAGGACGACCTTCGAGGCAGCGCCCTCACCGGGTGCGGGCAGCCTCTCCGTAGCGCTCGCAGACCCGATGAAGGTCCCCGCCGGCCTGCGGTCGGAGTAGACCGCGGCGACCTGCGAGTCCATCTGCCGCAGGAGCGCGGTGTCGCCGACGGGCGTCGGCGACGGGGAGGAGGCGGCCGTCGTGTCGGGCCGTGGGGTGGCAGCGGTGGTACACCCCGCGAGGAGGGCGGAGCCCGCGACGAGGGCGGCGAGGGCGATCGAGCGCGCCGCGGCGGGCGGCGTTCGCGCGCCCGGTGGGGACGTGTCGGCGGATGCGGGCACGGTCCTCCCCTCCTTCGTGTGCAGCCCAGTGTTCCGCACTCGGTCCGCGCGGTGCGGCCCCAGGCGCACCGGGGCGCCGCCGCAGGCGAGACGGAGCCGCGTCAGCGGTCGAGCCGCGGCGCCGCCGCCAGCAGCTGCCGCGTGTACTCCTCCTGCGGCGCGGCGAGGAGCGATGCGGCCGGCCCGGCCTCGACGACCGTGCCCCCGCGCATCACGGCGATGCGGTCGCTCATGTGCGCGATCACGCCGAGGTCGTGCGAGATGAGCAGCAGCGCGAGTCCGTGGCGGCGCTGCAGATCGTCGAGCAGGTCGAGGATCTGCGCCTGCACCGAGACGTCGAGGGCCGAGACGGGCTCGTCGCAGATCAGCACGTCGGGGCGGGTCGCGAGCGCCCGGGCGATCGAGACGCGCTGACGCTGCCCGCCCGAGAGGGTCCGCGGCGAGCGCCGCTCCACCGAGGGGTCGAGCCCCACGCTCTCGAGCAGCGCGGGCACGGAGGAGGCGCCGGCGTCGCGGAGGAGCCGGCCGACGCTCCAGCGCGGGTCGAACGAGGAGAGGCTGTCCTGGTAGACGGCGCCGATCCGCGGGCGGCGGGGACGGCGGGCGCGCTCCGTCGCCGCCGACCACGGCTCGCCGAACAGCTCGACGGATCCCTCCTGCGGACGCCGCAGCGCCAGCAGCAGGCGCGCGACCGTGCTCTTGCCGGAGCCGGACTCGCCGACCAGGCCCACGGTCTCGCCCTGGCGCAGCTCCAGGTCGACGCCGTCGACCGCGATCCGCACGCCTCCGCCCGGCAGCGGGAACCGGGCGGAGAGCTCACGGGCGCGCAGCACGACCTCGCCGGGAGGGTCAGGCGGGAGGACGGGCGCCGACGGGTCGGTCAGCCGCGAGCCGCGCGGACGCCCGGACGGAACAGCGGCGACGAGCGCCCTGGCCTGCGCGCTGCGGGGCGCGCCGAGCACCGCGGACGCGGGCCCCTCCTCCACGACCCGGCCCTCGGCGAGCACGAGGATGCGGTCGGCGAGCCCCGCGACCACGGCGAGGTCGTGCGAGACCAGCACGAGCGCCCGGCCGCGGGCCTTCTGCTCGGCGAAGAGCTCGAGCACGCGGGCCTGCACGGTGACGTCGAGCGCGGTGGTCGGCTCGTCGGCGACGACCAGCGGCGGATCGAGAGCCACGGCAGCGGCGAGGAGGGCGCGCTGGCGGAGCCCGCCGGAGAGGTCGCCGGAGCGCTCGCGCCTCCGCTCGGCCGGCTCGGGCATGCCGACGCTCGCCAGGACCTCGACCGTGCGCCGCGCGCGCTCGGCCGCGGGCAGCCGTCCGTGCAGGCGGAACGCATCGCCGATCTCGCGGCCGATCGGGCGCAGCGGGTCGAGCGAGAGCAGCGCATCCTGCGGGACGAAGCCCACGGATCCACCGCGCAGCCTCCGCAGGATGCGCTCGCCGGCGCCGACCACCTCCGCACCGCCGACACGGACGCTGCCGGTCACCGCGCCTCCGCTCAACCCCAGCAGGGCCCGCGCGGTGACGCTCTTGCCCGACCCGGACTCGCCGACGATCGCGACGCACTCCCCCGGCTCGACCCGGAACGAGATCCCGTGCACGACCTCGACCCCGTCGAACGCGACCCGCAGGCCATCGACGACCAGCGCGCTCACCGCACCCCCCGGAGGCGCCCGCCGAGGACCGTCGTCGCGATCGTGGTCAGCACGATCGCGAGCCCGGGGAACACGGTCAGCCACCAGGCGCTCGCGAGGTAAGTGCGACCTGCCGAGAGCATCGCGCCCCACTCGGGCGCCGGCGGCTCGGTTCCCAGGCCCAGATAGCTGAGGGCGGACGCCCAGACGATCGCCTGACCGACACCCAGCGTCGCGAGCACGGCGAGGGGCGCGAAGGTGTTGGGCAGCACGTGCCGCAGCAGGATGCGGGCAGGCGAGTGCCCGAGCACGCGCGCCGCCTCGACGTAGCCGGAGTCGCGGATGCCGAGGAGCTGGGTGCGCAGGATGCGGGCGTACCCGGGCGCGGTCGAGAGGCCGACGGCGATCGTCGCGGGGACGACTCCGGGGCCCGTGACCACGATCACCAGCAGCGCCAGCAGCAGCGCGGGGAACGCGAAGAGGACCTCGAGGATCCGGCCGACCACTCCGTCGACGAGCCGCCCGCCGAACGCGGCGACCACTCCGAGCAGCGCGCCCAGCACCAGCCCGATGGCCGTGGCGCTCACGCCGATCAGCAGGGAGGCGCCCGCTCCGGCGAGGAGGCGGCTCAGCACGTCGCGACCCGACTCGTCGGTGCCGAGGAGGTGGGCGGCGCTCGGCGGCGAGAACGCCTCCCTCGGCGCCACGGCCAGCGGATCGGCGGGGGCGAGCAGCCCGGGCGCGACCGCCGCGACGAGCAGGAGCGCGACGAACACCAGGGCGAGCACCTCGCCCACCCGGATCCGTGCCGGCCCGGTGCGCAGCGGGCGGGCGGCGCGCAGCTCGAGCTCGCTCACGCGACCACCTCCCGGCGCGCGAGCCGCGGGTCGATCACGCGCGTGACGACGTCGGTGACCAGCGTGACGGCGATGTAGGCGAGCGCGGTGACGAGGACGACTCCGGTGACGACCGGCACGTCGCGCACGGTCACCGCGGCGAGCAGGGTGCGGCCGAGCCCCGGTCGCGCGAAGATCGTCTCGACCACGACCGCCCCGCCGATCAGGTACCCGAACGCCCAGCCCGAGAGCGAGACCCCCGGCAGCACCGCGTGACGCAGGGCGTGACGGAGACGGATGCCGGCCTCGCTCTCGCCGCGCGCCCTCGCGGCGAGCACGAACGGCGACTCCAGAGCATCGAGGAGGGAGCGCCGCATCACCTGCCCGAGGAACCCCGCCAGCGGGATCGCCAGGGTGAGTGTCGGCAGCACCAGGCCGGCCGGCGCCCCCGTGCTCACGGGCGGCAGCCAGCGCAGCGCCGTGGCGAACACGGCGATCAGCACGGTGGCGAGCCAGAAGTGCGGCAGAGCAGCGGCGGTCAGCTCGAGACCGGAGCCGATCGCCGCAGCGAGGCGGCCGCCGCGGGTCGACCACAGGGCGGTCGCGAGGGCGAGGACCCAGGCGGCGGCGAGCGCGAGGACCGCGAGGAGGAGCGTGCCGGGCAGCTGCTCGCCGAGCACCTGGGCGACGGGCGTGCGCAGCGAGTAGGAGGTGCCGAGGTCGCCGCGCGCGAGCCGGCCGAGCTGCACGAGGTACTGGGCGAGGAGCGGCTGATCGAGGCCGTACTGCTCGCGGACCGCGGCGAGCGCCTCCGGAGACGCCTGCGAGCCCGGGCCGCCGAGGATCGCCTGGGCCGGGTCGCCGGGGACGAGGCGGATGAGGAGGAAGACCGCTGTCGCCACGGCCCAGAGCACGACCAGCGCTCCGCCGAGGCGGAGGAGCACGCGACCGATCATGACGGCGGGCGGGATCGTCGGCGGCTCAGACCCAGGCGTCGGCGAACCAGGGCGTCGACACCGTGTCGAGGGCGACGAGGCCCTGGACGGCCGAGCGGTGCAGGTAGTGGTTCTGCTGGTCGTAGAGCGGCAGGATCCAGTAGCCCTCGAGCACGATCCGCTGCGCCTGCTGGTAGAGGTCGGCGCGGGCGGCCTCGTCGGTCGTGGCGCTCGCCTGCTCAAGCAGCGAGTCGAGCGCCGGGTCGGCGATCTGAGCGTGGTTGGCGAAGTAGCCGCTCGGCGCTGGCGTGATCCCGGAGGAGGAGTAGAGGATCCGCAGAACGTCGGGCCCGACCTTCGTGTAGGGAGCGCTGACCAGCTCGTACTCGTTCGATGCGAGCGCGGCGTACCAGCTCGACAGGTCGAGGAGACTGATCTGCACGTCGAAGCCCAGGGTCTTCGCGGAGGCCTGGATCTGCTCGAACAGCGACTGCTCGGCGGGGATCGACTGGTTGGTGCTGACCGGGAAGCGCAGGGTCAGGGGCTTCCCGTCCTTCTCCCGGACGCCGTCGCCGTCGGAGTCGCTCCAGCCGGCCGCGTCGAGCAGGCCCTCGGCCGCCGCGATCTCGGAGTCGGAGCCGGCGTTCTCGAAGAGCGACGGGTCGGAGTACGCGGTCGCCTCGCTGCTCGACAGCGGCGAGTAGGAGCGCTCGGCGGTGCCGAAGAACAGCGACTCGATGGCGTCGTTCACGCCGACTCCGCGGACGAACGCCTCGCGGACGGACTCGTCGTCGAACGGCGCCTGGTGCGAGTTCAGCTCGAGGCGGTTGACCGAGCCGGGGCGTGGAGCGTCGAGCTCGACCAGATCGGAGGCGCCGCTCGCGGCCCGGAGCGTATCGGGCTGCGCGTTGTCGATGACATCGACCTCGCCCGCCTGCAGTGCGGCGTAGCGCGTGGCGGAGTCGGGGACGAAGCGCCAGGTGATGCTCGCGAGGTGCGCGGGGCCCTCGTGGCCGTCTCCGGTGGGGCCGGCCGAGGAGTCGTAGGACTCGTTGCGGGTGAGGGTGACGTGGTCCTGCTTCACCCACTCCGCGACGGCGAAGGGGCCGGTGCCGACGGGGGCCTCGCAGTTCGCCTCCTCGCCGCGAGCGATGCCGGCGGGCGACTCGATGGCCGTCCACGGCTGGGCGAGCGACTCCAGCAGCGCGCTATCGGGCGCGGTGAGGGTGAAGCGGGCGACAGTCGGCGACACGGCCGTGACGGAGGCGACCTTCGCGACGGCGAGGTAGCCGGTCGACGACTTCGTCGCCGGGTCCTGGAGGTGCGCGATGTTCGCGGCGACGGCCTCCGCATCGAGCGGGGTGCCGTCGGTGAAGCTCACGCCCTCGCGGAGGGTGAAATCGTAGGTGAGCGCGTCATCCGAGACGGTCCACGACTCGGCCAGCCAGGGCGTGATGGTGCCGTCGGCGTCGCGCGAGACGAGCGACTCCAGCACCTGCGTGGCGAGCAGCGCCTGCGGATAGTTGCCGCCCACGTGCGGGTCGAGGCAGGTGGGCTCGGCGTCTCCGGACGCGTAGGTGAGGCTGCCGCCCTCGACGGGTGTGCTCGAGGCGTCGGGCGCCTCGGCGGTGCAGCCGCTGAGCAGGAGGGCGGTGGCAGCGAGCGCGGCGGGGAGGGCGAGGTGGCGGGGGCGCAGCGGCATGACGGCTTTCGTGGAGTGGTCGGGAGGGCTCGCGTTTCTTGGACGCGACCCAGGAAACGCTAGCAGGACACGAAGGCCGTGGGCGGGGGTCGCCGAGATCTGTGGACAGCGCCTCCGCTCGCTCACCTGGGGAGGAGCGTCGAGCCGGCGCTCGGGGATGCCGCGAGGTCTGGTCCGGGCCGGCGCACCTGCACAACGAAGGCTGAGAGCGCTCGGACGAGCCGGAGAGCCGTCTGCGCCCCTCTGAACCTTCGTTGTGACGCCCCGACCGACCTGCACAACCCCGGCGCCCCTCACACCGCCGCGCGCAGCCCCTCGACCAGGTCGTCCTGCGCCGCGCGCCCGGTCCGCGTCGGCACGAACGGGTACACGTGGACCTGCCCGACCGCCTCGTGCAGCTCGAACGGCACGCCCGCCACGGCCGCCCGCTCGGCCAACAGATGCGCATCCGGATTGAGGACATCGCGCGTGCCCGTGAAGACGGTGAGCGGCCCGAGCCCCGCCAGGTCGCCGAACAGCGGGCTGACCACCGGGTCGAGCAGGTCCAGCGAGCCGCGCCAGCGATCGGCGAGCACCCGGCCGCCCCGGGTCCCGAGCCACGGATCGCTCGGCTGCACCTCGGGGATCCGCGGGTTGCTCCACGACAGGTCGAGGGCCGGCGAGATCAGCGTGGTCCGAGGGAGCACGACGCCGTCGTCGCGCAGGGCGAGGGCGGTGGAGAGGGCGATCTGCCCGCCAGCGGAGTCACCGCCGAGACGGGTCGGACCGTGGCGGTCGAGGCTGCGCAGCACCAGGGCGCGCACGCCGTCGCGCGCCTCGAGCGCGGTGCCGAAGGGGATGAGCGGGTAGATGGGGAGCGTCACCGCGAGCGCGGCCTCGTCGGCGATGCGGGCAGCGAGCCACCAGTGCGGCGGCACGATCTCGTTGACCCAGCCGCCGCCGTGCACGTAGACCAGCCCGCCGCGCACCTCCCCTCGCGGGAGCAGTGTGTAGACGGGCCAGCCGTCGACCTGCTCGGCGTCGACACGGACCCCCGACCGCAGGCGCGGCGGTGGCCCGTAGGAGGCGGGCCGCAGAGCCCGCGCTCGGATGCGGCGGCGCGCGCCCTCCGCGGTCACGAAGGTGCGGTTCGCCCGGGCGAGCCGGAGCGCGAGCGGGACGAGGGCATCGGGGACGACGAGCGGCATCGCCCGAGCATCGCGGACGACGGTGCGCGGAGGCTGGATGCGGGTCATCGCGGCTCAGCCTCCGTTGGACTGCGGCACGCCCTCGGCGAGCGCCTCGAAGGTGTGGACGAAGCCGCCGTCCGGTCCGCTCACGGTCGCGAACGCCTCCGTCGTGCCCGGCCGGATCGCGACGTTGGTCGCCGAGGTCACCCCGGGCTCGGCGACGGTGACGGTCTGCACGAGGGCTCCGGAGGCGTCGTAGACGAGGATCTCGGGGCGGCCGTGCAGGCCCACGTAGAGGTTGCCGGCGGCGTCGACCGCGATCGAGTCGAGCTGGCCGATGCCGGGCGAGGCATGGATCGCGGGGAACGCGGTCGCGACCTCGGCGCCGCCCTCGGCGAGGGTGAGCCGGTCGATCCGGTTGCCCGTGTTCATGCTGACCCACAGCTCGCCGTGGTCGGGGGAGAAGGCGATGCCGTTGGGCGAGGGCAGGTCGCGGGCGAGCACGGTCGACTCCCCCGTCTCGGGATCCACACGGATCACGCGCCCCGAGGCCTCCCAGTACGGATCCTGCGCGCCGGCCGCATCGCTCACGTAGAGCGCGCCGTCGGCACCGAAGGTGAGGTCGTCCGGCTGCATCGGCACCCCGTCGACCGGGCCGCCGGCCACCTCGCGCACGTCCTCGCCGTCGGGCGTCATGCTCAGGATCGACCCGCCGAGGAAGTCGGTCACGTAGAGCCGGCCGTCCTCCGGGCCGAACTGCGCCGAGGTGAGCGCCGAGCGGTCGTCGCTCCACACCGGCTCCACGCTCCCCTCGTCGAGATCGATGCGCAGCACCTTGGCGGCGCCGGGAGGAGCCGTCACATCGACCACGGTGAGGCGGCCGTCCGCGCCGAAGGTCGGCCCCTCGAGCAGGGTCATCCCGGTCGCCTCGTGGACGTCGGTGACTCGCAGGACGCGCTCGGCGGTCACGACCGACGGCGGTGAACCATCCGGATCTCTCGCCTCCGTGCACCCCGCGAGCGCCCCGGCGAGCAGCACCGGCACGGCGACCGCACGCCACCTCATCGCGACGCCTCGACTCCGGAGCCGACGAGCACGTCGCCCATCCCCTCCTCGCGCCAGGCGCGCAACAGGCGGTGGAACGCGATCGGGCCCGGGCTGTAGGAGGCGCCGCCGATGGAGCGGGTGCCCTCGCCGTTGTAGTAGCCGGGCGTGCACTCCGCCTGGAACGCACGCGTGTCGGCGGCGGTCTCGCGCACGGTGCGCACCCACGCCTCCTCCGCCTCGGCCGACGGCTCGAGGAAGCGGGCGCCGACCTCGCGGCCCCGGGCGATGACCGCGGCGATGTGCTCGGCCTGCTCGAGCAGGATGTGCGCGAAGTTCACCGAGTTGGCGTTCTGGATGCCGCTGAGGTGGAACAGGTTCGGGAAGCCGTGCGACGAGAAGCCGTGCAGCGTCCGCGGTCCGCGCTCCCAGGCCTCCAGCAGAGTGCGCCCGCCCCGGCCGACGACGGGCAGCGTGCCCGACATCACCCCCGAGATCCCGACCTCGAAGCCGGTGGCGAAGATCACGCAGTCGACCTCGTAGGCCGTGTCGCCGACGACGATCTCCGTCTCGGTCATCCGCGTGATGCCGCCGGTATCGGCGGTGTCGACCAGGCGCACGTTCGGGCGGTTGAAGGTGGGCAGATAGGTGTCGCTGAAGCCGGGCCGCTTGCACATGTAGCGGTACCAGGGCTTGAGCGCTGCGGCGGTGGCCGGGTCCTCGACGGTCGCGTCGACGCGCGCACGGAGGCGGTCCATCGTGTCGAGGTCGGCCAGCTCGTCGCGCCGCTCGCGCTCCTCCGGCGGCAGCGATGTGTCGACCGAGCCCGACAGGATCTGGCGCTGCAGCTCGACCGTCTTCGTCCAGCCGTCCTGAACGAGGCTCTCCTCGACCGGTTCGCCGGCGAGCACCGCGAGGAAGTTCTCCATCCGCTCGCGCTGCCACCCCGGGCGCAGCGACGCGACCCACTCCGGGTCGGTCGGCCGGTTGTCGCGCACGTCGACGGTCGACGGCGTGCGCTGGAACACGATCAGCTCGCGCGCGTCCTCGCCGACGTGCGGGATCACCTGGAGGCCGGTCGCGCCGGTGCCGACGACGGCGACGCGCTTGTCGGCGAGGCCGGTGAGGCCGCCGTCGGGCGTGCCGCCGGTGTAGCCATAGTCCCAGCGGCTGGTGTGGAAGGTGTGGCCGCGGAACGTCTCGATGCCCGGGATGCCGGGCAGCTTGGGCTGGGTGAGGGTGCCGGAGGAGGTCACGAGGAAGCGGGCGCGGAACCGGTCGCCGCGATCCGTCTCGACCAGCCACTCCTCCGCGTCCTCGTCCCAGGTCAGCGCGGTCGCGCGGGTCTGGAAGAGGGTGTCGCGGTAGAGGCCGTAGTGCTCGGCGATCGCGACCGCGTGCCGACGGATCTCCTCGCCCGGCGCGTAACGCTCGGAGGGCACCGTGCCGACCTCCTCCAGCAGCGGCAGGTAGACGGACGCTTCGATATCGCAGCGCACGCCGGGGTAGCGGTTCCAGTACCAGGTACCGCCGACGTCACCGGCCTCGTCCATCAGGCGCAGCGACTCCACGCCCGCCTCGCGCAGCCGCGACGCGGTGAGCAGGCCGCCGAAGCCGGCGCCGATCACGAGCGCCTCGACGCGATCGTTCACCGGCTCGCGCTCGACGCGCTCCGTGTACGGGTCCTTCGCGTAGTAGCCGAACTCGCCCGCCGCTCGGCGGTACTGCGACGCGGCATCGGGGCGGGCCCGGCGGTCGCGCTCGGCGCGATACTTCGCGCGCGCGACCTCAAGGCGCTGCTGGTCGGAGGCGGTGGTGGTGTCGGTCATGGTCTGCTCGCTCTCGTCTCGCGGATCGGCGCGACGGCGCAGCCCGGGACCGGGACGACGGCGGGAGGGAACCCGCCTGCGCCGACACGACTCCGGATCGGTGGGGGATGTCACAAGGTTAGCTTCGATCTAAGTAATTACACGGGGCATCCGCTGAGACCTACGGTGGTCCGATGGATCCCCGCGCCCGCGCCCTCTCGGGAATCGAGGCACTGACGATCGGGATCACGGTCCGCTCGATCCCGCGCGTCCTCGCTCCGCTGCTCACCACCGACCTGACGATCCAGCAGCTGAAGGCCCTCTCGGTGATCGTGACGACCGAGCAGGGGGCCACCGGGGCCGGGCTCGCGCAGAGCTTCGCAGTCTCGATGCCGTCGATGTCGAAACTCGTCGACCGGCTCGCAGCGAGCGGCCTGGTCGTGCGCGAGACCGACCACGCCGATCAGCGCGTGCGGCGGATCCACGCCACCGACCTGGGCCGCTCCGTGGTCCGCGAGCTGATGGCCGCACGGCCTGAGCTCGGCGAGGACGTGCTCGCGCGGCTCTCGCTCGAGGAACTCAAGGCTCTCGAGACCGGCCTGCGGGCGATCAGCCGGGAGCTGCGGGCGCGCGACTGATCGCCGCTACTGCACCGACCAGCCGCCGTCGGAGGCGAGCACGACGCCGTTGATGTTGGCGGAGTCGTCGCTCAGCAGCCACGTGATGGAGGCGGCCATGCGGTCGGCCTCGACCACGGGCGGGATCAGCGCCATGAACGGCGCGAGGCGCTCGCGCGCGAAGTCGCTCGACATCGTGCCCTCGATCGCCGTGGCCGTGGGGCCAGGAGCGACCGCATTGGTGCGCACGCCCGAGGGTCCGTAGAGGAATGCCGAGCTCTTCGTGATGCCGACGACCGCGTGCTTCGACGCCGTGTAGGCAGTGCCCGCCGCGTTGCCGCGCAGCGAGGCCTCGGACGCCACGTTCACGATCGCCCCGCGACCGGCCTCGAGCATCGCCGGCAGCACGGCGCGGCTGAGTGCGAACGTGCCGTCGACATTCACCGAGAACACCCGGCGCCAGAGCGCGTCCTCCGTCTCGTGCAGCGGAGTCATGCCGTCCATGATCCCCGCGATGTTCGCGAGGCCGTCGATGCGCCCTCCCGCCGCGGCCACGATCGATGCGACTCCGTCGGGAGAGGTGATGTCGGCGGTGACGGTGACGACCGAGCCCTCGGGAGCGGCCGCGGCGAGCGCCTCGATCCCGGCGGGGACGACGTCGACCGCGACCACGCGTCCGCCCTCCCGGACGATGCGGCGGGACGTCGCCCGGCCGATGCCCGAACCGGCGCCTGTGACGATGACCGTCCTGCCGGCGAAGCGGCCTGACGCCTCCCGCGGCGCCTCCTCCGTCTCCTCCGGCGGGATCACGCCGCCGTTCGCCTGCGCCACCAGCGTGTCGACGAGCTCCTGCGGGAACGCGCCGCCGCCCAGCTCCACCATCGCGCGCAGGGTGAGCTGCCGGGCCGGGTGCAGCGCCTCCTCGGACTGGCCGGCCCGCGCGAGGACGCCGCGGAGGATCGGGCCGCCGACGGAGTCGTCCAGCCACTCCTGGAGGGTGTTCTTCGAGGTGAGGACCATGGGGTCTCCTTCGGTCGGGATGGGCGACGAGGTCGTCGTGATAGTGAATATCACACACGAGACTGAGTCTCATCCGTGAGGGACGGCCCCGGCCGATCTCTTAGGCTGACCGCATGACAGCACCACTCCGCGACCGCACCCGCGCCATCCTGCGCGCGGAGCTCGCCGACGCGGTGCTCGCCGTCTTCCTCGAGCGCGGATACTCCGAGGTCACCGTCGAGGAGGCGGCACGACAGGCCGGGGTCTCGCGCGCCACGTTCTTCCGCTATTTCCGCAGCAAAGAGGACGTCGTGGTCGCCGCGGTCGAGGGCGACCGGGTCGACTACGCCGCGCCCGTGCTCGCGCTGCCCGCCGACTCCCCGCTCACCGGCTGGGGGCTGATCCGCGCCGCCGTCGAACCCGTGATCGACGTCGCGACCCGCGCACCCGACGCCTACCGCGCCAGGCTCCGGCTGATCGGGAGCGAATTCGCCCTCAAGGCGCGGCTGCGCGAGCGCCGGGCCGAGGGCGCGGAGTCACTGGCGGCGGCCCTCGTCACCCGGGGCACGGAGCCACTGACCGCCCGAGTGCTCGCCGCGGCGGGCCTCGCCGCGGTCGACGTCGCCTGGGAGGAGTGGGCCGCCAGCGAGGACGCCGACTTCCGCGAGACGGTCGACGCCGCTTTCGCGCGGCTCGACCGGAGCGGTCGGCCCCCGCAGGCCCGAACAGGCTGACGCAGGGCAGCCGCACCGCCGACGACTCCACAACGACAGGCTCGAGGCGGGTGGGACCCGGCTGGCCTTCGACAGGGTCGGCACCTCGTGGATCGAGTCGTGACGGTAGGGCCGCCGGCCCGTGATCCGGTGGTGTCGACCGGCCGGATCACGGACGGGGATCAGCGGCGCGCGGCGGAGCGGCCTGCGAAGCGGGTGTAGACGAGCAGGACGATGATCGCTCCGATGATGGAGCCGATGATTCCGGCGGGCTGGAGGAAGCCGTCCATCGGGTCGTGCTGGAAGATCAGGAAGCCGAGGAAGCCGCCGACGAACGAGCCGACGATGCCGAGCACGATGGTCATGCCGATGCTGATGCTCTGCTTCCCGGGGACGATGAGCCGGGCCAGCGCTCCCGCGATGAGTCCGACGACGATGAGGCTGATGATGAGACCGAGCATGGCGGTCGTCCTTCCTTAGTGCGGGCGGGGGCCCGCTGGTCGGTTCCGCGGTTGCGGGACCGAGGGCTACCCAACCACCCCGGAGGAGGAGCCGGTACACCCCTGGGGGTGTGCTCGCGGCGGCCGGCGGTGCGGTAGCGTCCGACCATGACCCGCCGTTCGCCCCTCACCGTCGCGCTGGTCGACGACTACGACGTGGTGCTGACGGGTCTCGCGCACATGTTCGACCACTACCGCGACCGGGTGGTCGTCGCCGAGATCGACGCGAACGCCTCGCTCTCGGACCGGATCGACCTCGTCCTCTACGACTCCTTCGCGCAGCCGGAGGCGGACCACAACGAGATCGCGGAGCTGGTGCGGAACCCCCGCGCCGAGCACGTCGTCGTCTACACCTGGAACTTCGCGCCGGCCCTCGTCGAGGACGCCCTCGAGCAGGGCGTGCACGGGTACCTCTCCAAGACGCTGCCGGCGCGCGAGCTCGTCGCCGCGCTGGAGCGGGTCGCGGCGGGCGAGGTCGTGGTCAGTGAGCCTCCGCGCCGCGCCGGCTCTGCGCCGGGGCTGGACTGGCCGGGGCGCCACGAGGGGATCACCGACCGGGAGTCGGAGATCCTCGCGCTGATCACGCAGGGCAAGAGCAACGCCGACGTCGCGGCGCTCACCTACCTCAGCCCGAACACGGTGAAGTCCTACATCCGCAGCGTCTACGGCAAGATCGGCGCGACCAGCCGCACGCAGGCCGTCCTCTGGGGCGTCGACCACGGCTTCACCCCCGACCACCACCGCATCGACCACTGGCTCGGCGGCCCCTGACCCACCCGCCGCTCTCCTCTCCGCTCCCCTCCCCGCGACATGGGGCGGGGGCGCGCGCACCGCTACGGTGTCGCCATGCCCACCGACCGCGCGCCGACCATCCGCGACGTCGCGGAGCGGGCCGGAGTGTCGTACCAGACGGTCTCGCGGGTGCTCAACGACAGCCCGCAGCTGCGGCCTCGCACTCGGGAGCGCGTGCTCGCGGCGATCGAGGACCTCGGCTTCCGCCCCAGCGCGGCCGCCCGGGCCCTCGCGACCAGCCGCTCCGGCCTGATCGGGATCCTCGCCGCCGAGAGCCACAGCTTCTACGGAACCGCGACGGCGATGGCCGCGATCGAGCAGGCGGCGCGCGATGCCGGCTACCGCGTACCGGTGGTGAACGCGGCGCCCGATGCGGAGTCGCTGGCCGACGGCCTCGCGCACCTGCAGCGGGAGTCGGTGGAGGCGATCGTCGTCCTCGCCCCGCAGGAGCGCGCCCTCGAGGCGATCGAGACCCTCGCGATCGAGGTCCCCTCGGTGACGCTCGGCGCGACCGGCCGCGGAGCCGACTCCCTCCTCCTCGTCGACCAGGCCGCCGGCGCGCGGCTCGCCACCGAGCACCTCGTCGGCCTCGGCCACACCCGCATCGCGCACCTCGCCGGGCCGCAGCACTGGGTGGAGGCGCAGGCCCGGCTCGAGGGCTTCACCTCGGGGATGCGCGCGGCAGGACTCGCGCCGGCCGGCGTCGTGGAGGGCGACTGGAGCGCTGAGTCCGGCTACCGCGCGGGCCTGCGGATCCTCGACGAGACACCGGTGCCGACAGCGGTGTTCGCCGGCAACGACCAGATGGCGCTCGGACTCCTGCACGCCTGCGCCGAGCGGGGGCTGCGCGTACCCGAGGACCTCAGCGTCGTCGGCTTCGACGACGTGCCCGAGGCGGCGCACTACCAGCCGCCGCTGACGACCATCCGGCAGGACTTCGCCGAGGTCGGCCGCCGCACCATCGGCGTCGTGCTGGCCGAGCTGCGCGGCGAGGCGCCCGCCGTCGACCGCCCGGTGCCGCCGATGCTGCTGGAACGAGCGTCGACGGCGGCGCCGCGGAGCTGACCGCCGCAGGCGCCCGCGCTCACCCCGCGTGTACGCGCGTCGCGCCCTACGCCTCACCCCGCGTGCGGCAGCAGCACCTCCACCCGCCCCTCGCGCACCCGCGTCTCGAACCGCGGCTGCGGCGAGGTGGCCGGACCGCGCAGCACCTCGCCGGTCTCGAGCGAGAAGGCACTGCCGTGCCAGGGGCACAACACGCACGCCGCCCCCGAGGCGTCCGCCGAGACCTCTCCCTCGTCGAGCGGGCCGGAGAGGTGGCTGCAGACGTTCGAGAGCACGTCGATCCGCTCGCCCCGCCGGAAGGCCAGCAGGGGCAGGCCGGCGACCTCCTTCTTCACGGGGGTCCGCTCGGGCACGTCCGCCAGGAGGCCGAACGCCTGCCAGCCGGAGGGGAAGCGGTGCGGGACGTCCTCGGCGTGGTTCGCTCCGGCGGCCTGCCGGTAGCTGAGGTGGCCGCCCAGGTAGCCGCCGCCCGAGACGACGGCGAGGCCGAGCATCCCGAGCACCTTCCCGCTGGTCGTGCGACCGCGCCGGCGCTGCAGCCAGGACGCCGCGTAGAGGCCCGTCGCGACCACGTTCGCCGCCGAGTGCACGAGGCCGACGCGGGTCTGCTGCTCGTGCAGCTCCGACCAGTCGGTGAAGCCGGAGGCGGCGGTCGGCAGGACGCTGACCACGCCGAGGCCCACAAGGGACCGCGCCGCACGCTGGTTCCCGGGCAGCAGGTCGAGCACCGCCGCCGACACCCAGGCGCCGGTCGGCACGAGGACGAGCAACGGATGCACGGGGTGGCCGACCGGGACGCCGTGCAGCACGTCGCGCACCGGCTGCGGGCGGATCACGCCGTTCACGGCCTTCCGCACCCGGCCCACGAGCGGATCGAGGGCGGCGGCGTTCTCGAGGCGGGTCACGAGTCTCACGAGCTTCATCTCACGCATGCTTCAGAGGACCGCGGGAGCGCGCGCGGCGGAAGGGGCTTGCGGGAGCCGCGCAGCAGTCGATCCGACCTCCCGCGACGGATCGACGGCCGGGCCCGGACCCCCGCTTGCTTGCCGACCGCGAGCCGTTTCGCCTACGCTGACCCGGGGCTTTGTGAACGGTCACATCGCCCGAGCGAGGAGCATGATGGACCAGCGCAGGCCCACCCCCGCCGACGTGATCGCGAGCGGCGCCACCGCCCTCGGCATCGAACTCGGCTCCACCCGGATCAAGGCGTGCCTGGTCGATGCGGCCGACCCCTCCACGGTCCTCGCAGTCGGCAGCCACGAGTGGGAGAACCAGTTCGTCGACCGCCGCTGGACCTACTCCCTCGACGCCGTGCACGCCGGCCTCCAGGCCGCCTACGCCGACCTCGTCGCCGACGCACAGACCCGCCACGGCGTGCAGCTCACCACGGTCGGCGCGCTCGGCGTCTCGGCGATGATGCACGGCTACCTCCCGTTCGACGCGGACGGGTCACCGCTCGTCCCCTTCCGCACCTGGCGCAACACCAGCACCGGCCCCGCGTCGGCCGAGCTCACCGAGCTGTTGGGCGTCAACATTCCGCTGCGCTGGTCGCTCGCGCACCTGCACCAGGCGGTCCTCGACTCCGAGCCGCACGTCGAGCGGATCGACTTCCTCACCACCCTCGCGGGTTACGTGCACTGGCGCCTCACCGGCGAGAAGGTCCTCGGAGTCGGCGACGCCTCCGGCATGGTCCCGACCGACCCGGCCACCCGCGACTACGACCAGAGCGTCGTCGACCGCTACGACGAGCGCGCGGCAGGCGCCGTGAAGCCGCTGCGCGAGCTGCTGCCGACCGTGCTCCCCGCGGGCGCCGACGCCGGCGCGCTCACCGCCGACGGCGCGCTCCTGCTCGACCCCACCGGCTCCCTCCGGCCCGGCGCCCCCGCCTGCCCGCCCGAGGGCGACGCCGGCACCGGCATGGTGGCCACGAACTCCGTCGCCCCGCGCACCGGTAGTGTCAGCGCCGGCACCAGCATCTTCGCGATGGTCGTCCTCGAGCGGCCCCTCGAGAGCGTGCACCACGAGCTCGACCTGGTCGCGACCCCCGCGGGCGACCTCGTCGCGATGGTGCACTGCAACAACGGCGCCAGCGAGCTCGCCGGCTGGGTCGGCCTCTTCTCCCGGTTCGCTGCGGCCTCGGGCGGACCCTCTGACAGCGACGCCGTCTACGGCACCCTCTTCGCCGAGGCGCTCGAGGGCGAGGCCGACGCGGGCGGACTGCTCGCCTACAACCACCTCGCGGGCGAGCCGATCGCTGGCCTGGTCGAGGGCCGCCCGCTGGTCGTGCGCACTCCCGACTCGCGTCTCACGCTCGCCAACTTCATGCGCGCCCAGCTCTACGGGGTGTTCGGCACGCTCGCGCTGGGCATGCGGGTCCTCGCCGGCGAGGGCGTCCGGATCGACGAGATGTTCGCGCACGGCGGCATGTTCCGCACCGCCGGAGTCGCCCAGCGCTTCCTCGCGGGCGCGCTCGACGCGCCCGTGTCCGTCGCCGCGACCGCCTCCGAGGGAGGCCCGTGGGGCATGGCCGTGCTCGCCGCCTACCGCCTGCAGAGCGGAGTCGCGCTCGACGAGTACCTCACCGGCCAGGTCTTCGGCGACGCCGGCTTCGAGACCGTCGCGCCCGACGCCGGCGACGTCGCCGGCTTCTCCGCCTACCTCGAGCGCTACCGCGCCGGCCTCGCCGTCGAGCAGGCCGCCGTCGAGACCCTCACCGACCCGCAGAACCAGGGAGCGACCGCATGACCACTCACACCGCCGCCACCGAGGAGGCGATCGCCCGCGTCCGCGAGGACGTCGCCCGCCTCCACGCCGAGCTGGTCCGCTACGGCCTCGTGATCTGGACCGGCGGCAACATCTCGGGCCGCGTGCCCGGCGCCGACCTGTTCGTGATCAAGCCCAGCGGCGTCTCGTACGACGAGCTCGCCCCCGAGAACATGATCCTCTGCGACCTCGACGGCACCGTCGTCCCCGGGACGCCCGGCAGCGACCGCAGCCCCTCCAGCGACACCGCCGCACACGCCTACGTGTACCGCGAGATGCCCGAGGTCGGCGGAGTCGTGCACACGCACTCGACCTACGCCACCGCGTGGGCGGCCCGCGCCGAGCCGATCCCCTGCGTCATCACGGCGATGGCGGACGAGTTCGGCGGCGAGATCCCGATCGGCCCGTTCGCGATCATCGGCGACGACTCCATCGGCCGCGGCATCGTCGCGACACTCTCGGGGCACCGCTCGCGCGCGGTCCTGATGCAGAACCACGGAGTCTTCACCATCGGCAAGGACGCGAAGGACGCCGTGAAGGCGGCCGTCATGGCCGAGGACGTCGCCCGCACCGTGCACCTCGCGCGGCAGGGCGGCGAACTCGTCCCCCTCCCGCAGGAGTCGATCGACGCCCTGTTCGACCGCTACCAGAACGTCTACGGACAGAACCCCACCGGAGCCATCGCATGAGCACGACCAGCAGCCCTCGATCGGGCAGCATCATCCCCGACCTCGCCACCCGCACCGTCTGGTTCCTCACCGGCAGCCAGGACCTCTACGGCGAGGACACCCTCCGCCAGGTCGCCGAGCAGTCGCAGGCCGTCGTCGCGCAGCTGAACGAGGCGAGCGCGATCCCGGTGACCATCGAGTGGAAGCCGGTGCTGAAGAGCTCCGAGGCGATCCGCCGCACCATGATCGAGGCGAACTCCGACGACTCCGTGGTGGGCGTCATCACCTGGATGCACACCTTCAGCCCCTCGAAGATGTGGATCCACGGCTTCGACGCGCTCGCCAAGCCGCTGCTGCACTTCCACACCCAGGCGAACGTCGCCCTGCCGTGGCAGGACATCGACTTCGACTTCATGAACCTCAACCAGGCCGCGCACGGCGACCGGGAGCACGGCTACATCCTCAGCCGGATGAGCGTGCCCCGGAAGACCGTCGTCGGCCACGCCAGCGACGCCCGGGTCACGGAGTCGATCGGCATCTGGTCGCGCGCCGCCTCGGGCTGGGCCGCCTCGCAGAGCATGAAGGTCGCGCGCTTCGGCGACAACATGCGCAACGTCGCCGTCACCGAGGGCGACAAGACCGAGGCCGAGATCCGCCTGGGCGTCAGCGTCAACACGTGGGGCGTCAACGAGCTCGTCGAGCGCGTGGATGCTGCGACGGCCGCCGACATCGATGCGCTCGTCGCCGAGTACGTCGAGAGCTACGACGTGGCACCCGAGCTGCTCCCCGGCGGCGAGCGCCACGAGTCGCTCCGCTACGGCGCCGCGGTCGAGATCGGCCTGCGCGCGTTCCTCGAGGAGGGCGGCTTCGAGGCGTTCACCGACAACTTCGAGGACCTCGGCGGTCTGCGCCAGCTCCCCGGCCTGGCCGTGCAGCGCCTGATGGCAGACGGCTACGGCTTCGGCGGCGAGGGCGACTGGAAGACGGCCGTCCTCATCCGCATCGCCGCCGTGATGGGCGCCGGCCTGCCCGGCGGCACCAGCCTGATGGAGGACTACACCTACGACATGACGCCCGGCGAGGAGCTCATCCTCGGCGCGCACATGCTCGAGGTCTCGCCGTCCCTGTCCTCCGAGCGCGCCTCGCTCGAGATCCACCCGCTGGGCATCGGCGGCCGCGAGGACCCGGTGCGCCTGGTCTTCACCGCGGATGCGGGCCCTGCCGTCGTCGTCGCGCTGAGCGACGTGCGCGAACGCTTCCGCCTGGTGGCGAACACGGTGCAGAACGTCGAGCCCCCCGAAACGCTCCCGCACCTCCCCGTCGGCCGCGCCGTCTGGCAGCCCGCTCCGGACTTCGGCACGAGCGCTGCGGCCTGGATCACCGCCGGCGCTGCGCACCACACGGTCATGACGACCCAGATCGGCCTGGAGGCGTGGGAGGACTTCGCCCGCATCGCCGGTGTCGAGCTGCTGGTGATCGACGAGTCGACCACGCTGCGCGGCTTCGAGGCCGACATCCGCTCCAACGCGGCGTACTACCGCCTGTCGCAGGGCCTGTAGGGCCTGCGACCCGAACGGCCGGCTCCTGCGGGGCCGGCCGTTCGTCGTTCCCTGGCCCGACAGTCGGCGCCGCGGATCAGCCGGGACGCCGTGCCCCGCTGCTTCGCGGCTTACGAGGCGGCCGAGGGCAGGCCTCCCGTCGGCGTTGTCTCGTGCACCGGTCTGGGCTGGACGAGCTACGCCCTGGAGGCGCGGCGGCGCGGAGTCCTCGAGCGCCGCCCCCTGTTCACGGCGCTCGGTCGACGCCACGTGGTCGGGGCCGACGGGACGACGACCAGCAGCGACACCGTGCTCCGACCGCAGGCGCGAGCCGACGGCCGCGTGCACCTCATCGGCTACGGCGCGTCGCAGTCGACGGTCGGAGCCGACCGGGCCGGCCGGGCCACGGCGGCAGCGCTGATCCGGCGGCTCGATCGGGACTGAGCACTCAGACGAGCTCGTCGTCGAGAGCCCGCCCCGATCGGAGCGTTCGATCGAGCCGCACGGACTGCACCAGGACGCCTCATCCACTCCCACCGGGCCTTCTCGCAGACCAGCACCGAGGATCGCCCGGGAGCCGACGACGCGGCGGCTCCGCGACCCGGAGTCGCTGTCAGGGCAGCTGCGCCGCGGCCACGACCGCGGCCGCCCGGCTCCGGGAGTCGACGTCGAGCTTCTTGAAGATGCTCGCCAGGTGGAACTTCACCGTCGACTCCGAGACGGTCAGCGCCCGCGCGATGTCGCGGTTGCGGCTGCCCCGCAGGAGGTGCTGGGCGACGTCGAGCTCGCGCTGACTGAGGGCGGCGAGCGGATCGGTCCGCGGAGTCGGCTGAGCGGTGATCGGAACCGAAACGACGACCGTCGTGCCCCAGTCGGGCACAGCGTCGACGTCGAGCCGGGCGCCCACCGCGGTCAGCCGCTCCTGCACACGGGAGGAGTCGAAGGCTTCGCGCGCGAGCGCACCCGGGCCGTCGTCGCGCACCGTGGCCACGAGATCGGCGTCCGTCAGCCGCCAGCCGACGTGGATCCGGCGGAGTCCGGACTGCTCCTCGAGCATCGTCTGCACGATGGTCCTGACACTCGCCCGCGCCGTCGCGGCGACGTCCGCCGGCAGCGATCTGCCCGACGCGTCGTCGTCGCGCAGCGGGCTGACGTCGAGGCGCACGCCCCGCGGTCCGGTCATGCGCAGGAGGGAGGCGGTCAGCGACGAGGACGCCTCGGCCGCACTCTCCTCGGCGAGGATCCGGTCGAGCTCGAGCCGCGACCTCAGCTCCACGAGACCGCTGACGGCGACATCGAGCGTGCGCCTCCTCGCTTCGGCGTCGGCCAGCGTGCGATCGCGCAGGACGGCGACGAGCGCAGTCAGCAGCACCGAGTGCGCGTCTCCGAGCTCGGCCAGCGCGACGGCGCGGGCTGAGGCCGCCGCACGCGAGATGGCGAGCCACTCCGGCGCCGCCTCGTTCCGCAGGCCGTCGCGGTGCGCGGTGACCACCTCCCAGAGCCCTACGGCCGCCCGGATGTCGTCGGGGTCGATCGGCTCCTCGTCCGTCCGGATCAGGACGAGCAGGGCGCGCTGCTCGCCGGTGCCGCTGACCAGAGCCAGCACGGGCACCTCGACGTTCGCGACCACCGCCCGCCCGAGCCACGCACCCGGCGACCCGGCCCTCTCGCCGATCCCGGTCATGTCGGCGACGCTGATCGATGAGCCCGGCGCGCCGGGCGAGGCGCCGAGGCTCTTGAAGGGAGCGAACGGGCAGTTGGCCGCCAGCTGGGCGATCACGCTGTGCGGGACGGCGTCGGCGAGCAGCGCGGAGAGCCGCGCCTGCGTCTCGGTCAGGGGAGCCCGGAGAACCTCCACGGAGGACATCAGATCCATGACTCCGACGGTAGACCGCCGCCCGTCCGGGCGGCAGTGCAAGGACTGACCGTTCGGCCAGGATGCTCCGACCCTTCGGCCAGTCCGGCCGGAGTCGAGCCGCGGCAGGCTGGAGGGAGAAGAGCAACGAGGACGGGAGCCCCCATGAAAGCAGTGCTGTACACCGAGTTCGGCGACACGGACGTTCTGCAGGTGCAGGACGTCGACGCCCCGCACGCCGGCGCCGGGCAGATCCGCCTCCGGGTCGTCTCGGCGGGGATGAACCCGGTCGACGTCAAGATCCGCCACGGCTGGATGGCAGACATGGCTTCGCAGCTGCCCGCCACTCCGGGCCTGGAAGCCGCCGGGATCGTCGACGAGGTCGGCGAGGGCGTGCACGGAGTCGCGGTCGGCGACGCCGTGCTGGCGCCGACCGTCACCGGCTCGTACGCCGAGCACGCGATCGCCGACGACTGGGCGCTGAAGCCGGCCGGCCTGAGCTGGGACACGGCCGCGGCCCTCCCCGTGGGACTCGAGACGGCCGATCGGGTGCTGGAGGAGCTCGCCGTCACCGCCGGAGAGACGCTGGTCGTCCACGGCGCCTCCGGGATCGTCGGAGCCTTCACCGCGCAGCTCGCGCTCCGTCGCGGCGCGACCGTCGTGGGCACCGCCTCCGAGAAGAACCACGACTTCCTGCGGTCGCTGGGGGTCGTGCCGGTCGCCTACGGTCCCGGGCAGGCCGAGCGGATCTCGGCCGTGACCCCGAACGGCATCGACGCGATCGCCGACATCACGGGCCGTTCTGTGCTGGAGCTCTCGATCGAGCTGCTCGGCGGCACGAAGCGGTTGGTGACGGTGAGCGATCCGCGCGCGTTCGAACTGGGAGTCGTCTTCTCGGGGCAGAACCGCCGCTTCGGAACCTCGCTCGCGCGGTACGCCGCCCTGGTGGAGGCGGGCGAGCTCACCGTCCGCGTCGCCGCCGGATTCCCGCTCGCCGCGGTGCACGAGGCGAGCGCCCTCGTCGAGACCGGCCGCTCGGACGGCAAGGTCCTCCTCCACCCGTAGCCCGCAGCTCCCCCGCACCATCACCACCACCAGAAAGAAGAGAAGGACCCCATGCTCCAGATCGCCACTCTCGACAGCTCCACCCCGATCTCGCTCCAGCACGAGGTCGAGACCGGCCCCGTCACCATCATCAACACCTTCGTCGCCCCGGAGGGCGCGGAGGAGGAGGTGCTGGCCGCGTGGGCCGCCGACGCCGAGTACATGAAGCGGACCGGGAACCTCCTGGCCGTGCAGCTCTACCGCGGCATCGCCGGGAGCCGGCTCTTCACGAACGTCGCCGTATGGGCGTCGCCCGCCGCCCTCAAGGCCGCTGCCCGGACCGATGAGTTCGCAGCGCACGCCGCCGCCTACCCGGACGGCACGCTCGCCTACCCGCACCTCTACCAGAAGGTGGCGGTCGAGGGCATCTGCGCCGGCGAGTGACACGACACGAGGGGCCCGCCCGTCCTCGCCGAGATCGGCGGGCGGGCGGGCCCCTCGTGCATCGGGCCCCGCGGGAGGCTCAGGCCGTGTAGCGCTGAGCCAGGGTCGGCCGGATGTTGCCCGAGGTGATCCCCTGCTCCGACTCGGCGAGTCGCTCCAGCAGACCGACGTCCTCGAGTCCGGGCAGGCAGATGACCTCGCCCCGCTCGAAGCCGGCCAGAGCCGCCACGGCGACGTCCTCGGGAGTCATCGCCGCAGGCACGACGGAGGCCCCGCCGTTCCACTCCGACGAGACCAGGCCGGGGCAGACGACCGTCGCGCGCACCCCGGTGCCCGCGAGCTCGCCGGCGAGCACGCGGGTGAACGCCACGATGCCCGCCTTGGCCGCCACGTAAAGGGCCCGCTGCGGCAGCCCTCGGCCGCCGTCGGGGGCGGTTGCGATCCCGGCGCTGAACGCCAGAGTCGAGGCGACGGTGATGATGCCGCCGCGGGAGCGCTCGAGCATCCCCGGCAGCACCGCCCGGGTGAGGAGCGGCGTGGCGTCGGCGTTCAACGTCCACGCGCGGCGGAGCGCCTCCGGGTCGAGTTCGGCGAAGGGACCGTAGGCGCTGACGCCGGCGTTGGAGACGAGGAGATCCACGTCGCCCGCTCCTGCGCGGGCGACGACGCGCTCGAGTCCGGCGGGGTCGGAGAGGTCCTCGGCGAGGATCTCGGTCGTGGCACCGAGGGCGGCGAAGCGCTCCTGGAGCTCGAGCAGTCGCTCCTGGCGACGGGCGACGAGGACGAGGTCGTGGCCGTCGGCGGCGAGGTCGGCGGCGAGGGCGGCACCGATGCCGCTGCTGGCACCGGTCACGAGGGCGAGAGGTCTGGTCATTACGACTCCTAATGTCATTGAGTGGTATCAAGCACTTTATACCACTCAATGGATGTATCCTGGGTGGATGGTTGCAGATCAGCGTGCCGACGCACGCGCCGCGGATCGTGTGGTGTGGGCACTCCGCAGGGCGGAGCTCGCGGTGCAGGCCGAGAAGGAGCGGGGGCTGCGCCCGCTCGGTCTCGCCGCAGCGCACTACACGTTCCTGGCGACGCTCGCGGCCGACGCGGGGCTCACCGGAGCCGAACTGGCCCGGCGCATCGGCGTCACCCCGCAGGCGGTCGCCTCACTCCTCACCCGGCTGGAGGCGCGCGGCCTCGTCGAGCGCCGGTCGCACCCTCGCCACAGCCACGTCCACGAGCTGCATCTCACCGCGCCCGGGCACGCCGCTCTGGCCGAGGCGGACAGGGCGATCGACGCCGTCGAGCAGAAGGTCGTCCGCCTCCTCGGAGCCGACGGCGCGGAGCAGCTGCGCGGCGGGCTCGAGACCCTCGCCGCGGGCATCGGAGCGGACCGGCCGGAACCCGCCGCGGACTAAACGCGCGGGGACTCGGCGCGCGCCAGCAGCGCGTCACGAACGACCGGATCCGCGAGCGACGCGTCGAGCGCGTCGCGTCGGCGCAGGAGCTCGTCAGCCCGAGCCTCCATCTCGTCGCGGAGCTCGCCGACCCGGTCTCGCACCGCCTCGCAGCTCCCCGAGAGGCCCCGGTTCTCGCAGGCGATCACGTCGGCGATCACCGCGGTCGAGAAGCCCAGGCCCAGGAGGGACTTGATGGTCGCGACGACGGCGACCGTCTCTTCGCGGTAGTCGCGATAGCCGTTCGCCCGGCGCTCCGACGAGATCAGGCCCAGCCCCTCGTAGTACCGGAGCGACCGAGTGCTGGCGCCCGTGCGCTGGGCGATCTCGCCGATCTTCATGATTCCCCTTGACCTTCACTCTGATGTCAAGGTTTAGCGTACATCACGCGGCGATCGACGCCGCAAGAACGGATCCCCCATGAACCCCGACGCCCTCACCCCGACGCCCGCAGCCCCGAGCCTGCGGAGCCGCCTCCTCGCCACCGTCATCGGCCTCTCCGGGACCCGCGAGAAGCAGTTCGACCCCTCGCGCTTCACCGGCACGCCGTCGACCCCGGCGCAGTACGGACCGCCGCGCTCGGTCCGCCGCAGCACCCGCGTCACCGAGACCGAGGTCGGCGGATGGCCGGTGCTGCGGATCTCGCCGCCCGCCGAGACGGCGGGCCCGGTCCTCTACCTCCACGGAGGCGCGTGGGCGGCCGAGATCCGCGCCGGCCACTGGACGTTCCTCGCCACGCTCGCCCGGCTGACGGGGCGCGCCTTCGTCGTGCCGATCTACCCGCTCGTCCCGCGGGCGACGCACGCCGATCACCTCCCCGTCCTCACCTCGCTCTGGAGCTCGATCACGGCGACCTCGCCGGCCGCGCTCATGGGCGACTCCGCCGGTGCGACGATCGCCCTCAACCTCCTGCGCGCCCTCCCCGAGGGGGCTGCCAGGCCCGAATCGACGATCCTCCTCTCGCCGACGCTGGACCTGACCGTCTCGCATCCCGGGATCGCTGCGGTCGCCCCGCGGGACCCCCTGCTGAAGGCCGAGCACCTGCGAGCACTCGCCGCGCTCTACGCGGGCGAGGACGGCGTGAACAGCCCGGCCGTCAATCCGATGGCCTCCGACCTCGCGGGACTGGGCAGCGTGACGGTGTTCACGGGCACCCGTGACATCCTCAACCCGGACGCCCACCGGTTCGCGGAGCGGGCGGCCACCGCCCCCGGCACGAGCGTCGACGTCATCGAGAGCCCCGGGATGATGCACGACTGGATGCTGATGCCCCTCCCTGAAGCCGCCGCGACGACGACGCGCATCGCCTCCCTCCTGACCGCCTGAGCGGAGACGGGACGAGCAGTCGTTCACAGTCGCCACCCATATCGCTGAGTATCGTTCGCAGAAACAGGAGGTCATCATGAACGGTTCGTCCTCGACCGGTGCGTTCGGCACCGGCACGCCCATCGAGAGCATCTGGCGCGCGATGGAGCAGGCCCGCTCCCGCGTCGAGAAGCGCGTCGGCTCCAGAGTCGGCCGCGGCGACGTGCGCTCGGCCGTGCTCGCGCTGCTCGCCGAGCAGCCGATGCACGGCTACCAGATCATCCACGAGATCGAAGAGCGCAGCGGCGGCGGCTGGAAGCCGAGCCCCGGCTCCGTCTACCCCACCCTGCAGCTGCTCGCCGACGAGGGCCTCATCTCGGCCGACGAGTCGAACGGCCGCAAGACCTACACGCTGACCGACGCCGGTCGCGCCGCGGTCGCCGAGCACGGCGCCTCGGCACCGTGGGACGACTCCGACCACGTCGACTTCGGTGCGCTGCCCAAGGCGGGGCTCGACCTCGCCCAGGCCGCGGCGCAGGTCGGCCGCTCCGGTACCCCCGACCAGATCCGGCAGGCCGTCTCCGAACTCGAGGACGTGCGCCGCCGCCTGTACGCGATCCTCGCGCAGGACTGACCCGGGTGGCCTCGGTCAGCCCGGGTCCTGCCGCCCCGGGCCACCGAGCACGGGAGGACCGGCGGCGCTACCGCCGGATCCTCCGCTTCGCCGCGTGGCACCTCGCGGTGACCTGGTTCTTCGATCTGCTGCTCCCCCGTGTCGGTCTCTCGCGTGTCGGTCTGCGCACCCGTCCGGGCCGGATGCGGCGGTTCGCGCGCAGCTTCCACGTGCTGGCTGTCGATCTGGGCGGGCTGATGATCAAGGTCGGCCAGTTCATGTCGTCGCGCCTGGACGTGCTGCCGCCCGAGATCACCCGCGAGCTGGAGGGACTCCAGGACGAGGTGCCGCCCGTGCCGTTCCCGCGCATCCGCGCCCTGGCCGAGGCAGAGCTGGGGATGCCGCTCGAGCGGGCGTACGCGGGAGTCGAGGAGTCGCCCGTCGCCGCGGCCTCGCTCGGCCAGGCGCACCGCGCGCGCCTCTCCCCCTCCGACACCGCCGACACCGGACACACGACCGCGATCCTCAAGGTGCAGCGGCCGGGGATCGACGCGATCGTCGAGGTCGATCTCGCCGCGCTCCGCCGCGTCGGCGGCTGGCTCAGCCACGTGCGCCTGGTGTCCGACCGGGTCGACGCCCCCGCCCTGGTCGAGGAGTTCGCGGCGACCAGCCTCGAAGAGATCGACTACCTCCAGGAGGCGGCGAACTCCGTCCGCTTCGCCGGCGACTTCGCGGGCGACGCCCGGGTCGCCGTGCCCGACGTGGTGTGGGAGCGCTCGACCCGCAAGGTGCTCACACTCCAGGACGTGACGGCGATCAAGATCACCGATCACGCCGCGCTCATCGCCGCAGGCATCGACCCGCGCGAGGTCGCTCCCGTCTTCGCCGCGGTGATGTTCGACCAGCTCTTCACGAACGGGTACTTCCACGCGGATCCGCATCCCGGCAACGTCTTCGTGACTCCGACACCTGACGCCGAACTGCCCTGGCGGCTGACCTTCATCGACTTCGGGATGATGGGCGAGGTGCCGCCGACGACGCGGGCGGGCCTGCGGCGGATGCTGATCGCCGCCGCGTCCCGCGACGGCAAGGGGCTCGTCGACGCCGCCCGCGCGGTGGGCGTCCTCCTCCCCTCCGCCGACTCCCGCGAGCTCGAGCGGGCGCTGACGCAGCTGTTCGCCCGGTTCGGCGGAATGGGCTTCGCGGAGCTGCGGGAGGTGGATCCGCGCGAGTTCCGCGATTTCGCCGTGCAGTTCGGTGACGTCGTGCGCTCGCTCCCGTTCCAGCTGCCCGAGAACTTCCTGCTCGTGATCCGTGCGATGTCGCTGACCTCGGGCGTGTGCAGCGCGCTCGACCCGGCCTTCAACCTGTGGGACTCGGTCGAGCCCTACGCTCAGCAGCTGATCCGGGAGGAGCGCGGCTCGGTCGCGCAGGACATCGGCAAGCAGGCCGTCGACACCCTCGGCCTGCTCTGGCGCCTGCCGCGGAAGCTCGACGAGCTGACCACGCGGCTCGACGACGGCACGCTCGCCGTGACGGTCCCCACGGTCGAGCGCCGGCTCCTCCGCATCGAGGGCACGGTCAGGCGCATCGTCTCAGCCGTTCTGTTCGCAGGCCTGCTCGTCGCGGGAGCCGTCGTGCGCCCGGACGACGGCGTGCTCGGCGCGCTGCTGATGGGCGCCTCGGTGCTGCCGCTGCTGCACGCGCTGCTGGCGCGCGGCCCGCGCTGAGCCTCGAGGCGCAGGCCTTCGCTGCGCCGGCCCGCGCTGCGCACCCGGCTCAGGCCGTGCCCGGCACGACGACATCGGCCCGGGCGCGGGTGGCGTCGGCGGCGAAGAACGCGTCCTCCTCGCGCATCCACCGCTCCCAGAGGCTGCGGTGCTCGGCGCCGTCGCGCTCGAGTCCCCGGCGGAGGCGCTCGTCGCGCGGAGTCTCGACCCAGACCCGGCAGGCGAGCGGGCCGGCCGCGCCCCTGGTGCAGGTCACCCCCTCCAGAACGACCACCGGCGCCCAGGCCACGGTGCGCCAGCCGCCGAGGCTGTCGCCGCGCCAGTCGGACCAGTCGCGCTGCTGGTAGACGGCGTCGCGGCCGGCGAGCAGCGGGGCGAGCACCTGCTCCTCGAAACGCGGCCACCACCCCGTGACGTCGCCCCACGACACGAAGTCGTCGATCGGAACGGTCGGAGCGCCGAGCCGCGTCGCCACCCGCGCGGCCAGGGTGCTCTTGCCGGAGCCGGACGGGCCGTCGATCCCGACGAGACGCACCCCCGGGACGTCGGCGTCGAGCGCCCGGCGGGCGATCCGCTCAAGGACGTCCACGCGCTGCTCCACTCTGCCTGCTCCACTCCGCCTGCTCCACTCTGCCTGCTGCCGCCTGCCACGTGCCTTCTGCCTGCGGCCCGGCGGCCGCCGACCTCGCCCTGCTCCCTCGGGCGAGCGGCACGGTACAGCGGCTCCTCCTGCACCCGCCCCCCCCATTCGCGACCCGTCTGTGCGGGGGCCGGAGTGCAGCGCACGAGGGGCGCGGGCGACGAGATCAGCGGTCACGGCGCCCCGAGGAGGAGGGACCACAGCCAGCGGCGGCCGACGACGCGGTGCACGATCACGAAGACCGCCGCGATCGCGAGACCCGTGGGGACCAGCATCGCCGCCGCCGCGATCCGGTCGGCGGGCACCTCGATCAGGAGTCCGGCCGGCACCGCCAGGCAGATCGAGGCAGCGGCGGCCACGAGCGAGGAGCGACGGTCGCGGACCTGCGCGGCCGTCGGCGGCACGCCTCCGAGGTGCCTGCGGACGAGGCGACGCGCGACCGCCCACGAGAGGGTCGTCCCGAGCGCCGTGCCGAGCGCGATCGCCGGCACGACGAGCTCCGGGCCGAGGAGCAGCCCGCCGACCAGCGCACCGAGCGCGACGCAGAGGGCCGAAAGCACCTGCGTGATGAGGGAGTCGCGGGCGCGGCCGAGCGCGAACATCGCGCGGTTGAGCACGTACGTCTGACTGAAGCCGACGAGGCTCAGAGCGAGCACCTGCAGCACCGCGCCGATCACCGGCGTCCCGAAGACGAAGCGGGTGAGCAGCGGCGCGGCTCCGACGAACAGGACCGTCGAGAGCAGCGTGACCGCCAGGACGGAGTCCTCGGTGCGACGCAGGTTCGTCGCCGCCGCTACACGGTCGCCCCGATGCAGATCGCGGCTCAGTGGCGTGAACATCGCGGTCGCGACCGAGACGACCAGGATGCCGTGCGGCAGCAGGAGCAGCAGCTGCGCACTCGAGAACGAGTTCAGACTCGGCCCGTCCACTCCGGCCCGGTTCATCGTCTGGCCTGCCGCGGTCGCCGCATTCGAGACCACCACGTACGAGGCCTCGGCGACCAGCGCTCCGAGCAGCACCCAGACCGCGTCCCGCGACACTCCCCCGAGGCCTCCGAACCCGAACCGCGGCCGGAGGCGCACGCCGACCGCGCGGGCGAAGGCCGCGGCGATCACGCCCTGCGCCGCGATCGCCGCGGTCGCGCTCCCGCAGAGCAGTGTCACCATCGCCGGAGTCCAGCCGTCGGCGGGAGTCGTCACTGCCTCCGGGTACGCGAGCAGGAAGGCGCCGATGCCCAGCAGCGAGACCAGGTTCGCGAACGCCGGGGCCCACGCTCCGGGGCCGTACTTCTCGGCGGAGTTGAGCAGTTGCGAGAAGACGGCGAAGACGACGTAGAAGAAGATCTGCGGGAGGCACCAGTACGCCATCTGCGTGGCCAGCAGCGACCAGTCGGCCGACCAGGCGCCCGCGTACAACCCGACGATCGCCGGAGCCGCGAGCGTGCAGGCGACCGTGAGCAGGGCGGCGCCGCCGAGGCACGCGGTGAGCAGCCGCTCGAGGGTCCGCACTCCCTCCGGACCCGCCGCCCGCGCTCGGACCATCTGCGGCACCAGCACCGCGCCGAGCACTCCGCCGGCGATGAGTCCGTAGAGGTACGTCGGCGCCGAGTTCGCGACCTCGAAGACCTGGCCGCCCACCGAGGCGCTCGTGCTGCCGATCGCGACGACGAGCAGCGCGAGCCGGGCGAAGCCGAGGATCCGCGAGACGAAGGAGGCGACCACCATCCCTCCGGTCGCGCTGCGCATCCGGCAAGACTACGCAGCCCCGGTGCCGCGGGCTCGATGCGGCCTCACCGGCGCTCGCCGTGAGCTGTCTGCGACTCGCGGGGAATATACCCCCCGGGGGTATGTTGAATCCTCGTAGACCACGATGGAGGAGCAGCTAATGACCGAGCACCAGCACACCACCCGCGCGACATCATGGCGGGCGGCTGCGACCGCGACCCTGCACTGCCTCACTGGGTGCGCCATCGGCGAGGTGCTCGGCATGGTCATCGGCACCGGCCTCGGGCTGCACTCCCTGGGCACCGTCGCGCTCTCGATCGCCCTCGCCTTCGCCTTCGGCTACGCGCTGACGATGCGCGGAGTGCTGCGCGCTGGAGTCTCGTGGCGCGCCGCTCTCGGGATCGCTCTCGCCGCCGACACCGTCTCGATCGCGGTAATGGAGGTCATCGACAACACCGCGATGCTCGCCATCCCCGGCGCCATGGACGCGGGGATCACGGACGGGCTGTTCTGGGGATCGCTCGTCGCCGCACTCGCCCTGGCCTTCGTGATCACCACTCCGGTCAACCGCTGGCTGATCAGTAGCGGTCGGGGGCACGCGGTGGTGCACCAGCTCCACCACTGAGTCCGGCAGGCCGGCCGTGGTGAGGCCGACCGAGGGGTGCGCCCCTCCGCTGGGGCGGCGTCGGCTCAGGACGCCCCGGCTTGGCCTGCGACGGCTAGTCGGCCTGGTCGTCCGGGTCCTTGACGCTCGGCGAGGAGTGCGGCGTAAGCGATGACCGGCAGTCGCGGTGACAATGACCATGTCCGCAGTGCCTTCCCCGGAAAACAGGCCCTCGCGCAGGTGATGCAGCACGGCAACGCTGACCCGCCCCTCTCCATCAACGCGATCTACTGGGCGGTCTCCACCACTGCGCTCGAAGGACTCCTGGATCAGGTCCGCACCCGGCTCGTGGCCTCGCGCTAACAGGTAGAGACGAATCGGATGAACTGGAGAGCAATGCTCGATACAGTGAGGCTTATGCGAAACTCGTGTTGTTCTGAATGAAGAAAGATGAGTCGGCGGATGGCTGAGAATGCGTTCCGGAATGTGCATAGCGGACGCCTGTAGTCGGTGTGCTATCACGCGTTAGATCTGGTAGCGGATCGAGTTGACGTTTTTGTTGAATTCGTGTTCCCATTCGAGCATGTCCCGGTCGGTTCTTGTGCGGATCGGGGTGATCATGCCGAGCCCGATGTAGCCCCTTGTCACCGAACCAGTTCGCGGGGTCGAGGCCGTGCAGTGCTCCGGATGCGCGTAGCACGGCGATGTCGTGGCGGTGGCCGTCGACCGGGTCGGAGACCCAGACCAGGCGTCCGCTGAGATCGCAGGCGACCTGCACGGTGAACCCGGTCGTCGTGTGCTTCCCCGGCCAGAGCGTGGGCCGGTCTCTCCAGGACCAGCACGGGAGAAGGGTGCCGTCGAGGATGTACTGGCCGTTCGGGTCGAGGTCGTCCGCGGTCGGAAGGTCCGCCCTGAGAGTTGCTGCGATCCATGCCGTGATCGACGCGATCGCACGGGAGATCGTCGGCTGCGATACGCCGTGCTGTTCGGCGAGCACGACCTGCGCGGTGTTGCGTTTCAGATAACTCAGCGTGATGACAAGCGACGTGAACACTCCCAGAGTCGGCGGCCAGTCCGGCGCCTCCCCTGAAGCGCTGACCTCGCCAAGCATCCGCTTCGACAGAGCTTTCGCCTCGGCGTACGTCAATCCTGCTGCATGCTTCACCTGCAACGGTTCTTTCTCCTGAATGATGTGTGATAACACAATTCTCCCAAGGAAGGACCGTTGTTCAGTTGAAGCGCGCCGAAAGCATCAAACTAGACCCGTGAATAACTCTCCAGCCCAGTGCGTCCCGATCGAGTAGATGACTTGCGAGACAATGAGGCTTATGCAAAATTGGTTTCGTTCTGGGTGAAGAAGATTAGTCCACGGACGGCGTTGAAGGCGTCTGGGAAAGTGTGCAGTGGTCGTCTGTAGTCGGTGTGGAAGATTCGCCAGGTTTTAATGTTAGCGATTGTTCTCTCGATCACGTAGCGGTGAGTGTTCACGAAACGGTTGTGCTGTTTCGCGTGCTCTGGCAAATGTTCTTCGCCGGGTCTCCTTTTTATTGGTGTGATCATTCCGGCGCCTTGGTAGCCTTTGTCGGCCAAAGTATTCGAGAGGTTGATGATGTCGGCCAAGTGTGATTCTCGGAATGCGTGAGCATCATGGTGTTTGCCCGGAATCGGATCCGAAATGTGGATCAGCCGACCGGAGAGATCGGCGAGGACCTGGCAGGTGTGCCCCGTGGTCTTGTGTTTGCCGGAGTACAGCTCGGGCGCGTCTGCTCAGGACCAGCACGGGAGGAGGGTCCCGTCGATGACGGCCGTCGTCTCGCCGACCGCAGCCTCGACGTCCGGCTGCTCGTCGTCGGTCACGACAGTGAGCATCGCTTCCACTAGCGCGATTGTTCGCGACACGGTCGACTGACTGACACCGACCACATCGGCGATCAACTGTTCGGTGACGTTGTGGCGATAGTAGAGAAGAGTGACCTGTAGTGCGCCGGCGAGCGACAGTCTGCGTGGCCGTCCTCGCCGCCGCTGCCACAGGAATTCGTTTTCTATCCGTTCGGCGAGAATCGCATATTGCTCGGTCGTCATCCCTGTAGTAGTCTGCTTGTGCACCGGCTGGTTCCTTTGCGAAGAGTTTCTGTTGGAAGTTGCTCTTCAAGCAAAACGGATCAGCCGGTGTTTTTCGTGACCGACACGCACTAATTTATACTGGGTCAATCGATTTTTGCATAAGCCTCAATACCAACTCCCTCACCCCTAAATTCTTCCTCTCACAGCATTTCGTCGGAATGCCATTTTGTCAAAACTATGAACTAGTGACGATGTGGTAATCCCAGTGAGAAAATTCCAGATAAGCGTCCACGGTACAAGTCCACCAACATCATCAGCATCGTTGCTAGGTGATTTCCACCCCGAAGTACTCGCTTGAAGCCACCATATCAGTGCCAGTATTAAACACGCCACAGAGAACGCGATGCCAAAGCGGTAGACCCATCTACTGGCAGTTTGCTGGTCCCTGAACCCTATCGAAGCCGCCTTCGTCACCAGAATCAATACAGGAGCTGCACCTAGTGAGAACGTCCACGCCGCCCAAGTCACTGGGCAGCCACCCTTCCGTCTAGGTTGAGGATGAACCCGCGAGCAAGGCCTGCCTTGTCGGGATCTGAAACTCCTCCAAAAACAGTGCCTTCAGCAGCCAACACTGCAGTACGTGCGGCATTAAACGTCCCGTCGCTCGTCTGCACCAGGGGCGCTCCAGCAATCTGAATGGCCTTCTCGTAGTTCGAGCCGAATCGAAGTGCCTTGAAGGCGGAGTAACGCGTACGCCAACCCGCTGTGCTTCCAGTACCAAAGTATGCACGGAAAAGGCTCGCGAACGAGGCTGTGGGGGAAAGGCGGATCTTATTTCCTAGAAGAAGAGCGTCAATGTCCTGTAAGAGGTCTGACCAGGGGAAATGATTGTCCGGGTAACTTTCCTCGAAGGCACCGATAAACACCTTGGAGAAACCCTCAGCGTTATAGCCGGCTCCAAACTTGGTGAAATCAGCCTGCGTCTGGATGAGGTCTCCTGCCCAACCGCCGAGATCACCCAAGTTCACGATTGCACTAGTCACAGTTGGTACACCGTTGTAGACCACCGCGCTTGCAGCAGCGCCGAAGTGCTCTAGACCGTAGAGCCTCGAATTGCCTGCCGACGCCAGTGTCGAAGGCTCGATCATTGACTTAATTCGCGCAATCTTTTTCGAAGATTCTACGTAGGTTGTGAATTTGGCCGACACGGATCCCGCAATGATCGTCCAAAGGGGATTGATCACGTATTTGTCGTCACCGGCTCGAAGGTAGTTTATGACAAGCATACTGGCAGTAGTACCAGCAGGCTCGGCGGCGCCGGTAGCCAGCCAGTCCACGGCGGCCTGCTGCAGCGAATCTATGTAGGCGAACACCTCGTAGTTTACAGAGAGCGAACTAGCCGGCGGAACCTGAGCTGGGTCTATTCCACTCATGACGTCTTTATCAATGTTGATTGCACCTACGCCGGTACCGACCATGTATTCCTTGATTTGGTCAAAGGCCCAGTTCTTGGGTAGAGAAAAGCCGAGATTTCCACTGTAGCCAGTGGACATTCCGCTGACAAAACTATAATCTGCCAACTCGGCGTCACTAACTATGCGACAAGTATTGCGTGCACCATAGACCCCGACGAGGTAGTTGCTACCGATTTCCTTAAGAGCGGCCGCGATTCCCTGGAAGTGCGGAACGACATTGCTGTAGACTTCGTCTTCTAGTGCATCGAAGTCTACGGCGAAGTAAATAACGGTGTCTTCTGCAAAGCCGTAACTTTTTGCCGCTACATGTGCACGACGGGCTGCGTTGCGCCCATTGGAGGCATTGAAAAATTCGACTCCAGTTCCGCCTTCTTGGAAGATGGGGAACACCCGCATACCTGCCGATTTGATGACAGCCAGTTCGCCAGGTTTAATGTTTTTATCGGTTGCGTCGGGGATATTCGGGGTATTTGTGAGGTATCGACCGATGGTTGTGTAACCGAGGCTCTTAAGGGTAGCTGCGCGGTCGGCCGTTATGGTGGTGATGCAGTCGCAAGCTTTCGCCGACCGCTCGGGATCGCCTGTCGAAACCAGTAGCGACGCCCACGTTGGAAAGTCAGCTCGCCCGGAGAGGCTAAGTAAGGTGAAAGTTTGGAATGCCTTGACCTTCGTGGTCATTGCAGATGAGAACACACCATCATACGCCCCGGTTGAGTAGTCGTTGAAAACCAAAGCAGCCTGAAAAAGATGGACGAAGTATTTTGTCGAGTCTGTCGATCCCTGCGTGACGTTGGCCGCGGCGCTGCTTAGGCCCATTTTTGTAGCGGGCCCCAGTGATCCGTTTGCAACTCCATCTGCCATTCCGATCTCGTACTGGAGAGCGTACATCAGTCCGCGTTGTACGTCTCTTGAGTAGATCCCGTCACAAGGAACAACGTAGAAATCCGCACGTCCGATATATCGAGAGTTGAAGGACTGTTGTATGGAACGAATCAGTGATGTTCCACCAAACACTTGAACGTATGCGTCCATAGTGAGTAAGCTCTTGAAGAGCTTCGGAAAGATGATGGCTTGTGCCGACAGGCCGAGATCCACGCGAGCCGCAACCACGTTGGCCTTCGTGACTGAGTCCCAAGGGCCGAACTGCTCTTTATAATCACTTCCGAGGTACCCTTTACACCAAAGGGCACATTGAGCGATCGCCTTTATGTTGGTGTTGGTGGTTGACTCCGTAACCGAAGGAAATTTCGTGGTCAAGGTGGACAGAGTTGTCGAACCAAAACTGTCTGACAGGGTAGTAATCCCAAGCTCGTGCTGTAGTGCGCGAGTAAGGGCGAACATTGTTCCCCAGCCAGTGAGGCCGTTCGTTGGCGCCGGCACAAAGCCCGGAACGCCACTATATGTCGCGTTGACCCATTGCTGAGACTTAAGAACCCAAGGATCAGACATGTAGTTACGTAGTTCCCGTCGTAGAGGTGGTGAGGTTCGGCTGGCCTGACGGAGTCAAATCGGTGACCTCGGCTGGAAGGTTGCGGCGCCAGCCGCTTGCGCTAGGTGGAGATCCAAGGAGAATCGACGCGTTGACAATCGACCTCGCCTCCGCGGTGTTTTTGCCAACCGCTTCGAAGGTAAATTGCACTGACTCACCTTGAGGGAGGGAACGCAGAATAGTAGCGATTCGCTCCCCACTGTCCCAGCCATAGTTGCTGTCTGGCCAGACGTCGCTCGGCAATGTGCTGGTTTCGATTGGGTTTTCTTTGACGATGAACGCTAGGTCAGTGGTGGGTGTGCCAACTCTTATTAGAGGAATGTCCTCCAAGTATTGGTCGTCGATCACGATCGACAACGACGTTCCTTCGGGAACAGGTGCGGGTCCCAGGCTCACAAGAGTGACGGCGGATGGATATCTGTAAGTTCGAGATGATGCAAGATCCAATTGTGCCCATTCGACCTGGATTTCTGCCCCCCAGGCGTCAACCGGGGTCTTTTGAGGATCAAGCGGTTGTTCTTTCCTTGCGAGCTCCACGCCCGCCTGATCTGTCAGAACTACCAGGGTCGAGTAGAGATCGTCGGTTCCATCATTCGGATAGGCCGGCGGCATGAACGTGGGTGTCAGGAAGGTGAGCACCCTGGGGGAATAGTCGCTAAGTGTAACCTCATAGTATGAGGTTATGGTCGTGGCCGTCGTTTTGGTTCGACTACGGCTGAACACACTATAGATATTATCGTCTTCGACGATCAGAAGTGGTTGTGATGAGAATAACCGACTGTCATAGGTCAATTCGAGAGTAAAGGTTTGCAGGTTCGTAACTCGTATCCGCTCGTATGACGAGTCCGGATAACTGAATACACCCGACAGGTCGGAGGATAGAACTTGTCTGACAACTACGGGGACGGGTTCGAATACCGCCTCAGCCGGTCCAGTAGGGCCTTCGCTGGCGTGAGCGTTGTCAGCGCCAGTCGTGATCGGGGACGCCAGAATCACAGTTGTAGCGGAGGCGCCAGTCATAAAGAGTCTTCGGGAGATCACGGGGCCTCGGTCCACTTTTTCTTGTTGCGACGGCTGAGGTAGCCGGAGGGCAGCTCATCTAGTCATGTATAGCCGGTGTCGACGAGTTAGTCCAGGATTGGTTTTCAGGGCCCCAAACGGGGGTGTCCTCGTGTGTGCTGGCCGCGGACGGCCGCGACATCCAGTCCAGGAGGTTGTTCTGCTAGGTTCCGGATCTTGCGTCTGCGGTCAGCGCATGAGCCAGTACTTGTAGGGAGCTGCTGTCTGGCTTCGTCGCTGGTACCTGGGCCTTGCTTGCGGCGATCTTCACTTTGGAGACCCGTACGAGGCTTTCGGCCAGCCGGCTAGCCCGGCAGGCCGGGTGGTGCGGAAACGGTGTGGTGCTCAGCGGATTCGCCGTTGCCGTGATCAAGCACTTCGGCTTGCCGACCGAGACGAAGGCGGACATCATCGAGTTCGCTGGCACGACGAAAACTGACGACGACGTGTCGACGTCGAGTACCGCGGCCCTTCGATCGTCGCCCAGTCCTCAACGGCTCACTCGGTGCCGACGCAATCGGGCGGTCACCGACGAGGGGGAATCTATGTCCAGACAGCTACTCCGCTAGTGTCGGTTGCCCCTGCTGTCGCTCTCCGTGAGCTGCAGTCGAACTGCACGGCGAGCACGTCGGTGAGGTCGGTCCGGTAACCACGACGGAGCCCGGGAGCCAGGGCCTGCGCGCGTCGGGAAACCCCGGTGTCGTCTGCACGGGATTCGGCCCGAGCGCCATCAGACTCGTCGAACAGGTCGCTCCGCCGGTCGGCGACTACCGACGATCGACTCGGTGTGTTCTACTTCTGCATCACTCAGTGACGTGACTGCCAGATCGCGGGTCGGTCCCTGGCGGCTCGAGGTCATCCGAACTCGCGTGCGAGCCCGGCAAGGAGCTCCTGAGCGGCCATCATCGCGACGAGTCCTTCTTCTGGAGTCTGGGCACCCAGTGCGGCGCGAATCGGGGCCAGCCCGGCTGTCTCCTTAGCCGATTCGACCAGCGGCTGGGGGCCGGTAGCCACGGCGGCGGACGCGGCGGCGAGGAGACCAGGCTCCGCGCTGAACGGGTGGTGCCATAGCTTTAGGACTTCGTCGCGAGCCGCACCGGGCGAAGCCCCATGTCGAACTGCGAAATCGCGAACGCTGACAGGAGCTCGGCGTAAGGGGTCATGGTCCGACTGCCTCGATGATGAACGGAAGGTACTGACGCACCTGGTCCTTATCGCTCTCCTGCTCGTCGGGTGAGAGATCGGCGTACGGCGTTTTGATCTGCGTCGTCCATCGTTCCACCAGATGCGCAGGGATGACGAGCGATCCGTCCGCCCGAGGTTCGCACTGATCGTGGAGGTATTGCTGCCAGTGAGCCCACCGGCGATGCTCTGCATCGGCCAGGTGTTCCAGCAGCTCGGAACTCTCGAGGGCTTTGCGAAGAGACCTGTCGTCGCTCATCAGATCAGCCCGCTGTCGAGAAGATTCCAGTAGTGCTCACCGAGGACTGTCAACTCGCAGCCTTTGCTCTCCATCGCTGCGTTCCACATGTGTTCCGCTCCTGAGGGTCGGACGAGGTTGACCTTGACGAGCTTCTGCAGCGTTGCGAACGCTGCCATGTTTTGTGGGTCCGGAGCGACTACTGGCGGGTTTTCGACTCCGGACCGGACCGGTTCGTAGCTCGGATCGAGGGTGAGCACAGTGGTCGGCGTCGGGAACAGCTCTCGGAGCTTCTGAAGGTCGCTCAAGGCGATAGGCGGTTCGGCTTGGCGGAGGGAGATGAACGTCTTCACGTTCGTCTTGAAGACGGGGCGCTGTGCCCAGGGGCCGAGTGACTGGTCAATGTGGGCGTAGACGCTGCCGGGAGTGACGTCGCCGACGAGGTTCGCGGCGGCTCCGGAGAGTGCGTCAACCAGCAGGTTCGTGAAGACGCCTGACCCACCGCCCGGTGTTTCAGAGGCGTACTGAGTGGCCGTCGACGCGGTGAGGATGGTCACACCATCGGAGATCTCAGCGTATGCGGAGGTGGAGTGACTGCCAGCGACGCCGCTGTGGCAGCTGTCCAGGATGATGACCTTGTTCTTGGCGGGGGAAATGTTGGCTAGGGTCATCACCTCTGCGAGTGATACGCCGTCGTCGCCGGAGGAGGCGTCGCTGGCGCAGAGGTACCCGCCCGTGTCCTCGATGTAGCCGTGGCCGGCGAAGTACAGCAACGCGATCTCGGCGTCGTCGGCGAACAGTTCCCGCACAGCATCTTTGAGTTCGTGCCGGGTCACCGTGGAGCCGGGGCCGGTCCCCGCGAGAAGGTTCGGGGTGGGGAAGTTGAGAGTCCCGTCAGCATTTCGCTCGAGCGCGGCCTTGACGTTGTAGGCGTCGTTGACGGCACCGCTCAGCTGTTGGAAGCCGGGGTTGTCGTAATGATCGATCCCAACGATCAGTGCTTTGCGCATCGATTCAGAGCGAGTCGATGAAGGCATTGATGTTGGCGTCGCTCCAGATCTTCGTTGCCACACCTGCGAGGGCGGTCCGGTCGTTGGTGTAGGCCCAGATACCGAGGATCGGCTTGCCCTCTTCCTTGGCGCAGGCGATCTCCCACTGCTGTCCCACCGAGGTGAGCGAGTTCTTGCTCACGAGGACGATCACGCCGTGGGAGCGCTTGATGCGGGTGCGGACCTTGTCCTTCCACCCTGAGTCGTAGGCCTGCTTCACTGACATGTCGATGAACTCGTATGGCGCGCGAGGGCTCAGGGACTGGCCCTTGAGGAAGTCGCGGGAGCGCTCATCCTCGATCGCGAACGCAACGAAAATAACCTTCGTGTCTGCCATGACAACCTCTACCGTAGCTCAGCGGAACCGGATCGGTTCCTCAGGTAGGGGTCATCGTACTGCTGAAGATCGACATTCGGTGGTCAGTAGCTGTGAGTGAGCCGAGTACCACCATAACGCAAGATGCGCGTTGCTACTGCTTCGGAAGAGGAGGTTGGATCCTCGCGGACGCGGGCCGAACGGCGGGCTTCTGCTGGTTTCCCGCGGGCTGGATCCCGAGCTCGTTGTGAGAGTCAGATGTCTTCGCTGTCTAGCTCATCGTTTGGGCGGCGGGGGCGGCTTGATCTGAGAGGACGCCGGCCGCGGGGCAGGCTGGAACTGGATGCGGGCGGGCCGGATCCCTCGCTCTTGGGTGGGCCGCGGTTCCGTCCTGCGGCACTGGCCGGGCTGTACGTTCGTCATGCTCGAACCTCCTGATTCCAATTCTCTCCCGAGGTGGACCTGTTGCCTACGTCGATCTGGGGCGTTGCCCTGTACGTTTTCGCGCTCTTCCCAGGTATCGCGTTCATCTTCGACCATGAAGGGCACCGTCCTGTCTCCAAGCGATCTGCGCTCCGGGAGACGGCCACGGTCGTGTTCGTCAGCGCGATCTGCGCGGCGGTGCTCGGAGTCGTCGTGGCGATCGTTGCAGCCTTCTGGCCCGAGTTCAGAGGTACCGTCGGCGGTCGGACCGGCGGGAACCTGACGTGGGCGCTCGAGAACCGGCCGGTCGTGACACTCTTCGCGATCGTGACGCTCGTTCTCGCCACGCTGCTCGGCCGGCTGATGGGCTCGAAATGGGCGTTCGAAAAGGGTCTCGAGAAATCTACGACACGCACCACTAGCTCAGTCCTCGTCCTGCGGCGCCGGCGCCGACCGCACCACGGCTGGAACGACGCTCCTGGCGCAACCGCCGGTCTACCGGCCAACCGAAGTTCTGCGCGCGCAGCGCCGCGGGCGCTCGACACGCCCGGCCCGCGGCCACCTCGAACCCCTGCAGGGACGGTGGACATAACATGGCGAGACCTTAGGCGCCGGACGTGACCGTCTAACGGGGTACCGCAACGATTCGTCGAACGCGATCAATGAATCGGATCCCGCCCTGGCCCAAGTCAGCCTGGGAAAACTGGTCCGGAACAGCAAAGCGACTTAGGTTTGTTGTGGAGCGCGGGAACTCGAAACTATCTATTCCATGAAATGCAAAAACATTAGGGAAGCGCATGAAGAAACGTTCGAAAGCCGTATTCGCCACCTTCCTGGCGATCGGCCTTGTGGCCAACCTGGCGCCAGCCGCAAATGGTGCTGAAGCCCGCTATGGCGAAGCCCGGTGTTCTGGCTCAGTTGAACCGACTTCTGGTTCTGTCGGTCCCGGCACCGTGGTCCACCAAATCGGTCCCGGCGTCGGCTACTACGAGAAGACATATAACAACGGTAACGTGAGTGCCATCCGATGGTTCCAGATCGGTGAAGATCGCGCCATGTGGGCGACAATCTCTCAAACTTTCCATGTCACCTCGTGGCTCTGTCGCGATCAGGGTCTCTACGCGAACTAGAGACCCGAGGCGTAAGCTTGACCCAACGGCCCTGCAGGCAGCATTGACAGGGCCGTTGGCATTTCCAATACTTGCAGACCAGGAGACTGAATGCGTCGATTGAACGCCACCGCCACCATTTTTCTCACCGCCGTACTTGTTGCCGGATGCAGCAGTCAAGGTGACTCGACAGAATTGAACGAGGAGCAGGGTTCAGACGTTCCCGTTGCATCTTACGGAGGCACCGAGCAAGCTTGGTCGGACTTTCGAGCCAAATACCCGACGGTTGATCGCCCAGTTGTAGAAGTGGTGCGAAAGGTCTCACTCGATGAGTGGCCAGCTTCCCAAGCCGAGTGTATGACCGATGCAGGTTTTCCTAAAGAGGTAGATAACGGCGGCATTGGTGGTTTTGTGCCGGAGGGACAGGAGGAAGCTCATGATCTAGCGTCCTACATATGCTCTGCATCCTACCCTCTCGATGATGAGTTTTCGGCTCCTTTATCGCGGTCGCGTCTCACGGAGCTCTATACGTATTTCACGAACGAATTGACACACTGCCTTGAGAGCAATGACCTTCAGCTTGAAGCGGCCCCGAGTCTGAATCGGTTCCTCGATACGTACTACACGCCTGAAAGCTGGTCGCCGTTTAACGACGTCCTTGCAAATCCTGAAAGTCAAGATCGGTATGAAGAATTGGCCGAGTCCTGTCCGCCAATGCCTCTCGACTTCACTTCGGGGAAGGGCTGACCAGTGCGCTTACTCGGCTTAACCTTCGGAGCGCTCCCGGCCGCTGCATTGTCCGTGGGCTTGGTTGGCTGCTCCCCCGCGGAAGAATTTGTCGCACACAGCCCGGCAAGCTCCCCAACTGAGTCTTCAGTTCAACCCGTCAACCCGTCCGAAGATGAAGTCGAAGACGGCGGGATCGCCCCAACGGCGTCTGCGCCCGGGCCCATCCTTGATGCCGGGCCGATGGACGGCGCCACAGGCGCTACACTGCTGAACGACGATGGCTCCATAAAGGGATACGTGGTTGCAGAAGGAGACGTAGCGATCGCGATCTGCAAGCGATACAATCTTGCTCTGGCACAGATCGCTGACCCTGCCACTGGTTTATGGCTCGGTGGCTACCCTCAGCTCCAGATCGATCAGGAGATTACATTTCGCCGCGCAACATCAACGCCATCCCCGGTTCCGTGATGAGATCGTCGGCACGCAGGAGCGACGGTCCCCCGAAACGTCGACGGCGAGACGTGCTAGCTCTTGTCTTCGCGAGTGTCGCTTCTATCGCAGGAACCGCCGTAATTACTGTCTGGAGCTTCGATCAAACCATCCCAGATGCGAGCCCTAATACTCCGCCCGCGACCTTCTCGACTGTCTCGGCAATTGAGGGAAGCGTGGGGTCGACGTTGAACTTATCCGTTTCCGCAGCGTGGCCATCGGCTGCCGTTGGTTCCAACTCCGCTGCGGGAGTGGTAACGTCGGTCGACATAGAGAACGGGGAAACAGTGAATGCCGGCGCGGTTTTGTATTCGGTCAACTTGAACGACGTCACCGTGGCCCAGGGCGAAATACCGGCCTTTCGCGACCTTGCTCTCGGATCGAAGGGCGCCGATGTGGGGCAGCTCCAAGCTTTTCTCAAAGAAGTGGGTATGTATTCGGGGAAGGTTGACGGCGAGATTGGACCACTTACTGCGGACGCGGTGAAGCGCTGGCAGCTATCCCAGGGTCGTGAACCGACAGGCGTCGTTCGAGCAGCCGACGTAATATTTGTTCCAGTTTTGCCCGCCCGCATAAAGTTAGATGAGCGAGTGGTGTCGCGCGGGGCGCTGCTTACCGGCGGGGAACCTGCCATATTTGCCACCTCAGTGAGTCCACGGTTTAGCGCGTCGGTAACTCCTGAGCAGGCGACTTTGATCCCTACAGGCGCGTCGGCCGCCGTTGACGCTGGTGGAAGGGATTGGCCCGCAACCGTCGTTTCGTCCTCGTCAACCGACAGCAACACTACAACTCTCGTGCTAGAAGGTCCCGACGGCGCGTCGGTATGTGGAACGGAGTGTGATGCTGTCCCAATTGACGGCTCCACTACGTATCGGTCGAGGATCGTTCTCGTTCCTGAAGTGGACGGTATCGTAATTCCGATTGCGGCAATTCGATCGACTGTCGATCAATCAACGTATGTCTTGGTTGCAGACGGCAATCGTGTTGAAATCAGATTGATTGCTTCAGCACGAGGCCAAGCTGTAGTTGAGGGCGTCGAAGTGGGTACGATCGTCCGAGTTGGGTCTGAGGCAGAGTGAGCGGCAAAACGGCTCGACTCGAGCTGCAAGGCATCGATTTTCAGTATGGTACTTCGCGAATAGTTCATTCTCGTTGGAGCGGCAGGTTTCACGCGGGTGAAATCACAGCGCTAACGGGACCTAGCGGAAGCGGCAAATCCACTTTACTCTATATTGCTGGCCTTCTGCTCAGTCCAACTTCAGGGCATGTCCTCGTTGACGGCTTGCAATTAGATAGCCTGAGCGATCGCCGCAAGGCCTGGAGTCGTGCTCATCGCTATGGTTTTGTATTCCAGGACGCCGCGCTCGATTCTTCTCGTACGGTTCTTGATAACATCATTGAATCGGCGCTCTATCGAGGTGATAACCAACGGGATTCCATCTCCAGGGCACTTTTCCTTATAGAGTGGCTCGGGGTCGACGTTGACCCCCTTCGCCGCCCCGGCGAAATTTCTGGAGGCCAGGCTCAGAGAATCAGTCTTTGTCGCGCGTTACTCGGATCGCCCGATATAGTAGTTGCCGACGAGCCTACTGGGAATCTGGACGTTGAATCTTCGAAGAAGGTGATGGGCGCACTTCGATTCGCAGCAGACCAGGGGGCGGCCGTCGTCGTCGCGACACATGATCTTCAATTCGCGGCCGCGTCGGACAAGGTCTATCGTCTCTGATGGCCAGGGTCCTCGCATTCATTCGGGAAGCTTTCCGTTCGGCCAGTTCGAAGACTGTCTTACTGGTCCTGATGATCGTGGTGGTCGCCGCCACCACCTCCACGCTAGTACTGACAGCTGGCCGCACTCAGGCACTAGAGGCTGCAGTAATCTCCCAAGTGGACGAAGCCTCGAGCAGAGCAGTCGTGCTTTCGCTAGGGGACGACGCCGGCGTGAAACTGGACGTGTCGAATACCCTCGGAGCAGTCAGAGGAGTCAGCTGGGTCGGCGCATTCGGCGCCGCTGTCGATGCCGAGAACGGCCTAGTACCCGGCGGACGCCGGGTGACAGTGCGGACGCTGAGTAGTCACGCAGCAGGCGAGGATCTGCTACCGAGAGATCAAAATCCCTCCTCTACGGTGGCCCTGGCCAGCGAAGAGGCTTTGAAAACGCTGGGATTCGATACCGCGAGCGGCTTCATCGTGACGTCGACCGGAGAGGAAGTCAGCATCGGGGGAAAGATCACGCCGCCTTCGTATCTCGCAGATCTTGAGCCACTGATATTAGTTCGCGGTTTGCAAGCCGATACGGAATTGGCATCGATCATCATCGTCGTCGCAACCCGCGCCGCTGACGTTCCGGCCCTTGCCGCAACACTTCCGCTTCTAGTGGGTGCCAATGATGCAAGGGCGGTTACTGTTAAATCAAGCGCGGCCGTTGAACTGCTCCGTACGGGCGTCCAAAGCGAGCTGGCGACCTCGACCTCAGTCTCGGTGTCGCTTGCGCTTTTAGGGGGTGGACTCTTAGTCACGCTGCTCGTGATGTCAAACGTTGTTCTGAGGCGGCGCGATTACGGGCGACGTCGCGCACTTGGCGCGTCGCGCGGCTTTGTTGTTGGGTTAATCTGTCTCGAATGTTTATGCGCGGCCGTGCCTGGAGCCCTCATCGGCACGACCGGATCATATCTGCTCCTTAGCTGGAATGGCGTCCCAGTCCCGGACTCGAAGTTTGCATTTGCTACCATCATTCTTGGGTTGATAATTTCGGTGCTATCCACCATTCCGCCGGCTCTCGTCGCGGCGAATAGGGATCCAATCGCTGAGCTGCGAGTTCCGTGAGTGCATGCACTGCTCCACCACTCTACGGTTGAGGCTAGGGCGTCAGCTACAGTCTTGTCGAATCTGGCGGATTCGAGATACATGCAATTCAAAGCCAATCAACACGAGGTCTGCAACTTGTTCCGCACAGGCGGGACGCGTGAAAGATCCAGAACGGCCGTTCGCGGAAAGGTGCCGACGAGCCTGTCACGCTGTGTGCGTAAGTGCGTGGTCTTCGGGGGTTTCGAGGCTCATCGCAATCCAGGGTGTAGCCGGGGCCTGAAGCCGCCGGCTTCGAGCAGTGATCGGGTGATGTAGTTGGTCAGGTTGCGAAAGCCCAGGGCGGAGCCGCGGAGGTGTTCGAGGCGGCCGTTGATCGCTTCGGTCGGCCCGTTGCTGGTGCCAGGGCGGTCGAAGTAGGCGAGAACATCCGCAGTGCGGGCTTTCATCGTCCGGCCGAGGGTGACGAGCTCTTTCAGGGCCCGTGGGACGCCGCTGCTGATTGAGTCGATCAGGGTTTGCATTGCGGTTTTACCGCTGGCCCGGTCGGGGTCGCGGTAGGCCGCGATCATGCGTTGGTAGATCCCCCAGGTCGCTTCGACCTCAACGTGGTCGTCGGCGGCGAAGACTGCTTCGAGGCGGGCGCGTTTTTTGTCGGTGAGGAGGTTCGCGCCGGTGTGCAGGGTGCGCCGGGCGGAGTAAAGCGGGTCGCCGGAGCGGCCGCGGTGCCCCATCGTGGCTTGTTGGATGCGTTGCCGGCAGCGGTCCAGGGCGTCGCCGGCGAGCCGGACGACGTGGAAGGGATCCATCACGGGGACTGCGTCGGGCAGCTCTTCCGCGGCGGCGGTCTTGAAGCCGGTGAAGCCGTCCATCGCGACGACCTCCACTCCGGCGCGCCAGGTGTCCGCACGGTCAGAGAGCCACCGCTTGAACACGGCCTTCGAACGCCCCTCGACCATGTCCAACAGCCTGGCTGGGCCCGACTCGGCGCGGATCGGGGTGAGATCGATGATCACGGTGACGTACTTCTCACCGTGGCGGGTGTGACGCCAGACATGCTCGTCGACCCCGATCGTGGTGACCCCATCGAACCGGGTCGGGTCATCGATCAGGATCCGTCGCCCTTCGGTGAGGATGGCGTCGTTCGCGGTGTGCCAGGACACTCCAAGCCCGGCTGCGACGCGGGCGACGGTGAGGTGGCCAACGACGAGGCCCTCCAACGCCCACCGCAGCCCGCGGCGGGAGATCTTCGCTCGAGGTTCTGCCGCCGCGGTGGTGTCTTGCCGCCAGATCCGGTCGCAGCCGGTGCAGCGGTAGCGGCGCACGCGGATCAGCAGGATCGTGGGACGCCAACCGAGCGGCTCGTGCGCGAGACGCCGCGTGACCGTGTCACGCGCGACGCCCAGCGCGCCGCACTTCTGACACCACCGATCGGCGTCGACGACGCGGCACTCCAGCACCGCCCGGTCGGGTTCCAGGCGCTGGCCAACAGCACGCAGACCAAGCTCGTCGAGGCGGCAAAAGGTCGTGAGGTCAGGGTCAGTGAAGGTAGCGTGGGGCATGTCGAGGTCTTCCGGACGGTGAGTGTGAGAACTTCCATCTTGGGAAGACCTCGACCTCGTTTCCGACTCCGACGCGCCAACCTCACACCCGTACGGCTACACCGTCAAATGCGATGAGCCGGTTTAGAGGTAGCGGTGGATTCGTTCGGGGAATGCGATGGAGAGCTGCTCGAGGGCTTTTCGCCGGTTCGTGACGCCTTGCCCTTCGACGAGGCGTTCCTCGGCTCGACGTTCGGCGGCGGGGCGTCCTCGGTCGCGGGCTCGCTTGTCTTCGATGTCGCAGATCGCGAGCCAGAGCAGTGTGATCACGGCCGCGTCGCCCGGGAAGTGGCTGCGGTTCTTCGTGACTTTGCGGAGCTGGAAGTTCAACGACTCGATCGCGTTGGTCGTATAGATCACCCGGCGGACCTCGGGCGGGAACGCGAGGAACGGCGTGAACCGCTCCCACGCGCTCTCGAACACTGCTGCCGCGTGCGGGTTCGCGCGCCCCAGCTCCGACGCCGTGAACGCGTCCAGCGCGGTCCTGGCGGCGTCCGCGGTCGGCGCTTGATAGACCGGCTTCAGCGCGGCGGCGACGGCTTTGCGCTGCCCGTAGGTGACGAACCGCATGGCATTGCGGATCAGGTGCACGACGCAGGTCTGGACCATCGAGTCCGGCCAGGTCGCCTCGATCGCTTCGGGGAACCCGGTCAGTCCGTCGCAGCAGACGATGAGCACGTCGTGGACGCCGCGGTTCGCGAGTTCCGCGCAGACCGATGCCCAGAACTTCGCGCCCTCGCTCTGCTGGACCCAGATCCCGAGGACGTGCTTGATGCCGTCCATGTCGACGCCGACCGGGAGGTGCGCGGCCTTGTCGCGCACGTGCCCGCCGTCGCGGACCTTCACGATCAGAGCGTCGAGGTAGATCACCGGAGAGAACGCCTCCACAGGCCGGTGCTGCCAGGCGAGGACCTCATCGACGATCTTCGAGATCGTCTCGCGCGAGAACTCCGTGCCCACCGTCGCGGCGAGGTGATGCTCGATATCACGGACGGTCATCCCGCCCGCATAGAGCGACACGATCATCTCGTCCAGCTGCGACAAAAACCGGCTGCCCGTCGGAACCAGCCGGGGCGTGAACGTGCCTCTGCGGTCCCGCGGGATCCGCAACTCCACATCACCGACGTTCGTAGCCACCGTCTTCGGGAACAACCCGTTTCGGGGGTTCTCGTGGAACGCCGCCTCCGGGTCACCCTTCTCGTATCCGACGTGCTCGGTCAGCTCCCCCTGCAGCCCGCGCTCCAGCCCCGACTTGATTAGCTGCTGGATCAGCCCTCCCGCACCCTCCAACTCGATCTCGCCCACGTCGATCTTCGCGAACAGGTCATCCATCACGCCCCACTTGATCAGACGCGCAGCGCCCGCCTCCTAAGCCTTCCGCCGCGCTTCACGCGACACCCTACCGATAGCCAACAGTCTGATCCCTTCCGTCAGGACGCCCCGTCCTAACACACACCATCTGACACGCTCTCCGGAGGCGATCACGACCACACGGGAGCGCACCGTGGTGCAGACGATGGGGCATCGCGGCCGTTCCGGTGACCCGATCTACTCGGCCCGCCGCACCCTGCACACCGGCACGAATCTGCTCACCGACAAGCCGCGCGCCTGCTTGGAAGCCGTGTTCGCAGCCGACGAGCATGTCGAAGTCGAGGCGACCTTGGGGCATCTACCCACGCATGATCGCCGCCCACCGCAACCCCTGACCGCGCGAGAGGCAAGACCGCGATGCACGCCCTGATCACGCCCAACAGCAGCGGGGTCCCACGAGGCCACACGGAACTGATCACCCTCCGGCGAACGAGTAAGATCCACGCCGCCCATGTCCTGGCCTACTTCGACCGCACCGCCACGAGCAGCGGGCCGACCGAAGCGATCAACGGCCGCCTCGAACACCTCCGCGGCTCCGCCCTGCGCTTCCGCAACCTGACTAACTACCTCGCCCGCAGCCCGCCCGAAACCGGCGGATCAAGACCCCGACTACACCCCGCATCGCGATGAGCCTCGAAACCTCCGGCGACGAGGTGAAGAGCCCATGAGCGAAGTCGTTGCTTATGTTCGGCCCGACCGGAGAATAGAATAGAGCGCGTATCAGGAAGGCGAGGTCGTCTCCAAACACTCTGTCGACCTCGGACCTCGCTTCCCGCGAGGTCGGCCCACAATGATGTTCCCGCTGGTCCTGGACCTTGCCGCCGACGGTATCGCCGTCGCGGCGGCCTGCCGGGTACGGGGCTTCACGAAACAAGCGTTCTACGCCTGGAAGAAGCGACCCTTCTCCGACCGCGACTGGGACGACGCGCCCCTGACCAACGCCGCGTTCGATGCGCACCGCGATGATCCGCCGTTCGGTTATCTGTTCCTTGCCGATGAGCTCGCCGCTCAGCCTCATCGGCTCCCATTTGTAGCCTCTACCGTCAGCGGCTCGTCTATCATCAGGACTGGTATGTCCTGATCACTCAAATAAGTTCGGAGTCTTCGCCGTGCGGTGAACAAGCGCGACTTGACGGTCCCAATCGGGACATCCAGCACTTCCGCGACCGCAGACATTGAGATTTTCTCGACGAGACACAGGTCGACGACCACGCGCTCGGACTGGCTCAGACGACGGATCGCTTGAGTGAGCTGGTTGGCGCGTTCTTGCAGGTCGAGTCGTTCTTCGACATCGGGCATAGGATCGGACGGCGGAGCCTCAGGCACCTTGGCGAGCAAGCGGCGGTAGCGCCGCGCAGCACGATCGTTGTTTAGGGTCACGTTGGTCGTCACTGCAAGGAGCCATGGGAGCAGCGAACCGTCGACGATCCGCACCTTCGCTCGAAGGCGCCACGCCTCCATGAAGACCATCGCCACGACATCCTCGGCGTCATGCACGTTGCGCACCCGCGCGTAGGCCTTGCGGTAGACGCGGGCACGATGGCGACCGAAGATCACGGCAAACGCACGTTCCGTCCCGGCGAGCGCTTCGCGCCAAAGTGCTGCATCCGACTCGTCAACATCCAAGACTTCGTCCAAGGCGTCCCCTCCCAAGCGACCAAGCCTACCCGCCTCGTGGCTGGGGCTTTCGGCGGCCCCGATCACTCGAGACGCCCGCGCTAGGTGTTCTGCCCAGGGAGGTTTGTTGTGGTGCGACGACTCGCTCTAGTCGTTCAGATGGGGTGAGGACCTCCCGGTTGAGAGTGGAGCTGCTACCGCTTCGACTCACATCAGGAGGTCGTCGTGTCTCACGCTAACGCCGCTGTGACGCCCCGGCATCGCGAACGCATCGGCAGGCTCGTCGTCGAGGACGGCTGGACGATCGCCGCGGCAGCGGCGTTCTTCCACGTGTCCTGGCCGACCGCGAACCGGTGGGCGAAACGCTTCGCCGAGATGGGCCCCGCCGGCATGCAGGACCGGTCCTCGCGTCCGCACCGCTCGCCCACGAGAACGCCGCAGGCGGTGGTGAAGAAGATCGTGCATCTGCGGTGGAAGAAGCGCCTCGGACCGGTCCAGATCGCCGGGATCCTCGATCTTCCCGCGTCGACCGTTCACGCGGTCCTCGTGCACTGCCACCTGAACCGGCTGTCCCCCATCGATATCCGCACCGGGGAGCCCGTCCGACGCTACGAACACGACTCCCCGGGAGCACTGATCCACGTGGACGTGAAGAAGCTCGGCTGCATCCCCGACGGCGGAGGCTGGCGCTTCGTGGGCCGGCAGCAAGGCGAACGGCATCGCGCGGCGACCGCGAACCGGACCGGGAACCGCAACCTCCGTCACGAACCCCTGATCGGGAACGCGTTCCTGCACACCGTCATCGATGACCACTCCCGCGTCGCCTACGCCGAGATCCACGACGACGAGACAGCCCTCACCGCGATCGGCGTACTCCGCCGCGCCACCGCATGGTTCGCCGACCGCGGCATCACCGTCCACCAGGCCCTCTCCGACAACGGCTCCGCCTACACATCCCACGCCTGGCGCGACGCCTGCCAAGAGCTCCACATCACCCCGAAGAAGACCCGCCCCTACCGGCCGCAAACGAACGGGAAAATCGAACGCTTCCACCGCACCCTTCACCGAAGGCTGGGCATTCTCCCGCCACTGAGGCTTATGCGAAACTCGTGTTGTTCTGGATGAAGAAGATGAGTCGGCGGATGGCTGAGAATGCGTTCTGGAATGTGCGTAGCGGGCGCCTTTAGTCGGTGTGGAGGATGCGCCAGGTCTTGATATCTGCGATTGTTTCTTTCGGTGACGTATCGGTGAGTGTTCACGAACATGTTGTGTCGTTTGGCGTAGTCGGGTAAGTGTTCTTGTCTTGACCTTCTTGTGATCGGAGTGACGAGGCCCGTGCCTTGATATCGCCGGTCGGCGAGGGTGTTGAAGAAATCGATGATGGTGGCCAGTCCGGTTTCGCGGAGTGCGTGCGTGTCGTGGTGCTTGCCTGAGATGGGGGCTGACAGGGAGAGGAGCCGGCCTGACAGGTCGGCAAGGACTTGGCAGTTGTGTCCTGTGGTCTTGTGCTTCCCGGAGTACAGCTCGGGTGCGTCCGCCCAGGACCAGCACGGGAGGAGGGTGCCGTCGATGACGGCCGCTGTCCCGCCGAGGGCCGCCGCGACGTCGGCCTGTTCGTCATCAGTGACGACGTTGAGCATCGCTTCGACTTCCGCGATCGTGCGGGATGGTCGATTGGTGTACGCCGGCGAGCTCGGCGATCAGTTGTGCGGTAACGTTGTGGCGAAAGTAGAGAAGCGTGATCCGGATCGCCCTCGAGAGCGAGAGCTTCCGCGGGCGTCCGGTACGCCGACGCCACACGAACTCGTTCTCGATTCGTTCGACGAGGAGGGCATAGTGCTCGGACGTCATTCCCGTAGTAGTCTGTCTGCGCACCGGTCGATTCCTTTGTGAGAAGTTCCTTGAGAAGTACTCCTCTAGTAGAGCTGACCGGTAGGTGTTATTCGCGAATAACACGCCCGGATCTATCGCCTCATAGCGGGTTTTGCATAAGCCTCAAGGATCGCGGGCCTCGAACGCATCTCAGCACGCTACCACTGCAGGGGCCACACCTTCGCAGCGTCGAGTGCTGCAGCGAATCCATCGGCGGGTATTGCGTGGGCGACGCACCTGGTCGCCTTGTTGACCCCAAGAAGTAGCCACGAGCGAAGCCGGTCGGGAAAGCATCCTGAAAAACGTGCTTCACTTCATGATGATCGAGTCCGTCGGGTGTTCGCCGCGTCCGGTCCCGACCAGGTCTGGCTGAGAGACGTCATGGAGCACAGCACTGCCGAGGGGAGGATCGATTCCCGGACGAAAGCGTCCCTCACCGTAAGCGCATTGCGCAATGCCATCAGTCGACGCGAGCCCGTCGGGGCCGTGATTCACTCCGATCGCGGGCCTCAATTTCGCTCCCGGAAATTCGTTGCCGAGATCAAAGCCGCTGGCGTGAAAGGATCGAGGGGTGAAGTGGATGCGTGGGGTGACAACGCGGCCATGGAGTCATTCTTCGCGCTGCTGCTGAAGAACGTCCGCGGCCGGCAATGCTGGAAGACCCCGCAGGATCTGCGCCTCGCGATCGTCACCTGGATCGAGGGAACCTACCACCACCGCCACCGCCACCGCCACCGCCACCAACGCTCCCCCTGACACCTGACCCCGATCGAGTTCGAGATGATCGAAACCGCCGCACGCGTGGCATAAAAGACGAGTCAACGAAACCCTCAGCAGTCCCCATCGCTTGAATTTGCCGACACCGTGCCGAAATGGCACCTGCGCCCGAGCTGCGAGCGCAGGCCTGAGCGAGCGGGCGAGCACTCTATCTCCCGGGTCGCGCTCCGGCCCGCCGTGATCGGGATAGTGTGCTCTCCCGCTACCCGAACAGCGCCGACGCTGCTCGCGATCCTTGAGCGCTGACACCGCGGAGGCGAGCGCCGCTCTCTGCGCCGGGTGCGCCAGGGGCCTTCCAGGTACTTACTTGATATATTCTCTCTTTTCTTGTAGACAGAGAGCTGTGTCGAGAATTCGCAGCGAAGGCCAGGGGGGATCCGTCCTGCTGAGATCGGAACGCGCGCTGGTCGCTTCGTCGGGCCTCCTCCTCGGAGCCGGGCTCGGGAACATTGCGATTGCCCTGACGACGCCGGTGTTGCGGCAGCTGCATTCGGTCGACGGCTTCTCACGGCCCTTCCTGCCCGAACCTTTGATCACAGCTGCGCTCGCCTTTGCGGCCTACGTCGTGCTAGCGCTCGGCCTCCGAGCGAAGCGTCGCTTGTCTGCCAGCCGGTGCGTCGTGATCCTCGCCGGCGCAGCACAGTTCATCCTCGCGGCTTCGCGGCCGCAGCCCGACGCCACGCCTCTCGGGGACGTCAGGTTCCTTTTCCTCGTGATGCTCTTCGCATCGCCCGTCATCGCCTGGGGTGCGACTGTCGCGGCGATCCACGGCCTTCCCGCGGGAGCCCGCCGCGCCCTCGCTTTCCTCGCCCTGATACAGACCCTCGGCACGACCTCGCTCCTCGCTCGAGCGGGGCCGCTACTGCTCGGCCACGACTACATCACCGATCAACCCCTGTGGTCGGCCGTGATGCAGATCGGGGCCGCCCTGCTCCTGGCGCAGCCAGCGCTCACGCCCCGAAGAAATATGAGGAGAACATGAAGAGGACAGTTCTGGTCACGACGATCACCGCCCTCTTGCTCACCACGTCTTCCGTGGCATCCGCAAGTGGGGAGGAGCAGAGGACGCCGCCCGACGCCACCAAAGCGATCCCTGACAGCTGGGCATACAGCGACGTCACCCAGAGCTACATCGATGCGCGCGGTGCGGACCGCATCGAAGCGGACCGAGCGCGAGGACGCCTACTCGAACGCATTGAGAGCATCCCTGGCGTCACGGATGCTGGCTACCTGATCTCGGGGGTTGACGACACCACCGGCGGGCTGAAGATCCTGTGGCACGGGAGCGAGACCGCGCGCAAGGAAGAAGTTCGCGCTGCCGCCCGCGACGCCGATCTTCCGGTCGCTTTCGTCGACTACCCGTTCAGCTGGAAGGAGGTCGACGAGCAGGCGAGGAAGATCGCTGCGATGCGGGCGACGCTCTCGTCGATCGGCTTCGAACTTTCAGGCGTCTCGACCGTCGCGTTCGACCGCCCCTCTCTCGTCGCGGAGGGTTCTCTCAGCGCGACAAAAGGACCCACAGACGACGCGCTCGCAACGAAGGGCATTGTCGAGGCCGCGCAGGAGCTCGTGAAAGAAGCGGGGTCTCTTCCCGTCGATGTCCGCATCTCGCCGCGCTTCGCACCGATCGACGCGCGGCCTTCACGAACGACGGATGTATCTGCCTTCTCGGCTGGCGGCTTCATGCGGAGCTTCCTACTCGATCCTTCCGCATCGTCGGTGTGCTCGTCGGGGTTCACTCTGCGGATCAATGACGTCGACAGGCCGACGACCGCCCGCCATTGCAGACCGGCTGTCGCGGGCGGCTCCTGGCGGGCATACAACGCGGATTCGTCTTCGTACGGCGACAGGGACATCCGCGGCAATGTCACCGGGACGGCGACATTGGCGAGCACCGGGATCGGCTGGACTTTCGATGGCGGCCCGGGAAGCTCTGACATCGTTCCCGTCCGAGGTATGCAGAAGGTCGGAGTCGGAGATCTTGTCTGCACCGATGGAGGAAACTCGGGAGTTCATTGCGACGGAAAAATCGTCGATGTTCGTTACCTGATGACATCGGACGAAGAGGGCGACTTCTACACGATGCGCGCTGAGCAAGTGAATAAGAATGTTCTTGGAGTGAGCGGAGACAGTGGCGGGCCGGTCATAGTCCCGTGGGCCGATGGATTCGGTGCCGTGGGAATACTGCAGGCAGCAGGAGGCGTCGCCGACTGCGGGACGACGAACCATCCGGCGGTCGATTGCGGCTGGGCGGTGCTCTTCTCCGACATTTATTCCGTTTCCGCGGACCTCGGTGGCACCTTGGTGACGGGCTGACGCACCGGAGGGGCGCACCCACAGCGGATGCGCCCCTCCACCGGATCGCGTCGGCTCAGCCCTCGGCCGGGGAGGGCTTGCCCTCGGCGGGCAGGACCTCGTGCGGAGTGTCGCGCTCGTCCTCGCCCTCGGCCTGCGATGGCTTGTCGGCCTGGTCGTCCGGGTCCTCGACGGGGCTCGGGGTCTGGTCGCTCATCGGAGTCCCTCCGGCTCGTCGGATGCGGCGGACGGCTCGGGATGCGCCTCGAACTCCATCCAGGCACGATCGAGATCGGCCTGCGCCGACTCGGACTCGCTCGCGAAGTAGCCGTCGTAGATCGCCCGGCCGCCGTGCTCCGGCAGGTCGTCACGGCCGCCGAAGTCCTGCGCGAACAGGCCGACCTCGTCGTCCCTCTTCTGCTGATCCCGCAACCAGGCGGGGAAGGTCTGCGTCATGGTGACACCTCTCTCTGCTCCCTCCAGCCAAGTCCTCGCGCCGAAGGACGGCAACCCCTTCCGTTGCGGCGCCTCGCACGCGACTGGTCGCTGACCGGGCACCGCGACACGCAGCGACGCCCCTCCGATGACGAGTCGCCACTCCGCTCGGCGACCTCGTGTCAGGCCCCGGCCGCCGCGTACCGCTCGGCGAGCACAGCGAAGGCGGCGACCAGCTCGGCTGGCTCCGCCCCACCCATCGGGGCCCCGAACCGCCCGAACGACGCGGCGAGCGCCTCCCACGACCACGCGCCGAGGGTGAGGCGGCAGCCCGCGTCGCCGAGGTCCTCGACCTCGCCGTCGCCCGCGTAGGGCAGCACCCGGGCGATCGGCGTCCGCAGCAGCACGGAGCCGCGGCACGACCAGCCGTCGCCGGCCTCACCGCCCCGGAGCCGCGACTCCAGAAATCCGGCGACACCGCCTCCGGGCAGCGGACGGCGCCGGAACCGGGCTCCGAGCGGGCTGCGCGGCGTCAGCCGGTCGACGCGGAACACCCTCCAGTCGTCGCGGTCGAGATCCCAGCCGATCAGGTACCACCGGCCCTGACGCGCGACCAGGTGGTGCGGTTCGACGCGTCGCAGCACGTCCGAATGCTCGAGGCGCAGCACCTGTTGCGCGCGTACGGCTGCGGCGACCGCAACCAGGCGCTCCGGAGGCACGCCCGGGTTCGGCGCCGCGACCGCGGTGAACCGCAGAGCGTCGACGCGGGGTCACAGCCGCGCGGGGAGCACCTGCCGCACGGTCGCGAGGGCCCGGGCCGACGCCTCCTCGAGCCCCGGGACGGGAGCGCGCAGAGCGGTGGCGAGCGCCAGCACCTGCTCGTCGTCGAACAACAGCGGCGGCAGCTCGTTGCCGGCCTCGAGCCGGTAGCCGCCGCCGGGTCCCTTCGTCGTGCCGATCCGATAGCCCATCGAGCGGAGGCGGTCGACGTCGCGCCGGACGGTCCGCGGCGCGATCGCGAGCCGCTCGGCGAGCAGCGGTCCCGGCCAGTCGCGCCGGGCCTGCAGCAGCGAGAGCAGCAGGAGCAGGCGTTCGGTCGTCGTGGGCATGCCCCCGAGGCTAGGTCGAGAAGAGGACGAAACGCGTCCTTCTCTCCTGGGAGGGTCGGTGCACCCGGGCGAACGACCCGGACGACGGCGAGGAGCACACCATGAGCATCACCACCACGACCCACCTCAACTTCCGCGGCCAGGCCCGCGAGGCGCTGGAATTCTACCGATCGGTCTTCGGCGGCCGCCTCGATGCCGTGAGCTACGCCGACGCGCACGCCGTCACCGCACCCGAGGAGGCGGACCAGCTGCTCTGGGGCCAGCTCGCCTCAGAGTCCGGGTTCCGCGTGATGGCCTACGACGTGCCCCGACACACGGCACACGATCCCGGCACCATCCCGGTCTTCGTCTCGGTGCGCGGCACCGACGCCGATGAGATCCGCCACTACTGGGAGGCGCTCGTCGAGGGGTCGACGGTGGTCGTCCCGTTGGGCCCGTCGGCGTGGTCACCGTTCTACGGCATGCTGCGCGACCGGTTCGGGGTGACTTTCGTCGTCGATCTCGAGGTCGCCTGGGGCTGAGTACTGGCGAGAAGGGATGGCGCACGAGTGGGCGCGACACGCGCTCCGACGGCTGCCGGGCCCTCGGCTCACGAGCACTCGCAGGAGGCCCCGACGAGGTGTGCGAGCGCGGCCCGCGTCAGAGCGGCCGGAGCGGCAGCTCAATCGCGAACACCGTGCCTGCGCCGGCCTCGACGGCGAGAGTGCCGCCGTGGAGCGTCACGTTCTCGCGCGCGATCGACAGACCGAGGCCGCTGCCCTCGCTGCGACCGCGCGCAGGATCTCCCTTGACGAAGCGGTCGAAGACCCGGGGGCGGAGCTCGGGCGGGATCCCCGGGCCGTCGTCCGCGACCACGAGCCGCAGCCGATTCTGGTCCACGCGGGCCGTGATGCTGACAACGGCTCCCGGCGCATGACGCACCGCGTTGCCGACGAGGTTCGCGAGCACGACGTCCAGGCGGCGAGGATCGACCACGACGCGTAGCTCCTTGGGCACGTCGACCGCCACGCGATCAGTCCACTGCCGCAGGGCGAGGGTGCGGCCGACAAGTGCGGAGAGCTCGATCTCGTCGAGTCGCAGCTCGGCGGTTCCCGCATCGAAGCGGGAGATCTCGATGAGGTCCTCGACCAGCCGGGCAAGGCTGTCGGTCTCCTGGGCGACGAGCAGCGCCGCCTCCGCCGTGTCGTCGGGGAGGCCGGGGGCCTCGGATGCCAGGGCCCCGGCGACCGCTGTCATCGCGGCGAGCGGAGTGCGGAGTTCGTGCGAGACGTCGGCGGTGAAACGGCGGGCGCGCTCCTCCAGCAGGCGCAGCTGGTCGTGCTCGGCGCGGAGGTCGCGCGACATGGAGTTGAAGGCGCGGGCCAGCTCCCCCACCTCCCCGCGGTCGGCGGCGATCACCTGCGTGCCGAGCTCGCCCGTCGCCACCTGCTCGACCCCTGCGCGGAGGCGCTCGATCGGGCGGACCAGGCCGCCGGCGATGAGCAGGGCGACCGCGACGGCCGCGAGCGCGATCGGGACGGCTCCGGCGGCCGCACCCGTCACGATGCCGCCGATCACCGCCTCCTGGGGTGAGAGCGGTGTCAGCGAGTAGACGACGAGCCCCGAGGGGGCTCCGCCGGCGAGGACGGGCACGGCGACCGAGAGGGAGGGCTGCCCGTCGATGCGCACACGCTGGGCGAGTGCCGTGGCGGGCGAGCCCGCCTTCTCGACGACCGCGGCGGGTACCTCCTCGGCACCGAGCAGCCGGCCTCCGAAGGAGGCGGCCACCGGTCCGTCGACGCCGGGCGCCTGCTCCAGCCGGGCGATCAGCAGCCCGAGCGTGCGCTGATCCGGTGCGACCCGCAGGTCGGGGGCGAGCCTCTCCACGCCGGTGCGTAACGCCGAGACGGCCGAATCCTGAGCCTGCTGCAGGACGACGTCGCGCGATCCGGCGATAGTCACCCCCGCGGCAGCGGCGGCCGACGCCAGAGAGACGAGCGCGAACGCCAGCACCAGCTGTGAGCGCAGCGACGAGAGCGGACGGAGTCTCACGAAGAGAACCGATAGCCGAATCCACGGACGGTGTGCAGATGTCGCGGCGAGCGCGGATCGGCCTCGATCTTGGCGCGGAGACGGGTCACGCAGGCGTCGACGAGCCGCACCTCGCCGTAGTAGCTCTGCTCCCACACCTGCTCGAGCAGCTCCTGTCTGCTGAAGGTGCGCTCCGGGGCTGCCGAGAGGAACATCAGCAGCCGCAACTCCGACGGGGTGAGCGACACTTCTTCTCCGTCGCGGCGCACTCGAAGCGATAGACGCTCGATCTCGAGGTCGCCGTGAACCTCAATCTCGTTTAGGACGCCTGGCGCGGGAGCGGCGCGGCGCAGTACCGCGCGGATCCGGGCGTCGATCACCTCGGCCGAGGCCGGCTTGACGCAGTAGTCGTCGGCGCCCGCCTCGAAGCCGAGCACGATGTCGAGGTCGAGGTCGCGCGCCGAGAAGATCACGACCGGCAGGGTGCTCGTCGAGCGGATGCGGCGGCACACCTCGAGACCGTTCAGGCCCGGGATCATCAGATCGAGCACCACGATCTCGGGGGGTGCCTCCGCGACGGAGTCGAGGGCGTCCCAGCCGTCGCTCACCGCCTCGACCTCGTGGCCGAGGCGACCGAGGCCGATCGTGACGCCGCGGCGCACCGCGGGGTCGTCTTCGACGAGCAGCACACGGCTCATAGGGGGTCCTGTTCTCGAGAGGTCGGGAGGAGCGTCAGCGCGAGTCGGAGAGGACGATCCTCACGACGAAGGAGTCGTCGCAGACGACCCTGAGTGGCTCCGCCTCGGGCGCGGAGGGCTCCGTGAACGCGACGACCACCTCGGCCGGAGGCAGGCCACCCGGAACTCCCGGGGACGCTGCGGCTGTGCAGGCGATCTGCTGCGAGGTGTCGGCGGCGGTCTGGCGGAAGTCGAGGGGCAGGCTCACCTCCACCTGCCCCTCCGACCCGGTGAAGACGAGCGGTGAGTAGCCGGGCGGCAGCGCCGAGGTGATGCCGCGCGCCCGCTCCTCGTCCGTCGGCCCGGCGAGCAGCGCCTCCGCCGATGCCTGGAGCAGGTCGCCGCCAGGCACGTCGCGCCACACCACCCAGGGCCCGCTCGCGGACACGAGGACGACCGGAACGGTTCGCTCCGGCGACTCGGACGCGGGGAAGCCGGTGGCCGGCGCACCCGCCGGGCGAAGCTGGTCGCCCGCGCACCCGGAGACGGCGCCCGCGACGAGCGCGACGAGACCCGCGACGGCGACGAGACGGCGGAGCGGTGTCACAGCGAATCGAGATCGACGGTACCCGCACCGAGGTCGGGACGAGGCACGGCCAGCCAGATCAGCATGATCACCACTCCTGCGCCCACGAGCGCGATCGCTCCCGACCGGCCGCGAGCCCACCGGGCCCCCGACTGGATCGGACGTTCGAGGAACCGGGTCGACATCCAGCCGAGCAGGATCGACCCCGCTATCACGATGCCGGCGCGCCACCAGACGCCGCTCTCTCCCGGAATCGCGGGAAGGAGGACGACCAGGGGCCAGTGCCAGAGGTAGACACTGTAGGAGACCCCGCCCAGCCAGCGGGGAATGGCGCTCCCGATGGCGCGGGAGACGCCGATGCGGGGCTGGGCAGCGAGCACGGCGATGAAGGCGGCGGCCACGACCGAGTGCGCAAGGAATCCGCCGCGGTACAGCCAGAGGGCGTCGGTGCCGTCCGCGATCAGCCAGAGGGCGAGCAGCGCGACCGCAAGCATTCCGGCGGCGAAGGACGCCCAGCCGTGACGGAGCGACTCAGCGAGTCGGCGCACGGGCGGCGTCGCCGCGAGAGCACCGAGCAGCAGAGCGGAGGCGCGAGTGTCCGTGCCCTCGTAGGCCCGTGTCGTGTCCGAGACGGCGTACACCGCCATCAGGGCCGCCGAGACGATCGTCGCCCCGATGATCAGAGCGGTCAGAAGCCGTTCCCCGCGCGCCCGGCGCGCCAGGACTCCGATGACGACCGGCCAGACCAGATAGAACTGCCACTCGACCGCGATGCTCCACAGGTGTGCGAAGACGTGCACGTCCGTGATGTGCCCGTAGCTGATGCCCGCGCCGATGAAGTGCCAGTTCGCCAGCTGGGCCAGGGCCCACGGCAGGTCGTCGATTGCATTGTGCCGCACGGCCGGGGTGGCCAGTAGCGCTGTGGCGATCAGGACCAGCCCCAGGAGCGCGAGCAGAGCGGGCAGCAGACGCCGGGCACGTCGCCCGAGGAAGGCGAGCAGATCGATCCGCCGCGTGGCCCCGGCCTCCCGCAGCAGCCCCGCCGTGATGACGAAGCCCGAGAGGGTGAAGAAGAGGTCGACGCCGAGGAAACCGCCGGGAAAGAGGGAGGTGTGGAAGAGGAGCACGGCGAGGACCGCGATGCCGCGAAGGCCGTCAAGCTGGCCGAGGCGCGGGGCGGACGAGCGCGAAGCGGAGCGGCCGCGCCCGGTCGGCCGCGCTTCGCGCTCCGACCGGGTCGCCGAGTCGAGCGGAATCACGCGCCGGCCGCCGGGCAGTCCCACTTGGCGAACTCCGGGTCAGCGGTCCACGAACCGGTTCCCCAGGACTCGACGGGCGCCGCCGGGACACCGCTGGGGAGCGCCGCGTACTCGGTGGTCAACCACTTGGCGAACGCCGCCGCGCCCTGCTGGCAGTTGTGGGTCATGTCGCCCGAGCGCAACGCCTTGTCTCCGGCGGGGTCGGTGCCCCAGAGGGCGGAGGCGTCGAGGTAGGCGACCGTGCCGCCGCTCGCATCGGCGACCGACTGGGCGGAGGAACCGATGGTGGCGGTCGAGGCGCTGTTCTCGAGGTACATCTCGTCGCCGATCGGCGGTGCCGAGACGATCACGAGGTCGGCACCGGCCTTCTCGACCTCGTCGGCGAGCTTCTGCATGCCCTCGACCTGCTGCTCGGGCGTGCCCCAGTCGTACATCGTGACCTGCCACATGACGGTGTCGGCGCCCGACTCCGCGATGCTCTTCTGCAGCGTCGGCCACACACCCTGGACGAGCTCGCTCATCGGGGGGCCGGGGTCGACGACCGCGCCGCCACCATCGGCGGCGCCGCTCTCGAAGGAGACGCCGGCCGCATCGAAGGCGGCCTTGAGGGCGGGCGCCTCCGAGACGGCGGTCGAGTCGCCGAGCCAGAGGACGGAGTGATCGGAGGAGGAGGCGGAAGAGGAGGCGGAGCCGGGAGCGGCGGTGCCGGTGCAACCAGCGAGGACGACGAGCGAGAGGGCTGCCGCACCGAGGAGAGCCGCTCGGGTCGAGCCGCGGCGGAGGACGTTGGGGACGGTGTTGTTGGTCATGGCAGTCACTTCACCAGCCAGCCCGGGCCGAGGAGCCCGCTGTTACACGACCGTCTCAGAACGGGGACAGAGCTGTGACGCTCGCGACCGGAACCGTATCCGGTGTCAGGAGACAAGGACCACCGCCGGCGCCGCGCGGAACGGGGTCCGGGCCGCCTATCGGGCTCTCGCGAGAAGCGGCTTTTTCGTACATCGCGATACTCGTCGGCGTCGCCGCCCACGACGCAGCAAGGGCGTGGCGCCGGCCGCTCCTTCAGTTGCGAAAACCTTGTCGACCAGCCCTTCTGCGCCGTTCGTCGAGTCCTGTGGCAGACGGTCCGCCTACCGGCAGCCCCTCTGGAAGGGCGCGGCCAGCGCCATTCTTCCGCATTCACGACAGCGACTTGCAGCACCTAGACACACAGGAGGAAGAGGCCTTGTTGATCGTAGGAGAAACCGCAGCGAGAACACCCGCCACCAGGAATAGTGGGCGGGCACCGCAGTCCTTCTTCCTGTCATCCCCGACGCCTATGAGCGGGTGATCAGACATTCGCGAACGTCGGCCGAACGACGCACGCCGGAGGACGCCGCTCGAGCCCGCGTGAGAACGGTCGCGCTCTCCTCGGAGTGGTCGCGCTCTCTCGATCGGAGGCGGGCCTCAGGATGTCCTCGAGACGCCATTCGATCCTTCGTGACAGCCGGGGAAAATACCCTCGCGACCGCGGTCATCGGAGCGACGGAGGAGCGTCGACGCCCCCGCCCCGCCGCACGTTCCGAGGCAAGCGAGCCCCCCACGGAAAGGGGGCGCAGTCCCCGCAGAAAGGGGGTGTCATTCATCGGCATTTCGTGCCAAGGGCCGAAGGGTGCCATTGATACACACTGTTCGACACCCGTTGTTCACTGCAAAGACTTGCCTTCTCAGGCAGAACACAGAAGCCGGATCAAAGGCTTGTAGTTGCCTGAGTAATCAGACAGATACATTCACCCGACATCGGTTCTTCTCTACGGTTCTGCTCGTGGTCACCTCAACAGAAACCTCCACCAGCGCCCTCGACGACGGCACTCGCGCCGTGCCTGTCTTCGCGATCACCGGAGCGGCGACTCGCGACCGAGTCTGTGCCGCCATAGACGCTCATGCACGGAGTGCCGGACTGGTCCGACAGCAGGACTCCCTCGATATCCGCCATGATGCGGACGCCCTCCTCACGACATGGACGAGTTCTCACGGGCATCTCGTCGAACTGACCGTCGTGTTCGGTTCTCCAACCCCCCGCGCACTGCAGCCCGCTACCCCCACTGCACGGGTCTTCACGGCGCTGATCAGATCGAGCGACTTCGATCTCGGCGCCGGGATGGCAGCGATGCTGGAGCAGCTGGACGGATGCTTCGCGAGCGAAGAGCAGCGACAAGTGCTGAGCGCGATGCCGGTCCTCAGCTGGGCGGCAGCAGCCTTCGCGATGCCGACGGATCGACTGCGGGTGATCTTCCGCGACCATCTGGTCGAGAACTCACTGGGCTTCATCTCGGCGCTCCTGGGGGCAGGCGTCCCGGCGGCCGACATCGTCGTCCTCGACAAAGGCGACGCGACGCTGAACCGCGAGCGCGTCGCCATGACCCTCCAGTCCCTCGGCGTGGAGGTGAGGCGGCTCGACAACGCGGCGGTGAACCACACGACCAGTGCGGCAGAAGCGGCTCGAGCGGAGGAGACCGCTCGCTTCGTCGACCGCTTCACCCGCGAGGGGCACGACCGGCGGCAGAAAGTGATCATCATCGACGACGGCGGCCTGCTCGCCCTCACCGACGCCGCAGGTGATCCCGTCCTCCGGGAGCGCCCGGACGCCGCGATCGAGCTCACGGTGAGCGGGCTGAAACGCCTCGCGAGCAGCCGGCTCAGCGACGGCCTCCCGGTCGCCAACATGGCCCGCTCGGACGTCAAGCAGCGGATCGGATACAACGAGATCGCCGACTCGTGCATGCGGCGCCTCCGCGAAGCGCTCCGCGGGGAGAAGCTGATCGGGATGCGGGTCGTCAGCGTCGGGTACGGGACGCTCGGGGCCCGACTGGCGAGCTCGCTCCGGTCGCTCGGGTGCCGCGTCGTCGTCGTCGACACCGACCATCTCCAGCTCATCTCCGCCGCTGAGAACGGCTTCGAGACCACCCCGGACCTCGACGAGGCGATCCGCACGCGGCCGAAGCTGCTGGTGTCGAGCACCGGCGAACGGATCGCGGAGCGCTCCACCCTCGAGCAGCTGCCGGCGGACTGCTACCTGACCGCGTTCGCCACGGCCGACCTGTCGGCGGTCACCGGAGTCGAGGGGTTCGGGCCGGCGACCGTGCTCGGTGACGGCCGTTCGTTCAATCTCTACCAGTTCGAGGGGATCCCGAACGGCGGCTACGACCTCTATCGGGCAGCGACCTTCATCGTCCTCAGTCGCCTCGCGGCACTGGTGGACGGCGCGGAGGCGGGCGCCGCGCCCTCGCTCGCGCTGCAGACCGTGAACGACTGGATCCGGGACTCCGGCGTGTACACCCGTTACTACGACCTCTACTTCTCCTCCGCGCGATGACCCTGGCCATCGCCGTCGTCGGCGGCGGGCGGATCGGCGCTCTCCGCGTCGCGATGCTCGTCGAGGCCGGCCACCGCGTCGTCGTCGTCGACACCGCTCCGGTGCGAGCGATGCCCGTCCCCGTGCATCGGAACGTCCACGACGCCTTCCCCGACCCGGACCTCTGGATCGTGGCGACACCGACCGCCGCGCACCTCCCGGCCCTCGCGTCCATCCTCCGACGCGACCCGTGCGCTGCGGTCCTCCTGGAGAAGCCCGCCTGCACGTCGCCCCAGCTCGAGTCGTTCCGCGAGCTCCTCGACCGCCACCCCCTCGCGTGCATCGAGGTCGTGTCGCAATACCAGGACAGCGCGGCCGTGCTCGCCCTGGCGCGGGCGGCCGACCCTCGGGCGGATCTCGTCGTGAGCTTCGTGAAGGACCGGACGCTGGACGAAGCACGGGGGCGCTTCCGGGATCCGATCGCCGGCGTGCTCGGCTACGAATGGCCCCACCTGTACGCGATAGCCCGGAGTCTCGGTGTCTCCGCCGACGACCTCCAGACCTTCGACCCGGACAGATCGCGAGTGGACTTCGTCGACGACGGGGGCTACCTCCTCGAGGCGCGCTGGGAGACGACGTGTCACGACGGTCGACGCCTGATCCTGCACAGTGGGATCGCGGGCGGCTCCTCGCGCCTGTTCCAGTGCGGCGGCGGCGATCCGTCGAACTACCGCCTGGTCCGCTCCACGACCGCATCGGGCGCTGAGCACTCGCTCTGGCTGACGCCGTCCGGGGCAGCGGACGCCTCCCTCGCCGCCACCCGCAAGTGCCTTCTGGTGACTGAGCCGCGCGCGGGCGGGCGCCGTGTGACCACGATCGTCGACGACCCGTTGCGGACGTCGATGAGCCGCGCGATCACGCGGCTGACCGCGAGGCAGCCCCGCGACGTGCGGAGAGAGCTGGACGTGATCGAGCACACCGAGATGCTGCTGCGGCTGCGCACCTGGACAGCGCCCCGGGTGGTGACCCATGCCGCGTCCTAGGAACATCGGCGTCATCGGGCACGGCGCGATGGGCCGGCAGGTGGCACGGATGCTGACGACGGAACCTGAGCTCACCCGGCTGGTCGGCGCCGTCACGGTCGGGACCAGGCGACCGAGGACCGGTGAGGCACCCCGGTCGCGGACCGCGCTCCCCGAGCAAGCGCTCCCCGAGCAGATGAGCCCCGAGCAGGTGATCGCCGACCCGAGGATCGACGCCGTCGTGATCACCACTCCGACCCGGACGCACGAGTCGATCGCGCTCAGCGCGCTCGAGCACGGCAAGCACGTCCTCGTGGAGAAGCCCGTCACCCTGACCGCCTCGGGCGCCGAGCACCTCCGCGCGGTCGCGCGGCGCGCCGGGCTCGGCCTCCAGGTCGTGAGCCAGCACCGCTGGGCCCCGGCCTGGGAGGCGGTCCATCGCCTGATCGGCGAGGGCTCGCTCGGTCGGGTGTCCTCCGCCACCGTCGAGATACCCCTCTGGCGGTCGGACCGCTACTTCGCCGACGACCCGGCTCGCGTCGAGGACCAGCTCTGGAACCTGGCCCATCACGAACTCGACCTGGCGATCTGGTGCCTCGGTCCCGTCGAGCGCATCGCGTTCTGCGAGACGGTCGTGCTCGACAGGTACCGGTCGAGCACGACGGCCTGCCTCGTGCACCGGTCCGGCTGCGTCACCACCGCCTCCTTCACCTCCGGAGCCTTCCCCGGGCGGATGCCGCGCGTGTGCTTCAACGGCTCGACGGGCACCGTCGTCGTCGAGGGCGGCTCGGTGGTGGTGGATGCGCGACCGGATCCTGAGACGGTCCCCGACGCGGGGCTGTACCTGCCGTCACGACCGGAGGAGGCGGGGTCCGCGGACTGGCTCGCGCCCTATCGACGGCAGCTGGCGGCCTTCTTCTCAGCCCTCGACGACGACCCTCCCCCGGCCCTCGACGACGCCGCGATCTCCACCGTCTCAACGATCTCCTCACTCCAGAATCTCCCGAGAGAAAGGGGCTGACATGGCCTCCGTCCTGTTCGTCATCGTGGAAGACGAGTTCTCCCGCGACTTCCTGCAACATCCGCTCGACGCGCTGCTCGCCGCGTCTCTCCTCCAGAGCAACGGGCACGAGGCACGCATCTGGGACCAGCGCGTCGCCACCGAGCCGCCGAGCGGAGACGAGCCCCGCTACGTCGTCGTCATCACGGCGATCGCCGACCGGGCGCAGTGCTACCCGCTTGATCTGGGACCCATCCGCTCCGCGGTGTCCTCGCTCCGCGGGCGGTGGCCGGCCGCCACAGTGATCGCCGTCGGACCGCACGGAACGCAGCTCCCCGCTCCGACGCTCGAGGACATCGCGGTGGACTACGTCGCTCGGGGCGAGGCGGACGCCGCGGCGGTCGGGGCGGTGGCCTTCCTCGAGTCCGGGCGCGTCCCTCTGACGGGCGTCCTCCCCGCGGTCGGAGTGTTCCCGCCGATCGACTCGGAGGCCCTCCCCGTGCCCGACTACGACCTGATCGACGCGAGCCAGTACACCGCAGAGACCTTCGCGGAGGGCCGGGTCCAGCGCAACACCTGCGGGATCGTACTCGGCGTCCGCGGGTGCACCTACGGCTGCTCGTTCTGCCATCTGCCCTTCGGCACCACGATGAGGGCGGAACCCGTGTCGACCACGCTCTCGTCGATCCAACAGCAGAGGGACCGGGGCGTGTCCGAGATGTTCTTCCTCGATTACGTGTTCGGACTGCACAAGAGCTTCTACCGGGAGCTGTGCGAGGAACTCCCCGGCACAGGGATCACCTGGTCGGGGCAGACCCGCACCGAGGTCGTCCTGCGGACCGACGTGTCGACCTGGGCGGACGCCGGCTGCCGGGGGATGTGGTTGGGAGCGGAGTCCCCTGCGGTCAGTCAGACCGGAGTCGGCAAGCGGATCCCGGCCGAGAAGATCCAGGCCGCGATCGAGAAGCTCGACGGGGCGGGCATCACGCCGTTCGCGTTCGTCCTGATCGGCCTGCCCGGCGATCCCACCTGCGTCTCCGGCGAGATCGTCGACTGGGCCGCGACGATCCCCGGCTACTTCGGTCTCAACCAGCTCTTCCTCCGGCCCGGCACCCCGCTGTACGACGAGATCGCCGACCGGTACTCGCCCGAGGGCAAGCCGCGCACGTGGTTCGACGTGGACCGGATCACCCAGCGCTACCGCGAGGAGTACCCCGCGGACCTGGACGAGCTCGAGAGTCGCCTGAAGGCGCTGCCGAACTACATCGGCAACGCGATGTACTGATGGGGCGCACGCACCTGGTGACGGTGCCCTCGGCGTCGGCGCACTCGTTCGACCACGTGGGCTTCGCCGTCGACCTCGTCGTCGCGGGAGCGATCCGCGCGCTCGAAGGCGCGGAGACGGTCGTCAGCGCGACACGCGACGACACGAACATCCCGAGCGTCCGCGCCGGTGTCGAGAGCGGCCTCGAGCGCTTCGCCGCGACCACGACGGCGGTCGCCGGTGAGCCGGTCGACGTGAGCTCGACCGACTCGCCGGAGTCCCACCGCTGGATGCAGGAGCTTTGGGAGCAGCTGCGCGCCCAGGACGCCCTCGAGACGGGCACGTTCACGGGCGCGTGGTGCGAACACTGCGAGTCGTACGTCGACGCACCGGTCGAGCCGGCAGGATGCCCGGCCTGCGGCCGCTCGGACCTCCCGCAGCGCAGTGAGGACAACTGGTTCCTCCGCACGGCGCCTTTCCTCGACGCGCTCGCGCGCTGGCGGGAGTCCGTGGTCGTCGTCGGGCCGGCCGCCCCGGCGGCAGCGGGATCAGCGCCCGTCCCGGCACTGATGAGCGTCTCGCGGCCCGCCTCCCGGACCGGTGATGTCGGCGTGGCGGTCCCGGGGGACCCGAGCCAGGTGATCCACTCGGGCCTCGTCGCGGCGGGGTGCTACCTCCTTCCCCGCCCCGGAAGGAACTGGGCCGCGGCGGCGAGACGCACCCAGGTGTGCGGGAAGGGGCTGGTGAACCTGCACACGGTGGTCGTCCCCCTCCTCTGCACGGCGCTCGGAGTTCCGGCCGCAGACCGCCTGTACGTGCACCATCACGTCCGGGTCGACGGAGCCAGCCCGCAGTCGGCCGGGCGGAACGGCTCGTCGGTGTCGCAGCTGCTCCAGACGCACGGACCGGCCGCGATCCGCTGGTGGCTGGCCCGGCTCGGGCTCACCCGCCACGACGCCGACCTGGCGCTCCGGGACGCGCCCGTGCTGCACCGCCGCGAGCTCGGCAGGGATCGACGGGCCGTGCCGCATCCGGATCCGCAGGGCTTCCGTCGGCGCTGCGAGGCGGACCTCGCGTCGCTGGACATCGCGAGGATCACCCGGAGCGTCCTCGCTGCGCGGGCGGACCCCCGACTCCTCGACGCTCTGCCTGCGGACGCGGGCGAGCGGCTCGGCCGCTTCACGGCCTGGGTCTCGGGATCGGACGTGCCCGCGTGACCGCGCGCTTCGTCCGCGCACTCGCCCTGCTGGTGCTCGTGCGGGCCGGCGGCTTCAGCTCGATCGTCGCCGTCGTCTGGCTGCGGGACGCCTACTCCGCCTCGGAGACCGCGATGGTGCTGACCGCGTTCGGCGTCGGGGCGATGATCCTCCCGGGCCTCGCCGGCTTCCTCGTCACGTCGCGGACGCTCAGACCGATCCTCACGCTGGCGATGGCGGTGAACGGCGTCGTCATGCTCCTCGTCCCGCTGACCTTCGGCGGCCCTGTCGCGGTCATCGCCGGCCTGATGTTCGTCGTCGGGGCGACCTCGAGCCTCGCGCGCTCCCTCCTCGGGACGCTGATCACGTTCGCGTCGGCGGACGGCCTGCAGACGAGGACCCAGTCGATGATCGCCTGGGCCGCCAACCTCGGAGCCGCGGTGGCCACGGGCATCGCCGGGCTCGTCTCCGCCTCGAACCAGCAGTACGGCGTGCTGTTCACCGTGGAAGGCGTCGTCCTCATCGCGACGGCACCGGTCGTCCTGACGCTCGGGCGTCCCACCGTGCCGCCGCTCGCGGGCCGGCGGATACTCGGCATCGGAGGCGTGCAGGACCTCGCGTTCGCGCTCGGAATCGGCCTCGCCGCGACGGCGATCATGCAGGGCCTGGGCATGACCTTCGCGCTCGTCACGCGACACCCCGACTCGTTCGTCCTCGCCGCCCTGCTGAACGGCGTCCTCATCCTCGTCCTCCAGCCGTTCGTCGTACGGGTCGTCCGCGACGCGAGATCCACGAGCTACCTCGTCTGGGGCTTCGCCGCGGCCACCGCGACCTCGATCACCGTGGCGGCCACCGACAGCTGGGTGGTCCTCGGGCTCGGCTGGACGATCGCGGAGCTGCTGCTCACCGCCGGGATGGCTCCGACCGTCCTCGCGCGGACGCCGCCCCGACTCCACGCCGCAGCGATCGGGATCATCGGCTCGTCGTGGGGCATCACCGCCGCCGCACTCCCGGTGCTCATCGTGTCGTCGTCGACGCTGGCGGGCCCGTCGGCCGGCTGGTCGCTGCTCGCGGTGATCGGAGTCGCGTTCAGCCTCGCCCTGTCGTTCCGGCCCCGGAACACGACCGCACTCCGAGAAAGGGAACCATGACCGAGAGCACCAGCCTGCGCCTGTTCACCTCCGAATCAGTGACGGAGGGGCATCCCGACAAGATCTGCGACCAGATCTCGGACAGCATCCTCGACGCGCTGCTCGCCGTCGACCCGCACGCCAGGGTGGCGGTCGAGACGATGGTGACGACCGGCCTCGTGCACGTCGCCGGCGAGGTCACGACCTCCGGCTACGTGGAGATCCCGGCGCTCGTGCGCGACGTGATCACCGGGATCGGCTACACCTCGTCCGAGGTCTCCTTCGACGGGCGCACCTGCGGTGTCGAGGTGTCGATCGGCGCGCAGTCGCCGGACATCGCCCAGGGGGTGGACGAGTCCCTCGACGCGCGCTCCGGCGCGGGAGTCGATCCGCTCGACCGCCAGGGTGCGGGCGACCAGGGCATCATGTTCGGATTCGCGACGAACGAGACGCCCGAGTACATGCCCGTCGCGATCTGGGTGGCGCACCGCCTCGCCGAGCGCTTGGCCGCGGTCCGGAAGTCCGGCGAGCTGCCGTTCCTGCGCCCTGACGGCAAGACCCAGGTGACCATCGGCTACGACGGAGTCGTGCCGAGGACCGTCGAGACCGTCGTCCTCTCGACCCAGCACGCGCCGAGCATCACGCTCGCCGAGCTCACCGCGGCAGTCACCGAGCACGTGATCCGCCCGGTGCTCGACCTCGTCGATCTCGACTCGTCGCACGTCGACATCATCGTCAACCCGACCGGCCGCTTCGAGATCGGCGGCCCCCAGGGCGACGCCGGGCTGACCGGCCGCAAGGTCATCGTCGACACCTACGGAGGCGCCTCCCGGCACGGCGGCGGCGCGTTCAGCGGCAAGGACCCGTCGAAGGTCGACCGCTCCGCCGCCTACGCCCTGCGCTGGGTCGCGAAGAACGCGGTCGCCGCGGGTCTCGCCGACCGCCTCGAGGTCCAGGTCGCGTACGCGATCGGCCGCGCGAAGCCCGTGGGCCTGTACGTCGAGACCTTCGGCACCGGGCACGTCGACGACACCGCGATCGAAGCCGCGATCCGCCAGGTGTTCGACCTGCGTCCGGCCGCGATCATCCGCGACCTCGACCTGCTCCGACCGATCTACGCGCAGACCGCGACCTACGGCCACTTCGGCCGCGAGCTCCCCGGATTCACCTGGGAGCAGCTCGACCGCGTCGAGGAACTCCGCGCCGCCGCAGGGCTGCTCGTGCCGGACCTCGTCGACGCACGACGGTGACGCCCGCGACAGGGCACTCCCCGGGGTCTGAGCCCGGCGCCCACCCCTTCGAATGCTCGGTCGCGCCCCTTCGCCGTGGCCGGGCGGTCGCAGCGATGAGCAACGCGCGGGCGGCGCCGTCAGGGCGCCCGACGGTCGATCCGTCAGGGAGGACCCTTCGTCCCGCTCGCACGGACCGCGCGACGAATCGACGGCGCGACTGGAGACGTCGCGCGTCACCTCCGACGACGGACGGCGGTCAGCGCGAGGCCGAGCCCGCCGAGGAGCACGCACGAGACGAGGGCGTTCGCCGCGGAGTCGGGCTGGGCATAGAACGTGACGAGCCCGAGGGAGTCCGCCTCGGCGCTCGGGAAGAAGAACGGCGGGATCGCGAGCACCAGTAGCGGGAGCAGCCAACTGGAGCGCGGCCCACCGAGAGCGGAACCGATCGCCGCAAGGCCGGTGAAGCCGAGGAGGTTGCGGGCGGCAGAGACGTAGCCCTGCTCCGGACCGGTGACGAGGGCGAGCGGGAGGAGCGCGACGAGCGCGAGGGCGAGTTCGAGTGCCGTGACCGCCAGATTCAGCGCGCGCATCGGGCGGGAGGCGGTCCGCTCCCACCGCGCCAGAGCGGAGCGGGAGAGGGCGATCAGGGCGGTGCCGATCGCCGCGGGAACCGCCATCGCGAGCGGGTATTGGAACGGGACTCCACTCCGCGGCTGCACGGCGGCCGAGCCGACCAGCAGCCCACCGGCGATCGTCGCCGCCAGCACTCCGACGAACACGCGGAAGCGCCGGAGGCGCAGAGCCACAAGCAGGTCCTGCATCACAGATCAGCGAGGGTGACGGTGCAGGCAAGCAGCGCATCGGCGTGGCGGGAGAACCACGCGATCCGTTCCCCCTCGCTGAGACCGGCGAAGCGCGCCGAGCCCGCGACCAGACCAGGCGAGGCGTGCTCGTAGCGCTGCACATCGCCGCCCGCGAGCCACTGCGCGATCAGGGGCAGCACGGCCCCGGAGTCACCGCGGCACGGTAGTGCGCCCAGGCGCGTCGACACGTACATCCTCACCGCCCGCTCCGCGTATCCCGGCGCGAGGTCGTGCAGGTAGATCTCGCCGTCCGTGGATGCCCCACCTCCGTATCCCTGATGAACCGTGGCGACGTCCAGCGCGGTCCCCGCAACCCTCCCTTCGAGGGCGTCGAAGGCCTCGACGAGCGGGCCGAGGCCTGCGGCGTACGGAGCCGCGACACACACCTCGACCCGTCCGCTCGCACAGGTCAGGTCGACTCCGGACTCGCCCTCGAGGATCACACCCCGCCCCTGGGCGATTCCGCCGACACCGAGACCCGCGACCACGGCGGCGACGACCGTCAGGGCGACTGCTCTCCGTCTGCGCTGGCCGAGCACGAGGGCGGCGACGCCCAGTGCGACGACGGCCGCGCCCGAGTACCAGAGCATCTCGCCGAGGAGTGTGCTCTCCCGGTAGCCGGAGAAGACGTCGGTCTGATCGCCGGTCAGGACGTACAGGTGCGAGAGCCACCGCCATCCGCCCTGCGGCAGCTGCGTCGCCGGGATGAATCCGAAGTAGGTGCCCAGTGCGGCGAGCGGAGCGACGATCCAGCGGCCGCGCGCGAGCACGCCGACGAGATGACCCGCGCTCCACGCGAGCAGCAGCGCGGACGCCGAGGCCGCGAGCCACGACCACACCGGACTGCCCTGCCCGTCGTGCGCGACGAAGAGCGCGGCGACCACGATGCCTCCGACGGCGTACCCGAGCAGGCACCAGGCTGCTCCGGCCGCAGCGTGACTCACAACGGGGAGCATCGGATCGATCGCGGCCTGCCTCAGCCGCCGTCGCTCGTCGGCCGAGTACCACCGGGTTGCGTCGAGCACCGCGAGCCCGACCACGATCGGAGCCAGGATCGCCAGCGACGAGGTGATCCCCTGCGTCGCGCTGGACCACTCCCAGACGCCGACGGGCTTCACTCCGGTGAACGCGGCGACGACCGCGGCGGCGAGGATCGGCCAGCAGAAGCGTGCGACGGAGGAGCGCAGCAGCGCGATCACGACGCCGGCCCCAGCTCGCGCCGGAGGAGCTCCTCGTAGCCGCGCTCGGTGCGCGCGCGCCACGCGCCCTCGCCGACGCCCTCGCCGTCCCCCTCGCCCTCGCCCTCGCCCTCGCCCTCGCCCTCGCCCTCGCCGAGGCTGCTCGCGGTGCCGTCGAAGAGCGCGCGTCCCCCGCCGAGGACCGCGACACGGGTCGCCGGCTCCGGGACGTCGGCGAACAGGTGCGTGCTGAGCAGCACTGTGCTCGAGCGCGAACGCTCGGCCACTACCTCGCGGAAGAAGCTCTGCTGCTCGGGGTCGAGCCCGACGGAGGGCTCGTCGAGAATCCAGAACGCGGGCTCGTGGACGAGGGAGGCGGCGATGCCGACCCGCTGCCGCATCCCTCCCGAGAGCGACCCGAACCGGCTGCCAGCGGAGTCGGCCAGACGGACGAGTCCGAGGGCGTCTCGCGCTCGCCGCCGACGGTCCCGATGCGGCAGACCCTTGAGCCAGCCGCAGTACTCGACGCACTCCTGCGCCGTAAAGGACAGCGGGAATCCGACCGCCTGCGCCAGGAAGCCGACCTCTGCCACACCGCGCGCCGTTCCCGGGAACCCTCGTCGAGCGCCCGAGCACCGATCACGATGGAGCCGGACGACGGAGGCCGCGCCTCGGCGAGCGCCTCCAGCAGGGTGCTCTTGCCGGCGCCGTTGCGCCCGAGTACGACGGTCAGGCCGGGATCGATCGTCAGCGAAAGCCCCCGGAGCACGTCGCGCCTCCCGCGGGCGAGGCGCACGTCGTCGAGCGCGATGCTGCGCTTCGGGTCGGCCACGGTCAGCAGTGGCTGAACACGATGCGGTCGGTGTCCCCCGTTGTGACGATCGTGCCGCCGCCCCCGTTCACGTCCCCGGACGCGAAGTATGTGGTGTCGCCACCGCTGTCGCACTGCTCGTTGCTCGTGAAGACGTGCGAGCCGTCCTCGGCGTCGGTCGACGTGAAGACGAGCGCGTCCGGTAGGTAGTCGTCGTAGTGCCAGACCTGCACGCTGAGCGAGCGGTCCGCGGAGGTATCGCGATCGGCACGTCCCCATGCTCCGAGGCGGAGGTCCGTCGTCCGGTAGGGCGTCGAGGTGGTGAGGGAGCATCCTGCCGCTTCGTTGGACGAATCCGCTCGCGCGGGCGCAGCCGCGAGAGCGGTCGCCGCAGTGACGCGAGCGATGGACGTGACGAGAGTTCGAACAGACATGGCATCCTCCAGAATCGCCTCGACGAGCCCCGACCCGACCCGACTGTCGACGACAGTAGAGAGATCGTCATTCTGGACACAAGGTCCATCACGCGCCAAAAAGGGGGACGGATCACCGCGTGCACGGCGATCGTCGAGGGGATGGCACGCACTCCGAACCTCCGATCCGCCGCCCGTCAGATCGATCCATCACCGACGGCCCGCCCGGACGACTCGCACGATCCGACGTCGCAGGATGATGGCGGTGCCGGACTACCGCGACGGGCACCTCAGCATCGGAGCACGCCTGCCGCTCCGACAGTCACGGGACAGAGTCCATCCCGCACGGGCGACCGGATCGACTCGGGAGCGCAGACCGATGCGCTGGGCAACTGGCCCACGCTCGGCAGTTAGGTTAGGGTAACCTTCGCAACCTCACCCTCCTCCGAAGGATCATCGTGCCCGCCACCCGCACCCCCCTCCGCCTGACCGCCGTCGCTTCGATGGGCCTCGCCGCCCTGCTGCTCACCGCCTGCGCGGGAGGAGCCGACGCCGGCTCCGAGGGCACCTCCGAGAGCAGCGCCGCCTCGACCGGCGAGGGTCTCCCCGTCACCGTCGAGCACGCGTTCGGCAGCACCACTGTCGAGTCGGCCGACCGCGTCGTCGCCACGAGCTGGACGAACCAGGACGTCGCCCTGGCGCTCGGGGTCACCCCCGTCGGCTTCACCCGCGCCTCCTACGGCGACGAGGACGGCGACGGCCTGCTCGCGTGGACGAAGGAGGCACTCGACGCTGCCGGCGCCGAGACTCCAGCCCTCTTCGACGAGACCGACGGTGTGCCCTTCGAGGCCATCTCGGACCTCGAGCCGACCGTGATCCTCTCGGCCTACTCCGGCATCACCCAGCAGGACTACGACACGCTCAGCCAGATCGCCCCGACCGTCGCCTACCCGGGCCTGCCCTGGGGCACGACGTGGCAGGACTCGGCGAAGCTCGACGGAGCCGCACTCGGCCTGGAGGACGAGGCGGTCGCGAAGGTCGGCGAGGTCGAGAGCGAGATCAGCCAGGCCACGGCCGCGTACCCGCAGCTCGCGGGCACCACCTTCATGTACGGCTGGTACGACCCCACCGACGCGAGCTCGTTCACGTACTACACGCCGAACGACGCGCGGGTGAAGTTCGTCGAGGACCTCGGCCTCGACGTCGCCCCCAGCGTCACCGAGCTCTCGGGCGACTCCGAAGCGTTCAGCGGCACCCTCAGCTCCGAGAACGCGGACCAGCTCGACGCCGACGTGCTCGTCGTCTACGGCGACGACACCACCCTCGCGGCACTGCAGGCCGACCCGCTGCTCTCCAAGATCCCTGCCGTCGCACGCGGATCCGTCTACGTGCTCAAGGACGGCTCCTCGGCCGCCATGGCCACCTCCTCGCCGAACCTGCTCAGCATCCCCTGGGTGCTCGACGAGTACACCGCCGGCCTGGCCGCAGCCGCCGACAAGGTGTCGTGACCAGCAGACCACCTGCACCACTGCGGCGCCCCGGACGCGAGGACACTCGCGGTCGGGGCGCCGCAGGGCGTGCACGGCGGCGGATGCTCGCGCTCGTCGCGGCGCTCGTCGCCCTCGCCGTCGCCTGCATCCTCTCGCTCGTCTACGGCTCGCGCGAGATCCCGCTCACCGAGGTCTGGTCGGCGCTGACCGCCCCCGATCCCGCCTCCATCGTCGATGCGGCCGTCCAGGGACGGGTGCCGCGCACCGTTCTCGCGATCCTGGTCGGCGCAGCACTCGGACTCTCGGGAGCCGTGATGCAGGGCCTCACCCGCAACCCGCTCGCCGATCCGGGGATCCTCGGCCTCAACTCCGGCGCCTCGCTCGCGGTGGTACTCGGCATCGCCGGGGTGGGAGCGACCAGCGTGCCGCAGTTCATCGGGCTGGCGTTCCTCGGCGCGGCGGCGGCCGGCGCCTTCGTCTACGCCGTCGCGTCGATCGGCCGCGAGGGCGCGACTCCGCTCAAGCTGGCGCTCGCCGGGGCCGCCACCGCCGCCGCGCTCACCTCGCTCATCAGCGCCGTCCTGCTCACCCAGGAGACGACGCTCAACCGCTTCCGCTTCTGGCAGGTCGGCGGAGTCGGCAGCGCCGACCCGACGAGCATCGTGCAGGTGCTGCCGTTCCTCGCTATCGGCCTCGTGCTTGCGCTCGCGAGCGCGAGCGGGCTCGACGCGCTGGCGCTCGGCGACGAGCTGGCGACGGGCCTCGGCCGCCGCGTGGGGCGCATCCGCATGCTCGCGGGAGTCTCCGCGGTGCTGCTGTGCGGAGCCGCGACCGCGATCGCCGGCCCGATCGGATTCATCGGCCTGGTCGTACCGCACCTCGCGCGCCGCGTCACCGGGCCCGCGCACGCATGGCTGCTCCCCTCCTCCGCTCTGCTCGGGGCACTTCTGCTGCTGGTCGCCGACGTGGTCGGCCGGGTGGTCGCCCGGCCGAGCGACGTCGAAGTCGGGATCGTCACCGCCCTGATCGGCGCCCCTGTGCTGATCGCGATCGTGCGCCGCTCGAAGGTGCGCGCGCTGTGATCGCGAGCATCACCGCGGGGCGGAGGGTGCGTCGACGGCGGACGGTGATCGGATGCGCCGTGCTGGCCGCGCTCGCCCTCTCGCTCGTCGTCGTCTCGCTCACGGTCGGCAGCACCGTCTACTCGGTGCCGCAGGTGATCCGGGTGGTCCTCGGCGAGAGCGTGCCCGGCGCCTCCTTCACCGTTGGCACCCTGCGCCTGCCCCGCACGATCACCGCGGTACTCGTGGGCGTCGGGTTCGGGATGGGTGGGGTGATCTTCCAGACGATGCTGCGCAATGCACTCGCGAGTCCCGACATCATCGGCATCACCTCGGGCGCGAGCGCCGCGGCCGTCGTCGCCATCGCCTTCTTCGGTCTCTCGGGAGGCGCGGTCTCGGTGATCGCGGTCGCCGCGGGTCTCGCCACGGCGCTGCTCATCGCGAGCCTCGCCGAGGGCGGCGGAGTGATCGGCGCGCGCCTGATCCTGATCGGCATCGGGGTCGCGGCGATGTTCCAGAGCGTGATCGCCTACGTGCAGACGCGCGCGGACTTCGAGGACGTGCAGGAGTCGCTGCGCTGGCTGAGCGGGAGTCTCAACTCGGCCGCGTGGTCGAGCGTGCCGCCGCTGACACTGTCGATGCTCGTGCTCGTGCCGCTCGCCCTGCTGCTCGCCGGCAGGCTCTCGGTGCTCCAGCTCGGCGACGAGTCAGCAAGCGCCCTCGGCGTCGACGTGCGCCGCAGCCGGCTGGCATTGCTCGCGGTCGGAGTCGGGCTCGTCGCCGTCGCGACCGCCGCGACGGGGCCGATCGCGTTCGTCGCGTTCGTCTCCGGTCCGATCGCGCACCGCCTGCTGCCGAGCGCCCGCTCGCTCCTGATGCCCTCCGCCCTCGTCGGAGTGGTGGTCGTCCTCGCCGCCGATCTGCTCGCGCAGCACGTCGTCGGCGCCGTGTTCTCGGGCGCCCGCTTCCCGGTCGGAGTCGTCACGGGCGCTCTCGGCGCCCCGTTCCTGCTCTGGCTCCTCGCCCGCCGCAATCGCACCGGAGGTTCCCTGTGACCGCACCGCACACCCTGAGCGCCGACGCCGTGACGCTGGCGTACAACGAGCGCGTCGTCGTCGACGGGCTCTCGCTCACCGTGCCGACGGGGGCGATCAGCGTGATCGTCGGAGCGAACGCCTGCGGCAAGTCGACCCTCCTCCGGGCGATGGCCCGGCTGATCACACCGCGGAACGGAGCGGTCCTGCTCGACGGGCAGGCGATCCACCGCCTCCCGACGCGGCAGGTCGCGCAGCAGGTCGGGCTGCTGCCGCAGACGCCGATCGCCCCGGAGGGGATCGCCGTCTCGGACCTCGTCGCGCGCGGCCGCTATCCGCACCGGGGATTCCTCGGCCGAGGCTCGGGGACCGACGACGACGCGATCGTCGAGGACGCGCTGCGTGCGACCGGCACGCTCGAGCTCGCCGACCGGCCGGTGGACGAGCTCTCCGGCGGGCAGCGGCAGCGGGTGTGGATCGCGATGGCTCTGGCACAGCGGACCGACGTGCTGCTGCTCGACGAGCCGACGACCTACCTCGATGTGTCCCACCAGGTCGAGGTGCTCGATCTGCTCACCGACCTCAACCGCTCGCGCGGCACCACCATCGTGATCGTCCTGCACGACCTGAACCTCGCCGCACGCTACGCCGACCATCTGTTCGCGGTCCGCGCAGGCGCGCTCTACGCCTCCGGTGCCCCCGCCGAGGTGGTGACGCCCGAGACGGTGCGCGCCGTCTTCGGCATGGAGTCGCGTGTGATCGAGGACCCGGTGTCGCGGACCCCGCTGGTGCTGCCGATCGGCCGGCACCACTCGCGCTGACGCGGGCCTCGCCGAGGGAACCCTGGGTACGCCAGGGTGGGACGTCACCCGGAGGCTGCCGGGCGCGATCGCCGGATGCTCCGCCACATGGTGGCGACCGTGCGGAACCCCGCGCGGCGAGCGACGGCCTCAAGCTCCTCCTGCGAGGTGACCCGCGCCGCGCCGAGCAGCCGCTGAGCGGTCCGGACCCGGGCCAGCCGGATCTGCTCGGCCGCCGTCGTGCCGTGCACCGAGAACGCCCGGCCCACCCGCGTCGCCGACGAGTTCACCCGCCGGACGAGCTCGGCCACGGTCAGTCCGGTGTCCGAGGAGTCGGCGTCGATGATCGCCATCGCGCGCGAGAACAGCACCCATTCCGCCGTGGTCGCCGTCGACGCGTCGGCACGCGGCGCGTGCTCGTGGACAAGCGCGAGGACGGTCTCCTCGACGGCTGAGCTCAGGTGCCGCCAGGCCCTCGCATCAGCATCGATGGAGGTGGCGAGGAGCGAGTTGACGAGCGCGATCAGCACCTTGGTCGTCCCCAGCGCAGGCAGTGATCGCGTCGTGACAGCTGCGCTCGACACGCGCGGGTCCTCCCACAGCGACCGCCGCAGCCGCACCAGGATCCAGGCGACGGGCCGGCTCGCGGTGACGACCGCCTCCGGCTGCGGGCCCAGGGTCAGCGACCCTCCGGCCTTGACGGTGAGGACCGAGCCGTCAACCTCGACGTCGAGAGCACCCGAGACGACGGTCATCAGCAGGGCGTCCTCCTCGGTCAGGCGCGCCGAGAAGCGGAGGGGCGTCGCCCAGGTCCGAGAGAACGCGAGGTCCCGCAGTTCGATCGAGTCCGCGGCGATGCGGGCGGGTGGCGACCTCGACGCCGTGTCCAGGCCTCGCGCCGCCAACCACATCGCCGCGTCCACGCCTGCGAGGGAGACATCCCGTTCCGCGTGCACCGGTCGATCGGCCTTCGCAGCCATGGTCGCCTCCGCTCCGATCCGCGAGAAGCGGGTACCAGCATGGTCACCGCCGACGCCGGATCGGCCGAGCCACGGAGAGGCGGGGACGCCGATCCACCGAAATCCGGTGCGCGGATCACCCGTCTCTCCGCGAGAAGGCCCCTCCCGGTGACGGTAGTGGCGAGCCTCTTTCACGTCCCCACACACGCACTACCACTGACAGGAAAGGCGAGCCACCATGGCCGACAAGAACTCCTCCGCCCACGAGCACCGCATCCCCACCGGATCCGAATGGACGATCCCCGATGACTCCGTGTCCGGCGGCCGTCCCCGCCGACGCACCCTCGTCCAGGGCGCGGCCTGGACCATCCCGGTCGTCGCCGCCGCCTTCGCCACCCCGGCGCTCGCCGCGTCGAACGCCGCCGCCCTCGAGTTCGTCAACGGACCGTATGCGCTGCAGCAGTGCGGCGAGCTCACGGGCGTGCAGGTGAGGGCGACCCAGAACGGGCAGCCCGCTCCGGACGGCTCCCCCATCCGCGTGACTTTGCCGGCCGGCTTCACCTTCTCGGACGGCAGCACCTCCGGAACCTTCCCCACGTCGGGAGGCACCGCGACGCTGCCCGCGATCACCACCGACTCGTCCACCCCCGGCGCGATCACCGCGACGTGGAACGGCCTCGTCGACTCCGAGCAGATCTCGGTGACGCCGCTCCCGACCGGCGCCGAGGTCTGGCAGAACGAGGGCCTCTTCGCGAGCTACCCGTCGGTCCCCTCGACGGCGACGGCTCTGGGCGGGAATTACTTCCTCACCCCCGACGGCACCCTCTACTACGGCAACGACATCGTGCAGACGGGAGCGGCCTCCGCCGCGACCTCTCTGCGCGTGGGCTCGGACGGGCACTGGGTGAACGTCGTCCAGGCCTCGGGCGGGTCACGTACCTACCGCGACGGCGTGCTCGTCAGCTCGCTCTCCTCGACCGGAGCGTCGGTCACGCCGCTCGGGGCGAACTACTACCTGACCAACGGCAGCGTGAAGTCCCTCTACTACAACGAAACCCTCGTCGCCGAGAACGTGGCGTCCGCGGTCGCGGGCGACGGCTCCGGCGACCGCGCCACGGTCGTCTTCGCCTCAGGCGGGTCGGCCGTCTTCCTCAACGGAGTGCAGGAGAGCACGATCGCCAGCACCGGCTCGGGGTCGACCGCGCTGGGCGCGGGGTACTTCCTGTCCGGCAGCAACCTCTTCTTCGGCGAGCAGTTCGTGGCCTCCGGGGTGAGCTCGGCGCACGTGCACAAGCCGGGCGCTGCGGCAGGATCCGAGTCGACTGTCGACATCGTCCTCGACGGCGGCACGGCGCAGACCTACACCGGCAGCACCCTCAGCGGAACGTGGGGTTCGGTCCCGAGCGGCGCGACCGCGCTCGGAGACGAGTTCTTCCGATCGGGAGACGCGATCTACTACCGCGACACGGTCATCCGCCGGGGCGTGTCGTCCGCTTCGACGATGAGCAGCGACGGAGCCGGCTACGTCAACGTCGTGCTCTCGGGCACCTGCCCGGCGTAGCGCGCAGAGCGCGGCTGGAAGACCCTCGGACGAGTCCGGGGGTCTTCCGGCCGTCAGCGGCCGTGTCCGGCGGTCGGAGGAGTGCGGACGGTTCCGGAGGTGCGCCAGGATGGGCGGTGCTGATCAGGGAGCTCGACGCCGACGACCTCGCGACACCCGAGGCGGTGCGGCTGCTGTGGCGGGCGGCCGAGGCCGACGAAACGGCGCTGCGGGCGATCCGCGAGCACGAGCTGCCCGGGCTCGGCGTGATCGGAGTCGTCGACGGCGGCGTCGTTGGCGCCTCGCCGCGCACCAGGTCGGCTTCGGAGCCGTCACGATCGAGTACATCGCCTCGGCGGTCCGCGGCAGCGGACGCGCGATCGTCGCCGAGATCAGGCGCCGGCACCCCTCCGCGGCGTTCCTCGCCGAGACGGACGACGACGCGATCGGGTTCTACCGAGCGCTCGGCTTCACGGCGTCCGCCGCCCCGGAGGACCCGCGCTGGCCGGGCCGTCCTGTTACGCCTGCCGCCTCCCGCCCTCCTGACGCGTCACCCAGTGGCTCATCAGCGAGGGAACCCCGAGCGATCGAGGGTCCCTCGGCAGCGCGACGAGCCGATCAGCGGATCGACCAGCTGGGCGCGCCGCGCCCGTCGTACTGCACGAGGTTGCCGTCGTCCTGGAGAACCAGGCGGTAGGGGGCGACCGATGAGGGCGAGGCCGACGCCGACCAGGTCACCGAGCCGTCGCGGGTGACCACGGCCATGACGCCGTCGTCGTAGAGGACGAACGCGCTCCCCGCCGAGGAGGTGCCGGTCGAGTAGACCGGGCCGGAGGGTCCGTAGACCACGAAATTGCCGTCGGCCTGCATCAGAGCGCGGTAGGCGCCGTTGGGCGAGCGCAGCAGGCTGCCTGCGTCGAGTCCGTTCGTGGCGTAGAGGGTGCTCGAGGGGAGTGCGGCCTGGCTGGTCCAGATGATTGAGCCGTCCTGGTTGACGATGATCAGCGAGCCGGCGTTCGTGATGCCGAGGCGCAGGTCGGTCCCGCGGGTGTCCGACGACCACCTGACCGAACCGTCGGCGCCGTAGACGACCGCGTTGCCGTCCTCCTGCAGCACGAGACGGTTACCGGCGCCGCGGATGCCCGTGTTCCAGACGACGCCCTGCGGGCCGTATCCGACGAGGTTGCCGTCGTCCTGCATCCGTGCGGTGAACCGGCCGTTCTCGGAGGTGAGCTGGCGGTTCGCCCGCAGCGTCTGCCCCGCGAAGAGTGTGTCGATCGGAGGCTCCGCGATCCGGCCGTTGACGCTGCTGGCCCACGCGGGTGTGCCGTTCTCGCGGTAGACGACGAGGTTGCCGTCCTCCTGGATGATCACCGCGGCGTTCGGCTCGTCGGGCGTGACGGTATTCCACACCGGGCGGCCGCCGGAGGAGTAGACAACGAGGTTGCCGTCGGCCTGCATGACGAGGTGGTCGCCCCGGCCCTCGGTGCCCGTGCCGAAAGTCGCGCGACCGCTCGGGTCGTAGATGACCGCGTTGCCGTCCGTCTGCATCTCGAATCGCCAGCCGCCGTCACGCTCCGAGGTGATGCGCTCTCCGCGGGCCAGTTCCTCGCCTCCGACGAGCGCGTTGTAGTACTGGCCGGAGGCCTGCGCTGCGGCGTCGGCCGAGGGGGTGAGCTCGGGGGCGTCCTCGCGGGTGGCCGAGAGCGGCGCTCCGGGGTCCTCCCGCGTCGACGTGAGGGGCGCGTCCTCGGCCAGGGCGGGGGTGCCCCCGAGCAGCAGCGCTCCGGCGGCGAGGAGGGCGACGAGCCCGGAGGCCAGCGGACGGGTGGGGGCGGGAGGCGTCATCGCGCAGGTCCTTCTCAAGAGGTCGGCATCGCCGAGGGGTTGAGGGAATGCTCGCACGCCGGCGGCCTGCGGCGCGAGGCTTCCGTGAGCGTCGCTCCCCTCGGATCCCGCAGCGGGACGCGGCGCGCTCGCTGCAACGAGCTCGTCGCGGCTGGTCCCGGGGCCGCACAGCGGGGTCTGACGGGCCTAGCACGATCCTGCGAGCCGGACGCGCGGTGGACGCATTCCGGCTGAGCGGAACCTGCGTGAAATCTCACAGACCGCCGCGCGGAGCGCATCTCTCCGCGGGCACTGCCTACAGTCGAGTTCTCATCACAATGGCGTGTATCCCCCGCTCAGCTCGAGCTCAGTTCCGACCGGAAGGCCCGCCATGACCGCAACACTCGACCGACCCGACACCGCCCCCACCTCACACAGGTCCTCTGCGCTGGGCACCTCGCTCGGGCTGCTCCTGCTCCGACTCGCCCTGGGCGCCGTGTTCATCGCCCACGGCTGGCAGAAGATCGCCATTGACGGACTCGGCGCGACGACCGAGGGCTTCGACGCCATGGGCATCCCGTTCGCGGCCGCGCTCGCTCCGGTGGCGGCGTTCACCGAGCTGCTCGCCGGTGCCGCGATCATCGTCGGCGTCATGACCAGGATCGCCGCCGCCGGCCTCGCGATCACCGCTCTGGTCGCCCTCGTCGTCGTGCATGCTCCGAACGGGTTCTTCGCGGCCACCGGCGGAATCGAGTTCGTCCTCGTCCTCGCCGCCGGAGCAGCGGCGCTCGCGCTGACCGGCGCGGGCCGACTCTCGGGCGACGCGCTGCTGCGACGCCGGCGCTGACCCCTCCGGGACCGTCGACGGGCGCGCACGGGTGCCGCCCGCCGCGTCGGATCCGGTCCGGCTCGCGAGAACAGTGAGTTCCCGCGGGCCGGACCGGGTTGAGCGACCCGGGCCCGCTCGGCAGGTGCGCAGCCGCGGTAGCCGGCGGTCCGTTCGTTGCCGATGACAACAAAACGCAGGACGGCGCGGCAGAATGGACGCATGACGCACCGGAGCAACTGGGCAGGCACCTACGAGTACCGCGCCGCCGACATCATCGAGCCCGAGTCGATCGAGGAGGTGCAGCGCCTGGTCCGCGAGAACGACCGCGTCCGCGCGCTCGGCAGCCGCCACTCCTTCACCGCGCTGCCCGACACGCCCGGCGTCCTCCTGCACCTCGGCCGCCTGCCCTCCGACCCCGAGATCGACGCAGGGGCGAACACCGTCACCGTCGGAGGCGCCACCCGGTACGGCGTCCTCGCCGCACACCTGCACAGCGCCGGTTACGCCCTGCACAACATGGGCTCGCTCCCCCACATCTCGGTCGCCGGCGCGATCGCGACCGGCACCCACGGCTCCGGAGACGGCAACGCCAACCTCTCCTCCGCCGTCTCGGCCCTCGAGCTGGTCACCGCCGACGGCTCGCTGCGCACGATTCGCCGCGGAGAACCCGGCTTCGAGGGCGTCGTCGTCGGCCTCGGCGCCTTCGGCGTCGTCACCCGGGTGACCCTCGACGTCCAGCCGACCTTCGACGTGCGGCAGGACGCGTTCGTCGACCTGCCCTGGGAGCGCGTGCTCGACGACTTCGAGGCGATCACCTCCTCCGCCTACAGCGTCAGCCTGATGACGCACTGGTCGAGCCCCGCCGTCGAGCAGCTCTGGCTGAAGACCCGGGTCGAGAGCGGAGTCGTCGCCGACGTCGACGCGACGCACCTGGGCGCGGTCGCCGCCGCGGCCAGCCTGTTCGCCGTGTCCGAGGGTGTCGACTCCAACCTCAACCCGTTCGGCGGCTCGATCGGGCCGTGGTCCGAACGACTCCCGCACTTCCGCCTCGACCGCGAGCCGAGCGCGGGCGACGAGATCCAGAGCGAGTACATGGTGCCGCGCGAGAGGATCCGCGAGGCGATCGTCGCCCTCCGCGCGATCGGCGAGCGGATCGACGAGGTGCTGCTGATCACCGAACTGCGCACGATGGCGGCCGACGACCAGTGGCTCTCCCCGGCCCAGGGCCGCGACAGCGTCGGCGTGCACTTCACCTTCGCGAAGGACCGGGCCGGAGTCGACGCCGTGCTCCCCGCGGTCGAGGGCGCTCTGCTCCCGCTCGGCGCCCGCCCGCACTGGGGCAAGCACTTCCTGGCCCGAGCCGACGAGATCGCCCCGCTCTACCCGCACCTCGCCGAGTGGCGCGCGCTCCGGGCCGAGTGGGACCCCTCGGGCCGCTTCGCGAGCGACTACCTCCGCGACCGCCTCCTGGGCTGACCCCTCTTGAGCAGGATGCGACTGCGAGCGCTGCCGCCCCTGTGCATCGCGCGGGCCGGGTGGCGGCCGCGAAACGGGTGACGGCCCGGAGGAAGGCGGGTAGCGTCGCCGAGACGAGAGGGAGGTCGCCATGCCCCGCGAGGAACGGATGCCGTCGACCATCGAACGGTCCGACGAGCACGCGCAGGATCTCTGGTCGGCCGCGCACGACTCCGCCGTGGAGAGCTACGGCGAGGGCGAACGCGCCCACCGCACCGCGTTCGCCGCGCTGAAGCACGAGTACGAGAAGGTCGGCGACCACTGGGAGCGCAAGGCCGCCGCCGGCCCCTCCGACTCGCGCGCAGCCGGCCACGGGCCCGACGGCGGAGGCGAGACCGCCGGCGGAGTGGACGCCAACGCCTCCAAGGCCCACCTGATGGATCTCGCCAAACGCCTCGACGTCTCCGGCCGCTCCCGGATGACCAAGACCGAGCTCGTCGAGGCGCTCCGGCGCGAGAACGACCGCCGCACACGCCGCGCGCGCTGACCGGGTCGTCAGCCGGCGACCGCAGACGCCGCCGCGGGCACCTCCACCGCGCCCTCCCGCTTCCGGCGGCGCGCGACCAGCACCGTCAGCACGAGCGCCGAGACCGTCCAGATTCCGAGCTGGAGGAGCCAGCGGCCGATACCCGCCCCGTCGAAGAAGAGGATGCCCCGCATCGCCTCGAAGCCGCCGGAGCCGAGCCAGCCGTTGTGCACCACCTGCCAGAACGGCGGCAGCATCGACTCCGGCGTGCTGGCCCCCGCGCTCGGGAAGTTGAGGGCGACCAGGATCAGGATCTCGGCCAGCACCGCTCCCTGCCCCAGGAGCAGCGTGAGCAGGGTCGCGATCACCCCGACCGTGAAGCTGTAGAGCATCCCGACCCCGATCACCGCCGCGACCTGGCCGAAGTCGACACCGAAGTCGACGAAGAGGCTGATCATCGAGAAGCCGAGGACAGGCACGAGCAGCGCGGCGCCGGCCGCCGTCGCGAGCAGGGCCTTCACTCCCGCCCGCGGGATCGCCTGGCTGATCGCGGTGATGCTGAGGAACGCGCCGACCGTGCAGATGACCAGGAAGAAGAAGAGGACGGAGCCTCCGGGATCGTCGGCGGGCAGCGGAGCGACGTCCTCGATCGTCGCCGTCGTGCCGAGCTGCGCCGCGGCCTGGTCACCCACCTGCTGCACGACGGCGGCGGCGAGGCGTCCGCCTCCCGAGGCGATCACCGTGGTGACGGTCGAGCCGTCGACGATCACGGCTCCGACCGCGTCGCGATCGGCGACCGCCTGCCGCGCCTGCTCGGCGGAGTCGGCCCGGCTCGCATCGAAGGCACCCTCCGCGCGCTCCTCGAGCGCATCGGCGAGCTGGTCGGTGACCTGCGCCGGGCCCGAGAGCGTGATCGCCAGGTCGTGGGGCACCGGCGCGTGCCCGGCGCTGACGTAGGCGAGGCTGAATGCCACGAGGAAGAACAGCGGCATCGAGATCACCGCGATGAGGCGGGTGCGCAGCGACGCCGTCCGCGAGGGGTCCACGGATCCTGGCGTGGCGACGACATCGAGGTGGTTCTCGGGCATCGTCAGGTCGATGCCCGCAGTGCGGGTGGACGGTCGTGGCTCGGTCGTGCTCATCGCAGGACTCCCTCTCCGGTGGTGGTGGACTCGCTGGCGGTGATCGACCGCCGCGTGACCTCGGCGTCGTCGGGTTCGAGCAGCTCACCGTCGACGACGACGGTCTCGATGCGGGCGTGACGCGGCTGCTCCGGCGCCCTCCACGCCTCGGCGGGCGGGGCGGAGTCGGTGGCGAGATCCGCGAGCTCGGCGCGCTGCCTCCGGACGGTCTTGCCCAGGTGCACGACGAAGGTGACCAGCATCAGCCCGAGCGTCCAGGCGAGCAGCTGCAGAACCCAGCGGCCCGCGCCGTTGCCGCCGAAGTACACGATCGAGCGGAACGCCTCCATCGCCCCCGCCCCGAAGTAGACCTCGTGCACGCCCTGCCAGAAGCCGGGGAGCATCGCCGCGGGGCCGGCACCTCCTGCGCTCGGGAAGTTGATGAACACGACGAACGCCATGATCCCGAAGGTGGCCGCCTTGCCCAGGAGCTGCTCGATGAGGATCGCCGCACAGCCCACGGTGAAGACGTAGAGCGCGTTCACGCCCAGCAGGCCGGCGATCGAGCCGAAGCTCGCTCCGTAGTCGCCGAGGAAGATCGAGGAGAGCCCGAAGACGATCAGCGGAGCGACGACGGCCGCGATCGAGATCGCGGTGTAGCGCAGGCGCAGCGGCGCACCGGGCATCACCTGCATCAGCACGATGATCACCAGGTAGGCACCCAGGGAGGTGTAGGTGAGGAGGTAGAACAGGCCGGTGCCGAGGCTGTCGGCCGCGGCCAGCGGAGCCACGTCGACGACGGTCGCCGTGGTGCCGAGCTGGGCGGCGACCTGCGCGGCGGCGCCCTGCACGGCGCCGGCGACCGAGCGGCCCTCCGCCCCTGCGACGTAGGTCGTCACGGTGAAGGCCGGAGGGGCCGATGGGTCGGCGGCGGCCACGGGCGAGATCTCGATCGACCCGTCGTAGCGCCGCTCCTCGACGCCCGAGCGCGCCTCGGCGACGACGTCGGTCCGCTCGGCCGAGAACTCCGCGGTGCTGTCGAGCCCCTCCGCGATCGGCGCCACCACCTGGTCGGGGCCGACGACGAGCAGGGGGAGGTCGTTCGGCGCGGGGTGGTGCAGAGCGCTGACGAACGCGAGCGGGAAGACGATCACGAAGAAGAGCGGCAGCAGGAGCGCCAGGAGCGCCGTGCGCACGGAGCTCGCAGGTCGCGGCGGGTCGCCGACGGGCGTGGGCGGTGGGGTGGTCGGGCTCGACACGGGGGCTCCTCGAAAGGTAAACGGTGGTTACAAAGTAAACGGTGTTTGCAACGTAATCGACGTTTACGCTGGAGTCAAGATGCTCTCGCCGTCGAGGTTCCTCGGTGCCGAGCGCGAGGATTCTCAGGAGCCGAGAACCTCAGGAGGGAACCACATGGCCGGCCAGGGGTCCGCACGCCGAGACCGGTCGGCGGCGGTGAAGGACGAGATCCGCCGCTCCGCCGCCCGCCTCTTCACCGAGCGGGGCTTCGAGGCGACCGGCATCCGCGACATCGCTGCGGTGGCCGACGTGAATCCGGCCATCGTGATCCGTCACTTCGGCTCGAAAGAGGCGCTCTTCATCGAGACCGTCGATGGAACGGGTGCGCTCCAGGCGATGATCGAGGGGCCGATCGAGGAACTCGGCCGTCGCGTCGTCCGCCAAATCATGATGTCCCGCGGACGCGGCGGGCTCGTCGTCTTCGGCACGATCGTCCGGGCCTCCGGCCGACCCGACATCCGCGCCACCCTCGCCACCTCGATGATCGAGCGCTTCGTGGTCCCGATCGCCCCGCTGATCCCTCGGAGCGACGCCGAGACGAGAGCACACCTCTTCGCGGCACAGCTCGTCGGGCTGATGACGGCGCTCGTCGTCTACGACGACGTCCACCTGCGCGAGGCTCCGCTCGAGGAGGTCGTCGAGCTCTACGGAGCCGGCCTCCAGCAGCTGCTCACCGGGCCGTGAGCTCCGGGGTCAGCGCAGGGCGTCCCGGATCTCCGCGAGCCCGAGCTCGAGCTCCGCGAACGTCGTCGACAGCGGCGAGAGCCCGATCCTGATGCCGTCCGGCCGGCGGAAGTCGGGGATCACGCCCGCCTCCTGGAGCCGGGGCACCAGTGCCGAGAACGACTCGTGCGCGATGGTCACGTGCGAGCCGCGCTCGGCCGGGTCGCGCGGAGTCGCCACCCGCACCCCGAGCGGCACCAGCCACTCGTCGATCAGTTCCAGGGCATAGGCGGTCATCGCCTCCGACTTGGCGCGCACCGCGGGCATGCCCGTCTCGGCGATCAGCGCGATCATGTCCTGCATCGCGATCATCCCGGTGATCGGCGGCGTCCCACTGAGCACGCGGCGCATCCCCGCGGCAGGCCGATAGCCCGGGGCCATCTCGAACATGTCGGCGACCCCCATCCAACCCTGCACCGGCTGCGCAAGCGCCTCCTGGTGCCGGGAGGCGACGTACGCCCACGCCGGCGCCCCCGGACCTCCGTTGAGGTACTTGTAGGAGCAGCCGACGGCGAGGTCAGCGCCCCACGAGTCGAGCTCGAGCGGCACCGAGCCGACCGCGTGGGAGGCGTCCCAGAGCACCAGAGCGCCGGCCGCGTGCGCCTGCGCGGTGACGGTGGCGGCATCGGCGAGGAACCCGGAGCGGTAGGCGACGTGACTGAGCAGCACGAGCGCGGTCCGCTCGCCGAGCACGGAAGCGAGATCCTCGGTGCCGACTCCGCGCTCCGGAACCGTCGTGATCCAGCGCAGCGTGCTACCGGTCTCGGCCGCGATCCCCTCGAGCACGTAGCGGTCGGTCGGGAAGTCGTCGGCGTGCACGACGATCTCGTCGCGCGCCCCCTCCGCCTGCATCGCGATCGCGGCGCGGGCGAGCTTGTAGAGCAGCACGGTCGTCGAGTCGGCCACCGCGGCCTGCCCCGGCGCGGCCCCCAGGACCGCCGCTCCGAGCGCGTCGCCCACCTGGAGCGGCAGCTCGAGCCAGCCCTCCTCCCAGCCTCGGATCAGGCGGCCGCCCCACTCCTCCTCCGCGAACTGCGTCAGCCGCTGGACACTCGCCCGCAGGGGACGGCCGAGCGAGTTGCCGTCGAGGTACGAGCGCACCTCGGGGGTGCGGACGAAGAGCTCCGGGCAGTGCGCGAGCGGGTCCTGTGCGTCGAGCGGATGCATGTGCTCACCCTAGGTCGCCCTCCCACACTCCTCCCACCGTCCAGGAGTCGCGGTCGTCGCGCTCGCGCACCGCACCTCCCGCGCGCACGCCGACTCCCTCGGCCCGCACTCTGAAAGACCGAGAGGCGTTCTCACGGCTGATGTCCCTACTCTGATCCGCGTGGATCTCGACACCCTCCTCAACATCGGCCTCGTCGTGCTGTTCGTCCTCGTCGGAGGCGTCTTCGCGGGCACCGAGATGGCGATCGTCAGCCTTCGCGAGAGCCAGGTCCGGGCGATCGAGGCGGGGAGCGAGCGGGGCCGCCGGATCGCCGAGCTCGTCCGCAATCCCAACACCTTCCTCTCGGCGGTGCAGATCGGCGTCACCCTCGCCGGCTTCTTCTCCTCCGCGTACGGCGCCTCGACCATCGCGCCCGACCTGGTGCCTCCGCTCGAGTCGCTCGGGCTCTCGAGCGGAGCCGCCTCCACCGTCGCGCTCATCCTGATGACCCTCGTCATCGCCTACCTCTCGCTGGTGCTCGGCGAGCTCGTGCCCAAGCGCCTGGCGATGCAGAAGTCCGTCGCGTTCACGAAGGCGCTCGCGCCGCCGCTCAACGTCCTCGCCCGCCTCATGCGACCGCTGATCTGGCTCCTGTCGGTCTCCACCGACGCCGTGGTGCGCCTCCTCGGTGCCGACCCGCGCGAGAAGGGCGAGAGCGTCTCGGCCGATGAGGTGCGCGACATGATCTCGAGCAACACCGAGATCCACGAGGACCACCGACGCCTCCTGACCGATGTCTTCCGGGCCGATGACCGGCGCGTCGCCGAGGTGATGCGGCCCCGGCCCGACGTCGACTTCCTCCGCGGCGAACTGAGCGTCGCCGAAGGGTACAGCGCCGTGCTCGGCCAGCCGCACTCGCGCTACCCCGTCGTCGGCGAGAACCGCGACGATGTGCTCGGATTCGTGCACGTGCGCGACCTCATGGCGGCGCTCCCGGAGGCGGAGAAGGCCGGCACCGCGAGCCGCGTCGCCGACATCACCCGCCCGATCCTCGCTGTGCCCGGCACCACGAAGGTGCTGACGGCGCTGCGCACGATGCGCCAGGACGGCCACCAGATCGCCGTGGTGATCGACGAGTACGGCGGAACCGACGGCATCATCACCCTCGAGGACCTGCTCGAGGAGCTGGTCGGCGAGATCTACGACGAGTACGACGGTGCGCGGCAGGAGGTCGACGCGAAAGCGGCCGAGCAGCTGCACGACGTCGACGGCGGGATGATCCTCGAGGACCTCGAGGAGCAGCTCGGGATCGAGCTCCCCGAAGGCCCCTACGAGACCGTCGGCGGCTACGTCCTCGACCGGATCGGACGGGTCGCGGTCGTGGGCGACTCCGTCGTCGTCGGCGACCACGTCCTCCGGGTCGCCGAGACCGACCGCTACCGGATCTCGAGGCTCACCCTCGTGCCGCAGCCGGCATCGGAGCAGACCGAGCCGAGGGCCTGAGCCGCGGCGCGGAGAAAGCGGGTAGCGGCGCCGGCGAGCGGGTTGTTGTGCGGACCTCACCGGAAAAGATCGACGAGCCGGGACGAGCCGGACTACGGTGCTAGGTGATCGAGATTCACGAACTCGGTCACTGTCAATGGGGAGGAACGAATGAAGGCACGAAGCGCTCTTGCAGCTCTGATCACTCTGGTCGTGGGGACGACCATCGCGGTCGGAACACCCAGTCTGGCGGCTGTGACCTACAGCGACTACACGACGAAGGCCGAGATTCCGGATTACGACTGCGGCTCCGACGCATGTACGGCTTCACAGGGGTTCGCGGTGACGACCAACTACCTCTACAGCATCAAGACCGACACGAATCACACGAAGTCGGTCATCTACCGGGTCGACCGGGTATCGGGCGAGCGGGTCCTGATGCGCAATGCGACGAGCAATTCGAACGTCAACACCTGGCTCGGACACGCCAACGACATACAGATCGCCAGCGTCGGCGGTCAGACCTACATGTTCGTGGTCACGATGTTCGACAGCCGCAGCGGAGCGGACAGCACCAAGCAGCTGGTGAAATTGAAGTACAACGGCACCAGCTACGAGTGGGATCACACTTACACGATCCTCTCCGGTTCGACGCCGATCGGTGTCAGCGGACTCAGCAAGATCTCGCAGAGCGGCAACACCGTCGACTTCTTCTTCAGTTCGGGCGACCAGGTCTACCGGGGGAGCCTCGATGTGACCGCTCAGGGAGGCACCGCGAATGACATCCCACTCACGACGGCATTCACGATGAACAACAGGCCGAGCGGCTGGGACCCGCAGGGGATCCACTACGACGCCGCACATCAGCGCCTCTACCGGCCGGTCACCAGCGGCAACCGGAGCAGGGTCCTCGTGTACGACGGCATCACGTCGGCGACGTCGGGATCCAGATCGTCCAGCGCCGACGTGAAGATCGACATCACGAGCACCGACTACCCGAAGTTCGAGATCGAGGGCGTGGGGATCAACGCCGAGAGCGGGAAGCTCTACTTCAGCACGAACCGCACCGGGTCGGACGGCGTCCACTACGTGAACGGCTACTCGGCCTGAGCCGACCCGGCGCTGGGTGGAGGGGCCGCGTCCCTCAGGGCAGCGGCCCCTCCACCCAGCGCGTGGCGAGGCGTCCGCGGGCGCCGGGCCGCGCGATCCACAGTCCGCCGGCGAACGGGTGGCGGGCCCGCTCGTCCGCCGAGAGGTCGCGCGACGCAGAGGTGACGACCGCGATGTCGAGGTCCTCGCCCGCGAAGGCGACGCTGGAGGAATGCGGCGCGTCGATCCTGATGCCCTCGCCCTCGACCGGCCGGCCGTCGGCCTCGAACACCCGCACGCCGCTGCCGCCCCAGACCGCCACCCAGACGCGGCCCTCCGCGTCGACGGTGAGGCCGTCCGCGAACACGCCCTCCTCGAGAGCGACGAACGGCTGGCGGGCGCCGTGCTCGCCGCCCGCGTAGGAGCGGCGGTGGATCACGCCCGACTCGGTGTCGGCCGAGTACAGCACGGCACCGTCGGGCGAGAAGCCGAGGCCGTTCGAGAGCCGCAGGTCGTCGTCGAGCACCGTCACGGATCCGTCGAGCTCGATCCGCAGCAGCACATCGTCGCCCGCCGACTCGCCGAGAGTGAGGGAGCCGATGAGGAGCCGGCCCTGCGGGTCGATCGTGCCGTCGTTGAAGCGGTGCCCCTCGGGCAGCAGCTCGGATCCGCGGGTGAGGGAGCCGTCGACCTCGAGGATCGCGAGGCACCGCGTCAGCGCCACCAGCGTCCGCCCGTCGCCGAGCGGCAGTGCGCAGCCGACCTGCTCGCCCACGTCGGTGCGCGAGATCGCGCCGATCCCCTCGGCGGTGAGGGGCGCCGAGAGGACCGCGCCCGCCTCGATGTCGACCCAGGTGAGCCGGGCGGTGTCTGCATCCCAGACAGGACCTTCGCTGAGGACGTAGGTGGGGGTGCCCGCGGGCGTCGCATCGATCATGCCTCCCACGCTAGGCGGCGGCGGACCGCGCTGTCAGGAACCGAGGTCTGGAGCGACGGATCCGGACCTCGGGGCGGTTCCCGGCACTCTCGACCTCGGTTAAGGACGCGAGCGGCTGAATACACCCGCCCGGCCACCGGCGACAAACGCTGCTCGGCGCGACCATGATGATCACGCAGTCCTTCCTCTACAACGCGATCTTCTTCACCTACGCGCTGGTGCTCGAGAACTTCTACGGAGTCGAGCAGAGCGCCGTGTCGTACTTCTTCTTCCCGTTCGCGATCGGCAACCTTATCGGGCCGCTGGTGCTGAGGCACCTCTTCGACGTCTGGCGCCGCCGGAAGATGATCTTCCTCACCTACGGCGTCACGGCGACGACCGCGGCCCGCCGACCATCGGCTACGTCGTCGGAGCGGGCGTGATGATCCTCGGCGGCGTCATCGCCCTGATCTACGGAGTCGACGCCGAGCGCCGCAGCCTCGAGAGCATCACCGAGCCCATGTCGACAGTGAAGTCCTGACGCCGCCCGCGCCCGCCCGCCGCCCTGCCCGCCAGCGCGTGGGCGGGGCAGCAGGCGGGGCGCCTCACGACCTCCTCGTCCGACGACGTCTCGCTGCACCAAGGAGAAGGACATGGATCGCCGGCCAGACCGCGAACATCGCTCCGAAGCCCGGTACTCAGGCGAGGTCGAGCGTCCCGCTCATCTGCGCGTCGAGACCCGTGTACGCGATGACCGAGACGATCCAGCCGACGACCGGCAGCGCGTACACCGGCAGGACCTGTCGACGACCGCGGCCGACCACCGCCGCCGTGATGCAGGCGGTCACTAGGTAGATGAGGAATCCGACGGCGAAGACACCTCCAAGGAAGGGGGCGAGAGCGAAGGTCGCGGCGACGACCAGCGCACCGATCCCGGCGAGCGCCAAGGCAGTCATCATCAGTCCCCGCTCTTCACTCAGCTACTGATGCTGAGATCGCTCATCTTCTTCTGGAAGATTGCCCATATTGCAGAGGATGCTTGTGTCGATGAAAACCACCGTAGACATCAGCTGATTCCAAGTAGCTGTTGAAACTCACTGTAATCGCGGTCCTCCCGCGTCGAATCGACGAGCTTTCCGGCCGTTACAGCGACCCCCAGCGTCCCCTCGGCCAGCGCGGTCGCGTATCCTGGCAGATCGGTGAGCCGACTCAATTGACTGTATCCCGTGGTCGCATCGCGGTGGCACACGATGATGTCCTGGTTGAGGCTGCCTTCAGCGGCATCCAGCAGCGCTGGACTATGCGTCGTAAGAAGCACACTTGTTCCGGCAGCCTCGCTACTTTTTCGGACTAGTTCCAAGACCCGTCGCGCCTGGGAAGGATGTAGACCATTCTCTAGCCCTTCGAGGACAATAAGAACCCCGCCAGTCGAATTCTCGTCACCCTGATCAAGACGCGCCGCTACTTCATTGTCCACATCAAGACCATGTTGAGACGAAAGCAGAGCAGTTGCAATGCCAATGAATCGCAATAACCCATCACTCATCTGCCGTGCGGGCGTCCGCTCAGCCATTCCGCCCACAGATCCGCGGACTTCTTCCAAAGCCAACATCACGTCGCCAAGATCCGACGAGACGAAGGAAATACCTTTTACTCGATCATCGGCAATCCTGCTTACCAACTCGGTAATCTCTTCGAACGCCGCCCGATCAGTTCTGTCGAGATTCCGAAGCGCCGCCGACAGGTTCTCGCCGGTTCTCCTGAGGTCTACATCGCGCCCAGACACGAAGTCTCGCATGAGATGAGGAACTGGGTCGAAGTGGAAAACCCCTCGAAGGGCGACTAATACCGCCTCTGCACCCCTCAAGACGGAATGCTCTGCAATATCACTTCCACTCAACGCCAATGGGATTTGGCTGATAACTAGACGGCTATCGCGAAACTTGTGCGGAGGATTCTTACCCCGCTTGCCATTGTGAAGCTCCGCCTCAATGCCAGTGCCGGCACTGAGTGCGGTCTTCGTTTCAACGAGGGGACCGACCGAGGTTTTTCCGCTACTGACCGCCACGCCGGGTCCAGAGAGACGCTCCGAAACGATGCGCAAGTCGGGCCTTACCTCAATTTCCAGATCGTAATCATAGCGGTCGGAGCCTAATTCGACCGAACAACCTAACTCGAAACGGTCGGTCCCGTGAGGCGCGCAACCGGCGGACCCACCGCGGACCGCCCCGCCCTCGCGCCTGCGTCCGTCAAGGGCATCGACAAGGTCCTCGCCCTCAGCGAGACGAGCAAGTACCTCGAGCCCATCCAGGGCGTTGGATTTCCCGGAGCTGTTTCGGCCGGTTAAGAGGGTTGTACCCCCCAACGGGAGCACGCTCCCCCGGAACGACTTGAACGCGCCCAAGCGGAGTTGAACTATCCGAGAGGTCACCATGTCCTCATGGTAGGGGAGCACCCCGTGCCGAGGACGGATTCAGGGGCGGAACCTGCAGCCGGGGTTCTAGGCGACTGCTGAGCTACAAGGTAGTCGCCGCATCGACCCTGACCATCGGTCTGCACTCATGGCTCCCATTACAGCAAGTCCTGGGGCCGGCGCCCGGAGCGGTCACCCCACGTGCACGCCAGGGCGGCGCTCGCGACGGGGCTCGGCGCGGCGCAGGACCTCGCGGGTGACGGGGGCGACCTCGCCGGTGCCCGTGATGAGGAAGCGGAACATGTTCGAGATCGGGCCACCCTCCGTCCACTCGAAGTAGACGTCGGGGATGACGCCGGTGCGGTCTCGGATCTCGAGCAGCACGGCCGCGATGGTGTTCGGGATGTTCGCGCTGGTCACCGTGAGCACCCGGAAGCCGTGGTGGATACGCCCCTCCACGAGGAGGTCCTCCTCGAAGTCGGAGGTGTCGGTGGTGTGCACCTCGAGGAAGAGCACGGGGCCGCGCATCGGGAGGTTGCTGTCGCGCTGCTCCTCGGCCAGCTTGTCGCGGTACTCGGCCTCGGAGCCGTCGTCGGGCTCGTTCGCGAGGACGCGGATCACCCCGTAGTCGTCGGCGTCTGTCGTGACGAAGTCGAGGGCGGCGGCGTCGAAGGCGACCGACGTGGCCCGCAGCTGGAACGAGCGGTGCACGCGCGAGACGAGCGAGACCGCCAGGATGCCGACGATGAAGATCGCCGCGATCCGCACGCCGTCGGGCCGTTCGACCACATTGACCACCGTCGTGTAGACGAAGACGAGGGCGATCACCGCGAAGCCCACCGCACGCTTGCGCTGCCTCTTGCGCTTGGCCGAGAGGAACACGGCGACGGAGGCGGAGGTGATCAGCACCAGCACGCCGGTCGCGTACGCCCCGCCCTGCGCGTCGACGTCGGCGCGGAACAGGATCGTGATGACGAACGCCACGGCGGTGAAGACGAGCACGAGGGGACGCACTGCAGCGGCCCACTGCGGAGCCATCCCGTAGCGCGGCAGGTAGCGGGGGACGATGTTGAGCAGGCCTGCCAGCGCGGAGGCGCCCGCGAACCAGAGGATGCAGATGGTCGCGATGTCGTAGACCGTGCCGAAGCCCTCGCCCAGGTACTCGTGCGCGAGGTAGGCCAGCGCGCGGCCGTTGGCCTCGCCTCCGGGCTGGAACTGCGCCTGCGGGATGAGCAGTGTCGTGACGAAGCTCGAGGTGATGAGGAAGGCCGACATGGTGATGGCCGCGGTCAGCAGCAGTCGATTCGCGCCGCGGATCCTCCCGGCCGGCGCCTCCTCGGTGTCTCCCGCATCGCCGCGGATCTGCGGCATGACCGCGACGCCCGTCTCGAAGCCCGAGAGGCCGAGCGCGAGCTTGGGGAACACGATCAGCGCGATGCCCACCATGACCAACGGATTGCCGTGCTGCGTCGTCAGCGCCGACCACCAGTCGCCGATGACGACCGGGTTCTCGGCGACGTGCCCGATCGCCACGCTGATCACGACGGCGTTGAGGAGGAGGAATACGGCCACGAGCACGACCGCGATCGAGATCGCCTCGCGGAAGCCGCGGAGGAACACGATGCCGAGCAGGGCGATCAGGCCCAGCGTGAGCGGCACCTCCGCACCGTGGAACCAGGCCGGAGCGAACGGGTTCTCCACCGCGTGCGCCGTCGCGTCGGCCGCCGAGAGGGTGATCGTGATCATGAAGTCGGTGGCCGCGAAGCCCAGCAGCACGAGCACGAAGAGCTTGCCACCCCACCAGGGCAGCAAGCGCTCGAGCATCGCGATCGAGCCCTCGCCGCGGAAGCTCTCGCGGGCGACGCGGCGGTAGACGGGGAGCGCGCCGAACAGTGTCAGGACGACCAGCACGATCGTCGCGAGCGGAGAGACGAGGCCCGCGGCGAGCGCCGCGATCGCCGGCTGGTAGCCCAGGGTCGAGAAGTAGTCGACGCCGGTGAGGCACATGACCCGCCACCACGAGTGGGTCTTGGCGGTCTCGGCGTGCGGCCCCGGATGGGCGCCGGAATCGTCGCGGAGGCCCTCGAGCAGCCAGGCCCTCATGCCGCCCGCGCGTGCGGAGGGGGCGGGGGCGGAGTCGGGGTCGTCGCTGAGGACGGAAGAAGTCACTGGACGTTTCTACCCGTCGTCCGGGGCGCCGAGCGGCCGGATGAGCGGATCCTCACGCTTTCCTCACGGGTATTCGCCTGTGGAGGAGGATTCGCGGCCGATCGGGCGCGAAAGGGACGCCGGTGGCGCCTCCGCGTGCCTGACCGCCGCTCCCAGGGCCGCGCGGAAGGATCGGACGCGACCCCTCACCGACAGGAGCACCACCATGTCATCACCCCGCCGCGCCCTGATCCTCGTCGATGTCCAGCAGGAGTACTTCAGCGGCCCGCTCGAGATCCAGTACCCGCCGCACGTGCAGTCGCTGCCGCAGATCGCCGCCGCCCTCGACTCCGCCGCCGCCGCCGGCCTCCCGATCGCCGTGGTGCAGCACAGCGCGGGAGAGGGAGCACCGATCTTCGACCCGATCGGCCCCGCCTTCGCTCTGCACCCCGAGATCGAGCGGCGCCGCTCCGACTCGTGGAAGACCGTGACGAAGCAGTACGGGACGGTCTTCGCCGGAACCGACCTGCTCGACTGGCTGCGCCAGCACGACATCGACACGATCACCCTCGTCGGCTACATGACCAACAACTGCATCCTCGCCTCCGCCGCCGAGGCCGAGACCCACGGGCTCCGCGCCGAGGTCATCTCGGACGCGACGGGCGCTATCGCGATCTCGAACGACGCCGGCTCGGTCGACGCCCGCTCCCTGCACACCGCACTGATGGCACTGCTGAACTCGAACTTCGCCGCCGTCGCCCCCACCACGGTCTGGATCTCGGCGCTGAAGGGCGAGTACACCCTCCCGATGAGCACCCTGCCCGAGTCCGCCGCCGCCGGCGCCGCCCGCTGAGCGTTCGGTCCCGTGCAGAACGTAGCGAACGCGCTGCGACCGTCCCGCCCACCCTGCCCCTCCCGCTGGAGCTCAGTCGTTCAGGTGGGCGATGGCGAAGTCGGCCTCCTCGGCCGTGAACTGCTCGCCGTACTCGCTCGTGAGCTGGTCGCGGATGGCCTCCGGTGACATCGCCATCTGAGTCTGGTAGTCCTTCGCCTTCGCCAGAGCGTTGGCGTTCCAGTCAGCAGCGACCGTGTCGACCGCGTACTGGGCGGCCTCCGGAGAGAACTTCTCGCCGTACTCCGACGTGAGCTGGCCGTACAGACCGGCCTTGCTCATGTGCAGCATCTCGGAATAGCTGCGGGCCTTGAGCAGCGCCGAGGCGAACTCGGGCGAGACCTGCGCAGCGGCGGCAGGCTCGGGCTCAGGCGCGGCCGACTCAACGGGCGCGGGCTCGACCGTCGCGGCGGGCGCAGGTTCGGCCGTCCCAATAGGCGCCGGCTCGGCCGTCTCGACGATCTCCGCCTCCTCGGTGGCGGGAGCGACCGGCGCTGTCGTCGGCTCGGAGGACTCGACGACTGCGGACACGGGACGCTGCTCCGAAGCGGAGTTGATCGCCGCACCGAATCCGATGGTCGTCGCGAGGGAGACGAGGAGGGCGACCCCGCCGAGGGCGATGCCGGCGATCGACAGCCCCTTCGACTGGCGCCGATGGAGGGCGAGAACGCCGAGGACGATCGCCGCAATCCCCACGAGCGCTCCGAAGACCGGCACGAGACCGACCAGGAACGCGATGATGCCGACGACGAGCGCAGCGATGGCGAGGCCGGGTGTGGCGGAGGGACGGGGACCCTGGGGAAGCGTCGCGCCGCCGTAGGCGACCTGGCCGGCGGGTGGCTTGTCGGAGGAGGAAGGGGAGGAGTGCGGGGTGTTCTCCGGCGGGAGACGTGTACTCATCGCGCGAGTATCGCAGAGGGCACAGGCTCATCTCGGTGTTCGAGACATGCTGTCTCAATGAGCTCCGAGGAGTCCGGGCGGAGCCCTCCCTAGCGCCGCTGCGACCGCACCACCCCTGCAAACATCAGCGGAGTGAGGCGAGCACCGCCTCGAGCGCGTCGACGGCGACGTCGATCTCGTCCGCCGTGACGACCAGGGGCGGCGCCAGGCGGATCGTCGAGCCGTGCGTGTCCTTCGCCAGCACACCGCGCGCCATCAGCGCCTCGCAGACCGCGCGCCCCGAGGCGAGTTCGGGGTCGATGTCGATGCCCGCCCAGAGTCCGGCGCCGCGGACGGCGACGACTCCGCGGCCCACGAGCACCTGGAGGCGGGCGTGCAGCTGGGCCCCGCGCTCACGGGCGAGGGCCTGGTAGTCGCCGGTGGCGAGCATCTCGACGACCGCGAGGCCGACGGCGGCGGCCAGCGGGTTGCCTCCGAAGGTCGACCCGTGCTGGCCGGGCTGCAGCACGCCGAGCACGTCGGCGTTCGCGACGACAGCCGACACCGGGACGATGCCGCCGCCGAGTGCCTTGCCGAGCAGGTAGACGTCGGGGACGACTCCGACCAGATCGCACGCGAAGGTCGCTCCGGTGCGGCCGAGGCCGGACTGGATCTCGTCGGCGATGAAGAGGACGGTGCGGCGCGCGGTGATCTCGCGCACGGCCGGGAGGTAGTCGGCCGGCGGCACGACGATGCCCGCCTCGCCCTGGATCGGCTCGATCAGCACGGCCACCGTGTCGTCGTCGATCGCGTCCTCGAGAGCGCAGGCGTCGCCGAACGGCACCGTGCGGAAGCCGGGGGTGAACGGACCGAAGCCTTCGCGCGCCTCCGCGTCATCGCTGAACGAGATGATCGTCGTGGTGCGGCCGTGGAAATTGCCCGCCGCGACGATGATGTTCGCGCGCCCGGGCGCGACGCCCTTGACCCGGTACCCCCACGCGCGAGCGACCTTGATACCCGACTCCACCGCCTCCGCGCCGGTGTTCATCGGCAGGACCATGTCCTTGCCAGCGAGCGCGGCGAGCGCCGTGACGAACGGGCCGAGGCGGTCGTTGTGGAACGCTCGGCTGGTGAGGGTGACGCGGCCGAGCTGCGCCTGCGCCGCCTCCAGCAGCGCCGGGTGCGAGTGGCCGAAGTTCACGGCGGAGTACGCGGCGAGGCAGTCGAGGTAGCGGCGGCCCTCGACGTCGGTGATCCAGGCGCCCTCGCCGCTGGCCGCGACGACGGGCAGCGGGTGGTAGTTGTGGGCGGCGTGCTCCTCCTCGGCGGCGATGAGGGCATCGGACGCGGTGGTCTCGCGGGTGGTCTCGGTGATGCTCATGTCGTTCCTCCTGGGGTGACGGTCGACTGTCCAGGACAGTGGAGGGTGGGTCAGCCCTGCGCAGCGGCAGTGCTTCGCACGGGCAGCGCCGCGCAGTGGGTCAGCGGCGCAGCTCGAGCGTGCAGCACTTCACGCCGCCGCCGCCGAGCAGCAGCTCGGACAGATCGACGCCGATCGGGTTGTAGCCGCGCTCGCGCAGCTGCCGCTCGAAACCCGTCGCTCGGGAGGCGATGACGACGTTGCGTCCGTCCGAGAAGGAGTTGAGGCCCAGCACGGACGCGTCCTCCTCCGAGACGAGGATGGCGTCCGGGTAGAGCTCGCGGAGGATGCGGTTGCCCTCCTCGCTGAACGCGCTGGGGAGGTAGGCGATGTCGGAGTCGCCGAGCACGGCGATGGCAGTGTCGAGGTGGTAGAACGACGGGTTCACCAGCTCGAGCGTGACGACCTCGCGACCGAAGACCCGGGCGACCTCGGCGTGCGAGTCGGACGCGGAGCGGAAGCCGGTGCCGGCGAGGATCCGCTCGCCGACGAGGAGGAAGTCGCCCTCGCCCTCGTTGACCTCCTCGGGCACACGGACGTCGAATCCGGCCGACCGGAACCAGTCCATGTAGGCCGGGCCCTCGGGCCGGCGCTGCGGGTAGGTGAAGGAGGCGCCGTAGGCGATCCCGTCGATCACCGTGCCGCCGTTAGCCGCGTAGACCATGTCCGGCAGCCCCGCCTGCGGCTCGATCAGCTCGATCTCGAAGCCGAGGCCGGCGTAGGTGTCGTAGAGGTCCTGCCACTGGCGGACGGCGAGAGAGGTGTCGGTGGGGACCTGCGGGTCCATCCAGGGGTTGATGCGGTAGACGACAGTGAAGTGCTCGGGACGGCACATCAGGATCGACTTCGCGACGGGGGTGCGGATCGGTGCCTCGGCGAGCACGGCGGTATCGGTCATTCGAGTCCTCCTGCGAAAGGATGCGGATGAGCGGACCGGGTCCAGTGGCTCCGTGCCCCGCGCAGAGACGGCGGGGTGGAGCACGCTCCCGCCCAGTCTCGCACGCGGGCTTCGTGCGATTCTCGCTGCGAGGCGCAGGATCCCTGCGCGAGAGCCGCTGGTTCCGCAGAAAGCGTCGTGCGCCCCGCCGGAGCAGTCCCGCGTGCGGGGCGCGAACCGTGTGAGGATGCAGAGCCACGACGTCGACCGGGAGAACCATGAGCGCCATCACCGACCGCCCCCTGCTCATCGGGATCGAGACCGGCGGGACCAAGGTCGTCGCCGCCGTGGCGGCCCGCGACGAGCCCGAGCGGATCCTCGCGACGACGACCCTGCCGACGCGGGGACCCGCGGAGACCCTCGCCGACCTGGCCGGCTTCGTCGCCGGCCACGGCGCCGAGGGCACCGTCGCGGCCGTCGGAGTCGCCTCCTTCGGGCCGCTGGACATCGACCCCGCCTCCCCCGGCTACGGCCGTCTGACGTCGACGCCGAAGCTCGGCTGGGAGGGCACCGACGTGCTCGGACCGCTCGGAGACGCGGCTCCCGGGGCGCGGATGTCCCTGGTGACCGACGTCAACGGCGCCGCGCTCGGCGAGGCCCGCTGGGGTGCCGGCGTAGGCGAGAGTGACTTCGTCTACCTCACGGTGGGCACCGGAGTCGGCGGGGGCGTCATCGCCGGCGGACGCCTCCTCGCCGGCAGCGGCTGGCCCGAGGTCGCGCACCTGCTGCCCCGCAGGCACCCGGAGGACCGTTTCGCGGGCACCTGCCCGTTCCACGGCGACTGCCTCGAGGGCCTCGTCGCAGGCCCGGCGATCTCGGCCCGCTGGGGAGTCGACGGCTCCAGCCTCGGACCCGAGGACGCGGCCACGAACCTCCGCTTCAGCTCCTTCTACCTCGGGCAGCTGGTGACCACGCTGGCCTACGTGGCCGGCGTGCGGCTCGCGGTGCTCGGCGGTGGAGTGTCGAAGACGCCGGGCCTGCTCCCCGCGGTCGAGGCCGAGGTGGAGCGCCTGATGGGCGCTCCCGGGGCGACGGGCACGGGAGGCGGCCGGATCCGCATCGTGCGCCCGGCCCTGGGCGACGAGTCGGGCGTGCGCGGGGCGCTCTCGCTGGCGGAGTCGCTGCTCGGGTGAGCGTCCGCGCCCTGAGCGCGCACTTCGCCGGCTCGGCTCCCCCGCAGCCGGATCCGGTCCCACCCAGCCCGTCACGCGCCCGCGGCAACGGAGATCCTGGGCCCGTCACGGAGAGCCATCACTGCCGGCCCCGCTGGGCGACCTCGTCGCCGACGACGGAGACGAGTGGGGCCGCCGTGACGACGAGCAGGCAGACCGCGAGCGGGGCACCGCCTGCCGCGAGAGCCCCGGCGAGGAGGAGAACGACGGCAGTCACCGCGAAGAGCCAGCCATGGAGGACATCGAACGTCCCTCGGAGGTAGCTGTAGGTGAGCATCACCGCTGTGCAGAGCACCGCCACAGGCACCGCGGTAGCGACGACCGTGCCTAGAGTGCCGAAGGGAGCACGGCCCTCGACGGCGTAGGCGGCGACGTGCAGTCCCGCTCCGGTCGCGACGATCGCGGCGTAGAGGATCAAGTGCAGGTAGATGAGAGGCTGGGCCTTGCGTCGGTCGCTCCGGAGCGCATCGGCGGCGGGGATCAGGAAGTACATCCACCACAGGCCGAAGGTGAGGCCGATGCCCGCGACCACGATCGTGACCGCTTCCGGACTCCATCCGGCGCCCTGCACGATGGCCGAGACGGAGGCGACGGTTCCGAAGACACCCTCACCCAGCGCGACGATCGCAAGCAGGCCGAAGCGTTCTGCCACATGACCGGCGTGCCATGGGACGGGGCCGTTCTGCTTCTCCACGATGCGGGTCCCGCTGATCTCGCCGGCGAAGAGCAAGGCGGCGACGGTGAAGAACACCCCGACGGTGGGCTCGACGAGCACCAGGACGAACCACCCGGCGAGCACACCCGAGACGAGTGCGGCGTGCAGGAGCGCGGATCGCCGCGCGGCCGGGTCGTGCACGGCGAGCCGGAGCCACTGCACGACCGTCGCGAGCCGCATGACCACGTAGCCGGCGACCATGCCGCGGGCGTCGACGGCTCCGCCCTGGTCGAGGGAGGCGAACATGGCAGGGAGGCCGAGCGCGAGCACGACGACGCCGATCATCTGCACCATCGTCGCGGCACGGTAGAGCCAGTCGTCCATGCCGAAGGCCGACGTGAACCAGGTGAAGCTGACCCAGACGGAGGCGATGGCGAAGATCGCGTAGACGAAGCCGACGATCCCGGTCTCGACCCGACTGTCGATCAGGTGATGGGACAGCTGATCGGCAGCCTGGCCGAAGGCGACCACGAAGGCGAGGTCGAACAGCAGCTCCAGCGGCGTGACAGTCCGGTGCGGCGCCTCCGGGTCGCGGCGGCGCACGATCCCGGTACGACGAGCGGAGCCGGCCGGCGTCCGACGGGCGCCTGCGACGGATGAGGGTCCTCGCATCTCGGAGGCAGGGCCCTCGCGCGGCGGCGTCACGTCTCGTCGAACGAGAGGCGGGAGGAGAACCGCCGGACGCTCGGGGGGCCGGCCGCGATGTCGGGGAGTCGGGTGGCGCCCTCAGGCGTGCGCCTCCAGGCGACGTACTCGTCGTACGCAGCTCCGGACGCCCACCTCGTGAGGAGCGTGAGCGTCCCGGGTCGGCTCTCGTCGGAGAGGACCTCGGTGAGCTCATTGCCGGGGAAACCTGCGGTCGCCGGGAGGTCGTGGAGAAAGGCTGCGTCGACGTCCGCCGTGTCGGCACGCAGGGGAATGTCCATCAGGACGGTGACGGTCATGGTCGTACCTCTCAGGGTCGGAAGGGGTCAGGGAGCAGTTGGCGCAAGGTAGGCGCCGAGGTTCTCCTCGACCTCCTCGAGGCCGCGCTCGGCGATCAGCGCGCCGAAGGCGGCGATCCGAGCGTGAAAACCGGGCCAAGTCACGGTTCGGGTGAACTCCTCCCAGGACGCCACGAGATCCGCCTCAGGAGGCAGGCTCGCGCGGTCGATCTGGGCCTTCGCGCCGAGGATCGCCTCCTTGTCGAAGGACGCGATCCGCTGCGCCGTGCGCATCACGAGACCGCTCAGCTCGGCGTCGTCGACGGCCCGCGTGACCCAGCCGTAGTGCTCGGCGCGATCGGCGTCGTAGTCCTGTCCGCTCATGATCGCCTCAAGGGCACGATCACGGCCGATCAAGCGGCTGAGGCGGTCGGTGCCCCCGCCGCCGGGCACGAGCCCCGTGCCGACCTCGAGCTGGCCGAAGGCAGCGTGCTGACGGCTGGCGTAGCGGAGATCGAAGGCGAGAGCGAGCTCGTCGCCGCCGCCACGGGTCCGCCCGCGGATCTCGGCGATGGTGAGGAACGGAGCCGAGGCGATGCGCCTCGCGAGATCCACCCAGCCGGGGGTGCCGTCCTCGGCGACGAAGCCCAGGAGCGCATCCAGCTGCGTGAGGTCTGCGTGGTTATAGAAGTAGCCCGGAGTCGAACTGTCGAACACGACGACAGAAACGTCAGGATCGGCGGAGAGCCGATCGATCACGGCCGAGAGCTCGACGGCGTCATCGGCGCCCACGAGGTTGACCGGCGGGTTCGAGAACGTGACGCGTCGGATGCGGGACGAGACGGAGTGGACGGTGAAGTGGGTCAAGGGGTTCTCCAGAGGTGGGCAGCGGGTCAAGCGGGGAGGTTGTTGGCTCGTCGGAGCTGACGATCGAAGACTCCGGCCGGCGCGAGTCGTCGCATCACGGCGACTCCAGCTGTGCGTCCGACCGGGTAGCGGAGCCTGGGTCGACGATCGGTCGCCGCAGCAACCACCTGGCGCGCGACGGCGGCCGGGGCGTCGCCCTCGCTGACCGCGCCTGCCATGTACTGCGCGAATCCCGCACGCCGCGCCTCGTAAGCGGGAATCGGCCGGTCGACCGGCAGGGCGTTCGCCTCGAAGGCGGTGCTTGTCCAGGCCGGCTCGACCAGCAGAACCCGGACGCCGTACTCGCGCAGCTCGTGATCGAGCGACTCGGAGTACCCCTCGATGGCGAACTTCGTCGAGGAGTAGATCGCCATGTAGGGCTGCGGCATCAGGCCGACGATCGAGGACAGGTTGACGATCCGCCCGCTCTGCTGTGCGCGCATGACGGGAAGGACAGCGTTCGTGACCCGGATCACGCCGAACACGTTGATGTCGAACACCTGCTGGGCCTGGGCCGTTGAGCTCTCCTCGGCTGCGCCGGCTGACCCGATCCCCGCGTTGTTCACCAGCAGATCGATCCTGCCGTGCTGCCGGGTCACCGCGGCGACGGCACGACGGACAGAGTCGTCGTCCGTCACGTCCAGGTCGATGAACGACGCACCGGACAGGGTCCTGGCTCGGCTCGCATCGCGACTCGTTCCGATGACGGTGAACCCGGCGTGGACGAGAGCCTCGGCCACCGATCTCCCGATGCCCGACGACGCTCCCGTGACCAGTGCGATCCTTCGTTCCTTCGACATGACTGTCTCCTTCAGCGTCGGGCCGACTCGTCGCGAGCCAGCCAGAATTCGGTAACTGTTACATGACAGTAGCGTTTTTTCCTTTAAACGCAACTTTGAATTTTCATCGAGGTGCTCAAATCGAGCAGTGGTGGTACGTTTGTCACCGCGCATCTCGGAGGGCGGTCATGGCGAAGACACTGCGAGCGGACGCGGAACGCAGCGTCCGGGCGATCCTCGAGGCAGCCGAACGGGTGCTGGCCGAGAACGAGAGCGCCACGGTGGAGCAGATCGCCGATGCCGCCGGCGTCACCCGGACGACGGTGCATCGCCGGTTCGCCAGCCGCCAGGCGATCATCGACGCCCTCGCGATCTCGGCCAAGCAGGACCTGGCGGATGCGATCGCGGCGGCGAGACCCGACGCCGCACCCGTCTACGTCGCGCTCCACCGCGTGACGGTCGCGGTCCTCGAGGTGAAGAGCCGGTGGCGGTACACGCTGGGCAATCCCCTGGCGGACACCAGTGCGGCGAAGGAGATCTGGGCGGGGATCAACGCCGGAACCCTCGCGCTGCTCACGCGAGCCGGGCAGGCCGGTCTCCTCGCTCCCGAAGCCGATCTGGAGTGGGCACGCCGGGTCTACTACGCGCTGCTGAAAGAGGCGATCGCCACGACCGATCGCTCGAGTACCACCGACCACGTCGCCCTCGCGACTCTGGTGCTGAACACTCTCCTCGAGGGGATCGGGCAGGGAAACCGCGCCGTCGATTCCTGAGCGGGCGGGCGGGTGCTCGAAGTCTCCTCCCCAGGCCGATGATCGTCCGGCCGTCCACCGATTCGCCCGTCTCCCGCCCGCGAAGCCCGCCCGGTGACCAGGCTCGTGCCATGCAGCAGTCGAATCAGATCCCTGGAGCGTCGAGCTCCTCGAGCGCCAACAGCGCCTCCCTGGCCCGGTCGAGCCGGACCGACTCGGGCTCGTCCCACCACACGGGTCCGCGCTCGCCGAGCCCGCGCTTGGCCAGCCCCACGCGCCTGCGGGCGAGAGCTTCCGCGTCGGCGTCGGAGTGCAGCCGCGCGGCACGGACACCGGAGCGGCCTCGACCGAGCTGCGAGGTCAGCGCAGCCACCAGCTCGGGCGGCAGCGAAGGGTCGGTGCGCCGCCAGCGCCGGCCCCCGACGACGAGCCAGCGCTCGTCCTCCGTCGCATCCGCCACCGCGTCATCACCGCCGGACGTTCGCGCGGTCGCCCGCGCTCGTGAGGTCGACGTCCTCGGGGAGGCGCAGAGCCTCGATCCGCCCCGTCGTCGCGAGGCGCAGCAGGAAATCGGCGAGTGCGCGCACATCGAGCGAGAAGAGCAGGCTCTCGCTCTGCGGCAGCTCGAACAGTCCCGCGTCGGCGATCTCCTGGTGCTGCCGACCCGTGGGCCGGGCATCGCTCCAGCACGACCTGTCCATCGGCCCAGGCTAGCGGTGCACCGCGGCTCCGCTGAGGGCGGCGCGGGCCCGCTGCGGCCCGGGCTCGCGAGTCAGGCTCCCGGCGAGCGCCACCAGCCTCTCGCGCGGCTCTCCAGCGAGCGTGAGCATCCGCTGCGCCGCACCGGCGAGCTCCTCGCCGGTCATGGCGTTCGGGTCGAGCACGGCGGCGAGCCCGGCGTCCTCGAGGGCTGCGGCACCGGCGAACTGGTCGGTCGAGAACGGCAGCACGACGAGTGGCACGCCGGCGGTCATCGCCTCCGTGACGCTGTTGTTGCCGCCGTGGCTGATGGCGAGGTCGGCGCGGCGGAGCAGCGTCACCTGCGGCAGGAACCCGCGCACGAGCCAGCCCGCCGGGACGTCGCCGAGTGCCGAGTGCTCCGTCGCTCCCGAGGCGAGGGCGACCCGCACGGGCCGGCCGTCGAGCTCGACGTCCGCGAGCGCCGCGACGACCCGGGCGAGCACGTCGTCGCGCACCGAGAGGAAGCTGCCGAAGCTCACGTAGACGAGCGGTCCGTCCGAGGACGCGAGCCACTCCTCCACCTCGGCATCGAGCGGCTCCTCGCGCACCGCGGAGCCGAGGAACGCGTGCGGAGGCAGCTGCGCCGTCCGAGCGGGGTCGTGCAGCTCCCCGGGATAGTTGAGCAGCAGCACGTCGCCGCTCTCGGCGAAGGCGTCAGCGCTGTGCGCGGCGGCAGGGTCGAGCGCGGCGAGGGCGCTGTTCCACTCGGCGGTGAAGGAGTCGCGCACGTCCTCGCAGAGGGCCCGCAGCGCGTCGAGATCGTCGGGCTCGGGCGCGAAGGCGTCGGGCCAGACGGGCGGGAACCCGTAGACCTCGCCAGGGGTGGTGAGGGCGCTCGGATGGCCGAGCACGACGTCCCCGTAGGGCACACGGAGTGCCCGCAGCGCGACGCGCGCCGTGAAGGCGAGGTGGTCGACCACGATCGCGTCCGGCTGCACCTCGTCGAGGATCTCCCGCAGCCGCACCGAGACTCCGGCCGGGTCCCAGAGCAGGTCCGTCATCCGTTCGCGCGCCTGGTAGGTCAGGGTCGGCACCATGCCGCGGCGAGTGGCATCGAAAAAGCCGCGGAGCGAGGCGCCCTCGTCGGGTGCCTGCTCCTCGGCGCGGATCGTGCCGGGGTTCGAGCCGCGGCCGAGGCGGAGTGCGATGTGCTCGAAGCCGAAGCCGTCCACGATCGAGCGTGTGGCCTCCCCCGTCGCGACGACGACGCGCTCTCCTGCCTGCTGCCAAGCGGTGCCGAGTGTCGCCAGAGGGAGCAGGTGCGAGGCGTAGTCCGGACTGACGATCAACAGGGTCATGAGGCCCCCAGGACCAGGCCCGAGCGGAGGGGGCGCTCCTGGTCCGCCGTCGCATGCGCGTAGACGCCCGCGAGGGCTCGTGCCATCGCCTGCACGGTGTACCGCTCGGCCACCATCGCGCGCCCCTGCGCGGCGGCACGCTCACGGAGGGGTCCGCCCGCGAGGTCGAGCGCATCGGCAGAAGCGGCGGCGAGCGCGGTGCGATCCGCGGTGTCCACGAGGAATCCGGTTTCGCCCTGCTCGACGTAGGTCGCCGGGCCACCGGTCGCCGGAGCGACGACGACGAGTCCGGCCGAGAGCGCCTCCAGAAGCGCGATGCCGAATTCCTCCTTGACGCTCGCGCAGACGTACGCTCCGCCCGCGGCGGCGAGCCCGGGCCGGCCGTGCCGGACCGCACCGAGCCAACGAGCCACCGTTCCGTTGGGGCGGTGGCCGGCCAGGAGGAGCCCGTCGCCCGCGACGGCGGCGACCCGGTCGAGCTGCTCGCGCTCGTCGGGGCTCGGGTCCGCGAGGTCGCCACCGACGAGGAGGAGGTTCGCCCGCGCGTGCAGAGCCGGATCCGCCGCCCACGCCTCCGCGAGCGCCGCCATGCCCTTGACCCGGTGCAGCCGGCCGACGCTGAGCAGCAGCGGAAGTCCGCGCCGCTCCTCGGGGAGTTCCGCGAGCACCCGGTCGAGGGCCGCGAGATCGCCGCCCTCGTCGACCGCGACCGGCTCGCCCGCGGCCGAGGCGCGCGCAGCCTCCTCGCCCCGCTCGACCAGGCCCACGTCGATTCCCTCGGGGACGATGGTGTGCCGCTCGGGGTGCGCGGTGATGTCCACGCCGAGCAGGTGCCGCGCCGTCTCGGCGAGCTGCTCGCGGGGGAAGAGCACTGTGTGCGCCGCGTCCGCCGCCAGGCGCTGCACGAGCCGCACGCGGAACCAGAAGTGCTCGCTCGCGTCGCGATCCCCGAAGTCGGCACGGGTGAGCGCTCCGGAGGCGTCCAGCCCGGCGATCAGCGCGTGCGGGTCGGGGGCGAGGGTGAACACGACGGGGATCTCGAGCTCGCGCGCGACCGCGGCGGCCGCGAGGGAGCCGACGTCGGCCATCCGCAGATGCAGCACGTCGACGCGACCGGCCGCGCGCAGGATGCGGCGGATCCCGCGCTCGGCCGAGACCCGGCGGCTCCAGGCCTGAGGCATAGAGACTGCCGGCCCGACGAAGGGCACCGGAGCGAAGGCATGCCCCGAGGAGGCGAGCTCGCCCAGCGCCCGCTCGGCCTCAGCGGGAGTGCCGCGCGAGAGCGTGAGCACGCGCTCGATCCCGGCCTGCTCGACGAGCGAGTCGCCGAGGCGGACGAGCAGGGTGGCGATGCCGCCGTTGTCGCCAGCGCCCACCCGGGTGAGCGTGCCGTCGATGTCCGCGTGGACGAAGAGCTGCGCGATCGTCGAGCCGGCGGCCACGGCAGGAGCAGGAGCGAGGTCGGTGAGTGCGAGGCGGGCGATCGGGCCGATCGGCGCCTCCTCCTCGGCGAGGCGGCTGAGCAGCAGCTCGGCGTCGTCGGATCCCCGCTCGCCCAGAGCATCGGTCGCCGCGGCCCGCGCCGGCACACCCTCACTGCGGTCAGCGGCGATCCGGAGGAGCGTGCGCTCGGCGATCGGCCCCGGCACGAGGCCGAGGGTCTCGACGTAGCGGCCGCGCGCCTCGGGGTCGACCTCGCCGATCAACGCGCCCTCGAGCGCGACGGCGAGGAGCTCGGGCGTCGACGACGCCCAGAGCAGAAGCGTGCGCTGCGCGAGCATCGCAGAGAATCCGCCCTCGCGGACCAGGCGCAGCAGCGGCTCCAGCGCCGCAGACCGCGGAAGACGGCCGCCGAACGCCCACGCGGCATGCTCGCGCAGGTACGGCCGCTCATCCTCGAGCAGCATCAGCAGTGCGAGGTCCGCCTCCTCGTCGAACACCTGCGCGAGCGAGTGCACCGCTGCGATCGCGGTCAACTGGTCCGAGGGGTCGATCGCCGCGCGGGTCAGCAGTCGCACGGCCCGGCCGCCGCCGTCGCTGACGGCCGCTACGGTGAGCTCGTCCGCGGCCCGGATCGCCTCCAGCAGCGTGGGAGCGGCGCGCACGGCGTCGAGAACGGTCTGCGTGGCCATGGATCACCTGGTCTGTCGGAGCGGAGAGTGCGGTGGAACGCGATCCCGAGCGCAGGAAGCGCACCGCATCCGAGCATGCCGTGCAGACAGCTGGGATTTCGCCTCTTGCATCAGAAGTCCTCCCGCGGTACGGCTCGCTGTCAAGGGGTCCTGCGGATCCGATTCCTGCGCAACGCGCGTACCGGACGACACACAGGGCCTCAGAAAGACGCGCCGGCGCTCAGGCCTCCCGGCCGATCCTGGGAACCGCCCGCACCGAGCTGGCCTCCATGGAGATCGAGATATATCGTGTCTCTCATCAACTCGCGTTATATCGCGTCGCGACGGTGCGCCCCCTCCGGGTGCAGAAGGAGGAATTCATGTCACTCGAGAAATGGCTCGTGCAGGCAGGTGAGACGAAGGTCATCGACCTCGACATCGTCCGCTCGATCACGATCGCGCTGGTCGGCGGGCAGATCGACGTCATCGCCCACGACGAACCCACGGCCCGCGTCGAGGTGCACAGCGTCGGCGGGCGGCCGCTCAAGGTCTCGATGGACGGCGACCGTCTCGAGATCGACCACATCCAGCTCCGCTGGGACACCATCGTCGACGTCGTGAAGGGACTCGGCCGCCGCGGGGACCGCGCCGACATCAGCCTCCTCGTCCCCCGAGGGGTCGCGCTGAAGTTCGACACCATCTCGGCCGACGGCCTCGTCTCCGGGCTCCACAGCGACGCCCGCATCTCGACGGTCGGCGGCGACATCGTCGTCGACGGCCTGCACGGCGATATCGACGTGAACACTGTCCACGGCGAGCTCTCGGTCCGCAGCCACACCGGCCGGGTCGCGGCCCGCACCGTGTCCGGAGACGTCACCGCGGCCGGAGCGCTGACCCGCTTCTCCGTCGACGGAGTGTCGGGCAACGTCTTCGTCGACGCCGACGGCGCCCCCGACGAGGTCCGGGCCAACACGGTCGGGGGCGACCTCACGGTCCGCATCGACGAGGGCCTCGGCGCCCGCTACCGGATCAACACGGTCTCTGGCACCCTCCAGCTCGACGGCTCGATCGTGAAGGGCACCTTCGGGCGCGGCTTCACCTCGACCACCGGCTCCCTCGACTCGAAGTGGGTCGACATCACCGCGAACTCCGTCTCGGGCGACGTCACCGTCGTCCGCCGCCCGGCCGCTCCGGCGACCGCCTCCGTGAACGAGGGCTGGGGATCACCCGACTCCGCCCCCTCCGACGAGCAGCGCCCGACCGACGGAGGTGCACTGTGAGCCCCGTCTTCGCGCACGGACGCCTGCGCCTCTACCTGCTCAGCCTCCTCGCCGAATCCCCCCGCCACGGCTACGAGCTGATCCAGGCGCTGAGCGAACGCTTCGGCGGCACGTACGCGCCCAGCGCCGGCACCGTGTACCCGCGTCTCGCCAAGCTCGAGGAGGAGGGTCTCGTCACGAAGGAGGCCGACGGCCGCAAGACCGTCTACTCCATCACCGACCAGGGCCGCGCCGAACTCGAGAACCGCGCCACCGACCTGGGCGACATCGAGGAGGAGCTCACCGACTCGGTGCGCCGCCTCGCCGACGAGGTCCGCCTGGGTGTCGCGGAGGCGATGAAGAGCCTCCGCGCCGACCTCGCGAGCGCCGCCCGAGACCCCCGCGGCTCGGCCTCCACCCCCCGACCGGAGCACTCGGCCGACGAACCGCGCGCGCAGGACACCGCCGCACCCGGGCAGCGCACGCCCGACGCGGCGACCGAGAACGCCCCCGCACCGACCGACGCGCGCACCGCCTCCCGGCTCGCACTGCGGGACGCCGAGGTGCTGCTCACGGAGTTCCGTGACGAGCTGCGGGCCGAGCTGCGCACGGCGTCGACGAAGGGCTCCGTGACGTCCGCGAGCGTCGACGCACTGCGCTCCGCGCTCGAGCAGGCTCGAACAGCGGTCCGCTCGACCCTGGGCTGATCCGGCCTCCGCCGGGAGCGCACGCCATCGCTCCCGGCGGAGCACCCACAGCCCCGCCCCTACCGGCGACCGACCGCGAGCGCTTCCTCCTCGACGTCGAGGAACGCGAGAGCACTCATCACCGCGGGCTCCTGGTACCGGCCCTCGGCGCGAGCGCGCAGCACCGCCTCCCGCTCGGCCGCGATCATCACGCGCCGCAGCCGGTTGTAGGCCTGGGGAAGCGGCTCCGCGCCCTCCTCCGCCGGAGGATGGGCGAGAGCATCCGCGAGGAACGTCGCGTTCCGGCGCAGCCGCTCCAGCACCCGCTCCTCGACCCCCTGCTGCGGTTCCTGGTCGAGCCGCGCCAGCCCGGCCTCCTGGGCCTCGGCGAGCAGCATCTGCTTCTCGACGTGCTCCTGCGCCTCGTTCGGCGACGGGAGCTTCAACGCGCGGATCAGCCGGGGCAGGGCGAGACCCTCGATCAGAGTGCCCGCCACCACCACGAAGGCGAGGAACTGGAGGAACGCGCGCTGCGGCGTCTCCTCGGGCAGGAGGAAGGCCGCCGCCAGAGTGACCACCCCGCGGATGCCTGCGAAGGAGACACCGATCGCGGTCGGCCAGGTCCAGCCCCGCTGCTGCAGCCTCCGTGGGCCGTGACGGAAGAGCAGCGTGGTCAGGCACATCCAGACCACCCGGCTCCCGATCAGCGCGGCGAGCACGGCGGCACCGATCCCGACCGTCTGCCAGACCCCGATCCCCGAGTCGGCCGTCGCCTCGACCACCGACGAGAGGCTCAGCCCGATGAAGAGGAACACCGCGTTCTCGAGCAGGAACTGGATCGTGCGCCAGTTCAGCGACTCCGCGATGCGCGCCTGCGCCGACTGGATCACCGGCGCACGGAAGCCCAGGTAGAGCCCGGCGACCACCACGGCGAGCACTCCCGAGCCGTGCAGCAGCTGCGCCGGGATGAAGGCGACGTAGGGAGTCACCAGCGACAGACTCGTGTCGAGCACCGGTGAGGACACCTGCTTGCGGACGACGCCGAGGAGCACGGCCACCGCGATGCCGACTCCACCGCCCACCGCCACGGCGAGCACGAAGTCGAGCGCGATCCGACCCGGCGTCACCGTGCTCACGAGGGCCAGGAGGGCGGCGTTCAGCGCCACCAGCGCCGTCGCATCGTTGAGCAGACTCTCGCCCTCGAGCACCGTCAGCATGCGGCGCGGCAAGCGGAGGCGTCCCGCGATCGCCGTCACCGCCACGGCGTCCGTCGGCGCGACGATCGCCCCGAAGGCGAGTGCCGCGGCGATCGTGATCGCCGGAACCACCATCCAGGCGACCGCTCCGACGATGAGCACCGTGAAGACCACCAGGCCCACCGAGAGCAGCAGGATGCTGTCGCCACGGGCGCGGACATCGAGCACCGAGGTGCGGATGGCCGCCGCGTAGAGCAGCGGCGGCAGGATCCCGAACAGCACCACGTCCGGCTCGACCACCACCTCCGGGATGCCCGGCACGAAGGAGGCGAGCGCACCGACGGCCACGAGCGCCACGGGCGCCGACCAGTCGACGCGGCCCGACACTCCCGTCACCAGCACGGTGACCACGACGAACGACACGATCCACACGATCGCGACGACGGGTTCCTCCATCGCGCCCCTCCTCCCGGGCGCAGCGCACCCCGCGCACCATTCTGGCCGCGTGCGGCGTCGGCGCCACCCTGCGAGGCCCGCATCAGCCGGCGCCCGGGAGCCCGCCCTCCTCGCGGAGCACCGGATTCCGCTCCGCCTACCGTCCGGCCTCGTGGATGTCGCGGGCCTTCGTCACGCGGGCCGGGTCGACGGGGTTCATCCCGAGCACGATCTTGCCGCGGGAGTGGCGCTTCTCGAGGTCGTTGAAAGCGTCCTGCACCTGGTCGAACGGGTAGAAGCCCGAGACCAGCACCCGCAGCTTCTGCTCGCCCACGAGTCCGACCAGCTCGCCGAGGATCTCGGTGTCGCGCCGCGCGGTCTCGGCGTCGGGCCAGACGGCGCGCAGCTCGATCTCCTTGCGGTCGTCGCTGGAGTGGAATCGGCCGTCTACGATGTCGAGCTCGGCGGCCAGCTCGGGGTTCGTGCCGCCGAAGTTGTCGAGGAACACGGTTGCTCCACCGGGCGCCGCGGCGCGGATGCGCTCGGCGATCCCGTCTCCGTAGACGATCGGCTTCACGCCGATCTGGCGGAGGTAGTCGAAGTTGCGCTCGCCGCAGGTGCCGATCACGGTTGCGCCGCGCAGTGTGGCGAGCTGGATCTCGAGACTGCCCACGCCTCCGGCCGCAGCCGAGACGACGACCGTGTCGCCGGCTCCGACGTGGGTCGCCTCGAGCGCGCGCCAGGCGGTCACGCCCGCCAGGAACAGAGCACCGCCGACCTCCCAGCTCACGGAGGCGGGCTTGGCCACCAGGTTCTCGCGCGGCACCACGACGTGGCTGGCGTGCGAGCCGACCAGTGCGTGGCCGACGACGTCGGTGCGCAGGCGGAGGTCGTCGACTCCCTCGCCGAGGCCGACGACGACGCCCGAGAAGTCGGTGCCCTGGCGCATCGGGAAGGCTGCGGAGTGGTCGGAGTCGAACTGCCCCTGCCGGATGAACGCCTCCATGTGGTTCACCCCCGCGGCGAGCACCTCGACGAGGACCTCCCCTCGGCCGGGCCGGGGGCGCTCGACCTCGACGATCTCGAGGACGTCCGCCCCGCCGAAGCGGGAGTACTGGACGATGCGGCTGGAGTGGGGGTTCAGGCGGGACATGGCCTCATCATCCGCCCCCGCCTCGGAATGCCGTGGCCCCCAAACGGGGACGTGCGACTCAGGGACCCTCGCTCGGGCAGTACAGCTGGGTGCGCGGGCCGGAGCGGTCGATCACGTGCTCGGACATCGCCCGGCCGCAGAGGGGGCAGGCCTGCCCGGCCGGCGCCTCCTGCGCGGGCTGGTCGTAAGGGCCGAGTGGAGGCGGGCCGATCCAGGGGAACAGGCGCGCGTTGAAGCGCTGGTAGAGGGAACCGGGCTTCTTCCGCGTCATATCGTTAGTGTACTAAGCATCAGGGCACGATGAGAGGATGGCGCCGTGGAACCCGACCCCCTCGCCCTGCAGAACCAGGTCTGCTTCTCCCTCGCGGTCGCGGCTCGCACCGTGATCGGCCTCTACCGCCCGGTGCTCGAGCCGCTCGGCCTCACCCACCCGCAGTACCTCGTGATGCTGGCGCTCTGGGAGCGCAGCCCGCGCTCGCTCGCCGACCTCGGCTCCGCCCTGCGCCTCGAGCCCGCCACCCTCAGCCCGCTGGTGAAGCGGCTGGAGGCGAGCGGCCACGTCACCCGAGCGCGCAGCGCCGACGACGAGCGCCGCCTCGACGTCGCCCTCACCGCCTCCGGAGCCGCGCTGCGCCAGCAGGCCCTGCGTGTGCCGCCGCAGATCGTCGAGCGCCTCGACCTGCCGCTGGACGAGCTGACGGCCCTGCGCGAGAACCTCACCCGCCTGATCGGAGCCGCGACCCGGCCCGCCGGCTGACGCGACTCGAGGGCCCCTCGGCGCACGGCCCCCGGAGCAGCCGCGACGCGACCTCGCGAAACTCCCGGTCACAGCGGGAGACCAGCCGCCGCTCGGACCGCGCCCGGCCGTCTTGACCTGCCCCCCGCACGGAGTAGTGTCGTCGCTCGTGACACACGAGGGTCCCCCGTCCGATCCGGCCGAACCGCCGAGCGACGCGACCGAGCTCCGCACCGCGAAGCACTTCTTCATCGGCGAGCCGCTCCCCAGCGACAAGCTCGAGGGACAGCTGCTGAAGAAGCGCCTGGCGCTCCCCATCTTCGCGAGCGACCCGCTCTCCTCCGTCGCCTACGCGCCCCAGGAGCTGCTGATGCTGCTCCTGCTGGGCGGCCTCTCGTTCCTCACTTTCGCGCCGTGGGTCGCGGCCTGCGTCGTCGTCGTCCTGGTCGTCGTGGTGCTCAGCTACCGCCAGCTGATCCGGGCGTACCCCTCGGGAGGCGGCGACTACGAGGTCGCGCGCACCAACCTCGGCGAGACGGCCGGCCTCACGGTCGCCTCCGCGCTGCTGGTCGACTACGTACTCACGGTCGCCGTCTCGGTCGCCTCCGGAGTCGACAACATCATCTCGGCGATCCCTGCGCTGGCGCCGCTGCGGGTCGAGCTCGCGCTCCTGTTCGTCGTGCTGCTGGCCGCCGTCAACCTGCGCGGCGTGGCGGAGTCGAGCAAGGCCTTCGCCGTGCCGACCTACCTCTTCGTCGGCAGCGTCTTCGTGATGGTCGTGGTGGGGCTCGGTCGCACCCTGCTCGGCGATGCGCCGGTCGCGGAGTCGGCGGGGTACGCCGTGCAGGGCGAGCAGCTCACGCAGGCCGCGGTCGTGCTCCTGCTGCTGCGCTCCTTCGCCAGCGGCTGCGCCGCGCTGACCGGCGTCGAGGCGATCTCGAACGGGGTGCCCGCGTTCCGCGCCCCGAAGATCAGGAACGCGCAGCTCACCCTCGTCGCGATGGGCTCGATCGCGATCACCCTTTTCGTCGGCGTCACCGCGCTCGCCCTGGTCTCGAACGTGCACTACGCCGAGAACGCGTGCCATCTCATCGGGTTCGCCGACTGCGCGACGACGCCGCAGCGCTCCGTCATCGCCCAGATCGCCGCGGCCACCTTCGGCAACAACACGGTCCTCTTCTTCGTCATCCAGGCCGCGACGGCCGCCGTCCTGCTCCTTGCCGCGAACACCGCGTTCAACGGATTCCCGCTGCTCGGCTCGGTGCTGGCGCGCGACGGCTACGCGCCCAAGTCGCTGAACACCCGCGGCGACCGCCTGATCTACTCCAACGGAGTGATCGTCCTCGCGCTCGTCGCCGCGATCATCCTGCTCGTCTACCAGGCGTCGCTGACCAGCCTCGTGCAGCTGTACATCATCGGCGTCTTCGTGTCGTTCACGCTCGGACAGTCGGGCATGGTGAGGCACTGGCTCCGGATGATCCGCTCGGGCGAGGGCTCGCGCACCGTGTACACGAGCCTGGGCATCAATCTCTTCGGCGCGACGATGACCTTCGCGGTCCTGGTGGTCGTGACGATCACGAAGTTCACCCACGGCGCCTGGCTCGTCTATCTGATCATGCCGATCCTGGGCATCCTGATGGCCGGCGTGTACCGCTACTACCGCGACGTCGAGAAGGAGATCGAGGTCGATCCGACCACGACCTTCGGCGCGAACCGCGACCACGCGATCGTGCTCGTGGGCCGGATGAACAAGCCCACCCTGAAGGCTCTCGACTACGCCATCGCCGCGCGGCACGAGACCCTGGAGGCGGTGCACTCCTCCGTCGACGACGCCCAGACCGAGCAGCTCAAGGCCGACTGGGCGCAGATGGACATCCAGGTGCCGCTGCGCTGCGTGGCCTCGCCGTACCGCGACATCTCGTACCCGCTGATCAAGTACATCAAGGCGCACCGGCTCGAGCACGGCTCCGAGATCACCACGGTCTACATGCCGCAGTACATCGTGGGGCACTGGTGGGAGGCGTTCCTGCACAACCACAAGTCGCGCCGGATCCGCCAGAAGCTGCTGCTGGTGCACGGCGTGACGGTGGCCCTGGTGCCCTGGCTGCTCGACTCCTCCGAGCTCATCTACGGACGACGCTCGCGGCCGATCCCCGGGCAGACCCGGCGCGGCGAGCCGGTGCGACCGGTGACGCGCAGGCCGATCCCGCCCGCGTCCTCCCTCCCCCAGGGCGCTGCCGGCGAGGGCGCACCGCGCATCAGCCCGCAGCGGCCCTCGGCCGCGGCCCGGCCACGCTCGAAGCGGCGCTGACGCCGGACCGCGCAGCCAGGAGCCGGGCGCGCGGAGGTGTCCTACGCGCGAACGGCTCGGCATGCACGAACAGGCACCGGCACGCACGAACAGGCAGGGGGCCCGCGGCGTGTGCCGCGAGCCCCCGGTTTCCCCTGTGCCTTCCCCCGAAGGCGGCCCGCCCCAACGGGCCGTCACCGACGCTAGAGGCGGGCTCTCCATCGGCGCATCCTCCTCGCGACGGATGCCCGCCACCGTTCAGCGGGGATCCGCACGGCTCGAGAACGATTCAGCGCGCCGCGCGCCCGACCGTGAGCCACCACACTCCGGCGACCGCGACGAGCGCGGCGACGCCTCCCGAGACGAGGAGGACGGCCGCCTGGACCACCTGGGCGCGGGATGCGCTGTCGAGCGGGTCGATCCCCTGGCCGACCAGCACGATCCCCGAGGGCACGACGGCCGCCGCGAAAACGACCGCGGCTGCCGCGATGCGCACCGGCTGCCTGCCGTCCGGCTCGAGCACCCGCGGACGCCGGCCGACGTACCAGACCACGGCGCCTATCCCCAGGCCGACCATCCCGAGCACCCCGCTGGCGTACTGCACCCACGCAGAGCCGACGAAGGGGCCGAGCTGATCGCGAAGCACCGGGATCGCCGAGACGAAGAAACCGCCGCGGTGGGTGAAGCCGTCCCAGAGCACATGACTGGCGGCTCCCAGCACCACCCCCGCGGCGGCGAGGACGAGCGCCTCGACCCGGGCGCGGGCACCCCGCGGCGGCGAGCGGCGCGGGCGGAGGCGGGACCGTACGATCCCGGGCGAGAGGTCGCGCCAGGCAGGGGCGATGAGGGACACCCACAGAACGAGACCGAGCAGACCGAGCAGCAGGTCGACGGTGACGACGCCGACGAGCGAGTGCGTCGACTGCCGGCCGACCAGCCCCGGGAGGTACATCCCGATGTCGGGCACCATCGCGCCGATGGCCACGGCGGCGACGGGGATCCGCCCGTTCGAGAACGCGAGCGCGACGACGGCGTGGCTCAGCGTGAAAGGCATGTCGGCACGCTATCCCGCCGGCATCGGCGCGCGTCGGCCGGTCGCGAAACGTCGGTCAAGGGCCCGTCAGGGGGCGGAGTCGGCACGCTCCGATTCCGGCCGGGGCTTCTCCTCCCGGCGGGAGGCGGTGCCGGCCATCCCGAGGAACACGATCCCCAGTGCCAGGAACGCCGGCCAGATCGCCGTGCCTGCGCCGGCGAAGCACATCCCGGCCACGAGGAAGAGCCCGCCCGCGATCCAGTTCCCTCGGCGGGCGGCCTCCTCGACGGGGGTCCGACCCGCTGTTCCGGCGTTCTGCGCGCCGCTGTCGTCTGCCTGCACCATCCGACGACTCTAGGTGAGGCGCCCGGCCCGCCGCCTCCCCGTCGCAGCGGAGGCGGGCGCTCGGAGAGCTCTGAGCGCGGCGACCGTAGAATCGCACGGAAGTCCGGCCCTCCGGGCCCAGAAGCGACGGATCGGAGCGGATGTGCGGAAGGCGTTCGCGATCCTCCGCCTGGCCCTCGCCGGGCTCGGCGCGATCGGACTGGTGGGCGACTTCTTCTACACGCTCGGGTTCCGCGCGTTCCAGATCGACAACTTCTTCGCCTACTTCACCACCCAGTCGAACATGGCCGGAGTCGTCGTGCTCGGCCTCTCGGGGCTGGTCGCCCTGACGCGCGAGGAGGAGCCGCGCCGGCTCAGCACCGTCAGGGCGCTCGTGCTGACGTACATGGTGGTCTCGGGCATCGTGTTCGCGCTGATCGCGGTCGAGGCGAACAATCGCGGTGTCCGCGTCGACGTGCCCTGGTCGAGCGCTCTGCTGCACTTCGTGATCCCGAGTCTGGCGCTCCTCGACTGGGTCCTCGGGCCGGGCCGACGCCCGGTGGCCTGGCGCGGAACGCTGACCGTGCTGGGTTTCCCGATCGTCTGGGGCGTGCTCACCCTGGTGCGGGGCGCCCTGATCGGCTGGTACCCCTACTTCTTCCTCGATCCGGCGCAGGTCGCCGGCCCGGTGATGTTCGTGCTCTACGACGTCATCGTCCTGAGCCTGATCTCGGGGATCGCCGCCGTCGTCCTGGCGCTGAGCCGGGTGCGGCCGCTCGGCGCGGCGCCTGCGGCGGAGTGGCGCGGCCCGCTGGCCCGGCTCCGCGAGCTGGTCAGCCGGCGGCGAAGGGCTCGAGCGCCGACTGCGCCACGGTGAGCAGCTCGTCGTCGCTCAGCTCCTGCAGCGACAGGGCCTGATCGGCGCCGACGAGGCCGACAAGCACTGCCTGGCCGGTGGACGGCTCCAGGTTGAGCCACTCGGTGATGCCCGCCTCCGAGCCGACGAGCGACCAGCGCGCGGGGGCGGAGGTGTCCCAGAACGGCTCGTCGAAGCGCAGCCAGAGAGTGTCGACGACGCCGGAGCCGAGGGCCGCGATGGCGGCGCGGTGCGCGAACGGCAGCGGCGGATCGAACATGAGGGCGTCGGTCTGCAGGACGCCGATCGGCACGGTGACCAGCACGCGGTCGGCGGTGAACGACTCCCCGGTGCCCAGCCGGATGCTGGTGCCCGTCTCGGTGTAGCCGATGCCGCTGACCACGGCGCGCAGCGAGACCTCGACGTCGGCGAGCAGCGTGTCGACGAGCGGAGCGAGCCCATCGGTCAGCAGAGCGTCGTCCGCGGAGGAGCCCTCCGACTCCTCGGCGGTCGACGCGGCGGAGGCGTCGCCCAGCCCGTACCAGGACGAGAGCTCTTCGGGCGCGGCGCCTGTGCGCAGCGCCGCGCCGCCTGCGAGGTGGGCGGCGACCCGGGCGGCGTCGCCGTCTCCGGAGCCGGCCTCCGCCTCTGCCGGATCGGGGGCGCCGGAACCGGCGAACGACTCGGCGAGGGAGAGGTCCTCCGGCTGCTCGGCACCCCACTGCAGCGCGCGGGTGAGGGCGTCGGCGCCCGTGGAGCCGGTGTCGAGGATGCTGCCGTCGGTGCCGGTCGAACGGACGGCGACCAGGTCGACGACCGTCGTCTCGATGCCCGCGTCGGCGACGCTCTCGCGCAGCGCTGCTCCCGCGCCGGTCAGAGCCCAGGCGCCGGTCTCGACAGCGATCGGCCAGCCGTCCGGAGTCGAACCGGCGATCCGCCCGCCGGTGCGCTCGCGCGCGTCCACCACGGTGACGTCGTAGCCCGCGTCGACGAGGCGGCGGGCGGCGACGGCCCCCGCGAGCCCGGCCCCGACGATCGCGACGCGGTCGCCCGGGTCGGCGACGGCCGAGATCTCTGCGGCGGCGCGGACGCCGGAGTTCCACGCGCCCTGCAGCGTGCCGGGAGCCTCGGTGTCGGTGGCCTCGCCCGCGAAGAAGAGCCGGTCGAGCACGGCGGTCCCGAGGTCGCCGCGGTGCTCGGCTGTCGCGCCGACGGGGAGGTAGGACACCGAGCCGAGCGCGTACGGGTCCTGCCCCCAGTCGGAGCGGACGAAGGCGGCGGGCGAGGGCACGGAAGTGGTGCTCGGCGTGGGGACGGGGGCCTTGGTGACCGAGCGGGTCGGGGTCGGACGCGAGGGCGTGCAGCCTGCGAGGGCCAGGAGGCCGACCCCCGAGGCGGCTCCCGAGAGGAAGAGGCGGCGTCCGATCGTCATCCCGGCCATCCTACGTTCTCGCCCGTCGTGAAGGGGCGGCCTCGTCGCCGGACCGAGCCGCGCGACAGCGGGGCGAGATCGCGCCATCCCCCTCTGCGACCAGACCGGGCAGTGCGACGGCCCCGCTCCTCCCCCGGGCGGGCTCGAGCCGCCGAAGGCAAGGCCGCGCGGGCCGGGGTGACGAGTGGTAGGACTAAGGGCATGAGCAACGACATCCGCGAACTCTCCGAGGGCGAGAGCTACCTCGCCTTCTTCCAGGGCGGGCCGTTCGACGGCCAGACCGAGAACCGTGTCAGCACCGAAGGGGGCTACGAGAAGGAGGTCGACGTCTACGCGGCCGTCGACGGCCAGGAGACGCACCTCGTCTACACCGCCGTCGGCGCGAAGGAGGTCGGCGAAGCGGTCCACGTGACCTATTCGATCGACTCCCCCGACTCCGACCCGATCGACGACCCGGAGGACCGCGGCGGCGGATTCCAGTAGCCCCACGACGTCTCAGATGCCGCTCCGGCGTCGCGCTCCGCGCGGCCGGGGCGGCATCTGCGTGTGAGGACGCGCCACCTTCGATGGAGGGCACCTCCGCCTTCTAGGCTGATGCTCGCTCACGCTGCGGCGGATCCGCTTCCGCCGCCGTCCTCCGGCCTCCGCCGCCGTCCTCCGGGAGCCGCCGAGTTGTCCGATCCGCTGTTCCACCCCATGCCCCTGCGCGGTGCCCCGGCGCACGAGTGGCTGCGCGAGCGGGGCGGTCACACCGACGCGGATCCCGCCTTCGCGCTGGTCGGCCAGGAGGCTCAGGTCGAGGGAGTGCAGCTCCGACGTATCTGGCACACGGCCGGTTCGGTGCACTTCGAGTCCGACGTCTGGTCCGACCCGGATGTCGTCTCGCTCCTGCTCCCCCTCCAGGGCGCCTTCACCATCGCGCGGAGGGACGCCAGGGCGATCGTCGGACGCGGCTGCTTCGCCGCGCTGCCCGCGGGCGCCGCCGCCACCATCAGCACCAGCTCGCCGACAGCGCGCCTCACCCTGCTGACGCGGCCCAGCGGAGGCATCCCCCCGCTCGTCGGACTCGTCGTGTCCACCTCCCCCGCCGTTCCCGTCCTCATCGCCGCGGCCAACGCGGTCCTCGATGCGCGGCTCTCGGCGGGTGATCCCGCCATCGACGGTCTGCGGACCGCACTGCAAGGGCTCGCCGCCGCCGTCCTCTCCGGCTGAACGCCGAGGCTGCCACTGGACTGGCTGAACGGCCGCGCGTGCAGCGTCAGGACAGCCGAGCGACGACCGCGCGCGCGATGCGGCGGCCCGAGCGGTTGGCTCCGATCGTCGAGGCGGTCGGGCCGTAGCCGGCGAAGAAGACCCGCGGGTCGGTGAGGGAGGCGCCGTCGGCGACGGCGATCCCGCCCTCGCGCTCGCGCAGTCCGAGCGGAGCCAGGTGCCGCAGCTCGGGACGGAACCCGGTCGCCCAGATGATCGCATCGGCGCGGGTGAAGGAGCCGTCCGGCCAGCGGACCCCGTCCTCCTCGATCGACGAGAACATTCCGCGCTCACGCAGCAACCCGCGCTCGATGCCCGCGACGACGCGACGGGTGCGCTGCACGCCCGTTCCGCCGACGATGCTCGGGAGGGGCAGACCGGCTCGGGCGGCGCGGTCCTGCTCGGCCACCGCCTCCACCGCGGACTCCATCACGAGCTGCTCGCCGTCGTGGTAGACGACCGGCCGGCGAGTGGCCCAGGTGAGCGACCGGGCCACCCTCTCGAGCTCCAGCAGGAAGCCGATGGCCGAGGTACCGCCGCCGACCACGAGCACCTGCTGACCCGCGAAGTCCTCGGCGCGGACGTACTCGGACGTGCCGATCTGCACACCGCGGAACCGGTCGCGACCCGGGTAGTGCGGAACGAACGGCGATCCCCACGTGCCCGTGGCGTTGACCAGGAGTCGCGTCCGCTCGAGCGCGCGGTCGGATTCGACGAGGAGCGGAGAGCCCGTGTCGCCCGATGTCGCACTGGTGACGCGCCGCACCGCCTCGGGTCGGCGGACCTCGAGTCCGAGCTGCTCCTCGTAGCTGCCGTAGTACTCGCGGACGACGTCGCGTGCAGGCCGTCTCCGGTCGGCCGACGCGAACGACAGGCCGAGGCGCTCCATGCCCGGCAGATCGTGCACCCGGTGCGCGGAGCCGAGACGCAGCGCCTCCCAGCGGAACTGCCAGGCACCGCCGGGCTCGGGGCCCCGATCGAGGATCACCAGGTCGCGACCGGGAACCAGGCCGAGACGCTGCAGGTAGTAGGCCACGGAGAGTCCGGCCTGACCGGCTCCGACCACCACGACAGCCCGCGAGTCGAGCGCACTGTCCACGGTGCTCCTGACGCAGTCGGGGAGGGGCGGCCCTCGGGCGGTCCGCGGCCCGGGGTGGCGTGTGCCCCGTCTGCTAAACTACCGCGTAGATTTCAACTTTCCCTGTCTGCTTTTTTCCCCAGCCGGCTCACTGCCCGTCTGGCCTGTCATCGTGAGGGGGTCACCCATGGGGCGCGGCCGTCAGAAGGCGAAGAACACGAAGATCGCCCGTGAGCTGAAGTCGTTCAGCCCGGCGGTCGATTACAGCGCGCTCGAGCGCGAACTCAGCCACCCGGACGAGCCGGACTACTCCAAGTGGATCGACGCCGAGGACGAGGGCGACGACACCGACCTCGTCGAGGAGCCGCACCAGAAGCGTGCGTGACCCCTCCGTCCCGTCGGGGCCGTCCGCATCGGACGGCCCCGACGTGCGTGACGGCGCCATCCGGCAGCTGTCGACGCGTGTCGCGTACGAGACCCCGTCGATCCGGGTCCGCGAGGACGAGGTGCTGTGGCCGAACGGCGACCGCGGGGTCTACTCCGTCGTCGAGCGCGACGACTACGCCCTCGTGCTCCCCCGTGAGCGCGGCGGCTTCTGGCTCGTCGAGCAGTTCCGCTACCCCGTCGGACGCCGCGCCTGGGAGTTCCCGGCCGGAGCCTGGCCGCACGGCTCGGCCGGCGGAACCTCCGAGGCCCTGGCGCGCGCCGAGCTGCGCGAGGAGACGGGGCTGCGCGCCGGGCGGTTGACGCACCTCGGCCGACTCGCCGAGGCCTACGGCTTCGTGGCGAAGTCGGTCGACGTGTTCCTCGCCGAGGAGCTCGCGCACGGCGCGCACGAGCGCGAGGCGACCGAGCAAGACATGCGCCAGCAGTGGTTCTCGGATGACGAGGTCGCGGCGATGGTTCGCTCCGGCGCGATCGTCGAGACCGCCGCACTGGCCGCGCTCACCCTGTTCTGGGTGGAGCGGGCCGCGACCCTGTAAGCACGTCCGGAGGGATTACTCCACTGCATGCAGAATGTCCGTCGTGACTGCGACACTGTGCGGATGACCTCTCCTGCGCTCACCCGGAAGCCGGTGTGGCACTCGGAACGCCGGGGGAGCGACCTCGATGAGGCACGCGAGTTCTACGCCGGGTCCTACAACGGCTCGGGGTTCCGAGCCGAGCGCACGACGGTGCCGTTCGCCTACCGCTATGCCTCCACGGGGCCGGGTCCGGTGAGCCTGCACTCCGCTTCCTTCCTCGGAGCGGTGCGGGGCACCGTCGAACCGGGCGACGTGTACGTGGTGCTCTGGCTGACGGAGGGCCGGGCGGTGCTCGATCTCGGACGCGACGAGCAGCGCCTGATGGTCGGCCGCCCCGCGATGTTCCCCTCCGGGCGTCCGTTCGGATTCGAGACCCACGAGTACCGCGACGCACTCGTGCACTTCGAGGCTGCGCACCTCGAGCGCATCGCCGCCGAGCTGCACGGCACCGAGCCCGGCCCGCTGCACTTCGCACCCCTGGCGCACGAGACGACCTCCTGGTGGGCCGCGATCCGCCTCCTCCGCGACACCCTCGCCGCCGGCCGCGCCCCCACCGTGCTGCAGCGCGACGGAGCCGCGCGCATCGCCGCGCTCGCCGCGCTGAAGAGCTTCGCCCACCGGATCGCCCCGCTGCCGGCGGTCCCGGCCTCGGTCAGCGCTCGGCGCCTCCGCCGTGCCGTCGAGTTCGTGCAGGCCAACGCCGACCTCCCCCTCGGGGTGGCTGACATCGCGGAGTCGGCGGGCCTCACCATCCGCGGGGTCCAGCTGGCGTTCCAGCGCGCCTTCTCCGAGACTCCGCGCCACTACCTGCGCGGTGTACGTCTCGAACGCGCACGGGAGGAGCTGATCGTCGGCTCGCCCGGAGACGTGGTGATCGGCGACGTCGCAGCCCGCTGGGGGTTCGTCAGCGGCGGGCGCTTCGCCCAGCACTATGCGGCCCGGTTCGGCGAGCTTCCGAGCGAGACCCTGCGCCGCTGATCCCCGCCGCGGTTCCCCCGGGGGCCTCCGGGGGCGTACTGTCCGAGGACCGCCCGCTGCCCCGCGGGCCCGCGTCGATGGAGCCGCGATGTTCGAACCCGAAGGATCCGTGCGCCCGATCGCCCGGATCAGTTACGTCACTGCCGCCCTGCTGGTCGGCGCGATCCTGGTCGGAGGCGTGGTCGGCGCCGCCGTCGCCCTCGTGCTCTACCTGCCCGGCGTCCTCGCGACCGACGGCGCACGGGGGCTCGTGAGCTTCGGTCTGCTGATGGGTGCGGCCTCGGGAGCCGGCATCGGAGCGATCGGGGGCACAGGAGCCGTCGCCGGCATGGTCGCGGTGCGGGTCACCAGCCACCGCGACGGCGCGTTCATCCTGGGCACCAGCGCCGGCACCGGGATCGGCGTGCTGGTCGCGTCGGCGAACCTGCTGGTCAGCCGCGATGCGCCGACCTGGGCGACGGTGCTGCTGACGACCGCGGCCGCCTCCGCTCTCTGCGTCTGGGGGTCGTGGCTCCTGACGAGGCACGAGCACTCGTGGGAGCGGCTGCACGCCCGATGAAACGGATGACAGCCCACCCCGCCGCGCACCTCAGCCGGCGTAGGAGCCGATCAGGCGCACCGCGCCGCCGTCGACGCCCTTAGCGCCCTGCTCGAAGTCCCCGGGAGCCCTCGCTCCCGTCGAGACCCGCCCGGCGACCCACGACGGCACGCCCGAGCGCTCGAGGCTCGCGATCACGCCCGCCGCCGACTCGGCCGCCACGACGGCGAACATGCCGACCCCGAGGTTCCAGGTGCCCTCGGTGCTCTCGAGGGTCGCGCCGGACATCGCCGCGAGCGCACGGAACACCTCCGACGGGCTCCAGCTCGAACGCTCGACCTCGACCCAGGAGCCGCGAGGCAGGACCCTCGCGAGGTTCGCCGCGATCCCGCCTCCGGTGACGTGGCTGATGGAGTGAACCGCCGCGCCGAGCTCCGGGTCGTCGAGGAGCTCGAGGAGAGGGCGGGTGTAGAGCCGGGTCGGCTCGAGCAGGACCTCGCCGACGACGCCGCCCAGCTCCTCGGAGCGGTCGGTGAAGCCGATGCCGCGCTCGGCGAGGATGTGCCGCACCAGGGAGTAGCCGTTCGAGTGCAGCCCGGAGGAGGCCATCGCCACCACGAGATCGCCGTCGCGGACGCGGTCGGCGCCGCGCACGGCATCCGCCTCGACCGCGCCCACGGCGGCACCCGCCACGTCGTAGTCGTCGGGCCCGAGCAGGCCGGGGTGCTCGGCCGTCTCGCCGCCGACGAGCGAGGTCCCCGTCGCCGAACAGGCGCGGGCGATACCGGCGACGATGTCGGCGATCCGCGCCGGGACGACCCTGCCGCAGGCGATGTAGTCGGTCATGAAGAGGGGGCGTGCGCCGACCACGACGATGTCGTCCACCACCATCCCCACGAGGTCCTGCCCGATGGTGTCGTGCTTGTCGATCGCCTGCGCGAGAGCGACCTTGGTGCCGACGCCGTCGGTCGACGTCGCCAGGAGCGGCGCCCTGAAGTCGCGGAGGAAGGAGACGTCGTACAGGCCGGCGAACCCGCCGACACCGCCGAGGACGCGGCCGTCGTGAGTCGCCGACACCGCCGACTTCATCAGCTCGACCGCGAGATCCCCCGCGGCGGTGTCGACTCCTGCGCGGGCGTAGCTGCTCGTCTCATCACTCACGCGACGACCCTACCGACTGCCCGTGACGGGCGATCCGCCGGCGCACCGATCGCCCCGCCGTCCCGCGCCGCGCCGGGCGGCCTCGGCAGGCGCGACGGCATCATGGAGCCGTGACCATCGAGCGCGCGGACCCGGCCGACACCGACGACCTGCGCCGGTTCCTGCGTGAGGCCGATCTGACCCTCGCCGGCCTCGACTCCCCCGCGGTCCGCCTCTGGATCGAGCGCGACGGGGAGGGCCGCATCGTCGGCAGCACCGGCTGGGAGGCGAGCGACGACGGCCGCCACGCGCTGATCCGCAGCGTCGCCGTCGCCTCCGGGGGACGCGGCACGGGAGCGGGGAGTCGGTTGGCCTGCCATTCCCTCGCCGACGCGGCGTCGAGCGGAGCCGGGCGCGCCTGGCTCTTCTCACGCCGGTCCGGGCCCTTCTGGCAGTCCCTCGGATTCGCACCCGCCGACCGCGACGAGCTCGCCTCCGCACTCCCGGGCACCCACCAGGTGCGCCTCTTCCGTGAGACGGGGCAGCTGGCCCGCGAGGTCGCGTGGACGCTGCGACTCCGCCCGGCGCAGGAGGGCGGGCGCCCCGGCCGATCCCGGGAGCCGTCTCCGGCGGATCCGCCGGTCGACACCTCTCGCCGGCACTCCGTACGAGCGGATCCGCCGACGGCGAACCATTAGGGGATGCGCCACGCGCATGTCAGGATGGACCGTCATCCCCCCTGCTATCCCCTTGGGAGTCCCTCCGGCATGTGCGGAATCGTTGGAATCGTCTCCTCCGGACCGGTCAACCAGTCCATCTACGACAGCCTCTCGCTCCTGCAGCACCGCGGCCAGGACTCGACGGGCATCGCGACGGCCGACGGCAGCACACTGCACATCAAGAAGGCGTCGGGGCAGGTCCGCGAGGCGTTCCGCACCCGCGACATGCGCTCGCTGCTGGGCACGATGGGGCTCGGTCACGTCCGCTACGCGACGAAGGGCAACGCCGAGCGCGAGGAGGAGGCGCAACCGTTCTACGTGAACGCGCCGTACGGCATAATCCTCGTCCACAACGGCAATCTGACGAACACGCGCGAGCTCACCGAGGAGCTCTTCCGCGTCGACCGCCGCCACCTCAACACCACCTCCGACACGGAGCTGCTCGTCAACGTGCTCGCCAACGAGCTGCAGGCCTCGATGTCGGGGCGAGACCTCGACGCCGACGAGGTGTTCGACGCGGTTGCCCGCGTGCACGAGCGGGTCGAGGGCTCCTACGCGACGATCGCGCTGATCGCCGGAGTCGGGCTCCTCGCCTTCCGCGATCCGTTCGGCATCCGCCCCCTCATCGTCGGCCGCCGCAGCAACTCGGGCGCGCCGGACGACTGGGTGGTCGCCTCCGAGTCGCTCGTGCTCGAGGCGCAGGGCTTCGAGATCGTGCGCGACGTCGCTCCGGGCGAGGCCGTCTTCATCACGCCCGACGGGCGGATGGCCAGCCGCCAGTGCGCGAAGGACCCGCGGCTCATCCCCTGCTCGTTCGAGTACGTCTACCTCGCGCGTCCCGACTCGGTGATGTCCGGGATCTCCGTCTACGAGGCGCGGCTGCGACTGGGCGACCGACTCGCCGACACCATCGCGCAGTACACCCCGGGCGGCGCGATCGACGTGGTCATGCCGATCCCCGACTCCTCCCGCCCTGCCGCGATGCAGGTCGCGCAGAAGCTCGGCATCGAGTACCGCGAGGGCTTCTACAAGAACCGCTACGTCGGCCGGACGTTCATCATGCCGGGGCAGGCGGTCCGCAAGAAGTCGGTGCGGCAGAAGCTCAACGCGATGTCGAGCGAGTTCACGGGCAAGAACGTGCTGATCGTCGACGACTCCATCGTCCGCGGCACCACCTCGAAGGAGATCGTCGACATGGCCCGCGCGGCCGGCGCGAACACGGTGACCTTCGCCTCCGCAGCACCGCCCGTGCGCTACCCGCACGTCTACGGGATCAACATGCCCTCGCGGCAGGAGTTGGTGGCCCACGATCGCCGTATTCCCGAGATCTCGACGGTGATCGGAGCCGACCACCTGATCTACCAGGAGGTGGCCGACATGAAGGCCGCGATCCTCGAGGGCTCGGACGTCACCGATCTCGAGACCAGCTGCTTCACGGGCGAGTACATCACCGGAACCGTCACCCCCGAGTACCTCGACTGGGTGGAGCGCACGCAGCTGAGTTGATCGCTGGCACAGCGGCGGGCGACGCGCAACGGGTGCCGCGCGCCGACGGGCCGCTCCATGATCGGACGGTGCGCGATGCGCGCGCACCCAGCCGAGGAGTCCCCGTGTTCTACCGAATCCTGCCGTTCCTGCTCACGTTCATCGCCAGGCGGGTGTCGACGTCGCAGAAAGCGAAGCGCGCCGCCGGCAGGCGCCCCGCGCCGAGCAGACGGCGTCCGTCGTCGCGCCGGAGCCGCTGAGACGATCCACAGCGCTGAAACGATCCACAGCGCTGAAACGATCGGACGCGCGCGGCCGGGCCTTCAGCGATCGGAGTCGGTCGGCGCGGCGGGGTCCGCCGGCCCCTCCTCCCGGGCAGGCGCGGCCGGCGCCTCCCGCTCGACGATCCGCTCGGCGGTCGTCCGCACCACGCGGCGGCCGACGAGACGGTCGAGCAGAACCACCACGAGCCCGGCGAGCGCACCGAAAAGAGTGACGAACAGGAGCAGGCTGAAGCCGAAGACCTGAGCCCGCGAGAACCCCTGCGTCTCGGGCAGCGCGAAGGTCAGCACGAACGCGGTGATCGCGCCGAGGCCGGCGCCGAGCGCCAGGATGCGCCACACGCGCGGAGAGCGCCGGACATCGACCTCTTCGCGGGTGACCTCGGAGCTGGCGGGATCGGTCATGCCTCCATTCTCTCCCGCGTGCGAGCCCGGCACGAACCCCCTCCCGGTGGCGAACGGTCTGGTGACGGGCCTCGCCGCCCACCGGGGCCCCGTTCGCCTCGACTCGCGCGGGGAGGAGCATTCAGAGCGCGTGGACGAGTCGTCCCGCCTGGGCGCGCAGTTCGCGCACGACCGTCCGGACAGAGAGACGCTCGGCCCGGTCGGGGCGCATCAGTGCGACGATGTGCCGTACCGAGCTCACCCCCCGGAGCGGCTTGACCACGATCCCCGCGCCTCCGGCCGTGTAGCGCGGCAGCACGGCGATGCCCAGCCCGGCGGCCACGAACGCCTCCGTCACGCGAGTGGAGGCGAACCGCTGCTCCACGCGCACCGCCTCACCCGAGGCGGTCTCGATGTCCTGCATGATCCGCTCGAAGGGGAAGCCGTCCGGCACCCCGATCCAGGTCTCGCCCACGAGGTCCGCCGCCGAGACGGTCGCCCGGTCGGCGAGCCGGTGGCCGGCAGGGAGTCCGATGTCGAGCGGCTCGACCATCAGCTCGGCCATCGCGAGTCCGCGGCCCGCCCACGCGCTGCGGCCCGTGGGCGAGTGCGCGAGCACGATGTCGAAGTCGGCCGTGAGATCGGCGAACTCGTCGGTGCCGGGGTCAGCGTCCTCGCACTGCACGACGAGACCCTCGACGCTGCGCAGCGCGACCAGTGCGTCGGGGAGGAGCATCTGCCCGGCCGTCGGAAACGTCGCGATGGTCACCTCTCCGATCGGATTGTTCTTGAAGGTCTGCCACACGGCGTCGGCGCGTTCGAGCGCGATCGCGATCTCCGTCGCGCTGCGGGCGAGCTCGCGCCCCGCGGCGGTCAGCACGACTCCGCGACCGGACCGCTCGATCAGCGGCACACCCGCCTCGCGCTCGAGCACCTTGAGCTGCTGCGAGACCGCCGATGGCGTGCGGTGGGTCGCCTCCGCCACTGCGGTGATCGAGCGGCGCATCGAGAGTTCCCTGAGTAGTTCCAGCCGACGGACGTCCATGTAGCGAAACTACACGGCAGGTCAAGAACAGTTCGATTGTCCTAAGGAACAGGCTGGCCGATAGTGGACGTTGTACCCAGTATCCCGGCGGATGGATCCGACCCCGCCGCAACGAAAGGCAGAACACTCATGAGCATCGCAATCCTCGTCGTCCTCAGTGGCCTCGCCGCATGGGGCACGGTGTCGACGGTGCTCGTCGCCCGCCGCGACGGCTACCGTCAGGTCCCCGCCCAGCACTGAGCCCCGCGCTCCGCGACAGCACCTCATCGCGTTCCGACGCCGTCTCCCCCTGGGAGGCGGCGTTCTCGCGTCTCGGGGCGTCGCGCCACCGGGTGGAGCCGCACGCAGAAGGGCCCCCGACCGCGGTCGAGAGCCCTTCGGCGTGCGCGAGCGCTACTTCGAGGCGGCACCTCGACGCAGGCGCGCCACCGTCATTCCCAGACCGAGCAGGAGGGCGACGATCCCCGCGAGGAACGCGGGCGTCGCGTCGACACCCGTCTCGGCCAGGTGGTGGGAGCCGGCGCTGCTCCCCGGCGCCGTCGGCGCGGCCGGAGCCGCTGTGGGAGCCGCGGTCGGAGCCGGCGTGGGCTCGGTGGTCGGGGCCGGGGCGGCTCCGACCGCAGCGACCGCGAAACTCACGCTGACCTCGGTACCGGTGGTGTCGAGGGCGAAGGTCGCGGTGTGCGCGCCCGCGGCCAGGCTCCCGTCGATCGGCACCGAGAAGGAGGCGCGACCGGTGGAGTCGTCGGTCACGGCCCGGACCGGGTCGATCGGGCTGGTGCCCACGACGGCTCCGTCGATGCTCGCGGTCACCGAGGCGTCGGCCGGAGCGCCGGTGCTGAACAGCAGCGAGGACAGGTCGACGGTCATGGTGTCGCCGGCCGCGTACTCGCCCGACTCGGGAAGGTTCGCGGTGAGGCCGATCGTGCGCTGCACCGGGTCGGGGCTGACGGTGCCGAGCTCCTGGATGTACCCGACGAACGCGTCGAGGTCGATGCGACCGGAGTCCGCGGTCCCGGTGCCCTCGGTGAAGGTGGCGAAGCCGTCGCCTCCGCTCGCGAGGAAGCTGCTGGTGACGACCGTGAAGGTCGCTGCAGGATCGATCGGCTGGTTCTCGTAGAAGACCTGCGAGATGCGGGATCCCTCCGCGGCCGCGGGGTCGAAGACGTAGGTCAGTCCCGCCGAGGTCGAGAGGTTGAGCTGGGGGTGGCTCGAGCTGCCGACCCACTGCTCCTCGAGCAGCGCGTCGATCTGAGCGCCGGTCAGTTGAAGGGTGACCAGGGTGTTCGCGAAGGGCTGCGCGGTCGCGGCCTCGGCGTAGGTGACCACTCCCTCGCCGTCACCGGGCACGGAGGGGTTCGCGGCGAAGTCGAGGTCGTCGCGCAGTCCGCCCGCGTTCGAGAACGCGATCTGGGTGCCGAGCTCGCGGGTCGCCCAGAGCTGCGCGTCAGCGACGAGGTTGCCCAGCGTCGACTCGGAGCCGCGGTTCGTGGTCGTCCCGTCCTCGCGGTAGGCGCGGGCGATGTCCTCGGTGATCGAGCCGACCTGCACGCTGCCCTTCTCGAGGGCGACGGCCTCGGCGTTGGCCACGATCGCCGCGACCTCCGGGTCCGCCGGGTAGGCGCCGACAGTGATCGTCGTGGCCGGGTCGTCCGAGGCCGGGTCGTCGACGACCTGTGTGAGCGGCACGACCTCGCTGGTCAACGAGGTGAGCTGCTTCGTCGCCGGGTCGACGGTGAGCGCCATGTGGCCGAGGTTCTCGGCGTAGCTGCCGGTCTGCGACACGATCGTCGGGAACGCACGACCCGCGTCGATGCCCGCGTTGTACTCCTGGTGGCTGTGACCCGAGACGATCGCGTCGACGTTCGGGGCGACCGCGTTGACGATCGCGCCGAACGTGGGGTCGGCCTCGGGCGTGTTGAGCTCGGCGGCGTCGGCGTCGGCACCCTCGTGCAGGAGGAGCACGACGACATCGGCCTCGCCGTTCCCGGCGTCGCCGTCCTGCAGGTCGGTGGCGACCGCGTTGACGTTCTCGGCGATCGGCTCGACCGAGAGCGTCGAGATGCCCGACGGGCTGACCAGCGTGCCGAGGTCCTCGGTCATCGCTCCGATGAAGGCGACCGAGACGCCCTCCTTCTCGGTGACGACGTAGGGGGCGTAGGCGCGCTGGCCGGTCGCCGTGTCGTAGAGGTTCGCGTTGACGTAGGGGAAGTCCGAAGCCTCGGTGACACGGCCGTCGACATCCGCGCGGCCCTTGTCGAACTCGTGGTTGCCCAGGGTGCTGGCGTCCAGGCCCATCGCGTTCAGCGAGTCGAGCGTCGGAGTGTCCTGCTGAACAGCGGAGGTGAAGGTCGACGCGCCGATGTTGTCACCGGCCGAGACGAAGAGCGTGTTGGGGTTGGCGTCGCGGAAGGAGTCGACGGCTCCTGCGAGGACGGCTGCGCCCGCGACGGTGCCGTTGGCCGCGAGGCGCCCGTGGAAGTCGTTGATCGAGAGGATGTCGAGGGCGACGTCGCCCTCGGCGGCGGAGGCCGGAGCCGCGCCGAGCAGGGCCGCTCCGGCGAGCGCACCGGCGGCGGTCGCGGAGAGGATTCGGGAGAGGCGGCGTCGGCCGGGGGAAGTGCTGCGCATCGTGAGGAGGACTCCAAGCATCGAGCGGCGATCCGGAGAGGATTCGTGCCGCGTGAGGGGGTTATTCCCAGACAACCCGACGGCGCTGCTCAGGTCAAACGTGGATGGGCCGGATCGCCGCTGCGTTTACGAGAAGTTAATGAGCCGCAGGCCCGTTGCGCAGGATCGGGAGGAACGGCGAGAGGTCGGCGCGCACGCCCGACGCGTGGATCCGGCCGCTCGAGAGCCCCTCGCTCCAGGAGAGGGCGCCGGTGGCGAGCGGCAGCCAGGTGGCTGCGTCCATCTCGATCACGTTCGGAGGTGTGCCCCGGGTGTGCCCCGGGCCCTCCACGCACTGCGCCGCGCCGAACGGGGGCACACGCACCTCGACGCTGCGCCCGGGCACGGTCGTCTCGATGATCTGCAGGAGGAACCGCACCGCGGTCGCCGTCGTGTTCCGATCCGCCCCGCCGCCGAGCGCCGCCCGCACGGCCGCTTGCCCGCTCGCCTCGTCGATCCTGCCCTTGGCCATGTCCCCATCCTCTCCTCGCCGCTCTCGGAGCGACGCCACTGCTGCCACCACCGCGCGGAGTCCCGTGGTCGCACGTGGCATCCCGCGGGGCCGGACGCGGCGCCGAGGCAGGGCGTCCTATCCTGTCAGGGTGAAGATCCTCGTCCTCGGCTCGGGTGCCCGTGAGCACGCCATCATCACCGCTCTCCTCGCGGAGGAGGAGCGACACGAGATCATCGCCGCGCCCGGCAACGCCGGCATCGCGAGCGACGTCGAGGTCATCCACTTCGACACGAACAGCCCCCGGCTCGTCACCGATTTCGCCGTCGAGCAAGGCATAGAGCTCGTGGTGATCGGCCCCGAAGCCCCCCTCGTCGCGGGAGTCGCCGACGCGCTGCGCCAGCGCCGCATCCCCACCTTCGGCCCCGACCGGGCCGCCGCCGCCCTCGAAGGCTCCAAGACCTTCGCCAAGCGCGTCATGGACATGGCCCGCGTGCCCACCGGGCGCGCCACGCGGGTCTCGACCCTGGTCGACGCCGTCCGTGTCATCGACGAGTACGGACTCCCCTCCGTCGTGAAGGCCGACGGCCTGGCCGCCGGCAAGGGCGTCCTGGTGACGGAGTCGCGCAGCGCCGCGATCGCTCACGCCGAGTTCTGGCTGCAGTCCGGCGACGTCCTCATCGAGGAGTTCCTCTCGGGCCAGGAGGTGTCCCTCTTCTTCCTCTCCGACGGCCACGACGTCGTCCCTCTCTCACCCGCACAGGACTTCAAGCGCCTCGCCGACGGCGACCGGGGCCCGAACACCGGCGGGATGGGCGCCTACTCACCGCTGCCCTGGCTCGCCGACCGCTGGCGGAGCGAGCGCGCGTTCGTCGACGAGGTCATCGACACGGTCGCGATACCGACGATCCGCCAGCTGGAACGCGAGCGGACCCCCTTCGTCGGACTCCTCTACTGCGGCCTCATCGTCACCGACGCGGGACTGCGCGTGATCGAGTTCAACGCCCGCTTCGGCGACCCCGAGACCCAGGTCGTGCTGCCCCGCCTCGCCTCCCCGCTGTCCGCGCTGCTGCACGCCGCCGCCACCGGCTCCCTGGCCTCCGTGCCGTGGCCCGCGTTCATCGACGACGTCGCCGTCACCGTCGTGCTCGCGAGCGAGGGTTACCCCGAGAACGCCGTCACCGGCCGCACCGTCACCGGGCTGGAGGCGGCCGCCGCGGTTCCCGGCGTCACCCTCGCCCACGCCGCCACCCAGGTGGTCGACGGGCGCTTCGTCGCCACGGGCGGCCGAGTGCTCAACGTGATCGCCCGCGGAGCCGACTTCGCCGAGGCCCGCGAACGGGCCTACCGGGCGCTCGACCTGATCCACCTCGAGGGCGGCGTGTACCGGCGCGACATCGCGCTGAAGGTCGCGCAGTAGCAGGACCTGCACGGCGCAGATCGTCACACCGCTCCCTGCGCGGCACGGTCGGCAGAGCGGGCGGGGCGTCCGGGGCGTCGACACGCTCGGCGCGCGAGTCGGGCGCGGCCTCGACGGCCGCCGGGTGGTGGCGAAGCCGCCGTTCGACGGGCACCGTGCGACGGCGACCCGGAGCGGATGTGGAGGCGCGGGGGTCGTGCAGGGTTCGCCCGCGTTCGAGTGCGGCGTGGGTGGGCCAGCGTTCGGAAACGAGTGTGAGAACGAGGCTGCGGAGGCGGCGCGGCCCCGGTCCGCGGACGGGGAGTGCGCGCAACGAAGGCTGAGACGGGTCCACGGGTCGCGCAGGCGATGTCCAGGGGTGTGAGCCTTCGTTGTGAGGGTCAGACGAGGGAGCGCAGGGCCTCGGGGAGGCGGGGGTGCGCGAAGGTGAAGCCGGCGTCCTCGAGGCGGGCGGGGACGACCCAGCGGCTCTTGAGCACGAGCTCGGGCTCTGTCCGGAGGACGAGCATGGCCGGCTCGAGGACGAAGCGCGGCGCGGGCAGGCCGATCCGTCGGCCGACGGCCGCGCGGAGCAGACGGGACAGTTCGGTGTTGTCGCTCGGGTGCGGCGACGCGAGGTTGACCGGACCGTCCAGATCGGACGCCTCCAGGAACCGGATCGAGCGGTACACGTCCTCGACGTGGATCCAGCTGAAGTGCTGCCGCCCGACGGTGCGGCGGTACTCGTGATGCACCCCCGCCTCCCGCCGTGCGCGCGTCGAGGGCCAGCGGCCGTCGAACTGCGGGCCGCCGAGGCCGAGCCGCGCGAGCCGCAACAGGATCGCCGTCGCCGGCCCGTCGCCGAGCACGATCGTCATCCGCAGGGCGAGCCGCCGCACCCCCGGCGCCTCCGGCCCGAAGAACGCCTCCTCCCAGGCCCGCGCGATGCCGACCGAGAAGCCCTCGCCGAGCACCCCCTCGTCCTCGGTGTTCGCGCGGTCCTCCTCGTGCCGGTAGATCGTGGCGGTGCTCGCGTTCATCCACACGGGCGGAGGTGTCGCCGCGGCGGAGAGCGCGCGATGCAGCTCCGCAGTGGTCGCTACCCGCGAGCGGAGGATCTCGGCCCGGTTCGCGGGCGTGTAGCGGCAGTCGACGCTCTTGCCGGCCAGGTTGACGAGGAGGCGCGCGCCGTCGAGAACGCGCGCGATCCCTGCCGTGTCGCCCCAGTGGGCGTCAGGGCCGGAGCGGCCGATCCGCTTCACGGCCCAGCCGTCCGCGGAGAAGCGCCGGGCGAGGTCGGTTCCGAGGAAACCGCTCGCTCCGGCGAGGACGACGACGGGCCTGTCAGCGCTGGTCATGGGTCCATGCTGCCGTACCTGAGCGACTGTCGACGGACGGGGAGTGAGCGCGTCAGCAGAACGCGGTCGGCGCGTCCCGTCTCCCGGGTCACCGGGGGAGGTGCCCCGGCGAGGCTGCCGAGAGCTCGGGCCAGCGGCGCGGAGCCGCTGCTGTTCACGACGAGGACGCCGAACCCCGCGTAGCGAGGGCACGCGCGTTCGCGCCGCGCACCGTCCCGATCAGCTCGCACCCAGGAGCTCGGCGACCTCTGCCCGGATCTTGTCGTAGTCCGGGTCGGCCGGGTCGACCTCGGGCGGGGTCAGCTCGAGCGTCGCGAGGGGAAGCGTCTTCGTCTTCATCGCCAACTGGACGAAGCCGCCCAGCGCCGCCTGCGGCAGATCGGTCGTGACGAGCGTCGAGCCCGCCTGGGCGATGCCCTGGAACTTCGTCAGGACGTTCACCGGCTCGAACTGCTGGAGGATCGCCTCCTGGACCTGGCGTTGACGGACCATGCGGTCGTAGTCGCCGCCGCTGCTGCCGTACCGGGAGCGGGCGTAGGCGAGCGCGTTCGAGCCGTCGAAACGGTGGTCGCCGGGGACCACCCACGCGTTGACGCCGTCGAGGTCGCCGTTCTCATCGAGCACTCCGCCGAGGGGGAGGTCGTCCGGTCCGGGATACGTGACGTCGATCCCACCGAGCGCGTCGACGAGATCGGAGAAGCCCTGCATGTCGATGCTCACGAAGTACTGCACAGGGACGCCGAGGATTCCGCGGACGGCATCCCGCATCGCCTCGATCCCCGGCAGGCTGCCACGCGCCTCGGCGTCGGGATAGAGCTCAGGCGACTTCAGCTGCACCTCGGTGTAGATCGAGTTCAGCTCGCACTGCGAGACGTTGCAGTCCTCCGGCGGATATCCGTCCGGATAGAGGGTCGACATCGGAGAGTCGTCGGGGAAGGGGATGTTCTGCAGGTTCCGCGGGAGGCCGATGATCGTCGCTGCCCCGCTCGTCGCGTCGATCGAGACGAGCGAGATGCTGTCGGGCCGCGCTCCATCCCGGTCTTCTCCCGCGTCGCCTCCCAGGAGCAGGATGTTGTACCTGCCGTCGACCGGATCGGCCAGGACTCCGTCTCCGAAAACGGTCGAGAACAGGCCTCTCGAGACGCCGATCACGTACGCACCGTAGCCGGCGCTCCCGGTCGAGACCACGATCACCACGGCGGCGGCGAGCGCCAGCACACCCCTCCCGCGTCCCGTCACCCGAACCAGGCGGACCAGCCGCAGGGTGTCGAGGGTCAGCAGGAGCCAGAGCGCGCCGTAGCCGATCAGCGCCGCCTGCACGACGAGGAGCGTGGAGTCGAGCGTCGCGACAGTGGAGACGATCGAGGGAGCGACCAGCGTGAGGAGCGCGGCGAGAAGGAGCATCGCCCACAGCGCGAAGGTCGAGACCAGTCCGATCCTGCCGAGCCGTCGAGAGCCCGCGAGGACCTGGGCCGAGCCCGGGAGCAGCAGAGTGACGGCGAGGAGCCACCAGCCGCGCCGGGCCATCACCGCCGGCGAACCCCGGTCGGGGTAGCGCAGCGGCATCGCCGTCGTCGTCATCGGTCTCCTTCCGGCCGCGCCGGGAAGGCATTGGTCCGCTCATCGGTCGCGCCTGGGCCGCTCGAGGGCGAGGCCGCACACGGGCGACGCAGCCTGCGACGACGTCAGATCGTAGCGACGATGCCGACGGTGAGAGCGTCACCGCGACACGACACGCCCGCGTCGGCCCCGATACCTGCGGTGCACCGCGTCGCGATTGCCTCCGGGCCTGCGTGGTCCTGCCGCTCCGACGCAGCACGGATCGCGGGCCGGGCGCTCCGCGCGGGCCCTCGGCGGAGGGACGCGGTGACGGAGGGCGGATCCCGACGACAGCCGATTCTCGCCGCGCGATCTCGGCGACCATCCCGTCTCCACCGTCGAGCGGGATCGCGGGGAAGCCGCCGACCGTCGACAGAACCCGGCTCCCGCCGGTGATCGCCGAGACCAGGCCGACGAGGATCACGGCGCGCCCGGTGGCCGCGAACCAGCCGAAGACGGCGCAGCAGATCGTGACGCCGCCGTTCCCTCCGGCCCCGCCGCACCCTCGGGCCGCGGATCGCTGTCCGTCGCGCTCGTATCGAACCCGGTCGAGACCCGGCGGCCGGCCGGCGCCGCGGGGTCGACGGCGGCCACCGCCCGTTCGCCGTCAACCCCCTGCGGGGTCCCCCGCGTAGCGGCTTGCATGGGAGAACCGACCACACGAGAGGGAGAGTCATGACTCCGGAATCACCCGAGCAGACACCACCCGGCACCGAGGCCGAGCTGACGCCGAAGGCCGATCACGGCGAGACGAGCTACAGCGGCACCGGCCGGCTGAGCGGCAAGGTCGCCCTGATCACGGGAGCCGACAGCGGCATCGGCAAGGCCGTCGCGATCGCCTTCGCCCGCGAGGGCGCCGATGTGGCGATCTCGTACCTCGACGAGGACGAGGACGCAGAGGACACCGCCCGCTGGGTCCGCGAAGCCGGCCGCGAGGCGCTGCTGCTACCCGGCGATCTCCGCGACCCCGAGCACTGCCGCTCCGTCGTGAACGAGACCGTCGAGCGGTTCGGGCACCTCGAGGTGCTCGTCAGCAACGCCGCGTTCCAGATGAGCCGCGAGCGCGTCACCGACATCCCCGACGACGAGTGGGACCGCACCCTCGCGACCAACGTCAGCGCCTACTTCCACCTGGTGAAGGCCGCGCTCCCCCACCTCAAGGCTGGAGCGTCCATCATCGCGACCAGCTCGGTGCAGTCCGACCAGCCGTCGTACCAGCTCCTGCCGTACGCAGCGACGAAGGCGGCGATACTCAGCATGACCGCCTCCCTCGCGCAGGCCCTCGGCGAGAAGGGCATCCGTGCCAACTCGGTCGCACCCGGTCCGATCTGGACGCCGCTGATCCCCTCGACTATGCCCCCGGAGGCGGTCGCTGAGTTCGGCGAGCAGGTGCCTCTCGGACGCCCCGGCCAGCCGGCCGAGGTCGCACACGCCTACGTCCTCCTCGCCTCCGACGACGCGAGCTACATCAGCGGATCGACGATCGCCGTCACCGGCGGGAAGCCGATCCTCTGATCATGGTCGAGGCCACCGCTCACCCGCAGGAACCTGCGGTAGGTTCCCGCGAGTGAGCGTCCACATCCGCAGCATCGAGACCGCGGTGCCGGGCACAGTCCTGCACCAGTCGGAGGTGCGCGACCTCTTCGCGTCCCAGCCCGGGATCAGCCGTCTCGGCTCCCGCCTGCTCGGGGCCGCGTTCGGCGCCTCCGCCATCGACACCCGCAACACGGTCGTCGCCGAGCTCGACGGCGCCGAGCACGAGGGCCCGAGCGTCTTCTACGACGCTGCCGAGGGGCGCGTGCTCGATCCGGGGACCGCGGCCCGCAACGCCGTGTACACCGAGCGGGCTCCCGAGCTGTTCACGGAGGCGGCCCGCCGGGCCCTCGAGGCGGCCTCGTTCGACGCCGCCGACGTCACCCACGTCGTCACCGTCTCGTGCACCGGTTTCTACGCGCCCGGCCCCGACTACCAGCTCGTCCGGCGGCTCGGCCTCGCCCCGTCGACGCAGCGCTTCCACCTCGGTTTCATGGGCTGCTACGGCGCGTTCCCTGGGCTGCGCGCGGCGGTGCAGTTCTGCGAGGCCGATCCGGAGGCGGTCGTCCTCGTGGTCGCGGTCGAGCTCTGCACGATCCACCTCACCAGTTCCAACGACCCCGAGCAGATCGTCGCCACCTCCGTCTTCGCCGACGGTGGAGCCGCAGCGGTCGTCACCGCACGCGAGCCGCTCCCCGGCGCTCCGCGACTCGACCTCGACGCGCTGTCCACGACGCTGACCGACGAGGGCGAGACCGAGATGGCCTGGACCATCGGCGACCACGGCTTCACCATGCGGCTGAGCACCTACGTGCCGTCGATCATCGGCGCGAACATCGAGGGAGCCGTCGCACCGCTCCTCGAGGGCGCGGGCGTGGGCCTGGGCGATGTGGCCCGCTGGGCGATCCACCCGGGCGGGAGGAGCATCCTCGACAAGGTGCAGAGCTCGCTCGCACTCGATGACGAGCAGCTCCACCCCTCCCGCGAGGTGCTGCGGACGAACGGCAACATGTCGAGCGCGACGATGCTTTTCATCCTGCGGCGCCTCCTGCACGGCGAGGCGGCCGACGGCGAGCGCGTCGGCGCGATGGCGTTCGGACCGGGCCTGACCGTCGAGCTCGCGCTGCTGACCAAGCGGGGCGGGGAGTGACTCCACGCGCTCCCCTGGCACCGGACCTGCGCCGCCGCGAAGTCTCGGCGCAAGAGCTGATGGACGACCCCGACTGCGACCGGACGCTGCTCGACGCCACCTACGCCCGCTTCGGCACCGTCAACCGGCTCGTGTCGGGCTGGCGAGGCGTGTACCGATCGCGCCTGCGACCGCTCCTCGGCCCGGACGAGCCGTTCCGCTTGCTCGACATCGGCTCGGGAGGCGGTGACGTCGCCCGCGCGCTCGTCGGCTGGGCGCGAGCGGACGGGCTGCGGCTCAGCGTCACGGCGGCCGATCCGGACGAGCGGGCCTGGACCTTCGCCACCTCGACGCCGGCGCCGCCGGGAGTCGAGTTCCGCCGGGCGAGCAGCACCGACCTCGTCGTCGAGGGCGACCGCTTCGACCTCGTGACGTCGAACCATGTGCTGCACCACCTGGCTCCGGAGGCGCTCGCCGCGCTGCTCGCGGACAGCGAGCGTCTGGCGCCGCGCGCGCTGCACAACGACATCGAGCGCTCGCGGCTGGCCTACACCGCCTACCTCCTGGCGACGCGCCCGATCGCGGCGGGGTCGTTCCTGCACTACGACGGCTCGCTCTCGGTGCGGCGCAGCTTCACCGCCGCCGAGCTGCGCGCGGTGGCGCCGGAGGGCTGGCGGGTGCAGCGCGCGGCGCCCTACCGGCTGCTGCTCACCCGGGGCGACGTGTGAGGCGGGGCCGGGCGGGCGCGAGTCGAGCGGGCGCCGGCTGGCTGCGGGCCGCCGCCGTCAGCTACTCCGCCAACTGCGCGCTCGGCACGGCTGTCGCGGCGGGGGTCGCGCACACCGGCCGCTGGCACTGGATCCACCATGCGCTCTACATCTGCACGTCGACTCTCACGGCCCTCGCCTGGGCGATGCTGCGCCGATCGGATCCGCGGGCCGCGGCCGCGCTCGCTCCCGCGGGCGTCCCGCTGGCGGTCATCCCCTTCGCGGGGACGCACGGGAGGCGGCACCCGGCGATCGCGCTGGCTGCGGCTCCGTTCGTGCTCGCCGCGCTGCTGCGGACGCGTCGCTAGCGAGGGGGCTCGACGTCGCGGTCGGAGTCGGCACGCCAGGAGCGCAGAGCCTGCCAGCCGGCGATCGCAAGGATGAGGGCACCGCAGAGCATCGTCAGCAGGTTCGGCACCGAGAAGCCGGTGCTCGCGACCGAATTGATGCCCGCGCCGAGCACGAGCACACCGCCCACGAGGTAGAAGATGACCCTCGTCTTCATCGTTCCACCGCTTCCGTCGGCCGGCACAGGACCCTCGATGCTACCCCGCGCCTCCGGGGCGGGCACAGGCGGGGCGGCCGTCGGGAGTCGTCAGCAGCGTCGTCGGCGGGGGTCCGTCATCGAGGACGACTGTCGTCGACTGCACTGGATCGAGCGGACCGAGCGATCCGCCTGGCATTTGTGTACTCGTACAGCGCCGCCAGCACCGTGAATACGCCACTGGCGATGCCGAGCATCGCCGGCCCCGTTTCGCCCCCGCCTCGGAGGAAGGACGAGCTGGACCCCACCACGAGGAGTCCGCTGATCAGCAGCAGAAGCGCTCTACTTCCGTGAGTCACGATTCTTCTCTCTGGTCTCGTTCGCTGCGCCGACGAAGGGTCACTCTCACTATCACTCCAGCGGGCCGGCCCCGACGGTCAGATCCCTCTCTGCGAGCGGGCTGCCCTCTGGTCTACATTCGCGATCCGCGACGAGCAACCCTCGCAAAGAGGGGACGCGAGCGCGAGGGGCGACGGCGACCGCGCCGGCGCACAGCCGGGACGGGGCAGGATCGAGGCATGGAGTTCCTCGATGTCGTCCGGCGCCGGAAGACCACCAACGGCGCGTTCCTGCCCGATCCCGTCTCCGAGGAGCACCAGCGGCTCCTGATGGAGGTGGCCGGCCGGGCCCCCTCCCAGCTGAACAGTCAGCCGTGGCGGTTCGTGCTCATCGACGAGCGGGAGACCATCGAGCGGATCGCAGCGATCAGCGGCGAGAGTATGACGACGGCGATGTCGAACGGCACCTTCTTCGAGCGCTACAAGCCCTACTTCCGCTTCAGCAGCGACGAGATGGAGCAGCGGCGCGACGGGATGCTCTTCGATCGGCTGCCCGCTCCGCTCCGCCCCTTCACCAAGCAGGTCTTCACCAAGCGAGGACAGTTCCTGATGAACTCCCTGCGGGTGCCGCAGACGCTCGGCGAGGAGAACCGCCGACTCGTCGCGGGCTCGCCGCTGCTGCTCGGGGTGATGCTGGACCGCTCCGAGTACCGGCCGGGCGAGCTCTCGTCGTTCTACTCGGTGTTCAGCATGGGCGCGGCGATGGAGAACGTCTGGCTGACGACGGTGGAGGTCGGGATGGGGATCCAGTTCGTGTCGTTCCCGATGGAGGTGCCCGGCGCGTGGGCGCAGATCGAGTCGCTGCTGGCCGTGCCCGACGATCTGGAGCTGATGGCGGTGTACCGGCTCGGGTACCTGCCTCCGGAGCAGCGGCGCCCGGCTATCGACTGGTCGTCGCACCAGCGCAAGCTCCCGTCGCAGTACGTGTTCCGCGGCACATGCGCGACGCCTCAGGAGGGCTGGGACTCCCCGCCCGGGCCGTGACGCTCCTCCGGGCCGACGGAGGCGACTCCCGGAGGCACCCGCGGCACGCGGGATCCCGATCGGCCCACGGGAGCACCGCCCGCGATCCGGCGAGCCGAACGGGTCTCCGCGAGTCGGAGATCCCCGCCGGACTGTCGACTCGAACGACACTCGTCGACTATCGTGGCGCTGGACTCGCCTGCCCTCGGATACGGCCCCTCACCGGGGCTGTCAATGGGGGTCCGGCGTGTCTCCTACCCGATTCCCCGACCCGGGGGTCGAGCGGATACCGTCCCCGAGGAGCTGTCCGACCGGGACGGCCTGATGGACGAAGGGGGCCCGTGGCCACGCTCATCTACGGACCGCAGAACCTCGAGATCGAATTCGAGGAGCGAGTCCTCGCACACCTCAAGGTCGCTGTTCTCTCGAAGCTGCGGCGCAACGAAGCCTTCTCGCTGTCGTGGATGGAGGACGCCTCCACCGGTCACGGCCGGAGCTCGGTGTGGCTGCACCCGTCGGTGCCGCTGCACTTCCGCTTCAGCGAGGCTCACCAGCCCAAGCTCAACCGCGCCTGGATCGAGCAGATGCTCAGCGTCGCGAGCATGCACGGCGAGCTGTCCGTCCTGCCCGAGCCCGAGGAGCCGCACCAGGGCGCCTGACCCAGCCGGCCTCGGACTGCCGTCGGCGCGAGAACGCACGCGGCGCCCTCAGGCGCTGCACGGACGCGTCTGGCTACGCTCGGTCGGATGAGCAGTCCTCACCCCCGCACCGCGACCATCCGCTCCACGCTCCGCCCCTATCGGAGCGCCATCGTGATCCTCGTCGCGGCGGCGCTGTTCCTCGGAGTCGTGGCGCTCGGGCAAGCCGGGTCGGGAGGCGCACCGCTCGCCGCCCCCACATCGACCGCCACGGCAGAGCAGCAGCCGAGCATCGAGCGACGCGACGCCGACGATCCGGCCGCGATCGGCTCCCTCGACGCCCCGGTGGTGCTCACCGAGTGGACCGACCTCCGCTGCCCCTTCTGCGCGCAGTTCGGCCGCGAGACCCTCCCCTCGATCGTCCAGGACTACGTGGTCGCCGGGAAGGTGCGGGTCGAGTTCCACGACGTCGCCTTCTTCGGTGAGCAGTCCGCGCAGGCGTCCGTCGCCGCGCGCGCCGCGGGCCGTCAGGGGGCGTTCGCCGACTATCTCGACGCCGTGTTCCAGGCGGCGCCCGACTCCGGGCACCCCGACCTACCGCGCGAGAAGCTGATCGACTTCGCGCGCACAGCCGGAGTCGCCGACCTCGCCCGCTTCGAGGCCGACCTCGACGATCCCTCCCTGCTCCAGGCGGTTGAGCAGGACACGGTGAGCGCCCAGCGGCTCGGCGTCACCAGTGTCCCCTTCTTCGTCGCCGACGGGACCGTGCTCTCGGGCGCGCAGCCGGTCGACCGGTTCCGCGCGCTGCTCGACTCCGCGCTCGCGGGCGCCTGAGCGGTGGAGCTCGGACTCCTCGGCGCCTTCGCGGGCGGCCTGCTGACCCTCCTCAGCCCGTGCTCGGTCATGGTGCTGCCCGCCTTCTTCTCGTACGCCTTCGCGTCTCCGACTGCGGTGCTGGGCAAGACGGCGGTGTTCTACCTCGGGCTGATCACCACGCTCGTCCCGCTCGGCGTGCTCGCGGGCACCGTCGGCGCGTTCGTCGCCGAGCATCGGGAGGCGGTCGTCACCGCCGCCGCGGTGCTCGTGATCGCCCTCGGCCTGCTGATGCTCAGCGGCCTGCCGCTCCCGTTCCTCTCGCACCACGTCGCGGGCGGCACGACGACGGCGAGCGTCTACGCGCTCGGGACGGTCTACGGGCTCGCGGGGGTCTGCGCCGGTCCCGTACTCGGCACGGTACTGACCTTCGCCGCAGTGAGCGGGGACGCGCTCGCCGGAGGGGTCGCGCTGCTGGTCTTCGCCGCCGGGATGGCGTTCCCACTGCTCGTGCTGAGCCTGCTCTGGTCCCGACTGCCCGTCGTGCGCACGCTCGTGCGGCCGCGGGAGGTGCGGCTCGGCCGCTGGCGCACGACGCTCTCGGCAGTCGTCGGAGGCGGTATCACGGTGGCGCTCGGCGCGCTGCTCCTGGCCACGCACGGCACGGCGAGCCTCGGCGGCGGGCTCGGCGCCTCCGCCGCGGTGCGCATCGAGGGATGGACACTCGACACGGCGGGCGCAGTGCCGGACGCCGCGGTGCTGGCTGTGGTCGCCGTCCTCGCGGCGGTCGCGCTCGTCGTGATGCGGCGGCGCGCCCGCCGCGCCGGGCGGGTCGCGCGCTCAGGCGGGGAGTGAGGCTTCGATCAGACCGACGATCCGCGGGTCGTCCGGCTCGACCGACGGGCGGAAGCGGTGCACCGTGCCGTCGGCGGTGATCAGGAACTTCTCGAAGTTCCACTTCACCCGGCCGGCCTTGCCCTCCTCGTCCTCGGTCTTCGTCAGCTCGGCGTAGAGGGGATGGGCCGAGCGGCCGTTGACGCGCACCTTCTCGAACATCGGGAACGTGACTCCCCAGGTGGTCGAGCAGTACTCCTTGATCCGGTCCTCATCGCTCAGCTCCTGGAGGAACTGGTTGCTGGGGAAGCCCAGCACCGTGAATCCGCGCTCGCCGTAGGTCTTCTGCAACGTCTCGAGCTTCTCGTACTGCGGGGCGAGACCGCAGCGGGAGGCGACGTTGACGACCAGTCGCACAGGAGGGTAGTCGGCGAGGGTCGACGCGGCGCCGTCGATGGTGGTCAGGGGGATGTCGTCGATCGTGTCGGGCACAGGAGCTCCATTCGGACGTGATGGCCAGAGGCTACTCGCCGACACCGAGGGAACCCCGAACGCTCGAGAGAGCCCTCTGCAGCAGGCTCCCTCGACGCTCCGGGGTTCCCTCGGCAGGACGTCCGGGGTTCCCTCGGCGGGCGCGGGGTTCCACCATGGGGAGCATGGCATCGTCACAGCAGCTCGTCACCGTGGCGGGACGGCGCCTCCGACTGACCCACCTCGACAAGCTCGTGTACCCGGAGGCGGGGTACACCAAGGCCGACGTGCTCGGCTATTACGCCTCCGTCGCCTCCGCGATGCTGCCGCACGTGGCACGTCGGCCGGTCACCCGCAAACGCTGGGTCGACGGAGTCGGAACGGCCGAGCAGCCGGGCGAGGTCTTCTTCGAGAAGAACCTCCCCTCCTCCGCCCCGCACTGGCTGAGCCGCACCCGGCTCACACACGCCTCGCGCGACATCGAGTACCCGCTCGTCGACGACGTCGCCGGGCTGACCTGGCTCGCGCAGCAGGCGTCGCTCGAACTGCACGTGCCGCAGTGGCGCGTCGGATCGGCCGGCGAACGCCGCCCACCGGACCGCCTCGTGCTCGATCTCGACCCCGGCGAGGGCGCCGGTCTCGCGGAGTGCGCCGAAGTGGCGTTCCTGGCGCGCGACCTGCTCGAGGGGATGGGGCTGGCGCCGCTGCCCGTCACCAGCGGCAGCAAGGGCATCCACCTCTACTGCGCGCTCGGCGCCTCCGCCACCAGCGAGCAGATCTCGACCGTCGCCCACGAGCTGGCGCGGGCTCTCGAATCCGACCACCGCGACCTCGTCGTCTCGGACATGAAGAGAACCCTGCGCGAGGGCAAAGTCCTGGTCGACTGGAGCCAGAACGCGGCCGCGAAGACGACGATCGCGCCGTACTCGCTGCGGGGACGCCTCCTGCCCGCCGCTGCCGCACCCCGCAGCTGGGAGGAACTGGGCGCTGCGGGCCTGCGCCAGCTCGCACCGGACGAGGTGATCGAGCGGCTCAGGAGCGACGGCGACCTGCTCCAGCCGCTGCTCGCGGCTCGCGGCGCCGGGGTGGAACCGACTCCGGAGCGGATGGCGGGCTTCGCCGCGACCGAGGCCTCCGCCGACCGGCTCGCCGCCTACCGCAGCATGCGCGACGCCGCCCGAACCCCGGAGCCCGTACCCGAGCCCGGGTCCGGCACCACCGCCTCGGGCGACACCTTCGTGATCCAGGAGCACCACGCCCGACGCCTGCACTACGACTTCCGCCTCGAGCACGACGGCGTGCTCGTCAGCTGGGCCGTGCCCAAGGGCCCGCCGCTGGAGGGCGACCCGAACCGGCTCGCCGTGCAGACAGAGGACCACCCGCTCGAGTACGCGACCTTCGAGGGCACCATCCCGGCCGGCGAGTACGGCGGCGGCGAGGTCCGCATCTGGGACGAGGGCAGCTACGCGCTCGAGAAGTGGCGGGAGGGCGAGGAGGTGATCGCCGTGCTCAGCGGGCGCGCAGACGGCGGTCTCGGCGGCGAGCCCCGCCGCTACGCCCTGCTGCACACCGGGTCGAAGGCGGGAGCCGAGAAGAACTGGCTGCTGCACCTCATGGCGCCCGGGGCGGCGCACGGGGAGGGGACGAAGCGACGGGGCCGGGCGGGCGGGGCCGCCGCGTCCGCCGCCTCCCGGCCCGCACCCTCCGCCTCGACCCCGGGCGACGGCGAGACGCCGCGACGCCACCGCCCCATGCTCGCGACGGCCGGACGCCGCACCGACGTCGATCCGGACGCCGCCATCGAGATGAAGTGGGACGGCTACCGGGCCCTCGTACGCGTGCAGGGCGGCGCGGTGACCCTGACCAGCCGCAACGGCAACGACCTGACCGCGGTGTTCCCGGACGTGCTCGGGCCCCTGGCCGCGGCCTCTGCCGATGCCGTGCTCGACGGCGAGATCGTCGCCCTCGACGCACGCGGGCGCCCCGACTTCGGCGCCCTGCAGACCCGCGGCGGGCTGAGCGCGCCGCGCGAGATCGAGGCGGCGGCCCGGACGACTCCCGTGCACGTGATGCTGTTCGATCTGCTCGAGCGCGCCGGCGAGGACGTCACCGCCCGCGACTACGATTCCCGCCGTGCCGCCCTCGTCGAGCTCGTCGCCGAGAACGAGCGCGTGCACCTCCCGTCGGTGTTCGACGGCGATCTGGAGGAGGCGATGGCGACCAGCCACAGCCTGGGGTTGGAGGGCGTGGTCGCCAAGCGCCACGACTCCCCCTACCGGGAGGGCAGCCGCTCCCGCGATTGGATCAAGCTCACCCACCACCGGCTCCAGGAGGTGGTGATCGTGGGCTGGAGGGAGGGCAAGGGCGGGCTGCAGGGCTCGGTCGGCGCGCTGCTGACCGCGATCCCCTGCGATGACGGGCTGGTGTACTCCGGCCGGGTCGGCACCGGTTTCAGCGACCGCGAGCGCCGCAGCCTCGTCGACCGCCTGGCTGAGCACGCGAGCGACGAGCCGGCCGTCTCGGTGCCTCCGGCCGAGTCGCGCGGGGTGCACTGGGTGTCGCCGGTGCTGGTCGGCGAGGTCCGCTACCGCGAGCGCACCTCTGCCGGCACGCTGCGGCAGCCGGTGTGGCGCGGTTGGCGAGCGGACAAGGCTGCGAGCGAGGTGCGGGTGGAGGGGCCGGGCGCGGAGGGGAGCTGAGCGCCCGTTCTCGAGCGCCGGAGCCGACGCCACCGCCCGCAACGGCTCCGGGCTTCGCCGGATGAGCGGACGAACTGTCCGAGAGCGCCGTACGCGGCCGTCGCGGCCGGGGTTCTGTGGAACACGAGCGGAGCGATCTCGGTGGGCCGGGAGCCTCGGCAGCTCGATCGGCGCGTTCCTGCCGATGACGATGCTGTCGACGATCCGGACGCAGCTCGAGCCCTGGCAACTGCTCGAGGCCGCGCTCGGAGGCGTCGCCGTCGCTGTCCTCGCCCGGCTCGTCTCCGCATCCGCGGGGGGGGGGGGGGGGGGGGACCTCGGCGAGGCGCTCAGCGGGGCTCCGGAGCGGCTCGTCTCGGCATCCGCGGGGGGAGGGCGAGCGCGGCTGGTCCCCTCTGTTCGGTGCCGTCGTGGCGGGCGCGCCGGCAGGCTTCGCCCAGGACGCCGTCACGATCCTCACCGCTCTGCCCTGGCGCGCTTCCCTGCCCAGGAGAGAGCGGCGCCCTCAGTCCAGGCGCACGCCGCGCAGGAGGAGGAGGGTCGCGCCGACCGCCGCGCCCGTCCCGACGAGCACGCCGCCCGCTCCCGCGGCGACGGCGAGCACGCCGAGCACGCTCGGCAGCGCGATCAGCCCGAGCCGGTTGCCCGCCAGGCGCAGCGCAAGGGCGCGGCCGTGGCGGTCGGTGGGGGTCCGCTCGATCAGCCACGACATCGTGATGGGCTGGCCGATGCCGAGCCCCAGCCCCAGCGCGGCGACAGCCACGAACAGCACGGCAGTGGGGGCGGGTAGGGCGACCAGCATCAGGCAGAGCGCCGAGACGAGGATCCCGCCGACCATCACCGGGGTGCGGCCGAGCCGCGCCGTCGCGGCGCCGAGCAGCAGACGCGACGCCATCGACGCGAGCGCGCGGACGGTGAGCAGGGCACCGACGACGCCCGCGGGCAGCCCCCGCTCGGTGCCGAGGGCGGGCAGGTAGACGACGGTCAGGTCGACGGCCGCCACGACGGTCGCGCTGGTCAGTAACGCGCGGGCGAGGCCGGGGACTCGCAGCAGGCCCAGCGTCGAAAGGCCCGGTGTCGAAAGGCCCGGCGTCGATCCGGAGGAGGCCGCCTCGGCCGGTTTCTGCCCGTGCGGAGCAGAGCTCCGGATCCCCGCGGTCACGGCCAGGAGCAGCACGGCGAGCACGCCGCCGGTGACGAACAGCGGCGCCGGATCGGGGCGCACCGAGCCGCCGGCGAAGACCGGGATGAAGGCCGGGCCGATCGCCTGCCCGAGCGATGCGGCGAAGGTGTAGTAGCCGAAGCGGCTGTCGAGGCGGGTGCCTCCCGCGCCTCCGGCGACCACCGTCTGCTGCCCGACGACGCAGCCCAGGTGGCCCGCTCCGAGCAGCGCGATGCCGAGGAGCAGCCCGACGACGCTCCCTCCCGCGAGCAGCAACACGGCAGCGGCGACGACGGCGACCAGCGCGCCGAGCGCCATCACGAGTCGCGCCCCGACGCGGTCGACCAGGCCACCGACCGGCAGCGCGATCAGGAGCGGCACCAGCGCGAAGGAGGCGCCGAGCGCGCCGAGCGCCCACGCCGGCACGTCGAGCTGGAGGGCCTGGTAGACGGCGGCCGGCCGCAGGAGGAACGCGACAGCCTGGATGAGGACGGCGTGCGCCAGCAGCGCCGGGGTGGCGAGGCGGTTCCGCAACGGCGTTCCTCTCCTGCGGGCGGCACACACGACCGACGCTCCCCCATCCTCGCGCACGGCGCGGAGTCGTCGGGCGTCTCCTCCGCGCCCCTCTTTGGGGGCCTGCCCTGAGCCATACTCATATGGTTATCTGTTCTCGGCGCAGCACCGTCCCGATCGGGCTGCGCCGCCTGGGAGGCGCGTCGACGCGTGGCCGACACGAGGCGCACCCCCGCTGCCGTGGCGGTCGCTGCACACGGCGCGCCTCCCTCCGCTCGGGCTCCCGGCGCAACGGAGCGGCCGGGGAGCCCGAGCGTGACGGGCGCGGATCCGGTTCGACGTCGGGATCGGAGAACCGTGGAGGACACCACGACACCGTCGATGAAGGACGCCCTGGTCGCACTCGGGGGTGGGGGCCCGCTTCCTGCTCATCGCACCGGTCGTGGGGATGGACGGGCCGGTGCCCGTCATCCTCGTCGGCGCCGCCCACATTCTCTGGGGAGCACGGACTCGGCGACGTCACCACGCCCGCCGAAGGAGACCGAGAAGGCTCGTTCTCCCCATCGAGTACGAGCCTTCTCGCGTGCTGAGCGCCCGCCGTCAGAGCGCGTGCTCGGGCAGCGCGCCCAGGCGGCGCCGGCCGCGCAGGAGGAACCAGGTCAGGCCGATTCCGACGACCACCGCGATCACGATCACGGCGCTGTACCGTAGCGGCGCACCGTAGACCTCGACACGGGGCCAGGCCAGGTTCACCGTCATGGCGGCGCCCCAGAGCACCGCGACGAGGGTCACCGGGAGACCGGCGCGGCCGAGCGAGAATCGGCCGGGCTCGGCCGCCGGCCACCGTCCGCGCAGCCGCGCGACGAGCAGGGGCACCGTCACGAGCAGGTAGGCCAGATAGATCAGGATGACCGCCACGCTCGTCACCGCCGTGAAGATCGAGGGCGTCCCGATGCTCACCACGAGGATCAACACGGCGAGCACCCCGACGAGCAGCGCGGGCGCCGCGGACATGCCGCGTACCGGATCGACCCGCGCGAGCATCCGGCTCGCGGGGAGCGCGGTGTCGCGGGCCATCGCGAAGATCAACCGGATGCCGGCGGTGTGCACGGCGAGAGCGCACACGGTGATCGCGACGACGACGCAGAACAGGAACACCGTTCCCAGCGGCCCGCCGAGCACCTGGAGCACGACCCGCTGCAACCCGCCCCAAGCCTGCCCGAGCGCCGGGTCGCCGAGGTCGGGTGCGGCGAGGATGCCCAGCAGCAGGATCAGGCCGCCGAGGACGAAGGAGGCGGTCACCGCACGGAGGATGGCAGTCGGCGCGGTCCGGCGCGGATCGACGGTCTCCTCGCTCAGCGAGCCGGCGGTGTCGAAGCCGTACATGACGTACGCCGAGGCGATCGCGGCGATGAGGAAGGCGCCCACGTAGCCTCCGGGCGACCCGTCGCCGTAGCCGCGGGTGTCGAGGAGCACGCTCGGCGGGTGCACGACGTTCACGGCCAGAACGATCACGAGCAGCACCGCCGCGATCAGCTCGATCAGCACCCCGACGCTGGTGATCCGCGCCATCAGCCGCACACCGCGGGCGTTCACGACCGTCGTGAACGCGATCAGCGCGGCTCCCCAGAGCACGGCGTTGACCGAGAAGGAGGCGCCGGTGCCGTCGCCGATGAGCTGGAACCCGCTCCAGATCTGCGGGAGCGTCGCCTGGTAGGCGAGCACCACCGCCGCGAGCGTGACGATCGTGGCGGCCGCCATCAGCCAGCCGGCGAGCCAGCCCACCGTGGGCCCCGCCAGGCGCTTGCTCCAGTTGTAGACGGAGCCGGCGACCGGGTATCGCGCCGCGAGCTCAGCGAAGCAGAGCGCCACGGCCAGCTGCCCGACGAAGACGATCGGCCACGACCACCAGTAGGCGGGCCCACCCAGGGCGAAGCCGAACGAGAAGAGCTGGAACGTGCCGGTCAGGATCGAGATGTAGCTGACTCCCGCAGCGAAGCTGCCGAAGCGCCCCACGCCGCGGCTCAGGGAGGAGCGGTAGCCGAACTCGGCGGCGCCGTCGTCGCTCATGGATTCCCCCCTCCCGGGGCGCGGCCGGCGCGCCGGCGTCAGGATGCCACTCGGCGGCCCACGAGAACGATCGCCCGGCGCCGATCAGCCCTGGGTTGCCCTGGATGCGCGCACGCCGTGGGGGCCCAGCAGCTCGATCAGCTCTTCGACGCCGGAGACGGGCTGCGGCACCGCGCCGACACCGGGTCCGGAGGGTCGGTAGCTCGGCGGATCGGTCGGCAGCACGTGTCCGACGGGTCGCCCCTTCTCCCACACGGTCAGGAGGACGGAGCCGTCGCGCTCGTCCGGCGCACCGATCTCGAAGACCCGGCCGCGGACGATGGCCCGCTGCGGCTCCTTGCGCGCGAGGCGCACCCATAACGGATGGTCGCAGTTCATCCTGCCCGCCCTCTCCGGTCGGCCGGCGGCCGTGCCAGTGACGCGACCCGCCTCGGCGATTCACCTGGTCTGCGGGTCGTTCGCCACCACGGTACGTGGGCGGAAGGAGCCGTGAGCAGGGGTTCACGGCGGTCCCCGGCCGTGATAGCGCCGACGGGGCATTCACTACCGAGAGAGCTCAGTGCTGCAGAATCCGGCGCCGCGTGAGCCCCGTTCCCCAGGGCTCGACGCCGTACCTTCGAGGTGGACCGGCGCGGCGAGAGGCGGATCCGCGCACCTGACGCACAGAGGGAGGATTCCGGCAAGCTCCCCCGACCCCGCTTGTCGACATCACACAACCTGCGGAACAGTGGAGGGAGGGGGCAGCCGCATGCCGGCCCGCCGAGAAGGACTGGGGACGCAGATGGGGAAACTGCACTACGACGGTACCGTCGAGATCGACTTCGAGGACCGGGTTCTCGCTCACCTCCAGATCGTCATCACCGGCAAGCTCCGCCGCAACGAATCGTTCTTGCTCAGCTGGCGCGACGACCACAGCATGGGCGACGGCCGCAGCGCGATCTGGCTGCACCCCTCGCACGCCCTGCGCTACAAGTACTTCGGAGGGCGCATGCCCCGCATCAACCCGGCGTGGATCGCCGCGCTGACCGACCTCGCGAATTCTCCCGGCGGTCTCTACATCATCTCGGAGCCCCCCGAGGCCGCGCGTCGCCCCGACAGGGAGGAACACCGGTGAAGCGCACCGACGTCGTCGACGGCGGCGGCGCCTCGACGGCACGACCACGACCCAGGAGACGTTCCGCGCCGCGGCCGGCGCAACCCTCACCGCTCCGACGCCGCAACGACCCGCCGTCGACCGCGGAGAGCGGCGGGCGAACACAGCTCTGACCCTCACCGATACCCACCGTGCCCTCACCGACACGCACCGCACTGACCGACGAGGTCGAGCCGGAGGCCGCCGAGGCGGAGCACAGCGCGCTCGGTGACGAGACGGAGAGCGCATCCGGCATCATTCCAGGGCGGACTCCTACCGTCGCCGAGGCGGAGAAGTCAACCATGTCGACGTGCCCTTCTGATCGATCTACGGTCGTCGTCGTGCCGTTCCGAGCGACCCAGCGTCGGAGCGACGCAACGACGTCGCGTGCGGACCCTGCGCGACGATCCGTCCGACATCGACAGCGCCTGGATCAGGTGCTCCACACAGCCACGGGCTCCTGGCCAGGAGAAGACCCATGACCGACCCTGCCTTCGCTGTGCTCGACGAGCTGATCGCAGCCCTTGAGCAACCCGGAGCGATCGACCTCGGTCTCGGCGGCAGTGTCGTCGCTCGTGCGAGGACACTGCGCGGCCGCCCCGGAACACTCCGCCCGCGGCAGGCTCGCTCCCCGGGGCACCGGCTGGTCCGTCCCGCGTCCGCGACGACGAGGACGCTCCTGCGCCGTCGGTTCGCGGTGCCCGGCACGCGGACGGGGCGTCGTCCTGGTCCCGTTCGGCGGCTCAGGCAGGCGAGAACGCTCTCGATGCCCCGTCCCTGGTAGGACATCCGGTCGATCGCGTCGCGATCACCGCGGCGCTCGGGATCAGTCGTCCTCCCCGGAGCTCCCGCTCCGGCGACGGGTCGACGTCGGAGGTGTAGTCCGCCACTGCGCACGGCAGACGCTCTGCGCTGCGGAGAGCGGAGGCGCGTGCCACTCGGGGCCGTAGCCTCTGACGGTCGCGCATGTTAACGTGAACAAAGCCGACGGTTCTTCTGGACCGACGCTCCCTCTCCCCGAACGGAAAGGTCTCGACGATGAGACGACGCTCCCCGGAGCCCCCTGCCGCCGCGCCCCGGCGCCGCGCCCGATCCCTGTTCCTCGCCACCCTCGCGAGCACGAGCGTCGCCCTCACCGGCGTCCTCGTCCCTGTCACCGCCTCCGCGGCCGATGCTCCCGCCCCTACCGCCCACTACGACATGTCGCACGCCGGATCCGCTCTGCTCGACATCTCGGGCAACGGACGCAACGCCACCCTCACCGGGCTGACCGACGCCTCGTTCGCCGATGCCGGCGGCGACCGCGTCGCCCGCTTCCGAGCCGACGGCTACGCAGCGCTGCCGAAGGGCCTCGTCACCGGCTCCGACAACGCCTTCGCGGTCGAGTACACCGTCAAGACGCAGACGACCGCCAACCAGTTCGGCTGGGTCATCGGCAACGGCGTCGGCGCCTGGAACACCACCCAGCTCGGCAACCACGTGTTCGTGAACCCGCGCAATCCCGACGGGTCACCCAGCGGGCAAGTGCTCGCGGGCATGCGAGTGAAGGACAGCGGCAACGGCGAGACCCGCCTGCCCTTCGGCGGTGCGCTCAACCCCGGCTTCACGACGCTGACCCTCGTCGGCTCCGGCACGGGCTCGAGCACCACGCTGACGCTCTACCGCGACGGGACGCAGATCTCGACCGTCACGACAAGCAAGTCGATGGCGAGCATCGTCCCCTCCGGGTCGACGCTCGGCTACCTCGGCCGCTCCCTCTACAGCGGCGACGCCCTGGTCACTGCCGATGTGACCGACGTCAAGTTCTGGGACACGGCCCTCACCGCCGACCAGGTCTCGGCGAGCATGCCCTCGGCGGCCGCGAAATCGGCGGCGACCTCGGCGCTCCTGCGCTCCGACGTCCTCCCCGTCCTCCTCGCCGGCAACCCCTCGCTCACCGCGGTCTCCTCGAACCTGACGCTGCCCGCGACGAGCAGCGGCGTCCCGCTCACCTGGTCCTCGTCCGACACCGCCGTCGTGTCGAGCACCGGAGTCGTCTCGCGCAGCATCGCGCAGAACACCCCCGTGACCCTCACCGCGACCACCGGCCTCGGCACCACGCTCGCCTTCGACATCGTCGTGCTCGCGCCGAGCATCAACGACGACCTCGATGCGCTCGCGCTGGCCACCCGCACCACCGAGAACCTCCCCCTCGTGGTCGCGGGCACGAAGAACGGCACCAGTATCACCTGGACTTCCTCCGACCCGGCGCTCGTCACCCCGACGAACACTGCGTACACCGCGCCGGCCGTCGGCGCGGCCGATCCGTACCGCGGCGGCGGAGTCGTCACTCGTCCGGCCTACGGCTCGGGCGACAAACCGGTCACCCTCACCGCGACGGCGACGCTCAACGGCGTCACCGAGAGGCGCACCTTCACACTGACGGTCGCCGAGCTCGGACGCACCGCCCCCGATGCGGGCTACGCCGCGGCGTACTTCAGATCCGACGGCGACGAGAAGATCTACCAGGCCGCGACCGCGGGGAACGACTTCTTCACCTTCTCGCCGGTCAACGGCGGCAAGGCGGTCATCACCTCGACGACCGACACGAAGGGCTTGCGCGACCCGTTCATCCTCCGTTCGCACAACGGCGACAAGTACTACATGGTCGCCACCGACCTCTGCATCTCGTGCGGCACGAGCTGGGGCGACGCCCAGTCCAAGGGGAGCCTGAAGATCGAGGTGTGGGAGTCGACCGACCTGGTGCAGTGGACCCGCACCAACGGCGCCGACACCGGCATCACGGTCAACCAGCCCGCGGCCGGCATGACCTGGGCCCCGGAGGCGTACTGGGACGACGCGCTGCAGTCGTACGTCGTCTTCTTCTCGTCGCGCCTGTACTCCGACGCCTCGAAGACCAACAGCGACAAGCTCTACTCGCGTGTCTTCTCGGTGATCACGCGCGACTTCCGCACCTTCACCGCCCCGCCCGCCACCTGGCAGGACACGGGATACGCGCGGATCGACTCGACGATCACCAAGATCGGCGACTCCTACTACCGCTTCACCAAGAACGAGGAGGGCGGTGCCGCCGGCACCCTCGAGACGGGGAAGGACATCTTCCTCGAGAAGTCGACGGTGCTCACCGCGCCGACGACCAGCTCGAACTGGAACGCCGACCCGACGACGACCTGGCAGCTGACCGACACGAACATGACCTCGCTCGAGACCGGTCAGGCCGGTGAGGGGCCCGAGATCATCAAGCTGAACGCGGGCGACCCCAACGACACCACCGCGAACGGCGACGGCTACGCGTTCCTCGTCGACAACTACGGCAGCGGCGGCTACAGGGCGTTCGTCACCTCGGGCGCGGCCATCGCCGGCAGCTCGCAGGCGGCCCGACTCTCGAAGTCGGCGGAGTGGAACGTCTCGACCAAGGGCGGCCTCCCGGCCAGTCCTCGGCACGGCGCGTTCGTCAGCGTTCCGCAGACGGTGCTCACCGCGATGAAGGACTGGACCTCGGTCGCGGCGGTCGGATCCACCACGACGCTGACGGCCGACGGACGCACCGTCACCGCGAGGGTCGCGGCGGCCGACTCTGGAGAGGTCGCGGGCACTGTGACCTTCTCCGGCGGCAGCTGGTCGAGCACCGTGCGGCTCTCGGGAGGCGCGGCGAGCGCCGTGGTCCCGGCCGGAGTGGGCAGCGTCACCGCCTCCTACAACGGCTACGCCGACTCGCTGGTGCGCACCTCGGCCTCGGCCGCGGTGCCGCTCGACACGCTCGAACTCGCTCCGGCGGCCTCGACGCGCTGCATCGCCGGCACGGTGGTGCTCACCGTGGCCGTGAAGAACAGCGATACGGTGGCGGCCGATGTGACGGTCACCTCGGCCTCAGGGTCGAAGTCGTTCACCGCGGTCGCCCCCGGCGCGTCGGCCTCGGCCGCGTTCACCACGCGCCTGGTGTCGATGCCCGCGGGCAGCGTCACCGTGACCGGATCGGCGGCCGGCCAGCCGGCATACTCCGCGACGGTCCCGGTCCCCGCAGCGCGCTGCTGACGCGCTGACGTCCGAGGGGCCCCTCCACCCGCCGGCTCGGCGGAGGGAGGGGCCCCTTCCGTCGCGCGGGACCGGACCCGCCGCCGACGCTCAAGCGGACGGTTCAGCCGTCCGCGACGGGCGGGCGACGCAGCACCAGCCGCGCGGTGAGCCCGCCACCCGGAGTGTCCACCAGCTCGATCCCGCCGTTGTCGTGCTCCACGAGCTGGCGGGCGATCGCGAGCCCCAGTCCGGAGCCGCCCGGCGCCGTGCTCCAGAAGCGGTCGAAGGCGCGCTCGCGCTCCTCGGCGCTCAGGCCGGGCCCGTCGTCGACGATCTCGAGCACCACCCGGTGCTCCTCCGACCGCGACCGCAGCGCGACCCGACCGCCGCCGGCGCTCGCTCGGAGCGCATTGTCGATCAGGTTGTCCACGGCCTGCTCGAGGTGTCCGGGAGTCGCGAGCACGGGCCGCTCCGGCGCGGGGTCGAGTTCGAGCCGCACCCCCGCCTCCTCGGCCGATGCCTGCCAGAACGACCAGCGCGCCTCCAGCACGGCCGTGGCGTCGACCGTCTCACGGGGTCGCGTGGACGCCTGGCTCTGCGCGAGCACGAGCAGGTCCGAGACGAGGCGGCTCAACCGGCCCGCCTCTCCCAGCGCCCGATCGACGGTCACCCGGTCGGCGCGGTCCTCGAGGCGGTCACGGAGGGTGTCGAGGCTCAGGCGCAGCGCGGTCAGAGGGGTCCGCAGCTGGTGGGAGGCGTCGGCCGCGAAGGCCTGCTGCGCCGAGAGCAGCCGGTCGATCCGGTGTGCACCGTCGTTGAGGGTCTCGGCGAGCCTGCGCGTCTCGGGCGGCCCGACCTCGGCCGGGTCGAGTCTCACCTGGAAGTCGCCGCGCGACATCCGCCCCGCCATCGCGTCGAGCAGCCGCAGCGGGCGAAGGAGCGAGGTCGCCACCACGGCGCCGGCGAGTCCCGAGAGCAGCAGCACCACCGCTCCAGCGCCGAGCCGGAACAGCCAGACGCCGCGGAGCTGCTCGTCGACGGGAGCGGTGGGGAGAGTGAGCCGCACCGCTCCGACGGTCGCGCCCTGCTCCGTCATCGCGGGTACCGTCACCCGCAGCCCACGCTCGCCCAGGACCGAGTCCGGGACGATCCGCGCGCGCTCCTCGCCCGCCAGTGCGGCGGCGAAGTCGGAGTCGCCGGCGCTCGCCACCTCTCGGCCGAGCGCGGGGCGCAGGTCAGCGCCGATCAGCTCGACCCGGCCCTGGGTCTGCCGCTCGACCTCCTCGCGGAGGCGCTCGACGGCCGGGCGCGCTCCGCTCGACGAGGCCGGGTCGGCCTCAGAGGCCGGCGCGAGCAGCACGGCGATGGTGCGCGCCTCGCGCAGGGCGATCTCGCGCTGACCCTCCCGGAGCTGCTGGTCCAGGTTCACGGCGACCGGGACGGTGAACGCGATCAGAGCAAGAGCGACGATCAGGAGGTACGACGCCACGAGTCGCCGGCGCATCAGGGGCGCTCCAGTCGGAACCCCACGCCCCGGATCGTCGTGATGGCCGCCGCCGGCCCGAGCTTCTGCCGCAGAGCCGAGATGTGGACGTCGAGCGTGCGGGTGGAGCCGAACCAGTGGCTGTCCCAGACCTCGTCGATGAGCGCCTCCCGGGTGAGGACCGTCCCGGCGCCGCGGGCGAGCGCGACGAGCAGGTCGAACTCCTTGGGTGCCAGCGCCAGCTCGGCGCCGTCCGAGTGCACCCGGCGGGCCGCGACGTCGATGCCGAGCCTGCCCAGGGCGAGCGGCGGGGCGGTGAGGTCGCTCCGAGCGGGATCGGCCGACGCGCGCCTCCGACTCACGGCGCGGATGCGCGCGATGATCTCGCGCACCCCGAAGGGCTTCGCCACGTAGTCGTCGGCACCGACCTCCAGGCCCGCCACCGTGTCGATCTCGTCGCCCCTGGCGGTGATGACGATGATCGGCACATCGGAGTCGGCGCGGATCCGTCTGCAGACGTCCAGCCCGTCCATGTCGGGGAGGCCGAGGTCGAGCAGGACGACGTCCGGCACCGCGGCGTCGAGCGCCTCCTGCCCCGTGGTGACCCCGGTCACGTCGTACCCGTAGCGTTCGAGCCCCTCGGTCAGCGAATCCGCTATCGGAGGATCGTCTTCCACGAGCAGGATACGCACGGATCAGTGTCCCATCGGTGTCTGGAGGAGCGCCTCGCGGTCACCCCGCGGCGGGCTCCTTGGAGGAGTGGTGCTCGACGATCTTCCACTCGCCGTCGATCTGGGCGTAGACGAAGGTGAACCGGGCCGGCACGATGTCGCCGCTCGCCCCCATCGTGAAGGTGTAGAGCCCCGAGAGCGAGGCGTTCCCGTCGCCGAGGTCGCGCACGACGCTCTCGGTGATCACTCCGGAGGGCTGGTTGTCGAGGAAGGAGTCGAAGTAGCCGAGCCGCTCCTCGGGGGTGTCGTGGACGCCGGGCGAGACGGTCGGCAGGAGCACGGCATCCTCCGCGTAGTGCGCGTTCACCTGCTCGGGGTCGCCGGTGGCCAGGGAGGCGTTCCACGCGTCGAACTGCGCCAGCACCTCCGCCTCGGACGGGGCGGCGGGCGCGGCCTCGTCGGGTGAGGCCTGTGCCGCCCCGGCGCTGAAGCCGGTGAGCGCGACGATCGCTGCCGCAGGGACGGCGAGCAGGAGGAGGACGGGGCGGGTGCGTCGGGGGCGGGAGGTCATCGGGTGGTCCTTCGCGTCGAGATCCGGCAGTGCCGGTCCGGCGGGTCGCCGGCGCATCTACTCTCTCGAGAGCCCCGTCAGCGCCCCGTCACCGCAGTGTCAGCACTCCGTCAACATCCCGCATCAACTGGTCGGCGACAGCAGGTCGGCGTGGTGCAGCTCGGCCACGTTGGGGTGGGCGCGGAGGCGATAGCGCAGCGCGTTCTCGCCGTACGTCTCGAGGATGGGCGCGTTCGTCGGGTCGACGGACAGGCCCGACTTCAGCTCCTCCGGCAGTGGCAGAGAGGGCATCGTCGCCGACAGGGCCGGATTGAAGAAGAACGGGATCGAGACGCGGTCGGTGCCGATCAGCGGCGAGATCACTCTGTGCAGCGTGGCCTTGAGGTAGCCGCCGGTGGCCAGCTCGAGCATCTCGCCGATGTTGACCACGAAGGCCCCCGGCAGAGCGGGCGCCTCGATCCACGAACCGTCGTGCTCGACCTGCAGGCCGCCCTTGCCCGGCTCGACCAGCAGCAGCGTCAGCACGCCCCCGTCACGGTGCGCTCCCACGCCCTGCTTGGGCTCCGGGTCGGAGGTGCCCGGGTAGCGCACGACCTTCACCAGCGAGAAGGGCTTCTCGGCGAACGCCTCGTCGAACACGTCGGCCGGAGCGTCGAGGGCGACGGCCCAGGTGCCGAGGAGGCGGATGGCGACGGCCGCGAGCTCCGCGTGCCAGCGCTCGAAGACCTCGCGGAACTCGGGCAGCGCCTCGGGCCACAGGTTCGGGCCCTCAAGGCGCTCGTAGTCGGGGACTCCGGGGCCGGGCTCGACCGCCGCACGGTCGATGCCGATGTCGACCTGCTCCCGGTAGTCGACGTCGCCGTTGGTGAGCTCGGCGCCGAAGCGGGTGTAGCCGCGGAACTGCGGGCTGAGGGTGTTCTCGATGGCCAGCTTCTCCTCCTCAGGCAGGTCGAAGAAGCGACGGGAGACGGCGACGACGTCGTCGAGGAGGTCCTGTGGCACGCCGTGGCCGACCAGGTAGAAGAAGCCCACGTCGTGCGTGGTCTCGCGGAGGTCGCGGCGGAAGGCGGCGGCCTCCGCCTCCCCCTGGTCGAGGCGGGACAGGTCGAGGATCGGCAGGGAATCGGTCATGCATCGAGCCTCGCGCAGGAACCTGCGTGTCAGTCGATTGTTACGACAACCAAAACGGCAGGCCCGGTCGGCACGCGGAGGAGAGTCCTCCCCGCACCGGCGGGGCCCGCCGGGAGCGCCGAGTGTTACGGCGTCGGCATGCCGCCGTTGACGTGCAGTGTCTCGCCGATGACGTAGCTCGACTCGGGCGAGGCGAGGAACACGTAGGCGGGGGCGAGCTCGGCCGGCTGGCCCCAGCGTCCGAGCGGCGTCTGCGAGCCGACCTCGGGCAGCTTCTCGGGAGGCTGGCCGCCCGCGGTCTGCAACGGCGTCCAGATCGGACCGGGCGCGACGACGTTCACGCGGATGCCCTGGGGGGCGAGCTGCTGGGCCAGCGCCTTCGAGAACGTGTTGATCGTCGCCTTCGTGCTGGCGTAGTCGACCAGCATCGGCGACGGCTGGTAAGCCTGGATCGACGAGGTGCTGATGATCGCGGAGCCAGGGGCGAGGTGCGGCACGGCCGCCTTCGTCATCCAGAACATCGCGTAGACGTTGGTCTTGAAGGTCTCGTCGAACTGCTCGTCCGAGAGATCGAGGAAGTCCTCGACGTGCTGCTGCTTGCCCGCGTTGTTGACGAGGATGTCGAGCCCACCCAGACGCTCGACGGCCGTCGCGACCGCGCCGACGGCCACATCGTGATCGGTGATGTCGCCCGGAATGGCGACGGCCTTCCGGCCCGCCTGCTCGATCAGCGCGACGACCTTCTGCGCGTCGCTCTCCTCCTCGGGGAGATAGACGATCGCGACGTCGGCGCCCTCGCGGGCGTAGGCGATCGCAACGGCCGCGCCGATGCCCGAGTCGCCACCGGTGACGAGTGCACGGCGCCCGGTGAGGCGTCCGGAGCCGCGGTAAGTCTTCTCGCCGCGGTCGGCGAGATCGTCCATCGCGGAGTCGAGACCCGCCCCCTCCTGGTACTGCTCCTCGGTGTCGATGCCGGCGTACATCGCGGTGGGATCCTGGAACGTGTACTGGTCCTGCGCGGAGGAGCCGGTGTTCTCGGAGTGCTGGTCGTTCTCGGTCGTCGTGGGCTCGTTCTCGGAAGTCATGTCTTCGACGCTAGGCGGGCGGATCGGACAGTCGCGCGTGCTTGACAGACCCGCTCCGGCGCGGCACGGCCGGCACCCAGGTGTCGTGACGGGGTCGGAACCGCGAGAATGGACGGGTGACCCGCGACGACTCCCTGTCCTTCGACACCACGGCGGCGCTGCCCGGCTGGCAGCACGCCTACTCGGGCAAGGTCCGAGACCTCTACACGCCCGACGACGCCGACCCGGTGATCGGCGCCGAGCGGATGCTCGTGGTCGCCAGCGACCGCGTCAGCGCCTACGACCACGTCCTCGAGCCCGGCATCCCCGACAAGGGCGAGCTGCTGACGTCCCTCTCGCTGTGGTGGTTCGGGCGGCTCTCCGACGTGCCGAACCACCTCCTCCCCGGCGAGGTCCCCGAGGAGGTTCGTGGCCGGGCCATGCTCGTGAAGACGCTCGACATGTTCCCGATCGAGTGCGTCGTCCGCGGCTACCTCTCGGGCAGCGGCTGGAAGGAGTACCGGGCGACGGGCGCCGTCTGCGGCGTGCGGCTCCCAGCGGGCCTGAAGGACGGCGACCTCCTGCCCGAGCCGATCTACACTCCCGCCTGGAAGGCCCCGCAGGGCGAGCACGACGAGAACATCACCTTTGAGCGCACCGTCGAGATCGTCGGCGAGGAGGCGGCGGAGGCGCTGCGGTCCCTCTCGCTGAGGGTCTACGACGAGGCCGCGTCGACCGCGCTGGAGCGCGGGGTCCTGCTCGCCGACACGAAGTTCGAGTTCGGCGTCGACCGCCGGAGCGGAGTCGTCACCCTGGGCGACGAGGTCCTCACCAGCGACTCCTCCCGCTACTGGGACGCCGAGGCCTACGACGCAGGGACCCGCGGGCAGTCGTTCGACAAGCAGATCGTGCGCGACTGGCTCACCGACAACTGGGACGGTCAGGGCCTGCCCCCGACGCTGCCCAGCGAGATCGTCGAGCGCACCGCGGCGCGCTACCGCGCGCTCGTCGACCGCCTGGTGCACTGAGGCTCTGGAACGACCCCGATGGACGACGACCACCCCCAGGTCCGGCTCGCCACCGGCGGCGGTGATCCCGACGAGGCCCGCCACCGCCTCGCCCGGCTCTACAACGGCGACGAGTGGCAGGCCGCCACGACCGCCTCCGAGTTCACGTACCGCTACGCCGCCATCGGCGATGCGGGGATGACGCTGCGCACCTCGCGGATGTCCGGTCGCCTCGCCGGGGTCGTCGGCGACTCCGACGACGTCGTGGTGCAGTGGATCGTGGGAGGCAGCGCGCGGCTCGATCTCGGCCGCAGCTCCCTGACGATGGAGGCGAACCGGCCGGTCCTCTTCCCCGTCGGCCGCTCGTTCGCCTTCGACTACGTCGACTTCGACCAGCGTCTCGTGCACCTCGACCGGGGAGTCGTCGACCGCGTCGCCGCCGAGTGCGGGCTCCTCGGTCTGCTCGCCTTCGACTCGGAGCACCGTCCGGAGGAGCGCGCGCTGCGCCGGTGGCGCGCCGCGGTCGCCGCCTCCGCCCGAGCACTCCGCAGCGAACGCGTCGAGCCGCTGCTGTGGGACGAACTCACCCGGCGGACCGTTTCGGCCCTGCTCGAGCTGTATCCGCCCGAAGCGGCGCCCGCGCCTCCCGAGCTGCTCGCACCCCGCAACGCCCGGATGCGCATCGCCGTCGAGTACGTGCACGCGCACTGCGCCGAGCCGATCGGTCCGGCCGAGATTGCGGAGGCGGCCGGGCTCACCGTGCGCGGACTCCAGTCCGCGTTCCAGCGGGTGCTCGGCGTGCGGCCGATCGCCTACCTCCGCTCGGTGCGCCTGGACCGGGCCCGCGTCGAGCTCACTGTGGCATCTCCGCACGACGCCACTGTGGCGTCGATCGCGCGACGCTGGGGCTTCGGCAATCCCGGGCGCTTCAGCGCGGCCTACGCCGAGCGCTTCGGCGAGTCGCCGAGCGCCACCCTGCAACGCTGACAGTCAGTCCACGGGCTCGGGCCGCGGCTGCCCCTCAAGGATCCTGCTCAAACCGTCCAGGAGCGTCGCGACGGTCGCCGCCTCCGCCTCGGGCACGCGGGCGACCATCGCCCGGATCCGGTCGTACGTCGGGTGGTCCGTGCCGAGGATCGCCTTCTGCGCGCGGGCGGTCAGGCACAGGATGCGTCCGCGGCCGTCGGAGGGATCGGGGGTTCGGTCGACGTAGCCGGCCCTGCCAAGACGGTCGACGAGGAGGGAGACCGCCGCAGTCGTGATCGAGAGGGCCGCGGCCAGATCGACCGCGCGCACGATCTCGTCGTTCCGTTCACCGATCCCGATGATCCGCAGCGCCGCCAGATCCGTGGTGCCGATGCCCAGGCGCCGCTCGACACGGCCGTCGTAGTCGCGCTCCGCCGTCCGCAGTCGCTTCAGCAGGGCGAACAGGTCTGGTCGAGCGTCCATCTGAGCCTTCCGAGTGGCAGGCGCCCGTGCGGGAACTCGCTGCGCCTATCGAATCACCTCCCGACGGCCTCGATCGCGGGTGTCCCGAAAACGCAGTCGACAGCCGCGCCAGTAGTCAACCCACTTAGCAATACCTACAGTCGGTGCAGCGGCGCATCTCCATCGCGCCGCAGAGGGCTACGGAGGTGCGCGATGGGACGACTGCTCTACGGCGGGCCGGCCAGCTCCCACGCGTTCGACGACCGTGCACTCGCTCATCTGCAGACCATCATCACCTCGCGATTCCGCCGCGGCGAGGGCTTCCTCCTGACGATCGAGGACGAGCAGGACCGCCGCTCCGAGCTGTGGCTGCATCCCGGAATCCCGACCCGGTACGAGTACGACGGCCCCGAGCCGGTCGAGCTGAACCCGCAGTGGCTGCGCGAGCTGTCCGCCGCGTCGAACGGACGCCGCGGACTCCATCTCCTCCCCGAACCCTCGTCGAGAGACGACCTCCCTGTGAAGAGGATCACCGCATGAGCGACCACAACGGCACCCTCTTCCGACGCGGAGGCACCGTCCGCTTCGTCCGCTGGATCTCCTCACGAGACGGCGGCTGGGCTCCCGAGATCGTCAAGGGCCGGTACCTCCAGCGCGACGACCGCGGGTGGCTGGTCGAGATCGAAGGCGTTCCCACCGTGCTCGCGAAGGACGACTGGGCCGTCTACCGCTGATCGCGGGCGGACCGTACTGTATCGTCGCGCTCGGCTCCTCCGCCGACCGTTGCCGGCCCACACCGGCCCTCTCGCTCGCACTGACCGGTCTACCGACGCCGCGGTGGCCGCGCCGATCGGAGCGGGTATCGGCGTCGTCACCGCGACCGTCGTCTACGGCGCACTGCTCGCGGTCGTCGCGGTGGGTCTCGCGCGACGGCTCAGTGGGCTCCTGGACCGCGAACAGTCCTCGGAGCCCGCCGTCCGCGAGCAGGTGTAGCGCCCGACGATCAGGTGTAGAGCGTTTCCGGTACGTCGAGGCCGTAGATCGCCCGTCCGGAGGACCAGATCACCGAGCAGGCGGCGCGGAGCAGGTCGTTCGCATCGTCGCCGGCGTCCACGATCACGACGGAGTCGCCCTCGAGCCGGACCTTCGCGCCGCGGACCGCGTGCGTTCCGTTCTTCGCGATCGTCGTCGCCGGGTACGGCAGCTCCAGTTCGCGCAGGTCGCCGAGAATGTACTGCGGGCGCAGCTTCGGCTCGGCGGCGAGAAGCTGTTTCGCCCGGTCGATCCCGGTCAGCACATGCGCGCTGTCCATGCCGGCGGCGTTCGCGCCGGCGATGTCCGTGTCGAGCCGGTCGCCGATGAACAGCGGATTCGCGGAGCCGAAGCGCGCGGTCGCCGCGTCGAAGATCGCCCGCTCCGGCTTGCCGGCGACCACGGGGAGGCGGCCGACGGCGGTGTGCACGGCCGAGACCAGCGTGCCGTTGCCGGGAGCGATGCCCCGCGCCACCGGGATCGTCCAGTCTGTGTTCGTCGCGACCCACGGGATCCCCGTGTGCAGCGCGAAGGAGGCCTCCGCCAGCTGCTCCCAACCGACCGTGGGCGCGAAGCCCTGGATCACGGCCGCGGGCGGCTCTTCCGCGCTGCGCGTGACGGTGAAGCCTGCGCGCTCGACCTCGGAGGTGAGGCCCTCCCCGCCGACGACGAGGACCGTCGCGCCCGCCGGCACCAGCTCGGCCAGCAGCACGACGGCGGCCTGCGGCGAGGTCACGACGTCCTCCGGCCGCACGCTCAGCCCGAGATCGGTCAGGTGTCCGGCCACGGAAGCGTCGGTGCGGGAAGCGTTGTTGGTGATGTAGCCGACGCGGACGCTCTCGCTCGCACGGTTCAGGCTCTCGACGGCGAAAGGAATCGCGTCGGCGCCCTTGTAGACGACTCCGTCCAGGTCGGCGAGGACCGCGTCCCGGCCCTCGAGCGGCGAGGGCTCAGTCCTGGCGCTGCTGCGGAACATCGGCGTCCTCCTCGATAAGCGTGGCGGTTGGGTTGAGGGCGGGTGCGTCCGGCGCGACGTCCGGGTCGGGCTCGTCGGCGTCGGGCTGCCCGATGTCAGGCGCGGAGGCATCGGGCACGGAGGCATCGGTCTGCCGACCGGTCGAGGGGGCTGCCTCGTGCTCCTCCTCGATCACCTCGATCGTCTCGTCGTCACCGCCGCCCTCGGCCGCGAACACTGCCCGCTCCGCGATGTCGGCGCGCCGCTGCCAGACGGCGGCCTCGTCTGCACGACCGAGCTCCTCGAGCACGAGCGCGTAGGCCGAGAACAGCGCCGGGCTGTACGAGAAGGCGCGATCGGGATCCAGCTGGGGGATCTCGAGCTCCATCAGCGCCAGCTCCGGCTGACCGAGGTCGAGCCGCGCGCCCGACATAGCGATGGCCAGCGACACCTGCGCTCCCGGGCTCAGCGACGACCGGTCGATCGACCGGCCGAGTTCGAGGGCCTTGTCCGGTCGGCCTACTCCGCGCTCGGAGTCGACCATCAGCGGCACCTGCTCGTCCGACCCTGAGATGCGGCGGAACGTGCGCAGCTCGCGCAGAGCGAGCGCGAAATCTCCGGTCGCGTAGGCAGAGATCGCGAGCGACTCCCGCACGACCGCGATCCGGCCGGCACGACGCGCAGCCGAGAGCACGTGCCGGTGCGCGAGCTCCGGGTCCTCCTCGAGGAGGCGGCCGGCCATCACCAGGTGCCGGGCCACCCATTCCGCGTTGTCCTTCGACAGCGTCCGCAGTTCGTTGCGGGCGACCTTGTCGAGGTCCTTCGGCTGGACGTCGTCCGGCAGGTCCGGATCGTCGTGGCGTGGACGCACCGACTGGAGCGAGCGACGCTCGCGCTCCTCCTCCGTCAGCTCCGGCTCGTCGCGCTGCCCGCCGCGGCCTCCTCCGAGGCTCTCTCGGCCTCGGCCACCCCCCGAGCGCTCCCCCCCTCCGCGACGCTCGTCCGCCCAAGGGCGGGCGCCGCCATCACGACCGCCGCCTCGGAACGGAGGACGCGAGTCGCCCTCCCGGCGCGGACGGGAGTCACCGTCCCGCTGCGGACGCGAGTCGCCACCGCCACGGTACGCAGGACGCGGTTCACCCTCACGCGGGGGACGCGCGTCGCCGCCGCCACGGTACGCGGGACGCGGGCCGCCTTCGCGGCTCGGACGAGAGTCACCACCACGCTGAGGACGCGACTCCCCTCCGCCACGGTACGGCGGGCGCGGCTCGCCCTCCCGGCGCGCACGGGAGTCACCGTCCCGCTGAGGACGCACGTCACCACCACGCTGAGGACGAGAGTCGCCGTCACGCCGAGGACGGAACTCGCCACCCCCGCGAGAGGAACCGCGTCCGTCGCCTTCCCGACGCGGCCTGGAGTCACCATCACGCCGAGGTCGGGAGTCCCCCCCGTCGCGGTAGGAGGGACGCGCGTCTCCGTCGCGACGCGACCGCGAGTCACCCTCACGCTGCGGGCGCGACTCGCCAGCCCCTCGATACGGCGGAGGCGCTGCACCAGTGCGACGCGGATCGGGTTCGTCAGGTCGACCACGGCCACCGGAGGAACGGCCGACGCCACCTGCGCGCGGCGGCCGCTCGTCGCGCCGTCCGGATTCGCGGTCGTCGCGGTCGGATCCTGAGTCGTCCATGCGTTCCTCGCCTGTCGTGGTGATGCTCTGTGGAGTTGACCCGCCCGAGGGCAGGAGGACGGTCGCAGCCGTCGCACCACCCTAACCCGCACCGCGCTCGAGCGAGCCCCGCGGATCCGACGCGATACCCAGATCGGTCGCGATCGGACTGCGCTGGTCGAACACCGCGCTGATCGAAGCCAGTGCAGAGTGATGACAGCGCAGAGTGACGACAGGCCTGATTGACGACACCGTCCTGATTGACGACACCGTCCTGATTGACGACACCGTCCTGGTTGACCGTACTGTCCTGGTTAAACAGCGATGGCCACCCAGGTGTCTGGGTGGCCATCGTGAATGGTGTCCGGCGGTGTCCTACTCTCCCACAGGGTCCCCCCTGCAGTACCATCGGCGCTGAGAGTCTTAGCTTCCGGGTTCGGAATGTGACCGGGCGTTTCCCTCTCGCTATAGCCGCCGTAACCCTCGCGACCGACCCGCACCGAGGCGGGTGGTCAAATCTTGGGGTTACACGTCATGCGTGTCTTCAATTATGTTCCGCACCTTGCAGTGCCGGGGTACCCGTATTCTGGGAACCACAAAGTGGACGCAAGCAATCTTTGACCACTCCTACCAGCCTTCACAACGGTATGAGTGTAATGATTATCAAGTTATCGGCTTATTAGTACCGGTCAGCTCCGACAGTCTTTAGTCCTGTCTTCCACATCCGGCCTATCAACCCAGTCGTCTGGCTGGGAGCCTCTCCCCCGAAGGGATGGAAATCTCATCTCGAAGCCGGCTTCCCGCTTAGATGCTTTCAGCGGTTATCCGTTCCGAACGTAGCTAATCAGCGGTGCTCCTGGCGGAACAACTGACACACCAGAGGTTCGTCCATCCCGGTCCTCTCGTACTAGGGATAGATCTTCTCAAATTTCCTACGCGCGCAGCGGATAGGGACCGAACTGTCTCACGACGTTCTAAACCCAGCTCGCGTACCGCTTTAATGGGCGAACAGCCCAACCCTTGGGACCTACTCCAGCCCCAGGATGCGACGAGCCGACATCGAGGTGCCAAACCATGCCGTCGATATGGACTCTTGGGCAAGATCAGCCTGTTATCCCCGAGGTACCTTTTATCCGTTGAGCGACAGCGCTTCCACAAGCCACTGCCGGATCACTAGTCCCGACTTTCGTCCCTGCTCGACTTGTCAGTCTCACAGTCAAGCTCCCTTGTGCACTTACACTCGACACCTGATTGCCAACCAGGTTGAGGGAACCTTTGGGCGCCTCCGTTACTCTTTAGGAGGCAACCGCCCCAGTTAAACTACCCATCAGGCACTGTCCCTGAACCCGATTAGGGTCCGAAGTTAGATATCCAGAGTGACCAGAGTGGTATTTCAACAATGACTCCACGAACACTAGCGTGCCCACTTCAACGTCTCCCACCTATCCTACACAAGCCACACCGAACACCAATACCAAACTATAGTAAAGGTCACGGGGTCTTTCCGTCCTGCTGCGCGTAACGAGCATCTTTACTCGTAATGCAATTTCGCCGAGTTCGCGGTTGAGACAGCTGGGAAGTCGTTACGCCATTCGTGCAGGTCGGAACTTACCCGACAAGGAATTTCGCTACCTTAGGATGGTTATAGTTACCACCGCCGTTTACTGGGGCTTAAATTCTCAGCTTCGCCTCACGGCTAACCGTTCCTCTTAACCTTCCAGCACCGGGCAGGCGTCAGTCCGTATACATCGTCTTGCGACTTAGCACGGACCTGTGTTTTTAGTAAACAGTCGCTTCCCACTGGTCTCTGCGGCCATCGAACGCTCCCGGAGCAAGTCCGTTCACGCCTCAGGCCCCCCTTCTCCCGAAGTTACGGGGGCATTTTGCCGAGTTCCTTAACCACGATTCTCTCGATCTCCTTGGTATTCTCTACCTGACCACCTGAGTCGGTTTGGGGTACGGGCAGCTAGAACCTCGCGTCGATGCTTTTCTTGGCAGCAGAGGATCACCGATTTCGACTTGCGTCTACCCATCAGATCTCAGGCTCATGAACGACGGATTTGCCTATCGTTCGCCCTACATCCTTAGACCGGGACAACCATCGCCCGGCTCGGCTACCTTCCTGCGTCACACCTGTTAACACGCTAAACGCACCAGCACGGGGTCGTACGCTAGGCCCAACGCTTCACCCCGAAGGGATCCATCACTGGGATTCAGATACTTAGCACTACTGGATTATCTTGGGCGGTTCTTCGCCGGTACGGGAATATCAACCCGTTGTCCATCGACTACGCCTGTCGGCCTCGCCTTAGGTCCCGACTTACCCAGGGAAGATTAGCTTGACCCTGGAACCCTTGGTCTTCCGGAGGACGGGTTTCTCACCCGTCTTTCGCTACTCATGCCTGCATTCTCACTCGTGTGGCGTCCACGGCTGGTTCACACCGCCGCTTCACTCGCCACACGACGCTCTCCTACCCATCAACACGGCTGGACCACGAAGGCCTACCACTAATGTCAATGCCACAACTTCGGTGGCGTGCTTGAGCCCCGTTACATTGTCGGCGCGGAATCACTTGACCAGTGAGCTATTACGCACTCTTTCAAGGGTGGCTGCTTCTAAGCCAACCTCCTGGTTGTCTGTGCAACTCCACATCCTTTCCCACTTAGCACGCGCTTAGGGACCTTAGTTGGTGGTCTGGGTTGTTTCCCTCTCGACTATGAAGCTTATCCCCCACAGTCTCACTGCTGCGCTCTCACTTACCGGCATTCGGAGTTTGGCTGACGTCAGTAAGCTTTTGGGCCCCATCGGCCATCCAGTAGCTCTACCTCCGGCAAGAAACACACAACGCTGCACCTAAATGCATTTCGGAGAGAACCAGCTATCACGAAGTTTGATTGGCCTTTCACCCCTATCCACAGCTCATCCCCTCCATTTTCAACTGAAGTGGGTTCGGTCCTCCACGACGTCTTACCGTCGCTTCAACCTGGCCATGGATAGATCACTTCGCTTCGGGTCTAGACCCTGCGACTACATCGCCCTATTCGGACTCGCTTTCGCTACGGCTGCCCCACACGGGTTAACCTCGCCACAGAGCACTAACTCGCAGGCTCATTCTTCAAAAGGCACGCCGTCACCCCAACAAGGAGGCTCCGACGGTTTGTAAGCAAACGGTTTCAGGTACTATTTCACTCCCCTCCCGGGGTACTTTTCACCTTTCCCTCACGGTACTTGTCCGCTATCGGTCATCTGGGAGTATTTAGGCTTATCAGGTGGTCCTGACAGATTCACACGGGATTTCTCGGGCCCCGTGCTACTTGGGATACTCTCCACGCCATAACACCATTTCGACTACGGGGCTCGCACCCGCTCTGGCCAGGCATTCAAACCTGTTCGTCTATGATGCGCTGTAACGCTCCGTGCTCGGCAGAACACGACGAAAAGTCCCACAACCCCGACCATGCAACCCCTGCCGGGTATCACACATGACTCGGTTTAGCCTCTTCCGCGTTCGCTCGCCACTACTAACGGAATCACTGTTGTTTTCTCTTCCTGTGGGTACTGAGATGTTTCACTTCCCCACGTTCCCTCTACCCGCCCTATATATTCAGGCGGGAGTCACCAGGTCACCACAAAGGGCCTGGCGGGGTTTCCCCATTCGGAAATCCTCGGATCACAGCTCGTTTATCAACTCCCCGAGGCTTATCGCAGATTACGACGTCCTTCTTCGGCTCCAGATGCCAAGGCATTCACCGTTTGCTCTTAAAAACTTGCTAATCACATGAGTTAAGAAACTACAACTCGAAAAGTTGCAGATCCAATGATTTGCACAACCCAGCCCAAAAGCCGAATCATGCGAATCTTGTCGATCCGACACCTGCAAGGGTGACGGATCTAAGATGCTCGCGTCCACTGTGTAGTTCTCAAAATACGGGCGGTACCCCTCCCCCACACACCCAGGCATGAGAAAAGGATCCAGAGAGTCGAGATCCAGCCGCCTTCCGAAGAAGCCAGCAGGCCCGGTCCCTCAGGACCCAACAGCGTGCATGCACCCAACTCCACCCGACCATGCGTTCCCAACCCGAAGGCCGTACTAACACGAGACGAATCTCATCAAGCACCTAGTCCAATGTTCCACCCATGAGCAACCAGCGAAGACATTCGCTTCGATCTGGCGCCTGGAACCGACACGCCCCGTAGAGCGCCGTATCCAGATGCTCCTTAGAAAGGAGGTGATCCAGCCGCACCTTCCGGTACGGCTACCTTGTTACGACTTAGTCCTAATCACCGATCCCACCTTCGACAGCTCCCTCCTCACGGTTAGGCCACTGGCTTCGGGTGTTACCGACTTTCATGACTTGACGGGCGGTGTGTACAAGGCCCGGGAACGTATTCACCGCAGCGTTGCTGATCTGCGATTACTAGCGACTCCGACTTCATGAGGTCGAGTTGCAGACCTCAATCCGAACTGAGACCGGCTTTTTGGGATTCGCTCCACCTTACGGTATCGCAGCCCTTTGTACCGGCCATTGTAGCATGCGTGAAGCCCAAGACATAAGGGGCATGATGATTTGACGTCATCCCCACCTTCCTCCGAGTTGACCCCGGCAGTCTCCTATGAGTTCCCACCATAACGTGCTGGCAACATAGAACGAGGGTTGCGCTCGTTGCGGGACTTAACCCAACATCTCACGACACGAGCTGACGACAACCATGCACCACCTGTATACCGACCTTGCGGGGCAACCATCTCTGGAAGTTTCCGGTATATGTCAAGCCTTGGTAAGGTTCTTCGCGTTGCATCGAATTAATCCGCATGCTCCGCCGCTTGTGCGGGCCCCCGTCAATTCCTTTGAGTTTTAGCCTTGCGGCCGTACTCCCCAGGCGGGGAACTTAATGCGTTAGCTGCGACACGGAGACCGTGGAAAGGTCCCCACATCTAGTTCCCAACGTTTACGGCGTGGACTACCAGGGTATCTAATCCTGTTCGCTCCCCACGCTTTCGCTCCTCAGCGTCAGTAACGGCCCAGAGAACTGCCTTCGCCATCGGTGTTCCTCCTGATATCTGCGCATTCCACCGCTACACCAGGAATTCCATTCTCCCCTACCGCACTCTAGTCTGCCCGTACCCACTGCAGGCCCGAGGTTGAGCCTCGGGTTTTCACAGCAGACGCGACAAACCGCCTACGAGCTCTTTACGCCCAATAATTCCGGACAACGCTTGCACCCTACGTATTACCGCGGCTGCTGGCACGTAGTTAGCCGGTGCTTTTTCTGCAGGTACCGTCAAGCCGAAGCCCTTCTTCCCTACTAAAAGAGGTTTACAACCCGAAGGCCGTCATCCCCCACGCGGCGTTGCTGCATCAGGCTTGCGCCCATTGTGCAATATTCCCCACTGCTGCCTCCCGTAGGAGTCTGGGCCGTGTCTCAGTCCCAGTGTGGCCGGTCACCCTCTCAGGCCGGCTACCCGTCGTCGCCTTGGTGAGCCATTACCTCACCAACAAGCTGATAGGCCGCGAGTCCATCCTTGACCGAAAAACTTTCCACCCACACCCGATGCCGGGGCAGGTCGTATCCGGTATTAGACGCCGTTTCCAGCGCTTATCCCAGAGTCAAGGGCAGGTTACTCACGTGTTACTCACCCGTTCGCCACTAATCCACCCAGCAAGCTAGGCTTCATCGTTCGACTTGCATGTGTTAAGCACGCCGCCAGCGTTCGTCCTGAGCCAGGATCAAACTCTCCGTAAAAAAATTACGACCCCCAACCCCGAAGAGAAGGAAAGTCAAGTTTGACCTCCAGCAAATACGACATCCCTCCGACCCGAAAGCCGGAAACTGACATCAATTTCCAAAGGAAACCCAACCAGATCCGAAAACCTGACCAGGATATAAAATTGGCATTGAACATAGTGCACGCTGTTGAGTTCTCAAGAATCGGACACACCCCGCCTCCACACCACAAAAGATGCTTCACAACGAGAGTGATCGAAAATGTTGTTGCTTGCGTCATACGCATTCACCCGGTTAGGCTGAAGGAAGTTTCTTTCCCTCTGCCGCCGTGGCAACTTGTATAACCTAGCACATCCGCAAGCCGTGTCAAATCCGGCCACTTCGCTCTGTCGTCACGCTAATTCGCGCTCCCACCTTGCTTGACTCAGGACCTGAGTCCTGCGCCAGGCGGCGAAGATGCCGGATCCGAAGGATCCTGCGGCGGCTTTACATCCTCGCGGCAGACCCGCCGTGAAGGCTTGTCTTGCCGAAGGGATGGTCCCGATTGAGGCCGGGACGTGGGAGCTGCTGCTCTTTCCGTTTCCCTGCGGCCTTTGTGGCGACTAGGAATAAGCTACGCAGAGGTCGGCGCGGTGTCAAACGAAGACCCCAAATCGCGCATCCCGGGCGTGTCGAGACGAGGTCCCCGCAGCCGACGTCCCGCGCTCCCGACACGCCGGCCCTCGGCTCCGCTCCGCCCCGCAACGAGAACGAGGAGCGCGCGGCCCGGATCACTCCGGTGCTGCGCGCTCCTCGGCGGGCGAGCGAGGGCTACGCCCCGATGCCGACCGCCTCCGCTGAGACGTCCGCCCCGGGGGCCGACGGCTCGAGCGCCTCCGCGACCCGCTGCGCGAGGGAGGTGTCGACGTTCGCCCAGTACTGGAGCACGCGCTCGCGCAGCTCCGGACGGGTGACCTTCGACACGTGACCGGCGATGTTCGAGACCAGTCGCGCACGCGCGGCATCGTCGAGGACCTCACGGTAGAGCGTGCCGGCCTGACCGAAGTCGTCGTCCTCGGGGTGCAGGGTCGCCGCGGCACGCGTGAGCTCGCCGTCGGTGTCCCAGCCCGTCGACTCCGCAGCACGCGCGGGGTCGGCGTGGGCGCCGCCGGTGGTGTTCGGCGCGTAGACCGGGACCTCGGACTTCTGGAAGTCGAACCGCATCGGGCCGTCCTTCGAGTACGAGTGCACGGGCGACTTCGGCGCGTTGACCGGGAGCTGCGCGTGGTTGGTCCCCACGCGGTAACGGTGCGCATCCGCGTAGCTGAAGATGCGTGCGAGCAGCATCTTGTCGGGGCTCGCCGCGATCCCGGGGACGAAGTTCGAGGGGGCGAAGGCCGCCTGCTCGATCTGCGCGAAGTAGTTCTCAGGGTTGCGGTCGAGCGTCATGGTGCCGACCTCGATCAGCGGGTAGTCCGCGTGCGGCCAGACCTTGGTGAGGTCGAACGGGTTGAACCGGTAGCTCTTCGCGTCCTCGTAGGGCATGACCTGCACCGAGAGGGTCCAGGACGGGAAGTCGCCGCGGTCGATCGCGGACGAGAGGTCGCGGATGTGGAAGTCGGCGTCCTCCCCGGCGATCTGGTCGGCCTGCTCCTGGCTCAGGATCTCGATGCCCTGGTCGGTCTTGAAGTGGTACTTGACCCAGAAGCGCTCGCCGGCCGCGTTGATCCACTGGTAAGTGTGCGAACCGAAGCCGTCCATGTGGCGCCAGGAGGAGGGCAAACCGCGGTCGCCCATCAGCCAGGTGACCTGGTGCGCCGACTCGGGCGAGAGCGTCCAGAAGTCCCACTGCATGTCGTGGTCGCGCAGGTGGCTGCCCGGGAGGCGCTTCTGCGAGCGGATGAAGTCGGGGAACTTGATGCCGTCGCGGAGGAAGAACACCGGGGTGTTGTTGCCTACGAGGTCGTAGTTGCCCTCGCTCGTGTAGAACTTCAGCGCGAAACCACGCGGGTCGCGCCAGGTGTCGGGCGATCCCTGCTCGCCGGCGACGGTGGAGAAGCGGGCGAGCATCTCGGTCTCGACCCCGGGCTGGAAGAGGGCGGCACGGGTGTAGGCGCTGACATCGCCGGTGGTGGTGAAGCGGCCGAAGGCTCCTCCGCCTTTGGCGTGGACGACGCGCTCCGGAATGCGCTCGCGGTTGAACTGCGCGAGCTTCTCGACGAGGTAGTGGTCGTGGAGCGCGACGGGTCCGTCGGCTCCGACGCTCAGCGAGTGCTCGTCGCTGGCGACCGGCGCCCCGGAGTTGGTGGTGGTGAATCGTTCCTCGGTCATGTTCCTCCTGTCGGCGAGGGGCGCGAGCGCCCGCCGCTGCGGTGTCGAGCGGATGTCGTTCAGTGGGATGCCGCAGTCAAACAGTCGGGGCAGGTGCCCCAGAACGTGACATCGGCGGTGTCGACGGCGAAGCCGCTGGCCGTCGACGGGTGCAGGCACGGAGCTCCGCCGACGACGCAGTCGACGTCGGCGACGGCTCCGCAGCGGCGGCAGACGACATGGTGGTGGTTGTCGCCGACCCGCAGCTCGAACCGGCGGGGGTGACCCTCCGGCTCGATGCGTCGGGCGAGCCCGGCGTCGGTGAACGCCGAGAGGACCCCGTAGACCGCCTGTGCGGAGGTCTCGGGCAGGCTCTCGCGCACTGTCGCGAGGACCGTGTCGACGCCGGCGTGCGGATGCTCCTCGAGAGCGAGGAACACGGCACGCCGGGTGGACGTGACCTTGAGCCCGGAGGCTCGGAGTCGTGTGTCCACTGTCGTCATGCCGGTCACACTAGCCGAGTTGTCTTGACGGATTCAAAACAACCAATGCCGTGGCGCGTCCCGTCGGCGACCATCCCCGGACGCACGGGCGGCCTCCCACTCCGGCCCGGTCACGCGACCGGCCCCTCGGCCAGCACAACCTGCGCGGAGTGGGTGGCGCCGGCCGTGTCGACCCAGTCGATCGTCACCGACTCGCCGGGCTCACGCTGGGCGAGCGACGCCGACAGGGCTTCGGCGGAGGTGATCGCCGCACCGTCGACAGCGGTGATCGTGTCGCCCGCCTCGAGGCCCGCAGCAGCGGCGGGCGCACCCTCGACGACTCCGCCGATCACCGCGCCGCCCCCGCTCGTCGCCGCAGCACCCGATGAGAGCGAGACTCCGAGGAACGCCGGGTAGCCGATCTGCACCGTCGCCGTGTCGGCTCCGGCCTCGATCGCGGCCACGATGTCGAGCGCGTGCGCGATCGGGATGGCGAAGCCAGTGATGTCGGCCGTTCCACTGGACGCGGCGGTATCGATCCCGACCACCCGACCCGCGGAGTCGACGAGCGGTCCGCCCGAGTCGCCCGACACGATGTCAGCGTCGGTCTGGATCAGTCCGGTGAGGGTCTCTCCAGCGATCCCCGACTCCGACTGGGTGGTGATCCGCTGATCGAGCGCGGTCACCGTGCCGGAGGCGGCGACCAGGTCGCCGGTGCCCCCGGCGTTGCCGACGGCGGTCACCACATCACCCACGCTCACCCCGTCGGCATCGAGGGTCGCGGGAGTGAGGCCCGAGGCGTCGTCGAGGTGCAGAACGGCGATGTCGTTCGTCGAGTCGGTGCCGACGACACGCGCGGAGTAGCTGCGACCGGTCGACTCGACGGTCACCGACACGGCGGTGGCGCCCTCGACCACGTGGTTGTTGGTGAGGATCATGCCGTCGGCGGTGAGGATGATGCCGGTGCCCGCGGACCGCGCGTCCTGATAGCCGAGGTCGGAGGTGATGGTGACGACTCCCGCGGTCTGCGCGGCGCTCGCGGTGGTCGTGGCGGAGTCGGGTCGCGGCGAGCCGCCCGCGGTACCGCCCCCGTACGGCGAGACCGCGACGCCGCCGCCGAAGGCACCGCGCGAATCGCCGGGGTAGACCGTGGTGGTGGCGTTCGGGGAGGCGGAGGCGGGCGCCTCGGTGCTGCCTGCGTAGGCGACGCCTCCCGCCGCGACCGCGATCAGCACGGCGAGCCCCGCCCCTCCGGCGATCAGCGCGCGGCGGCGGCGGCGACGGTCGTCGAGGCGCAAGGCCCGGTTCTCGTCGGCGCGGATGCTCTCGGCGGGAACGGAGACGGTCGGGGCGAGGTGCGCCGCATCTCCGTCGGGCTGGGTGGGAAGCTCGCGCTCCGCAGGTTCGTGTCGCTCGTTCATGATGTCGTCCTCGGGGCCGGGGCCGCCCTTGACGGCGACCGGCCCCCATTCCACGACCGCGCACCCCGCTTCGACTGGACATGGACTCCGCGTCGGCTGGATATGAACTATGCCGAACCTATGAGTGATTGGATGGTTGTGGCTACAACCATCGAGGACTAGCGTGTCAGCGGTGACCACCTACCCCGCCGACCTGCTCGCCCCCGACACCACGATGGGCGCGGTTACCCTCCGCGTCGCCGACCTCGATGCGATGATCGCCTACTACCGCGACGCCGTGACGCTCGAGCTGCTCTCGCACGAGGGGTCCGTCGCCGTCCTCGGCCGCGGCGGCACGGCAACTGTGATCCTCCAGCACGCCCCCGAGCTGACGCACGCCTCGCCCCGCAGCGCCGGCCTGTTCCACACCGCGATCCTCTTCGAGTCGGAGGCGGCGCTCGCGGCCGCCGTGCACAGCGTCGCCACGCGCCACCCCGGCTCCTTCACCGGCAGCGCAGACCACCTGGTCAGCAAGGCCTTCTACTTCGACGACCCGGAGCACAACGGCGTCGAGCTCTACTGGGACCGCGACCGCACCCAGTGGTCGTGGACGCACGGGCGGATCGAGATGGCAACGCTGTTCCTCGACCCGAACACCTTCCTCCGCGAGCACCTCACCGACGAGGCGATCGCGCAGCCCCGGCTGGGCGCAGCCTCCGTGGGGCACGTGCACCTCAGCGTGGGAGACGTCGCCACCGCGAAGGAGTTCTACGTCGACCGGCTCGGCTTCGAGACGACGATCGCCGCGGGCGGCCAGGCACTGTTCGTGTCGGCGGGCGGCTACCACCACCACATGGCGATGAACACCTGGAACTCGGCGGGCGCGGGACGGCGGCAGCTCGCGCTCGGTCTCGGGCAGGTCGAGATCGTCGTGCCCGGCGCCGACGACCTCGGAGCGCTCGGCGAGCGCCTCGGACGAGCAGGAGTCGCGACCCGCGACGACGGGCGCACGCTGGCCTTCGAGGACCCGTGGGCGAACGCCATCCGCGTGACGGCGGGCTGAGGTCCGGCTCCGTGGGCCGGGCGCTTCCGGCGGTGGGAGCCGGGCCAGGGCGTCGCCGGGGACAGCGGAACGCCGCGGGTACGATGGATCCGCGGAAGACCGCACTCCCCCGAGACTCCGGAGAACACGGTGCCCACGATCGTCGTTGAAGTCATGCCCAAGGCCGAGCTGCTCGACCCGCAGGGGAAGGCCGTGGCCGGCGCACTCGCGCGACTGGGCCACTCCGCACTGCACGGCGTGCGGGTGGGCAAGCGCTTCGAGATCACCGTCGACGAGGTGACCGACGAGGTGCGCGCCTCGGTGCAGGCGATCGCCGACGAGATGCTCTCGAACTCCGTGATCGAGGACGTCGTCGGGATCCACTACCCGGCGGAGGCCGCCCGATGAGGATCGGCGTCATCACCTTCCCCGGCTCGCTCGACGACCGCGACGCCCAGCGCGCCGTGCGCTTCGCGGGTGCGGAGCCGGTCGCGCTCTGGCACGGCGACCACGACCTCGACGGGGTGGACGCGATCGTGCTGCCCGGCGGATTCTCGTACGGCGACTACCTGCGCTGCGGCGCCATCGCCTCCCACTCGCCGATCATGCGCGAGGTGGTCGACGCGGCGAACGCCGGGACCCCGGTCCTGGGCATCTGCAACGGCTTCCAGATGCTGACCGAGGCGCACCTGCTGCCCGGCGGCCTGATCGCGAACGACATCGGATCCTTCGTCTGCCGCGACCAGCGCCTGCTCGTCGCCAGCACCGAGACCGCCTGGACGAACGGCTTCGAGCCCGGCCAGGAGATCACGATCCCGCTGAAGAACGGCGAGGGCGGCTACATCGCCTCGGCCGAGACGCTGCTCGAGCTGGAGGCGGAGGGGCGGATCGTCGTCCGCTACCTCGGGCACAACCCGAACGGCTCGATGAACGACATCGCCGGCATCAGCAACCGGCGCGGCAACGTGGTGGGGCTCATGCCGCACCCGGAGCACGCGGTCGAGGAGGGCTTCGGGCCCGACACGGCCGCCGCGATGCGCTCGGGCGTGGACGGGCTGACCTTCTTCACGTCGGCGCTGCGCTCGCTGCTCGCGTCGGCCTGACGCAACCGGTTTGGGAGGCTCCGCCCGCCCGCGACGCACGAGACCCCCGGTTCCGGTTGGGGGTCTCGTGCGTGATGGGCGATGTTCGCGGGGTCAGGCCGCGACGAGCTTCGCCAGGTAGGTCGCGGGCTTGAGGGACAGGCGGGGCTCCGCCTGACGGAAGGCGTGGATGGCGGCCACCTGCTTCCGGGCCTCGATGCCGCGCTCCGCGAGGACGCCGCGACCCCAGTCGACCGCTGATGCGACCGCCGCGGGGGTGGTCGATGCCCCGTCACCGAAGATGGAGACGAGCTCCTCGGTCGGGTCGGCGTGGTCTCCGAGGAGACCACTGAGGGGAGATGCCATGGTGAGTTCCCTTCTCTCGTCGTGAGGTGCGCGCCGCGGAAGACCGCACGCGTCCTCATCTTCGCCCGCGGGTCCGCGGACCGCCATGGGACGGAAGTGCCGTTCTGAACCGGCGGCCTCGTCCCGGAGGACTAGGACGTGCCTTGGGGGTGGACCGCACGAGTGTCGTGATTCTCTCAGGTTAACGGTGGGCCCCTTGGCTAGGGTGGCAGCCGGTCGGGAATCCCTCCGCCCGAGACGCTTCCGGGGGGTGGCAGAGATTCGACGAGACACCATCCGGGTGAGCCTCGTCGGCGACGAGATCGTGGTCGCCGGTCTGCAGCGCCTGATCTCCGCCGAGGAGGACCTCGAGCTCCTCGATCACGGCGACGGGCGAGCGGACGTGTGCGACGCCGACGTCGTCGTCGTCTCGATCGACGAGCCGAGCGGCGAGCCCGCGGTGCGCGGACTCGCCGAAAACGAGGCCTGCGCGGTGCTCGTCCTCTCGGCGCTCGACGACGACGCGCTCGCAGCGCGCGTGCTCGCCGCAGGCGCCAGCGGCTACGTCCTCCGCGATTCGGGGGCCACCGCGGTCGTCAACGCGATCAGGGCGGTCGCGACCGGGAGCGTCCTCGTGCCACGTCGGCTGGCCGGCCGCGGCGCACTCGCGCTCACGCTCGACGACCCGGCGGAGGACCGCGGGGCTGCCGAGCGGATCGAGCAGACCCTGGCCGTGCTGAGCGACCGGGAACGCGACGTCGTCCGCCTGGTCGCGGACGGCCGCTCGAACGGCGAGATCGCGCAGGCCCTGCACCTCTCTGAGTCGACGGTGAAGACCCACCTGTCGAACTCCTACGCCAAGCTCGAGATCTCCGGCCGCGTCGCCCTCGCCCTGCTGATCACCGACATGCACCGCGGGGCCTGACCCGCGGGTCAGTACCCGCGCTGAGCGCGTCGCTCCTGAATCGTCTCGAGGCGCCGACCCGACTGGCGGCGGGCCATCGCGCCCAGGGCGCGCGGCGCGAGGATCATGCCGAGGACTCCCCAGGCGAGCGGGACGACGACCGCCAGAACGAGCCGCCCGCCCTCGAGCACGAACCCGGGCAGGAGGACCGCGCGGGCGAGCTCGCCCAGCCAGTAGACGGGGAAGACCGAGACGACGGCGCGGAGCCACTCGGGGAGGAGCTCGACCGGGAAGAAGACGCCCGAGACCAGCATCAGACCGTAGGCGACCAGCGAGAGCGGCAGGACCGCGAAGGGCGAGGACACGAGGCTCCCGAGGGTCGCCCCGAGCGGGACGGTGCAGGCGAGGGTGAGCACCGCGAGTCCCACCACTCCGATCCATCCCGCCGGGTCGCGGGGCAGGACGCTTCCGATGACGAGGTCGGAGCTGATCAGGATGAGGACCAGCGCGACGAGGTTGGTGACGCTCAGCGCGATCAGCTTGCCCGAGAGGTAGGAGGCCATCCCGAACGGGAGGGTCTTGGCCCGCAGGACCGAACCGTCCTCCTGCTCCGTCACCAGCTCGCTCGCAATACCGACCATGCCGCCGACGAACATCGACGCGGCGGCGAAGCCGGCGAGCACGGAGCGCACGCCGTCCGCGCCTCCGAACAGGTCCAGATCGAGGAAGCGGAAGACGAGGACCAGGACGACGGGAGGCACGAGGAAGGAGACGGCGGTCCAGCGGAGGAACCGGCGGCGGAGCTCGATCCTGGCCTGGACGGCGGCGACGCGGGCGATGCCCCGGGCCGCGCGGGCGCGACTGCTCCGAGGCGCGGCGGACGTGGTCGTGGTTGCGGTGCTCACGGGCGGGTCTCCTTCTCGGTGGATGCGAGCTCGGGCGCGCCATCGACGGCCTCCGAGCCGGCGACGATGGCGAGGTAGGCGTCCTCGAGAGAGGCGCGACGGACCTCGAGTCCGGAGAGGTCCACACCGCGCGCCGACAGCCGGGCGAGGACGGGAGCCGGATCGCTCACGTGCTCGGTGTGCAGGCCGCCGTCCGCGCGCCAGCGGACGGTCGTCCCGGAGGCGAAGCGGTCGCGGAGCTCCTCCGGGGAGCCGTCGGCCTCGACGGAGCCCCGGGCGAGGATGACGATCCGGTCGCACATCGCCTCCGCCTCATGGAGGTCATGCGTCGCCCAGAGGACCGTCGTCTCCGGCGTCAGAGCACGGATGAGCTCGTGGAACGCGGCGCGGATCTCCGGATCGAACCCGGTGGTCGGCTCGTCGAGGAAGACCAGCTCCGGGCGCCCGATCAGCGCGGCGGCCACGTCGACGCGACGCCGCTGGCCCCCGGAGAGGGTCGCGAGGCGCCGGTCCGCGAGGTCCTCGAGCCCCACGGAGCGCAGCATCTCGCCGACGGGCAGCGCGACGCCCGGACGGGCGGCGTCGTGCGACGCGGCCACGAGCTCGAGGAGCTCGCGGACCCGCCAGGTCCCGTGATCGCGCCACGCCTGGAGGACGATCCCGATCCGGGAGCGCCAGACGGAGGGCGCGTCCAGAGGGTCGGCGTCCAGGACGCGGACGCGTCCGGCCGACGGGCGCCGGAATCCCTCCAGGATCTCGATCATGGTGCTCTTGCCCGCGCCGTTCGGGCCGAGCACGGCGATGCGCTGGCCCCGCTCGACGTCGAGCGTCACGCCCGCGAGCACGTCCTTGGCGCCGTAGCGCATGCGGAGATCCTCGACGCTGATGGCCGGCGAGTGCTGCGAGGTCTTCATGGTCACCTCCGGTGGGTAGTGGTGTGCTGGATGGAGTGGTCGACGAGCCTGCGGTCGAGCAGCCACGCGAGGAACGACAGATCGGTCGACGAGGGGAGGGAGCCGTGGGTCTCGTGGAAGTCCCACTGGTGCAAGGCGAAGCGCAGGGCGACCACGGCGTCGAGGAGGCCGGGATCGAGCGGGCCGCCGCCGGCCTCCGCGTAGCCGCGGTCGAAGGCCACCGCCGCTCGAGCGCAGGCAGCGTCGGACTCCCCCGCCGCTGCGGCGGCCAGCGAGAGCTCGGTGAGCTCGCCGCGGAGCCAGCCCGCATCGAGCTCGGGGGGCCCGAACCCGCTCTCCGGTCCGGCGACGACGACGACGTCTCCGCGCGGGTCGACGAACACGGAGCCGAGGCCGAACGCCCCGTGCACGCGGACCCCCTCGGACGGGACGGCGTCGAGGAGCGACGCGAGCCGCGCGAAGCGGCCCGGACCGAGCGCGGTCGTGATCGCGCGGCCGACGGGCGACGAAGCGGCGTCGCGGATGTCCTGCTCGAGACGGCGCAGCGGCAGGGGCACGGGTCCCGCGCCGCGCTCGCCGGAGTGCAGGGCCGCGAGCACAGCGCCGAGACACTCGGCGGTCGCCGGGAACGCCTCGCGTCCCGAGGGCGGCGAGCCGGGGAGGAGATCCGCCGCGACGGGGCCCGCGGCTCGGATCCGCGCGGTCCACGCACCGGAGGCGTCGAGCGCAGCGGGCACGACGGCGGCGTGCGTCGTCCGGACGGCCTCGGCGGGAGGCCGCCCGGCGGGGGCCGCGGCGTACTCGCGTCGAAGGAGGAACCCCTCGTCGAGCGCCTCGATGCTCTGGCGCCACACGCGGGTGCGGACGCTCCAGACGGTGCCGGCGCTCATGCGGCCTCCTGCAGCAGGAGCTCGCCGAGGGCCGCGGCCGCGACGGGGAAGAGCTGCGGGGGCGCTCCGACGCGCTCGGGCGCCGCTACGCTGACGCCGTCCATCGGAGGCAGGAGGACGGTGCGCGCGCGTGCCGACATCCGCTCGGTGTAGAGCGGCCAGCTCGGGCCGGACGTGAACCCGGGGGGTGCGGCGGCGGCCACGACGAGCGGCCTGACGGTGCCCTGGAGAGCGAGCAGCAGCGGGGAGTCGCACAGCCCCAGGCTGAGCCGCGAGAGGAAGTCCATTGAGGCCGGGTGCACGAGGTAGCCCTCGGCCCACTGCTCGAGCCCGACGTGGACGGGGTCGTCGTGCCGGTCGCCCCACTCGTCGATGAGCGGCCGCTCGCCCGTCAACGCCGTGGTCGCCGAGACGCCGACGAAGGCCCGGGCGCGCGGAGTCAGGACGACGCGGAACCGGGTGCTCGGACACACCTCCTGCATCCAGCCGATCCAGCTCGGGAGGAAGGCCGTGCCGAGCGCCCCGGTCGCGGCGATCACGATCCTCCGGTCCGCGAGGCCGCTCAGGCGTCGGGCCTGCTCATCGACGGCGCTCACGCGAGCACGTCCTCGGCGCCGGCGAGGAACGAATCGAGCGCCTCCGTGCGCGCCCGCTCCCGGGCGACGCGGCGTTCCGTGAGCACGGCGAGGACCTCCTCGAGATCCGCGAGGGCGGCCGCCTCTCCGTGCGACGCGAGGACCCCGAAGACGTTGACGACGACCTCGTCGGCACCGTCCGCGTGGAGGAGCTCGAGGCCGTCGGCGATCTCCTCCGGCGATCCGAAGAGGTAGACCCCCTGGTCGATGACGGCCCGCGCGGCGCCCCGACCGTCGTCGGGCAAATCGATCCCGGCCCGGCGCAGCATGTCGCGGTAGTGCGGGGCGGCGAGATGCGCGTGGACGGCGGACTCCACGAGCGAGACCGGATCGCGCCCGGGGCGCCGGACTCCCACGTGCACGACCGCCTCCACGTTCGGGACCGGGCGCTCCGAGGAGGCGGCGCCGCGCGCCAGCGCGTGAGCGATCGTGTCGCGGATCCAGGAGCCCGGGGTGAGCCAGGTGATCGCGTGGGAGGCCGCGCGGCCCGCCGCCTCCGCCATCGCCGGCCGGAGCACTCCGAAGCCGAGCTGGACAGCGGCGGGCGAGTGCTCGGTGACCGCGAGGACCTGGCGTGCGAAGCGCTCCGTCTCGGCGACCGGGCGGGCGAGGGGCGCGCCGAGTGCCGACTCCTGGAAGCGCGCCCCGCCGGGACCGATGCCGAGCACGACGGAGGCGCCGCTCAGGCGCGAGATCGACAGCGCCTGGCGAGCGAGCGCGCTCGGCGACCACAGCGGGTGGAGGGTGACGGCCGTCCCGAGGGGGATCGCGGCACCCCGTCCGGCGAGCGCCGCCATCATCGTCAGCGAGTCGACCGCATCGGAGTGGCCGAACCAGAGCCGGCCGCCGTGACGGCGGGCGAGATCGGCGTACGGGAGCACGCCTCCCAGCGCCGTGGGCATCTTGGGGTACATCACGCCGACGTCCATGGTCGGCTCCCTTCTTCCGGGGTCGGAACGAGCATCAGGGCCGGTGTCTCGAGGACAGCGCGGCAGAGGAGGAGGAACTGGCGGCGGACGAGGTCGGCGTCGACCGCGGGGGCGTGGTGCTCGAGCAGGCCCCAGGGGTCGCTCCCGTCGTGGCGGGCCGCGAAGCCGAGGTGCGCGGTGAGCGGGGAGTCCGCGTCGACGAGCCGGCGTCCCCGGGCGTACCGCAGCGCCCAGGCCACGACGCCGTCGTCCGGCGGCGACACCGACTGCTCCGTGAGGACGTCGCGGATGAGCCCGTCCGCCCGCTCCGCCGCGCCCGCGGCGACCGGCGCCTCCACAGCGAAGTACTCGCCCTGGGGCAGACGGGTCAGGGCGCTGCCGGGGCTGTAGCTGAGCGCGTGGTCGTCCCGGAGCCGCCGGGCGAGGGGGCCGGCGGCCGTCCCGCCCAGGATCAGCGCGGCGAGGGAGCGGGCGAGGGCCTCGCTCGCCCCGCTCGCGCCGGGGAGCGGAGCGAGGATCCGGACGAGAGAGGAGCGGATCCCGGGGATCGGGAGGACGCCCGACTCCGTCACCGGTCCGGCCGTGCTCGGCAGCGGGGGCGCGTGACCCTCGCAACGGCGGCCGGCCGCCTCGATCAGCTCCTCGAACCTCTGCCCGAGGTCGAGCGGCAGGAGGCCGGAGCCGGCGGAGAGGGCGACCGCGACCGGTCGGCGCGAGAACTCGCTCGGCGTCGGCGACTCGCCCGCATCACCGAGCGCGAGCGCCAGGCCGAGCTCGCCGAGGGAGCGGGGCACAGCAGGGGTCTCGGGCGCGGGATCGGCGTCGGCGAGCTCGCGCCAGCTCCCGAGGCGTCCGAGGAGGCGGTCCCAGTCCTCGGGGGTCGCCTCGGCGAGCGGAAGGATCGCGCTCACGCCGGAAGGACCCGGACGGACGTCGATCTCGGCGCTCGCCGGCTCGAGGCCGCGTCGGAGCAGGCTCGCGGCTCGCAGCCGGCCCTGCCAGGAGAGCGGTCTGGTCTCGACGACGAGCGCCACGACGGCGCCGCGCCCTCCACCGAGGACGCGGAGCCCGTCGGCGTGGCGATCGATCGCCGGAGGGGCGGGAGTCGTCGCCGTCATGCGGCCTCTCCTTCCCCGTGCTCCCAGACCAGGAAGCCCGGCTCGTCGCGGCGCAGGTGGTCGAAGGCCTCCGCCACGTCCCCGGCGCGCACCGCCGTCAGCTCCGCCGCCGTGCGCCGCGTGTCGAGGCCGAAGAGCCTGTCGCGAGCCAGGAGGGAACTGGCCGTGGCGGTTCCGGAGAGCCTGCGCTGCAGGCTGTGGAGCTCGGCCCGCCGCCACACGTCGAGCCGGTCGAGGTCGAGCCGGTCGGGGAGAGTGGAGGCCGGTCGGTCCGGCGCGGGCCCGGCGACGCTGGACGACCCGATGAGGAGGGCGGTCTCCGGGCCCTCGTGCACCCCGAAGAGCCCGGCGCGCCAGTGCGCTCCCGGGGACGCGGCGTCCACCGCCCGGGCAAGCACGGCCGCGATGGCCCGCTCGCGCTCGCGTGGACCGCGCTCCGGCAGGAGGCGGGTCTCGGCGGTCGCGGACAGGCCGCGGGGCAGGACCCGCCGGCGCACCGTCCGGACCGCTCCGAGCCGCGATCTCCAGTCCGGAACGGGGCTCCGCGGGGACAGGAGCGCGACGACCGGGGCGACGACCTCCTCGACGAGGTGCGGGTCGAGCGCCGAGGCGACACCGATAGTGACCTCTCGCGTGGAGTGCAGGCGGCGGAGGAAGCCCAGGACCTCGTCCGGTGCGAGGATCGGAGTGGTAAAGGAGTCGTCGGTCCGCTGCCTCCCCCGTGTCGCCAGGGCGCCGTTCCACGGGAAGGTCGCGAGCGCGCCGTCCGTGCGCCGCTCCTCGATCTCGCGGGCGATCACCCAGCGCTCCCGCTCGATCGCTGCGACCGGCACCTCCGTCAGGGAGGCGCGGGCCAGCGCCACGTCGGCGGCCTCGCCGAGGACCGCCAGGGTGTCGTCCTCGACCGGGAGGACGACCGAGTACTCCGTGTGGAACGGGTAGCTCTGAGCGTTGCTGACGCCGCCGCGGTGCAGGACGAACTGCTCGGCGAGCCGGCCCGTCTCGAGCCGCGCCTCGCTGTAGAGGAGGTGCTCCGCCAGATGCGCCGCGCCCGCCTCGCCCGGTCGCTCGTCGACCGAGCCCGCGCCGACGGCGAGCGTGACGGCCACGCTCCGAGCTCCCGGGACCTCGGCGATCGAGGTCCGCGGTCCGCTGCTCCCGGCACTGGTCAGTGCGGATCCGATCATGGTCTCCTCCAGAGGTGGAGGGCCCGGGGACCGGAGCCCCCGGGCCCGGGTCGTCAGCAGCCCGCGGCGAGGGTGGTGGTGGTTCCGCCCGCGGTGACGCCGACCGAGACGAGCGCGCACTCGGGGGAGGACGCGGTCACGAAGACCGAGACGGCCGAGATGGGCGACGGAGTCGCGCCGGGAGCGGACTCGAGCGAGGTGGAGACGAGCTCCTCGGCGCTCGCGTAGCTCGAGAAGCCGGCGATGAGGGTCTGGTTCGAGGTCATGGCATGTCCTTCTTTCCGAGAGGTTTCGACGAGAGGTGGGGGTGCGGCGTCAGCAGCCCGCGTTGACCGTGGTTCCGACGACGGAGCCGCCGACGACGCTGATCGCCGTTCCACAGGCGACCGTGGAGGCGGCGATGAAGCTGAGGACGCCCGGGGTCGCTGCCGGCGCCGCCTCGGTGGTGCCGGAGAGGTCGGGCGCCTGGACCGCATAGGAGCGGTATCCCGCGATGAGAGATTCGGCTGTGGTGCTGCTCATGTCGTTCTCGCTTTCTGTGATCGTGTTTCCTGTGCCGTGTCGGCTCGACGTCCGCGTCGGCGGCCGTCGACCTGCTCGCTCAGCCCGGGAGCCGCGGCGAGTCGAGGTTCTCGTGCACCCTCAGGGGGTGGATGTTGGCGGCGAGGAGCGCCAGGCGGACCCGTTCGGCGGCCGGCTCCCCGCCGGGCTCGACGAGCGCCTTCGCGATGGTCTCGGCCCGGTGCTCGCCGAAGCTCAGGGTGCGCCGGGACCGGGCCGGGTCGTCGGGCTCCCAGGCGTATCCGACTCCCGGTGCCAGACGACCGGCGAGCACGGAGGTGCCCGCCCGCGGATCGTCGCTCGCCAGCAGATCGGCGAACTCCCGCACGCGCTCCCAGGACTCCTGGGGGAGGTAGAGGACGATCGCATCCGTGCGCGGATAGGCCTCGCTCGACGAGAGGATCTTTGCCCGAGCGGGCACGTGCGCCGACTCCAGCCGCTCCGTCAGCCGCCCCCACGCGTCGAGGGCGTCGTCGGCGTCGGCGGCGGCGCGGTAGAGGCGGAGCGGACGGGATCTGCTGCCCGCTCCCGCGCTCGAGGTGAAGAACGAGAAGCCGACCGAGAGGCGCGTCGCGAGGGAGTTGAGCGCGATGTGCGCGGTCGCCGACGTGCGGTCCAGGACGCGGGAGTCCGGGACGAACACGCGCAGGCTCTGATGCAGGACGACGACGCCGTTGTACTGGGGCACGGTCTCGAGCAGCGGGACTCGGGCGGCCCTCGCCCGCCGCGCGGTCGCGGAGGCGATCCGCTCCTCCATGACTCGGTCCTCGCTGGTGAGGCTGCCGCCCGGCGCGTCGTCCCGCAGGCCGATCCCCGCGTGCGCGAACTGGTAGATGCGCCGAGCGAGGACCTGGCCGAGCTCGGACGCGGAGGCGGTCTCGATCTCCGTGCCGAAGGCGCGGGCCGAGCGCTGGTCGTCCGCGATCCCGATGCGCGAGAGGATCCAGGAGACCCCGCTCGCAAGCCCCTGCTCGGTCGGGGCGAGGGCCGGCGCGCTCACTCCGCCCCCAGCCCGAGGACGTCGGTGTACCCGGTGGCGTTGACGATCGCCTCGCGCCCGATCCCGGCGAGGGCCCGGTCCATCGCCGACATACGGCCGTAGTAGGTGGCCGAGGCGAGAGCCCTGTCGAATAGCTGCCACCCGAGGAAGCCGACCGCTCGCGCAGCGAAGCCCTCCTCGACGGCGCGGGCGCGGGTGTACGCCCTCCAGAAGGTGCGGAGGGAGGGGACGGCCTCGTCGACCATGCGGCCGCCATGGGCGATGATCGACGCGTCGGTCACCTCCTCGCCCTCGGCGACGATGGAGTGCACCAGACGGCGCGCGCGGTGGTAGAACAGCTCGCCGAGAAGGCCGCCGGCGTCGCGGGCGGGGTCTCCGAGCCGGAAGTCCTCCCAGTCGAGCATCCAGCAGGTGGCGCCGTCGAGGAGGATCTGGTCGGAGCGCAGGTCCCCGTGGATGGGAGAGGCGGCATCGCCGCTCGGCGCGGAGCGCACCAGCGCGTCCAGCCGGTCCCGGAGAACGGGGTCGCCCTGAAGGAGCCGCCACATCTCGAGCTGTCCCATCGTCGATCCCTCGAACAGGTCGATGGGCATCGCGTCGAGCCCGTGCGGAGGAAGCGACGGCGGCCGGTTCTCGACTCTGCTCGCGTCCGAGGGAGTCGCGCCGTGCACCGCGGCGAGCGCGCCGGCGACCAGCTCGAGCTCCTCCGGGCTGACGGTGCTCTCGCGCACCCGCTCGGCGAAGGTGCTCTCGGCGCCGACCACGGTCTGCGCCAGCACCAGTCCGGCGTCGTCGCGGGCGAGGAGGTCCGGGGTGCGGACGGGGAGCCCGGTGAGGTCCATCACATCGTGGAACGTGGTGACCCGCTGGTACCGGCCCGCGGAGCCGAGGCCGCGCACGGCCTTCACGAAGACGTCGTCGCCGTCGGAGAACCGTAGGCGGGCGTTGAGGTTGCGGCCGAGGAGCACCGGCGCGTCCTCGATCTCGTCCCGGGTCCGGCCGAGCCGGGCCAGGAGGGGAGCGATGCGGTCCAGCAGGTGCTTCTGCTCGGCGGACGCGATCACTCCGCGCTCCGTCGGTAGGCGGAGATGAAGCGCTCGGACGCCGCGGTGACCGGAGCGCCCTGCCAGTCGGCCATGCGGCCGAGCGGCTCGAGGCCGGCGAGACGCGCGGCGGAGTCGAGCTCGGCGGGGAAGACGTAGCGCAGGACCTGCGTGTAGGTGCTCCGCTTCTCGCCGACGAAGACGAGGTTCTGCGAGACCAGCAGCTGGAGCGACGGCTCGACGGTGTACTGCTCGATGACGACGTCGCCGTCGCCCAGGTCCCTCAGCGACATCGCGGGTGCCGTCAGCCCGTGGTAGCGCGAGGGGGTGAAGCACTCGACGAGGAGCACGCCGCCCGGTGCGAGGCACCGGCGGGCGTTCCGGAGCACCGCGAGCTGCTGCTCGGCCGTGGTGGCGACGAGGAGCGTGTTGAGCAGCAGGGTGACGCCGTCGTACTCGCCCTCCAGCTCGTCGTCGATGAAGCTGGCGCGGCGCGCCGTGATGCGCTTTTCCGTGTCGCGCTCGGCGAGGAGCCGGAGCATGTCCGACGAGATCTCCACACCGGAGACCTCGAGGCCCGCTTCGGCCAGGGGCAGTGCCGCCCGGCCCGAGCCGATGCCGAACTCCATCACCCGAGGTCCGGGGGCGACCCGCTGAAGGCAGGCGACGAGCTGTGCGATGTCGCCCAGGGCGTCCGGGTACATGCGGTCGTGGAGCTCCGCCACCAGGCCCGTGTAGGTCCCGTTCCCCTCGGTCGCGGTCGTCACAGCGCCTCCTCCCCCGTCCGCGATCGGCCTCCCGGGGTGGAAGGCCCTCTCGCAGGACCACGACACCCATGCTGCCGAGCGGCGCGCATCCGCCGGATCGGCTCGGAGGACCGCAGTGCTGGATCGTCGGAGGACGAGGAGGTCGAGGGCCGGGGACGACCCGGCCGAGCCCCGCCTGGACCGTCCTCGGCCGATCAGGCCGACGGACAGGCTCCCACGGACGAGGTCCCCCGCACCCGCGGAGGACCTCGTCGGCGGCCGGACGCCTCCCGCGACGCGGGCGGGGACGGACTCAGGGACCGGTCAGCACCTCGGGCTCCGGGGTCATCGAGATCGTGGGGATCGAGGCCGTGATCACGGTGCCGTCGGAGCGGCGGGTGCCCTCGATGTCGGAGGTGGTGGGGGCGCCGTGCAGGCGGCGGCCCTGATGGGTGAGGGCCACGCGGACGGGAGTGCCGGCCTCGACGTGCACCCGCTCGTCACGGACGGTGATCACCGCCGAGTCGCCGGTCTCGACGCTCAGCAGCACCTCGGTCTGCGTCACCTCGACGCGCACGCGCGTGCCGTGCAGGGTGATGCGGAAGGTCAGGCCGTCCCAGTCGTCCGGGAGACGCGGATCGAGCGTGATCCGCCCGCCGTGGTCGCGCATCCCGCCGAAGCCGTACACGAGGGCGCTCCAGACACCGCCGGTGGAGGCGACGTGGATGCCGTCCGCCGTGTTGCGGTGCAGGTCGGCGAGATCAACGAACAGGGCGGACAGGAAGTAGCGCCGAGCGAGGTCGCTGTAGCCCACCTCGGCGGCGATGATCGACTGCACGACGGCCGAGAGGGTCGAGTCGCCGGTCGTGAGCGCGTCGTAGTACTCGAAGTCGGCACGCTTCTGCTCGGCCGTGAACTCGTTGCCCTGGAGCAGCAGCGCGAGCACCACGTCGGCCTGCTTGAGCACCTGGAAGCGGTAGATCACGAGCGGGTGGAAGTGCAGCAGCAGCGGGCGCTTGCTGGCCGGGGTGTTCTCGAGGTCCCACAGTTCCTTCTCGAGGAACGCCGCGTCCTGCGGGTGGATACCGGCCCGCGCATCGAAGGGGATGTGCATCTTCTCGGCGGCGCGCGCCCACTCGAGCACCTCGCCCTCGTCGAGGGCGAGGCGGTCGGCCATCCGCTCGTAGGCGGCGGGCTCGACGGCCTTGAGCAGCTCGACGGCGCGGGCGGCCGAGCGGAGGTTCGCCCGGGCCATGACGTTCGTGTACAGGTTGTCGTTCACGACGGTCGTGTACTCGTCGGGGCCGGTGACGCCGTGGATGTGGAAGTGGTCGTCGCCGTTGCTGCGCCAGAAGCCCAGGTCGGCCCACATCCGAGCGGTCTCGACGAGGATGTCGATCGCACCGCGGGCGAGGAAGTCGTCGTCGCCGGTGGCTCCGACGTACTGCATGAGCGCGTAGGAGATGTCGGCGTCGATGTGGTACTGCGCGGTCCCGGCGGCGTAGTAGGCCGACGACTCCTGGCCGTTGATGGTGCGCCAGGGGAAGAGCGCGCCGCGCTGGTTGAGCTCGGTCGCGCGCGAGCGGGCCGCCTCGAGCATGTTCTGGCGGAAGCGCAACGCGTTGCGGGCGACGAGCGGGGCCGTGTAGCTGAGGAACGGGAGGACGTAGACCTCGGTGTCCCAGAAGTAGTGGCCGCCGTAGCCGGAGCCCGAGACCCCCTTGGCCGCGACTCCGCCGCCGTCGGTGCGGGCCGTCGACTGCGCGAGCTGGAAGAGGTTCCACCGAGCGGCCTGCTGGATCGCGGGCTGCCCGCCGATCCGGACATCGGAGCGGGTCCAGAAGTCGTCGAGCCATTCACGCTGCTTGATGAACTGCTCCTCGACCGGCGTCTCGCGCGCACGGTCGAGGGTGCGGTCGCAGCGATCGGCCAGCTCGCGCACGGGCACGCCGCGGGAGGTGTGGTAGGTCAGCGTCTTGATCAGGCGGACCGGACGGCCGGCCTTCGCCTTCACGCGATACACGTGCTTGGCGAGGTCGTCGTCGATCTGGGAGGTCTGGTCCCACTCGTTCTCGGTCTCGAGCTGGTGCTCGGCACCGCAGGCGACCGTCATCTGGGAGTTGGTGGTGCGGTATCCGAGGAGATAGCGCGTACCCGTGACGCGCTTCAGCCGCGGCTGGAGCACCCGGTCCTCGAACGACTCCGCCTTGCGCGGATCGAAGCCGGCGGCTTCGCTGCCCGACGGCGCGTGGTACTCGTCGACGCCGTCCTGGCGGTTGAGCACCTGGCTCGAGATGAGCACCGAGGCGTCCGCGTCGAGCATCTCGACCTCGTAGTCGAGGATCGCAAGGTGGCGGTCGGTGAACGAGACCAGGCGGCGCGAGCGGATCAGCACGCGCTTGCCCGACGGGGTGCGCCACTCGACCTCGCGCGTGAGCACTCCGCTCGCGAAGTCGAGGCGACGCGAGTACGAGAGGACGTCGGCCTCGCTCAGGACGAACGGCTCGTCGTCGACGTAGAGCCGGAGGATCTTGGCGTCGGGGACGTTGACGATCGTCTGGCCGACCCGGGCGAAACCGAACGCCTCCTCGGCGTGACGGATCGGCCAGGTCTCGTGGAAGCCGTTGATGAAGGTGCCGTAGGCGTAGCCGTCGCGACCCTCCTCGACGTTTCCGCGGAGACCGAGGTAGCCGTTGCCGGTGGCGAACAGCGTCTCGGTGCGGCCCTGGAGCTCGGACGCGAACTCGGTCTCGACCAGGGCCCACTCGTCGATCGGGAAGCGGTTGCGGTCGAGCGGATCGGAGGTGATGGGGTTCATGCGGCGTCCTCGGGGGCGGGGGCGGTGGGGAGGAAGGGGAGCAGCTCGGCGAGGTCGTCCACGACCAGGTCGGCGCCGTGCGCGAGGAGCGTGTCGGCGCCGACTCCGCGGTCGACCCCGACGACGAGGCCGAAGCCGCCCGCGCGGCCGGCGGCGACTCCGGAGTGGGCGTCCTCGACGACCGCGCACTCCGCGGCCTCGAGGCCCAGGAGCTGCGCGGCGTAGAGGTAGGTGTCGGGCGCGGGCTTGCCGGCGATGGAGCGCTCGGCGGCGAGGAGACCGTCGACCACGATCTCGAAGCGGTCGCGCAGGCCGGAGGCCTCGAGCACGGGGACGCCGTTGCGGGAGGAGGTGACGACGGCCACCTCCACCCCCGCGGCGACCGCGGCGTCGACGAAGCGGAGCGAGCCCGGGTAGGGGGCGACGCCGCTCTCGGCGAGGGTGCGGTTGAAGGCGTCGTTCTTGCGGTTGCCGAGCCCGCACACGGTCTCGAGCGACGGGTCGTCCTCGGGTGTGCCCTCGGGGAGGGTGATCCCGCGGGAGGTGAGCAGGGCGCGGACGCCGTCGTAGCGCGGGCGACCGTCGACGTAGCGGAAGTAGTCGGCGTCGGTGTATCCCTCGGCGACTCCCCGCGAGGAGAGGTAGTCGGTGAAGAGCCGCGACCAGGCCTGCATGTGCACATCGGCGGTCGGCGTGAGCACGCCGTCGAGGTCGAAGAGGAGCGCTCGCACCTCGCGGAGCGCGGAGGCGCCGGGGCGCGTCGGGGATGCAGTCACGGCGGGGAGGACCTCTGATCGGGGGCAGGCGTTCGGCGGTTCCGCCGATGACGGTCGTCCGCCGCGGACGGGACGTATCGTATACGCCCCCCGGTCGCCGTGTGGAACCGTTTACACGTCCGTGATCCGCGCGCCGCTGTCGGCGTCGATCCGCGCCGTGGGGGCCGACTCCCCAGCGACGGTGCGGTGCCTGGCGAGAGGGAGCATCAGCCGTGCGCCGGAGGTCGGGTCGGTGATGATCCGCCTGTCGAGGCCGACCACCGCGAGCACCGCCTCCTCGGTGAGCACGGCGGCGGGCGTGCCGGAGGCGTGCACCGCTCCGCTCGCGATCGCCACCAGGTGGCCGGCGTGCCGGGCGGCGAGGTCGAGGTCGTGCAGAACCAGCACCGTGATCCCGCGGGTGCGGTTGAGGTCGACGAGCAGGTCGAGCACCTCGATCTGGTGGCTGACATCGAGGAAAGTGGTCGGCTCGTCCCGCAGCAGCACACGTCGGCCTTCCGCGCGCGAGCCATCGCGGTGCGGCCGGCGGTCCTGGGCGGCCCGATCACCCAGGCGAGCCTCACCCGATGATGAGCGGGCTTTCCAGCCACGGGGTCTCGCGGCCGTCCGTCCCCGAGGTCAGGAGCGCGCAGCACGGCCGATCGCGGGGTTCGAGGCCCTGCCGACCTCGGATGCGGGACATCAGGCCGTCGCGAGCTTCTCGACCGTGCGGAGGTTCCGGGTGGTCGTCGTCGAGCGGTACGCCGATCGGGCGAGGACCTTCGCGACCGGGGTGTCGGTCGAGGATCCGCGCGGGCAGCGCCAGTAAAGGACGTCGGCACCGTAGAGGACGTCGGTGCCGCGGAGGACGTCGGCACCGCGGGCGACGAGCTCGACCGCCGGGTCGGTCTCGCCGATCGCGGCCTGCGCGGCATCGAGCGCCTCCTCATCGGAGCCGAAGACGACGTAGGGGTGGGCCTCGGCGTCGATCCGCGGGAACGGGTAGGCCGCGAGCACCGCGGCGAGCGCCTCCTGCGTCACGAGCACGATCCAGGCGTCGTAGCCGAACCGCTCGGCGAGCGCCGCCTCGAGCGCAGGCTTCAGCGCGGCGGCCGAGCGGTCGGAGTCGAAGGCCGCGTTGCCGCTCGCGAGGACCGTCCGCACCCGTTCCCCTCCGACGCCGGCGACCGTCTCGGCGAGCTCGGCGCTGCGCACGGTGCGGCCGTTGACGTTCACTCCGCGGAGCAGGGCGAGGTATCGAGTCATGCGGCCGACGGTAGCGTGGCGGCATGGCGCGCGGAAGCGGACGACGACGACCCGGGCGGACCCTCGAGGAGGAGATCCTGCGAGCCAGCGAGCGCGGCCCGGGCGCGAGGACGCGCGCCGAGGCGTCGCCTCCCTCCGGACGGCACCTCGTGCTGCCCGCCGAGTCGGGCACCGTGCTCGACGTCGACGTCGACGCTCTCGTGGCGCTCGCCGCCCGCGAGGACCTGCTGATCGCGCTGGAGCGGCGCGCCGGCGAGCACGCCGTGGCCGCGACTCCGCTGCTCTCGTGGTGGTCGGCGACCCCGACGGTGCCGAGCGAGGAGGAGGAGCGCCGGCTGGACGCTCTCGCGCTCGGGCCGGTCACGCTCGGGCGGGGGCCCGCGGCCGACGTGGACTCCCGACTGCGGGAGCTGGCGATCGCGGGCGACCTCGACGCGCTCGGATCGGCGCTGGCGCTGCTGGCGCGGATCCCGGACCCGCCTGCGGCGTTCCAGGACGCGGAGGGGTTCCTGCGGGTGGTGGTGCCGGAGGCGCCCTTCGAGCTGCGGCTCGAGGTGCTCGCGGAGGCGCGGGGCGGGGCGGGAGAGCTGCTGGCTCTGCTCCGGGACTGCGCGTTCACCGCGACGCTGCCGCGGCGGCGCGCAGCGATCGCGGCGATGAGCGAGCGGGTGAGGAGCTTCGCGGATCCGGCGCGGATCGACTCCTCCCGGCTGGACGGGCTCGCAGCAGCGGTGGACGCGGCGCTCGAGAAGCGCTGGTCCGCGCTCTGAACCGCCGCCCGGCCGGGATCGGCTCAGCGCCCGCGCACCGCGGGTGCATAGGCTGGACGGATGCCTCTCACCGGTCTCGACCTCCGCCGCTTCCCCGCCGCCCTGAACGACGACGGCGGACCCGACTCCGCCACCGCCGCATGGGCGACCGCGATCAACGCGGGCTTCCACGAGAAGGAGTTCACGCCCGAGAAGCTGCGCGACTGGGCCGAGCACATGGTCGCCGACGAGCGCGTGCTGACCGCGGTCCTCGACTCCACTTCCCCCGAGGGGCTGGACGGCGCCGGCGTGCCCGTCGGCACCTACGCCGCCTTCCCCGGCTCGCTCCAGGTCGGACGGGGCCGACAGATCGACGCGCACCTGGTCTCCCAGGTCACCGTGCGGCCGACGCACCGGCGCCGCGGCATCCTGCGCACGATGATCACCGAGGACCTGCGCCTGGCAGCGGAGGCCGGCACCCCGGTCGCCGCGCTCACCGCCAGCGAGGCCTCGATCTACCGCCGGTTCGGCTTCGGCCGCTCGGCCTTCACCCGCTCGATCCGCGTCGACACCGGCCCGCGCTTCGGAGTGCAGACCGAGCCGTCCGGCCGCGTCGAGGTCGTCGCGACCACCTGGCTCCAGCCGCGCATCCCGGAGGTGTTCGCCGCGTTCCAGGCATCGGTCCCCGGCTCGCTGACCCGGCAGTCCCGCTACGAGGCGAACTCGGTGGGCACGGAGTCCGGCGAGAGCGCACCGGGCCTGGACGTGCGCTCGGCCGTGCACCTCGACGACGGGGGCGAGCTCGACGGCTACGTGACCTATCGTGCCGTCGGGCCCGACGAGGCTCGGACCCTCGAGATCGTCGACCTGGTCGCCCCCTCCCCCGACGCCTACCTCGCGCTCTGGGGGTACCTGGGCGCTGTCGACCTCGCCTCGGCGGTGACCTGGGACATGGCGCCGGTGGACGACCCGCTGACCTGGGCGCTGCGCGACGCGCGCGTGGTGCAGGTGCAGCACGTCGGCGACCTGATCTGGCTGCGGATCCTCGACGTCGCCGCCGCGTTCTCGGCGCGGCCGTGGACCACCGACGACGCGCTCGTGGTCGACGTGACCGACGAGCTGGGCCTCGCCGACGGCCGCTACCGGATCACCGCGGCCGACGGCTCCGGCCGCGTGGAGCGCACCGGGGAGGCGGCCGACCTGGCGCTCGACGTCGCCGACCTCGGCTCGCTGCTGCTGGGCTCGGTGCGCCCGTCGACCCTGGCGCGCGCCGGCTCGGTTCGCATCGCCGGCGACCCGGAGCGGGTGGACCGCTTCTTCGCGGCGATCGCGACGCCGTACTGCATCTCGTTCTTCTAGGGCGCGCCCCCCGCGGGCGGGGCGGGCCGCGCGCCTGCCGCCATCCTGCCGCGCAGAATCACGGCTGAGGCCGGCTGAGGGCCGGATCCCCGGCGAATCGCCCGCGACCGCCCGACTGCCAGCCTCCTCCGGGCCTGCGCACTGCACCGTCGGCCATGCTGAAGGACCCGTTCCCGACACCGCCAGGAGCTCACCGTGGGTGCATCCGTGATCGTCGACGTCATCGTCGTGCTGAGCCTGCTCGGCGCGCTCGTCGACGGACTGCGCCGTGGCTTCCTCCGGACCGTCGGCGGGCTCGCCGGCGTCGTCGCTGGCGCGATCGGCGCCTCCTTCGCGGTGCCCGCCGTCTCGTCGTGGACCGCAGGCACCGAGTGGCGCCTGCTCGCCGTGATCGGCACGGCGGTCCTGCTGCTCGGCGTCGGCTACGCCGTCGGAGCCACGCTCGGAGCGGTCATCGGGCGCGGCGCCGACCGGGTCAAGCTCGGACTGCTCGACCGGCTCGCCGGGGGCGGCGCCGGGGTCGCGATCACCGGCCTGGTCTGGATCGCCGTCACCTCGGCCGTCTCGCTGCTCGGCGTCCCGCTCGTCACCACCTCGGTCGCCGGCTCCACCGTCATCCGTGGGATCGACGACCTCACTCCCTCCCCGGTCCGCGGGTTCCTCGCCCAGCTCCAGTCGACCGTGGTCGACCGCGGCACGTCCTGGGTGGTCGCGGCCCTCGACGCACCGACGGAGGCACCCGCCATCCCGGACGTGGCGACCGACGATCCCGAGGTGGCCGGCGCCTCCCGCTCGGTCGTGCGGGTCTCGGGCACCGCCTGGGCCTGCGACGTGGGCGTGACCGGCAGCGGCTTCGTCTCCTCCGACGACCGTGTGATCACCAATGCGCACGTGGTCGCCGGAGTCGCCGAGCCGGTGGTGGAGGCGCCCGGCGAGGCTCCCCGCACCGGCCGGGTCGTGTACGCGAACGCCGCCACCGATCTGGCGGTGATCGCCGTCGACGGCCTCGACGCCGCTCCGCTCGCACTCGACGACTCGGTCGTCGGAGGAGACGACGCGGTCGTGGCCGGCTATCCGTTCGGCGGACCGCTGACGCTCGGCTCGGCTCAGGTCTCCTCGGACACGACGGTCTCGCTGATGGTCGACGGAACCCCCACCTCGCGCGAGGTGCTGACCCTGGCCGCCGTGGTCAACCAGGGCAACTCCGGCGGGCCGCTGCTCTCGCTCGACGGCACGGTCTCGGGAGTCGTCTTCGGCAAGGCCGCCTCCGTCGACAACGTGGGCTACGCGATCCCGCTCTCCGTGCTCTCTCCGGTCGTCACCGAGGCGCCGGCGCTGACGGGCGCTGTGGATCCGGGCGCCTGCCGCTCGAGGTGAGCGGTCACGGGAGCGGGCCGGCGACCAGCACGAGCGTGAGGTCGTCGAGCCGCAGCGTCTCGGGGCGCGCCGACTCAAGGTAGTCGGCGACCCGCGGGTCGACGGGGTAGCGCGCCGACGCCTCGATCGCGATGGCGACGACGCCGGCGGAGGACGGATCGGTCGTGACCCGATCCCCGATGTAGGGCACGTAGACACCGGAGGACATGCCCTGCACCAGGACGAGGCCGCCGTCGAGGCCGCGCTCGCGCAGCACGTCGGCCACGCGTGCGATCCCCGTCGGCCGCTCCTGCGCGATACCCGCCGAGGTGGCGGCCGCGACCACGATGGAGGCGGCCAGCAGCACCGCGCCCGCGCCGCGCGCGACCGGCGCGGGCAGCAGGATCCCGCCGTGCAGCGCCTCCGCGATGCCGAGACCCGCCAGGGCGCACAGCAGCCAGGCCCACGCCGCGTAGTAGTGCGGCAGCGCCACCGAGCTGACGACCAGGTGGAACACCAGCAGGAGCAGCGCCGCACCGCCGAGGTACAGCACCAGTGCGCGGCGCCGCGGAGCGAGCAGGGCCAGCAGCGTGCCGAGGAGCAGGACGGAGAGCGCCGGCGGGCCGATCCCCGCCAGCGTGAACCAGAGGTTCGCCCACCACGGCGGGAAGGCGAAGGCCGAGCCCGCGACGTCGATCAGGTGCCCCTCGGCGTTGTGCCGCGACTGGAACTCCAGCAGGTAGCGGATCGCCTCGACCGGATGCACGGGCAGGTAGGCGAGCACTCCCGTGACGACGAAGGCGCCGGCGAAGGCGGCGGCGGCCCGCAGCGCGCGACCGCGACTCCCGGAGCGCAGCAGCGGCAGGAGGAACACGGGCGCGAGCACGGCCGTCGTCAGCTTCGAGGTGACCGACAGGGCGAACAGCGCACCTGCCAGGGCGATCAGCCAGCCGCTGCGCCGCCCCGGGGAGGCACGCGACCAGCTCCACGCCACCGCCATCGCCGCGACGGCGAACAGCACCATAAAGGGCTCCAGCAGGGCGATCCGGTCGATGCGGGTCGCTCCTCCGGGAACGGTGCGCGGGAAGAGGAGGAACAGGCCCGCCGGGATCAGTGCGAGCACGACGCCGAGCTCGCGGCGCAGCCAGAGCCAGAGCACGACCCCGGTGAGGAAGGTGGCGGCGCCGGCCGCGACCCTCCCCGCGATCAGCCCCTCGCCGAGCAGCATCTGGGCCACACCGAGGAGGTACTTCGCGGTCGGCGGATGCTCGAGGTTGGCGCTCACGTCGCCGTGCAGGTAGTCCCAGCCGGCCGCGAGGTAGACCGGCTCGTCCGGCGAGATGTTCGCGGCGCCGAGGGTACCGAAGCACTGATAGAGCCCCCAGAGGAGGGTTCCGATCAGAGCCGCCCACCTCACCCGGCCGATCCTAGGCGCTTCCCCGCTCGGCGCACGATCGGCCCGCTCGCCGCGACTCCGCCGCCCCTGGCCGCCGGGACGGCGGCGGGTAGGATCGACGCGCATCCCGTCCCCCTCCCCTGGAGCCTCCAGCACATGGCAGACAGCCGCATCGCCGTTCCCGACACCACTGCGAACGCGGAGGCGACGCCCGAGCGGGAGCAGCCCTACGCCGCTCTCGGGCTCAAGCCCGACGAGTACGCGAGCATCCGCGAGATCCTGGGCCGGCGCCCGACGAGCGGCGAGCTCGCCATGTACTCGGTGATGTGGAGCGAGCACTGCTCGTACAAGTCGTCGAAGATGTACCTCCGCCAGTTCGGGCAGAAGGTCTCGCCCGCCATGAAGAAGAACCTTATGGTCGGCATGGGCGAGAACGCCGGAGTCGTCGACGTCGGCGAGGGCTGGGCCGTCACCTTCAAGATCGAGAGCCACAACCACCCGAGCTACATCGAGCCGTTCCAGGGCGCGGCGACCGGAGTCGGCGGCATCGTCCGCGACATCATCTCGATGGGCGCCCGGCCCGTTGCGGTCATGGACGCGCTGCGTTTCGGGGCGATCGACGACCCCGACACGGCGCGCGTGGTGCACGGCGTCGTGGCCGGCATCTCCTTCTACGGCAACTGCCTCGGCCTGCCGAACATCGGCGGCGAGACCTCCTTCGACTCCGTCTACCAGGGCAACCCGCTGGTGAACGCGCTCGCGGTCGGAGTGCTGCGTCACGAGGACCTGCACCTCGCGAACGCCCGCGGCGTCGGCAACAAGGTCGTGCTCTTCGGGGCGCGCACCGGAGGCGACGGCATCGGCGGCGCGTCGATCCTCGCCTCCGACACGTTCGCCGACGGCGGCCCGACCAAGCGCCCCGCGGTGCAGGTCGGCGACCCGTTCGCCGAGAAGGTGCTCATCGAGTGCTGCCTCGAACTGTTCCGCAAGGACCTGGTGGAGGGCATCCAGGATCTGGGCGCCGCGGGGATCTCGTGCGCCACATCCGAGCTCGCGTCGAACGGCGACGGCGGCATGGTCATCGAGCTCGACTCGGTGCTGCTGCGCGACCCCTCGCTCACGGCCGAGGAGATCCTGATGTCGGAGTCGCAGGAGCGCATGATGGCCGTCGTCCGGCCCGAGAAGCTCGACGCGTTCCTCGAGGTCGTCGGCAAGTGGGACGTCGAGACCAGCGTGCTGGGCGAGGTCACCGACTCCGGCCGCCTCATCATCCACTGGCACGGCGAGGAGATCGTCAACGTCGACCCCCGCACGGTCGCCGTCGACGGGCCGGTCTACGAGCGGCCGATCGCCTACCCGGGCTGGCTCGACGCCCTCCAGGCGGACTCCTCCTCCCGCCTGCCCCGCTCGAGGGGCGGCGACGCGCTGCGCGCCGAGACCCTGGCGCTGCTGGGCTCCGCGAACCTCGCCGACAAGAGCTGGATCACCTCGCAGTACGACCGCTACGTGCTCGGCAACACAGCGCTGAGCTACCCCGACGACGGCGGCATGGTCCGCGTCGACGAGGAGTCGGGCCTCGGCTTCGCCGTGGCGACCGACGCCAACGGCCGCTGGTGCCAGCTCGACCCGGCGCAGGGCGCCCGGCTCGCGCTGGCGGAGGCGTTCCGCAACGTGGCCGTCACCGGAGCGACCCCGGTCGCCGTCTCGGACTGCCTCAACTTCGGCAGCCCCGAGAACCCCGAGGTGATGTGGCAGTTCCGCGAGACCGTCGGTGCCCTCGCCGACGCGTGTCTCGAGCTCGAGATCCCCGTCACCGGCGGCAACGTGTCGTTCTACAACCAGACCGGCGACGTGCCGATCTTCCCGACCCCGGTCGTGGGCGTGCTCGGCGTGATCGACAACGTCGCGCGCCGCATCCCCTCCGGCTGGCAGGACGAGGGCGACAACGTCTACCTCCTCGGCACGACCCGCGACGAGCTCGACGGCTCCGCGTGGGCCGGTACCGTGCACGACCACCTGGGCGGGCTGCCCCCGCAGCTCGACCTCGCGGCCGAGCGCGCGCTGGCCGATCTGATCTCGGCGGGAGCGAAGGAGTCACTGATCGCCTCCGCCCACGACCTCTCCGACGGCGGGCTCGTGGTGGCGCTGGCCGAGTCGGCGCTGCGGTTCGGAGTGGGGGCGCGCATCTGGCTCGGCGAGCTGATGGAGCGCGACGGGGTCGACGCGACGGCCGCGCTGTTCTCGGAGTCGACGGGCCGCGTGCTGGTGTCGGTGCCGCGCGAGGACGATGTGAAGTTCCGCGGGCTCTGCGAGGGCCGCGGCTACCCGGTGCTGCGGATCGGCGTGACGGATGCGGCGACTCCGGCCGTCGAGGTGCAGGGCCTGTTCACGCTGCCGCTCGAGGAGCTGCGGGCCGTGAACGGCGCCGTGCTGCCGCGCCACTTCGGCTGAGGCGACGGCCCGACGAGGAGGACCGGCCCGACCGGCGTTCCGTCATTACGGAATATTTGCAATAGTTGACGGGTGACCCCGACCGACAGAGACCTCGCGCGCGAGATCGACGAGCTCCGGGAGCGGCTGGACCGCCTCGAGGCCCCCGGCGCCCGCTCCGCCCTCAACCCGCCCGCCGACGACCCGCTCTGGGCGCTCGCCGCACTCAGGGAGCGGCTGCCCTCCCCCGGCGGAGTCGTCTTCGCCGGCTCCGTCGCGACTCCCGCGGGACCGGTCGAGTGGCAGTACGGCCTCACGACCGACGCGTTCTTCGAGCACGACTGGGGCGCGACCCCCGGACCGACCGCGCTCGCCGCGCTCGGCAGCCCCGTCCGCCTGCGCTTTTTGCAGGCTGTCGCAGGCGGAGTCGAGACCGTCGCCCAGCTCGCCGAGAGCGAGGGAGCGGGCACCACCGGCCAGATCTACCACCACGTCAACCAGCTGGTCGCGGCCGGCTGGCTCCACGCGCGCGGCCGCGGCCGCTACGGCATCCCGCCGGAACGCCTCGTTCCCCTGCTCGTGATTTTGCTCGCCTCGGGAGGCCCGCGATGACCCGCCGCCGACTCGCCCTCGCCGCCACCGCTGCGGCCGTCGTGCTGATCGGCGGGGTGCTGCTGCGCCCCTCCGCCCCGACGCTCTCGCCCGACGCGACCGGTGACGCCGAGATCGCGCAGTGGCTCCGCACCGACGTCGGCGACGGCGCCCGCCACCACCTCGTCGCCGCTGTCGTCACTCCCGAGGGCATCCGCTACGGCGGACTCGGCGCCGACGAGCGCACGGAGGTCGAGATCGGGTCCGTGACCAAGACCATGACCGCCCTCCTCCTCGCCCAGAGCGCCGCGGCCGGCACCGTCGCCCTCGACGACCGCGCCGCCGACTACGCCGAGGTCGGCGACTTCCCGGGCACGCTCGCGCAGCTGGCGAGCCACCGCTCGGGGCTCCCGCGGATCCCCACCGGCGTCGGCGAGATCGCCTCGACGGTCCTGGCGCAGCTGCGGGGCACGGACCCGTACGCCGGCTGGTCGGCCGCGGACACTCTGCGCCACGCGGCAGAGGCGGACCTCGGCGCCGAGGAGGTCGCCTACTCCAACCTGGGCGCCGCAGTGCTGGGCCAGACCCTCGCCCGGGCGGAGGGGCGCGACTACGCCGACCTGCTGCGCGAGCGGGTCCTGGACCCGCTCGGGATGACTGACTCCTCCGTGCCCGTGACCGCCGACGCTCTCGCCCCTGACGCACCGACCGGTTACACGGCGAGCGGCCGGTCGGTCGCTCCGTGGACCCTCGCCGGCTACGCCCCGGCGGGCGGCGTCCGCTCGACCGCGGCCGACATGGCCCGCTACGCGCAGGCCCTGCTCACCGACGATCCTGCGCTCGGAGTGGCGGGCTCCACGGTGCTCGAGCCGCGGTTCGACGCCGGCGACGGCAACCGCATCGGCCTCTCCTGGTACACCTCCGACGCGGCCGGCGGCGGATCCACGACCTGGCACAACGGAGGCACCGCCGGCTACTCGACGATGCTCGTGATGGACCGTGACCGCGGCGTCGCCGTCTTCGTCAACGGCGACACGGCGAGCTCGGTCGACGAGCTCGGCGTCACGCTGCTGCAGCGCGTCCTGGAGGAGGAGTCGTGATCATCGCCTCGACCATCGCCCTGATCGTCGTCGCCTCCACGGTCGGCCGCTTCGCGCTCGGGAGCCTGCCGTCGCGCCGGACCGCGCGCCGGCTCGACCGCGACCGCCTCCGCTCGCTCACGCGCGGGGTCGAGGCGGTGGCGGTGCTGCTGCTCGGCCGGGCCTTCATCGACTGGTCGGCGCTGACCCTGGTGCCGTGGTTCGTGCTGGTGGCCGTCGCCGCGGCCGGAGCCGCCGGGGCGGCGCTGCGCTGGGGCTCCCTGCCGTGGTTCGAGGACCCGGCGCGCCGCCGCTCGCGCACGACCGGGTTCGCGGCGACGGTCGCGCTGTCGGCCGTGCTGCTCGGCGTACTGGCGTGAGCGCCGGCCGCCGACGCCTCGGCTCGCGCGGACACGGGGACGCAGGTCGCGCGGGGGTCGAGCGCGGCCACCGCGCCTTCTGAGGAGCCGCACCCGCCGGGCAGCAGGCCGCCGTCAGCCTGTCTGGGCGGGCAGGTCGTCGGGCGCCGTGTTGTCGAGCACGCGGCCGTTCTGGTCGCCGACCGTGAGGACGGTCGTCGGACGGAGGTTGAGGGTGTCGCCGCCGAAGAGACTGTCGATGTCGACACCGTCGCGGCGGACCGAGTTGAGGGCGGAGAGGTAGTCGGGGCTGATGCAGAAGCGCTCGGCGATCTGCTCGCTGATATCACCGGCGGCCACGAGGTAGGAGGCGGGGGCGCCGTCGGAGGCGGCCCGCACCGTCCCCGTCGCGCCGCTCCGGGAGCCGGAGTCGCGCACCTCCTCGAGGTCGACACCGTCGAGCGTGCCCGAGCCGACGGTCCGTACCGAGCACTCCCCCGCCCCGCCCGCGACCGACCCGACCGGCACGGGCGTGACCGCGATGCTCGGAACGGGCCGCGACGCCGGAGCTCCGTCGGCGGTCGGCGCGGAGGCGCCTGCGCCCGACGACTCCGCAGGTGGCGCCGCTCCTGGCGGCTCCGCCGTGCAGCCGGCGAGCAGGATCACCGCGGCGAGAGGGATCACGAGGCGCTGCGTCGTCCGGACCATGCCGCGACTCTAGCCCGGCGCCCGCGCGGCCAGGCGGCACCGCGCCCGGCCAGGGGACCACCCGCCGCAGCACCCCGGGCACTTCCTCTCTCGTCCGTCCCCTACCGGACAACCGGTGGACACCCGGCCCGAACCGGCGTCAACTGGAACCATGCAGTACACGTCTCTCGGCCGCACCGGCCTGTCCGTCTCCCGCACCGTCCTCGGCACCATGAACTTCGGCATGCAGACCGAGGAGTCCGACTCGTTCGCGATCATGGATCGCGCGCACGAGCTGGGCGTCAACTTCTTCGACACCGCCAACGTCTATGGAGGCGACGCCGGCCGCGGAGCCACCGAGGAGATCGTGGGCCGCTGGTTCGCCCAGGGCGGCGAGCGCCGCGAGCGCACGGTCCTCGCGACCAAGGTCTTCGGCGACATGGGCGAGTTCGCCGCTCCCGGAGCCGAGCGCGGCCGCGACTCCTGGCCCAACGGCGGCCGACTCTCGGCCCTCAGCCTGCGCCGCGCGCTCGACGAGAGCCTGCGGCGCCTCCAGACCGACCACATCGACCTCTACCAGTTCCACCACGTCGACCGGACGACCCCGTGGGACGAGATCTGGCAGGCGATGGAGGTGGCCGTGCAGCAGGGCAAGGTCCTCTACGTCGGCTCCAGCAACTTCGCCGGCTGGCACCTCGCGCAGGCCCAGGAGGCGGCGCGCGCCCGCCACTTCACCGGCCTCGCCTCCGAGCAGTCGATCTACAACCTGCTCGTACGCAATGTCGAGCGGGAGGTCCTGCCCGCCGCGCTGCACTATGGGCTCGGTGTCATCCCGTGGTCTCCGCTCCAGGGTGGTCTGCTCGGCGGCGTGCTCGAGAAGACCGCGGAGGGCGGGCGCCGCTCCTCCGAGCGCACCCTCGCCGCGATCGAGCAGCACCGTCCCGCCCTCGAGCAGTGGGAGGCGTTCGCGCGCGAGCGGGGCGAGGCGCCCGGCGAGCTGGCCCTGGCCTGGCTCCTGCACCAGCCCGCCGTCACCGGACCGATCACCGGCCCGCGCACGCTCAAGCAGCTGGAGAGCGCGGTCGCCGCCGTCGACATCACGCTCGACTCCGCAGCGCTCGCCCGCCTCGACGAGATCTTCCCCGGCCACCGGACCGCCCCGGAGGACTACGCCTGGTGACCGCCCGACCGCCTGGACTGCGCAGGAGTCGCGAGCCGGGGCGTGGTCCGGGCGCGGACGTCGACGGTTCCGAGCACGATGCGGTGAAGAACGAAGGAAGGATGTCGATCCCGATCCCGATCCGCGCGGGTTGGCGGGCGTCGAGTCGAATCCTTCCTTCGTTCTTGACGCCATCCGCCTCGAACAGCGCCTCGAATAGCGCCGCTCAGGTGTCGGCGACCGAGGTCGCGAGAACGATCGCCGTGAGCGTCGTCCGCAACCGCTCGAGCGCCGCCGCCTCCGACTCGTCCTCGAGGATCGACTGCTTCACCGCGTCGTCGTAGCCCGCGATCAGCAGGCGCACCGCCGTCCGCGGCTCAAGCGAGAACTCGCGGCCCACGTGGTGCAGCGCACCGTGCACGATCTGCACGAGGGAGGCGTCGAAGCCGGCCCGGAAGTCGCGGTACTGCGGCGCGATGCGCGCGTCCCGCAGCGCGAGCAGCTCGAACTCCGACTCAACCACGCACCAGCGTCGACTGTCGGTGACGGGCCCCTGGAGGAAGTCGAGGATCACGACCGCGAGCCTCTCGGCGGTCAGCGGCTCGTCCGAGTCGACGATCTTGGGGATCGTGCGCCCCATCTGCTCGACGAGAGCGGTCACCCGGGCGCCGTTCTCTCGCTCCATCAGTGCGAAGAACAGCTCCTCCTTCGAGGAGAAGTTGGAGTAGAAGGCGCCGCGCGAGAATCCGGCGCGCTCGCAGATCTGCTCGACGGAGGCGGAGTGCACTCCGGTCTCGGCGAAGACGTCGTAGGCCGCGTCGAGCAGCCGCTCGCGCGTGCGGCTGCGGCGCGGAGTCTCGGGAGGGGTGGCGTCGATCGCGGTCATCGTCGCCTCCTGCCGGTCGCTGCCTGCGACGACCTCACTGTATCCGATACATCCACGTATCCAATACGCTGCTGTATCGGATACGCTCGTGTATCGGAGTCCTGCTCCGCAGGTACAGAGACGTATCGCCTTCCTCCCCCTCACCGTCAGGAGACCGCGTGTCGTCGCTGCTCTACCGTCTCGGTCGTCGCGTGTACCGCGCCCACCGCCTCGTCGCCGTGCTCTGGCTGCTCATCGTCGTCGCCGGCGGAGGAGGCGCCCTGCTGTTGAACCAGGGCACCGACAACACCTTCTCGATCCCGGGCACGCAGTCGCAGACCGCGCTCGACCAGCTCGAGCGCACCTTCCCGCAGGTGAGCGGCACCTCGGCGCGCTACGTCGTGGTCGCCCCGGAGGGAGGCAGCGTCCAGGACGCCGACATCAAGGACCCGGTCAGCGCCGCGGTCACCGCCCTCGGCGATGTGGACGAGGTCGCCGCGGTCACCGACCCCTACTCCGACAGTGTCTCCGGCACGATCTCGGAGGCGGGGAATGCGCTCGTCATCACCGCCCAGATGGACGGCTCGGCCACCACGACGAGCGCCGCCAGCCGAGACGCGCTGAAGGCAGAGGCGACGACGCTGGAGGCGGCGCTGCCGGCCGGCTCCGTCGTCTCTCTGGGCGGCGACCTCTTCGCGCAGAACCTCCCCGGCGTCACGATCACCGAGGCGATCGGCCTCGTCGTCGCCCTGGTCGTGCTCGTGCTCACCTTCGGCTCGTTCCTGGCCGCCGGGATGCCCCTGGTCACCGCGCTGCTCGGCGTGGCGCTCTCGATGTCGGCGATCTTCATCGCCACCCGCTTCGCGTCGATCTCGTCGACCACCCCGCTGCTGGCGCTGATGCTGGGTCTCGCGGTCGGGATCGACTACGCCCTGTTCATCATCAGCCGCCACCAGGACCAGCTGCGGCAGGGCATGGACCCGGAGGAGTCGACCGCTCGCGCGACGGCGACCGCCGGCTCCGCGGTCGTGTTCGCCGGCCTGACCGTCATCATCGCTCTGGTCGGCCTCTCGGTCGCGGGCATCCCCTTCCTCACCACCATGGGCATCGCGGCGGCGGGCGGAGTCGCGATCGCCGTGATCATCGCCCTCACCCTCACTCCCGCGCTGCTCGGATTCGCGGGCGCGCGCCTCCGACCCAAGGAGCGCCGGGCGAAGAAGCGGGCCGCGAAGGCCGCAGCCGCCTCGGGCAGCCACGCCGACACGGAGGCTCCCGAGGACGCGGTCGTCCCCTCCCCCGGCTCGCACGCGCACGCCGAGGTCCCGCGCGGCTTCTTCCGCGGCTGGGTGCGGGTCGTCACCCGCTTCCCGATCGTCACGATCATCGCGGTGATCGGCGTTCTCGGCGTCGCCAGCATCCCGGCGCTCAGCCTGCGCCTCGCCCTGCCCGACGCGGGCTACCAGGCCGAGGGCACGCCCGCGCGCACCACCTACGACCTCCTCGCCGAGAACTTCGGAGCCGGCTACAACGGCCCGCTCATCGTCACCGGCACGATCATCGGCTCGACCGATCCGCTCGGCCTGATGAACGACCTCAAGGGCGAGATCGAGAGGCTCGACGGCGTCGCCTCGGTGCCCCTCGCGACACCGAACGAGACCGCCGACACCGGGATCATCCAGGTGATCCCCGAGGGCGGCCCCGATTCCGAGGCGACCAAGGCGCTGGTCGCCGAGATCCGTGACAAGCACGACTCCTTCCAGGAGGAGTACGGCGTCGACCTGGCGGTGACCGGCCAGACGGCGGTCGGCATCGACATCTCGGACACGCTCGCCACAGCGCTCCTGCCTTTCGGCCTGCTCGTGGTCGGCCTGTCCCTGGTGCTGCTGACGATGGTGTTCCGCTCGCTCTGGGTGCCGATCAAGGCGACGCTGGGCTATCTGCTCTCGGTCGGCGCCTCCTTCGGCGCTGTGGCCGCGGTGTTCGAGTGGGGCTGGTTCTCGGACGCGCTGCACGTGGACAAGACGGGTCCGATCATCAGCTTCATGCCGATCATCCTGATGGGCGTGCTCTTCGGCCTGGCGATGGACTACGAGGTGTTCCTGGTCTCGCGGATGCGCGAGGACTACGTGCACGGCCGTCCGGCGCGCGCCGCCGTCGAGTCGGGATTCGTCGGCTCGGCCAAGGTGGTCACGGCCGCCGCGATCATCATGTTCTCGGTCTTCGCCGCCTTCGTGCCGGAGGGGGACACCAACATCAAGCCGATCGCGCTCGGCCTGGCCGTCGGCGTCTTCGTCGACGCGTTCATCGTCCGGATGACGCTGGTGCCGGCCGTGCTGCATCTGCTCGGCGACCGCGCGTGGCACATGCCGCGCTGGCTCGACCGCATCCTCCCCTCCTTCGACGTCGAGGGCGAGGGGCTCACCAAGGAGCTCGCGCTCGCCGATTGGCCGGAGCCCGGCGCGACCGACGCGGTCGCCGCCGAGGGCCTGCACCTCGAAGGGCCCGACGGGCCGATCTACCGCGACGTCTCGGTGCGGGTGCCGGCCGGCGCCTCGCTCGTCGTGCACGGGCCGCACCGCTCGGGCCGCACCGCACTCCTGCTGAGCATCGCCGGCCGGCTGGCCCCCGACGCAGGGCGGCTCAAGGTCGACGGCCTCGTGGTGCCGATCCGCTCCGCCGCCGTGCGCGGGAGGGTCGGGCTGGTGCGGCTGGCCGGAGCCGCCGATCCGGTCGCCGAGGTGCGAGCGGCACTCGGCTCGGCACCGCGGCTGCTGGTGGTCGACGACCTCGACACGGTCACGGACCCACTGCTGCGCGACGCGATCCGTGCCGAGCTCGAAGCCGCCCGAGCGGCAGACGGCGGATTCACCCTGATCGCCTCCTCCGTCGACGCCGACGCGCTCGACGACCTCCTCCCCTCTGACCGCGGCACGCTCGCGGTCTCGCCCGCGGCCGAGCGCCGCGCGATCGCAAAGGTCCTCTGACAGATGGCTCTCCTCTCCCTCGAACGCCCCCGCGGCGTCAAGAAGGTGTCCTGGCTGACGATCCTCGGGATCGTCCTGGTCCCCCTCGTCGTCGGCGGCCTCCTGGTGTGGGCGCTGTGGAACCCGACCGAGCGCCTCGACCGGATCACGGCCGCCGTCGTCAACGAGGACACCCCCGTCGAGATCAACGGGCAGACGGTGCCGCTCGGGCGCCAGCTCGCGGCCGGCCTGGTGACGGGAGGCGGCGATTCCGCGGCGAGCGACCCGGCCGACTCCGCGACTCCCGGCGCCACGCCGTCGGCGACCCCCGCACCGAGCGAGACTCCCGCGCCGAACGTCTCGGGCTCGGACTCGTCCGGCAACTTCACCTGGGTGCTCACCGACAAGGACGACGCGGCGAAGGGTCTGGCCGACGGCAGCTACGCGACCGTCGTGACGATCCCCTCCTCCTTCTCGGCCGCAGCCACCTCGTACTCGGGCGACGCCGCGGCGGCGACGAAGGCGACCATCGACATCGCGACCAGCGAGAAGGCCAAACTCGTCGACGACGCCATCTCGGCGACCGTCACCAGCACCGCGACCTCACTGCTGAACACGCAGCTCACGACCGCCTACCTCCAGAACATCTACGTGGGCTTCTCCACGCTCAACGACCAGATCGGCCAGGCCGCCGACGGTGCAGGCACGCTCGCCGACGGTGCCGACCAGCTCGGCACGGGCGCCTCCGGCCTCGCCGACGGCACGAGCAGCCTCGCGGACGGCATCGACGAGCTCGCGAGCGGCGCCTCCTCCCTCTCGAGCGGAGTCGCGCAGCTGGGTACCGGCGCGTCATCCCTCGCCGACGGCGTCGGGCAGCTGGGCACCGGCGCCTCCGATCTCTCGGGCGGAGTCGCGCAGCTCGCGACGGGCGCCCGCGACTCCGCGACCGGGGCCACGGCGCTGCAGGGCGGTGCCTCCGAGCTGGCCGGCGGCCTCGATCAGCTGAGGGAGGGAGTGCAGACCACGGGTGCGGGGACGCAGCAGGTCGCGACCCTCAGCGCGGGGGCGGCGACGGCCACCTCCGAGACGTTCACGGCCCTCACCGGAGTGCTCGCGAGCTGCGGGACGACGGAGTGCAACGCCGCGAAGGCCGTCATCGCCTCGGCGACCGGGCCGACGGGCGCGGTCACCCTGACCGGGCAGACGGCCGGAGCGGTCGCCGGGATCGACGCCGGGATCCGCACCGGCGGCGGCGGGCAGCCCTCGCTGATCGACGCGGTCGGCCAGTCCGCCACCGGCGCCCGCACGCTCGCCGACGGCATCGGTCGCTTGTCCGGCGGACTCACCCAGCTCGCCGACGGCGCCGACAGCGCGGCCGGCGGCGCGGCGCAGCTCTCCTCGGGAGCGACCACCGCCGCCTCCGGAGCCCGCGACCTCGCGACCGGCGCGACCACCGCCGCGGGCGGAGCCGCCGACCTCGCCGACGGAGCCTCCTCGGCCGCCGACGGCGCCGACCAGCTCGCCGACGGCGCCACCGGCGTCTCGGACGGCGCCGTGCAGCTCGCCGACGGCAGCCGCTCGCTCGCCACCGGGCTGGACTCGGCCGTCGCCCAGCTGCCGACCTACACCGACGCCGAGTCGAAGAACCTCGCCGACGTCGTCTCGGACCCGGTCGAGAACGCGAGCAGTACGGACGACCTGTTCGGGGCCTCCAGCGTCCCGTTCTTCGCGACGATCGCGCTCTGGCTCGGCGCGCTCGCGACGTTCCTCGTGCTCGCCGCCTTCTCGCACCGCGCGCTCTCCTCGACCCGCTCCTCCGCGGCGCTCGCCCTCTCCTCCTCCCTGCCCGCGATCGTGATCGGAGTCGTGCAGGGCCTCGCGGTCGCGATCGTGATGAGCAGCGTGGCGGGGCTGGACCCGGGCCGCTGGGTGGGCTTCGCGCTGCTCTCGATGCTGGCCGGCGCGTCGTTCGCCACCGTCAACCAGGGGCTGGTCGCGCTGCTCGGCGGCATCGGCAGATTCCTCTCGATGGTCGCGGCGGTGATCGGCCTCGGCGCGGGCATCATCTCGACGGTGCCCGGCCTGTTCGACGACGTGCTCGGGTTCCTGCCGCTGTCGGCAGCGCAGAACGCGCTTTCGGGAGTGGTCGAGGGCACAGAGGGGACGGCCGGCGCGGTCGTCGGACTGGTGATCTGGCTGCTGTTCGGCCTGCTGCTGACCGTCGCCGCCATCGCCCGGAGGCGTGTCACGTCGGTCCGCTCCCTGCGGCGCACCGCAGAGGCGTAGGACGGTCGGAGCGCGGTCGGACGGCCGCGCTCCGACACCTGTCGGTCATCGCGAGATGCCTCTCCCCCGAGGTAGGGGCGCTTGGCGCGAGGATCGCGCCGCGACCGCGCCTGGCGGACCTCTTCCGCAGTCCGGGGGTTACCCTGACGCGGTGGAGTCGGTACCGACGGAGATCCGGACACGACGGGTGTACAGCCCGTCCGTCGTCCTCCGTCTGCGAACCCTCCTCCTGCGACTGGTCTGCGCTGCACTGGCAGCGGTGATCATCCCGTTCGCCGTCCTGGCCGACCGGCGCGGCGTCCTCGACGAGTCGCTCCTCGCGATCGGCTTCCTCGCCGTCACCCTCGTGTTCGGCCTGGTCTCGGCCGTGTCGCTCTTCGCCGTCACGCCGACCCGCGTGATGACGACCGACACGCAGGTGGTCCTGATGCGCGGCCGCCACCGACGCGAGCAGTGGCCCCGCCGCTCCGTCCGCTTCATGGAGTCGGCCGACGGAGACGGTTTCGTCGCCTGGTGCCGTGGCGACGGGATCGAGGTCCGCTGCGCGCACTTCCTCCCCGACGATCTGGCCGCCCTGCGCGCCGATCTCGGAGCCGTTCCCTTCGTCCGCGACGCCGTGCCGCCCTCGGCCGCTGTGGGCAGCGCTCCCGTGCTCTTCCGCCCGCACCGCGCCCCACTGCGCTGGCGGGCCCTCGTGCTCGTCGCCGTCGCGACGGAGGCGTTCGCCGCGGGCGTCCTCTCCGTCGCCCTGGCCGGAGCGCCCGCTGCCGACCGCCTCCAGATCGCCGCAGGCGCCGTGATCGTGGCCCTCTCGCTGCCGCTCGGACTGCTGGCCGTGCGCCTGGCTCTGCGACCCGGCCTCCCGCGCACGATCGTCGTCTCGGAGTCCGCGATCCAGATCGACGGCCTGGTCTTCCCGCTCGACACGCTGCGCTCCCTGGTGGCCAGCGGCCCGAGTGGATCCCGCGGCCTGCGGCTGACCCTCACCGAGTTCAGCGGCCGGGTCACCGAGGTGCCGCTCGGGCTGCGCCTGCCGACCCTCGGACGCGAGCAGCTCTTCCCGGACTACCCGCTCCTGCTCGGCGTGCTGCGCGAGCGCACCGCCCCGCTGCCGGGCCTGCTGCGGATCGAGGGGTAGCGGAGGCGGCGGAGCGGATCTGCCGGGCGGCGCGGGGCCGCCGCTCACCTCGTCCATCCGGCGGCCCGCGCCCGTCGCGAGCGCGGGCCGCCGGGACCAGGCCGGGCCGCCCGCCGTCACCGGCCGCTCAGCCGCTCAGCGCCGAGGTGGGCGGGGTCCGCGCGGCGCGGATCGCCGGATAGAGCCCGGCGATCGCTCCGATCACGAGTGTCGCTGCGATTCCGGCGAGCAGCACCTCGGGAGGGACCGAGATCGGCCAGCCGTTCACGGCCGCGACGACACTCGTGACCCCGGTGCCGAGCAGGGCACCGGCGACACCTCCGAGAGCGGACAGCAGGAGCGCCTCCATCAGGAACTGCGAACGGATGTGCCCGCGGGTCGCCCCGAGCGCTCGCCGCAACCCGATCTCGCGACGACGCTCGAGCACCGAGATCACCATGGTGTTCGCCACTCCGATGCCGCCGACGAGCAGAGCGACCGACCCGAGCCCGAGGAGGAGACCGGTGAACGCCTGATCGGCGGCGTTCTTCGCGGCCAGGGCGTCCGACGGCCGCGACACCGACACCTCCTCCGGCGCCGACGGGCTGACCGTGCGGGGCAGCAGTGCGCGCACCTGCGGCACGAGCTCCTCCGGAGACCGTTCGTACACGGTGGTCGGCTTGCCGTCGAAACCAAAGCGGTCGGCTGCGATCGCCTGCCCGATCATCGCAGTCGTGTCGAGTTCGGGCGCGAGCGCGACCGGATCGAGGACACCGACGACGGTGAAGTGCTCCCCGCCGAGCTGGATGACCGACCCGACGGTCGCGATGCCGAGGCGCTCGGCGGCCTTCGAGCCCAGGACGACGGTCGGGAAGCTCCCCGTCGCAGCGTTGAGCCACTCGCCCGCGGCGAGGGTGCCTCCGACGACGTCGAACAGCCCATCGGTGACAGCGGTCACGCCGAGTCCGCCGCTCTGGGCCGGATCGATCATGCTGCTGCGGTAGACGGACAACCCGCTCATCGCACCGGCACCGCCGACCTGCTCGACACCGCCGAGGAGACCGACCTTGCCGACGGTGTCCTCGGGGAGGGTGACCACCGTGCCCAGGAGACTCTTGCCCGGCTGCACGGTCAACAGGTTGGTGCCGAGCTGCGCGAGCTGAGCCTGCAGCCTCGCCTGACTGGACGAGGAGATGCCGACAACGGCGATCATCGCGGCTATCCCGATGGCGATGCCGAGCGCGGAGAGGAAGGCGCGCATCGGCCGAGCACGGAGGCCGGTCGTGCCGAGCCCCAGAACGTCGCGACCGAGGAGCCGGGAGCGCCGACCGCCTGCGGTGCGGCCCGGGTCCCCGGTCATGCTGCACGCTCCGAGTCGCCGACGATGCGACCGTCGCGGATGACGACCTGGCGGGGCAGGCGGGTGGCGAGCTCCGCGTCGTGGGTGATCACCACGACGGTCGTCCCGCCGCGGTGCAGTTCATGGAGAAGCTCCACGATGCTCGCGCCCGAGACGGAATCGAGGTTGCCCGTCGGTTCGTCGGCGAGAAGCAGCGGAGGATCGCCCACCACGGCGCGGGCGATCGCGACGCGCTGCCGCTCACCGCCGGAGAGCTGGGTCGGGCGGTGGTCGAGGCGGTGGCCGAGGCCGACGCGTTCGAGCGCGTCGACGGCGCGCCGTCGCCGCTCGGCGCGAGGGACCCCCGTATAGAGGAGGCCGTCCGCGACGTTGTCCACCGAGCTGACGCCGTCCGAGAGGTGGAACTGCTGGAACACGAAGCCGATCCGGTAGGCACGCAGTGCCGACAGTCTCGCGTCGGACAGCCGGCCCACGTCGGCACCGGCGATGTGGGCCGTCCCGCTCGTCGGACGGTCGAGGGTGCCGATCAGGTTGAGCATCGTCGACTTCCCCGAGCCGCTCGGTCCGACGATCGCGACGAACTCCCCCTCCTCGATCACCAGGTCGACACCGGCGAGCGCGAGGGTCGGCGGTTCGCCGTACTCGCGGGTGATGGCAGCGAGACGGATGATGGGCGCGGTCTCTCCGGACGCGGTCATGATGCCGGCACCACGACGTCGAGGTCGGCGCGGACGCCGTCGCCCGAGACCTCCACGCGACCGTCGGCGAACAGGCCGGTCGTGACCGGCACGGTGGTGCGGGTGCCGTCCTCGCCGACGATCTCGACTCCGAAGGACTTGTCGTCGACGGCGATGAGCGCCTCGACCGGCACCGACAGCACGTTCTCCCGCCGCTCCGTCGGGAACCCGACGGTGACGCTCGCCCGCTGGAGGTCGGCGGCGGCGGTCGGGTCGTCGAGCGCGACTCCGACGGGGATCGTCGTCGTCTTCTGACCGTTCGTCTCGGTCTCGGCAGGCGCGCCGACGTCGGTGACGGTTCCCGCCGTCGTCCCGCCGCCCGGCAACCGGACGTCGACCTTCGCGCCGACGACGCCGAGACGCTGATCGGCCAGCTTGAGCTGCACCTCGATGCGCTTCACGAGGGAGGACACCGTGACGATCTCGGCGGCAGCAGGGCTCCCGACGGCGGCGTCGACGGAGGCGATCCGGACGTCGCCCGGCAGGAACACGACGGAACCGAGTTCCAGCCGACCGGTCTGCTGGACGCCGAGCGCCTTCTGCCAGCGCACGATCGCGCGCTCGGTCGAGGAGGCGAACTCCTTGTCGGGGGTGCGGTCGAAGAAGCCGAGCGCTGCGAGGCTCTGCTCCAGCTGCTGGACGTCCGGTCCGTCGCCCATACCGGAGGCGAACGGCCGCCAGGCGGGCAGCGGGCCGTGGAGCAGCACGACCGGAACGTTGTCGACGGTGTAGAGCGCGCCCCCGAGGGCCACGGTGCTGCCCGGCACCGGGACGCTGGTCACGATGCCTGCTCCGCTGCCGACCTTGCGCTGGTCGGCGTAGTCGAGCGTGCCGGTCACCTGAGTGGTGCCGACGAGGTCGCCGGCCGTGATCGGAGCGGTGCCCGTCGGGATGCTGCTGCGCGGCTCCTCCTGGGTCGCCCCGGCGGCCGGGACCAGAGTCACCACGGCTGCTGCACCGCCGACGAACAGGACAGCGCAGACGATGCCGGCGATGACGCGGCGTCGCGTGCTCATCGGGCGCTGCCGGTCGAGCTGCCGCTGCCCGCACCTGCGGAGAGGCCGCAGGTGTCGAGCACATCCTCGGGGATGTCGAGGGGGAACTCCATCGCTTCGCCCTTGACCGGGTCGTCGACGTCGACGCCGTTGGCCCGCAAGCACTCGGCCGTCGTGAGCTGGCCCTCGAACTCATCGGCGACCGAGGTCTCACCGTCGGGTGCCGGCGGTTCGCCCAGACGGGCCATGCAGGTCTCGGAGGCGGTCTGGAAGACCTCGGAGCCGGCCTCGTCGACGCCGATCGCGGCGGTTCCGCCGTCCGACGCCGGGTCGGGCATGTCGACGCCCTCGCCCCGCATGCAGGAGGCGTAGTCGACCTGCCAGTCGTTGAACGAGCCCGCGGAGGTCGGGGACTGCTCGGCGCTTCCGGGCGTGCCGCTGGTGCACGCGGCGAGCGATCCGATCAGGAGGGGAACGGTCAGGAGGACGGCGACCTTGGCCGCGTAGCGGCGGGCCCTGCTGGTGGTGGTCGTGGTGGTGGACATGCGTGCTCCTCGATGATTGGGGCTGATGACGACGAGTCCACCGCGGAGCGCATTGCCCGAGTGTCAACGAAAACGTTGACGTTTTCTGAACACCCGGTCCGGCAGGGAACGCCCCCGGCGATCGGCCGCTCAGGAGACGACCGTCCCGTGCGTCTACGATCCGGATGCGATCGGCGTCCAGTCGGGCGGCAGGAGCGGGCGACGTTGACGCTCTCGTTACACCACCGCTGCTGGACTGGTCGTGTCACCGCCGTGGTCGCCCGACCGCGCCCCTTGAGAGGTCCATATGCGCGTCCTGGTCGCCGAAGACGAGATCTATCTGGCCGAGGCCGTCCGCGACGGTCTGCGTCAGGAGGCGATCGCCGCAGACCTCGTCCACGACGGCGACGCCGCCCTCGAGGCGCTCACCGTCAACGACTACGACGTGATCCTCCTCGACCGCGACCTCCCGGGCACGCACGGCGACGATGTCTGTCGCGCGGTGGTCGCCGCGCACCCCGGTGTCCGAGTGATGATGCTGACCGCTGCACGCCGGCTCGACGACACGGTGTCCGGCCTCGGCGCCGGTGCGGACGACTACCTCGTGAAGCCGTTCGAGTTCCCCGAACTGGTCGCCCGGCTGCGCGCCCTCGTGCGCCGTACCGCGGAGTCGAGGCCGCCCGTTCTCGAGCGCGCCGGCGTCCGCCTCGATCCCTTCCGCCGAGAGGTCTTCCGCGACGGGGTCTACATGAAGCTCTCGCGCAAGGAGTTCGCGGTCCTCGAGCAGCTCCTGCTCGCCGACGGCGGCGTGGTCAGCGCGGAGGCGCTCCTGGAGAAGGCGTGGGACGAGAACGTGGATCCGTTCACCAACACGATCCGGGTCACGATCTCGAACCTCCGTCGGCGGCTCGGATCGCCGTGGGTGATCAGGACGGTCCCGGGTGTCGGCTACCGGATCGAGGGCGAGTGATGCCCCGCACGGAGGCCGCGGGTCTGCTGGGCAGGCCGCACCGGCTCACGGTCCGCATGCGGTGGACGCTCACGTACACCGCGCTCTTCACGATCGCCGGGTCGGTGATGCTCGTGCTCATCTACGTCTTCATGCGGTACGTGCCGACCTACGCGATCAGCGCGACGAACGCCGGTGGCACCTCGGCTCCCCTCTCCACCCCGATGCCGGCAGACGCCCTGCCCAGCACGTCCAGCCACCGGGTGTCGGGAGGCCTGACGTCGGCCGATGGCGCCGCCGCTCTCGTCGTCTCCGATCAGAACGACATCCTCACCACACTGCTCGTCTGGTCCGTCATCGTCCTCGTGCTGCTCGCCGGCGCGAGCGCGTGGGTCGGCTGGATCATGTCGGGACGCCTCCTCCGCCCGTTGCACACGATCAACGAGGCCGCCCTGCGTGCGGCCACAGGTTCGTTCGACCACCGCGTCGCCCTCTCCGGCCCGAGGGACGAGATCACCGACCTCTCGGACACCTTCGATCACATGCTGGAGAGACTGGACCGGTCGTTCCGCGCCCACCAGCGTTTCGCGGCGAATGCCTCGCACGAGCTGCGGACTCCGCTCGCGACGACGCAGGCGATGCTCGATGTCGCCGCGCGCCGCGAGCACCTGGACGACGACAGCACCCGCGCGCTCCTCGCCCGCCTGCGCGAGACGAACTCGCGCAGCATCCTGACCGTCGAGGCGATCCTCGACCTCGCCGATCTGGACCACTCCGGACTGAGCACCGAGCAGGTCTCGCTGACGCGGATCGTCGCCCAGTCGGTGGACGCCCTTCGTCCGGTGGCCGCTGCCCGCGCTGTCGACTGCACCGTCGATCTCGACGAGGTGACGGTCCGGGGAGATCCGGCGATGCTGACCCAGCTGTGCGAGAACCTCCTCCAGAACGCCGTGCGGCACAACGAGGACGGCGGATCGCTCCGCGTGACGGTGACGCGCCCCGGCGGGCCGGTGGGCGGCGGCGCCCTCCTCTGCGTGGAGAACTCGGGGGCTCGGGTCCGCCAGGAGGACGTCGAGCGGCTCACCGAGCCGTTCTACCGGGCAAGCGGACGGGTCTCCGCAGGGGCCGAACGCTCCCGAGGGCTCGGGCTGGCCATCGTCGAGAGCATCGCCGACGCACACGGGGCGGCGCTGCGTCTGACCGCGCGCGCCGAGGGCGGACTCGTGGCGACGGTCACCTTCCCCGAGTGGTGAGGATCCGCGACCGACGGCCCGTCAGTCCTCGGAGCCGTCGGCGATGCGCCGATGGTGGTGGATGACCTCGGCGACGATGAAGCCGAGGAACTTCTCGGCGAAGGCAGGGTCGAGGTGAGCCTCCTCGGCGAGTCCCCGCAGCCGCGCGATCTGACGTGCCTCGCGCTCCAGGTCCGCCGGAGGGAGACCGTGCGCGGCCTTGAGTATGCCGACCTTCTGCGTGAACTTGAAGCGCTCCGCGAGCAGGTGGATCAGCGCCGCGTCGATGTTGTCGATGCTCTGACGGATCTGGGTGAGCTCGGCGCGCGCCCCGGTCTCGTCGGTCGACAGGTCCTCGTTCATGCGCCGACCCTAACCGACCAGGGATGTCCGTCGGCTGACGGCCGCACGACGACGGCCCCGTCCCGGATCGGGGAGGGGCCGTCGCGGAGGGTCCGGTCAGTCGACCAGGTTGATCTGCACGGGGATGTTGCCGCGGGTGGCGTTCGAGTACGGGCAGAGGGTGTGCGCCGCGTCGGCGACCTTCCGTGCATCCTCGGGGCCGGCCTTCGGCACGTAGACGTCGAGCTCGACCGAGAGGCCGAAGCCGTCGGAGTCGTTCTTGCCGATCGAGACGCTGGCCGAGACGGCGGCGTCGGTCGTGTCGATCTTCAGCTGACGGCCTGCTCCGTGCAGAGCACTGAGGAAGCAGGCCGAGTAGCCGGCGGCGAAGAGCTGTTCGGGGTTGGTCCCCTCGCCGGAGCCGCCGAGCTCCTGCGGGGCGCGGGTGTCGAGGTCGAGACGGTCGTCCTCGGTGCGGACGTGGCCGTCGCGTCCTCCACCGGAAGCGTGGGCGATGGCAGTGTAGAGAGCATCCATCCCCCTATCCCATCACTTCTGGGCCGTGAGTGGGATGAACGTCGGGTGGACGTGCGCCGTGCGGAGGCCCGGCGCAGCGCGCGGACGCCACGGGACAGCGGACAGTGCGCCCGCGCCCATCCGACGCCGGTCGGCGGCCTACGCGCTCGTCTCCCCGACCCTGATGAAGACCGCTGCCGCGGCGGCACCGAGGAGCACCACTGCGGCGACGAGCATGCACGTCTGCATCCCACCGACGAAACCCGTCCGGTCGGCGAGGAGCGCGCCGAAGACGGCGATGGCGACCGCGCCTCCCACCTGGCGGAAGGTGTTGAACACAGCGCTCGCGGTACTCGCTCGGTGCGGGGGGGACGCTCGCGAGCACCACGGCGGTGGCGGGCGGCATCGCCACAGCGCCACCGGCGCCGGTCAGCACGAGGAGGGCGCTCACCGCGATCACCGAGTCGAGCGGAGCGGCCAAGAGCAGCCCGAGCAGCCCGACCGCCATCGTCGTCAACCCGAGAGCGATGGGCACCCGCGGTCTGAACCGGTTGGCGAGGGTCCCGCTGACGATGTTCCCCACGACACCGAACGCGGCGGAGGGGAGGAAGACCAGGCCGGCGAGCAGCGGGGAGAGGCCGAGATGCTGCTGGAGGTAGAGGCTCACGACGAACACCGACCCGAAGTTGCCCACCATGAAGGCGAAGCCGACGAGGAGCGCGATCCTCATGTCGGAGCCGCGGAAGAGATCGAGCGGCATCATCGGGTGCCTGCTCCGCCGCTGCACGGCGAGGAAGCAGGAGAGGGCGACGACGGCGAGCGCCAGGCAGCCGACGATGGCGGGGTCGCCGTAGCCGAGGGCGCCTCCCTCGATGAGCCCGTACATCAGAGCGCCGAGGCCGAGCAGCGAGAGCGCCTGACCCCACCAGTCGAACAGTGCGGGGTGGGTGGGCGACGCCGCGACGGAGCGCAGCAGGAGGAGCATCGCCGCGCAGACCGGGACGTTGATGAGGAACACGAGCCGCCAGTCGACGACCGTCAGCAGGCCGCCCAGGAGCGGTCCGACGGCGACAGCGACGGCACCGCCGACGGCCCAGATCCCGAGAGCGCGAGCACGCTCCCGCGAATCGGGGAACGCCTCGCGCAGGAGCGCCATCGAGGACGGCAGCATCACGGCGGCAGCCGCTCCCTGGACGAGACGGGCGGCGACCAGTGCGCCGACGGTGGGCGCGAGAGCGCACGCCAGCGAGGACAGCAGGAACAGGGCGACTCCCGCGCCCGGGAATGCGCTCAGAACGACCCCGGAAGGCCGTCAAGCCCCTCCCCCTCCGCGCCCTCCTGGTGTGCGGTGGAAAGACACCTCGACCCGGCGCGAGCCGGAGAACGGAGACGCGCATGCGAGCACTTACCTGGCAGGGCACCGAGAAGGTCTCGGTCGAGACGGTTCCGGACCCCCGTCTGCAGCAGCCCACGGATGCGATCGTGCGGATCACCTCGACGGCGATCTGCGGCTCCGATCTGCACCTCTACCGCCTCCTGGGGCCCTACCTCGACCGGGGCGACATCCTCGGTCACGAGCCGATGGGGATCGTCGAGGAGGTCGGCTCCGCGGTCACGTCGCTCCGGGTCGGCGACCGCGTCGTCATCCCGTTCACCATCTCCTGCGGCGACTGCTTCATGTGCCGTCGCGGGTTGCAGTCGCAGTGCGAGACGACTCAGGTCACCGAGTACGGCTCGGGCGCGTCGCTCTACGGCTACACCAAGATGTACGGGCAGGTTCCCGGAGGACAGGCCGAATTCCTCCGCGTGCCCCTCGCCGACTACAACGCCGTCGTCGTGGGGTCGGACCTGCCCGACGAGCGCTACCTCTTCCTCAGCGACATCGTGCCGACCGCCTGGCAGGGCGTCGAGTACGCGCGGGTCCCCGACGGCGGAACGCTCGTGGTCTTCGGCCTCGGCCCGGTCGGCCAGTTCGCCTCGCGCATCGGGGTGCACAAGGGCTTCCGGGTGCTCGCGGTCGATCCGGTCGCCGAGCGCCGCGAGATGGCCGCGCGCCACGGCGTCGAGACGTTCGACCTCGCGGACGACATCGCCGACCAGCTGCGCGACCTGACCGAGGGGCGCGGCCCGGACTCCGTCGTCGACGCCGTGGGGATGGAGGCGCACGGCTCGCCGATGGGCTCGTTCGCGCAGTCGGTGGCCGGGCTGCTCCCCGACCCGCTCGCGCGCAAGGCGATGGACACGGTCGGAGTCGACCGGCTCGCGGCGGTGACCGCCTCGCTCGACCTCGTGCGCCGCGGCGGGACCGTCTCGCTCAGCGGTGTCTACGGCGGTGAGGCCGATCCGCTGCCACTGAAGTCGATGTTCGACAAGCAGGTGACGCTGACGATGGGCCAGTGCAACGTGAAGCGCTGGATCGACGACCTGCTGCCGCTGGTCGAGGACCCCTCCGACCCGCTGGGCGTGATGGACCTCGTGACGCACCGGGCTCCGCTCGAGGACGCTCCCGCGCTCTACGAGACCTTCCAGAAGAAGGAGGACGGCTGCATCAAGGTCGTGCTGCAGCCGTAGGCCGACGCCCTACTCGAGCGGTTCCGGAGACGAGAGGCTCAGCTCTTCGCGGTCGAGGGCGGCCTGCAACCGCCGCAGGACGGTGTCGTCGATCGCGTTCTCGTTCCGCAGCCGGATGACCGTCTCGCGACGGTGCGCGATCAGCGCGAGGCTGAGCTCGACGTACTCGGCCCGGTCCCGCGCGGCGCCGGTGTCGCCCCCGCCGCCCCGGTCGGCGCGGGCGGTGCCGGCGAAGGTCTCGTACGCCTCGGTCACCCAGGCGGTGACCTTCGGGCTCGTTCCGGAGCGGGCGGCGAGCGCGGGGACGGCGTCCAGTGCGGCCTCGAAGGCGACGATCGACGCCTCCGACGCCTCCTCGTCGACCCTCGAGGAGGCGGGTCGCCGGATCCCGCGGACGGCGAGCGGGAGCACGAGGGCCTGGCCCACCAGAGTGACGAGGACGACCCCCGCCGTGACGACGATGATCAGGGACCGCGCCGGGAACGGATCGCCGGAGGCGACCACCTCGGGCACCGAGAGCGCGACGGCCAGCGAGACGGCCCCGCGGAAGCCCGCGAGGCTCGACACCGCTTGCGCCCGCGGGGCGTCGACGGTGGATCCACTCCCGCGCGACCGGGAGACGAGCACCGCCAGGCCCGACCAGGCGAAAAGGAAGGCGAACCGGGTGGCGATGACCACGGCGCTGACGGCTCCGACGAGGACGAGAGCGCCCATCAGCTGGACCGCGGTGAGCGAGCGCGCGATCTGCTGGAGTTCGAGGCCCACGAAGAGGAACAGGGACCCGTTGATCAGGAAGGTCAGGAGCGGCCAGAAGGCGAGCGCTTGAGTGCGGTGCTCGGCTCGGATGACGCGCGGGGCAGCCTGCGACATGATCAGCCCGCTGACCACGACGGCGACGACCCCCGACGCATGCAGGTACTCGGCGAGGAGGAACGCCACGAACGGCGCCAGAATCATGACCAGGTTGCCGGCGAGCGGATCGCTGAGGCGCCGACGGAGCTCGATGTTGACGAGAGCGACCACGCCGCCCACCGCGGCACCGCCTCCGTAGGCGAGGAGGACCAGACCGGTGAGGCCCGCGGCGCTCACACTCTGCTCGCCGACCGTGACACCGACAGCAACCCCGAAGATCACCAGCGCCGTGCCGTCGTTGATCAGGCTCTCGGCGCGCAGGACCGTCACCTGACGCTCGGGCAGCATCCGGCTGAGCGCGGCGATCGCGGTCGCATCTGTCGGGGCGACGGCCGCACCGAGGACCCACGCCGCGCCCCAGGGCATCCCGAGAGCGTGGGCCGTCGCCGCCGTGCCCGCGGCGGTCGCCACCACGAGGCCGGTACTCAGCACCGCGATGGAGGTGATGTTGCGCCGGATCTCGCGGAGGGACGTGGTCAGGCTCTCCCAGTACAGCAGGATCGGCAGGAGGATCAGCAGCACGAGGTCAGGGGGCAGCAGCACCGATCCCACCTGCGGGATCAGCCCGAGGAGCACTCCGAGCACCAGCAGGACCACCGGCGGCGCGACGCGGAACCGCGCGGAGAACGCGGAGGCGAGCAGAATGCCGGTTCCGACCAGGACGACGACCTCGAGAGCGAGCACAGGATCTCCTTCGACAGGGACAGCGGGCGGCGCCGCGTCAGAACTTCAGGACGAGACGGCCGCGGAATCCTCCGCGTTCGAGGCGTTCGTGTGCGGCGGCCGCCTGGTCGGCCGGCACCAGGTCGGCGACCGACGTGCTGAGCTCGCCGCGCTCGACCGCACGGGCCAGGCGGTCGATCGCATCGTGGCGGAGGCTCGACCCCATGACGTACGACGCGAACACGCGGATGCCGCGACCCGGATCGACATCGTTCGGCAGGTAGAACGCGACCTGGCCGCCCTCGCGGACCGCGCCGACGACCCGGTCCGCGAGGATCGCCGGGTCGGCGAGCGCGTCCGCGCCGACCCCGCCCGTGGCCGAGAGGACGCCCTGCACGAAGTCGTCGTCCCGGTCGAGGACGACCTCCGCCCCGAGCGCGCGGACCCGACTGGCCTCGCCCGAGCGGGCGTCAGCGATCACCCGCAGGCCCCTGCGCACCGCGAGCTCGACCAGGTAGCCGCCGACGGCTCCGGTCGCGCCCGTGACGGCGAGCGTCTGCCCGGGCGCGAGGGCGAGATGCTCCAGCGTGATCTCGGCGGTGAGCGCATTCGAGAGGAACGACGCTCCCTCGGCGTAACCGCCGCTCGCAGGCATGCGGGTGACGGACAGCGCCGGCAGGACGATGGCCTCGGAGTAGCCTCCGTGACTCCCGTTCGGGACGACGAACCCCGTGACCGCGTCGCCGAGACCGAGGTCGGAGCCGGCCGGCTGATCCGGCCCGATCTCCTCGATCGTCCCGGCGACATCCATCCCCGGAACCACCGGTCCGTCCGGGCGGAGCCCGCCTCCCGCGAAGCCTCCTGAGCGGATGATGGCGTCCACCGGATTCACTGCGGCGGCTCGCACGCGGATGCGGACCTCTCCGGCGCCGGCCGATCTCTGCGGCACCTCGAGAGGACGCAGCACGGATGCCGCTCCGAACTCGGTCAGTCCGATGACCTTCATGGAAATCTCCTCTTGTCTCGTAGAGCGACTCGTGCCTGGTAGAGCGACGATCACGTGTCGCGGAGAGCGACGATCACTGTGACACCCCGCGTCACGCCCGGGGAGGGCAGGGATCTCTGCCCCCTCCGATGGCAAGATCATCGGGTGGCGACGGACGTGCGAGCTCGTGAACTGGGCGCCTTCCTCCGCGCGCGACGGGCCGCGCTCAACCCCGCAACGTTCGGCGTGCCTGTGTCGGGAGCAGCGCGACGGGTGCCGGGACTCCGGCGCCGCGAGGTCGCTGAGGCGGCTGCGATCAGCGTCGAGTACTACACCCGCATCGAGCAGGGACGGATGGCCGCCTCCGGGCCGGTCCTGGCCGACCTGGCCCGCGTCCTGCGGCTCACCGATGCGCACCGTGCCTACCTGTTCGATCTGGCCGGGAAGGTCGAGCCGACGCTCCCCCACCCCCGCCGGCAGGTCGTCCAGGCTCCGCTGCAGCGGGCGCTGGACGATCTCGCCACCACGCCGGCGTTCGTCCTCGGCCGCAGGACCGACGTGATCGGCTGGAACCGGCTGGGCGCCGCGTTGATCACCGATTTCGCTGCCGTGCCCGAGGACGAGCGGACGTTCATCTGGTTGCTGTTCGCCCACCCGGGCGTGCGGAGCCTCTACGCCGACTGGCAGGACGTCGTCGAGCTCGCCGTCGCGCAGCTGCGGAGGGACAGCGCCAGATACCCGGACGATCCGGAACTGGCACGGCTCGTCGAGCGCCTCTCGGCGCAGTTCCCCGAGTTCATCGAGATGTGGACCGTGCACGAGGTCGCCGGACGCGGGACGGGCCGCAAGACGCTGCATCATCCGCTCGTCGGCGAACTCGTCCTCGACTGGGAGATCCTCGCCTCGGCCCTGGACCCGGACCAGCAGATCGTGCTCTGGACGGCCGAGGCAGGATCGGAGTCGGCGAGTCGGCTCCGTCGCCTCGCCGACAGCACCCGAGCCGGCTGCTCTGCACCGGAGCACCCGGCTACCCGATAGATCCCCGGGCCGCCTCCCGCTCGGCCGGAAGCCGGAGCGCGTCGCGTTGCCCGACCGCCCACACCGTGAGCGCGAAGCCGCTCAGCACCGCTCCGGCGAGCGCGATCGCCGGCCAGCCGCCGTGGGTCCACAGGAAGGAGGCGAGCCCGGAGCCGAGCGCGCCGCCCACGAAGTTGGTCGAAACGAACGCCGTGTTGATGCGGCTGCGGGCGGCGGGATCGACCTGGAACATCCGCGACTGCAGCATCGTGTTGTGCCCCTGGATCGCGATGTCGAGCACGAGGATCGCGACGACGACGGCCACCACCGACTCCGCCCCGAGCCCGGCGACGACGAACGCCGCCATCACCAGGACCCAGGCGATGCCGATCGCGGGCAGAGCGAGGCCTCGATCCTGCAGCCGTCCGGCACGCTGCGCGGCGACCGCGCCGGCCAGGCCGATCAGCCCGAAGAGCCCGATGGTCGTCGCCGAGTACGAGAACGGAGGCGCGCTCAGGAGGAACGTCAGCGCCGTCCAGAACAGGGTGAACACGGCGAAGGAGGTGCAGCCGAGAGCGAGACTCCACCGCACGACCCGCTCCCGCCGCACGATCGTGAACACCGAGGCGATCAGGGCCGGGTACCGCAGCGTCGTCCGCGGCTCCAGAGACGGGATCGCCCGGGCGAGGAGCACGGCGACGACGACCGCGAGCACCGCGGCGACGACGTACACGGACCGCCAGCCGGCCACCCCGGCGACGAGGCCGCTCAGCGTCCGCGAGACGAGGATCCCGGAGAGGATGCCCGAGACGACCGTGCCGACGACCCGGCCCCGCGACGCATCGTCGGCGAGGTCTCCGGCGAGCGGAGCGAGGATCTGCCCGGAGACGGTGGTCAGCCCCACGGCCGCGAGCGTGACGACCAGCACCGCGAAGGTGGGCGCCAGCGCGCTGGCCGCGAGGGCGACCGCCGAGGCGAGCACGGCGATCGGGACGAGGCGCGACCTGTCGAGGACATCGCCGAGGGGCACGAAGAGCAGGACTCCGACCGCGTAGCCGAGCTGCGTCGCCGTGACGAGCCAGCCCGCCGCCGCGGTGCCGGTCCGGAGATCGGCGGCGATGACGTCCAGCAGGGGCTGCGCCCAGTAGAGGTTGCCGACCGCCGCGCCCCCGGCGAGAGCGAAGAGGAATGTGAGGCGGCGGCTCACGTGGCGGCTCCGCAGCGGGCTCGCCTCGACGCGCTGGAGCAGCGACCAGTGCACGTCCTGCGGCGACCGCCTGGTGCGATGTCGCCGAGCTGCTGGCGGAGGGGGCTCCGCGCGCCGGTGTCCGACATAGTTGTTCCTTGTCTCTCGGGGTCTCTCGGTGTGGCTGTCTCGGCGCTGACGGTGTCTGGGGGACGCCGGCGAGAATGACCACTCAACCGCCCTGTCACCTCACGCGGCGAGGCACTGCTGGGAGGTGTCCTGACAGAACACCCCACGGATCCGGGCCGCGCCGTACGGTGACAGGCATGGACAATCGCGAAGAGGTCCGAGACTTCCTGGTCTCGCGCCGCGCACGAGTGACGCCGCAGCAGGTCGGGCTGCCCGGCGGGAGCAAGCGTCGCGTGCCGGGCCTGCGTCGGAGCGAGGTCGCCCTGCTCTCGGGGGTGAGCGTCGAGTACTACTCGCGGGTCGAGCGCGGGTCGCTGACCGGTGTCAGCGCCAGCGTGCTCGAGGCCGTCTCGGGCGCGCTGCGACTCGACACCGCGGAGCGCGCGCATCTCCGGGACCTCGCGGCAGCCGCGAACGAATCGCCCCTCCGTGCCGCTCGTCGGCCCCGCGGTCCGGTCAGCGTGCGGCCCGGGGTACAGCTCGCCCTCGACGCCGTCACCACCGGGCCGGCGTTCGTCCGCAACGGGCGGATGGACGTCCTGGCCGAGAACTCCCTGTTCCGCGCCCTCTACTCCGACGTCTATTCACGCCCGGAGCGTCCCGTGAACCTCGCGCGGTACGCGTTCCTGCAGCGCGAGCAGTCCGAGCGGTTCTACCCCGACTGGAGCATGTCGGCCGACATCAACGTGGCGATCCTGCGCACCGAGGCGGGCCGCGACCCGCACGACCGGGGGCTGCAGGACCTCATCGGCGAGCTCTCGACCCGCAGCGACGAGTTCCGCGTCCGGTGGGGCGCGCACGAGGTCCGACACCATGCGACGGGCGACAAGCACTTCCACCACCCGGTCGTCGGCGATCTGCACCTCGTCTACGAGGCACTCGAGCTGATGGCCGATCCTGGCCTCAACTTCCTCATCTACAGCGCACAGCCCGGCAGCGGGTCCGAGGATTCGCTGAAGCTCCTCGCGAGCTGGAGCGCCGAGCACCGGCAGCAGCCGGAGGTGACGCCGCGCCCCGCCCCCGTGACGGACGCCTGAGCGCGTCGCGGAGACCGCGTCGGGAGCCCGTGCCGGCCGTGGCCGACGTGCCCCCGGGGGCGGAGCGGAGGCATCCGCGGTGGATGGAATGGACCGTCTACACGGTCGGCGCGGTCCTGCTGACGCTCGTCGATCTCGCCCTCTCCCCCTCGCCCGCGGCGCGGCTCGTCTTCGTGGCGACTGTCGTGCTCGGGACGCTCGCGCTGCTCGGCCGGGTCGGCACGTGGACGGTCGGGCTGCTGTCGCTCGCGGGGACCGCCGTGGTGACCGGTCTGGCGGTGGTCTCCGGGTCCTCCGGATCCTTCGGACTCGGTGAGTGCTTCGTACTGCTCGTGCTCGTCGCCGCCGCCTCCCGCCGGGTGAACGGCCGCCGGGGGTGGGCGGAGGCGGCGCTGATCACCGTGGCCGTCGTCTGCCTCCCCCTCCGCGCGTTCTCCTCCGACGCCCCCGTCTTCGTCGTCCTCCTCATCGCGGCCTCGGGATGCGCTCTCGCGGCAGGAGCAGTGCTCCGCAACATGGACGGCGAGCGTCGGCTGGCCCTGGCCGTGGCGACCCAGGAGGAGCGCGACGGCCTCGCTCGCGATCTCCACGACGACTTCACGAACCGAGTGACCAGCATGATCCTGATGGTCCAGGCCACACGGCGCTCTCTCGACGGATCGCCCTCCGGACTCGATGACGACCTCGCTCGGGTGGAGGCCGCGGGATCGGAGGCGCTCGTGGCGATGCGCCGCTGGGTGTCGACACTGCGGGCGAGCGGTGTCGAGCAGAATCCCGAGCTGGGCGGCACCGCGCTGTCGGAGCTGCCGCCGCTCCTGGAGCACTGGGAGTCGACATCCACCGGAGGCCGGGCCCGTCTCATCGAGCGGATCCCGACCGACGTGCCGGACGAGGTGCAGACCGCGGTCCACCGCATCGTTCAGGAGGCGGTGACGAACGTCTCCCGGCACGCCCCGCGCGCCACCTGGCTGGAGGTGTCCGTCACCGAGAGCGGCGGAGTCCTCGACGTCCGCGTGGTCAGTCCCCTGGAAGCGGAACCGGGCAGCGACCCCGTGCCCGGTTCGGCGGGCCTCGGCCTGCTCGGGATGCGCGAGCGGACCCGGATCCTCGGCGGCAGCTTCGAGGCGGGACCGGACGGAGCGACCTGGGCGATCCGAGCCGCGATCCCTCTGGACGTCGGGCGATGAGCATCCGGGTCCTCGTCGCCGACGATCATGCCGAGGTGCGGTCCACGCTCGTCAGGATCCTCGCGGCCGAGCCCGACATCGACGTCGTCGGCGAGTGCGACGACGGTCTGACGGCGCTGGAGGTGGCTCAGCGGCTCGCCCCGGACGTCGCGATCGTCGACATCCGCATGCCGCGCATGGACGGCCTCGAGCTCACTCAGCTGCTCGCCGGGCCCCGCGCGCGGGTCCCGGTGAAGGTGGTGGTGGCCACGAACTTCGACGACGACGAGTACGTCTACGGCGCGCTGCGCGCCGGCGCCTCCGGGTTCCTCCTCAAGGATGCCGGGCCGGGGCTGCTCGTCCAGGCCGTTCGGGCCGCGCAGTCGGGAGACCAGCTGATCAGCCCGTCGGTGACCGTGCGCCTGCTGCAGCACCTCGCGCCGCGGACGGCGAGCACCCTGCATCCCGAGCTCACACCGCGCGAGATCGAGGTCGCCGAACTCGTCGGACGCGGGCTCACGAACGCCGAGGTGGGCGCGGCGCTCTTCATCTCGCTCGGAACGGTCAAATCCCATCTCTCGGCCCTGCAAACCAAGCTGGAGGCCCGCAACCGCGTCGAGATCGCCGCGTGGGCCTGGAGCTCGGGCCTCCTCCGGCCCTGACGCGGCTGCTCCGTCCCCGTGACGAGACCGGCCGAACGGCCGATGCCCGGTCGGCGCCGCTCCTCGACGATGGGATCGAAGCAGTTGCCCGAGAGCCGGGCCGCGCTCTGAGAGGCCACCCACCGTGCACACCAGTCAGTCCCAGGACCGCCCCCCGATCATCAGAGGTCGAGTGGCGGCGCTCGATGTCCTCCGCGGTCTCGCGCTGTGCGGGATCATCTTCGTCAACATCGGACCGCTCACGCACTTCGGCGCCGAGTCGGACGTCACCGGCCCCTACACCCTCGCCGATCCGAGCGGGTGGCTGCAGCTCCTCGTCCAACAGCGGTTCTTCCCGCTGTTCTCGCTCCTGTTCGGGATCGGCTTCTCGATCTTCCTCGAGTCGGCCTCCCGTCGGGCGCAGCGGCCGAGACTCCTTCTGCTGCGCAGGCTGCTCCTCCTGCTCGCCATCGGCATCCCCTTCGAGATGCTGCAGCCCGGCTCGGCGCTGCTGCCCTACGCGCTCTTCGGACTCGTCGTCCTCCTGCCCAGCACCTGGCTGCCGCGGTGGGCCGTCGCGGTGGCGGCCGTCGCCCTTCTCGGGGGGAGCCTCGCGGTCACCGGCGGCGGCATCACCCTGATCCCGGGGCTGTTCCTCCTCGGTTCTGCGCTCACCCGCTACGGAGTCGTCACGGCCTTCGGCCGCTCGAGGCGCGGATCCGGCATCGCCCTGATCGCCTTCAGCCTGCTCGCCGTCCCGCTCGCACTCTGGCAGGCGAGCGCGATCGAGAACTCCGGGTTCGACGTCGCGTCCGCGCCGGCCGGTCTCGCCACAGCCGGCGTCTACGCCTCGCTGGTGTCGCTGATCATGACCACCCGGGCCTCGCGAGTCCTCGAGGCGGCCTTCAGCCCGCTCGGCAGGATGGCGCTCACCAACTACGTCAGTGCCGCGCCGCTGATGCTCGGCGCCAACGCGCTCCTCGACTTCCCGCACAGCACGTCGTGGGTGCCACTGTTCTCGACGGTCGCCGTCATCCTCGTCGCTCAATGGGTGGCGAGCACACTCTGGCTCCGGTCGTTCAGCCAGGGTCCGCTCGAGTGGCTGTGGCGCTGGGGCACGTGGGGACACCGCGCCCCGCTGCGCCTCAACCGCGCGGTCGCCGACCGGGTCGCCGTCCCCCTCCGCTCCTGAACGACGACGGAGGCGGCGCCCCCCCTGGGGAGCGCCGCCTCCGTCGTGTCCCGCGAGACCTACTTGAAGACGTCCTTGACGTCCTCGCCGACCTTCTTGGCCGAGGCCGCGGCCTGGTCCTTCTGGCCCTCGGCCTTCAGGCTCTCGTCGTTCTTGTGGTCGCCGATCGCTTCCTTCGCCTTGCCGGCGATGTCCTGAGCGGCGTTCTTGATCTTGTCATCGAGCCCCATGGTGGTGCCTCCTTCGCTGATCGATGGCACGACCGTAGGACCGCTGACTGCTCGCCGCCTGAACACACCGGGGGGCTTGCTCGGCGCCCTGCCGAGCTGGCAGTATTCGCGGTCGCGATCAGGTGGCGGGAGTCGCGCTGTCGGACGGAGCCGTCGCCCAGTGGCTCGAGGAGCGCGACCCGTCGCAGTTGCTCGACGACGTGCGGTCATTCGCCCGGCGCCGCCCGGGAGCCTTCATCCTGATCGCCGCAGCCACTGGCCTGGTCGGCGGCCGCCTCCTGCGCGCCCTGACCGCCGAGGCGAAGGACGAGAAGGAGGCTCAGAGCGCTCGGACCGACGGTCCCGAGTTCGCTGCCCCCGCCCCCTCGGCGTACGGCACCGTCGGATCGAGCTCGTTCGAACGCGACTACGAGCCGACCGAGCCGATCCCGGACCCGCTGGGAACGTCGCTCGGCGACACTTCCCTCCCGAACGGCTCCCGGCCGTGAGTGGCGTCCCTGGCGTCCCCCGCTCCTCGGAGCCGACTCCGGATGAACGCGCGGGCTCGACATCGCTCGGCGATCTGCTCGGGGAGGTCTCGCGCGATCTGTCGACCCTGATCCGCCAGGAGATGGCGCTGGCCAAGGCCGAGCTGAAGGAGTCCGCGGGCAAGGCGGGCAAGGGAGCCGGCCTGCTCGGCGGAGCCGGCTACGCCGCGCTGATGGCCGTGCTCTTCCTCTCGATCGCCCTCTGGTGGAGCCTCGGGACGCTGATCGGCAACGGCTGGTCTGGCGTCGTCGTCGCGGTGATCTGGGGCGTCGTGGCCGCGATCCTGTTCGCCGTCGGCCGCCGGAGCCTGAAGCAGGTCGATGGTGTACCCGAGACGGTCGACACACTCAAGAAGATTCCCGACACCCTCAAGCCGAACGGGGCACGACGATGACGTACGACGCAGGACAGAACAAGACGCCGGAGGAGATCCGGGCCGATATCGAGCGCACCCGCTCCGAGCTCGGCGGGGACGTGGACGCGCTGGCCGAGAAGGTCAGCCCGAGCGCGATCGCGCAGCGGCAGACCGACAAGGTGAAGTCGGCCGTGGGCTCGGTCCGCGATCGCGTGATGGGCTCGGCGCATGACGCCTCCGATTCGCTCTCGAGCGGAGCCGGCTCGGCGAAGTCGACGGCAGAGGGCAACCCGTTCGCGGTGGGCCTGATCGCCTTCGGCGCCGGCCTGCTCGTGGCCTCGCTGATCCCCGCGACGAGCGGGGAGAAGGAGGCGGCCAGCCGCGTCAAGGAGCAGGTCCAGCCGGTCGTCGACACGGTGACCGATGCAGCGAAGGAGGCGGCGGGCGAGCTCCGCGAGCCCGCGCAGCAGGCGTTCGCCGCGGTCAAGGACTCCGCGACGGACGCGGCCCAGAACGTCAAGGAGGCGGGCTCCTCCGCCGCCGGTGAGGTGCAGGACTCGGCGCGCGAGGCCAAGCACGCCGTGCAGGAGGACGCGCAGTCGTAGGCGACCGTGCACGGACGGGCGGTGGGCGTCTCGCCCCACCGCCCGTCCGTGCGTCACTGGCGCCCCCGAGGATGAACCGGCGCATCCCAACGCGGGAACGGGACTCGCTGTACACCTCGATCGAGTACTGGCCGCTCTCCTGAATCAGGAACGGAGGACGATAGCCGTCGCCGGTGATCCCCCACAACTCAGCGCTCTTCGGATACTCGCGGATGACGTACTCCCACCCCGCTCCTCGACGAACGCCAGCATCGGGTCCAGGTCGGCCAGGTCACCATGAGCACCAGGAGGCTGAATGATGCGAGTGCAGGTCACGTGACAACTGTTCTCGCCCGGGCCCCCGGGGAGACCACCACCCACACCGCCGTTGAATCCGTGCTCCGGCACGGTCTCGCCACCACACACCGTCACCGATCCGCAACTGCGCATCCCGCAACAGCTCGTCCGGCTGCACGTCATGCTGCGCATTCGACTCGAACTCCTCCTCCAGACTCACTTCGGCCACCTCCGACCGAGTCATCCCCGCCGCGTCCCGACGATCCACCGCAGCGCCCCCTCCTCCGCTGGCCCCGCAGCCGCAGAGCACAACCATCAGCAGTACCGTCGCGACAGCCGCGCGGACCGCCCGCGCTCCGCCCCCCACGACGTTCACCAAAGGCGGTCTGCACATCGACCACCGCCCCCTGCCGCTCCATTCCCTGATGGGTGAGCTCGGTCGCCATGCCCCGCCGCCGCAAGGAGAGCACCGCCGCCGTCTCCGCATCGAACCGGACTCGCATGGGTTCCCCCTGTCTCCGTCTCCCACCCCGAGAGCACGATCTGAGCGACCGTCACGATAGGCGGCCCGCGACGTCCGCCGTAGGCCGCGACGCTGGATGCCGGTCCGGTCGGCCGCTCCGACGCGGGACGTCCTCCGCCCCGCCTCCGGAGGGAATACCGGGCAGTGCGTACTCCTTGGCCTCGGTATGCGATCGATCGTCTACTCCCGCACCGGTGACTCCTCCGTCCTCTCCCTCGTCGACCGCGAGACGCAATCCCCGGGGGCCGGTGAGGTCCGCGTCCGCGTCCTCGCCTCCGGCGTGAATCCGACCGACTGGAAGGCTCGTGCCGACGGCGAGCTCGCCTTCGACGAGGTGGTTCCGAACCAGGACGGTGCCGGAGTCGTGGACGCGGTCGGCGAGGGCGTCGAGGGCCTGACGGTCGGTGACCGGGTGTGGATGTACCTCTCGGCGCATCGACGCCCGACCGGTACCGCGCAGGAGTCGACGGTGCTGCTCGCCGAGCACGTCGTGCGCCTCCCCGACGGCATCGGCACCGAGGTCGCCGCGAGTCTGGGCGTCCCCGCGATGACCGCCCACCGCGCACTCACCGTGCACGAGCACGGGCCGTCCCGGCTCTCGCCCGGCGCCCTCGCCGGCCGGACCGTGCTGGTCCAGGGCGGTGCGGGAGCCGTCGGGCACGCCGCAGTCCAGCTCGCGGTGTGGGCGGGCGCGACCGTGATCGCGACGGTGAGCAGCGACGCCAAGGAGCGCCTGGCCAGGGCCGCCGGCGCGCAGCACGTGCTGCAGTACCCCGACGGTGCTCTCGCCGACCGCATCCGCGAGCTCGCTCCGGACGGAGTGGAGCACATCGTCGAGGTCGCGCCGGCGCAGAACGCTGCGCTCGACGTGGAGGTGCTCGCGAACCACGGCAGCATCGCCTACTACGCGAACAACAACGGTGACGAGTTCACCGTGCCGATCGTCGCCGGCTTCGTCAAGAACGCCCGCTGGCAGGGCCTGCTGCTCTACACCGTCGGCGAGGAGGCGCTGCAGGCAGCGGCGGAGGACATCACCGCCGCGCTCGCGGACCGGGCCCTGCCGGTGGGAGAGGAGGCGGGACTCCCGCTGACGTGGTTCCCACTGGAGCAGACCGCCGCCGCACACGACGCGGTCGAGCAGGGCGCGACCGGCAAGGTCCTCATCCGCGTGGCAAACGAGCAGAGCTGAGTCGAGGGCTCGCCTCGGCTACCCGCGCAGCGGAGGCGAGCCCGCCACCGTCGCGCGGTCGGCGAGACCCGCGACGAGCTCGGCGAGCGCCTCCTCCGCCGTGCGGTTCGGCGTCCAGCCGAGTTCGGCGCGCGCCCGCTCCGTCGACATCACGGGGACGTTGCCGGCGATGTCGAGCCAGCCGGCGTCCGTCCGCTGCAGCCGGAGGTGCCAGGTCGCGGTGATGATCGAGCGGAGGAGCCCGAAGGGCACCGTCACCGGGCGCGCACCGAACGCGCGCGCGAGCCGCTCGGGAGTGAGGACGGGCTCGGCCGCGATGTTGAACGCACCGCCCGCGCGCCGATCGAGAGCCCGCCAGAACGCGTCCGCCACATCGTCGGCGTGCACCGCCTGGAAGATCAGCGTCCGCGGGAGAGGCAGCACCGGCGCCCGGAGCGCCCTCAGCCACCGGGTGGGGTAATGCGGACCGGCGAACAGTCCGGCGATCTCTGTCGCTGCGCCGCGCTGGAACACGAGTCCCGGGCGCAGGCGGGTGACCACGATCCCCGGATGCTCGGCCTCGAACGCGTCCATGGCCCGCTCGTTCGCCGCCTTGTGCCGGCTGTAGGTCGAGGTGTGCAGACCGCCGGTCGGCCAGTCCTCGTCGACCCGGATCGCCTTGGACGCCGCGCTGTAGGCGCCCACCGAGGACGCGACGGCGATCTGGCCGACTCCGGCGACGGCTGCTGCTGCGAGAACTGCCGCGGTGCCTCCGACATCGATCAGACGCTGGAACGGCTCGTCGTGGCTGGGCTGCAGCGCCCAGGCGAGGTGCACGACGGCGTCCATCCCCGCGAAGGCCTCGCGGAGCAGGCGCGGCGCCTCGCTCGACGCGAGATCGACCTCGACCCAGCGCACGCCGCGGTACTCCTCGGAGTGCGGTCGCGGGGCCCGGCGGGCGATGCCGACGACCTCCTCCACACCGGCCTCGCCGTGCAGGCGCCGCAGCAGCGCCGTCCCCAGGTTGCCGGTCGCCCCGACGATCGCGATCCGCATGTCGTCATCCCTCCGCGGGCGGCGCGCGCCGGCCCTTCCTCGAGGCTAGGCAGGGGCGCCGCCGGGGAGGAGCCGCTTGACAGCGGCCGGGCGCTCCCGCCCTGGAGCGGCGACACATCGCGGCGCCGGCGGCGCGGGCCGGCGGCGCGGGCCGGCTCGCGGACAGGTCGGGCGGTACGGTGCCGGACACCGGGAGGAGACGAGGTGCTCGACCAGGACACGCGGCGGCTGCTGACGGAGAACGCCGAGGTGCTCGGGCTCGCCGGCCCGGAGGCGGCGGAGCGCTGCTCGCGCATCTGCAGGGGCTGGCGCCCGGCCCGCCCGCGAACGGCTTCATGCCGCTGGCCTACGCGCACCACCTCCAGGCCCGGGTGCCGGCGGCACAGCTCGAGCTGCTGCGCCGACTGGAGGAGGAGAAGAGGCTCCTCCCCAGGGCCGATACCGCCGAGACCACGGCGGAGGCGGGCGCATCCCCGCGCGGGCCGGGCCGCCGATCCCTAGCCTGGGACAATGCTGCCGACACCGCCCGCCCGCGTCCTCCCCGTGCGACACGAGGTCGACGGTGTCGAGCTGCGCACCGTCGACACCGGGCCGGCCGGGGCGCACGCCGTGTTCGTCCTGATCCACGGGATCGGGATGTCGCACCACACCTTCTCCCCGCTGGCCGCCCGGCTCAAGCGGCACGGCCGCGTGATCGGGGTCGACCTGGCCGGCTTCGGCGCCAACCGGCGTCCGCGGCGGAGGATCATGATCGAGGACCACGCGCGGCACGTCGAGCAGGTGCTCCTCGGGCTGGGCGTCTCGCGCGCGGTCGTCGTCGGGCACTCGATGGGGTCGCAGGTGGCGGTCGAGCTGGGCCTGCGCGCGCCCGGGCTGGTCGACGGAGCGGTGCTGATCGGACCGGTGGTCGACCCGGATCGCCCGGGCGCCGTCAGGCAGGGGCTGGCGCTCCTGCGCGACTGCCTCGGCGAACCGGCGGGCGTGGATGCGCTCCTGCTGGCCGACTACCTGCGCGGAGGCGTCCGCTGGTACCTGCGCCAGCTGCCCGAGATGCTGCGGCACCCCGTGCTCAAGCATGTCGCCGAGCTGGAGGTGCCGGTCCTCGTCGTGCGCGGCCGCGACGATCCGATCGCCACCCGCGGCTGGTGCGAGCGCCTCACCGCGCAGGCACGAGAGGGAGGTTGGGTCGAATTCGCTCAGTCGCGCCACGTCGTCCCGCGGACCGAGCCGGAGGCGCTCGCACGCGAGATCCTCCGCTTCGCCGCCGCGCTCGGCGAGACGCCCGTCGCGCCCGTGCCTGCGTGCCCGGAGCCGGTCGCATGAGCCGCCCTCGGCGCCTGGTGCGGGACGCGGTCTGGTGGATCCGCGACTACGCCTACGCCGTCGCCTGGCAGGTGCGCGGCCTCCTCTCGCGCCGCGCTCCAGATGACTACCTCGACGGCGACAAGCGGCCGATCGTGGTCCTCCCGGGGATCTGGGAGACCTGGTCGTTCCTCCGCCCGGTCATCGACCCGCTGCACGAGCACGGGCATCCGCTGCACGTCCTGACGAGCCTCGGCCGCAACGGCCGCCCTGTCGCGAGCACGGCGGAAGACGTGGCGGCCTACCTCACCGAGCACGGCCTCCGCGACGTGGTCATCGTCGCGCACAGCAAGGGCGGCCTGATCGGCAAGTACGTGATGACCGAACTCGACCCCGAGGGCCGGGTCGGTCGGATGGTGGCCGTGGCGACTCCGTTCGGCGGCTCCCGCTACGCGCCCTACCTCGTCCTGCGGAGCCTCCGCGCCTTCTCGCCGCGCGACGCGACGACCCTGCTGCTGTCGAGTCGTGCCGGCGCGAATGGGCGGATCACCTCGGTGTTCGGGCTGTTCGACCCGCACATCCCCGAGGGCAGCATGCTCGAGGGGGCCGTCAACGTGCGGATCGAGACGGGCGGGCACTTCCGGATCCTCGGTGATCCCGAGACGCTCGCCGCGGTCATCTCCGCCGTCTCGGCCGAGGAGCGTTCCTCCGGCTCCGATCCGTAGCACGCCTCCGCGCCACCCCTGGCTCCCGGCAGAGCGGAGGCGGAGCGTGGAGACGTGCACTCCCCCGACGGCCGGACCGCCCGAGCTGCTCGTGCGCCACGGAGAGTCCCGCCGACATCGAGCTGTCCTCGCAGGCGAGGACCACGCGCGAGGACCCGAGAGTTCAGGCGCCCGTGCCCTCCGACGCTCCGTGCCCTCAGTGCGCGACGTCCGCGACAGAGAACGCGACGCCCGACGTGATGAGGATCGATGTCTCCCGCGGCTCCCCCTCGCCCTGATTCACCGTGATCCAGGGTGACGCCGACCCGTCCAACGCGCGCTCGACCCTCTCTCGGACCTCGACGGCAGTCGTGTCGCTCAGGCTGAACCGCGCCCCGCCGTAGATGATCTCGACCCGCTTCACGGGAGGTTCTCCTCGGCAGAGCGAGCGGCTCCGTGGGGCTCTTCGCTGATCCGCAGACCGTGGGCAGTGTGAGAGTCCGCCAAGAGCTGGCGGATCCAGTCGGGGTTGACCGCGGGTGCCCGGCCGCCGTGGTATTTGAACCGCAGCGGGATCGAGGGATGCAACCAGATCGAGGTGCGCCCGTCACCGACCGCCTGCGAATCCTTCCACGAGAAGTAGAACGACTCGTTGCGCGCGAGCTTCGACCCGATCACGATCTGCAGGTGGGCCAGCAGCCGATCGTCGAAATCGGCCTCGAGGGTGGAATCGTAGACCAGTCGCCCCATCAGGCTGTTCTCCGTTCGGGAAGACGCCCGTCAGCCAGAAAGCGATCGGGGTCGTCCGTGCCGACTCTACCGGCGCGGCAGGCCGAGCCCGCGGGAAACATCACGACTCGTCGTCGACGTGGAACCGCGGGATCTCGGCGTCGACCGCGTGCGGAGCACTGGCGCCCTCGTCCTCCTCGGCGACGGGATGCGAGACACCCAGGCGAGCAGCCTCCAGGTTCAGGCTCTCGACGAGCTCCTCGTCCAGCAACTCGTCGAGCCCGTCGTCCTCGTGCTCCGAGAACAGCTGGCTGGCCGGACCGACCAGCAGCGCTGCGCGACCCACCCGCCCCGACTCCTGACGGATCGGGATATCGACGGTCATGGAACCCTGGTCATGGCCAGCGCCTCCGCGTAGCGCACCAGCGACCGCGCGATCGCGCTTCCTGTCAGCACAGAGCTGCCGGCGTCATGGATTCGGTCCATGCGTCCTTCCTACTCCCGGATCCGCTGTCCGGTCAGCGGTTGCGCGGGCGCCGCAGGGCGCGCTATCGCCTCCTCGATGCGGCGGTCGAGCGCCTCCCGGACCGCCGGCCACTCCTCCGCCAGGATCGAGTGCACAGCTGTGTCGCGCCACGAACCGTCGGCCCGCCGCTGATCGTGCCGGAGCATTCCCTCGAACACAGCGCCGAGCCGCCGGATCGCCGCGCACGACCGCGCATTCGCCGCATCGGCCTGCAGCTTCACCCGCTCGTAGCCGCTGTCGAAGGCGAGCCCGAGCAGGAGGCGCTTCGCCTCGGGGTTCACGGCGGTGCCCCAGACCTCGGGCGCGTAAGCGGTCCAGCCGAGATGAGCCGACTCTCGGTTCTCGTCGAAGTCGGCGAGCGAGGTGGTTCCGACCACTCGTCCTTCGAGCAGCACCGCGTAGGGCATGCCCGTGCGCCACGGGTAGTAGCGCTCGACGAAGGCGTGGAAGTCCTCGGAGGTGGTCGGCAGGCCGGCCGCGCCGCCTCCGTACCCACCGGCGAAGACCTCGGGGCGGACGATCGCCCGGCGCAGCGGCTCGGTGTGCACGGCGGCGAGGGGCTCGAGCACGATCGCGCGGCCGGCGAGCGGGACGGGGACGGGGCGACGCGGGGTACTCATCCCTCCAGTGTGGACGACGGATGGAGCAGCCGGGTGGCAGCATGAGGTCCATGAGCACCGCTGCGCTGTTCGAGTCGTCCGCCGCCGCGCTCGCGCGCCTGCTCGAGCAGGTGCGCGAGGAGCAGTGGACGCAGCCGGGGCTGGGCGAGTGGGATGTCCGCGGTCTCGCGGGCCACGCGTCCCGGGCCGTACTGACGGTCGAGACCGCCCTGCTCGCGCCCGAACCTCCTGCGCGCACCATCGACGACGCACTCGACTACTACGGCGCGCTCGCGGGGAACCTCGGCGATCCGGCCGCGGTTGCGCGGCGCGGAGCGGAGTCGGGCCGCCTGCTGGGCGACCACCGCGCGGATGGTGGCGGAGGCGGCGGGTCGCGCCTCCGCGCTGATCGCGGCGCAGCCGCCCGGCCGGCTCGTGGCCGTCGGCGAGCACGCGATCGAGCTGGCCGAGTACCTCCGCACCCGGGTGCTCGAGCTGGTGGTGCACGGCTTCGACCTGGCCCGAGCCACCGGAGTTCCGCACGGGCTGCCCGCCGAAGCCGTCGAGGCGACGTGCGCGCTGGCCGGCGGGCTGGCCGCGCGGGCGGGCCGGGCGGAGGAGTTCCTGATGGCGGTCAGCGGGCGCGAACGCCTCAGCGCAGGCTTCTCGGTGCTGTGAACGGCGGAGAGGCCGCCGACCGGATTCCTCCGGACGACGGCCCTTCTCTGTGCAAGGCGGTCAGGCGACGGCCAGCGCCTCCACCGGCGAGACCGTCGTGGCGCGACGGGCAGGCAGCACCGCGGCGATCGTGGTGATCAGGATGCTGGCACCGACCACAGCGGCGACCACGGGCACGGGGACGGTCGGCGGGATCATCCCGATCCCGGGACTTCCGCCGAACGCGGCGAGCGCTCCGCACCAGCCGTAGAGGACCCCGAGCACCAGGCCGAACAGCGAGGCGGCGATCACCATCTGGGCGGCCTCGATGACGACCATCCAGCGCACCTGGGTCCCCGTGAAGCCGAGTGCCCGCAGCAGTCCGAGCTCGCGTCGACGCTGCAGCACGCTCAGCGAGAGCGTGTTCACCATGCCGACGGTGGCGAGGACGACCGAGAAGCCGATCAGGACGCTGAGGATCAGCGTGGTGATCGTGACGAGCTCCTGCACCTGCTGGAAGAGCTCCGGGTTGCCCCGCGAGGCCATGCCCATCATGGTGCTGAAAGTGGCGGCACCGACGGCGAAGGTCGTCACGAGCGCGACGCCGATGACGAGGCCGATCACGGCCCTGGCGCTCCTGGCCGGGTTCCTGACCGCGTTCTCGGCCGCGAGGCGCGCGACCGGACCGCGGCCGAAGACCCGTCCGATGAGCGAGATCAGCGGAGGCAGGAGCACCGGCGCGCCGAGGATGATCGCCGAGAACGACGCCATTCCGCCGAACAGGCAGAGGATCAGCCCGAGGGGGCTCGCCAGCAGTCCGACGACGACGCCGGTGGCCAGGAGGCCCAGACCGATGACCAGGAGGATCGAAGCGAGGATGTTGCGCGACGTGCGTCCGCGGAGCTCGTCGTAGCGCGGCTCCGCCGAGGAGCCCGCGGCCTGAGACGGCGCGACGGAGAGCACGCGACGCGACCCCGACCAGGAGGCGATCACGGAGGCGACGATCACGGCCGCCCCCGGCAGCAGGAGTCCCACCGAGAGGATCGGGTACTCGAAGCGCTTGACGGCGCCGGTGAGCATCGCGATCTCGGCACCGCCCGCGACCAGCACGACCGAGACGGCCAGCCCGATCGCCGCGCCGATCGCGCCCTGCGCGAGGCCGCTGCGCACGACCTCGCCGCGCAGCGCGCGTCCGGAGGCTCCGAGCAGACGGAGCAGGGCGATCTCGCGGGTGCGGCCCGCGATGACCGTCGAGACCGCGTTGGCCGTGACGACACCGCCGACGTAGACCGCGATGCCGAAGAGGAGGAAGCCCACCGCGAACAGGATCGTGGCGAGCTGCTCGATTCCGTCCAGCCGGGCGGCCTGCATGGCCGCGACCATGTCGACGACGCTCATCACCAGGAATCCGCCGAAGGCGGCGGCGAGCGCGGAGACCGTGATGACCGCGCCTCCGCCCTGAGCTGTGCCCGTGCGCACGCCGCTCACGCTGCACCGTCCATTGCGAGCATGGCGCGCGAGATCTCCTCGGCGGTCATCCCGCGGCGGTCGTCGACGACGGCTCCGTCGCGGAGGAACAGGATGCGGTCGGCGTAGGCCGCGGCGACCGGGTCGTGCGTGACCATGGCGATCGACTGGCCGTATTCGCGGGTCGACGTGCGGAGCAGAGTCAGCACCTCGCGGCCGGTGCGCGAGTCGAGGTTTCCCGTCGGCTCGTCGGCGAAGATCAGCTGCGGGCGGGTGGCGAGTGCGCGGGCGATGGCCACGCGCTGCTGCTGGCCACCGGAGAGCTCGTGCGGGCGGTGGGTGAGGCGCTCGCGGAGCCCGAGGGACTCGACGAGGCGGTCGATCCACGCCTCCTCCTCGGTCGTGACGGCGCGGCCGTCGAGCTCGAACGGGAGGCGGATGTTGCCGCGGACGTCGAGCGTGGGAACGAGGTTGAAGGCTTGGAACACGAAGCCGACGCTGCGGCGGCGCAGGACGGTCAGCTCGGCGTCCCCCATGGCAGTGATCTCGGCGTCGCCGAGGAACACACGGCCTGAGGAGGCGGTGTCGAGGCCGGCGAGCACGTGCATGAGCGTCGACTTGCCGGAACCGCTCGGTCCCATGACGGCGGTGAACTCCCCGCGCTCGATCGAGAGGGAGACGTCGTCGAGGGCGACGACGGGCGGCGTGCTGCCGTAGAGCTTGCGCACGCCCTCGACGCGCGCCACGACGGAGGAGGTCTGGTTCTGCATGTCCTCGACGTTACGGAGGCGCTCACGTCGCCGTCGTCGTCCGCGGGTGCCCGCGCCGTCATCCCTGCGGCGGATCCGCCGTGATCCGTGCGGCGCTGGCCGGCCCGCGGTCGGCGCGGCGCCGGCTGACGCGTGGTCAGCGCGGTCGGAGTCCGGAGCGGCGGAGCGCGAGGGCGGCGAGAGCGGCGGTCGCCACGGGGTCGCCACGACGCCACGCCGGCACTGCCTCGGGGTGCGCGGCCACGATCTCGCGGGGCGTCGCCTCAGTGAGCGCGCGCAGAGCCAGCAGCTCCGAGCCGGCGGCGGTCGCGCCGAGGGCGCGCAGAGCGGCGGTGCGCCGGGCGAAACGCAGGCGCGGCCGAAGCCAGAGCACGGCGAGCAGAAGCAGCGGCAGTCCGGCCACGGCGAGACCGGCGACGACCGCCAGCGCGCTCGCGAGCTGCTGCTGGTCGCGGCCAGCGGCGGCCAGCACCGACCCGGCTCCGCTCGCCTCGTCGAACGGGGCACGCACGGCGTCGCCGAGCAGCGGGATGCCGCCGAGGGTGGTGCCGGCGTCACTCATGGTGGACCCGAAGCCGCTTCCTGCGCTCTCGAGCCGACGACCGATCTCGGCGAGACCGGCTATCAGCGAGCCGACGGCGAGACCGGCGGCGATGGCCACCGCGGCGACACCGAGGGCGAGGGCGTCGGCCACGATCTGCCGCGCGCGGGCGGACGGGAGGTCGGCGTAGATCTGCATGCGCCGATTATCCGGCGCTCGCACCGGGTGTCCCGTCAACAACGAAGGAAGAATTCGAATCGCCGGGCTCCGATCCGCACGTTCTCGGTTGTGGGATCGGTTCCATCCTTCGTTGTTGACGGAAGCTCCTACTGATCCCCCTCCACAGATGCTCGATGGCGTCCGACCGTCCCGAACGCCCTCCGGCGACCAGGCCTGAGTCACCGACTCCGCCAGCATCGACCGCATGGACTTCGATTCGCTCCTCGCTGTGCACGACGGCGTCCTCTCACGCAGCTCCCTGCTCGTCGCCGGGGCGACGGACCGACTCCTCGCTGCGGCCGTCAGGGACGGCCGGCTGGTCCGCGGCCGTCGCGGCCAGTACGCCTCCCCGAGGCTGCCGCCCGAGGTGCTCGCCGCCTTCCGGCTCGGAGGCCGACTGGCCGCGACCGACGCCGCCCGCTCGCACGGCCTCTGGGTGCTGCGCTCACCGCATCTGCATGTGCACGTCGAGGCACACGCCGCCCGTATAGCGGCGCCTCGAAGTGTCCGCCTGCACTGGCATGCGGCCCATCCCGGCGACGAACGCCTCCGGGTCTCGCCGGTCCATGCGCTGATTCAGCTCGGCCGTTCGGTCGGAGTCGAGGACCTGCTCGTCGCGCTCGAGTCGGCCCTCGAGAAGCGCCTCCTCACGACCGGAGCGATCGCCGAGCTGCAGACCGCCTGCCCCGCGAGGCTCCTGGCCGCACTCGCCTTCGTCCGGGACGACTCGCAGAGCGGACTCGAGACCCTCGCACGCTGGCGGCTGCACCTCAGAGGCATCACCGCCCGGGCTCAGGTCTGGATCCCCGGGGTCGGCCGCGTCGATCTGCTGATCGGCCGGAGCCTCATCATCGAGCTCGACGGACGCTCGACGCACGACGTCGAGAACGACCGCCGCCGCGATCTGCACGCCTCCTCCGACGGCTACGTCACGCTGCGGTTCTCGGCGACGCAAGTGCTCACGCAGTGGCCAGAGGTCGACCGCGCGATCCTCGCCGCGGTCGAGCGCGGCCTGCACCTGCTCTGAGCCGTCAGAGCAGGTCGTGCAGGACGACGACCTGCTCGCGCTCCGGCCCGACGCCGATCGCCGAGAACCTCGCGCCGCTCATCGCCTCGAGCGCGCGGACGTAGTCCTGGGCCGCCTGCGGAAGGTCAGAGAACTCGCGGCAGCCCGAGATGTCCTCCTGCCAGCCGGGGAACTCCTGGTAGATCGGCTTCGCGTGGTGGAAGTCGCTCTGCGAGACGGGGACCTCGTCGTGGCGGACCCCGTCGACGTCGTAGGCGACGCAGACGGGGATCGTCTCGAGGCCCGAGAGGACGTCGAGCTTGGTGAGCACGAAGTCGGTGACCCCGTTGATCCGGGCGGAGTAGCGCGCGATGGGGGCGTCGTACCAGCCGCAGCGGCGAGGCCGACCAGTGGTGGTGCCGAACTCGAAGCCCTGCTTGCGGAGGTACTCGCCCCACTCGTCGAAGAGCTCGGTGGGGAACGGACCCGCGCCGACGCGGGTCGTGTACGCCTTGATGACGGCGATGACGCGGTCGATGCGGTTGGGGGCGACTCCGGAGCCGGTGGCCGCGCCTCCGCTCGTCGCGTTCGACGACGTGACGAACGGGTAGGTGCCGTGGTCGACGTCGAGCATGGTGGCCTGGCCCGCCTCGAACAGCACGGTCTTGCCGGCGTCAAGCGCCTGGGCGAGTACCAGCGAGGTGTCGGCGACCATCGGGCGCAGGCGCTCCGTGTACTGCAGCAGGTCCTCGAGCACCTGCTCGACCAGGATCGCGCGGCGGTTGTAAACCTTCACCAGCAGGTGGTTCTTCTGGTCGAGGGCGCCCTCGACCTTCTGGCGGAGGATGTTCTCGTCGAACAGGTCCTGGATGCGGATGCCGACGCGGTTGATCTTGTCGGCGTAGGCCGGGCCGATGCCGCGTCCGGTCGTGCCGATCTGGCGCTTGCCGAGGAAGCGCTCCGTCACCTTGTCGAGGGTGCGGTGGTAGCTGGTGATGACGTGCGCGTTGGCGCTGACCAGCAGCTTCGACACGTCGACGCCGCGGGCGCTCAGCGCCTCGAGCTCGTGGAACAGCACCTCGATGTCGACGACGACGCCGTTCGCGATCACCGGCACGACCCCCGGGGTGAGGATGCCCGACGGGAGCAGGTGCAGCGCGTACTTCTCGTCGCCGACGACGACCGTGTGCCCGGCGTTGTTCCCGCCGTTGAACTTCACGACGTAGTCGACTCGACTGCCGAGGAGGTCGGTCGCACGTCCCTTGCCCTCGTCGCCCCACTGGGCGCCGGTGATGACGATGGCTGGCATGGCGTAGTCCTTCTTCGACGGAGGGGCGTGCGACCCGATGAAGGGTTCGCCGGGCGGGCCGGCGCGGAAGTCGATGCCGCATCCGCGCGACCGGCCGCTCGATTCTAGCGGAGGGGCGCGCCGGCCGGCCGTCCCCGTCCCCGTCCCCGTCCCCGTCCCCGTCCCCGTCCCCGTCCCCGAGCAATGCTCTCCATCCCGTCACGCGGAGTTCACACGGGACGCATAGATTCGAGGACGCTCACCCTCCCCTTATCACGCGAACAGGACCACGATGCGCAGACTCCGCGCCGCAAGCCTCCTCGCCGTCGTCGCGCTCGGAGCGGTCACGGCCGCCCCCGTCGCGACGGCCGCCACCGCCGACGACGGCGTCGAACTCACCCTGGTGTCGACGACGGACGTCCACGGGCACGTCTACGACTGGGACTACTTCGCGAACGCGCCGTACCCCGCCGACGGCGCGCTGGGCCTCACCCGCGTCGCGACCGAGGTCGACCGCCTCCGCGCCGAGAAGGGCGACGAGTCGGTGCTCGTCATGGACAACGGCGATGCGATCCAGGGCACTCCGCTCACCTACTACTACGGGCTCGGCGACGGCGCCGCGGGCGTCCTCTCGGGCGAGACGACGCATCCGATGGCCACCGCCTTCAACACGATCGGCTACGACGCCCAGGTCGTCGGCAACCACGAGTACAACTACGGGCTCGACATGCTCAGCGCCTACGAGGGCGATCTGAACGCGCCGCTACTCGGCGCGAACGTGATCGACGTGGCCACCGGCAAGCCGTACCACGACCCGTACACGCTGATCGAGCGCGAGATCGACGGGAAGAAGGTCACCGTCGGCGTCCTCGGCCTCGTGACTCCGGGCGTGCGGGTGTGGGACAAGCAGTACGTCGACGGAGTGCTGGAGTTCCAGGACATGGTCGCCGCCGCGAAGCAGTGGGTCCCGATCGTGCAGGAGCAGGCCGACGTGGTCGTCGTGCTCGCACACACGGGGCAGGGCACCGTCGCCGACGCCGACTACGACCCGGCTGACCTCAACGAGGACGTCGTGAACAACATCGCGACGCAGGTCCCCGGCATCGACGTCGTCGTCGCCGGCCACAGCCACAAGGACGTCCCCGAGACGATGTTCACGAACGTCGCCGGCGAGAAGGTCCTCGTCACTCAGCCGAAGTTCTGGGCGCAGGGCCTCACCGAGGTGACGCTGAACCTGGTGCCGGACGCCGCGGGCGGTCTCGAGGTCGACTGGTCGTCGGGAGCGGCTCCGGTCGCGAAGCCCGTCTACGCGAAGGACATCCCCGAGGACTCGCCGGCCGTGGTCGACGCGCTCGCCGAGCAGCACGCCACCACGGTCAAGTACGTGAACACGCCGGTCGCCCAGTCGCTCGAGGAGCTGTCGGCGGAGACGTCCCGCTACGAGGACACCCCGATCATCGACTTCATCAACACCGTCCAGGCCGAGACGGTCGACAAGGCCCTCGAGGGCACCGAGTGGGCCGACCTGCCCGTCATCTCGCAGGCGTCGCCGTTCTCGCGCACGGCCGTGTTCCCGCAGGGGCAGGTCACGATCCGCGACATCGCGGGGCTGTACATCTACGAGAACACCCTGCGCGGAGTCGAGCTGACCGGCGCCGAGGTGCGCGAGTACCTCGAGTTCTCGGCCCGCTACTTCACCCAGACGGCGCCGGGAGCGGCGTTCGACCCCGAGACGGGCACGAACGCGACCACCCCGGAGCGCCCCGATGGGGTCCCGGACTACAACTACGACGCGATCGCCGGCCTGGACTACGTGATCGACGTCTCCCAGCCCGCGGGCTCGCGCATCCGCGGCCTCGCCCACCCCGACGGCACGCCCGTCGCCGACGACGAGCGCTTCGTGATGGCGGTCAACAACTACCGTCAGAGCGGCGGAGGCGGCTACCCGGCGGTCGCGCAGGCTCCCCTCGTCTACGACGAGCGCCTCGAGATCCGCCAGCTGCTCATCGACTGGTCCAGCGACCGCGGAGTGATCGACCAGGCCGACTTCTTCGACCCGAACTGGTCGCTGACGACGGAGCCGGCCGCCGAGATCCCCGGTGGTCCTGCGCCCTCGGAGCCGGGGGCGCCGACCGAGCAGCCGACCATCGCTCCGTCGCCGCAGCCGACCGCCACAGCGGCCCCTGTCGCCGGAGACGCCGGGCCCGACTCGCTCGCGGACACAGGCTCCGACGCTGCCGGTCTCGCGGGCGGCGCCCTGGTGCTGCTGCTCTCGGGACTCGCGCTGGTGATCGCGCGACGCCGCCGCACGGCGTAGCGTCTCGGCGCAGCAGGACGGCGGTCGGCGGGTCTCCCGTCGGCCGCCGTTCGCCGTTCGCCGTTCGCCGTTCGCGCCGGGGATCGCCTCCGCCGACGGATCAGACTCGGTCCGCACGGGCCCGGCGCCGCTCCCGCCAGGCCGAGAACGCTCCGGTCGACCACAGCGCCCAGACGACGAGCAGCGGCTGGAAGACGAGCCGCACCGCACGGGCGGCGTCCGTCTCGAGGCCGAACGCCGACGTGCGTGTGACGAGCTGCGACACGTTCCCGGGGAACACCGCGACGAAGAACGCGGCCACCACGACTCCGACGACCACGCGCCACCGCGCGAGGACGACGAGCGCCAGACCGAGCGCGATCTCGACCACACCCGACGCCACGACGACGAGGTCGGCGTCGAGCGGCAGCCACGGCGGCACCTGCGCCTGGAAGGACTGCCGCGCGAACGTCAGGTGCCCGGCGCCCGCTGTGACGAGCAGGAGGCCCAGGAGGATGCGGGCGAGGGTGCGCGGGACGGAGCGACGACGTCGTTCGGCGAGAGAAGTGGCGGCTGTCATGCCTCCAGTCTGCGTCCGGCGCGTCCTGATACCGGTCGGAGCGAGTTCCGGCACGGCCCCGTATCCTCGATACCGCCCTGTCCGCACACCGTGAAACGAGTTCCATGAGCACCCTGCCCCGCCTGATGGCCTTCGACCTCGACGACACCCTCGCCGCGTCGAAGTCCCCCGTCGACCCGGCGATGGCCGATCTCTTCGTGCGGCTGCTCACGGCGACCGAGGTGTGCATCATCTCGGGCGGCCAGATCGGCCAGTTCCGGATGCAGGTCCTCGACCGCCTCCAGGGTGCTGATCCCGAGGTGCTCGCCAAACTGCACCTCATGCCGACCTGCGGCACGCAGTACTACCGCTACGAAGCCGGCGACTGGAAGCAGATCTACGCCGAGAACCTCACCGAAGACGAGAAGTCGCGAGCCCTCGCCGCCGTCGAGGAGAAGGCGAAGGAGCTCGGCTACTGGGAGTCCGAGACGTGGGGGCCGATCCTCGAGGACCGCGACTCGCAGATCACCTTCTCGGCTCTCGGCCAGGCCGCGCCCGTGGAGGCGAAGCAGGCGTGGGACCCGGGCGGCGAGAAGAAGAACACGCTGCGCGAGGCCGTGCAGGCCGTCCTCCCCGATCTCGAGGTCCGCTCCGGGGGGTCCACCTCGGTCGACATCACCCGGAAGGGCATCGACAAGGCGTACGGGATGAACAAGCTGACCGAGCTGACCGGCATCCCCCTCGACGAGATGATCTTCGTCGGCGACCGCCTCGACCCGGACGGCAACGACTACCCCGTCAAGGCGATGGGCGTCGAGTGCTTCGCGGTCGACGGCTGGCGCGATACCGCCGCCTACCTCGAGTCGTACGGGATCTAGGCCGTCCGGGGTCCAGGCCGTCCGATCGTCGCCCCGTCGCGGCACGCTGCTCCTCCTCGAGCGCGTGCCGGGCGGGGCTTCGTCGTGTCTCAGCGGTCGTCGTCCATGGCGCCGGTGGCTGTGCCGTCGAGGGCGAGGCGGAGCCGTCGCGGCAGCTTCGCCACGACGATCGCGTGCGATTCCGCCACGAGCTCCAGGACCAGCCCCGGTTCCACGATCCCGCCCGCGTCGACCGTCACCCAGTGCTTCTTGTTCAGGTGGTAACCCGGTTCGATCCCGTCCACCCCTGCGACGAGGTGCACCACGTTCTCGGGCAGCGCCTTCACGCTCACGACCGGCCGCCCGTGCCGCTCCGACTCGAGCGCGAACACCTTCCCCGCGACCTTCCACACCCGGATCCCCGCCCCGAACGGAAACCCCGCCTCCGCCCCCGCGAGCCCCTCCAGAAACCCGTCGTCCACCCCGCCGTCCATGCCCCCATCCTCCCTCACCTCCCGACCCCGCCAGCCCTCCCCGCTCGCCCCTGCACGCTCCCGCCCCCACGCACACAACGCCCCCACGGCTCGTGCGCCACGCGCACGGCCCCACCCCTCACCCCAGGGTGGGATGAGTCGTCGTCCGGGTGCGGTGATCGCAAGGCGGAGGAGGGAGTCGTAGCGGCGCTACGACGACCGACGACAACGCCGCGAGCGCCGTGCCCGGGCGGCGACTAATCGCTGCCGAGGATGACGATGGCGGCGGTAGGGGGTAACGCATCCTCGTGATACCGCTCGATCTCGTCGATGGCGATCGGGTCGGCCTGCTGGAGGAACGCGGTGAGGCGGTCGACCTCCTCCGTCTCTCCGATCGATTCGGCGGCGCGCCGGAGGGCGTAGAGCGAGAGGAGGAAGCCTCGGTTGGGTCCGTGGCGCCAGGGGATCGGGCCTTGGCCGCGCCAGCCGGCGGCTCGGAGGAGGTCGAGGCCGCGGTGGTAGCCGACGCGGGCGTACGCGTAGGAGGGCAGGGCCGCGTCGATGCCCCAGACGCTGTCGGCGAGGAGGGCCCACGCGAGCGGGGAGCGGGGGTGGGCGGCTGCGAGGGCGGCGAATTCGACTGCTCCCGGGTTCGCGTGCTTCGTGAGGGCCGCGGTGACCGCGGGCTCGTCGGGGAGGAGGGTCGGTTCGGGGCCCAGCAGGTTCTCGCCACTCATGACCCCAGGCTAACCCGCCTGCGCTCGTGGGGGTCTGGGAGCCGGCCGTCCGGCACGCAGCGGAGGCTCCTCCACAGTGCGGCGCGCGGGGTCGGCTCCGGTCTTCCCCGGTCAGGGCCCGTTCCGGCCGGGGTAGCGCCGATAGCATCGACCCCATGGCGACGAACCGCAGTGAAGTCGAGGCCTGGCTCACAGACATGGACGGCGTTCTCGTGCACGAGAACAAGGCGCTCCCCGGTGCGCCCGAGCTGATTCAGGAGTGGACCGATTCGGGGATCCCGTTCCTGGTGCTGACGAACAACTCGATCTTCACGCCGCGCGATCTCGCGGCGCGGCTTCGGGGCTCCGGGCTGCACGTGCCGGAGGAGCGGATCTGGACGAGCGCGCTCGCGACGGCCGATTTCTGCGCCTCGCAGATGCCGGGCGGTAGTGCCTTCGTGATCGGAGAGGCGGGCATCACGACCGCGCTGCACGAGGCGGGCTTCATCATGACCGAGACCGCTCCCGACTACGTCGTGGTCGGCGAGACGCGCAACTACAGCTTCGAGGCGATCACCAAGGCGATCCGGCTGATCGTGGCGGGTGCGCGTTTCATCGTCACGAATCCCGACGCGACCGGGCCGAGCGCCGAGGGCGTCCTCCCCGCGACGGGTGCGATCGCCGCCCTGATCACGAAGGCCACGGGCAAGGATCCGTACGTCGTCGGCAAACCGAATCCGATGATGTTCCGCTCGGCGATGAACAAGATCGGAGCGCACAGCGAGAACACCGGGATGATCGGCGATCGGATGGACACCGACATCGTCGCGGGGATCGAGGCCGGCCTGCACACGATCCTCGTGATGACGGGCATCAGTGATGAGGCCGAGATCGAGCGCTACCCGTTCCGGCCCGATGAGGTGCTGAGCGGCGTGCACGAGCTCCTGTCGGCCGAGCCGCTCGAGTCGGAGTTCCCGCCGGAGTCGGTGGTCTGAGGCCGCGTCTGCACGGGTCCGCGGTCAGAAGCGGATGTGCTGCAGCACCCACGCGTGCATCGTGACCGCTGCTGCGGCGGAGGCGTTGATCGAGCGGGTCGAGCCGAACTGCGTGATCTCGAGCACGGCGTCGGAGGCGGCGATCGCCTCCTCCGAGAGCCCCGGCCCCTCCTGCCCGAACAGCAGCAGGCAGCGCTCGGGGAGCGCGAAGGTCTCGAGGGGGACGCAGCCGGGGACGTTGTCGATCGCGATCAGCGGCACCGCCGCCTCCGAGGCCCACTGCACCAGATCGGCGACGGTCTCGTGGTGCTGGACGTGCTGGTAGCGGTCGGTGACCATGGCGCCGCGCTTGTTCCACCGGCGGCGGCCGACGATGTGCACGCCCGCGGCTCCGAACGCGTTGGCGCTGCGCACGATCGAGCCGATGTTCATGTCGTGCTGCCAGTTCTCGATGGCCACGTGGAACGGATGACGGGTGCGGTCGAGTTCGGCGACGATCGCCTCCAGCCGCCAGTAGCGGAAGCGGTCGATCACGTTGCGCGCGTCACCGCGTTCGAGCAGCTCCGGATCGAGCCGCTCGTCGTCGGGCCACTCGCCCTGCCACGGACCGACACCGTTCGTGCTGAGCTCGACGGAGCCGGTGGGTCCGGGCGGGGAGCTCGCGTCGTTCTCGTGCACGATCGGCAACCCTACAAGTCCGGCCGCCGTCCACGCCCCGCAACGGCACGCCCGGCCGCGCGCGGACGTGCGCTGCACGCGAGCACGTCCCGGGCCTCACGACGCTCCCGGCGCCCCGTTCGAGCCCGGCGCGCCGGCTCAGGCCGCGGGAGTCGCGGCCAACGAGCCGACCAGCTCTCCGCCGCCCGCGCGATCGACGAAGCAGTAGTAGCTGCGCTCCCCCGCGTCCCACTGCTCCTGCGTGACCGGGAAGGAGCCGGACACCTGCACGTCGCCGTACGCGCCGGCGGCGGCGACGTCGACGACTCCCTGCGCCTGGCAGAGCGACGAGACCGAGACGGCGAGCGCCTCCTGTCCCGGGAAAGCGGTGTCGGGCAGCTCGGCCCTCGCCACGAGCTGCGCCTCGTGGCCGGCGCCGCAGTCGACGACCGTGAACTGTTCGGCCCAGACCGAGTCGAAGGGCTGCACGCACTCGCCACCGAGGAGCTCGGTCCACGCCCAGGTGCCTGCGGGCAGCGGCCCGGCGGTCGGGAGCGGTACGGCGGCGGTCGGAGCGGGCGTCTCGGCGACGGTCGGCGCGGCAGCGGGGGCCGCCTCCTGCTGCAAGGAGGCGCCGCCCGATTCCGACGGCGCGCTGCTTGAGCCGACGGCGACGCCGATGGCGAAGAGGGCGGCGAGGAGGAGCACGGCGGCCGCGGCGATGATCGCGAGGAGGAGGCGGCGCCGGCTGAGGGTGCGCCAGCCCCACGGCCCCGACGTCGACGCGTCGGCGTCACGGACTCCGGACTCGGTGCGCGCGGCGGAAGCGCGGCGCCCCTGCGGAGCCTGAGCGGCGCGCGAGGACGCGGAGTTGACGTGCTCGGCAGCCGCTGCGGTCCGGAACGGAGCGGCCTCGGCCGGCTTCTCCGGCTGCACCGCCGGCTCGAGGTTCCACGCGTAGGAGTCTGCGGTCTCGCGCCAGAGCTCCTCGTCGCCGCCGTCGTCCTCGGGGTCGTCGCGCGGGGCGACGATCTCCTCCCAGACGGGCGGCTCGTCCCAGGTGGCACGCGGGTCCGGCCACTGGTAGACGGCGGGAGCAGCGGGCTCGCGGGGAGTCGGCGGGGTCGCGCCCGCGGGCCGTCCGTCGATCGGCTGCTCCGAGGGATCGCGGAGATCGGGTGCTGCCGGAGGATCGGCGGATGGCTCGGTCTCGGGCAGCGTCGGGAGGGTGGGGGACGCGTGCCCGGGCCGGCGGGCGGCCGAGTCGTCCTCGGCGTCGGCGGTCGGCGTCTCGGGATCGTCATGGGGCTCGCCGGATGGGCCGGCCGCAGCCTCGGTGCGGGGCAGCGGGGACCGCGTCGGAATCGGATCCGCTGCGGCGAGGTCCTGCATCGCGGCTGCGTCGGCCTCGACGGGTTCGGTCCCCTCCGGAGTCTGCTCAGCGGGAGGCGTCTCGCTCTGGACCGGCTCTCCGGGCCAGAGTCCGACCGGTGCCGCGGGGGCACGACGGCGGGGTGGCGCCGCGGGGTCGTCCGCCGCCTCCGAGGCCGACGCGTCGGCGGGGATGTCCGGTGCGGCCGACGGCTCCGGGTCGGCGGTGAGGGGCACCTCGGGCGCGGCGGGAGGCTCTACGGCTTGCGCGGGCGTCCCGGGCTCCGGGGCCGCTGGAGCCCGGCGGGGCGAGTCGAGGATGCTCTTGAGCCGCCCGCCGCTCAGCTGCTGGAGGAGCCACTCGCTCCCGCCGACCTGGCGCTCGGGCTCGTGCGGTTCGGTGCTCTCCGCGTCTGGGGAGCCGTCGCGCTCGCCGTCGTCGACCATCAGCTCAGGCCGAGGTCGGCCAGACCGATCGCGGCGAAGTAGGGGTACCCGGCGTCTTCGATGATCTCGCGCGCACCGGTCGCCCGGTCGACGACCACGGCGACGCCGGCGATCTCGGCTCCGACCGTCAGCAGCGCTTCGATGGCCTTCAGCGGGGAGCCGCCGGTGGTGGAGGTGTCCTCGACGACCACGACGCGCTTGCCCTCGAGGTCCGGGCCCTCGACCTGGCGGCCTCGGCCGTGGTCCTTCGGCTCCTTGCGGACGACGAAGGCGTCGTAGGAGAGGCCGCGGACCGCGCCCTGGTGCAGGATCGCGGAGGCGATCGGGTCGGCCCCCATCGTCAGACCGCCGACCGCGTCGACGCGCTCGATCGGCTCAATGAGGTCGAGCATGACCTGGCCGATCAGCGGAGCGACGCGGTGGTCGAGGCTCACCCGCCGGAGGTCGACGTAATAGGAGGCCTTCTTGCCGCTCGTCAGGGTGAAGTCCCCGTGGAAGACGGCGTCGGAGCCGATGTACTCGATGAGCTGCTGGCGTGCGTCGGTCACGCGCCTACTCTACGGTGCGGTCCCTCCGCCGCCCGGAAGCGCGGCCTCGGCGTCGCGCTCCTCCGCGGCGTCGCCGCCTCCGCGGAACTGCGTCATGTAGAGGTCGTAGTACGCACCGCGGCGCTTCAGCAGCGCCTCGTGCGCTCCCTGCTCGACGATCCGGCCCGACTCCATCACGAGGATGGTGTCGGCATCGCGGATGGTGGACAGGCGGTGCGCGATGACGAACGACGTGCGGTCGGTGCGGAGCGCGTTCATCGCGTGCTGCACCAGCAGCTCGGTGCGGGTGTCGACCGAGGAGGTGGCCTCGTCGAGGATCAGCAGCGACGGGTTGGCGAGGAACGCGCGCGCGATCGTGATGAGCTGGCGCTCGCCCGCCGAGACGCTGCCTCCGTCGGCGTCGAGCACCGTGTCGTAGCCGTCGGGCAGCTGGCGGACGAACCGGTCGACCATGGTCGCCTTCGCCGCGTCGAGGATCTCGTCGTCGGTCGCGTCGAGCCTGCCGTAGCGGATGTTCTCGCGGATGGTGCCCTGGAAGAGCCAGGCGTCCTGCAGCACCATGCCCACCCGCGAGCGCAGGTCGCCGCGCGCGAGGCTCGTGATGTCGACGCCGTCGAGCAGGATGCGTCCGCCGGTGAGCTCGTAGAAGCGCATGACCAGGTTGACCAGCGTGGTCTTGCCCGCTCCGGTGGGGCCGACGATCGCGACGGTCTGCCCGGGCTGTGCCGAGAAGGTCAGTTCGTCGATCAGCGGCTGCTCGGGGTCGTACGAGAACGAGACGCGCTCGAACTCCACCCGGCCGTCGGTCCGCTTCGGGAGCGACGCCGTGGCGGTCTCGGGCTCCTGCTCGTCGGCGTCGAGCAGCTCGAAGGTGCGCTCGGCCGAGGCGACCCCCGACTGCAGCATGTTGGCCATGCTCGCCAACTGGGTCACCGGCTGGGTGAACTCGCGCGAGTACTGGATGAAGGCGGTCGCATCGCCCAGGGTGAGCTGCCCGGAGGCGACCCGCAGGCCGCCGACGACGGCGATCAGCACGTAGGAGAGGTAGGACACGAAGGTCATCGCCGGCATGATCATGCCCGAGACGAACTGTGCGCCGAACGACGCGGAGTAGAGGCTGTCGTTGCGGCGGTCGAACTCCTCGAGCATCTCCCGGTCGCGACCGAAGGCGCGGACGATCTCGAGGCCCGAGAACGTCTCTTCGATGTGGCCGTTGAGCGCGCCGGTGTTCTTCCACTGCGCGGCGAACAGCCTCTGCGAGCGGGCACCGATCACTCCGGCGATCACGGCCGAGAGCGGGATGGAGATCAGGGCGATCAGCGCGAGCTGCCACGAGACGATGAACATCATCGCCGTGATGCCGATGATCGTCAGCACCGACTGCACGAGCTGCGAGAAAGCCTGCTGGAGCGCGGTCTGGATGTTGTCGACGTCGTTCGTGACGCGCGACATGACGTCGCCGCGCTGCCGGGTGTCGAAGAACCGCAGCGGGAGCCGGTTGAGCTTCGCCTCGATGTCCTGGCGGAGGCCGTAGACGACGCGCATCACGATCCCGTTGAGGATGTAGCCCTGTGCCCACATCAGCACCGAGGCGATCACGTACATCAGCAGCACGATGACGATGAGCCGCCCGAGAACCACGAAGTCGATACCCGCGCCGGGCACGATGTCGGTCTTCGAGAGCATGTCGGCGAAGGTGTCGTTGCCCGCGGCCCGCTGCTCCTGGATGATCTGCTCGAGTGGGACCCCGGGGGTCAGCCCCGAGCCGATCACGCCGTTGAAGATCGCGTCCATCGCCTGCCCCAGGATCTTCGGGGCGATCACGGTGAGGATGACCGAGAGCGAGACCAGGGCGACCACGAGGATCATCCGGGCGCGCTCCGGCCCGAGCAGGGCGAAGAGGCGCTTCGCCGACGGCCAGAAGTTCTGGGCCTTGCGGGCGGGCGGCCCGTCGCCGAACATCCCTCCGTCGCCCTCACCGGGCTCGAACTCGGGCGCGGGCGAATCGGGCTCGGGCGAATCGGGCGCGGGCGAATCGGGCGCGGGCGAATCGGGCTCGGCCTCGGTGGCTGCGGTCTCTCGTGCGCGCGCCATCTCAGGACACTCCTTCGACGCTCAGCTGGGATTCGACGATCTCGCGGTAGGTCGCGTTCGTCTCGAGGAGCTCGTCATGCGTACCGCGGCCGACGACGCGGCCCGCGTCGAGCACGACGATCTGGTCGGCGTGGCGGATCGTCGAGACCCGCTGCGCGACGATGACGACGGTCGCATCGGTGGTCGCTTCGGCGAGCGAGTCCCGGAGCCGGGCGTCGGTCGCGACGTCGAGCGCCGAGAACGAGTCGTCGAAGAGGTAGACCCGCGGCCGGGCGACGAGGGCCCGCGCGATGCAGAGCCGCTGGCGCTGGCCTCCCGAGACGTTGGTGCCGCCCTGCGAGACCGGCTCGTCGAGGCCGTGCTCCTTGCTCCGTACGAAGTCCTCGCCCTGGGCGATGCGCAGCGCCTCCCAGAGCTCGGCGTCGGTCGCATCCGGCCGCCCGAAGCGGAGGTTCGACGCGATCGTCCCCGAGAAGAGGTAGGGGCGCTGCGGCACGAGGCCGATCACCTGAGCGAGCTGCGCGCGGTCGAGCGAGGAGACGGGCACGCCGTCGATCGTGACCGAGCCCTCCTGCGGGTCGAACAGGCGGGGGACGAGGCCGAGGAGGGTCGTCTTCCCGGCTCCGGTGGAGCCGACGACGGCCGTGGTGCGGCCGGGCTCGGCGACGATGTCGATGCCCGCAAGAACCGGGCGCTCGGCCCCCGGATAGCCGAAGGTGACTCCCGAGAACTCGACGCGCCCGCCGGTCGGCGCGGCGACGCCCCCCGCGGGGGTGGTGAGGCTGGTGCGCGCATCGAGGACCTGCTGGATGCGCTCGGCGCAGACGACGGCGCGCGGGATCATCATCACCATGAACACCCCCATCATCACGGCGGTGAGGATCTGGAGGAGGTACTGCAGGAACGCGGTGAGCGAGCCGACCTGCATCTGGCCGGCGTCGACCCGCTGGCCGCCGAACCAGAGGACGGCGGCGGTCGCGAGATGCAGGATCATCATGATCGCGGGGAACATCAGGACGAAGACGTTGCCGACCTTGATCGACACCTCGGTGATCGCCGTGTTGGCCCTGCGGTACCGCTCGGACTCGAACGGTTCGCGCACGAACGCGCGCACCACGCGGATGCCCGTGATCTGTTCGCGGAGGACGCTGTTGATGCCGTCGATCCGGTCCTGCATCAGGCGGAACAGCGGCAGCAGCAGGAACACCAGGAAGCCGACCACGACGAACAGCAGCGGCACCGACACCCAGACCAGCCACGAGAGACCCGCATCCTCGCGGAGGGCGAAGACGATGCCGCCGACGCACATGATCGGCGCCGACACCATGAAGTTGAGGGTCATCAGCACGAGCATCTGCACCTGCTGCACGTCGTTCGTGCCGCGGGTGATGAGGGTGGCCGTGCCGAAGCCGCCGACCTCGAGCCCGCTCAGCGAATCGACGCGGCGGTACACGTCGCGGCGCAGGTCGCGGCCGACGGACATCGCGGTGCGCGCTCCGAAGTAGACGGCGCCGATGGCCGCGGCGACCTGGACGAGGCAGACGCCGAGCATGGTCATGCCGGTGGCCCAGATGAAGTCGGTGTCGCCCTGCCCGATGCCCTGGTCGATGATCTCGGCGTTGAGACTCGGCAGGTAGAGGGCGGCCAGCGTCGCGACGAGCTGGAGCACGACGACCGCCACCACCCAGCGCAGGTAGGGCTTCGCGTAGGACGACGCGAGACGGAGCAGGATCATGGGTCCTCCGGACGGGGGGCGGAGCAGGAGCGGGGTGCGTGAGTGGGCGAGACGTGAGTGGGCGAGAGGGGACGGGAGGCGGGCTCCGGGAGCCCCGCGGTCGGGCGGCGGGCGAGACCGCGAGGCGTGTCCGGAGGCGATCGAACGGCGCGGATCGCGGCCGCCACCGAATGGGTCAAGTCAACCATCGACCACCGACATCCGTTCCGCAATCCGCCGTCGGGGGGAGGGCGCGCAGGAGACGCGCCGGTGGCGGCTTCTAGACTTCCGGGATGCGCATCGCCACCTGGAACGTGAACTCCATCCGGGCCCGCGCCGGCCGCGTCGTCGACTGGCTCGTGCGCGAGGACGTCGACGTGCTCGCCATGCAGGAGCTCAAGTGCAAGCCCGAGCAGTTCCCGCACGGAGCCTTCGCGGATGCCGGCTACCACGTCGAGATGGTGGGCCTCAGCCAGTGGAACGGAGTCGGCATCGCCTCCCGCCTGCCTCTGGAGGACGTCGAGGTCGGCTTCCCCGGCATGCCCGGCTTCGCGAAGGAGCCGGCGGCCGACGGCAGCCTCCCCCTTGAGGCGCGGGCGATCGGCGCCACGATCGACGGTGTGCGCGTCTGGAGCCTCTACGTCCCCAACGGCCGGGCCGTCGAGGATCCGCACTGGCACTACAAGCTCGAGTGGCTCGCCGCCCTGGAGGCGAGCACTCGCGACTGGCTCGCCGCCGAGCCGGGGCTCCCGCTGGCGCTGATGGGCGACTGGAACGTCGCTCCGCTCGACAGCGACGTCGGCGACCCGTCGCTGGGGCCCGGATCCACGCACGTCTCCGTTCCGGAGCGCCGGGCCTTCGCCGCCTTCGAGGCGGCGGGCCTGCGCGACGTCGTCCGCCCGCTGGTCCCCGAGGGCTACACCTACTGGGACTACAAGCAGCTGCGCTTCCCGCGCAACGAGGGCCTGCGGATCGACTTCGTCCTGGGCTCGACCGCATTCGGCGAACTCGTCACAGGCGCCTCGATCCACCGCGACGAGCGCAAGGGAGACGCGCCGAGCGATCACGTGCCGGTGCTGGTCGACCTCGACCTCGAGACGACGCTCGACGACGATCGCCCGATGATCTTCTGATCATGGCCTCGTCGAAGAAGAAGCGCGCGCAGGCGCAGGGCTCGCCGCGGCCGCCGGCTCGGCGCCCCGTGGCGCCACGCACCTCCGCCGCCCGAGACGACCTGCGGACGGAGGCGTACCGCTCGGTCCGAGAGGTGGTCGCCGCGGGCAGGCCCCGCCGCCGCCGATGGGACCTCGTCCTCTCGGTCCTCGGCTGCCTCGGGCTCGGGCTGCTCGCGGTCGTGCTCGGCTACCTCGCCGCGATCCTCGCCGTCTTCCCGGCCCAGTGCGAGGGCCAGAACTTCGCGTGCGACTTCGATCGCATCGACTGGGGCGTCTCGATCGCGCTGATCGGCCCGCCCGTCATCGCGCTCATCGCCGTCGGTGTGACGGTCGTGCGCTACCTCGTCGGCCGCCGCGCGTTCTGGATCCCGATCGTCGGCTTCGCGCTCTGCACCGGCACGGCGTTCCTCGCCTCCTGGCTCGTCACCAGCTCGATCCCCGGCTCAGCGCTGGCCTAGGTGTGATGTCCGGGGACGTTGTTCGGGACGTACCGCTCTGCGTGCACGCGGACGTCGACTCCGCGGTGTCGCATCTGCGCGAAGGCACCGGACGCGACAACATGCTCGACCGCTCCCGCCGCGGCCGCTATGCCGGACCCTCCACCGCGCTCGGCCAACGCGGCGTCGCCCTGCAGCAACGCGCGCAACCCTCCCGCGACCTGCGCACCGTGCTGCACGAACACGGCTGGGATCGTGAACGCATGGCCGCCGCGGTCGCCGGCATCGACGAAAACCAACCGTCCCTGTTCTAGCGGGAGCCGCAACGCAGGAGGCCCCGAGCGTGATGCTCGGGGCCTCCTGCGTTCAGTGCAGCGCGAGGGCTCAGGAGTGTGTGAGCTGGCTGACGCGCTGCTTGCTGATGCGGAGCAGACCGGCGGCGTCGCTGTTGCTGATGTCGCGCGCGCAGGAGCTTGATGGCCTGGCGGGCGAGGTCGCCGCCCTGCTTCGCGATCTCTTTCGACTCCGCGTCCTTCGCCTTCGCCGCCTCCCATGCGGCGCGTGCGTCCTCGGGGATCTCGATGGTGAGGTCGATGGTGACCGACGCAGCGTCGACGTCGAGCCAGAGCGCGGCGAGGTCGTGAGCCATGGGGTCGATCTCGCGCACGTGTCGAGCCTGCGTGACCGTCTCGAGGTCGGGGAGAGCGATCGTCCACCACTGTCCCTCGCGGGTGGCGATCGCGCGCACGACGCGGGTGCTGGTCTGGGTGCTCATGATGTTCTCCTGGCGCCATTCGTTCGGTGCGGATGGGATCTCTTTGATGATCTGCCGGACGACGCCCGGCGACACCTTGCCTCCATGGGACGGGATCGAGAGCCTTCCCGTCCTCACTGGCCCAGATCTCGTGACTACCCGAGATGCGCTTGATGGACCACCCCAGATCCCGGGTGCTCGAGCGGACCAGCCGGTGGGTCATGGCGCCGCGCACAGCAAGGAGGCCGCCGATCCTCTCGCCGGCGGCCGGGGTAAGGGAGGCGAGGTGCTCGTCCTGCTCTGCCAGCGGCGGCTTCTTCGGTCCTGCGACGCGGATCCAGTAGGCCTCGGAGAGGTCGTAGACGGCGTTCAACGCCCAATTGGTTGCGACGAGGACGGCACCTTCGTCCTTCGTGTGGCTCAGCTCGCGAAGGAGTCTCGTCGCCCAGATGAGGGAGAGCAGGCGTACGCGATAGTCCTCAGCCCGCTCAAGGGCGCTTGGGACAGGATCCTCGAACGGCTGCTTGCCCAGGCGGACGCGGAAGGGCTGATCGAGTGGTCGGTGTCGGTGGACTCGACGATCGCTCGCGCGCATCAGCACGCGACGAACCTCACCCGTGTCACGGGGGGCTTCATCGAATTACACGAATTCGAGCATCGAGCCGCCTGATCACACGATCGGCCGCTCCCGAGGCGGGCTGACGACGAAGACCCCCACCTCGTCGACGGCGCCGGACGACCCCTGGTCATCGCGTGCACCGCCGGACAGGCCGGCGATTCGCCGATGCTCCCGACCCTGCTGGCTCAGTTACGCGTCGCCCGCCCGGGTCCTGGCCGGCCGCGAACGACGCCCGACACGTTGCGCGGCGACAAGGCCTCCTCGCCCCGAGCGATCCGCTCGCTCCTGCGACGCCGCGGGATCACGACCGTGATCCCGCAGCCCTCGGATCAGATCGGCCACCGCACACGCTGCGGCTCGAGGGCGGACGTCCGCCCGCGTTCGACGCCGATGACTATCGAGGCCGCAACGTCGTCGAGCGAGGATTCACCCTGTTCACGCAGTGGCGCGGCCTCGCGACCCGCTACGACAACCTCGCCCTCGCCTACCGAGCCGCCGCCATCCTCCACGCCATCACCCTCTGGACCCGCACACTGTCAGACACGCCCTCGGCGCCGAGGCCGGGCCGGGGGTCGAGGTCATCCGCAGGACGGCTCGTCGCTCAGTGTCACCGCCGTCGGGTTGATCATCGGAGTGACGCGCACGGCCTGGTCGGCGAATCCCGCTGTCTCGCCGGCCGAGAACGTGATGGTGACGGTCGTCGACTCGCCCGGCGCGAGCTGCACACTGGCGCGCGCGACGGGTCGGCCGAGGTCGCCTCCCGGCTCGTACACCAGTGCGCGCTCGCCGAGAGTGTCCGACCACCGCGTCTCCGACTTTGCTGTCGTCGTGCCGGGGGGACCGTAGACGTAGACGTTCGTGAGGAAGTCGCCGCGCGGGAACCGACCGGTGCCGTTGTTCGCCGCCACGTACGGGGGGAGTGTCCGGGCCACGGCCGGCGAGATGGTGTTCGTCAGCGTGACCGTGGTGGTGAAGGTCGCTCCTGAGGCGGCGCAACGGTCGGCGCTCGTCTGGGTGACGGCCGTCTGCAGGTAGTAGTCCATCTTGGAGCCGATCGACGCGTCCTGGAAGAAGACGCCGGTCGTCGTGCTGTCGGAGTTCGCGGTGGGCAGCACCCCGGCGATCGGGGTCGGAGCCAGAAGGGCCTGCTCGTCGCCGTCCGCGCTGTAGGCGAGGATGCGGCTCTCGTCGACCGCCTTCACGATCGCGGGCAGCATCTTCGTCGGCTCCATATCGCCACCGAGGATCTTGCCGAGGATCGTCGCGCTCGCCTCCGAGAAGAACTCGTCGGTGCGTTCACCGACCACCGAGGCCGGATAGCGGAAGTAGATCTGGTTGAGCAGGATGGAGACGGCGTTCTCGCTCGTGAGCTCGGTGCCGTCGGTGAGGGTGACCGGGCCCGTCGAGCCGAGAAGGTAGGAGAGCGCGACCGGGTCGATCGCCAGGACGCCGTCGATCTTCTGGTCGGGGAACTTCTGCGCCCAGAACTGTGAAGCGATCGACGCGGCAGTGGGGAAGTCCGGACGGCTGGTGGAGACGTTGAAGGTCGTCGCGAGGTTGCTGCCGAAGGTGTCCAGCGCGCTCTTGTCGACCGTCACGGGATCCAGGTTCCTGAAGTCGGTGCTGGCCTGCTGTTGGCCGATCGAGATCATGCCACCGTCGACGTCGAGCTGCATCACCGACGAGGCACCGCCGCCGAGCGCCTGCGCCTCGGCCAGGTTCTGGAACAGCACGAGGTAGTGGCGCGGGCCGGAGGCGCCGAGTGAGTCCGGGAGGATCGCCGTGAGCGGCTCCACCTGGGCCATCGCCTCGGTGGCGGTCTGGAGCTGCGGGGCGAAGGAGTCGAGGGCCGACGAGACCTGCGGCACGAGCGGGCTGCGGTCGATCCCACCGACGCGGGTCTGCGCCTGGTCGACGACGCCCTTGGCGACGGTGATCTTCTGGGAGAGCTCGGTGATCGCACCGAGGTCGACGCGGCCGTCGACCGGCTTGAGGATGTCGAGCGAGGTCGTCGACAGCGGAGTCACGATCTTGCCCGAGACGTCGTCGGCGATCTCGGTCGCCGCACGGACGGCCGACAGGTTGGGGCCGAGGTAGGGCACCACCTCCATGATCCGCCACACCGGGTCGTCGGTCTCGTTGCGGGCGTCGCCGGTGAGCGCCGCGATCTGCGAGGCCGTCGCCTCGGCTCCTCCGGTATCGAACGACGTGAGCTTGTCGGACACCTGCGACACCAGCGGGATCGCCTCGGTGAGCTTGTCCCGGACCGTCATCGCCTTGTCGTACGTGCGCACGGCGAGCAGCACGGCGACCACGGCGGCGATGAGCAGGACCAGGAGGACGGTCAGCGTGATCCAGAGGCCCCGACGACGACGGCGCGATCTGCCAGAGGCGCGGCGGGAGGAGGACGTCGTGGTGCTCATTGCAGAGAGCCTAAGCGATGCTCGGCGCTGTGCGACGGCGCGCGCGCCACGACCGACTGTCCGGGACGAGGGGCGCGCGGGGCCCTCTGGATCAGCCCGGCGGCCCGGCGATCAGCCCAGAAGGAGCGAGACGACGATGAGCACCGGCACCGCCGCGACCGTGGTCACCAGCGAGGTGTCGCGGGCGACGGCGATGCCCCGGTCGTAGCGTGAGGCGAAGGTGAAGATGTTCTGCGCGGTCGGCAGGGCGGCGGTCACGGTGACCACGAAGAGGTGCTCGGAGTCGAGGCGGAAGACGAACAGGCCCAGCAGCAGCGCGACCGCCGGCATCACCAGCGACTTCAGCACCGAGGCGACGATCACCTCGATCCGCGACGGCCCCGCCTCCAGGGGCCGCTGCCCGCGCAGCGACATGCCGAACGCCATCAGCACCAGCGGGATGGAGGCGTTGCCGATGATCGAGAACGGCTGCAGCACAGGCTCGGGGACCTCGACGCCGGTGACCGCGACCACGAGGCCGAGGGCGGAGGCGATGATCATCGGGTTGCGCAGAGGCTGGGTGAGGATGGCGCCGACCGAGGTCCGTCCGCTCGTCGAGACGTCGAGGAGCGTGAGGATCGTCGGCGCGAGCACGGTCAACTGCATCAGGAGCGTCGGCGCCACCCACTGCGGGTCTCCGAGCACATAGATCGCCACGGGCAGGCCGATGTTGTTGGCGTTGACGTAGGAGGAGGCGGCGGTGCCGACCACCGTCTCCGCCAGCGGACGACGGAAGAACAGTCGCGAGGCCAGCACGTAGAGCAGCGCGACGGTCACGACGGTGAGGAACGACACCAGCAGGAACGACGAGAACAGCACGGTCACGTCCGCCCGCGAGAGCACGGTGAACAGCAGCGCGGGCGTGGTCACGAAGAACGCGATGCGCGAGAGCACGAGGCGGCTCTCGGGGGGCACGATCCGGAACCGGGCGATCACGTAGCCGACCGCGATGACCACCCCGATGATGGAGAAGCCGGTGAGCACTCCCTCCACGGGGCACTCCTCTCGTCAGCGGCCGGCGCGGGCGCGGCGCGGCGACTCCACCCTAGGCAGTCGCCGGAGGGTGCAGCCGCGCAGTCCCCAGAGCGTGCAGCCGCCGGAGGGTGCAGCCGCCGGAGCGCTCAGGAGGCCCCGGCGAGGTCGAACGCCCAGTCGGCGTAGAGGCTCGGCGGATCTCCCGCCTCGACCACGTCGACGCGATCGAAGCCCACCTCGACGCAGACCGCGCTGTCGTCGGAGTCGCCTACCGGCACGAACGCGTGAACGAAGCGCGGCGCGGGGAACGCCGCCGCCTCCGCCAGCAGCAGGCGCACCGACTGCGCGGTGATGCCCCTGGCGTGCGGAGCGATGCTCCAGGCCGCCTCGTAGGCGACCACTCCTCGCGAGGCGCCGTACCAATAGCCGATGGAGCCGACGGAGACGCCGTCCAGCTCGACCACGTAGAAGAACGCATCGCCGTCCGCCCAGCCGCGCAGGTAGCGGTCGTGGCGCACGAGGAGCTCGCTCTCGCTCTCGAGTCCGCCCCCGGTCTCCGCGAGCATGTCGCGGAGGAGGGAGGCGTCCACCTGCGGCCAGGGCAGCAGACGGAGGTTCTCGAGGTCGTGGTCGATGCTGGCTGTCGTGCGGTCGCTTCCGGGTTCGGGTCCCGTCACGCGCTCCGATCCTCTCTCTCAGGATGGCTCGCCGATCCCGCCGCGCCGTCAGGGTGTTCGGCGTGGTGTGTCGATCGGTTGTCTCCGCACTCGGGATGCAGAAACGGCGTCGCTCCATCATCGACCCGTTCAGCGAGCCATGACAGAGCATCAAGAAATCTAGACCCGGACGGGGGGTCCGGATCTGCGAGCGGGCTGGGCGGGGCCTGACCGTACCTGTCGGGGGATGGCGCAGACGTGCGCGTCGCCGTCGACCGCGCGGCGTCATTCCGCCGGGACGCAAGAAAAGCGCGCGCGGGAGACCATACGCTCGACGCAGAGCCGTCTCCGGCTCGTTCCACCCAGGATCACCAGCGTGAGGAGGATCACCATGTCGCAAGCCGTGCAGAGCACCGTCGTCGGAGAACCCGAGGTCGTCGAGGACCGCGTGGAATCGTCCGCCGCCTGGCTCGACCTCAAGGCCGCCGCATCCGCGCTGCATCCGCTGCAGGCGCAGGACGGCTCGCTCGCCGATCCCGTGCACCTGGATCAGGCCCGAAGCGAGGTCGCCAGGGTGATCGCCGGGATCCGCGCCCTCTCTCCCGTGTTCCCGCACGACTCCGCCTACCTCGATGCGCTCGTGGGCGACTTCGAGCGGTGGAGCACCGACGGTCTCGGAGTGCCGGACTTCCTCGACTCCCTCACCGCGTTCCAGCCGCAGCTCGACCGCGTCGACGGGCGCCGCCACCTGGTGGTCTTCCCGATGTACACGCAGAACGGCAGCCGCGAGCGGCACGTGGAGGCCGTCCTGGTCGAGGTCGTCTGGCCGCGCTTCGTCGCCGAGCTGGAAGCGGGCGAGTACTCTAACGCGCTCTTCGTCCCCGTGCGCTTCCTCGACTTCACGGAGGGCTACGACACGGACAGCGCAGTGCTGTTCCCCGAGACCGTCGCCATGCGCACGATCCCCTCCTTCACCTGGGGTGCGATCTTCGCCGACCGCGAGGCCGCCCGCTTCAGGCGAGTGGTGACCTCGGCCGCGGAGATCACTCGGCTCGAGCTCCCCGAGGACGCCCGGCGCCTGCTGGCCGACCAGCGCCTCACCGAGGAGGCCTTCGTGATGTGGGATCTCATCCACGACCGCACTCACATGCGCGGCGACCTGCCCTTCGACCCGTTCATGATCAAACAGCGGATGCCGTTCTTCCTCTACTCGCTGGAGGAGCTGCGCTGCGACCTCACCGCGTTCCGCGAGTCGGTGGCGATCGGGAGACGCCTCGCCGCGCTCGATCACCGCGACGCCGAACAAGAGGCGCTCGCCGAGCGCGCGCGCTTCGTCCAGTACGCGATCCTCTTCGACCGGCTCTTCCGCTTCCCCCTGACCGGATCACGGACGCGCAACTACGACGGCCTCGGCGGCCAGCTGCTCTTCGCCTGGCTGCACCAACACGGCGTCCTGCACTGGACCGACACGCGCCTGGCCTTCGAGTGGGACGGCGTCGCCGACGTGGTGGTCGCGCTCTCGGATGCGATCGACGAGCTCTACTGGCGTTCGATCGACCGTCCGAAGACGGCGCACTGGCTGGCGGCGCACGCGCTGATCTCGGCGACGCTGACTCCGCACCCTGCGTCGGCCTGGGCGCGCGGCCTGCCGGACGACGTGCTGCTCGGCGCCCCGCGCGGCCTGACGGACGCGGTCCTCGACGACGAGTTCCCTCTCTCGATGTTCTACGAGGCACTCGGCAAGAAAATGGGCGACGTGATCGCGTCGACCAGGGGCATCACCGGGCGCGACTGAGGCGCGGCGCGGTCGGAGCGGTGCGCATCGGAGGCGCCCGCCCGGCCGCTCCCCGTCGACCGTCGGTTAGCGTGGGGCCCATGTCCTCAGGTGCCGGCGCAGATCCGTTCGCCCCGGGGTGGACGCGCCGCGCGCCCCGCCGCCTGGGCTACGTGCAGGACACGATCGGTGCCGGGATGCTGCTGGTGGCGACGCTCGCCTCCGTGGCCCTCTACACCTCCGCCGGGTTCCCCGACGCAGCGCACCCGATCGTGAGTGCGCACTGGGCAGTCCTGATGACACTCCCGCTCGCTCTGCGGCGTCGGTTCCCGGCCACCGTGGCGCTCGGCATCTCCGCGGTCTACACGCTCGGGCTCGTGCTCCAGGTGCCGGAGTCGCTGTTCAACCAGATCTGCCTCTTCCTGGCGCTGTACACGGTGGGAGCGTGGGGTCGCGATCGCCGCGCGGCCCTCGTCGTGCGGGTGGTGATCGCCATCGCGCTGCTCGGCTGGCTGATGGTCTCGCTGGTCACCGGTGACTGGCTCGGCCGCGCGGTGCCGAGCCACGACTCCGCCGGGCTGCTCTCGCCCTACGTCGCGGAGTCGGCGCTCGCCGTCGTGTCGAACCTGCTCTACTTCGGCAGCGCCTACGTCTTCGGCGAGGCCTCGTGGCAGTCGGCGCGGCAGTTGGAGGCGCTCGAGGCCCGCACGGCCGAGCTCGATGATGAGCGGGAGCGCTCCTCGCGGCAGGCGGTGTCGTCGGAGCGGCTGCGCATCGCGCGCGAGCTGCACGATGTGGTCGCGCACCACGTCAGCGTGATGGGAGTGCAGGCCGGTGCAGCGCGGCGGGTCCTGGCGCGCGACCCCGAGAAGGCGGCCGCGTCGCTCAGTGCCATCGAACGGGACGCCCGCTCGGCGATCGAGGAGCTGCACCGCATCCTGATCGCACTGCGGGCCGAGGACGCCGCACCCAACCCGCTCACCGACTCCGCCTCGACCCGCGGGGTCGCCCAGCTCGAAGAGCTGGTGGCCGCCTCAGACGGATCCGGACTGCCCACCGCGTTCCGCACCCTCGGCACACCCCGAGCGATCCCCGCCACCGTCGGGCTCAGCCTGTACCGGATCGCCCAGGAGTCGCTCACGAACGTGCGCAAGCACGCCGGGCCGGGCGCCCACGCCGAGGTGCGCCTCCGCTACTCCCCCGACGCGGTCGAGCTCGAGATCGCCGACGACGGAGGCAGCGGTCCCCACCCGGGTACGCCGGCCTCCTGCGGACTGGGTCACACCGGGATGACCGAGCGCGCCGCAGCGGTCGGCGGCACGATCGAGATGGGGCCGCGGGGCGGAGGCTACCTCGTGCACGCCCGAGTGCCGCTCTCGCCCTCCCGGGCGGGCGTCGAGGAGCCGGGCGTCAACCCGGTAGCGTCGACCGAGACGCCGTGGGGGCGCCACGAGCGAGCGAGCGGGGGCCGCACATGACCGAGCAGATCCGCGTCCTGCTGGTCGACGACCAGGAGCTCGTTCGCGCAGGCTTCCGCATGGTCCTCGAGTCGGAGCCGGGGATCGAGGTCGTCGGAGAGGCCCGCACCGGCCTCGAGGCGATCCAGCGCACCCTGGAGTTGCGCCCGGACGTGATCTGCATGGACGTGCAGATGCCCGGCCTCGACGGCCTCACGGCGACCCGCGAGATCGTCGCCGATCCCGGGCTCCGCTCGCGGGTGCTGATCCTGACCACCTTCGACCGCGACGACTACCTGTTCGACGCGCTCTCGGCCGGAGCGAGCGGGTTCCTGCTCAAGAACGCCTCGCCGGAGGAGCTCGTTGAGGCCGTGCAGGTGGTCGCCCGCGGCGACGCGATGCTGACGCCCGACGTGACCCGCCGCGTGATCGAGCGCTTCGCCGCGCAGCCGGCCCGGCCCTCCGCCGAGCCGCCGGGACTCGCCGAGCTGACCGACCGCGAGCGGGAGGTCCTGGTGCATCTCGCGCGTGGCTGGTCGAACGCCGAGATCGCCTCCGAGCTGTTCGTGGGCGAGGCCACGGTGAAGACGCACGTGTCGAAGATCTTGATGAAGCTCGCGGTCCGCGACCGGATCCAGGCGGTCGTCTTCGCCTACGAGCACGGGATCGCGGTGCCGGGGCGACCGTAGGGCGCACCCGATGTGGACGGGTACGGCCGGTGGAGGCACCGCTGCGGCGTTCGGGGCGGCCTGCGGTGGAGGCCCTCAGCGCCGGGTCGGCGAGGCTCGCGGCGGGATGCGTCGGACGAACTCCATCCGGATGTCGGGCACGATCTTCCGGTCGAGCACGACGGTCATGTAGCGTCCGTCGACCCGCGCCCCGATCACCACCACGTCCGGGTCCGTGTCGACGCGGTAGCCGCGCATCGCCTCGCCGTCGACGATCACGGGGACGCCGCGCACGACGTCCTCGTCGCGAAGAGCGGCAGCAACGACCGGCATGCCGCCGCGGCGGCTGCGCACCCGACCCGGGAAGGTGTTGCGGAGCACGTCGCCCATGTGCGCGGCGAGCCGCGACTCCAGCGGCCTGCTGCGCTCGGCGGGGATCGGCACGGAGGTGCGGACCGCCTCCCAGAGCACGGGATACCGCATGCGCGTCACCTGATCGACCATCCACGGCGGGAGGTGATCGTTCTCGGCCCGCTCGATCGCCCGCTTCTGCTCCGCGGTCAGGGGGACGTGGTTGACCGGATCGGCCCGGCTGCGCGGGTTCTTGAAGAACGAGTACGAGAGCGAGATCTCGACGAAGCGACCGAGGGCCATCGTCTGCGCCGCAGCGAACTCCTCGAGGCGCGGCTGCGGGGCGAACGCGAGGACGGGGTCTCCGAAGCGGGCCGCGATCTCGTCCACCCCGGGAGGGGCGGGCATGTCGCGAACGGCTCCCGAGGTGTCCATGCGCATAGGTCAAGAGTGGCCTGCCTCTCAGCCGATACCAACTTCTTGACGACAATCGGCCGTCGGGTCGTCGTCAGTTCACCTGCCCGAAACACGCGCGGCCCGCGGAGGGCACGGAGGGCGCCGGGGCTCCTCCGGGCGAGGGCCTGCGAGGATGGAGGGATGAGCGCTCTGCACGATCCCGACGTCCGCGGCTTCGCCTCCGACAACTACTCCGGAGTGCACGACGAGGTCCTCGCCGCGATCGCCGCCGCCAACGGAGCGCACCAGATCGCCTACGGCGAGGACGTCTACACCGAGCGGTTGCAGGAGGCGTTCCGCCGCGAGTTCGGCGAGCAGGCCGAGGCGTTCCCGGTCTTCAACGGCACGGGCGCGAACGTGACCGGGCTGCAGTCGATGCTGCCGCGCTGGGGTGCCGTGGTCTCGGCGGGCACCGCGCACATCAACTCCGACGAGGGCGGCGCGCCCGAGAAGGTCGGCGGCATCAAGATCCTCACCGTCGCCTCGCCCGACGGCAAGCTCACTCCCGCGCTGGTCGACGAGGAGGCGTGGGGCTTCGGCGACGAGCACCGCGCCCAGCCGCTCGTAGTCTCGATCACGCAGTCCTCCGAGCTCGGCACCGTCTACACGCCGGAGGAGGTGCGAGCGCTCGCCGATCACGCGCACTCCCGCGGCATGCGGCTGCACATGGACGGCGCCCGCATCGCGAACGCCGCCGCCGCGCTCGGCGAGCCGCTGCGCTCCTTCACCACCGACGCCGGGGTGGACGTGCTCTCGTTCGGCGGTACGAAAAACGGCATCCTGCTCGGCGAGGCGATCGTCGTGCTCGATCCGGAGGCGTCCAGCGGGCTGACCTTCCTCCGCAAGACCAACATGCAGCTCTCGTCGAAGATGCGCTTCATCTCGGCGCAGCTGCTCGCGCTGCTCGGCGACGGCGACGAGGAGGAGCCGCTGTGGCTGCGCTCGGCGCGTCACGCGAACGCCATGGCGGCGCGGCTGCGCTCGCAGCTCGAGGAGGCGCTCGCGGCCGGTCGGATCACCGGGCTCGCGTTCACGCAGCCGACGCAGGCGAACGCCGTGTTCGCGACTCTGCCGGCGGGCGTGGCCGACCGCCTCCGCACCGCCTACCGCTTCTACGACTGGAACCCGGCCACCGGAGAGGTGCGCTGGGTCTGCTCCTTCGACACCACGGAGGACGACATCGACGCCTTCGCGGCCGCGGTCGAGCGCGAGCTGTCGGCATGAGGGCCCGCCTCGCCGTCACCGGCCTGGCCCTGCTGGCGGCTCTCGCCGGCTGCACGTCGGCTCCACAGCCGGACGCCGCCACCACGGGGAGCCCGACCGCGACGTCCAGCGGCACTCCGACTCCCTCGGCCGGCACTCCGACGGCCTCGGCGATCGCGTCGAGTCGGCTGGGCTGCGACTCGCTGCTGCCCGCCTCCCGCGCCGCGACCGCCCTCGGCGTGACCCGCAGCACCCTCGAGGGGAGCCGGGAGGTGTCGGTGCGCTCCTCGGGCGAGCTGATCCGGGAGGCGGCGGAAGAGAACGGCGGTCTGCTCCGCTGCGCATGGTACGACGAGGACGCCTCGATCACGGCGACAGCGGCAGAGGGCGCGGCCGACGCCTTCGTCGGACGGCCGGGCGTGCGGCTCGCGACCGACGTCGAGGCCTACGGGTCGTGCACCGACGGCAGCTGCGACGTCGACCTGCTCGCCGACACCACCTGGGTGTCTCTGCAGCTGCGCGGCGCCCCCTCCGACGTGGACCTGGTGGCGCTCGCGACAGGAACGGCGGCCGGTGCGCGCGGCACGCTCGACGAGCCGGTGACCGCGACAGTGCCCGCCTGCGCCGAGATCCTCACCGCCGAGCAGCTGGCCGGCACCGCCGGGCTCGCCGAGGCGATCGCGGGGGCCGGGACCGGGACGCCGACGACCGCGGCCGCCGCGGCCGCCGCCCGTGCCGGGTACGCCTCCTGCAGCTGGAGCGACGCGACCAGCGCGGCCTATTCAGGCCTGACGGTCGACGCGCTCCCGAACGGGGACGACGGCTGGCGGAACCTCTCGCTGACCTCCGGCCTGGCCATCCCCCTCGAGCCGCTGGACGGCTTCGGCGAGAAGGCCCTCACCGGCTGTGCCGGGGGCGTCTGCGAGATCGACGCGCTCGCGGACGACGTGTGGTGGCGGGTGACCGTCACCGGAGATCCGGCGAAGGCCGAGGCCGTCACCCGCGCCGTGCTCGCGAACGCCTGACCCTTCTCCTCGGCTTCCGCGAGCCTCGACGTATGCACGCTTTCGCCGGCGTGTCGCGTGCAGGAGTGGCATCTCGCGGGCGGGGCTCAGCGCCAGTACTCGTACCAGGAGGATTCGCGACAGCCGAGGGACGCGTAGAGGCGTCGGGCGCCCGCGTTGTCGGCGAGCACCTGGAGCCAGAAGCGCTCGATGCCTCGGCGCGACGCCTCCTCGAGGAGGGCGCGGATCGTGGCGGAGGCGAGGCCGCGGCGGCGTGCGTCAGGGCGGGTCGCCAGGCCGAAGAGGCCGCCCCAGAGCTCTCCGTCCTGCGCCGTGACGAACGCGAGACGGCCGGTCGCGGCGGGGCCTGCTCCGTCGACGACGAGGGCGTAGGAGGCGGGACAGCCGGCGAGGATGCGCTCGGCGACCGCGCGCTCGTCCGCACCTCCGCGACCGTCCACGGACCACCAGAGGGCGAGCCAGTCCTGGTCGGGAGTCTCGGTGACGCGGACGGACGGCGCCGGCGCGGGCAGCGCGGCGAGCGCCTCCTGGACCGATCCGGTCAGCACGAGCGTGCGGTCGATCGGCGCGTAGCCGCGCTCCTCAAGGAGCCCGGTCAGCCCGGCGGGGCTCGGCGGGCCGACCTGCACGAGGGGCGCGACGCCGTGCTCGCGGGCGAACCGCTCCGCCGCGTCGAGGGCGGCGCTCTGGTCGGCGACGTCTCCGGAGGCGAGCAACGAGTTGGCGCGCTTGGTCACTCCCGCGGAGGCGCGCAGCTCCCACGCGCCGAGCGGACGGCGCACGAGCGCGGGCCAGGCGTCGGCGGCGAGTCGATCGAGCAGCAGCGGATCCATCCGGTCACGATAGCGGGAACGTCCTGATCGTCGTAGCAAGTTTTTTGCGCCGTCCGAGTTTCGTTTAAAGAAACTGCTCGATTCTTTCCACGTCGATTTCTACTCTCCTAGGTGCCCTGGACGCCGAACACGCCGTACAACGAGCTGCCGCTCCTTCCTCCTTCCGCGGACCTGGAGACGCGCGCGGTTCTCCGAGCGACGATCGCCGCACGCGCCGCCCTCGCCGCGCTCGAGCAGGCGTCGCGATCGCTCCCGAATCCCGCGGTTCTGGTGAACAGCATCCAGCTCCTCGAAGCGCAGGCGAGCTCCGAGATCGAGAACATCGTCACCACGTCGGACGAGCTCTTCCGCTTCGCCGACGATGAGGACGCCGCCGCCGATCCTGCCACGCGCGAGGCGCTGCGGTACCGCCGAGCTCTGTTCGAGGGCTTCGCGCTGGTATCGAAGCGGTCGGTCACCCTTCGGACCTCGATCGAGGCGTGCTCGATCATCAAGCAGCACGAGATGACGCTCCGGGACAGACCGGGAACCTTCATCGGCGATCCGCTGACCGGGGAGCACGCCTACACGCCCCCGGTCGGAATCGGAACGATCACCGGCCTCCTGTCCAACTGGGAGACGTTCATCCATGAGTCGGAGGGGCTCGATCCGCTGATCGTCATGGCGGCCGCGCACTACCAATTCGACGCCATCCACCCGTTCGAGGACGGCAACGGACGGACGGGACGGGTCATGAACATGCTGATCCTCGTGGAGCACGGCCTCCTGTCCTCGCCGATCCTCTACCTCTCGCGGTACATCATCCGCCGAAAGAGCGAGTACTACCGGCTGCTGCTCGCCGTCACATCCGAGGGAGCCTGGGAGCAATGGCTCCTCTTCATGCTCGAGGGAATCCGCGAGACATCCCAGTGGACGCTCGCCACGATCGACACGATCGGTGCGCTGCGGGAGACGGTGCGCGAGGAGATGCGGAGTGCGCTGCCCGGGGGCGCGAACGCCGATCTCCTCGAGGTGTTGTTCGAGGAGCCGTACTGCCGCATCCGGACCGTCATGGCCCGATGCGGAGTCTCCCGACCGACGGCGCGCTCCTGGCTGTCCGCGATGGTGGAGCGCGGAATCCTCACCGACACTCCGATCGGGCGGGAGCGGTTGTTCGTCAACCACGCCTTCCTCCGACTCCTGAAGCAGGATCAGGAGACCACGGCGGGTCCTCCTGCCGAGCCGACCCTCTTCTGACACCCTGCCGCGCCGCTCCGACGCCCGGAAACGGCTCCGGCTCGCAGGAACCGCGCGATCGGACGAGCCGAGCGAGGTCCTGCGAGCCGGAGGTCGTGGAGGGACGAGCCCTACATGTTGATCATGTGCCCCTTGAGACCGTGGAAGCCCTCCTGCAGCGCCTCCGAGAGGGTCGGGTGGGTGTGCACGTTGCGGGCCAGCTCGGTCGCGGTGAGGTCCCACTTCTGGGCGAGCGTGAGCTCGGGCAGCAGCTCCGAGACGTCCGGTCCGATCATGTGGGCGCCGAGGAGCTCGCCGTACTTCTTGCTCGCGATGAGCTTCACGAAGCCGGTGGGCTCGCCGAGGCCGTGCGCCTTGCCGTTCGCCATGAAGGGGAAGGTCGAGACGGTGATCTCATGGCCCTCGTCCGTCGCCTGCTTTTCGGTGAGACCGAAGGAGGCGATCTGCGGCTGGCAGAACGTCGCGCGCGGCATCATCCGGTAGTCGCCCAGCGTCTGGGTCTCGGCACCGGCGAGGGTCTCGGCGGCGACGACGCCCTGCGCCTCCGCGACGTGCGCGAGCTGGAGCTTCGCGGTGACGTCACCGATGGCGTAGATGTGGGGAACGGTGGTGCGCATGTTGTCGTCGATCGCGATCGCGCCGCGCTCGGTGAGCTCGACGCCGGTGTTCTCGAGGCCGAAGCCCTCGGTGCGCGGGACCCAACCGATCGACATCAGGACCTTGTCGACCTCGAGGCTCGACTGCGTGCCGTCCTTGGCCGTGTAGGTGACCGTCACGTAGCCGTCCTTGTCGACGACCGACTCGACCTTGGTGGAGGTCAGGATCTCGACGCCGAGCTTCTTGTACTGCTTCTGGATCTCCTTCGAGACGTCCGGGTCCTCGTTGGGGAGCGCTCGGTCCATGAACTCGATGATCGTGACATCGACGCCGTAGTTCTTGAGGACGTAGGCGAACTCCATGCCGATCGCGCCTGCGCCCACGATGGCCATCGTGTCGGGGAGCTCGCGGGTCATGATCTGCGTCTCGTAGGTGACGACGTTCTCCGAGAGCTCGACACCGGGGAGGAGGCGCACGCTCGCGCCGGTCGCGATGATCGCGTCGTCGAAGGTCAGCGACTCCGTGCCGCCCGTGCTCAGCTGGACGTCGAGCCCCTTCGGGCCGGTGAAGGAGCCGACGCCGTCGAACTCAGCGATCTTGTTCTTCTTCATCAGGAAGTGGACGCCCTTGGTGCGCCCGTCGGCGACGGAGCGGCTGCGGTCGAACGCCGCGCCGAAGTCGAAGGAGACGTCTCCCGAGATGCCGAACTGCTTCGCCTGGGTGTGGAAGAGGTGGGCGAGCTCCGCGTTGCGCAGCAGCGCCTTGGACGGGATGCAGCCGACGTTGAGGCACACACCGCCCCAGTACTGCTTCTCGACGACGGCGACGGACTTGCCGAGCTGGGCGGCGCGGATCGCGGCCACGTACCCGCCGGGGCCCGCCCCCAGAACGACGACGTCGAAGTGCTGGGCCATGGATGATCCTCCAGAGTCGTGAAAGGTGGTGCGCGGGATGACCACGCCACCTCCCACCGTACCGTTTCGGGGCTCGGAGGCGCCCGGGTCCTCCATGGGCGAACCGGGGCCCAGGGGCGCGCGGGGACGAGCGGGAATGCGCGGGCCGCGGACGTGGTTGACGACGAGCGGGCAACGGAGCCTCTCCCCCCTGTCCCCGCTCGAAGGAAGCCCTCGATGACCCTCACCTCCCCCCGCACAGCCAGCACCAGCGCCCCGATCCTCGAGGTGCTCGCCGAGCGCTGGAGCCCCCGCTCCTTCGACGCGACCGCGGCGATCGCCGACGGCACCCTCGCCTCGCTCCTCGAGGCCGCGCGCTGGTCCCCCTCCGCGAGCAACTCGCAGCCCTGGCGCTTCATCGTCGCCCGGCGCGGCACCGAGGAGTTCGACCGCATCGTCTCGACCCTCGCGGGGTTCAACGGCGCCTGGGCAGGCTCCGCCTCCGCCCTGATCGTCGCGCTCACCGAGACCGTCGACGCCGAGGGCGCGCCGCGGCCGTGGGCCGTCTACGACCTCGGCCAGGCGATGGCGCACCTGAGCGTGCAGGCCCACCACGAGGGCCTGCACGTGCACCAGATGGCCGGCTTCGACAAGGACGGCGTGCGCGCCGCATTCGGTGTCGACGAGCGCCTCGACCCGGTGACCGTCGCCGCGGTGGGGGTCGTCGCGAGTCCCGACGAGCTGGCGAACGACGTGCTCCGCGAGCGCGAGACCGCTCCGCGCACGCGCCTGCCGCTCAAGGAGCTCGTGCTCGTGCAGTCCTAGCTGCCAGCAGTCCGATGAAGGCCTCCCGCCCGCGCCTGCGGGCAGGGAGGCCTTCTGTGTTACTCCCCGTGTCGCGCGGGGCGCGGGCGGCGGTGGCTCGTCCGTACGATCGGACGATCCGCCCGCCCGCCCCGCCGCCCGGAGCACCATGCCCGCCACCCCCGCCGCCCGCACGAGCCTGGCCTTCGACGCCGAGCTCGGCCAGTCGGCGTTCCCGGTGCGGTTCGAGGCCGTGGGCCGCACGTTCACGCCGGGCGCTCCCGTCCTGACCGACGTCTCGCTCGATGTCACTGCGGGCGAGGTCATCGCGATCCTCGGGCCGAGTGGATGCGGCAAGTCGACCCTCCTGCGCATCGCGGCGGGGCTGGACAGCGCCTCCGAGGGCTCCGTGCTCATCGACGGATCGCCGGTGTCGGGCATCGACCCGCGCTGCGCGGTGGCGTTCCAGGAGCCGCGTCTGCTGCCGTGGCGGAGCATCGCCGAGAACATCGCCCTCGGCCTCCCGCGCGGCACACCCCGTCCCGCCGCCCGGGCCGCGGTCGACGAGCTGCTCTCGCTGGTCGGGCTCAGCGCTCATGAGCGCTCGCGACCGCGCGAGGTCTCGGGAGGGATGGCCCAGCGCGCCTCCCTGGCGCGCGCCCTCGCGCGAAACCCCGGCGTCCTCCTCCTCGACGAGCCGTTCGGCGCGCTCGACGCGCTGACCCGGCTGCGGATGCAGGACCTGCTGCTCGACGTGCATGCGGCCGCCCCGGCGACCGTCCTGCTCGTGACCCACGACGTCGACGAGGCGCTGCAGCTGGCCGACCGCATCGTGCTGCTGGGTCGCGACGAGCCGGGAGGCGTCTCGCGCATCCAGCGGATCATGGCCGTCCCCGGCGCCCGGCCTCGCGACCGCGGCTCGGCGGAGCTCGCCGAGCGCCGCGCCGACCTGCTCGTCGGGCTCGGAATCGAGCGGCACTAGCTCCCTCCCCAGGCCCCGGTTTCACTGCCTGTCCACCGATCGATCCGCCCCGCGCTCCGCTCCCCGCCCGTGTCCCCCACACTCAGTCCTGTCACCGCACCCGAAGTCGAGGCCCCCATGTCGTTCACCAGCACACCCCTCTCCCGCCGCACCGCACTCGCCGGTCTGCTCACGGCCGCTGCCGTCCCGCTCCTCGCCGGCTGCGTCCAGGGCGAGGGCGGCGCAGGTGCGGCAGCCGCAACCGCCGGGGCCGGCGGCACCCGGGGCGGCACCCTCACGCTCGACTTCGCGACCTACAACCCGCTGAGCCTGGTCATCAAGGAGAAGGGCTGGCTCGAGGCGGCCCTCGCCGAGCAGCAGGTCACCGTGGCGTGGGTGCAGTCCGCCGGCTCCAACAAGGCCAACGAGGCCTTGCGCGCCGGAGCGATCGACGTCGGCTCGACCGCCGGCTCAGCGGCGCTGCTCGCGCGCTCGAACGGCTCGCCCATCACGACGATCGACATCTTCTCGCAGCCGGAGTGGTCGGCCCTCGTCGTCCCCGCCGGCTCGGCGATCACCTCGGTCGAGCAGCTGAAGGGCAAGCAGATCGCGGCCACCAAGGGCACCGACCCCTACTTCTTCCTCGTGCAGGCGCTCGAGGCCGCCGGCCTCGGCATCGACGACGTCACGGTGCAGAACCTCCAGCACGCCGACGGCTGGGCCGCGCTGCAGAACGGCTCCGTCGACGCGTGGGCCGGCCTCGATCCGATCATGGCCGGCGCAGAGGCCGCCGGCGCGACGCTGCTGTACCGCAACGTCGACTTCAACTCCTACGGCCTGCTCAACGCGACCGAGAGCTTCCTCGCCGAGAAGCCCGACCTCGCGCAGACCGTCGTGAACGCCTACGAGCACGCCCGCGCCTGGGCTCTCGAGAACCAGGACGAGACGGCGAGCATCCTCGCCTCGGTCGCCGGACTCGACGTGGCGGTGGCGACCACGGTCATCACTGAGCGGAGCAACCTCGACGTCGACAACGTCCCGGGCTCCGCGCAGACCGACGTGCTCGCCGTGATCGGCCCGATCTTCGTCGCGAACGGCGACGTCGCCTCGCAGCAGCAGGTCGATGATGCGCTCGAGTCGCTGTTCGACGACACCTACGCGACGGCGGCCGATCCCACTGCCATCGGGGCTTGACCCGCCGCTCCACGACCACGACAGCTCCCGAGGAGACGACCATGGCGATCCGAGACGACGAGGCGACCGACGCCGACCTGATCCGGCGCGGCACTGGCCTGGTGCCGGCTCCCGGCACGGTCGGAGCCGCCGTCGTCGGGCCGAGCGTCTCCGCCTCGCAGAAGCGGGTGCGCGACGATGCGGCGGCCCGCACGCGTCCGCTCGGCTCGCGACGCTGGTTCGTGGTGGTGGGCGGAGCGACCCTGCCGGTCGTGCTGCTACTCGCCTGGCAGATCGCGACCGCGACGGGCCTGGTGCCGGTGTCGGTGTTCCCCTCGCCCGCGATGGTGTGGGCGGCCGGTGTGGATCTCGCACAGCGAGGCGACCTCGGCCAGGACATCGCCATCTCGACCCAGCGGGTGCTCATCGGCTTCGCTCTCGGGTCTGTCCTCGGCCTGGTCGTCGGCGCCCTGTTCGGGCTCTCCCGCATCTGGGAGGTCGTCCTCGGTCCGACTCTCGGCGCGATCCGCGCGGTGCCCTCGCTCGCCTGGGTCCCGCTCCTGCTGCTCTGGATGGGGATCGGTGAGGAGTCGAAGATCACGCTGATCACCATCGGCGCGTTCTTCCCCGTGTTCACCACGGTCGCCACCGCACTCGGACACGTCGACCGACACCTGGTCGAGGCGGGCCGCGCCTTCGGGCTCTCGGGCGTGCGGCTATTCACGACGGTGCAGCTGCCCGCGGTGATCCCCTCCGTGATCTCGGGGCTGCGCCTCGCGCTCGCCCAGTCCTGGCTGTTCCTCGTCGCGTCCGAGCTGATCGCCTCCTCGATGGGCCTGGGCTTCCGGCTCATCGACAGCCAGAACAACGGGCGGATCGATCGGGTGTTCCTCGCGATCATCCTGCTCGCCGTCCTCGGCAAGCTCACCGATGCGGTCGTCGGAGTGTTCCAGCGCTACGCGGTAAGGAAGTGGGCGTGAGCGCCCGGGAAGGAGCGTCGAGAGTGAGCGACACGATCGCCAACCTGCTCGACGAGCACCGGCGGTTCCCGCCTCCCGAGGCATTCGCCGCCGCAGCGAACGTGGGCCAGGAGGAGTACGCGCGCGCTGCGTCCGATCCGGTCGCGTTCTGGGAGGAGGCGGCTCGCCGCCTCGACTGGGCAGAACCGTGGCACACGGCACGCACCTGGGAGCCGGCCGCTCCGCTGCCCGACGGAACGCTCTCGGTTCCGCGCGCCACCTGGTTCGAGGGCGGTCGGCTCAACGTGGCCGTCAACTGCGTCGACCGCCACGTCGACGCCGGGAGGGGCGACACGATCGCCCTGCACTTCGAGGGCGAGCCCGGCGACCGGCGCTCGATCAGCTACGCGCACCTGCAGAAGGAGGTGTCGCGAGCCGCGAACGCACTGACAGCACTGGGCATCGGTGCGGGCGACCGGGTCGTCGTCTACCTGCCGGTGATCCCCGAGACCGTCGTCATCACGCTCGCGATCGCTCGCATCGGAGCGATCCACTCACTCGTCTTCGGCGGCTTCTCGGCCGAGGCGGTGCGGTTCCGCGTCGAGGACACCGGCGCCAAGCTGCTGGTCACCACCGACGGGCAGTTCCGGCGCGGAGCCGCGGTGCCGGTCAAGGCGAGCGCCGATCACGCCGTCGAAGGCGTCGCGTCGATCGAGCACGTCCTGGTCGTCCGCCGCACCGGCGAGTCCGACGTGCCGTGGACCCCGGGCCGCGACGTCTGGTGGCACGAGCTCGTCGACGGCCAGAGCGATGTCCACGAGGCAGAGGCGTTCGACTCCGAGACCCCGCTGTTCATCATCTACACCTCCGGCACGACCGGGAAACCGAAGGGCCTCGTGCACACCAGCGGCGGCTACCTGACGCAGGCCTCGTGGACGCACTGGGCGGTCTTCGACGCGAAGCCCGACGACGTGCACTGGTGCACCGCCGATCTCGCCTGGGTGACGGCGCACACCTACGAGATCTACGGTCCGCTCTCGAACGGGCTCACCCAGGTGATCTACGAGGGCACTCCGAACACCCCGCACACGGCGCGGCACCTCGAGATCATCGAGCGCTACGGGGTGACCGTCTACTACACGGCACCGACGCTGATCCGCACGCTGATGACGTGGTTCCCCGAGGGCGTGCCGGAGCGGTACGACCTCTCGAGCCTGCGCCTGCTCGGCACGGTCGGCGAGTCGATCAACCCCGAGGCGTGGGTCTGGTTCCACGAGGCGATCGGCGGCGGGCGCTGCCCGATCGTCGACACCTGGTGGCAGTCCGAGACGGGCGCCGCCGTGATGTGCCCGCTGCCGGGCGTCTCGACGCTCAAGCCCGGATCCTCCCTCGGCGCATTGCCGGGGCTGAGCACGCTCGTGGTCGACGAGAACGGCGAGCGGGTGCCGAACGGCTCCGGCGGGTACCTCGTGGTCGACGGCACCGGACCAGCGCTCGCCCGCACTGTCTGGGGGGATCCGGAGCGGTACCGCGACTCCTACTGGGCGCGCTACGCCTCCCGGGGCTACTTCTTCTCGGGCGACGGCGCTAAGTACGACGCCGACGGGGACATCTGGGTGCTGGGCCGCGTGGACGACGTGATCAACGTCTCGGGCCACCGCCTGTCAACGATCGAGATCGAATCGGCCCTCGTCGCCCATCCGGCGGTCGGCGAGGCCGGAGTGGTCGGAGTCGCCGACCCGACGACCGGGCAGGCGATCGCGGCCTTCGTCATCCCGTCCGACGAGACCGTCGACCGGGCCGCGGAGGACCCTGCCTACTGGAGCGCGCTCGGCGCGTCGCTCTCCGCTCAGCTGCGCGAGCACGTCGCCACCGCGATCGGGCCGATCGCCAAGCCGCGCGACGTGGTGGTGGTGCCCGACCTGCCCAAGACCCGCTCCGGCAAGATCATGCGCCGCCTGCTCGGCGACATCCGCGACGGCCGGCCACTCGGTGACGTGACGAGCCTCCAGGACGACACGGTCCCGGCGCGCATCGCCCGGATCGTCGCGGAGCGCGGCTGAGGCGCACACCAGAACCACAGCTCGGAGGCGCTCCCCACGGAACGTGCGCGCCATCGACGATCCAGGGACCGCCGGATCGAGGCCGTCCGCGGCCGGCACGAGCTCCACCGACGCAGGAGCGAGCGAGCGACGACAGCGACGACGACGACGACGACGCAACGATCGTGCGGTGCATCGTCGACACCCAGACGCGACCGATCGCCTTTAGCCGAGCAACCCTCACGCTAGGCTCCGAGCACGAGCGATCTGAGACGGAGGACGTGGTGGGTTTGTTCACGCGATGGAGGAAGAGGCCGCAACCCGCAGACCGTGTCGAGTGGGTGACAGCGACGGCGCGACGAATGCTCGCTGAGCAGGGAGTCGAGACCACGGTGCGGCACGGCGAGAACCCCGAGGACGTAGAACTTGTCTCCGCCGATGCGCGACGCTTCGCGCTCTTCACCGTGCTCGCGAAAACGCTGGGAGCGCCGATCGACGAGGCGGAGACCATCATCGCCGACCATATCGGCTGGCTCGTCTCCTCCGCCGACATGCCCGACCTCGCAGGCTTCTCGCCCGAGGAACTCCGCTCGCGCATCCGCACCCGTCTTCTGAGCAGCCGGGACAACCAGCCGGACGACTTCCCGTTCCGCTACGCGCGGCCGTTCTCAGAGGGCATCGTCATCGCACTGTGCATCGACCTCCCCGGCTGCGTGGTCGCTCTCACCGACTCCGCTATCGGCACGCTTGCGCTGGGCGAGGACGAGCTCTACGCCTTCGGCCAGCTGAACACCGACCGCGAGCCCGTCGATCAGCGCTACGAGGCGACCCCGGGAATCGAGGTCATCGTCGGCGATTCGCTCTTCACCGCCTCGAAGGCTGCGAACCTTCCCGCGGTCATCGGGTCCGCGCCGTTCGGAACCTTCTTCACGGTTCCCTCTCGACACACGCTCATCACTCTGCCCCTCACCGGCCCGCAGACCCTCGACGCGGTCTCCGACCTCGTCACCGTGACCATGCGGATCATCGGAGACGGGCTCGTGCCCGGCGGCGTGATGTCACTGAACGTCCATTTCTCTCGTGGAGGTGTCGTCACGACGGTCTCCTCGATCGACGAGTCGGGCACCATGACCCTGCGCATCGACGAGCGGCTGCGGCAAGCACTCGAGGAGTCGGCTGCGATCGGCGAGGAACTCGGGACAGCGGACGGTCCGGTCGACTCCTGAGGTGTGACGACCGATGGCCGCTGTCGGGAGGACCGCGACCGAGCCGCGCCCGGACGAAACCGCCTCGTCGCCGTCGCGGTGAAGGGCGGCACCCGCCGCCGCCTCAGCGACCGATTCCTGTCGATCGAGTTCGGCGGCCGCATCCGGAGTAGCGTGAGGCCGTGCGCGACGTTCACCAGCAGATCATCTCCGAGCTCCACGTCTCTCCCACCGTCGATCCGGCCGACGAGGTCGACCGGCGCAGCGGCTTCCTCGCCGAGTACCTCCGCAGCACCGGCGCGAAAGGCCTCGTCCTCGGCATCAGCGGCGGGCAGGACTCGAGCCTCGCCGGCCGCCTCTGCCAGCTCGCGGTCGAACGAGTGCGCGAGAGCGGAGGCGACGCCTCCTTCACCGCGGTCCGTCTGCCGTACCGCGTGCAGGCGGACGAGGAGGACGCGCAGCTCGCGCTCTCCTTCATCCGCCCCGACCGCCAGGTGGTCTTCGACATCCAGCAGGGCGTCGACGGCATCGCCGCGGCCTTCGGCGACGCGGTCGGCGAGCCGATCTCGGACTTCGTCAAGGGCAACGTGAAGGCCCGCGCACGGATGATCGCGCAGTACGCGATCGCCGGACAGGCAGGCATGCTCGTCGTCGGCACCGACCACGCCGCCGAGGCCGTCACCGGCTTCTTCACGAAGTTCGGCGACGGCGGAGCCGACGTCCTGCCGCTGACCGGTCTCACCAAGCGTCAGGGCCGCTCGCTCCTCGAGCATCTCGACGCCCCCGCACGCCTCTACGAGAAGGCGCCGACCGCGGATCTGCTCGACGAGAACCCCGGACAGACCGACGAGACCAACCTCGGCCTCACCTACGCCGACCTCGACGAGTACCTGGAGGGCGGCGACGTGGATCCCGCCGTCGCCGAGGCGATCGAGGCGCGCTACCTCGCGACCGAGCACAAGCGCCAGGTGCCGCTGTCGATGTTCGACGACTGGTGGCGCTGACGCCCCGGTCTCCGTCTGAACGGGCGAGCGCTCCCTCCGGAGGCTCGCCCGTTCTCGTCGGGGGAGGCAGCTCGGACCGGATTCGGCGCGTCAGCCGCAGCAGGTCAGCCGCACCGCATCAGGGGGTGGCGCGAGCGTTGTAGACGAGCGCCGCGCCCGCGTTCACGTGAGCCCGGTAGGCGCGGAAGACAGAGAGCGCCTCGTCGCGCAGGACTCCGTCGACCACCTCGATGCCGCGCTCCTCGAACTGGGCGGCCCAGTCTTCGCGCATCGGCCCCTCGTCGAACGTGCTGATCTCCTCCAGCTCGGGGCCGGAGCCCGCGACGACCAGGCGGCGCACGCCCGACCACAGCGTCGCTCCGTAGCACTGCACGCACGGTCGCCAGTTGACGACGAGCTCGTGCGCGGGGAGCCCCTCGCCTCCGAGGTCCCAGGTGCCGAGGGAGGTCTGCGCGAGACCGAGCGCGGTGACCTCGGCGTGCCCTGACGAGACTCCGCTCGCGAGCACGACGTTCACGCCGACCGAGACGAGACGGCCGGAGTCCCGCTCGACGACGATCGCGGCGAACGGTCCGCCGTTGCCCTCGCGGAAGTTGCGATCGGCGAGCGCGTGCACGAGCGCCATCCGCTCCTCCGCGGTCGCGAGGACCTCGGGGACGTCGCGGATCGCGTCCGCGATCCAGGCCGGCAGGGCGATCTCGTAGCGGGTGGCAAGCCGGTCGATGGTCACGGGTCCTCCTGGAGCTGCTGGGGCATCCGATCAGCGGACCGGCGCAGGCACGGCCGCGTCGAGCGGGGCCCGATCCATCGTGTCATCCTCCGGCCAGCGGAGCGCTCCCGGCGAGTCCGCTCGGCGCGACGGTCACGGGGCCAGCGCGGCCCCGAGCGCCGCGGACTGCGCACTCCAGAAACGCTTCGTCACTCCGCTGCGGCGGAAGAGCGCATCGAAGCCGTGGAAGGCCCCTTCCACGATCTCGAGCTCGCACGGGACACCGGCCGCGCGGAGGCGCTCGGCGTACCGGACGTCCTCGTCGTGGAAGAGGTCGAGTGTGCCGACGCCAATCCACGCGGGCGGAAGACCAGAGAGGTCGTCGCGGCGAGCGGGTGCGGCGTAGACCGAGACGTCGGGGCCACCGGGCTCCGCGCCGAGGTACGAGGACCAGCCGAAGCGGTTGCTGCGCGGCGTCCACACGCGCACGCCGGGAGGGGTCGGGCCCGGGCGGGTGACGGTCCGATCGTCCAGCATGGGGTAGACGAGCAGTTGGAACGCGGGCTGCGGTCCTCCGCGGTCGTGCGCGAGCAGGGTGGTGCCGGCCGCGAGCCCGCCGCCCGCGCTCGCTCCGCCGATCGCGATCCGCTGCGGATCGACGCCGCGCTCGTCGGCGTGTTCGGCGAGCCAGCGGAACGCCGCCAGCACGTCCTCGAGGGCTGCCGGGGCGGGGTGGGTGGGCGCGAGCCGGTAGCCGACCGAGAGGACGGAGATGCCGAGCGTGCGCGCGAAGGCGATGTTCGACGCCTCGTCCTGGAGGTGGCTGCCGAGGACCGTGCCGCCGCCGTGCACCCAGACCAGAGCCGGAGCCGTCGTGCGGAGTGTGCGCGGGCGGTAGCTGCGCGCTCGGACGCTCGGAACTCCGTCCGGGCCGGGGATCACGAGGTCCTCGACGATGATGTCCGGCGGCGCCTCCCCACCCGTCTGCTGCTTGCGGTTGATCAGCCGCACCAGGCGCGGGCCGACGAAGACGGGTGGGAAGAAGCGGCCGATCGCGAGGTCGGGATGGAAGAGGGGCACCTTCGCGGCGCCGCGAGATGACGCGGTCATGCGCGGGAGGCTACTATCCCGAGCCGCGAGGGCCCTCTCCGCGCGCCTTTCTAGGGGCGGACGAGCGTCTTGATGGCGCGACGCTCGTCCATCGCGGCGTACGCCTCCGCGATGTCCTCGAGCGGCAGCTCCAGGTCGAAGACCAGGCCGGGCTCGATCGCGCCACTGAGCACGTCGGGCAGGAGCTCCGCCATGTAGCCGCGCACCGGCGCGACTCCGCCGTTCACGCCCACGTTGGAGCCGAACATCTGGCGCACGGGCAGCTCGGGGCCGCCGTTGGGCACACCGACGTAGCCGACCATGCCGCCGGGACGGGCCGAGTCGAGCGCCTGCTGCATCGATTCCTTGGTGCCGACGCATTCGAGCACGCAGTCGGCGCCGATGCCGTCTGTCAGCTCGCGCACGCGCGCGACCCCCTCGTCTCCGCGGGTCTCGACGATGTGCGTCGCACCGAAGCGGCGGGCCAGGTTCTGACGCGACTCGTGCCGCGACATCGCGATGATGGTGGTCGCTCCGAGCCGCTTGGCCGCGAGGACGGCGCAGAGGCCGACCGCGCCGTCGCCGACCACCGCGACCGTCGATCCGGCCGTCACTCCGGCGGAGACCGCGGCGTGGTGCCCGGTGCCCATCACGTCGGCGAGGGTGAGCAGACTCGGGATGAGCGCCGGATCGGGGTCGGTGCCGACCCGGAACAGGGTGCCGTCGGCCAGCGGGACGCGGACCTTCTCGCCCTGGGCGCCGTCGGCGAAGCCCTCTTCACGCACCTCGGCACCCCACCAGCCGCCGTTCAGACACGAGGTGGAGACGCCGTTCGCGCAGTTGGCGCAGGTGCCGTCGCAGACGTAGAAGGGGGCGATCACGAAGTCGCCGACCGAGACCTCGCGCACCTGGTCGCCGACGGCCTCGACGACTCCGACGAACTCGTGGCCGATACGGTGCGCCTCGGCGGTGGGGGTGACGCCACGGTACGGCCAGAGGTCGGAGCCGCAGACGCAGGCGGCGGTGACGCGCACGATCGCGTCGTGGCCCGTGGACAGCTGCGGGTCGGGGACCTCCTCGAGACGGATGTCGCGCTCGCCGTGGATGAGTGTTGCTCGCATGGATGCTCCTGGTCGGGAGAGGGGTGGGGACTCCTCCACGCTACGCCCGAGCGCTGCGGCGGAGTCGGGAGGACTTGGGGCTTGCACGAACGCGCGAGCGGGCGGCCGCGGGTCGGCGGTGCCATCAGGGCGGCGCCGTCAGGGCGGCGCCTCGACCCAGCCGTCGCGACCGATCACGATGTGCGCGAGGAACCGCAGGCCGCAGGCCTCGGCACCCTCGGCGAGCGCCCTCGTCGCCGCACGGTCGGAGGGCAGCACAACGGCGTCGCCCGGATGACTGTGCGCGAGACCGACCCCGGTGGCGCCGCGGGCGAGCACCTCTGCGAGCACGGCGGGCAGCGGCAGCTCGGCGTGCGACGGGGCGCCGTCGGCCAGCGTGAGCACGTCGCGCACAGCACCCGACTCGCCGAGCGCGACGGCCAGCACGGTCTCGAGCGGGCGATCGGCGAGGAGCGGAGTGACGAGTTCGGCGAGCGCGACCGCATCCGTCACACGGGCCGCTCGCGACGCGCGGTTCATCCGGCGCCGCAGCTCGAACGAGGCGACGAGCCGGCAGGCGGCCACCTCGCCGATGCCGCGGTGCCGCATCAGATCGGACACTCCGGCGCGAGCCACCGCGTCGATACCACCGAAGCGCGCGAGGAGGCGCTGCGCGACGACGGTGGCGTTGGCGCCGCGCACGCCGGCTCCGATGAGCACCGCGAGGGTCTCGGCATCGGTGAGGGCGCCGGGGCCCCGGGCGCGCAGGCGCTCGCGCGGCCGCTGCTCCGGCGCGAGGTCGGCCATGCGCGGGCCGAGGACTTCGAAGGACATGCCGACGACGCTACGCAGACCGCAGCGGCCCCAGACCCCGGATCCCGCATCTGTGGACGATCGCCCGGCCCGCGCGCCCTGTGGAGGAGCCTCCGCCCGCCTCGCCCGCTCCTCCCCGCCTCCGCGGGCCCGGAGCGAACGCGAGAGCCCCCGGACCCGGCAGCGCGTCTAGGGCGCCGCCCTCAGGCCTGCCGTCACCGCGAGGCTCTCGCCGTCCTCCGCCACGTCGACCAGCACCACGTCCCCGTCGCGGATCGCACCGCCCAACAGCGCCGTCGCCAGCTGATCGTCGATCGCCCGCTGCATCAACCGGCGCAGCGGCCGTGCACCGTACTGCGGGTCGTAGCCGCGCTCGGCCAGCCAGCCGCGCGCCGCCGGCGTCACGGCGAGGTCGAGCCGCCGCTCCGCCAGCCGCTTCGAGAGCCGGTCGACGTACAGCGACACGATCTCGCCCAGCTCGGTGCGGTCGAGCGCGTCGAAGATCACGATGTCGTCGAGTCGATTCACGAACTCCGGCTTGAAGGCCTGGCGCACCATCTGCTGCACCGCCTCCTCCTTCTGCGCCCGCGAGAGGACCGGGTCGACGAGGTACTGCGACCCCAGGTTGGAGGTGAGGATGAGGATCGTGTTGCGGAAATCGACCGTTCGCCCCTGCCCGTCGGTCAGTCGACCATCGTCGAGCACCTGGAGCAGCACGTCGAACACCTCGGGGTGCGCCTTCTCGATCTCGTCGAGGAGCACCACCGAGTAGGGGCGCCGACGCACCGCCTCCGTCAGCTGACCGCCCTGCTCGTAGCCGATGTAGCCGGGAGGAGCGCCGACCAGCCGAGAGACGGCGAACTTCTCGCCGTACTCGGACATGTCGATGCGCACCATCGCCTTCTCGTCGTCGAAGAGATGGTCGGCCAGCGCCTTCGCCAGCTCGGTCTTGCCCACACCCGTCGGGCCGAGGAAGAGGAAGGAGCCGGTGGGCCGGTCGGGGTCGGAGATGCCCGCGCGCGTGCGCCGGACGGCGTCGGAGACGGCCGAGACCGCCTCGTCCTGCCCGATCAGCCGCCGATGCAGCTCGGTCTCGAGGTGCAGCAGCTTCTCGGTCTCGCCCTGCAGCAGGCGGCCGACGGGGATCCCCGTCCAGGCAGCGATCACGGCTGCGATGTCGTCGGCGGTCACCTGCTCGTTGACCATGCGGCCCTCCGCCGGCTCCTCCTCCGCCTCCGCCGCCGCGAGCTCGCGCTCGATCACCGGGATGTCGCCGTACAGCAGCTTCGACGCGCGCTCGAGCTTGCCCTCGCGCTGCGCCCGCTCGGCCGCGATGCGCAGGGCGTCGAGCCGGTTCTTGAGCTCGCCCACGCGGTTGAGGGAAGCGCGCTCGCGCTCCCAGCGCTCCTGCAGCTCCTCGAGCTGCGAGCCGCGCCGCGCGAGATCCTCGCGCAGCTTCTCGAGCCGCGCCTTCGAGGCCTCGTCCTTCTCCTTCTTCAGCGCCAGCTCCTCCAGCTTCAGCCGGTCGACGGAGCGGCGCAGCTCGTCGATCTCGACCGGCGCCGAGTCGATCTCCATCCGCAGGCGCGACGCGGCCTCGTCGATCAGGTCGATCGCCTTGTCGGGCAGCTGCCGGGCGGTGATGTAGCGGTTCGAGAGGGAGGCGGCGGCCACGAGGGCGGAGTCGGCGATGGCCACCTTGTGGTGCGCCTCGTACCGCTCCTTCAACCCGCGGAGGATCGCGACCGTGTCCTCGACGCTCGGCTCGCCGACGAGCACCTGCTGGAACCGGCGCTCGAGCGCCGCGTCCTTCTCGATGTACTGGCGGTACTCGTCGAGCGTCGTGGCACCGATCATCCGCAGCTCGCCGCGGGCCAGCATCGGCTTGAGCATGTTCGCGGCCGCCACCGAGCCCTCGCCGCCACCCGCGCCCATCAGGGTGTGCAGCTCGTCGATGAAGGTGATGATGCGCCCTTCCGACTCTTCGATCTCCTGGAGCACGGCCTTCAGCCGCTCCTCGAACTCGCCGCGGTACTTCGCGCCCGCGATCAGCGCAGAGAGGTCAAGGCTCACGAGCTGCTTGCCCTTGAGGCTCTCGGCGACGTCGCCTGCGACGATCCGCTGCGCCAGCCCCTCGACGACGGCGGTCTTGCCGACGCCGGGCTCGCCGATGAGGACGGGGTTGTTCTTGGTGCGGCGCGTGAGCACCTGGCTGACGCGCCGGATCTCGGCGTCGCGCCCGATCACCGGATCGAGCTTGCCGCTCGCCGCGATCGCCGTCAGATTGACGCCGTACTGCTCGAGTGCGGACTTCTCGTCCTGCTGGGGCATCCGACCGGCCTGCATGATGGTGGTCTCCTCCGTGGATCGAAAGTTGAGTTCGACTGACTCAACTTTACTCCGGGATGGACTGTTCCCGGGTGGTCACGCCGTGACGACTCCGCGGTCCCGTCGCCCCAGCGCCTCCAGAGCGTCGCGCAGCAGCGAGTGGAGGCGCGACTCGCCGACTCCCGTGAGCGCCGCGATCTCGGGCTGCGAGAACCGACCGGCCGCCGCCAGGAGCAGCAGTTCCCGATCCGGGCATTGCAGGGCGAGGACCCCTGTGCCCAGCGGACGACGCACGAGCTCGCGCTGTGCGCCGAGCGTCTCGCAGAGCACCTCGACCAGCCAGAGCACAGGCTCCGACGCGCGGGCCCCCTCGCGTGCGCGGCGCCAGACCGCGGTGAAGACATCGGAGCAGAGCCGGTCGCGAGCAGTGGGATCGGCCTGCACCGTGGCGATGCACGCCGACACGAGACCGCTGAAACTGTCGAAGAGCTCGCCGAGAGCGGAGGCGTCGCCCGCGGCGGCGCGGGTCAGGAGAGTAGCAGCGTCCCGGGTCAGCGCAGGGCGCTCCGGTCTGCCGTTCGCGTCATCGCCGCCAGCACTCACAGGCGACAGCGTGTCACCGACTGCGGGACGGCGGGACCCGTTGCGCGAAAGGGGGGTGACAGCTATGAACACGATCCGCCGATCGACGGGGATCCGCCGGGGTCGGCGGCGCGGATCGACGGGTCCGCTGGCGGCGCCCCGCCGGTGGACCGTCGACCCCTCGCGGAGCCACCGCCGACTGCTCGAGGTTCTCCCAGGGGGACGCTCCGCGTTTCCACACCCCGACTCCCGGCGCGGAGCCGTTCGACCGCGTTCGCGGGCCGGTTCTCCACAACTCTCCACAGGGTTGTCCACAGCTGTGGAATGACGCGCGGATCACACGTCCACCGCGCGGACGAGGCCGTCCTGCACTCCACCCAGCCAGTCGTAGACACTGCGGATCGCGGCGGCGCTGCCGTCCTCCGGCTCGACGACGTCGGCATCGGCGATTCCCAGGCGTGCGGCGAGCGCCAGCCGCATGTCCGTCAGGGCGCGGAGCCAGGCGATCGCCTGCGGCTCCTCCAGCCGGACCGACACTTCGCCGAGGCCAGCGAACACGCGGCCGTGACTGGAGCCGTCTCCGGCGTCGAGCCCCGCGACGACTGCACGCGCGTCGTCCATCTTGCGGCCGGCGAGATCGGGGGCCGTGAAGCGACGGAACTCCTCGGCGGCTTCGGCGTCGTCGCGGTAGGCGTCGGGCAGCAGGCGAGCCAGCGCGGGATCCGAGCGGGCCTCCTCCGAGGACACGCTGAGATCGAGAAGCTCGAGCATCTCGCCCGCGAGGTGGCGGAGGATCCCCGCCTCCTCGCGGTCGAATCGGGCGACGGCGGCCCCGGAGGAGTCGCGGCGGAACGCGCGCATCAGCTCGCCCCGCTCACGCGTCGGCCTTCTGCAGCGTCGCCCACAGACCGTAGCCGTGCATCGCCTCCACGTGCCGCTCCATCTCCTCGCGGTTGCCGGTCGCCACGACGGCGCGCCCCTCGGTGTGCACCTGGAGCATCAGGCGCTCGGCCTCGGCGCGGCTGAAGCCGAAGTAGCTGCGGAAGACGTACGAGACGTACGACATCAGGTTCACCGGGTCGTCCCACACCAGCACGATCCACGGCACCTCGGCGGCCGAACGGGTCATCTGCCGCTCGTCCACGCGCTCGATCGTGTCCGCCATCCCCTCAGCCTAAATCGCGCGACCTCGGCACTCCGCCCCGGTGCGGGCTACCGAGCGCGCCGCGGAGCCTCCCGACCAGGACCGGTCAGGACGAGAGCCGCGGCAGCACCTCGCGAGCGAAGAAGTCGAGGTGGTCGAGGTCGTGCAGATCCATGAACTGGAGGTAGACCCGCTCGACGCCCGCCGCGCGCAGCGACTCGAGGCGGTCGACCGCCTCCTGCGCGCCGCCCGCGACACCGTGCTCGCGCAGCTCGCCCGGCTCGCGGCCGATCGCCGCCGCCCGGCGCGTGAACTCGGCCTCATCGCCTCCGCCGACCGCGATCAGCGCAACCGAGTGCACGATCGACGAGGGCTCGCGCCCGATCGCCCGGCACGCTTCATCGACCCGCTCGAAAGCGGCCGGGATCGCATCGAACTCGGGGAACGGGAGGTTGAACTCGCTCGCGAAACGCGCCGCGAGCGCGGGCGTCCGCTGGGGCCCGCCTCCGCCCACGATCACGGGCAGGGGGAGGCGCGCCGGCTTCGGCAGCGCCGGCGAATCGGTCAGCGTGTAGTGCTCGCCCGCGAACGAGTAGCGCTCGCCGACCGGCGTCGACCACAGGCCCGTGACGATCTCGAGCTGTTCCTCGAGCAGATCGAACCGCCGCGGCGGGAAGGGGATGCCGTAGGCCGCATGCTCCTCCTCGAACCAGCCGGTGCCGAGCCCGAGCTCGACGCGTCCGCCGGACATCGCATCGACCTGCGCGACCTGGACGGCGAGGATGCCCGGCGGGCGGTAGGTGACGGAGGAGACGAGGGTTCCGAGCGCGATCCTGCGGGTCTCTCGGGCGAGACCCGCGAGCGACGTCCAGGCGTCGGACGGGCCGGCGCCGGGGTCGCCGTCTCCCATCCTGAGGTAGTGGTCGGAGCGGAAGAAGCCGTCGTAGCCGAGGGCTTCGGTGGCCTGCGCGACGGCGAGGAGATCGTCGTAGCTCGCGCCCTGCTGGGGTTCGGTGAAGACTCTGAACTGCACGGGTCCAGCCTCGCGCACCGGGAGCACGCAGCGCGAGCCCGCATCCCGTCCGAGGCCCCCGTGCACCGTGGCAGGTCGGGCGTCACTTCACGGAGGTGAAGATGACCTTCGGGCGGTCATAGCCGGCATCGACCTGCACGACGACGGAATCGGGATCGGCCACGGAGAACGCCTGCTGCCAGCTGATCTGCCCGCCGGGAAGAACCGCCGTGGACGGCTCGACAAGCGGCCTGTCCGCGCTGTAGTCGGCGATGCGGCTGCCCTCGACTCCTCCGGAGGAGACCGAGACGTTCAGATACGGGTCGACAGGCGTGTCGGAGTCGTTCTTGATGACGAAGGTGAACACCACGTTGTGCGCCTGGTCGGCCCCGATGGCGTTCTCGGTCACCTGGAAGTCCGACGGCGACGACACTCCGATGGCCACTCCGTCGTCGAAGGAGACGCCGTCGTCGAAACCGGACATCAGCGGCCGGTCGGATGCCGACGACGAGCCCGAGCCCGAGAGCGACTGGTCGAGCTGCCGCTGCTGGACGGCACTCACGAGGCCGACGACGGCGAACACGGTGAGGACGATCGCGAGCACGAGGCCCATCGCTCCGAGCACGAGGCCGGTGAGCGCGAAGCCGCGCGGCCGCCTCTTCTTGACCAGGGCCACGATGCCGAGCGCTATCGCAGTGATGCCGACGACGGCCCCGAAGAACGGCACGAAGGCGAGCGGGACAGCCGCGATCCCGACGATCAGGGTGGCGAGGGCGAGTCTGCTCCTCGCGGGCTCCGGCGCGTCGGGGCCGTCGAGGAACGCAGGCGGCATGGCAGTCTGCGCGGGCGGGGTGGGCGGGGTGGACGGGGTGGACGGGGTGGACGACTGACCAGGCTGGACGGGCGGCGCAGGGTGCTGAGGATCTGTCATTCCTCCACTGTGCCCGAATCGGGGACGGCGGCGCGCTCTGGCGCGGAACGCCGGTCGCATTCTCGCGCGGCGGTCGGCCGTGGGAGAGCGTAGCGATCAGCTGGGCGACGGGACGACGGGGTGCTCGGGCGGGTCCTCGTCGCCGAGGGGAGCATCTCCGCGGACGTCGTCGAAGTGGACGGCGTCGGCGAGCGGCGTTTCGGATCGCTGGTCGTGCGTGTCGGCGAGCCGAGCCTCGGCGCCCTCGTCCACGGCCTCGTCGAGAGCCTCGTCGTCGTCGATCTCGGCGGGATCCTCGGGAGGAACCGGTAGAGAGTCGACGTCGGGTCGGGTGGTGTCGGCGACGTCTTCGGGGGCGTCGAAGCCGAAGCTGCTCATGGTTCCCTCTCCGCGGTGCACCGGAGAGGCGTCATCGCTGTCGGCAGCCTAGATCGCGCGACCGCAGCGGTCAGGGCCTTGACGGCGCATCGACTCCTCGCCGCCCGCCCCTCCGGCGCCTCGCACGAGCGGGCGCGAAACGGGCCCGTGGGCGGGTACCGGCTTCAGCCGACTCGCGCGTCGCTGGATGACCGCGAGTGGCGCGAGTGGGGCGCACGCGCGAGGTCAGTGCACGTACTCGAGCAGGTCGGCGCCGAGGGTGCGCAGGCCATCGAGGACCGCCAGGCGGTAGTGCAGAGTCGTGTCGTCGAACTGGGTGGCGACGGCGTACGCGACGCCGGCGCGGGGGCCGCGGAGGACGCCGGCCTCTGCGCGCACGCCGACATCGGTGCCCGTCGCGTTGACGAGGAGGACGCCGTGGTCGGGGTGGCGGTGGGCGAGCGGGTCGAGGCCGAACGCGGAGGCGACCAGCGACAGGTCGGTGCCGAGCGAGAGCCAGCCGATCACGCGCGAGCTCACGGCCGCGTCGACGATCTCGCCGTTGGCGAGGGTGGCGAGCAGCCAGGTCAGTTCGCGAGCCGAGCCGATCGAGAGCTGCGGGGCGTCGTCGGGGCCGCGCTCGTCGCGGACCACGTCGAGCAGAGCGGTGCGGGAGAGCCCGAGGGCCTCGGCCCGCTCGCGCACGGCGTCGAGGCCGACCCGGCGGAGGAGGACGTTGGTCGCGAGGTTGTCGCTCGTCGCTCCGACGAGTGCGGCGAGGTCGGCGATCGGCATCGACGGCACCTGGAGGTGCTGCCAGACGCCCGAGCCCGCGACCGCGTCCGCGGCGGTGCGGTCGACGAGGCGCAGGTTCTCCTGCGGCTCGTTCGCCAGACGGGCGGCGACCTCGATCAGCAGCACGACCGTGCCGAGGGAGGCGGTGGGCATCGAGACGGAGTCGTCGACGGCGAACAGCGTGCGCCCGGTGGCGAGGTCGACGGCGCGCGCCGAGACCACGACTCCGTCGATCGCGAGACGGCCCAGCGCATCGAAACCGCGCTGGAAGTTGTCGCGATCGCCGGAGCCCTTGTGCCGGCCCCGGCGGTTGCGGCGGTTCTCACGGCGGGTCTCGCTGGTGGGTGTCACCACGGGTACGGCACCTCTACGGGTCGGAAGAGCGGTTGGTGCGGAGGGTGGACCGGAGCCCTCGACGCGCCGGCGGGACGCGCGATGCACGGACGACCCCGGCGGCATCGGTCGGCTCTCGATGCCCCGGACTCCTCGTCCGCTGTGCGGTGAGGTGGTCGACGGCGACTACCAGATGGAGACGCGTTCGCTCGGGGAGAGCCAGAGGGCGTCGCCTTCGGAGACGTCAAAAGTAGCGTAGAACTCATCGATGTTGCGGACGATCTGGTTGCACCGGAACTCGGCCGGAGCGTGCGGGTCGATGGCGAGGAGACGGATCGTCTCTTCGTCGCGCGACTTCTGCTGCCAGGCCTGGGCCCACGAGAGGAAGAAGCGCTCGGCCCCCGTCAGCCCGTCGATCACCGGTGGCTCCTGGCCGTCGAGCGAGAGCAGGTAGGCCTTCCAGGCGATGCTGAGCCCGCCGAGGTCGCCGATGTTCTCGCCGATGGTCAGTGCGCCGTTGACGTGGTGCCCGGGCGTGGTGGCCGGTGCGAGCGAGTCGTACTGCGCGATCAGGGCCCGGGTGCGCTCCTCGAACGCGGCGCGGTCCTCCTCGGTCCACCAGTCGGTCAGGCGGCCGTCGCCGTCGAAGCGCGAGCCCTGGTCGTCGAAGCCGTGGCCGATCTCGTGGCCGATGACCGCGCCGATCGCCCCGTAGTTGGCGGCGGAGTCGCGGCCCTCGTCGAAGAAGGGGAACTGCAGGATCGCGGCCGGGAAGACGATCTCGTTGAAGCCGGGGTTGTAGTAGGCGTTGATGGTCTGCGGAGTCATGAACCACTCGTCGCGATCGAGGGGGCGGCCGATCTTGCCGAGTTCGCGGTCGAACTCGAACGCGGCGACGCGGCGGGCGTTGCCGAGCAGGTCGGCCGGATCGATCGACAGCGCGGAGTAGTCGCGCCAGCGGACGGGGTAGCCGATCTTGGGAGTGAAGGTGGCGAGCTTCTCGAGCGCGCGCTCACGGGTCGCGGCACCCATCCAGTCGAGGTCGGCGATGGAGCGGCGGTAGGCCTCGATCAGGTTCTCGACGAGGACGTCCATCGCGGTCTTCGCGCTCGCGGGGAAGTGTCGGGCGACGTAGATCCGGCCGACCGCCTCGCCCAACGATCCCTCGACGAGCGAGACGCCGCGCTTCCAGCGCTCTCGCTTCTGCGGAGTGCCCGTGAGGGTTCGGCCGTAGAAGTCGAAGCTGGCGTCGACGAAGTCGCTCGACAGGTAGGCAGCGGCGGCGCGGACCACCTGCCAGGACAGCCAGTCGCGCCAGGCCGGCAGGCGCTCCTCCGTGAGGAGGCCGGCGAGACCCTGGAGGAAGCTCGGCTGGCGCACGACGACCTCGGCGAGCGCACCCTCCGGAGCACCCATCGCGGTGGACCAGACGTCGAGATCGACGCCCGCGGTGAGCTCGACGACCTCGGCCCAGGTGTGGAGGTTGTAGGTGGATCGGCTGTCGCGGCTGCGCACCTTGTCCCAGTGCACGGAGGCGAGCTCGGTCTCGAGCGCGACGATCCGCTCGGCGCGGGCCTCGGCGGCGTCGATTCCCGCGAGGCCGAGCATCCGCGCGACGAAGGGCGTGTAGGCATCGCGGACGGAGGCGAACTCGTCCTCGCGGTAGTAGCTCTCGTCCGGCAGCCCGAGGCCGCCCTGGTTGACGAAGACGAGGTAGCGCTCGGGGGCACCCGGGTCGTTGTCGACGAAGAGGCCGAAGAGCCCGGGGACGCCGGTGCGCTCGAACTCGCCGATGGCGCGGAGCAGGCCGGGGATCGAGTCGACCCGCTGCACGACGGCGAGGTCGTCGGCAATGGGGGCGGCGCCGAGCTCGTCGGCGCGGGCCTCGTCCATGAAGGAGGCGTACAGGTCGCCGAACAGGCGCTCCTCGGTGCCGTAGTGCGCGGTCTGCGCCTCGACGACGATGTCGCGCACCGCCTTCTCGGCCTCCTCCTGGAGCTGGTGGAAGGAGCCGTAGCGCGCCTTGTCGGACGGGATCTCGGTGCGGTCGATCCAGAGCCCGTTGACGTGGCGGTAGAGGTCGTCCTGCGGCCGCGTCGCGGGGTCGAGTTCGGAGAGGTCGATACCGGAGCGAGGCGTCGTCGAGGTCATGGCGGACAGCCTACGTCGGGCCGCCGACACCGGGGAGTGAGGGTCGGGCGTGCCGGGCTCGCGGGACCACGGTCGGCTCGCAGGAGAGGGGGGATTCCTGCGAGCCGACCGCGATTCGGCACGCCCGAGTCCGCCCGGCGCGCCCGATGTCGGCGGCCGGGCCCGAGGTGAGCGGGCGAGCCGCGGTCAGCGGGCGAGCTGCTCCTCGACGTACGCGCGGATCGGCGTGGTGGGGTGCCCGATCAGGCGGGCGAGCGAGCCGTCGGCCCCGCCCAGGAGGCCGTCGGCGATGTTCGCGTCGAGCCCGACGAGGAAGCCGACCCCGCCCTCGGGGACGCCCGCCTCGGTGAGGATTCGGGCGTGCTCCTCGGAGGAGACGTGCGTGATCGCGGCGTCGCGGCCCGCGACCTCGCCGACCAGGGCGGCCAGCTCGTCGAAGCTCCAGGCGACATCGCCCGCGAGCTCGTGCACGGTGCCGACGAGGGAGGCGTCGGCCAGGGCGACCGCGGCGGCCTCCGCGTAGTCGCTCCGCGCGGCGCTCGAGACTCGGCCGTCGCCGGCGCTCGAGAGCGTGGTGCCGGTGGAGGCGAGCTCCGCGACGGTCTGCTCGTAGTTCTCGTTGTACCAGCCGTTGCGGAGGATCACGGCCGGGATTCCCGCGGCGGCGATGGCCTCCTCGGTCGCCTTGTGCTCGGGGGCGAGGATCAGCGCGCTGGTGGTGGCCTCCGTGGCACTCGTGTAGACCAGGCGGGCGCCGGCGCGGGCCGCGGCCTCGATGGCGGCGGTGTGTTGCGCGACGCGCTTGCCCACCTCCGACCCCGAGACGAGGAGGACGGCCTCGGCACCGGCGAAGGCGGCGTCGAGCGAGGCGGCATCCTCGAAATCGGCGACGGCGGTGCGGACGCCGAGGTCGGCGGCGAGCGCCTCCAGCTTGGCGGCGTCGCGGCCGGTGGCGACGATGTCGGAGGCGGCGGTGCCGCGGGCGAGCAGGTGCTCGACGGCGAGGCGGCCGAGGTGGCCAGTGGCTCCGGTGACGACGAGAGTCATGAGGGGTCCTTCCTACAGGGGTGTGGCGTGCGGTTCCCGCCGCCGAAGGGGTGCAACGGCGGTTCCGTCCCGATACTTCCCGGAATGCAGTACCCACTATTTGGTTAGTACCAGGAGACCCCGATCAGAGGAGCACCGTGAGCATCGCAGAGACCCCCCTTCTTACCGGCGACGTGTACACCGCCGACTGCCCGAGCCGCGAGATCTTCGGGCACGTCACGAGCAAGTGGAGCGTGCTGGTGCTGGCAGCCCTCGCCTCCGGCACGCTGCGCTGGAGCGAGCTTCGGCGCAGGATCGGCGGGATCAGCGAGAAGATGCTCGCGCAGACGCTCCGTATTCTCGAGGAGGACGGTTTCGTGCGCCGCGATGCGCGACCGGTCGTGCCTCCGCACGTCGAGTACTGCCTGACGCCGCTCGGCGAGGAGCTCGCGGAGCGGCTGCTGCCGGTGGTCGAGTGGATCGCGGGGAACGTCGGGACGGTGCTGGAGGCACGCGCTGCGCGACGCTGAGACGTCGATCTGCTCCCTCCCGCGACGGAAACGTCCACAACCCCTTTCCCTCGCGGGGCAACGGACCCATCCTTGTGCCGTGGCCCTACAAAGGGTGCCCACACAGTCTGCCAGGAGCATCCGTGAACCCCTTCGACAACTGGCTGCCGGCGCCTGTCGAGCCCGCCGTGCACCTCACGGGAGAGGAGGCCGCGGAGTGGATGCAGGCAATCGGCTGGTGCCCGAGGAAGCCAGTGGCCGGGCTGCGCGTCGCCGGTGACGCGATCGGCGGTGTCGACTTCGCCCTCGCCCGCCTGGAGCACAACTCCCGCCACGCTGCGATGACCCGACCCGATGTCGGCGTCGCGGTGCTGAGCGTGGACACCGGCGAGCTGCGGATCCGCGGCGAGGGGATGGACGAGACGATGCACGAGGGCGACGTCCTGCTCTATCCCACCCCCGCGCGCTTCGACATCGAGAGCGAGAAGCCCTACGGAGTAGTCGAGCTGAGCTTCGAGGAGAACCGCCTCTACCGGTTCTGGGAGGGGCTGCCCGAGCGGCCAGTCATCGTCCGGGCAGAGACGACGATCGCGCGCATCGTGCGCCCGACCATCCGGACGGGGCTGGAGGCGCGACTCGATCCCGACGCTCCGACGTGGCCCCTCCTCCGCGGAGTGTTCGAGCCGCTCGTCTCGGGGCTGCTGGTCGTGATCGGCCCGCCGATCGCCTCCGGAACCACCGCCGACACGGCGGAGCTCGTGCGCACAGCGATCGGGACCATCACCGCGCGCCGGCAGGAGCCCGACTTCGACCCGCAGGCCCTCGCCGACGAGCTGGACGTGCCGCTGGCCGACCTCGAGGAGGCCTTCGTCTGCACGGGGAGGACGCCGACGCAGTTCCTGCGCGCCGCCCGCGTCGACTCCGCCCGCGAGATGCTCGCGCGCCGAGTGCTGCCCTCGTGGCACGACCAGCAGGAGCTGGCCGTGCTCGCCGGCTTCCCGACGGGCAAGGAGATGCGCCGCGCGATCAGGCTGCAGGACCTGGAGGACGCGGAGCGCTGACCGCGGAGCCCGCTCTGGACGTCCCACGACGGCCAGGAACGCGGTCGGCACGGGTGCAGCAGCGCCTCACTTCCCACAGGGAGGGACCGGCAGCACAGAACTCGTCCATGACGAACGGCCCGCCCCACGTCCGGGAAAGGATGTGGGGCGGCCGTTATGTGGACCTCTGCATCCGAGCCTGCTGAGGCAGAGCCGAAAGGACTCGCGTGCAGCCGCTTAGCGGTACTGGATGAAGTAGTACGGGGTGCCTCGCGTGCCCGAGTTGACGTCGCCCTGCTGGACTCCCGCCCCGGCCGAGTCGGTCAAGCTGAAGCTGGCGCCGCTCCGCCGAGACGCGGCGCTGGCCGGGCCGAGCCGAACAGACTGACTCCCGTGACTCCCGGGGGCGGGTCGGCGCGAGACGCCGGCACAGCAGGATCGACTCGGCGCGTGCAGCGCGGGGTCGCTCTGTCGGGCCCCGAGGCGCTCGCCTGGCTCGCCGAGCGTCAGGTCGCGGTCCGCGAGCCGGCCGAGCGGATCCGGGTCTTCGCCGACTCGATCCAGTCACCCGAGATCGGCATCGCGCGCGTCTGGACGAGCGGCCTCGACGCGCGCTTCGACGCAGCGGACCGGGCGGCGGTGGCGCTGACCCTCATCGAAGGCGCCTTCACGGTGACCGCCGGCGAGCGGACGGACGTGCTGAGGACGGGCGAGTCCCTCCTCCTGCCGCCCTCGAGCACGGTCGCGCTGGCGAGCACCTCGGCGGCAGCGTGGATCGAGGTCCGCGTGGAGCGGACCCGCTGGCTGAGCACGACCCTCCCTCCCCAGGAGCGGACCATCACGCCGCTCGCCCCCTCCGACGTCTCGCGGATCCTCACCGGACTCGTCAACTCGCTGCTCGCCTCGGAGCTCACCGGCGCGAACGCTGGCTGGGCGCACATCGAACGGGCAGTCGAAGAGACGCTGCTCGCGCTGCTCGGGGAGCGGGCCGGCCTCGCGGAGGCCGCCCGCGCCTCCTCGGCCGAGGAGGAACTGTTCCGGCGAACGATGGCGACCCTCCACGCGCACGCGAACGATCCCACCTTCACCGTCACCGAACTCGTCTCACGCCTCAACTCCTCGACCACCCGGGTCGGGCACGCCTTCACCGTGCACGGGACGACCGCGCGGCGCGAACTCCGCGCGACCCGGGCCGCGCTGGCGAGGGAGCTGCTCTCGCGTCGGCGGGTGACCTCGCGGGAGGAGATGGAGCGGATCGCTCGGCGATCCGGCTTCAGGACGGTGGAGACGATGCGGGCGACGATCAGAGCGACCGGGAGCTGAAAGGACCCGAGAACGCGAGAGGCCCGTCCCTCCCCCCGAATGGGAGGAGGGACGGGCCCGGTGGACGCTGGTGCGCGCCGCGTCAGATCGTCAGCACCTGCGCAGGCGTACGTTGATGCGGTTGGTGTCGTTGACGCCTCCGAACGCGTTCGCGGCGCTCGCTACGTTCGTCGCGATCCTCGTGTTGCCGCTGTAGAGATCACCGTTCGACGCCAGGAAGTAGTTGTAGCCCAGCGCCCTCGCCCGAGCCGGCACCGCAGGGAAGACCCGCCCGCCTGCGTAGCCCGCACCGCCGACGCTGCGCCACTGGTTCGTGGTGGTGTCGCGGATGTTGACTCGCGGCTGGTTGCTGGTGCCGCTGAACGTCGCGATGCCGGGGTACGTGCCAGAGATAGGGGCGGCGTTCGTCACGACGGTGCCGCGGAAGTACAGCGTGCTCCCGTTCTGGAAGTAGTCGTAGCCGAGGTTCCTGGAAGTGGCGGGAATGTTCGCCATCCAGGCGGGAGTCGACTCGACGCCGTTGATGTAGCGGCGCCAGACCGATCCCGCCTGCAGGGTGAGGACGTTGCCCTCACCCTGGATGTCGTAACCGACCGCCTTGGTGACGGTCCCCGGGACCGCAATGAGCGTGTTGCCGTAGTAGATGTTCCGGTTGTCACCGGTGACGAAGTAGTTGTTGCCGGCTGCGGTCACGGTCGCGGGAACGGTGAGAGCCGTCCGGGAAGCGCCGTTGTAGAGATACCAGGTGTTACCGATCTTGAAGCTGCCCTGGTTCGAGTTGGTCGTCGTCTGCCAGGCGAGGCCGCCGTTGACCGGCGTCGATCCGGCGACGGGGGCGTTCTGGTAGTAGAGCTGCCCATTCGGAGCCCGGAAGTAGTTGTACCCGTAGGGGCGGGAGCCGGCGGGGACGGCGGGGTACTCGCCGTTGTTCCCGGCGGCGTCCATGTTGACCCACACCGACCGCTCGTCGCTGGACACAGTGACCGTGCTGGTGGCCGTCGCTCCGTTACCGGAGGCGCTGAGCGTGTTGTCGGCGCCGTCGATGGCGGTCGAGGTCATCGGGGGGACCGCCGCGACCCCGTTGACGGTGGTCACGGTGCGGGTGGTGCCTCCGCCTTCGAAGAGGAAGCCGTCGGGAAGGGTGACCGTGACGGGCGTTCCGTCGGGAACAGGAGTGGTTCCATCGGTCGTGGCCCGGACGCTCACGCCGCGCAGGGTGTCGCACGAGGACTTGTTGTAGTTCGGCTGCGTGAAGGTGAGCGTCGGCACGAGAGAGGCGGCGGCGGCCGGTGTCGCAGTAGCGAGGGCGACGACAGGAATGGTCCAGGCGGCACCCTGCACGAGGGTGCGGCGGGCCGGCCCGTTGCCGTCGGGAATGCTCCAGCCGTCTCCCAGGGGAATGTCGTGGCTGTCGGGAGCAGGGGGTCGAGTCATGAGGTGTCTCCGATGTCTATCGAGAGGGATAAGCGAACGACGTTCATCGTTCTCAGCCGACACGCGATGAGGAACCGGAAGTGGCGCAGACAGGAGTTTTGACGAGGGTCCCAGGAGTTTTTGACCTCGTGGCACCGCGCCGGAGAGGGTAAAGGTTCATCGCGGGAACCGCCTCACCGTGACTGCGCGGCGGGACTCCTTCCGAGCGGAGAGCCCGATGCGCATCCCCGAGAGTCCGGAGCCGGTCGGCGAGCACGGACTCGCGCTCACGGGGTCTGAGGCGGCCGAATGGCTTCGATCCTCCGACCTGCGCCCGCTCGGTCCGGCCGGTGATCTGCGGCTGTTCGGGGATGCGATCCAGGAGCCGGGGTTCCGCATCGCCCGTTTCTGGCACAACGCACGACGCCTCGAACGCGCGCACGACGCCGCCGTCACGGTCACCCTCATCGTCGAGGGAGCCGTGACCGCCTCGGTCAACTGCGCGACGGCGACGGCGAGGGCCGGCGAGGGGCTGATCCAGTACGCCGCCACGAGCATCACTCTCGACAGCGACGGACCGTGCGGTGTGGTCGAGATGCGCGTCGCTCCGGGCTACTTCGAACGATTCTGGGTGGAGGCCAACGACGGACTGACCGTCGTGCCGGCCGATCTCCCCTCGGTACGAGCGCTCCTGGCGACGGCTATGGCCGTGCTCACCGCACCGACGGAGACGTCGGACGGCTGGCCCTACCTCCGCGGCACCCTCGAGAACGCACTCGGCGCTGTGCTCACCGACGTGGGCCCGGCGCTCTCGTTGCCCGCGTCGACGGGAGTACTGCGGCGGGCCCGCGCGCTGATCCTGCGGCGTCGGAGTCAGCCCGACTTCGACGTCCGCGCTCTGGCCGCCGAGCTCTCGATCTCGACGAGCGCGCTGCATGCGGCGTTCGCCCGCATCGGGACGACGCCGCTGCGGGCGATCCGGGCCGCACGAGCCGCCGCCGCCCGCGAGATCTTGGAGCGCCGCCCCTCGTCCGATCGCGCCGACGTGGACGAAGTGGCGCGCCTGACGGGATTCGGGACGTCGGCGAAGATGCTCAAAGCACTGCGGGCCGAGGCCACCGCGCACGGGAGGCCAACGAGCGACCCCCGCCACACGGCAGCGGACGATGCAACCAGGAGAGCAGCCTCTCTCGGCAGGACACCGGGTCGCAGCACCGTCCACCCCGTACGGGGACACCCGAATCTCTCCTCGGCGGCCGAAACCTCTCCTTCCGGCCGGTCGGCTCGCCCTGATCGCGACTCTGGTGGTCGGACGTCGGACAGATCCGACGGCGTACCTCATCCGAGAAGGACATCACGTGACTGAACAGAACCACTCCGCCGCCCCGAGCGGCGAGAGCACCACCCCCGGCGGAATCCACCGCCGCACCATCGTCGCCGGCGCCGCCTGGTCGGTCCCCGTCGTCGGTGCGGCCGTCGGCGCACCGCTCGCCGCCGCCTCCACCACCCCGACGAACCCGCGCGTCGAGTTCCTCCAGAGCAGCTACAGGGCAGATCCCTGCGCGCGGCTCACCGGAGTACGGGTGCGCGCCTTCGACGGCACCGCCACCACTCCGAACGCGAACGTGACCATCACGCTCCCCGGCGGCTTCAAGTTCGCCGACGGCACGACCACCAAGGTCGTCCGCACCGGCGCCGACGGCACCGCGACACTCCCGGCGATCACCGTCACCTCCCCCGACGGCACCAAGTCGTTCTCGGCGGCCTACGGCACCGCCGGAGCCACCACGAACGTGGTCACCGACTCCTCCGCTCGCGGCATCTGGGGCGTCGAGAACGGGGCGGCGCGTACGTTCACGCGCTTCCCCGCCGTCCCGGTCGCGTCGACGCCGCAGGGCTACAACTACTTCGTCGGCCCCGGCGGGCAGCTGTGGTACAACAACGGCACGGTCGCCGACGCGAACAACGTGTCCGGCATCGGTCAGGGCGCCTGGCAGACCACCAGCCCGGCCAACCACGCCTCGGTGAAGCTGGACAACAACCGCTGGTGGGACGTCGCGGGCAGCAACCTGCAGCGCCCGGCGCTGGGCGTCGCCTCCAACTACAACGCTCTGGGCAACAACTACTTCACCGCCCCCAATGGCACCAACCCCGACTTCGTCTACTCGACGGTCAACGGCACCTTCCCCTTCACGGTCGCCGGATCGCCGAACAAGGCCAACGCCTACGACATCTCCGGTGATGGCGCTGTGATGACCTTCTACGGCAACGTCAACGGCACCAACGGCTGGTGGCGCGTCGTCAACGGCGCCTGGGGCTCGATCACAGCGATCCCCAACGTGCCGGCCAACGCCACGAACCTGGGCTACGACTTCTTCCAGTCGGGCTCGAACCTGTACTACAAGGGCACCCGTGTCGCCACGCAGGCCCCGACGTCGACCGAGTACCCCGGCATCAAGGCGTTCATGGGAACGGGCAACACCCCCCGTATCAACACCCGCAACCCTTCGGGCGTCTGGCACAGCGGCAACGCCACTAACCCCTGGGCGACTCCGTACCCGAACGTGCCGAGCCGGTCGAAGCCGCTGGGCTACAACTACTTCCTCGACGAGGACGGCAACCTCTGGTTCGGCAACAGCATCGTCCAGACCGGTGTCGCCTCGGCCACCGTGGCGTTCTCGGGGATCGGCGACGACAACCTCGTGAACCTGCGACTGCGCGACTGCCCCTGATCAGGGACGGGGAGTCGTCGGCGCCTGTCGGCGGCTCCCCGGGCACGCAGGGAGGGAGGCACGGGCGAACCGCGCCTCCCTCCCTGCGTGTGCGAGCGGTCGGGGTCGTCGCGGCTAGCGGGCCGCGGCGACCCCCTGCTGCGTTGCGTGGGACGCCGCCTCCCGCCGCAGCACCCGCTGCAGGTGCGCTGCGGAGCTGAAGCCCGCTGCCTGCGCCACCCACCCGCGATCGCGCCGCCGCTCGGGCGAACCCGAGGCGAGGAGCCGCTGCGCCTCCTCGATGCGGTACCGCTCGATGGCGCGCCGCGGGGTCTCGCTGGAGGCCTCGAAGATCCGGTGCAGGTGGCTCTCGGAGCAGCGGAGGAGACGCGCGAGGGCGGTCACGGTGAAATCCTGCTCGTGAGCGTGGCGGCGGATGAGCCGCAGCGCGCGCTCGAGATCGGTGGACTCACCGTCGCCGAGTGCACCCCCGGCGATCGGGAGGCCCCCGGCAACGAGCTGCTCGGCCGCGAGGGAGTAGTGGCCGAAGGCGCGCTCCGACTCCTCCACCGGCTGATTGAGCATCGCGTTGGCCGTGAACATGAGCATCCGCGACCCCAGGGTCTGCAACGGGAGCGGACGCTCGAAGCACTCCGCGAAGACGGGGGACCGCAGGATCGTGGGACGCAGCTGCCATTCGAACCGGGCCCACTGGCTCTCGGTCCGCACCTCCACCGCCTCACGCGAGCCCAGGAGCATCACCTGGCCGGCCTCGAGGAGGCTCGTGCCGCGGTGCGTCAGCATCCTGGCCTCCCCCTCGACCGTGAGGAGCACCCGGATCGCCTCACCCTGCGGGACCAGCGCGTACTCAGCGGCGGTGGGCGTCCACGACCGGCTAACGGTGAACGGGCCAGATGAGACGACGTCGAGCGTCGTGCCGACGACGACGGGGGTGAGCGGCGTCCAGCCGATGCTATGGAAGTCGATCGCGCCGCTCGAGCGCGGGTTCATGAGACGCTCTCGGGATGCAGGGGCGGAGGCAGGAGGGATTCCTGCGGCGCCGAACCGTCCCGCGCCTCCTCGTCCTGCATGTCCATCGCCAGGACCTCGACACCGTCACGGGTCCAGACCGGGCCCGGCACCACGACCCGGGCCGCAGAGTCGCCGTCGGCCGGCAGGATCCAGCCCTCGCCCGCTCGGACGACGTGTGCGGGTGCGGTCATGCGAGCTCCAAGCGGGACGGGGAGGCGATGCCCTCATCCTGATGAGCCTGAGCGGACCTCGAACATCGTTCTCCCCGGTCCGAGGACGTTTCGGTCGGATCGGTGGACGAAATCGCCGCCGAGGCGGTCACGGTCCGCTCGTGCTCCGGCGATCCTGGAAGGACACTGGAGATCGGTCCGCCGCCGCCCTCTCCAAGAAGGACCGATGACATTCCGCGAGCACCGTCCGGCCCCCCGCGGGATCAACCTCGCCGCGCAGGCGGCGGCTCGATGGATGACGGGGTTCGGCTGGAGCACACGCGGCAGCACGGCGGGCCTGCGCGTGTTCGGGAACGTCCTCGACGACGAGGACTTCACGATCGCGCGGGTGTGGCACACAGCGCGGCGGGTCGACCGCCGGAGCGAGCGCTGGGGCGTGGCCGTGGTCCTCGTCGTCGAGGGCACGCTGTCGGTGCGGAGCGACGGGTTCCACGCGATATTGAGCGAGGGCCAGGGACTCGTGCACCGCACGTCCTCCGCACTCTCGGTCGAGAGCGAGCAGCCGCACGGGACGGTCGAGGTGCTCCTGGGTAACGACTACCTCGACCGCTACTGGAACGACGTACCCGAACGCCCGGTCGTCCTGGGCACCGATCTGGCGTCGTCGCGCGTCCTGCTCGCGACGACCATGAGCACTCTCTCGTCGACGGTGAAGCCGGGAGACGACCACTGGCAGCCGCTCCGGGCCGCGGTCGAGAACGTGGTCGACGCCCTGCTCATCGAGACGGGGCCTCAGCTCGGGTCGTCGGCTCCGGCCGACTCGGCTCGGGTGGTCCGTCGGGCCATGTCGGTGATCCGGGATCGGGCGAGCGAGTCCTCGTTCGACGTCGACGCTCTGGCGGCCGAGCTCTCGCTCTCTCGCAGTGCTCTGTACGCCGCTTTCGCGAGGACAGGCAGGACTCCCGCGCGTGCCATCCGGGCGGCCCGCACGGCGGAGGCCCGTGCGATGCTGGCCCGGCGTCCCTCGCCCTCCTCCTCTGACCTCAGCGACGTCGCTCGGCTCTCGGGCCTCGGGACGAGCCGACGCCTGCGGGCGGCACTGGACTCCGAGGCGCGGAGCAGCGGCGCGGGGAACTGACGACGAAGGCCCGCCCCTCCTCACGACGAGGACGGACGGGCCTTCGATCAGCGACTCACCACGAGTCGCTGCAGTGCGGTCTACCAGCGACTCACCACGAGTCGCTGCAGTGCGGTCTACGCGCAGCCGGTGTAGGGCTTGATGTAGTAGACCAGCGGGCGTCCACCGGACACTCCGACGTCCATCGCGACCACGCCGGTGTCGCGGCGGGCACCGTTGGCACGGAGCTCGTTGCCGTTGAGGAACGCGTAGGTCGAGAACCCGTTCGCGTTCTCGGCGGCCTCGAAGCGCGAGATGTCAGTGATCGAGCCGGACGGCTCGGTGGCCTGCGACTCCTCGGCGCTGGCGACGCCGTTGGTCCAGGTGATCTTCTGCACGGCGCCGCCGTTGCTCATGTAGATGATCGTCGGGTTTCCGGCTGTGGTGCCGGTGTCGGCCTGCGCCACACCGCCGCTGCGGAGCTGGGTCCAGGGGCCCCAGCTCAGGTCGGGCTGCTGCGCGATGGCCGAGAGGCCGCCGTTGGTGTCGCGGATCATGATGACCGAGAGGCCACCCGAGTTCTCGACGACCTCATAGCGCTGGATCCGTGCGGCCAGACCCGGGGTGATGGTGCCGATCCGGGTGTTGGCGCCGTTGACGCGGACCCAGACAGCGCCATCGGAGGTCACGAACGACACGAACGGCGTGTTGTTGGTGACCCCGGTGTCAGCGGCCGTGACGTTGCCCGATGCGGTGACGCCGTTGACGACGAGACGCTGGCTCGAGTCGGTGCCGGTCAGCAGCATCCAGGTGGAGTCGCCGGAAGGGTTCTCGACGGCCTCGAAGCGCACGCCGTCGCGGCTCAGCGTGTTGCTGATGCCCGTCTCACGACGGACGATGCCGTTGGCCTGGCTCCACACGTAGGAGCTGCCGTCGTTCTTGAGGTAGGTGACACCCGGAGTGGCGTTCGACGCCGAGGTGTCGGCCTGCAGAACGCCGGTGTCGCGGCGGGCACCGTTGGCCCACAGATCGCCGTTCTCGTAGAGCGTCAGGGTGGTCGACGAACCCGTCGGGTTGTCGGTCGCCTCGAAGCGCACGATCCCGTTGACCGGCTGGTTGGCGGCCTGAACCGTGTAGCTGGAGTCGGCCGGGTTCCACGCGATGATGTCGCCGAGGCCGGACCGGTCCGACGTCGTGGCGCGCGCGCGATCAGTGTCCGTGAGGCTGTTGTCGGTGACGGTCAGGTTGTAGGTGCCGTCATCGTTCGTGCGGTACGGAGCGACGAGCTGGTAGGACGCGACACCCTGCGAGTTGGTGCGCACCGAACGACGGTTCGTGCCGCCGTCCGGCCAGGTCCAACCGCTCGGAGGTGTGACGAAGGTCGCCTTGCCCGCAGCCGGAGTCGTGCCGTCGGTGGTCGCACGAGCGGTGAAAGTACCGGTCTCGCAGCCCTTGACGTTCGGGACGCTGATCCACTGCAGGGTCGGGGTCAGCGGGGGGTTCGAGGCGGCGAACGCGGGGGTCGCGACGGATGCCGCGACGATCGGGACGGTCCATGCCGCGCCCTGGACGATGGTGCGGCGCTGGACGCGGCCGCTCTCGGGCTGGTCGGAGTGGGGGGTGTGGTCAGTCATAGGTGCCTTTCGGGTGGCGGAATCGGACTTGTCGATTGATCCTCGTCAACCACACCGGGATGCGCAGAATTCAAGGGAACCTCATGCCGGTTTTCGGCGGGTTTGACGCCATATCCGTTCGGAGGGTACGGAGAGTCTGAAAATCCTCTCCGGAACGAGGACGGCCCGCCCCTCCTCACGAGGAGGACGGACGGGCCCGAGGCCGGCGGCTCGGAGGGAGTCGCCGGCGCGGTCGGTCTCGGTGCAGCCGGTGCCGGGAGTGATGGAGAAGACCTGCGCGCGTCCGCCGAACCTCCCCCTCCATCGCGACACGCGGGTGTCGGTGCGGCCTCCATCGGTGCGCAGCTCCTCCCCGTTGAGGAACGTCGGGACTTCAGAGGCCGGTCCGCACCAGGATCAGGAGCGTCCGGGTCCCGATCCGCTCGACACGGCGACCAACCGCGCGACGGACGACCGGCACGACGAAGGCCCGCCCCTCCTCACGAGGAGGACGGACGGGCCTTCGATCAGCGGCCCCGAGGGAGCCGCCACTGTGCTGCTTACGCGCAGTCGGTGTAGGGCTTGATGTAGAACACCAGCGGGCGACCGCCGGAGACTCCCACGTCCATGGCGATGACGCCGGTGTCGGTGCGGCTGCCGTTGGTGCGCAGCTCATCCCCGTTGAGGAAGCTGTAGGTCGAGAAGCCGTTCGGGTTCTCGGCCGCCTCGAAGCGGGAGATGTTGCCGATCGAGCCGGCGGGCTCGGTCGCCTGCAGCTGCTCGGACGGCGAGAGGACGCCGTTCACCCAGGTGATCTTCTGCACGACACCGGAGTTGTTCATGTAGATGACCGTCGGGTTACCGGCAGTGACGCCGGTGTCGGCCTGCGCGACCCCACCGCTGTGGAGCTGGGTCCACGGGCCCCAGCTGCCATCGGGCTGCTGCGCGAGCGCCGACAGGCCACCGTTGGTGTCGTGGATCATGATCACGGACAGGCCGCTGGAGTTCTCGACGACCTCGAGGCGACGAATCCGCGCGGCGAGACCAGGAGTGATGGTGCCGACCTGCGTCGTCGTGCTGCCCGTGCGAGTGAAGACACCGCCCGTGGAGGTGACGTAGGTCGTGAACGGAGTCCCGTTCGAGAGCCCCGTGTCGGCCGCAACGACTCCAGTCGCCACAGTGCCGCCGTTGATGACGAGGCGCTGGCTGGTGCTGGTACCGGTGAGCAGCATCCAGGTCGACGGGCCGCCGGAGTTCTCGACAGCCTCGAAACGCACGCCATCGCGGCTGATCGTGTTGCTGATGCCGGTCTCGCGGAGGCGGATACCGGTGGACTGGCTCCAGACGTAGGAGTTGCCGTCGTTCTTGATGTAGGTGACACCGGGGTTGCCGTTGGAGCCGGACGAGTCGGCCTGGATCACGCCGGTGTCGCGGAGGGCGCCGTTCGCCCAGAGCTCGCCGTTGGAGTACAGCGTCATCGTGGTCGACGAACCAGTGGGGTTGTCGGTCGCCTCGAAGCGCGTGACGCCCGTGGTCGGCTGGTTCGTGGCCTGCACGTTGTAGCTCGAGTCGGCCGGGTTGAAGGCGATGATGTCGCCCTTGCCGGAGCGGTCCGAGGTGTTCACTCGGGCCGTGTCGGTGTCGGTGAGGCTGTTGTCGGTGATCGACAGGTTGTAGGCGCCGTCACTGTTGGTCCGGAACGGAGCGACGAGCTGGTACGACGCGATGCCCTGCGAGTTGGTGCGCACCGAGCGGCGGTTCGTGCCGCCGTCCGGCCAGGTCCAGCCGCTCGGAGGAGTGACGAAGGTCGCCTTGTTCACAGCCGGCGTGGTGCCGTCGGTGGTCGCACGAGCGGTGAAGGTACCGGTCTCGCAGCCCTTGACGGTCGGCACGCTGGTCCACTGCAGGGTCGGGACGAGCGGCGGGTTCGATGCGGCGAACGCCGGGGTGGCGATCGAGGCGGCGACCACGGGGACGGTCCATGCCGCGCCCTGCACGATCGTGCGGCGCTGGACGCGACCGCGGCCTGAGCCGTCGGGATTCTGTTCGGGGGTAGTGGAGTCGTGCGCCATGTGAGCGGCCCTTCTTGGTTGCGTTTCGGGTACGTGGCTCATCCTCAGGAGCGCTCGGTCACCGCCCCTAACATGAGGGAGGCTTAAGCCGGAAAGTGCTGGTTCTGACTCCATCTCTCCGTTTTTTGCGGGTCGCTGGCCGCGAGATCCCGCTTTTCGCGGTACCCCTCGCCCGTCGACGCCGGCGCCACCTCGCCGTCCTCGCAGCCCGCCCGAGCACTCAACGCCGCACTGAACGAGTGCACTGAACCGAGTGCCCTGAACCGAGTGCCCGCATACCGCCTTCTCGCGCCAATCCTCGCGCGGTGAGAGACATCACCAGGGGGGCACGTCCAAGCTCGTTGTGTGCGCGCTCTCAGCGCCGGAAGGACGACGATGACCAGCTCGACCACTGAGCGCCCCGCCCCGCAGATCCTGACCGGTGAAGACTCCGAGCGCTGGTTCCGCGACCGCGACGTGCGGGTCTCCTCCGCGCACCGGATCCGCCTCTACTCGGACGAGATCATCGGCGGATCCGAGTTCCGGCTCGCGCGGATCTGGCACTCGCCCGCCGAGCTCGCCCTCTCCACTCCTCCGGGCTGCGTACTGCTCGTCCTCCAGGTCGAGGGCTCGCTCGAGGTGACCCCGCAGCACTCCGAGCACCCGGGCCCCGGAGGGGCGACGCGGCGACTCGAGCTGCGCGACCTCGCCATCCTCCCTCCCGCCACCCGCTTCAGCTTCGCCGCCACCGAGAACAGTGCGCGCTACGAACTGACGGTGAGCATCGATGCCCTGCCGCCGAGCACGGCAGCAGCCCTCGCGTCCGGCGGGATCCGCCGAGCGGAGCCCGGACCGATGCAGGCCGTGCTGCTGTCGGCCGCGACGGAGGCGCTCAACCAGCGACCGCAGCCCGAGGACCCGGGCTTCGCGTTCCTCCAGCTCGCTCTCACCGACATCGCCGGCGGAGTGCTGTTCGAGGCTCTGCGGGTGCGCTCCAGCGGCCGCTTCGCGCGGCCCGATGAGCTGCGCGAGCGGGCGGAGGACGCGATCCTCCTGCACGCGGGCGATCCGGACTTCTCGGTCACCGACCTCGCCTCGGTCGTCGAGATCTCGGCGGACTACCTCTTCCGCGTGTTCCGCACGGTCGGAGTCACACCGGCGCAGGCCATCCGCCGCCGCCGCGTCACCCTCGCTCACGCGCACCTCGAGCGGCGGGCCGGAGGCTCGGCGCTCACCCGCGACGACATCGCCCGGCTCTCGGGGTTCCGCTCGGCCGAGGCCCTGCGGCGTGCGCTGCGGGGGGAGGCGGCGCACCGCTCCACCGCGAGCGACGCCGCCGACATCGCGGACGTGGCCGAACGCTGACGCGGGCCGCCTGACGGCGGGAGCCGCCGCCGTTCACCTCCCGTTCAAGCCCCGGTCGCCTCCCCCTCTCGTCCCGGTTCGCTCGCCTTGGTTGCCTCGACGCATCCCACGCCCGGTGACCCGAAGGACGAGACGACGATGACCGACACCTCCCGCCGACTTCTGCTGCCCATGGCTGGGCACGTCCGGGGGAAGCGCAGCCCCGTGACGTGCGCGCTCAAGTGCGCGAACGCGTGCTCGACCGCCACGTGCAACACCTCGCGCAACAGCTACTTCCGCGACATCGTCTCGGCGCAGCTCTCGCGCCGCAGCGCTCTGGGCCTGGGCCTGGCCGGCGCGGTGACTGTGGCCGTCGCCTCGGCCGGAGGCGCTCCGACCGCCGAGGCGGCCGTCGAGGACGCGGGCTCGCCGCTGGCGTTCGCGCCGATCGCGCCGGTCCCCTTTACTGTCGACGAATTCACGGTGCCGGAGGGCTTCGCCTGGCAGCCGATCATCCGCTGGGGCGACCCGCTCTTCGCCGACAGTCCGGCCTTCGACATCGGCGGCCAGACGGAGGCGGCGCAGGCCGCGCAGTTCGGCTACAACAACGACTACACCGACATCGTCGAGATCCCCGGCTCGCAGCGCCTGCGCGCGCTGCTGGTCGTGAACCACGAGTACACGAACGAGAACATCATGTTCCCGGCCGCGCAGCTCGAGGGCGAGCCGGAGCGGGTGCGCGCGGTGGGCCGCGCCGCCCACGGCCTCAGCGTGGTCGAGCTGGTCCGGTCGGCCGTCGACCGCCCCTGGGCGTACGTCCGCGGGGGCGAGCGCAACCGCCGCTACCTGCTCGATACCCCCTACACGGTGACCGGCGCCGCGGCCGGCTCCGAACTGCTGAAGACGGTCGCCGACCCCGACGGCCGCACGGTGCTCGGCACGCTAGCCAATTGCTCCGGAGGCACGACGCCGTGGGGCACGATCCTCTCGGGCGAGGAGAACTTCAACGGCTACTTCCGGGCGACGGGCACGAGCGCCGCCGAGAAGCGCTACGGGCTCGGCGACTCCGAGACCACCCGCCGGTGGGAGCTCGACGACCCCCGCTTCGACGCCCGCACGCCGGGCTACGAGAACGAGCCGAACCGCTTCGGCTGGATCGTGGAGTTCGACCCCTTCGACCCGACCTCGACGCCGAAGAAGCACACTGCACTCGGGCGGCTGAAGCACGAGGGGGCGAACGTGATCATCGCCCCGGACGGCCGCGTCGTCGCCTACATGGGCGACGACGAGCGCTTCGACTACCTCTACAAGTTCGTGTCGAGCAAGCGCTACATCGAGGGCGACAGAGCGCACAACACGACGCTGCTCGAGGAGGGCGACCTCTTCGTCGCCCGCTTCACCGGCGACTCCCCCGTGGCCGAGATCACCGGCACGGGTGCTGTGCCCTCGGACGGCGGCTTCGACGGGATCGGCGAGTGGCTGCCGCTGGCCGTCGGCGGCGCCTCCGCGATCGCCGGGATGAGCGTGGCGGAGGTGCTCGTGCACACGCGCCAGGCGGCGGACCTGGCCGGCGCCACCAAGATGGACCGCTGCGAGGACGTGCAGCCCAGCCTCACCAGCGGCCGGATCTACGTGGCCTGCACCAACAACTCCGCCCGCGGCACCGAGGGCACGGAGGGGGCGACCGAGATCAACCCGCGCACCGAGAACCGGGACGGACACATCGTCGAGATCGTCGAGGACGGCGGCGACCAGACCGGTCGCACCTTCACCTGGAACCTGCTGATGCTGTGCGGCGACCAGGCGCAGGGCGACGTCGTCTACTTCTCGGGTTTCCCGGCCGACCAGGTCTCGCCGATCTCGTGCCCCGACAACCTGGCCTTCGACTCGGTCGGGAACCTCTGGATCTCGACGGACGGCGCCCCGAGCGGCATCGGCTACAACGACGGCCTGTTCAAGGTGACGCTCGACGGCGCCTCCCGCGGCAAGGTGGAGCAGTTCCTCTCGGTCCCACGCGACGCCGAGACCTGCGGGCCGATCGTGCACGACCTCGACCAGCACGTGTTCGTCGCCGTGCAGCATCCGGGCGAGGAGGGGACCTTCGAGGCGCCGAACTCGCTGTTCCCGGACTACGGCTCGACGCGCGCCGGTGCGGTGGCGGCGCCGCGACCGACGATCGTGCAGATCCTGCCGACGTCGCAGGTGACGCAGCCGACTCCGACGCCGACTGCGGGGCCGACGACAGCGCCGACTCCGACTCCGACTCCGACCGCCGCACCCGGGGCGCCCGGGGTAGCGCCGACCGCGACTCCGCCGGCCGCCCCCGGCGCCACGGTGCCGCTGCCGGGCGGCGGCTCGAGAGGAGCACTGGCCTCGACCGGCGTCGAGAGCGCCGGCCTGATCGCCGGCGCCACGGCGCTGCTGGCCGCGGGGGCGACCGCGATCGGCCTCGGAGCGCGCCGCTGTGCGGCCGCCGAGGGCGAGGACACCACCGAGGTGTGAGCACTGCCTGAACAACGGCGGACGGATGCTGCGACAGCCGTGTTCCCGCGGGTCCGCGGGAGCCGGGAGCGCATCCGTCCGTCGTCGTCGGCGCGGCCGGATCCGCGCGCAGCGGGCGGCCGTGACGACGCACGCCCTCGGCACCGCGGGCGGTGGCGGAGTGCTGCACGGGGGGGAGAATCAGGTGTCCGAGCGACACCCGACACTTCTTGACTTGTGGTAAGAACGTTATATTGTTCTAACAATTCAAGACCGCGGCGGCGTCGGATCGACGTCGTCGTGCCCGTGCGACGAAGGAGTCCCATTGTCAACCGAGACGACCCCCAGTAGTACAGTCACGCTCCCGCCCCTCACCCCTGGCCCGCATGTGAAACGGCTCGGCACGGTCGCCCTGATCGCGACCTTCGGCGGCCTGCTGTTCGGGTACGACACCGGCGTCATCAACGGCGCGCTCTCGCCAATGACGATCGAGCTCGGTCTCACCCCCTTCACCGAGGGCGTCGTCACCTCCGCCCTGCTCTTCGGCGCGGCCGTGGGCGCCATCGCCGGCGGCCGCCTCGCCGACGGCTGGGGTCGCCGGAAGACGATCATCCTGCTCGCGCTGCTGTTCCTGGTCGGCACGCTCGCCTGCGTGTTCGCGCCGAGCTTCGAGGTCATGGTCGTGGGACGCGTGCTCCTGGGCCTCGCGGTCGGCGGCGCCTCCGGAGTCGTCCCGGTGTTCCTCGCAGAGCTCGCGCCCTACGAGATCCGCGGCAAGATCGCGGGGCGCAACGAGCTGATGATCGTGATCGGCCAGCTCGCCGCCTTCGTCTTCAACGCGATCATCGGCTCGCTGTGGGGCGAGGGCGACGGCGTCTGGCGGATCATGCTCGCCGTGTCGGCGCTGCCCGCCATCGCGCTGTTCTTCGGAATGCTGCGCGTGCCGGAGTCGCCGCGCTGGCTGATCTCGAAGGGCCGCAACGACGAGGCCCTAGCCGTGCTCAAAACCATCCGCTCGGTCGAGCGCGCGGAGGCCGAGATGGACGACGTGCGCACCCTCGCGGACGAGGAGAAAGAGGCCAAGCGCGGCTCCTGGAGCGCACTGAAGGACAAGTGGATCCTCCGCATCGTCCTCGTCGGCATCGGCATCGGCGTCGCTCAGCAGCTGACCGGCATCAACTCGATCATGTACTACGGCCAGACCGTCCTCGTCGAGTCGGGCTTCGACAAGCAGGCCGCTCTGATCGCCAACATCGCGCCCGGTGTGATCGCGGTGATCGGCGGCATCATCGGCCTGCGGCTGATGCAGACCCTGAACCGCCGCACCACGCTGCTGCTCGGCTTCTCGCTGACGACGACCATGCACTTCCTGATCGGCATCGCCTCCATCGCCCTCCCCGTCGGCAACGAGCTCCGCCCCTTCGTGATCCTGTTCCTCGTGGTCGCGTTCGTCGGGTCAATGCAGACGTTCCTGAATATCGCGGTCTGGGTGATGCTGTCCGAGATCTTCCCGCTGTTCATCCGCGGCTTCGCGACCGGCATCTCGATCTTCTGCCTCTGGATCGCCAACGCCTTCCTCGGCCTGTACTTCCCCTCGCTGATCGCGGCGACGGGGATCACCGGGACGTTCTTCCTCTTCGGCGTCGTCGGCATCCTCGCACTGATCTTCATCTACACCCAGGTGCCCGAGACCCGCGGGCGCACGCTCGAGGCTCTCGAGGAGGACGTCACCACCGGCGCGATCTACACGGTGCACCACAAGAAGTAGAGCGAAGGCTCCTCGACCCGGGAGAGGCGCCGGTGGCGCCGTCCGTCGCGACGGCGTCACCGGCGCTTCTGCTGTCGATCCGGGCCCGCGCCTCAGAGCAGGCGGCGCGCCGAGGCCCAAGCGGTCAGCTCGTAGCGGGACGAGAGCTGGAGCTTGCGCAGCACGGCCGAGACGTGCGACTCCACCGTCTTCACCGAGATGAAGAGCTCGGCCGCCGCCTCCTTGTAGGCGTAGCCGCGGGCAATGAGCCGCATCACCTCGCGCTCGCGGGCCGAGAGCCGATCGAGCTCGTCCACCGACTCCGCCTGCTCGCCCGCCAGAGCGCCGAAGGCATCGAGCACGAAGCCGGCCAGCCGCGGCGAGAACACCGCGTCGCCGCCGGCGACCGCCAGCACCGCCCGGCTCACCTCGGCGCCCGAGCCGGCCTTGGTGATGTAGCCGCGGGCGCCGGCGCGGATCACGCCGACCACGTCCTCCGCCGCGTCGGAGACACTCAGCGCCAGGAACCGCGTCGACGAGCCGGCGCTGCGCCGCAGCACCTCCGCTCCGCCTCCGCCCGCGCCACCCGGCAGGTGCACATCGAGCAGCACCACCTCGGGCCGCAGCGACGCCACGAGGGCGACAGCGGAGTCGACGTCAGCCGCCTCCCCGACGACCTCGAGCTCGGGAGCCAGGTCGGCGCGCAAACCGGAGCGGAAGATCGAGTGGTCATCGACCAGCAGCACGCGCGTCATCGCTCCGCCCCCGCGGGGAGTCGCAGGTGCACCTCGGTGCCGGTGCCGCCCGCCCCCGGCCGCACGCTCGCGCTGCCGCCGGCGCGCGACATCCGCCCGATGATCGACTCGCGGATGCCCAGCCTGTCGCCGGGGACCTCGTCGAGGGCGACGCCGGGGCCGCGGTCGCGCACGAACACATCGACGCCCTGCGGCGAGGACTCGAGGTAAACCGAGACGTCGCCGCCGGCGTGCCGCGCAGCGTTGAGCACCGCCTCCCTGGTCGCGGCGAGGAGGGGCGCGGCCCCCGGCACAGACGCTCCCACGGCGACGACCTCGAGGTGCACGGAGTAGTCGAGCTCGATCGCGGCGGCGATGGCGCGAACCTCGGCGGCGAGGTCTGTCGCGACCGGGACGTCACGCTCGAAGAGCCAGTCGCGCAGCTCCCGCTCCTGTGCGCGGGCGATGCGGGCGACCTCGCTCGAGGCGCCGGCGCGATTCTGGATGAGCGCGAGGGTCTGCAGCACGGAGTCGTGCAGGTGCGCGGCGATCTCGGCGCGCTGCTCCTCACGCACCCGGGCGGCGCGCTCGCCCATCAGCTCGGTCCAGAGCCTGACCACGCGGGGCGCGGCCAGCACGCCTGCGGCCACCAGCAGCACGCCCACCGCGAGCACGGCGTTCACGGCGCTCGGGCGGTCGGCCAGCACGGCTCCGCCGGCGAGCACGAGCAGCGCGCACGAGGCGAAGCGGACCGCGGACCCGTAGCGCGCCGAGCGGGTCGGGTCGCCGCGGTCGAGGGCGAGGCTCCAGCCGACGGCCCCGCCGGCGAGCACGGCGACAGCGGCGAGGGCACGGGTGACCTCGGAGTCGTCGCGGCCGCCGAGCAGGACCAGCACGACGAGCGCGGCGACTCCTGCGGCGGTGGCGAGCAGGGCGGCGACGGGCACGCGGCGGCGCACGGCCGGGTCCTCGCCGTCGGCGGGGACGAGGGGCACCAGCGCCCAGAGCCAGAGGTAGAGCAGCACTCCCCCTCCGCCGAGGGCGGTCGTGACGAGGGCGAGGAGGCGGGTGCGGCGGATGCTCCAGCCGAGGTGCTCGGCGAGCGCGGCGCAGACTCCGCCGAGCACGACCGTGCGCTCGCGCCGCAGCGGCGGGCGGGCGAAGGTTCCGGGGAGTGTGCTCACCCCTGCATCCAAACAGGTCGGGCGCTCGGGCGGGGTCGACTCGGGGTCGGATCAGGGGTTCCCCCGATGGCCCGGGGCATCGGAGGCACGGGAGACTCGCAGCATGACAGCACCGAGCACGACACCACCGGGAGACGGGCCCGCCGGAGCGGACGGCGCAGGACCGGACGGAGCAGCGGCGGACGCCGCAGCGGGAGCCGCGGCGGCGCCCACCGGAGGCGACGCACCCGGCCCGGGCGGCGCCTCCGCAGCCCCCGACGAACCGGCCGCCGAGAACCGCTTCGTGCTCTGGCTGCGCGGCCTCGACCTGCCTCGTCGGCCAGGCTGGATCGGCGGAGTGTGCGCGGGCGTCGCCGACCGCCTCGGCATCGACCCGCTGATCGTCCGCGGGATCGTGCTCGTGGTGGCGGTGCTCGGCGGGCCGGCGCTCCTGCTCTACGCGGCGGGCTGGCTGCTGCTGCCCGACCAGGACGGCGCACTCCCGGTGGAACGGCTGCTGCGCGGCAGGCTCGACCGCGTGCACGCCGGGATCGGCGTTCTGCTGCTCGCCTCGATGCTCCCGGTGGCGCAGGGCTTCTGGTCGCTCGGCAGTGCCTACACCGGAGTCGATGCGTGGGCGCCGACGACCGGGCGCGCGCTCTGGTCGGCCGTGGTGCTGGGGCTGATCGCAGGCTTCGTCGTCTGGATCGTGCGCCGCTCGAGGCGACGCGGCGAGGAGCGGGCTCCCGCTGCGGCGGAGACTGCGGCTCACCAGGGTCCCCTCGCTCCGCCCGCGCCGCAGGACCGCCGCCCCTCCTCCCCCGAGGCCGTCGCCGAGTGGCGCGAGCGGCAGGAGGCGTGGCGGGCCGAGCGGGAGGCGTTCCGCGCTCAGCAGAGCGCCTCGGCCCGCGAGACCGCTCGGGCCAGGGCCGAGGAGGCGCAGCGTGCCGCCCGCGCGGTCACCGCGGCCCGGCTCGAGCGGCAGCGCCTGCGCCGGGCAGCGAACCCCCGGCTGCGGGCGAGCCTCGTGCTGCTCGCCGTGGGTGCCGCGGCGTTGGCCGGCGCTCTGGCCTCGCTGACCGCCTCCGGATCGACGGCGACCGTCGTCGGATTCGCCACGGCCACCCTCGTGCTCGGTGTGGTGATCGTGCTCGCGGGCCCGCTCCGACGCCGCACGATCACGCTTATCGTGCTGTCGTTGCTCACGCTGCTGACGGCGACGACCGCCGCGCTGCTGCCACCGGACCGGACCTTCCTGCCGATCACGGGCTCCTACGGCCTCTCGAACGCGTCGCCCGGGCGCTACGCGACCCTCGCCGCGAGCGATCTCTCGATCGTGGCGTTTCCCGAGGTCGAGAGTGAGGAGCCGCTCGACCTCTGGGTGGGCGCCGGCCGCGTCTCCCTCACCTGGGTGGAGGGCACAGCGGTGCGGATCGAGAGCTCCTCCGAGAACACCGACCTGCGGATCGTCGACGCCGACGGACGGGACGTCGGCACTCCGCGCGAGGTGCGCACGGTCGACGGCCGGCAGCTCTGGACCCAGACCTTCGGCGACCCCGCCGCCACACCGTTCGTGGTGCGGATCACCCAGGAGGGCGGCTCGATCCGCGTCCTCGACCCCAGCGACACCACCGAATCCGGCGCCGCATCGGACGCCACCACCCCCAGCACCGCCACCCCCGCGACAGGAGCAGCACGATGACCACACCCCCCGCCTCCCGCACCCCGCGGATCCGCGTCGGCGCGATCCTCTACGGCCTCGTCGTGCTCGCCGCCTCGGCCGGTCTGCTCGCGATCTCGGCAGACCCGGCCCTGCGCACCGCCGTCGTCGAGCGCGGGCTGACCCTCGAGCCGGGCGAGGTCGTCGCCCTGATCGTGGCCGGGTTCGGCGCGATCGCGCTGCTCCTGGCCCTCACCCGCCTGCTCGATCGGCGCGAGGAGCGCCAGGCCGACTGAAACGGCCGCTCGACGTCGGTCGTGGCCGCGGCGTCGAGGGCCGTTTCGAGCACCCGCTCTCCGCACGGTGCGCGGCCCGGCGCCGGATCGACTCCGATCAGCGCCAGCCGATCCGGAGCGCGCTCGCACGAGCCCCGCCATCCGCACCTCCTCGCCCGACTCCGCACGCTCGGACGCACCGCGCGCGGGGCTCGCACCCGACCGGATACGGCAGGCTGGAGGCCCACGCGCCGGAAGGAGGGAGCCGCGATGACCGCCGACGACTCCTCCGCCGGTGCGTCCGCGCGCCGCCCGACCATCCAGGACGTGGCGGCCGCCGCCGGCGTCTCGCGCGCCCTCGTCTCGATCGTCCTGCGTGGCGCGCCCGGCGCCAGCGAGGCAACACGCCTGCGCGTGCGCGAGGTCGCTCAGCGGCTCGGCTACCGCCCCGACCGTCGCGCCCAGCAGCTGCGGGAGTCGCGGTCACGCACCGTCGGAGTCTCGTTCGAGGTCCGGCAGGCGTTCCACGGCGACCTCGTGGAGACCCTCTACACCGCTGCCGCCGACCGCGGCTTCTCGCTTCTGCTGTCGGCGAGCGCCCGCACCCGCACCGAGGGCGACGCCGTGCAGACCCTGCTCGACGACCGACCGGAGGCGCTCGTGCTGATCGGCAGCCGACTCGGCGACGACGCGCTGCGCGAGCTGCGCAGGAGGCTGCCGGTGGTCGTCCTCGCGCGCACCGCGGCGGGCGTGGTCGACGCCGTGCGCACCGACGACGCGGAGGGCGCGCGGCGGGGAGTCGGCCACCTCGCCGAGCTCGGGCATCGGCGCATCCTGCACCTCGACGGCGGCGACGCGGCGGGAGCAGCAGCGCGCCGCGCCGGGTTCCTCGAGACCGCCGGACCCGACGCGCGACTCCTGCCGGGCGGGGTGGACGAGGAGGCGGGAGCCCGCGCGGCCACCGCCCTCCTCGACAACGGCGAGGAGCTGCCCACCGCGGTGTTCGCCTTCAACGACCGCTGCGCGTTCGGTGTGCTCGACACGTTCCTCCGCCGCGGGATCCGCGTGCCGGAGGACGTGTCGGTGCTCGGCTTCGACGACAGCCTGCTCTCGCGGCTCGAGGTGGTCGGGTTGAGCACGATCGCGCAGGATCCGCTCGGTCTCGCCCGCGCCACCCTGGACCGGGTCGTCGCGGCCGTCGACGCGGCCGCCGCCGCTCCGGTCGAGGTGGTCCTCGAGCCGGCCCTCGTGGTGCGGAGGACGACGGCCGCGCCGCGCGACTGAGCCGCCGCTACTGCGACCGGGCTGTGTAGATCGCCCCGGTCGTGACGTCCTCCTCGATCGCCTCGAGCGTCCGCCCCCGCGTCTCGGGCACCTGGGTGGCGATGAAGATCAGGGCGAGCACCCCGATCGCGGCGAAGGCGAAGAAGGTGCCCGAGATGCCGATCGTCGCGACCACCGACGGGAAGTAGAGGCCGAGGAAGGCGTTGGCGATCCACCCCCAGAACACCGAGAGGCCGATCGCGAACCCGCGGATGAAGAGCGGGAAGATCTCGGCGAGCATCACCCAGATGGCGATGTTGAGGAAGGTCTGCATCGAGCCGACGAACAGCACGACGAGCAGCAGGATCACGAAGGGCCGGGCCGCGGTGCCCACGGGGAGCGCGATCGAGGCGATGCCGATCAGGAAGTGCATGGTGGTGGTCAGTGAGAAGCCGATCAGAAGGGTGGTGCGCCGGTTGATCCGCTGCATCAGATTCAGGCCGATGATGCCTCCGATGACCGAGATGACGCCCGGGGCGATGTTGGCGATCAGCGCCGAGCCCTGGTCGAAGCCCGCCTCGGTGAGCACGGCCTGGCCGTAGTACATGATCGAGTTGATGCCCGTCAGCTGCTGGCCGACGGCGATGCCGACTCCCACCAGCACGATGCGCAGGATCCACTTGTCCTTCAGCGAGCGCCAGCCTCCGCGGGGCCGCACGGTCTCCTCCCGGGCGATGCTGTCGATCTCGGCGAGCTCGGCCTTCGCGCGCTCGACGCTGCGCACGGTCGAGAGCACGGCGAGCGCCTCCTCGGTACGGCCCTTCGAGATCAGCCAGCGCGGCGACTCCGGCACCCGCAGCATGCCCAGCAGGAGGGCCGTGGCGGGCAGGGCGCTGACCGCGAGCATGTAGCGCCAGACGCTGCCGTGCTCTGCCCAGACGGTGCCGATGATCGCGTTGATCACGAAGGCCGACAGCTGGCCGACGACGATCATCAGCTCGTTGCGTCCTGCGATCGATCCGCGGATCTCGTAGGGCGCGAGCTCCGAGAGGAACACCGGGACGACGACGGAGGCGCCGCCGACAGCCAGGCCGAGCACGACCCGGCCGACCACCATCACGCCCAGCCCGGGTGCGAGCACGCAGGTGACCGCTCCGAGGATGAACAGGGTCGCCAGGAGCACGATCGTGCGGCGTCGGCCCCACTCGTCCGAGAGGCGTCCGCCGAGCAGTGCGCCGACGGCGGCGCCGAACAGGAGCGAGCTCGTGACGACGCCCTCGGTGAACGGGGTGAGGCCGAGGTCGACGGCCATCGGCGCGAGGGCGCCGTTGATGACTCCGGTGTCGTAGCCGAAGAGCAGACCGCCGAGGGTGGCGATGAGCGCGACGAGGCCGAGCCGGCGACTGTGAGGGCCGGAGGTTAGAGGGGGCAGCGGCGCGGCGGTGGCCGCGCGGGCAGGGGCAGACATGGGACTCCTTCGTCGTGATGACATGCGGGCGCGTCCGTGTGACGCGCTGTGCCCGCGCCTCGTCGGGCGGTCTCGGAGGAGCGGACTAGATCGATCTAGCTTCCACGATAGCTTGTGTTATTGTAAGAACATAGAGTCCGTTCTCCAGTCGAGGAAGCCGTACACCGTCGTATGAACCAGTCACTCCAGCGCGCCCTCCGCACCGGCGGCACCCGATGAGGGCCTCTGTCGCCGGCGCTCCCGTCAGCTTCGGGGTCTTCGAGCTCACGCCGGAGGGCGCCGATGTGGTCGGCCCCGACGAGCTCGTCGACATCCTCGCCGAGACCGGCTACACCGGGATCGACCTCGGCCCCGTCGGCTACCTCGGGCGGGGCGCCGAGCTGCGCGGCCGGCTCGACCGCACGGGCCTCGATCTGGCAGGCGGCTGGATCCAGCTGCCCTTCTCGGACCACGAGGCGTTCACCGCCGCACTCCCCGCGCTGCACGAGACCCTGCGGATCTTCGCCGAGGCCTCGGAGCGCGGCCCCGGGCGGCTCCCCCTCCCGACCTTCGCCGACGACGGCTCGGACACGCGGCGCGCCTCCCCGGGACGCGGAGCCGACACCGACCCGCTCGACGCGCAGCGCTGGTCGATCCTCGTCGCGAACGTCGAGCGCGCCGTCGAGCTCACCCGCGCCGCCGGGTTCGAGCCCACGTTCCACCACCACGCGGGCACCTTCATCGAATCGCCGGACGAGATCGACCGCTTCCTCGGCGCTCTCGACATCGGACTCACCCTCGACACCGGCCACCTCGTCATCGCCGGCGGCGACCCCCTGCTCGCCCTCGAGCGCTGGGGCGAGCGGATCAACCACCTGCACCTGAAGGACGTCGACCTCGCCGAGCTCGAGCGGGTCCTCGCCGCGGGCGGCGGGATGCGGGAGGTCTGGTCCTCCGGCTCCTTCGTCGCGTTCGGCCGGGGGGACATCGACCTCGCCGCCGTGATGACCGAGGTCGACCGCACCGACTACGACGGGTGGATCGTCGTCGAGCAGGACGTGCTGAACGCTCCGGACGCCGTGATCGCCGAGTTCCGCGACGAGCGCAGCGCCGACCAGCGCATCAACCGCGAAGCGCTCCGAGACTGGGTCTGACCCCCACCCTCCGCCCCGACCCGGGGCACCCGACCGACGCCCTCCGGGCAGCAAGGACATCGACGTGACCACGACTCCCCTCCGCTTCGGACTCATCGGCACCGGCCGCATCGGCCAGGTGCACGCCGCGAACATCGCGGCCGACCCTGAGGCCTCGCTCGCGTGGATCTGCGACCCCTTCCTCGAGGGAGCTCAGGCCGTCTCGGCCCGCTACGGCGGGAGTGTGACCACCGACGCGGCCGAGATGTTCGCCTCCGGTGGTGTCGACGCCGTGCTGATCGCCTCGCCCACCGCGACCCACGTCGACCTCCTCGAGGCGGCGATCGACGCCGGGATCCCGGCGCTCTGCGAGAAGCCGATCGACCTCGACATCGCCCGGGTGGACGCGCTGCTCCCACGCGTCGAGTCCTCGGGTGTGCCGATCGCGCTCGGCTTCAACCGCCGCTTCGACCCGGCCTTCGCCGAGGCGCGCGAGCGCGTGGCGGCCGGCGAGATCGGCGAGCTCGAGCAGCTCTCCATCATCAGCCGCGACCCGGCGGCTCCGCCCGCCGCGTACCTCGGAGTCTCGGGAGGCATCTTCCGCGACATGACGATCCACGACTTCGACATGGCCCGGTTCTTCCTGCCGGACATCGTCGAGGTGACGGCGACCGGCACCACCACCTTCGACCCCGGCGCCCGCGAGCACGGCGACTTCGACACGGCGATGGTGACCCTCCGCTCCTCCTCGGGAGCCCTCGTCTCGATCACCAACTCGCGCCACAGCGCCGTCGGCTACGACCAGCGGATCGAGGCGTTCGGCGCCCGCGGTTCACTGCACGTGTCGAACGCGCTCACCAGCCTCGTCAGCCTCTCGACGGCCACGAGCGTGGAGGCGAAGCCGCCGTACCAGGACTTCTTCCTGGAGCGGTACTCCGCCGCCTACGCCGCCGAGCTGCGCGCGTTCCTCCGCCTGGCCCGCGGCGAGGACTCGACGAGCCCGACCTTCGCCGACGGCCGTGCCGCGCTGATCCTCGCCGACGCCGCCGCACGCTCGGCCGTCGAGCGTGTCTCCGTGCCGGTCGAGCTCTGACGATGAGCCTGCGCCTGGCGGCCTCGGCCGAGATGCTGTTCCGCGAACTGCCCGTCGTCGATCGCGTCCGTCGGCTCCACGGGCTCGGCTTCGAGGTCGAGATCTGGGACTGGTCGACGAAGGACCTGCCCGCGCTCGCCGCCACCGGCGCGACGTTCTCGTCGATGACCGGCTACCTCGCGGGGGACCTGACCACTCCCGAGGGGATCGCGGAGCTGCTGCGCACGGCGGAACTCTCGCTCGCCGCCGCCGAGACGATCGACTCTCCGCGGCTCAACCTGCACGGCACGGGGCTCGACCCCGAGGGCCTGCCCGTGCGCCCTGGCGCCGCGGTCTCGGCCGAGGACCGCGAGCGGGCACGCGACACCCTGGCCCGGGTCGCCGAGCTCGGCGAGCGGAACGGCCGCGTCTTCACCCTCGAGAACCTCAACACCGCCGTCGACCATCCGGGCACCCCCTTCGCCCGCGCCGAGGACACCCTCGCGCTCGTCAGCGCCGTCGACAGCCCGGGCCTGCGTCTGAACCTCGACCTCTACCACGCGCAGATCGGCGAGGGGAACCTGATCGAGCTCGTTCGCCGCGCCCTGCCGTGGATCGGCGAGATCCAGGTCGCCGACGTGCCCGGGCGCTGTGAGCCCGGGACGGGTGAGATCCGCTACCCGGCGATCGCCGACGAGCTGCGCGCGCTGGGCTACGACGGGGTCGTGGGTCTGGAGGCGTGGCCCTCGGGCGACTCCGAGGCCGCGCTCGAGCACTTCCGCGCCGCGTTCGCCTGATGACGGGACGACGGAGGGGGCGGGCGCCGAGCGTTCCCGCCCCCTCCCCCGTCTCAGAGGTCGTACGTCGTGTCGCCCTCCACGGCCTGGACCGCTTCCCAGGCCCGTGCCCGGTCGCTGCGGACAGCCGCCTCGACGATCTCCGCGGCCGACCAGGCATCGGCGGCGGACGGAGCGAGCTGACGCCCCTCCAGCACCGAGCGCAGGAACAGCTGCGCCTCGATGGTCTTGAGGTCGTCGAAGCCCATGCTCGTACCGGCGCCGGGCTGGAAGCGCGCGAAGTCGCCGAATCCGGGCTGGGCCATCACCGTGCGGTAGCCGCTGGTGTCGTCGGCGAGCTGCAGCTCGTTCAGGCGCTGGAAGTCCCAGCGCAGCGAGCCCTTCGTGCCGTACACCTCGAGCGCGTACTCCGCCCGGGGTCCGATCGCGATCCGGCTCGACTCGAGCACCACGACAGCGCCCGACTCGAAGCGGCCGAGGAGCGCGGCGTAGTCCTCGTTCTCGACGGGCCCGGTCGCTCCGCCCTCCTCGCCCTTGCTGAAGTGGCCCGCGGCTCCGGAGCCGGGCAGGGGCCGCTCGCGGATGAAGGTCTCGGTGAGCCCCGTGACGGAGTCGATGCGGCCGGCGACGAACTGCGCGAGGTCGGCGCCGTGCGACAGCAGGTCGCCCAGCACTCCGGAGCCCGCCCTCTCGCGGACGAAGCGCCAGGTCAGAGCGCCGAGCGGATCAGCGGAGTAGTCGGCGAGCAGGCTCACCCGGACATTGGTGACGGTCCCGATCGCGCCGGAGCGCACGAGCTCCCGGGCGCGCGCGACGGCGGGCGCGTGGCGGTAGTTGAAGCCCACCGAGGTGACGACGCCCGCCGCAGCCGCGGCGCGCGCGATGTCGGAGGACTCCGCGGCGGAGCGCCCCATCGGCTTTTCGATCCAGAACGGCTTGCCTGCGGCAGCCGCGGCGAGCGCCACCTCGCGGTGCAGAAAGTTCGGCGCGCAGATCGAGACGACATCGACCTCGGGGTCGGCCAGCACCTCGCGGTAGTCGGCGGTGGTACGACGGTAGCCGAGCACCTCCTCGGCGCTGCTGCGGGCGCCTGCATCGGTGTCGGCGGCCGAGACGAGCTCGACGGTCACGGGCAGATCGGGGTAGTGGTCGCGAACGGCGCGGTACGCCCGCGAGTGCAGGCGCCCCATCCATCCGAGGGAGACGAGACCTACTCCGACGCGAGGCGTTGACGACACGGGGCTCCTGACCTTGTTCGACGATGAATGCCCGAAGCCTACCGCATGACAGTATGTGTTGACATTTGGAGGCGTGGGTTCAGCGCGCGGAACCGTCCGGTGGTGCTGTCGGGGCGCGCGTCGGCGGCGCCGGGCATCCCCTCCCCCGGGCCGAGGTCGATGCTGCGGTCCGCGGAGACGCCCTTCTTGAGCCACCAGTCGAACCGAGGGAGTCCGTTCGGTGACCGTGTCTCGGCCGTCGACGACGTTCGGTTGGAGAGACAGCCGTTGTCATCTTTCCAGTGACGCCGTAGGTTCGAAGGAACACGATCAGCGCTTTGATCAGCGGGGCCCAACCCTCGGGGTACATATGAAGATGTCCAAAATTGCAGCGTGTTTCGGGGGGTTTTGTTGTGCGCAGGCGCGAATGCACCGCCATCAGCCGCAGACTCGGCGGGAGGACGGTGGGATGAGGTGAGGGCGGGTTATGCATCTCTCGGCACCCCTGAAGGAACCATCGACGCCCTGGTCGAGAAGCTGAGCAGTGGACAGCCTGTAGACGCCCTCCTTGGGGGCGCACCGGTTTCGACTGATACATTCACGCAGGTGGGCGAGGGGTCGCTTGCATCAGACGGATCTGTGGTCACGGTCTCGACATGTGCACATGGTTCGGCGAATACGGTAGCCGTAGAAGCCTCCGCCGGTCGTGATCGCCCCGCTAGCGGGATGACGACCATGGCGGAGATCGGCTGGAACGCTTGGCTCGCACTGAACGTCGGCGGAGACCGCGGATATGCGACGTCATCCTAGGAGGAGAAATGCCGGACGTCACTGGTGAGATAGAGCCAACCGCAGGACTCTTCGTCGCGAGCGCGGCGTGGTATGCGTTGTACGCCGCTCTGATGACGATCGCGATCGTCATCATATTCCGATCGCGAGGCACTCGATCGGAAAAGCTCCTGTGGCTCGCCGTGGTCGTGGCCGTACCCTACCTCGGCGCAATCGCACTACTAGCATCGGCGATGATCAAGAAGAGAAGAGCCGCGAAAGCCGAGTCGCTGCAGCGCACATGAACACGAGGCTCACGAAACGCATTTTCCGACTTCCGCGGATTACTCTCCTTCATGGAGAACAACGCAGATCGTGCAGAAGCCTCCCCGTACTCCCCAGAGGTCGCCTTCTGCTTGACGGAACGAAGCGCCACGTCAAGAGGGCCGAGCGGAGTAGTCGGCGTGCAGGCTCGCCCGGACGTCGGTCACGGTCTCCATCCCGCCGGAACGCACGAGCTCACGGGCGCGAGGCGAGAGAGGAAGCCCACCGAGGTGACGACGCCCGTCACGACGTCGTGACAGCGTGTGTCGACGGAGAGACGCTCGTTCAGCGGGCGAGGAACCGCCCGGTGACGCTGTCGGGATGCGCCGCGACCTCCTCGACGGTGCCGGTGGCGACGATCCTGCCGCCGGCATACCCTCCGCCGGGGCCGAGGTCGATGAGGTGGTCCGCGTCGGCGATCATGTCGAGATCGTGCTCGATCACGACCACGGTGGCTCCGTTGTCGATCAGGCGCTGGAGCACCCGGAGCAGCACCCGGACATCGAGCGGATGGAGCCCGATCGAGGGCTCGTCGAAGACGAAGAGGCTTTCGCGCTGGTCGCGGTCGATGTCGGAGGCCAACTTGAGCCGCTGGGCCTCGCCGCCGGAGAGGGCAGTGGTCGGCTCCCCCAGCGTGAGGTAGCCGAGACCGAGATCGACGAGGAGCTGGAGGCGGGAGCGCACCTTGCGGAGGTCGCCGAGGACGTCCAGAGCGTCCTCCACGGTGAGGCGGAGCACGGCGGGCAGACTCATCGCCTCGTCCGGCCCCTCGCGATCGGACCGTCGCCGCGTGACAGCCAGAGCGTCCGGCGAGTAGCGCGTGCCTGCGCACGCCGGGCACTCGATGTCGACGTCGGGGAGGAACTGCACATCGAGCGAGACTGTCCCGGTGCCCTCGCAGGTCGGGCAGCGGAGGGAGCCCGTGTTGGAGGAGAAGTCGCTCGCCGTGTAGCCGAGGGCCTTCGCCTCGGGCAGAGCGGCGTACACCCGCCTCAGGTCGTCGAGGACGCCGCTGTAGGTGGCGACCGTCGATCGGACGTTCGCGCCGATCGGCGACGCGTCGACCACGTGCACGCCGGTGACGCCTGCGGCGTCGACCGACTCCACGTGGGCCGGCAGCGCGGCTCCCTCAGCCGCCGCGCGGAGGGCCGGCACCAGGCTCTCGAGCACGAGCGTGCTCTTGCCGGAGCCGGAGACTCCGGTCACGGCGGTGAGGCGCCCCTTCGGGATCTCGAGGTCGAGGGCGTGCACGGTGTGCAGAGGCGACGTCCGGAGTCGGAGACGCCCGCGCTCGAAGACGTCGGCCCCTGCCGCGCGGGAGCGGACCGGCTCGAAGCCGCCGGGCGCGAGGAACGGAGCGATCCGCGAGCCTGGAGTGCCGGCGATCTCGGACAGCGGGCCGGAACCGATCACACTGCCGCCGTGCCTGCCCGAGCCGGGTCCGATCTCGATCATCCACTCCGCGGCGCGGAGAACCTGGACGTCGTGGTCGACCACGACGACGGAGTTGCCGTCGTCGAGGAGACCACGGACGACATCGAGCAGTCCGTCGATGTTCGACGGATGCAACCCGATCGAGGGTTCGTCGAGCACGTAGAGCACACCGGTCGTCCGACTGCGCACGGCGCGCGCGAGCTGCACGCGCTGACGCTCCCCCGTCGACAGGGTCGAGGAAGGACGGTCGAGGCTCAGATAGCCCAACCCCAGCTTCGTCAGCATCCGGGCGACGTCGAGCAGAGCGGTGACGATGCTGTCGGCCATCAGCGCCATCGCGGCCGGCGAGCGGACCGGCATCGGGAGAACCCACGCCACCAGCTCGTCCAGCGTCTTCCGAACGGCCTCCGTGATCGGCAGGCCGTCGACGAGAGTCGAGCGGGCGCGCTCGTTGAGGCGGGTCCCCTCGCACGCCGAGCACGTGCGGGTGCGCAGGAACCGCTCGAGGCGCTGGAGGCTCGTCTCGGAGTCGGCCTTCCTCAGCGGATCGGTCACCGACACCCGGGCGTTCTGGAACGTCACGTTCAGCTCGACGACCTTCCCGCCTCTGGAGCGGAAGGGGATCACCCTCTGCTCCGCAGGGCCGTGCAGGACGAACTCCCGCTCCTGCGCGCTCAGCTCGGCGAACGGGACATCGATACGGACTCCGAAGGCCTCGGCGAGCTGCACGTTCGCGGTCGATCGGAATGCCGCCCAGGAGGCCACCGCTCCCTCACGGACGGACAGTGTCTCGTCGGGGACGAGGGCCGACTCGTCGACCTCCCGCACGGCCCCCGTCCCCTCGCACTCGGGGCAGGCTCCGGTGCCGTTGAACGCGAAGTCCTCCGCGCCGGGAGGATCGAAGACGGCCCCGCACTCGGGGCAGGTCAGCGGCGAGCCCGTCGCCACCTTCTCGGTCGGCGGCACGTGGTGGCCGTTCGGGCACCGGTGGGAGCCGAGCCGGGAGTAGAGGAGACGGAGGCTGTTGAGCAGCTCGGTGGAGGTGCCGAACGTGGACCGGACTCCCGCGGCGCTCGGACGTTGCCGCAGGGCCAGCGCGGCGGGGACGTGCTCGACGGCGTCGACCGCGGGTCGCGCGGCCTGGGTCATCCGGCGCCGAGTGTAGGTCGAGAGTCCCTCCAGGTAGCGGCGGGAACCTTCGGCGTACAGCACGCCCAGAGCGAGCGAGGACTTGCCCGATCCGGAGACCCCGGCGATCGACACCAGCTGGTTCAGGGGCACGGAGACGTCGATGTTCCGCAGGTTGTGCACGCGGGCGCCGCGCACCTCGATCGTGCTGGGCGGCGTCGGGCGCGGAGCGCTCATGCGGGTGTCCTTTCGCTGCGGTCTCGAAGGGGAGCGTCTCGTCTCCGCGAGTCGCGGCTCCTGTGGGCCGCTGTTCCGTGACGGGGCGCTCCGCCGGGAGCGGAGAAGCGATCAGGATAGGCGTGCGTGTGCTGAACGTCTCCTCCGCATGCTCGGCCTCAGGGGCCTCTCTGGTCGACCGCCGGATGCCCGGCGTGCGCCGGGGCCCTCAGACGCGGCCGAGCGCGACGATGTCCTCGAGGAACTCCGCGGCGACCTGCGGAGACACGGTCGCGCGAGTGGAGGCGATCGCCGCGGCGTAGTCCTCGACCGTCGGGCCGGAGTCGCTGTCGCCGCCGGCGTAGACCGCCGCCTCCAGTGCCGCCTGCGAGGCCTTGCGGGCCGCGTACTCGATGTCGGCGGGCGAGAAGCCCTCCGTCCTCTCCACGAGCAGGTCGAGGTCGACGATCGCGGCCGGAGGGATGTAGCGCGCCCAGATCGCGCGGCGCGCCTCGGCGTCCGGCAGACCGATGGGGATGACGTAGTCGAAGCGGCCGTGGCGCAGGAAGGCCGAGTCGATCGAGCGGATGAAGTTCGTGGCGCAGATCAGCAGCCGGTCGGGCTGCTCCCGGAAGGTCGGGATGAGCTTGAGGAGCTCATTCGTGACGCCCTGGGTGGGCGAGGGCGGCTCGCCCTGCCGGTGCGAGGCGATCTCCTCCACCTCGTCGAGGAAGACGACGGCGCGCTCGAGGCCGGCGATCGTCTCGAACGTCTCGCGCAGGCCGCCGGCGAGACCGGCCGGATCGGCGGCGAGGCGCGAGGGGAAGACCTCGACGAACGACCACTCCAGCCGCGAGGCGATGGCCTTCGCGAACGTGGTCTTGCCGGTGCCGGGCGGGCCGAAGAGGACGACGGAGCGCGGCGGAGCGACTCCGTAGCGCTCGGCGAGCTGCGGCCGGGCCAGGGGCATGACCAGCCGGCGCTCAAGCAGCTCCTTCTCGGCGGTCATGCCGCCGACCGCGTCCCAGAGGCCGCGCGGAAGCACCCGCCCGCCGAGCTCGGCGAGGAGCTTCAGCTCCTCCCGCTGCACCGGGACACGGCGCTCGAAGTAGTGCAGGTTCTGCCCCAGCTCGAAGCCCTGGCGCAGGAACGCGCCCACCCGGGTCTCGGCCGCGGGCATCAGCGCCGAGAGCTTCGAGATGCCGGCGGGTGCCATCCGCGCCTCGAGCGCTGCGAGCAGCGCCGACCCGATGCCGCGCTCGCGGTAGTCGGGCGCGGTCGCCAGGAACACCACCCAGCCCTGGGCGTGGGCGGCGCGGCCGACCGCCGCTCCCACCACGCGGTCCTCGACGACCGCGACGACGGCGTGGTCCTTCGCGCACGAGGCCAGGACCTCGGCGAGGCTGTACACGGGCGGCGCCTCGGAGGCGTTCACCTGCTCCCAGAGGCGCAGCACACCGTCGACGTCGTCGGAGTGGTGATCGCGGATCCGCCAGCTGGTCATGAGCGCTCTGAGAGCCGGGTGGAGGCCGGGCACGGGCTCGACGGGTGCGCCGGGCTCGCTGGGGCTGACGCGGTGCTCATGGCTGCTCTCTCTCGACGGGCCGGTCTCGGTGCCGAATGCACTGACTTAGTCCTGATGTCCGAACATACTATTCTGTTTATGCTTGCGCGACCCGACAAACTGCCCATATGTCAGGATGGAAACTCGACGATCGAGAGCGAGGACCATGCCGCAGGACGAGCAGCTGCTTCCCCCCGACTTCTTCCTCGGGCTTGATCGCTCGGGCCCGGTCCCTCTCTACTACCAGGTGTCGAACCTGCTCGAGAAGGCGATCCTCGAGGAGACCCTCCCCGCCGGCGCCCGGCTCGAGAACGAGGTGGCGCTGAGCGCTCGACTCGGACTCTCCCGCCCGACGATCCGCCGCGCCATCCAGGAGCTCGTGGACAAGGGCCTCCTGGTGCGCCGCCGAGGCATCGGCACGCAGGTGGTGCACGGCCGCGTCACCCGCACCGTCGAGCTGACCAGCCTTTACGAAGACCTCGAGCGCACGGGGCAGAAGCCGGAGACGACACTGCTCTCGTTCTCGGTCGAGGGAGCAGACGAGAAGACGGCGGAGGCGCTCGGCGTCGCGGTCGGCAGCCCGACCCTCCACCTCAAGCGCGTGCGCTCGGCCGACGGCGTGCCCCTCGCGATCCTCGACAACGTGCTGCCCGAGCCGTTCGCCGACCTCGAGAGGGACTCCCTTGAAAAACACGGGCTCTACCAGCTCCTGCGCGGCCGCGGCGTCACGATGCGCGTCGCGAAGCAGCGGATCGGCGCTCGCTCGGCCACCACCGCCGAGAGTCGGCTGCTCGACCTGCCCAAGGGCGCGGCCGTACTCACGATGGGGCGCACCGCCTTCGACAGCTCCGGCCGTGCCGTGGAGTACGGCCAGCACTGCTACCGGCCGGACCTGTACTCGTTCGAGATCACGCTCGTCGAACGCTGAGCGCGCGGCTTCGGCGCGGCGCGACCCGTCGATGGGCGCCAGATCGTGGGGCGAGCGCGACAGATCCGCCGCCCGATCAGGCCCACAGGCCGCATTCCCCGGGGAACCCGACACGGTCGACTCGAGACGGCGTCATCCGCCACGCCCCGCGGGTCGGCCCGCCTGACGGGCCGCGAGGCACGGTTCTGTCAGGATCGTGAGAGCACGCTCATCCGCCCTGTCCGGCTCCGTCGGACCCCTCCCGCGACGTCTCGACGCGACGGGAGCGGCGCGACGAGGGCCACACAGCGAGGGAAGGGCTGGGAAGGGCACAGTGGGAATTCGCGAGTACGGACGTCTCCTCCGTCGGGGCTGGCTCGTCATCTCGATCTTCGTCGCACTCGGACTCACGGTCGCCTCGGTGGCGACAATCGCCTCCGACTCCGAGTACCGCGCGCAGACCACCGTCTTCGTCTCGGTCTCGACGGCCGACAACCAGTCGAGTGCCGAGGTCGGCGCCTCGTTCACCAGCGCGGAGGCGCGGGTCGCCTCCTACGTCGCGCTGGTCGATTCGAGCTCGGTCCTGCAACCGGTCATCGACGAGCTCGGGCTCGATCTCTCGGTCGGCGAGCTCGCAGCCGAGGTCACTCCCGCCGCCCTCCCGGGCACGGTCATCATGAGCATCGACGTGGTCGACGCGGATGCGCGGCGTGCCGCGCAGATCGCCGACGCGGTCGCCGAGAGCCTCCGCGGCTACGTCGCCGAGATCGAGCGCCCCGTGGGCGGCGGAGCGAGCCGCGTCGACGTGAAGGTCCTCGAGGCCGCGTCGGTGCCGAGCTCGCCGCTCAGCCCTGACCTGCTGGTCTACCTCGTGCTCGGCGGCGCCACCGGGCTGATCCTCGGTGTCGGCCTCGTCGTGCTGCGCTCGCTCGGTGACGCGCGCATCCGCTCGGCGAAGGACATCGCGGCGGGCACCTCGCTGCCCGTGCTCGAGTCGATCCCCTACGAGGCGGCGATCCGCCGCACTCCGCTCGTGGTCGACGGGCGCAGTGCCACCGCCGAGTCGTTCCGGATGCTGCGCACGACGATCCTGTTCGGCTCGGGCACCCACGAGCGAACCCTGCTCGTCACGTCCGCCCGTGAGGGCGACGGCAAGAGTGTCGTCGCCGCCAACCTGGCGGCCTCGATCGCACAGATCGGCCGCACCGTTGTGGTGGTCGACGCCGACCTGCGCGACCCGGTGCAGTCGGCCGTGTTCCGCGTCCCCACCGGAGGGCCGACGCTGGCCGAGCTCCTGCGCGCGGGGGGCCTGCCGGCCGACGGCACCCTGCCCGTGAGCGCTCAGGGCGTGTCCGTGCTGCCGGCGGGCGGCAGCCAGGCGAATCCGAGTGACCTGATCGGCACCCCGGCGATGGAGCGGATCATCGGGCACCTCGCGCGCCGCTTCGACCACGTGATCGTCGACTCCCCCGCGATCCTCACCGCCACCGACGCGGTCCTGCTCGGCAAACTGGTCGCGACGACGGTCCTCGTCGCCGGGGTCGGAGTATCGACCACCGCCGACATCGTCGCCGCGGCCGACCGCCTACGCGATGTCGGAGGCGACGTGCTCGGCACCGTGGTCGCGCAGGCTCCGCGCAGCGCCGTCGTCACCGCCGCTGCGGCGGCGTCCACTTGAGCCGCGGAGCCGCCCTCGCCGGCCCACAGCGTGGGCCCCGCCGCCCGCCCGCGCCGAAGCGAGGTGCGCACCGGAGCCGCGCGAGACGGGGAGGGCCGCGTGGGCGCCGACTGCGCTCGCGCGCTCGCGGCGGGCCGGCGATCGCGCCCCCGCCTCGACCCGGCCGGCGACGAGCCCCATCCCGCAGACGATCCAGAGCGTGTAGGCGACAGGCCCCTCCTGCAGCGTCGGCAGGACGGTGTAGCTGACGAGCGTCCCGGTGACGGCCGCCGCGGGCAGGAAGCCGTCGAGCGTGGGCGCGCGGAGGCCGCGGAGGAAGAGGACGATCAGCAGCGCAGCAAAGAGCAGCATCACGAGGATCCCCGACTCGATCGCCAGCACCAGGAAGAAGCTCTCGACCAGCACGCTGTCGGTCGAGTACAGCTGTGCGCGCGGCCCCACCTTGCCCAGACCGAAGCCGAACGGGTGCGAGATCAGGAACGGCAGGTTCTCGAGGAGGCTGTCGCTGTGGCCGATCAGCGACGGGTCGGCGACATGCGAGATCACCTTGTCGATGTAGAGGTAGAGGGTGACGCCGCCGATCGCCGCGGCCGTCGAGACCGTCAGCATCGCCCAGACCAGCATCGGACGGGCGCGGAAGAGCGCCCAGGCGATGAGCGCGACCGCGAGCATCGCCAGCCCGATGTAGCCGCTGCGCGACTGCGTGAGGGACACGGCGACCAGCGGCAGGACCGTCAGCAGTGCCTTCAGCCACAGCGGCCAGGCAGGGCGGGTCCAGAGCACGGCGAGCGCGATGGTGACCGCGACGGCGCTCTCGTTGGGGGCGCTGTAGGGGCTGAACCCGCGGGGCACGATGCTGCCTGCGACGAAGAGCGACGAGGGGAACAGCGTCCCGGGCGCCAGCGGGAACACCCCGAGGGTGAACAGCCAGTCCAGGCCCTGGTTCCAGGTGAGGATCGTGGTGATCGACGAGAGCTGCAGGACGACCACGAACGCCGTGGCGACGAACGCGAGATGGCGCTTCTCGAGCACCGCGGGCGTCACGATCAGGGCGAGGAAGGGCAGGAAGTCGTTGCGCCAGCCGTAGGCGGCCTGGATCGGATTCTCGGTCCAGACCGCCGAGACGGCGCCCAGCCCCACGATCATCAGCACCAGCACCACGATCGGCACCGGCACCCGCCGGATCCGCCCCGTGACAACGACAAGCGCGAAGAGACCGAGGATCACCGCGTCCTTGATCGCGCCGAACGCGGTCGCCGCCGCTCCCTCGAGGAAGGCAGAGGTGACTCCGTTCGCCGGGAGCACCACCACGAGCAGCAGGACGCCCAGCCAGGGCAGCCCGAAGCCCTCCCCCGCCGGGCGGCCGAGCACGCGCCGGAGCGACCAGCGCAGGGCAGGGACCGGCCCGCGGGCGACGCTCTGCACGCCCGCGCGCGGCACGACGGGCGCCGCGCGGGTCACGCCGCTCCGCCCCTGGTGGTGAGGCGGCGGACGACCAGCGGCACATCGGAGGGACGCGGAACGAGCGTACGCGCCGGCGGCCGGATCGCGAGCAGCATGACCACGAGCGCCATCAGGATCCCGCTCGCGTTGGCGATGGCGGCGGCGATCGCCCCGTTCGCCGGGCCGAAACCAAACAGCAGCGCGAGGCAGGTGATCAGGCCCGCGCCCTGCGCGAGGGTCAGGCGGAGGCCCTTGTTGCGCGCCGAGAGCACCTCGCCGGCGCTGACGGTGACGACCACGAAGATCGAGCCGATGATCGCGACGATCACCGCGGGCAGCGCCTCCGCGAACTCGGAGCCGAAGAGGAACGGCACACCCCAGGGCGAGACCGCCGCGAGGAACAGCGCCGAGGCGACCCCCACGGCGAACGCCGAGCGCAGCGCATCCCCGGTCACCGTGACGCGGGCGACGCCCGCGGTGCGGGTGATGTCCGAGAACACCGGAGCCGCGATCGCGTGCGCGAGGAACACCGGCAGGGTGCCGATGGTCACGGCGACCGAGTAGAGCCCCGCCTGGTGCGAGCCGATCAGCGGCAGCATGATCACCTGGTCGAGGCGCTGGTACGCCGCGTCCGAGGCCTGGGCGCCGTAGAACGTGACGCTGCCGCGCAGGACCGGGCGCCAGGGAGCGGGCGCGGCGCCCCGGGTGCGGTTGAGCAGCGAGCCGATCAGGGCCGTCATGACCGAGCCGGCGAAGTTCGACCAGAGCACCCCCGAGACCGTGATCGCGTCGAGGAGGAACAGCAGCACGATCCCGCCGACGTACACCAGCGGCTGGGTGGCCTGGAGCAGGGCGACCGCCCCGAAGCGCCGCTGCGCGCCGACCACGCCGATGTCGATCATCCAGCAGACCATCAGCGGCGTGCCGGTGATCGCGACGACGACCGCGATCGTGGCCGCCTCGTCCAGCGCCGAGAGCAGGGTGGAGGCGAGCAGCCAGGCGACGAGCGCCGCGGGGATCGCCGTGAGCAGCGCGAGCCGGCGGGCGGTGCGCACCGCCCCGAGGTCGCCGGCGGCCAGCACACGCCGCCGGATCTCGAGCGGCATGCCGAGTGCGAGGACGATCGGGACGAGGTACATCGACGCGAGGGCCGCGGCCGTCTCCCCGCGGCCGCTCGGGCCGAGGGACTGCGCGATGATCGGAGCGCTGACCAGGCCGAGAGCAGCGACCGAGAGCCGGCTCGCCAGCATGGTGATCGGGGAGTCGAGCAGGCGCAGCAGGCGGCTCACGAGGCGTCCACGGAGCGGGCGCCGACCGCGGCGAGCAGCCGCTCCTCGAATCCGTCAAGAGCGAAGGTGCCGGTCTCGTCGTGGATCGTCACGTGCATGCTCTCGCGCATCGGCGCCACCTCGACCCAGACGCCCAGGGGGAAGCGGAGGTGCCCGGGCACACCGCCGACCATGGTGTCCGGCTCGATCCGGGGCAGCAGCTCCTCGGGAACCGGCACCTCGGTCGCGGGCAGCGAGACGTGGATCTCGAAGGGCACGCGCGGAGTGCCGACGGGCGGCCGCCACCGGGAGATCGGGAGCCGCACGGCGTCCTTCACGGCGTTCTTCACGCCCAGAAGCGCGCCGGCCAGCAGCCACGTCACGGGGAGGCCCGACTTGGTCGCCGCTGAGAGCCGGTCGAGCAGCGAGGTCGCCGACCAGTCGTCGGCGCGCAGACGGCCCATCGGCAGCGAGGGCGAGAAGTTGCCGCTGACCTCGGTGCCCTTGGCGATCCAGCGCCGACCGTCGACCGGCACGACGACGCGGAAGTCGAGTCCCTCCGCGGCGCAATCCCGGAGGCAGCGCAGGACGAGGCTCGCGGCCTTCAGGGACACCGGGGGCCGGGCCGGGCGGCGCCCGTCGCGGGCCTGCTCAGGAGTCGCGGCGACGGCGCGGAGGGTCTCGGGAGTCAGCACGAGGGTGACCAGCCGCGCGCGGCGCTCCGATTCTTCCTTCTCGAGGGTCTGCTCAAGCTGGTAGCCCGTCTCGGTCTCGGCGATCAGCGAGCGGAACGTATCGCGAGCGGTCCGGGCGGCGGCGAGGCCCGAGAGCTCGAAACGCGCCATCGCCTCCCGGAGCGGAGCCTCCGCGAGCGGCTTGGGCTCGACCGCATCGACACCTGGAGCCCCCAGCTTCTCGATCACCAGCGCCACGACCGCCGTCGCCCCCGTGCCATCGAACAGCGTGTGCGGGAGGGTGAAGCCGAGCGACGCGCCGTCGAAGACGATCCGGAGGGGCAGCTCGCCCGCGGTGAAACGCGACGAGAGGAGGCGGCGCGCCAGCACCTCGCGCTCCAGCCGCTCGTCGAGGATCCGCACCGCGCGCCCGGCCGCGTCGAGCGCGGCGGCGGCGTCGATCCTCCGCCACCGGCCCGAGCGCGACCGACGCCGCAGCAGCGGAGCGCCGCGCGGTGAGAGCAGCAGATCACGCAGGGCGGTCCGCACGCGCTCCGGAGTCACCCCCGTCAGCGGACCGACGTAGTAGCTGATGAGGAGGTCGTCGTAGCCGAAATCGCGCGGGGCGGTCACGCCCGGCTCCTGCCCGCTCCCGCGGTGCTCCGAGCGGCGATGACGCTGAGGAGCGAGCGCTCGTAGCCCGCGTTGACCTCGGCCCACGAGTAGGAGTGCAGGGCCCGCTCATGACCGCGGTACGAGAGCCGCTCTTGCTCGATCGGGTCGTTCAGCACGCGGAGCATCCCCTCGGCGATCGCGTCGGGAGTCGGCGCGACGAAGCGCCCCGCGTCGCGGAGCACCTCCCGGTTGAAGACCGTGTCGCGGGCGACGACCGGCGAGCCGCAGGCCATGGCCTGCACGAGCGCCGGGTTGGTGCCTCCGACGCTGTGTCCGTGGAAGTAGGCGCCCGCGTGCTGCCAGAGCGAGTGCAGCCGGGTGTCGTCGCTCACGTGGCCGAACCAGTGCACCCGCGGGTTCTGCGCGGCGAGCGCGCTGACGGCCTGGTCGATCGGGCCACCGTAGCCGGAGGAGCCGACGATCACGACGTCCCGCGTGCGGGCGATGCGGGAGGCGGCCTCCACGAACTCGGGCACCGTGTTCTCGGGGACGAAGCGGGCGACGATCAGGGCGTAGCCGCGGTGGGTCAACCCCGGCTCCACCGGGTGATCGGGAGGCACGTCACCGCCGTAGGGGATGACATCGCCCTCGCGGCCGAACTCGGACCTCCAGCGCGCCTCGATCGCGGCCGCGTCGTAGACCAGGCGGTCGCCGTAGCGGGCGGTCCAGACCGCCCCCTGATGGAAGACGAACTTGGCGAACCGGCCCCACTTGGCGCGATCCCATTCGATGCCGTCGACGTTGACGACCGTGGGGATGCCGCGCTTCTTGAGGATCGGCAGCCAGAACCCGTTGGCGCAGTTGAGGACCAGGGCGACGTCGGGCTTGTGCGCGGCGGCGTCGAGCGCGGCGGTCAGGCCGTACGAGAGGGTGCTCAGCGACTTGCTCTCGACGCCCCGGGTCTGGCGGGTGCGGACCCGCGCGTCCCGGTCCGGGTCGTCGAGCGACGTTGTGCCCGGACGCCCGTAGACGGTGACATCCCAGCCCTGCTGTGCCAGGAAAGGCGCAAGACGTCGGACCGCTGTCTCGAATCCCCCGTAATAGCTGGGATAGCCGCGCGTGCCGATAATGACGACGGACCTGCCCATGTCCCGTTTCTCCCCCTGTTGTGCGGACACCCGTCGAGAAGGCGTTCTCCCGGTGATCTGCGACATCGCCCTACCGCTCGATGCGACAGTGCACGGCATTCGATCCGGAGGAATAACCCCTCCCCCGAAGGCGGGCATCGGCGCTCATACTAACCACTCTCAGGGGGCCGTCCGCCACCGCTGCAGCGACAGGGTCGCTACTCCGACCAGGAAGAAGATCGAGAGGATGAGGAGGGTCATGCTCGCCACGATCCGGGAGCCTCCGGAGAGTTCGGGATCGAGGAACTCGTACACATACCGCGACGTCAGTGCGCCGCGTACGAAGGTGTACGCGAACCAGACGACGGGGAACACCATCACCAGCCAGACCAGTCGCAGATCGACTGGTCCCGCGCCAGGAATCACCATCAGCTCGACCAGCGCGAGCGCCGGGACGAGCACGTGCAGCACGACCGTGCTCGCGTTCATCTGTGCCGGATCGCCGAGCACCGTGGGGCCGTAGATCACCAGGAACAGGCCCGACATGCTCACCAGGGTCGCGGCGTTGAGGGTGCGCAGCACCGTGATCCGGGACGGTTCTGTGCGCCCCGCGCGTGCGCGCCTCCGCCCGCCAGATCGCGCCGAGCGCCATGCGCTGCGGCCCGCGATCGTGAACGCGACGACCGAGAGGATGTTGGTGAGCGCCGTGACCGAACTCAGGAAGTCGGTCGCCGCGTCCCAGCCCACCTGCACCTGCGCGACGACGACCGCATTGAGCACGACGACCGCGCCGAGAGCGGCGACCGCCCAGCGGACGAGTGCGATGCGGCGTCGGGTTCTCATAGGACCTCTCCTCAGTGCGGCGGCCTGCTCCAGAGCCGGAGTCGTCAGTGCTCGCGGGCGTTCGCTACAGTCGGAACATCCATCAGAGAACCCATTCCGAGACAGGGGTCGAATGCCCGGTAAAGGTCCGCACCGAGGATCCCTTCGGATCCTGCTCGATGGTAATTGGTGGATCCGCGGACCGATCTCGAATCGCGACGTCATGCGCGAGATCGTCTTCTCCTGGGCGCGTTCCTTTCCCGAGGATTCGCTTGTCGTCGCCGTGCCCTCCTCGGCCGTGGAGACAGCGCGGAGCGAACTCGGACACCGTGCTCGCGTCGTCGCGACCCGGCTGCGCCCGCAGGGGGTGAGCGCCGTTCTCGAGCTCGCACTGCTCGCGCTGCGGCTGCGGCCCGACATCACGCTCGCCCACAACTTCACGCCCCTCCTCGGCCGTTCGGCCGTGTTCGTGCAGGATTTCCTGTTCCTCACGAATCCCGAGTGGTTCACCCGCACCGAGCGCGCCTACTTCTCGCTCATGCCGCTCAGCATCCGGCGGGCCGACCTCGTCATCGCCAGCAGTGCGGCGGAGTCGCGCCGCATCGTCCGCACGTCGGCCGCCCGCTCCGCCGTGCCCGTCGGCCTCGGGCTGAGCCGCGCCTTCGCGAGCGCCGAGCCCGTCGCGCCCGCCGGCGTCGACGGACTCGACGGCTTCCTGCTCGCGGTGGGGCGGCTGAACGCCCGCAAGAACCTCGCGACCGCGATCGAGGCGGCCCTCGCCTCCGGGGTGCTCTCCCCCGCCTTTCCGCTGCTCGTCGTCGGCGAGGCCTCCGGGGTGCGGACGGAGTTCCTGCCTGCGGTCCGCGCGGCGCTCGACGACGGCTCGGTGCGACTCCTCGGCCGGATCGAGGTGGAGGAGCTGCGCTGGCTCTACGAGAACGCCGCGCTGTTCCTGTTCCTCACCCTCGACGAGGGCTTCGGCCTGCCGACACTCGAGGCCCTCGCCTGCGGAACGCCGACGCTGGCTAGCGACATTCCGGTGTTCCGCGAGATCCTCGGCGAGCACGCGCACCTCGTCGATCCGCGCGACGGGGAGGCGATCGCCGCGACGATCCGCGAGCTCGTCGCGCATCCGCGGCCCGCCCTCGACCCGGCTCCGGTGCTCGAGCACTACAGCTGGGACGCGGTCGTGCAGCGCCTGCGCACGGCGATGCTGGAGGTGCTGCCGTGAGCGGCGCCCTGGCCGTGTCGATCGTGATCGTCACCTACAACAGCGTGGGCGTGATCCGCTCCTGCCTCGACGCGCTGGATGGCCGCGACGAGAGCATCGAGATCGTGGTGGTCGACAACCTCTCGCGCGATGAGACGGTCGCTGTGCTGCGCGCCGAGTACCCGGCCGTGCAGGTGGTCGAGAACACCGAGAACGCCGGCTTCTCGCGGGCCGTCAACCTCGGGGCCGCGCACGCCTCCGGCCGCCACCTGCTGCTCCTGAACCCGGATGCGCAGATCTCGGCCGCCGTCGTCGCCTCCCTCGCGTCGCTCCTCGATGCCGACCCGACCATCGGCGCCGTCTCGCCCCTGCTCGAGAACGAGGGGGAGGACGTGGTGATCGTCGCCGCGGGCCACGCGCCGACGATCCCGCGGATGCTGCTGCACCAGACGGGACTCTCGCGCCTGGGCCGCCGCTTCGCGGCGTTCGAGGGCCACTACCTCTTCGCCGCGGACCTGCACGGCGAGCCGCGCGATGTGGACTGGGTGAGCGGCGGCTGCCTGATGGTCCCGCTCGCCCTCTGGCGCCGGATCGGCGGGCTCACCGACCGCTGGTTCATGTACGCCGAGGACGTCGAGATCTGCCTGCGCCTGCGCGCCGAGGGCCTGCGTGTGGTCCTCGACCCGCGGCTGCACGCGCTGCACGCGATGGGCGGCTCCTCGAGCGACGTCGACGGCCGCGTCAGCACCGCCTGGATCGTGAACCTCTTCGACCTCTACGGCTGGCGGATGGCGCGCTCGGACCTCCAGCAGCGGCTGTGGCGCGCCGTCGTGCTCGCCGGGATGGCCTCGCGGAGGCTGGTCTACCACCTCTCGTCGCTCCGCCCGACGCGCGCGGAGGCGTCCGCGCAGCAGGTGCACCGCTACCGCATCTACGCCCGCGCCCTGCGATCGGCCCCCCTCACCCGAGACCGCGAGCCGCTGCGCCGCTGACGCCGATCGAGTCGCCTCACTCCTCGAGGCGGCGCACCACCCGCGCGGGCGAGCCCACCGCGATCGCGTTCGCGGGCACGTCCCGGGTGACGACGGAACCGGCGCCGATGACGGCGTTGTCTCCGATGACGACTCCCGGGAGGATCGTGACGTTCGCGCCGAGCCAGACGGAGCGGCCGAGGACGACCGGCGAGGGGAGGAGGTCGGCGCGGCGGGCCGGCGCGAGGCCGTGCTGGAGTGTCGCGATGACGGTGTTGTGGCCGAGGAGGCAGTCGTCGCCGATGGTGATCCCGCCCTGGTCCTGGAACCGACAGCCGGAGTTGATGAAGACGCGCTTGCCCAGCGTGATGTTCCTGCCGAAGTCCGCGGTGAAGGGCGGGAAGAGCGTCACACTCTCGTCGACGGGCCTGCCCGTGAGCCGGACGAGGAGCGCGCGGACCTCCGCGGGTTCGCGGTAGCCGCCGTTCAGCTCGCCCGCGATGCGGAGCGCCTCCTGGCTGGTGGCGTGCATGACGGCGTGCAGCGGCGAGCCGCCCGTGACGGTGGTGCCGGCGTCGAGCGCGGCGAGGAGCTCGGCGAGCGACGCCTCCTGGTACGGGTCTGCGGACGCGACGCTCACTCGAGGGCTCCCGCGCGGACGTCGCTGCCGCTTGTCCAGTTGCCGAGGAGCTGGAGGCGCTCCGCGGAGGGCGTCCCGCTCTCGGCCGTGTAGACGAGCAGACGCAGGCCGTCCTCGGCGGTGACCGCCAGTTCCTCGTAGACCAGGGCCAGATCGCCGACGACGGGATGGTGGAAGCGCTTCGTGCCGCCGCCGTGCGTGCGGACGTCGTGCGCCGACCACAACCGTGCGAACGTCTCGCTCCTGGTCGTGAGTTCGCCCACCAGGTCCTGGAGTGCCCGGTCATGAGGGTCGCGGGCCGCCTCGACGCGCATGATCCCGACGCACATGTGCGCGAAGAGATCCCAGTCGGGGTAGAAGTCGCGGGCGGCCGGATCCAGGAACTGGAACCGCGCGAGGTTGGGCGTTCCGCCTCCCGCACCGATGACGGGCGAGTAGAACGCGGCCCCGAGAGCGTTGGTCGCGACCAGGTTCTGCCGCCGGTCGCGCACGAACGCGGGGCCGCCGGTGATGGCGTCGAGCGTGCGCTGCAGTCCGGCGCGCGCCGGCTGGACGCCGCTCGCGCGACGTCGAGGGCGGGCGGAGGCAGGGCGGCCGTCGGCCGCGCGGGCGAGGTGGTGGAGGTGCATCCGCTCGGTCTCGTCGAGGCGCAGCGCCCGCGAGAGCGCCTCGAGGACGCCGGCGGACGCTCCCGCGATGTCGCCGCGCTCGAGCTTCGCGTAGTACTCGACGCTGACGTCGGCCAGCATCGCCACCTCGGCCCGGCGCAGGCCCGCGACGCGGCGGTTCCCGCCCGTCGGGAGGCCGACGTCGGCGGGGGAGACGCGTGCCCGTCGTGACAGGAGGAACTCGCGGACCTCGGTTCGGTTGTCCATGGCGTCCACGGTAGGTCGCTCCTCCGTGGTGAGGGGTGTACCGGCGGTACGCCCTTCGGCAGAGACTCCCGGGGCGATGTCGGCGCGGCTTGACTGCGACCATGCTGAACCGACGACACGTCCTGCCGGCGCTTGTCGCCGTGCTCGCGCTGACGGGGTGCGCCACGGCCGAGCGGGCCGTCACGAGCGGGAGCACCCCGACCGCTGCGCCCCCGTCGCCGTCGAGCACCGTGCCCTCACTCTCGGATCTCGCGAATGGAGACGTCGTGCCCGACACCGACGGAACACCCCTGACCCTGACGGTCGGCGACCGCGTCGTCACCGCCCGACTGAACGACACTCCGGCCGCCCGCGCCCTGGCCGAGCAGCTGCCGCTGACGCTCGCCTTCGACGATCTGAACGCAGTCGAGAAGACCGCTCCGCTCGCCTCCCCGCCGTCGATGGCGGGCATGCCCTCGGGCGACGACCCCGAGGTCGGCGACATCGGTCTCTGGGCGCCGTCGGGCGACCTGGTGCTCTATTACGGCGACGTCGGCTACTGGGACGGCATCGCCCGGCTCGGGACCTTCGATGACGTCGAGGCGATCGCCTCCCTCACCGGCCCGTTCACCGGGACCCTCGCCCTCGGCTGAGGGGCGGCCGCCGTGACCCCGTCGAGCTCCGCCGCTGACGACCTCGCGCTCGCGGTCCGCGCAGCGCACCACCTCGCCGATCTGACCGCGCAGATGTACATCGACGCTCTCTGGCGTGCGAAGAACGACCCCGACGAGACGCGCTGGATGCTCAACCGGCTCGCCGCCGAGCTGCGGTCGGCCCGCACCGTCCTCGCCGCCACGCAGGATACGGACTGGTGGGAGTCGGCGTCGGTCGACGCCATCGCGCACGCGTGCCAGCTCGCGCGCACGTGGGGCCGCGCCCATCCCGACATCGCCGGGTGGGAGCGGCAGCTCCTCGCGACGATCGAGGGCAGGACGCGCGCCGCTCCGCTCTCCGCGTGACTCCCCTCGTCGCCGACGTCGCCGTCCGCCTCTTCGACGACCGCGGCATCACCGGCATCGCGGGAGTCGGGGTAGATACTCTTGCCCTCGCCGATTGTCACTTTCGCGCGGGTGGCCAAGGGTAATTCGAGCGATGGCTGGGGGCTTCCGGATCCAACTGTGTGGTCGTTCTGCTTCTGTGACTCGAGTCGGGCCGGCTTCGACGCTCACGTGGGCGACGAACGAGCTCCCGGTCAGAGCGCAGCCGGGAGATGTTCAATCTCGTTGCGTCGCTACTCGCCATCGTTTCGGTGATCATCTGCGTCGTCCACGTCTCGCGCATATCGGACGTCGATGTGGGTTGGGGCTGGATAATCTGGTCGGCAGGGATCATGTTCTCCCTTGGCGTCGTCCGTTTCGCGTGGGAGCTTACTCTCCGCACCCCCGACGAGGACGCGGATGAGTGAACCATGCCGCTGACGTCGCGGCGGCGACGGTTCTGCAGCGGTTCCCTCGAACCGCTGGACGTTGGCGATGCTCATGAGACGCTATCGACGGATGTTCAGAGACATACGAAGAGCCCCAGCCGCATTGGGTCGGGGCTCTTCGTCTGGTGCATGAAGTCAGCAGCGTGACGGGGCTGTCAGTCCTGTCACGCTGAGGAGAGTGACCGGGTCGGTTGGGGCGCCGTTGATGTAGATGCCGAGGTGCACGTGGTCTCAGGTGGCTGTGCCGATCTGCCGGCGACTCCGACGAAGTCACCCTTCTGCACGATCTGGCCGACGGTGAGGGCCGACAGAGGGCGGAGGTGTCCGAGAAGCGACACGACTCCGTTGCCGTCATTGATCCTGTAGCCGTACGTGTCGCCGAGGGTCCGACGGCTCTCGACGACGGTTCGCCCGCTGACCGCGTACTGCCCATGCGCCCTCGATCCTCCGGTGCAGCGGTCGGTGCCCTTGTGCCCGCTCGCGTGGACGGTGATGTCATTCGTCTGACCGAAGTAGAACGTCGTCAGGTCACCGGTGTGGCCGGGCACTGCCACTAATCAACCAACACTGGAATAGCCGCGGTTGGCCGCTATCAGAGGCTGGTGCGCGCCGCGTTCGTCATCTCCAGGAACCCGTCGTTGGTCAGACCTACCAGGGATCTAGGTCCAAGATCGCATTGCGAAAAGACGGTCTGGACGAAATTCCCAAACAAAACTGAGTGGGTGCAAGAAGTCCTGTAAGGCCTACTAGGCCCCAATCGGGTAGCGCCGGCCGCCTAATATTATGTCTCTTCTTGAAACCAGACACATCATCCGGGCTAATCAGCTGCAAGAGGGTTTTGTCGATCTCGCCATTCCCTGCCTTGATCTCGCCGAGCCCTTTTGTCGAGAGCACTCCCTTACGAGGCACAACCGCGAGGTATAAGCCCCTACTCCGTAGTAATGCAGCTACTTCTCGCCAACCCGGATCCCAATCTAACAGATCTCGTTTAGCAGGAAAGGTTGACATGCCACCCTGTACTAGATCCATTGCGAGGCTAGCCGCATATCTCGTACTGTGAATCTTCTGGTAAGCAGCCTTCCGACTGTTGAGCGCTGCCTCAGCAACGCCCTTGCCTAATAGGCTAAGGGGGGCAGTGAACCGCCGAAGTGCATGCATATCTGCCCACCTCCAGTGGAAATCGTCGAACATGATCGATGCGGCATCACTACCCGCCGGCGACCACCGCACGATCCATGATTCGAGCATCCCCTGCGCATCACCTCGGGTAAGCGCGTACTCCATTTCCAGCTGACCATCACGTATTGGTTCTACCCACCATGTGAAGCTGAAGAGGTCTGAAGCTTCGCCTGCGTCTAAACTTGGGATATGATGCGGGCCACGAATATACGATCCCTTCATATCCCCGGACGTAACATATCCTACGCGCTCGTTCGCCGACTCTTCAGGACCAATTTTCTCAATCAAGGCCTCCATCGGGACCCTCCGTGATAGATGTGCAAGTTACGCAAGTTATTGCTACCGGGATTCAAATTACCAGTACGAGAGTAGCCGGTATTCGACGTCCACTGGTAGCCACCACCGAGACGCTGTGGAAGCGGTTTGAACTGCGGAGACCGCCACTGACGAAGTCCATCTCGAGAAGTGTAGTTGTAACCACGACCGTTATTTGAAACGGATCGACGAGTAGCACCGGTGTAAACCCGGCCACCGACTCTTGAACCAACGCGCCCGAGGAATCCACTGGCCCGCACTCCTGTGCGAATTAGAGCATTCGCCGCTGCTCCTCCCCTCTCGACCATCGCCGCTGCTTTATACACCCGCACCGCGATTACAGCAACACGCGCCACAGCCGCTGCTGCACCCAGTCCGGGAACGAACATCAACACAGTCAATCCGATATCAATTGCCAGACCCCAATTGAAGGCGCGCCCGTCAAGGTCGAACATGTTGATCGGGTCCACCGGGTATACATAGTCGTTTTGAACCCCGCCTTCTTCAGGGTCGACCTCGAGGAATCTGCCAATTGCAGCCACATATTGACGCGCACCCATTTCAATTGTGCTGATACTTCCGATGTGCTCCGACAACTTCTGGTGCTGCCCAAGCCAGCCGTAGTCAGCATCAGTACGGGACTGGGTATTCGGAATCGAGTCATCCGCAGCCACGGTGCCGATCAACTTTGTCGTTGGATCCACGACCTGACCATAAGGATCGTAAAGAGCGGCCGGCAGCAGCGCGCCCGCAGAGTTTTTCGCTCTTACCCCTGCACCGTCGGCCGTGACGATGATGTCACCGTGCAAGTTGGGGTATGCCCATATTTCTGATCCGCTCACTGGAATAGTAGCGACAACTCCACCGGGGAGGGAAACAATCTCTTCCATCAAATTATTCGATGAATCGAGTATGAAGTCCGGCGTATCAGACCCACCTTCGAATCCGTATCGAACTTCGGAACTGTTTCCAGCGATGGTCTGATTTCGGGACACAATTCGATCGAAGGCATCGCGCTGGTAGGTAGCCGCGCCAGTAGGTGTGACGGTGGAAAGGTGTCGGTCTGCGGCATCATAGGTCATTGCTTCATCACCGAGCGTGACAGTGTTTCCGCCCTCGTCGTACTTGACCTCCGAGCTACTCAGTCCGTCGGCCACCGCGTTCGCACCAGTTGCAGCTACGCCACTAGAAATTGTCGAGCCCAGAAGCCGATCGGCGGAGTCGTAGCAGTACGCAGTTGTGGTCGTTGCCGTCCCTGTGGGGAGCGTGGCGACGTCGGTGTAGCTTGTGCGGTTTCCGTTCTTTCCAGCGCGGACAATAGCGCCTGGATAGCTGGCCGTATTGCAGGACGAGTCACCGTATCCGTAAGTAAGATTATGGTTCGGAATTATCGCCTTAATCAGGCGTCCTGCCGCGTCGAAGTTGTAGTTCGCCTGAGATAGGTTACCTGCATCTGTAATCGTATCTTGAACAATACGTCCAGATTGAGAACGCAACACAGTGTCAGTCAAATTCGAGGTTCTTCCTGCCGGGAAATTCCACGTAAGGCCCACTTGTGCTCCCGTCCGATTGCTCCGAACGATACTACCTAGATTGGTACCGTTTCCGGCACTAGCTGCTGGGTAGCTCACCGCGGTGACTTGGCCGCGGTCCAGCAGTGAGGCGGCGTCTGCGGGTCCGTAGGTGACGGTGGCAAGGTCGGCACCACCGCGCTTGACCCTCGTGACGCGACTATCAAGGTCATACTCGAAAGTTTGTACGGAGACGATGGACGATATTTTCTTAGTTTGGGTCTGAATGACATTGCCGACGAGATCGTAGGTGGTTGCCGTAGTTAGACCCCAAACGTCGGCATAGCTGACGGCTCGGCCGAGAAGGTCGGTCGTGGTCGTGACCTTCCCAGCGGTTGGTGACGCGGCTATCGACGAGTCCGTCACCGCTGTTGTGCGCGGGTCTCCCGATGACGTCCCATCACTAGTGTAACTTGTAGTAACCGTTCGAGCAGCGATCGTTCCGGTTTTCGGGTAAGCGACGGCGGCATTGCGCCCGCGGGCATCATAGGTAGTGCAGGTCCACGCGCTGTCGCCCGACTGCTTTGCGCCCACGACGCGCCCCATGATGTCGTATATGTACTGAGTGCTGACGGAATTTGCAGATCCACCATATTTCGCATTAGTGGTCTGCTTCAGCATGCCGAACTGAGGGGTGGTCAGTGCAAGACCGCAGACCGCGGACGTAGTACCGAGAGCGGGGCCGTAAGTGTCCTTATCGCCGTAATAGGCGAAAGTCGTTCCGGCGCTGGCGGCGGTTGCTCCGGCTGACGTGGCCGCAGGGAGGGTTTTCCCGGTGCGGCGGTTATAGCCGTCGGTCTCGTAATCAGTCTTGGTGCTGAGGGCAAGCCCGGCTGGGTCGACCGTGCTTGAGGTGGAGAGCCCGAGCCACGGCTCGCTTCCGTAGTTTGTAGACACCGTCGACGAGCTCACCGCGGACGTTGATGCAGCGACGCCGTTCGGTGCGCTGGTTCCATCGCTCATGGTATTTGAAACCGAGAATTTGTCATCGGTGGTCGTTGAAGTGGTGAGGCCGTAGTCAGGTTTCATCTGTGCGCCGGGAACCCAGGTGAAGTCGGTGTTCGGGGACTGTGACCAGTTGAGTTCGAGGTGTGCGTCTCCACCGTTGTCGAGGTAGTCGAGGCGGATGGGGAGGACGGTGTTGTCGGCGTCGGTGTGGATGCGGCCTGGGACCGACCAGTGCTGCGACTGCGAAACCCAATCGTCGATCTTGAGGACGTTGTCGATCCAGAGGCGCGTGCCGTCGTCGGCGATGGTTTTGAAATACCAGTCGCCGGCGGTGGGAATGGTGATGCTGCCGGTGTATCGGGCGGAGAACTGGTCGCTACTGATTCCGGCCGGCGCTCCGGCTCCCCAATCCACGGCAATCTTTCCGGTGCTTTCCTGACCAAGGCCGTAACCGACGGGCACGCCGGAGAGTTGGTTGTTGCCGTAGTAACTCGCCGACAGTCCGTTGAGGTCACCGTCGTAAGTCGTCGTGGAGTGCCCAGTGCCCGAGCAGCTGGAGGTGGGCTTATTGCCGGCGAAGCAGGCGGTCGGCGCGGGTCCGTAATTGTCGTACGGACGGTTGGCGTAGTCGTAGAAGACGGTCGACTTGAGACCTTGCGGGTTTGTCGACGACAGCTGAAGGTCGCTACTCGTCCATTCGGTGAGGCTTTCCAGGCCGGAGGCCGTTTTCGAACTGAGCGTTCGGTAGGCCGAGTCGTACTTGACGGTGACCGCGTGGCCGTTCGATGTGCCCGAGTTGGGGACGGTGAGTCCGGCGACATCGACGGTGGTCGTGTCACCTCCCGCTGCTGGCCAGTTGTAGGTCTTGCTCGGGCGCGTCGACTGCGTGACTCCATCAGGTGCAGGGAGCGTGACAGTTACGGGGCGCCCGGCGCTGTCGTACGAGATCTCCGTGCGAGTGGTGGCGAGCCCGCTGCTTCCGGGAGAGACGTTGGTGATCCAGTCGTTGGAGAGGCTGTCGCGCACTGCGGTCACGCGTCCGCTGCCGTCGTAGACGAAGGTAGTGACTTCGTTGCCGGGGTCGTTGATGCGGACGAGGTTGCCGGAGGCGTCGTAGAGCAGCGCGGTGTCGTTGATGAACGAGTTCGCGGTGTGGTTCGGGTAGAGGATGCGGCAGAGCATCCCGGTCGGCGCCGCCACATAGGCCGAAGTCGAGCTCGAATCCGTTGGGCAGAGGTTCTGAGTGCCGGGCCAGTTCTCGCCGGTGTCGAGGCCGAGGCTGGCGGCAGTGTCGCCCTGATAGATGAAGCGGACGCTGCGGGCATAGGTGGTAGTGGAGCCGCTGGTGCTGCCGGAGAGCCGGTCCGAGATGCGATCCACGAGACCGTCGGCCCGATACGAGACGACGGGCGCGGTGGGCTTCTTGGTGTCGTCGGGGCTGGTCACGGCGGAGACCGCGCCGTCTCTGTTGAAGACCGTGACGACGCCGGCGCCGTCGGCAAGAGAGGCTGCTCCGTTGGCGTCGATCGCGGCGACGCCGGACTCGCCAGCAGGTGCGGAGTATCCACCGGCAGACTTCTTCGTGTAGGTGTGGGTGTCGCCGTCGATGTCGGTGAAGACGATGGACCCTTCCTTCACCTCGGCCTTCGCGTAGGTCTGCAGGTCTCCGACGAGGGGTGTCGAGCCGCTCCACCCGCCGGGGAGGACAGACCGGGTCGCTGTGACCCAGTCGGCGGGGATGAGCGATGCGCTGGTCGTTCCGACCTTGCGGATGTAGAGCTTGAGGCTGGCGTCGGTCGCCTGCTCGAAGTACTTTACGTCGATCGGGACCGCACCAGTGATGGTGGCGCTTGCGCCTCCCCACACGGGATCTTGATGAGCTGCGTCCCACCGGTCGACCACCTTGGTTCCGGCGCCGCCGTTCGCGGTTCCGACCGTGACGATGACACCGTCATCGCGGCTGGTCGCGAACTCCCACGGGCCGGCGTCAGGGACACGGAGGAAACCGCTCCAGCGAGCCATGAAGTTGTCGCTGTTCACGCCGTCACCGGGCGAGCCTCCTCCCCAGTCGAAGTTCAGCTGGGAGTCGGTGCGCTGGAGGATCTGCTTGATGTTCGTGCCGGAGAAGTCGGACGGCGGGACTCCTGTGCCGGTGTAGTTGTAGTACCGGCCGGTGAGGCCGTTGTTCACGGTCTTCTTCGAGTTGTAAGTGAAGCTCATACCGATGTCACCACCGATGGTCGCGACCGTCGGGGAACTGAAGCCCATGCTGACATTGCCGTTCGCAAGATTCACCGTGGCGGGGCCGGCGGAGTCGGTCGGGGCAGGACCGGAGTTAGTGATGCGCTGGTTGACGGTCAGTCGGTTGACCCAGAAGGGTCCCCACTCGTTGTTCGACTTGTCTCGAGTCAGCACGGTCCACGTGTACGTAGAGCCGTCCTGCAGGATCGAGGGCGGCACATCCCACCACGGATCGGTCCGCCAGCCGGAGGTCGCGACCTGTCCGGTCGTCGCGTCGGCGCCCGTGGCGATCCGGAAGGCGTACTCCTTCAGGTTCGCGTTCCCAATCGCGCCGACCTGCAGTCGCGGCGTCGTGGACACGATGACCGACTTGTCCGAGGGACTTGTCGTGCTCTGCTGGGGAACAGGGGGGTCGGTGGTCTTGAAACTCCAGGTCTGACTCACTGCGACCGTAGACGTACCGTAATAGCCATCGGCATTGTCCTTCACAAAGGTATGCCAGTAGTACCAGGTGTTCGGATTGAGGTAGCCCGCAGGAATTTTCTGGTCAGCTCCCGCTCCCCAGCCGGTGTCGTAAATGGGACTGATTTCTGGGTTCGGGTTGGTGCTCACGCGGTAGAGATGATCCAGACCACTCGTGGTGGGATCGTACTCGGCGTCCGCGTGAAGCGTCGGGGTCAGGGTCTGATTCTCCAGCTTGTCGGCCGGAAGCGGGTTCCACCCCGCGCGCGGGAAGTCCTTCGTCTCGAGCCACAGGTGCACGTCGATCCAGCGGTAGGAGTACACCCCTCCGCGCTCATCACCGCCAATGAGCAGATTGCCCCCGGATACACCGTTGCGAGCCCACTCGGCGAGCTTGGACCCAAGCCTGCCGTCCCAGCCCGTCTCACCACCCCGCTCCGAGATCGACAGGGACGCGAGCTGGACACCAGCGCCGTTGAAGCCATACGAGGTGACGTCGTGGACGCCCCCTGCGTAGGTTCCGGTCGTCCCGTCGACGATGTTCGTCACGCCGATGTTCGCGCCCACGACCTGCTTGCCTGCGACGACCGACTCGTAGTTGAAGTGCGCGATCGACCGCCAGACTCCATTCGAATTGGTGTTACCGACCTGCGTCATTCCACTGTTGGTCTGCCCATTCGACTTGAAAGCCGCGACGTCCTTGATGGTCGTCTCCGTCGTGGGATCCACGTACACGGGATAGACGCGCTTGGGGTCGTGCAGCCACGCCTGCGACGCGCTGATCGTCAGCAGGGTCTTCGAACCCTCCTGCACGAGGGCGACGGCCCCTTCAGCGTCCGCATCGGCCTTCTTCTCGGTACCCGACGAGTCCCAGAGAATCGGAGCGGGCATAGCGAAGACTGTGGCACCGGACTGATCCGAGAAGACGATGTTCCCCAGATCATCCTTTGCGGCAGCGAGTCCGGGAGCATCGACCTCCCACGTCCATGACGCCTTACCCGCCTCAGGGGCACTCTCCAGGCGCAGATTCTCCTTCACGTTCGACGTCTCGACGTCGTAGACCAGGTCGACGCCCTTGAAGACGTCCTTGTACTCGAGGTGACTCTTTGCCGAGCTGTCCGCCCACGGAGAAAGATCACGCTCGAGAACGCTGTGGTCGGCTCCGCGAAGAGTGAAACCGATCGAGTGGCCGCCCCTGTTCATCGACAGAACAGGCGCATCATCGGCGTGCTCAGCAAAGGACGGCTCGAGCGGGTGCACGTCCACCTCGGCACCGCCCTGCCCCAACCACGAAGCCGGACCAGTCGTCTCGAGCTCCGTCTCAACGGGAACCCACTCGCCCTTGCTCGTCTCCACCGCGGACGGCGTCAGTGAGACATCCGTGACCTGCTGGCTGTTACCGAACGCATATGTGGTCGTGAACTCGTCCCGATCAACGACCGTCGCCGTCGACGCGTCGAAGTCGTCGACATCACCCGGGGACGCTCCCTCGGTCGGCACGGCCGTGGACGTCGCTGTCGGCTCCTCCGTCGGCTGAGCAGTGGCATCCCCGACCGGAACGTCGCCGTCCTCCGGCACGAGCGCAGAGAGCGCCGGGGGCGCGGCAGGATCGGACGCTTCCAGCGGCACCTCATCGAGGTCAGCCGTTCCCGAGGATTCCGCCGCTGCGGCCTGCTCAGCACTGAGCTCCGCAGAGATCTGCGTCATCGCCGTCGCGGACGCCGCATCGACGCTCGTGACGGTCAGAACAGCGCTTAGTAGTCCTGCCAGAACAGGAACAACCAGCAAGCGGACGCGACGACGAGCCACACGACCCCCAGAGACATGAAGCAGCCTCACCCTGAGGAGCAGCCCAACACTGGCAGGAAAATGGCCGAGAGAATGTCGCAGACCGGTCACAGACGGCGAGCCTGAGCGGACTCTCATCCATCGAGATCCGACGGCGCCCTCAACAAGCATCCTCGTCCGCGAGCGACCGCCGTCGTGCACGACCGACGTTGACGTCACGGCTGGGTGAAACCCACCTTCTGCACGATGGCGCGCCCGTCGAACGTCGTCGTCGTGATGCGCATGCTGTAGGAGCCGGCGGGAGCGACGGTGCCGTTCGTCAGGCGTCCGTCCCAGGCGAGCACCTGCCGGCCCGCGAGGTAGCGGACCGACGTCGTGAGCTGCTTCGCCACCGAGCCCCCGGCGGTGAGCACCGCGACGCTGGTCGTCGCGCCGTCGCCGGTCATCCAGTCGAGCGAGGTCGAGCCGCCGGAGCGGGTCACCCCCGGTGCCGAGGCGACGAACGTCGGCGTGCGGCCGAGGCCCGCCGTCGCATGAGCGTCCGCGACAGCGAGTGGCGTGCGGCCCGCGGCGGTCCTCACCGAGGCCGCCGCTCCCGACACCTGCACTGAGGCGCTGGCGGGAGCCGCGGTGAAGAGCGCCTGCACCGTCTCGGTCGGCGTCTGGAACACCGTGCCGTGCACGTTCACCCCGTAGTCGGCCGTCACGTCGTCGATCGTGACCGAGCCGGAGGTGACTCCCGACATCGACGTGTAGACGAAGGTGTCGACCAGCGTGACCGGGTAGTCCCAGACTCCATCGTTGTCGCCGCCGGAGTGCGTGTAGTTGGGGTTCAGCCCGTCCGAGAAGAGGGTCATCCTCTGCCAGGCCGAGCCGCCGACGTTGCCCACGAGGCCCTGGAAGGTCTCTCCGGTGGCGTCCTTGAGCTTGAGGTACACCGGACTGGTGCTCGCGTCTCCGCGCACCTGCACCGAGACCGCTGTGGGCGAGCCGGGCAGGGTGCGCGACGAGTGGATCTGCGCCCCCTTCGACGAGCCGGAGAAGTCGTAGGTCAGCGTCAGCGCGCCGGCACCGGAGTAGCCGGCCGAGGTGGCGGCGAGCGAGGCGCTGCCGCCGCCGATCGGCGCGACGACGTATCCGCTCGTCGAGGCGAGGTCGTCGACCAGCACCGAGGAGGCGGAGGCGGTCGCACCGGCCCGGCCGACAGCGGTGCCCGCCGCGAGGATGGCTCCCACCTCCTTCAGCGCCGTGTACGAGGGCTTCAGCCTCCCGGAGCGCTCGGTCACCGAGAAGGTGTCGAGCGGCTCCTGCGGGTTGCTGCCCCCGACGAGGTTGTACCAGGCGATGCCCTTGATCCCGCGGGCGGCCGCGTCGAGGTAGGAGCGGGAGAGGTAGGACGCCTGGTCCGCTTCGCTCGTCGCTCCGACGCAGGTGGTGCAGGTCGCCCAGCTCACCTCGGTGATCCACAGGCTCCGTCCCGGTGCGCTGCGGTCGAGGAACGACTGCGCCGCGTCGAGGTAGGTGGGGATCGCTCCGGTCTCGGGGGCGCCGTCGACGGTGTAGGTGTGCACGGCGAGCCCGTCGAAGGAGTCGCCCGCCCCGGCCGAGAGCACGCCTCGCATGAACGGGTCGCTGAACTGGTCCAGCCCGCCCACCAGCACCGTCGCGGTCGGATCCACGGCCTTGATCGCCGTGTGGGCGGCCTTCAACAGCTCGCCGTACTGGGCGGCCGTGGCTCCTCCACGCCAGTAGTAGTCGGTGTTGGGCTCGTTCCACACCTCCCAGACGTGCACGCGGTCCTTGTACCGGGCGACGGTCGCCGCAGCGTACGACGCGAAGTCGGCGGTGCTGCGCGGCGGGTAGTACTGCGCGTCCTCGGCGGGCGTTCCCGCTGGAGCCGAGGAGGCCCACGGCGCCGAGTAGACCAGCTTGCCGATCATGTCGACGTTGCGCGCCTGGCTGACCGCGACCGCCTGGTCGAACTTGGCCCAGTCGTAGTAGCCCTTCCGCGGCTCGACGCGCTTCCACTCGAACTCCTCGCGGGCCCACCGCACCTGCGCGTCCTCGAGCAGCGCCGCCTGCCGGTCGACCTCGACGGGCGAGTCCTGCTCGGTGAGGAAGCTGTTGATCCCGCTGATCGAGCGCGGCGCCGCCTCGGTGGCGCGGGCGCTCACTCCGGTGAGGTAGGGCCGGGTCGCCGTGGCGGCTCCGGTGAGCGAGCCGTTGGGAGTCGCATCCCAGGTCAGGCGGCCGGCGATGCTTCCGGACATCCCGGCGCCGCGGTCGTCGGTGCCGTCCCAGGCGACGGCGATCTCGCCGGCCGAGGCCGCGGTGCCTCCGAAGGTGCGGGTGCGGCCTGCGCTGTCGCGCAGCACGAGCGCGTAGTCGCCGGGCGTGCCCGCCGTGAAGCGGACGGCGGTGGTCGCCGCGTTCTCGCGCGAGAAGCGGGGCGCGCTCGCGGCCGGCAGAGTCCAGTCCTTATCGAGGACGCGCAGGTTGTCGAGGACGACGGTGCCCGTGGCCGGAGCCGACGGGCCGTTGCGGACCACGTTGATCCGCACCAGCGAGACCGGGTAGTCGAGCACGCCGTCGTCATTGCCCAGGTGCGTGGTCGCGGCCGGCGAGCGGAGGTCGACGGTCGCGGTCGTCCAGCGGCTGAGGCTCATCGCGTCGACCCGGTAGAAGAACATCTCGCCGGTCGCATCGCGCAGCTTCAGGAACACCGTGTTCCAGCTGCTGTCGCCGAGCAGGTCGACCTTGAGCGCCGTGGCCGGCTGCGTCAGCAGCGGCACCGGAGTCGCGCGGGTCTCGATCTCGGCGTCGGCGCTCGTGAGGTCGTAGGCGATCCGCAGCGCCCCCGAGCCCTCGGTGCGGGTCGTCGAGGTCGACGGGGTCGCGCTCCCCGCCGCCTGCATCCAGTCGGTACCGGCCGCATCGAACGACTGCGCGAGACTCGCGTCGGCGTCCACCTCGGCGACGGTCAGCAGCAGCGGGATCCCGCTCCGGGTCGCGTTCGAGGCGAGCGTGCCGTCGTTCACTCCGTCCTGACCGAAGACACCGCTGATGTCGCCGCGCATCCTGGTGCCCGAGTCGTCGGAGCCGTCCCACGGCACCGAGACGGCGCCGGCGGCCGCGGCGCGCCCCGTGATCGTCTTCAGGCGCCCCTCCTTGTCGCGCAGCTCGAGGCGGTAGTCGCCGGGGCCGCCCGCCGTGAACGAGAGCGAGGTGCTCGCCGAGGGGGCAGGGGTGAAGAAGGACGTCGCCGCGGTCGGCAGCGACCAGCCGGACGCGAGTGTGCGCAGGTTGTCGAGCACGACGGTGCCGGTGGCCGGCTGGCTCCCATTGCGCACGACGATCACGCCGGAGAGCTTCACCGGCATGTCGAGCACGTGGTCGCTGTCGCCGCCCTCGACGAGCGCGGCCGGAGCGGTGAGGTCGACGTCGATCGTCGCCCAGGCCGTCGAGCGCATGGCGTCGAGGCGGTAGGTGAAGGTCTCGCCGGAGGCGTCGCGGAGGCGCGCGTAGACCGTGTTGTAGGTGCCGTCGCCCTTCAAATCGATCCGCAGCGCGCTGGCGGGCTTGGTCAGCATGGTCGCGGGGGTGTTCTGCACGGTCTCGACCAGCCCGGACGAGACGTCGTAGTCGATCCGCTGGGCGTAGGAGCCCTGGGTCTTCTGGGCGCTGGTGCGCGAGATCGTCGCGGAGCCCATCGCGACCCTCCAGGTCGAGGCAGCCGCCTCGAAGCCCTCGACCACGCTGGTCGTCGAGGGCTGCGCCGCGGCGACGGTGAGCAGGGTCGGAGTCGCCGAGCGGGTCCGCGACGCCGAGAACTCGCCGTCGGGCGTGGAGTCCTGGAGGAACATGCTGCGGATCGGCCCGTCCATCTCCTCGCCGTCATCGGCCGTGCCGTCCCACTGCACGGCGTTCTCGCCCGGCGTGGTGAGCGTGCCGGTGACCGTCCGGCTGCGGCCGCTCCCGTCGCGGAGCACGATCATCCAGTCGCCGGCCGACGCCGCCGTGAAGCCGAGGCTCGCGGCGCCGCCCTCGGAGGGCACCAGGAACTCCACGTCGGACTCGGGCATCGTCCACCGGCTGCTCACAGCGCGCAGATTGTCGAGCAGGAACGTCCCGGTCGCGGGCTGCTCGCCGTTGCGGACCACGGAGAAGCCGGAGAGCGTCAGCGGCAGATCGAGCACGGAGTCGGCGTTGCCGCCCTCGGCGAGCACTGGGTCCTGGGTCAGGTCGATCGGCACGGTGGTCCAGGTGGAGTGCCGCATGGCGTCCATCCGGTAGGTGAAGGCCTCGCCGGTCGCGTCGGCGACCCTGAGGTAGACGGTGTTGTAGCTGCCGTCGCCCTTGAGGTCGACCTTCAGGCCCGTGACCGGGCCGGTGGCGACGTCGAGCGGCACGGTACGGGTGATGCCGGCCATCCCCTCCGAGAGGTCGTAGTCGACCGCCAGCGCGTCGGCTCCCTCGGTGCGGATGGCGCCGCCCTTCGCCGCCGGCTCGGTGGCGCGGCGCAGAGTCGCGGAGCCCAGGGCGACGCCCCAGCCCTCGTCGCCGCCGTCGAAGGCCTCGACCAGGGAGGTGGAGTCGGGGTCGTCGGCCTCGGCCAGGGTCAGGAGCAGCGGCACACCGGTGGTCGTGCCGCCGCCGAGCGCGCCGTCTGCGGAGTCGTCCTGGCGCAGCACTGCGCGCACGTCCCCGGCCATCGCAGCGCCCTCGTCGTCGAGTCCGTCCCAGTCGACGGCGATCCCGCCGGCCGCCTCTGCGGTGCCGGTCAGGGTGCGCGAGAGTCCAGCCGGGTCCTCGAGGCGCAGCTCCCAGTCGCCGGGGCCGCCCGCCTCGAACGCAATCCCGGCACTCTCCCCGGCCTGCGGCGAGACGTAGCTCGACACGGCGACGGGCAGGGTCCAGCCGGTGGTGTCCGCACGTAGGTCGTCCAGCGCGAAGGTCCCTGTCGGAGGCTGCTCGCCGTTGCGCACCACGAGCACGCCGGCGAGGGTGAGGGGGGCGTCGAGCACGGCGTTGCCGTCGCCGCCGTCGCGGGCGACGGGCTCGGCCGTGAGGTCGACCTTCAGCGTCTGCCAGTCCGTCGACCGCATCGCGTCGACGCGGTGCACCGACGTCTCGCCGCTGGAGTCGCGGACCCTCAGGTAGACCGTGTTGTAGGTTCCGTCGCCGCGCAGGTCGACGGTGAGCGCCGAGACGGGCGTCGGGATCGCGGGCGCCTGCATCGGGTCGTAGCCGAGCTCGACGAGGCCGCCCGAGACGTCGTACGAGACCTCGAGCGACGAGTCGCCCTCGGTGCTCTCGGCCGAGACCGCCGCGGAGGCGCTCCCCGTCAGAGCCGAGGGCGCCGCGGTTCCGCTCTCGAAGCCGGTCACGAGGACCGTTCCCGGCACGGCGGCGCTCGCTCCGGTGGGGGCGACCAGGATGCCTGCGAGGAGCGCGGCGGTCACGGTGAACGCGGTTCGGGCACGGGACATGGGGGTCACTCCGCAGGGCATCAGAAGCGCTCGCCCGGGGAGGGGCGAACAGGCCGCCAGGCTAGGCGCGGCGCCGCGTCGTGCCTGCGCAGGGGAGGAAGACTCGTTTCGCCTGCACTCGAACAGGGGCCCCGACCCCGCAGGAGCCGCCCCCGAACCCTCGGGGCGGGCACTCCGGGGATCCTGCGCCGCTCCGCTGGGCGCTAGCGTCGAGCGGTGACCTCCTCTCTCGACCGCAGCATCCTGCGGCTGGCGGTCCCGGCGCTGGGCTCGCTGATCGCCGAGCCGCTGTTCCTCCTGACCGACTCCGCCCTCGTCGGCCACCTCGGCGCCGTCCCGCTGGCCGGCCTCGCCCTCGGCGGCGCTGTGTTGCAGACGATCGTCGGGCTGATGGTGTTCCTCGCCTACAGCACGACCCCTCGGGTCGGCCGCGCACTCGGCGAGGGCGACGAGCGGCGTGCGGTGGCCGCGGGCATCGACGGCGGCTGGCTGGCGCTACTGCTCGGTGCGGTCATCGGCGTGGTCGGCGCGCTGACCGCTCCGGGAGTCGTCGCACTGTTCGGAGCCGAGCCCGACGTCGCCGAGGCGGGGGTGCGCTACCTCGCCGTCAGCATGGCAGGGATCCCCGCCATGCTCGGTGTGTTCGCGCTCACCGGCCTGCTCCGCGGCTACCAGGACACCCGCACTCCGCTCGTGATCGCGGCCGGCGGATTCGCTCTCAACGCCGCCCTCAACGCCGTGCTGATCTACCCCGCCGGCCTGGGGATAACCGGCTCGGCACTCGGCACGGTGATCGCCCAGTGGGCGATGTTCGCCGCCTACGCGGCCGTCGCGTTGCGGCTCGCGCGGCGGGTCGGCGCCCCGCTCCGGCCGCACGTCGCGGGCCTCGTCTCGTCGGCGGGTTCGGGCGGCTGGATGCTGCTGCGCACCGCGAGCCTGCGCGCGGCGATCCTGCTCGCGGTGGCGACCGCCACCTCGCTCGGGGCGGAGGAGCTGGGCGCCTTCCAGGTGGCGATGACGCTGTTCTCGACGGTCGCCTTCGCCCTCGACGCCGTGGCGATCGCCGCCCAGGCGCTGCTCGGACGCCTCCTCGGCGCTGGCGACAGGGAGCGTGCGCGCGCGGTGACGAAACGCTGTGTGACCTGGGGAATTGCCACCGGCGTCGTCCTCGGCATCGTGGTAACCGGTCTGAGTGGTGTCCTCCCGTACGTCTTCTCGAGCGATCCGGAGGTGCTGCGCCTGCTGCCCGCGGCGATCGCGGTCGTGGGTCTCACCGCTCCGCTCGGGGGCTTCGTCTTCGTGCTCGACGGCGTGCTGATCGGCGCCGGAGACGGCCGCTACCTCGCCCTGAGCGGACTGGTGAACCTCGCGGTCTTCGCGCCGCTGGCCCTGCTCGCCCCCGCGGCGGCGGAGGAGTGGCGCCTGCTCGCCCTCTGGCTGGCGTTCGCGGTCGGGTACCTCGGCGCCCGCGCTCTCACGCTCGGCCTGCGCGTGCGCAGCGACGTCTGGCTGCGCTGACCGAGCCGAACGGGCTGTGGACAACCCTGGGGAGAATCCGCAGGCTCAGCGGGGCGGCGCGCTCGTGTTGCCGCGGTGGAACGTGGCCCGGAAGCAGACCGTCTCGGCCTCCTCCCCGGCCAGGAGCGCGATCGCCGCTCGCCCCGCCGCGCGGCCCTTCTCGACCGCGGGCTGCGCCATCGTCGTGAGGTCGTACTCGGCGGCGAGGCCCGGTACTTGCACCCCGTCGAAGCCGACGACGGAGACGTCCTGCGGCACGCGCAGCCCCCGCTCCTCCGCGGCCAGGATCACGCCCGCAGCGAGCAGGTCGCTCTGCGCCACGATCGCAGTGGGCGCTCGGGCCGCATCGAGCAGGGCTCGGCCCGCGACAATCCCCTCCTCGACGGTGCTCGCCGCGGCCGCCACGACCCGTCCGTCGGGGAACACGTCCTGCACACCGAGCAGCCGGTCGACCGGGGTGATGCTCGGGCTCGAGCGCCATTCGGCAGGGATGGGGCCGCGACGACGGTCCTTCGCGAACGGGAGGGAGACGACTCCGACCCGCTCGTGGCCGAGCTCGCGCAGATGCTCGGCCACTGTGCGGCTCGCCGCGCGGTTGTCGAGCGAGACGACCGCGCCGCCGAGCACCGAGGCGCCCTCAACGACGACCACGGGCACGCCGCGGCGGCGCAGCAGAGCGACGGAGTCGTCGATCGACGGGCTGCACGCCACCAGGATCGTCGCGTCCACCGGCGCCGTGGCCAGCAGCCCCGAGCCGTCCCCGGTCTCGGTGAGCAGCAGGATCCCCGCGTCGATGCCGCCGAGCACATCGGCGATCCCATCGAGCATCGCGATCTTGATCGGGTCGCGGAACGCGTGCAGCACCCGCTCGTCCACGACGACGCCGACGATCCCCGAGCGGCCGCGGCGGAGCGAGCGCGCCCTCGGGTCGGGGCCGGCGTAGTCGAGCTCGGCAGCGGCCCGCAGCACCCGCTCCTTCGTCGCGTCCGAGACGGGGCCCGCGCCGCTGAAGACCAGGGAGGCGGTCGAGGGCGAGACGCCGGCTCTGCTCGCGACGCGGGCGAGCGTCGGGCGGGGGCTCTTGTGCGGTTCCACGGTCCTCCTCGTCGGGGCTCGGCGCGGTGCTGCGCGGTTGACCGTCCCCGGGGGTTCCGGATAGCTTAGACCGATCCGCCTCGAATCGATTCGACAGCGCTTCTCGATCCTTGGCCGCCGCCCCGGATCCCGCTCTCTCCCAGGAGAACCGCCATGACCGCGACGTCCGCGCTCACCCGCCCGCAACTCGTCGCCTGGCGCAACGCCGTCTTCACGATCTTCGTGCTCAGCGGGATCTCGATCGCCACCTGGGTCTCCCGCACCCCGGCCATCCGCGACGAGCTCGATCTCTCGACCTCCGGAGTGGGCCTGCTGATCCTCTCGATGTCGATCGGAGCGATCACCGGCCTCGCGCTCTCGACCGCGATCATGAGCGCGGTCGGCGCCCGCCGCGGCATGGTGATCGGCCTCACCGTCTGCGCGACGGGGCTGGCCCTGCTCGGCGTCGCCGCGGGCACTCTGGGCGTCCTCCCCCTCGCCTTCGCCGGGATGGCGCTGCTGGGCTTCGGCAACGGAGCGGTCGACGTGATGATGAACGTCGAGGGCGCCGCCAACGAGGCGGCCTTCGGCAAGACCCTGCTGCCCCTGTTCCACGCCTTCTTCAGCCTCGGCACCGTCGCGGGCGCGCTGATCGGCGCCGGCGCCTCGGCCCTCGCCGTGCCCGTGGTGGTCCACCTCGGCGCGATCGCCGTGATCGTCGTGGCGACCGCGCTCGTCGCGATCCGCTTCGTCCCGGTGCGCGACGCGCTCGACACGGCCGGTGCGCTCACCAGCGTCGCACCGCCGATGCGCGAGCGGGTCGCCGCCTCCCTGAGCGTCTGGCGCGACGGACGGCTCGTGCTGATCGGGGTGATCATGCTCGGGATGGCGTTCGCCGAGGGCTCGGCGAACGACTGGCTGACCCTCGCGATGGTCGACGGCCACGGCGCCGACACGACCACCGCCGCCGTGGTCTTCGGCGTCTTCGTCGCCGCGATGACCGTCGGTCGCGTGCTCGGCGGCCCCCTGCTCGACCGGTTCGGTCGCGTGCCGGTGCTGCAGGCCTCCGCCCTGCTCGCGATCGCCGGGCTCCTGCTGTTCATCCTCGCCCCGCTCGACGGGCTCGTGATCGCCGGAGCAGTCGCCTGGGGGCTGGGCTGCTCGCTCGGCTTCCCGGTGGGCATGTCGGCAGCCGCCGAGGGGCCGCACTCGGCCGCGCGCGTCAGTGCGGTCGCGATGCTCGGCTACGTCGCCTTCCTGGTCGGCCCGCCGGTCATCGGCTTCCTCGGCGAGCACGTCGGGCTGCTCACCGCGCTGTTCCTCGTCCTCGCCCTCGTCGTGGTCGCCGGGCTCGCCTCACCCGCCGCACGCAGCCGCCGCGAGATCACCCCGTAGCTCCCGCCGGCACCGGCGGCCCGGCGCGCGCAGACCCTTGGTACGCGCAGACCCTAGAGACACGCAGACCCTAGGCTGCCAGCGGAGAGGGGAGGGGGACGGCATGCGGTACCGGGCGCGCGACGGCTCCCTCCTGCACGTCGACGAGCACGGCGCCGGCCGCCCCCTCGTCGTCGTGCCCGGCGAACCCGATCGGCACCCCTCGTACCTCCGCTGCTTCGACACGGTGGCGGGCACCCGCCGCATCCTCGTGCTGCACCCCCGGGGCCGGGGCGGCTCGGAGGCGGTGCCCGCCGGCTCCGCAGCCACGACCGCCGACGACCTCGAGGATCTGCGCACGCACCTCGGCGTCGACGACCTCGACCTCGTCGCCCACGATTCCGGCTGCCGGGCCGCCCTGCTCGCCGCCGCCCGGGCTCCGGGGAGCGTCGCGCACCTCCTCCTGATCGCCCCCGGCACCGCCTGGCTCGGGATCGACGCCGACCACCCCGCGCAGGAGCACGACGGGCAGGAGCCACCGGCGCCGCCCGCCGAGGCCGCAGCGCTCCGCGAGGCGCTCGGGCGGCTGACCTGCGCGGCCGTGGTCGTCGGAGGCGGGGACGATCCGCTCACGGACCTGGCAGCCCTCGGCGCCCTCACCGGGCTCCTGCCGCACGGCAGCCTCGCGGTCGTCGAGGCGAGCGGTCACCACCCGTGGGCCGACGCGCCAGCCGAGTTCTCGATCGCGCTGCGCGCCTCCCTCGTCGTGCCGGCTCCCGCTCCCCCGCTCGGCCGCCGTCGGCCGCCCCGCGGCACAGCCTGAGCGGCCGGAGCGGACGGCGAGCCGTCTATCCTCGACGGGTGCGTCTCGTCATCGCGCGCTGCTCCGTCGACTACACCGGCCGTCTCAGCGCCCACCTCCCGCTCGCCACCCGCCTCCTCCTCGTCAAGGCCGACGGAAGCGTGCTGATCCACTCGGACGGCGGCTCCTACAAGCCGCTGAACTGGATGAGCCCGCCCTGCACGCTGGTCACCGGTGAGCCCGACGCGGAGGCGCGCGCGGCGGGCGTGACGCAGCAGTGGACCGTCGCGCACCGCAAGACCGGAGACGCGCTCGTGGTCTCGATCCACGAGGTGCTGCACGACTCCGCGCACGAGCTCGGCATCGACCCGGGGCTCGTGAAGGACGGCGTGGAGGCGCATCTGCAGCGCCTGCTCGCCGAGCAGATCGAACTGCTCGGAGACGGGCACACGCTGGTGCGCCGTGAGTACATGACGGCGATCGGGCCGGTCGACATCCTCGCGAGGGATTCTTCAGGAGCCGCAGTCGCCGTCGAGATCAAGCGTCGCGGCGAGATCGACGGAGTCGAGCAGCTGACGCGCTATCTCGAGTTGATGAATCGCGATCCGCATCTCTCGCCCGTGACCGGAGTCTTCGCCGCGCAGGAGATCAAGCCGCAGGCGCGGACACTCGCCGAGGACCGCGGTATCCGTTGCGTCGTGCTCGACTACGAGGCGATGCGGGGAACGGACGATTCGCACACCCGCTTGTTCTGAACGATGCCATGCCGAAGGCCCCCGGGGATTCGCTCCTCGGGGGCCTTCGGCGTCTCGGGCGGATGCCCGAGAGGTCTTACTTGTGCGCGGCCTGGTAGGCAGCCTGGACCTCGGAGGGGATGCGTCCGCGGTCGGAGACGGGGTGACCGTTGGCGTTGGCCCACTCGCGGATCGCCTTGAGCTGCTTGGGGTCGCTCTTGGTCGAGGAGGAGGCGGTCGAGGCGGCAGCCGGACGCGAGCCGACGCGGCGGCCGTTCGAGACGAACTTCTCAAGGACCGAGTGGAGCTCGGCGACGTTGTCGGCGCCGAGGTCGATTTCGTAGTTCGCTCCCTCGATGCTGAACCGGACGGTGCCGCCGTCACCGGAATCGATAGGCGTTCCGTCGATATCGTCGACAAGCGTGATCTTCTGGGCCACTTTTCCTCCTGGAGTGATCGGGACCGGACGGTAGTGGTCTGGGCCGTGAGAGACATTACTCGGTCTCAGAAGGCAGTGCATCACCGATGGCGCCTTTCGCCCCATTCTTGCGCCACGTTCAGGGGAATGCCCAGGATAAGGGCGTCTATTCCGGCCTGAATCCAGGCCGATGACCCTCAGTCGTGGCAGAGGCGGGGCAGTAGACACCCGCGAACGCTGTGATTCCGGACAGGAAGGGATCTTCGTTAGCGTGGAGTCATGGCACGACGAGGCGGACCCCCTGCACGCCCGGCGCGACCCGGGCCCTACCGCAATGAGGAGGCGCGGGAGGCGCTGGAGGCGCTCGTCGCCGCGCCCACGCCCGAGGCGGTCGACCGCCTCCTCGCCGCCTGCCTCGCAGGCTCGCTCGTGGTGGATGTCACCGGCTCCCAGCCGGGAGGTGTGCCGCACGTGCGGACCGTCGCGACGACCACCGGCGAGCAAGTGCTTCCGCTGTTCACCTCGACCGATGAGGTGCGCACCGCCGTCCCACGCCAGCAGCACCCGCGGGTGCAGATGCTGGTGCTGCCAGGGCGCGAGGCCTTCGCCCTGATCGGAACCGCCGACTTCGTCGCCGTGCAGCTCGACCCCGGCTCGATCGCCCAGGTCGTCGCCCGCCCGTTCGTCGAGAGGGCTCTCGACGGCGAACGGCCGTAGAGTATGGGCCCGCGCGATCGCACCACCCGAGGTCAGGAGCCCGACATGTCCGATACGACCCTCGCCGCCACCGGCCTCGACGAGCGCGCCGGCACCTGGTCGTGCATCCTGTTCGACCTCGACGGCACGATCACCGACTCCGCCCCCGGCATCACCGGTACGCTCGCCGAGACCTTCGTCGAGCTCGGCCGGCCCGTGCCTGCTCCGGCCGAGCTCCTCGCCTACGTGGGCCCGCCGCTGCTCGAGGCGTTCCGCGAGCTCGGCGGGATGAGCGTCGAGGAGGCGCAGGCAGCGCTCGTCGTCTACCGCCGCCGCTACAACGCGGGCGGCCTCTTCGACTCCTCCGTCTACCCCGGCCTGCCCGATGTGCTGACGCGCATCGCCGAGGCCGGCGTGCCGCTCTCGCTCGCGACCTCGAAGCCGGAGTCCGCGGCCACGCTGATCCTCGAGCACTACGGTCTCGCGCAGCACTTCACGGTCATCTGCGGCGCCTCGGAGGACGAGGTGCGCAGCGCAAAGGCCGACGTGGTCGAGGAGGCCCTGCGCCGGCTCCGCGCTCTCGGCGTCGACCTCGCGACGCCGGTGATGGTGGGCGACCGCGAGCACGACGTGCTCGGAGCCGCGGCGCACGGGGTGCCGACGATCATGGTCGAGTGGGGCTACGGGTCGCCCCTGGAAGCGGTCGGCACGATCGCCCTCGTCTCGGCCGCGGACGAGCTCGCGGACCTCCTGCTGCCGTGACCTGCGTACGATGAGGGCATGACTGGTCTGGGCGTCGTCCTCTCGTTCGTGCTGTTCCTCGGCGGGATCCTCGTCCTCGGCAACTCGTTCCTCCTGCCGGACATCGCCGGCTTCCTCTTCGTCGGAGGCATCCTGATGATCTCGGGATCGCTCGCGATCGCCTTCCACGTCCTGCCGAAGTCGCAGTAGTCCGGCCGGTCCCCGCCCTCGAGACGAGCGCACCCGCGGACGCAGCTCGCGAGAAGTTGCGGCTAGCCCAGGGTCCTCGCGTCGAGGTTCACGACCGAGCCGATGTAGACGGCCTCGCCCGCGCCCGCCACGGTGGGGTTCATCCGGAGCAGCTGCTGAACCGGGATCCCGAAGCGCTGGGCGATGTCGAAGAACGTGTCGCTCTGCACCACCGTGTAGCTCACGATCTCGCCCGCACCGTCGCGGGTCGGCTCGCCGGCCGCACCGGGCACCGCCCCACTGTCGACGGCGAAGGCCGTTTCGGGGATGTCCGGCGTGGGGTTGGGCGTGAAGGTGACGGTCGCCTCCGGTGCCGGCGCGTAGACCGTGGCGGTCGACTGCGGGAGCGCCGCGGTGACGGTCGGATCGGGGCTCGGCGGCGTGGGAGTGGGAGTCGCGGTCGCGAAGACGGTCACCGTGACAGTGGGAGCCGGCGCCGGCACCGCGCACCCCGTGAGCGCCAGGACGACGACCAGCGTCGTCGCTCCGATCATGGCCGTGTCGCGCATGTGATCCACCCTCCGTGCACCGGGGGTGCTCGCTCCCACCCTAGGAGTACCCGCGCAGGCGCCGCTGCCGGGCGCGGAATCGCCCTAGGCGGCCGGTTCGGGCAGGATCCGCAGTCCACCGCCGCTGTTCGCTGCGTCCATCAACAGTTCGACCCAGCCGGGGTTGATCGTGGGCTGCCTGCTCCCGGCGAAGTGGAACTGCAGTGCGATGGTGGGGTTCATCCAGAAGGAGTGCCGCCCGCGTGCCCCCTCGGGCATCGAGTCGAGAGTGAGGCTGAAGCGCTCGTCGCGGCGGAACTTGGCGTAGACGACGATCTGGAGGTGGGCCAGAGTCCTGTCCTCGATCTCGAGGACGGCCGGCGGAGTGCCGTAGAGGAATTGACCCATGCGGCCACCCTAGAGGCTTCTGGGTCGACTGCTAGATCCTCTAGCTAGTCCGTCAGGTCCGCAGAGTGTTCGGCCTCGTCGTCGCGGGCGTCGATCTCGTCGACCGCGGTGCCCATCCGGCGGAGGAAGTTCACGACGACCTCTGCCTCGGCGGCGTCCAGGTCCTCGGCGATCTCGAGCATCCGGCGGTGCATCTCCTGCAGCGTCTCGCGGACCTCCTGGTCGCTGTCGACAGTCGCCTCCACGACGATGCCCCGGCGATCGGCGGGGTTCGGCCGGCGCACGAGGTGGCCGCTGCGCACGAGCCGATCGATCAGCACCGTGGTCGACGCGGACGAGATCGAGAGGTGGCCGGCCAGATCCTTGCCCGTGACGAGCTCGCCCCTGCGCTGCTGGCGCAGCAGGTACTGGATCGCGATGAGGTCGGTCTCGCCCATCGCCATCCGCTCGCGGGTGCGCCTGCGCATCGCGACCTCGGCGACCCGGTAGGTCCGCATCGCGCTGAGCACCTCGACCGCGCGGCGGGTCGACGACTCGTCGGGGTACCAGTACCCGGCACCGCTGCGAAGGGTCGCGTCGCTCATTCGGCCATCCTAGACCGGCTGGTAAAGAGGCGGTCTAGCGATGTGGAGCACACCTACGCTGGAGTGGTGACCGCCACTCTCGTCGCCAAGGGCCTCTCCGGAGGCTACGCGCACCGCACCCTCTTCGACGGACTCGACCTGACGGTCGCCCCCGGGGACGTGGTCGGCGTCGTCGGGCCCAACGGCGCGGGCAAATCGACGCTGCTGCGGATCCTCGCCGGCGAGACGCCTCCGCTCGAGGGCGACGTCGTGCTCGCCCCCGGCGACGCCTTCGTGGGCTGGCTGCCGCAGGAGCACGAGCGCCGCGAGGGCGAGACCGTCGCCGGGTACATCGGCCGCCGCACCGGATGCGCCGAGGCCTCCGCCGAACTCGACGCCGCTGCCTCCGCCCTGGCCGACCCCGACCCGGACGGCTCGATCGCCGACCGCTACGCCCTCGCCCTCGACCGCTGGCTCGCCAGCGGTGCCGCCGACCTCGACGAGCGGACGCCGGTGGTGCTCGCCGAGCTGGGACTGACGCTGGCGCAGGGCGCAGCGGTCTCCGCCTCCTCGACGATGACCTCGCTCTCGGGTGGTCAAGCGGCACGGGTCGGCCTCGCCGCTCTTCTGCTCTCGCGCTTCGACGTGGTGCTGCTCGACGAGCCGACCAACGACCTCGACCTCGACGGGCTCGAGCGGCTCGAGGCCTTCGTGCGCGGACTCCGCGGCGGCGCGGTGCTCGTCAGCCACGACCGCGAGTTCCTGGCCCGCAGCGTCACCCGCGTGCTCGAGCTCGACCTCGCACAAGGCACCAACCGCGTCTACGGAGGCGGCTACGACGCGTTCCTCGAGGAGCGCGAGACCGCCCACCGCCAACGCCGCGAGAAGTACGAGGACTTCGCCGATCAGAAGGCCGACCTGGTCTCGCGCGCCCGGACGCAGCGCGAGTGGTCGAGCCAGGGCGTGCGCAACGCGATGAAGAAGGCTCCCGACAACGACAAGATCCGCCGCAAGGCCTCGGTCGAGTCGAGCGAGAAGCAGGCGCAGAAGGTGCGTCAGATGGAGAGCCGCATCGCGCGCCTCGAGGAGGTGGAGGAGCCGCGCAAGGAGTGGCAGCTCGCCTTCACGATCGGCACAGCGCCGCGCTCGAGCTCGGTGGTGTCGACACTGAACGGGGCGGTCGCGCGGCGGGGCACGTTCACGCTCGGCCCAGTGTCGCTGCAGGTCGACGCGGGTGACCGCATCGGCATCACGGGGCCCAACGGCGCGGGCAAGTCGACGCTGCTCTCGCTGCTACTCGGCCGCTCCGAACCGGAGGAGGGATCGGCGTCGCTCGGCGCCAGCGTGGCGATCGGCGAGATCGACCAGGCCCGCGCGATGCTCGCCTCCGACCGGCCGCTGGCGGACGCTGTCGAGGCGCTGGTGCCCGAGTGGCCGACCGCCGAGGTCCGCACCCTGCTGGCGAAGTTCGGGCTGAAGGCCGACCACGTCTCGCGCCGCGTCGGCGAGCTCTCGCCGGGCGAGCGGACTCGCGCGGCCCTCGCCCTCCTCCAGGCGCGCGGAACGAATCTCCTGGTGCTGGACGAGCCGACCAACCACCTCGACCTGGCCGCGATCGAGCAGCTCGAGCAGGCGCTCGAGGCCTACGAGGGCACGCTGCTGCTGGTCACCCACGATCGGCGGATGCTCGAGACCGTGCAGCTGACTCGCCACTGGCGGGTCGACGGCGGCGTGGTCACGGAGGCGTGAGCAGGGCGCCTGCCTCCGCTGCCGCGACTGGCGGGACCACTGTTCGGCCCGGGCCGGAACGCCTCCCGGGGCCGCCGCGACCGGCGGGCGTCACCGCACCGACCCGGGTGCTCCGCGCGCGCCCGTCTCAGGCGGCGCGCAACGCCCTGAGCAGGGCCAGCACGACGACCGCCGAGCGATCGGCCGCGTCGTCGACGTGCGCCTCGAACTGCCCCGGCGCGCAGAGGTCCGAAATGCCGCGCACCGACACGAACGGCACGCCGTGCACGTGCGCCGTCTGCGCGAGCGAGACCGACTCCATGTCGGTGGCGAGCGCCTGCGGGAACGCTCCGCGCACCCGCTCGACGTGATCGCCCGAGACGAAGACGTCTCCCGAGACGATGAGACCGCGACGCACCGGCACGGCTCCGGCCGGCACCTCGACGCCCAGCTCGACCTCCAACGCGGGAGCGTGCCCTGAGTAGCGCGCCGGCATCCCTGGCACCTGGCCGAGCGCGTAGCCGAAGGCCCGCGCGTCGGCGTCCGTCTGCACGTACTCGTCGCCGACGACCACGTCGCCGACCCGCACGTCCGCTCCCAGCCCACCCGCGGAGCCGGCGCTCACGACGAGCGGCGACGGGTCCTGGAGGATCGCGGCCGTCAGCCCGCCGGCGGCGTTCACGAGACCCACTCCCGTGCGCACCAGCAGCACGGAGCCGCCGTCGACGGTCAGGTCCCACTGCAGGGCGTTGCCGACGCCGCGCGGCTCGGAGGCGCGCTCGGACCTCTCGAGGAACGGCTCGGCCTCCTCGTCCATCGCCACCAGGACGATCGCGTCGCTCACGCGGTCACCGTCTCCCACTCGGAGCGCTGCGCGAGGAACGTGCGCGCCGCCTCCTGAGCGCCCTCGAGCGAGTGGTTGGCACCCCACCCGCACTGGGTCTCGTTGGCGGCGGGCACGGCATCGGCCTCGGTGATGTCCCGCAGTGTGTCCTCGACGAGCGAGAGCACCTCCGGCAGCTCGGGCTCGCCCGAGAGGATCAGGTAGAAACCGGTCTGGCAGCCCATCGGCGAGAAATCGACCACCCGGTCGGAGTGGTTGCGCGACTTCTCGGCGAACAGGTGCTCGAGCGAGTGCACGGTCGGCATCTCGAGGTGGGCGCGGTTGGGCTGCGTGAAGCGCACGTCGTACTTGACGAGGTGATCGCCTCCGGGCAGCGTCTTCGCGTCGGCGAGGCGCACATACGGCGCGGCGACGGTGCGGTGATCGAGGTTGAACGACTCGACGTTCATGCGCGGCTGATCCACGGTGGTCTCCTTCGCTGGGGTGCCTCCATTCTGCTCCGCCGACGAGGGAACCCCGAGGGGTTCCCTCACTCCCCCGGGACGAACCGGTAGCCCATGCCCGCCTCGGTGAGCAGATAGCGCGGCTGCGCGGGGTCGGGCTCGAGCTTCTTCCGGAGTTGCGCGAGGTAGAGGCGGAGGTAGCCGGTGTCGGTGACGTGCGCGGGGCCCCAGATCTCGGCGAGCAGGGAGCGACGGGTCACCAGCTTGCCCGCGTTGCGGATCAGGATCTCGAGCACCTGCCACTCCGTCGGGGTGAGCCTCACCGAGGCGCCGTCGCGCGTCGCGCTCTTCGCCACCAGGTCCACGGTCACCTCCCCGATCACGACCAGCGGCTCACCCTCGGCCGGCTGCACGCGCCGAGAGAGGGCCCGGATCCGCGCCAGCACCTCGTCCATCGAGAACGGCTTGGTCACGTAGTCGTCGGCCCCCGCATCGAGCGCCCCCACCTTGTCGGCGGCCCCCGTGCGCCCCGAGACCACCAGGATCGGCGCGCTCGTCCAGCCGCGCAGGCCGTGGATCACCTCGACTCCATCGAGCCGCGGCATGCCGAGGTCGATCATGTAGAGGTCGGGGTGCTCGTCCACCGCCCGGTTGATCGCCTCGGTGCCGTCACCGGCCGTCACCACGTCGTACCCGCGGGCGGTGAGCGTGATGCGCAGGGCGCGGAGGATCTGCGGGTCGTCGTCGGCGATCAGGATCTTCATGCGGCTCCTCCGGAGTCCTCGTGCGCAGTGGCGCTCGCGCGGGTGTCGGGAGGCGGCGCCAGCGGCAGCGTCACCACCATCGTCAGCCCTCCGCCCGGTGTGTCCTCCGTCTCGAGCGTGCCGCCCATCCCCTCCGTGAAGCCCTTCGAGAGCGCGAGGCCCAGTCCGAGCCCGGTGAGGTTGTCGTCGTCGCCGAGGCGCTGGAACGGCAGGAAGACCTCGGCGCGGCGCTCCTCCGGGATCCCCGGGCCGTGGTCGACGATGCGCAGCTGAGCGTTGCCGCCGAAGGCGCTGGCCGAGACCCGCACCCGCGTCCCGGGCGGGGCGAACCGGACCGCGTTGGCCAGCAGGTTGACCACCACGCGCTGCAACAGCACTGCGTCGGCCAGCAGCGCCGGACCCTCGGGATCGAGATCGAGGTCGACCTCCCCGGGGCCGAGCCCGAGCTCGTCGAGCGCGGGCAGCACCACGTCGGCGGCATCGAGCGGAGCCGGCGCCACGGCGAGCGCCCCCGCCTCCAGCCGGGTCACGTCGAGCAGATCGGTGACCAGCGCGGCGAGCACGGTCAGGCTCTCGTCGGCCGTGGCGAGCAGCTCCTCCCGGTCACTCTCGCTCCAGACCACCTCGGGCGAGCGCAACCCGCTGACCGCCGCGGTGGCCGCGGCGAGCGGGCGGCGCAGGTCGTGGCTCACGGCCGACAGCAGGGCGCTGCGCACCCGGTCGGTCTCGGCGAGCGGAGCCAGCGAGCTCGCCGTCTCGCTGAGCGCCGCGTTCTCGAGCGCCGAGTCCAACTGCGCCGCGACCACCCGGAGCAGCCGGCGCTCGCTCCCCTCGAGCTCGCGGCCGTGCAACTCGAGCACCGCGCCCTCCCCGACCGCGATGCGCGCGGGGTCGCCGTCCGGCTGCGGTTCACCGTCGGCGGCGACCACCTCGCCGTCGCGCAGCAGCCGCACCCCGGTCAGACCGAACGCCTCCCGCGAGCGCTCGAGGATCGCCTGCAGCGCCCCCTGCCCGCGGATCACTCCGCCCGCGATCGTCGCGAGCAGCTCCGACTCCGCTCCCGAGCGCTTCGCCGCGCGCGCCCGCCGGGCCGCACGGTCGACCACCGCGCTGACCAGCGCCGCGTTGAGCATGTAGAGCACCAGCGCCAGCGCGTGCAGCGGCTCGTCCACGGTGATCGTGTAGAGCGGATCCACGAAGAAGAAATCGAGGGTCAGCCCCGAGAGCACGGCCGCGAAGAGCGCAGGCCAGAGCCCGCCGACCAGCGCGACCACCACCACCAGCAGCTGGTACGAGAGCACGTCGCTCGTGATCGACTCGTCGCTGCGCAGGCTCGAGAGCAGCCAGGTCACCAGCGGACCGCCGGTGAGTGCGAGCACCATTCCCAGGACTCGGCGCCGCAGCGTCAGCGCACCGTCGAGCCTCGGCAGCACCGCGGTGCGGCCGGCCGCCGCATGACTGACGATGTGCACGTCGATGTTGCCGGACTCGCGGATCACCGTCGCTGCGGTTCCCGGAGTCAGCGCCGACGCGAGCCGGCCCCGGCGGCTCACCCCGATCACGAGCTGCGTCGCGTTCACCGAGCGGGCGAATTCGACCAGCGTGCGCGGCACATCCTCACCGACCACCTGGTGATAGCTGCCGCCGAGCTTCTCGACCAGCGCGCGCTGCGCCTCCAGCACGTGCGGCCGCGGGGCGCGCAGGCCGTCGGGCGTCACCACATGCACAGCGAGCAGGTCGCCCCCGGAGGCGCGGGCCGCGATCCGTGCGCCGCGCCGCAGCAGAGTCTCGCCCTCCGGTCCGCCCGTGAGGGTGACCACGACGCGCTCCCGCGCCTCCCAAGTGCTGTCGATGCCGTGCTCGACGCGGTAGTCGCGCAGGGCGCTGTCGACCTCGTCGGCGAGCCAGAGCAGCGCGAGCTCGCGGAGGGCGGTGAGGTTGCCGAGGCGGAAGTAGTTGGAGAGGGCAGCGTCGATCCGCTCCGGCGGGTAGACGCGGCCGTCGGCCAGGCGGTCGCGCAGGGCCTGCGGTGCGAGGTCGACGACCTCGATCTGATCGGCGGCGCGGAGGACCGCGTCGGGGATCGTCTCGCGCTGCGGCGCTCCGGTGATCGCGTGCACGACATCGTTGAGCGATTCGATGTGCTGGATGTTGACGGTCGAGAAGACGGTGATGCCGGCGTCCAGGAGCGTGCGCACGTCCTCCCAGCGTTTCTCCTGACGCGAGCCGCGGGCGTTGGTGTGCGCGAGCTCGTCGACCAGCGCGATGTCGGGCCGGCGGGCGAGCACGGCGTCGAGGTCCATCTCGTCGAGGTGGACTCCGCGGTGCTCGCGCGTGCGACGGGGCACGACCTCGAGACCCTCGACCATCGCGGCCGTGGCGGACCGGCCGTGCGTCTCGACCACGGCGACCACGACGTCTCGACCCTCGGCGGCGAGCCGGCGGCCCTCCTCGAGCATCGTGTAGGTCTTGCCCACCCCGGGCGCGGCTCCGAGGAGCACGTGCAGGCGGCCCTTCGTCATGCTCCGGACCTCCCCTCGTGCTCGCGGCTCCGAGGCACCTCGGGATCGCGGGATCGGCGTCGGCGCGCTCGATCGGGCGATCTCGACGGGCCGAACGCGAGTCTACGAGCCGGAGGTGCCGCGGGAGCCGTCACAGCTGCGAGAGGGCGGCGTTGAGCTCGAGCACGTCCACGGTCGGCTCGCCGAGGTAGCCGAGCTCGCGGCCCTCGGTGTGCTCCTCGACCAGCGCGCGCACGGCGCCCTCGTCGAGCCCACGGGCGGCGGCGACCCGCGGCACCTGCAGCAGCGCGTACTCGGGGCTGATGGCCGGGTCCACTCCAGAGGCGGAGGCGGTCAGTGCGTCGGCCGGCACTGCGGCCGGGTCGACTCCCTCGAGCGCGGCGATCGCCGCCCGCCGCTCCTCGACGGACGCGACCAGGTCGGGGTTCTCCGGCCCCAGGTTGCTTCCGGTGGAGGCTCCCGCGTCGTAGCCCGCGGCGGAGGGACGCGACTGGAACCACTCCGGCAGCGCCGCTCCGTCGGGGTCGGTGAACGACTGGCCGATCAGCGACGAACCGATCACCGCGCCGTCCTGGAGCAGGAGCGAGCCGTTCGCCTGGGCGGGCAGGGCGAGCTGCCCGACAGCGAGCACCGCGAGCGGGTACGCCGCTCCCAGCAGCACGGTGAACACGAGCATCGCGCGCAGCGCGACTCCGTACTGGCGGAGGCCCGAGCGAGTGGGATTCATGATTCTTTCTCTTCTCTGAAGGAGTGGAGGGCCGCGCGAGATGCCACTTCGGTACGCGACACGCCGAAGAACGCGTACCGAACTGGCATCTCGCGAAGAGGGTCTAGAAGCCGGGGAGGAGGGCGACGACGAGGTCGATCAGCTTGATCCCGAGGAAGGGAGCGATGACGCCGCCGAGCCCGTAGACGAGGAGGTTGCGACTGAGGATCTTCGAGGCGCTCAGCGCCCGATAGGCGACGCCGCGCAGGGCCAGCGGGAGGAGCACGACGATCACCAGCGCGTTGAACACGATCGCCGAGAGGATCGCCGAGGCCGGCGAGTGCAGCTGCATCACGTTCAGTAGCTCAAGCCCGGGAAAGACGCCCGCGAACATCGCCGGGATGATCGCGAAGTACTTCGCCACATCGTTCGCGATCGAGAACGTGGTGAGCGCTCCGCGGGTGATCAGCAGCTGCTTCCCGATCCGCACGATGTCGATGAGCTTCGTCGGGTCGGAGTCGAGGTCGACCATGTTGCCGGCCTCCTTCGCCGCCGAGGTGCCCGTGTTCATCGCCACGCCTACATCGGCCTGGGCGAGGGCAGGAGCGTCGTTGGTGCCGTCTCCGGTCATCGCGACCAGCGCGCCGCCCTCCTGCTCGCGCCGGATCAGGGCGAGCTTGTCCTCAGGAGTCGCCTCGGCGAGGTAGTCGTCGACCCCCGCCTCCGCCGCGATCGCGCGCGCCGTGAGCGGGTTGTCGCCCGTGATCATCACCGTGCGGATGCCCATCGCGCGCAGCTCCGAGAATCGCTCCGCGAGTCCCTCCTTCACCACGTCCTTCAGATGCACCACGCCCAGCAGGCGAGCACCGGCCCGGTCCTTCACCGCGACCACGAGGGGAGTGCCCCCGCTCTCGGACACACCGTCGACCAGCGCGGCGAGCTGCGAGGCAGCGGTCGGGGGCAGCGGCCCCTCCTCCTCCACCCAGGCGCGCACGGCAGATCCGGCGCCCTTGCGGAGGGAGGCGCCGTCGGGCAGATCGAGGCCGCTCATCCGCGTCTGCGCCGTGAAGGGCACGACGACCGCCTGCGCGGGTTCGACGGCGGGTCGGCCCGAGGCGCGGGCGAGGTCGACGATCGACGTCCCCTCGGGCGTCGGGTCGCTGAGCGAGGAGGCGGCGGCCGCGTCGACGAGCTCAGCCTCCGCCACGCCCCCGACCGGCAGGAACGCCACCGCGCGCCGATTGCCGTAGGTGATCGTCCCCGTCTTGTCGAGCAGGAGCGTCGTCACATCGCCCGCCGCCTCCACAGCCCGTCCGGACGTCGCGAGCACATTGCGCTGCACCAGCCGGTCCATTCCGGCGATGCCGATCGCCGAGAGCAGGGCGCCGATGGTGGTCGGGATCAGGCAGACCAGCAGAGCCACCAGCACCGGCACGCTGACGGAGGCGCCGACCGCGGAGGCGAGCGGGTCCAGGGTCAGCACCACCACGACGAACACGATCGACAGGCTCGCGAGGAGGATGTCGAGCGCGATCTCGTTCGGTGTCTTCTGCCGCGACGCGCCCTCGACCAGGCCGATCATCCGGTCGACGAACGTCTCGCCCGGGCGGGAGGTGATCCGCACCACGATCCGGTCCGAGAGCACGCGGGTGCCGCCCGTGACCGCGCTGCGGTCGCCTCCGCTCTCGCGGACCACCGGGGCCGACTCGCCCGTGATCGCCGATTCGTCGAGGGAGGCGATGCCCCAGACGATCTCACCGTCGCCGGGCACGAGGTCGCCCGCCTCCGCCACGATCACGTCGCCCCGCTGCAACTCGGCCGACGAGACCTCGACCGCACGCGCCGAGGCCGCGGACGGATCGGCGGGGTCGTACTCGACCAGCCGCCGAGCCGGCGTGCTGGTGCGGGTGGCGCGGAGGCTCTCGGCCTGCGCCTTGCCGCGGCCCTCGGCCACCGCCTCCGCGAGATTCGCGAAGACCACGGTGAGCCAGAGCCAGACGGCGATGCCCGCCGTGAAGGTGACCGGCACGACCGAGCCGCCGGAGCGCTCCGGACCGCCGAAGAACGGCTCTGCGATCGCGAGCAGCGTGGTCAGCACCGCGCCGACCTCGACGAGGAACATCACGGGAGTCCGCCACATCAGGCGGGGGTCGAGCTTGCGCACCGCGGCGGGAAAGGCCGCAGCGAGCTGGCGCGGTCCGAGAGCCGCGGTCCGCGGCCGCGCCGGGTCGGCCGGCGTTCGGGTGGGAGTGGTGGTCATCGGAGTCACAGCCCTTCCGCCAGGGGACCCAGCGCGAGTACGGGGAAGTAGGTGAGCGCGGTCACGACGACCGTCACGCCCACGAGGAGGCCGACGAACTGCGGTCGGTGGGTGGGCAGCGTTCCCGCGCTCGCGGGGACCGGCGTCTGCGCGGCGAGTGAGCCCGCCAGCGCCAGCACGAGCACGATCGGCAAGAACCGGCCGAGCAGCATCGCGACACCGAGCGCGGTGTTCAGCCATGGAGTGTTGGCCGTCAGCCCCGCGAAGGCCGAGCCGTTGTTGTTGGCGGCGGACGTGAAGGCGTAGAGCACCTCCGAGAAGCCGTGCAGCCCCGGGTTCAGGATCGACGTGCTCTCGACGTCGGCGCGGATCGAGGGGATCGCGAAGCTCAGCGCCGTCCCCGCGAGCACGAGCGTCGGCGTCACCAGGATGTACAGGCTCGCCAGTGTGATCTCGCGCGGGCTCAGTTTCCTGCCGAGGTACTCCGGGGTGCGGCCGACGAGCAGTCCGCCGACGAACACGGCGAGGACCGCGAGCACGAGCATCCCGTAGAGCCCCGACCCGACGCCGCCGGGGGCGACCTCGCCGAGCATCATGTTGAGCATCGGCAGCAGGCCGCCGAGCGCGGTGAAGGAGTCGTGCATCGCGTTCACCGCGCCGGTCGAGGTGAGGGTGCTCGCCGAGGCGAAGAGGGTGGAGCCGGCGATGCCGAAGCGGGTCTCCTTGCCCTCCATCGCGGCTCCCGCCGCCTGCGCAGCGGAGCCGCCGCCTCCCGCCTCCAGAGCGGTCAGTGCCGCGAGGGAGACGACGAAGATCGTCGCCATCGCGGCGAGGATCGCGCGTCCCTGCCGCACGTCGCCGACCATCCGCCCGAAGGTGCGCGGCAGCGAGAACGGGATCGCCAGGATCAGCACGATCTCGAGCAGGTTCACCCACGCCGAGGGGTTCTCGAACGGATGAGCGGAGTTGGCGTTGAAGTAGCCGCCGCCGTTCGTGCCGAGCAGCTTGATCGCCTCCTGCGAGGCCACTGCCCCGCCCGGGATGCTCTGCTCGCCACCCGTGAGCGTCGTCACGGCGAGCGGATCGTTCAGGTTCTGAATGACTCCGCCGGCGACCAGCACGACGGCGGCCAGGAGCGAGAAGGGCAGGAGGAGGCGCAGAGTGCCGCGCACGAGGTCGACCCAGAAGTTTCCGATCGTGCCGGAGGAGCTCCGCGAGAATCCGCGGATCAGCGCGACCGCGACCGCGAGACCCACGGCCGCAGAGACGAAGTTCTGCACGGCGAGCCCGCCGAGCTGCACCGCGTAGCCGAGCGTGAGCTCGGGCGAGTACGACTGCCAGTTGGTGTTGGTGACGAACGAGACGGCCGTGTTGAAGGCCAGCCCCTCCGGCACTGCGGGGAGACCGAGCGAACCGGGGAGGACCGCCTGCAGGCGCTGCATCCCGTAGAGCAGGAGCACCCCGACGAGCGAGAAGGCAAGCACGGCCCGGAGGTAGGAGCGCCAGGTCTGCTCGCCGGCGGGGTCGACCCCGATCAGGCGGTAGAGACCGCGCTCGACGGCGAGGTCCTTCGCCGACGTGTAGACGCGGGCCATGTGCTCACCCAGCGGGCGGTGCACGAGCGCGACGGCCAGACCGACGGTCGCGACCTGGAGGACGGCGAGGAGCGGGTCCATCAGAACCGCTCAGGGCGGATCAGGGCGGCGACGAGGTAGACGACGGCGGCGAGCGCCAGCACCGCCGCGAGGGCGTCGAACACGATCACCTGGCTTCCTCTCCGGTGCGGGTGGCTCGGCGATCGCGGGCCGGGGCGGGCGGGCCGCCGAGGGCGTGGACCCCCTTCGCAGCGAGGGCGACGAGCGAGAAGAGGGCGAGCATGCCGAGGAGGTAGACGAGGTCGAGCACGGAGGACTCCATCCGAGGAGCGGACGACGCTCGGAACCGAGCGCCTGCCGGGAAGCGGCACGGGAGCGATGCAACACCCCGCCCACAGCCCCCGGAGGCGTCCTCACGGTTCCCCTACGGCCCCGACCCGAGTCCTCGCGATTCCCTGACGGTCGCACTCGCCGGCACGCCCTGAGAGCGTTCTCTCCCACCAACGGCGGGGCGGGGTGGACCGAAGATCACATTTCGGCATCGCCTGGACATATTCGCCGATCGCGCTTTACTCGCCTGCATCGCGGGAATATGTTCTCTCCGTGGACAAAGCCCTCCCGGGGCTCTCCCGCCCTCCCGGGCGACGACACGACGACGTGCTCCACACGTGCACGCCTCGCGTCGTCCTCACCCACGGACACTGCTTTCAGAGAGGAATGCACTCCATGAAGTTCTCCCGCGGCATCACCACGCTGGCCGCCGCCGGCATCATCTCCCTCGGCCTCGCCGCCTGCTCGGCCAGCCCCGCCAACTCGGGCGGCGCCGGAGGCGAGAGCGCAGAGGGCGACTGCTCCGTCGGCATCTCGATGCCTACGCGCAGCCTCGAGCGCTGGATCAACGACGGCGAGGGCCTGCAGAAGCAGCTCGAGGGCGAGGACTGCACCGTCGACCTCCAGTACGCCGACAACAAGACCGATCAGCAGATCTCGCAGATCCAGAACCAGATCGCCGGAGGATCCAAGATCCTCGTCGTCGCGGCCATCGACGGCGAGGCGCTCGCCCCGGTCCTCGCCGAGGCGAAGAAGCAGAACGCGACCGTCATCGCGTACGACCGCCTGATCAACGGCACCCCCGACGTCGACTACTACGCGACGTTCGACAATTACAAGGTCGGCCAGCTCCAGGGCCAGTACATCGAGAAGACCCTCGACCTCGCGAACGCCGCCGGCCCCTTCACTCTCGAGCCCTTCGCCGGCAGCCCCGACGACAACAACGCGAAGTTCTTCTTCTCCGGCGCGTGGGGCATCCTCCAGCCCTACATCGAGAGCGGGAAGCTCACCGTCCCCTCGGGCAAGTCGCCCGCGTCCGACGACGACTGGGCCTCGATCGGCATCCAGGGCTGGGCCTCCGACAAGGCGCAGTCCGAGATGGACAACCGCCTCTCCTCCTTCTACACCGGCGGACAGAAGGTCGACGTGGTGCTCTCGCCCAACGACAGCCTCGCCATCGGCATCGAGGCCTCGCTGAAGTCCGCCGGCTACGCGCCCGGCGCGGACTACCCGACCATCACCGGACAGGACGCGGACAAGGCGAACGTCAAGGCGATCCTCGCCGACGAGCAGTCGATGACGGTGTGGAAGGACACCCGCACGCTCGGCGACCGCGTGTTCCAGATGGTGCAGTCGGTCGTCGCGGGCGAAGAGCCCGAGGTGAACGACACCGAGACGTACGACAACGGCGAGAAGGTCGTCCCGTCGTACCTGCTCGAGCCGCAGGTGGTCACGAAGGACGACGTGCAGTCCGTTCTTGTCGACTCCGGCTTCCTCAAGGCCGGCGACGTCGGACTCTGACCCCCCAGCGGGGGCGGGAGGCGCTGCCTTCCCGCCCCCCGCTCTCCGACTATCCGACTCTCCACAACGAAGTGAGGCCCTGTTGGCCAGTCCCATCCTCATCATGCGCGACATCGTCAAGGAGTTCGGCGGTGGCGTCCGCGCCCTCGATGGCGTCTCGCTCTCGGTCCAGCCCGGCGAAGTGCACGCCATCTGCGGCGAGAACGGCGCCGGCAAGTCGACGCTCATGAAGGTCCTGTCCGGCGTCTACCCCGTCGGAAGCTTCGAGGGCTCCATCGAGTTCGAGGGGCACCCCGCGCAGTACCGGTCGATCAACGACAGCGAGGCCGACGGCATCGTGATCATCCACCAGGAGCTCGCTCTCAGCCCCTACCTCTCGATCGCCGAGAACATCTTCCTCGGCAACGAGAAGTCGACCCGCGGAGTCATCGACTGGAACGCCACCAACGCGGAGGCGGCCCAGCTGCTCGCCCGCGTCGGCCTCGCTGAGAACCCAGCGACGAAGATCCTCGAGCTCGGCGTCGGCAAGCAGCAGCTCGTCGAGATAGCGAAGGCCCTCGCCAAAGAGGTGAAGCTCCTCATCCTCGACGAGCCGACCGCCGCTCTCAACGACGAGGACAGCGACCACCTGCTCGGGCTGATCGACCAGCTCCGCACGCAGGGCATCACCTGCATCATCATCAGCCACAAGCTGAAGGAGATCCGCGCCATCGCCGACACTGTCACGATCATCCGCGACGGCCGCACCATCGAGAGCTTCCCGATGGCGGGCGAGGAGGCGTCAGAGAGCCGCATCATCCGCGCGATGGTCGGCCGCGACCTCAACAGCATGTTCCCGCCCCGCGATCCGCAGATCGGTGAAGAGAAGCTCCGCGTCGAGAACTGGACCGTGCACCACCCCGTCGACATCGATCGCGTGGTCGTGGACGACGCGTCCTTCACCGTTCGCGCCGGTGAGATCGTCGGCTTCGCAGGCCTGATGGGCGCCGGCCGTACGGAGCTCGCGATGAGCATCTTCGGGAGGAGCTACGGCACCGGCATCTCGGGCCGCGTCTTCAAGGACGGCAAGGAGATCCAGACCCGCACCGTCGACGAGGCGATCCGCAACGGCCTCGCCTACGCGACCGAGGACCGCAAGCGCTACGGCCTCAACCTCATCGGCGACATCACCGTCAACGTCTCGGCCGCGGCGCTCTCGCGCCTGGCCCGGCTCGGCGTGATCGACAAGCACCGCGAGTACAAGGTCGCCGATTCGTACCGCTCCAAGATGAACATCAAGGCGCCGACCGTCTCTGCCGTCACCGGCAAGCTCTCCGGAGGCAATCAGCAGAAGGTCGTCCTCTCGAAGTGGATCTTCTCGGGCCCCGACGTCCTCATCCTCGACGAGCCCACCCGCGGCATCGACGTCGGAGCGAAGTACGAGATCTACGGAATCATCAACGAGCTCGCGGCCCAGGGCAAGGCGGTGGTCGTCATCTCGTCCGAGCTGCCCGAGCTGATCGGACTCGCCGACCGGATCTACACCATCTCCGAGGGGCGAATCTCGGGCGAGATCGACCGCGCCGATGCCACCCAGGAGCACCTCATGCACTACATGACCGCCGGAAAGGACCAGGCCCGATGAGCGCCACGACCACGACAGCGCCGGCGAACATGCCCGCCAACACTCCCTCCACCCCGCCCAAGCGCGCACGCCGGCTGAACATCAACCTGCGGCAGTACGGCATCCTCGCTGCGCTGGCCATCATCATCCTGCTGTTCCAGGTGCTGACAAACGGGCGCCTCCTGCTGCCCGGCAACGTGAACAACCTGATCCAGCAGAACGCCTACGTGCTGATCCTCGCGATCGGCATGGTGATGGTGATCATCGCCGGCCACATCGACCTCTCGGTCGGCTCCGTGGTGGCGATGGTGGGAGCCATCTCGGCGATCGCGATGAACAACTGGGGCCTGCCCTGGTGGGCGGCGGTCGTCGTGGCCCTGGTCACGGGAGCCGCCGTCGGAGCCTGGCAGGGCTTCTGGGTCGCCTTCGTCGGGATACCGGCATTCATCGTGACGCTCGCGGGCATGCTGATCTTCCGCGGCTTCACCCTGGTGCTGCTCACCGGCGGAACCGTCAACGGCCTCCCCACCGAGTTCACCGCGATCGGCGCGGGCTGGCTCCCGGGCGTCCTGGGCGGCATCGCCGGCCGCGACGCGCTCACCCTGGTGCTGGGTCTGATCGTCTGCGTCGTCCTCGTCGCGCAGCAGCTGCGGACCCGCGCCACGCTCCGCCGCCTCGAGCTGCCCCGCGAGCCCCTCGGCTCGCTGGTGGCGAAGTCGGCCATCGCCGTCCTCGCGATCATGGCGCTCGCCTGGCTGCTGGCCGGCTACAGCGGCACTCCGATCATCCTGATCGTGCTCGCGGTGCTCATCCTCGCCTACAGCTTCGTGCTCGGGCGGACGGTCTTCGGCCGCCACATCTATGCGATGGGCGGCAACCTGTTCGCCGCGATGATGTCGGGCGTCAAGACGAAGTGGGTCACCTTCTTCATCTTCGTCAACATGGGCGCCCTGGCCGGAGTCGCGGGCATCGTCAGCACCGCTCGCGCCGGCGGTGCGGTCGCTTCGGCCGGCCAGAACTACGAGCTGGACGCGATCGCCGCGGTGTTCATCGGCGGCGCGGCCGTCCAGGGAGGCGTGGGCACCGTCGTCGGAGCCGTCATCGGCGGTCTCGTGATGGGCGTGCTCAACATGGGCCTGTCGATCCTCTCGGTCGACGCGGCCTGGCAGATGGCGATCAAGGGCTTCGTGCTGTTGCTCGCAGTGGCCTTCGATATCTTCAACAAACGCCGCGCCGGCTCCCGCTGACCGGACCTGGGCCTCCGCACGGTCGTCTGCGGCGTTGTCGTCGGTCGCGATACCGCCCTTCCTCCTCCGCCTTGCAGACAACCGCGCAGAGACCCCGGGTGACGTTCGGGGGGTGGAGGGGAGCGCGCTCCGCGCGACTCGCAGGGGCGGGGAGGGCTCTCCGTGCGGCTCGGTCTGGGCGGGGAGCGCCACCAGGGGCGGGGCTGATGCTCGCTCTCAGTCGTTCCTTCTACAGTTCTCGGGCGCGGCTTCTCGACAGGAGGGGCCGCGCACGAGTGCATCCGAGACCCGGGCGGGTCCAGCGACAGGCGGGCGATCATGGCAGGAGCAGTCGGGGCGTCCAGCAACGCGCTGCTGCGCCGCCACAACCTCGCCGCTCTCGCGACCCTCGTGCATCGGTCCGGCCCCACCAGTCGCGCCGAGCTCGGCCGCCGCACCGGCCTCAACCGCTCGGCCGTCGCCAACCTCGTCGGCGAGCTGAGCGAGCTCGGCTGGGTCGCGGAGGAGACGGCGGCTCCCGACGGTCGCATCGGCCGCCCGAGCGCCACCGTCGTCCCCGGCGACCGGTTCGCCGCCGTGGGCGTGCACCTCGACACCGACGCGATCATCGTCGGCCTGGTGGGCCTGCACGGCGAGCTGCTGCGCCGCGTCCGCTTCGACACCGCCACGCCCGCGAGCCCCGCGACCGTCGTCCGCGTCGTCTCCGGCATCGTCGAGGGCTTCCGGTCCGAACAGGAGTCACTGCGCGTCCTGATCGGCGCCGGCGTCGCGGTCCCCGGACTGGTCCAGGCCGACTCCGGATTCGTGCATCGCGCTCCCCACCTCGGCTGGCGCGACGTCGATCTCGCCTCCCAGCTCGGCCGTGCACTCGGGCTGCCGGTCGCCGTCGGCAACGATGCGAGTCTGGGCGCCATCGGCGAATCGCTCTTCGGAGCCGCGCGCGGCGTCGCCGACGTCGTCTACGTCACCGGCGGTGCGGGCGGCATCGGCGGAGGGGTCATCATCGGCGGAGTCCCGCTCCAGGGCTCCTCGGGGTTCGCTGCCGAACTCGGCCACACCCTCGTCGCCGCGAACGGTCGCCTCTGCGGCTGCGGCCGCCACGGCTGCCTGGAGGCCGAGGTGCGGATGCGCTCCCTGCTGGACGTGCTCGACGCCCGCGTCCTCGACCAGGACGAGCTCGACATCGCACTCGGCACCTCCCGCGACCCCGCCGTGCTGGCCGAGGTCGCCCGCCAGGTCGACCTCCTCGCCGAGGGCCTCTCGACCTGCATCAACCTCTTCAACCCCACCACCGTCGTCCTCGGCGGCTTCCTCGGCTCGCTGCTCACCGTCGACCGCGAGTGCCTCGCAGCCCGCGTCTCGGCCCGCGCACTCAGCGACCTCGCCCGCGGCGTGAGGATCGAGCGGGCGGCGCTGCGCTCGAAGCTGGAACTGGTGGGCGCCGCGGAGCTACCCTGGCGGCGAGCGCTGGCCGATCCCGCAGCGGTCGCCGGAGGCACGCGGCCGCCGGGCGAGCGCAGCACCCGCGAGGACGCGCTCGGCGCTCGCGCCTGATCCCCACGCCCGAGCGCGGCACCCCACATCGAGGAGGACGAGCATGGCCGACTGGAACGACACGATCATCGAGGAGTTCCGCACCAGCGGCGGAACCGTGACCACCGGGGGCTTCGGGAGGAACCTCATCCTGGTGCACCACCGAGGCGCCCGCTCCGGCGAGGAGCGCGTGACTCCGCTGATGGCGCTGCACCCCTCCCCCGACGTCTGGCTCCTCGCCGCCTCCGCAGCCGGTGCCCCGAAGCACCCGGCCTGGTTCCACAATCTCGTCGCCCACCCCGACCTCGCGATCGAGACCCCCGACGACGGAACCGTCGACGTCCGCGCCCGCGTCCTCACCGGCGACGAGCGCGACGCCGGCTGGTCCCGCTTCACCACCGCCTCCGCCGCCTTCCTCGACTACGAGAAGCGCACCACCCGCACGATCCCCGTCGTCGAGCTCACTCGCCGCTGACGATCGGGCGCACCCTGCGTCCCGGACCTCCCTTCCGCTCCTACCCGACCTCTCCGACGTTCCGACGAAGAGTCTGCGCGGCGCGCCTGCTCTCCTGCACCGCCCGCTCATCCTGCCCGCAGCTTCTCACGGAGCACGTTTCGCGGTAGTTTCATCAAGCCCTTCACTGTCAGGGAGAGTGAAAACATGCGAGAAACATCAGCGCGCCTGCTCGATGATGCACTGCGCCGCCTCGAAGCCGGAGCGACGGCGCACGAACTCGAGAATCAGAACCTCGATTTCAAGCGGGACGGTCGATCCGCTGACGACGATGTCCTCAACATCGCCGAGGCGACGGCGTGTTTCGCGAATGCGTCGGGTGGTCTGGTCGTCGTCGGAGTCCACGACCGCGTAGCAGGGCCCGAGGCGATCATCGGTTCGCGCCTGGATCCCGATCGGACGCGCTCGCGGATATACGAGCTCACAGAGCCGAAGCTCCTTGTCGATGTCGTCGCCCTGCAGCACCGGGGCGTCCATGTCCTCGTGGTCGACGTACCGGCGAGCGTCACCGTGCACAGCCTGAAGAGCCGCATTCCCACCGAGCGAATCGGTGACTCCTGCTCGCCGATGTCGACTGACCGCATCGCTTCCGTCATTGCTGAGCGACGAGGCCAGGACTGGTCGGCGTCCGCGTCGAGAACGAAGGCATCCGCCGTAGATCCCGTCGCGATGGCGACCATTCGACGACTTCTTGAGCGCGCCGCATCACCGGCGAGTCGTCGACTCGCGCAGCAGCCTCAGGAGATCGACATTCTGCGCGGCCTCGGAGTCGTCACCGACGACGGGCGACTCACGAACACCGGAGCCCTTCTCGTCACCGATCAGCACGAGCACACAGCCGCGTTCTCCTACGTCCACCGTCGGACGCCCACGGGAACCGTGACGGCGAACGAGCAGCTGACGGGCCCTTTGGTGCTCCTTCTGGAGCAGCTTTTCCAGCTCATCAGCGCGCGAATCGACACGACACCCGTCTCCATCGGCAGGGGCCAGCAGCTCCACGTCTCCGATCTGCCCGAGGCCGCCATCCGCGAGGTCGTCGTCAATGCTGCGGTGCACCGTGACTATCGAGGGAATGGAAGGGTCACGGTCGAGCACACGCAGACACAGCTCGTCGTCACATCCCCGGGTGGATTCGTGAGCGGAGTACGCGCCGATAACGTCCTGACCACGTCTTCCCGCCCCCGGAACGGCCAGCTCGCCGGCGCACTACGCGCCCTCGGCTACGCCGAGACCGCCGGCTCCGGCGTCGACAAAATGTATGCCGAGATGGCAAGACTCGGGCACCAACCGCCCTCGTTCCTCTCCGAGGGAGACCATGTCCGGGTGACGCTCATCGGAGGAGCGCCGAACTCTGCGCTCACCCGCTTCGTCGCGACCCTGCCGCCCGAGGAGACCGAGGATGCGGACACCATGACCATCCTCCTCACTCTTCTCACTCAGCGGACGATCACTGCGCAGCAGCTCGTCCCGATTCTGCAGAAGTCGGGAACCTCGGAAGCACAGTCGGTGCTCGAGCGGTTGAGCTCCGAACGCGTTCCTCTGCTCGAACCGACCCGTGACTCATCACGGAGGACTCTGCCGCGCTATCGACTGCGAGAGGGGCCGCTCGCCGCTCTCGGAGCCGCCGTCACCTATCGGAGGCGGACGGCCGATCAGCTGGACCGGAAGATGATCGAGCTGCTCCGCGAGACGGGGAGCATCAACGCGCGGATGGTCCGCGTCCTCCTCGACGTGGACTCTCAGACGACGTCCCGGCTTATCGCCGATCTCATCAAGCGCGATCTCCTGGTCAAATCCCCCGGTCCGGGGCGCGGGCCGAACGTGACCTATGGGCCGGGAACGGCGTTCCCGGCGAGGATCCGCCACCACCGAGCGGTGCCGGAGACCGGCACAGAAGACCGATTCGACGTCCCAGACGACTGATCGGAGCGGCATGGCGCACGCTGCGCTCCAACAGCACGAGGGCTTGGGAGCGAGAAGAGCCCCCGACCGGACATCCGATCGGGGGCTTCGAGCTCTGGTGCGCGAGGGGGGAGTTGAACCCCCACGCCCTTTCGGGCACACGGACCTGAACCGTGCGCGTCTGCCTATTCCGCCACTCGCGCTCACCAGCGGCACCGAAGCGCCGACGTGAAATCGTAGCACCCCCGGGCCACGGGGCCGAACCGCGTCGGCCGGCCGGCTCGCACCTCGCCCCTCGCCCGGTTGACACGCCCGCACGCGCGCCGGCACGCCCTCCGCACGCCTCCCGAACCCGCGAAAGCACCGCGGAGGATCGCGCACCCAGACCATCCCAGTAACATGCCCGTAGCCGTGCGCGGCGCAGACCAGACAGGAAGCGGCGACGGGCGCGCAGACATCTCGATCCGTGCGCGACCGCCGAGAAGGCGAAGAACCGGAAGATCGGAAGACTGTGGGCATACTGGACAACTTCGAGAAGGGGCTCGAGCGCGTCGTCAACGGCGCGTTCGCGAGGACCTTCAAGTCGGGTCTGCAGCCGGTCGAGCTCGCCTCCGCCCTTCGCCGGGAACTCGACACCACCGCCGCCGTCGTCAGCCGAGACCGGATCCTCGTGCCCAACGACCTCGTGCTGCGGATGTCCGCGACCGACCTCGAGCGCATGGAGAAGCTGGGCGCGACCCTCGTCGATCAGCTCACTACGGTCGCGACCGAGCACGCGACCAAGCAGGGCTACCGCTTTCCCGGCCCGATCTCCATCGCGCTGGCGATCGACGCCTCGCTGAGCGACGGGATGGTCGAGGTCGACTCGCGGAGCGTCAAGGGCACGGTCGCCTACACTCCCGTCCTCGACATCGGCGGCACGCGCCACACGATCACCAAATCCCGCACCGTCATCGGCCGCGGGAGCGACGCCGACATCACCGTCGACGATTCCGGAACCTCACGCAAGCACGTCGAGATCCTGTGGGACGGTTCGCGCGCCCAGGTGCACGACCTCGGCTCGACGAACGGCTCGAAGCTCGACGGACGGCCCGTCACGCAGGCGCCCCTCTCGCCGGAGCAGACCATCACGATCGGACGCACGTCCATCGTCTACCGCGTCGTGCAGGGTGCAGCACCCGCGCGCGCCGACCGCTCGTCGTCCGGCAGGGCCGCCGGACGCAGCTCCGAGGGATTCTGGGACGACCGGCTATGAGCGAGCTCACTCTCTTCCTCCTGCGCATCGCGTTCCTCGCGCTGCTGTGGTTCTTCGTGTTCGGCATCGTCTACGCGCTGCGGTCCGACCTGTTCGGGCAGCGGGTGCGCAAGCTCCCCGCCGGCGCGCAGGCCGCTCCCGAGTCCCCCTTCGTGACGGCGGCCCAGCCGATCGTCGCGGCTCCGGCTCAGCCCACGGCTCCGGCTCAGCCCGCCGCTCCCGCCCCGCCGTCCGCCCCGTCGGCCCGCCGCAGCCGCGAGGCCGCTGCCGAGCGTCCCGAGCCGGGAGGCGCCGCGACCGTCCACACCGCCCAGCGCCTCGTCATCACCTCCGGCCCCAAGCGGGGCACCGAGCTCGAGCTAGCGGGCGAGCCACTCACCATCGGCCGCTCCGCCGAGTCGACCCTGGTGATCCGCGACGACTACACCTCGACCCACCACGCACGTCTGCTCCTCTGGAACGACGAGTGGATGATCCAGGACCTCGACTCGACGAACGGAACGTTCCTCGACGGCCGTCGCGTCGGCGCGCCCACGAAGGTTCCGCTGAACACGCCCGTCAAGGTCGGCACCACCACCTTCGAACTGCGGCGGTCGTAGCGCGTGGCATCGACTCCGGAGAGCGCCTCCGGTTCCGGCGCGGTGCGCGAGAGCGCCGCCGTCTCGCACGTCGGCCGGATCCGCTCGAACAATCAGGATTCCGGCTACGCCGGGCGACAGCTCTTCGTGGTCGCCGACGGCATGGGCGGGCACGCGGGAGGCGACGTCGCCTCCTCCATCGCAATCAAGCGCATCGCGGAGGCCGACCGCCCCTACGCCTCGACCTATGAGGCCGAGGACGAGCTCAAGCGGACGCTGCTCGCCGCGAACACTCTGCTGGCCGAGGCCGTCGTCGACCATCCGGAGCTCACGGGGATGGGCACGACGGTCAGCGCGATCGCGCGGGTGGGCGAGTCGGTCGCTATCGCCCACATCGGCGACTCCCGCATCTACGTCCTGCGCGACGGCAAGCTCGAGCAGGTCACCACCGATCACACCTTCGTGCAGCGACTGGTCGACTCGGGCCGCATCACCGAGGAGGAGGCGATGACGCACCCGCGCCGCTCCGTCCTGATGCGGGTGCTCGGCGACGTCCACGCCAACCCCGAGATCGACACGCTGACCCTCGAGACCGAGCCGCACGACCGCTGGCTGATCTGCTCCGACGGCCTGTCGGGAGTCGTCCCGCACGACGAGATCCTCAAGGAACTGAGCCGCGACGAGACCGCGCAGCAGGTGGCGGACCGGCTGATCCGGGACAGCCTCTCGCACGGCGCCCCCGACAACGTGACCGTGGTCATCCTCGACATCCCCGGAGCGGGCGACACCGCGCAGATCCTCGCGCCCAGCGAGGAGCCGGTGGTCGTCGGCTCGGCCGCTTCGCCGACACCGCTGAGCACCGACGAGTCGCAGAGCCGCGGGAGGATCCCCGGCCTCCGCCTGCACACCCGCGCACCGGCCGCGCAGGGCCCCACCCACTTCGAGCCCGCCTCCGAGGACTACCTCGACGAGCTCATCGAGGAGGACCGCCGCCGGCACCTGCGCCGCCGCATCACCTGGCTCGTCGGCCTCTCGCTCGTGCTCATCATCGGTTTCCTGGGCGTGCTGCTCGCCTACGACTGGACGCAGTCGCGCTTCTACGTGGGCACCGACGGCGACACCGTGATCATCTACCAGGGCATCCAGCAGTCGGTCGGCCCGCTCTCACTGTCGGAGGTGAGGGAGGACACCGGCATCCCGATCGACTCCCTGCGCGCCTACGACGTCGAGCAGCTGGAGCAGACCATCAGCGCCGACTCCTACCCGGCCGCCGTCGAGATCGTCGAGCGCCTGACGGACGCGAACGGAGCACCATGACGGACGCCGCCACGGCCACCGCCCGCCCCACCTCCGAGCGGCAGGGCTTCTTCCGGCAGAAGCTGCGCAACCTCGAGCTGCTCCTGCTGGTCTTCGCGTGCGTCATCGACGCCGCCGCGATCGTCCTCGTGCAGCTCGGCGCGCTCGGCGCCGTCGACAGCACGCTCGTCTCGCTCGGCGCCGGTCTCGCGGGCCTGGTGCTGGCGGTCCACGTGGTGCTGCGGTTCGCCGCCCCGGCAGCGGACCCCTTCCTGCTGCCCATCGCGACGGTGCTGAACGGCCTGGGCGTCGCCGAGATCTACCGCATCGACATCGCCGACGGAGTCACCGGCTGGGATTCGGTCGCCGTACGGCAGCTCTTCTGGAGCGGCCTCGCGGTCGTCGCCGCGATCGTTGTCCTACTGGTGATCCGCAACCACCGCGTGCTGTTCCGCTACACCTACGTGGCCGGATTCGTCGCGATCGCGCTGCTCCTGCTTCCGCTGCTGCCGTTCATCGGTCGCGAGGTCAGCGGCGCCCGCGTCTGGATCGGCATCGGTGACGTCGCGAGCTTCCAGCCCGGCGAGATCGCCAAGATCGCCCTCGCCGTGTTCTTCGCCGGCTACCTCGTGCGCAACCGCGACTCCCTCTCGATGGTCGGCCGCACCGTGCTCGGGATGCGCTTCCCGCGCCTGCGTGACCTCGGGCCGATCCTGGTCATCTGGGCCGTCACGATGGGCGTCATCGTCTTCCAGCGCGATCTGGGCACCGCACTGCTCTACTTCGGCCTGTTCCTGGTGATGCTCTACGTCGCCACGGGGCGCACCAGCTGGGTGCTCATCGGCGTCGGCCTGTTCCTCGGAGGCGCGCTGCTGGCCAGTCAGACCCTCGACTACGTGGGCAACCGCTTCGCGAACTGGCTGGAGCCTCTGAGCGCCGAGCGCTACAGCGCCGACCCGGGAGGCAGCTACCAGCTCGTCCAGGGTCTGTTCGGCCTGGCGCACGGCGGCCTGCTCGGAACGGGGCTCGGCCAGGGAATGCCGGATGTCACTCCGGTCCCGCAGTCCGACTACATCATCGCGAGCCTCGGCGAGGAGCTGGGCCTGGCCGGCCTGTTCGCGATCTTCGGCCTCTACCTCCTCCTTGTCTCGCGGGGCTTCCGCATCGGCTTCGCCGGGCAGGACGACTTCGGCCGCCTCCTGGGAGTCGGCCTCTCGTTCGTGATCGCCCTGCAGTGCTTCATCGTCATCGGAGGCGTCACCCGCGTCATCCCGCTGACCGGCCTGACCACGCCCTTCCTGGCGGCCGGCGGCTCCTCCCTCGTGGCGAACTGGATGATCGTGGCTGTGCTGCTGCGCCTCTCCGACACAGTCCGCAGTCAGCCTCGTCTGGTGGTGTGATCCGTCGATGAACCGAGAACTCAAACGCGTGAGCCTCGTCGTGCTGACGATGTTCGTCGCCCTCTTCCTGTCCACGACCACGATCCAGGTCATCCAGGCCGACTCACTCGCGGAGGACGGACGGAACACGCGGACCCTCTACGAGAGCTTCTCGACCGAGCGCGGGCCGATCCTCGTCGCGGGGCAGCCCATCGCCTCCTCGACGCCCTCGGACGATCTGTACAAGTTCCAGCGCCAGTACGCGAACGGCCCGCTCTACTCGGCCGTCACCGGCTACTTCACTCTCGACCAGGGCACCACGGGTGTCGAGCGCTCGCTCAACGACTATCTCTCGGGCACCTCGAACTCGCAGTTCTTCGACGAGATCAACAACCTCGTCTCCGGCCAGGACCCGAAGGGCGCGTCGGTCGAGCTCTCGATCGACCCGGTCGCCCAGCAGGCCGCCTTCGACGCCCTCGGCGACTACACCGGAGCGGTCGTCGTCACCGAGCCGGCCACCGGGCGGATCCTCGCCATGGTCTCGAAGCCGAGCTTCGACCCCACTGCTCTCACCCCCCACGACACGGGCGACGTGCTCGCCGCCTACCGCGCCCTGAACGACGACTCCTCGCAGCCGCTCGTCAACCGCGCGATCGGCGGCTCGCTGAACCCGCCCGGCTCGGTCTTCAAGCTGGTCGTCGCGTCCGCTGCGCTCGAGTCCGGGCGCTTCACGGCGGACTCGAGCTTCCCGAACGCCGCGTCCTTCACGCTGCCCGGGTCGAGTTCTCAGGTGACCAACTCCGGAGGCGGCCTCTGCGGCCCCGGTGACACGGTCACGCTCGCGACCGCGGTCTCGCTCTCGTGCAACGTGCCGATGGCCGAGATGGGCGTGCAGCTCGGGGCCGACGCGATCCGCTCGCAGGCCGAGAAGTTCGGTTTCGACACGGAGCTCGAGATCCCGATGTCGGTCGAGGCCAGCCAGTACCCCTCCGCCACGGACGACGCGCAGACGGCGCTCACCGCGTTCGGGCAGTACGAGGTCAAGGCGACGCCGCTGCAGATCGCGATGGTCTCGGCGGCGATCGCGAACGGCGGCGAGGTCATGCAGCCGAACCTGGTCGACTCCATCCGCTCGCAGGACCTCAGCGTCCTGCAGCAGTTCCAGGAGAGGTCGCTCGGCCGGGCGGTGAGCACGCAGACCGCGGACGCCGTCAAGGCGATGATGGTCGCCAGCGTCCAGGGAGGCGCGGCGACGAATGCAACAATAGGGGGCGTCACTGTGGCCGGTAAGACCGGTACCGCCGAGAACGGCGCGGACGACCCGTACACCCTCTGGTTCACCGGCTTCGCGCCCGCGGACGACCCGCAGTACGCCATCACCGTGCTCGTGGAGAACGGTGGAGGGCTCGGCCAGAACGGGTACGGCAACCTGATCGCCGCACCCATCGGACAACAGGTACTAGAGGCGGTGCTGAACAAATGAGACCCACGACAGGCCTCACCTTCGGGGGACGCTACGAGCTGCAGTCCCGGATCGCCATCGGCGGCATGGGAGAGGTGTGGCAGGCGACCGATCTGGTCATCGGCCGCACGATCGCGATCAAGATCCTGAAGGACGAGTACCTCGGCGACCCCGGCTTCCTCGAGCGCTTCCGCGCTGAGGCCCGCCACGCGGCGCTGGTCAACCACGAGGGCATAGCCAACGTGTACGACTACGGCGAGGAGGACGGCTCGGCCTATCTGGTCATGGAGCTCGTCCCCGGCGAGGCGCTCTCGACCGTGCTGGAACGCGAACGCGTCCTCTCCACCGACAAGGTCCTCGACATCGTCGCGCAGACGGCTCTGGCCCTGCACGCCGCGCATGCCGCGGGCCTCGTGCACCGCGACGTCAAGCCGGGCAACCTGCTGATCACTCCGGACGGCCGCGTCAAGATCACCGACTTCGGCATCGCCCGCATCGCCGATCAGGTCCCGCTGACCGCGACCGGCCAGGTCATGGGCACCGTCCAGTACCTCTCTCCGGAGCAGGCGAGCGGCCAGCCCGCCTCCCCCGCGACCGACATCTACTCGCTCGGCATCGTCGCGTACGAGTGCCTGGCGGGTCGCCGCCCCTTCACCGGCGAGTCGCAGGTCGCGATCGCGATGGCGCAGATCAACGACACCCCGCCGGAGCTCCCGGTCACGGTCGCGGAACCGGTGCGCAACCTCGTCTACTCCTGCATCTCGAAGAAGCCGGCCGATCGCCCCGCCACCGCGGCGCACCTCGCCCGCGCGGCCCAGGCGTTGCGCTCGGGCGACGTGCGCGGAGCAACCGTGGCCGTGCCCGCCGTCGCCGGCGATCTCGCGGCGACCCAGGCCACCACGGTCCTCCCCTCCCCTCAGGGCGCGACCCAGGCCACCACGGTGCTCCCCTCCGCCGCGGCCGCTGCGGCCGACCCGTTCGCGGCGCTCGACGAGCCCGCACCTCCCGCCGAGGAGCCGCGCAAGCGCAGCCCGTGGACCTGGCCGCTCATCGCCCTCATCGTCATCCTCGCGGTCGTGATCGCAGGCACGATCTTCGCTCTCACGACCGGAGGCGACTCCCAGGCCCGTCCCACGGCGAGCGCCCCGCAGAGCACGGCGCCCTCGCCGACGCCGTCGCAGACTCCGAGCGCGACGCCGACACCCACCTCCAACACCGTCGTGATCAACAAGGCCGACTACGTCGGTCGTGCGTTCGATGAGGTCGAGACCGAGCTCGACGCGCTGGGCATGGGCGTCCGCCGCACCGACGGGCCGAGCGCTCCCACCGCCGACCAGGTCGGCCTCGTCGAGGACGTCAATCCGACCGCGAACGTCGTCAAGGGCACGACGATCGACGTCTCGGTCTACACGGCGGTCGCTGTTCCCGACGCCCCGACGGCCGTGCCCACGGTGACCCCGGCCGCATCGAGCGTCGACGCAGGAGCCACCTTCACCGTGACCTGGAGCAACTACAACCAGTGCCCGAGTGGAACCTCCGTGAGTGGTTACCGGGTTGCCGCGTCCGGAGACGGCGCGAGCGTGACCAGCACGAACCCGTCGACCTCGACGACCGCGAGCATCCAGGCCGGCCCCGCCGCCGGCGAGATCGCCGTCACCTACACGGTCCTCTGCGGCGAGACGGAGTCGGCGGCCTCGCCGACCCTCACGGTCGCCGTCGATGCACCGACGCCGTCGCCGTCGCCGAGCACTCCGTCCGGTACCGCCACCCCGTCGACACGGTAGCCGCGCTCCGATGAGGCCGCCCGACCGCGAGGTCCGGGCGGCCTCATCGCGTGACCGGACGCCGGATCGGGCGGCTGAGCCCCTCACCGCGCCGCCCACCGGGAACACCCGGGGCCCGTAGGTACACTTGCCCTGGCTCCCTCGGGGCCGTGGCACACGGAAGTACAGGGCAGGAGCGTGCGCGTGACGGATGAGGGTCGCCTGATCGCGGGTCGGTACCAGGTCGGGCCCCGCCTCGGCCGCGGAGGGATGTCCGAGGTCCACCTCGGAACGGACACACGGCTCGGCCGCACCGTGGCCATCAAGGAGCTGAAGCTCTCCCTCTCCTCCGACTCCGCGTTCCGGCTCCGCTTCCGGCAGGAGGCGCAGGCTGCGTCGCGCATGTCGCACCCGACCGTCGTCCGCGTGTTCGACGCCGGCGAGGAGGTCACCGTCGACGAGAACGGCGGCGAGTCGCGCCGTCCCTTCATCGTCATGGAACACATCGAGGGGCGCCTGCTGAAGGACGTCATCGCCGAGGGTCCCGTCGAGGTCGACGAGGCCGTCCGCATCACCGAGGGCATCCTGACAGCCCTCGAGTACTCACACCGGGCAGGAGTGGTGCACCGCGACATCAAGCCCGGCAACATCATGCTGACCCCCTCCGGCCAGGTGAAGGTGATGGACTTCGGCATCGCCCGTGCCGTCTCCGATTCGGCCGCGACCGTCGCCCAAACCACCGCGATCCTGGGCACCGCCGCGTACTTCTCTCCCGAGCAGGCCAAGGGCGAGCAGGTCGACGCACGGAGCGACCTCTACTCGGCCGGCATCGTGCTCTTCGAGCTGCTGACCGGTCGCGCGCCGTTCCGCGGCGACACCCCCGTCGCCGTCGCCTATCAGCACGTCAGCGAGACGCCGCCGGCGCCGAGTTCGATCAACCCCACCGTCTCCGCCGCCCTCGACGCCGTCGTCGCGCGCGCCCTCTCGAAGGACCGGTACGAGCGCTTCCAGGGCGCGGCGGAGTTCCGCGACGACCTGCGCGAGGCCGCGGCCGGCCGCCTCCCCGACCACCGCCCGATCGACGAGCTGACGACCTCGCTCTTCGCGGCCCGCAGCCAGGGCGGCGTCACCGATTCCGAGCTCGCCCTGCGCCAGCTGGCCGAGGACAACTCGATCGTGCGCACTCAGCGGCGCCCTCCGGTGCTCTGGATCTGGTCGTCGATCGTCGTGCTCGCCGTCATCGTGGCCGCGCTGGTGATCTGGGTGCTGACTCTGCAACCCGATTCGACCCTGCCCTCGCAGTCGCGGGAGGTCCCCTCGCTCACGCAAACCACCTACGAGAGCGCGCAGGAGACACTGACGGCGATCGACCTCGTCCCGAGCCAGGTCACCGAGTACAGCACGAGCGTTCCCGAGGGCGAGGTCATCCGGACCGATCCCGGTTCGGGCACCATCGTGGCCCCCGAGACCGTGATCCGCGTCGTCGTCTCGCAGGGCCCGCAACCTGTGGCGGTGCCCGAGACCGCCGGGAAGACGCTCGCCGAGGCGATCGAGGCGATCACCGCGGCCGGATTCGTCGAGGGGTCTCAGACGCGCGAGAACTCACCGACCGTGGCGGGAGACGTCGTCCTGTCCGCCTCTCCCGCAGCTGGCCAGCAGGTCGCCCCCGGCACTCCGATCGACCTGGTCGTCTCGTCCGGCCAGGTCACCCTGCCCGACCTCGTCGGCACCTCCCTCAGCAGCGCGCTGGCGACCCTCGCCTCCGAGAAGCTGCAGCTCGTCGGGGTCGAGGTGCCTGACGAGAGCTGCGACGCGACCCGCGCGAATCCGCCGATCACCACGCAGTCGAGGGCCCCCGGGGACGTACCCCAGGGCTCGACCATCCAGCTCGGCTACTGCGCGGGCTGAGCCACGGGCGGGCTAGGCGCGGCGCACTCCCGCGAGCGGAGGCTGCAGCCGCACGACCTCGCCCTGGGTCGCGTCGCTCGAGCGTCGGGTCGTCCGAGCGCGGATGTCGCTCGGAGTGAGCCCCTCGCGGCGCTTCAACGCCCTGCGGAGGTGGTCGGCGGACGAGAAGCCGGATGCTGCGGCGATGGCTTCGAGGGGCACCTCCCGCGGGCGACGGCGCAGCAGCTCGACCGCACTCGCGACACGAGCCCGCTCGATCTCGCTGGCCACCGTGGTACCGGCGTCCTCGAAGAGCCGCTGGAGGGAGCGGGTCGACACGTTGACAGCGTCGGCCACCGCCTCCGGGGTGCAGCGCGGAGTGCGGTGCGTGCGGTCGATCACAGTGCGAGCGCGACCGAGCGTCGCGGCCCGCACACTGGTGGTGCCAGGCTGGACGCTGGCGGCAGCGAGGAATGCGCTCGTCAGGAGCTGCTTGACCACGTGGGCGAAGCCGGTGACCTCTCCCTCACCGGGCAGTCCGGTTCCCGATTCCGCGGCAAGGGCGAACGCCGTGGTGAAGGCGTAAGCCGCCCGGGTCGAGCGCGCGTCGGGATCGAGCGCATGGACGGGGGACGCGGTGTCGAAGCCGTAGCGTCGCATCTCATCGGCGCGGATCGAGACGTGCAGCAGGGTGGCCGGCGTCGTCGACTCGGTCGTGAAGGTCGTGTTGCCCTGCTGGTACGAGACCGAACCGGGGCGCAGGAGCACCGTGCGTTCCGGCGCGACCATGCGCACGAAGCCGTCGATGAGGAAGGTGAAGTTCAGGAACGAGGTGTCGTCTCCCGCCCAGGTCCCGCGGAGGATCCGCAGGGGTGAGACGGTCATCAGTACGACGCTGAGGTCGCCCGTGCCGAATCCCGAGCCGGAAATGCTCGGGACTGTTCCGGGCTTCGCCACGATCCGCGGCCCGAGGTTCTCGAGCTCGCGAATACCTGAAAAGGCCCAGGATATCGATTTGACCATCTGTTCCCCCGGTAGTCTCTCTCGCTGCCAGTCCCCATGCTGACGCCCTCCGATTATGCATGGAGAAGGGGTCTCCTTCGCCGCCTCGGACCCGTCACATCACGACACCTGATCGGGGGGTGTGCAGGGGACTGAGCGCCGCCGCCCCGCGGGAACGTCCGGCACGGATCAGTCTTACCCTCTTTCTTACCCGTCAATTGGCGGATTCTGCACCCCACCTGACGCGGAACTCCCACCCCCGTTCGGGGTACACAGAGCACCGCTCATTCTCACACTCTCGCCACGATAAAGAGGGCGATAAGCGGCCCGAAATCGATCCGGCAGAACACTCGATATCGAATGCCCGGGCGTGTCGGGATCAGCGCGCGGGCGGTTTCCGCGCTGCGATGTCGGCGAGCCAGTTGTCGATCAGCTTGTGGCCGCCCTCGGTCAGCACTGACTCTGGATGAAACTGCACGCCCACGAGCGGAGCCTCACGGTGGCGCACGCCCATGACGATGCCCTCCTCCGAGACAGCGATGACCTGGAGCTCACCCGGCAGGGACTCGCGGTCAACCAGGAGGGAGTGATATCGCATTCCCGCGAAGCCCGAGGGGAGCCCGGCGAACAGCGGGTCACCGTCGTGACGGATTCGCGACGTGCGCCCGTGCACCGGGTCCGGCCCCTCCTGCACGCGCCCGCCGAGGGCATGGACGAGCACCTGGTGTCCGAGGCAGACCCCGAGGAGTGGCTGCGAAAGAGTGCGCGCCTGCCCGATCAGAGCCACCGAGGCAGGGACGTCCTCCGGTCGGCCCGGTCCGGGCGAGATCAGGACCCCGTCGGCACCCCGCGCGCGGGCGAGCAGTCCGTCGACGCCCAACTCCGTTCCCTCGACCACGTCGACATCGGCTCCGAGCTCGCGGAGGTACGAGACCAGCGTGAAGACGAAGCTGTCGTAGTTGTCGACCACCAGGATCCGCAGGCCCGCACCCGCGATCACGAGCCGACGGTCACGTTCCGGTCGAGCACCAGCGACTGCACCCACGGGAACACCCACTCGTCGAGCGCGACGAGCACCGCCGCCGCCAGGGCGAGCACGATCAGGAGCCGCACCCACCAGGGTCCCGGCAGGAGGCGCCACAGCGCCGCGTACACGCTCAGCCCTCCTGAGCCAGCGAGCCGGCGATCTCGGCGGGGGCACCGGCCGAGCGCGGCTGGAACGAGTCGAAGACGCCGTAGGCGATGATGCGCTCGGCGGTCGAGTAGAGCGGGTTGCAGCTGGTCAGGGTGATCAGACGGTCGCCGGGCGAGGCATCGGGCGTCCACGGCACCGCATCGATCACCTGGACGTCGGAGGGCTGCACGTACTCGAGGTTGCGGAAACGGTAGGTGTACCAGCCGTCGGCGGTCTCGATGTAGATCGGATCGCCGAGCTGGAACTCGTCGATGAGATGCATCCCGCCGCCGTACGCGCTGCGGTGGGCGGCGAGCGCGAAGTTGCCCTGCTGCCCGGGCATCTGCGTGCCGGGGTAGTGACCGATGCTGCCCTCGTCGAGCACGTTCTCGGCGTCGATCCCTTCGGCGATCGTGCGCACCCAGCCGTCGCCGTAGCGGGGGATGTAGAGGTTGCCGAAGGAGGTGTCGAGCGCCGCCGCGGTCGCGACGACCGGCTCGGTGGGAGCCGAGGTGTCGGCGGTGTCGAGCGGAGCAGCGCCGCCCCAGCTCTCGCGCAGCTCGGCCGCCTGCGTCGTCTGCTGGCCGGCGATCACCGCGTCGTTCCACCAGAGCTGCCAGCCGAGGAAGAGGAGCACGAGGGCGCCGGCCGTCATCAGGAGCTCGCCGACGACTCCGAAGATCGAGAGGCGGCGGGCCGGGCGGGCTCTGCGCCGCTTCCCTCGCGGCCGCAGAGCCGTCCCGTCGGTGTTCTGGGCGCTCATGCGACGAGTCTAGGCGTGCTGCACGCGCGGCCGCGGAGGTCCTCGGCGCCCTGTGGACGACTCGCGATCCGCAACGCTGTGAGGGCACGACCCGTCCTGCGGAGTCGTGCCGATCCACGCCGTGGACCGCGCGGATCGGCGACCGGCCCGGTCGGGCGCCGCGGGCCTGCTCCCGGGCACCAGCCTCCGCCGGGTACAGTTGTCGGCATGGCACGAGCGACGAAGAGCCCGAAGCCCGAGCGCGACGAGGCCCGGACCGGCGAGAACGCACCGAATCCGGTCTGGTTCAAGCCCGTGATGTTCGGCTTCATGCTGCTCGGCCTCATCTGGATCATCGTCTTCTACGTGAGCCAGGGCATCCTGCCGATCCCCGATCTCGGCAATCTCAACATTCTGATCGGGTTCGGGATCGCCTTCATCGGCTTCCTGATGACCACCCGCTGGCGCTGAGCCCGCAGTTGTGAACGACGCCCCGTCCGGTCCGCCGACGGGGCGTTCGTCGTCGGTGGCCCGCCTGCGCGCCGCCGGCTGTGTCTTCGCGGAGGAGGAAGCGGTGCTCCTCGAGGAGGCGGCCGCGTCCTCCTCCGCTCTGGAGCTCCTCCTGTGCCGGCGCGAGGCAGGGGAACCGCTCGAGCAGATCCTCGGCTGGGTCGCCTTCCGGGGCCTGCGCGTCCCGGTCACTCCCGGTGTCTTCGTACCGCGCGTGCGGACGGAGTGGGTGGTCGACTCCGCTCTGCCGCTGCTGCGGCCGGGCGCGACCGTGCTCGACCTCTGCTGCGGGGCAGGTGCGATCGCCCGCGCGATCGCCGAGGAGCGCCCGGACGTGCGCCTGCTCGCCGCCGATCTCTCCCCCGCGGCGGTCGCGTGCGCGCGGCAGACCCTCGAGGAGCTGGCCACGGTCGTCGAGAGCGATCTTTTCGCCGCGCTCCCGCCGGACGAGCGGGGGAGGATCGACGTGGTGGTCGTGAACGCGCCCTATGTGCCGACGGAGGCGATCAGCCTGATGCCTCCCGAGGCGCGCGTCCACGAGCCGCGGTTCACGCTCGACGGTGGCCCGGACGGCCTCGAACTGCACAGGCGCATCGCCGCCGAGGGGTCGGAGTGGCTCGCTCCCGACGGCGCCGTGGTGATCGAGGTCGGGGAGCGTCAGGCCCGGGCGAGTGCCGCCGCCTTCGAGGGCTCGGGGTTCAGTGCGTCCGTCCTCCGTGACGACGATCGCGATGCGACGGTGGTCGTGGCCCGCCGCCGGCGAACTACACGGCTGTAATTATCCCCAGCTGTGGAAACTACTGTGGAGAGATCCGCGACCGAACGGCCCAGAGCCGATCGGAGACGCCGACGCCCGCGATCGGCGGCCTGACGCTGGTCCGGCCGCCCCCTCGCGCCCGCCCGCCGTCCTGCTCCGGGTGACACCCGCCTCGTTCTCCCCAGTGTTAACAACTCTGTGGATAACTTCCTCCCCAGCCCGCGGACACCCCAGCCCGCGGCAGATCCGGGACGCCGCGGGGTCCCACCGCGCACCTGGGCCGCCGGATCAGGCCAGGACGTACGCCCCCGCGGTGATCGCCACGAGGGCGACGCCGATCAGCCCGACCAGGAGGTCCTGTGACCGCCGCTGCGAGCGCTGCCGTGTGCGGGTGAAGACCAGACCGATCAGAGCACCCGCCACGAGGCCGCCGACGTGCGCCTGCCAGGCCACGTTCATCCCGGGGAGGAAACCGATCACGAGGTTGAGCCCCACGAGTACGAGCAGCTGCGAGGCCTGGCCGCCGAGGTGCCGGAGGATCACCAGGTACGCGCCCATCAGCCCGAAGATCGCCCCGGAGGCACCGATCACCGGCGTCAGCGGGTCGGCAAGGAGCAGCACGCCCACCGAGCCGGCGAATCCGCTGAGGAGGAAGAGCGTGAGGTAGCGCCCGCGGCCGAGCATCCGCTCGAGGGCCATCCCGAACACCCACAGCGTGTACATGTTCAGCACGAGGTGGAACGGGATGACGAAGAAGAGCGAGGTGCTGTGCAGGAACACCGAGGTGAGCATCCGCCACGGCTCGAAGTCGGCGCCGAAGCCGGGAAGCGTGTAGGCGGGGGCGTACAGGAGCGCGTTGATCACAGGACCGCCGACGAACGGGAGGATCTCGAGGATCCAGAGGACGACGCAGAGCGCGATGATCGCGTAGGTCACCGTCGGCTGGTCGGCCCGGGTCATCGCTCGCACGCGCGAGACGAGCGGACTGCGGGTGCGCGGAGCGGTTGCGCGCTGCTGCGCCATGTCGTCCGGGCAGATCACGCCGACCGGGGCCGGCGTCTGGCACTCGCCGCAGATGGTGCGGCCGCACCGCTGACAGCGCACGAAGCTCTGCCGATCGGGGTGGCGGTAGCAGGCGTACGCGCTGCTCGGCGGGACCTGGGTCACGGACGTGCCTCCGGGGAGAACGAGGGCCGGATCCTCACGGACCCGGCCCTCGAGTGAGTGGTGGACGAGGCGATCAGGCCTCGGTGATCTCGACGCTCTCGATGACCACGTCGTCGAGCGGCTTGTCACGGCCGTCGGTAGGGATGGCCGAGAGCGACTGGACGAGCTTCTTCGACTCCTCGTCGGCGACAGCGCCGAAGATGGTGTGCTTGCCCTGGAGCCAGGTGGTCGGCGCTACCGTGATGAAGAACTGCGAGCCGTTGGTGCCGCGCCCCGCCTGCTTGCCGGCGTTCGCCATGGCGAGGATGTAGGGCTCGGTGAAGTCGAGCTCCGGGCTGATCTCGTCGTCGAACTGGTAGCCGGGTCCGCCGACGCCCTGGCCGAGCGGGTCTCCGCCCTGCAGCATGAAGTCGGGGATGATGCGGTGGAAGACGGTGCCGTTGTAGAGCGGCTCCTTCGTCTTCGCGCCCGTCGCCGGGTGGGTCCACTCGATGTCGCCGGTCGCGAGACCGACGAAGTTGCGGACCGTCTTGGGAGCGTGGTTCCCGTAGAGGTTGACGACGATGTCGCCCTTGTTGGTGTGGAACGTCGCGACGGCGGTGTGCAAAGGCATGGAGGGATTCTCGCACAGCGCGTCTGTAGGCCCCAGCAACGCCCGGTGTCAATGCGCTGGGCGCGCGATGCGGACGACGATCGATGAGTGGCAGTATTGATGCGTTCGCTGCTCGTAGCCGATGGAGGACCAACATGGGTCTGTCACGTAAGCACAAGAAGGACCTCAAGCGTCTTCGCAAGAACGCCGAGGCGGTCTGGGGCGAGCAGCAGGAGGTGCTGGCGCACGCGGCCGCCGTTCTTGAGAAGAGCCGCCGCCACGCCACGAAGTACGCGAAGAAGGAGGTCGTGCCCCTCGTCAAGGACACGTACCGCTCCCGCGTGAAGCCCGTCTACGACAACGGTGTCTCCGCCGTCGAGGGCACCTACTCCTCGGCACGCGACGCCTACAAGCATCGCGTCGCACCGACTGTCGCGGCAGTCGGGGGCACCGCTGCCGCCGCGTTCGGGGCCGCGAAGGACTCGAAGAACCGCGCGAAGCTCGCCGAGATCTCGAAGGCGCGCTGGGAGGAGCTGACCACTCCCCCGAAGAAGAAGAACAAGGCGGGCACGGTCTTCGCCATCGGTGCCGCTCTTGTCGCGGTCGGCGGCATCGGGTACGCCGTCTGGCAAACGTTCCGCGCCGACGACGAGCTCTGGGTGGCCGAGGACGAGCCCGAGAGCGCCGCGCAGAACGCGGCCTCGACCGCCTCCTGACGTTCATCACGGACGAGCCGGGCCCCAGCGGGTCCGGCTCGTCCGTGCGCCCGCGGCAGAGTCAGAGGCGCGTTAGGCTTCTACGATGGACATCCGGGTCGCCGCGTACGGCGTGATCATCGACAGTGAGCGGATGCTGCTCGCGCACTGGAGCCAGGGGCCCTGGTCGGCGTGGACGCTGCCGGGCGGCGGGATCGACGAGGGCGAGTCCCCGGCCGACGCAGCGGTCCGCGAGATCTTCGAGGAGACCGGATACCACGCCGAGCTCGAGGCGCTGATCGGCGTCGACTCGCATGTGATCCCGGCCCACCGCCGGAGCGACCCTGACGCAGGCCCGCTGCATGCGATCCGCGTCGTCTATCGCGCCCGCATCGTCTCGGGAGAGCTGACCCACGAGATCGACGGGTCCACGGATGCCGCAGCGTGGTTCCCGGTCGGCGAGGTGGAGGAGCTGGAGCGCGTCGAGCTGATCGACGCCGCTCTCACCATGAACGAGGCGTGGCTCCTGCGCTGACCTCGGGAATCGCCGGATCGGCGGGAGCGTTGCCCCTGTGGTGATCGTCGAGCTCTACACCTCCGCCTTCTGCGGCGACTGCCATACTGCGCGGTCGGTGCTCGACAGGGCGGCAGAGCTGGTGCCTGCGGCCGAGATCCGCGAGTTCGACGTCGCCTTCCACCCCGTCCAGGCCGAGGCGGCGGACGTCCGCTCCACGCCGACGATCGTCGTCAGAGACAGCGCCGGCGCCGGCGTCTTCCGCGCAGAGGGCGCGCCGACGCTCCCGCAGGCTCTGACCGCCCTCGCCCTGGCACTACCCGCGTAGGGTGACCGGGGGAGGTCCCATGCGCCGGTGCTCTTCTCTCGTGAGCATCGGAGTCGTGCTCGCCGCCCTCTCCGGGTGCGTGGCCGAAGGCCCGGTGTCGACAGCGACCGTCGGAATCGGTCGCGGTGGCCAGCGCGCCGAGGTGCTCGGAGTCGTCGTGGTCTGCTCCGGGATCGTGAACGGCCTCGACCTCGCCGTCGACGACCGTTCTCCCCTGAAGATCGGAGACGGGGTGCGGAGGATCACGCGCTGGGTCTCCCCCGACGTCGTCACTCAGCTCGGAGCGACGGATCTGGTGGGGCGCACCGTCTGGCCCGCGGACACCGTGATCGACCGCTTCGCTCCGGGCGTCGACTACGTCCTCGGCGCCTATGCGGACGGCGAACCGGTGGTCGCCCGGCCGGTGGTCTTCACCGCCGAGCAGTTCGACACCCTCTCGGTCGGCGAAGTCATCGTCGGCGACATCCGCGACGGCACCTCCCAGACCCTCTCGGTCGAGAACTTCCTCGGTCTCGCCTGCGAGGAGTCCTGACCACGACCCCGAGCCCTTCGCCCGCTGGAGTCTTCTCCGCGCTTGATCCGGTGGGGCTGGAGAGGCGGGTTGAGTGATCACCGGATGCGATGCGGAGCACCCACAGCCTCCGTGGCCCCGGACGACCTTCGAGTCACGACCATGGCAGCGAGCCGGAGACGAGGTCGCCTCTCGCCGGATCAGCTGTCCCGCTGCCGACTCCTCCGTTCGCACACTTGTCGACGCAGAGGTTCTGTCGCGGCGGGGCCGCACCGGACGCCGCAACCGATACGTCCAGCCAATGGACTGGCGGCGCTCGACGCCTTCGGTGCGCGGCACACGAGACGTTCACGGTCGTCGGCCACCGCGATCGCACGACAGAAGGGCGACCTCGGAGCGCTGGGAGGAAGTGTGGAGCCTGGGAGAATCGAACTCCCGACATCCTGCTTGCAAAGCAGGCGCTCTACCAACTGAGCTAAGGCCCCGTGATCAGCGAGCCGATCAGGAGGGTTCTACCGCCGGATGAAGGCGGGAGGCGAGAACCGCGTGCCAGCGATTCTCGGTAGCCGACGTGACCCGCTCCGTGGAACGGGCCACGTCGACGAGCCGACTGCGGAGAGCCGCGCTGGGAGCGGCTCTCGCAATGGGCACCGTGGGGGTACCAGGACTTGAACCTGGGACCTCTTCATTATCAGTGAAGCGCTCTAACCGCCTGAGCTATACCCCCGAAATGACCAGATGAGACTCTACCCGACGCGACGTCAGAATCCCAATCGGCGGCTCCGCGCGCCCTACTGGTTGGTGAAACCGACCAGCAGGCCTCCGGTGATCTTCACGCTGAGGTTGTACAGCACCGCGACGATGGCCCCGAGTGCGGTGGTCACGATGGTGTTGAGCACGGCCACGACGATCGCGAACCCCATGACCTGGGGAAGTGAGACGACCGAGTTGAGGTCGAACGTCTCCGCGCCCGCGATGTCCTGAACGAGACCGTTGACCTCGTTGAACACGTTCGTCTGCGCCAGGACCGTGTAGACCAGGTAGACGACGACGATCGTGATGATCGCGAGCGTGAGGCCGATCAGGAACGAGAGCTTCACGGCCGACCAGAAGTCGACGTAGACCAACTTGAGGCGGACCTGCTTCGCCGCCGGGCTCTTCGCGGACTTCTTGGCGAGCTTCTCGGCGACGGTGCTACTCATCTACGGACCCATCCTCCTCCGACACCGGGCCGGACTCGGCCGGCGCCGCGGCGTCGGGATCCTCGTCCTGGGCGTCGAGATTGCGTTCGGTGTTCTTGGCGAGTGCGATGATGCGGTCGTCCTCCGCGAATCGTGCGAAGACGACTCCCATGGTGTCGCGACCCTTGGCCGGTACCTCGGCCACGGCAGAGCGTACCACCTTGCCGCTGGCGAGGACGACGAGGACCTCGTCGTCCTCTCCGGTGATGATGGCGCCCACGAGATCGCCCCGCTTCTCCTCGAGCTTGGCCACCTTGATGCCCAGACCGCCGCGGCCCTGGAGGCGGTACTGGTCGACGGCGGTGCGCTTCGCGAAGCCTCCCTCGGTCACCACGAACACGAAGCCCTCGTCGCTGACGACGTTCGCGTCGAGAAGGCGGTCCTCTCCGCGGAACGCCATGCCGCGCACTCCCGACGTCGAGCGGCCCATCGGGCGAAGCGCCTCGTCGGAAGCGGTGAAGCGGATCGACATGCCCTTGCGCGAGACGAGCAGCACATCGCTGTCCTCCTCCACCAGGAGCGCCGAGACCAGTTCGTCGCCGTCGCGCAGCTTGATCGCGATAATCCCACCGGAGCGGTTGGTGTCGTACTCGGAGAGGGCCGTCTTCTTGACCAGGCCGTCCCGAGTGGCGAGCACGAGGTAGCGCGCCGCCTCGTAGTCGCGGATGTCGAGGATCTGAGCGATCTGCTCTCCCGGCTCGAGCGCGAGGAGGTTGGCGATGTGCTGGCCCTTCGCGTCGCGGCCGGCCTCCTGCAACTCGTAGGTCTTGGCGCGGTACACGCGTCCGGTGTTGGTGAAGAAGAGGAGCCAGTGGTGCGTGGTGGTCACGAAGAAGTGCTCGACGATGTCGTCGGCCTTCAGCTGCGCGCCGCGCACGCCCCGGCCCCCGCGGTGCTGGGCGCGGTAGGAGTCGCTGCGGGTGCGCTTGAGATAGCCGCCGCGGGTGACGGTGACGACCATCTCCTCCTCGGGGATCAGGTCCTCCACGCTCATGTCGCCGTCGAAGCCGAAGAGGATCTCGGTGCGGCGATCGTCACCGAACCGCTCGACGATCTCGTCGAGCTCGTCCGAGATGATCGTCCGCTGACGCGCAGGACTCGCGAGGATCGACTTGTAGTCCTCGATCTCGGCCTGGATCCGGTCGTGCTCGTCGATGATCTTCTGGCGCTCCAGCGCGGCCAGCCGGCGCAGCTGCATGTCGAGGATCGCCCGCGACTGCACCTCGTCGATGTCGAGCAGCTCCATCAGGCCGTCGCGCGCCTCCTCGACGGTGGGAGAGCGGCGGATGAGCGCGATGACCTCGTCGAGCGCGTCGAGCGCCTTGAGGTAGCCGCGCAGGATGTGGATGCGCGCTTCCGCCTCGTCGAGGAGGTACTGAGTCCGCCGCACGACGACCTCGACCTGGTGGTCGACCCAGGCCCGGATGAAGCCGTCGAGCGAGAGCGTGCGCGGGATGCCGTCGACGATCGCGAGCATGTTCGCGCCGAAGTTCTCCTGCAGCGGCGTGTGCTTGTAGAGGTTGTTGAGCACGACCTTCGCGACCGCGTCTCGCTTCAGCACGATCACGAGGCGCTGCCCGGTGCGGCCCGAGGTCTCGTCGCGGATGTCGGCGATGCCGGACACGCGGCCGTCCTTGACCAGCTCGGCGATCTTGACCGCCAGGTTGTCGGGGTTCACCTGGTACGGCAACTCGGTGACGACGAGGCAGGTGCGGCCCTGGATCTCCTCGATCGAGACGACCGCGCGCATCGTGATGGAGCCGCGGCCGGTGCGGTACGCAACCTGGATGCCGCGCACGCCGAGGATCTGCGCGCCAGTGGGGAAGTCGGGGCCCTTGATCCGCTGGAGCAGCGCCTCGAGCAGCTCCTCGCGGGTCGCCTCCGGGTTCTCGAGCGCCCACTTCGCACCCGCAGCGACCTCGCGGAGGTTGTGCGGCGGGATGTTGGTGGCCATGCCGACCGCGATGCCGACGGAACCGTTGACCAGGAGGTTGGGGAAGCGTGCCGGGAGGATCGCCGGCTCGCGGGTGCGCCCGTCGTAGTTGTCCTGGAAGTCGACGGTGTTCTTGTCGATGTCGCGGACCATCTCGAGGGCCAGCGGCGCCATCTTGGTCTCGGTGTACCGCGGGGCCGCGGCGCCGTCGTTGCCGGGGGAGCCGAAGTTGCCCTGGCCGAGAGCGAGCGGGTAGCGGAGGCTCCACGGCTGCACGAGGCGCACGAGGGCGTCGTAGATCGCGGAGTCGCCGTGCGGGTGGAACTGGCCCATGACGTCGCCGACGACGCGGGAGCACTTCGAGAAGGCCTTGTCGGGGCGGTAGCCGCCGTCGTACATGGCGTAGATCACGCGACGGTGCACCGGCTTCAGACCGTCACGCACCTCGGGCAGTGCACGGCCGACGATGACGCTCATCGCGTAGTCGAGGTACGAGCGCTGCATCTCGAGCTGGAGGTCGACCGGCTCGATCTTGTCGTGCCCGTGGATCACCACACCGGTCTCGGTGACGATGTCCTCGCTGTCGTCCGGGCCGGTGGGTGTGTCTGCTTCGTCTGCCATGATCTCTGGTCTCTCAGATGGTTCCGGGCCCCTGGTGAGTGGGGGCGGCGGTCGCGCTGGGTGTCAGGTGGTCGTTCGGAATGTTCTCGGGGTGGAGGTTCGGCGGTGGTCGTGCGGCCCTTTGCGGGCCGTCGTCGCCGTGGCGAGGTGGTCGGGTTCCGCTGCCGTGGCGCGTGGAGCTGCTGTCTGTGCTCGACCCTCGAGATCGCGACGCGATCTCAGATGTCGAGGAACCGGACGTCCTTCGCGTTCTTCTGGATGAAGGAACGGCGCGACTCGACGTCCTCCCCCATCAGCGTGGAGAAGATCTCGTCTGCGGCGGCCGCGTCGTCGAGGGTGACCTGGAGGAGGGTGCGCGTGGCGGGGTCCATCGTCGTCTCCCAGAGCTCCTTGTAGTCCATCTCGCCGAGTCCCTTGTAGCGCTGGATGCCGTTCTCCTTGGGCATGCGCTTGTTGGAGGCGGCACCGTGCGCGAGGAGCGCGTCGCGCTCGCGGTCGCTGTACACGTACTCGTGAGCCGAGTTGGACCACTTGAGGCGGTAGAGCGGCGGCTGAGCGAGGTAGACGTAGCCCAGATCGATCAGCGGGCGCATGTAGCGGAACAGCAGGGTCAGCAGGAGGGTGGTGATGTGCTGGCCATCGACGTCGGCGTCGGCCATCAGGATGATCTTGTGGTACCGCGCCTTGTCGGGAGTGAAATCCTCGCCGATGCCGGCTCCGAACGCCGTGATCATCGCCTGGACCTCGTTGTTGCCGAGCGCGCGATCGAGCCGCGCCTTCTCGACGTTGAGGATCTTGCCGCGCAGAGGGAGGATCGCCTGCGTCTCGGGATTGCGGCCCTGCACCGCGGATCCGCCCGCGGAGTCGCCCTCGACGATGAAGATCTCGGAGATCGACGGGTCCTTCGACTGGCAGTCCTTGAGTTTGCCGGGCATCCCGCCGCCCTCGAGCAGGCCCTTGCGCCGGGCGGTCTCGCGCGCCTTCCGCGCCGCCATGCGGGCGGAGGCGGCCTGGATCGCCTTGCGGATGATGTCCTTGGCCTGGCTCGGGTTGCGGTCGAACCAGTCGGCGAGCTGCTCGCCGGCCACGCGCTGCACGAACGCCTTGGCCTCGGTGTTGCCGAGCTTCGTCTTCGTCTGGCCCTCGAACTGCGGCTCGCCGAGCTTGATCGAGACAACCGCGGTGAGCCCCTCGCGGATGTCGTCACCCGAGAGGTTCTCGTCCTTCTCCTTGAGCAGGTTGTTCGCGCGCGCGTATCGGTTGACCAGCGAGGTCAGCGCGGCGCGGAAGCCCTCCTCGTGGGTTCCGCCCTCGTGGGTGTTGATCGTGTTCGCGTAGGTGTGGACACTCTCGGTGTAGGCCGTGGTCCACTGCATCGCGACTTCGAGGGAGATGCGCCGCTCGGAGTCCTCCGACTCGAAGTCGATGATCTCGGAGTGCACGAGATCGGACTTCTTGAGCGAGTTGATGTACTCGACGTAGTCGACGAGACCCTTCTCGTAGTGGAAGACGTCGGTGCGGTCGCCCTCGGTCTCGGCCTCGCCCTCCCCCTCGAACTCGACCTCGTTCCGGTCGGTCAGCGCGATCCGCAGGCCCTTGTTGAGGAACGCCATCTGCTGGAACCGCGCCCGGAGGGTCTCGTAGTCGAACTCGACCGTCTCGAAGATCTCGGCGTTGGGCCAGAAGGTGATCGTGGTGCCGGTCTCGTCGCTGGCCTCGCCCTTCTCGAGCGGGGAATCGGGGACGCCATCGGTGAAGCTCATCCGGTACACCGCGCCCTGGCGCTTGACCTCGACCTCGAGCCGCGTCGAGAGGGCGTTGACCACGGAGGAGCCGACGCCGTGGAGACCGCCGGAGACCGCGTAGCCGCCGCCCCCGAACTTGCCGCCGGCGTGCAGCACCGTCAGCACGAGCTCGACGGTCGAGATGCCCTCGGTGGGGTGCATGTCGACCGGGATGCCGCGACCATTGTCGGCGACGGTGACGCCTCCGTCGGCGCGCATGACGATCTCGATGTTGTCGCAGTAGCCCGCGAGAGCCTCGTCGACGGCGTTGTCGACGATCTCGTAGACCAGGTGGTGCAGACCGCGCGGCCCGGTGGACCCGATGTACATCCCGGGTCGCTTGCGAACTGCCTCGAGACCCTCGAGCACCTGGATCTGATTGGCGCCGTAGTCGCCGGACGACTTCGTCGACATGCTCTCGTGCGGAGCGGCGGGGCCGGAGGAGCCGTTCGCGTCCAGGTCGTTCTCTGCGGGTGACGTGGAGTCGTTCGGCTCTTGTGTCATAGCTGTGGAGTTCTCCTCTGACGGTCCGTCGCGGCGCACGCGAAGATCTGGAGATCACCCGCGGGGCGGAGTCGCTGCGGTTCGGCGGCCCCCCATTCTATCGCGTACGAGCCCGTTCCGAAGCGCTGGACGGCGATCTGAGGCGCGAAAGTTGAACGGTCGACCGAAAATGCGTTGTCAGCCGTAGGTGTCGCGCGGACCACGCCCTGGAATCGACCTGGGACCCTTTTTCCAGTTCGGGACGTCGGGTCCCTGGAATCGGATCGAGGCGATACCCGCGTCGGGGAAGTTCACGGCGATGTGGTTCATGATCTCGATCCGCATCAGCCGCAGCTGCGTCGACCACGCGGTCGACTCGCACGCAACGGTGAGCACGCCGTCCACGACGCCGACGGGAGTCGAGTGCTTCGCGGTCTCCTCGCCGGCGATCGCCGTCCACGACGACATCAGGTCGCCCTGCGCCAGTGGCGCGGTCCAGCCGAGCTTCACCGTGAGGGAGTCAAGGACGTCGCCGAGGTCGTGCGGGTCGCGACCCTTGCCGAACGGGATCGCGTCGCCCGCGGGCTCTACGCGCTCGACGGTCCGGCGGACGCGGCGCGGGCCGTCCGCGCCGAACACCTCCTTGAGGTGCCGGTAGACACGGGCGGCCTCGGAGTCGGGGGCAGGGGCTCCGCGGCGGGCGGGGTCAGTCATCGGCCGGCTCCGCCGCAGTGGGCTCGGCGACGATCGACTCCCGCTCAGGTGCCGTGATCGGAGCGGCGGCGGCTCCGGTCCCCACGATCCGGCCCGCCTCGATCCGCACCGTCTGCGCGGCGAGTGCCTCCGGGACGTCGTCGAAGACCGCCGCAGTGATCAGCACCTGCTCGTAGTCGGCGACCACGGTGGCGAGGCGCTCGCGTCGGCGCGCATCCAGTTCGGCGAAGACGTCGTCGAGCATGAGCACCGGGTCGCCCATCGGGGAGTCGTGGCGCAGAAGCTCCGCCGCGCCCAGTTTCAGCGCCAGCGCGAACGACCAGCTCTCGCCGTGGCTCGCGTAGCCCTTCGCGGGCAGCGAGTTCAGCTCGAACTGCACGTCGTCGCGGTGCGGGCCGACGAGGGAGACGCCCCGATCGAGCTCCCGGCGCCGCACCCCGACCAGGGCGGACGCGAACGCCTCCGCCAGCCCCTCGCCCACCGCGGGCGACTCGGAGGCGCCTGACTGCTCGACCGGCTCACCCTCGTCGTCGACCGCGCCCTCGATGCTCAACCGTGAGCGCAGCATCGGGCGCTGATCGGCTCCGGCGACCGCCTCGTAGGCGGCACGGACCGGCCCGTTCAGCTCGTCCACAAGGGTGATGCGGGACTGCATTATCTCGGAGCCGAGCGCGATCAGACGCTCATCCCAGATGTCGAGGGTGCCGAGCTTCGACGTGTCGCGGATCCCGCTCGTCCGTGCCGACTTCAGGAGGGAGTTGCGCTGGCGCAGCACCCGGTCGTAGTCGGCTTGCACTGCGCTCATCCGCGGGGAACGGAGGACGACCAGCTGATCGAGGAAACGCCGGCGGGCCGACGGGTCGCCGCGGATGAGGAGCAGATCCTCCGGTGCGAAGAGGACGCTCGAGAAGAAGCGGGGGAGCTCGCGCGGCTTGATGCCGCCGCGGTTGATCTGAGCGCGGTTGGGGGAGGAGCGGTTGATCTGGACCTCCGCGAGCAGCTCACGGTCGCCGTTGCGGAGCCTGGCGCGGATCACCGCGCTGTCGCGGCCGGCGCGGATGAGCGCCTGGTCGCTCGACACTCGGTGCGACCCGAGCGTCGAGAGGTACCCGAGCGATTCGACCAGGTTCGTCTTGCCCTGTCCGTTCCGCCCGACGAAGAGGTTCGATCCCGGAACGAGCGCGACGTCGACCGACCCGTAGTTCCGGAAGTCGCTGAGCGCCAACTGCGTCACGTGCACGTCGCGCTCCTCTCCTCCGCCGCTCGTCTCGGAGTCTCGATACACCCTGCAGGCCACATGGACCAGCATGTGCCCGCCGCCCCACCAGGTAAGGCGGCCGAAGGCCCGCCGCCCCCGCGAGAGCATCCCTGCCTCACGGGGGCCGCAGTCCGTAGTCCGTCACCGGCTCTGCGAATCGCCCTTACCTGGACAAGCCGACCGCCGCGAGGACGGGCAGGGACCGGCCGAGCCCGTCGATTGAGCTCCGCTCAGTCGACGGCTTTGACGCTATGCCCCCCGAACTGGTTCCGCAGCGCCGCGACCGCCTTCATCGCCGGCGAGTCCTCCTGGCGCGAGACGAAGCGCGCGAAGATCGAGGCACTGATCGTGGGCACCGGGACGGCGTTGTTGATCGCCTCCTCGATCGTCCAACGTCCCTCGCCGGAGTCCTGGACGTAGCCCTCGATGTGCTCGAACTCCGGGTCCTCCTCGAGGGCGCGGACGAGCAGCTCGAGGAGCCAGGAGCGCACGACCGTGCCGCGCTGCCAGGCCTTGAAGGTGCCGGTAACGTCGTTGATGATGTCCTTGCGGGTGTCGAGCAGCTCGTAGCCCTCGGCGAACGCCTGCATCAGCGCGTACTCGATGCCGTTGTGCACCATCTTCGCGTAGTGCCCCGCGCCGACCTCACCGACGTGGACGAAGCCCTCCTCGCGGGGGCCCTCCGGGCGCAAAGCGTCGAAGACGGGCATGGCGTACTCGACGAGCTCCTTCGGCCCGCCGACCATGAGGCCGTAGCCGTTCTGCAGTCCCCAGACTCCGCCGGAGACGCCGGCGTCGATGTAGTGGATCCCAAGCGGCTTCAGCAGCGCGTCGTGCTTGAAGTCCTCGGTGAAACGGGAGTTGCCGCCGTCGATGACGAGGTCGCCCTCGCTGAGCTTCTCCGAGAGGTCCTTGATCACCGAATCGGTGATCTCACCCGCCGGGACCATCACCCAGACGACGCGGGGCGCGGGGAGCACGGCGATCATCTCGTCGAGCGAGGCGGCGTCCGAGACCTCCGGGTTGCGGTCGTATCCGGTGACCTCGACGCCCTTCTCGCGGAGGCGGGAGCGCATGTTGTCGCCCATCTTGCCGAGGCCGACGAGTCCGATGTGCATGGTGAACCTTCCTGGATTCGATATCCGGCGGGCGGGCGCTCGTCGGGAGCGGGACGGTCGCGGCTCTGCGATCCGGGAGCTGGTCAGCGCAGCAGCAGGTTGGGCTGGAGCAGGTAGCGGTAGCTGTCGCTGCCGGGCTGCTCGCGCGAGGTCTGTGCCGTGATGAGGACGGGGCCGGGCTTGTTGGGGTTCTCGGTTTTGGTGAACGCGATGCGCACGAACTCCGAGTGCACGGCAGCGAGGCCGTCGAGCAGGAACTGCGGCTTGAGCGAGACGACCACGTCGTCTCCCGTCACGATCGCGTCGATGCTCTCTGAGGCCTGCGCCTGCTCCGAGCCGATCGCCTCGAGCGTCAGCCCGTCGCTGCTGAAGCTGAAGCGGAGGGCGGCCTCCCGCTCGAGCACGAGCGAGACGCGGCGGGTCGCCTCGATGAGGTCGCTCGTCGCCATGACGGCGTAGTTCTCGACGGAGGCGGGGAAGAGGCGCTTCACGGGAGGGAAGTTGCCCTTGATCAGCAGTGACGTGACCGTCTTCCGGTCGGCGGTGAACGCGATCAGCTCGCGCTCGTCGCGGTTGGTGATCGCGATCGAGACGGTGCCCGAGTGGCCGAAGGTCTTGCCGACCTCCTGGAGAGTGCGCGCCGGCACCAGTGCGGTGACCGGCTGCGCGGGAGCGGGGTTCTCGCCGTTGTCCCAGTCGATCTCACGGACGGCGACCCGGTAGCGGTCGGTCGCCACGAGGCCGATCGTGTTGTCCGTGATCTCGAGCTGCACGCCGGTGATCACGGGGGTGACATCGTCGCGGGAGGCTGCGACCGCCACCTGCGACACGGCCGCGGCGAAGGCGTCGGCCGGCACGAGCCCGGTGGAGGCGTCGATCTCGGGGATGCTCGGGTACTCCTCCACCGGCATCTGGAGGAGCGTGAAGTGGGCCGAGCCCGCCGAGACCGAGACGCGCGATTCCTCCGTGGCGATGCGCACGGGCGCGTTGGGCAGCCGGTTGGCGATGTCCGCGAGGAGGCGGCCGGAGACCAGCACTGTCCCGGTCTCTTCGACATCGGCCGCGATCTGCGTCTGGGCCGACACCTCGTAATCGAAGGAGGAGAGGGTCAGACCCTCGGCTGTCGCCTCGATGAGCACGCCGGAGAGGATCGGCAGTGTCGTGCGCTGCGGCAGCAGCTTGACCGCGAACGACACCGCCTCACTGAAGACATCGCGGTTGGCTTGGAACCTCACGAGTACACCCCTGACGAGTTGCGGACGAAGACCGTCGCCCATCGTACCCGGAGGGCTCGCTCCCCTCGGAAGCGGGCTGCTCTCGAGCGGCGAGAGCCGGGTGTGGAGAGGTTGTCGGTCGACGTCTGATTAAAGAGAGAACTGCGTTAACAGTGTTAACACGTGTGGAAACTGTGGAAAACGCTTCGGACCCTTACTGCGGACAGGGATCGGGGTGGACCGTCCCTGTGGAGGGAGTGTGAGCGCGCCGGTGGACGCCCTGTGGAGCGATCCGGAGCGACCGAACGCCTTCCACAGGCGACCGCTCCGCCCGCACAGTCACGGGCCGGTTGTCCACAGTTATCCACAGGTTCCTCACACTGTGGAAATCGCCCAGGATGTCGGGGCGACAGGGTCGACGGCGGAGCCTCGAAGAGCTTCTGGCCCACTATGAGAGCCTTCGCCACCGGCAACGGAGGGTTGATCCTCCTCGGTCTCGACGAGGCAGTGCGTTTCGTGCCCGCCGCCGGATTCGATGCCTCCGCTTGTCCAGAACGCCCTGGCCGGGGTGTTCGGCCGCGAAGCAGGCACGACGCGGCCGGCACTGTCGCTCCTTCTCCCCGCGCTCACATCGACGTCTCGGCAGTGGATGGTGCGCCCGCGGTGGTCGTCCTCGTTGACAAACGGGAGCCGGCCGCGAAGCCGTGCTTCGTCACGACGCAGGGTATCGAGACGGGAACCTACGAGCGGGTGGGGAGACGGCGACCGTCAGATGAAGTCCTACGGCGTGCCGTGCTCTTCTCGGTCTCGACACCAGAGAGGCGATGGACCTTCTCGCCGGGCTCGTCGGCGGGAACCGGCTCCGTTCCCCGATCGTCCGGGCACCGGATTCCGAGCCGTGATCAGACGTGTCGAAGCGGAGAGGCGATCGGATGAACTCGATCTGGGGACGGTGCCCTCCACGGACCAGAAGATCGGGGATGCGCTCCTTCTCACGCTGCTCAGCGAGAGCCTCTCGATGCGTAAGCTCACCGCTCCGTCACGGCGCTCGGTGCTCTCGCTGCGGCAGCGTCTCCGGACCCTGATCCGCCACGGCGGACGCCGCCGCACCTTCTCAGAGCCGGAACCGCCGCTACCGCCTCTCCAGCTAGCGGTTGGTCTTGATGCGAGTGGTCAGCTCGGTGACCTGGTTGTAAATGCTGCGGCGCTCTTTCATGAGCTCCGAGATCTTCTTGTTCGCGTACATCACTGTCGTGTGATCGCGGTTGCCGAACAGCTGCCCGATCTTGGGTAGGGAGAGGTTCGTCAGCTCGCGGCAGAGGTACATCGCGATCTGTCGCGCGGTCGCCACCGCCTGCGAGCGGGAGGAACCGTAGAGGTCGTCGACCGTGAGCTTGAAGTAGTCGGCGGTGTGGTTGATGATATCGACCGGCGAGATGACGTTGTCCTCGTCGAGCGTGATCAGGTCCTTCAGCACCGTCTGCACGAGAGACATGTCGACCGGCGTGCGGTTCAAGCTCGCGAATGCGGTGACGCGGATGAGCGTCCCCTCGAGCTCGCGGATATTGCTCGACACCTTCGAGGCCATGAACTCGAGGATGTCGTCGGGCACGAGCAGCTTCTCACTGACCGCCTTCTTGCGGAGGATCGCGATGCGCGTCTCGAGGTCGGGCGCCTGCACGTCGGTGATCAGGCCCCACTCGAAGCGCGAGCGCATCCGGTCCTCGAACCCGGTGAGGGCCTTCGGTGGCAGATCGGAGGTGATCACGACCTGCTTGTTGTGGTCGTGCAGCTGGTTGAAGGTATGGAAGAACGCCTCCTGCGTCTCCGCCTTGCCCTGCAAGAACTGGATGTCGTCGATCAGGAGGATGTCGACGTTGCGATACCGACCGTGGAACGCGTTGCCCCGGTTGTTCGCGATCGAGTTGATGAAGTCGTTGGTGAACTCCTCGCTCGACACGTAGCGCACGCGGATCCCGGGGTACAGGCTCATCGCGTAGTGGCCGATGGCGTGGAGGAGGTGCGTCTTGCCGAGCCCGGAGTCGCCGTAGACGAAGAGCGGGTTGTAGGCCTTCGCGGGGGCCTCGGCGACGGCGACGGCGGCGGCGTGCGCGAACCGGTTGGAGCCTCCGATGACGAAGTTGTCGAAGCTGTACTTCGGGTTCAGCCGGGTGTCGGTGGCCGGAGCGGTGCGCAGCTCCTCGACGACGCGCACCGGCGCGGCGGACCCGGAGGAAGCGGTGATCGGCTCGAACGGGTTCATCGACTCCGAGGGCGAGGGGGAGCTCAGCGGCTCGTGCTCGATGTCGGGATTCACCACGAAGGCGAACGTCGAGACCCCGAAGGAGTCGTCGAGCGTCCCGATCGCGCTAAGCAGTGGCACGCGTACGCGCTGCTCGAGCATGCCGCGCGTGAACTCGTTCGGGACCTCGAGGTAGAACGTGCCGGCCATGATGCCTTTGGGTTCCACGAGCGAGACGAAGCCGTAGAGAGGTGCGGTGATCCGCTCGTCCTGTGACAGTGCCCCGAGGATCACGTTCCACGCGTCGACCATCGACGTGTCGTCTGCCAT